>NZ_AP042389.1:0-2240666 GCF_055384375.1 Thiofractor thiocamini | reverse complement strand
GTTTGCGGTAAATATATGCGCATCTGCAAACTTGTCCTTATCTTCAAGTTTCAACTCTCTGGCTCTAGCTACATCCACGACAAACATGTCGTAAGTATCTTTTAAAACCCTGTCAAGCTCTTCTTTTTCATCTTTACTCCAGGCTCTCATGAAAGTTCCGGCCTCTTTGTACTTTCCCATTTTTATAGTTTGCTCTTTGATACCCAGTTTTTTTGCAAGTTCTGATATGTTGAATCCGTCAAATATAACCCCTATGGAGCCTATGATAGCACCGGGATTTGCTACTATCTTATCTGCCCATATGCCTGCATAGTAACTTCCGCTTGCCATAGTACCTGCGGCATAAACGACTACCGGTTTTTGGCTTTTTAGCCTCTTTATGGCATAGCTCATCTCCACTGAAGGTGCCACAAGACCTCCCGGAGAATTGATATATACCAAAACACCTTTGATATTGTCTTTATTCGCTTCGTCGATTTTCTTTAAAAATGTATCACTTTGCAAAATAGGTCCCACTATATCTATACGCATAAGATTTGCTTTTGTACTTTTCTCATTTTGAGGGTTGAGAAAGTAAGCTATACTTATACTTAGGACAAGCAGGATAAAAAAGTATCTTTTTATAAAGTCCAATATCCCGGTAATGACTTTATATATCGCTTTAAACATATCGCTCTCCGTTTATATAGCCGCTTTTTACTTTTTTTGTATGAAGTATCAACTCTAGCGGCAATTGTTCAGTATCTTCGACACAACCCGGCAACACTACTGTTATCATATCGGCATTTTTACCTTCTTTTAAATACGCACTCTCTTCAAGTCCCAAAGCATATGCTCCGTTTCTAGTAGCTGCATTTACAAGATACTTTGCCAATTCCAAAACATCAAAATCCATATGAGCAAAAAGTGCACTTCTTAATTCATCCCAGATGTTTAAAGATATATTTGAACTAAGACCATCGGTACCGATACAAAGAGGTATATTGTGTTTCATGATCCGTTTTAGGTTTAAAAGAGGATTGTTTAAAACTCTGTTTGATACCAGACAGTGAGATATGACACTTTCCATATCCGCTATCTTTTCATACTCTTTGTCATTGCAGCAGTTAGCATGAACAAATGTAGTTTTACATCCGTTAAAGATATCAAGATACTCCATGGCACTGTACATCGGTTTGGCATTTTTTGTAAAAAAATTTAGAAATTCTTCAAAACCGCCTTTGGCGCTGTCTAGCCACTCTCTCTCCGCTAAACTCTCCATAAAGTGAGTAGATACGACCAGGTTCTCTTTTTTTGCCAAATCCGCTACATGTTTTGCCAGCATAGGATGAGTAGAATAGGGAGCATGAACCGAGAGTGCCGGGATAAAGTTGTAACTTGCATACTCAAAGCTTTTTTGTACTCTTTTATCAAATTCCAACTTTACTTCTTCAATCATATCGGGATTTGAGCCGAGTATTTCACTGAAATAAACCACTCTTTGGGGAGCTTCAAAACATATCTGCATATCATCACCAAAACTGCTGACTGCGCCAAAAGCCAAAGTCCCACTTTCAAGCATACTCTCTACGGCGTTTTCATAACACTCATTGTCACAACTTTTTTTTAAGATATCTCTTTTGGCTATGACACTCTTTAGCCACTTTATAAAATCCCCATAAGCCAAAGTGGTTTTATTGGCTGAAAATTCCAAATGAACGTGAGTATTTACTAGACCCGGCATTATGACCGAATTTGGTGAAAGTTTTTTTACCTTGGCGTAAGGGTTGTTTTTTATGACATCATTGGCTTTTCCTATCTCAACTATCTTTTCATCAAAACATATCGCACCATCTTTTATAATCCTAAACTCATCATCACAAGTCAAAATATAATCAGAAACCAATATCTTCAATGCAAACTCCTTTTGTTGGTGAATGGTGAGTGGTGAGTGGTAAGACGATAAAAAAACTACTCACTCTCAACTCTTCACCCTTCACTATCCATAATTATACCATAACAAAAAATTATTTTAATTGATTATTTTTTAATCAATATATTGAATAAATCATCTAAAATAATTGCTAAAATTGCATATACAAAAAATTAAGGAGATTAAATGAAGAAGTTTAAACTTTTATCTTTGCTGTTGCTTTTACCTATTTTAGCAAATGCGGCAGAGAGTAAACTTGACACAGGCGATACGGCGTGGATGATGATGTCCACAGCACTTGTTCTACTTATGACACCTGCGGGTTTAGCACTTTTTTACAGTGGCATGACAAGAAGTAAAAATGTGCTAAATACCTATGCTATGGTTTTTGGTGCATTTGCAGTTGCATTTCTTGTATGGATAGTTGCCGGATATTCTATGGCTTTTGGAGACGGCGGAAGTATGCAAAAGTTTATAGGCGGTTTTGGTAATGCTTTTTTAAGCGGCATTAAATGGACTGACTTATCAGGAACTTATCCAACATATGTATTTGTCGCTTTCCAGGGAACTTTTGCAGCTATTACTGTTGCCATAGCAAGCGGATCGGCTATAGAGAGGATGAAGTTTTCCACATGGCTAGTATTTGCTGCCATCTGGACAGTTTTTGTTTATGCTCCAATAGCTCACATGGTATGGGGCGGAGACGGTGCTATGCTTTTTGATGCGGGTGCACTTGACTTTGCCGGTGGTACAGTCGTACATATGAACGGTGGTTTGGCAGGTTTGGTTCTAGCTGTACTTCTTGGCAAAAGACATGGTTATCCTAAAATCCCTATGAAACCGATGTCAGTTATGCTCACTGCTCTTGGTGCGGCACTACTTTGGTTTGGATGGTACGGTTTCAATGCAGGAAGCGCTTTTGGAGCGAATGCGGTAGCAGGTGTTGCACTTTTAACTACCACTATAGCAACTGCGGCAGCAGGACTTACCTGGGTATTTATAGAGTGGATAGTTTTCAAAAAGCCAACTCTTCTTGGTCTTGCAAGTGGTGTTGTAGCAGGTCTTGTAGCGATTACTCCAGCAGCAGGTTTTGTCAATGTAGGCGGAGCTTTCATAGTGGGTATAGTTGGCTCGATTGTAGGATTTTACGGTGTTGCCGTACTTAAAAAGAAATTTGGATATGATGACAGTCTCGATGCTTTTGGTATACACTTTTTAGCAGGTCTTTGGGGCGCATTGGCAACAGGGCTTTTAGCTGTAAAAGACAATGACCTTTTATGGGATGGTCCTTTAAAAGCAAGCGGAGACAGAATGGGACAGTTCATGGTGCAACTAGAATCCGTAGGAGTTACCATAGTTGTAACACTCATTGGTACTGTTATAGTATATTACATTGCATCTATACTTACAGGTGGAGCTAGAGTTGACGCTGAAACAGAGCAAATGGGACTTGATGAAGCAGTACACGGCGAAGAAGCCTTAAATCTATAGGAGATAAATGATGAAAAAAATTGAAGCGATAATAAAACCTTTTAAACTTGATGAAGTCAAAGAAGCTTTAGTGGCTGCGGAGATAGAAGGTATGACAGTTAGTGAAGTAAAAGGTTACGGAAGACAGCAAGGTCACAGTGAACTATATAGAGGCATGGAGTATGTAGTTGACTTTTTGCCAAAGATTAAGATAGAGATAGTTGTAACCGAGCCATTCTTGGATAAAGCGATCGAGGTCATCACAGAAAAAGCCAAAACAGGCAAGATAGGTGATGGTAAGATCTTTATAAGCGATATAGAAAAAACTATAAGGATAAGAACAGGCGAAGAGGATGCCGAAGCTCTTTAAAACTACTTAAGATACCGGGTTGGCCCGGTATCTTCCTCCCTTTATATCTTAAATCTTCCAGGCTGGGCATTTAACTTTTTTGCGTTATACTATCTATACCACATAAATATATCCAAATTTTTCTCATTTTCTTATAAATTATAAGCATATAAGTAAATTTTCAATATAATCTTTAAAAATTTTTACAAAGGTGAACAATGAAAGTTGTAGTTATACACGGACCAAATATGAATATGTTGGGTATCAGGGATCAAGCCGTTTACGGTCCTATGAAACTTGAAGAGATAAATGCCCAAATGAAAGCTGTAGCTGAGCAAAATAAGATAGATATAGAGTTTTTTCAATCAAATCTTGAGGGTGAGATAGTCGATAAGATTCAAGAGTGTTTAGGGGATGCCGACGGTATCATCATCAACCCTGCAGCCTACACTCACACTTCCATAGCCATAAGAGATGCTATCCAGGCAGTCGGACTTCCAACCATAGAAATTCATGTCAGCAATATACATAGAAGAGAAGAGTTCAGACAAAAAAGTTTGACTGCTCCTGTTTGTCATGGTCAGGTTATGGGTTTTGGACCTTTTGGATATCATTTGGCCATGATAGGAATGCTTCAGATATTCAATGAAATTCAAGCTATGCAAGAGCAGCAAAAAGCCACAGAAAAACAAAAATAGTGAATTATATCCTACGAAACGAAAATGCCGTATACTATGAATGCGGCTTTTCGTGTGATAATGTCATATTTATAAAATTAGGAAGTGACGCTTTTTTTATAACAGACGGTAGATATACTACCGAAGCGAAGGAAAAGATAAAAAATGCCAAGGTTATACAAAGTGAATATGATCTGCAAAAAACAGCTAGAGAGATTCTTAGAAAGCACAAAGTAAAAAAGATCGTATATGACCCTCTTGATTGGAGTGTGGAAGATTTTTACAAACTAAGTTACAAGCTAAAATGCTACTTTAAAAAAGAGATCAATTTTTCACAAAAAAAGAGAATCATCAAAACCGACCATGAGATAGAGCTCCTCAAAACTGCCGTAAAACTTGGTGAAGAGGGTTTTGGTGCATTTGCCAAATATATAAAACATGAAGGAATCGGCAAAAGTGAAAAAAGACTTTTTTTCAAGGCGATAGAGCTTTTAACAAAAAGTGGGGAATTGACTACAAGTTTCGATCCAATCGTCGCCATAAACGAAAATGCCGCAAAACCCCATGCGTTGCCTTGTGAGAAAAAGCTAAAACATGGTGACATTTTACTTTTTGATGCCGGTATAAAATACAAAAGATACTGTAGTGACAGAACGAGGATGATGGAGATAAATGAAGAGTTCGATTTTGGATTGGAGCAAAAATTCAAAGATAAGAAAAGACAGAAAATTTACGATATAGTCCTAAAAGCAAAAGATGAAGCTTTTAAAAAAGTAAAAGAGGGAGTTAAAGCCAAAGATATAGATAAAGCCGCAAGAGAAGTGATAGAAAAAGCGGGATATGGAAAGTATTTTATCCATTCAACCGGTCATGGAGTAGGGCTTGATATACATGAACTTCCCGTGATATCAAAAAGAAGTGATACGGTTTTAAAAGAAAACATGGTTTTTACCATTGAACCTGGCATCTATCTACCGGGAGAATTCGGCATAAGGATAGAGGATATGATTTCCATAAAAAATACAAGAGGAGAAATCCTATAACGACTCACGACTCACCTGCCGCCCAACCAAGATTGGTGGCAGACAAGCCACGCACGACTCACGATTCACGACTCACGATTCACGACTCACGATATAAACTTTTTTGTATAGATAAATTCCCGTATAAAAGAAATGCTCGATCACCTAAAAGACATATAGTTTATGTAGGTATCGGTGGCAATGTAGGAGATACAAAAAGAAGGTTTCAAAAACTTTTTTACTATTTAAAAAGAGATGGATTCATCGATATCATAGAAACTTCCCCGATTTTGAAAAACCCGGCATTTGGATATGTCAACCAGCCTGATTTTTATAATGCCGTAGTTGCTTTAAAAACAAATTTACTCCCGAAACAATTACTGAAACATCTTTTAAATATTGAAAAAAAGTTTGGAAGAAAGAGAGAATTTAAGAATTCTCCAAGAACTTTAGATATAGATATAATTTTTTATGATAAAATAACATACAACAAATATGATTTGACCATCCCTCATCCAAAATATAAAGAGAGAGATAGCGTTATGATACCGTTAAATTTTATACTTAAAAAAGGAATATATAGGTGAAACTTTTATCTTTTACGGCTGATTCTCCTTCAAATGCGCTCAAAAAAGCTCAACTTCAATGTGGAGAAGATGCACTTGTCGTAAGCACGAAAGAGATACAAAAAAAGAGTTTTAACAAAAGTGCCGTATATGAAGTAGTTGTAGCGGTCGAAGAAGAAAAACTCAAAAAGAAAAAAGAAAAACCTACAAAGAAAAAAAGCAGTGATATACTTTTAGATATCTCAAATGCTGCCAAACAAATTTCTCAGATAGAAAATATAACCTCAGCTGAAGCTGTAAAAGAAAAAATCGATACCCATACTTCACAAAAAAAGCAAGAAGATAAGAGTTACAAAGAGATAAAAGATGAGATAAGCAAACTCTCCGACAAGATCAAACTTATACAAAACATGTTTTGGGACGAGAAGGCTCCCCAAAGAGGCGAGTTAAATATCCCACCCGAGTTTGCCGAAATATATAAAAAAGCAAAACTAAGCGGAATGGATGAAAACGATCTAAACTCCATCATGGAGTTGACTTTGGAACATATGCCATACAGCATGAGAAAAAATTCTATGAGCGTCAAGAGATATTTTCAAGTATTGCTTAGAAAAATGATACCCGTAAGACTCGAATCGGATGCTTTCAAGGATAAAAAACGCATCATGATGTTCGTTGGACCGACAGGGGTCGGGAAAACCACGACATTGGCAAAATTGGCTGCAAGATATTCATATTTGAAAGAAAAAAGAGAAAAAGTAGGCATTATCACACTCGATACTTACAGGATAGGTGCGGTTGAGCAGCTTTTTCAGTTTGCGAAAATGATGAGACTTCCCATAGAAGATGTCATAGACATAAGTGATTTTACAAGGTCTTTGCGCTCTCTTGCATACTGTGATACCATACTCATAGATACCATAGGGAGCTCTCAGTATGATAAAGAAAAACTTGAAAAGATAGAAGAATTCTTGAAAAATTCCCAAACCAAGATAGATGTCAATCTGGTACTTTCTTCCAGTACGAAACTTGATGATTTACGTGAAATCTATGCCAGCTTTGAGTATCTTGATATAGATACCATCATATTTACAAAATTTGATGAAACAAAGAGTTTTGGCAATATCTTCTCTCTTGTAAAAGAGGTATCAAAGCCTTTAAGTTACTTTTCTATCGGGCAAGAGGTACCTGATGATATCATGGCTGCAAGCAGTGAATTTTTGGTAGATTGTATTTTGGACGGCTTTAAAAAGGACAAAGATGCAAAATCAGGCAAATAAACTTAAAAATATAGTCGCATCTTCCAAAGATAAAAATCCCAATACCAAATTTATAGCTATCACCAGTGGCAAAGGTGGGGTCGGCAAAAGCACCATCAGTGTAAATATAGCTGTCCTGCTGGCTCAGTACGGATACAAAACCGCACTTTTCGATGCCGATATAGGCTTGGCAAATCTTGATGTACTTTTAAATGTAAGGTGTTCTAAAAACATACTAAACGTACTAAAAGCTGAGTGTAGCATAGATGAGATCATAGCCCCGATCCAGGAAAATCTCATACTAATCCCCGGTGACAGCGGTGATGAGATACTAAAATACAGTGATCAATTCATATATGAAAGATTTATGGAAGAGACGGCATCATTAAATGATCTAGACTATATCATAGTAGATACGGGTGCAGGCATAGGAGAAAATACAAGGCTCTTCTTAAATGCGGCAGATGAAGTAGTGGTTGTGACCATACCTGATCCTGCTGCCATAACGGATGCTTACGCCACCATAAAGATAACGAGCAGCTTTAAAGATGAAGTATTTATGATACTCAATATGGTAAAAAATGCCAATGAAGCCAATGTTATATTTGACAAGATAAATAAAGTTGCAAAGAATAACATAGGAGATGATTTTAAACTGACTCTGCTTGGGAACATATCCAATGATAAAAATATTGCCAAAAGCATAAGAAGTAGAAGTATATATGTACAGGAATACCCAAATTCACTCTCTTCAAATGATTTTAAAAACATAGTAAAAAAACTCATATACAAATTGGAACATAAAGTGCTTGACAACACAAAAGAGAGTAGTTTTGGCGGATTCTTCAAAAGATTGATAGAGCAGTTTTAATCATATGACCAAGGAGATATACGGGTGAAAATAGAGAATTTTATATATTTTTTTACCATATGCGGTTTCTTTATAGGCCTTATATTTTCTATAGTCAACTTTAACGATCCTTTGTATATATTGTTTTATACTTTTATAATAACGCTCTTTTTTTATCTTTTGATACATTTGAGCATTGCAAGCTTTTTGGATATAAAAAGTTTGTCAAAAAATATATTTGACAAAAACAAATACGAAGAAGTCAGTGATTATTTCATATATGAGCTTGAAAACAGAGAAAAAAAGATAAATTCTTTGGTAAATGTCATAGAAAAGATGGAAAATAAAAAAGGTATAAGAGCAAAGTCGCATGAATTACACGACAAAATCGCAGCTTAATGCCTATGAGAGGCAAATAAGAGAAGAAAGAGACAAATTAACTCTACAGTTTTTGCCGGCAGTTAGAGCTATGGCTTACAGACTCAAAGAGAGGCTTCCAAGCAGTGTGGATGTAAATGATCTTATCTCCATAGGCACCGAAGAGACCATAAAACTCTCAAGAAGATACGATGAAA
This sequence comes from Thiofractor thiocamini, assembly GCF_055384375.1. Classification (NCBI taxonomy): domain Bacteria; kingdom Pseudomonadati; phylum Campylobacterota; class Epsilonproteobacteria; order Campylobacterales; genus Thiofractor; species Thiofractor thiocamini. The sequence continues at coordinate 2,231,986 of NZ_AP042389.1, read as the reverse complement.
GCAAAAACGATTTTTTTTGGGGATATGCCAAACAAAGAGTATATGGTTCGATGCTTGATTATCTAAGGAGCCTTGATACCCTTAGTAGAAACAACAGGAGGCTTGTAAAAGCCATAGACACAGAGTGTGAAAAATATATGGACGAGTTTGATGAAGAGCCGGATGATGCCTATCTTGCGGATGTCCTTGGGGAGAGTGAAAAAAAGATAAGAGAGGTAAGGAATATATCTGAAACTTCATCGGTTTTGCCTATAACAGAACAGATGGTGATCTTCGATAAGTGCGATACGGAAGAAAAAGTTGAAAAAGATGAGTTGATAGAGTCTATAAAAAAGGTTCTCTCAGGCTTTAAAGAGAGGGAACAGCTTATCATACAGCTTTATTATTTTGAGGAGTTGAGTTTGAAAGAGATAAGTGAAATTCTAAATATCAGTGAATCAAGAATTTCTCAAATACATAAAAAACTCATAAGAAAAATAAGAAACGAACTAGGAAGTGATCATGGCTGATATATTGAGTCAAGAAGAGATTGATGCGCTGCTTGAAGTTGTTGATGAAGAAGAGAGTGCCGATATCTCCGCCGATGAGGTTATAGACCAAAGACAAATCATTCTTTATGACTTTAAAAGACCAAACAGAGTCAGCAAAGAACAACTTCGTGCTGTTAAAGGCATACATGACAAAATGGCAAGAAACCTCTCTTCACAGATATCCGCCATCATGCGCTCCATCGTAGAGATACAACTTCATTCAGTTGATCAAATGACTTATGGTGAATTTTTGATGAGTTTGCCAAGTCCTACGAGTTTCAATGTCTTTTCAATGAAACCTCTTGATGGAAGCGGAGTCATAGAGATCAATCCCTCCATCGCTTTTCCAATGATAGACAGGCTTCTGGGCGGAAAAGGTGAAAGCTTCGATACAAGTAGAGAACTTACCGATATAGAGCTGAACCTACTCGATGCAATTTTAAGGATAATTACCCAAAAACTAAGGCTTGCCTGGGAGCCTATAACCGATATGTATCCCAACATCGAAACCAAAGAATCAAGCCCGAATGTCGTTCAAATCGTATCTCAAAACGAGATAGTCATCATGGTTGTAATGGAGCTTATAGTCGGCAACTCTAGCGGTATGATAAACATATGCTATCCGGTAATTTATCTTGAATCGATCCTGCCCAAACTTGCCAACAGAGACATCATGCTTGGCAGCTCGAACACTAAAAAAAGTAGAAACAAAGAACTTAATGTCCTCATAAAAAGGGCTGACATAAATGTAGAAGCGATTTTGGGACGAACTACACTAAGCGTAAAAGAGCTTTTGGATTTGAAAAAAGATGATATAATAAGACTCGATCGCGGGGCCGACGACAAAGCCATAGTCAGTGTAGATAAAAAAGATATGTTTTTAGGTGATATAGGTATCCACAGATTTAGAAAATCGGTAAAAATTTCCGAGTTTGTAAAAAGCGATAAAGATGAGATAAAAGAATATCTTGAAATCGTTGAACAAAACAGGCGAGAAAAAGTCTCGACAGCCAGTGCGTAAAGAAGGAGTGTGACAAGTGAATAAGTTTATAGAGATTTTAGAGAAGGACATCGTTTCAACTATTGAAGGATTGACCGGTATTGCACCAAAACTCACTCTGGACAATGAAGATGAAATAACGCAAAATATTGCGATCATGCCTCCGTTGGCTTGTATGCACATAAGCACAAAAGGCGATATAGAAGAAGGTAAAATCGCACTTTGTATGACTCCTACACTTGCAACGGCATTGGGTGATATGATGATGGGTGGAGAAGGTGAAAGCAAAGAAGAGATGAATGAAGAGGACCTTGATGCCGCAAAAGAGATAGTATCAAATATTTTTGGGGGATTTTCCACCTCACTTTCAGCCCAAAAAGAGTTGCCAAAACTTACTTTTAACATTGATGATGTGGAATTTATAGGAGAAAACGACGAGATTTCCTTGGAGAAGTATTTTAAAATATATACTTACAATGTTGAGATTTCTGGTATCTACTCCCAACTATATATAGCCTTGGATAAAAATATCGAATCAAACTTCGTAGAAAAAACCCAAACTGACCAGGCAAAACCGGCAAAAGCTGATAGAAAACCGACAAAAAACGAGTGCCAGGAAGAGGAGGAGTTATCGCCTTCGGAGATAAAAAACATATCTCTTATCATGGATGTAAAACTGCCTGTAAGAGTAAGGATAGGATCTAGAAAGATGCTTTTAAAAGATGTTTTAAGTATGGATATAGGATCTGTTATAGAGCTCAACCAGTTAGCAAACGACCCTCTTGATATACTTGTCGGTGACAAAGTCATAGCTCAGGGTGAAGTTGTCATAGTGGACGGAAATTTCGGCATCCAAATCTCAGAAATCGGAAGCAAAAGAGAAAGGCTCGAAAAACTCAGGTAAATATAATCTTTCCTAATATATAATCTCTAAAAACTTTAGGGGAAATTATGAAAATCATGATAGCTATGAGCGGTGGAGTGGACTCTTCCACGGTAGCTTATATGCTTAAAAACCAAGGGTATGAAGTAGAGGGAGTTTACATGAAACTCCACAACAAACCAAACTATCACGAAGCAAATATAAAAAAAGTTGAAAAGATCGCCAAATATTTGGGTATCAAGTACCATGTATTAGACCTGAGTGAGAAATTTGACAAATTTGTTTATAAACCGTTTATCGAAAGTTATAAAAAAGGTGAGACACCAAATCCATGCGTTTTATGTAACCGTACCATCAAATTTGGTGAGCTCGTAGAATTTGCAAAACAACGAGAATGCGACAAACTCGCTACCGGACACTATGTGGATATAAAAGAGGGTTTTATAGCTGAAGCCAAAGATAAAAGTAAAGACCAAAGCTACTTTCTATCCAATATCAAAAAAGAAAATATCCCTTATCTTTTATTCCCCCTGAATGATACATTAAAAAAAGATTTAAAAGAAGCTGCACTGAAGATCGATATATTAAAAGAGTTTTCAACACAAAAAGAAAGCAGTGAGATATGCTTTGTCGATACTACATATATAGATGTGTTAAAAGATCATACAGATACCGATATGCCGGGAAATGTTATAGATAAAGAGGGCAATGTCATAGGCAGGCACAAAGGGTATATGCACTATACTATCGGCAAAAGAAGAGGTTTTGAAGTTTTTGGTGCACATGAACCTCACTATGTCACCAAAATCAATCCAAATACAAACGAAATCACAGTCGGGAACAAAGATGAATTGCAGATAAAAAGCTTTTTTATAAAGGATGTCAACCTTTTTATAGAGAAAGATGAGTTTGAAGCTGGAGTCAAGATAAGATACAGAAGTCCAAAGACACCTTGCAGAGTTATCCTGGATAAAAACAACAATAGCGCAGAAGTTATACTGGATGAGCCTGTTTTTGGACTTGCCAGTGGACAGATGGCTGTATTTTATGATGATGATAAAGTAATCGCAGGAGGATGGATATTATGAGCAAGGGCGGATGGTCTTGTCCTCACAGCATAGACGGGATTTGCGACATTATAAAAAAAGAGTGTGATCCCGGAGATAAAGGATGCGTACTATATGGCAAAGCACTTTTTTCTTCAGAGGATTCACCCTCAAACGAAGCTTTTGAAAAAAGAATGCAAAGAAAACTAAAGAAAATAATGGAAGAAAAAGAGAGAGGCGCTACTTCCTGATCTCTTTTTCTATCTTTTTGATAATTTCATCTTTATCTTTTGAAAATGCAAAACATACATCGACTTTGCAGGCAAGAAAAGTTTTGTCATCTGTCGGCTTGAAGAGTATAAAAGGATAAGAGAGCTTTTTATCCATTTGTTTTTTTAATTCCATCAAAGGCTCTTTTTTGCTTTTGATGATGATATACCCTTTTTTATAAGCTACGCTGTCAAGAACTGCTTGAGGGAAATTTGCCGGATATTTCGATAAAAGAGTGCTGTTTGAAGCTATGGTATTTTTAGCCGTCTCTTCATAAGATAAATTCTCTTCAAAAAGTGCAAGTTTCAAAAGATTGTCAACCATAACGCCAAGAGAACTTACATATGCATTTCCGTCAAAAGCGGCTTTGACTTTAAAAGGCTCCAAAGAACTGTACCATGAGCCGTCTATATAAAATTTTGCGATCGCCTTCTTGGTAAATTCATCGGCTGCTTTTAAGTAGGCATTATCATAAGTTGCCTCATAAGCGCCAAGTAACGCAGAAATCAAAAACGAATAATCTTCAAGATTTGCTTCAACCTTCGGACTCTTGCCTAAAAGTATCTGATGGTATAGTGTATCGTTAACATATACTTTATCCATCAAGGCTTTTAAAGAAGCAATCGCATAATTTTTAAACTCAGGGTTAAGTGAAGATGCTTTAAAAAGTGATCTTATCAAAAGCGCATTCCAGGAAGTCAGTATCTTGTGATCTACAAAAGGATATACTCTCTTATCTCTTATGCTCAAAAGGGCTTTCTTGGCTTTTTCCAAGTTTGTAGGTCTTGGAGCCAACTCTTCTATATAAGGATTGTTCTTGCCTTCAAAATTTCCATCTTCAGTTATATCAAAATATTCAAGTATCTCTTTATAGTTTTCTATACCGGCTTTTTGAAGCGCATCTTTTGCTTCGTCATACTTATATACAAAGTATGCACCCTCCTCTTTTTCCCCGGTCTTGGGATCTATACTGTCTGCATCACTTGCACTGTAATACATCCCTTCTTTCTCAAATCTTTTTTTCAAAAATTTTACCAAATCATTGACCACATCTTTATATAACTCTTTTTTTGTTATCTTGTATGCCAAAGCATAAACTTCCAAAAGCTCAGCATTTGTATAGAGCATCTTTTCAAAATGTGGTATCATCCACCTCTCATCAGTTGAGTATCTAAAAAACCCGCTCTCTATCTGGTCATAAATCCCACCCTTTGCCATAGCGCTTAGCATACCTTCAGCCATATCAAGAGCATCTTTATCATGATTTATCTCATAAAGCACAAGTAACGCTTTCAAGGTAGAAGCATGAGGAAATTTTGGAGCAAGACCTATGCCGAAATTGTCTCTGTCATAATTTTTGGTAACTCCTTTGATGAATTTCTCTTCCAAATCATTTTCAATTCCACCGGAACTGTTTTGAGGCTGTTTTTCCATAATGTCCAGATATTTCTGCACATCTTTTGCCGCAGCTTCTATCTTGGCAAAGTTATTTTTCTTTAACGCTGCAAAATATTTAAGTAACTCTATAAGTCCCGGTCTTCCGTACTTCTCCTCTCTTGGAACATATGTAGCACTAAAAAACGGTTTTCCGTCAGGTGTGAGTATCAAAGTTAGAGGCCACCCTCCTCCTCTTTTATTCATAAGATAGTAAACATCTTGGAAATGCTTGTCAAGCGATGGCATCTCTTCTCTATCTACTTTTATGGCTATATAATTTTCATTTAGTATCTTTGCCACCTCTTCATTTTCAAAAGATTCCTCTTCCATAACATGACACCAATGACAAGTACTGTATCCGATGGATAAAAAGATAAGCTTATGCTCTTTTTTTGCCTTGTCAAACGCTTTTTTACCCCAAGGCATCCAATTTACCGGGTTATGAGCATGTTGTAATAGATAAGGAGAATCCTCATGTATCAACTCATTTGTGTATTTGTATGTTTTTGCTTGCATTATCATTACCACCGTCATTAAAATAAATATTATCTTTTTCATGTCAATTCCTTGCAAAAGATATATCAGAGTATCAAAATAGTCATAAATGCACGATTTTTTCACAATTTTAATATAAAGTTTTAATACCATTCTCAACTAGGGAGTATATATTTTAAATAAAAGAGAAGCTGTCATATGCAAGGCAAAAGTTTGCAGTACTACCTGTAGGTAATTCAAAAACTTTTAACGCAGTCAGATGATAGCTTATCTTTTACCAAAGGCAAACATATTGTATCATATTGCTTCGTTACATTTTCTCGAATTACCTACGGGTAGTACTTCGAAAATGTGCCTCGCACTATAACACAATATGTTTGTTTAAAATGTATACTCCTTAGTTGGGGATGGTATAAGTATAAAAAGAAAAAATCCAAGGAGGATAAGATGAAAAAGATAATTTTGGCCGGATTGATTGTGGGTCTTGGCATAAGTTTAAGTGCAGAGAGTTTTATCATTCAAGATAGAGCGGAAGTAGTAAGAAGCAAACCTATATATCGAAATGTTGTAAAAAGAGTTCCTTATCAAGAGTGCTGGGATGAACAAGTACCAGTTCAAAGCTACTATGATGATGACTCGGGTAATACCATAGACAATAATTTTGGAGCTCTCATCGGTGGAGTTGCCGGAGGTATTCTTGGGCATCAAGTAGGCGGCGGAAGTGGTAAAACCGCTGCTACAGTAGGAGGAGCTATCATAGGAACACTTGTCGGGAAAAACCTTTCTCACAAAAATCGCAGACACAGATATGTAAGCGGTTACAGGACTGAGAGAAAATGTGTAACAAAATACAGCCAGACAAGAGACAGAGTTATCACAAGATATAAAAATGTAGCCTACTATCAAGGAAGAAAGATAGTAAAATTCAGCGATAGACCTTTAAAGTTCATACAGATCAGAAAAATTATAGAGTACTAATGCCATTCCCGACTAAAGAATATTAGATTTTAAGGCTTCTTTTAGTATTATTCAAATTAAAACAATACAAAAGGAGCCTCCATTGCTTGGTTCATTAACCGACTCTTTTAAAACAGCTATAAACAAGATCCGCTTTGCCGACGATGACAAAGCACTAAAAAAAGCACTCGATAATCTCAAAAAATCACTTTTAAAAGCAGATGTCCATCATAAAGTTGTAAGAGAGCTTATAAAAAATGTAGAACTTGAGACTAAAAGAGCCGGCATCGGCAAAGAAAACTTTTTAAAGTCTTTAAGAGACAATCTTTTAAATATCCTAGATGTAGGCGGAAAACAGGGATTTGTCTTTGCCTCAAAACCACCAACCGTTGTTTTGATGAGTGGACTTCAAGGAAGCGGTAAAACAACCACAACGGTAAAACTCGCATACTATCTAAAACTCAGAAAAAAGAAAGTGCTTATCGCAGCTTGTGACTTGCAAAGACTAGCGGCGGTTGAACAGTTAAAGCAGCTTTGTGAGCAAAACGAACTTGATCTTTACTATGATGAAAATGAAAAAAATCCTTTAAAAATAGCGAAAGATGCTCTAAAAAAGGCAAAAGACGGGCTTTACGATGTACTTTTGGTCGATACTGCCGGACGACTTGCCATAGATGAAGAGCTTATGGATGAATTGAACTCCATAAAAAAAGCTTTAAGCCCTGATGAGATCTTCTATGTGGCTGATTCGCTAACAGGTCAGGATGCAGTAAGAAGTGCAACAACCTTCAATGAAAAACTTGGTCTTACAGGCGTTATCCTTTCAAAATATGACGGTGACAGCAAAGGCGGGGTGGCCCTTGGTATAGCAAAACAGACCGGAGTTCCTCTAAGGTTTATAGGTATCGGTGAAAAAGCACCCGATCTTGAGCTGTTCATTCCCGATAGGATAGTCAACAGACTTATGGGTGAAGGTGATCTTGCCTCTTTGGCAGAAAAAACAAGTACTATCATAGATGAGAAAAAAGCAAAGAAGCTAACCCAAAAGATGAAAAAGGGTGAATTTAACTTCAATGATTTCATGGAACAGATGGAAAGTATGAAAAAGTTAGGAAACTTAAAGTCACTTGTAGGTATGATACCGGGTCTCTCTTCCATGGCAAATCAGATAAAAGATATGGATCTAGAAAATTCAGCTGAGATGAAAGCCATGAAAGCTATGATATCTTCCATGACAAAAAAAGAGAGAGAACACCCATCACTTTTAAACAACAGTAGAAAAAGAAGAATAGCCCAGGGTGCAGGACTTTCACAAATGCAAGTAAATCGCTTCATAAAGCAGTTTAACAATGCAGCCAAAATGGCAAAGAAATTTTCAGGCAAAAAAGGGATGCAAGACTTGCAAAGCCTCATGGGCGGACAAGGAAGAGGATTTCCAAGATAATTGGACTTCAACGAGTCCATTCTTTACTTTTAAGTAAATTTTAGATATAATCCACTTTCAATTTGGCTCTTAAAATAATCCCTCTGTGATTAAGAGTCGTAATCGAAGCTAAAAAGCGACAAAGAGGCACGATAAACTACAATTATTTTGCTTGATTTTTCTGCTAATGCTTCACAAAATTTAAAAACTATACAAAAAGGAAACAAATGACAGTTGTAAGACTAACAAGAATGGGTAGAAAGAAAAAACCTTTTTACAGAATAGTCGTAACAGACAGCAGAAGAAGAAGAGATGGCGGATGGATAGAATCCATCGGATACTACAACCCTTTGACTGAGCCTGAAACCATAAAGTTTGACGAAGAGAGACTAGCTTACTGGAAAAGTGTCGGTGCCAAACTAAGTGACAGGGTAAAGAAGATAACCGAAAGCAAATGAAATGGTTGAGGATTTTATAAGAGAGTTTACACTTCTTTTGGTTGACAAACCCGAACTTGTGAGAATCGAGAATAAAAAGGTAGATGACAGTTACAGCGAGATAACCATCTATGCTCACAAAAGCGATACCGGCAAACTCATAGGCAAAGAAGGCAAGATGATAAACTCACTCAAAACCGTTATATCAGGCTGCAAAGCCAAAGATAACAGATCATACAAAATCATGGTAAAAGCGATTGAAGAGAAGTGATCTTATAAAGGTTGCTCAGATAGGAAAAACTGTAGGTTTAAGGGGCGATTTGAAGCTCCACCTACATACTGATTTTCCCGAACAATTTAAAAAAGATAAAGTTTTTTTCAAAAACGATTTTTCAAATCTCATCATTGAAAACTACAATCCCCAAAGAGGTATCGTAAAGTTTGTAGGCTTTAATACCAAAGAATATGCCTCTATACTTACGAACCAATTTTTATATACCACATTTGAAGATAGCCAAAAGAACTGCATCTTGGAAGATGATGAGTATTTTTGGTTTGATATGATGAATGCAAAAGTATTTGAAAATGATATGTGTCTTGGAGAAGTTACAGATATCCAAAGATTCGATCCTGATGATTTTTTGGTAGTAAAAACAGATACAAATCTCCAGGATGCTTCACTCCCTAAGCAGTTTCTTATACCCTATATAGATAGATACATAGTGGATTTTGACAAAGATAGCAAGACTTTACATACCAAAGATACTCTTGATATACTAAAAAGCTCATGAAATTTACATTCGTTACACTTTTTCCAAATCTTATAAAGCCATATTTTGAAGATTCCATTCTAAAAATCGCTTCAAAGAAAGGTTTGTTGCAGCAAGATTATGTAAACCCAAGAGATTTTACTCTTGATAAACATAAAAAAGTTGATGATGCCCTTATAAGTGGAGGTGCTGGTATGCTTATGACTCCTCAGCCCTTAGATGATGCCTTGAGAGATATAAAAAAACGAGATAAAAATGCCTATATGATTTTTACTACCCCTTCGGCAAAACTTTTCAACCAAAAAGATGCCAAAAGACTTGCAAAAAAGAGTCATATAGTATTTGTAAGCGGCAGATATGAGGGGATAGATGAAAGAGTTATAGAGATGCATGCCAATGAAGTTTTCAGTATTGGTGATTTTGTGCTAACCGGCGGTGAGCTTCCCTCTCTTGTGATGAGTGATGCCATAAGCAGAAATATCCCCGGAGTTCTTGGAAACAGTTCATCTTTAAATGAGGAGAGTTATGAAAACTCACTTCTTGAAGCCCCATCTTTTACAAAACCAAACATTTTTAAAAAAAACAGTGTCATTAAAGAGTTTTTAAAGGGAAATCACGGTAAAATTGCATCCTTAAAATATGATTTATCGCTTTTAAAGACAAAGTATCACAGAATCGACTTGTACAAAAAGCTAAAAACCAAAGGAAAAGTTCATGAGAAATAGATATGTAGAAGCATACGAGCAAAAACAATTTGAGAAAAAAAGCATACCTGATTTTAGAGCAGGCGATACTTTAAGAGTTGCCGTTGAAATCAAAGAGGGTGATAAAACAAGAATCCAGAATTTTGAAGGTGTGTGTATAGCTAAAAGAGGAAGCGGAACCGGAGCTACTTTCATAGTTAGAAAAATTGGAGCTAACAACATAGGAGTTGAGAGAATATTTCCACTTTACAGCGACAGCATAGAGAGCATTACCGTTCTTAGAAAAGGTAGAGTAAGAAGAGCTAAACTTTTCTATCTAAGAGACAGAAAAGGTAAAGCCGCAAGAATCAAAGAACTTAAAAGAAAATAATCCTTCCTAAAACTTTAAAATGACAAATGGCATTTTGTCATTTTTACTTCCTGATATGATATAATACCTCTTAGAATGATATAAGGGGTATTATCTTCATGCTCTATAAAGAAGCTGCCAAAATCATAAAAAACAGTAAAAAACTTGTCGCTTTCACAGGGGCTGGTATATCAGTCGAAAGCGGTATCCCCACATTTCGTGGAAAAGATGGTCTATGGAGCAAGTATGATCCTACTATACTAGATATAGACTACTTTAAAGCCCGTCCAAAAGATAGTTGGCAAAAGATAAAAGAGATATTTTATGATTTTATGAGGGATACCAAACCGAATTTCGCCCACGAATATCTCGCTTTTTTAGAAAAAGAAGGGATATTAAAAGCCGTTGTAACCCAAAACATAGACGGACTCCACCAAGCTGCGGGGAGCAAGAATGTGATAGAATTTCACGGCACCACAAAAGAACTTGTATGTCTTGGGTGCAATACAAAATACAAAAGTACAGATATAAACCTCGATCTTCTACCACCTGTTTGCAGCAAATGCGGCTCTTTATTGAAGCCTGATTTTGTTTTTTTCAAAGAGCCTATTCCAAGTGACGCATACAGAAGATCTTATGAGCTTATAAAAGAAGCCGATACACTGCTTATCATCGGCACAACCGGAGAGATCATGCCTGCAAGTGAGTTTCCGTATCTTTGCAAAGGTAAAATCATCGAGATAAACCCGGAATTTTCAAAGTATACTGAAACGAAAACGGATATATTTTTACAAGATAAAGCGACTGTCGCCACAAAAAAACTAAAAGATCTCTTTTAGAGCACAAAATAGTCTATATCGTATTTTTCCAACTTCTTTTTATCTTCTTCTACTTTGTCTAGTACAATTTTTACATCTGCAGCTTTTAACATTAGTATAAAACTCTCTTTCAATGCATCGTTCATTTCTAAAAAATGACCTGCATACATTTTTACATATTTCGGGCTTATATCATACAGTTCTTTAGTGATATTCTCATCGGCATCGAACCGGCTGATTGCTATATCCACACTATTGTCTTTTAAATTTTTGAGGATTGATTTTAGTTTGAAATCGCTCATTTTTTGTAAGCAGTTTTGCGGTATCTCTACTATAACGTCGATCCCTTGTTTTTTGATGGAATTTATGCTTGTTATCATAGTATCAAAATCCTCGAAACAGCTTATATCAACCTCAACGGATATATCATGTTCAAATTTCATCGTCTCCAGAAGATTCCAAACCTGTCTCATGTATGATCCGTACAAACCGTGAAATTTTACAAGCGGTATGATACTTTTAAAATCCATCTGCTTAAACCTCTCGTCATTTATAAAGAAGTTTATAAAATCTATCTTTTTTCGTTCTTGCAAGGCAATGATAGGCTGTTTTATTATCTCAAATCTGTGATGATGCAAGGCTTGTTGCAAGATAGCTCTACACTCTGATTTTTTAATTGAAAAATTTTCTTTTACGATACATTTGTACCTTTCTTTGCCTTCACTCTCCAAAGTATTCAAATTAAAATCGATACTGGAAAACATTGTGGAGAGATCGAGGTTTTTTTCATAAGTTTTTGCCACCATGTAGAATTTCATGACATTGTTGAGTGCAGGATAGCGGTCTAAAAATGAAGTTATCTTTACGGATATGTTTTGAGCTATCCTATCTGTTTCATCTTTTGTGACAGCAGGGAGCAAACATCCAAATTCAGTACCGGATACTCTACATGCTATCGCATCATCTTCTTCTAGTGTATTCTCTTTTAGTACCAAAGCGATATTTTTATATATTTCATTTACTTTATCAAATCCTATGATTTTATTTGCTTCAAGAGTATTTGCTATTCTTAAAAAAAGAACCACTCCGCCTGCTCTGTTATCCAGAGATTTTACATATTCATTGTATTTTAGGATAAAAAATCTTCTATTGCCCAAAGAGGTTATCTCATCAGTATAAGTGATTTTTTGATTTTTCGCAGTTGCGCTCTGCAAAGAGTGATATATCTTTTCCATCTTTCCCACTATCTTGTTCATGGCTATGACGATAGTGCGCAACTCCAAGGTTTGCGGGATAAATTTTTGATATTCAAATCTGTTTTTTATCACCTCTTGGGCTTGGTGACGAACTCTTTGCAACGGTTTGAATATCACTTTCAACAGTATATATATCAACCAAACACCAACCAATCCGGCTATGAAAAATACAAGAACGATATTTTTAAAAAGATGATACAGATATTCTATCGCTTTAGATTTATCGATAGTGACGCTAAGTACCCCAAAAGGCTGCCATCCGCTTGAAACCTGAGCTTGAGCACTGTTTTGTGACAAATCGATAAACTCACCAAACCAAGGCGGTACATGTGCATTTTTTTTCGATACTTTTTTCAATAAAATTTTACCTTTCATGTCATGCAGTAAAACAGCTTTATAGTGTCCGTTGTCAAAAACTGCATTGACAATGGTGTAAATCTTTGCCATATCTCCTTTTGCCGTGCTTAAGTTGACACTTAAAACCGCAGCGTTATTTTGCGCTCTTTGATAAAGTTCATTTTCAACAAATCTTTTTGTATCCAAAAAACTGATGCTAAGAACCAATGCCAGGATAAAAAGTAGAATTACCGAAAAAAGTATCGCGATTTGTTTAAATAGTGTCATAATATATTCCTTTTGATTTTTTCCATTAGAGTATCCCATTTTCGTTTTGCAAGCCTGTTCTTTTTGGGAGCTATTTTTTTATCACTTTGATGAAATCTGTGCAGTGTATCACCGTTAAAGATATATACCGGAAACAAATCTTTTCTTTTATCGGCTGGAAATATCTTGTAATTCAAACTATCGAGTATCAAAGGTACGCTGCCTTGTTTTTCATAATAACCCAATACCATGTGAGGCACTCTTCTTCCCTTTACAACCGCATAGATAAAATACATCTTTTTAGAATCGATACCAAGTTCTTTGAGAGTAAGATATTTTGCTATCACATAGTCTTCGCAATCACCTCTGTCTTTACCGAGAAATTCCCATGGTGTCGCCCAATAGTCTTTTTTGTGCCATACTTTCATATCGCTTGTATATCTTACCTGATTCCAAAAATCATTGACCTCTTTTAATTTTTTGGACAATGGTGCGTTTTGTAAACTTTGCATGAGAGATTGTAGCGCCAAAAGCCTTCTTGCGGCAAAAAGCCCATACTTTTTTTTCATTTCCAAAAGTATGGGTTTGGATACAAGTTCTGAAAAAGCACTGCTTTGCAAAAGCAGCATAGTCAAGACTATACTGCTTATAAATTTTTTGGACATTTAAGATACTGTTATATGATCTTCGATCTTGAGTGTAACTGTTGAATCACCACTGTTTGTATAAACATCATAAGTATGGCCGTTTTCACTCACCGAAGCACTTTGTGACCATCCGCCTCCTCCAAGAGTTACGTTATCGGCACTGTCACCGTTTATAGTTAAATTGTTATTGCTATCGGTCATATCCACTACATCACTCAAGCTAAGGTTTGTCACACTGTTATCACCGGCATTCAAGTCAATAGTTTCTACGTTTTTTACATTACTGAAGTCTATAGTCTCTCCATTTAACACCAAAGTGTCATTGCCGCCCAGTGCATCTACCGTATTTCCTTTATAAAGAAGTATATCATCTCCGCTTGATGGTATTGATTCGGTTATATTTATATTAAAACTGCCTGAAATGGTTGAACTTAAAGTATCTGTTTGTGCAACACCATTTATAGTGGCGCTATCAACTGTTTGCAGTGTAAAGTCTATCGTTGCATTTGAAACCGATGTATGAACCACACTTACATCATTGATATCTTTAGTATTTATATCCGTTATGGTATATGTATCATTGTTAGTGTCATAACTTACATGCGAACTGTCAACCGGTTCGCCGGATACTTTAAAAGTTGCCTTATCATCGCCAAATCCCTTTAGCGTCAATATCACACTTTCACTGCCATCCAAATCCTCGGCATTTGCATTTAGGTTTAGCGGTATATCTTCTCCCTCGCTTCCAAATGTCTTTGTAGCACTTGCAGTTATATCGTTTGCAACCGGAGATATGTCAAGATCGAATGTCTGAGTTTGTATTGCGGTTGCGCTTCCGTCAGAATTGGTCACATTTAAAGTTATGTTGGTCACCTCTCCACTCCAGTTTTGAGGTGGTGTGATGTAGATGTTAGGCATGGCCCCGCCGTTTACAGGGATGGCCCAGATATTGTATCCTACTTGAGCACCATTTAGATCAAAAGTGGAGCCAGACCCATTATCTCCAGCATTTAAAGCCATGGTTTCACTTCCACTACCCCCATAATATACCAAAAATCCATCCGGGACATTATCTATCGTAATCGATTTGACACTCTCACTTCCATCACCGTCACCGGAAGTTCCTATGCCTGTTAACTCTATGAAGTTATTTGATTCGGTACCGTTATGGATATAGTGCTCATCTCCGCTTGCAGCCAAATTTGAGAGTTCAAGACCATCAACTACAGGATTGATATCTATCGTTATACTGCCTCCGTCTATTGAAGTTAAAGTATTTGAAGCACCATTCTCTTGAACATCCGCTTTGTAAGTAAATACTGCTTGACCTGAGATATCGGTAGCCGGGATAAACATCAAACCTGTCAATTTAGAACTATCTATCGAAGCGTTTCCATTGCTATCGAAATTTACTACAGTCCCGTCAGAGAGTTTGAGAGTTCCAAGTGTTGTATCATCAGTATGCAGTATAACATTCGAGATAGTATAGTGAGGCTTGTCAACACTGTCGAAAGTTATATCAAAACCATAACCGCTACTATCCTCGTCTATAGCACCTGTCATATCTATCTGTGTCAAGTCATCGGTAACAGGTGTAACTGAAGTCTCGTTGTATGTTGAGGTAACTTGATGGCTGTATGCCCCAAACATATAGGCATTCAAAGTTATATCAGCATTTAGTGACGCATTTCCTATATTGTTCGAATTTAGATTTTCATCCGGTATTACTGCCGTTCTTTGTAGAGCTGAATTTATGGAGCTTTCATCTCCGCTTATCACATATACGGTATCTCCGTTACTATCGGTATAGCTTATTGTACTGCTTGGATCAACAAAAGAAAAGCCTTGCAGATTTGTGATAGATATACTGTAAGTAGCATCATCATGGGAGTTATCGCCCGCTCCGTCATTTGGATCAGTATCTACTTTTATAAAATCGCCCAGATAAAATGTGGTATCCTCGACAATTTCAGGATGATCTATATGCAAGTCCGCACTGACAGTATCAGTAGATCCACCGTTGCCATTGTCTATGTTGTCTATGAATTTTACCTTGGTATCGGCTTTGACTTCCTGGGCGTTACCGTCTTTGTCTACTGTTGTTACAGTTATATCTTTTGCGATTCCCGTACCGCCATAGAGTTCGGTTCCAACTTTAAAGGTAACGTCATAATTTTCAGTGTCGGCATTCATAGCAATATTTGGTGTAACGATCCAAGTAGCTTCACTGCCGCCTGAAACTCTTACTCCATTATCCACTATAATACCGTCTGGAACATTTTCTATAAGAAGTTTTGTTATCTTTTCACTTCCGTCTGTATCTGTATCACTGTTATCAGTAGCAAGTGCAGTTATATCAAGAGTTGTTGTAAAATCTCCGGTATCATTTATGTTTACCTCTTCTTCACCGTTAGTTCCGTCGTTTGCGGTTATGTGTGCTCCGGATATATTTGCACTGCCGCTTATATCTACACTGACTCCATCCGTTACGGGAGATAAAGTAAAATTCACCATACCGTCTTGATAATCGGAGGTATCTATCAAATCTCCGTTTCCATCACTCAAACCGCTCACCGTATCCGTTGTGATATATTTTATATGTATGGATGTTTCTAAGGAACTTCCCAAGTCAGAGTCATATTGCACGGTTAAGTTATCTTTATCGCTTGCATTTATTTTATAATAAGTAATGTTATCTATGACTTCAGTAGTTGACAGATCATTTCCGGAGAGTTTTAATGTAAAATCTTTATTGTCTACATCATCTTTTTTCAGATAAATTGTTTGTAATGCTTCATTGCTGTCTTGAGGAGTAAAAGTAAAATGGACCGCCGTCTGCATATCTTCATCTACGCTTGTATCCGAAGATAGAGAAGCCTCGGCTACCGGAGTTACAAGAACTTTTACATCCTGGGTAAAGTGGGTTTTGCTATCCCCTTCTCTTTCGGTAGTTATATAAGTCAGCTTGAAGTTCGCCTCTCCCGCATAACCATCCGGGAAATTTATATGGACGGTATCGAGGTCATCTTTGGAAACAACATATTTTCCATTGCCCAAGGACAAGGCTTTACCGCTTACCTCAAAACCACCAGGCAAGTCGCTTATTACTACAGAAAGAGCCTCACTGCCATCTTTGTCATAAGAATTCAAGTGAGTAAAATCCTGATATACTTTTTTCAAATCCACATATTCATTTTCATTGACGACTTCTGCATATACGCCGTTTTGGGAACTGTTTCCGTCTCTATCATAAAGATGCAAATCCGTATTTGCAGGGATATCGGCAACACCTGTTACTCCTATGTCAACTTGTAATGTCTGGGCTACTGATTGGGTGTTCCCGTCATTGGAATATGCACTGATATCGAAAGTATAATTTTCATCACTATTGTGAGGAGGTATAAACAGAGGTAGTTTGTCATTATCATAACTAGATATAACCACCTTGTATGTAGCATCAGAATTGTCCGTAACATTTACATTGTGCAAATTGCCACTGTTTTTATCATACAGATAGTATGTGCCGTCAGTATCTGCTATGTATAAAGACGCCCCATCAGGTATCTTATCTATGGTGACAGTATATGTTTCAGCATCATCTGGTGATGCACCGGTCAATCTTCTATCATCATCGGATGTCACTTTTACATCTATAGGTATACCGTTTTCAGGGTGGTCTATATCACTTGCAGTTGCACTATCATTTGATGTATTTCCTGCACTTCTTCCTGCATCCTCTAAACCTACGGTCTGTTTTACTTGTATGGTAACATCATCTGCGACCGGGTTTACATCCCCTTTTAGATATAAAGTCACCTCTTTTGTTTGAGGTGTTACGGTTGAGTCACTATCTGTATCGGTTACTTTCAGTGTCAGCGTAGCATCGATATTTCCACTATAATTTGGAGCTATTTTGAGAGTAAAATCCGGGTCGGCTTTCGTATTGTCAGGGAAATTGATGGTGGCTGTTCCATCGGATGCTACTGCGGTACTGACTCCGTCAAGTGTTATGATACTGCCTTCAGGTAGTCCGCTAAATTCATAACTTCTATGCTCGCTTCCATCAAGATCAGGTGATGTATCATCCTGCGTTCCACCGACTTGGGTCAATATAGATTTTAAATCTATTACGGTACCACTACTATCTTCATCAACCGTGTTAAAAGTAAATGTATTGGCGGTATCGTCGGTATTGCTGTTACCGTCATCGGTACTTGAGATAGTTCCGATCCCTTGATCGTCGTTGTATTTTAAAGAGATATCATCGGTAACCGCTAAAACATCCACCGTTACCGTCTGAGTAGAATAGTTTGAAACTATATCAGGATTAAATACATCTCCATTATCGTCCACTTCATGCATTTTTGTTTTTATATCCATGATTATATTGTTTGCGTTATCTTCTGCCTGAACTATAGCCAAAGACTCATACTGGGCTTGAGTCAAATTATAATTACCGGTAAAATTTGTTGGGTGATATTCGTTTACATCGGTAATACCTATGGTAAAAGTATTGGTATCTTTTGTTACATGCATCAAAGTTGTATCCAAAGTTCCATTACCGTCTGAATCATATTTAAGCGTTGCTACTCCAAAATCATTACTATTTGCGAAAGATATCTCAATAAGTCCAAATCTCTCATGAGCATCACCGCTGGTTGAGCCGTTTTGGTCAGTTTGATCTGTTTGATCCGATAGCGAAGGCAAAGACAAATTTAAACCTATAGTATTGGTTCCCTCGTGAGTATTTACAAAATCTTCTCCGGTAGTTAGAGTTGCATCATCAGGCATAATCGGTACATCAGCAACCGGTTTGACGCTTATGGCAATATTTGCGCTGGCATTATCTCCATCACCGTCACTTACATTGTAGCTAAAACCGTTTGTATCACCACTATAGTTTGGTTTTGGACTGAAAGTAAGTGTTCCATCACCATTGTTGGTTAAAGCTCCCATAATATCATTTCTTTGATTATCATATATATCTATACTATTTCCGCTGGATATGGTTTGATCTCCGTCAACTCCATTGTTTAGAGTGATTTGTCCATTACTGAAACTTTCATCACTTATATATATGATTTTAGAAGTATCTTCATCAGTACTCACTGTTTGAGGGTCGGCACTAGGCATGGAATCATTAACCACTACATCGAATGAGGAAGTCTTAGAATATGTATCGCCTGCCGCATCGGTATCGTTCACATCGTAATTGAATGATAAAGTTATATTGTCATCACTGTTAGTTATAGGATGGTCAAGATTTTTATACTGTGTGTAAGTATAATTTCCATTATCTTTGTCAAGTATTATCTCAAAAACTTTGTCGCCGTCACTGTCGTTTGCAACTATCTTACCCGGGGTAGAATAATCATAAGATACGGCTTTACCGTCTGAAGTTAAAGCCAAAGTATTTCCATTATCATCTTTTGCAATTACACCATGCTCAAAAGTCAGAGTATAGTT
This sequence comes from Thiofractor thiocamini, assembly GCF_055384375.1. Taxonomy (NCBI): domain Bacteria; kingdom Pseudomonadati; phylum Campylobacterota; class Epsilonproteobacteria; order Campylobacterales; genus Thiofractor; species Thiofractor thiocamini. Next base: position 2,212,895 of record NZ_AP042389.1, on the reverse strand, counting down.
ACTTTCATTTGGTGAAGTTATATGAAGAGAGCCTGTATCTTGTATAAAAGTTATATTGTTTTGTATATCAAAATCATCTTCATCCACTCCTGCATTATCCGGAGTAGCCGGAGTTACTCCGTTTTGAATGGTTCCTGTTACACTGTCGCTGTCACTTACATAACCGTTTGCACTGTTTGCTGCGGCTATATTTTCAAAGTAGTTGTCATTATCCGTGATATTGAGGATTTTCAGAGTATAACTTTCATCATTTTCCTGTATAAAGTCATCTTTTGTAAGATTTTGGATGGTAGCTGAAGAATTACCTCCATTTATGGTTACTTGTGTGATCCTCGATCCTCTAAAGTCACCATTTTCAAGTCCTGTTCCATCTGTATAACTCATATCTACGGTTACACTTTTACCACTTGGAACACTAACAGGGTTTCCGTCTTTATCAACCAAAGTAACCGTATGAGTCAGATATCCACCCTCAACGACGGTATCATCAGGAGTTACCATCACATAAACTGTATCTTCAGTATCTGTTCCATGGTCATTTTCATTTGATCCGTCGATGATGGTTGTAGTAGCAACGTCGCTGTCATTTATATAACCGTTAGCCGTAGTTGCTATCGCGGTATTTTCATAAGTATTGTTTGTATCTGTAACATTAGTTATGGTTGCGGTTAAAGGTTCATCTCCTTCATTTAGATAATCATCTTTTACAGGTACAGTTATATCAGTATGATTTGTGTTTGAATTTATGGTTACTGAAGTTGATAAAGATGACAATGTCGTATCATCAATACCTGCCGTACCGCTCCAATTGATATCAACATCCATACTTGCACCACTTGGAACGGTGACAGGATTTCCATCTTTGTCAACCAAAGAGACGGTGTAGATTATATCACCTCCATCTTCTGTTATGGTTGTATGGTCTGTGGTTATCTTGGCATAAACCGTGTCAATAGGGTCTGTTCCACTATCATCTATAATAGTACCTGTTCCCGTATCTGAACTATCTGTAAGTCTTTCATCAGTTGAACTACCACTTAGCACAACTGTTTCATCACTCTCTTTTATATAGTCATCATTGATAGCTACTCTTACTTTTACGGTTGATGCGTCAGCAGGCATATCCACAGTTGTTCCTGCATTTATCCAACTGTTTCCACCATCTATGCTGTATTGGAGTTGTGGGTTATAGTCATCTGTTGGTGTTGCGGTTCCGGCCGTTGTAAATGAAACAGGTATATCATCTCCTACCGGATTGGAAAGCTTGACATCATAGACAAGATATGCTCCATCTGCTTCTCTTACCGTTCCGGCATCATCTATGATGAGTGAAGCTGTTGTATCTTCATCTACATTTGGATTGTCCGATCCTCTGTCGTCAATGATGGTTGCGATACCTTCACCATCAGCTATACGCGCATTGTCGCTTATACTGGATATAAGGATATTGAAATTTTCATTGGATTCGGTTATATCATCGTCATTTACGGGTATTTCTATGGTTGTTTGTGTCTCTCCTCCTCTTATCACGGCAGTTCCGCTAACGGAAGTATAATCATCTCCATTTGTCGCACTTGCATCTCTTGTCGTATAGTGGATGACGATATCTTCTCCTATGGGGGCACTCGATCTTAAGGTAAAAACAACCATACCGTTTTGTTCATGTATAGAAGTATCGTTTACAGAAACTTCCGGTATAACCGGCTGATGGTTTGGCGCGGGCGCGGGTGCGGGTGCGGGTGCGGGTTGCGGGGGATTGTAGGGCTGAGTAGGTACGGTCGGATTTGGAAGAGGTGGAGTTTGAGGTCCCAAGGATCCTGTCTGAGCAAGGTGAGTCGGTGAAAATCCACTCTCTCCGCTACTGCTCAACGGGTCAAAATCATGTTCAAGATTGTATGAATGAGTTGCGACATTTCTTAGATCGGAGTTAACATCGGCTATCGCTCCGTCGGTTTTTGCAAATTGATCAATCTCGTGACCTCTTGGCAGCACTTCTTCTTTACCGATTGCGGTTTCATTTATATCTATATCGCCATACTCTTTTAAGATATCATCTACAAAGTCACTTTGAGTCTTGACATCTCTCAGATTGGAATTTACATCCGCTTGAGAAAGGGTCATGTCTTCAGTCGGTATCGAAGCATCAAACGTACTTCCCTCAAGATACACCATACCGTTTCCGTTAAATTTCAAATCATTCTTTGTCGATATAAGATCTATATCTATGTTTTGTCCTCTATTTTTTGAAGGATTGTATATAAGATCGGTTTCGTATACCGGATCTCCTTTGTGTAGAACTCTAGTTTCACCTGTTTTTGACTTGGCTATGAAATCACCCTCGATCCCTTTTACATATCCGACTATTTTTGCCATGAAATATCCTTGTTTGTTATTGTTTTTATATTTTATAAAAAAATTAAAGGGAAATATATAGTACTATGGTATTAGCGGAAATATAAAGCCAACTCAAATCGGTTGGAGACATGAAGTTTTTGAAATATGTTACTCAAATGGACCTTGACCGTCCTTTCTGAAATTTCAAGTTTTTGCGCTATTTGAGGGTTGTTAAGTCCGTTTAATACCTCTTTTGTTATCTCTTGTTCTCTTTTTGTAAGAATTTCATCTTTTTGAAACAATTCATCCTGATTTTCTTCTTGATGTATATTTTGTATCATCACATAGGTAAACTCCGGATATACCCATACATGGCCGTTTTTTACTGTCTCTATACAGGATATCAAATGAACCGGGAGCATGTAGGTATTGCCGTATGCTTTTGCCCCAAGACTTAAAACTCTTTTAGCGATTTCAACTTTTGGTACGCTCTCTAAAAGTATAAAGTCGATATTGTGCTTTGGATTTGATTTTAAAAAATTAAAAACCCTCTTCGAGCAGCTACTCAAGTCTGCAATGATCATTTTACGATCGGATATATCTTGTATAGTATCGACTTCTTTTATATCGTAATCTTTTAGTATGTCCGTCCATCTTTGAATGACATTCAAGTCATAACTCAGTATCTCTATCATCTTTCGGTAAATATATAATCTTTCGAATTTAACATAGGCTTGATGATATAATCAAGTATGGTTCTTTTTCCTGTTATTATATCTGCGCTAACTATCATACCGGGGATGATCTTGAGGCTTTTACCGTCATGCATCAATGTATCTTTATCCGTTTTTATCCTCACTATATAGTAAGTCTTGTTTTTCTTATCCGTAATGGTATCGGGACTTATTCCCACTACCTTCCCCTTCAAGCCTCCATATATAGAAAAATTGTATGCAGTGAATTTCACCAGTGCTTTTTGCCCGGGATATATAAAAGCTATATCCTTTGGTTTCACTTTTACTTCTACTATGAGATTTTTATCTTTAGGTACGATTTCCACTAGGTCCATACCCGGCTTGACTACTCCTCCTATAGTATTTACATATATCTTTTTCACTATCCCGTCCACCGGTGAAGTTATACTTGTTCTATTGACCGTATCCTGAAAAGCCTCTATCTTTTTCTTTATCCTCTCGAGTTCTCCCGACATATCGTTTAACTCTTTTTTGGATTTTGCGACAAATGCAAAATTGACCTCTCTCTCTTTGCTTTTTATCTCTTCGATGGAAGTTTTGATCTGAGGAATGGAGTTTATAGTATTGTCCAGATCGGTTTTTACATTATTCGCTTCTCTTTGCAGTTTCAAAAAGTCGACTTTTGATTTGATGCCCTCTTTTACCATAGGTTCACTGATCTTTATCTCCTCTTTTATGTAACCGTAACTTTTTTTGAGATTTTTTATTTTCGCTTTTGATTCTCTTAGTAAATCATATTTTTGAGTTATCTGTTTTTTTAAAGTATCTATCTTTGCTTTTAACTCCTGCATACTTGTTTTATACAAACTTATCTCTCTTTTGACTAGCGCAGGATGCTTCAAGGTAAAATCCTTATCATAATGTAATACTTTTAACTTTGACTGGGCTTGAAGTCTTGCTATCTTTGCTTCAAGTTCGATTCTTTTTGATTGAAACTGTGCCAAATCGGACTTTGACTTTATATTTTTTATCTTTAAAAGAATATCTCCTTTTTTAACACTTTCGCCCTCTTTGACAAGAATCTCCTCTATAATCCCTCCTTCAAGATTTTGCACGGTTTTATTTTCTCCCGAAGGGATGACTTTACCTGAGGATCTTACTATCTCGTCCACTTTCGCAATAGCTGCCCATCCTATGAACAACGCTATGGCCAAAATCCAAAAATATAGTATAAGTTTACTTCTTTTTGGGGTTTTATGCAAAACGGCAGCACTTAAACTCTCAAGATATTCTATCTCATGATCATGGATCTTTGTATCTTTATGCACTTTTTTTACCCTGTAATTTTCTCATAACCTCATCACGTGCACCATCAAGGTAAACTTCTCCTTCATGTAACACTATGACTCTGTCTACCGCATCCAAAAGTGAAAGTTTCTGTGTCGAGAGTATAATGGTCTTATCTTTTAGAGTTCTTTTAAATTCGTTTATAAAATTCATTTCACTTTGCTGATCCATGGCATTTGTCGGCTCATCCATGATGATAACTTGTGCATCTTTCAAAAGTGCTCTTGCGATTGCTACACTTTGTTTTTGACCTCCGGAGAGTCCATAGCCTTGTTCTCCTATATCCATATCGTATCCCTTTGGATGCTTTGTGCAAAATTCATGAACTCCGGCAATTTTTGAAGCCTCTATCATGTCACTGTCACTGATATGGGAAAGTCCGTATTTTATATTGTCCTTAAGAGTACCTCTAAAGAGTTTGACATGCTGATCGACATAGCTTATCCTGGCTCTTAAATCAGCCGGGTCTATCTGCCTTATATCTATATCATCGATCAAAACTGAGCCTGAAGTCGGTTCATAAAGGTTTAGTATAAGTTTCAAAAGTGTACTTTTACCTGAGCCGATTCTTCCAATGATACCTACTTTTTCGCCGGGTTTTATCTCGAAAGAGATATTTTTAAGAGATGCTTTCTCTTCATTAGGATAATTGAAACTTACATTTTTAAATATGATTTTACCGGTAAAATTTTCCATATTGACAAACTCTTTTGCCTCAGGTCTTTCAACTTCCTGGTTTACAATGCCGTCCATGATGTCATATACGCTTTTCATATCTTCATAATTCGCTATAAGCGAAGCTGCCTGACCCATGGGAGCTATGGTCCTTGAAACAAGTATGACTATAGCTATCAAATCACCCATTGTCATCTGGTTTTCTTTGATAAGGTAAACCCCCACAACTACAACAAATACTGTATTGAACTGTACCAAAAAAGAGGTCACTATAGGTATGGATGTCGAGAGTATCCTTGATGATAAACTTTTCTTGGCTATTTCAGCTGTAGACTCTTCCCAGTTCCATTGTACTTTGCTAGCAGCTCCCAAAGTCTTTATGGCATCTATGTTGTGTAGTGCCTCTATAAGTACTCCATTTTTTTGTGCTGCGGCTTGGTGGGTTTGTTCGATTCTTTTATAAAGTGGCTTTCTTATTAGTAAGGCATATCCCAGGATCAATACAATAGTTATAACCGGTACCCATACTATCGCACCGCCAAGATACCATATGACAAACAAAAACAGTACCGCAAAAGGTATATCTATAAAAGCCGTAAGAGTAGCGGAGGTAAGAAACGATCTTATGGAGTCAAAGTCCTTCAAGTTGCTTGCAAACGATCCGATTGAACGAGGAAAAACACTCATCTTCATATCCAAAACTTTCTCAAATATCACTGATGACATAATGATATCGGACTTTTTGGCAGCGATTTCCAAAAAGTAAGTCCTGGTAAATTTTAAAAAGACATCTAGTATATATATGACTATAACCCCTCCGGCAAAATACCACAAAGTTTCCACGGCTTGGTTTGGTATGACTCTGTTGTAAACATTTCTGGTAAAAAGCGGGGTGGCCAGGACAAATATATTGATAAGTATAGATGCGAGTATAACGTCTTTATATATGTGTGCGGAGTACTTTAATGTACTCCAAAACCAATGTTTTGTATTGAGATTTACTCTTTTATGATCGAAATCTCCATATTTGTAAACTCTTTTTAGTAAAAAACCGTATCCACTGTACTCTTCTTGGAGTTTATCGGTATCTACCCACTCATAGCTTTCGGTATACGGAAATATAATCTTCGCTTGTTTTCTGTCTTTTGAAAAAGCCTCGAGTATACATGCGTCTCTGTTTTTTAAAAGTATGATCATGGGCAGAAAAAGCTGAGAGATATCTTTGATATTTTTTTGCACCAAAGAAGAGTGCAGTCCGGCTCTCTTGGCTGCTCTTGACATGAGGCTTTTAGAATTTTTAATCGAAAAAAGCTCGCTCGAGTTGCCATCGTCCAAAGGAAGACCGTAAGTGAGCGAATCTACAGAGTGCGGTTTGTGATAAAGTTTAGTAAAAAGTGCCAAAGCACTCACTAGTGAGTTTACATTTTGATTGTCACTTTTTACCATTTTTATCTCTTTAGTGCTTTTTTATTTTTATATTTTTTTCCAAAGCCTTTGTGAATTCATCATTTTTCTTTATCTCCACTTTTGGGTAAATATCCTCTTTCGAATTTTTATCCTGTAAAAAGCCTACATTTTTATAGACCGGATTTATATCTCCAAGTATAGAAGCGACCATGCTTCCCATGGCATCGAGTATTCTGTATTTTGAAAAAAGATAATTGTATGAAGCCGTAGTAATCTGAGATTTGGCATTTATTAGGTCATTTTGAGCTGAAAGCAGATCGAGTAAAGACCTTCTGCCAAGGTCATACTCTTTTGAATAAAGTCTTAATGTACTCAAAGCATACTTTTTATACTCTTTTAAATGTTGCAACTGCTGCTTTGTCATTTTATAAGCATTCCACGATAGATCATAACTCTCTATGGTTTGTCTTATAAGATCATTTTTTATCTGGATTTCCTGATTGATCTTGCTTGTGCCTTTTTGGATTCTTTCTTTGTCGGAAAACCCTCTGAAGAGATTCCATGTTACTTTCACCACTGCCCTGAACCTTGTATCTTTACCATCGATTCCACCGGTATTCTTACTCCACGATTCTCTGGCTTCAAGATCGATTTTTGGATAATATGCACTCTTTTTTTCCAGCCTGTCTTCCTGGGCTACTTTTATATTGTATCTTTGAACCAAAATTGACGGATTGTGAGATATTGCAAACTTTTTACCTTCTTCGTAATTTGACGGCAGTTTATAGGAAAAAACCGGTCTTACAAGATCATTCGGATCGGCTTTGATACCATAATAGTATTTTAACTGATATAGTGAGTCTTGAAGATTGTTTTGCTGAACTGTATAGTTTGAGTACGCAAGTGACAAAGAGGCATTTATCTTTTCCAATTCTGACTTGGTCGTAAGTCCTGAATCATAAAGTTTTTTTACTTTTTTCTGTATAGCTTTGTTTATATCGATATTTTGCTTGGCGATATTAAGTAGTTCCCTGTTCTTTAAAACCTGCAGATAATAATTGACTAGGTTGAAACTTATATCGTTTACTTTCTCTATATAGTTGTATGCTGCAGCTGCAGCTCTAGCCTGATGGGTTCTTATCTGATGGGTCGTACTCCATCCGTTAAAGATATTTTCCACAAAAATCAAAGAACTTTCATATATGTGCGATCCCTTATCACTAAATCCGGTTCCTTGGTTATTTATCCTTTCATATCCTATACCGCCAAGATAATCAAGCGTAGGAAGCCAACCTGATTTTGCTATCTTTATATCCTGCAATGTTGTGTTGTAATTTTTTACTCGCTCTTTGATGACGGGGTTGTCTTTTAAGATTTTTTGGATGGATTGCTTTAATGTCGTTGCATTCAGGGTCATATTTGAAGCTAAAGCAAGCAAGATATATAAACTGATTTTTTTCTTCATTTTTTTCCTTAATTCATTTTGTAAAAGTTTGAAGATATTATACAATCATATTGTGTAGAAAATATATAAAAAATGTGAAGAATATGAATTTGCTATTATATTGTCACAAATTGTATCAAAATCATATAAAAAACCGTTCCACCAAATATAGATAAAAGATAATTGCCAAATTTCAAATGCAGCAGTATCGTAACAAGTATGGCCGTTATCTCTTTAAGTCCATATGGCACTGTGGTAAAATCAACATTACCAAGAGTATAAAAAACCAGTATTGTCATTATAACCGGAGGGAAGTTTTTTTCTATGAAAAGTATAAATTTAGGAGGCTTGTGCTTTATAAAGAAAAGAAATGGAAAAACTCTTGTGATATAGTTTGCAACAGCCATCACAAGGATGGCCAAAAGCAGATACTCATGACTAGACATCTTCGATTCTTTTTTTCAATAAAAACATACCGACAAGCGCAAAAAATATGGAAACAACAAGCATATCGCTTTTTGGAACTATTACAAATCCTAAAATACTCACGACACCGCCCAAAACAAAAGGGGTAAGTTTTTTTATCTGTTTATACTGCTCAATTGCCAAAACTATAAATAGTGCGGTCAGTGAAAAATCCAGTCCTTTGGTATTGAACTGCACACTGTTTCCAAATAGAGATCCGGCAATTGTACCGCTTATCCAGTATGATTGATTGAGCATACCAAGATAAAGATAATACCACTTTTTCTTTATATTATCCGGAGTTTTTATGGTTGTCAAAAGCGCATATGTCTCATCGGTCAATGCAAAAATAATATATGGTTTTAAAACAGCTTTTTTAAATTTTTGCAAAAGCGATAGTCCGTAAAACGATTGTCTTAGATTTACCATAAGTGAAGCTATGAATATATCCAAAAATCCGGCTTTTGCACTCAAAAGAGAAACTGCCAAAAACTGTAAAGCTCCGGCGTATATAACAAATGACATTAGTACGGCAATGTACCATTCAAGTCCGCTTGATACCGCCAAAAGTCCAAATGCAAACCCAAGCACCGTATATCCCATCATTACAGGTATCGATACTTTAAATGCTATTTTAAATTCTCTTTTATGAAACATTGAAGTTCTTAAAAGGCATCCGTAAAGATACCTTTTAGTGGGAAAGGATTTGACTTAAGAAAAGTTTCAGTCTATCTGATTCGGGATTTTCAAAGAAAGTATCAGGGTCGTTTTCTTCTATGATTTGACCGGACTCCATAAACACTACCCTATCAGCTACTTTTTTTGCAAAACCCATCTCGTGAGTTACACATATCATAGTTCTCTCTTCCTGGGCTAACTCAACCATGACATCCAGAACTTCCGCTACCATTTCAGGATCAAGTGCTGAAGTCGGTTCGTCAAAAAGCATAACGGAAGGATTTTTGCAAAGGCTTCTTGCGATTGCCACTCTTTGTTGCTGACCACCACTTAACTGGTTTGGATACTTTTTGGCTTGATCGGCGATACCTACTCTTTCAAGATATTTCATAGCAGTTTCTATGGCTTCTTTTTTAGGTGTTTTTTTAACCCATATAGGAGCCAATGTAAGATTGTCTAATACCGTCAAATGTGGAAAAAGGTTAAAATGCTGAAAAACCATGGCGACATCTTCTCTTATCGCTTTGATCTTTTTTACATCGTCGCAAACTTCTATGCCATCAACCGTTATAGTTCCCTCTTGAAACTGCTCTAGATAATTTATACATCTTATAAGAGTGGATTTTCCAGAGCCTGAAGGTCCGCATACTACCACGATCTCACCTTTTTTGACATTCATGTTTATATCTTTTAAGACATGAAAGTCGCCATACCATTTATTTAAATTTTTTATCTCTATTATATTATCTTTTTCCATTTTTTTATCCTACTTCAAATCAGTGTTAAATCTATCTTCTAAATGCTTGCTGTACTTACTCATAGCAAAACAGAATACCCAGAATATTATCGTTACAAATACATAACCCTCTTTTTCAAAACCAAGCCAGTGAGTATCACTACTTGTTAACTGTACCATTGCCAAAAGATCAAAAAGTCCGATGATAAGAACAAGTGTAGTATCCTGGAACAGTGCTATGAACGATCCTACAAGGTTTGGAATGGCCACTTTAAGTGCTTGGGGAAGTATCACAAGCAACATCTTTTGCCAATACGAAAGTCCTATGGCATCTGCCGCTTCATACTGTCCTTTTGATATGGACTGCAAACCGCCTCTTATGATCTCGGCTATATATGCAGCTTGAAAAAACGATATACCTATCAATGCTCTTAAGAGTTTGTTAAATGTCACACCCTCCGGAAAAAACAGGGGAAGGATAACCGATGACATGAAAAGTATGGTTATTAGAGGTACGCCTCTTATGAACTCGATATAAGTAACGCTTACACTTTTTATGATCGGTAGATTCGACTGTCTTCCAAAAGCTAAAACGATACCTATAGGAAACGATGCTATGATGCCAACCCCTGCAACAAGGATGGTTAGCATCAATCCTCCCCATTTGTTCGTATCTACCACGCTAAGCCCGAATGCCCCGCCACGTATCAGAAAAAAAGTTACGATCATATATAAAGTAAATATAGCTATCTTTGCTATATTGTTTTTTATAAATTTGAAAGAGAGTATTACTACTCCAAAAAGTATATATACCGTATTTGGTCTCCAGTGCAAATCAAGCGGGTAAAATCCATACATGTACATATCCCACTTTGCCTTTATAAACAGCCAGCAAGCTCCGTCTCCTGTACAATCAGCCCTGCTGTTCCCGACAAAATGAGCATCAAGCAATGCCCATTTTACAAATGGAGGGATTATAAGATATAAAAAATAAATCCCAAGTAGTGTCATAGCGCTATTTAGAGGAGTTGAAAAAAGATTTTCCCTAAGCCATCTTATGGCACCTCTTGAAGTTATCGGAGCCGGTTTTTCTTGAACTTTTTCATATACCATTTATCGCTCCTTTATCTTCATTTTGTAGTTTATCAAGTTCAGTATCGCTGAAACTATGAGGCTGATTACAAGATATACCGCCATAGTCATCGATATCATTTCTATGGCTTGTCCCACCTGGTTTAATGCCGTTCCCGCAAATACCGTAACAACCTCGGGATATCCTATGGCTGTTGCCAAAGATGAGTTCTTAACGATATTAAGATATTGATTTATGGTCGGCGGGATTGCTATCCTTATCGCCTGGGGTAGTATAACAAGCTTAAGAGACTGATATGGAGTCAATCCTATGGAAGCTGCTGCCTCTTTTTGTCCTTTTTTTACTGCCTCTATACCACTTCTTATGGCCTCAGCTATAAAAGTCGCGGTATATATTGTCAGTGCGAAAGCAAGTGCCAAAAATTCTGGTGAAAAAACTTTTCCGCCTTTGAAATTGAACCCATGGAGTTTTGGTATATCCCAAACTATATGATTTGGAGCAAAAAGGTAGAATATATACGGTACCACTAGAAGTATAAGTATGCCCCAAGGCAAAAAGAAAAATTCCTCTCCGGTCTCTTCTTGTCTTTTGTTAAGCCATTTGTTTATAAAGTAAACTATCACAATGGCGACTATAACTCCGGTAAGTATAAACCATCCGCTTTCACCAAATATAGGCCTTGGTACTATAAATCCACGGTTATTCAAAAATATCTTATCTAAAAATTCCATACTTTTTCTTGGTGGCGGAAGAGTTGCCAATACTACGTTGTACCAAAAAAGTATCTGAAGCAAGATGGGGATGTTTCTAAAAGTATCTATATATGCTGAAGCAAGCTTTGCTATAAGCCAGTTTTTTGAAAGTCTTGCGACACCTATGATAAGTCCCAGGACGGTAGATAATACTATGGCCCAGAAAGATACTATAAGAGTATTTAAGACACCTACTTCAAAAACAGTCCAGTAAGTTGAAGTTTCACTATACGGTATAGGTGACTCATTTATCGCGAATCCGGCAGTCGTATCAAGAAAAGCAAAACCTGTTCTTATGCCTCTTTGTTCTATATTGTGCATTGTATTGACACCAATATACCACAAAAAGGCAACCAATCCTATAACAGTCAAAAATTGAAACAGAATACCTCTTACTTTTTGATTTCTCAAAAGTGATAACATTTTTCTCCTTTTTTATATATATACAGGGGGATGATCCCCTGTATACTTGATTTCATATTGTTTAGATAAAGATTATCTAAACGGAGGAGAATATTGAAGACCGCCTTTTGTCCAAAGAGCGTTTAGTCCTCTTTTTATCTTAAGTGGAGTTTTAGGTCCGACATTTCTATCAAAAGATTCACCATAGTTACCAACTTGTTTTATAACATTGTACAACCAATCTTTCTTAAGATGAAGATTTGCTGCCATATTTCCTTCAACGCCCAACATTCTTCTTACTTCAGGATCTTTTGAATGAGCTCTCATATCATCGACATTTTTACTAGTTATACCTTTTTCTTCTGCGCTTACTAGTCCGAAAAGTGTCCATTTTACTATATTGAACCACTCATCATCACCTTGTCTTACAACTGGTCCCAAAGGCTCTTTTGAAATGATTTCAGGAAGTACTACTGATTTTTCAGGATTTTTCATCTTGACTCTTAGAGAGTAAAGTTGAGACTGATCAGTTGTTAAGACATCACATCTTCCTGTTTCATAACCATTTAAAACCTGATCGTTGGTATCATAAGAGACAAGTTTATATTTCATACCGTGACTTCTAAAATAATCAGCCAAGTTAAGTTCGGTTGTAGTACCGGCTTGCAAACAAACTGAAGCTCCGTCAAGCTCCAAAGCACTTTTTACGCCGATTGATTTATGAACCATAAAACCTTGTCCGTCATAGTAGTTAACTCCGGCAAAGTTAAGACCCAAAGATGTATCTCTTGTTTCTGTCCATGTTGTATTTCTTGAAAGAAGATCTATCTCACCTGATTGAAGTGCTGTAAATCTCTCTTTTGCGTTTAGGTTTACATACTTGACTTTACTTGCATCCCCCAAAACAGCGGCAGCTACCGCTCTACAGATATCAACGTCCAAACCTTTCCATTTTCCGCTGCTGTCAGCTTCGGCAAATCCCGGAAGTCCTGTGTTGATTCCGCACTTTAAAAACCCTTGTTTAACTGTATCTGCCAATGTTCCTGCATTTGCACTCAATGCCAACGTTGAAGCGGCAAGCAAAGCAGATATGGCTACTTTTGAAAGTATTTTCATATTTTCTCCTTCATATATTTTTCACTTATATTATACTAGCTTATTATTCAAAGTGGTTGAGAATTTACAAAATGTTATCTTTCTTTTCATTTTTGTTGAAAAATTGTTACATATAGTGACAAGTGAAATAAGGGATGATATTTAATATGTTGCTAAAATGTTTTACATTTAGTGAATCAGAGTGAAATGTTTTAGTAGAGATAGTCAAACGGAAATTTTCTCCGTTTGACTATATATTTTATTTATCCGTTTCTTTTTTTGATGATCTCTTCAGCTACATTCTTTGGAACTTCTTCATAATGATCAAATTCCATAGAGTATGTAGCTCTACCCTGGGTAGAACTTCTAAGATCAGTTGAGTATCCGAACATTTCAGAAAGTGGTACGAATGCATCCACTATCTTGTTTCCGCCTCTTTCATCCATGGCATTTATCTGACCTCTTCTTCTGTTAAGGTCACCTATAACATCACCCATGAACTCTTCAGGAACTTCAACTTCCACTTTCATGATCGGCTCTAGGATGATAGGATTTGCTTTTCTAGCACCCTCTTTAAAACACATGGAAGCTGCAAGTTTAAACGCCATCTCACTAGAGTCAACATCATGGTAACTACCGTCATATAGTGTAACTTTTACATCTTCTACAGGATAACCGGCAAGTACACCGCCTTGCATTGCTTCTTGAACACCTTTGTCAACTGCAGGGATATATTCTCTAGGAACCACACCACCTTTGATTTCATTGACAAATTCATATCCGCTACCTTGCTCCATAGGCTCAAGTTTTAGGAATACATGACCATACTGACCTCTACCGCCTGATTGCTTGGCGTATTTGTACTCTTGCTCAACCGGTGCTTTGATAGTTTCTCTATAAGCGACTTGAGGCTGTCCTACTTCCGCATCAACTTTAAATTCTCTTAGCATTCTATCCACAAGTATCTCAAGGTGCAATTCGCCCATACCGCTTATGATAGTTTGACCACTCTCTTCATCGGTTTGAACTCTAAAGCTTGGATCTTCTTGGGCAAGTTTTTGTAAAGCTATACCCATTTTTTCCTGATCTGCTTTAGTTTTTGGCTCAACCGCAACTGAGATAACAGGATCAGGGAAATCCATCTTTTCTAAGATTACTTTATCTTTTTCATCTGCAAGCGTATCACCGGTCAGTGTATCTTTTAGACCGACTACTGCACCGATTTCACCGGCGTATAACTCTTTTATCTCTTCTCTTTTATTTGAGTGCATTTTAAGAAGTCTTCCGACTCTCTCTTTTTTACCCTTAGTAGTGTTATAAACATAGCTGCCGCTTTCAAGCACACCTCTGTAAACCCTAACAAATGTCAACTGCCCTACAAAAGGATCTGTCATGATCTTAAATGCAAGTGCTGCAAAAGGACCGTCATCAGTTGATTTTACTTCTGTTTTTGTACCATCTTCATACTCACCGTTGATGTGAGCTACTTCAGTAGGAGCCGGCATATACTCTACAACTGCATCAAGAAGCGGTTGAACACCTTTATTTTTAAATGCCGTTCCACAAGTCATAGGTACCAAATCAAGTGATAAACATCCGGCTTTTATGCCTTTTTTTATCTCTTCTACAGTTAGCTCTTCACCGCCAAGATACTTTTCCATCAAATCATCATCGGTTTCAGAGATAGCTTCTATAAGTTTTTCCCTGTATTCATCGGCTTTTTCTTGAAGATCTGCAGGTATATCAACTACTTCATACTTTGATCCCATAGCTGCTTCATCTTCCCAAACATAAGCTTTCATTTCAACAAGATCAACAACACCTTTGAAGTTGTCTTCAGCACCTATAGGAAGTTGTATTGGCACTGGATTGGCTTTAAGCCTCTCTTTTATCTGTCTTTCGACTTCATAAAAGTTAGCTCCGACTCTATCCATCTTGTTAACAAATACCATTCTTGGTACTTCGTATCTGTTTGCTTGTCTCCAAACTGTTTCACTTTGAGGTTGAACTCCACCGACTGCACAAAAAACTGCAACAGCACCGTCAAGTACCCTCATACTTCTTTCAACTTCTATGGTAAAGTCAACGTGTCCGGGAGTGTCTATGATATTTATCTGGTGATCTTTCCAAAAGCATGTAGTAGCAGCAGAAGTGATAGTGATACCTCTCTCTTTTTCCTGCTCCATCCAGTCCATTGTAGCTGCACCGTCATGAACTTCACCTATTTTGTGGCTGATACCTGTATAAAACAGAATCCTCTCGGTTGTAGTTGTTTTACCTGCATCTATGTGAGCAGCGATTCCTATATTTCTTACTTTATCTATGGGTGTTTTTCTTGCCATTATATGTTCCTTTTGTTACCAAGCATAGTGAGCAAATGCTTTATTTGCTTCAGCCATTTTATAGGTATCTTCTTTCTTCTTATAAGCCGCACCTCTACTGTTTGCCGCATCAAGTAGCTCATTTGCAAGTCTATCTTTCATAAGTCTTTCACTTCTTCTTCTTGCATAAGTTATAAGCCATCTGATAGCCAGTGACTGCTGACGTGCCGGTCTAACCTCTATAGGAACTTGATAAGTAGCACCGCCTACTCTTCTACTTTTAACTTCCATTACAGGTTTGATATTGTCTATCGCAGCATTAAATACGTCGATACCTTTTTCTTCACCTTTTTTCTCTATGGTTTCAAGTGCTTCATAAAAAATTTTTGTAGCAACACTTTTTTTACCGTCTTTCATAAGTGAATTGATAAATTTTGTGATTATTTTACTGTTGTATATCGGATCAGGTAGTACTTCTCTGACCTGTGCTCTTCTTCTTCTCATTTATATTCCTTCAATTTAAAATTTACTCAAGTATAAGCCAATGAGGGCTCAACCTGTTTAGCTATTTGTTTTATTTAGGTCTTTTTGTACCGTATTTACTTCTAGCGACTTTTCTGTTTGCAACACCTGCAGCATCAAGTGCACCTCTTACGATATGATACTTAACACCAGGTAAATCTTTTACTCTTCCGCCTCTTACAAGTACGATTGAGTGTTCTTGAAGGTTATGACCCTCACCGCCTATGTAACTAATCACTTCAAATCCGCTTGTCAATCTAACTTTTGCAACTTTTCTAAGAGCTGAGTTAGGTTTTTTTGGAGTTGTAGTGTAAACTCTTGTACAAACACCTCTTCTTTGAGGACATTTTACAAGTGCAGGTGATTTTGATTTTTTGATCACCTTTTTTCTCTCTCTTCTTACCAATTGGTTGATGGTAGGCACATCTTTTCCTTTTTTAAAATTTATTTTTTGGAAATTTCCAAAAATAGACGGTATTTTACCTTTTTTTTGCTTAAATTAAGCTGTTTTAAAGGTAATACCATCCCAAAAAGGGGATGGTATGAGACACTGACTAATTAGAACTTTTACACTCATTCTCAAAATTGCATCCTGCAATTTTTCCGAGGCTAAAATCGGGATATTCATCCTTGCATATCCTTTTAGATTTTAGAACCGTTAGAAAGCTCTAATTAGTCAGTGCCATAAATACCTATTCTGTAGATTTTACACGGCTTCTTTAGCAGCCACCTTAAATTCTCTATCCTTATACAAACCTGTTCCAACCGGGATGGTTCTTCCTAA
The DNA here is from genome assembly GCF_055384375.1 of Thiofractor thiocamini. NCBI lineage: Bacteria > Pseudomonadati > Campylobacterota > Epsilonproteobacteria > Campylobacterales > Thiofractor > Thiofractor thiocamini. The sequence goes on along the minus strand of NZ_AP042389.1, from coordinate 2,196,145 downwards.
GATTACATTCTCTTTCAAATCTTCAAGATTGTCAACTTTAGCTGCTATACTAGCTTCAGTCAAGACTTTTGTAGTCTCTTGGAATGACGCGGAAGATATAATTGAATCACTTCCTATAGCAGCTCTTGTTACACCAAGAAGTACAGGCTCTGCGATAGCCGGTTCCCCACCTATTTTCATAATTCTTTCATTTTCTGCCTGGAATCTTCTTCTACTTATAAGATCACCGACTATGAGTTTTGTATTTCCACTGTCGACAATTTTTACCTGTCTTAACATTTGAGAAACTATAACTTCTATATGTTTGTCGTTTATAGCAACACCTTGTGATCTATAAACCTGTTGGATTTCACTGATGATATATGTATGAAGTGCTTTTTCTCCAAGGATTCTTAGTATATCATGACTTGATATCACACCGTCAGTTAACTGTTCACCCGCATGAACGAATTCACCCTCATGAACGAATATCTGATGATTTTTATCTACAAGATATTCATATGATTTTCCAACAGGGGTATCTATGATGATCCTCTCTTTGTTTCTTAGAGGCTTACCAAATCTGATAGTTCCGTCAACTTCAGCTATAACAGCAGCATTTTTCGGTCTTCTCGCTTCAAAAAGCTCGCTGACTCTTGGAAGACCACCGGTGATATCTTTTGACTTCGCAACTGCTTTTGGAGTTCTACCTATGATGTCAGCTTGCGCTACTTTATCACCATTTTGAACGAATATGGCAGTTTTTGGCTCAAGTTGATATCTAAGTATTTCACCTTTATCGGTTGCCAAAACAAGCGTAGGTTTAACTCCGCTTGGTAGATACTCATTTACTACAAGTCTGCTTTGGCCGGTTAATTCATCAAATTGTTCATCAACCGTAATTCCCGGAGTTATATCTTCAAAAGTTACAGTTCCATTCTCTTCAGCTATGATTGGAGTTGAGTATGGATCCCATTCTGCTATGACTGTTTGTTCGTTGCTTGATGGGACTGCTATCTTATCACCTTTTTGGATTTTTGAATTATCTTCAAAATTAACTATGGAATTTCTTGGTAGATAGTATCTTACAGCTTCTCTGCCCTCACTATCGGCGATAACTGCAAACAGACCTTTTTCTATAACTTTATGACTTTTTTCTATAGCATTAAATCTCTCGAGATAATCTCCAGCTAACATATAATACTTGATAACGCCGGAAGCATTCGATACTATGGTTTGAACGACAGGTTCGCCATCTTTTACTTTCAACTCACTGGCATACGGTATCCTGTTAGGTACATTCCAACCCTCTTTAATGACTTCGACTATACTTTCATTTTTAGCAACTGTGTCACCACTTTTGTAAGGAATTAAAAATTTACCTTCAACTTTACCGCCGACACCTGCCAACTCGTTTGGCTTGGCTATATCATTTTTTCTAAGGATATATTTGATACTCTCTTTATCATTCTTTACTATAACATTGGTTTCATCATGTATATTTATGATCTCTATGGTACCATCGATAGTCGATTTGATTTTTGGCTCGACAAGTAAAATTCCCGCATTTCTTCTGTTTGCAACTATATACTTCCCATTTTTGTTTTGGTAAGTTTTCAAGTTGTAATATCTGATAAAACCCTCTTTTTTAGCAGTAACTTGTCTATCTTGAGCTTCAGTTGATGCTGTACCTCCGATATGGAAAGTTCTAAGAGTAAGCTGAGTTCCTGGCTCTCCGATAGACTGGGCTGAGAGTATTCCAACCGCTTCACCCGGTTTTACAAGTTTGCCTTCTCCCAAGTTTATACCGTAACATTTTGAACATACGCCCTTTGGAGCCTTACAGGTTATAGGAGTTCTTATAACTACAGACTTAACACCGGCCTCTTTGAGAGCATTTGCTTTTTGTTCATCTATCAAAGTTCCTTCACTGAAGAGTACTTCATTTGTGATGGAGTCTATGACATCTTCAGCAAGCACTCTTCCCAAGGCTCTCTCATCAATACTTTCGATTAAATCACCATTGGAAGTGATATCACTTATCTCAACACCTTCATGAGTTCCACAGTCATCAATGGTAACTTTAACATTTTGTGCAACATCTATAAGTTTTCTTGTCAAGTATCCGGCATTTGCGGTTTTAAGCGCGGTATCAGCCAAACCTTTTCTAGCACCGTGGGTTGAGATAAAATACTCAAGTACGTTCAAACCCTCTTTAAAGTTTGATATGATCGGAGTTTCGATGATACTTCCATCAGGTTTAGCCATCAAACCCCTCATACCTGAAAGCTGTCTTATCTGAGCCGCACTACCTCTAGCTCCAGAGTCAGCCATCATATAAATCGAGTTAAAACCATCTTTATCGCTCTCAACAAGCTTCATCATTTCGCTTGCAAGAGTATTGTTAGTATCAGTCCATATATCAACTATCTTGTTATACCTCTCTTGCTCAGTTAAAAGTCCTGCTTGGAACTGCTTTTGTATCTCTACGACTTTTTTCTTTGCCTCTTTGATATATCCTGCTTTACTCTCAGGAGTTTTTATATCGTCAACTGATATAGAGATACCGGCTTTTGTAGAGTATTTAAAACCAAGCGCTTTTAGCTTATCCAAAAATTCAGCCGTTACTTCATAACCACCCTCTTTAAATACATAATCAACTAAATTTCCTATATCTTTCTTTTTAAGTATTTTATTCCATAAATTTTCAGGTACAAAATCAGGTAAAATTGACTTGACTATCAATCTTCCTGCTGTTGTAAATGTTATCTTCCCGTCAACTATGGTCTTGATCTTGGCATGTATATCAAGAAGTCCCGCTTCCATGGCAATCATTACTTCATCGATATTTGCAAAGAGTTTATTTTCACCTTTGACGCCTATCTTTTCGAGTGATATATAGTATGATCCCAAGATCATATCTTGAGTAGGTACGGTTATAGCTTTTCCTGAGGCGGGAAGCAAGATATTCATGCTACTAAGCATCAGTATCTTACACTCTGCAATTGCTTCTTGGCTTAAAGGAACATGTACCGCCATCTGATCACCGTCAAAGTCGGCGTTAAAGCCTGAACAAACCAAAGGATGAAGTCTTATGGCTTTTCCATCGATAAGCACTGGATGAAATGCCTGAATAGAAAGTTTATGAAGTGTTGGTGCACGGTTTAGCATGACCGGATAATTATCGACAACTTCTTGTAAACATTCCCAAACTTCATTTGTTCTGGCTTCTATCATCTTTTTAGCTTGTTTTATAGTTGTGGAGTAACCTTTTTCTTCAAGTTTTGCTAAAAGATGCGGCTTAAAAAGCTCCAACGCCATATTTTTAGGAAGCCCACACTGATCCATTCTCAAATTTGGTCCGACAACGATAACACTTCTTCCTGAAAAGTCAACCCTTTTTCCAAGTAGATTTTGTCTGAAACGACCTTGCTTTCCTTTTATGATTTCACTAAGAGATTTTAGAGGTCTTTTGTTAGCACCTTTTACGGCATTTGCTCTTCTTCCATTATCAAATAGCGCATCAACAGCTTCTTGAAGCATTCTTTTTTCATTTCTTATGATGATTTCAGGTGCATCAAGCTCCATCAATCTTTTAAGCCTACTGTTTCTATTGATAACTCTTCTGTATAAATCATTTACATCACTGACTGCAAATTTACCGCCATCAAGTGCAACCAAAGGTCTAAGATCAGGAGGAAGTACCGGAAGTACCGTTATCATCATCCATTCAGGCTTGTTGCCACTGTTTAAAAACGCTTCTGTAACTTTAAGTCTTTTTATGATGGTTTTTTTCTTAGCTTCGGAATTTGTAGCATCGATGTCAGCCTTGAGTTTTTCCAAAAGCTCAACAAGATCAAGTTCACTTAAAAGATCTCTTATGACTTCTCCGCCCATATAAGCTTCAAAACCACTCTCTTCATATCTTTTTACAAGTGATTGATACTGTTCTTCATTTAAAACATCATACTTAGCGACAGGTTTTTTATTTTCATTGTCATAGTAAGCATCGCCAGGATTTTTAACTATATATGCTTCATAATACAAAACTCTCTCAAGGTCTTTCATCTTCACACCGAGCAAGGTACCTATTCTACTTGGAAGTGAATTTACATACCATATATGAGCAACAGGTGTTACAAGCTCTATATGCCCCATTCTGCTTCTTCTTACTTTAGAGCTTATAACTTCAACACCACATTTTTCACATTTGATACCTTTGTATCTCATCTTTTTGTATTTTCCGCATAAACACTCATAGTCTCTGATAGGACCAAATATCTTTGCACAAAATAGTCCGTCTCGTTCAGGTTTTAGAGTTCTATAGTTTATGGTTTCAGGTTTTTTGACTTCACCATAGCTCCAAGACATTATAGTCTCAGGGCTTGCTAATCTTAACTGAAACTGGTCAAAGTCTCTTGGTCTATTCTCTTCGTTTATCTCAATTTCAACCATTTTCTTCATTTTCATCTTCCTCTTTATATATACGAACATCAAGTGCCAATGATTTTAGCTCATTTGTCAAAACAAAAAATGTCTCCGGGATTCCTGTTTGAGGTACATTCTCTCCCCTGGTAAGTGCTTTGTAAGCTTTTACCCTTCCTTCGACATCATCAGATTTAATCGTAAGCATCTCTTTTAGAGTGTTTGAAGCACCATAAGCCTCAAGTGCCCAAACTTCCATCTCTCCAAATCTCTGACCACCGAATAGTGCTTTACCGCCGACAGGCTGCTGGGTTACTAAAGAGTAAGGTCCTGTACTTCTTGCGTGTACTTTTTCGTCAACCAAGTGATGGAGTTTTAGCATATACATATAGCCTACATTTACTCTCTCTTCCATCTTTTCACCGGTTTTACCATCATAAAGTTCAGTCTTGCCATCCATATCAATTTTAGCCAACTCAAAGAGTTCTTTAAACTCTTCGACATTGACCCCCTCAAATATCGGAGTAGCGAACTTGACACCTTTTGACCAGTCTCTTGCATAATTCAGAAGCTCTTCATCGCTTAGGCTGTCTATAAACTCAGGAGTTGTAAGTTTGGCAACTCTGCTTATCTCCTTCATCTTCTCTCTTAAAGTTTTAAGCCAGTCACCTTGTTTCTTTTTAAATACTTGCTCTATCTGATCACCTAGTCTCTTTCCTGCAAGCCCGAGGTGAACTTCAAGGATTTGACCTATATTCATCCTGCTAGGAACACCAAGAGGGTTAAGACATACTTCTACGCTTCTTCCGTCTTTTAGATAAGGCATATCAACTTCAGGAACTATATTTGAAACGATACCTTTGTTTCCATGTCGTCCTGCCATTTTATCACCGACTTTGAGTTTTCTTTTGGTAGCTATGTAAACTTTTACAAGTTTTACGACACCGCTTGGAAGAATATCATCTTTTTTTATCACATCAAGTTTTGCATCATGCTCTTCTTTTAACTCTTTTTTGGCATTTTGGAAGTACTCTTTGATATGATTGAACTCATCTTGTACATCTTGTGAAAAAGATTTAACCAAAGAGTTAAGAGCAAATCTATTGACATTTTCCAAGTCTGATTTATCTATCAAATCTCCTGCTTTATACTCTTTATTGCCGACTTTTGCATCGCTTTCGAGTGGATTTTTGGATAAAAGAGAGTTGATTTTAAGTATCTCTTCACGATCCAACATCAAAAGTCTATCAAGATGGTCACGATCTAGTCTTTTTTTCTCTTCTTCGAAAGCTTTTACAGCCCTTGGGTCTTTTTCGTAACCTTTTTTTGTAAATATTTTTACATCTATGACAACACCCTCTGTTGAAGATTTTGCATAGAGTGATTTGTTTACGACATGACCTGCTTTTTCACCGAATATCGCTCTTAAAAGTCTCTCTTCGGGAGTTGGTTTTATCTCACCTTTTGGACTTACTTTTCCGACAAGTATCATACCGGGTTTTATATAAGTTCCGATTTTTACTATACCGCTCTCATCAAGATGAGCCAAATCCTCTTCTTTGACATTTGGTATATCTTTTGTTATCTCTTCGGTTCCGTCTTTTAATTCCCTTGCTTCAACTTCATGCTCATAAACATGAACACTTGTAAAAGTATCTTCTCGTATAAGTTTTTCACTTATTACGATAGCATCCTCATAGTTATATCCATTCCAAGGCAAGAATGCAACCATTACATTTTTACCGATCGCAAGTTCTCCTAGATCCATATTTGGACCGTCAGCTATAACTTGACCGGCTTCTACGAATTGTCCTTTTTTAACAACCGGATACTGTGTATATGAAGTATTTTGGTTTGTTCTTACATTTTTTTGCATGGTATAGTGATCTATATATGCGCCTTTTTCATCTTCACCCAATATATAGATATTTTTACTGTCAACTTTTTCTATAACACCGGCTCTTTTTGCTTTTATGGCTGCCCATGAGTCTCTTGCAACTATCTTTTCAACTCCGGTTCCTACCATAGGTGCTTCATTTTTTAAAAGCGGAACACCTTGACGTTGCATGTTTGATCCCATCAAAGCTCTATTTGCATCATCATGTTCCAAGAAAGGAATTAGACTAGCTGCAACACCCGTAACCATTACCGAAGCCAAGTCGATAAGATCAACACTCTCTTTTGGTGCAAGTATGATTTCACCGTCTTTTCTAACTTCTATCAAATCTTCAACGATATTGCCGTCTTTATCAAGCTTTGTAGAAGCCGGTGCTATGGTCAAGCCCTCTTCTTGGGTAGCTGTTATATACTTGACTTCACTTGTAACTTTCGCATCTTTTACAACTCTATACGGAGCTTCGATAAAACCAAGATCATTGACTTTCGCATAAGTTGCCAATGTATTGATAAGACCTATGTTTTGACCCTCAGGAGTTTCGATAGGACAAATCCTTCCGTAGTGAGTAGGATGAACGTCTCTTACTTCAAATCCTGCTCTCTCTTTTACAAGACCTCCTACTCCAAGAGCTGAAAGCCTTCTTTTATGAGTTATTTCACTAAGTGGATTTGTTTGATCCATAAATTGTGAAAGTTGTCCGGTTGTAAAAAATTCCATTATGGAATTGGTTATCATTTTGGAATTTACTAGATCGTATGGCATAATATCTTCTATATTGCCGCTTAGTGTAGTAAATTTGTCTTTTATGGCTTTTTGCATTCTTATAAGCCCGGTATGAAGTTCATTTGCCAAAAGTTCACCTATAGCTCTTATCCTTCTGTTTCCAAGGTGATCTCTGTCATCTATGTGCCCTTGACCGTTTTTGACTTTTATAAGGTATTTGGCTGTTTTTATGATATCTTCATTTGTTAGAACCGTTACATAATCAGGTATATCAAGGCCAAGCTTATGGTTCATTTTCATACGACCGACTTTTGTCAAATCATATCTTTCTATATTGAAAAACAGATCATTGACAAATTTTCTGGCAGCCTCTTTTGTAACAGGCTCGCCCGGTCTCATTACTTTATGTATTCTTATGCAGGAAAGATCATTTTCATCTTCGACGCCTTCAGTCTGTTTTAAAAGCTTGAGTGTTTCAAAATCAGCTAAAAACGAGTTTATAATAGCATCATCAACTCCAGGAGCCAAATCGTTTGCTATCTCGATTTCGCTACAACCCATCTCAATGAGTTTAAGCATTTTGTTTTCATCAAGTTGAGTTAATGTATCATAAAGTATTTCACCACTTTCACTGTCTATTATAGGAGAAGATAAAAATCTGTTTATAAGAGTTTCGGTAGGATACTCTATCCACTCTACTCCGTCAGCCTGAAGTTTTTCAGCTTTTTTCTTAGTAAGTCTTTTGCCCTCTTTGATAAGAAGGTTTCCTTTATCGTCATATAAGTCAAACTCTACTCTTCCTAAAAAATCTTCAGGATTGAATTTTATCAAAAATTTATTGTCTTTTATTATAATTTTTTGGATAGGATAAAATAGTTTCAATATATCTTGTTTACTATATCCCAATGCTCTAAAAAGAATCGTTATAGGAACTTTTCTTCTTTTGTTAATCCTAACGTAGAGGATATCTTTGGCATCATACTCAAAGTAGAGCCATGAGCCACGATCGGGAATGATTTGAGAAGTATATATAAGCTTGTTTGAAGCAACAGAGCTCTCTTCTTCTTTAAATATAACACCGGGGCTTCTGTGAAGTTGGTTTACAACAACTCTTTCGACTCCATTGATGATAAAAGATACTCTATCTATCATCAAAGGAATATCTCTAATGTATATACTTTGTTCTTTTATATCTTTGATACCTTTTTTTTCACCGGTTTTTTCATCTTTGTCCCAAAGTATCAATCTTATATTCATTTTTAGATTTGCCGCATAAGTCAATCCTCTGTCTATACATTCTCTAACTGAATATTTAGGTTTGACAAGCTCACTACTTACATATTCCAACGTTATTCTGTTTTGCTGATCATGGATAGGAAAAATGGACTTGAAAACGTGCTCTATACCACTTTCACCATCACTATTCACATTTAAAAAATATTCGAAACTTTTTTGTTGAAGTTGTAGAAGATTGGGGACATCTATACTTTTTTTTACTTTTGAAAAATCAACTCTAAGTCGATTTCCTGATTTTATGTTATTTGACATGAATTCTACCTCATAGTAGTATTTTTTTATTGCTGCAGCAATAAAATAGAAGAAGTTGTTTTGAAAGATTTATCAAAACATTTAACACCATTATTACGGTTTATACTGGTATTTGATACGGGAAACTTTCCCGTATCAAATATATGATTACTTGATTTCAGCAGTTGCGCCAGCTTCTTCAAGTTGTTTTTTGATCTCTTCTGCCTCTTCTTTTGAGACTCCCTCTTTAAGAGTAGTCGGAACCTCTTCAACAGCGGCTTTTGCCTCTTTAAGACCCAATCCTGTGATAGCTCTAACGGCTTTGATCGCATTGATCTTCTTATCTCCTGCAGCAGTCAACACTACGTCAAACTCTGTTTTTTCTTCAGCTGCAGCAGCTTCACCACCGGCAGCACCACCGGCTACAACCGTAGGTTGAGCGGAAACACCAAATTTTTCTTCAAACTCTTTAACAAGCTCAGAAAGCTCTAATACACTAAGGTTTGAGATATACTCTAATACATCTTCTTTAGTTATTGCCATTTTTTTATCCTTTTATTTTTTTCTTCTTAATTTTTAACACTGTTTATGCAGCTTCTTCTTCAAGCTTGGCTCTAAGATTATCAAGACCTGTAACGAAGTTTCTAGCAGGTGCAGTCCAAACGGATAGCAACATACCAAGCAACTCATCACGTCCAGGCAACTTAGCCATTGCATTGATCGTAGCAATATCAGCAACTTTACCTTCTATATAGCCGGTTTTTATAACAAATTTGTCTTTGTTGTCACTAGCGAATTTATCAGCGACTTTACATGCTGAAATCTGATCTTTTGACCATATCGCTATGTTGTTGTCAACAATTTCAAGCTTGTCAAACCCGACTTTTTCAGCAGCCAATGTAACAAAGCTGTTTTTTACAACTCTAACTTTTGTTTCATTTGCATCGGCATACTGTCTTAAAGCTTCTAGTTGCTTATGAGTAATTCCGGTAAATCCGCAGATAACAACTGCACCGGAATCTTTGAACTCATTGGCTAGATAATCGATTCTTTCAGCCTTTTGACTTCTAGTTAGCATTCATTCTCCTTTCAAAACTTCGAACTTCGGCGGGATTTACAGGGATAAGGAGTATCCCAACCTGCTGTCTTCAGTTTTAAGATTAATTATTTTATATCCATTAGTTCAAGCACATCCAAGTGCACTGAAGGGCTCATTGTAAGTGACAATGCGGCATTTTTTATATATCTTCCTTTTGAAGCGGCAGGTTTATGCTTATTGATCGCCTGTACAAAAGTTGTTAAATTTTCATTAATCTGCTCTTTAGAAAAACTTGCTTTTCCTATTCCTGCATGGATATTCCCCTGCTTGTCTACTCTAAAGTTAACTTGACCGCCTTTGGCATTTTTTACCGCCTGAGCAACATCCATTGTAACTGTTCCGGTTTTTGGATTTGGCATAAGGCCTTTGGGTCCCAAAGTTCTACCGACTTTACCAACCAAGCCCATCATATTTGGAGTTGCTATTAAAACATCAAAATCTATCTTACCGGCTTGTATATCAGCTATCAAATCATCAGCACCTACTATATCAGCTCCTGCCTCTTTTGCTTCATCGGCTTTTGCATCTTTGGCAACAACCGCAACTCTTACTTTTTTACCGGTTCCGGCTGGAAGTACGACTGAACCTCTTACCATTTGATCCGCATGTCTTGGATCCACATTAAGTTTTAAAGCGATTTCTACCGTTTCATCAAATTTAGCTGAAGCTAGGTTTTTAACTACTTCTACAGCCTCATCTTTTTGATAGGTAGAATCTTTGTCAAATTTTTTATTTAATTCTTGAAATCTTTTTGAAATTTTTTTTGCCATCATATTCTCCGCATTTTTTTTGCTACCACATTAACCCAAGTGGTTGGGGATATTAGTCAACTATTTCTACGCCCATACTTCTTGCGCTGCCTTCTATGATCTTAGAAGCAGCAGCTACGTCTTTAGTATTAAGATCGGCTATCTTTTTAGCAACGATCTCTTCCACTTGGGCACGAGTCAATTTGCCAACTTTATTTTTTAAAGGATTATCACTTCCTTTTTTGATATTGGCAGCTTTTTTAATAAGATCAGATGCCGGTGGTTGTTTGGTTACAAATGTAAAACTTCTATCAGCATAAACAGTGATAACGACAGGGATCTTAAAACCCATCATATCTTTTGTTTTTTCATTGAAAGCTTTACAAAACTCCATGATATTTACACCCTGCTGACCAAGTGCAGGTCCAACAGGAGGTGAAGGATTTGCTTTTCCGGCTTCTATTTGAAGCTTTATTTCACCAGTTACTTTTTTAGCCATTTCTTTCCTTTTTTAAAGTAATTTATCTATTGTTAAACAATTTTTTCAACTTGAGAATAGAGTATCTCAACCGGAGTACTTCTTCCAAAAATTGAAACATTCAGTTTCAGTTTTCCATGTTCCATATCATACTCTTCAACTACACCTATGAAGTTTGCAAAAGGTCCTTCAATGATTCTTACGTTTTCGCCTTCATCAAAAGATACTTTCGGTCTGGGCTCGCCTTTTTTCTTTGCTTTTTCTAGTATGAGTTCTATATCTTTATCACTTAAAGGTGTAGGTTTTTTGGACTCTCCGATAAATCTACTTACTCTTGGAAGTGATTGTATCTTTTGCCAAAAGTTTGTATCAAGATCTATCTGTGCAAAAACATATCCTGAATATAAACTTCTCTCACTTATCTTTTTCTTTCCGTTTTTTATCTCTATAACATCTTCAGTGGGAACAATAACTTCGCCTAGTTTATCTTCGATCCCATACTGATGTGCAAGATTTTTTATAGCTTCTTTTACGCTCTGTTCACTTCCCGCATAAGTTTGTATAGCATACCATTTCAATGACATATTCTTACCTCAACTTATGCAATGTGCGACAATGTAAAAGACATGATCAAATCGATAAGAGCTAAAAATATAGCTACTACCGTTACAACTACCACAACAGAGACAAAAGCATTTCTTACTTGTTCTTTAGTCGGGAATATAACTTTTGTTAATTCCGCTCTGGAATGTTTTATATAACTCAATAATTTATCCATTTATATATCCTTGTGGTGGCAGGGCAGGAGGGACTCGAACCCCCAGCCATCGGATTTGGAATCCGGCGCTCTACCAATTGGAGCTACTGCCCTATTTTTAGACTAATCTAAACTACGATTTTAACTTGACTTCTTTATGAAGTGTATGTTTTTTTAGTCTTGGACTATATTTTCTAACTTCAAATTTTTCAGAATGAGTTTTACTGTTTTTTGTAGTAGTATAATTTATATCACCACTCTCTGTACATTTAAGACCGATTTTTACTCTCATCAGATATCCTTATAAAAAATGAAACGGGATGAGTAAACATCCCGTTTTGATTTTAACTGCTCTTTGTTTACTCTACTATTTTAGAAACAACACCGGCACCGACAGTTCTACCACCTTCTCTGATAGCAAATCTAGTACCTTCTTCCATTGCGATTGGAGCTATCAATTCAACGGAAATCTTTACATTATCTCCAGGCATAACCATCTCAGTACCTTCTGGTAGTGTTATAGAACCTGTAACGTCTGTTGTTCTTACATAAAACTGTGGTCTATAGTTGTTAAAGAAAGGAGTGTGTCTTCCACCCTCTTCTTTAGTCAAGATATAAACTTCAGCTTCAAATTTTGTATGAGGAGTGATTGAGCCTGGTTTACATAGTACCATACCTCTTTCAACCTCTTCTTTTTTAGTTCCTCTAAGAAGTACACCGCAGTTATCGCCGGCAACACCTTGGTCAAGCTCTTTTCTAAACATTTCAACACCGGTTACAACTGTTTTTTGAGTTGGTTTTATACCTACGATTTCTATCTCATCACCAACTTTAACAACACCTCTTTCGATTCTACCTGTTACAACTGTACCTCTTCCTGAGATTGAGAAAACATCTTCAACAGGCATCAAGAAATCTTTATCTGTATCTCTTTCAGGAGTTGGGATATAAGAGTCAACTTCATTCATTAACTCGATAATTTTCTCACTCCAGTCACCAAGACTGCCTGCTTTTACTTCTTCTAGAGCTTTAAGAGCTGAACCTGCAACGATTGGTGTATCATCTCCTGGGAATTGATACTCATCAAGTAGTTCTCTTATCTCCATTTCAACTAGCTCTAGTAACTCTTCGTCATCAACCATATCAGCTTTGTTCATGAAGACAACTATATAAGGTACACCAACTTGTCTTGAAAGCAAGATATGCTCTCTAGTTTGTGGCATAGGACCATCAGCTGCACTAACAACCAGTATGGCACCATCCATTTGAGCAGCACCTGTGATCATGTTTTTAACATAGTCGGCGTGTCCGGGACAGTCAACGTGAGCATAGTGTCTATTGTCTGTTTCATACTCTATGTGAGATGTAGCGATAGTGATACCTCTCTCTTTCTCTTCCGGTGCATTATCTATCTGATCAAAATCTCTCTTCTCGGCAAGACCTTTTTCAGCCAAAACAGCTGATATAGCCGCAGTCAAAGTAGTTTTACCATGATCGACGTGACCGATAGTACCTATATTTACGTGTGGTTTACTTCTTTCGTATTTCTCTTTTGCCATCTTTTCCTCCGTGGGTAATTTTTGTTTTACTTACATCATTGGCATTGTATGCAAGTTAAAAGCTTCGGCCGAAACTTTTGTATCTAAGTGTAATGGAGCTCATAGAGGGACTTGAACCCTCGACCTCTTCCTTACCAAGGAAGTGCTCTACCTCTGAGCCATATGAGCAAACTCTCATATAACTAACTACAAAATACAGATCAAAAACTTATGAGGGCTTGGTATAAAGTTGCAGAGTATCCAATAAGACTGAAAAAACAGTCCTTTTTATCAGTATTTCTTTGCAACAGCTCCCAGTTTTTGATATGGAGCGGGAAACCGGGCTCGAACCGGCGACCCTCAGCTTGGAAGGCTGATGCTCTAGCCAACTGAGCTACTCCCGCTTGTCAATAGTAATGGTGGTGAGAGGAGGATTCGAACCTCCGAAGGTGAAAACCAGCAGATTTACAGTCTGCCCTCGTTGGCCGCTTGAGTATCTCACCCTAATGCCATTTTACTATTTATATCTGGTCAAACACTGTCTCAAATTTTAAGAAAATGGAGCTGGCAAAGGGACTTGAACCCCCGACCGCCTGATTACAAATCAGGTGCTCTACCAACTGAGCTACGCCAGCGCCTCTTAAAAATGAGGTGAAATTATACTTCATATTTGATAAAAAGTCAATAGATATTGCTGTTTTTGGAAAATTTTTTGGAAAAATGTAGAAAAAAAGTAATTGTTTGCTAAAATGCTAACTGATATTTACAGATAAAAGTCTATATGGTATAATTTATAACCGTTTTATCTATAAGGAATCACATGATAATACTTTTCTCCCCAAGTGAAGCGAAAAACGAAAGTAGCCTTTATCCTCCTTTTAATGAAAACTCTTTTTTGTTTCCCGAGCTTTTTGATAAAAGAAATATCGCACTGAAAAAATATCAAAACTATTTAAAAACAGCCGATGAAGATAAACTCTCAAAACTAAGCGGTGTCAAGCAAAAAAATCTTTTGGAAAAAATCAAACAGACAGATATATTTAAAGGCAGTACTTTAAAAGCGATACAAAGATACAGTGGGGTCGGGTATGAATATCTAGGGTATAACTCACTCGATAAAAATTCGCAAAATTTCATAGAAAATCATATGATAATATTTTCCAATCTTTTCGGTCCGGTTTTAGCAAATGATCATATACCCTACTACAAACTGAAACAGGGAGAAAAGATAGATGATTTTTCATTTGAGAAACATTACAGGGAAAATTTTTCCATAAAACTCGATAAACTTTTAAAAGAGAGGTTTATAGTTGATCTAAGAGCCGGCTTTTATGATAAAATGTACAAACCAAAAACACGCTATCTTGTTTTTAAGTTTTTAAAAAACTCTAAAGTGGTAAGCCATTGGGCAAAAGCATACAGGGGGATCATGGCAAGAGAGATAGCTATAAAAAAACCTGTAGATGAAAAAGAGTTCCTGGATATTGAATTTCCAAATTTAAAAATCAAAGAGATAAAAGATATCGGTAAAAAAAGGGAGTTGATATTTGATATCATCTAACATTTTCAACGACATTCAATTAAATAGTAAAAAAGAGATATTTGGCAAAATTTTTCAAAATAGAAATATCAAAATAGAAAGAATTATTTCATACGGGCAAAGCTCCCCTCTTGATTTTTGGTATGATCAAGAGGAGAATGAGTTTGTTTTATTGTTGGATGGAGAAGCAAAGATAGAGTTTGAAGATAAAATTTACTCTTTAAAAGGTGGGGATTATCTTTTGATACCAAGTCACGTTAAACACAAGGTTGTATTTACCTCTGTAGATAAGCCCACCATCTGGCTCGCAATATTTTTCAAAGGAGAAAAGAATGGATAAAAGTTTTAAAGAAGCTATGGATTTTAGACATGCGTGTAAGCTGTTTGACGAAAAGAGGAAAATAAGCGAGGAAGATATTCTTTTCATTCTTGAAGCGGGCAGAAATTCTCCTTCATCCTTCGGTCAAGAGGGGTGGAAGTTTTTAACCATAACAAATGAAGAGTTAAAGTCTAGGATAAGACCCTATTGCTGGAATCAACCTCAGATCACTACCTGTTCTCATCTTGTTATTATTTTAGCTGCCATTGAAGCACTGAAACCTCAGAGTGGGATCCCTCAAAAAAGATTTCAAAGAAGAGATATGCCTCAAGAAAAGATAGATATGTATGTACAAGTTTATGAAAATCATTTAAAGACCACCGGCATACTAGACAGTGATAAAACTCTATACGCATGGAGCTCTAAACAATGCTATATAGCTGCCGCAAACATGATGACCGCAGCTGCGGTAAAAGGTATAGACTCATGTCCTATCGAAGGTATGGAGAAAGAAAATGTTGAAAAAGTTTTAAATCTTGATACTAAAAAATTCCAAGTAGCGCTTGTATTGCCTTTTGGTTACAGAGTCAAACCTCAGCCAAAAAGGATAAGGTTGAATCCTGAAGAAGTATATGAGTTTATAGATTGACTGAAAATAACGGGTGAACTGTATATCTCACCCGTCATTAAATGTAGTTGTCCCACACTATTTATGGTTTGTCAAAATTTCTTTCCGCAAACGCATCTATTGATGTAGAATCAAGTTGTTTCATGTCTGATTTTGAATTAGTGTTTCCACTTTCAACCAGACAACCATGAAAAGCAGGTATCTCATATGTGGATATCTCTTTTAGATTATCATTATCATCAGCTACCGCAGTCGTTGCCGTGATAAACATTGCTCCTAGCAGAATCGCTGCCAACCTTAGTTTGTTTGAAGTTCTCATCTTAGCTCCTTTCTTTGCTTTGATATTGAAATTATAGGGATTTGCCGTGTAATATTTGTTTATGCAAAGTGTATCTAAAGTGTAGTGAAATTATTTTTGGAGTGTATAAAATTCATATATGAATATATCCAATTCTAAGCACTAATATAATATAATATCTCAATTTTATTTACAAGGAATATGATAATGAGAGGATACAAAGTCTTTTCGGGTACTGCCAATGAAGAGTTTGCAAAAAAAGTTGCCAAGCATTTGACCTTGCCTTTAAGCGATGCGACCATCAGAAGGTTCAGTGATGGCGAAATAGGTGTACAGATAAGTGAGAGTGTAAGAGGAAAAGATGTTTTTATAGTACAGCCTACCTGTGCGCCGGCAAATGATACACTTATGGAGATACTCATCATGACCGATGCACTAAGGCGAAGTTCAGCTAACTCCATAACTGCCATCATGCCATATTTTGGATATGCAAGACAGGACAGGAAAGCGGCTCCCAGGGTACCTATAACAGCCAAACTTGTCGCCAATCTTTTACAAACTGCAGGAATCGACAGAGTGGTTACCATAGATTTGCATGCGGGGCAGATCCAGGGATTTTTTGATATCCCGGTTGACAACCTGTATGGAAATATCATATTTTTAGACTATGTAAAAAGAAAAAATCTGAAAAATCCGGTCATCGCCAGTCCTGATATAGGCGGAGTAGCAAGAGCAAGAGCATTTGCCAAAAAACTTGATGTAGATATGGTTATAGTTGACAAAAGAAGAGAAAAGGCAAATGAGTGTGAAGTTATGAACATCATAGGAGATGTCGAGGGTAAAGATGTCATCTTGGTAGATGATATGATAGATACCGCCGGCACTATAACAAAAGCTGCTTCAGTTTTAAAAGAAAAAGGTGCCACAAGTGTCATGGCATGCTGCACACATGCGGTTTTAAGCGGTCCTGCTTATGAAAGACTTGATCTTAGTGATTTGGATGAGCTTATAGTTTCAGATACCATTCCTCTAAGTGCCAATAGTGACAAGATAACCGTTTTAAGTGTTGCACCGCTCTTTGCGGAAGTCATAAGAAGAGTATATCACAATGAAAGTGTAAACGGGTTGTTTGTTTGATGCAAGAAAACATTCGAAACTTTTCCATTATCGCCCATATAGATCACGGCAAAAGTACGCTTGCCGATAGACTTATAAGCGAATGTGGTGCTATAAGCGATAGAGAGATGAGCTCTCAGGTGATGGACACCATGGATATAGAAAAGGAAAGAGGCATAACCATCAAAGCCCAGTCAGTCAGGCTTAATTATGAAGAAAACGGGCAAAAATATATATTAAATCTTATAGATACTCCCGGGCATGTTGACTTTTCTTATGAGGTCAGCCGATCTTTAGGTTCATGTGAAGGAGCTTTGCTTGTAGTCGATGCCAGTCAGGGTGTAGAAGCTCAAACTATAGCAAATGTATATGTAGCACTTGAGCATGACCTTGAAATCATACCGGTAATCAACAAAATTGATCTCCCGGCAGCCGATCCAGATAGAGTAAAAGAAGAGATAGAACACACCATAGGACTTGACTGCTCAGAAGCTTTGGAAGTAAGCGCAAAAAGTGGCATAGGCATCAAAGAACTTTTACATACCATAGTAGAAAAAGTCCCCCCTCCAAAAGGAGATGAAAAAGCACCCTTGAAAGCTTTGATATATGATAGTTGGTTTGATAATTATCTTGGTGCTTTGGCACTTGTGAGAGTATTTGACGGGGAAATAAAAAAAGGCGAAGAAGTGCTTGTGATGAGTACCGGAAAAAAACATGAAGTTTTGGGACTCAAGTATCCTCACCCCATAAAACAAACTGATACCAAATCCATAAAAACCGGTGAAATCGGTATAGTCATACTTGGACTTAAAAATGTAGGTGATGTCAAAGTCGGTGATACCATTACAGATGCGAAAAAACCTACAAGTGAAGCCATACAGGGCTTTCAAGAAGCCAAAGCTTTTGTTTTTGCAGGTATTTACCCCATAGAAACGGATAAATTCGAAGACTTGAGAGATGCTCTCGATAAACTTCAGTTAAATGACGCGAGCATATCTTATGAGCCTGAAACTTCCGCAGCTTTGGGATTTGGTTTCAGGGTCGGATTTTTGGGACTTTTGCATATGGAAGTTGTCAAAGAGAGACTTGAAAGAGAGTTTGGCATAGACTTAATAGCTACCGCTCCGACTGTTATATACAAAGTTCAAAAAACCGACGGCACGACCATAGAGATACAAAATCCAAGTGAACTCCCTCCTGTAAACGAGATAGAGAAAATTTACGAACCGTATGTAAAAGCTACGGTTGTTACGCCAAATGAATTTTTGGGCAATGTCATAACCCTTTTAAACAACAAAAGAGGGTTACAGCAAAAGATGGATTATATTACGACTGATAGGGTTTTGCTTGAGTATCTTTTGCCTATGAATGAGATAGTCATGGACTTTTATGATAAACTCAAATCCAGCACAAAAGGGTATGCAAGTTTTGATTATGAGCCTGTTGGCTACAAAGAGGGGGATTTGGTAAAACTCGATGTCAGGGTGGCAGGAGAAGTAGTGGATGCCCTTTCTATCATCGTTCCAAAAGATAAAGCCGTAACAAAAGGAAGAGAACTTGTAAAAACCATGAAAGAGTTGGTTCCAAGACAACTTTTTGAAGTAGCCATACAAGCAAGTATCGGAAATAAGATCATAGCAAGAGAAACGGTAAAATCCATGGGCAAAAACGTAACCGCAAAATGCTATGGCGGTGATATAACAAGAAAAAGAAAACTACTTGAAAAACAAAAAGCAGGTAAAAAAAGGATGAAAGCCATAGGTAAAGTTCAACTTCCACAGGAGGCATTTTTAAGTGTTTTAAAAATTGACTGAGTTACAAGGAGTCAAATATGAAAAAGTTAAGTATATTGTTCATAAGTATAGGATTACTGTTTTTTGGAGGATGCTCTTATAAAAATAGTACTATCACCATAGCTCCCTATAAAGTAAACTTTTTAAGTTTTGCAAACAGACATAGAAAGGTTTATATAAATTCCGTAAAAGACAACAGGACAAACAAACAAATCGTTGCCGTGGTAACAAATGACAAAGGTGACAATTTAGGATATACTACTACCACTCAAGACTTTACCAAATGGTATAAAAATGCTCTACAAAAAGCACTTGAAGCAAACGGTTTTTCACTCGCAAAAGATAAAAAACAAAGCGATATGAGTATCGATCTATCGCTAAATGAACTTGTTGTCACTTTCAATAAAAGCGAACTCATAAAAGAGAACTTGACAGGACATATAGCATTGAAACTTATCCTGCATCAGGGAAAAGAAACCATCACGAAAAACATATCTGAAAGCATCAGTAAATACAATGGTTTGACAGTCAGCGAAGATACATTTAAAGAGCAGGTGCAAATACTTTTGAATGACAGCATAAAGCTTATAATAAAAAATTTAAAACATACACAAGAGTAATGTACTGCCTGTTGTGTAGTGAATTGTCAGCTTCTCATATATGCAAAAGATGCAGAAGTGAGTTTTTGACTCCTACTGTGACAAAAAGAGTACTCTCAGACGGTTTTGAAGTCTTTAGTTTTTACAAATATAACGATATAAAAGAACTTATCCATACAAAACATAAATTTATAGGATATTTTATCTATAATATTTTAGCAGAAGAGAGTTTTTTAAAATTTGCCGGAGAGTTTAAATCCGCTGACAAAATATACTCGTTTTCATGTGATGATGATATAAAAACAGGATACTCTCACAATGCAATTTTAAACAAACATTTAAAATCATCCGGTATAACACCCGTTCACTCAGTTTTAAGAGCAAAAAACAGTGTAAAATACTCCGGTAAATCCCTGCAGTTTAGACAAAACAACCCAAGAAATTTCATATATTCATTCAAATCAAATATAAATGCCATCCTTATAGATGACATCGTAACAACCGGCACTACACTAAACGAAGCAAAAGAAACTTTACAAAAGAACAAAGTAAACGTTCTTTTTGCTTTGACCCTTGCAGATGCGAGGGATTAAGCGGAAATTATGTAATTTTTAGATATTATAAAATACTATTAAAGCTACAAAAGGTTAACTAAATGAGCGATATTTTTGAACAAAATCAAGATATTCAAGATATAAACATTGAAGACTCTATAAAAACGAGTTATTTAGACTACTCTATGAGTGTCATCATAGGAAGGGCTTTGCCTGATGCCAGAGATGGCCTCAAGCCGGTACACAGAAGAATACTCTATGCAATGAGTGAGCTAAACCTAAGCTCCAGGGCAGCCTATAAAAAATCAGCTAGGATTGTCGGTGATGTCATAGGTAAGTATCATCCACACGGCGACAATGCAGTATATGATGCGTTAGTCAGGATGGCTCAGCCGTTCTCGATGAGACTTCCTTTGATAGACGGTCAGGGAAACTTCGGCTCCATAGACGGCGACAATGCCGCAGCCATGAGATATACCGAAGCCAGAATGACCTCTCTAAGTGAAGAATTACTAAAAGATATAGACAAAGAAACGGTTGATTTCATACCAAACTATGATGACAGTATGAGTGAGCCTGATGTACTTCCAAGCAGGATCCCAAACCTTTTGATAAACGGCTCAAGCGGTATCGCCGTAGGTATGGCTACCAATATCCCTCCGCACAATCTTGGCGAAACCATAGATGCTTTACTTCATTTGATAGACAATCCGGATTGTGAGATATCTGACTTGACTGAGTTTATCAAAGCTCCCGATTTTCCTACAGGCGGCGTTATATTTGGCAAGAGAGGCATCATAGATGCCTACAACACAGGAAGAGGCCGCATCAAGATAAGAGCAAAAACCCACATAGAAAAAAAAGGGCACAAAGATGTCATAGTCATAGATGAATTCCCGTATCAAGTAAACAAGTCCAAATTTATAGAGCAAGTTGCCGCACTTGTAAAAGATAAGCAGATAGAAGGTATCTCCGAGATCAGAGATGAAAGTGACAGAGAAGGCATAAGAGTAGTAATAGAACTTAAAAAAGATGCTATGAGTGAAATCATACTCAACAACCTTTACAAATCATCGAATCTTGAAGTGACTTTCGGGGTTATACTTCTTGCCATTGAAAACAAAGAACCTAAAGTATTCAATCTTTTGGAACTTTTGGAACTCTTTTTGAAACACAGAAAGACCGTACTGATAAGAAGAACCATTTATGAGTTGGAAAAAGCGAAAGCCAGAGCCCATATCTTAGAAGGTTTGAAGATAGCGCTTGACAATATAGATGAGATCATCGCCACTATCAAAAAAAGTGAAGATACAAAAACCGCAAAAACCGCATTGATGGAAAATTTCTCACTAAGCGAGATCCAAGCCGGCGCTATTTTGGATATGAAGTTAAACAGACTGACCGGACTTGAAAGAGAAAAGATAGAAAATGAGTTAAAAGAGTTGCTAAAAGAGATAAAAAGACTTAGCGCTATTTTAAAAAGTGAGGAGCTTTTAAACAAACTTATAAAAGATGAACTTATAGAGGTAAAAGAAAAGTTCAGCTCTCCTAGACTGACTGAAGTAGTCGATGATTATGGTGAAATCGATATAGAGGATTTGATACCCAATGAACCTATGGTAGTCACCATCACCCACAGAGGCTACATAAAAAGAGTAGCTCTTAAACAGTATGAAAAACAAAAAAGAGGTGGAAAAGGAAAAACCGCTTTGACCACTTACGATGATGACTTCATAGAGAGTTTCTTCGTATCAAATACCCATGATACCCTTATGTTCATAACTGACAGAGGACAACTCTACTGGTTGAAAGTTTACAGGATTCCTGAGGGCAGCAGAACCGCAAAAGGCAAAGCTGTAGTCAATCTTCTAAACTTACAGCCTGATGAAAAGATCATGGAGATCATTCCTACGACTGATTTTGATGAGAGCAAATCTTTGGCATTCTTTACCAAAAAAGGGCTTGTCAAAAAAACCAACTTAAGTGAATTTTCCAACATAAGAAGCGTAGGGGTAAGAGCTATCACGCTAAACGAAGAAGACTCTTTAGTTACAGCCAAGATAGTGATGCCTGATGCAAAATACCTTTTTATCATAACAAGAAAAGGAATGTGTATCAAATTTGATGTAAATGATGTAAGAGAAATGGGCAGAAGCGCCAAAGGAGTTACCGGCATAAGGTTTAAAGAAGCGGGTGATTTTGTAACAGGTGCCACCATCATATATGATGATGAAGAGGAGCTTCTAAGTGTCAGCCAAAAAGGCGTAGGCAAAAGAACTACTGCAAGCGAATACAGACTTCAAAAAAGAGGTGGAAAAGGTGTGATAGCCATGAAGCTCACACCTAAAACCAAAGATTTGGTAGGCATAGTTATAGTAGATGAAACAAAAGATTTGATGGTGCTTACATCCAAAGGCAAAATGATACGTGTAGATATGAAAAGCATCAGAAAAGCCGGTAGAAATACAAGTGGCGTAAAGATAGTAAATGTTGAAGGGGATGACAGTGTTATAAGCATAGCAAGATGCCCAAAAGAAGAAAGTGAAGCCGAATCAAACGGTATGTCTGAAGAGAATGAGGCAAATATCTTGGAAGATGCAGACAAAAAAGAGGAATAATATTTGCTTTGTAGATAAAAAATCAATTCATAAAGGTGAAAGTATGAAATTTAAAAGTCTTTTGATCGTAAGTACGGTTTTACTTGGTATATTTTTTGCGGGATGTACTATATCCACCGACTCCCCTGCTCCAAAAAAGCAGTCTGTTGCAAAAAAACCAAAAGTTATGCAGGCTAAAAAACAGATCGACCCTGTTGATCGAAGTATCGCGGTAAAGAAAAAAGAGTTGTCTTTTTTAAGATCTAACCCCATAAAAGAGTTTGCGGTGGTTGGAGAAGGGATAGCTCCTCAAAATACGATATCTCCTGCTCAAGCTTTGGCTTTGGCAAAAAGAGCGGCAGTTGCGGATGCTTACAGACAACTTGGAGAAAAGCTCTATGGGGTCAAGGTAAATGCAAAAGAAACCGTAAAAGATGCGGCACTTAAAAATTCTAAAATCATAACTCAAGTCGACGGCCTTATAAAAGATGCCTATATCACGGAAAGCTCTTACAAAGACGGTCTTTACAGAGTTAAAATGGAATTGAAAATAGATAGTAAAACTTGGAAAAGAATCTTCTCTTACTAATATTTTTTACAATTTTTGTAAATGCTAAAACGGAGTTTATACTATCATATAAACTCCGTACACAAAACTCATATGTAGTAAACGAACAAGTCTTTATCTCAAAAGCGATGACTATATCAGACAAACCCGCCAAAAAGATATGTACTTTGCCTAAAAAAACCGGCAAAAACATAACAACTCTAAGTTACCTCCAAAAATACAAATACAAACTTTTAGAATGTTTCAAACAAAAAACAGTTTTTGTAAATTCAAATTCCACAAACAACATAGATCGCTCATACTCACAAATAACCATCAAAACCTTGCCTGTAAGATTTACAGTGAAATTTAATAATGGTTTTGGTATCATAAGCTCCTTTAAATAACTGATAATAACAGAGGTAAATAGTGAAGATAGCTATCGTCGAAGATGATATCAATATGAGAAAATCACTCGAACTTTCACTCGAAGAGTATAGTGAATTTGAAATTGTATCTTTTAAAAATGCAAAAGAGGCTCTCAAAAAACTTGACGACAGCTTTGAGCTTATCATAACAGATATCAATATGCCCGGAATCGACGGTATAGAATTTATAAAAAAACTAGAACACGACTATGAAGTTATAGTAATTACCGGAAATGCCACGCTCAATCGGGCTATAG
The DNA here is from genome assembly GCF_055384375.1 of Thiofractor thiocamini. Taxonomy (NCBI): domain Bacteria; kingdom Pseudomonadati; phylum Campylobacterota; class Epsilonproteobacteria; order Campylobacterales; genus Thiofractor; species Thiofractor thiocamini. The sequence continues at coordinate 2,172,297 of NZ_AP042389.1, read as the reverse complement.
AAGCCATAAGGCTGGGGGTTAAGGACTTTTTGACAAAGCCGTTTGAGATAGATACCCTCATAAAGGCTATAAAAAGAGGAGCAAAAGCAAGAAAACAGAAAAAAAAGATACAAAAAACTCTTTTTGAAGAAGATAAAAACAGTATGTTTCTTGGAAATTCAAAAGAACTTGAAAGTGCACTTAAAATCGCTAAAAAAGCGGCTCTTAGTGATGCAAGCATCCTCCTGCTTGGAGAGAGTGGTGCGGGTAAAGAGCTATTTGCCAAATACATTCATCAAAACTCAAAAAGAGCCAAAATGCCATTTATAGCCATAAATATGGCGGCAATTCCGGAGAATCTTTTGGAGAGTGAACTTTTTGGGCATGAGAAAGGAGCATTTACCGATGCCCTTACTTTAAAAAAGGGATTTTTTGAACTCGCTGACAAAGGTACTATATTTTTGGACGAATTAGCCGAAATGCCCATATCTTTGCAGCCTAAAATCCTAAGGGTTTTACAAGAAAGAGAGTTGACACGAGTCGGCGGATCAAAACCTGTAAAAATCGATATAAGAGTGATCTCGGCTACAAATGCCGATATAAAAGAGAAGATAAAAGAAAAAAGTTTCAGAGAAGATTTGTACTACAGGTTAAATACCATACCCATACAAATCCCTCCACTAAGAGAGAGAAAAGATGAAATACCTCAAATAGCAAATGAAACTTTGAAAAATATTTGCCAAAAATATGGATTTAATGATAAAATTATAAGTGATGAGGCTATGGATGAGCTCTTAAGATACAATTGGCCGGGAAATATCAGAGAACTTGTATCCGTAATTGAACGGGCTGCTATCTTAAGTGAAAGTGATACTATAACAAAAGAAGACCTCTTTTTAGAGAGTCGAAAATAAAGTTAAAAATTTAGGAGAAAAAATGAGAAAGTTCAATGTAGCTGTTGTCGGTGCAACAGGTGCTGTAGGTGAAGAGATATTTAGAATACTCGAAGAAAGAAAATTTCCGGTTGCAAACCTTGTACCCTTAGCAAGTAAAAATAGTGTCGGAAAAGAGGTTAAACTTCTTGGTAAAACTTATAAAGTTAAAGAATTATCTGAAGATATATTTGATAAAGAGGAAGTTGATATAGCATTTTTTAGTGCCGGTGGTAGCATTTCAGCTAAATTTTGTCCGATAGCGGCTGAGAGTGGAGCAGTTGTCATAGACAATTCTAGCCACTTCAGAATGGATCCTGAAGTTCCTTTGGTGGTGCCTGAAGTAAATCCCGAAGATATAAGCGCATGGAAAGTAAAAGGTATCATTGCCAATCCAAACTGTTCTACTATACAAATGGTGCTTGCTCTTAAACCACTCGATGATCTATATGGCATAAAAAGAGTGGATGTCAGTACTTACCAAGCAACTAGCGGGGCCGGCAAAAAAGGCATGGAAGAGTTGGTAAGACAAATGCAGGACTTTTTCGCTTTCAAGCTTGACGAGAGTCAAAAAGAGGCATTTATGCATCAAATCGCACTAAATGTCATACCGCATATCGACACCCCTCAGCCAAACGGCTTTACAAGAGAAGAGATGAAGATGGTAAACGAGTCTCAAAAGATACTTCATAAAAACTTCGAGCTTGCCGCAACTTGCGTACGAGTTCCCGTTCTTAGAAGTCATAGTGAGTCTATAACCGTAACTTTTGAAGATAATGTCGATATTGACCTTGACAGAGTAAAAGGTGCACTAAACAACTTTGAAGATGTGGAAGTTATGGATAACCTTGAAGAGGGGATTTACCCTATGCCTATCATCGCAACCGATACGGATACTACATTTGTAGGAAGGTTGAGAAAAGATTTGTATGAGAGCAATATCTTGCATTTTTTTAATGTTGCAGATCAACTAAGGGTTGGAGCTGCTACTAATGCGGTAAGAATAGCACTCAAGTGGATAGAATTGGAAAGTGAGTAGCATGATAGAGAAGATTTTTGAGGGTGCTATATGGAGAAGCAGATATGTTATCTTGCTTTCTGTGATCTTTGGACTTTTAGGAGCTATAGTACTGTTTATCATAGCAAGTTTGGATATATACAGTATATCAGTTTTTACCATAAAAGCACTCATCTCTCATGCTCATCCTGAAAAGCTTCATGAAAACCTTGTTTCAACCATTATCGGTGCAGTCGATCTTTATCTTATAGCTGTTGTTTTGTTTATATTTTCTTTCGGTCTTTATGAACTTTTCATAAGTGAGATAGATGAAGCGAGCAATGATACAAAAACAAGCAGAATTCTTGAGATAAAAAGCCTGGACCAATTAAAAGACAAGATAGCCAAAGTCATAGTCATGGTTTTGGTTGTAAGTTTTTTTCAAAGAGTTTTGCATACTGACTATAACGGCGCAAAAGAGATGCTATATTTTGCACTTTCCATTTTGGCTCTGGCATTGGGGCTATACTTTCTACACAAAAATACACACTAACAAAGGAAAAACATGATATTTACTGATGCCTGCAAAGGAAAAAAGACACCCTATACTCCTGTTTGGATGATGAGACAGGCAGGAAGATACTTGCCTGAATACATGAACGTAAGAGAAAAGGCAGGCAACTTTCTAAATCTCTGTCACACTCCCGAACTTGCCGCCGAAGTTACACTTCAACCGGTTGATATAGTCGGAGTTGATGCCGCCATACTTTTTAGTGATATTTTGGTTGTTCCAAACGAAATGGGAATGAATCTTGACTTTATAAAAGGAGAAGGTCCTGTTTTTGAAAAACCTATAAAATCCAAAGATGATATAGATAAATTAGCAGGTGGAAAAGAAGCTGCCGACAAGCTTACCTATGTATATGAAACCATAAAAATAGTCAGAGAAAAACTCGACATTGATAAAGCTCTTATCGGCTTTACCGGTGCTCCTTGGACATTGGCCACTTACATGGTGGAGGGCAAAGGGACCAAGACATACAATATCGTAAAAAAACTTATCTACACTGATCCCGAACTTATGCATCATTTGCTTCAAAAAGTATCCGATGTCGTCAAATACTATCTTGAAAACCAGATAAAATCCGGTGTCAATGTTGTGCAAATATTTGACAGTTGGGCTGCCGCTCTTGAAAAGAGTGCTTATATGGAATTTAGCTGGCGTTATATCAAAGATATATGCTCTTACATCAAATCAAAATATCCTGATATCCCTATCATAGTTTTTCCAAAAGGGATAGGAACTTACCTTGATGATATAGACGGTGATTTTGATGTGTTTGGTGTGGATTGGTCAACCCCTATGGCTTTGGCAAAAGAGAAACTTGGAAGTAGATATGTACTTCAAGGCAATATGGAGCCATGCAGACTTTACTCGAAAGAGGCAACCAAAGAGTGTGTAACTTCCATAGCAAATACCATGAAAGAAGGAAGACATATCTTCAACCTAGGACACGGTATACTACCGGATGTACCTGTAGAAAATGCCAGATACTTCGTATCACTTTGTAAAGAATTAACAAAGAGATGAGATATGTTTTCGGCCCGGTCAATTCAAGAAGATTTGGTATCTCTTTAGGGATTGACTTAAGCCCTGATAACAAATCATGCAATTTTGACTGTGTTTACTGTGAGTTAAAAGGAGCCAAACCGGTTTCAAGCATACCAAACCCTCCAAAAGTCTCAGATATCATCGAAGAAGTAGAACAATCCCTTAAAATTCATACTAATATCGATGTCATCACCATCACTTCAAACGGAGAGCCCACTCTTTATGATGATCTTCATCTTCTGGTAAACGAACTAAGCAGGATAAAGCAGGATAAAAAGATTTTGATACTCTCAAACGGTTCGACGATTTGTGATGATACGACAAGAGAAACTCTCAAGAAGATAGATATCGTAAAACTCTCACTTGATTGTGTTACTCAAAGGTGCTTTAAAAAGATAGATAGACCGCTAAAAGGTATAGAAGTCAGTGACTTGATAGAATGTATGGAAAGTTTTTCAAGGGAATTCGATAAAGATTTGATCATCGAGGTATTGGTTGTAAAAGGTATCAACGACAGCGAAGATGAGTTTAGTAAATTAGATAAAGCGTTAAACAAGATCTTGCCCAAAAGAGTCGATATAGGCACTATAGACAGACCGCCGGCTTATAAGGTAAAACCTGTTGATGAGGAATGTATATCAAAACTGTCAAAGATGATAACAAATATTCCGGTTTCTTTGATATATAAAAATATACCCAAGAAAAAAGAAGACTTCAACCAAGAAGAGATACTATCACTTCTTTCTCATAGACCACAAAGTGAATTTGACGTAGATAATTTCTTTAGTGACAATTCAAAAAAGATCATGAAAGATTTATTGAAAAATAAAACCATAGAAAAAAGAGATATCACAGGAGTGAAGTTTTATACTATCAAGGAGAGATGAAATCTCTCCTTGATCTTATCTTTTAATGAAATCCTACTTTTTTAGGAACATAATCACCATATTTTTTAACTCTTGCTTTTTGCATTACATATATGAGTACATATATACCTGCCGCAATGGCCCATGAAACATAATGTGACCCAAGGTCAAGATGCTTCGCCAACAAATCAGGCAAAAATGCAAATGGCACTATAGTTAAAAATAGCAATCTCTCCAAAGGATTTACTTTGGTTACGAAAAATCCTTGAATTGCCGAAGTAAAGGCAAACATACCAAGAACCGCAAAGAAAAATATACTTACGATTTCCACAGGGTTAGTTACCCAGACCCAACCGGCAACATCATTGGGATCTTCCGGATTTACACTTTCTATTAAAAGTAGTTTATTATTGAAAAAGAACATAAACGGAAGTATCGCTGTTCTTATATCATACATAAATCCCTGAAGTCCGGTTTTTATCGGATCACTTTTTGCCAATCCCGCAGCCGCATAAGCCGCCATACCTACCGGAGGCGTATCATCTGCTAAGATACCAAAGTAAAATACGAACATATGAGCGGCAATCGCCGGGATGATGTATCCGTTTTGAGCCGCAAGCTGCATGATAACCGGAGCTGTAAGAGCTGCCATAACGATATAGTTTGCAGTTGTAGGAAGTCCCATACCAAGTATAAGTGAAGTAACAGCCGTGAAAAACAATACCGCAAGTATATAACCGCCTGAGAGCTGGTCTATAACATCAGCAAGTATCAATCCGATACCTGTAAGCGTTACAGAGCCTACGACTATACCTGCAACCGCTGTAGCTATGGCGATAGGCACCATGTTTTTTGCACCGTTAACCATACCGTGTGCAATATCTGTAAATCCTCCAAGCCATACATCTTTTGTAAGAGGCTTTTTCTGCACTATGGCAGCAAACGGCCTTTGAACTATCATGATAGCCATCATAAACTCTATCGCACTGAAAGCTGCGGCTTGAGCCGACATCCTTAGTATGATAAGAGTATGTATCAAAAAGTATATCGGGATGATATAGTGAATACCTCTTATGAATATAGGAAAAACTCTTTTTAATTTATCTTTGCTTTCACCTTTTATACCAAGCTTTTTAGCCTCCAAGTGCACTATGTAAAAAAGAGCGAAATAACTTGTAAACGCAGGGATAAATGCGGCTCTAACGACATCTGTATAGTTTATACCTAAAAATTCGGCGATGATAAATGCCGCAGCTCCCATGATAGGAGGCATAAGCTGACCGTTTACCGAAGAGGCGACTTCAACCGCACCTGCTTTGTGAGGCGGGAAACCAAGTCTCTTCATGAGAGGTATAGTAAATGTACCTGTTGTAACGGTATTGGCTATGGATGAACCGGATATGATACCCATAAGACCCGAAGCTGCAACGGAAGCTTTAGCCGGACCTCCGTCAAATCTTCCCAAAAGGTTATATGCCATACTTATAAAGTACTCACCTGCACCAGCCCTGTCAAGTAACGCACCAAACAAGACAAACAAGAACACAAACCCGGCACTAACCCCCAGCGGGACTCCGTAAATTCCCTCTGTCGTAAGTACCATCTGACCCATTATCTTACTAATGCTTGCACCTTTATGCGCAATGATATCAGGCATATACGGACCAAAATAATCATATAGCAAGAACAAGGTTGCAATCGCCGGTAACGGAATACCCAGAACTCTTCTTGAGCCTTCCAAAACCACAAAAAGTACTGCAATGGCTACAACTATATCTGTTTGTGTCCAATCACCTGATCTCATAGCCAGATCATTGTAGGCATACCACTGATATAAAGACACAACAACCCCTACAAGAGCGAAAGCCATATCATACCAAGTGATAACTTTTCTTAAATGTGCCTTTTTTAAGATGGGATACATTGTAAAAGCAAGAAAAACACCGAATGCCAAGTGGGCTGCTCTAACATAAACTCCATTTATCGGGTGTACAACTACAGCCAATTGAAATACCGACCAAGAAAATGCTACAACAGCAATAAGCCAGTACATCCAAGTGTTTTTATCAAAATCTCTTTGACCTTCAAGTTCACTTAGAAGTTTTTCTTCATAATCCGCCGTTTTAGGAGTTACTATGACATCGTCAATCTCTCCTGCCATATACTCCATCTCTTCTTTGCTATCTTTGATGATATCCTTTAAATATTCATCTTTGATCTCTTCTTCACTGTTTTTATCTGCCATATTTTACATCCTTATTTTGTAGATGGTACAGGCATGAGAGTTCATGCCTGTATGTGTGTAGGTTATAGTAAACCTGCTTCTTTGAACGCTTTAACTGCTCCTGGATGTTGAGGAATAGATAAACCGTCTAACAAACTTTTTTTAGTAATAGTTTTGTAAGCAGGGTGTAATTTTTTAAATGCCGCAAAGTTATCAAGTATCGCTTTTGTAACGGTATATACAACTTTTTCAGGAATTCTTGTGCTTGTAACAAGAACCGCTTTAACACCGATACTTGGAGTATCATGATTTACACCTTTGTAGAATGCTCCTGAGATTACACCAGGCGCATAGTAAGGATACTTTTTAAACAACTTATCAATTGCAGGACCTTTTATAGGTATAAGGTCTATATCAACTGAGTTAGCAGCATCTTTGATATTTGCTGTAGGGTGACCAAATACGGCAAAGTAACCGTCGATCTTGTTATCTTTAAGTAGAGTTGGGGCTTCGCTTGATTTCATCTCATCAGCCAAAGCCAAATCACTATCTTTTAGACCTACCGCATGCATAACTATCTCAGTTGTCATTCTTGTACCTGAGCCCGGGGTGTCTATATTGATTCTTTTACCTTTTATATCAGTAAGTTTTTTTATACCTGAATCTTTTCTAACAACCAAAGTTAAAAGTTCAGGATAAATAGCCATAACACTTCTAAGTTCTTTTATAGGCTTTCCTTTAAATTTGCCTATACCGTGATATGCTTGATAAGCTGTATCACTTTGGCTGATACCAAAGTCAAGCTCACCGGCTTTTATAGTGTTTACATTGTAAACTGAACCACCTGTTGATTCAACTGAACATCTTATATGTGCAGTTTTTCTTAATTTGTTGACCATTCTACAGATCGCGCCACCTGTCGGATAATAAACTCCTGTAACACCACCTGTACCTATTGTGATAAACTGAGCACTAAATGCCGGAATCGCTAAACTTCCAGCCAATGCCAAACCAACTAATTTTGACTTCATTGAAACTCCTTTGAAATAATTTTGTAATAAAACTATACAATAAAATTATTTGATAAAACTTAAATTTTTCGATATTTTTTTATAAGTTTTATGTTTTTTAAGATTTTGTGTTTTTTTGAAATATTTTTTTGAAAAAATGTATAATTTTTACTTGACATACAAGGAAAAATAGAATATAATTCTACCCTATTTTTAAGTGTTCCGGATTAGCTCAGCGGTAGAGTAGGTGACTGTTAATCACTTGGTCGCTGGTTCGAATCCAGCATCCGGAGCCATTTTATTCAACTTCTACTCTATTTCTTCCGTTTTGTTTGGCTTTATATAGTTTTTTATCCACTCTTAATATAACAGTTTCTGAGTTGTCACCCTCTTTTAGAGTTGTAACCCCAAAACTACAGGTCAATTGACCTATCTTGCCAAAATCATGCTTTTGTATATGTTCTCTTAATTTTTCTGCGAGCTTTATAGCTTCATTTTTAGGAGTTTCAGGAAGTATTATCAAAAACTCTTCTCCACCCCATCTGCCAAATATATCGCTTTTTCTAAGATGATTTGATATAAATCTGCTCAACTCTTTTAAAACCTCATCTCCTTGCCTGTGGCCATACATATCATTGATATTTTTAAAATGGTCGATATCGAAAAATATGATACTAAGAGGTCTTTTATACCTTTTTGCTATCTCTATCTGCTCTTCCAAAGAAAGATCAGTCTTGTATCTGTTATATATGGAAGTCAGCTTATCCACGGTTGCCAATTTTTCAAGTTCTTCTTCCAAAAGCTCTCTTCTTGCGATCTCTTTTTTCAAGTGTATGACCCATCCGGCTATAAGCAACAGCACTACAAATGTTGCAACAAACAAGATAAAAACCGTTTTTTTACTGATTCCTTTCTGGTAGTGCACAGATATCCACTTTTTATATATATTGTCTCTTTCATCTTTTGGTATATGATCTATTGCCTTATTTAACAAAGGTATTAAATCCTTCAAATCTTTTCTGACCATAAAACGAACATCAAAATTCCATGGGGTTTTACCGGAGATTTTCAAGTTTGCAAAAGAGTATTTATTTATCTTGTAAGCAATTACCGGCAGCATGTCTATAGCTGCATAAGCTTTACCGTCGCATACCATTTCCAAGGCGGTATTGATATCTTTTGTTTCAATTATCTTAAAGTCAGGGTAATGCTCTTTGAGAAGCTTGGAAGCTGTGTAATCTTTTCCGACCGCTATGGTTTTATCTTTTAAAAACTCCATATCAGGGATGAAACCTATATCGTTTCTTGTGGCTATTACTATGGGAAATGAGGCATAAGACTTTGAAAAAAGAGCATATTTTTCTCTATCTTTTGTTTTAGCGGTAGCTATATTGATATCGGCATTTTTTTCTTTTATGGATTTTAAAACCTCATCAAAAGTTTTAGCGATTTTGCACTCAGTTTTAAGCCCAAGTTCATTTTTTACATATTGCCAATAATCAATACCGATACCGACGAGTTTTCCGTTTTCTAACACATTAAACGGTTCCCAACTGCCGGTCGTAATGCACTTTAACTGATGCTCTTTGATAAAATGTTGCTCTTTTGGAGTTAGTTTTAAAGGTAAAGAAGATGCAAAAAGAGAAGTTATCGGTATAAGCACAGCTATACATATCGATAAAACCATACGGTTTCTTCTCATCACACCCTCCTTCAGGAAAAGAAAATAAAATTTTTCTTACACATTTTAATTATACATTTTATATCATTAAAAAATTATAAATCAAACTCTTTTGGCTCTTGTGAAACAAAGCTGTATCCTAAAAGTTCGGTTTTATACGAGTGTAGCATGATCCTTCTATAAGGCTTACCGCCATACTGTGTATCACCTATGACAGGATGGGCTATGCTTTTTAAGTGTACTCTTACTTGGTGAGTTCTTCCTGTTTTGATAGTTACTTTTACTTTTGATCTGTTTCCCTCTATCATCAAAGGCTCCACCAAAGAGAGAGCTTCTTTGCCGTCTTTACTTATCTTACTGTAAGCCTTGCCTTTTTTGATAGTCAGTATCGGTTTGTCTATCTCTATCTCATCGGCTACTTTGCCTTCAACCCATGCGATATACTCTTTTAAAACTCTTTGCTCTTTGTACTCTTTTATCGCTTTTTTTTGGAACTCTTCATTTTTTACAAGTAGCAAAACCCCACTTGTTTCTTTATCGAGTCTATTTAAAAGTGGATATCCAAGTTTTTTCGATACTTCTTCACTGTTTAAAAAAGCCGGTTTATCAACCGCTACAATGCTTTCATCTTCATAGATTTTTTTGATTTCTTCTATCTTTTGTATCTTGAACTTTGACTTTACATCGAGTTCACCTCTTGCGATTTGTACTCTTTTGTTTCCGACAAAGACTACACCTCTATCTATCAGATCCTTTGCAGCCCTGTTGGAAATCCCCTCTTGAAGTGCAAGAAGTTTATATGCTTTTTCTTTTTTAGCCATTACCTTGTTTGTCCTCTATCATTTGTTTAACTTTTTCATTGAAAGGAAGTTTTATCCTTTTTCTTTTACTTGTCATTCCGCCTACGAACTCTATATCACTTTTTGACACTTTAAACTCTTTGGAGAAAAATTTTACAAGCTCTTTGTTTGCCGCACCTTCAACGGCAGGTGCTTTTATCTTTACTTTTATCTGATCTTCCAAAACTTCAGCTATGACGTTTTTACTCGAATTTGGCACAGCTTTTACACTTATGATAACAAAGCCATCTTTTATCTCATACCACACTTTTTATACTCTCTATGATTGGCTTTAAATCCACTCTGTTTTTTATAAAAGATTTTTTCAAATCCTTTTCCAACAGCGTTTGCAAGTTTTTTACTTTACTTATATAAATATTTTCAACATCGTCAAACAGTACTTGCTGATTGAACACATACTCTCCGCTTATAACGATATTTTCAAAATAAGCCGGCTCCAAAGGATTGTGCCCTCCTATACCATCTATAAAAGAACCACCAAGGATAGTAATGTCAGTTATAGCATAAAAGTTTACCAATTCACCCATTTTATCACAAAATATTATATCCTTTTCTATCTTCTCGTCCAAAGAAAGTCTTGCATAACTTTTTTCGGATTTTTCACTGTAATTTTGAAGAATTCTATCAACTTTTTCAAATCTTTCAGGATGCCTTGGAACCACTATCAGTATATCACTGTTTTTTAGATTTAAATTTTCAAGTATTGACTCTTCTTCTTTTTCATGGGTGCTCGCCAAGACAATCACTCTTTTATCTTTTGGTTTTTGGTATATTTTAGTAGGTTTGAAAGAGGTGGAGTTTTTTATATTGCCCGTAACCGTTACATTTTTAGCGCCAAGCTCTTTCAATCTTGTCTCATCTTTTTTACTTTGAGCGAAAACTTCGTCGATATTTTCAAAAATCCTTTTATAAAAAAAAGCGAATCTTTTATAACTTTTATATGAATTGTCACTTATCCTTGCATTTAAAAGAATGGTTTTATCTCCCTTTCTTTTTGCAACCAAAAAAAGCATATACCAAAGCTCTGCCTCCATCACGACAAGTACTTTTTGCTTTTCTTGCCAGAACGGTTGAAAGATTTCAAAAGGTAAAAATCTTACATTATCGGTTATCTTTTTTGCTTCAGCAAAACCCGTATTGGTTATCACACTGATATTTACATCGTTTTCAAGTTTTTTTATGATGGGTTTTATGGATTTTACTTCACCGAGAGAACACGCATGAAACCAAATCTCATTTGACTTAAAAAATCCATTTTTATATAAAAAAAATCTAGCGGGTATGGAATCTTTGTATTTTTTTTTGAAACCGAGATATATAAGATAAGGCAGTGCAAGCACATACACAAACACTGCCAATATGTAGTAAATGATGACAAATAGACTGTTTTTTAAACTTTTTATCAAATAATCTTTACTCTTCCTCTGTAGTTTCTTCTATATACAAAATTCTTCCGCAGTGCGGACATGTAACTATATCTTCACTTTTTATAACCGAAGCGTATGTTTTATCATTTATCCTCATGAAACATCCGTAACATGCCTGTTTTTTTACAGGAACCACTGTTGTATTTCCCGCCCATTTTCTGACTTTATGATAAAATTCAAGTATTTTTTGGTTAATTTTGCCAAGAAGTTTTTCTCTTTTGTCATATACTTCTTTTCTCTCTTTTTCGATTTCGGCAAGCTTGGCTTCTATCTCTTTTTTTGTCTCATTTACAACCTTTGAAACCTCTTCAAGCTTCTCATCTATCTCAAGTATCAAACCCTCTTTGGTTTCATTTGCTTTTTGAAGTCTCTCTATCTCCTCATTTGCAAAATCCAACTGCTCTTTTGTGATATCTTCTTCAAGCTGAAGTGCTTTGGCTTCTTTGTCGGTCTTAACCGCTGCACTTTTTTTATTTATCTCTTTTAGCTTGTCGCTTAGTTCGGCTATATGTAGCTCATGTTGTCTTATCTTAAGCTCATTATCCTTTTTCTCTTCCAAAAGTTCATCTTTTTTAGCTTCCAAGTCATCTTGTTTTTTTACAACACTTTTTAACTCTTTATTTATAGCTTCGATCTTTGGTCCAAAAGAGTCTATCTCTTTGTCTATCTGAGAAAGTTCAATCAACTGTTCTAAATATTTGTTCATCTTTTCTTATCCTTATGTTTTTATTAACTGATGTTATGTAAAATTTGTGAGCATTGCTAATTTAAACGGAAAATTAGCGTTTAAAAAACTGCACTTAACCCGAAGGGCGCTTGTCGTTTGCAGTTTTTAGCTAATTTGGAGTGTCCCAAAGGGGAAATTAGCACCGTGAACAAATTTTGCATAACATCAGTTATATGTAAATGGGTTTTTTGAATTTGCAATTATAGCTTGAATATCAAAATTTTTCAAATTTTTACTCAAACTGTCGGCAAAATATATCTCACTTTCAAAATGGTTTATCTCTATCATAGACAAACCATTCTCCATAGCTTCATAAGCTTGATGATATTTTATATCACCGGTCAAAAAACAATCGGCTTTTATGCTACCGATTAATTCCGCTCCACTTCCTGTGGTTAAAGCGGCTTTTTTGATAAAGTCTTTGCCTTTTACGGTTTTTAGCACAGGCAGTTTCAGTCTCTCTTTGATAAGTTTCGCAAAATTTGTAAATATATCGTTAACTTCAAAATAACAGACAAACTCTTCACACTCTATAACTTCAAAACCCAAAATCTCCTCTGCTACATATCTGTTCAGATGAGCTTTGTCATAGTTTGTATGCATACTGATAAGTTTTATATCTTTTTTTATCAACTCTTTTATGATATTTGACGGATATTTATCAAAATTCAACTGCTTTAAACCTTTAAATATCAAAGGATGATGAGTTATAAGCAAAGAGTTATCTTCCATCAATTTCACAAGTTCGCTATCAATATCAAGACTAAGATAAACTTTAGAAAATTCATCATCAAAAGATCCTACTATAAGCCCGCTATTATCCCAACTCTCCTGAAATTCAAATGGAGCAATCTCATCAAGAATCTCATAAATATCGCATATCTTCACAATTTTTCACTTTTCACTTTGAATTACTTCAAGGTATTTCTCGGCGCACCCCTTGGCCAACTCTCTTATCTTAAGTATATAACTTTGTCTGCTTGTTACCGATATGGCTTTTCTGGCATCCAGGACATTAAATGTATGCGATGCAACAAGGCACTGATCATACCCCGGAAGCGGCAAGTCGACTTCCAAGCATCTCTTGCACTCTTTAGAAGCACTTTCAAACTGTTTGAAAAGCATATCTACATCGGCAACTTCAAAATTATACTTACTAAATTCATACTCACTCTCTTTGTGCACGTCACCATAAGTGGTAACACCGTTTTCATTTTCATTCCAAACGATATCAAAAACACTCTCTTTTTCCTGCAGGTACATCGCAAGTCTTTCTACACCGTAAGTTATCTCAACTGAGACCGGATGACATGCTATGCCTCCAACTTGCTGAAAGTAGGTAAACTGAGTTACTTCCATACCGTCTATCCATACTTCCCAACCAAGCCCCCATGCTCCCAAAGTCGGGCTCTCCCAATTGTCTTCAACAAACCTTACATCATGATTTTTCAAATCAAGTCCTAAAAATTCCAAACTCTTTAGATAAAGCTCCTGCATGTCATCGGGGCTTGGTTTGATAATCACTTGAAACTGATAGTAACTTCCGAGTCTATTTGGATTTTCTCCATATCTTCCGTCAGTCGGTCTTCTTGATGGCGCCACATAAGCGGCACTCCAAGGTTTTTTCCCTAAACTTCTTAAAAAAGTTGCATTATGAAAAGTCCCCGCACCCGCAGGTATATCATAAGGTTGAACTATATTGCACCCTTTATCCGCCCAATACTCTTGAAGTTTCAATAACATTTGACTAAAATTTAACACTAACTCTTACCCCTTTATACCTAATTCTTTATCTATCTTGTTTTTATCAAATCCGCATATCCAGCGGCTTCCTATCATGACTACGGGTACACCTCTACATCCGTGTCTTTCGCAGTCTTTGGCGGCAGCCTTGTCTTTACTTATATCTATAGTTCTAAACCTTACATTTTGTTTTTTAAAATAGTTCTTTGCAGTCGTACACCAGTGACAACCCGGGGCTGTAAAAAGTACGACTCTTTTTTGTGTTGCTTTCTTTTCGCTCATATTTTACCTCCCTCTTTATTTTTTATAATTTTCAACTACTTTATTCCACATCATTTTATATTTTCTTCTGCAAAACTCGAGTTCTTTTTGCGTATCTTTGAGTTGAGATTGCAAACCTTCAACCGTTCTTCTATCCTCATCATAAAGAGTTTGCAAAGATAAAAGTGCTTCTTTTAAAAAACTGTTTTCCTCTTTTAAAGCTTCCAAAGTTTCATCTTTGCTTTCTAGCACTTCTTTGTGAAGATCCAAGATGGTACCTATGGTCTTTTCTATAAATTCACTTCCAAGCGCTACATTCGTACTCTCGGAAATGATCTCATTGTTTCTTGGCATAGCCGCAACCGCACCTTTGGTGGCTTCTATATAGAGTTTTCCATCTTCTTTTTTGGTGGTTAGAACTTCTCTTTTTATCATATCTTCAACTACATCTTTATCAAGATCCACAAGCTTGCAAAATTCATCAAATTCCAACCAGTTGTGCATAACGGACTTCTCCTATAATATCTATAAAAACTTTTCAATCTCTTTAGAATCGATTTCAACTTTTTTGGCTTTTAAGACTCTGTCTTCTTGAAGTTTCGCTCTTAGATCCTCATCTTCAAGTGCTAAAATCTGCATAGCAAGATATGCGGCATTTATAGCCCCTGCTTTGCCCATAGCCAAAGTTGCTACCGGCATGCCGGCCGGCATTTGAACCGTACTTAAAAGTGCATCAAGACCATCCAACGCTCCTCCTCTTAAAGGAACACCGATAACAGGTTTTGTGGTATTTGCCGATATCGCACCGGCCAAATGTGCAGCCATGCCGGCACCGGCAACAAATACTCTAGCCCCTCTAAGTTCGGCATCTTTTACATAGTCATGGGTTCTTTTAGGGCTTCTGTGGGCAGATGATATGATGATCTCATATGGAACATAAAACTTTTCAAGTATATTAACGCACTCTTTCATCACATCATAATCACTTTTACTTCCCATTATAATGGAGATAAATTTCATTTGATTTCCTTTCTCAAAAAACTGTATCCGGGCAAATTGCATGGAAGTTTGACAGGGTTTGTATTGCCACTGTGGATTGCTTCATATATCTTTCCGTTTAATGTTTGAATCTTGTTGAATTTTATATACCAACTGTTATCTTTTTTAAAAACATTCCCTATCTCATTTTCACAAGGTTTTATATCGTAATTTACGGGAAAAACCAACTCATAAGTCACATTTGGTTCAACTTTATCTTTTGCCAAACAAGTTTCACCGGTTTCATCAACCAAAGCATAAACTTGATGGGTTCCTTCACTTATGGACTCTTCTAAATTTTGAGTGCCTTCTTTTTGATATGGTCTTTTTACAAGATAACCGTCATTGAAACCTCTGTGTTTTGTACTCTCAAGTTCTTTTTCATACTTTTTGGCATCAAACTTACCCGCATAAAAGTCATCTATCGCCATTCTGTAAGCTTTCGTTGCGATAGCGACATAGTAAGGACTTTTTGTCCTTCCTTCTATCTTCAGCGAGTCCACAACCCCGCTTTTTAGTATCTCATCGACATAATGTGAAAGATTCAAATCTTTTGCATTCATGATATGAGTACCGTTCTCATCCTCCTCAAGTTTCAAAAGTGTCCCGTTTTCTTGGTTTTGGGCATACAAAGTATAAGGAAATCTACAATCATTCGCACAACTTCCTCTGTTTGGAACTCTACCGCTTTGAAGTGAGCTTATAAGGCATCTGCCGCTATATGCAAAACACATCGAACCATGCACAAATATCTCAAACTCTATATCGGGAACATATTTTTTTATCTCTTTTAAATCTTTTAGGCTAACTTCTCTTGCAACTATGATCCTTTTAACTCCTGCCTCTTCATAAAACAGAGCGTCGAGATAATTCATGACATTTGCCTGGGTTGAAAGGTGCAAGGCGATATCGGGAGCTACTTCTTTGGCAAGCCTTACAACACCCGGAGTCGATACTATAAAGGCATCCGGCTTCATTTCAGCCATTTTTTGCATATGTTTTTTTAAAAGATTGATTTGTGAATTAAAAGGAAAACCGTTTATGGTAACATATATCTTTTTTCCAAGTTTGTGAGTATAATCAACTGCTTCTTTAAAGCTCTCATAGCTAAACTCTTTTGAACTTCTTGTTCGTAAAGAAAAGTGACTGACTCCACCATATACGGCATCTGCTCCATATGCAAGTGCAATTTTTAGTTTTTCAAAATTACCTGCCGGCGAGAGAAGCTCCGCTTTTTTGCTTACAAAATTTTCCATAAAAAACTTATTTTTTTCCTAAAGATTCTATAAGCGCTTCTATATCATCGTTACTCACGACATCTTCGGTCGCTTTGTCACCTTCGATGTGTACTGCCGAACCTACTCTTTTGGCATCATCTTTTTCAGCCGAAAATAGTGAATTCATATAACCTGCTAATGTTCTTATGACATTTATGACTCTTTCAATCTTCTGTCTGTGGATATCTTGATACTGCATGATATCCATGATCATCATGATCTCATCACTTGACATTTGTGCATTGGAGATAAGATCGTTTATCTTTTCTATGGCTTCTTGGTTTGATTGCAGTCTCTCTTTAAAAACATTTATATGAGGAAATTTATCTGTCAGTTTTTCAAAGACTTCGACATCTTTCTTGGCAACTTCCAAAACCTCATTTGCATTGTTTTCGACCTGCATGATAAAGTCACTTATGGCTTCAAGTTTATCAAATATCTCTGTTGCCTTAACTTCGGAGTCTCTTGTAACATCATCAAGCTGTTCTACAACTTTATGATCTTCTGTCGGAGGCGGAGGAGGCCATGCCTTGCTGCCTTCGAGTTTATAATCCTGTGCATCTATAGATATATCATCTTCTTCATCTTTTTTTTCATCTTCACTTTTTTCCTTGGATTCTTCTTCCAAAGTATCTTCAAGTGTATCTTCTTCCAGGTCGTCATCGAACCCTTCCGCCATCAATGCGTCCAATTCTTCTTGAGTCATCATAGTCTCCTAGGTCGGCACTAAAATCGCCTTAATAGAAATATTCGTTATATTATATTATAATTTTGATTAAATTAAAATTGAAAAGGTTTGTCAATGATAGTTGATATCCACAATCACACAATACTTTGCAATCATGCAGAAGGTGACAATGAGGATTATGTCAAAAAAGCCATTGAAGTCGGTACAAAATTTTTTGGCTTTAGTGATCATGCGCCTATGGATTATGATAAAAAATACCGTATGAGTTTTGATCAGATGAAATCATATGAAAAAGATATAAACAATTTAAGAGAAATTTATAAAAATAAAATTACCATTTTGCTGGGATATGAGGTTGATTTTTTAGAAGGGTTCGTTGACAAAAGAGTACTTGACTCAAAAGTTGATTATCTTATAGGTTCGGTTCATTTTTTAAAAGGATGGGGTTTTGACAACCCCGAATTCATAGGTCATTACAAATCAAAAGATATAGACAAGATATGGGAAGATTACTTTGAAGCCGTATCTCAAATGGCAAAAAGAGGAAAGTTTGATATAATAGGGCATATAGATCTTATAAAAGTTTTTAACTTTCTTCCGAAAAAAGAGATAAAAACCATAGTCGAAAAAACTATCAAGGAGATAAAAAAAGCTGATATGGTTATAGAGCTTAACAGTGCCGGACTTAGAAAGCCGTGTCATGAGATATATCCGTCATCTACCATCATGGAACTTATAAGCGAATATGATATCCCTATAACTTTTTCTTCGGATGCACACAAACCTGAAGATGTTGGATACGCTTCTAATGAAATGACAGAATATGCAAAAAGCTTCGGGTATAAAAAATGCGCATATTTTTTACAAAGAGATAGAAAAATGATTAATTTTTAATCAGCATATTAAACGATATTGTATATCAAGTGTGTTATAATATCAAAAATTTTAAGGAGAATATATGGGAAAATTTGTAAACAGCATAGTAGAATTCTATGAGTTCTGTGAAGAGAATGAAGTAAAATTCGTTGATTTTAGATTTACCGACATCAAAGGAGCTTGGCATCATATCACTTACAACCTAAGTGCGGTCAGCGAAGAGATGTTGGCTGCGGGTATCCCTTTTGACGGTAGTAGTATCGAAGCTTGGCAACCTATCAATCAGTCAGATATGATACTAAAACCTGATGTTCCTACAGCGTTTTTAGATCCTTTTACAGCCGATCCTACCATCATAGTTTTCTGTGATGTGTTTGATATATACAAAGGTGAGTTATATGAAAAATGTCCAAGAAGTATAGCCAAAAAAACTCTTAAGTACTTAAGAGAGTCAGGTCTGGGAGATGAAGCATACTTTGGACCTGAAAATGAATTTTTTATCTTTGACAATGTAAAGATAAAAGATGAGATAAATACTGCATTTTATGAAGTGGAATCAAGCGAGGGTGAATGGAGTGACAGTACCGAATTTGTTGATGATCTTAACACAGGTCACAGACCAAGAACAAAAGGCGGTTACTTCCCTGTAGCTCCTACTGACTCTATGGTGGATCTTAGAGCCGAAATGATGCAAGTTCTTGAAGAAGTAGGTCTTGAAGTAACTCTAGGTCACCACGAAGTCGCTCAGGCTCAAGCAGAAATGGGTGTAAAATTTGGTGATATCATAGAAGCGGCAGACAATGTTCAAAAGTATAAGTATGTTGTTAAGATGGTAGCTCACTTAAACGGAAAGACTGCGACATTTATGCCAAAACCACTCTTCGGTGACAACGGAAACGGCATGCATACACACCAATCTATCTGGAAAGACGGTAAAAACCTTTTCTACAGTAAAGGTGAATATGCCAATATAAGTGAAACCGCAAGACACTATATAGGCGGTATATTTAAACATGCTCATGCAGTTGCGGCTTTCACAAACGCATCAACCAACTCTTACAAGAGATTGATCCCAGGATTTGAAGCACCAAGCATACTAACTTACTCAAGCCAAAACAGATCCGCTAGCTGCAGGATACCTTACGGTTCAGGTGAGGGCTCCACTAGAATCGAGATGAGATTCCCTGATAGCACAGCTTGTCCATATCTTGCATTTTCAGCTATGCTTCTTGCAGGGCTTGACGGTATCAAAAACAAGTATGAACCGGTAGGTCCTATGGATGAAGATCTTTTTGAGCTAAGTCTTGCTGAAATCAGAGAAAAAGGTATACCTCAAATGCCTCACACTCTAAGAGAAGCACTTGAAGGTCTTATAAAAGACAATGACTTCTTAAAACCTGTTATGAGCGATCTTTTTATAGATACTTATCAGCACTACAAGTTTGAAACACAAGTTTGGCCTGATGAGGCTAGACCAACAGCATTTGAGTTCAAAACCACATACTCTTGCTAACCACGATAGGGTAGAATTTTCTACCCTATTTTTTACGCTCACTTTAAAAAATCAATTTATCCGTTTGTTCTATAGTGTTACTCTGTTTAGGCGGCTTTGATATATCCGTGTAATAGTACGTTCTGTTTCCTTTTACAAACTTGCCAACTCCTTTTGGGATTTTGAACTTTCTTTTGGTTTCTGGGTGAAGTTGGAGATATCTTTGCATAAAGTATTTAAATGCCGGAGCTGCAGCCCTTCCGCCGGTCTCTCTTTTCTTCATCGGGGTATTGTCGTCGTTACCGTACCATGTTATAACTTCCAAGTCAGGTGAAAACCCGCAGAACCATGCATCTATGTAGTTATTGGTGGTTCCTGTTTTTCCGGCTGTTTCAACTCCTTTTATGCGAGCGTTTCTACCTGTTCCTCTCAAGACAACATTTCTTAGTATATCTACCATTAAAAATGCTTGTTTCGGATCATTTACGACTTCACCCAACGGCTTAAAAATCTCTTCATCGCCAAAACGATTGACTATCCTTTTTATCAAAAGCGGTTTCATCATTTTGCCGTAATTTGAAAAAAGAGTATATTTTCCGGCAAATTCATACGGGGATATTCCAAAGCTTCCAAGTGCTATAGACAAGTCATACGGTACGCCTTTGAAGCCTAGTGATTTTAAACTTTTGTAAACATTTTCCAAACCCAAGGCGTTTACCAGGTTGATGGTTGCAAGGTTTCTTGAATGTACGAGCGCATCTTCAAGCGTAATCAACCCTTCAAAGTTATTTTCATAATTTCTTGGCGTCCAATCCTTGTCTTTTACTTCATCTTTATAAACCCTGGATATATCGGGTATCATTGTAGCTTCATTGTACCCGAGATTTAGCGCAAGTTGATATATGAACGGCTTTATACTGGAGCCTGGCTGTCTTTTGCTCTGTATCGCTCTGTTGTATTTACTTTTTTTATAATCAACTCCCCCGACAAGAGCGTATACTTCTCCGGTATGGTTATCCATAGCGACCATGGCACCGTTTAGTGTAGAGTTACTTTCATTTCCGTCTCTTTTTAAAATACCGTTGTATCCGTATCTTAAAGCATTTTTTGCCAACCTTTGAAGTGTCAAGTCTATACTTAGAAATATCTTGTATCCGCCTGTTTTTAAATCCTTATATCTTTTCCCCACTCTTTTTATCACTTCATCGACCACATAGGGAGCTCTGTTTTGTGTCAGAGTATCATCATATACTATAGGTCTTTCATTCAGTGCTTTTTCGTACTCTTTCTTATCTATCCAACCAAGTTGATAAAGTCTGTTTAGCACCATATTCGCTCTAGCGGTCGAAAGATCATAATGCTTTGCAGGATTGTAGGCGCTTGGGGCTTTTGGAAGACCGACAAGCATCGCTATCTCTTTTAAATTTAGCTCATTTAAATCTTTATGAAAGTAGCCAAATGAAGCTGTTTTGATACCATAGTATCCGTGACCGAAATAAACCTGGTTTAGATACCTCTCTATGATCTGCTCTTTTGACAAAGCGGCATCTACCCTGATGGCAAGCATAGCTTCTTTTAATTTTCTCATAATGGTTTTGTTTCTTGTTAGCAAAGTATCTTTAACAAGCTGTTGAGTAAGAGTGCTTGCGCCCTCTACAAACTTCATCGCTTTTATATCCTTTATGGCAGCTCTAAAGATCGCTTCCAAGTTTATACCGCTATGTTCAAAAAAGAGTGTGTCCTCTATGGCTACAAGAGACTCAACGACTCGCGGAGGGATATCTTTGTATTTGACATATATTCTGTTTTGTTTTTTAAAGATATTTGCTACAAGTTTATGATTTCTATCAAATATCTGTGTTGTTAAATCGGGGGTGTAATTGATGATCTTGTATGCTTCAAATCTAATATCAGAATAAATTTTTATAAGAAAGATACCTACTGCCACTATGCTTATAAGAAAGAAGGAAATCATATATTTCAACATCTAAACTTCCTGTTTTTAAAATTTGATTCGATTAATTTTTTGGTATACTCATTTTTCGGATTTGAAAGTATATCGTCAATTTCACCGGATTCTACAATGCTACCCTCTTTTATAACCGCTATCTCTTCACAAAGTAAAGTAGTTGAACCTATATCGTGAGTAACAAAAAATATCTTGAAGCCCGCTACTTTTTGTAAAGACTTTATAAGTAAAAGCATCTGCTCTTTTAAGTCACTATCAAGCGCCGTAGTAGGCTCATCAAGCAAAAGAAGTTTAGGACTATGGGAGAGTGCGATAGAGAGTATGACTCTTTGAAGTTGACCGCCGCTAAGTTCACTTGGAAATCTATCTTTGATACTACTCTCTAAATCAACCATTTTTAAAAGCCGTACTATTTCATCTTCACCAACAAAAAAATTATCTTTGATCTTTGTAAGAGGAGAAAGTGATGTAAAGGGATTTTGGGGTACTAAAACCACACTTTTGCCTCTTTTGAGTTTATATTTCCACTCGTAATCCAACTCGCACTTCAAATTTGAAGGTAACATTCCAAGAAGTGCTTTTAGTGTCAAACTCTTTCCGCTTCCGCTTTGCCCGACCAAAGCAAAAGAGTCTTTAAAAGTAAAACTTATATCAACTATCGTTCTTTGGCTGTCAAATATCTTTAAATTATTGCAGATAAAGCTCATCTTAACTCATCTCTTATCGTTTCAATTAGTTTTTTAAAGCCTTTTTCTCCGATTCTAGGGATAACCCTAAGAATGGGCTTTTTCACTGTAGGTGGCCTGATGGCTCCTACGATATATCCCTTTTGTAAAAAAATTTCTTTTAATTTCATGGTTTCTTTAGAACTTTTTACAGGGATTTGCAAAATAAGACTATCTATCTTAATACCTAATTTCTCCCAAATTATCTTTTTTCTCTCTTCTATCTTTTTTATAAGAACTTTTTTATGCTTTTGCACATACAAAAAGCTCTCATGTGCTAAAGCTATATCAAAAACAGAGGGTGCGGTAGCATAGATGATAGCTTTGGCTCGATTTGATAAAAACTCATATATCTCATATGAACTTAGGATATAAGCCCCGTAACTTCCCACAGCCTTTCCAAGTGTTCCCATCTTGATATGATTAGGCTTTGGTTTTATATCATAGTATTCAAAAATTCCAAGCAAATTTTTACCCAATACCCCAACACTGTGTGCTTCATCAACTACCAACAATGCACCAAAATTATCAGCAACATCAAAGATCTCACGATTTAGCATATCGCCACCCATAGAGTATATACCCTCAACCCCTATGATAACCCTGCCGTTAGAGTTTTCCTTATATTTTTTTATATGTTCTTTTAAATCTTTTGCATCATTATGTTTAAATACAATCTTTCTTGCAACATTCAACTCTTTTGCTACCATACCACTCGCATGAAACTCCTCATCAAGCAAAAGCAGATCTCCTCGTCTTGGTAATGCTTCAAACAAAGAGAGATTTGCCAAAAAGCCGCTGCCGACACACATAGCTTTCTCAAAGCCGTTTAATTTGGCTATATACTCTTCAAATTCTTTATGTATAGGGTGATAGCCATTTACAAGTGTGGATGCTTTTGGCGAGTGGAATTTATAATTTTTTACTCTTTTACAAGCTTTTTTAAAGATTTTTTTGTTTTGTGCAAGCCCAAGATAATCATTTGAAGCAAAATCTTTTAAATATTCAGGATATATCTCTCGTTTTCTATATCTATTTGCTCTTTTTATAGCCTTTAACTCTTTTTCGTAAAATTTCATAGCTCTTCAGGTAAAAACGGAAGCAATTTTTCTATCTGAAGTCCTTTGGCGCAACTCTCAAGTCCTGTGACTTTTTTTATATATTTTTTACAAAATCCCTCTACCATGCACGCGCCCGCCTTTCCTTTCCACTCACCACTTTTTATGTACCTATCCATATCGTTTTCATCAAATTTATCAAAAAGATAGTCAGTAGCCGATAAATCAACAAAACTAAGTTCACTACTTTTATACATCAAACATGTCAGTATCGATACTTCGGCTCCACTTTGCGAAAGCAGTATATCTTTGGCATCATTTTCATCTTTTGCTTTTCTTAAAATCCTGTCATCTACTGCTACAACCGTATCGGCACAAAGTAGAGGTTTGTCTAGCCCATACTTTTGTTCACAAACTTCCATCTTTCCTTTACAGGCAAGGTATACAAAACTTTTAGCTGAAATAGCTTTTATACCTTCTTCATCAAAATCACAACTCTTTTGCTCAAACGCTACACCGAACTCTTTTAAAATCTTTGCTCTTGTGAGTGAGGATGATGCTAAAATCAACATTTAAAATCCCCTCAAAATAACACCGAAGTATATAGCCACAAAACCAAGAAAGATATTAAGCGGCAAAAGATAATTACTTATAGTAAATATACTCTCCGCACAACTTTCCAAATCTCCCTTTAAGAACTGTCTCCCTGCCGAATTTCTTTTTCTGTAGATATATATGAAATTCAATGCCATCAATGTCCAAACTGCCTCTTTTATATGTATAAGGATATAAAGCGAAGGCGAAGAGTGCTTAAAATCAAGTCCGAGACTCATAAAGGTACCCGTAACGGCTAAAAGTATCATAAATATCATAGCAAAATTCAAAAGTCTCTGCATAACTTCAAGAGTTCTTGAGAGTCGTATCTTCACATCGGTTATCTTTGCCATACTTGGTGCTACGACAAATTTTACAACTATCATACCACCTATCCAAATAACAGCTGAAATTACATGCAAAAATACTATAAACCTACCATAGTCGGTAAAAAAATCTATAAAAAAATTTCCCATTTAACTCTCCAAGTTGTTTTTTACATACTCTTTTGCTTTCATAATCGCATCACCTAGTTTTGAAGCATCTTTACCTCCGGCTCTTGCAAAGTCATCTCTTCCTCCGCCGTTCCCACCAAGCATAGGTGCAATCTCTTTGACCCATGCTCCTGCTTTTAGAGGCAGATTTTTAACACCGCTTGCGATTAGAACCTTATCACCTTTTTTTTGAAAAAGCATCACGGCAACTTTGTCAAATCTGTTTTTAAAATCATCTATCAAATTTTTGATATCACCTGCTTCAACCTCTTCTATTATAATATTTGCTTCACCGATTTTTTCTATATTTGTATCTTTTTTAGATGAGCTTAGAAGTTTTTCCATCTCATTTTTTTGCTCAGTTATCTTATCTTTGAGTCTTTTTATACCCATAAATGGATCTTTGTTTTTAACTTCTTCACAAATTTTGGCATAATCTTTTATATAAGATTTACTATACTCATATGCAGCTTTCCCGCATACCGCTTCAATCCTTCTAACTCCAGCACTTACACCACTCTCTTTAGTTATAAAAAATGAGCCGATTTCAGAGGAATTTTGCACATGTGTTCCACCGCAAAGCTCTTTGCTGACATCCCCAAAAGCTACTACTCTAACCTCATCACCATACTTTTCACCAAATAAAGCCATAGCACCGCTTTTTTTAGCCTCTTCTATATCCATGATTTTAGTCTGGGAAGGTAGTGCCTTTTGTACTATAGTGTTTACAAAATCCTGCACTTTTTCTATCTCATCAGATGTCATTGCCTTTGGATGAGAAAAATCGAACCTTAACTTATCTCTAAGCACCAAACTTCCTGCTTGATTAACATGCTCTCCAAGCACTGCTTTCAAAGCCGAATGTAAAAGGTGGGTAGCTGAGTGATGTTTTTTGATTTCATGTCTGCTATCATCAACTTTTGCGATTATAACTTCACCTGTTTTTAGTTCATCTTTTGCTTTTATGTTCGACAGGTTTAGTCCGAAAAACTTTTGTGTATCCAAAACTTCAGCTATACTCTTATCATCCTTTTTTAACTCTCCGTTATCTCCACATTGACCGCCGCTTTCGGCATAAAATGGAGTCTTATCTAAAAATATCCATCCTAACTCATCTTTTTGCAGAGTATCAACTATCTTAAAGTCTTCATCCATCAAAGTTACTATCTTAGCTTTACTTTCCAAACTCTCATATCCGACAAACTCGTTTTCACCGAATTTTTCAAGCAAAACTTTAAATTCACCCTCTTTTGCTTTGTCCCCGCTTCCTTTCCAAGAGGCTTGAGATCTTCTTTTTTGCTCACCCATCAATTCTTCAAACTTTTCTATATCTACGCTCTTTCCAATTTCTCTTAACATATCGGCAGTCAAATCAAGAGGAAATCCGTAAGTATCATAAAGTTTGAAAGCAACTTCTCCGCTAAAAACTTCTTTTGTATTTTCAAGCTCTTTCTCAAAAAGTTCAAGTCCGCTGCTTATAGTAGAAAGGAAGTTGTTTTCCTCATTTTTTATCATCTCTTTTATGCTATCTTTTTTCTCAACGATATATGGATAAGCTTTACCCATTATATCACCAAGAGTATCGACAAGCTTATACATAAAAGGCTCTTTTATACCCAAAAGATACCCGTGTCTTACCGCTCTTCTTAAAATCCTTCTTAAGACATAACCCCTGCCCTCTTTATCAAAAGTCACTCCTTGAGCTAACAAAAACGTAACGCTTCTTATGTGATCAGCAATTACCCTGAAACTTGCCCCCTCGTCATAGACATAAGGCTTGTTACAAATGGTGCTTACTTGATTGATAAGCGGCATAAAAAGCTCTGTATCATAGTTGCTTGGAACTCCCTCCATAACAGCAGTTACCCTCTCAAGCCCCATGCCTGTATCGATGGATGGTTTTGGAAGAGGAGTCAGGGTACCGTCTTTGCTTCTTTCATACTGCATAAATACAAGATTCCAAATCTCCAAAAATCTATCTCCCTCGCCTCCCATGTAGTCCTCTTCGGAGTTAAAATGCTCACTTCCTTGATCGTAAAATATCTCGCTGCATGGTCCGCAAGGTCCGGTATCTCCCATTTGCCAAAAGTTATCTTTATCGCCAAATCTTAAGATCCTATCTTTATCGACAAATCTTTGCCATAACCCTTCAGCTTCATCATCACTGTCATGAACAGTTACCCAAAGTTTCTCTTTTGGCAGTTTCAAAACTTCAGTTACAAATTCCCAAGCGTACTCTATGGCTTTATCTTTAAAGTAATCCCCGAAAGAGAAGTTACCAAGCATTTCAAAAAAAGTATGGTGTCTGTTGGTATAACCTACATTTTCCAAGTCATTATGCTTACCTCCTGCTCTTATACAAGTTTGACTGCTTGTAGCCCTTGGAGGGTTTGGAGTAGGAACTTCACCGGTAAATATACTCTTAAACTGTACCATTCCCGCATTGACAAAAAGAAGTGTAGGATCATCCGGCACCAACGGCGCACTAGGGTAGATTTTATGACCTTTGCTTTTGAAAAACTCTAAAAACTCTTTTCTGATATCCATTTTAATTATCCTGATAAAATATTTAAGCAATGATTTTATCAAAAAATTCATTAATTATATATTTATTTGATATATAAACAATCTTTAAATAATAAAATATTATAATACTCCTAACTTTATACATAAGGAAAATTTATGGCAAGAGCTTGCCCTGTTTCACTTAGACAGATAGATGCGAATATAGCTAGAATCAACTCTTTTTTTATAACTTCGGGGGTTATCATTTTTTTATATTTTGGCTGGACAATCATCCCTATTTTTTTGGCTGTTGATTTTTTCATAAGACTTTTTTTAAAACCAAAATACAGCTATATCATCTTTCTATCTAAAATCATAAAAAAAGTATTTCACATAAAGACCAAAATGACCGATCAGGCTCCAAAAAGGCTTGCTGCATTTTTTGGACTTTTCTTTACCGTCTTTATATCGTTAAGTTCACTGCTTGGTTATCATGATATTTCATACGGCATAGCTTATATATTACTATTTTGCAGCTCTTTGGAACTCTTTTTCAACTACTGTCTTGGATGTCAGATATACTATCTTTACCGATACATAATAAAACATACAAGATCGGCAAATAGAAAAATTTAAACATAAATTTTAAAACAATTTTAGAATTTTTATGATATACTTTATCGATTAAAAAATTCTAAAGGAGTACAAAATGCTTAAGAAAACGTTGCTTGTAGCTGCCCTATCGGCAGGTTTGATGGCAAGTGTGGTTAAAATGGATCTCAATGCCAAATATCCTGCTACAAACTTTCATACAAAAGGTGCGGTAAAATTCGCTAAACTAGTTGACAAATACACAGGC
This sequence comes from Thiofractor thiocamini, assembly GCF_055384375.1. Lineage (NCBI taxonomy): Bacteria > Pseudomonadati > Campylobacterota > Epsilonproteobacteria > Campylobacterales > Thiofractor > Thiofractor thiocamini. The sequence continues at coordinate 2,144,403 of NZ_AP042389.1, read as the reverse complement.
GGGACTGTCAAGATAACAGTTCATGCAGGAAGTTCTCTTGTAAAAGGAAACCCATTAAAGGCGGTTAAAGACGGTACTGTTGCGCTTACTGATATGTTCATACCGTTTACTTCCGGTGGTGGAAAAGTATTTGGTATATCTGCACTTCCTTTTATCGCCAACTCTTACAGTGATGCTTACAGGCTGTATCAGATATCAAAACCGGCTTACAATAAGACTTTCAGAAAATGGAATCAAAAGCTGCTTTACGCTGTAACTTGGCCTCCAAGTGGACTTTATACAAAGAAACCTATAAAAAGTATGGCTGATTTTAAAGGTTTAAAAACAAGAACTTATGATAAAAACTCAGCAAACTTTATCAATATGGCAGGCGGAAATGCCGTCGCTTTGGCCTGGGGGGAAGTTTACTCAGCCCTTAGAACAGGTCTTGTAAACTCAGTCGTTACATCTTCAGCTTCTGGAAAAGACGGAAAATTTTGGGAAGTTTTAAACTACTTCACAAAGATAAACTATGCTTATCCATTGCAGGCAGTCACCATAAATCTTGACTACTGGAATAGTCTAAGCAAAGCTCAACAACAAGCCATACTAAAAGCAGCCAAAGAGATGGAAAAGTATCAGTGGGATGCTTCAAAAAAAGAGGATGCCATAGCACTTAAAACTTTAGCTGATCATGGCATGAAAATTGAAGAAGCTACACCTGAGCTTAAAAAAGGTCTTAGTAAAATTGCAGATAAACTACTAAACCAATTCTTAGAGGATGCTTCACCTGCAATTAAAAAAATCTTTAAAGAATACAGAAAATAGATGAATTTCTTTAAGTTTAACGATAAGCTCCAAAATTTTGGAGCTTATCTCTCTTCGTTTTTGTTTATAGCACTTACCGTTCTTATCGTTACAGAGATTATAGCAAGGTCTTTTTTCAATGTATCTACCATGATAGCAGATGAATACAGCGGATATTTTTATCTAGCTTCCATATTTTTGGGTCTTGGATATACATTTAAAGAAGACGGGCACATAAGGATCAATATACTAACTGTCAGATTACCAAAAAAAATAGGCAGATATATAGATATATTTGCCGGAACTATCACTTTGGCTTTGATTCTTTTCATACTTTACTTTTCTGTTAAAATGGTGATAGAAAGCTACAAATATGACATGGTAAGTGAAACCGTAAGTGAAACGCCTATATATCTTACTCAACTAGCTCTTCCAATAGGACTTTTTATGTTCTCTTTGGCTGTTTTGGCTTTCATAATCAAAAAAATAAAAGGGTGATTTATGATAAGTGATCCTTTGGTACTTACTATCGTTTTGATGGTTATAATGTTTACTTTTTTACTCTCTTCCATATGGATCGCGGTATCACTGATGCTGACCGGATTTGCCGGGATGCTCATATACAAAGTAAACCTTCCCCCTAACATGAGTATTTTCGATAAAATCGGCAACCTTTTAAGTTCAAGCCTTTATGACTCGCTAAACTCTTGGTCGCTAGCAGCCCTTCCTCTTTTTATACTCATGGGAGAGATACTTTATAGAAGTTCCATTTCAGACAAGCTCTTAACCGGACTTATGCCATGGCTTGGAAAGGTTCCCGGAAAACTTTTGCATATCAATGTGGCTGCTTGTTCACTTTTTGCGGCAGTTTCAGGCTCATCTGCAGCCACTACGGCAACTGTTGGCAAGATAACACTGGCTGAACTTAAAAAAAGAGGATACAAAAAGTCTCTTGCTATCGGTTCGCTAGCAGGTAGCGGAACTCTTGGATTTTTGATACCCCCGAGTTTGATCATGATCATTTATGGAGTTTTGGCTGATGTTTCCATAGGAAAGCTTTTTATAGCAGGGATTTTACCCGGTCTTTTACTAGCTTCATTATACTCAGGCTATATAATGATTATCTCGACTTTGGATAAAAATGCGGTACCAAAAACGGATGAAAGTTTTACATGGAGTGACAGAGCCAAGTCCTTGAGGGATCTGATACCTACATTTTTACTTATCGCTTTGGTTCTTGGAAGCATTTACGGTGGCTTTGCCACTCCGACCGAAGCTGCGGCTCTAGGAGTTTTGGGTGCGATTATACTTGCATTTTACTTTAAGACATTTTCCATGAAACTTTTCAAAGAGTCTTTATTCAATTCGGTTAAAACAACCGTCATGATTAGTTTCATCATTGCAGGTGCCGGCTTTCTCTCTCAAGTTGTAGGATTTTTAGGAATCGCTAGAGCAATAAGCGAGTATATAGCCTCACTTCATCTCTCACCTTATCATCTTATACTCGTTGTCGGCATAATGTATATATTTTTAGGTATGATACTTGATGGTATATCCATAGTGGTTATGACTCTGCCCATAGTTTTGCCTATAGTCACGGCTGCCGGCTTTAGTCCTTTGTGGTTTGGTATATTTTTGGTTTTTATGGTTGAGTTATCTCAAGTTACACCACCGGTTGGTTTTTCACTTTTTGTCATACAGTCGATTTCAGGAGAAAAGATAGAGTACATAGTAAAAGCAACTATGCCCTTTTTTATCATTATGCTGCTTGCGGTTGTGATAGTTACTGCATTTCCTGAGATTGCATATTACCTGCCGGCTCATATGATAGGAAAATGATATGTTAAAACTCAATAGCGATCTTGGCGAAGGTTTTGGAAACTACAAGACAGGGAACGATAGTGAAATCATGAAATATATAGACATGGCAAACCTGGCATGCGGTTTTCATGCCGGAGATCCTCTTATCATGACAAAAGCTATCAAAGAGGCTAAAAAAAACGGTATTACTATCGGAGCACATCCTGGATATCAAGACCTTGTCGGTTTTGGAAGAAGAAGTATAGAGCACAGCCAGGATGAGTTAAAAGCTATGCTCATATATCAAATAGGCGCATTAAGAGCTTTGGCACAATCTTTGGATTATGACATAAAGTATGTCAAGCCTCATGGTGCTTTATATAACGATATGATGAAAAAAGAGGATATCTTCACGGTTATTGTCAAATCTTTAAGCAGTTATGATAAAAGTTTGGAGCTTATGATACTCTCATCTAAAAAAAATGACAGATATGCAAAAATCGCACAAAATTATGGCATAAAACTCATATATGAAGCGTTTGCCGACAGAGCATACGATGATGATGGATTTTTGGTATCAAGAAAGGAGAAAAATTCTGTTTTTCATGATACAAATATCATACTTCAAAGAGTCAAAGAGTTAAATGAATCAGGATACATCAAGTCTGTCTCCGGCAAAAAACTATTTTTAAAAGTTGATTCACTTTGCGTGCATGGTGACAATAAAGAAGCTTTGGATATAACTAGATCCATAAGAGCTTATCTGGATAGCTTGAAATGAAGTTTGAAGTCTCTTCTGTTGATAGTATAGTTATCTACTTTGCCGATAACATAACTGAAGAGGTTTTAAACAAAGTCTCATTTTATTATAAATTTTTAAAATCATTGAACGATGAATCTTTGGTATCCATCATCCCGTCATATACGAGTATATATATAAGGTATGATATATTTAAATTTGATCATCAAAGTATCGTTTCGTACATCAAGGATAAATTTTCAACCGTCAAATATAATAAAAATATAAATTTACATCAAAAAACAGTTACGATTCCCGCATACTACTCCAAAGAGAGCGGGCTTGATCTTTTAAGGCTCTCAAAGGAGAAACAAATCAGCATAGATGAGATCATACATCTTCATTCATCTAAAACATATCTTGTATACGCAGTTGGCTTTATGCCGGGATTTGCTTATCTTGCAAAAGTTGATGATAAACTTGCAACTCCTAGACTAAAACATCCAAGAGATATGATACCAAAAGGAAGTGTCGGTATAGCGGATCACCAAGCGGCGGTTTATCCCATGTCAAGTCCTGGAGGCTGGAATATCATAGCGAGGACTCCAAAAAAACTTTTTGATCCAAATTCCAAAGAGTTATCACCATTTAAGATAGGTTTTAAAGTAAAATTCAAACCGATCACTAAAAAAGAGTATCTCAAACTTGGCGGCAAGCTATGAAAATGTTTGAAGTTTTAAACGAAGGCATAATGGCTACTTTTCAAGATATGGGAAGGTTTGGATATGATGATATAGGAGTATCCAACAGCGGTGCCAGTGATGAATTGTCATATCATCTTGCAAACAGACTTTTAAACAATCCGCCAAACAGCATCACCATAGAGTTGACCATAGGAAAGCTTAAGTTAAAAGCTTTACAAGGTACAAGAGTCAGCATTGCCGGAGCCGATACAAGAGCGAAACTAAACGGACAAATCTTAAAAAACTGGAGCTGCTTCCCCGTAAAAAAAGGTGATATACTCGAATTTGGATACGCAATAGATGGGCAATTGACTTACATAGCGGTAGAGGGTGGTTTTGAATCTAAAAAGATACTGGGTTCTGCTTCAGTTAGCAGATACATAGGCTCTCCCATAAAAAAAGGTGATATTTTAAATGCAAGTGTTAGTCAAAACAGGCAAAAATCATTTTTTTCACCTGCAACGGCTCCTGCATTAGGATATAAAAAATTGGAGCTTAGATTTGTCAAAGGTTATCAGCATAAATGGTTCGATATAGACAAATTCATCTCTTTCAAGTTTAAAGTATCAAACAGATACAATAAAATGGGATACCAATTGACAGGAGATAAAATCATACCAAAACATGATACACTTATATCCGAAGCCATTGCCTTTGGCGCCATTCAGATAACATCCGCAGGAGCGCCTATCATACTTTTAAAAGATAGACAAACCATAGGAGGATACCCAAAAATCGGCTCAGTTTTACCTATGGACTGCTTCAAACTATCTCAATGCGGAGCCAATACAAGGATAACTTTTAAAGAAGTATCCCTGAAAAAAGCTTTACATTTGACAAAGGATTTTTACAACAAATTAAAAGGAATCTAAAAAGGGGTTTAAAATGAAACTTGGAAATTTAATGATCGAGATAATGAAAAAATTAAATGCTTATGATATATTTGGGGTTCCTGGTGATTACAACCTAAGATTTTTGGATTTTATCATAGAAGATAAAGATTTGAATTGGGTTGGAAACTGCAATGAGCTCAATGCTTCTTATGCCGCTGACGGATATGCCAGGGAAAAAGGTGTAGGGGTACTCGTGACAACTCTTGGTGTCGGGGAACTAAGCGCCGCAAACGGGATAGCCGGAAGCTACGCGCACAATATCCCCATACTACATATAGTAGGATATCCAAACAGTATAGTTTTAGAACATGACATACCCGTTCATCACACACTTGCAAATTATCAAAAAAACAGTTTTTTAGACTCTTTTTCACCTATAACCGGAGCATCTACGATATTGACAAAATACAACTATCTTGCCGAACTTCAAAGAGTGATCTCAAATATGCTTATAACAAAAAAACCTTGCTATGTCGGGATACCGGCTGATTTGGTAGATCTTGACGTAAGTGAAGTTGTTGAAGACATATCTTTTTATACACAAAACGGGGATACTCACAACATAGAAAATCTGGGGCAGCAGATCATAAAAAGATATAATGAGGCAAAAAAACCCATATTTTTACTAGGGGTCAATATAGCAAGATTTGGTTGCAGACAAACAGTAACGAATGTTTTGAAAAATTCTCAATCAAAATTCGTCACCACTCTCATGGGCAAATCCATAATAAATGAAACAAATGTGGCCGAACCGAACTATCTTGGTATTTATGCAGGTGATTACAGCACTGAAGGTATGGTTGAGATAATGCAAGAATCCGACTGCATCATATCCATAGGAACGGTAGAAACTGACTTGAATTCGGGAGGTTTCAGTGACGATGCCATTGATCCTGCAAACATCATCACCATAAGGGCTGAATGTATAAAAATAGGTAAAAAAGTTTATAACGGTGTCAGTATGGATCTGCTATTAAAATATCTTGAAGAACATATAAGACCAAAAGCAAACCCATGGCTTAAAAATACTCTTGTAAAAGATATTGACATCGATATGGGGTATTTCAAAGCAAAACAGGATAAATTAAACCATAGGGAATTTTGGCCATTGGTAGCCAAAACGATCGTAAAAGAGGGGGACATAGTCCTGGCTGAGGCAGGTTCATCTTTGTTTGGACTTGTGCATCAAAACCTTCCTGCCGGTATTGACTTTGTTTCACAAATCCTATGGGCATCCATAGGATATACTCTTCCTTCAGCCATAGGTTCAGCCATAGCCTCACCTCACAGAAGAGTTCTTCTTTTTATAGGTGACGGTTCTTTTCAACTGACAGCACAGGAGATAAGTTTGATATCAAAGTATGATTTAAATATCACCATCTTTCTTATAAACAATAACGGATACACTATCGAAAGAGCTATACACGGTCCAAAACAACCATACAACGACATACCCTCATGGAATTATCCGGCATTTGCCAAATCTCTTGGAATCGACAAAACATTTGCCATAAAAAGTTTTAGCGAATTTATGGATAATCTTGAGGATGTAACAAAAGACGGATATAAAATGGTAGAACTCTTTTTTGACAAATTTGACTATCCGCCTCTTTTAAAACAAATTTCAGACAAACTTGAAGAGGCGAACAGACAGAGCAAATAATACAATTTTATATGATTTTATGCAAAGTTGTCGCTTTTTGCATCCATATCTCTATGGCTTCCCAGTTTTCATGTTCGATCAACTCTCTTATCTTTTTCATCTCTTTTTCAAAAAGATCAATAGAATTTAAAAGGTTAGCTCGATTTTGCTTAAATACATCACTCCACATAACAGGAGAACTTTTTGCGATTCTGCTCATATCTCTAAAACCACCTCCTGCAAGTGCCAGGATACTTATGGGGTCTTCTTGAGACATAACTGTGTTTGCCAAAGAGTAGCTGATAGCATGAGGTAGGTGGGATATGAAAGCGGCATGTCTGTCATGCTCTTTTGATCCCATGTAAAATATATTCATACCAAGTTTTTTATACAACTCTTCTGCTCTGTTTTTGTGAAGTTTGTCATTTCTTTCAGTATCACATAAAACTACCGTATTCCCCTCATACAAGCCTTTAAAAGCAGCTGTCGGTCCATACTTTTCAGTTCCGCACATAGGATGGGATGCTACAAAGTTTTTCACTATCTCTTTCGGTGTAGCTTCGACGATTTTTTGTTTCGTACTTCCCATGTCTACTATGGTGGTCTTTGTATCCACATCTTTTAATTTTGGCAATATTTTCACTATGGCATTTACCGGTATACACAAAAATATCATATCACATTTTTTTATATCTTCTAGTCTACTTATCTCATTTATCAAACCAAGTTCAAGTGCGTCTTCGCAGTGGGCTATATTGTGATCCACTCCCAAAACTTTTTTGGCAATTTTCCTATCTTGAAGATCAAGTCCCAAAGAGCCTCCCATAAGACCAAGGCCTACTATACCTACTGTCATAAATATCCCTTTTATAATCGTTTTAAAATATTTTTGGTATTATATCATTTTTATAACTGATGTTACGCACCATATATAGTTTTAGATGTTTTTTGCAACATTTCATTACGAGGCAGAAAGTTGAAGAGCCACTTCCTGTAACTTGAAACTTTCTAACGCCGTAAGGGAGTGTTACAAAAAGCACCCAAAGGGCAAGACAATAAGGCATTATCTGCTGTGTTAGATTTTCTCACCTTAACTACGGTTAGGCTTTCGAAAATCTGCCTTGCATATAACGCCTTCTTGTCTTGTCTAAAATTATATATGGTGCGTAACATCAGTTAATAACTAAAGTTATACAACTAAACAAGGCAATATATGAAATTCTTCAAAACTTTCTTTACTCTATTCACTTTTTTTACTATCACTTTAAGCGCCATGACCATAAAAGATATAAAGTTTGACGGTCTTATACATATATCAAACCAAATCGCCAAAGAGATGCTTGGATTTGGTGTGGGAGATAATGCAGATATAGATAAAATAGATAAATCAATTTCAAGATTTTACGAACAAAACTATTTTAAAGATATATGGGTCAGTGAAGACAACGGAGTACTAACTTACCACTTTGTGGAAAAACCGGTAATTGCCCAGGTAGATATAATCGGATATGATGATAAAAAAGATGATATAAAAACCATGCTCGAAGTTAAAAAAGGTGATATTTATGATGAAGACAGCATAAACAGTGCCAAAAATCAGATACTGAATTATTTAGAACAAAAAGGATATTATGACAGTATAGTTGAAACCAAAACGACAAAGTTGAACAAAAACAGCTTGAAATTGGATTTTATCATCAGTAAAGGTGAGGAAATCATCATAAAAAAAGTCCATATGTACGGCAGTAAAGATATAGACTACAGTGATGTCAAGTCAAACATCGTAAACAGACAAAAGCAGTTTTTAGGGTGGCTGTGGGGAAGGGATGACGGTACCCTCAAGATAGATCAGTTAAAATATGACAGTGCAAGGATAAAAGACTATTATATGAGGAAAGGTTATCTTGATGCCAGAGTAAGTACTCCTTTTTTAAGAACTTATTTTGAAGACTATACTGCAGATTTGTCATACCTTATAAATGAAGGGCAAATATATACGATAAAATCCGTAAAATTCACTCTTACCAAGCCGGTTATAAAGATAAGTAAGCTAAAAGAAGATTTAAAACTTCATAAAGGTAAAACATTTAATGTTGATAAACTAAGAAAAGATATAAAGAACATAGAACACAAGATCCAGGATCTCGGCTATGCGTATGTAAAGGTTTATCCTGATATAAAACAGGATAAAAAGAAGCATACCGCTTCCATCAACTATATGATAAATCCGGGTCAAATAGTATATATAAACGATGTTGAGATTTCAGGAAATACAAGGACCATAGACAGGGTTGTAAGACGAAGTGTTTATTTGGCTCCAGGCGACAAATACTCTTACACTGACTTTCAAGACTCTATAACGGAGCTCAAAAAAACAGGATATTTTGATGATGTAAAGATAGAAAGAAAAAAAATTTCAGACAATAAAATCAATCTTTTGGTCAAAGTAAAAGAGGCACAAACAGGAAGCATAACAGGTGGTATAGGATATGGAAGCTATGACGGATTTTTGATAAGTGCCAGTGTGGCAGATAAAAATGTTTTTGGTAGCGGTATAGATACCTCTGTTAATGTTGATTATTCATCAAAAAGTCTTAAAGGCAGTATCTCTTTTTACAATCCTAGAGTTTTTGACTCCAAATATAGCCTTAGCGGATCACTATATGATACAAGCAATGACTATTACTCATACAATGAAGACAAAGTAGGTGCCAGCCTAAGCGTAGGAAGAAGATTTACAAGAACCGTTAGCGGTAGTGTCGGATACAATATAGAAAAATCAAAACTAAGCAATTTAGACAGCTCTTTGGATCCTACCCTCTATCAAGTAGGAGATACCCTCAAAAGTGCCGTTTCCGTCTCAGCCAAGTATGATACAACGGATGATTATTATCTTCCAAGACACGGCATGGAACTTACCGGAATGGTAGAGTTTGCCGGTGTAGGTGGTGATGAAAAGTATATAAAAAATATAGACAAATTTTCATACTTCTACGGACTGGAAGATTTGATAGACTATGATATGATACTAAGATACAAAGCACAATTTAGAATTGCTTTTGACAATGGCAATCTTCCTTTGAATGAAAAGATATATATGGGCGGATTATCCAGCGTAAGAGGATACCAATCAAGCTCAATAGCACCAAAAAATAGTGCAGGGTCTCTGATAGGCGGCAAGATGATGTTCGCAAATTCCATTGAAGCCAGCCTGCCTTTGGTAAAAGCTATGAGAATGAGAGCTGTTTTCTTTATTGATTACGGTTTTATCGGTGAAAACGGTTTTGATATAAACAGAGGCGGAACCGGTGTAGGTATAGAGTGGGCATCACCACTTGGTGCGATACAGCTGATATTTGCCAAGCCCATCAATGATAAACAGGGTGACAGGACATCAAAATTTGAATTTTCAATGGGAAGAAGGTTTTAGTACATCCCGGGTTTGATCTCATCATTCGGTTATGATGACGATAGGAAAAGGTTTATACAACTCTTTTATGCACTCACTGCTCAAATAGCACTTTTTATCTTTTGCTTTTATGGTGAGTGTATCTTCTTTAAAAGAAAATTCATAATCCACTTTCGATAGATTTTTATGAATGCATTTTGACAATGCCAAAATAAAACTAAGCCATTGTACCGTACTCATTTGCGGTAATAACTCAAGATACTCTTTTAACTGCTCTTCTTTGGGCAGTTTCTTGTTTTGATATAAAGTTATAAAAGCTATAAGAAGTTTTTGTGAGTGAGTATAAGCATAATTTAACCCATTTAGTATAAGGTAAAATGAGTGTTCATTGTTTCTGTAATAATTTATGCTTGAGCCTATAGATGAGAGTTTGGCGGCAACTTTCAACTCTTCTTTGTATTTATCATCTATTTGGTGCTTGACTTTTAAAATATCAAAAAGTTTTAAAGCATCTATCTTAAGTCTGTTCGCATGCTCTTCATTTATCAAAAACCTATCACTAAGACTTCTAAAGCTCGGATTGAAATTTTGTGGAAATCTAAGATTTGAACTTCTTAGTAAATCACTTAGATAAACCCCTTCTCTTACACCGACTCCGCTTGTTATAACTCTTTGAATACCTAAAGTTTCCAATACATTGACAAATATACCCACACCTTCTCTAAATGTATCGATCCTGTGTTTTTTAATATTGTATTTTTTTAGCTTAAGTATGGGTGATGAAGCTATCTTTTTCAGTAAATCGATATTTGAAAGCAGATCGTACTCATATGCATGAAGTGTTTTTAAAGGATAGTCTTTAGGCATTAAAAGTTTTGATATAGCTCTTGCGGTACCTCCGATGGCTATGGCCTTTTTGACTTTAAACGAAGAAGGTATTAAAGTCAACTTTTCCTTTATATAAGTTACAAGTTCTCTATAATCCGTTTTTTTGTCATAAAATAGCTCTTTTAATCTTATAGTTCCCAAATCAACAGATAAAGTTTGGGTTATTTTTCCATTTTTTATCAGCGCAAGTTCAGTCGAGCCGCCTCCTATATCTATGGTGACGGCTTCTTTTTGCATAGGCAGTAGATTTAATGCGGCCAACCCTCCTAGATAAGCTTCTTTTTTACCGTCTATTACTTTTATATTGATACCTACTTCTTTTTTTACTTTATATAAAAATTCTTGTCTGTTTGGAGCATCACGAAGAGCCGAAGTAGCAACACACAATATTTTTGTACATTTTAAACTTTTAGCTATCTCTTTAAAATCCTGTAAAGCTTTTATGGCTCTTTGCATGGCAAATTCCTGCAAAGTACCACCATGCTCATAGCAGTTTTGTGAAATCCTTACTCTGCTTTTTGCTTCGTGTATGATATGAAAAGCATATCGACTGCTTTTTTGGCAAACTATCATCCTTGCCGAATTTGAGCCTATATCGATAACGGCTGTTATCTTTGCCATAATTTATTCTTCAGCCTGTAACTGCTTAAACTTAAGCTTTAACTCCTCAAAAGTTTCTAAGTTATCCGGATCGGGTATGATACAATCAACCGGGCAAGCATCTATGCAAGCCGGTTCATCGTATGAGCCGACACATTCGGTACAAATATCCGGATCAATGATATATATGGGATCAGCTTCTTCTATAGCGGTATTGGGACACTCATCCCTGCAAGCATCGCATGCAATACACTCATCAGTAATTTTTAGAGACATTTTCATAACCTTTTTTGTAAAAATTAAAATAGTTTATACATTAAAAAAGCTTTGAGAAGATTTAAACGAAGTGATTTTTTTTAAGTAATTTCACAAAAATTTACAAAAGGTAGAAAAATGGTAGCGACAGTACCTTGTTTATCCTTTCTGTTTTTTAGACTTATGGTAGCTCCTATGGCATCTGCGGCACCTTTTGCCAAAAACAATCCAAGTCCCGTTCCGCTTTTATCGCCAAATCTTTTAAAAGGAGCAAAAAGATCCTTTTTTTCATCGATGCCTGGACCCTCATCGATAACTTCTATGTAAAAGCCCTGATTGTCATTGTATGTTTTTATCTCTATATTCTTACCTTCAGGAGTAAACTTGATAGCATTTTGTACAAAATTTTGCAATATGTGCAAAAGCAGGGTTGATTGAGTTTTAACTACATAACTCTCCGGTGTCAAATTTATAATGACATCTTTATTTTCATGGCGTGCTAGCATTTTAAAATTGTTGGCATGCTCCTTTATAAAAGCAATAAGATCCAAATCTACCGGTTTTTCAAACTGCGCACCCTCTTGTCTGCCAATTTCTAGGATATTGCTTATCATTTTATTCATTTCATCGATAGTTTTATTGTCAAGTTTTAGAGTCTCTATGTATTTTTCAGGCTCTCTTTTTTTTATGAGAGTTACTTCATTTTTTGTCTTCATTATCGCAAGAGGGGTTTTAAGCTCGTGGGCTATACCTATGAACAACTCTTTTTGGTATTTGACAAAAGTCTTTATCCTATCTATGAGTTTGTTTATACTGATGCCAAGCGGCATAAACTCCGAAGGCAAATCATCTATATCTATATGTGTCAGAAAATTCTCGTTCAATCTTGAAAGTCTAAAAGAGAGTGATCTTATCGGGTTTAAAAGGATTTGTGATAGAAACAGTGCATAAAAAATGATAAATACCATCGTAACACCGTTTATGATAAAAATATTTTTCAAAATTTTTTCAAGAAGTGTATCGGTCGAGGATACATCTTTGGTAACGGATACAAATGTAAACTTTTTTATATCGAGCGGATAGTAAAGCTGTATGTAGTGTTTATTGTTCCGGTTGAATTGTTCATAAGATACCCTAAGAGGTAGGTCAGGTCTTATGACAACTGATATCTTGGCATTTGGAATGCTCTCATCAGGTTTAAATATATCTATATCCCCGTCTTTATATCTTAAAGAGGTAGAAAAAAATCTTGCTGTTTTTTGAAGATCATTTGCTATATCTTCATAGATGGAAATTTTTATATAATTAAATAATATAGTAGAAAATATCACAATCAGTGCCGCCGAAGCGACAACTAATTGCAATATGAATTTATTTCTTATGCTGTTTTTATTTATGATTTTTTTGGATAACAAAATCTATAACCTCTTCTTCTAACAGTTTCTATAGTAGAAATGTTAAGAGGTTTGTCCATTTTTTGTCTTATTTGGTTGATAGCTACTTCTATAACATTCGGGGTTACAAGCTCAGGCTCTTCCCATATAGCATCAAGAAGTTGCTCTTTCGATACTATCTGATCACTGTGTCTTGCAAGTTGAGTCAATACTTCAAAAGGTTTACCTTTTAACTCTATCTCTTTCCCTTTATAAGTTATCTTCTCTTCATCCGGGTCTATAACCAAGTCATCTATCTCTATAACATTTGTTCCGCCAAATCTAAGTCTAGCTTCGATCCTTGCCAAAAGTATATCAAAATCAAAAGGCTTTTTGATATAATCATCGGCACTGTTTTTAAGAGCGTTTATCTCGCTCTCTTTGTCATCTTTTGCAGAGATGACGACACATGCGGTTCTTGGAGACTTTTGTTTCACTAGTGAAACAAGATCTATACCGTCGCCGTCAGGCAACATCAAGTCAGTCAAGACCAAGTCATAGTTTCTTATACCTATAAAATACTCCGCATCCTTGAAATTTTCAGAGCTATCGGTTTGATAACCGTACTCCTGCAACCCTTCGGCAATTGTTTTGTTCAGAGTAACCTCATCTTCTACGATCAATATTCTCATAATATTCCTTATCAATTTAAAATTTAAATGAGATTATAACATATTTTTAGCAAAATTTAAAGTTATTTTAATAAATTTTTAAAAAAATTTTAATACTTTTTTAAAATTTCCACTCCTACAAGGCAGTTTTTATAAACCTGGGGCTTTGATATACCCATTTTTATAGTTCTGATTTCCGGAAAGTCAAGCTTCAAAGCTTTACAAATTCCACTTAGTGCATTTTCAAGAGTATCGTACATCTTATACTCAAGCAGGTTTATGATGGCTTCCACAGCTTGCGTATAATCCAAAAAATGTTCATCCAAATCATACTCTATGGTAGCATTCAAGATGATCTTTTGTCTGTTTTTTCTTTCACTTTCCAAAACACCTATGATAACTTCCAAAGTCAAATCTTTTATATTTACAGCATACAGATTCATATGACTCTCTTCTCCTTTCCTTGAAAAAGTCCCATGATATTGGGTATATGTTTATAGACAATTATAAAAAAGAGTATGATTATCGGTGCATGTGTGTGAATGACGGGAATATCCGGGTGTATCACAAAAGAAGCTAAGACCAGAGTCGTCAAAGCCAAAAGCGAAGAGAGAGATGAAATCCTTATGGTTTTTGCGGCAACCGCCCAAACTATTATGGCTATGATAGTTTCAATCGGTAGCATATATATCATCACTCCCACTCCCGTTGCCACGCCTTTTCCCCCCTCAAACTTAAGGTACGGACTGAAGCAGTGACCGATAACAGCCAATACGGCTATGGCCCATTTGGTCTCTTCGCTAACTCCAGCCAATGAGGCGGCAAGCAGTACGGCAAGTCCCTTTAAAGCATCAAGTACCAATGTGGCCGCTCCTAACTTTTTTGCCAAAGAGGGGTCTCTTTTTTTAAGCACTCTTAAAACATTTGTAGCACCGATACTGCCGCTTCCTTCACTTTTAACATCAACTCCGCCTATATATTTTCCAAGCAACAGTCCAAAAGGAATGCCGCCTATCAAATAAGCCGCTATATAAAACTGTACATTTATGTTCGTTAAAAAATCCATCTATACCTTTCTGTTATTTTAGTCCAAATTTGGGTTTTAAAATTATTGTGATATTTTATCATAAAATATTGACACTTTTTGATATAATACAAAAAAATTACCAAAGGATATATTTTGGATAATGAAAAACTTAAAATTGAGATAAAAAAATTAAAAGAAGAATTACCTGTAACTATCGTAGCACACTTTTATCAAAAAGATGAAGTTTTTGATATGGCGGATTTCAGTGGGGACAGTTTGCAATTAGCCCAAATAGCCTCAAAAGATAAAAACCCTTATCTTGTTTTTTGCGGAGTCGGTTTTATGGGACAAAGTGTAAAGATACTCTCTCCTAAAAAACGGGTATTTATGCCAAAAGCGGCATGCTGTGCGATGGCAAGGATGATAGATGTGGATTATTTTGATAAAAATGTCAATATTTTGGAAAATGAAGGTATAACAAAAGATGACTTTATACCTATAACATATATCAACTCCAGTGCTGAGGTAAAAGCAAGAGTGGGCGAACTAGGAGGTTATGTCTGTACAAGTTCAAACGCTAAAAAAATCATATCAAAAGCACTTAAAGAGGGTAAAAAGATACTTTTTGTTCCTGATCGTTGTCTTGGGGCAAATGTGGCAAGAGATATGGGACTTAGATCAGCCATCATAGGAGAAGATAAAGATCTAAAGAGTGCCGACATACTTTGCTATAACGGTTTTTGTTCGGTTCATCAACTCTTTAGCGTGGATGACATAGAGTTTTACAGAAACAAATACCAGGATATCCTCATAGCTTCACACCCGGAGTGTAAACCTGAAGTTTGTGAAAATTCCGACTTCGTAGGCTCCACAAGCCAACTTATAAAATACATAAAAGAGTTGCCGCTCGATCAAAAAGTAGCAGTTGGGACTGAATTTAACATGGTAAACAGACTAAGAGAGAAAAATACTTACATACTCTCCTCGACAAAACCGGAGTGTCCGACTATGAATGAAACAACTTTGCAAGATCTTTACGATACTTTGATCTCCATAAAAAACCAAGAATTCAAAAATGAGATAGAAGTAGATGAGAATGTCATCAAATGGGCTAAAGTAGCACTTGATAGAATGATGAATGAGTAGATGAGTGTATGAGTGTATGAGTGTATGAGTGTATGAGTGTATGAGTGTATGAGTGTATGAGTGTATGAGTGTATGAGAATTTTTAAGCAAAGCTTAAAAATATTTACCCATCCTCCCATTCACCCAATAAAGGAGATTGATTTGATAAAAAATTTTGTAAAAAAAGCTCTTCAAGAAGATGTGGGAAGAGGAGATCTTTTCAGGCTCGTCAGTAAAAAGAAAAAAGTTAAAGCCAAGATAAAAGCAAAAGAAAACGGTATCTTAGCAGGGGTTGATTATGCAAAAGCTCTTTGTAAAGTTGAAAAGATAAAGTTTGAATTTTTTAAAAAAGATGGTGATGAGATAAAAAACGGGGATATCATCGTAGCACTTGAAGGAAAATCCAATAAAATACTTATGTGCGAAAGAACTCTTCTTAACCTTCTTCAACATGCAAGCGGCATAGCGACAAATGTAAACAGTTACAAAAGATATCTAAAAGAGTCCCGAGTAAAACTTCTCGATACGAGAAAAACAAGACCGCTTCTTAGGATTTTTGAAAAGTATGCCGTAAGATGCGGAGGCGGAAGCAATCACAGGATGGGTTTGGATGACTGCTTGATGCTCAAAGATACACATTTGAAAACCATAGATGATTTGAAAACTTTTATAGAAACTTCCAGATACAAGCTTCCTTATACTACAAAGATAGAAGTTGAATGTGAGAGTGTAGAAGATGCAAAATATGCCATGGAATGTGGAAGTGATATGGTAATGTGTGACAATATGCCAATCGATGAAATATCAGAAGTTGTAAACTTCAGAGATAAACACTACCCGCATATACTTCTTGAAGCAAGCGGAAATATCACAAAAGATAATATCGAAGAATTTGCAAAAACAGGAGTGGACGCCATAAGCAGTGGAAGTCTTATACACCAGGCTACCTGGCTTGATTTTTCCATGAAGATATATGATTAGGTAGGAAAACATGGCTGATGACGAGGAGAAAACCGAAGAGCCGACCTCCAAGAAGATAGAAGATGCCAAAGAGGAAGGCAATGTTCCAAAAAGCCAGGATTTCAGTGGCTTCATCACTCTTTTTGTAGCTGTCATAGCCGTTTTGACTCTTACGAAATATATCGGCGATCATGTGGAAGAACTTTACAGGTACTATAGTTCATTTATCGGCAGTGAACTGACCAAAAACAGCATCCTTGCCATGGTGATATTTACTTCAAAAGAGTTGCTTTTATCCATACTTCCCATCGCTTTACTAGTAGCGATAGCCGGAATACTTGCAAATGTAGTACAGTTTGGTTTTATATTTTCTACAAAACCACTGATACCCGATTTAAAAAAAATAGACCCTATAAAAGGTATGAAAAATCTTTTCTCTGTAAAAAAACTTATAGAAAGCATAAAAGTCATCTTGAAAGTCTCTTTTGTCTTCATTGTGGCGTCATACTTTTTTATCTCTTTTATAAAACAGCTTCCTCATGTTGCCTACTACTCCATATTTGATCAAATCATATGGCTAAGAGATAAGATAATTATTCTAGCTTCAGTCATGTTGATACTTTTTTTGATACTCTCTATCGCGGATCTTTTGATAGTAAGATATCAATATTTTAAAGATTTGAGAATGAGTAAACAGGAGATCAAAGATGAGTTCAAGCAGATGGAGGGCGATCCTCAGATAAAAGCACGTATCAGAAAAATCCAAATGGAAATGGCACAAAAAAGAATGATGCAGGAAGTCCCAAACGCCGATGTTATCATAACAAACCCTACCCACTATGCAGTAGCCATAAGATATGACAGACAAAAAGACAGAGCTCCGGTGGTGATAGCAAAAGGCACAAATGAAGTTGCACTGAAGATCAAAGAGATAGGAAGAAAACATAAAGTACAAATCGTCGAAAACCCACCACTAGCAAGAGAGTTGTATAAGATATGTGATATAGATAAAACCATACCTGAATCTCTATATAAAGCAGTAGCGGAAGTTTTGGCTTTTGTATATAAAGCAAGAGGGGATGGGTAGATGAGTGAATGGGAGGATGAGAGGATGGGTAAAAGAGAGGATATAAAAATGATAAAAGAGTATGAAAAAGCTTATAAAATGATACAAGATGCTCATCATATAGTTGTGGCATCCCATATAAATCCGGACGGGGATACACTTGGTTCTATGCTTGGTCTAGGAATCGCTTTGAAAAAAACAGGTAAAAAGATAACTTACTTCAACAAAGAAGAAGCTTTACCTAAAAAGTTCGACTTTCTCCCATCATATACCAAGATAAAATCATCACTTCCGTCAAGTTTCGATCTTTTGATATGTGTTGATGCGGCAAGTTTTGAAAGGATAGGCATCGACAAGGCATCTGTACCTTCTATGATTGCATTTGACCATCACAAATCAAACACTAAATTTGCCGATATAAATATAGTTGATCCCACAAAAGTGAGTACCTCTCTTGTTGTTTTGGATTTTTTGCAATATTTTACATACGAAATCACCAAAGAGTGTGCCATTTCTTTATATACCGCTCTTGTGGAGGATAGCGGCTTTTTCAAATTTGACAGAGTCAAGCAAGAGACATTTGAAAAAGCCGCTTATCTGGTAAAAAAAGGTGCAAATCCTGCAAACATATCCAATATGCTTACAAACAGAAATTCACTGGCGAAGATAAGGTTGATGCAAAGATATCTCGAAGCTCTCACTCTAAAAAACAATGCGACTGTTTGTCTATCCAAAATTACATTGAATGATTTCAAACAAACAGGCGCATTAAGAAGTGACAGTGACTCTTTTGTAAACATTGGATTGTCACTTGCAACTGTACATTTAAGTATATTTATGTATGAAGTAGATAGAGAATTTATAAAATTTTCCTTAAGAAGTAAAGATGACAGTATCGACTGCTCACAAATAGCTCTACACTATGGCGGAGGCGGGCACAAGAGGGCTGCAGGCTTTACAGCAAAGATAAAAGATACAAATGATATAATACAGGATATTATCTTAAAAATTAAAAATTGAAGGATTTAAAAGTGAGAAGACAAAAAAGTTATGCGGGTATCATTTCCGTGATCATACTTTTGGCACTAATAGCTGGAGCATTTTTTATATACAGTTCTAAAATATTTGAAAGAAACAAACCAAGCATCATTACTAAAAATGAGATATACTGGAACTTGAAACAGCCGCTTGATATATTGTTAAAAGATGACAGTGGGATAAAATTCGTCAATGCCACTTTGAGTGATGGAAAAAACTCCATAGTTGTTGCCAACAAAGTCTATACCAATCCTTCACCGTCTATTCACCTTATGATCAAAGCGCCTAATACAAGCTTTATCTACAAAAAAGATAAGTTCAAGCTTACCGTCAAAACAGTCGATACAAGCAAATGGAACTTTTTCTCCGGAAACAGCGCTGAAAAAACCATAAATATCATAACGGATAAAAAACGACCTGAACTTTACACTATAAACTCTTCATACGGCATAAGAAAAGGCGGTAGCGCACTTGTCATTTTCAAAGCTAGTGATAAAAATATGCAAGAGCTCTATATAAAAACTCCGTTTGAAAAAAAGTTTTATCCGACTCCTTTTTATAAAAAGGGATATTATATATCACTTTTGGCATGGCCGGTGAAAGAGAAAAAATTTAGAGCCGATATAGTTGCCAAAGACAAAGCCGGCAATATTTCAAGAGCTCATGTAGCACTTTTTATAAAACCCATGAAGTATAGAAAAAGTACCATAAAACTAAGTGACAATTTTTTAAACGGCAAAGTTGCAAATTTCATAGAAGAAGTTGCTCCAAAACTTTCCAAAGAAGCACCTATAAAACAATTTGTATATATAAATGAGACAATAAGAAAGAAAAACGAGGCACTGATCCACAAAGTAAGTTCCAAGACTGACGAATCTTTGATAAAAAACTTTTATCTCAAACCTTTTTATCCACTAAAAAACAGTGCTGCCGTAGCAAGTTTTGGCGATTATAGAACTTATCTTTACAAAGGCAGGAAAGTAAGTAACTCATATCACCTTGGTATAGATCTTGCAAGCACTAAAATGGCAAAGATCAAGTCATCCAACAAGGGAGAAGTTGTCTTTGTGCACTTCAACGGTATATATGGCAACAATATCATCATATATCACGGCTTGGGGCTCTACTCTCTTTATGGACACTGTTCGAGCTTTTTGGTTCAAAAAGATGATATGGTGAAAAGAAATCAAACCATTGCAAAAACCGGAAAAACAGGAATGGCCTTGGGGGATCATTTGCATTTTGGAGTATTGATCCAGGGTGTCGAAGTATATCCAAAAGAGTGGATGGATAAAAACTGGATGAAACTCAATATATTTGATATCATAAAAGATGCAAAAAAAATTATAGATAAAAAATAGGCACAATTTTTGGCACTGACCGAATAGAACTTTCTAACGGTTCTAAAATTTAAAAGGATTTGCAAGGATGCAAATCCAAATTTTAGCCTCGGAGAAATTGCAGGATGCAATTTTGAGAATGAGTGTAAAAGTTTTATTCGGTCAGTACCAATTTTTGCTTTTTTGCTTTTTAAGTAAAATTATAGTATCATGTAGGATTTTAAAACGGAGACAGTTGGGTGAAACAAAGGACAATAGCTAAAAAAGTCCAAGGTGTGGGTATCGGTCTACATAAAGGCGACCCTGTAGAAATCATACTTGAACCTTTGGAAGCTGATAGCGGAATTGTGTTTTTTAGATCGGATTTAAATATTACCATAGAGGCAAAACCTGAAAATGTAGTCGATACGAAAATGGCGACGGTTATCGGAAAAGAAGGTGCCGTTATCTCGACGATAGAGCATTTGCTTTCAGCTATATATTCATACGGTATAGACAATATAAGAATTTGTGTTAATGCTGCAGAAGTTCCCATTATGGACGGAAGTGCAACAAGTTTTTGTATGCTTCTTGATGAAGCGGGCATAAAAGAGTTGAATAAAAATAAAAACATAATGATCATAAAAAAAGAAGTTGCCTACAGAACAAACAACAAATATACAAAAATTTCACCTTCAAAAACAGCCAAGTACAATTTTACGATTGATTTTGATCATCCAGTCATTGGTAAGCAGGAGTATGAATTTGTCTTCAGTAAAAAAGATTATATAAAACATATCTCAAAAGCCAGAACTTTTGGGTTTTTAAAAGATGTACAAATGCTAAGAAGCATGGGTTTGGCTCTTGGCGGGTCTTTGGATAACGCTATTGTTTTGGATGATAACAAAATGTTAAACAGTGATCCTTTGAGATATGAAAATGAATTTGTTAGACATAAGATCCTTGATGCCATAGGGGATTTGAGTCTTCTTGGTATGCCTGTTATCGGAAGTTACTCTTCATTTGCGGGAAGTCATGACTTAAACCACCAATTGACTTTGGAAATTCTAAAAGATCCATCTAATTATGAAATAAAAAGTTACGATGAAGAATCATCCTACAGTTTGACAAAGGCTTTTGCATAAAAGATAATATCGAAGTAGTTGTCATATCTCTGACAACGCCACTTATAATAGGACTATATAAAGATAGAAAACTTTTTGAAACTTATAAGTCAAATGATAAAACAAGTATTGCCTTACCTATTTTTTTTAAAAAAATCCATTCTTTATATAATATAACCGCATTGTACTATGCAAAAGGGCCGGGTAGCTTTATGGCCATAAAAGTAAGCTACGTATTTTTAAAAAGTTACTCGATTGCCAAAAATATCATATTTAAAGCAGTTGACGGTTTTTACTTCAACAATAACGCCCCTATAAAAGCATTGGGAAAAACATACTTTGTTAAAGAGGGAAATAATATAATTTTAGATACAATAACGCCTAAAAAAAATGGAGAATTTTATTTGCCAAAGAGTTTAAATCACAAAGATTTTTCTGACGACACATTGCCATTGTACGTACTTCCGGCTGTTGCAAAGAGTTAGAATGACTATAGACGTACCGGCAACCAGTGCAAACTTAGGCCCCGGATTTGATACTCTGGGAATCGCTTTAAATCTACACAATAGAGCCATTATAAAAAAGAGTGATTTTTTCAGTCTCTCCATAAAAGGTGAAGGCTCAGATAGAAAAAGATTTAAAAACAATAATCTTTTTGTCAAAATTTTTTATGAAGTATATGAAAAAATAACTGGGAAAAGAGATGATTTTAGATTTGAGTTTTACAATAAAATCCCGGTATCAAGAGGCTTAGGCAGCAGTTCAGCAGTCATTACAAGTGCCGTTGCAGCCGCTTACGCTCATGGCACGGGGGATATAAACAAAGAGGATATTTTAAACGAATCTCTTGTATATGAAGGTCATCCGGACAATATAGCTCCCGCAGTTTACGGAGGGTTTACAGTTTCGGTAGTTGAAGAGGGTAAAGTTTATACACAAAAAAAAGATATGCCATCATCTTTGCAGGCTATTGTCGTGATACCAAACAGGGCGATGTCCACAGCCAAATCAAGAAATACTCTTCCAAAAGAGTACAGTATAGAAGATATAGTATACAATTTGTCAAGAAGCTCTTTTTTAAGCAGTGCGATTTTTAGCGAAAGGTGGGATCTTTTAAAGATTGCATCCAAAGACAGACTTCATCAAGACAGAAGAATGTCCAATATGAAAAAACTTTTTGAAGTTCAAAAAGTGTCACTTGAGAAGGGGGCTTTGATGAGCACACTCTCCGGTAGTGGATCAACTTTTTTCAATCTTGTATATAGGGATGATGCTAAAAACATTGCAAATGCTTTAAGGTTAAGATTTCCATATTTTAGGGTTGAGATAGTTGATTTTGACAATATAGGTTTAAAAGTAAATTTTTGATATAATGATAAGCAAACATATGCCATATAGAATGTGTATCGTCTGCCGTAGAAAAATCGAGCAGAAAAAACTTATAAGACTGCAATGTAAAGAGAAAAATATCATTGCTTACACAAATATAGGGAGAAGTTTTTATATCTGCAATGATTGCTTTTTTAAAGAAAAAAATGACAAATTGGCAAAATCTCTACAAAGATATTGCAAAACAGATAAAGAAAAAATTTTAAAAATGGTTGAAACATACAAGGAGAAAGTATTTAATGGATAAAGTTCGTATAAGCGAAATTGCCAAGGAATTGGGCATGAAGAGCAAAGAAGTAGTTGAAAGTGCCAAAGACCTTGGTATGGAAGTCAAAGCTGCAAACAGCTCGGTTACACCCGAAAATGCCGAAAGATTGGTAAATTTTATAATGAGTGGTGACAGAGGAGAGGCTACCGAATCAAAAGAGGAAGCAACACCCAAAAAAGAAGAGAAGACACCACCAAAAGAAGAAGTCAAAAAAGAGAAGCCTAAAGCCAAGAAGGAAGAAAAAACTTCAAAAACTACAGAGGTTGAAAAACAGACAGCTGCGCCAAAAACTTCTAAAAAGAGTACAAAGAGGCAAGAACCTGAAGCCAAAGAAGCCAAAACCAAACAACCGGAAGAAACAGAGGAAGAAAAAACCGAAAAGAAAGAGGAAGAAAAGCCGAAAGAGACCTTGGCAACTGCAAGCATCAAAAAAAGGCGGGGTTTTGTTATAGTCAAAAAGAAGAAACCAAAAGTAGAAGAAAAACCTAAAAGCTCCCACAAAGCCAATGACTTTGAAATGCCAAAAGCTTTTGAAGATGCCGCTAAAAAGAAAAAAAAGGCAAAGAAGATAAAGAAAACCACTGCAAAGAAAGAGGATTCTTCACAAATAGATATCTTGGCAAACAGAGAATTAAGCGATGTAAAACTTGATCTTTTAGATGATATGGTCGTATTGCCGGACTTCACAGTAAAGCAGGAAGAAGTTAAACAAAAAAGAACTAAAACATTTGATCCAAATCATGTAAAAACGGTTAAAAAACCATCTTTCATACAGCAAGGCATCCAAAGAAAAAGTAAAAAAAGAAGAAAAAGAAAAGTTGAAACAAAGGCTGAAGATATTAAAACTATAAATATACCTGAAGAGATAAGAGTTTACGAGTTTGCTGAAAAGCTGTCAAAAAAACCAAGTGATATCATCAAAGCTCTTTTTGCTCTTGGAGTCATGGTCACAAAAAATGACTTTTTAGATAAAGATGCCATTGAAATCCTAAGTGATGAATTTGATATAGATGTGAACATAACAAACCCTGTAGATGAATTTGACTATGAGAAGATATATGATGAAGGCAATCCTGAAGAGATGGTAGCAAGACCTCCTATCATAACCATAATGGGACATGTCGACCATGGTAAAACATCTCTTTTGGATAAGATAAGAGAAACTAATGTTACTCAGAGTGAACATGGGGGTATAACTCAGCATATAGGAGCTTATACAGTACAAAAAGATGGTAAAAAGATAACATTCATCGATACTCCGGGTCATGAAGCCTTTACCCAAATGAGGTCTCGTGGGGCCCAGGTAACAGATATAGCTATCATAGTAGTTGCGGCCGATGATGGTGTAAAACCTCAGACAAAAGAGTCGATTTCTCATGCCAAGGCTGCAGGTATCCCTTTTATAGTTGCAATTAACAAGATAGACAAACCAACAGCCAACCCTGACATGGTCAAATCAGGTTTGGCCGAGCTTGATGTCACTCCGGTTGACTGGGGTGGGGATTATGAGTTTGTCAATGTTTCTGCAAAATCAGGAGAAGGTATAGACGATCTTTTGGAAGTATTACTTTTGCAAGCTGAGATACTCGAGCTTAAAGCCAATCCAAAAGCATATGCAAAAACCATAGTTGTTGAAAGCAAGCTTGAGAAGGGAAGAGGTCCGGTTGCCACTGTCATATCCAAAAACGGAACATTGAAAGTCGGAGACAATATCATCTCCGGTAGTGCTTACGGAAAAGTAAGGGCATTGATAGATTATAACGGTAAAAATATAAAAGATATACTCCCCGGAGAAACCGGAGTGGTTGTAGGACTTAACAACATAGCAAGCGCAGGAGAAAAACTTTTTTCAACTCCGGATGAAAAAACTGCACGAGAATTTGCTCTTAAAAGAGCTGAATATGAAAGGCAAAAAGAGTTATCAAAAAGTACAAAAGTTTCACTTGAAGAACTAACATCACAAATCGCATCAGGCAAGCTAAAATCACTTCCGCTTATCATCAAAACAGATGCTCTTGGAAGTTTGGAAGCTATAAAAGGAAGTCTTGAAAAACTTAAAAATGAAGAAGTTAAAGTTCATATCATACACAGTGATGTCGGTGGTATCACTCAAAGCGATATTGCCTTGGCAAAAGCAAGTGAAAACTGTATCATTATGGGATTCAATATAAGACCGACCGGAGCGGTAAAAGAAGAAGCGAAGAAATTAGGTGTTGAGATAAAAACTTACAATGTCATATATGATATGATAGATGATGTAAAAGCTCTACTTGGCGGTCTTTTATCACCTATCGTAAAAGAGGAAGCTCTTGGGCAGGCTGAAGTTAGAGATGTGTTCATGGTACCAAAAGTCGGTGCGATTGCAGGATGTATAGTAACTGACGGTACTATCAACAGAGGTGTGAGCGTAAGAGTCATACGAGACGGTGTCGTCATATATGAAGGTGAGATATCATCACTCAAGAGATTCAAAGACGATGTCAGAGAAGTGGCAAAAGGCTATGAGTGCGGTATCGGCGTAGAAGGATACAATGATATAAAAGTAGGTGATTACCTTGAAAGCTTTAAAAAAGTAGAAGAGAAGGCTACGTTTGAATAAAAGTGTAAAATTAAAAAGAGTTGAGAGTATCTTAAGAGAAATTATCTCCGAAGCCCTTACAACTTTGAATGACAGTATGCTAAGATCCTTGGCGGTTACTGAAGTTGATTGCAAAAGAGGCAAGTATGATGCAGATGTTTACCTCGATCAAAGCTTTTTTAACGACGAGGAAAAAGCGTATGTTCTAAAACACTTAAAAAAAGTCAGGGGTTATCTTGAAAATTATACGCTTCAAAACGAAGGGTGGTTTAGATGCCCCAAATTTCACTTCAAATTCGACGAGAAACTGCAAAAAAAACAAAAAACCGAGGAACTGTTTTCAAAGATAGAAAAAGAGTTGAACAATGATAAATGATACACTAGAATCCATCTTGAAAGATAACGGGGTTAAACTTTATGATACTGAGTTAACCGAAGAAAACGATCAAAAGATTTTTAGAGTCTATATAACTTCGGATGAAACCATTACGCTTGATAAATGTGCTGAAATATCTCATATCATTTCACCGATAATCGACTTGAATCCTCCTACCGGTGAGTCATACTTTTTAGAGGTCAGCTCTCCTGGGATTGAAAGAGCTTTAAAAAAGCCAAAACATTTTATAAATTCAGTCGGAGAGACTATAAAATTAAAAACAAATAACTCCAAAAAGATGATAGCAAAGCTAACTCATGCGGACAATGACGGTATCACGGTAGAATACAACGGCAAAAAAGAGAGTTTAAAATATAGTGATATCAACAAAGCAAGAACATATTTTGAATGGTAAATGACGAATTTTATCTAAACTTAGCCCTCAAAGAAGCATGGAAATATCAAGGGCTTACATACCCAAACCCTGCAGTGGGAGCAGTCATAGTCGATAAAAACGGAAAGATTTTATCCATAGCTGCTCACAAAAAGCAAGGCGAGGCTCATGCTGAGCTAAGTGTCGTAAAAGAAGCTTATGAACTACTAACAGACGATAAAACCATTAAAAATTTGGAAGATCCTTTTCAAATACACGATTATCTCTTAAAACATCACAACAATATGTTTAAAAATTGCAAAATATACGTAACTTTGGAGCCATGCAACCACTTTGGGAAAACCCCACCCTGCTCCCTTTTGCTTTCAACTTTGTCATTTGAAGAAGTCATTATAGGCTCAACAGAAGAAAATGATGAGGCAAAGGGCGGTATACGAAGATTGAAAGATCGTGGCATAAAGGTAAAAACCGGCATTTTAAAAAAAGAGTGTGATACTCTTTTGTACCCGTTTAAAAAATGGCAAAAGGATAGATTTGTTTTTTTTAAGATCGCAACCAATCTAAACGGTAGTTACGATACAGGCATCATAAGCAGTAAAACTTCAAGAGAATATGTACATAAATTAAGAGACAAGATCGATCTTTTGGTCATCGGAGGCAATACGGTAAGAGTCGACAGACCCACACTTGATAGCAGAATGGTAAAAGGCAAAGCTCCCGATATTTTAATATATTCAAAAAGAGATGATTTTGATAAAACCATTCCTCTTTTTAATGTAAAAGAGAGAAAAGTTTATATATCAGATAGCTTTGAAATCACAAAAAATTATAACTTTATAATGATAGAAGGTGGTAATTCAATGCTTAAGGCTACAAAAGATATGATCGATTGGTGTCTTTTTTTTATCTCCCCATCCATGAAACCCGGTAAAAATTTAAATCTCAAAATCGACTTCAAGCTCCTTTGGCAAGACATATCGGATACGGATACACTGTTGTGGCTTGACTCAAAAGATAATTAATCATAAAATTTCATTAAAATCCAAACTATATAAAAGTATCATATTGTAAACAATTTTTTAACAAAGGAGTTAGATATGGCAAAAGTACTTTTTATAGTAGGTGATTTCGTAGAGGATTATGAGATAATGGTGCCTTTTCAAGCTGTTGCGGCTGTCGGGCATGAAGTCTACGCGGTATGTCCGGATAAAAAAGCCGGAGATTTTGTAAGAACTGCCGTACATGATTTTGAAGGCGATCAAACATATACTGAAAAACCTGGACACAACTTTACGCTAAATGCCACTTTTGATGAAATCAATGCAAACGATTTTGACGCATTGGTCATACCAGGCGGCAGAGCTCCGGAGTATCTAAGACTCAATGAAAAAGTTTTGGAATTGGTAAAACATTTTGCAAATAACGATAAACCTATAGCAGCCATTTGTCACGGGGCTCAACTTCTTGCAGCAGCGGATCTGCTCAAAGGCAAAAGATGCTCTGCGTATCCGGCATGTGCACCCGAAGTAAGAGAAGCAGGTGGAGAGTATCAAAATATAGAGATAACAGATGCTTATACTGATGGCAACCTGGTCACTGCTCCCGCATGGCCGGCGCATCCTGCATGGATATCACAATTTTTAAAACTATTGGGCACCAAAATAAGCCTGTAAAAACATTTAAGGATACCTAAAAAAGGTATCCTTAAAGTAAAATCTCAAATATTTTGTACTTGTGGTATAGCTTTTGCAACTCTTTTATTGTGTATAAATAGCATTACTGCGAATATCAATAATCCCACTATGTGCGAATCTTGGATATGAGGTATGATACTTTTATATCCGAAAACTTTATCCGGAAAAAGAAGTAAAAGAGTGGTTGCGACAAATATCAATCTTTCATAAATTTTCAATTTACCGTTCCAGTAACCCTCTACAAAAATAGCAAAAGAGAGGATTCCGGGAATTGCAAAAAAGAAAACTTCAAATCTATCTATCCACTCTCCTGCAATCAGGTTGGAAAATGCAAAAAGTAAAGGCATGATATATAAACCTTTTCCAAGTTTCCAAGCTTCTAGTCCCGTTCTCATAGGTGGAGTCTTTGCGATACCGGCTGCTGCGAATGCCGCCAAGCAAACAGGTGGGGTTAGGTTTGAGTCTTGAGAGAGCCAAAATATGATAAGATGTGCTGCCAAAAGATACATGGTAACTTCAGGAGGTGTGACTCCGGCACTTACAAGTGCTGCCATTTCCGGACTTAACATAAGCCCAAGAAGAGCGGGAGCTGAAAGGACTGCCAAGACTATATATGAAGCAGTTACGGGAAGTCCCATACCAAGAAATAAAGAAGCTATGGCAACAAGCACCAGAGCCAAAAGAAGCTGACCGTTTGACCACTCCATGATAAGCTGGGAAAATGTCACCCCGATTCCAGATATATTTATAATCCCTACCACAACACCTATAGAAACAAGCAAAACGCCGGTTACTATCATATTTTGGGTACCAAGAGCTAAAGCTTCTACGATATCTTTTAGACTCATTTTTTTATTTTTGGTAAGATATGAAGATAAGACTATAACGACTATGGATATACCGGCTGCATAAGTGGGTGTAAAACCGTAAACCAAAAGCCCTATCAAAGTTGCAAGCGGTATAAAAAAATGAAACCCCTCTCTCAAAGTAGGCAAAACTTCAACTTTTTCTCCGGTTGCTTCGATACCGTGTTTTTTGGCATGAATATGTATATAAAACGATATAGAAGCAAAGTATAAAATCGCCGGAAGTACAGAAACGGCTATAATGGTAGCAAAGGATATATGAGTCATTTGTGCCATTATAAAAACTCCGGCACCCATGATAGGAGGCATGATTTGTCCTCCGGTACTTGCAGCAGTTTCAACTGCAGCGGCAAAGATGGGTTTGAAGCCGTTTTTTATCATCATCGGTATGGTTATGGTTCCGGTTGAGACTGTATTTGCCACGGCTGAACCTGATATGGTTCCCATAAGAGCGGAACTAAAGACCGCAACATGCCCCGCACCACCTCTAAATCTGGAAGTTACGGACTTTGAAAGATCTACTATAAAATCCCCTGCCCCGCTTTTCATCAAAAAAGCGGCAAACAGCATGAACATAAATACATAAGTAGCTGATATATTTGCTATAAAACCAAAAAGCCCTTCACTTGTGAAATACATCCTATAAAGAAACCTGGTCACCGTCATACCCGCAAAACCGAATACTCCTTCTATGTACTTTCCAAGAAAGAGTACATAAGCTATAGCAAATATCATCATCCCGGGCACTATCCATCCGGTCGTTCTTCTTACTATTTCAATGGCTAAAAGTATGGACAGAGCTGAAACAACCAAATCTAACGGTCTCATATTGCCATTTGCTACGGCATATAATGACTCTTCAAAACCGACCAAGTAAAAAAACGGTATCAGCGCTATGATGGATAAAAAGATATCAAAATATGATATGGTTTCCTTATTCGAGTATTTTGAAGCCCTGTAAGTTAAAAATCCGAGTGAAGCTAGAAATGAAAAGTGTGCAGCATTGAACCACAGATCACTTATACCCCCTATGATATTGATATAAAAATGAAAAACAGCTATACCCATAGCATAAAAGGTTAAAAAAGGTTTGATTTTTTCTTTTGAAATTCCCATAAAACTATCCTTAAGAAGAAGATGAGGAGCTGCCTAAGGCAGCTCCTATATACAAGAAATGCGGATTATTTTGCGATCAATCTGTCAGGTATCTTGATGCCTTTTTCCCTGTAAAATTTTGCGGCTCCAGGATGCAACGGCATAGGAAGACCATCTATGGCTTTTTGAAGGCTCATAGCGAGTGTGGCTTTATGTACACTGTGCAAAAACGGCAAATTTTCATATATGGTTTTTGTCAAAAGATATACAACTTCTTCAGGGGTATCTTTTGAACATACAAGTAAATTTGGCTGAGCTATGGTATATACATCTTTTTTAAGACCTGGATAAGTTCCGGATTTGATGATATATCTTGTCCAGACAGGATATGCAGCTTGTATTTTTTTGATATTGGCATCACTGAATTCAAGAATTTTTATCTTATCCGCACCGATTGTAGCAAAGGCATTTGTAACGGCACTCGCAGGAGGACCTGCAGGGATATTCATACCGTCGATCTTTCTGTTTTGCAAAGCTTTGGCACTTGGAGTATAACCAAGATATTGCAAATCCATCTTGTTATAGTCGATTCCCAAAGTTTTCATGATAGTTTGGCCTGAAACCCTGGTTCCTGAGTTTCTTTTGCCTATGGAAAAAGGTCTTCCATAAAGATTTTTAAGATCCATAATATTGCCTGTAGGAGCATATTTGTTATAAACGACAAAGTGTTCAACATTTTGCCAAAGCATTGTTATGCTTCTTAGGTTTTTTCTAGGATGTCCTTCATACTTACCTTTTCCCTGCCATGCCATAGAGCCGAAAAGTCCTTGAAGTATTCCAAAGTTTACTTCACCTTTGTCAAGCATATCGACATTTTCACCGCTTCCGGCACTTGTTATGGCTGAAAAAGTAGTCTTATATTTTTTGGCAAGCTTTAAACTTGCAATCGTAGCGATACCAACTCCAACCGGATAATAAGTACCACCGGTACTAGCAGTTGCGATGATGAACTTTTGCTCTTTTTTTCCGGCATTTGCTCCTATTACAAGTGATGAAGCTACCACCGATGTAAGCAAAAGCTTTTTAAAAAATGAAACTTTATGCATATTTTCTCCTTTTTGTATTTTGTAGAAAAATTATAGCATAAAAATCTCAAAATTGTTTTAAAAAAATTCTATTTTTTCTCTATTAGATAACCTAGTCCCTTTCTTGAAATGATAAAATCATTGTCCTTTATCTTATCTTTCACCCTTTTCATCGTAGTTCTCAAGGTTGAATCCGAAACTTCCTTATCTCCCCAGACCGATTTTTTTAAAACTTCATTATCAACAATTTTATCGATATTTTTTATAAGTGTTTCGATAAGTAACGACTCTTTTTTGGAAAACCTTATGTTTTCATCATTTCTGTAGAGTGAGCGGCTGTCTTTATCATATCTGTAAGTATCGTTTAATTTTATAAAACTATTGCTGCCTCTATCTTTTAGCATATCTTCTTTTATCTTTTTAAGAAGCTCCATCATTTTATCTATATCCAACGGCTTTACAAAGTAACCTGCTATATTAAGCCCTATGGCTCTAAAAAGATACTCTTCATCTTTATAAGCTGAAACTATGATATACTTTTGGTTTTTATTGAGTTTTGTCATCTCCTCTACCATGGAAAGCCCGTCAACTTTTGGCATCTTGATATCGGTTATGACCAAGTCATACGAATCCCCCTTGGATAAGGTTCTTTTATACAGTTTATATCCCTCTTCCCCATTTTTTACAACATCCACGATATCAAAAAGGTTATTGAGATAAAATGTCAAAATATCTCTGGCATCTTTTTCATCTTCGGCTAAGAGAACTCTTGTTTTATAACTCATTTTTTATCTCCTCGATAGGTATGATCAATTCAAAAAGTACTCCATTTGGAATATTTTTAACACTGATCTTGCCTTTTAAATTTTTTTCTATGATAACTTTTGACATATAAAGACCGATTCCGGTCCCTTGTGTTTCAAACTTTGTTGTAAAATAAGGCTCAAATATCCTCTCTATTATATCACTGTCTATATTGCCGCCATTGTTTTGTATAGATATGATAGCAAAATTTTTCTTACTATCAAAATCTTTCATATCATCTTTTATGTCTTTGCCTGCAACTTTTTTTGCGACTATTTTTATAATGGCATCAAAGTTCTCTTTTTCTCTTCTTTGGAGGATTGCATCTTTTGCATTGTTCAAGATATTTAAAATACTCTGCTTCAACTCGTTTTCATAAGTGTTTAGTATGATTTTTTCTTTTGAAAAAAAGTCTATCTTTATATCATTGTTATAAAACTGATCTTCTACTATCTTTAGAGTGGTTCTTATGGAATCCTCCAAAACAAAACGATTTTTGCTTTTTGAAGGTTTGTAGAAATTTCTAAAATCGTCAATGGTTTGAGACATATACTCTATCTGAGTTTTGGCTCTATTGATATAATCTTGCAGTATATCTTTTGTAAAACCTTTTTTACCGCAATTGTCCCTTATAAAATGAAGAATGAGTTGAACATTGTTAAGCGGTTGCCTCCACTGGTGAGATATGCTTCCAAGCATCCCTCCCATAGAAGCAAGTTTGTTTTGCTGAATGATAAATGCATCTTTTTGTCTGTTTTTTTCTATCTCTTCTTTGACTCTCGTTTTCAACTCTTCCTGCACGCTTTTTAATCGTGTTATATCATATATATATCCGTAAAAACCTTCCACTTCTCCAAAATCATCTTTCAAAAGCAAAACTCTGGAATATATCCATTTGATTTTCCCGGCATTATCCACTATCCTGTAAATCTTACTGAAACTTTTTTGAGATGTTTTTATGGCATAATTTATCTCATTTTTCAAAGATTCTCTATCCTTTTTATAAACTATATCCATGTAGGTCAATTTTCCTATCTCAAAACTTCCTTTGAAATATCCGTAACTTTTTATACTGTTGGAGACAAATTCTACACTTAAGTTTTCATCGTTTCTCCATTTAAATATGATTATCCTTCCATCTTCAACCAGCAATTCTACATTGAGTAACTCTTTTGAAAGCCTTTTTGTTTTATCTATATCCATACTCATCATAAGCATTCTTTTATACTCTTTTTCCTCACTTACAAAAATCTTACCGCGAGCCAATATCCACTTGTATCCGCTGTTCTTGGTTTTAAGTCTGTATTCGCATATGAGGTGCTCTCTTCTTCCTTCAAGTATCTCATCAAACTGCATTTGAACAATGTCTTTGTCATCTTTGTGGATAAGTGCGAACCAGTCACCAAACGACTTGATATCATTTCTCTCATATCCAGATATCTCAAGCCATTTTTTTGAAAAGTAGATACTGTTTTTTATAAAGTCTATATCCCACATACCGTCATTTGAGGCTATGATAGCAAGCTCGAAGCGTTTTTTCCAATGTTGCAAGGACTCTTTTCTTAAAGTTAGTCTTCTATTGTATCTTGCAAATACATCTTTTACGAATCTCGCAAACAAAACGGATGAAATGATCAGTATCATCAAGATAAATAAAACCGTAGCAGCAATTTTATAAAACATCGATCGGTAATAATCTTTTATATGTTTTATCTCATCTTTTTTCTGTATGAATGCATCTTTTTTATTATATTCTATGGCGATAACGAATTTAAATTTATCCATTAAAAAGACTCTGTTTTTAAACTTTTCATTTTCATTTTCATGTTTTTTATAGTAATCAAGAATTTTAAATTTCATATCATCCAAAGCAGTTGTATGTATCTTTGGGACTTTATAGAATTTTCTATGTCCAAAGAAATTGTAAACCTCTTTATCTATAATGTCATAAAACCATATATAATCTTTACCACTGTTTTTTATACCGGATATAATGATATTTTTTGTAATATCACGCAAGTTGTTTATGGTAGAAAAAGCACCGATAAAAAAGAATTGGTTTTGGATGTAAATCTTGTCAAAAAAACTGACTCTTACTGTTTTTTTGACATCATCTATCCAGTACTGAAAGTTATCACTTCCTTGTGAGTATATATATTTCAAAACAAGTCTGTCATATTTTTTGGCATCTTTTTCACCAAATATCAACTCCCTTAGATATTCTATAAGGCTCCTTCCTTTATATATATCCAAACTATCGCCCCTAAAAAGTGCAAATGTTATATTTTTTCTTTTTTCGATATTTTCGAGATATTTTATGATTTGATTGAACTCTTTCCCCTCAAGTCCAAGCCTTTGTATATATCCGCTGGATTTATAAACAACTTTTTGAAGGTTGGTCTTGGCTTTTGTTATGTCTGTTGCAAAACCTTTTCTTATATCTCCTACAAAATTATATAATTTCTCTTTTTCTAAAAATTCATATCTTATGATAGCTCTCTCTTTGATGGACTCTATCTCTTTTTTCTGCTTGGTGTTGATAAGCATATAAGATACTATAAGTATCAAAGTACCAAGTGTCAGAAGAAATATAGTAGGTATATAGGTTATAACTTTTTCAATATTTTCCAGGTTATATAGTTTTCTTTTTAGCATAATATGATTTTATCATATTTTTAAACAATAATTGTATAATATTAAATTATTTTGCAACAAAAAAAATCAAAAGAAGTAAAATGTATGATTTTGTAATTATCGGGGGCGGTATCATCGGTCTTAGCATGGCAAAAGCTCTTTTGGAAACTCATGATAATGCACGCATAGCCATTATAGAAAAAGAGAGTGATATAGCTATGCATGCGTCAGGTAGAAACAGCGGGGTTTTGCATGCAGGATTTTACTACAGTGCAAACTCTTTGAAAGCCAAGTTTGCAAGAGTAGGAAACTTTGAGATGCATGAATACTGCAAAAAGAAAAACTTAAAGATAAATGAGTGTGGCAAAGTCGTATTGGCTCAAAATGAAGATGAAGTAAGCGGACTTGAAGAGTTAAAAAAAAGGGGAGATATAAACGGTGTCGAGCTGCATTGGATGGAAGCAAAAGAACTAGATAAAAAATATCCTTATCTAAAAACCACCCAAAAAGCATTATGGTCTCCTACCACCGCCACGGTGGACCCCAAAGAAGTTTGTTCAAGCATTGCTGAAGATTTGAAAGAAAATGGTATCAGCATATATACCGATACCAAGTATTTAAAAAGAGAATCCCAAAACTCCATTCTTACAACAGGGGGAGAGATAAGATACAAAAAACTTATCAATTGTGCCGGACTTTATGCCGATAAGATAGCAAAAGATTTTGGACTATCCAAAGAGTATACGATCATACCTTTCAAAGGTATATATCTTAAAGATAAAAAAAATGTCTCAAATCTAAAAACCAATGCTTACCCGGTACCAAATCTAAAAAACCCTTTTCTTGGGGTTCACTTCACATACGCGGTTGACGGCAGCGCAAAGATAGGACCTACTGCGATTCCGGCTTTTTGGCGGGAAAATTATAAGGGGTTTGATAACTTTAACTTTAAAGAGATGATAAATATACTATACTATGAAGCGAAACTTTTTTTTACCAACGCTTTCGGGTTTAGAAGTTTAGCTTATGATGAGATACGCAAATACTACAAGCCTCATCTTTTAAAGTTGACGTCAGGACTGACAAACCATATGGATTTAAGCGGATACAAAGAGTGGACGACTCCGGGGATTAGAGCTCAACTTCTTGATGTCAATACTTTGGAATTGGTGCAGGATTTTGTCGTTCAAAGCGAGGAGAACTCCGTACATATCCTAAATGCGGTTTCACCGGCTTTTACATCGTCATTTCCATTTACAAGATGGGTAAGAGACACATATCTCTCATAACAAACAAATAAAAAAAGGAAAAAATCATGAATAAAAGATTGAAGATACTGGCTTTTTTTATCCTTATCGTAGTATTTATACCATTTGGATACAAGCAGTATATAAGCAGCAATGTTCTAAAAGAGATAAACTCACTCAACCAAAAGGGTTTTTTGATAACCATGCAAAGTGATAAAAGCAGTTTTTTAACCACCGAGCAGACTTATAAAGCGATAGTATCAAATCCTCAAAAAATATATCAGGAATTCTTTTCACAACTTTTCGGGTATGTAAAATCCCCCATAAAAGATAAAATCTTCTCCTCATTAAACGGAAGTGAACTGACTATAAAAGTAAATATACTCAACTTTCCTGTAACCCATGAAAATGCCGTAGAGGTATATCTTACTTCACTTCCTGCAAAAGCACAAAATGCGCAAAAAAAAGAGTTGCTTCTGCAAGAGATATCTACATTTTTGACAAACTTCGGATTTGGCGAAAGTATAGATATAAATGCCTTAGGCAAGGTGACAAAGATAAAATTTAAAGATATAGACCAGCAATTTGATGCTAAAAAAGGTACTGTTACACTAAATGTCAAGGATTACATATCAGATATAAAAAGGTTTGATTTACAGCACAACAGTTATGATTTTACGACTTACAACAAAGCTTTTGGCTTTAGTATGCAAACAAAGAATGATAGAGGCTTCAAGCTTGCAACTAAAAATTTAAAATGCAACATAGATAGAAATGATATATATGACTATACAATGCTTTGCAACCTTGAAAAACTGAATTTTTCCAGTAAAGCATACAGACAAAATGCTCTATTGCTTGATAACTTTACACTCTCTACCATATCCAAATCTCAAAACGATGCGATAAACTACTCTTTTAAATATAAGATAAAAGATATAAAATTTCAAACAAAATCTTTCTATAAAAACAACATATTTGAATTGAAAGATTTTAGATATTACGGCTCTTTGAGCGGAGTTGATAAAAAATTATCAACACAGTTCCAGCAAGTCTTGTCAAAAAGCACAAATTTAAAAAGAGACAAAGAGTTCAAAAAGATAGTTTTAAAACTTTTAAGCTCAGGTTTTACGTTTGATATCAGTAAGTTATCCACTGATGGCCTTATGATAACATCAGGCAAAAAAGATATCAAAATCGGCAATATGGATATAAATTTAAAACTTACCATGTCTAAAAACAACTTATCTTCCAAAATCAGACCTAAAATGATAGATTTGCTGCAATATATCATGATCGATTCAAAGATAGTAATGCAAAAAAAAGATTTTGATCTGTTACAGAGTTTCGATAAAAGGAAAAAACTCTCCAAACTTTCAAAACTAGCAAATATCAAAGGTGATAAGATAATTTTTGAGA
This sequence comes from Thiofractor thiocamini, assembly GCF_055384375.1. Classification (NCBI taxonomy): domain Bacteria; kingdom Pseudomonadati; phylum Campylobacterota; class Epsilonproteobacteria; order Campylobacterales; genus Thiofractor; species Thiofractor thiocamini. Next base: position 2,107,096 of record NZ_AP042389.1, on the reverse strand, counting down.
TAACTTTTAAAAATAAAATGCTAAGTATAAACAAAAAAAGAATATTTTGATGCAAGATTTTACAAAAGAGTACCTAAACGTTATCAATGAGATAAATGATATTTACTATTTTGTAGATAATGACGGAATTTTCAAGAAGATATCGCCGTCGGTAAAAAATATACTTGGCTATTCGCCAGAAGAATTGATCGGCACTAAAGTGCAGGATCTGTATGTAGAGCCGGATCACAGAGATATATTTTTAAGTAATATTGAGGAAAATGAAAGTTACTTCGGTATAGCGACTTTGCTAAAACACAAAAATTCCAAACATGTCCCAATTTATACAAAATCACACTATGTCAAAGATACCGAAGGAAACATCATAGGTATCGAAGGCATAGTGAGGGATATGAGTAAATTTTACAATTTAAAACATACATTCGATATAAACCAAAAAATTTACAAAACCATCTTTGAAAAATCTCCCAGCGGTATCGTATACTTAAATACCAATGGGATTATCATAGATGTCAACAGCACTGCAGCCGATATATTAGGTACCACCAAAAAGAGTCTTGTAGATTTCAATATCTTTAAAAGAGTGACGAACAAAGAACTTTTAAAAAGTATCAAACTCTCTCTAGCCAATCGGGAAGCTATGTTCAGAGGGCACTACACTTCCGTTCTTTCAGGAAAAAAGTTATATCTTGATATATTTTTAAAACCCATAACAAACAGTAAAAATGAGATAGAGTTCGTAATTATATTTATAGATGACCAAACCGCAGAATACAATATCAACAAAAACCTTGTAAAAGCCAAGAATGAGTGGAAATCCATCATAGACAATATGATAAATATATTTATCCAAACGGATAAAGACGGAAAAATCATAAAAGCTTCACCTTCTATCGAGAAAATACTCGGCTATAAAGTCAATGAAGTATTAGAACACAATATCGGTGAATTTTGGATAGATAAAGAGATATATAATAATACAAAAAAACTTTATATCGAAAACAATCAACCCGTAAAAGCGGTATCTGCAAGATTTAAAAATAAAAGGGGACAAGATATCATACTTGAGTTTTACACTACTCCCAGGTTTGACGAAAATGGCAATTATCAAGGAAGTGACAACATAGCAAGAGATATCACAAAACAAGTAGAGTATCAAAAAACATTGGAAATTTTTAAAAAAGTCATAGAAAACAGTTCTGAGGGTATTTTGATATCTGATAAAGATAACCTTATCAAATTTGTCAATGAAGCATTTTGCAACATAACAAAATTTCAAAAAGAGGATGTTATAGGAAAAAATCCAAGTATTTTAAAATCAGGTGTTCATACAAGAAAATTTTATAAACATATGTGGGATGAGATACTACACAAAGGCTCTTGGAAAGGTGAGATTTGGAACAAGCATAAAGACGACGGTATATATCCGGAACTTCTTAGTATAAATACCATAAAAAACAAAGATGGTGAAATCGAGAGATATATAGCCATATTTACCGACATAAGTGAGATCAAAAAAAATGAAGCCAAGATGAGAAGTATGGCTATGCATGATGCATTGACCGGACTACCAAACAGAACCGTGCTCTCAAGTATGCTCTCTCACTCCATAAAAAGTGCAAAAAGGCAAAATGAACTTATGGCGGTCATGTTCATAGATCTTGACAATTTTAAAACCATCAATGACAATTACGGTCACAAAGAAGGAGACAATGTCCTCGTAGAAACCGCAAAAAGGATACAAGATGCCCTCCGTGAAGAAGATATAGTTTACAGATTCGGAGGAGATGAGTTTTTAGTGTCATTGGAGCATATAAAAAACAGTGAGGATTTAGCAAAGATAGCCGATAAATTGAATCAATCTTTAGAAATACCCTACCAATCAAATGATTATACATTTTATATAAGTTGCAGCATTGGCATAGCTATATATCCAAATGATGCACAAACACCTGATGAACTTATAAAAAATGCCGATGCAGCGATGTATCTGGCTAAAAACAGTGGAAAAAACAGATACTCTTTTTACTCTCATGAACTTGGGAAAAAGATACAAAAAGAGTTGCATATAGAAAATCTTCTTAGAAAAAGTATACAAAATGAAGAATTTGAGATATATTATCAACCAAAGATAGATACCAAAACATTACAAATCGTCGGTCTTGAAGCACTGCTTAGATGGAACAATCCAGAAAAAGGCAGTGTCAGTCCGGCTGATTTCATACCTATAGCAGAAAAAATAGGTCTTATCATCCCTATGGGTAACTGGGTTTTGTTAAATGCCTGCAAAAAGGTGAAAGACTGGCATGATTTGGGACTGTACAAAGGTAATATCTCAGTCAATATTTCCGGTGTTCAACTGGACAATAAAAATTTTACAAATTCCATCAAGCAAATAATCGACAAAAGCAAACTAAACGCTTCGTATCTGGATCTTGAAATAACCGAATCGGTTTTGATGAATGACTTGAAACACTGGAGCGACGCACTTGATCAGATAAGAGAACTTGGCATAGATATATCCATAGATGATTTTGGTACCGGTTACTCGTCTTTGTCATATCTTAGACAATTGCCGGTAGATGAATTAAAAATCGACAAATCTTTTATAGATGACATCCCACATGACAAGGATGCATGCGTTATCGTAAAAAGCATCATATCTTTGGCAAAAAGCCTTGGCTATAAAACAGTAGCTGAAGGAGTGGAAACCAAAGAGCAACAAAAGTATCTGTTTCAAAACAACTGTGATATCATACAGGGGTATTACTACTCAAAACCACTAAGTGCAAAAGATATGGAGAATTTTTTAAAAGAGTGGTGTCCCAAGCAGGATTCGAACCTGCGGCCTCTTGATTAGGAATCAAGTGCTCTATCCTGCTGAGCTATTGGGACTTTTGGACGGTATTATACAAAAGATAAGTTTATAAAAGGATAATATATGGGCAAAATTATCTTATTGTTTCTTTTTTCACTCTTTTTATTTGCATCAAATATCAAAGATGCAAATAAAACAAAAAATTTAGCCAAATACAAAATAACCAAAAAAATGAAAATATACGAACAGGAAAAAAAGAAAAAAGAGGCTGAAGCTAATACCATCCCCAACTAAGGAGTATATATTTTAAATAAAAGAGAAGCTGTCATATGCAAGGCAAAAGTTTGCAGTACTACCTGTAGGTAATTCAAAAACTTTTAACGCAGTCAGATGATAGCTTATCTTTTACCAAAGGCAAACATATTGTATCATATTGCTTCGTTACATTTCCTTGAATTAGCTATGGCTAGTACTTCGAAAATGTGCCTCGCACTATAACACAATATGTTTGTTTAAAATGTATACTCCTTAGTTGGGGATGGTATATAAGCTTGAAGAGGATGGCTTTTGTCCATGTTCGATTCAAATGCCATAATCTATTTATTAGTAAAATTTGGATAAAATCTTTTTTTATTTGCGCCCATAGCTCAGCTGGATAGAGCATTTGATTGCGGTTCAAAAGGTCAGAGGTTCGAATCCTCTTGGGCGCGCCATTACAAGGAATATATATGAAAATCCCATTTATCGACTTAAAAAAGCAGTATAGTCTCTACAAGCAGGAGATAAACAAAGAGATAAGCGATGTACTTGAAAGCTGTATGTTTATAGGCGGAGAAAAGATACAAAATCTAGAAAAAGGGCTATCTGAATTTACCGGTGCGAAACATGCGATTGCCTGTTCGAGCGGTACGGATGCTCTACTTCTTTCACTGATGGCTCTTGATATAAAAATAGGTGATGAAGTCATAACCACCCCTTTTACATTCATAGCTACTGCTGAAGTCATTGCATTTCTTGGAGCCAAGCCGGTCTTTGTGGATATAGACGAAAAAACTTACAATATAGACCCGACAAAGATAGAGGAAAAAATAACCGACAAAACAAAAGCTATACTCCCCGTATCCCTGTACGGACAACCGGCAGACATGGATGAGATAAACCAAATAGCCAAAAAACATAACTTAAAAGTCATAGAAGACGGATGTCAGAGTTTTGGAGCGAACTATAAAGATAAAAAATCATGCAATTTAAGTGATATCGGATGTACCAGTTTTTTTCCGTCCAAGCCGCTTGGATGTTATGGGGATGGTGGAGCTGTTTTTACAAATGATGAAAAACTTGCCCATAAGATAAAGATGCTCTTAAATCACGGTCAAAATGAAAGATACAAACATAAATACATCGGTATAAACGGAAGGCTCGATGCCATTCAAGCTGCCGTTCTCTTGGTAAAGTTAAAACATTTTCAAGATGAAATACAAAAAAGAGAGGAGATAGGTTCAAGATATACAAAACTTTTACAAAACAGTGATGTCATAACCCCTTATATAAAAAATGACAGAACTTCGGTTTATGCACAATACTCCATAAGAGTCAAAAACAGAGATAAAACAATAGAAGATTTAAACAAACAAGGCATCCCTACTGCCGTACATTATCCTATGCCTTTACATTTGCAGGAGTGTTTTGGATATCTTGGGTACCAAGAGAGGGATTTTAAAATAGCGGAAAAAGTTTCACACGAGATAATGAGTCTGCCTATGAGTCCTTATCTTGAGAAAAGCGACCAGGATATCATCATAAAGGCATTGTCATGAAGAAGATAGCTCTTATAGGCTTGGGATCCATGGGAAAGAACCACTACAGAGTACTAAAAGGATTGTCCGGAGTACATATACAAGCACTTTGTGACATAGTTCAGGAAAGAGACTATGAAGAGCCTTTTTATACCGATATCGATGAAATGCTTGAAAATGAGGACTTGGATGCGGCTCTTATAGTAGTACCGACCTTTTTGCACAAAGAAGTTGCTTTAAAATGCTTGGATCACGGTCTAGATATATTTATAGAAAAGCCTGTTGCTTCAAACATCCAAGACGCCCTTCTTATCGAAGAAAAAGCAAATGAAAAAGGGCTTAAAGCCTGCGTAGGATATATAGAGAGATTCAATCCCGTCGTGGAAGCGCTAAAGCATGAGTTGATAGACAGGGATATATATAGTATCGGGATCACAAGAGTAGGACCTTTCCCGCCTAGGATAGCCGATGTGGGCATACTTACGGATTTAGCTGTACATGATATAGATCTTATCAGATTTATAACAGGTTGTGAGATAGTCAAAAAGTCCATTTTCAAATCTCAAAAGATAAACTCTCATCACGAAGACAATGCAATCCTTTCTTTCAAACTCGAAGATGAGATAGTCGCTTCCATCACCACCAACTGGCTAACCCCTTTTAGAAAAAGAAAGATAGAAGTCGCTACGAAAAAAGGATATTTTGAGGCCGATTTGATGGGGCAGGATCTAGTAGAATATTCCGAATACAAAACAAACAACTCTTATGTCATAAGAAACTGCTTTGTCAAAAAAGAGGAACCTTTGGTAAGAGAGCTAAAAGCATTTCTAAGATATCTCAAAACCGGTGATAGATCAGGACTAAGCAGCATCCAAGACAGTATCATAACTTTGGAAATTTCCTCATATCAAGAGTAGTATATGCAAAAAGCTTTGATACTTTTAAATATGGGAGGACCAAACAACCTAAATGAAGTAGAAATATTTTTAAAAAATATGTTCAATGATGAAAATATCATAACAGCAAAAAGCAAACTCTTAAGAAGATTCATAGCGTTCATGATAGTGAATTTTAGAAAACATAAGGCTATAGAAAACTATAAAGAGATAGGAGGCAAATCCCCCCTTGTTGACAATACAAAAAAACTGGTACAAAAACTCCAAGATAAAAATGAGCAGACATATATATCTTATGCTATGAGATACACCCCTCCTTTTAGTGAAGATGTCATAAAAGAGCTTAAAACCAAAGATATAAAAGAGATCTTTTTGCTGCCTCTTTACCCGCATTACTCGACTACTACTACCAAGTCTTCTTTGGAAGATTTTATGAAAAAATTGAAAGAGCATGATTTAAAAGCCAGGATAATTTTCACAGAAAGATTTTATAAAGAAAGAAAATTTAACGAAGCCGTCATAAATCAAATAAAAAATGATACATCAGATATAGATACCAAACGATATGACTTGATATTTTCAGCCCATTCACTGCCTCAAAAGATCATAGAAAAGGGCGATACTTACCAAAAAGAGGTGAAAGAGCATGTGAAAATTTTATCTCAAATGCTAAAAGATGAGGGTATCGAGTTTGCCGATATACATTTAGCCTATCAGTCAAAACTAGGACCCGTCAAGTGGATAGGACCCTCCTTGGAAGAAAAGTTAAAAACCATAACAAACAAAAATGTTTTCATATATCCTATATCTTTCATACTGGATAATTCAGAAACTACACAGGAACTACATATAGAGTATGATAAAATCGCAAAGAGTTTGGGGTATAAAAACTATAAAGTTTTTGAGTGTTTAAATAATAATGATGATTTTGTAGAGTTTATACATAATTATTACATTGACAATAAGGCTTAAAAGCGTTATAATCTGTTATAAATATGTTATTAACTTATGTTATAAAAAATAAAAAGGTTAAAAAATGGATTATTATGCCGGTTTAAAAAGGAGACAAGCACCTCCTAGACCAGCTCCTATTGACGAAGAGATAGTGCTAAACAAAAAAGATTTTATAGTATCAAGGACTGATCTTAAGGGATATATTACATATGCCAATGATTATTTTATCGAGATATGTGCTTATACTAAAGATGAACTCATAGGTGTCAATCACAATATCATAAGACATCCCGATATGCCAAAACTCATCTTTAAAGTACTTTGGGACCGTATAAAAGCCGGAGATAAAGTTTTTGCTTTCGTTAAGAACTTGAGAAAAGACGGAAAGTTCTACTGGGTACTGGCTGAAGTCGAACCTGCCAAGAAAAATGGTCAAATCATCGGCTATTACTCTTTTAGAGTAAGAGCGCCAAGACATGCCCTAAAAGAGATATCCCAAGTTTATAAACAACTTTTGGAAGCTGAAGAAAAAGGCGGGATGAAAGCTTCTAAGGAACTGTTGGATGCGTTTTTGGCAAAAAAAAGACTTACATATGACGAGTATGTTCAAAAGCTCTTTAAAAAGGGATTTGGTTTTGGAGGATTTTTAAGAAGTTTCGGAAATGTCTTCAAATAAAGGGCATCTCAGAATGGTTTAGGGTTGTGAGGGGGTAAGATATCCCTCTTCTATCATCTCTTCAACTATCTTCTTAAAAACCGGTACCGCGGTCAAAGATGCATAATAGTAGTATTTTTTTGTAGGTTTTCTAACAAGTACGCCGATAGTATAAGAGTGCCTGGAATCATTTGCAAAACCGAAAAATGAGCTGTTGTAAAGGTCTGTATATTTTCCTTTTTGCGCTATATGTGCAGTCCCGGTCTTACCGCCTATAATGAGTCCCGGTATCTTCGCAGCTGTTCCTGTTCCTTTTTCAACAGTTTTTATCAGTATCTTTTGCATTCTTTTTGCTATATCTATGGGGATAACCTGCTTGTAAGTTTTTACCAAAAGAGACTGTTTTTTTCCATAGGCATTTTGATAGTATTCAACGATCCTCGGGGAGATCGCTCTTCCGTTATTGTTGAAAATATTATAAGCTTTTAAAAGCTGTATGAAGTTTGCTCTTATACCGTATCCGTATGCCGTTACGGCTTTGTAAATCTCACTTTTTAATTTATAAATCCTTGGGATTATACCCGTATGTTCATACGGGAGATCTATGCCGCTGTGTCTGGAAAATCCAAACTTCAAAAGTCCGTTATAATAATCGACATAATTTAGTTTTTGGGCAAGTTGGGATATACCGACATTGCTTGAATGCACTATTACATCTTCAGCACTGAGCCATTCAAACTTGTGAGAATCGCGTATGGTTTTTCTTCCTATTTTGTATTTGCCTCCGTAGATCCTTACAAGATCGTAAGGGTTTACTTTATTCTCTTCCAAAAGAAGTGAAAAAATGACAGGTTTCATGACCGATCCAGGCTCATAGGAAAACTCTACGGCTTTAACACTAAGATTCGGATATTCACTTTTTTTGATGGAAGAGGGGTTGTATCTGTTTGATGAAGCCAACATCAATACCTTACCGGTTTTACTATCCATCACGCAGGCTATAACTTCTTTTGCCTTCAAATCATCCTTGGCATTATCCAAAATACTTTCAACGATTTTTTGCAGTTTTAAAGAAATATTCAGATGGATATCCGAACCGTCGATCCTTGTTGTAACATTGCTGTATCCATTTAGGATGATATTGCCCAAAGCATCTTTGCTTCCTTTGATACTTCCGTCTTGAACCGGATTTAAGATATCGTTATACTTTTTTTCAAGCCCTTTGATACCGTATACTTTTGTAATTCTGTTTTTTTCATATTTTCTTACATACCCAATAACTGGAGTAAGTGTATCTTTGTAGTTATAAACTCTGTATTCACCACTTTCTACTATATCCAAACCGTGCGTAAATGTAATGCCGCTTTTTTTATCCTCGTAAGGTATGAAAACCCCAAGCCTGTAAAGCTTTTTTGCCAATTCTCTTAAATGCTGGGCAGAGATGGCATCGATCTTGTAAGATAGCACGACCGTACCAAAATATGACTTCACACTTCGTCTTATCTTTTTTACGCTCTCTCCACTATACAGTGAGTAAAGTCTCAAAAACAACTCTTTTTTATTCGGGTCTATATTTCTCGTATCGACAACGGCTTTATAAAGTTTTTTACTTCTGGCTACACTGTAACCCTCTTTTGATATAATGCCGCCTCTAAGAGCACTGTCTATCTCTTTCTTGTAAAGTCTAGGAAGCCTTCTGTCTATCTGTGCCCAGTAAAATATAGCGGCGATAAATACGATAAATCCAACCAAAAGGATAATGAATAAAAATGGTATCTTGGCATTTTTTTGATAATTTTTTTGCATAGGAAGATTATACAGAATTGATTATTATATACGAGTAAAAAGGGGATTACATTTGGGTTCTTGAAAGTTCCTTGTAAGCGTTTAGTGCTTTGTTTCTTACTTCAAGCATCAGCTTCATACTGATCTCAGCTTTGTCTATGGCGATAGCGGCTTGATGAAGGTCTTTGACACTGCCGGTAGCTATGTCGCTCATCGCTTTGTCACCATCTTTTTGAAGTTTGTTTACTTCGTCTATGCTTTCTTTTAAAACCTTTGAAAAATCACCATCTTTTTTTTGAGTGTCATTGACGTTTTTTATACTATCGGTTATATTGTTTATCTTGTTGATTGAATTGCTCATTTCAACTCCTTTATGCTCTTAAGATATCTATAGCACTTGCGGCCATAGCTTTTGAGCTTTGAAAAGCGGCAACATTTGCCTGATAAGCCCTTGTCGCTTCTATAAGATCGGCCATTTCCACTACAGGGTTTACATTTGGATAAGCTACATATCCGTTTTTATCCGCATCCGGATTTGAAGGATCATACTTCATTTTAAAAGGCGAATCATCCCTTATGACTTTATCCACTTTAACACTCATTATAGCAGGATTTGCACTTTCTTTCAAGCCGGGTTCATCCAAAGGATTTTCATACTCCATGGCATCCAAATCCTCTTTTATCTTTTTATTTAAAATCTTATCGAAATTTACCGCCTTAAATACGACCTCTCTTCTTCTGTAGGGTCCACCCTCGTCAGTTCTTGTTGTATTGGCATTTGCGATATTTGAGCTTATGAGGTTTATCCTGAATCTCTGAGCTGAAAGTCCATATCCGCTTATATCAAAACTACTTAAAAATGCCATCTTATACCTTTGAAGAGTATTCTATAACGCTTTTGAAAATTGCGCTGTCTTTTTTCAATGCTGCCGTTAGAGCATCATACATCACTTTATTTTTTGCAAGTTCCGTGGTTTCCACATCTAGATCAACTGTGTTACCGTCATTTCTTGCATCTTGTCCGTCTCTTAAAAACAAAACCGCACTTTGGCTTTCTTCATCACTCAAATGGTTCATATGCATACTGTTTGTCTTTGCCATTTCAAGTTTGTTACTTTGTGCAGAGTAAAGTTTATCCTCTTTTGCTTTTAAAGCCTCTTCGAAAGATATATCTCTTGATTTGTAACCGGGTGTATCTATGTTGGCAATGTTGCTTGAAATCATATCAGCTCTTAAAGCCCGGTAGTCAAGAGCTTTGGCCATAAGATCATAAGATTTGCTGATCTCAAAAGACATTTTTTCCCTTTCAAAGTAAAATATGATATAAACTAAGCAAAAATCATTCCTAAAAAAAATGTTATAATATCAAAAATAGTTAGGAAAACAACCGTGAGAAAAATATATATAAATTGTTTGTTGATCATCACTTTGGCGGTATCATTGTATGCCAAGGATGTAGATGGCATCAAGGTCGATGAGAGTGTCAGGTTTGCAGATACTGTTATGTCTTTACAAGGTGCGGGAGTAAGATCGAAGTTTATATTTGACATATATGTCGGAGCTTTGTATCTTAAAAACAAAAGCGACAATCCAAAACAGATCATAGAGGGAAAATCCCCGATGGATATAAGGATGATCATAACTTCATCTTTGGTAACAGGTGCAAAAATGAAAGAGGGTTTTGGTGATGACTTTAAAGCTATGCAAAGCCTGGGTTACAATGTGGATAAAAAACTTCTTGATACATTTCTTTCAACTTTTACTACAAAGGTACACAAAGGTGATGTGTTTGACTTTGTTTATATACCGGACAACGGAGTCATCATATATAAAAACTCCAAAAAAACAGGCACTGTAAAGAGTTTTGATTTTAAAAAGTCACTTTATGCCATATGGTTTAGTGACAAACCGGCTCAAGAGAGCCTAAAAAAGAAAATGTTAGGATTGTAGGTTCATAAGTGCATACCGATAAACCTCTTTTTTTGTTTACTGTTTTTGCTATAAGCGTAGGCATTGTATTTTCACTTTCGCTATCGGCTTATACTATTTTTTTACACAAAGGCTATAGTGAGTTTCATTTTTTTATAAGACAATTTGCCGTAGGCATACTCTCTATCATCGTTATATGGTCTTTGTCAAGACTAAATCCTGACAAATACTTCCAACCTATAGGATTTGTCATCTTTTTCATATCTCTTACTTTGATGAGCGTCATGCACTTTTTGCCCGATAGCTATGTTACCGCAGCAGGCGGAGCAAAAAGATGGATAAGGCTTCCGGGTTTCTCTTTGGCTCCTGTTGAATTTTTCAAGATAGGTTTCGTATTTTTTTTGGCTTGGAGTTTTGCAAGAAAACTGAATGAAAACAAAAAAACACTGAAAGAGGAATTCAAACTCATACTTCCGTATATAGGTGTATTTTTAGTGGCGGTTTATCTCATAGCAATACTTCAAAATGACCTTGGACAAGTTGTAGTTCTTGCCTTGACGCTTGCAGTCATGGCTTTTTTCGCGGGAACGAGTGCAAAACTCTTTATGCTGAGTATCTTAGGAGCCATAGGTGTAGCTACACTTGCGATCACCACTTCTACTCACCGGATACTGAGGATAAAAACTTGGTGGGCGACCATACAGGATATGGTTTTATCCATTTTCCCTGACTGGATAGCAAATGCTTTGAGAGTCCAAAACGCACCCGAGCCTTATCAGATATCACACTCCTTAAACGCTATCAAACACGGAGGTCTTTTTGGCACAGGCATAGGAAGCGGTACATTTAAACTTGGTTTTTTAAGCGAAGTTCATACTGACTTTGTACTCTCCGGAATGAGTGAAGAGATAGGGGCTGTCGGTGTCACCATAGTTACTCTTTGTATCATAGCCATCATATACAGGACTTTCAAGATCGCCAATAGAAGTAAAGACAAGGTAAATTACCTTTTTGCACTTGGCATTGGTCTTTTGATAACTTTCTCATTCTTGATGAATGCTTACGGTATAACTTCACTGATACCCATAAAAGGTATAGCCGTTCCGTTTCTAAGCTACGGAGGAAGTTCCATGTTGGCTCTTAGTATCGGTATAGGCATGGTTTTGATGATAAGCAAAAAGGCTGATCTTAAATGATAGCAATAACTGGAGGCGGTACGGGAGGTCATCTAAGTATCGCTAAAACTTTAAAAGAGGAGTTCAATAAAAAAGGTATAAAGCCTGTCTTCATAGGCTCAAGCAACGGTCAGGACAGAGCTTGGTTTGAAAACGAGGAGGGTTTTGAAGAAAAGTATTTTTTCAACACAAAAGGCGTTGTAAACCAAAACAAAATAGGTAAGATCATTTCACTCTCGAATATACTCTTGCACTCTTTGAAATGCTATGGAATTTTTAAAAAATATGATATAAAAAAGGTAGTATCAGTTGGTGGATACTCTGCAGCTGCCGCATCTTTTGGAGCCGTTATCTTTAAAAAAGAGTTGTTTATCCATGAACAAAATGCAAAAACAGGAGCACTGAACAATAAACTCTTACCATATGCAAAAGCTTTTTTTAGCTCATATGACAAAAGATCGCCCATAAAAGACTATCCCGTAAGAGAGAATTTCTTTAAAACCAAAAGGCTTAGAAAGGAGCTTGGATGCATTATCTTTCTAGGCGGATCGCAAGGGGCTCATTTTATCAACAATTTGGCAAAAGAGTTATCAAAACCACTGCTAAAAAAGGGTGTTAATATCATACATCAGTGTGGCAAAAAAGAGTATCAGGAGTTAAAAGAGTTTTATAAAAAAAAGGGGTTGGAAGTCGAGCTGTATGATTTTATCAAGGATATGCCATCGATGTTAAGTAGAGCCGATCTTGCCATCAGCAGAAGCGGAGCAAGCACCCTTTGGGAACTTTGTGCAAATGCACTTCCTACTCTCTTTTTCCCATATCCATATGCCGCCGGTGATCATCAGTACTATAATGCCAAATTCCTAAAAGATAAAAATCTGGCTTATCTTTTTAGAGAAAATGAGATCAAACCAAATGAAATACTGAATTTGATAGAGAGTATAAACCTCAGCCGTATCAGTACAAACTTAACCGATATCATACACAAAGATGCAGCCAAAAAGATAGCAGAATATATCCTATCTACTTCCCCTGTATCATAACTTCTAAAAATGCGCATATGTGAGCCATGATATAAGAGAGTATTTGCTCATCCTCCTCGCTGAATTTGCCTGTTCCGTCAAGCTTGTTTATAAGTTGCATTACTCCCAAAACCCTTCCGCCAAATCCAAGTATGGGAACTGTCAGTACCGCTTTGGTTTGATATCCGCTTTCTTTATCGATTGATTCGTTAAAGTATGGGCTGTTTGCTACATCGTTCACTATGATGGTTTTTTTCGTTTTGTAAACTTCTCCGGCGATTCCTATGTCATCGGGGATCTCTATATAGCTTATACCGTCTATATATACCGACCACAGACTTTTGGTATCGTTGTCATGCAGATATATCGTACATCTATCGACTTTGAGTATCTCTTTGATGGATTTTGAAATGAGTTTTATCTTTTTATTAAAATCATTTTCAAGTGCCAGTTTTTTGTTCAACTCGAGTATTCTGTTCAGTTTTTCTTCATTGATTGTTTTATCCATGATACCACATCTTTATCTAATTTTTGTATGATTTGATTGTAGGCATTTACTGCACCTTTGGCATTTACACTTTTACATTTTTCCATATACTCGAACTCTTTCGTATCTATCAGTTTGTTGTTCTTTTTATCCACAAGATACAATCTGATCTTAAAGATGACTTTACCTTTGCCATTTACAGATTGTAAAGCTTGCAAAATGTCACCTTCAAGCACCAAATCGGCCTTTATCTTGGAGTGTCCTTCAAAAACACTTTTAAAAATATGGCTATTATATACTGTATCGGCAATATTTTTTTCTACAAGCGCATCAAAGTTGCCGCTCCACCTGGAATAAACATAAGAGTTCATCTCATAGGAGGGTTTTTGATACCATATCTCGTTACTTTGTAGCAGTTTGAGTGATTTGAAATGATCTATCTTCAAAACCTTTTCGCTTGTAAAATCACTCTTTTTTATATCGGTAGTGTTTGTGATGGTATATTTGACAATCGGTTTTTGTACCACTTTCAATGAACATCCGCTTGCTACAAAAAGAATTACAACTCCAAACAATATCTTTATATATTTCATTTTTCTTCTCCCGGTCCCAAAGTTTTATCTCTGCTTTTATAGACTATATCACTTGGACTCTCTTTTAATGATTCTACCAAACTCTCTATCTTTATCGATAAATCTTTTATGGACAAGGATGTTTCATTCAATATATCCATATTGTTTTCCACTATATCGGATATATCGAATTTACCTGTATCTAATTTATCCTGCAAAGATGCAAAAAACTCTTTTGTTTTATCCGATGCGGCTGCGGCTTTGTCGCTCATGTCACCCAACTTTTTAAACGAGGGGAGCAGTTTGTCTTCAAATGATACGGTGTGATCGTAAAAACCGGCTGTTTTTGTATTGAACTTATCAACTTGTATAGTTATCTTATCCAAAGTTTTTTTGATATCACTTCTTAAGGATGAGATGTTTTTCAAAGTCTCTACAAATTTCTTTTTATTGGAGTCTATATACGAAACGGTACTGGATAGTTTGTCAGTTATGATAGCTATATTTTGCATATTTTTATCATTTAGCAGCATATATGTTCTATCAAGAACTTTTTCCAATTTTCTCGTTATGGATTCACTGTTGTCAAATATGGTGGAGATAACAGATTTTCTAGTCATTATGGTTGAAGGATTGTTTTTGTCGGTTCTCAGTCTTGGGGATTTGTTTGAGCCACCCTTTAGTTCGATATATTTCAAGCCGGTAATTCCCTGCGAATCCAAAACCGCGACTGTATCTTTTTTTATGGGGGTATCTTTTTCTATCTCTAGAAGCACTTCTACTTCTTCACTGTTATTTTTACTGATGGATATCTTTTTTACCCTTCCTACTTCCACTCCTCTGTATTTGACAAGGGATTCGGCACTGAGCCCTGAAACAGACTCGGTAAAGTAAGCCTTATAGTAATCATATTCTACATTTTTATCACCATATTTTGCCAGCCAAAACAAAAATGCTGCCAAAGCGGTTGCCAAAAAAAGTACAAATGAGCCCAACAATATATAACTAAGTCTTTTTTCCATCTATTCTCCTTCACTACCGACTGATGATCGGTCCCAAAAACTCTCTTATGGCATAATGCTCAAACTTTTTCGCTTCTTCCAAAGAGCCTTCAAACAGTATATTTTTATCATATATGATACAAAACCTGTCAAGCACATGCTCTATAGTATGCAAATCATGGGTGACCATAACAACACTAAGCCCGAGAAGTGTCGCCAACTCTCTTATAAGTCTGTCAAAATTTTCCGCACTGACCGGGTCAAGTCCGCTTGTAGGCTCATCCAAAAACAGGATTTTTGGATCCATTACCAATGCTCTTGCAAGCGCGACTCTTTTTTTCATCCCTCCACTAAGCTCACTTGGAAAAAGATATGCCGCTTCATCTTTCAAGCCTGCCATTTTTAGTTTACTCAAAGCGACATTTTCTATGATTTCTTTTGGAAGATTAGTGTACTCCAAAAGTGGCAATGAGACATTCTCCACTACATTCAGCGATGAGTACAATGCACCGAATTGAAACAAAACCGCCCACTTTTTTTTCAATTCCATCTCATCTTTGTATGACATTTTACCGACTTTTTTACCAAGTATCTCGATCTCTCCGCTTTTAAAGCGTTGAAGCATGATGATTTCTCTTAGAAGTGTTGTTTTTCCGCTTCCGCTTCCTCCTAATATACCATATACTTCACCCTCGTTTATGGTTATATTGACTTTGTCATGTATCACTTTCGAGCCAAATTTTGTAACTACATCTTTTACCTTTATGATAGGTTTCATATGCCTATCTCCGTTAGCATTACAGATATCAGAGCATTGCAGGCTATGACCCAAAATATGGCATTTACAACGCTTATAGTCGTATACCTTCCTATACTTTCGGTACTTCCTGTTACCTGAAATCCTCTAAAACTGCCGATGAGAGCTATCAAAAGGCCAAAGAACGGGGCTTTGAACAAACCTATAAGAACATGTTTCATCTCCAAAACATCTCTCATTCTTGCCAAAAATTCGCTGTATGATATGCCAAGTCTCGTATCGGCTACTATCATACCTCCAAATACTCCCACGCAATCTGCAAAAAAGACTATCAAGGGCATAGCAAGCATAAGTGCAAAAATCCTGGGAAGAACCAAAAAAAGTACAGGACTAAAACCCATGGTCTGCATCGCATCGATCTCTTCGGTTATCTTCATAGTGCCTATCTCGGCAGTATATGAAGAAGAGCTTCTTCCTGCTATCACAATGGCAGCTATAAGGGGTGCCAATTCCCTAAAGATAGATATACCCACCATATCAACTATAAAGATATTTGCTCCAAACCTTGCCAACTGTTCAGCACCCTGATAAGCTATCACAAGCCCCACCAAAAAAGATGTCAAAGCAACTATAGGCAGTGCTTTTGCGCCTGATTTTTCTATCTGAACAGCTGTCGCTTTAAACCTGTATCTCCATGGTGTTTTTGCAACCATACATATCTCTTTGACGATTTCTCCCATAAAAGATAAAAAAAGAAAAAAAGAGTCTATTTTTTCATATATCGCTTTACCTATCTTGTTTGCCAGGTTGATTATGAAAAATTCTTTCTCAGTATTTTTTGCTTTGGCTTGTTTTAGGTTTTTTCTGGCAAACATCAAGATATCTCTAAAAGAGTTATCCATATGTGAAATGGCTATGGAAGCTTTTTGGGAAGAAAAATGAGCTATGATGTCAGCCATCATCAATGCACCGGTATAATCAAGATTTTTCAAGGAAGAGCAGTCAAATCCTACAAGCAAAAACTCTTTTTGTTTTAATTTTTTTATTTTGGAGTATATTTTTTTTATGTATCTTTTGTCAAAATAGCCGGATATATTGATACTGCAACTTTCACCATCATTTTCTACAACTTCAAATCCGATATTTTGAGTAGCCATATTTTTCCATTATTAAAGACGTTATTAATTATACAAAATAATTTTAAAATATAGCTTATATTAAACCTTATGAAGTCACTGAATTATCTTTTTCATATCATGTCCGCTTAAAAAGTAGTAGTTAGCTTTTGCTATTTCATACTCATATAGTGCATTTTGGTATTGTGAGTATGAGAGTGTTTTTTTACTCAATGCATCAAGATAAGTTATGTTATCTACGACTAAATTTTGATATTTAGTATAAATTACCCTATATACGCTTTTTGCTGATTCATAAGCGCTTTTGGCTGATTTGATCTTCTCTTTTTGAGTTAAGAGTTTATCTTTTGCCAATTTGAAGAGACTCTTTTCTTTTTGGGTCTGATAATTTAACTGCTCTTTTTTTGACAATTTTTCATAGACGGCAGACTGTTTTTTATGCTTACTGGCGGTATCGAACAGATTGATTGAAAATGTCAACATAAAATGGTTTTGAGTATCAGGCAAATCTTTTATAATGTTTTTATCATAATCATCATAACCATACAAACTAAGCGTATCTTCAACCCTTATCTTTGGTTTTTTTATGCTATCGGCTATATTTATGTTCTCCTTTACTCCTTCAAGCTCGCTCTTTAAAGATTTGATATATGAACTTGGCTCATAATTTATATGGGCTATATCCTTTAGTTTTGAATCGCTTAACTCCTTTATCTTTTTACCGACTAATACGGACAAATTCTCTAGCAAATTCTCTTTTTGATACTCTAGCTCACTTATGGTGTATACACTGGTATCGTACTCAGATTTGAACTTCAAAACTTCATCTATTGTTACCATTTTTATGTCATATTTTTGTTTTTGTCTCTTATACTGGGCATAGAGCGCTTTTGCCTTATCTTTGTAAGCTTTTATGCTCGCTTCTGTTTCCTTGATTTGATAAAAAATAGTCATGGCTTGCAACATCATCTCTTTGATACTGTTATCCTTGCTGTATTTTGCTGAAATCATTTCATATCTTTTTTGCCTTTTTATCGCGATATTTTTCCCTCCGTCATACAAATCCGCTCCAAGATTGATATACCCTTCAGTAGTAGCACCGACTTTATTGGATGGTACATCTATATCAAGTCTGTTGTAAGATGTACCGGCATTTACGGTAGGGTTCAATGTATTGGATACACTTTTAAAACTCTCCTCTTTGGATTTGACACTATGGTTTAAAGCTTTTATGTTTGAATTATTTTCTATAAGCATTTGTGTTATCTCTTTTAGTGTAGTTGCGCTTAGACTTACAGATAAAAGCAAAAATATAACTGTTTTATATGATATGTTCATCACTGCTTTCCTTTATCACTATTTTCTTATCCTTGATACTTAAAACTTTATCACAATATGGCAAAAGTCTCTCGTCATGTGTTACCATGATGATAGTTACATTTTGCTCTTTTGCGATTTTTTTCAAAAGCTTTACCACACTTACTGATCTGCTTGTATCAAGTGCGGCTGTCGGCTCGTCGGCAAGCACGATAGATGGTTTGTTTGCCAATGCTCTTGCTATGGCTACTCTTTGGTTTTGACCGCCACTTAACTCACTTGGCATCGAATGGAGCTTATCTCCCACATCAAGATAGTCTAAAAGCTCCTCTACTCTAGGTTTGACTACTTTTGGGGATTCGCCATTTTGATAAGGAAGCAAAGAGACATTTTCTTCAACATTTAAAAAAGGTATGAGATAGTGTGCCTGGAAGATAAAACCTATCTTTGTTCTTCTTAGTTTTCTATCATCTTTTACTTTCCATTTATCATCATATACCACTTCTTCATCTATCTCTATCTTCCCGCTTGTAGGCTCCAAAACACATCCTAGCATCATAAGAAGTGTAGTTTTCCCTGCCCCACTTGGAGCCACGAGAGCAACAAACTCCCCTCTTTTAAGCTCAAAACTTGCCCCATTGAGTACAGTTATCTTGGCATCACCTTTTCCAAAACTTTTCATAAGATTTTCTACTCTTATAGCCCCATCTTTCATTTCTAATTTTTCATTTTTCATTTTTTGTCATCCTCCTATCGCATCAGAAGGATCTGTTTTGATAACTTTATAGATACCAAACAGTGAAGCAAATACCGAAGAGATGAGAATCACTCCAAAGAGCGAAAAAGCATCACTCATCTCAAGTACTATCCTCTTTGGAAAAACACCGCTAGTTAACCTTGCGAAGATATTGCCCGATATGAAAGCCAACACACCAAGAGTAACAGTTTCTTGGATGATCATCTTGGATATGGTAAAGTTTGATATACCTATGAGTTTTAGTATGCTTATCTCTTTTATCTTTTCAAGTGTCATAGTGTATATGATAAGAGCTATGATAACGATAGAGACTATAACAAGTATAAAAGTAAAGGTTCCTATCTGTTTTGAAGCTTTTTTTATGACTCTCTCAAGCAAAAGTCTTAACTCTTCGCCTTTTGTAAATACACTTTTATGGGTAGATTCTTGGATTTGCAAAGCTGCTTTTTTAGGATCGTATCCATCTTTTAGTTTTGCTATGACTGCATTTACAAGATGAGGATTGCCTCCTTTTATACCTCTTTGTTCATCACTTCTTATCCTCTCATTGGAGTAGGTAAACTGCAAAATTTCAGCATCTTTTAGTGAAGTAAATATCAGATAATCCCCTCCGTTTGATACCGTATCTTTAGTAATACCTACTACTTTGTATCTGTCTCTTCCAAGTTTTATATACTCTCCGAGCTTATAGTTTGTTTTTTTGGATACCACTATCTCATAATGCTGTTTTCTTAAAGTCCTGCCTTGTATGATTTTTTTGGGATTTATCACTTTTATCTTTCCGAAAGGATCATAACCTACAAGCATAACTTTATAGTTGCCGTATCTATTTTCAAGTTGAAAGTTTTGAAAAGTTATAGCCTGGGCATACTGCACACTTTTTTGATAAGAGACTTGATTTTCCACATCTTCGTGTATCCTTGAAGTTTGAGCAAATGGTCCTATGGTATCTTGTTGAACTACCCATATGTCGGCATCTATGTCATTTAGAAGAGATTTTGCATCAAATATCATACCCCTGTAAACTCCTATCATAATGATAACTATACCAAGAAGCACCCCTACACTGATGGCGGTTATGAGAAACTTACCAAGAGAGTGGGTTATATCTTTATATGCAAGATTAATCATGACGGATTTTCATCCCGTTTTTTAAGGCTTTCTTTTTTGGATCGGGTATAACGATAGTATCATTTGAAGATATACCTTTTATGGCGACTATCTTACCCTCATAAGCTAAAACCTTAACACTTTTAAATGCCACTTTTTGATTTTTTAGTAGCCAAACACCGTTTTTTCCATTATAAAAAGATAGAGCGGCTACCGGTATCTTTAGGATATTTTTCATTTTGTTGACTTTTATGCTTACTTTTGCCTGCTCTTCAAGATAAAAAGGTACAGGCAAATTATCAAAAGCTATATCTATCTCTCTTTCATAGGTTATAGGATTGTTTATAGGGTCTATATCTACAACTTTGCCTTTATAAACTTTATCGGAAGATCTTAGTTTTATATCTGCCCTGTCACCTACTTTGACCTTTCCGCTTAGCCTTGTATCTATGTAAGTTGCTACCCATACATCTTTTGGATTGACTATATCTACGATAGGCTGTGTGGGTGAAAGTATCTGATGATTTGAAATGTATTTTTTTGTTACATATCCGCTTATCGGGGATGATACGGTATAAAAAGTCAGTCTTTTTTGTAAACCTTTTATATCCTCTTCTATCTGAACAATCTGCTTTTTCAGAGATGTTACATGTGAATTGATACTTTTTATCTTAAGTGCAGCCATATCTTTGGAACTTTGGTATTTTCTAAAAGTTAGATATGAGATAGACTTCAACTTATAAAGTTTTTGGTTTTTTATAAATAGATCCATTTGATACTTGTAGTCAACTTCTGCTGTTTTTTTATCGATTTCCAACCCTTTTATATCTTCAAGAAGTTTTTTTACAAGTGCTTCTTCGCTCGCTATCTTATCTTCAAGATCAACACTATCTATATGAGTTATCAATTCCCCTTTTTTAATATATTGACCTTTTTTGATAGAAAAATCAAGAACTTTTCCACCATACAAAGAGCCGACTTTATATATGTTTCTTGCACCTACATTGCCTATACCCTCGACTTTTATCTCTATATCACCTTTTTTTGCATGAGCTGTTTTATAAGTATGCTTTGGGATATAAACTTTTTTGTAAAATAGGACTCCAACTATTACCGCAAGAGATAGATATATGATATATTTTATGATTTTATTCATGTTTTACCTTTTGATGGACTTGTTATGATGTAATTATACTATTTGCGTGTTAGCTCATCGTTAAGATGAAAGTTGTGCCACTTGAAGAAGTTGTTACTTTTATATCTATATTTAGTGCTATGGCTACTCTTTTTACTATATCAAGCCCTATACCGCTTCCACTATTTTCACTAAAAGAGCGCTCAAATATCTTATCAGGGTTTTGTATGCCTTGACCATTATCTTCGATATACAGGCTGTTATCTTTGGCATATATCTTCACATATCCACTTTTTGTATTGTATTTACAGGCATTTGAAATGATATTTTGCAGGATTTGCTTCATAGCTTTTTTATTGGTTTTGGCAATGAATCTACTTTTTAAAACTTGAAACTTTATATGTGGATATATCTGCTTTTGAACCTGCACCACTTCATCAACTATATCGAAAATATCTGTTTTGGATAGTTGAAAAGTCTTCTCTTCAAGCAGTATGGTTAGATTTTCATATAATTCCGAGATGGTGTGGGCACTTCTGTTTATCCTGCTAAGTGCCCTGTTTTTTGCAAAGTTAGGATCTTTTTGTAAAATTTTCATGTTAAGTCTGATGGAGGTTACGGGTGTATTTAAGTCATGTATCAAATCTTTTGCAAACTTATCGAGGGTTTGTATACTTTTTTTAAGAGGCAACAAAGCATTTTTAGCCAAACGATAACTGATGTATGCAAATACCAAAAGCAGCAATATTTCCACTATGGACAATTTTACCCTCAGATCAGAAAGTTTCTTCTCAAAATTTTTTGTTGATTTTAGTATCTCAAAATACCCTTCAAATTTATTTCTTGGTATATATTTGACAAATTTTCCATCTTTCATTTGGAAATTTTTTATATCAAAGTGCTTAAATCTTTTATCTATCTTCTTATATCTATACTCTTTTCCAAATTCACTGACATCGCCACTCATCTTTAAAGTTCTTGCATAGTTGATGATGGAAAACTCTTCATTTTTCAAGTATTGGTTTTTCATCTGGGAGTAGTAAAAAAATCCGGCTGCAATAATCAAAAGAGCCACACTAATAAAGTATATAAAAAAGAATTCTAAAAAAGCTTTTTTTTCATGATTCAAGACGGTATCCTATCCCTTTTACAGTCTCTATGAGAAGTCCGGCTTTTCTTAATTTGGCTATATGCACTCTAAGTGCACCCTCGCTACTTTCCTTACCTTCGTTTAAACTCTCAAGCAAATACTCTTTTTTGACTGTTTTATCAATATTTTGAAAAAATATCTTTGCTATATGAAGCTCCACCGGAGGAAGAGGTACGAAATCAGCCTTTTTATAGAGTTCATCTTTTTCGACAACCCATCTAAAATCTTTGGATTTTATCTCATTTGTGTAAGTATGATACTGCTTTTTTAAGAGTGCTTTTATCCTTATAAGAAGCTCATCAAAATCAAAAGGCTTTTTTATATAATCATCAGCCCCGACATCAAAGCCTTTTGCTATGGAAGATACATCAACAAGAGCTGTTATAAATATACAAGGAGTCATATCCCCACTCTCTCTCAAGCTTTTTAAGAGTTCAAACCCGTTTAAAAAGGGAACATTGACATCCAAAAGCAAAAGATCGAAGTTTGAAGAAAAAGTTTTATCAAGCGCACTCTCACCATCTTTTGCTAGTGTTACTTCAAAACCTTCATCTTCAAGAAGCTCCATCAATGTTTCATAAAGAATTTCATCATCTTCAAGCAGTAATATTTTTGACATATAAAAGTATATAAAAATATTTGTTAACCCATCGTTAACGGTTAAAAACTCCTCGATATATTGATGCCTATCTGTTTTCTATCATACTTGTACATTTGGATATCTGAGTAATTGTCTGTATATGAAAGATTTAAAGACAATTTTGACTTTATGCTTTTTATGAAATATGACAAACTCGAACTAACAGTTCTAGATATGTCATTTCTGCTTTTGTTGTATGCTATTTCTCTACCCTTATAATCAATCCTGCTTTCACTATAGCCTATATTGAGCGTAGTATTTCTGCTAAATGCTTTAAAATAATTTGCATTATATCCGTATGAGTCATTGGAGTAAGTCTCTGTTTTTGATCTCTCCTTGGAAACAAACAAACCGATACCCACATAACTTGACCGGTCTAAAAATATCCTGCTTGAAGGTGAAAAAGACAAACTGTGACTCTTTCTGTCCCCGGCTTTATAATACTTCTTCCCTTGATAACTTAATGCAAAGTTCAAAGATACCCTATCGCTGTATCGATAACTTATCTGAGGAGCAAAACCTGCACTTGTAGAGTAGTACTGTTTATCGTGTCCTATGATCAAAATATTACCTATAAACGGGAATGAGAAAGTAAATCTATCCTTATTTTTTATAATTGCGGTTGACAAAGAGATATTTTTACTATCAAGGGTATTTAAATCATCATAATCAACTATGGAAGCATTTAGCGTATTTTGCCATGCAAAACCATCTATCTTTTTTATATAATTCATATCAAAATTGTACTTCATGGCATAATCTGAGTTTGCCTTTGCATCAGGAGAAAGAGCAAAAGGCAAGTTGTACATCAAGATGGTATCCACATCAGGTCCGGCATTTGCATTGCTGTCATACATTCTTCCTATGCCAAGGGTCACACTCCAAAGTTTTGGGATACCTCTTTCGATAGTCGCTAAAAAAAGATCTATATTGTCCCCTACTTTTTTAGGGGGATGAGAGCTTTTTACTATCAACAACAACTCTTTAGCTTTTTTAAACTCTCCTAATTTATAGTATACTACGGCCAAATCAAGTCGTACTCTATTGGCTCCTTTATCTTTTTGCAATAACAATTCAAAAAATTTTACCGCGTTTTTATAGTCTTTTCTTAATCTTGCCGCAGTACCCAACAAAAAAAGTGTTTGGTTGTTATATGTACCGTTTTTGTATGATTGTATCAGTACATTGTATGCATTTGCAACTTTACCTCCATTTAAAAAGGATATGGCTTTTTGGTTTATATCTTTTATTTTGTCAGCATAAAGCATGAGAAGTGTCGTAGATAAGATTATCAATATTTTTTTCATTTTTATATCTCCTCTTATATTGCCGGTTTTTCTGCAGCTTGTTTTTTAGCCGCAAAGATACCGTCTGCATGATCATCTGCTCCGTTGCTGTTTTTTATCTCTACATTCCAGGCACCGCCGACTTCTTCCGCATGAGGACCGAAAAACTGACCGGATATCATATTTTGAGAACCATGATCCGGTCTTGGAGCTATGTTTGTTCCACTTAGTCTAGCTGCAAACGAACTGCCGCTTCTATCTAAAACTGCATTACTCATAGTAGCAGTAGCCAGCGACCCGCCTCCTGCTTTGTTTATCTTTAGAGTCCCGCTCACTATGGATGTATTGGCAAAATCTACACTTAAGTTTATGCTGCCGTTCACTTTTCCACCGTATCCGCCACCCACACTTCCTTTATACAAATGTCCATCTAAAAATCCACTGTATTTGGCACTTCCGGTTTTTGGCAAATCAACAGTTCTTTGACCTGAGATCCAATTATTGTGCATTGACATTTGCTCTTTACCACTATCACCGTTTATATTGGTATACAATCCTCCTGTTTGCTTCCATGAGCCCCATGCGCTGTAGTCATAGTGTCCATCGGTTTGTATAGAGAGGGCATTACCGTCAGGAAGATTTCTTTTCAATTTCAAAGAGTTTATATTTGTGTTATAAAAAGATGATAATGTATCGATTTCATCATGTTTTATGTGAAAATCTTTTGTATTGTCTGTTGAAGTATTTTCCCCATGGTTGATATGTACACTTTTTATAACCCCACCATCTACCAAACCTTCTCTACCTGTTTCATCTTCATTAAAAATCGGTCCATATCCCTGAGAGGCACTTGCAATGGTATTGTCAAAACCATTTCCGCCCCAATATGTCAGATAACCGGTACTTTTATCTTCTGCATGAAATGTTGTAGCTCCTGCCCAAGACTGACCCGATAGCACTTGAGACTGTTTTTTCGCTCTAAATACTCCAACAGCTCTACCGTCACCTCTGCTTCCTGTTCCTTTTGTTATAGCCCACATGCCTCCGGCCTCAGCAGCCCAATCTCCACCAAATTCTCCAGATATCTGTGAATGCCATTCTTCCTTGTTTGATATATCTGAGCCCGTAAGTGCGGCATCAAAAAACAAACCATCTCCGTCAGTGGAAGTGTCCATCCTTGTATTAAACGATGCATTTGCCCAGTTTGCTCCGGTATCGGCGTTGTTTACCATCAAAGTTCCTGCTATGCTTTCTGTACCAAAATTTGCATTTAAAGATATTTGTCCGTTTGCATTATGTATCGTATTTGCTATACCTATATTTCTCAATATGCCTTTTAATTCACCTTTATAAGTAGCCGTTCCTACTATCGGCATATGATCTCTGTCAACTTGATCTACAACAACCCAGTGTGAAGTATAGATTTTATTTTTATCAGGGCTTTGATCAGCATTTGGATCCGACCATGTCCCCCAAGCCGCATACGAATAATCTCCAAAATACTCATTTGCCGGTCTGTTTAGTGTTATGATTCTATTTGTGCCTGTACCATCTCCGCTTGCATTTAGATATAGATTCGTTCCTGGACCCGGCTTATATGCTTTTGTTGAGGCTTCGGCATCTCCGTACCCATAGATTTCTATCGCTCCGGAATCATTTATACCATAGTAATTTCTAGTATATGCTCCATCCCACCATGACTCATCTACTGATTGTTTAACAGGTGTTAAAACGGTATTTTGTGCTATCTCCTGTTTATAGTCATTTAGATAATCACTTGTATCATCTTTTTTTGCAATGCTAAAAAGACTATTTTTTTGCATCCTCAATCTTCTTATAGTCTCTTCTTGTCTTGAAATATTTGATTTTAAAGTGCCTATTTCATTTTGCAAAGTCAAAATGCTTGCAGACAAATCATTGTAAGCATAGTTTGTCTGTACAAATCTTTTATACCTGGTAGTCGATATTTTTGCAAACTGGTTCTTCATGCCATAAAAACCCTTGCTTCTATACAGTGCGTTTAATATCGCACCTTTGTGGATGATAGATGAAGATCTTGCTATACCGAGATTTCGTGCGATGATACCCATGGAAACTTGATCGCTTTTACTCCATTTGCTAAAAGATTTACCACGGTTTTTATTTATGATGCTGTTTGCTCTTCGCAGATAATTGATTTTCCTGTTGTCAAAACTTACCTGTGTATATGAACGAGTGCTATAAGTTGAACGTTTCATCTTTGAAAGTTTATCTTTAGCATTTTGTAATTCCATCTCTTTTCTGGATAATTGATGTTTTTGCTGTGCTATGACCCTGACACTTTGTTTCAAATGATTGTCAATCGCTTTAGATTTTGCGGATTTTACATGATTGTTATCTTTTTTTATAGTTTTTACTTTTTGAATACTTTTTTTCTTTGGCTCATTTAGACGAGCTATTTCCGGTGCGTAATATGTACCACTTAACTGCTGCTTGATACCTTTTTCACCTTTATAATTGAACAATGCATTTAAAATAGCACCTCTTTGAGTAATGGAAGATGCACTTTTTGCAATACCAAGATTGCGTGCGATGATACCCATGGCAACCTTATCTCTTTTGTTCCATTGTGAAAACTTTTTACCTTGATTTCTATTTCGTAAGAATTCCGCTTGTTTTAGTGCTTGTTCCTGTTTTGTTCCTGTAAATTTCGGAATCTTATGATCTATTGCTTTTTGAACTATCTTTTTTTGAATATTTTGCTTAATTTTCTGCTTTGTCTGCTGTTCTGTCTTGAAAACAGTAGCGACTTTAGGTTGCAGTTCACTCTGTGGTATTTTTCTTTGAACAGTAAGTGGGCCATCAACGGTACCGAAATATGTTTTATCTATTTTTCTAATTGCCGCCCTTAAATCCAAAAATGCCTGTGCATTCGCTCTAAGCTCTTTATCTTTACGAGCAAGTTTCTGCTGAAGACTTTTATCATCCGGATGTTGGTGACTTTCAATATAAAGAGTTTTGTACTCTTGTGCTAATTGAGTGTTCTGTTTTCTAAGTTTCTCTGCTTGAGTTTTTTGATCTTGAAGCTGCGTATTAGCTTGTGCGGCCACAGTTTGTTTCTCTTGAACAGGCTGTACTTTTGACTGTTGGGCTTTTTGCTCTTTATTTTTAACATGTTTTTGCTTTGTTTTATCTTTTAACACTAATTTTTGTTTATTTATAACTGGTTTTTGTTGTTCCTTTTTTATTATGCTTGCATTAGCTCGAAGTATTACTTGTTGTTCTTGCTGTGCTTTAAGTAAGTTTTTTCTAAAAACTTCATTTACTTTCGCCAATTTTATTGTTAATCTTTCAATTTCAGTTTTCTTCGATATTTTTTCTAGGCGTTTCAAATCTTTTTCATATTCGTTTGGATGCATCCATCTTGTAGCATCTGCTTGCACTCTATGATAAGCATCTAATTCAGGATTATCATTATGTGCTACAGTTATAAATGGTAGTTTTAATCTTCCGTTAGCAATTTTGTCAAATTTACTACTTGTATCTTCCCAATGTTTTTTATATGGCTCAATTTCTTTGTAAAATGCTATCTTATTGTCCTTATATATTTTTAATATTTGATCACGTCTCAATACTCCATTATTCTTATTTGTTGCATATATTATTGATCTTCTTAGTTTAGTATCATATTTCTTTTTTATACCAAAAAGTTGATCTATTAAACTCTCATGTTTTTTTCTTTTATTGTCATACATATTATTAATCCGATCAACTGCTTCGTCTGTTGCTATATCCAAGGCAGTTACAACTTCGCCAGCCACGGGGACATAGGAAGTAGCATCCACTAGCAAATCTTTTACTAACTTCATATTACTAACTAAGTCTTTATCACTTTTTTTCCATTCATAAAGTTGCGTGCCTGCAGTAATTCCTGTTGCAATATGATTAATTTTTTTAGCATATTTTTTAAATTTTGCTGCTTTATCAAGTAATGCTTTATCTTTTGAAAATTTATCAAGTAACCTCTCCACCTTAGCTGTTTTTTTTGGATCTTGATACACTTCTTTCAAAAGTTTATATGCTCTATCTGCCAATTTTCTCTGTTTCTGCGGATATTGCGATAACTGTTCAAGTCTCTTCGCATATATAGATATTGAATCTCTTATTGCACCAACAGTAGGTGCAACCAATGGAAGATAACTATCTTTCTGTATAGCATTATTTTTTGCTTTATTAGCCTTATATGTTTTATTGAAGTACCCAACACTTTTAATTATATCACCAGATGCAATGGTTATTAAACCTTGCAATAAAACTAACAACAATAAGATAAACTTAGATATTTTATACATTATAATACTCCTGTTTTATTTATTATTCTTCACTAAAATTACTTAAAAAATTTAAAACTTAAAAATATATAAATTTATTTTATATAAACTATTTTTAAATTCAAAAAACAATATACTTAATAAATTATTAAATAATTTTTAAATTATACTTTTTTCATTTATAATATTTTAATTTATGTGTATATGTGTAGTTTTGTAACATAAATGTGTAGTGAGTCTAAATATTATAATTTGTTGGCTTTTATGGTAAAATATACTACGCAAAAGGATATAAATGCAGATATTACTGATAGTAGGTTTGATATTTGTACTGGGCTCTTTTATGAGAGTGTTTGTGCAAAATCTCGGTATCTTAAATGTTGTGGGGTATTTGATACTTGGCATCATCATAGGTCCAAACGGGCTTGATATCATACCGCAAGAGTTCATACATGGAAGCAACTTCATCATCGATCTTTCTTTGTCGCTTATATCTGTACTGGTCGGGGCCAACTTAAAATATGACATTTTGAAAGATACATTAAAACAGATACTCACTATCTCATTTTTTGAAGCCGTTTTTACTTTTATATTCATAAGTGTGACATTTTATGTGATGTTCGATCTTTTAAACTTCAGTTTCAACAACGAATACCGCATCATCACAGCCATACTTTTTGGAGGACTTGCCACCGCTACTGCACCCGCTACCATACTTGCAGTAAGCCATGAGATAAAAGCGAAAGGGAAATTCAGCTCTTTTTTGCTGGGCATCGTTGCCATGGACAACGCTTTTGCACTGATATTTTTCAGTTTCATTGTCATCATATCAAAAACTTTCATAGATTCCAGCACCATCGATACACATATGTTTATAAGTATCATAAAAACTATAGTATTTTCTATCTTAGTAGGTATGGCCGGTGCTTTCATATCGGAGATCATCGACAGGGTATTTAAAAAAAATCAGGGGGTTAAGACGACATCCACTCTAGGAATGATATTTATAACCTACAGCATAAGTCAGTACTTTCTACTTGAACCTTTGCTGGCATCTCTTGTTATGGGAGTAACGGCTTCCAATCTTTCAAAAAACTTTTTTTTAGTAAAAAAGGAGTTTGACAACCATCTGAAAGATATCATTTTTTTACTCTTTTTTACAATTTCCGCTATGCATTTAAATGTCTCTTTTATCACTCAAATGCCTTTGGCTATCATCATATATGTAGTATTTAGGATCATAGGCAAGATAGTCGGGGTTTGGGTCGGCTCAAAGATTTCAAATGCAGATGACGAGATAGGAAGATACCTTGGCCTTGCACTTTTCCCGCAAGCCGGTATCGCTATAGGCTTGGCTCTTTCTTTACAGGAGATAACGGACTTTGAGATAGTAGCTCCCATCATTTTAAATATCATCATAGCAACTACCCTTATACATGAACTTATAGGTCCGTTTTTAACAAAATCCATCCTCGTAAAATACGGCAAATATATGACAAAAAATTGACCCCTACAAAATCTCCTCATCTTCGGGGTTTAATAATCCTTCTATCTCTTTGGCTAGCTTTTTTCTATCTATTTTGTTATCTTGTCCCATATACAAGTTGGCTTCGAGCTTGTCAACTATCTCTTTTATCTGCTGATTTCTTTGAATGTATGGCAATAGTATCTTCAAAAGCTCTTTATCGCTTTTTGCTTTTTTTATCTCATATGATAACGGATGTTCACTTTTTTCTTTTTTGAAATTTTTTAGATACTTAAGATTGGATAATACAAAGCCTATAAACAGTCCGATGATCAGATATATCCACTTTTCATAAGGATTGCCCTCTTTGTAGAGTATCTTCGTTTTGATTTTTTCAGGCTGGTTTTCTTCTTTAGTTATCAACTTATGAGCGCTTGGCATATTGTAAGTTGTTCCGCCTGTTACTTTGACTTTTATGGATTTGGTTTGGATGGTTTTTATCTTTTTTTCATCTTTGTCAAAGTAGGTGAATTTTACAGGAGGTATGGTGAAGTCGCTATCGCTAACAAGGGCAAATTTTTGTTTGAAAACACCTTTGTATTCGCCATTTTCAAGATATGTATTTCTACTTGGCTTATCTTTATAAACCGTAGCATTAGGCACTTTCAAGTCAAAATTATCTATATCATCCACATTTCCCTCACCTCTTACGGTTATGGTTAAATTTACCGGTTTGTTCGCTTTGGTTATGGTTTTGTCAATGGTTGCATTTATAGTGTATCTACCATATACACTTACTCCGCTTGGAAGCGGTTTTACTTTGATATTCAACTCATTTGAAAAGATATTTTTCCATCTTATCCTTTGGAGCATAAATGAAAAAGCATCTCTTATCTGCACTCTTTTTGCTATGGCGACTTTGACCGGCGGTATTTTAAAATCTCCAGATTGTTGGGGGATAAGGACATAAGTTATATTGTGTATGACATAGTCTCCGACTATTTGTTTTCTATCTTTACCGTCACTTTTTGCCCAAAAATTTGTAAAAGTCGGATTTGCAAACTGTATACCTTCAACAGGAACATCTCTTTTTTGTTTGAAAATGATCCTCAAAGTTATAGGCTCTCCCACATAGGCTTCTTTTTTGTTGGCTATCATTTGAAGCAAAAAAGCAGGATTTTTCCCTGCTTGTGCGGCTGAAACCACTTTTAAACTGATAGGCTTCGTTTTTTCTGTTTTTCCATCCACTTCTATGGAGTAAGAGGGAATGGTTATGCTTTTTAACGGTGTAAAAATATATGAATTGGTTATGCTTTTTGTCATTTTACCGTTTACTATGCTTATATTTTGTGTTCTGCTTGATGAATCTACTGAGTAACCGCCTATATCGTTTATAGGAGGGAATTTTACATTATCTCCTTGGGCAGTCAAACTAAGAGTTACCTCATTTCCTCTTACAACTTCACTTTTATCGACTGTTGCGGTTACTGTTGCATATAGATTTATCATAAAAATTGTTATAAATATTATCAGTTTTTTTATCATTTTATTCCCTCCGATTACCAATCATTTTCGTTTTGTTTTAATTTGCTTGGCTTTGTTTTTAACATAAGTGGCAAAGTTTTTGGATTTTTACCCAAAAGTATCTGTGTCCACTTTTTCTCTTCTGCCTTACTCATGGCTTTTTTATCCACTATCTTTGCTCCGACTTGTTTTTGCTTTTGTTTTTCTTTCTTTTTGTTTTCATTTTTATTTTTATTTCTCTTGTTTTGTTTTTGTTGTTTATCTTGTCGGTTTTGTTTTTGACGTTTTTTCTTTTTATCACTGTTTTTATTATTTTTTCGTGATTTTTGCTTGTCATTCTTGTTTTGCTGGTTTTTGCCTTGACCGTTTTTGGAACTTTTGGATTTTTTACCATTTTTATTTTGTTTATTGTTTTTGTTATTCTTCTTGTTCTTATTGTTTTTGTTTTGTTTTTGCTCTTTTTTCTTTTTTAATTTTTTTATCAATTCAAGATTGTGTTTTGCATCTTCGTCATCAGGGTTTATCTTGAGAGCTTTTTTGTATGCTTTTATGGCATCATCATACTTTTTGAGATATGCCTCAGCATTTCCTTCATCATAATACTTTTTAAACATAAGTTCTTTATCTTCAGCATTTATTTGCTTATACTCATTTAATGCTTCTTTATACTTTTTTTGTTTATAAAGGGAATTTGCCAAGTCATAACGCGCATAAGGACTTTTTTTCTCTTTTAAAAGCTTTCGATACAACTCTTCACTTTTTTTATAGTCTTTGTTTTTATAGGCATTGTCAGCCTTTTTTATCACTTGGAAGTCAAAAAGCGATGAGGCTTTCAAAGAGGGAGTCAAAGCTACAAAACATAGTATCATCAAAGTTGCTATTTTTTTGGCTTTGATTCTTGGCATAGAACTAAATCCAAAAAGCAAAAACATGACAGCTATCCACAACGGATAGTAAAACAATTCTTTGTATGTTTTTATCTTTTTTTCCCTTTTATTTGTTTCATATATCTTTTGTTTTATAGCTTTTTCGAGTGCTTTTATGCTCTTTCCGCTGTAATCACCTACTATATAAGCTCCTCCGCTTTGAAGTGCCAACTCTTTTATGTTTTCATTTAACCTTGTTATAACGATATTGCCTCTCTTGTCTGTTAAGACATTGCCGGCTTCTTTTATGGTACTTCCTCTTTTTGTGCCGACTGCATATACATATACTTTTATGTTATTTTCTTTTGCAAAATTTATCTCCTGTGAAAAGTCCTTGCTATCCCCGCCGTCACTAAAGATAACCAAGACTTTCTCTTTTTCGTTTTTTAAAAACTTATTTGCTAATTCCAAAGGGGTCATCAAGTCCGTTCCTTTTTGGTTCAAAGAATCGGTGTTAAGATTTTTTACTAGATACTCCACTGTAGGTATATCCTCACTCAAAGGCGAGACTAAAAATCCCACACTGCTAAAAGCGACCACTCCAAATCTTGCCTGCTTAAAACTTCTCATAAACTCTATAGCTCTTTTTTTGGCAAATTCAAGCCTGTTTGGATACATATCATCAGCCAACATCGACTTTGAAACATCGATGCCTAAAAGTATATCAACAGTTGAACTTTTTACATTTACTTCACCTTTTGGAATTACGGGTCTTGCAAGAGCTATAACCATCATCACAAGAGCAATAAACAAAAAGATATTTCTTCCCTTTTGTCCGATGCTACCATCACTTATCTTTAACCTTTTTAAAACCTCATTTGAGAAAAATCTATCTATTTGAGATTTATTTGTTGCGATTAAAAATATCAAAACTAAAAGGGGTATCAACATAAGATACAAGTATTCTGGTTTTAAAAATATCATGCCGCCGCCCTTTTGTTTAAAAGATAAAGATATAATAACAGTGTAAAAAATGCCAAAAACAAAGGATACTCAAAAAGGTAATTTTTTTGTACGAATTTATCACTTTTTATCTCACTCTTTTCAAGTTTATCTATCGTGGCATATATATCTTTTAGCTCCTCTTTTGAAGTTGCCTGGAAAAACTTCCCACCTGTTGCATTTGCGATTCTCTCAAGCTCCATTTGATTAAAATCACCCCTTCCGCCGATACCTATGGTATAAACTTTTATGCCATACTTTTTAAGCAGTCTCAAGCTTACATCTAAAGGTACTGTTTGGGTATTGTTTTCACCATCTGTTAGCAAAATGATAACTTTACTTTTTGCATTGGAGTGAACAAAAAGCTTGCCACCGAAAAATAGAGCATCATAGATGGCTGTGTATCTGTTACCCGCCATGCCTACTTCAAGATGATCAAGTATCTTTAAAAGCATACTTTTATCATAAGTCAAAGGCGAAGCCACATAGGCAAAATCGGCAAATACTACTATACCCATTTGATCATGCTTTCTCTTTTTTATAAATTCTCTTACGATTTTTCTAACTATGGCAAATTTGTTGGTGTATCCCGGTGCATTCATGGATCTGCTTATATCCAAAAGAAGACCTATGGCATAACCTTTGTTTTTTTCTATCTCTATCTTGTTTTCAATCACCGGAGACATAAGAGCCACTATAAGTGAAATGATGCTTATCCACTTCAAAACAGGTAAAAATGAAGCTTTTTTCACTCCCTTTACAAGAAGTGTGGTATGAGGAAAAATGATAGCTTCAAACTTGGCTTTACAGTATATAGCACATATGATAAAAGGCACTATCGCCAAAATCGCATAAGGATACTCAAATACTATCTTATCCACAACACACCTCTAAAAACAGTCTTAGATATTTTTTACTCTCCTCATCAAAAACTGGAGGATTTTTTACATACTTGTATCTCTCAAGCTCTCTTAAGAGTTGATCCAAGATACCTTTTTCCTGTTTGGTTTCAGCCAAAGCTCTTGCATATTTAGTTATCTCATATGCTGCTTTTTTGGAATCTTTAAGATCAACGCTTTTCAACCTTTTTATATAAAGCTTTCTTTTTGATTTTTTTTGTTTTTTAATGATTCCAAGCAGATAGACGATCAATGCCACAAGCACCAAAATCCCGACCATGACCAATGCCAAGAAGATATAAAAACTCATATCGGGGATTTGAACTATATCTTTTATATCTCTTAGTCCTTTTAACTCATTCATCAGTTTTTATACCCCGCTAAATAGTTTTGAGATTTTTACAAACGGATCTTCATCTGTATAAATTTTGGTAAATCTCACTCTGTTTTTTATAAAATGTCTATATAGTTTTTCATCGTTTTTAATGATCATCTTTTTATACTCTTGCAAACTTCCCTTATCCAAATCCATCTGCACAAACTTCTTACTGTCTGGATCCATCAAGTTGACATAACCCAAAGATGGAGGATTTTCTTCCACTCTATCTCTTACGATAAGTGATATGACTTCATGCTTTTTAGCAAGCATCGACAAGTCGACATCACCTACAAAATCCCCAATCACAAATATAATGGACCTTCTTTTTATCCTGTTTCTAAGATAAGATACCACCTCTTTATAGTCTATGCTTTTACCGAGTGGATTAAAATCCAGTATCTCTTCAACCTCTTTGTACGCACCAAACATTTTTTTTGTCGGTTTTGAGTAGTGCTCAGCCTTGTTTGTGAATATGACCGAACTAAAGTTGTCTTGATTTTTGACAGCCGAAAAAGACAAAAGTGCAAAAAGCTCGGCAATAACATCTTGTTTAAATCTTTTTGAACCAAAGTAAACACTTCCTCCAAGAAGTGAGACTATAACTATGTTGAGCTCTTTTTCTTCACGAAAGATTTTGATATATGGTTTTTGTTTTTTTGCTGTTACTTTCCAATCAATCTTTCTAACATCATCACCAAAGTGATACTCTCTTAATTCAACAAAGTCAAACCCCTCTCCCTCAAAGTGAGAAAGATTATTGCCCGCAATTTCACTAAAGATTTTTCTCTTAGCTTTAATGATGATCTTTCTAAACCTTATATCTTTACTCACTTCCTCTCCATTTTTTCAATTCTCAATTCTCAATTCTCAATTATTTACGGCATCGGCACTTTTTCTATCACTTTATCTATAATCTCATCACTACTTATACCCTCAGCTTCGGCTTCATAGCTGAGTATCAACCTGTGTCTCATCACCTCTTTTGCCAAATGGGCTATATCAACCGGGGTTACAAAATCCCTTCCTCGCAAATATGCATATGCCCTTGAACCTTTATAAAGATCTATAGAGGCTCTAGGACTTACACCAAAACCTATATACTCTTTTATATCTTCAAGACCATACTTTTCGGGCTCTCTTGTGGCAAATACCAGATTTGCTATATACTCTTCAACCTGCTCATCTATATGGACTTTACTTATCTCTTGTTTTATGGTTTCTATGTCCTCTTTTGTGGCGACCTGACTTATATCCTCATAGGCTCCGGTTGCCACTCTTCTGGCTATCAAAACCTCTTCATCTTTTGTATTGTATCCAACAACTACCTTTAGCATAAACCTATCAAGCTGAGCTTCGGGAAGATTGTAAGCTCCCTCTTGCTCTACCGGGTTTTGTGTAGCAAGAGTTAAAAAAGGCTTGTCTATCTTAAATGTTTTATCCGCTATGGTTACTTGCTTTTCCTGCATAACTTCCAAAAGAGCTGATTGAACTTTTGCAGGAGCTCTGTTTATCTCATCGGCAAGCAGGATATTGGTAAAAACAGGTCCTTTTTTTATACGAAACTCATTGTTTTTAGGATCATAGATCTCCGTTCCTATGATATCACTTGGCAACAAATCAGGAGTAAACTGCACTCTTTTAAAATGCAGCCCCAAAGACTTTGCAAACGAATTAACAGTAGTAGTCTTTGCTAAGCCCGGAACTCCCTCAAGAAGTATATGCCCGTCACAAACAAGCCCTATGATAAGAGCCTCTATCATTTCATCTTGACCGACTACGACTTTCTTTATCTCTTTTTTTATATTGTCTATAACTTTTAACATTTTATCTCCAAATGTTTTATTTTGATGAAATTATAGTAGATATTGTTAAATCATTGGTAAATGTAGTAAAAATTATTTTTATCAACTGATATAATTTAAAGATAAATTAAGATAACTTATAATACTATTTCTCTATAGATAAATTTTATCTTTTGATAATTATCCAAAATTTTATTTAAAAGGAAAGTATCATGCAAAACAAAAATGAATGTAAAGTCACAAAAAAGATGTTTAACTATACAACACTAGGTGGCGGAACCGTAGATAAATGGTTTCCAGATCAGCTAAACCTTAAGCTGCTCAGTCAAAACAAAGGACCTATTGTTCCTAGTCAAGACATAAACTACAATGAAGAGTTCAAGAAATTGGATCTAAATGATTTAAAAACTGATTTGATTAAATTAATGAAAACTTCACAAGATTGGTGGCCGGCAGATTTTGGGCATTATGGACCACTTTTTATCCGTATGACATGGCACAGCGCAGGAACATATAGGATAACGGACGGTAAAGGAGGCGGAAATACAGGAAATCAAAGATTTGCACCGATCAACAGTTGGCCTGACAATGCCAACCTCGATAAGGCAAGAAGACTACTATGGCCTATAAAGAAAAAATATGGGGATAAAATTTCCTGGGCAGATTTGATCATCCTCGCAGGCAATACCGCTTTAGAATCCATGGGTTTTAAAACTTTGGGTTTTGCGGGAGGAAGAAAAGATATCTGGGAGCCGGAAGAAGATATATACTGGGGTCCTGAACAAGAGTGGATGGCAAACGAAAGAAGAACAGAAGATAAAAATATAGAAAATCCATTGGCAGCAGTACAAATGGGTTTAATATATGTTAATCCCGAAGGACCCGATGGAGTTCCTGATGCTTTAGCTGCAGCCAACGATATTCGCATAAGTTTTCAAAGAATGGGTATGAATGATGAAGAAACAGTTGCTCTTATAGCAGGAGGTCACACTTTTGGAAAATGTCATGGAGCTGCGAGTCCTGATAAATATATCGGAGAATCACCAGAAGCTGCGCCCATAGAAGAACAGGGGCTTGGCTGGAAAAATAGTTATAAAACCGGCAAAGGAGAAGATACCATAACCAGCGGTTTGGAGGGTGCGTGGACACCGACTCCTATAAAATGGGACAACAGCTTTTTTGAAACTCTATTTAAATATGACTGGAATCTAGAAAAGAGCCCTGCCGGAGCATGGCAGTGGGTACCTACTGACCCTGATACATCGACACTGGTACCGGACGCTCACAAAAAAGATACTTATCATAAGCCTATTATGCTAACAACGGACTTGGCATTGAGAATGGATCCTGAGTATAGGACTATCTCACAAAATTTTCTTGAAAATCCAAAAAAATTTCAAGAAGCCTTTGCAAAAGCATGGTTTAAACTCCTCCATAGAGACTTAGGCGGGAAACATCGATATCTTGGAGACAATTACGTAAATGATGATTTTATTTGGCAAGATCCTATACCTAAAGCCGATTATGAATATGCTGATGAAAATGATATTAAACAATTAAAAAAATTGATACTTGATTCTGATTTAAGTATTTCGGAGTTAGTGTATACTGCCTGGTCTTCAGCTTCAACATTTAGAGTATCTGACTACAGAGGAGGTGCAAACGGTGCACGGATTGCTTTGATGCCCCAAAGAGGGTGGGAAGTGAATATGCCGCAAAATCTAAACAAGATTTTAGACATATCGACAACCATAAAAAATGATTTTGACAATTCTCACAAAGATAAAAAAATATCACTTGCCGACCTCATCGTTTTAGGAGGTATTGTTGCTATCGAGGAAGCTACTAAAAAAGCGGGTTATGATATAGAGATACCGTTTAAGCCCCATAGAAATGATACGACACAGGAAATGACCGATACTGAATCGTTTGATTATCTAAAACCTATTGCGGATGGCTTTAGAAATTATGAGAATGATTCTTGTGATATACCTGCTGAAATGTTACTGATAGACAAAGCACAACTCTTGACACTTAGTGTGCCTGAAATGACCGTATTAATCGGTGGAATGCGTGCACTTGGAGCTACATACAATTATCAACAAATAGGTGTTCTTACCAAAAATCCGGGTTGTTTGACAAATGATTTTTTTGTTAATCTTTTGGATATGAATATTACCTGGAAACCATCAGATGATAAAAATAGGTATTTTAACGGATATGACAATAAAGGAAAGTTGATATGGAAAGCAACAAGAGCTGACCTCATTTTTGGTTCAAACTCACAACTACGCGCACAAGCAGAATTTTATGCACAAGATGACAATAAAGAAAAATTTGTCCATGACTTTATAGAGTCCTGGACAAAAGTCATGAATCTTGATATTTTTGCTTGACAGATAATAGCTCATGTATTCCGTTTACTTATACGGAATACATGACAACCATACATTGTTATATTTTTATGCTTATGACTATTTTAAAGATATTCCTAGACACATGTATTTGTCTTTTTCACTATTTAAAGAGTAGCAGTAGGATTTGTTGAACCTTCCTTGGCACATATTTTTGTATTCACCTCTTAAATCCAGGTTGTAGCAGTATGATACATCGTTGTTTTTAAGTGCCAGGCAGTATGCCGTGTCTGCTTTTGAAAGGGATGAATCATAGCAGTATCCAAGACATATGTTTCTTTGTCTATCAGGCAGTGAGTAGCAGTACTTTTTATCATTTTTTGCAAAAGAGAGGCAAAAGTTTCTATCATTGTCATTTTTTATATGATAATCAAAACAGAAACCGTCATGTCTTATATCACTGTTTTTTTGATTTGGCGGGACATACTCATACTTTTGATAATACTCTTTTTTTAGTTTGTCAAACGATTTTGACGCATCTTTTTCAAGCTTTTTTAATTTTACCGTATGCTTAGAAGTCGTATCTTTTTTTTCCTCTTTCATGATGGCATCTATATCGAACTCATCCACAGCATAAAGCAAAACAGAAAAGAAACAAAAAAGATATGCTATCTGTTTCATTTTAAAAGCTCTACCTTTGTATCTTTTATATCATACTTCAAAACTGCACTTTTAAGTATTCTGCTTTGATTTATAAAAAAGAGTCTTGCCTTAGTTCCTTGTTCAACCTCTCCAAAGTCAACCGTAACCGAAGCTTGATAACCGTTTTTTGGAGAAAGTTTAAAAGTTACCTCTTTTTGGATTCTTTTTGTTTTGCCCATGCCTATACCCATGGTCACTTCCGTATAATGAAGTGCCAAATTGTATATCATGGTCACTATGTAAGTATTGTATCTCAATTTCAATGGGGTATTTTTCTTTGGTTTTATATCAAATTTGTATTTTAAATTTTTGCTTTTTTGTATGGCAGCAAAAAGATGACTGTTCGTATCGAAATCTTTACCGTCTTTGTCTAAAACAGTACCGTTTTGTATCACATCGAACAATTTAAAAAACCCAAGATATCTATATAAAGTTGCTTCTATCTTTGCTTTATCACTTCTATCTTTGGCCAACTTCAAAGCTTTTTTTATATATGTTTTGTTTCCACTATCCAGGAAAGCTTTCAGATATGCATCGATATCACCATTTTTGACTTCTTTTTTGGACTGGCTTAGCTTGTACTTGTTATATATATTTGGATCTAAAACACATCTAACTGCTGTCTTGGTATTTAAATACTTTGTTTTAGTTGTACTTATATATGGGGTTTTTCCATTGTCAAGGTCGATAGTATAAACAAATCTTTTACCTTTGTAAGTACCGAACGTTTTGGTGTAAAATTCATTTCTTCTAGAGCAGTACCCAAATCCAGGACAGCCTCTTGCTATATACCTTAGCTTATCTTTTTCATCATCAAGCATCATGGCATCTATCTTTGTAGGCAAACTCCAACCTTTTATACCTAAAAGTTTAAGATTTTTACAATATTTTTTGGCTTCATTAAAATCCATATAGTTTATCTTTGTATTTATAGGCTGATCCTGCCATATCTTGCTGCCCAAAAATTTTGCACCGTTCAAGTGCCTGTTACCGACAATAGTATCAGAATACTCTTTTTCATCGACAAATTCGATAGCATATAAACTGTAAACGACAAATAAAACGATAAGGGTTATCTTTTTCACTTTGAGCCTCCTTGCTGATACTTGACATAATCACCGTAACTATCCAATTTGATCTTTCTTTTTACAGTATCGCTCCAATAGCTACCTTCAAAATTCGTCTGAGGTCTTGGATATCTTGCTATCTCTCTTTCTATATCACCTGTAAAAAATCCGTTTTTCATCTTTCCGTCAATTTTGATAACAAATAGATCATCTTTGGATACCATTTTCAAGTACCCTCTCCCGTTAAGCAATCCTCTTCTGCAAAGCCCGCTCCAAGTGATGTGATTGAAGTAAGAAGGTTTTATTTTTGATGGATCTTTCGATATATTTTTTAAATTTATCGAAACAAGATGAGCAGGAAAGTATCCCACGCACCCCTCCACATAAAAAAGATCCTTTGGCTCATATCCTTTATACATAGCTTTGATATCTTTTATCTCTTTCTTCGCTTTTTTTGCATAGATGGAGCTTGGATACTTCGATATCAACTCTTTTAGCTTTGATATATCAAATCGTGCCTGAGTGTATAGTTTTTTTATCATAAAGTCATCGGTTTTAGACAATCCCGCCAAACCTTTACAAACAACTTTCCCTTTAGTAACTTCAAAAACAACTTTTGGATTTTGGCTGATTGATGCTAAAGCTTTTTTGAAATCTTTTGCATTTTTCAAGGGAATTTTTATAGTAAAATGTTTTTTATAAACATAGCTTCTTGCTATTTTTGCATCACTTGTAATATTTGGATCAAGTTTTATAGTTTTTTGTCTTATAAAATTGTTGTAATTGCTGCTCGCATTCCAATAAGCTGCATATAACATAAAATTTGGCAAATGATACACACTGCTTGTTATCCTTGGAACATTTATGTAAACTTTAGTTACTTTAGGTACTATTCCTCCCGGTACATTTCCATACTCAAAAGAGTTGTCAAACACATAATTTTTATAATTTATCTCATATATCTTTTTATTGAAATTTTTTAAACTGAAAATTTTAAATCTATCATAGTATTTAGATGAATATATGATAAGAGATTCGTTTTTGAAGTTTAAAATCTTTATGAATTTAGCTGTTTTTTTATCCAGTACGGCATTTTTCAAGCTTTTTATATTTTTCAATCGTATATCTTTTAGTCTCGATGATACAATATCATAGTCAAATACCTGTTTATCGGCATTATATTTTATATTGGCTATTTTTGGGTTGCCGTATTTGATATTGAAAGCTGTTTGAAGTGCATAGAGTTTTATGGCATTTTTATCATTTTCAACCTTTTTAAGATATCTTTTGTATCTCTCTTTCGCTTTTGCGTAGAGTTTTTTGTATTCATCTATCTTTTTTTGATACAGAGCTTTGGTTTTTTGCACATTGGACTCATATACACTCTTTAGCTTGGCTACTCTTTGTCTATACTGCTTCGTTGTTTCAAATTCACCTTTTTTTGGTGCAACAAAAGAGTGAATTACAGGTTTTTTAGGTTTTTTAGGTGCAACAAAAGGTCGGATATTTTTCATTATGTCATTATAAATTTTTTGAGTCAATTGAGCTATGGAATAGTTGGCCTTTTTATAGTTCTTACTCGTTACACAGGCAAAATTATGATAGTAAGAGTCCAGCTTTTTACCATTTTCAACTTCGTTAAAAGCAAAAAAATAGTTTTTTCTGTTTATTGCAAGAGAACTGGATACTCTGTATACCATTTTTTTATTGAGTTTATCGGTAAAAAAGTGTTTTGCTTCTGAAGCCGTCGGCAATCTCCAGTGAAGTCCATAGTAGTGTAAATTTTTGCAATAGTTATTTGCTTTATCCCAAGGTATATCAGTATATGTATTGGTTTTATCATCATACCAGATTCTATTACCGTCAAATGTTAATTTTAGGGAATCTTTGATGGTGTTTTTATCAAATTTTTTATATCTGTCAGGTATTTTTGAACTTTTCCAAAAAATTTGACTATTTATATCTTTAAAGATATTATTTGAGATATTGTTTTGCGGTATAAAGTTTTGTTCCTTTTTAAGTTTGACTTTTAAAACAGTGTCTTTTTTGAGTTTTATCCATCTTTTATATATTGGATAACCTCTGCTTGATACTTCTATAAGGTATCTCCCGGGTTTTAACTCTATATTATCATGATATTTTGGCTTTATATTTAGTATCCTGACTCGTGAAGAAAGAGGAGAAGGAATAACCTTCAATGTATATTTACCGTTTTCTCTTCTAATTGTTTTAGTCTTACTCTCCTGCCTGCTTTGAAAACTGACTTTTTTATCCTGATTTATAGAATTAATCTTGATACTGGAGTATTGCTTGTTTGTGTCTTGCTTCTTGTCAAAATAGCGTGTATAGTTGCTCGTAGCACAACCTGAAAAAAATATAAAAACCAAAAACGATGAAAATACCTTCTGCATACATTCTCCTAATATTACATATAAATTTAAAAATAGTTTCGATTATATATAAAAATATTTAAAACTTTACTTAAAACTGATATTATAAACTTAACTATAATTAAATAGATTTTCCATAAGTATTCTATAAAATTTTATCAATACCCTTTATCTCTGAAATGCATAAACTTTTGCCATTTTCTATGCTGTTTTGCGTAGTAGCTTGCCATTTCTCTATCTGCGTGCGCATTTGCAAAACCTTGAGAAGAGATATCGATTAATTTTTTGGTATAGTGTGCTGTATCTCCTGTATTTTTCTCTATTTTATGCAAAGTTCTTTGGATATCGCTCATTGTATCTTTAAAAGTGCTTACAAAATCTTTAAACTCTTGAGATTCAAGATAACGAAGTGTGGCATCCGTATCATCGAACTTATCTTGAAGAAGTTGATACATTCTGTTTGCAACTATGATATAGCCTGCTCCTTTATCTTGCAAATCATTGTCTTTAGGATATCGTTCTATCAGCTTTGCTTTTATCAAAAGTTTTCGTGCTCTTTTTTCCATTTTGGCATCTTTGTCATAAAAGCCAAACATTCCCAAATCAGCATATTTTTTAACTTCCATTTTATATGCTATGTCGTTTGCATCTTTTACCTGTGGTGCCGCAGGATACATGTAGATGAAAGTATTGTATGCTTTTATGGTATCTATA
The DNA here is from genome assembly GCF_055384375.1 of Thiofractor thiocamini. Taxonomy (NCBI): domain Bacteria; kingdom Pseudomonadati; phylum Campylobacterota; class Epsilonproteobacteria; order Campylobacterales; genus Thiofractor; species Thiofractor thiocamini. The sequence goes on along the minus strand of NZ_AP042389.1, from coordinate 2,063,244 downwards.
GCTTTTGCTTTATCGTATGCAAGTTCATATATATTTGAAAAAGCATCTTTTACCTGCGTGGCATCCGGGTATGTTTTTACAAACCATTGATAACCCGAGATATTGTTTTTCTTTGTTACTATATTGTAAATAGCATTTAATGCATTTTTTGTTTGCGGTGCATTTGGATATGTTTGCATAAACCATTGATAATTTTCAATATTATTCTTCTTTTTTACAATTTCATATATGTTGTTTATAGCTTTTTTTGTCAAAGAAGGGCGATGCCCTTTAGCAAAATGAATAAATTTGATATAAGACTGCAATGTATTTTTTTGTTTGGCCTCATCAAACCAAAGTATATAAATGTTATTTAAAACTTCTTTTATCTGAGGGGCATTTGGATATTTTTTAAAAAATTCGAGATAGGATTTTAAATTATTTGAATTTTCAATATTTTTATAAGCTAGTTCATATATATGTTGCTTAGCCTCTTTTATCTGAGGTGCTTTGGGGTATTTTCTTATAAATTCTTTATAGGCCTTAATATCATTTTTCTGTTCAGTCTGCCGATAAATCAGTTTGTATATATTTTCCCACGCATCTTTTGTTCGTGAAGTTTTTGGATATCTTTTAAGAAAATCAAAATAAGCTTGTAAAGTATTTTTCTTTTTAGCCTTTTGATAAGATGATTCATACTCCGCTCCATATGAATTTACTATTTCTTTTACATCGGTAGTTTTATAGTAATTCTTTATAAAAAAATTATCACCTAAAGAAGTATTCGCAAAATTACTGCTAAAAGCATTTAAACTCCCGATTAAAGCTAAGACTATGGTCAATCTCTTTAACATTTTTTTCCTCTCTTATAATAATCTTTATATATCCTACATTCTTCCAAGCAGCCAACCTATAGCACTACCAAGTCCATTTGCAAAACCACTTTGACCGTTTATCATAACTGACCATTGCCCATTCGCTCCTCCACAGGTATTGCCGACAGCTATATTGCTCCCTCCATATATTTTAAGCTCAAAACAATTACTTGTCATACCTCCGCTTCTACTTAGCTGCACGGTAGCGTATTTGCCGCTTGCCGTTCTGGCATTACTACATTTGCTGTATTCTGCTTCTTTTGGGATAGAGGGGATACAAAGTCTCGCGCTTCCTCCTGAAGAGTTTGAAGCGGTTCTATATCCACTATTTTGACTACTGCGTGCAAAACTCTTTATCATAGATATACCTCTGTTTTGTATACCGGTTAGGGTCAGTGTTGGTTCAAGTACATATCTGTGAAATTTTTTTAGATTGTCAAAATTTATATTTGTATTTTTACTTCTTAATATGCTTCTTGTTGTCATATCTGATCCATCAAAATAGACACTGATATTTTCAACCTTCACATGAGCATCTCCCGTAGGCCATTTTGCAGTATATCCGCCCATACTGCCTCTATCAAAATATGCCAAAGTTATGCCATCTGTTGAAAAAGTTTTAGATATTTTTCTATATGGAGGTTTTAGCTTTATTGTAATATTTTTATATATGTTTATATCATCATTTACATCTTGATTGCCTAGCCATTTTGATCTTAGTCGCTTATGTCTTGGTATATTTATCTTCAGTTTTACTATGATCTTGTATATTCCGCATTGGGGATTAAAAGGTAAATTTTGATGGAATTTTACATTAAGTTTTCCAGTTATATATGTATAACCGTATCGTGTAGAGACAGATCCAAATCCTCCACTGGAACTACTTGAGTCATATGTAGGCTTGTCTAAAGACAAAGAAATATCCACCAACCCCTCTTTTGATCTGATCTTTTGAAAAATTATCTTTTCTATCTTGGCTATCTGAGTTTTATTTTTTGCTTTTAAAGATGCTTTTATAAGATCACTTTCACCGTTTGATGTCTCATATGCCAAAATATATGAGACAAAATCATCCTTTGATCTTAGGATTTTTAAATATTTTGTTTTGATATTTTGCAAGTATTTTTGCCCTAAATCCAAAGATAAAAGCTCTTTTAACTCTTTTTCTCCCGAAAGTTCTATGGCTTTTTTAAGATCTCTTTTATATCTTCCTATTTTGTAGGCTTTTATATATGCATCAGCACTATTTTTTGCTCTGTATTTTTTGAGCAATTTCTCGGTTCTTAATTTTCTATATATTTTTTTATCTTTTTCATTTGAAGCAAAATTAATATTTTTTTCAAGTATTGGAAGATTTGCATATTTAAAAAATTCTTTTATATCATATGGGTTTGGATTTATCAGATATGACTTCTTAAAATCCAAAGCGTTTTTATGTTTTGTACCTTGATATCGATATGCAATTTGCAACCTTTTTTTAGCTTGATTTAATTTGTCATATTTTTTATAAACCGTCACTCCATATGTTCTTTTGGCAATTTTTATATATCTAAGTATATGGTTTATATTGTATGATTTGGATATGATTTCACCCATTTTATGAAAATATATAGCTTTATTAAATTTAAGCATAAGTTTTTCGCACTCATTAAAAGAGCCTTCTTTTAAACACTTATGTTCAGGGGACTTATTGTCAAGATTTTTAAAATCCTGCATCAATTCATCCATCGAAGCATAAGGAGTAGAAGCTCTTAAAAGCAAGCTTGATATAAAAAATGATATAAAGATATAACGTATCATATCATATAGTGCTATTTTATCTTTTCGTTTGAAATACGATAATACCCGAATGTCCTATGTTTAAAATCGCATGGAATATTGCCGTGACTATCCACCATACCGATTTTACACATAGCAGATACACCTAGATAAAGATCATTCCTTTTATCTTTCTCTTTAAACAAACGCAAACAAGGTGCATTATTGAATTGATTAGGATCTGTCTTGCCTATGGCTAAACAAAGCATATCATCTTTACGATTATCTTTATAATCAACAAGTGCTGAGCGCAGATACCAGCTTCCTCTCTCTTTTTTTCCGGTTTCCTCATCGACATATATCATAATACCGTTTTTACCAAAATAAAATGTCTCAGTGTCCCTGTATAGTCTTGAACCTATGATCTTTGATCTTATCTCTTCTTTTGTCAACGGCTTATCATCGGATTGACCGGCGGCATTCATAGAGTAATATGTAGAACCATCCGATAATTTATACTTATCGATCGCACATCCGCTTAGCAACATTAAAAACAATACACCAACTAAAAATTTTAATATTTTCATCAGTATCCTTTTAAAAAAGTAATATTTTCGTTGCATTTTAACATTAAAAATATTAAATTTTCCTATATTACTTTATAAACTTAATATAAAATAAAAATGTTATATTGCAAATAAAACGACTATCTTTACAATAAAACTTATAAGCACTATCTATTTGAATATCAAAAAATTATATTTAATATTTTTATAATTTTTATCAAAAAGTTAATAAATATTTAACACTTGCTTTATAAAATACTGAAATTATTTTTTTAAGGAGAGAAGGTATGAAAAAAAGTGTGGCATTTACACTCTCGCTGGCTGCCGTTGGTTATCTATATGCGACAGACAGTATGGATATAGGTAAAGTTGATGTTCAAAGCACAGTCATAAAAACCGAAGTTACCGATGTTTCCGGAGAAGACTTGAAATCAGCAGACCTGGCTGAAGCTTTGACAAAAACAGTACCTAGCATAACTATACAAAGAAGAAGCGGTATAGCGAATGATATTATCTTAAGAGGACAAAGAAAAGATGATATCAATATCATAGTCGATGGAGGTAAGATATATGGAGCCTGTCCAAACAGAATGGATCCTCCTACTTCTCATATCATAACTTCCAACATTAAAGATGCGGAAGTCATCGAGGGTCCTTATGATGTTGAAGATTTTGGAACCCTTGGAGGTGCTGTCAAAGTTACCACAAATCAACCCACAAAAAATCTACATGGAAATGTTAACTTCAATATGGGAAGCTGGGGATACAAAAAAGGTTCAGCCTTTATAAGCGGTGGAACAGACAAGATAAAGATACTAGCCGGAGCCTCCACTGAGCAAAGCGATCAGTATAAGGATGGAAACGGTCATACTCTTGCGGAGCAGTTAAAACTCCAAACAGACGGTACACCCAATGCTCCTAAACAATACAAGCCTTCAGAATTTGATAGAGAAGCTTATAAAAAAACATCTTTTATGGGTAAGATATATATAAACATAGATGACAATAATGAGTTAAGACTAGGCTATACAGGCAACAGAAGTGATGATGTTTTGTATCCGTCAACCCCGATGGACGCCATATCCGATGATTCAGATCTATACAACATCCGATATACAGTAAAAAACCTTGGAAAATACTCTGACAAACTTATTTTTGAGTATTATTACTCCACTGTGGATCATCCCATGACAACACAATACAGAAAGATGAGTGCGGGTCCTGCCGGTACCATAGCAAATGTAATGAGTTCCACCATATATGGCGCCAAAGTCTCAAATGACTTCCATATAGATGACTTAAAACTGAGCACAGGCTTGGATGCCAGCAAAAGAAACTGGGATGGAAGATACTATAAAAAGTACTTAACAAATCCGGTTGCTCTCAACAAAAGTATACCTGATGTCGACACAGATAATGTTGGCATATATGCAAAAGCAAAAAAAAGTTACGGCAAATTTGAGCTAAACGGCGGGCTAAGATATGACCACACAAAAATCGATGCATCAAACAGTGACCCTGATAAAACTTTTGATGATCTCAGCGGATATGTGTTTGGATATTACCACATGAATGATACTTTAAAATATTTTTTAGGTCTTGGAAAATCTATAAGAGTACCGGATGCCAAAGAGTCACATGACAGAGGTAAAGATTTAACCGGAGCGACAGAGGGAGCTTTGATAGGAAATCCGAATCTTGATGAAACAAAAAACTATGAGGCCGATCTCGGTGTTGAGGGAACTTTTGAAAATCAAACTTTTAAAGCAAAAGTTTTTTATAGCAAATTAAAAGATTTTATTGTGTATAATTCGACCGCAACTCAGTACCAAAATGTTGATGCAAAAATTTATGGAGCAGAGTTGAGCGGAACATATTTCGCAACAGATAGTTTATATTTTGATTATGGAGTAGCATACCAAAGAGGAGAAAAAGATCATCCTTTGGCTGGTCAAAGCGATACCGATCTTCCATCCATTCCTCCTGTAAAAGCAAATGTGTCCATCAATTATGACTATGATGACACACTCTCTTTGAAAGCAGAAGTGGTAGCCTCGGGCAAATGGACTCATTATGACGAAGACAACGGGGAACAGGAGATAAAAGGCTGGGGAGTATTGAACTTAAAAGCCAGCAAGGATATATACAAAGGGTTCAATATAACAGTTGGTGTAGACAATGTATTTGACAAGGCTTATGCCGTATCAAACACATACAAAGACTTAAATCTTGTCGCCGGCTCAACAGGGGACGTTATGCTTTTAAATGAGCCTGGTCGTTACTTATATGTAAATTTAAGGTACAATTTCTAACCCTGAATTTGGGTTTTTAAAGGTGATTTAGTGGATATTGGATTTTTAAAGAATTTGGTAGATTACGGCGTTTTGGGAACACTTGCTCTTATGAGCTTTGTTTCTTTATGGTTTTATATAGAAAGGCTACTCTTTTTTAGGCAGATCGATTTGAAAAATTATAAACAAAAAGAACAACTTGAAATCGATCTTACAAACCATATAACCGTCATCTCTTCTTTTGGATCCAATGCCCCTTATATCGGTCTTCTTGGGACAGTATTTGGGATTATTATCACATTTTATGCTATGGGTCAAAGCGGTACCATGGATATAAAGATCATAATGACTTCTTTGGCACTTGCTTTAAAGTCCACCGCTATGGGCTTGGTTGTTGCGATTCCTGCTGTCATGTTTTACAATCATTTAAGTAGAAAGATAGAAGTTATACTGGCAAAATGGGATATGTTGAGTGAAATTAGATAAATTTAATTCTATAAATGTAGTACCGTTTATAGACATAATGCTGGTTTTGCTTGTTATAGTTTTAACAACTGCGACCTTCATAGCCAAAGGTATGATACCTGTTGATCTTAGCGAGGGAAAAAGTTCTGACAAGTTAAAAAAACGGGACAATATAACCATCACTATAAAAAAAGACGGTAAACTATATCTTGGCAAGCAAAATATCTCATTAAACCAAATCTCGTCAAAAATAATCTCTTACAAAAAAAATACTCCTGTAAATATAAACTGTGATAAAAATTCTAAATTTGATAACTTTGTCAGAGTGATAGACCTTCTAAAGGAGAAAGGCTATACAAATATCGGAATCATAACAAAACATGAATAGATACTTCTCCTCTTTTATCACAACATCTTTTATCTATGTTATTATACTATCTTTACTATTTTTCAATATAGATAAAATTGTCGCAAAAAAAATAAAACCCAAAGAGAATATAATTTACTGTAGATTGGTTGCAAACAAACAAAAACCAAAAATAATAGCCCCAAAGCCTAAACCCAAACCCAAACCCAAACCCAAACCCAAACACAAACCCAAACACAAACCCAAACCCAAGCCTAAGCCCAAGCCTAAGCCCAAGCCTAAGCCTAAACCTAAACCTAAGCCCAAGCCTAAGCCTAAACCTAAGCCTAAACCTAAGCCTAAACCTAAGCCTAAACCTAAGCATATCATAAAACCAAAAAGAAAACCTAAGCCTATAGTAAAAAAAAATATAAAAGTTACAAAACAAAAAATTGTCAAAAAAAGAGATAAAAAAGAGATAAAAAAAGTTATAACTCCAACTACACAACCAAAAAAAGTAGTTTACAAAAAGATTGAAAAAACATTACCTACTATCTCAAAACCGACTCCAAAAGTTGATAAAGCAAAAGAGTATCTAAGATATAACTATAGTAAAATTCTCTCATCCATTCAAGATGAAAAATTTTATCCAAGAAGAGCAAGGAGACTACATATAACCGGAGATTTGAAAGTAACTTTCTTACTTAAAAGTTCCGGAGATATTGTCATAAAAGAAGTAACTCCATATAAAAAGTTTTTAGCGAAAGCTTCAAAAAAGATAGTTCTGGAGGCTAGCAATAACTTTCCAAAGCCTCCAAAAAATATGCTTATTACTGTTACACTCAGTTTCAAATTGAACGAATAAACTTTAATAACTCTATAACTCTTTTTCTGCCTCTGTAATTGCCTGAGCAACTATATCTCTTAAGATATTTGTAACGTTTTTCGACATTGGTGCTATATCTATATCCGGAAACATCAAACTGACCATCCAGGGTTTCATTTTCATAAATCTCAAGGTTGTTGTCCCATCCTTGGCAGAAACAACTATACTTTTTGGCATCATAATGCCTAAATCTTGACTCATATTTGTTAAAACTTTATGGGACTTTTGAGCATTGCAGATCTGAACTATTTTATACTCAAAATCAATAAGCAAATCTTTTTTTTCATAAGTTTTATCCAGATCATGTATGGCTGCAATGGAAAAATCATGATCATTTATCGATTTTTCCAATTTTTCCATCACCAAATCCAAAGGCGCTTTCGTATCTTTTTTCTCTACTATATCACCTATGATTTTTTTTGATATAAGTTTTTTGATCCCTTTATTCATGAGTATTCCTTATAAATCTTATAAATCAAGGTAATAATCATACATCTTTTAAACTTATACTTATATAATTGGATGAAATTTTGGAAAAATCAGTCCATACATAAAGGACTTTTTTGTGCTATAGGTGTATATGACTTTAGAGGTAGTCTTGATTATTTTTGGGCAAATTTAACCAGAGCACTACCCCAGGTAAGTCCGCCGCCAAAGGTATCAAGCAGCATAAGATCTCCATATTTGAGATTGCTGCTTTCATAAGCATCATTTATAGCCATGGGAATCGATGCGGCAGAAGTATTGCCGTATTTTGCAACTGTTAAAACCGTTCTCTCTTTTGGAAAATCAAGTTTGTTTCTTACATACTCGATGATACGGTAATTTGCCTGATGAGGAATAAATCTATCCACATCATCTGATGTAAGATTATTTCTTTTTAGGATTTCTATAACATCTTCGGTTAAAGTTTTAACAGCGATTTTAAAAGTCTCATTTCCTGCCATTTTCATAAAGTGCATCTCATTTTTTATGGTTTCTAATGATGCAGGATACTTCGAACCGCCACCCGGGGTTATCAAAAGATCGGCATATTCACCATCGGATGACGCCATTACATCCAAGATGGCTTCATTTTTATCCTCGGTAGCGCTTATAACAGCTGCACCGGCTCCGTCTCCAAAGATAACACAGGTTGTTCTGTCTTTATAGTTTGTTATAGCACTCAGCTTTTCAGCTCCAATGACAAGTACATTTTTTTTGAGTCCTGATTCTATAAATGATTTAGCTATTGACAAAGAGTAAACAAAACCGCTACAAGCGGCACTTATATCAAATGCCATCGCATTTTTGATCCCCAATTTGTCTGCTACCACACAGGCAGTGGATGGCATACAAAAATAATCAGGGCTGATAGTCGCAAGTATGATGGCGTCTATCTCATTTTTATCTATACCGGCTCTTTTTATGGCAAGCTCAGCAGCTTTGAAAGCCAAATCACTTGTTGATTCATCTTTATCTGCTATGTGCCTCTCTTCTATGCCCGTTCTTTTTTTTATCCATTCATCACTGGTATCTACCATTTTTTCAAGATCTTTGTTTGTAAGTATATTTTTTGGTACATAGGCACCGATGGATTTTAAAGAAGCAAACATATCGTATCCTTATTGAACTTCTGAGGGAAGATTGCTCTTAAGTTCTTTTAATTTTTCCTCAATATCTTTATTTATATTGGAGTTGGAAAAATTGATTGCCTGAAATATAGCATTTTTAACTGCTTTGGCATTGCTTTTTCCATGGCTTATTATAGCACAACCGTCAATTCCCATCAACGGTGCTCCGCCATACTCTGCATAATCAACCTGTTTTTTAAGTATCTTAAATACTTTTCTCATCAAAATAGCACCGGTTATTGCCAAAGGTGATTTTCTTACATTTTTTTTGATGATTTTGCTTATCGAATCTGCCACACCCTCACTGGTTTTTAAAAGAATATTGCCCACAAAGCCATCACAAACAACAACATCCGTACTTCCGTCAAAGATATTGTTTCCCTCTATATTGCCTTTAAATGAAGGTAGCGCTTGAAGCATTTTATAAGCCTCTTTTGTAACTTCATTGCCTTTTGAGGATTCTTCACCGTTTGAAAGCAAGCCGACTTTGGGATAAGAGATACCAAGTATATCTTTTATATACGCTTCACCCATGACGCCAAATTCAAACAAGTGAAGAGGTTTAGAATCGACATTGGCTCCGACATCCAGCACCAATGAGTATTTTCCCTGCTGGGATGTGGGCATCAAAGTAGCGATCGCCGGTCTGGAAACACCTTTTATACGACCTATTCTCAAAGTTGCCAAGCTCATTGTAGCACCACTGTGCCCGGCTGAAACCACTGCGTTTGCTTTTTTGTTTCTAACAAGATCAACAGCTTTATAGATAGAACTATCTTTTCTTTTAAGTGCATCTGTCGCCAAATCTTTCATATCTATGACATCATCGGCTTCGACTATCTCTACACTGTCTTTGTATCTTAGCGGAATTTGAGACTCGATAATATCTCTTTTTCCTACAAGTATCGCTTTGAACTCTCTCTCGTTTAAAGCCTGCAGGGTTCCTTCAATGATAGGAGCGGGACCGTAATCCCCACCCATTGCATCGATAGCTATGATTTGCATTAGTTACTTTTATATTCGCCGGTAGTTTTATTTATACGATGAGGCATTCTCCAAGTACCGTCACTGTCTTTTACAGGTTTTGGTAAAGTAAGTTTATAGTGTGTTCTTCTTTTTGCAGCTCTAGTTTTGCTGACTCTCCTCTTTGGTACTGCCATTTTATCTCCTTAAAATTTTTATATATTAGCTTATTTCTCTTTTTGCAAAGAAAAAGTTTATCTCGATTTTTGCATTCTCAAGGCTGTCACTTCCATGAACGGCATTTGCATCTATACTATCGGCAAAATCAGCTCTTATAGTTCCCTTTTCAGCCTCTTTTGGGTTTGTAGCACCCATTAATTTTCTATTTTTAGCAACTGCATCTTCACCTTCTAGTACCATCACAACAACAGGACCGCTTGTCATGAATTCAACCAATTCACCAAAAAAAGGTCTCTCGCTGTGTACTGCATAGAAAGCTTGTGCATCTTTTTTACTAAGTTCCAATTTTTTCATAGCGGCAATTCTTAGCCCATTGCTTTCAAACCTATCTACGATTTTCCCTATTACACCTTTTTTAACGGCATCAGGTTTTATGATTGAGAGTGTTTGTTCCATATATATTTCTCCATAATTAATATAATAAATGCTTCTTTAAAATAAAGCCGATTATTATATCATAAATTTTTTAAAAATGGGATAATATCAAATATTAGCTATAAATAAGATTAAATCTGATGTTAGTATAGAAGCAAAAGCAGAAAAATATCTAAAGGACATCTTTAAATACCCTTTAGATTTTTCTGCTTATTCGGTAATAAATTATTCGGCTACAGGTGTTCCTACTTCACCTCTGTCTTCTCTGCAAGTTTGTCCTTCTTTGCACTCATCCCAAACTATACATCCCTCGGTCGGGCAAGCTTCAGCACAAGCAGGAGCATCATTGTGACCGACACACTCTACGCATTTATCAGCATATACATAATATATCTCTTCTCCTGTTGGATTATCCTCATCATCAACTATAGCTTCAACAGGACACTCATCTATACAAGCACCACAGCTTATACATATATCTGTAATCTTTACTGCCATCTCTTCTCCTTTAAAAATTTTAAAAAACTATATCAAATTTAAAATAAAACAGTTATTAAATTCCTAGGTACTCTTTAATATTATCTACTTTATCAGTTTTCTCCCATGTAAACTCAGGGAGCTCTCTTCCAAAATGTCCATAGCTTGCAGTTTTTGAATAAATCGGTCTAAGCAAGTCGAGCTCTTCTATAATACCTTTGGGTGTCAGACTGAAAATTTCTCTGATACACTTTTCAAGCTTTTCATCAGCAACTTTTGAAGTTCCTTCACTATTTACCATGATCGATACCGGCTCGACAACTCCTATAGCATAAGCAAGCTGTATAGTGGCTTTTTCACAAACTCCGCTTGCTACCAAATTTTTTGCTATATATCTTGCCATATAAGCTGCGCTTCTATCCACTTTTGTAGGATCTTTCCCACTGAAAGCTCCTCCACCGTGAGGACAGTACCCGCCGTAAGTATCGACTATGATCTTTCTGCCTGTCAGTCCCGCATCTCCTTGAGGACCGCCTATGACAAATCTTCCTGTAGGATTGATGTGGTATTTTATATCATCACACTCTATATCTTTTGGCAGGATTGGAAGGACTATCTCTTCTATGACCGCATCTTTTAGTTTGGAGTATGGGACATCAGGCGAATGCTGGGTGGATATGACTATGGTATCTATGGCTTTTGGCTTACCATTTTCATATCTTACACTGACCTGTGCTTTTCCATCCGGTCTTAAAAACGGTAAAACACCGCTTTTTCTTTTTTGTGCCAATCCCAAGGTCAGCTTGTGAGCAAGGTATATGGGAAGCGGCATCAACGTATCTGTTTCTTTGCAGGCATATCCAAACATCAAGCCTTGATCTCCGGCACCTATCTCGCCACCTTCTTGATCGACTCCCTGATTTATATCAGGGCTCTGCTCACCTACACCGTTTAGCACACCGGCACTTCTGTAATCAAATCCGAAATTTGCATCGGTATAGCCGATATTTCTTATAACTTCTCTTGCAATTTCCTGCATAGGAGCATAAGCGGTTGTTTTTATCTCACCTGCTATAATGCAGTAACCATTTGACAAAAGTGTCTCGCACGCAACCCTGGCTTTCGTATCCCTTGCGATTATGTAATCAAGCACGGCATCACTTATCTGATCTGCCATCTTGTCAGGGTGACCTTCGGTTACGGATTCACTTGTAAACAAAAAATTTTTTGCCATAAATTTCCTTCAGACTGTTTTTGTGACATTATATCAAAAATTATTTAAATTTACTTCTTTGTCACATCTAAAATATTATTTAAAAATTTATTTAATCTTATTATGATACAATTTAATTGTTGATAAAATTTATTATTTAGGAGAAAAAATGATCGTTACAAACAAGGCACCAAATTTTACCGCAACAGCGGTTTTAGGAAATAATGAGATAGTTGATGACTTCAATCTATATGAAAACTTTGGAGAAAAAGGTACTGTAGTATTCTTTTATCCACTGGATTTTACTTTTGTATGTCCGTCTGAGATCATAGCATTTGATCACAGACTTGATGAATTCACAAGCAGGGGCATCAATGTCATAGGTGTTTCAGTTGACTCACAATTCTCACACTTTGCATGGAAAAATACTCCGGTTGACGAAGGTGGTATAGGTCAAGTTAGATATCCGCTTGTCGCTGATCTTAACAAGCAAATTGCAAGAGACTTTGATGTACTTTTCAATGAAAGTGTAGCTTTAAGAGGCTCTTTTCTTATAGATACAGATGGAACTGTAAGACACGCTGTTATCAATGACTTGCCACTTGGAAGAAACATTGATGAAATGCTAAGAATGGTTGATGCTATGCTCTTTACAAATGAGTATGGTGAAGTTTGCCCTGCAGGATGGCACAAAGGTGAAGAGGGAATGAAACCTTCAACTGACGGAGTTGCCGAATATCTCGAAAAACACGCCGAAGAACTTTAAATCGTAAATCGATGTTTCGTGGGTCGCGAGACGATATTTCGAAGTTTTCAAGCCACAGGCTTGGAAACGACTCACGACTCACTACTTCCTGTTAACTGCTCCAGCAATATCTTCAAATTTTTTTCTACTTTTTTAGCATTGCCGTATGTTTAGAACTTGTAACTTTTATATGATACATATCTTTGTCACTAAAAATTCTAACATGCAAGATCAAAATTTTCTATGGCCTACCAACTCCAACCAATTTGTCCTAACAACATAGTTGAATTGCCAATATTGGAAAACACATATGATTTTTTACTATCAACTTTTGTAGCTAATTGTAATTTTACAAACAGTTGTTTATAATAAATAGAATAACCGACTCCTATATCTTGAAGAGTTTTGGAATAAATTTTTGAAAGCTCACTATTTGCACTATAGGCTCTACCTATATCATAAAACACATCAAGTTGGTGTTTATAATTATGTTGAACAATATTGTAGCCAAGATCAATTGTATATATATATCCGCTATCCCCACTCTCCTGTGTATTGTAATATGCCCTAACTCCATATGCTCCACCGATAGTTATTTGTTGGGATGGGTCCAATATCTTATTACCCAATGCAATTTGAGTTTTTAATGAATTTGTTAAAATAACATTATCATATATTTGATTACTAAGAGATAAGTCTATATCCAATTTATTAAAATTACCCTCAATCGGAGTAACTAAAGATTTATCTAAAAAGCTAATTTTTCCAGTTGTATAAAGTATATTAGTAGTTAAACTAGATTCAATATCATACAGAAAAAAATTTTTAAAATAATTCATATCCATCAGTAGATTCTTTGATCGTTTATCAACAGTTTGTCCAAGCATTGTATTACTAATTTTTTGATACTGTGGTGTTATTGAAAACTCTAATGTTTCTAATCCATGCTTTATCAGAGGATATTTAAATGACAATTCCATAAATTTAGAATCACCAAAGGCATCTAACGCAGAATATATACCACCTAAACTATATTGTGTCTCATAATAAGATCCTGTTGCCCTAAGTCCACTAGAGCCAATATAGGATGAATAAGAAATATATCCATTCTTCAGCTTACTACCATTAGTTACCAATCCTGATAAAGACAGTTTATCTCCATCCCCAAAGATAGAGTTTACACTACCGCCAATACTAAAACGATATTCTCCACTATTTTTAGAACCATAGTTATCAGACAGCATATAGCCATTAACTCTGTTGGTCGCTACTGTATTTAACAATAAATCACTTGTATCATTTTCTTTTCCTGCTACGATACTGACACTCTTAATGTTCAAGCCAGCCTCATCATTAATGAGTAATAATTTTCTTTCTAAATCATCGAGTTTTATGACTCTACCTTTAAGGTTATCTAAAAATGACAAAATATTACTACTATTCACTAAAGATGTATTTTTTAAAGTAACAGTCTCTAATTTACCTTCCATAATTTTTATAGAGAGAATTTTATTTTTATATGCCCCTTTTTCCAAATATGCTTTAGCAAGCACATAGCCCTTATCATGGTAAGCTTTTGTGATTTTCTCTGTTATAGAAACTATTTCTTGAAAATTCAGATTTTGATTCCTATAGGGGGCTAATATTGCGTCTATTTCTTTTTTATTAAGTTTGCTATTATCAATAAGTACAAAATCTTTGATAAATATTTTTTTGGATCCTTTTACTCTTGTTGTTTTGTACTTTTTACCTTGTAGATAATCGATAGACGCACCATGTGTATTAATGCCCTTTTGTATCCCTTCAAAAGTATTACTATTTGTTGGTACTTGAGCAAAAACATTTAAAGTGAGAAAAATCATACTACAACATAAATAGTTTACAAATCTTTTTGATATTAGATTATTTTTCATTGTTATTTCTCCAAGTTAAGATATTTTCATCTTTCCTAATTATTGATATAGGTACTAAAGTATTTCTTTTTGGCATTAAATAATTTCTTTTTAGCAAAACAATCTGTACTGCATTCCCATTTGCATGACTTGCAATAGCATCTTCCACTTGTTGTTGTAACTCAATTTGATATGTTGGTGCTGATGTTGGCACCGGAATAATTGTTCCTGCTCCTGAAGCTACTGTAGGCTCTATATAATTACTTAATTTGGTGCCTGAGTTTGCACTAAAATCAATTGAAGCTAATGTTGCACTTACGCTTGAAGCTGTTGCTACATCCGGGCTATTGTAAGTTCCTAATGTTTGTGTTACTGTTGCACCTTGTGATCCTATAAATCCACTGAGTGAATAGTTGCTTGGAGTAAGTGTTGCGGCTGTTGTTCCATCATATGTTTTTGTAGGATTACCTATTATTGATGCGCTTAACTGTTTTGGATTTATTGTTAAGGCACTGTCTGTATATGAGATTGTATACCCTAATTGACTAGCAAGGGTTCCTTGTGTTATGGCATAGCTGCCTACATCAGAAGTAGAAGTTGCGGCTGTTGTTACATCCCCGCTAAGTGCATTTGCAAGGGTATCTCCATCTATTAGACCTGTAGTACTGGTACTATAAGTCAAAGTAGGGTTTTGTTCACCATAGATACGCGATTTATCATCTCCTACTACAGTAAGCGTAGGATTTATACTATACAGCATATAGTTTCCTGAACCTACTCCACTGGTAGATTGATAGGAAGTATTGTATCTTTTATTGTAAGTGCTTATTCCTTCTACTGTGTCAGTTGGATTACTTGAGTAAACAAGCCATCTTCCGTTTGGTGTATTTAAAGTATGATTTGATGAATTTATAAAGTTTTTCCCTGCTATAACAAGAGCATCACCACTTCCATTCGCTGTTATATCACCATTTAAAGTTATATCTCCACCTGCAACACTTAGTATGGATGTCGGCAAATTAAAGGTATAAGCACCAATATCAACATTACCTGTTCCATCTGTACGACCTAAAATCAACTTGGAAAACCCTGGCTGTATCTTGCTATCAATAGTATTGTCAAATTTCCATGAGCCTGTTCCTGATCCGATACCTATCGTTGTGCTTGGAGTATATGGTTCCAATGTCATAGTTCCCGAACCTGTCAAACCTCCATTTAATGTTAGCGTATTTCCTTCCCAAGTTTGTTCTCCGGTTGTTGTGACTGCCTGTGCAGTGATACTATTTGCTCCAACATGTATAGAGGCTAAAGGTGTTGCACTACCAACTGCTCCATTAAAAGTTACAGACCTACTGTTTTGTGTGAATACAGAAAGGGCATGCGCACCATTAACTTGTGAATTAAAGGCAACATCTGCACTATTTGAACCTGTAGTATCTATAGTAACATCACCGGCTAAAAGAACATTTGGAGAAAATGTAATGCCGACATTTGCTGTTATATCATTGCCAAGATTGATTGCACCTGAGGTAGCATTGAGTACAATAGCACCTCCTGTTGTCCAACTACCTGTCTGGCTAATATCTCCTTCAGAATGCAAAGTAAGAGAACCACTTAAACTCTCAGCTCCAATAGTAATAGTGTTATTTGTAATAGTACCACCACTCACATCTATAAGAAGTGAACCTGTTACTTTATTGTCTGCGAGTGTATAACTTGCATTTCTTTGTGTTAAGGTTAAGTCTTTAATTGGACTTGTAAGTGTTAAGTCTGCATTTGTTGAATCATTAAAGATATTAACATTTGCTGTACTGGCTGTTGTTGCTGTTACTGCTCCTATGTTTGTATGACCACCATAATAAGCACGACTTAAAGTTATATCCCCACCGGCAGTCAATGTGCTTGTTGCACTGGTTCCTGTCATGTTTATGTAACCATTTTCTGTAATTGTTCCACCGGAATTAATAACTAGATTTCCCGCTAAATACTGTCCATAAGTAGATTCATTACCAATTTTCACATCTGTTGCATTTGGATAATCAATTGTTACATTCTGGATACCTTTATGTGAGTTTGTTGGTAAAACTATATTGGCATCACCATTATATGCACTTTTTAAAACTACGTTATATCCTGATTGTACAGTTACATTCTGCAAACTGTTTGCTGTATTATCTAAGGTAATATCACCTGTGCCTGCTGTTGCGCTTAGGGTTGTTGTGCCTGTTGTTGTTATAGCACTGTTGCCTGTAATACCGTTTTCAGATTTTAAATTGATATTACCACTTAGAGTTTCAGCTCCAACAGTAATAGTATTAGTTGTATCTGTTCCACCTGTAACATCTATGGAGAGTGAACCTGTTACTTTATTGTCTGCGAGTGTATAACTTGCATTTCTTTGTGTTAAGGTTAAGTCTTTAATTGGACTTGTAAGTGTTAAGTCTGCATTTGTTGAATCATTAAAGATATTAACATTTGCTGTACTGGCTGTTGTTGCTGTTACTGCTCCTATGTTTGTATGACCACCATAATAAGCACGACTTAAAGTTATATCCCCACCGGCAGTCAATGTGCTTGTTGCACTGGTTCCTGTCATGTTTATGTAACCATTTTCTGTAATTGTTCCACCGGAATTAATAACTAGATTTCCCGCTAAATACTGTCCATAAGTAGATTCATTACCAATTTTCACATCTGTTGCATTTGGATAATCAATTGTTACATTCTGGATACCTTTATGTGAGTTTGTTGGTAAAACTATATTGGCATCACCATTATATGCACTTTTTAAAACTACGTTATATCCTGATTGTACAGTTACATTCTGCAAACTGTTTGCTGTATTATCTAAGGTAATATCACCTGTGCCTGCTGTTGCGCTTAGGGTTGTTGTGCCGATTGAATTTATTTGGTTATGGAGTGCTAATCCAGTTGAATTGTTAAGTATAGTATCTGTTCCTACACTCCAAACTTTTGTAGAATCAGTAGGGGTGATACCGTTTTCAGCATAAAGATGCATACTTCCACTTAAACTCTCAGCTCCAATAGTAATAGTGTTATTTGTAATAGTACCACCACTCACATCTATAAGAAGTGAACCTGTTACTTTATTGTCTGCGAGTGTATAACTTGCATTTCTTTGTGTTAAGGTTAAGTCTTTAATTGGACTTGTAAGTGTTAAGTCTGCATTTGTTGAATCATTAAAGATATTAACATTTGCTGTACTGGCTGTTGTTGCTGTTACTGCTCCTATGTTTGTATGACCACCATAATAAGCACGACTTAAAGTTATATCCCCACCGGCAGTCAATGTGCTTGTTGCACTGGTTCCTGTCATGTTTATGTAACCATTTTCTGTAATTGTTCCACCGGAATTAATAACTAGATTTCCCGCTAAATACTGTCCATAAGTAGATTCATTACCAATTTTCACATCTGTTGCATTTGGATAATCAATTGTTACATTCTGGATACCTTTATGTGAGTTTGTTGGTAAAACTATATTGGCATCACCATTATATGCACTTTTTAAAACTACGTTATATCCTGATTGTACAGTTACATTCTGCAAACTGTTTGCTGTATTATCTAAGGTAATATCACCTGTGCCTGCTGTTGCGCTTAGGGTTGTTGTGCCGACAACTTTCATAGTACTAGCACTACTATCCTGTAATATTTGACCACCGTAATGGTCTGTATTGTATCCTGCTTTAAGCGTGAGTGTTCCGGCTGATGCAGTAATATTTTTATTAATCTTAATATCACTATATGCTTTTAATGTTAAATTGTTTGTTGTGCTCCATGTAACATCACCATTTACCAAGATATTTCCATAATCACTTCCACTATCATTAACCGTCTGAATGGTAACACTGCTACTTCCCAAATTATTTGAAAGCGTTACCGCACCGATAGAACTTGTAGTTTGTGCAGAGTTATCATTTAGTATGGTAAAATTTATTGGATCTATCAGCCATTCACCGCTAGTTCCTCGACTAGATTTTGTAGTAATCTTAGTACCGTCTGCTACATGTACATTTTTACCACTTGTTTCCACAAAACCAC
This sequence comes from Thiofractor thiocamini, assembly GCF_055384375.1. Taxonomy (NCBI): domain Bacteria; kingdom Pseudomonadati; phylum Campylobacterota; class Epsilonproteobacteria; order Campylobacterales; genus Thiofractor; species Thiofractor thiocamini. The sequence goes on along the minus strand of NZ_AP042389.1, from coordinate 2,044,495 downwards.
CGTTACCAGAAATCGGGGCACTTGCATCGATAGTTCCTGCAATATTTGCTGTACCTCCATTTGCTTTTATGGTAACACTGCCCGTAAGGTCATCTAAGGTTTGCGCTTCAACTATGCCTGCTGTATTGACAGTTGATTTTAGCAGAGAGTGTGCAGCATTGGCAGTGAGGTATATTGCTCCGCCATCTGCTTTTATGATTCCTTTATTTTCTACCATTGCATCAAAGGTTGATTTATCTATTGCTATATTAAGCAGTGAGTTTCCGTTGAGATTAAGTGTGATTTTATCTCCACTTGCAAGGTGAACAACACCTTTGTTCGCTACTATAAGCCCCTCATTGGAAACAGTTTTACCTGCAAGCACAATATAGCCGCTATTTGATGCAGTAATGGTTCCCATATTTACAATAGTGCCATCAACACCGGTACTGCTGAATTTATAATTAGACTTTAGAAAATCTTTATCTTTGATATTCATTGTCGTTGCTAAAAAACATGCAGTATTAATCTGCGCATTTTTAGAAATCAAGACACCATGAGCATTAATTAAAAATACCTGCCCGTTTGTCCGAAGCGTTCCATCTATGATACTTTTTTCATTTCCAATCACTCTGTTAAGGGTTATAGAACTTATATTTGGCTGTTGAAATCGGACTGTTTCGGATGGTTTAATTGAGAAACTATTCCAATTAATAACAGCCTTGCCGGAACTCTGATTGATTAAAGTTGTTTGTGCAGACTGACTAATATGAGCACTTCCATGAACAACTTGTCCTCCTATCGGAGATGCCACCGCTATAACAGCAGAACCTAACATTGCCGAAACCGATAAAACAACTCTACCTTTTGATGCTATCTTGAAAACAGACCGATAATCAAACTTTTGATGAAATCCAATTGCTTTCATAATTTTCTCCTCATCTATTCTAATCTTCATATACTTAACTATCTACATTTTCTCTGTCATTATTATATTTCTTTAAAAATAAAATTATATCAATAACTTAAGTTTTATACCAAATTTCACCTAAACCTGAACATCTATCTTGACAAATTGAAAAATCTCTATAAAGCCCTATTCTAGTGACTTTATAATGACACACTTTTATAGCATAGTAAGAACTATGCCATAAAAGATATTTTATTGTTCAAAAACTATATTTGCATTCTTATTTTGCAAACTGCTGCTTAAATTATTAAATCCTATAAAGGAGCCTGTATTGCTGTGGATTGGATTATGAAATATGTCAGATAAAATACTATTGTAAATATCTATCAAACTACCGCTAATTGGTCTGTTATTAAAAATAGCAAGGTCTTGGTCAACATTAAAATTAGTAGGCAAGGCATCGCTAAATACATATACTGATATTAGATTTTTAGCTTTTTTAGCTTTAATTATCGTTCCTCCTTTTGGTTTTATGATATGAAGAGGATTGGCTGGGGTTCCTACTTTACCATTTAGCGCATACATGATTAGATTATTGTCTGCTTTTATATTAGTATGTACTGCACTGTCACCTAAGATACTTCCCTCTCTTGAATTTAAAAATATATTGTTTGCTTTTAGGTAAGAAACAAAGATATTGTTTTTAGCATCTATTGATAAATCATTTGGGGTTTCTATGGTAGTTTTACTTTGTTGTGTAAAAGCACCGTTAACTATGAGTTTTATATCTCCTCCTGCGTTATAAAGAGCATATCCATCAAAGTTAATATCATTTGCACTTAATGACTGAGAGTTTTTTATGGCTATATCGTTTGCACTATTATTTTTGGCATCTATGACATTTACTCTTGTATCAAGATACTTTTCACTTATTCCATTGTCACCTATACCGTTTTTAGCTTGAATGAGCAATTCATGGCTTACTATATCATCTGCACTGTCACCGTCTTGAGTTATAGCTCCGTTTTGTGAAGTTAGAGTTACTTTGTTTGGAGCTTTGACATGGTCTATGCTCATATCTCCTACAGATGTAAGTGTAACATCACTACTATCTGAATGAATATTCGCTCCTTTTACCTGATGTAGTGTTCCCGCACTTGTAAAAGCTATATTGTTAGCGGCATGTAAACCTGTTGTAGTGCCAACACTGCCTATCACGGAGTCTTTATTATTATTAAGTTTAATCTCACCATTTACACTATTTGCAGCTATTGTATCAGCTGAGAGTGTTAAAAAGTTATTTGCTATTGAATTGATATCTCCTTGTGCATCTAAAGCTACACTGTTTGCTGTAATATTTGGTTTAGTTGTATCTACTCCTTTTATTGCGCCATTACTGGATAAATATGCATTTTTAGCATTTATACTATCAAGGGTTAATTTAGTTGGTCCATACAAATATACTTTCGAAGCTGATTTTGCACTTACCACTCCAGATACATAGATAGGATTAGATGCTGTTCCCACATCGCCGCCGGCAGAGCTGTCAAGCATCATATCTTTTGAATTTATTAAATTTTGTGCCATATTATAAATGCCATTATTTCCAGTCATATTCACACTGCCGCTCTGGTTTAATATATCCCCACCTAATTGTATTTGACCACCCGAGTTACTTTGAACGCCGATAAAGCCGCTATCATACCCTATAGTGTTAAGCGTAATATCATTAAAATTACCAAAAGGCTGTTTCACACCATTAATATAGAACCCTCCATCTATACGATTGTTGGTATCAATATTCTGAAGATTTATATTTTTAGTATTAAGATTTTTAATGTTTATATGTGTATAGCCATCTAAAATATTCATAGTACCGGTTCCCGTAAGAGTTCCATCTGTCAATCCAACAGTAATATGACCTCCTGCTTGTGTAAGAGGATTCATATATATACTATCACCACTTGTAGAGTCTATATACCTCATTTGTGCACTGTCCGGGTTAATAACAGGATCAAATTGAATATTTGTATCTGCTTGCCCACTTTTTAGTGTTCCATTTAGCACAAGAGAAACACCATCATCTCCATTTATATTGACATCACCTGTTGCATCTATAGTATTGATATAATATTTTGAAAGAGCTGCAGTTACGGTCACATCTCCTGTATCGGCATCTTTATTATATACATTGGCTGTACGCAGAGCAAGATTTACTTTACCATCTGCCTTTATAGTATCTAAATTTACTCCATCAATAAGATATGATGTTGGTTCTAATGTATCGCTAAATTCTCCTAATTTTAATCCAAGATAAGTATCATAAAAGCTGTTTGAAGTTAAAGACGGATTTGTGGTATCGCTTTTTTGAAGTTCCACTTCAACTGCTGCTGTATCACTTCCGATAGTACCTCGATAAGCATTTATATCTATAGTTTTTGTTTTTATCAATGCTCCGCTATTTGCAAAAATATTACCGTATTGATTAAAAAGTGTTGCATCTCCTCCATAATTATTGATAACACCATTAAATACAACATTGCCACTTCCATTGTTAGTAATATCCAATAAATGTGTCGGAGATTCTGCATAAAAATCTGAACTGTAAGTATTGGTAGTACCATAGAGCGTCTCTATATTTGGTTTATTAGCATTATCACTTACTGTATTTATATTATTAATCTGTAGGTTCTTATTTGAATTATTATTGATATTTATGCTAGGATATTTATTATCTAAATAGATGTTGCTGTGACCTGCTATACCACCATTGGACTGTAGCGTTATTGCTCCAACATCATGGTTGATCAAGTCGTCCACGACTATATCGTCACCACTTACACTAGCAGAAATATCACCGCCGTTCGTACTTATAGTACCATCAGCTGCAACATTCAGCGTCTGTGCGGGCGATGTTTTTTGATGAATATCTCCATTCATTGTTAAAACAGAATCAGAACTGTAATCTCCAGTTGTTTTACTGCTTGCATCGCTGTGAGTAATTGTTTTAACCCATTTTTTAACTTTTTTCCAAACCCATTTAACAATCCAGCCAATAATAGGCCAGTGAGAAACTTCTTTAACTTTTTCATCAACTGTTGTAAGAACCCAGTTTACAACAGTATTTGCTTTTGCAACAGCATCTATCTTGTAAGTATTATCATTTTGACCGGGTGCAAAAGTTTCAATATTTAGATTTTTGGTTGTAAATGTACTGCCCTGATTTGCATTGATATATGAGTCTATTGTTGGATTGTTGTGTGCAGTTGCTTTAACAGTTCCTGTTACTCCTGCTTTTATCTCGCCGTATGCTTGTGAATTTGTGAATAGAGCATCTGGATTTTGTGAACTTTTTATCTTTATTGTTGCATATCCTTTTAGCGATGAGCCGGTGTCTATATTTATATTTGTTATTGATGACACATCTGTGTTGGAGTATGCTTCAGAAGTTGAGTCAGCAGCAGTAGTTTTGGATGTTCCTTTTGATGTTGCATTTAGATATTTAACATAAGAGGCTATATTGATATTATTTGCTTCGAGTTTAGTATTTTTTTCTATATCTACTTTGATATCTTGGTTGATATTTGTATTTGCTTCACTTTCATTTATCGTTATGCCTCCTGCTGTCACTATATTTGAAGTTGATTTTGCATATACATACCCTTGAGCCAATACGGATATATCTCCATTTTTTGCCAAGAGTTGTGAATTTCCCTGTATATCTATATAAGCATTATTTTTTTCTATATTTGAAGTGGCTTTGGTTCCTCCATCACTTAAAAGACCTCCCGCTCCTCCATAAGAGTTACTTACAGCTTCGTTTCTTGAGTATGCACCAATTTGTATATTTGCATTTGAATTTAAAGTATTATACGTTCCGATTACTGTGCTGACTTGGGCTTTGTTAGTTGAAGTTGAGCCGGTGAAACCTCCCGCTAAAACTCCATAAGCGTATCCGTTGCTTGAAGCATCTGTTTTGCTGTATGCTTTGGAATTTATGGATATATCTTTTTTTGCATTGATTGAGTTTGTATTCCATATAATTGCTTTTATATTTGCGTCGCTTGAGGCTTGTGAGATTGAGCCTGAACCTCCTATTAGAGTCCCTGTTGCCGAAAGAGCTTCTGCTTTGATGATATTTCTTGTAACAGAGTTGCCTGAAGTGTCCATATTTTCGTATGCATTCATGATGAGATTATTTGCTGATATATCAGTGTTTGATCCTATTTGACTTGTTATCGTAGGTGTCCAGTATGCTTCTGCTTTAGATACACCAACAGAGATACCTCCTATATTTACACCATCGGCTTCACTTGATATAGAGGCTGAAGTTAGGGCAGAGATAGATGTATCACCTGTACTAGTTGATGTTACCCCATCCCCTAAAAATGCCAAAACGGTTGGAGTGAGTGAAACTTTGCTTAAAGAGCCCGAACCACTAACTATACCGCCTGCAGCAGCTTGAGAAAGAGAACTTGAGCTAGTAGCTGTGTGTGTTGCCTGGATGAGGATGTTTCCTGCTGAATTTATACTTGAAATGCCATAAGCTATAGCCTGCGTTTTCCCTTTTTGTATTAGATTAGATTTTACTAAGCCAACTGCTGCGGCACCTGCTTCTGCACCATATGCTCTTGCTGCATTTGAAGAGAGATCGCTTGAAGCATTTATATTTACATCTCCATTATTTGTAGTAATATCGGCACCAGCATCACTATAGGCATCATTTTCATAATTTATATTTAATTCTGATACGGCAGCTCCAAGTCCGACAGCGCCTACTGCTGCGGTATAACTTTTTACACTATTATCTTTTGTCTCTAAATTACTATTAATAAGTACAGAACCGCTTTGAATATGAGTATTTTTCCCTATGAAGGCTCGTGTATCAGCACCAATGTTTGCTATACTTACTGATCCACCTGCACCTACAACACCACCAGCGACAACACCTGTTAAAGAATTTATTGATGAAGTATCAGATGTTTTTACGGCTGCTTGTGCGCCAACATTAACAATACTGTTATCTCCTATATTTGCATATGTTGTCTCTGCATGAGATGATGCTGTATCATCAAACTCTCCATTAATATTTGTCTCTGTCTCGCTGTCCAATTCTACTTTAGTATTTGTTGCTGTTGTTGAATCTCCCATTTGATCGCCTACGCTGCTTCGGTTAATTAAAGTATTGGTCGTATCTTTTGTATTGTCCGATGCACTTAAACTATCACTGTCAATATTTGTATTAATATTTGCAACCGAGACAGCTCCGGCAACACCTATTACCCCGCCTGCACCAGCCGCAACATTACTATAAACTCTTTTATCTGAAACTGATCGTACAAGTAAATTTCTACCTGCATTCAGTTTTGTATTTGCACCAATTTCTGCTAAAGATGTATTATGTATAGTATCAACATCAATCGAACCACTTGCTCCCACAAATCCAGCTCCCACAGCTCCAGGGGTACTATTAATAGAATTGTAGTTACCTGTTTCAACTGTAACATCTTGAGCCGAAGTTTTATAGTCATTATCCTGATTGATTAACATTTTATCAGCTGCACTGGCAGATGTATACGCTTTTGCAGTTGTATCTGCCGTATTTATAGTTACAGCACCACCTGCTCCAGCATACCCGCCAATATCAGCAGTAGCAGCATAAACAATAAAGTCTGCAATATTATTTGCAAGAATAGAAGTTGTATGTTTCGCATTAAGTATTGAATCATCAGCATGCGCTGTAACATCTTGTTTTACTTTTGTAACTACAACAGAACCACCAAGTCCAACTGCACCACCAACAGCGAGACTACCTGCCAAAATACCACTCTGAGTTCCATCTTTTTGCGTGCCTAAATGTGTAGTATCTGCTGCAGATATATCTAAATCACCCTCTGAATATATGCTTGAATTGAGAGTATATGCATGATTTTCATTATCTACATTTACAACAGCAACAGAACCTGCAAGTGCTGCTGTACCTGCACCAGCACCACTTACAACAGTTGAATTTACACGATCAAAACTTTGGCTTGTTGTTTGTGCTAAATTTTTTGCATAAATGAATCCACCATCAATATACGCATTTGTACTGTTTTTAATAATTGATATATCACTCGAAGCACCAATACCTGCAGTTCCTCCAGCCGCTAATCCTCCAGCCATAGCTGAAACCTCATTGCTATTCATAGCACGGACTCTTAAAGATTGTAAACTGTTTGCATCACTGTTATCTTCATTTATATGACTATTTTTAATATAACTGTTTGTAGTATCTTTAATCATATTAACAGAGACACTCGCTCCAACTGCTGCCGTCCCGCCACCGGAGACATTGGCAACTTTAGAGTCAATTGCTTCATCTGCGAATGCTAAGACATCTATACCGTTTGTATTTACACTATTACCACTTCCATCAGCAAGTAGTGTTGCCACTGAAGCTCCACCTTTAGCTTTTACATTGCTATTTGTATCTATATACGATGCTATCTGGTTTTCGATGATGTTAGTAAGAACTGCACCACCAATTCCAAGAGTGCTTCCAACTGATAGAATTCCAGCCATTGCTGTAATTTTATTTTTTTCATTTGCAAGAAGAGAAAGAGAGTTCAAAGATAGAACATCACTATTTGAAATATAGCTATTTGTATTGTCTTTTATAGAGTTGATAACAACACCACCGGCACCTGATAATTGACCTGAAACAGCTCCACCTGCAGCTTTGGCATCTATTGTTTTATCACTTGAAGCCTGAACTAAGATATTTCCATCTGCATTTACAGCTGAGTTGTTAATATATGCTTCTATAGTATTGGCAATTGTATTATAAAGTACAGATGCACCAAACCCAGCATTATTTGATGCCGTTAATTGACCTGCTTTTGTTTCTATATTTTCATTGTCATTTGCTTGTATCTTTATGCTGCTTCTTGCAGATACTCCTTGGGTATCACTATCTAACCATGCTTTTACATTATTAGTAATATTATTTATTACTATTGCTGCAGAGGCTGCCATACCACCTGTAGCTGCAGCCAGTGATGCTGCCAAAGAATCAATAACTGCATTCTCTGTTGCTATAACACCAAGAGAAGCACCACTTGCTACTTTAGAGTCTGCAATATTTGCATGAACTGTATCATCTATATTATTTTTAGAAAACGATGCGCCAACGCCTGCTTTGCCGCCAAGAGCTGCTGATCCGGCAATAGTTTTGATTGTTGATGTATCAGTGGCACTGAGACTCACATCAGAGGTTGATGCGACATCAGAAGCATTTATAATTTCTGCATACACTTCATTTGCAATATTGTTAATTGACACTGAACCTGCAATACTTGCAGAACTTCCGCCGCTTACAGAACCACTGCCACTTGCTGTGTAAGATTCTATATCTCCTGTAGTTGTAGCATCAAGAGTAAGTTTGTCTGCATAAATTTTACTTGAGTCGATTGATGCTGTTGTTTTGTTATTTATATCATTTTGAGAATATGAACCCGCTAAACCGGCTGAAAGTTTATTTGATGCTGCAAAACTAACAGAACCGGCATATGATTTTATATTTGTGGTATTCTTTGATATTAAACTGATATCATAGGCATTGTTTTCATTCTCTAAATTAGTTGAATTAAGAAGAGAAGCAGTTGTTGTATCGTCTATACCGTTCAAAGAGACATCGCCTGATACTCCTATACCATATTGCCCGGCCATACTGTCTTTTGAAAATTCAACTCCAAAAGCTGTTGTAACTGATGCAGCTAAAGAGTACGCATCTATCTCTCCTTTGTTTTTTGCGCTAATAAGCATACTTCCATCATTTTTAAATGTTGTACCTTGCATATTAGATTCTGTATCTCTTTTAATATCATTAATAGAAACAGAAGCACCAATGCCAACATTTTGAGATTTTATAATCCCACCTGAGACATTAAAAAGTTTCGCTTTATCTTCTGATACTAGACTTAAGCTTTGTACTTCAGGGCTTGTTCTATCTACTATTATCTCTGCATTATTAACACTCGCCTGAGTAACATCGTTTGTTTTCAAATAAGAAAAACTTCCGGCAGCACCATATTTTTCCGATTTTGTACCAGCTTCTGCAATAGATATATTTTTTGTGTCGGTTTTTGCACTAAGAGAAATAGCTTTCGTTTTTGCATAGACACCATCTCTTGCTTCAGCTTTTGTTGTGTCATCATACGCAATATCCAAATAAGAGCCACCTAACCCACTTTTACCACTGCTGCCTAAAACTTTCCAGCCAAAAACACCTGCAAGATTCATGGTTTCCAAATCCGTCAAAGCACTCAAACTTAATTTTCCAAATGTGTTTTGATCTTTATTAATTATTGCATTTTTATCAATATAAGACTCTGTATCATTGCTCATATGAAAATAATTAACAGAACCCGCTGCTCCTGCAACGGTTCCTTGGGAGTTACTCTGTGTCCAAGTTGTAAAAAAACCATTCTGAACCCCGATATTTGAATTTACTTTATCTGTAATATCTGATACAGAAGTTATTTCACCCCAAGTTACTTCATAAGGCATAGATGTTGCAGAATTCAGAGAAATATCACCCTTACTATTGAGTGTAACACCCTCCCCGATATACGCTTTTGCACTGTTATCTAACTTTGTAACAGATACAGCACCGGCAACAGAAAATGTTTTTTTATCCTTATCATTACTGTCAATAGTTGCAGTTGCACTTGTCTTTACACCTTTTGCACCATTTGCTACATCAATAGGATATATATTTTGTGCAGATATATCTGTTGTGTCTCCTACATTTACTAGCGCGTTATCTGCAATATCGGCAACTGTTGTTGTTGCATCATTTGCATAACTAAAAGCAGCAGAAAGAGCCGGTTTTGAAGATCCACTTTTAGAGTTGGTAGATGGAATATTTGCACTAAGATAACTTTCAACCTTATCTATAACATTATTTGTTGCTCCAACTACTCTTCCGCTAACAGCCCCACTTCCAACAGCAGAAGAAGAAGCTGTTTTAATGAGATTATTATCTGTCTCTGCATCTATAAAGATTTTATTGGCACTGATTGTTCCACCAAGATTAGCCTCAGTATCTGAATTAGAATTTATAATGGCTACACTCGCACCAACTGTGCCATCATCATAGGAACCGGCAGTTGCTGAAGCTGTAATAGACTTACTTGTAGTAGCATCTATATTAAGAGTTGCATCTGTAGTGACACTCGCCCCATTTTCTATAATTGCAGTTGAAGTTGTATCTGTTTTTGCATACGCTAAACTCAAATTTGCTGTTGAACCTCTGCCTTGTCCAAGACCGGTTGTGTATACTTGTACTTTATTGTCAGAGGTTGCACTGCTATTAATGTTAATATCACCACTACTTTGAAGTGTTGCTCCATTTTGTATGGATGTTTGCGCAATTGCTTGTGACTCACCATACCCAACACCAACTGCAGTAAAGATTGTAAGTACAGAGCCTTCTGAGTTCGCATTTGTTGATATATCTATGGAATTTCCATCTATTTTTGTTCCGCTTCCAACATCTACAGTAGCTTTAGATCTTGCAACACTGAGTCCAACAGGAACCGTTGGTATATCTGAAAGAAAGTCTAAAGCTTTTTCTATTGGATCTACAGGATTATTGCTGTCTGTACTGTCAAAATGATCTTGCGAATTTGCCTTGGCACTGATTGTTATAGCGTTACCTTTTAAATATGCTCCGGTTAAGGATATTTGCGAAGAAGCTTCAGATCCTACATCAGCTGTATTTGATATCGCCTGAAGAGTTATATCTCCACTGCCTGCATCTAGTCTTGAGTTATCCAAAAGAAATATGGAAGGTGCGCTAAAATCAATATCTCCTCCATTTGTAGTGATACTCACACCATTTTTTAAAGTGATAGAGCTATCAGCTAAAGCAGTATAATTTGTATTTGAGAGTGTTACATCACTTGTAATATCTAAGATATTTGGATCTATTAAAAAAGTACCTTTTTTACCATTTCCAAATAAATCTACCTTACTCCCGTCAAACACAACTTTATCTTTTGCACTGACTTCCACAAATCCTCCATCACCAGATATACTGCCCCCTTTTGCTATATATGAAGCTCCCTTGTCAGAGTAAGTCAAGTTTTTGGAAAATACACTTATATATCCACCGTTTCCATTGTCTTTTGCATTTGATTGAAAATTTGCTCCGTTTAAGATAAAGGCATTATTTTGAGCTTTTACTTCTATTTTTCCTGCTTGATTTTGATTTACGGCATTTGTGTTTAACTTCGAAGAGATAAAAGCACTTCCTCTTGCTCCCTCAAGTGAGACAGTATCACCGTGTTTTACTATCTTTATAACTTTATTAATAGTGTCTGTATTTACTACACTGTTTATGATACTGTTTGCATACTCTTTTGGTAAAGCTACCGGTTTGTCGTCATTTGTTATCTTGTTTTGTTTATAATCATATCTTACCAATCCGCTTGGGTCAAACTCTACATAGAAATTATCTGTTGCACCAAGAATTACATGACCCGCTTTTGCCATGATGGAGCCTTGTGAGCTTAAAAGAGGAGAAGTTAAGACGACAAACCCCTCAGGTGAGACAGAAATGGAGCCTTTTTGTACTATATAACTATCTGCATAGTTTTTCATCTTGTTAAATTGATAATTGCCTTTTAAAAAGTTATCATTTGTTATATTTAGAGTTGTGGCTAAAAAGCTGTTTGCGTTTACTTTGGAATTAGCTCCAAAGTATATGCCTGCAGGATTTACCAAAAATACTCTTCCGTTTGCATTTAAACTTCCAAGTATCGAAGAGGGATTGTTTGCTTTTATGACTCTGTTTAATACAACCGAACTACTTGAAGGCTGGATAAATCTGACTCCCTCTTTTTTGGCTATATTAAAACTGTTGTAGTTTATAATAGCTTTATTGGAGGTAGTGATATTTAAATGGTTGCCGTTTTTATTAAATGAGGCCAAACCAGCAGCTACTCTTGCACCAGAAGGCAAGGCTTGTATCTGAATGGGCAGCATAAAAAAAGCTATGCTTATGATAAGTGCGATATGCTGTTTGTTACTCAAATTTATAAATTTATTTATTGCTTTTAACATGATAGCTCCTTTACCAAAGTTTTGCATTTACAAGAAGATAAAACTTTGCACTTTTATCTATAGTCTTATTTGAAGAATTTACAGGAAATCCCACTCCTAACCTTGCTGAATACTTCTTTTTTATATTTGCTATAAGCTCTACTCCGGCTCCTGTTAAATTGAGAGATTTTTCTTCCCCTGGAACAGGATTGTTTGCATAGGCTGCACCGTTATCTACAAATACACCAAACTGAAGAGCATTTTTTAACCATTTGTAATTTATTGAAGGATGATAAAGCCACTCTAAGGATGTGCTATATCCATAGTCTCCAAGTTTTACAGCTGAGTTAAATCCTCTTACGCTATTAAGTCCTCCTAAAGTAAACATTTCAGAAAGAGGAAGTCTGCTTGAGCTGTATTGGGAGTTTAGAGTAAAAAGAATATTGTTTTTTTCATTTATGTATCTGTTGTATGAAAGGTTTATGTTATATCTTGAAAAGTCTGTATTCTCATTTAATCTGCTTCCAAAAGAACCGTCTCCTGCAAAACCTTTGGATATGGCAAAAGCAAGATTTAAAGAGTCATAAACTCTTAAGTGCTGCCAGGAAGTTGAGAGAGTTGCTATATTTAGTGTATCTTTTGAAGATAATGCTCCTAAGAGATAACTCTTTGTATATTTGTTTGTATAATTTAAAGAAAAGCTTACTTGATTGGTTGGGGTGTATATAAGAGGCTGGTCAATGCCTATAGAGTATATACTGGTATCTCCTTTTAACTCCAACACGGCAAAACTTCCGGAAGTTATATAGTTGGCATACAAATATCCAAAATCCAATCTTGTGTGATATTTGCCAAAAGGAGTTGTTTTATAATTTATCCTGTATAGTTTGGTATTGATGGAGTTTAATCCTATGGTTGTATCAAGATTGACTTCATCTCCGCTTTTAAAAAGATTTCCATAGTAAAGACCCAAAGTCGTTCTGTATTTTGAGGTGCTGTCTGAGCCTAAGTTGTCAACCGTTAAATTGCCATGAAAAGGTTTTTTATCTTTTACTTGTAGGTTTATATCTGTTTCACCAAATGTTGATCCTTTTTTTAAATATGATTTTATTTGTAAATCATCATATTTATTTAAAAGAAGAAGAGATTTCATTAAAGCACTATAGTTTAAAAACTCTCCGCTTTTAAGATCAAAGTTTCTTTTTATAAAGTTTGTTGAGTAATATTTGTTTCCTTTTATGCTTATCTTTCCAACTTTTCCTCTTATGACTCTAAACTTTAATACTCCATTTGTAAGTGTTTGAGGAGGAAGTAAAACTTTGGTGAAGAGTTTACCTTTTTGTTTATAGTAATTGTTTAGTTTATTTTTTAATTCCTGGATTTGTTTTAGTGTCAAGGAAGTGTTTTTGTATGGGGATAAGAGTTTGTTTAGAGAAGATTTGTCCTGTTTGTTTATTGTGCCCTCTATGGTTATTTGGGTTATTTGTATTTTTGGGGTTGTGCTTGCTTGGAGGGATGTAATGTAACTCATTAGTAACATAAAAGATAATGACAGATAAATGCTTTTTAATATTTTCATAATACAAGCCTTTGTAATAAACTCTTTATGAAATTGTATCACCAAATAATCTCAAAATTGTCACAAAAGCAAAAAAATATAAAATTTTATTTAATTTGGAATCTTAATTGTTATATGTGTGCCCTTTTTTAGATTGTATGTTATGGTTGCGTGTAGTTGTTTTACGGACATCTCAACTATCTGTAAGCCCAATCCTTTTGTTTTTGATTTGTCAAAACCCTTACCGTTGTCTTCTGCTTTTAAAATGATAAAGTTATCCGATTCTTTATACATGGAGATTTTAAAAGATTTATTTTTATCAGTAAGTGCATATTTTATCGCATTTGTGATAAGCTCATTGATTATGATGCCGATTGGATATACATGGTCTATGGAGAGTTTTATATTTTGTATATGACAGTTACATTTATACTGGATATTATTATCTGAAAATGCCAAGAACAAAGAATTGCTAAGTTTTTGAATATATTTTTGCATATCTACCAACTGTGTATCTGTTTCATCGCTTAACATTTCATGTGCCAATGCTATAGCTTGTATCTTGTTTTGTATATTTTGTATGATTTTTTTGGTATTTGCATCTGTTTGCCCAAAGGAGTGCAAGCCTATAATCCCACTGATTATAAAGAGATTGTTTTTAATACGATGATTGAGCTCTTTTAAAAGGTTTTCTTTTTCGTATAGTGAATTAGAAAGTTTTTTTGTTTTATCTTGAACTTTCTTATCCAGTGTAGTCATTTGGTTGTCAATCTTATCTAACATTTGATTAAATGCGGTAGCTAACACTCCTGTTTCATCATCATTGATAACTCCAGTGTACCGTGCTTTTAGATTACCTTTTTCTATCTTTGTTACGACTTGTGAAAGCTCATTGATAGGATATAACAACCTTCTTAATAGATAAAATCCCAACAAGGTTATAAATAATGCGCCAAAACTAATCATATACAAAAGATATATTTTTATCTCCTTGCTTACTGAATGAAACTCTTTTAGATAACCTGATGAACATATATACCATTTAAAGTATGGATTATAACCTATCCATGAGACTTTTTTATATTTAAAATCCCCTTTATCGCTTGGTTTGTCCCAGGTATAATAAAGTTTTTTGTTTCCATATTTATATGCATTAACCAAATCATTAAATATATAAGTGTTTGTACCGGGACTTAGCCTCTTGTTTAAGTATTTACCTTCTAAACTTTTATCGGGATGGATTATTATTTTAGAGTTTTTATTAAATATATACACATATCCACTTTTGCCGATTTTCGTATGATTTAGTATATGTTTTAGTCTCTTTATAAGCAACTGTTTCCTTCGTTTTATCTCTTTATTTATATCATTTATATAAACACCGGTCCCAATCACCCAATGCCAAGGTTTAAAATCCTTTACATAAGAAAGTTTTTTATAGATTTTTTTACCTTTAGAGTCTTTTTTCCACCAGTAACTAGTAAAACCGGAACCT
This sequence comes from Thiofractor thiocamini, assembly GCF_055384375.1. NCBI lineage: Bacteria > Pseudomonadati > Campylobacterota > Epsilonproteobacteria > Campylobacterales > Thiofractor > Thiofractor thiocamini. The sequence goes on along the minus strand of NZ_AP042389.1, from coordinate 2,029,465 downwards.
CTCTTTTTTGCTATCTTTACCATAGGAGGAACTATCAAATGGCCATAAATATCTTCAATATATAAAAAATTTTTATTTTGTAGATAAGGATGGGCTATAAGTTTACTGTTGTAATTGCTTACAAAAAAATAACCATCATTTTCATATTTTAATTTGGAAATCCATCTCAATATTTCTTGCTGTTTTTGTAAAATCTTTTTTGGACTTAGGTTGTGATACTTTTTTTGTTCTTGGTCAATTATTTGCCAGATAATTGAAGTTAACCTTGCAATCTCTTGTTTGTGAGCCCTTAAAGCTGATTTTTTATACAATTGCATATCCATACTTGCATTTTTTACAATTTGTACAATCTTGTCTAATTGCAGTCTTCCCTCTCTTTCTTCGAGTCGCATACTGTTTTTTTCTACATTTGGAATTACAAATATAAACATAAAAAGCATATAGATTATTATTAAGATTATAGCCCTAGTTAGTATCTTAATAAATAATTTAGAAAACATTAAAAATCCAGTATATACCCGGAGCCATATAAGTTATTTATTTTGACACTTTGAGGGAGTTTCTTTTTTAATCTCCATATAGTTGTTCTAAGTGAGGTATCGCTCGGTGGCTTTTCAGTCCAAACACTATTTTCCAAAGTATCATACGGAATAATTTGATTTTTATATTTTATAAGCATACCGAGTATCAATGATTCATTTTTTGTAAGTTTGCTTGACTTGTTTTGATCTATTATGAGTTGTTTTTTAGGATTAAACATTATTGTTTTAGTAAGCATAATATTATCATCAGAGTGTCTGCTTTTATAATTTGACATTCCAACAGCAACAGTGCTTAAGAGTGTTTTTTCTTGAATAGGCTTTACTAAATACCCGATAGGGTGAGTTGTATGTGCTCTTTGTAAAAGAGAATCATCATTAAAAGCACTAATATACAAAACAGCGACATCGATACTTTTTTGAAAATATTTTGCCACTTCAATACCGTCAAGTTCGCCTTTTATCCTAATATCCATCAAAATCAATTCAGGATAATTTTTTGCATTCAAATAACTCAATGCTTCTTGTGAACTATCTGCTATACCAAGAACACTGTGTCCAGCCTGCTCAAGAATTTGTTTTATATAATTTGCCGGTATTAATTCATCTTCAACGATAAGAATATTATATTTTGACATATATTACACACTTAAATATTTATTTCTTCAAGCAAGCAAAAGTTACATTGACCAAAAATCTCAAAACTTACAAGATTATTAAAAAGAGGTTTAATACTGCAATTATCATTAATCCAAATTTTTTGTAATAATATACTTAAAATTATCATTATATTTATTATTATGTTGTCAAGTTTCACAACTCACAACTTCCGCTAATTGTTCCGGCAAAAGTCCAAGGCTCTCTTCTACTTTTTTAGTGTTTCCGTGTTCTATAAATCTATCTTCATATTCAAAACTTGTAACTTTTATATCATGTATATCTTTATCGTTTAAAAATTCTAAAATCGCAGAGTAGATTCCACCTTTTTTCATACTGTCGCTAAATATATACCATATTTTATACTCTTTTGATAATTCAAGAAGTTTATCCTCATCAAGCGGCTTGGCAAATACAAGATCCAAAATAGCCGGTTCAAAATCTTCTTTAAGACATTCTGCTGTTTGACAAGCTCTTCCCACTCCATTTCCATATCCTATGAAAAGCATATCTCTACCATCTTTTAGAAGTTGTGATTTTCCATACTCGTAAGGTTGTGCCTGGTATTTTGAGCTATCCAAAAATTCACCTCTTGGATACCTAAAAGCACATGGAGTTTTCATTTGATATGCAAATTCTACCGCATATTTCATACTTTTTTCATCTCTAGGAGCAAAAAGTGTCATATTTGGAAGAGTCCTCAAGTATGATATGTCAAAAAGTCCCTGATGAGTTTCTCCGTCTTCTCCTACAATTCCTGCCCTATCTATCGCAAACACAACAGGTAGTGCCATCAAACAGCAGTCATGAATGACTTGATCGTAAGCTCTTTGTAAAAAAGTGGAGTATATGGCAATGTACGGCTTAAATCCCTCTTTTGCCAAGGCTGCCATGGAGGTGACGGCATGCTGCTCGGCTATAGCCACATCCCAAAATCTGTCCGGATATGTTTCCATACATTTTTTAAGTCCCGTTCCGCTTGGCATAGCAGCTGTTACACCTACGATATTTTCATGTTTGCCTGCCAACGCACAAAGCGCATCACTAAAAAGTTTTGTAGCATTTGCTTTACCTTTTTTCTTCAGCGGTTCTCCACTTTTAAGATCAAACGGTCCTACACCATGCCAGTTTTCATAGTACCCTTCAGCTTTGGAGTATCCTTTTCCTTTTAGTGTTTGAGCATGCACTATGACCGGGCCGTCAAACTCTTTGGCTACTTTTAAAGTTTCAATGATCTCTTCTATGTTATGACCGTCAATCGGTCCTATATAATCGATCCCAAGCTCTTCAAAAAGCATTCCGGGAGTTATGAGTTTTAGCCAATCTTCCATTTTTTTTGCCATATATGAAGCGGATTCCGGAAAATGATCAAGTATCTTTTCGGTAAATTTTCTAAATCTCTGATATGAGTTTTCAGCCATTTTTTTGGAAAGATACTTGCTTATAGCACCTATAGGCTTGGCTATACTCATTTCATTATCATTCAAAATGATAACAACATGATATTTTTTATCACCTAGCTCGTTAAGTGCTTCATAAACCATCCCGGCACTCATAGAACCATCCCCTATAAAAGCTATAGGGGTTCTCTCTTCTTGTTTTAATCTTATCGCCTTTGCAGCACCTACAGCTAAGGATATGGATGTAGAGCTATGTCCTGCCACAAAGTAGTCATATGGGGATTCAGAAGGCTTTGTGTAGCCACTTATGCCCCCAAACTGCCTTAGAGTATCAAACTCTTTTTCTCTATCAGTTAAGAGTTTATGAGCATATGCCTGATGTGATACATCAAATATAAAAGGATCTTTTTTAGCGTCAAACACATAATGCATTCCTACTATCAGATCAACTGCGCCTATGGGAGAGCTTAAATGCCCTCCATTTTTACTGACGGTTTGCAAGATTTGATCTCTCAAGCTTACACTTAACTCTTTCAACTCTTCTATATTTTTATCTTTCAAATTCATTGTTTTACCATTATGATCTGTTTAGCCTTTTCTATTCTGGTTTTTATATCTCCGTCAACATTGCCTATATCACTGATAAGCACGACTCCCCCCTCGTTTATAGCTTCATCCGGAGAAACTGTAATATTTTGCATATCTTTGAAGTTCTCTTTTAAATACTCAAAATCTTTAGGGTTTGTTTTTATCTCTATCTTGTTTGCGCTTTTTAAATCCTGCATCAGTTTTTTTGCGAGAGCCAATGCTATATCTTTTGAATTTGCCGATACCTCTTTCAAAACTACTTCTCTGGCAATTTCCAAAGAAGTTTCAGCCAATTCATTTTTTAATTCATCCATATATTTTTTACACTCATCAACCGTTTCATCCAGTTTTGAAATAGAACTTATATACTGTTTTTTAAGTGCTTCATACTCTTCTTCGTACTCTTTTTTTGCCTGATTGTATCCATCTTCCTTGCCTTTTTCATAAGATTCCTCTTTTGTTTTGGCAAGTCTAGCTTCAAACTCTTTTTGCCCATCTTCTATCTGCATTTGCAGTTTTACAAGCTCGCTGGACATTTTGTCGCTTTTTTCCAGAAGTTCCGCTATAAAATCATCCTTGACTTCTACAGGAGCTTCATTCTGTATATCTTGAGTGGTTCTGTCTTCGCTATTTTCTATGGTTTCTTGTTTTTCTTCTGCTAAATGTTCTTCTTTTGATGTAGCTGAGCTTAGGATCTTAAAATTATATTTTTGCACCACATGATTGGATATAGACTTAGAGTCGATAACATTTTCCATGATAACTCCTACTCTATCATTTCATCTGATTCGCCGATTTGAATGACGCCCTGCTCGGCAAGTTTTTGCACCTCTTCTACTATCTTTCTTTGAGCTTCTTCCACATCTTTGACTCTAACAGCTCCTAAAAACTGCATCTCTTCCAAAAATGCATCCTGGGCTCTTTGTGACATATTGCCTAGGAATTTATCACGTAACTCATCGGGTGCTCCCTTTAGAGCTATCATCAGATCTTTTTTATCGGCAACTTTGAGTATCTCTCTTATGCCATTGTTATCCATCTTTGTGATATCTTCAAAAGTAAACATCATATCTTTGATGGTTGTTGCGAGTTTGTCATCAGCCTGTTCTATAAGACCAAGAGTCGACTTGGCGGCTTTTTGTCCAAGGCGGTTGAGGATCTCGGCGACCGCTCTTGGGCCTCCGACTTCAACTTTGTAAGATGTTAGAGATTCAAGCTTGCTTTCTAGAATAGTAGAAACTCTTTTTATGATTGATGGTGATATATCGCCCAAATTCGCCATTCTTATGGTAACTTCACTTCTTAATTCATCCGGGAAAAAGCTGATGGTTTCAGCTGCATTGGCAGGATCCATATGTGCAAGTATCAAAGCTATAGTCTGGGGGTGCTCATTTATAATGAAGTCAGCCAACTGTTGAGGTTTGACTTGGTCTAGATAACTGAAACTTTGTGCACTGTCTATGGATTTGGATAAGCTATCAAGTACTTTCTGCGCCTCATCAGGACCCAAAGTTCTGTAAAGTATATCTTTTGCATACTCCATACCGCCGCTTCTTATGTATTGATTGGATTGGAATATTGCATAAAATTCTTCAAGTATGGCAGTTGCTATCTGTTTATCTATATCTCTTGCCCTTGCTATATACTTGGAAATTTCAGTTATAGTCTCTATATCCATATTTGAAAAGAGATTGGCTGTAGCATCCTCTCCAAGCTGTATCAAAAATATGGCGATTTTTTCAGCCATTGTAAGATTATCATAAACCGCTTGCTGTTCTTTTGTTAATTTTATCAACTGTTTTCCTTTCCTGCAGCCGATTTTAGAGATATATCTCTTTCACTTTTAAACAGGGATTCTATGATATTTGCAACATCTTCACTTTTGCTGTCAACCAACTCTTTCAATTTGTCAAGCAAGACATCATATTTGACCTCTTCTTCGTTGAATTCCCCTTCGATTCCAAGCTGTTCTTCCACTTTCTTTTTCATTTCCCTAAATTTATCAAGTGTATCTTCCGCACTCTCTTCTTCTTCGACAACCTGTTTTTGAATGCTCTCTTCATGGTCCTCAAATGTCTCTTCAAGCATTTTTTGCGAAAATGGAACGATAACTTTTTTATAGAATACAAATATCAAGATAGCTGCTATCAAAAATTTTATGATAGGAATAACAGGTGATATATAAAGATCGAATTTATCTACGAAAGTTTTTGTTATAGGAGCTTCGCCGTTACTTGATAAAGGCTTGAATTCAAAACTGCTTACGGTTACCTCATCACCTCTTTTTTTATCGAACCCTATGGTTTGTTCCACTATACTTTTTATCTGTGCTATCTCTTTGGGTGAAAGCGGGACAAATTCCTTGCCTGTCACTTTACCGTCTTTATCTTTTTTATCTATGTATTTTCCATCCACTACAACAGCTGCGGTCACTCTTTTTAAAGTAGCAAATTCCCCTTTTGATTTTAAGACTTTTTTAGATATTTCATAATTTGTTGTAGTAGTACTTTTGGTATATGTCTCTTTGGAACCTTTACCTTTTTCAACTCCCTGGACAGGTCCTATATTGCTTACGGCACCTGGTACTCCACCGGTTGATGCAGATGAAAAGCCCTCTTTTTTTATCTCTTCGCTTTGCTCGCTTCTTGGAACAGAGTTTGGATCATATACTTCACTTACTTCACTTTTTCTGTTGAAGTCAAAGTCCATACTCACTCTTGCGACCACTTTATCTGTTCCGCCTACAATCGGAGCTAAAACTTTTTCTATTTTATTTTCATACGATGTTTCAAAACTATTTTTATAATGTATTTGGGCCTTTATGGCATCGGAGTCAAATTCATTTTCATTGTTACCAAGAGTAACGCCGTTTGGATCTATGACTTTCACATTTTCCGGCTTCATTTTTGAAACGGAAGAAGCTATAAGGTTTTTAATACCCGCTATCTGTTTGTTGGAAAGTTTTGTCAAAGGTTTTAAATGTACCACAACGGATGCAGTGGGCGGCACACTGTTTTGCGTAAAAACACTATCTTTTGGCAAAGCTATGTGAACATCGGCTTTTTCTATAGGTTCAAGTCCTTCGACGGTTCTTGATAACTCGCCTTCCAAAGCTCTTAGATATTTAATTTTCTGTTCAAAATCCGTACTACCAAAATTTTGCTTGTCAAAAAGCTCAAATCCTACTTTACCGTCTTTTGGTATCCCTTTAGCGGCGATAGCGATCCTCTCTTTATAAACAACATTGCTTGGTACTTCTATGGTACCTTCATTTATGATCTTGTATGGTACATTATCTTTTTCAAGTTGTTGAATGATCAAAGCCGAATCAGATGGGGAAATCTTGTCAAAGAGTACACTATAACCGCTACTGCCGGTCTTGCCGTTATATAAAACCAAAAATACCAAAAAACCCACAAGAGCTACAAGAGAAGCGGCTATAACACCCTTTTGTTTAAGAGTCAGCTTTTGTATAGTGTCGGTAATTTGCTGAAAAAGTACCTTAAAGTCCATTACTATCCTGCGTTATAAACTGATGAAAAAATTTCGAAAAATTTATCATTTTCATTTTCTTTGCCAATTGTTATCCTGACTGCATTTAAGCCATAAGCTTTCAAATCTCTTATTATTATACCTTTTTTTAATAAAGAATTAGAAATTTCCGTAGAATTTTTTTTATCTTCGAGTAAAAAAGTTATAAAATTTGTATAACTTGGTATAAATTCTATACCATGCTCTTGTGCAAATCTTTCATATCTTTTCATTTGGATGAAACTGTTTTTGATGGAATTTTCCACAAAATCATCATCTTTCAAAGCTTCAATTGCCGCTTTTAGGCTAAGTGTCGTTATATTAAAAGGCGGTCTTAACTTCATCAGATTTTCAATGATTTGATTACCGGCGATACCGTACCCGACTCTCATCCCTCCCAGTCCGTAAGCTTTTGAAAAAGTGCCAAGATATAAAACATTTGAAAATTTATCAGTTACATCTTTTGGATCTATTTTCATATCTTTGTCTTTATATGAGGCAAACTCCTGATAAGCTCCGTCAACTACAACCAAAGTATCTTTGTCTATCTTTGATAAAAATTCGTAAATATCACTTTTTTTGACGGTTTCTCCAAGAGGGTTGTTGGGCATACACAAAAATATGATGGATATATCATCGTTTTTCTTGTAAATATCTAAAAATTCATTGAGGTTGTGCTGGTGGCTTGGTGTTTTTAATATCTTTGTTCCTACCGCTTTTGCATATATCTCATACATTGCAAATGTCGTTTTTGCCATCAAGACACTGTTTTGCTTATTTGCCTTTGCCCTTGTGGCAAACTCAAGTATCTGATCACTTCCCGCACCTATGATGATCTGCTCTTTTTTTACACCAAATCTTTTTGAAAGCCCCTCTTTTAGTTCAAACATACTATCATCAGGATAAAGATACATTTTATCGCATATTTCTCTGACAGCCTCTACAACTTTTGGGCTACTGCCGTATGGATTTTCATTGCTTGCAAGTTTTATGACATCTTTTGGTTCTATGCCGTATTCTCTGACAACAAGCTCTATCGGCTTTCCGGCACTGTAGTTTTTTATACTTTTCAATTCTTCATTAAAATTCACTTATTAGATCTCCTTTTATATTGGTAGATGAGAGAATGGGAGTATGAGTATATGGGTAAAGTTTTTATATTTCACTCATCTACTCATTCACCCATACTCCCATCTACTCATTCTCTCCTACCGTGGCATAACTTCCAAGCCATTTTATATCATAATCGCTTCTTAATACTCGTTGGACATTTTCATCATCAATATATCCTTCAAAATCAAGATAAAATACAGTCTCGAAACTACTGTTTTTAAGCGGTCTTGACTCGATTTTGGTAAGATTTATCTTTTCTTCTTCGAATTTCTGCAAAAACTTGACCAAACCTCCCGGTTTATCTTCAGTTTTAGCTAAAATTGAAGTTTTGTTTTTCTTGGCTCTATCGTTTTTAAAATCACTTAAGATCAAAAATCTGGTCTTATTGGCAAGATTGTCTTCAATCTTTTCAAAAAGTATCGGCAGTTGGTACATTTTAGCTGCTATCTTGGAACAAATTGCTGCTGAGGATGGATCTTTCAAAGCTTTTTGGGCAGCTTCGGCAGTTGATTTGGTAGGTATAAATTCCAAATCCAAAAGCATATGCTCTTCAAGAAAAATCCTGCACTGATTATACCCCTGAGGATGAGAGTATATCCTTTTTATACCCTCTAGCGAGTCATTTAAAGAAGCGAACGAATGATGTATATCCATGACAACTTCCGCTACGATTTTAGAATTATACTTCCCAAGGCAATCAAGTGTGACACCGACTATGCCATCGGTATTGTTCTCTATGGGTACAACTCCATACTTTGCCTCTTTGTTTTCAAGTATCTTAAATATAGACTCGATCCCACTTAGAGAGAGATAATCCGCATATGCCCCAAATCTGCTTTCAGCCACTTGGTGCGTAAAACTTCCTTTTGGTCCAAGATATGCCACTCTTTCAGGAAGTTCAAGATTTCTGCTTGCAGCAAATATCTCAAGGAATATCGCCTCTATGGCATCGTCACTTATAACACCCTTTTTTTGGCCTTTCAGTCTTGAAATGATCTCCTGTTCTCTTTCAGGCCTGTATATGGCTCCACCTACTTTGTGCTTGAATTCGCCGACACTTTTTACTATTTGCATCCTCTCTTCAAGAAGATTGAGTATCTTGTCATCTATAGTGTCGATTTGTTCTCTTAGTTTGTTTAAATCCATTACAGATACTCTTTTTCCAATCTTATCAAATCTTCAAAATTCTCCCGTCTTCTTATGAGTCTGTCCATGCCGTCTTCTATGGCGACCTCAGCCGCTCTTCCCCTGCTGTTATAATTGCTACTCATAGTAAACCCGTACGCTCCGGCACTTTTTATAACCAAGAGATCACCGTTTTTTAATTTTGGAAGCTCTATATCTTTTGCAAAAAAATCACCACTTTCACAAACCGGACCTACAACATCACACTTGCTAACTTCCCCTCTAACCCCTACAGCTTCGATGGAATGGTAAGCCTTGTAAAGTGATGGTCTAAGAAGATCGTTCATGCCACCGTCAACGATAACAAATCTCTTTGTAAAATTATCTTTTTCATACAACACCGTGGTCAAAAAATACCCGCTTTCACCCACGATATAACGTCCCGGCTCACAAACTACGGTCACATCCGTACCTTTCAATGTCGATAACACCGTCTGTACATAGTCATAAGGTTTTATCGTTTGCTCATTATCATAGCGTATACCAATGCCTCCGCCAATATCAAAAAATTTTATATCTATATCCAAAACTTTAAGCTGTTTCATCATGGAAGCTACGATTTTACTTGCATCTTCTATGGGTTTTAAGTCTGTTAATTGGCTTCCTATATGAAAATGGATACCGATAGGTTCTATATAGTTCGAATTTTTAGCTCTTACATAAAGTTTTTTTGCATTCTCTATATCTATGCCAAATTTGTTTTCATTAAGACCTGTGGATATGTAAGGATGGGTTTTTGCATCTATGTTTGGATTGACCCTTATACTGATTCTTGCTTTTTGTGAAAGTTTTGCCGCTATGAGTTCCACTCTGTCAAATTCAGCTTCACTTTCTATGTTTATCATCAAAATATCTCTTAGAATCGCCTCTTCGATCTCATCATCTTTTTTGCCCACTCCACTGAATATGATCTTATACTTTGGGATACCGGCATACAACGCTCTTTTTACTTCGCCCATCGAAACACAGTCTGCTCCTGCTTCAAGCTCGGCTAAAAGCTTTAAGACTGAAAGGTTTGAGTTTGCTTTTACAGCGTAACACACCAAAGACTTTCTGGCTTTAAAAGCATTTTTCAATTCCAAATAATTCTTTTTTATATTTTCAAAATCATACACATACAACGGGGTTTGGTACTTTTTGGATAATTCCTTGAAGTTTATCATTAAACAACCTTATATCTTAGTAGAATTATAGATTATATCAAAAAAAAGATAAATTATCTATTTTTTGTGTAAAGATATATGGCAAAAGAACTTAAGAAAAAAATTGGGAGTATTATGCCAAGTTCGGGATTTACCACACCGTTTACGGACATTTTTATAAGCATAAAAAGTATCGCCCATACTATCAGTGAAGCAAAAAGAAAAATCGAGCTGGCAAATGCAAGGTTGAAAAATCTGTTACTTACGGGTAGATAATAAAACATTATCATATTTAAAAGCGGAGCGAAAAAAGGAAAAACAAGCATAGCAAAAAGCGACGCTTTTATCTTTGATATATTGACGTTTTGGGACAAGAAAAGCTTGATAGCCTGGTAAGCATCTTTTATGGAGAAACTGTTTTTTCCTTCATATACATTTTCTATGATTTTAGGTTTAAACCCTTTTAGGGTTTTGTAATGATTGTAGGATATCTTTGTCAATTTTGCATTTTTCTCATCTATGGAAGGTTTGCGCGTGATTTGGATATCATTTAAAATCCAGTACTCTTTAACAAAATCTGCACTTTTTGCTTTTGTTATCAATCTCAAATCACCTTTTTCGACCTTAAATATTCTTATGCCGTATGCTTTCTTTTTAAAAGGGTCGAGTTTTTCTATATAGATATAATTGTTATTGTATTTCAAAAAGAGATCTTTTGATAAATTTGACAGACTGGAGTGGTTCAAGATATTGTATGCATATTCTCTTGAGTATGTAAAATTTGTAAAATTTAAAGCTATATACATAACCGTTACAAGAACCGAGGTAAAAAATATTGGCTTTATCAATGAATTTTTAGAGATTCCCGAAGCATACATAGCTATAAGTTCATTTGTTCTTATAAGATTGAATTTTGACATTATCATGGCAAATACCAAGGAGAGCGGGAGAGTGAAGTTTATCGCATTCAAAAAAGTATACCACGCATAAAGTATCTGCATATTTGCGGAATTTGGAAGATTTTTAAAGTGTTGCATCAAATCAATACCCAGATAAAAAAACTGTAGAGCGAAAAATATTACAAAAAAGTTTTTGATATAAATAAGCGATATATACTTTTGGTAAATCTTCAAACTTATCATTTAATTCTCACATAAACTTTTTTTGATATTGTACCTGCTTGCGGCTTCATATGCACTGTGGTCCAAAAGGTACTCCAATGCCTCTTTGGCATATGATATGACTACAGAAAGACACTCTTTTTCTTTTTTAGAAAAATCACTAAGCACGTAATGCACTATATCTTCTTTGTTTTTGGGTTTTGAAATCCCGATTCTAATTCTATCATAATCATTTGAAATATGTGCATCTATGGATTTTAGTCCGTTGTGCCCTCCATTGCCTCCACCATGTTTTATGCGCAGAGTCCCAAAAGGTATCTCGAGGTCATCATGTATAACAATTACTTTTTTTACATCGAAGTATTTCATTACGGTAACTACACTCAGTCCTGAATTGTTCATATAGGTAAGAGGTTTTAAAAAGAGGGTTTTTGAAGTTTTATATAGCTCGGCGCCAAAAGAGCTTTTGTTGATCTTGGTTGGATTTAGGTTAGAGATAAAACTATCTATAACCATAAATCCAATATTGTGTCTATTGTTTTTATAGGCAGGTTCGGGGTTTCCCAAACCGACGACTAAAGTCATTATTTAGCTTTTATAACTCCGACTACTGCGATTCTGTCAGCTTCCATCATTTCTACATTTTCAGGAATTTGCATATCTCTAACCAATATAGAATCCCCGACACCAAGATTTGTTACATCCAGTGTAAAACTATCTGGAATATTTTCAGGAGTACATTTTACTTTCAGCCTCTTTTTAGAAACCATCAATACGCCCCTATCCTTAATACCTTTTGCAAGGCCGGTAGTCTTTACCGGTATCATAAACTTAGATACGACTCCTGGAGTTGCAACTTTCAAATCAACATGTAAAAGGTCGTTTGTAACAGGGTCTTTTTGATACTCTTGTATTGCTACTTTTAACTCTTTATCTCCTACTTTTATATCAAGCAGCAGATGAGTTTTGTTTCTTACCGCTTTTATAAACTCATTCTTTTTAAAAGCAGCGTTTATATTTTCTATCCCTTTGCCATATATATTAGCAATTAGATAACCATCTCGTCTTAGGGCTTTTGTAGCCTTTTTACCGATACTATCTCTAATTATACCTTCTAACATCTCTTTCCTTTTTAAAATTTTAGGGTGTGATTTTATCTAAAATCACCTTACCTACTTCTTAATCCCTATCTTAAATCCATCTTCACCTAATTTTTCATCTTCAAACATATCCATTTGAAGCTTCAAGTCATTTCTGTTGGTTGCGTTCAAGAAAGCTTCTTTTTTAGTGATGATTCCAGCTTTGTATAGATCGAGTAAAGCTTGATCAAAAGTCTGGGTTTTATAAGTCCCTTTTCCATCTCTTATGGCATCAGGTATTTCATTTTCCCTGTCTTCAAGTATAAGTGACTCTATTCTGGCATTTTTCACCATGATTTCAACTGCCGCGACCCTTCCACCATCAACTCTTTTTATAAGTCGTTGAGAAAGTACTCCTTGCAAAACGGATGCTAAAGAGAGTTTCACTCTGTTTTGTTCATTTCCCGGGAACATATTGATAAGCCTTCCTATGGTCTCCTTTGCATCTATGGTATGAAGGGTGGAAAGAACAAGATGGCCGGTTTCAGCCGCATGAATGGCAGTCTCTATCGTTTCCATATCTCTAAGCTCTCCGACAAGTATGATATCTGGATCTTCCCTAAGTGCAGCTCTCAAGGCATCTGAAAAAGATAAAGCATCTTGACCTATGGCTCTTTGGTTGACTATACATTTATTATCTTTAAAAACAAACTCGATAGGATCCTCGATCGTAATGATGTGTTTATTTCTTTTTTGGTTTATCTCATTGATAATCGAAGCAAGTGTTGTCGTTTTACCACTTCCGGTAGGTCCTGTAACCAAAACCAGACCTCTGTTCAATGAACAAAAATCATACACGACCTTTGGAAGTCTTAGAGATTTTATAGTAGGTATCCTAGTAGGGATAGTCCTGAACACACAAGATATTCCATCCATTTGAAAAAATATATTTGCCCTGAAGTTATAGTACTCATTTAGCTTAAAGGTAAAGTCCACACTTTTTTTCTCAACTAGCTCTTTAAATCTGCTTCTAAGCAGTTCTTTGGCAAGCATAAGAGTGTCTTCTTTGAGCAATATATCAGGCGAAATCACTACTATATCTCCCATCACTCTTCCTCTTACCGGAGCATTTGATTTGATATGAAGGTCACTTCCTCTTTTTTCAACCAGTTTAGCCAGATAGACTTTGAGTCTTTTGGTCATTTCAAATGTCAAACTTTTTACATCTACCTCAACATTGCTGCTATTCATGCAAAATCCTTTATATCTTTTGTCTCTCTATACCCTCAAGTATTTCATTAAAAGCGATCTTGAACGCTTCAATCCCTTCACTCATCAACTCATCATAAACTTTTTCCATATCGATTCCCTGATTTTTAAGTACTTTGAAGTATTCGTCTATGAGGGCGTTTGACACTGTAGCTTTAGGTACAACTCCATCTGCATTCAAAAATGCTTCTATGGTTTTTAGAGGAGCTGTATTGATGGCATTTGGATAGAGTAACTCTTTGATGTAATAATCCGACTCCAACCCCTCGCCTTTTACCCCCGTACTTGCAAAAAGAGTCCTTGTGTTTATGATATTTTGGCTTTCGATCATATTGTATATCTTCGAAGCATTATAGATACCGGTTAGGGAAGTTTTTATATTTTTTCCCGACAATATGCCATCTAATTTTCTATCGAATCTGCTTACAAAAACACTTAAAACGATTTGCGGGAATTCAATACCCTTTTTAAGCCTTTGATGAGCTTTTCTAATGGCCTGCAGGGATGATTTTGTCTGATTGGGAGAAAATATAAGAGTGATGTTTACATTGATACCCTCAGCTATCAACTCTTCTACTATCTCATATCCGGCTTGAGTTGCAGGGACTTTGATCATGACATTTTTTTTGCCGATTTTTTTATAAAGACGCTTTCCCTCTTCTATACTTCCTTTGGCATCATCACAAAGTCTAGGATCGATCTCGATACTTATAAAACCGTCATCACCTTTTTGATACAGCGGATCAAGTATATCCGCAGCTTTTCTTATATCTTCACATGCAATCTCCTCATATATCTCTTTTGGAGATAATGATGAAAGTTTTCTAATCTCATCTTTATAAACTTTTGACTTTAAAATTGCCTGTTTAAATATGGCAGGATTACTGGTCGCACCGTTTACGACACCATTTTCAATGATTTTTTGAAAATCATTCTCTAAAAAACTTCTTTCTATAAAATCACACCATAAAGAAAATTTTATCTTTTCATTAAACATTATATTACTCCCAATATTTCTCTTAAATCTTTTTTTTCTATCAGACAATTCGCCTCTTTTTTAAGTATATCATTTGCACAAAAAGCTATCTTTGTTTTTGCATATTTGAACATAGACAGATCATTTGCGCCATCTCCGACTACCATGGTATCCTCTTTTTTTATCTGCATGATAAGCTGAAGTCTTTTTAACATATCACCTTTGCTAAAACCAAACATCATATCTCCCCCCACCTGACCACTTAAAACGCCGTCTTTACTGTGAAGTATGTTGGCAAAAGAAGTATCAAAACCCAAAATATCTTTGGCATAATCAGTCGCATTTCTAAATCCACCGCTAAATACCACGACTATATAACCTCTTTTTTTCAATTCTTGTATGATCTCTTTCGCTCCTTTCATAAAGGGAAGTGAGTGACATATCTCATCGACTTTCGATGCTTTAAGTCCTTTTAAGAGTCCTACTCTCTCAACAAGGCTTTCAAAAAAGTCAAGTTCACCGGCCATGGCTCTTGCGGTAATGGTGGAAACTTTCTCTTTAAGCCCCAATTCATCGGCTAAAAAATCGATAGTTTCTCCATCCATCAAAGTAGAATCAAAATCAAATACACACAGTTTCATTTTGTACCTTAAGAATATTATCGTTAAATCTACGATATAATACAAAAAAATATGTAAGAAATGGGTTAAATATGACAGAGAGTTTTATAAATAAACTACATAGCGGTAATTTTTTAAGTTTGGAAGTAACTCCTCCTCATGCTCCAAATCTTGACAGCATCATAAAAAACATAAAAAAATTTAATTTAGATAGCGTTGTGGATGGCTTTAGCACTACTGATAACCCTCTTGCAAGATTGAAGTATGACTCCATGTTCTCCGCACTCAAGATCCAACAGACTTTTAAAAAAACCTGCATTACCACTATGAGCATGAGAGACAGAAACAAGATAGCACTCCAGTCAGATCTTTTGGGGATGAACGACTTTGATCTTAGAGTTGTTTTAGCACTTACCGGTGATCCGGCCAGATCAAGTGACCAGCCAAATGCAAAGGCAGTAAACGAGGGAAGAAGTACGCTTCTTTTGGATATGATCAAGTGTTTCAATTCCGGTATTGATTACTCCGGAAAACCTTTCAAGATAGCTCCTAAAAAAATATTCCCTTTCTCGGTTACAAATGCATATGCAAAAAGCAATAAAACAATATATAAAAATTTAAGACTAAAGCTCTCTCACGGAGCAAGTGCCATCATAACTCAGCCTGTATATGACAAAGAAAATGCAAAAATGCTTTTGGATACTTTTAACGAAGCTAAAAAAGATACTGAATTTTTAGAAAACGATCCTGTTATGGTGCTAGGATTTTTCCCTATAACAAGACTAAGAACTGCCCAGTTTTTAAATTCGCATGTTCCTGGTATCTATGTCCCGCTTTCTTGGATGGAAAAACTTTTAATTGCAAAAGAAAAATCACCTGAAGAAGAGTTTAAAGTAGGACTTGAACTTAGCAAAAGAGCTTTTGAGGATATTTATAAAGCAGGAAAAAGGGTTCACCTGATGTCGGCGAACCACTTTGAATTGATTGCAAATATTTTAGAAGTCTCTCTTTAAAAGAGCATTGACATTTAAAATGGTAACTATACTATCCTCCATCTTTCCGATTCCAAAGATCATATTGTTGCTTCCTTCTTCTTTATGAAAAGTTTCAGGCGGAGTTTCTATATTTGACTGCTCTATTCTGATGGCTTTTGTCAATCTGTCTATGACAAAACCCGCTTCATTGTTCTCAGTTTTTATAACTATATATCTTGTGTCTTCATTTTGAGGGATGGGCGGAAGGCCAAATTTTCTTCTAAGATCAATTAGAGGCAAGATGCTGCCTCTTAGGTTAAATACCCCAAGAACATAATCAGGTACACTAGGTACTTTAGTGCACTCTATGGGTTTGATAATTTCCTGAATATTTAGTATCGGAACCGCCAACTCTTCATTTCCAACTATAAAACCCACTAGTTGAATGATATTTTCACTCTCTTTGTTTTCATCGCTATTTTGCTGTTCCTGCTGTTTTTGCAGTATAGATTTTAACTTTTCACTCATTTTTTACTCCATAGGAAGTTTTAAATTTTTCTTGACGACATTTGCCAAATACTCCAAAGAGTAAGGTTTGGTTATATACTCTGTCATGCCTACCTCTACGCCTCTCATCCTATCAGATTTTGAAGTTCTTGAAGTAACCGCTACCAAAGGAAGATACTTGTATCTTGAATACTTCCTTATCTCTCCTGCTAGTGTGTAACCATCCATTCTTGGCATCTCGATATCGATCAAAACTATATCAAAATTTTTCTCACCGGATTTCAAAAGCTGAAGTGCTTCTACACCGTTTGTCGCTTCAGTCGTACTCACTCCCAGAGGCTCCAATGCTTTTTGCATGATAGTTCTATCGGTTTTACTGTCATCGACTATAAGCACATTATAATCTCCCGGCTCTTTCTTGGCAGAACTTTCCTGAGCTTCACTTATCTTTTTTATACTGCTGCTAGTCTCTTTGGCAAGCTCCATCAAAGCTCCGACATCCACAATTAATGTAACTCTTCCATCTCCTCTTATAGTCGCACCCGCTATGCCTTTTATACCTTGTAGATAATCTCCAAGAGACTTGATAACTATCTCTTCTTGTCCAACAAGAGTATCAACTATAACGCCTAATTTTGACTCTGCCAAAGCTATGACCACTATGTAAAGATTTTCTCCACTGTCAAATACTTCTTCTATACCAAATACATCAGAGAGTCTGACAAGAGGAAGTATTTCTTCTCTTAGTCTTAGTACATCTTTACCTTCTATGGAGTATATCTCTTCTGCCGGTACTCTTACCGTTTCAAGAACGGAAGATAACGGTATGGCAAAATACTCTTCCTGTGCACCTACCAAAAGTGCCTGGATGATAGCCAATGTCAAAGGAATTTTCAGTTTTATGATAGTACCTTTGCCTTTTTCACTGTCTATATCGATGATACCGTTTAATTTTTCTATGTTAGTCTTTACAACATCCATCCCAACCCCTCGGCCGGATACGTTTGTGACTGATGCCGCAGTAGAAAATCCCGGTTTAAATATGAGGGCAAAAGCTTCTTTGTCAGTGAGATTGTCCGCTTCTCTTTCGGTTATGATACCTTTTTCCAAAGACTTTTGGATAAGCATGTCAGGATCTAGCCCTCTTCCGTCATCAACAACTTCTATAACTATGGAGTTTCCTTCATTGTAAGCTTTTAACTCTATGGTTCCGTGTTCAGGTTTGCCCATGGCCAGTCTAGTCTCAGCATCTTCTATACCATGATCACATGAATTTCTAATGATGTGAACTAAAGGATCTCCTATCTCTTCTATGATCGACTTGTCAAGTTCTGTCTCTTCGCCTGAAATCTTCAGTTCTATGTTTTTTCCAAGTTCACGGGACAAGTCTCTTACCATTCTTGGGAACTTGTTAAATACTTTAGCGATTGGCAACATTCTCGTCTTCATAACAGCTATCTGCAGATCAGTTGTAACGATAGAAACCGAAGAGACAACCTGGTTTAACTCTTCAAGAAACTTTTCTCCTTCATACCTCTCTTCGACATCATCATAGATTTTTAAAAGTCTGTTTTTTCCAAGAACAAGCTCGCCGATAAGATTCATAAGATGATCGAGTCTTTTTACTTCGACTCTTATGGTTTGCTCCAGTGTGCTTCCGCTGCTCTTTTTAACCGGTGCCGATGCGGCTTTTTTTGGTTTTTGAGGCTCTTTTTTAGGTGTTTCTTTTTTTGGAGATTCCTCTTTCTTCTCCTCTTTTGGCTCAGATTTTTTTTCTTTTTTCTTTTTCTTTTTTTCTTCTCTTTTTTCTTGCAAAAGCCTTTCTATCTCAGCTTCAACCTCTTCATCGCTCATATCGGAATAATCCGGCTCTTCCTCGCTCTCTTCCTCTTTTTGCTCTTCCCCAGTGGCTTGCTCTTCTTCGCTTTTATCTTCGCTCTCTTCTTGAACTTCTTCTATCTCTTGACCTTTTGATATAGCATCAAGCTTGGCACAAACCGGACCTATAACTATATCATCATTTTGATCACTTCCCGTATCTCTTACACTGTAAAGCAGTGCTTTCATCATATCGATGGATTCCAAAACTGTATCCATGACAACAGGCGTGATGCTAAGCTCACCTTTTCTAGCTTTGTTTAAAACATCCTCCATATGATGAGTCAGTTCGGTTAAAGTATCAAGATTGAGAAAAGAGCTCGATCCTTTAATAGTGTGTGCTACTCTAAAAATCGAGTTTAAAAGCTCCAAATCCTCCGGATTGTTTTCAAGTTCTACCAAGTCCTGGTCAAGCTGTTCTATAAGCTCGAATGCTTCTATTAAAAAATCTTCCAATATTTCTTGCATATCATCCATTACGCTTCCCTTTTACCATTGATATGAGATTTGACGACTCTTGAGATTTCACTGTAAAATTCAGGTGCGTCAAACTTCGTAAGATACGCCTCTCCACCGGCCTCTTTTCCTCTAATCTCGCTAAAGTGATCACTTATAGAGGAGTTGAATATAAGAGGTATATCTTTAAATCTATCATCATCTTTCAATTTTGCCGCAAAGTGGAAACCGTCCATCTGTGGCATTTCGACATCACTTATGATGATCTTCAACTCATTTGTTATACTATCTCCATATACATTGTACAACTCTTCAAGTTTTTCAAGAGCATTAACACCATCTTTGGCTTCGATGGGCTTCATACCCATTTTAATTAAAGCATCTTTCATAAGTTTTCTAGCGGTACTGCTATCATCGACTATCAGCGCCAAACCGCCCAACTGATCTATAAGACCGTCCTCTAGGTCGATATTGGGTTGGTAGATACCAAGTTCCTCCATTATCGTTTCAAGGTCGAGTATCAAAAGAACTTCATCATTTTCTATCCTGGTAACCCCTGTTATCTGAGCTTTGTCCAAAACTCCGTTACCCATTGAAAAACTGGCTGATTCTATATCCTCCCAGCTTATTCTTCTGATTCTTTTTGCTTCATGCACTATAAAGCCTATAAGCATCCCGTTGAATTCGGCTATCAAAACCCTTGGCTTTATATCCAAATCTTCCGGTACTTCTATGCCCATCCATTTTGCCAGATTTATAACCGGTATCACAACACCCCTAAGATCAAAAATTCCCTCGACAAATTCAGGGACATTGGGAATTTCAGTAATATTTGGTATTTTTATGATTTCTCGGACCTTAACGACATTTACTCCGTATATACCTTCATATACTTTATCACCGTCTTTTTTAAATATACGAAAGTCAACAAGTTCCATCTCATTGGAACCTACCTGCAATACATCTTGTTTTTTCACTTAATATCTCCTTTTTAAGGACAAATCTATTTGAACTCTGTTTTTTTAAACTCTAAATGTGATTGTACAATAATAAAACTTTTATTGCACGCAAAAGAAGGGATATTTATATATTTTATATCTTCTTTTAAATCAAATGTTACATCCTGATGGAAGTGACCCTCGATGATAATGGAGAACGGAGAACGGAGAACGGAGAATTTGCTCACTCTTTGAGTAATTATTTCTTTGAAATTTTTTATTTTTTTGCATATATTTTTTTTGTATTGAGAATTTATAATTTTTTTGGATATGAACCCATTTGATAAATTGTCTATGGTCGAAATGACAGATAAGGTAGTTTTTGAGCGGATTATAGTTGTATAAAGAATATAAGCAAAAGGAGTTGCTTTGTCTCCATGTAAAAGTAATATATCACTATCTCCCATTTTAAAAAGAACCGGTTGTTCACTGAAAGAGAAAACTTTGGCATTGGGAAATACTTTTTTTAAGTTGAAGTCATGATTTCCTTCAAAGTAAAAAACTTCTATCTTTTTTGAAATTTCATTTATCAAGTCGATATATTTTTGATTGATTTTATAAGTATATTTTACATTTCCGACCAAAAGGTCAAATATATCACCCATCAAAAAAAGTTGAGGAGTTTTTATATCCTCTTTTTCAATACTTCTTAAAAAATTAAAAAAATCCTCTCTTTCTTCATTGATATGTGCATCTGCTACAAAAACAGCGCCCTCTTTTATCTTGTTAGGGAACATAAGCTATAGTGGGTATTCCCATATCTTCTTCAAAACCGCTCATTATATTGGCATTGACAACGGCACCGGAGGATGAGCCTTTTAGTATATTGTCTATTGCCGAACAGATATAGAGTTTGCGGCCTGATTTTTTGACAAATATATCACAAAAATTCGTACCTGCGGCAGACTTCATTTGAACAGGTTCATCAAAAATACGGATGAATTTTTCATCTTTGTAAAACTCTTTTAGATAAGATACAGGCTCTATATCTTCTTTTAAAACAGTATAAATATCGCACATTTCACCTCTTATCAAAGGTAAAAGATGGGGGACGAAATTGACATCGAAGTTGATGCCATCCGATATGATTTTCATTTTCTCTTTTATTTCGGGTTCATGCCTGTGTGTCAAAGGATTGTATGCAAAGACATTTTCATCTATCGAGACAAAATGTGTTTTGTCTGTACATTTTTTTCCCGCTCCGCTGACTCCGCTTTTTGCATCTATAAAAACAGGGGTTTTATCATCTATGAACTTGCAAAAAGGAAGTATGCCAAGCAGTGATGCGGTAGGATAGCATCCGGGGTTTGCTACAAGCCTTGCTTCTTTTATCTTATCCCTGAAAAATTCCGGAAGACCGTAGACGGCTTCTTTCAAATGCTCTTTGTCTATATGTTCACAGTAATACTTTTCATAAGTATCCAGTTCAAGCCTGTAATCAGCTGAAAGATCCACTACTTTTACACCAAGCTTAAGTAACTCTTTGGTAAATCCCATCGCGGTTTTATGAGGAAGAGCCAAAAATGCAAGTTCTGCTGATTTTGCAACTTCTTTTGCATCGGCTTTTTTTATCCCTATATCGAAAATACCTTTCAAGGCGGGATGAAGTTCATCCAAGCTCATACCACCCTCGCTGTTTGCCACATAAGAAAGCTCAAATCCAGGATGATTTATAAGTATCTTTATAAGCTCAAGTCCGGTAAAACCACTAGCACCTATAACAGCGACATTTATCTTTTTCATTCTCGTATACCCTTTATAATGATACCAAAACCAAAATTTTTCATTTTTAGTTTATCTCTATGATTTCATACTCTTTTTTACCCGATGGTAGCTGCATAACCACTTCATCGCCCTCTTCTTTTCCAAGAAGCTGTTTGGTAAGAGGAGAATTGTATGAGATGAGTCCATTTTCAGGCGAACTTTCATAACTTCCGACTATCTTGTATGTTACTTCTTCACCACTGTCCAAATCTTCCAAAGTTACGGTCGATCCAAATCTAACTTTATCATGATCATACTGTGTCGGATCTACAACCTGGGTTTTTGCCAGGTAAGTGCTAAGCTCGTGAATCCTTGCTTCTATGAAAGCAAGTCTCTCTTTGGCCGCATGGTACTCGGCATTTTCTTTCAAATCCCCATGACTTCTTGCAATATCTATCTCTATAACGGTCTGCGGTCTTTGTACTTTTTGTAAATCCTGTACTTCAGCTATAAGTTTATCATATCCCTCTTTGGTAATGGGTTCTTTTTGCATTTAGATTATACTCCTTTTTTTAAACAGATACTTGGCAATGTATAGGGTTTTTGGAGATGCCCTATATTTATTAGTCTATTATTATATCAAAAATTTTGCAACATTTTCAGAGCTGCCGTGGTTTAGTAACTCTCTTAATTTTATAGAATGATCAAAAAAGCTTTCTCTATCAAGATTATGGTACTCGCTTAAAAGATTTTTAGGTGTTACTTCATCTTGAATGAACTCTTTATGAAGAGACTTGAATCCAGAAAAATCCAATATGATGTTTGCTAACCCTATATGTTTTAACTTTACAAATCTTTTGGCTATAAGATAGTCGATTTTCTTGGCTTTGTATGAAAGCACGAAAGGTACACCCATAAGCGAAGCTTCAAGTGTAGCCGTACCGGAGCATACAAAAGCAAAATCACTTTGAAAAAGAGCTTTTTTTGCATCATTAACCACTTCAAATCCGTCAATATCTCCATATATCTCATCTATATCTTTTTGTGTAAAGTGTTTTGGCACGACAAGCAACTTTTTCTCTTTTACATCTTTTGCAACTTCTTTGTATATTTTCATCAACGATTTTATCTCACTTTTTCGACTGCCCGGCAAAAATGCGACAATTCCGTTTGATGTTACTTGACTTTTAAACTCTTTAATTTCATCTAGCAGAGGATGCCCTACATAGATCGATTTGTTATAAAACTTCTCTTCAAAAGGTAAAATCGAGCACAAAACATCACAGTATCTCTCTATCTTTTTTACTCTTTTTGCCTTCCATGCCCATACCTGAGGCAGTATATAATATATGATCTCAACAGAAGGATTTTTTTCTTTTATGGCTTTTGCCAAAGGAAGATTAAAAGCAGGAGAATCTATAAGCAAAACCTTATCACTTTCAAAACTAAGCTTCACCATCTCTTTTATAGCTTTTTTTGCCAATTTTATCTTAGACAAAGCATCCACAAATCCCATGATGGAAAAATCGGATGATGGATAAAGAGGATTACCGAATTTTGGATCAAAGATACCTTTTAATGTATTATTATCCAATTTATCCAAAATCGGCTCAAGATGTAAATTGGCTGAAGGCTCCAAAGATGAAACTAAGATTTTACTCACTGTCTGCCCTTTTCATTTTTATTACTGTAAAATTACACTGTATATTATCGGTTTTTTGCTATAATTGCTATAAAATATCGGAGATTGATGTTGAAAAAAAATATACTTATAACCAACGATGACGGATTTGGAAGTGAAGGGTTGTTGCAACTTGTCAAGGCTATAAAATCCTTAGATGACGTTATCGTCACGGTAGTTGCCCCGACTACTGAAAAATCAGCCTGTGGACACTCCTTGACATTGACAAAACCTCTTAGATTTGTAGAGATAGAAGATAATTTTTTCAAGCTTGATGACGGCACTCCAAGTGATTGCGTTTATCTTGCAACCCATGCACTCTATAAAAATAAACCCGATCTTGTCATAAGTGGTATCAACAAAGGCTCGAACATGGGAGAAGACATCACATACAGCGGAACGGCAAGTGCCGCTATGGAGGCCGTTTTGCAGGGTATTCCGGCTTTTTCCATATCACAGGTATGTAAAGACCACTACAAAAGTTTACAAATCCACGGGTATGATTTGGCTATGGAAGTTGCAAAAGATATGGCAAAAAAAATATTGCAAAATGATATAAAACTGGATAAAAGAAAGTTTTTGAATATCAACATTCCTCCCATCAAAAAAGAAGACTTAAAAGGATATAAAATCACTGAAGCCGGCTACAGGCTTTATGGAAACGATGCACATCTTCACAGAAATCCAAGAGGTGAAGAGTACTACTGGATAGGCATACATCCTCTTCAGTGGGAGAGTAGAAGCAACGATATCATGTGCGATTTGGATGCTGTAGAGCAAGATTTCGTATCCATTACACCGATTCAGCTAAATTTAACTTCATATGAAGATATAGAAAATTTAAAGAATCTTGAAAAATGAGATATCAAAGATGCAAACTCCTTTTTGGAGAAGATTTCAACAAAATATCCAAAGCGAAGATCATACTTTTTGGTGTCGGAGGAGTAGGAAGCTTCTGCCTTGACTCTCTTTATAGAAGCGGGGTTAAAGATATCACCATAGTTGATTTCGATAGATTTGAGCCGAGCAATCAAAACAGACAAATCGGATCACAACATTTAGGCGAGATAAAAACGGAAGTTTTAGCTAAACTCTATCCCGGCATAAAGCATATCACCACAAAAGTTACAAAAGAGTGGACAGAGGATTTTGATTTTGATGGGTTTGACCTTGTTATAGATGCTGTAGATGATATACCCGCAAAAGTAGCTCTTGCTAAAAAAACTCATAAAAAACTCATATCTTCATGCGGAGGTGCTAAAAGAGTGGATCCTACTCTTATAGAGATTTCTTCGATTTGGAAAACTACAAATGATCCTTTTGCAAAAAAATTCAGATATGAATTAAAAAAAGTGGGTTTTAAAGAGGATTTTCAAGTTGTTTTTTCAAAAGAACTGCCTAAAAAATGCGAGGGGCTAGGAAGTTTTGTAGGTGTTACAGGCTCTATGGGGTTAGCTCTTTCTTCACTTGCTCTGCAAAAGATCACTGTTTTTTAATCTTATAACTTTGTTTATATCATTTCTGTAGATATATGTTGTTTTTCTTCCCTTGTAGAGTAGATTTCCTTGAAAGGTTATATCTCCCACTCTAAAGGAGAGGTTATCCTTTTCAAATATCATTTTACCAAGCTTTTCCCCAAAAGGTCTATAAAAGGATAGAAGTGAAACGAGTATGAAAATTATATAGATAAATGCAAATATTTTAAAAGTTTTTTTATTTGATATAAGATAACCAAAAACTGCCGATAAAACGATAAGCAAGATATATGACTGATTATCCACAAATAGAACATTAAAATAGACTTTTATATGATAAAGATCTATGTAATTAATCTTTATGCCTATAAAAATAAGGAAATCAAGAAGAAGAACAAAAACAAGACCTAAAAAAAACGATCCGACTAATCTCATCTTAACCTCCTCATTTTTTTACGGCTTAGCCGATAAAGTGGAGACGGACTTTTTTGACTGAACCCTTTTGCATCGTAAACAATTATATCTACTCTATCTTTAATCCAACTAAAGTCAAACTCACACCCTGTTTGATTTGCCGAAGTTGAATACATCCACCCAAATCTTTTTAAAAATCGGTGATGAGGGTTATCTTTAACAACTCTAAAAGCCTTTCTATTTGGATAGATAAAAGTTTTTCTTTTTACTCTTCTTATATTCTTTTTAAATTTACAAGGAACTCTAACCTCATCCTTTAACTCTTTAAAAGAAGCCACGCTCATTAAAAAAGGTTGTTTTTCATCTCTATTTTTAACTTTCGCTAACTTCTTATCACTTTTAGACAATACTCCAACGGTAGTATCAGTCTGAACCAAAAAAACAGTACTATCTATCCAAAATTTTTCATTTTTCATTTTTCATTTTTAATTGCCCAAGTATTCCTGCAAAGACTTCGGATAAAATATATCACTATCTTGAAGCTCTTTGATGGCTCCAATAGCTACTTTTGCGGCCGCAATGGTAGTAAAATACGGAATATTTAGTTTTATAACTTCTCTTCTTATATCTTTCGCATCACTTTTGCTTGCTTTGTTGTCACTTGTATTCACCATGAGAGCTATCTCACCATTTTTCATCTTATCTTGGATATTTGGTCTTCCTTCACTTATCTTATAAACAAACTCAGCTTCCACTCCTGCATTTTGCAATGCTTTATGAGTTCCTCCGGTTGCTATGATCTCAAAACCAAGCTTTTTAAAACCATTGCCTAATTCTCCGGCGAACTCTTTATCTATATCACTTAAAGATATAAATACCACACCCTTTACAGGAAGTATATTGCCACTGCTGAATTGCCCTTTTGCAAAAGATTTGGCAAAGTTTTCACTTATACCCATAACTTCACCGGTAGATTTCATCTCAGGCCCAAGTATCAAATCCGCTCCGGTTAGTTTGTTAAAAGGAAAGACCGCTTCTTTTACACTTATATGGTTTTTTACGTGAGGTTTGTAGATACCGTGCTCTTTGTAAACGATACCGTTTTTATCATAATATTTCAAAGCTTCAAGCAGATTTCCTTCAAACATCACTTTTGTAGCGACTTTTGCCAAAGGAATTCCGGTAGCTTTACTGACAAACGGTACTGTCCTGCTTGCTCTTGGATTGACTTCTATGATATAGACTTCATCCTTGTAAACTGCGAACTGGATATTTAAGAGTCCTATGACACCAAGTCCCAAAGCTATATCTTTTGTCTGTTTTTCAACTTCAAGAAGGATTTTCTCACTCAAACTAATAGCAGGCAAAGAGCAGGAACTGTCACCACTGTGGACTCCCGCTTCTTCGATATGTTGCATTATCGCACCTATATAGACATTTTCTTTATCACTTATCGCATCTACATCTATCTCTATAGCCCTATCTAAAAACTTATCAAGAAGCACAGGAGAATCATTGCTCACACTTACGGCTTCATTCATATATGCTTTTAATTCATCTTCACTATAAACTATCCTCATCGCTCTTCCGCCAAGAACATAGCTTGGTCTTACAAGTACCGGATATCCTATCTCTTTTGCCTTGTTCAAAGCTTCTTCTTTTGTCGTTGCGGTATCGTTTTTAGGCTGTTTCAAATGATGATCTCTGGCAAATTTGGAGAATTTTTCCCTATCTTCAGCCATATCTATCACTTTTGCGCTGGTTCCTATGATATTTGCTCCGATCGCGGTTAATTTTTTTGCAAGTTTTAAAGGTGTCTGTCCCCCGAAATGAACTATGATACCGTCTGGCTCTTCCTCTTCGATAACGGCTCTAACTCTTTCAAAATCGATCGGTTCAAAATATAGTATATCACTGGTATCATAATCGGTAGAAACGGTTTCGGGATTGCAATTGTACATGATAGTGGTAACTCCCATATCTTTCAAAGCAAAAGCCGCATGCACACAACAGTAATCAAACTCTATGCCTTGACCTATCCTGTTTGGTCCGCCACCAAGGATCAAAACCTTTTTGGGTGAGTGGTGGGCTTGTCTGCCACCAATCTCTGATTGGGCGGCAGGAGAGATATTTGTAGTTGAGTAAAGATATGGGGTTAGGGCTTTAAATTCCGCCGCACAGGTATCTACTTCATTGTATGATAATTTTATACCAAGTTTTTCTCTTGCATTTCTTATGTCATTTACACTTAGGTTCATACCGTCTTTCTCATTGATGAGCTTTGCTATCATAGCATCGGAAAAACCGTCACATTTTATCTTTCTAAGTAATTCTTCATTTTTTAAAATATCTATATCTATCTTTTTTTCACTCAGAACTATTTCTTCGATTTGATATAAAAACCATCTGTCTATCTTTGTGAGGTTGTAAACTTCATCTATACTCATACCCTCTCTAAAAGCTTGTGCAAGGTACAGTATCCTATCCTCATTTGCTCTTCTAAGCTCTTTTGTAATCTTCTCATTGTCACCTTTTGCGATCTCTTCAAAGCCATCAAGTCCTGTCTCTAAAGAACATAAAGCTTTTTGGATGGACTCTTTAAAGGTAACTCCTATAGCCATAGCTTCGCCCACACTTTTCATGGAAGTTCCAAGTGTAGAGTCAGCTAGTGGGAATTTTTCGAAAGTAAATCTTGGCATTTTGGTAACTATATAGTCAATGGTAGGCTCAAAACTGGCTGTCGTTCCGATAATATCATTTTTTATCTCATCAAGTGTATAGCCGACCGCGAGATAAGTTGCAACCTTTGCTATAGGATAGCCTGTAGCCTTACTGGCAAGTGCGGAACTTCTGCTCACTCTTGGATTCATCTCTATGACCGTCATCCTGCCGTTTTTTGGATTTAATGCAAACTGCACATTGCTACCGCCGGTATCGACTCCTATCTCTCTTAAAATGGCAAAAGAAGCATCTCTCATCACTTGATACTCTTTATCGGTCAATGTCAGAGCCGGAGCTACGGTTATGCTATCACCTGTATGTACACCCATAGGATCGAAGTTTTCGATAGAGCATACAATGATACAGTTATCATTTCTATCTCTTATGACTTCCATCTCATACTCTTTCCAGCCCAAAAGTGACTCTTCTATGAGAATTTCACTTATAGGGCTTTCTTCAAGACCGTTTTTTGCCAAAGCTCTAAATTCATCTATATTGTATGCTACACCACTTCCTCCACCTGCTAATGTGTAAGAAGCTCTTATGATAAGAGGAAAACCTATCTCCTCAGCAGCCTTCAAGGCTTCATCCATATTGTATGCATACATACTTTTTGGCAAATCCATACCGATTTTGAGCATAGCCTCTTTGAAGGCTTGTCTATCTTCACCTTTTCTTATGGCTTCCGGGTTCGCTCCGAGAAATTCAACATTTTCAAGCATTCCTTTTTCATACATGCTCATAGCCACGTTTAAAGCTGTCTGTCCACCCATAGTAGGAAGTATAGCATCTACTTTTTCAATCTCTATGATATTTTTTATGACTTTTTCATTGATAGGCTCTATATAAGTCCTGTCGGCAAATTCCGGATCGGTCATGATGGTAGCTGGGTTTGAATTGATAAGTATCACTCTATATCCCAACTCCTTCAATGTCTTGGTAGCCTGGGTACCGCTGTAGTCAAACTCACATGATTGTCCTATGACTATGGGTCCCGATCCTATCAAAAGTATAGTTTTTATATCTTCTCTTTTTGGCATTTTTATCCTTGTATTATGGCTGTGTTATTATATGAAAATAGCCCGGTACCATTACTTTGGCATAGGGCTTGACCACTGCACTTGTGTATGACTCTTCTTTGATGACTTTAGTTACTTTCCCTACTTTCACACCCTCGAAAAATATCCCATCCAAACCACTGGTATAGACTTCATCATCTTTTTTGACTTTCATCCATGCAGGTATGTATCTAACTATCATATTGTCTTTGTTTCCAAAGATCACTCCCGGTACTTTTTCTTTACCAAGATAAACTGAAAATATACATTTTTCATCACCCTGCAACAAGCCCAGGGCTCTTTTATTTTTATCCGTAACTATACCTGCGGTATAACCTTGATAAATAAGACCATATATCTTTTTTTTCTTTAAATTTTTAAAATCCAGCCAAACCCTGTTGTAATCCGCCAAGTCCACATATGAAACCGCTCTTGTTACATTTAGCTCGGGATTGTACATAGGACTCTTGTCTTGCAAAAGACTTCTTAATTTGCTTGCAAAAGCAGAAGACAAAACGGCTGCTTTTTTAAGTTTTGCCACCTCTTTTTGAAGCTTTTGTATATTTTCTTCCTGGTCTATATGTTTTTGCACAAAGTTTTGGATACTCTCCACAAAGTTTATATACTCTGTCTTTATCCCGTATGTAACATCCAAAACCGGCTTTTTCAAATAGTCATTATAATTGTACTTGACCAGCAAAAGTACGATTATTAAAATTAAAAAAAAATATCTGTTTCTAATCATTTATGATCTGTTTTAGCAGGTTTATCTCCTCTAAAACTCTTCCGGTACCTTTTGCTACGGCCAAAAGCGGCTCTTCGGCAACATACACAGGAAGTCTTACGATTTCACTTAAGTACTTATCGATCCCTCGTATCAAAGCTCCACCGCCGGTAAGTACTATACCGTTTTCCACTATATCTCCTGCCAAATCAGGAGGAGTAGCTTCAAGTATATCTTTTAAGGCATCGCTTATCTCTTTTAAAGGCTCTCTCATAGCTTCTCTTATATCTTCACTGCTTAGATCGATACCTACCAAAAGGCCGCTTATCTGATCTCTTCCTTTTACGCTTATGGTCAACTCTTCATCAAGTTTGACCGCACTTCCTACTTCGATCTTTATCATTTCACCTGTTCTGTCACCTATGAGAAGATTGTATTTTTTCTTTACAAAATCAACTATAGCTTGATCTATCTTATCTCCGGCAACTCTTATGGATTTACATATCACAAGACCACCGAGTGAAATAACGCCTATCTCTGTCGTTCCGCCACCTATATCAACTATCAAGTGTCCATGAGGCTTTTTGATATCAAGATCTGCTCCAATTGCCGCTGCCATAGGCTCTTCTATAAGATAGACTTCTCTTGCCCCCGCACTCATGGCAGACTCTCTGACGGCTTTTCTCTCGACTTGAGTTAAACCGTAAGGAACACATATAACAATCCTTGGTCTTATAAAGCTTTTTCTTCTATGAGCTTTTTCTATAAAATATCTTATCATCTTTTCAGTCATGTCAAAGTCAGCTATGACTCCGTCTTTCATGGGTCTGATAGCCTGGATATTGCCCGGGGTTTTACCTATCATATCTTTTGCTTCATTACCAACTGCGAGTATATTGCTTCTTCCGTATTTGTCACTTTGTATGGCTACGACTGAGGGTTCGTTTATGATGATCCCTTTACCTCTTAAAAGTATCAATGTATTGGCCGTACCCAAGTCAATACTCATGTCGTTTGAAAATAATCCTATGATTTTGTCTAATATCATTGTATATGCCTTTATGCTATTTTTTTAGAATTTTTTATATATAGAGGTTTTGCCTTGTTTGCCACCACATCTTTTGTTATCAACACTTCATATCCTTCAAGCTCCGGAAGTTCGAACATTATATCGACCATTATCTCTTCCATGATAGATCTTAGCCCCCTGGCTCCTGTTTTCCTGTTGATCGCCATTTTTGCCACTTCTTTCAAAGCATCATCTTCGAAGCTCAATGTCACTCCGTCTATCGCAAAGAGCTTTTGATACTGCTTTAGTATGGCATTCTTAGGCTCAGTCAATATTTTTACCATATCATCTTCGGTTATCTGGTTTAGAGTCGCTATAGAATGCAGTCTTCCTATGAGTTCAGGTATCAAACCGTAATTTACTAAATCATCCGGTTCGACTAAATCTATGAGGTTATCCTCTTCACTCTTTTTTCTTTTTACCTGATTGAAGCCCAAGACATTGTTACCTATCCTTCTTTTGATGATATCGTTCAAACCGTCAAATGCGCCACCACAAACGAAAAGTATATTGGAAGTATCAATTTGGGTAAATTCCTGGTTTGGATGTTTTCTTCCGCCTTTTGGCGGAATGTTTACAAGACTTCCTTCGATGATCTTCAAAAGTGCCTGTTGAACTCCTTCGCCGGATACATCTCTTGTAATGGATCTATTTTCACTCATTCTGGCTATTTTATCTATCTCATCAACAAAAACTATGCCTTTTTCAGCTTTTTTGATATCACCGTCAGCTTCTTGTAAAAGTTTGGTCAGGATATTTTCGACATCCTCTCCTACATATCCGGCTTCAGTCAAACTAGTAGCATCCGCTATGGCTATAGGTACATCCAAAAACTTTGCCATAGTTTGCGCCATCAAGGTTTTTCCGCTTCCTGTCGGTCCTATGAATAAGATATTTGATTTTTGGATCTCGGTATCGTCATCTTTAAAAGATGCACTTTTAAATATCCTTTTGTAATGGTTGTAAACACCTACGGCAAATATCTTCTTTGCATTGTGCTGACCTACTACATACTCATCTAAGACTTTTTTTAACTCTTTAGGAGTGAAAATCCTTTTTTCATCTTCATTTCCACCTTCTAAAAGTTCATCATCTCCAAAAAGTATCTTGTATGCCGAAACCACACAGTGCTCACAGATGCAAACTCCGTTTCCTTCTATAAGTCTGTTGTCAGTACTCTCTTTTGAATTACAAAAACTACATTTTTTCATTTTTGTACCTGCTTTTTCATATCTTTAAACTCTTTCAAACGGTATCCCTCTTTTTGTATTTATTATAAAGTTACATAAATTTTTGACTTTATCATTATCACTGTTCTTAAGCAAATCATTGGCGGCATCTTTCAGAGCTTCCTTTGATCTAAACAGTTTCGCATAAGCTTTTCTCAACGCATCTACGTCGCTTCTTTCAAATCTTCTTCTAAGACCCACAAGATTGAGTCCTTTTATCTTTGCTCTGTTTCCCTCTGCCAAACAGTATGGAGGGATATCCTGACTGACAGCACTTGCTCCGCCAAGCATTACACTCTCTCCAATTTTTACAAATTGGTGAATAGGAGTCAAGCCTCCTACGACGGTATAGTCCCCTATCTCCACATGACCTGCCAAAGTGGCATTGTTGGCCAGAATGATATTGTTTCCAAGGATACAATCATGAGCTATATGACAATATGCCATGATATAGTTATTGTCACCTATCACGGTTTTTTTATCCTGTTTAAGTGTCGGAAGATTTATAGTGGCAAACTCTCTTATGATGTTGTTCTCTCCTATGAGAAGCTCTCCGGTTTCGCCTTTGTATGAAACATCCTGAGGGATATTACCTACAACCGCATAAGGGTGGATTTGGGTATTTTTACCTACTGTGGTCTTGCCTTTTACCTGTGCTCCTTCGTACACTTTAACTCCGTCTTGGAGTTCCACTTCACTTCCGATAACAGCAAAAGCTTTTACCTCAACATTTTCTCCTATTATAGCTCCATCTTCTATGATAGCTAAATTGCTGATATTTGACATTTTACTTATCCACTATCATGGCTTTAAGCTCGGCTTCACAAGCCAATTTATCATCGACATAAGCTTTGCCGTCAAGTATCCAGATAGAGCCTCTATGTTTTATGACACTCAATTTGTATGTCAGTCTGTCTCCGGGTTTTACCGGACTTCTAAACTTTGCTTTATCAATACTCATAAAATATACTACTTTATCCTGCGTATCTCCCTGCTCATCTTCACTCATGCTTTCAAATGCCAATACTCCACCGGCTTGCGCCATGCCTTCTATGATCATAACTCCCGGATATATCGGATGATCTGGAAAATGCCCTTGAAATATCTGCTCTCCTATGGTTACATTTTTATAAGCTTCGATATATTCTCCACTCTTTATCTGAACTACTCTATCAACAAGTAAAAACGGAAATCTATGGGGAAGAATCTTTTGAATATCTACAACATCTAACATAGTAATCTTGTCCTTAAATAAAATTCAACTATTTTATCAAAAAATTACTAAATTTTCTATTACATCCTGATAGTAGATAGCATCAAGATAAATCTCAAAAGATTCAAAATCAACTCTATCGACTACAATGATGGGAGAAAGAGAGTAAAAAGTATCTATAAGCAAATTTCTTAAAGTTATCTCATCTTTTACCGTCGGAGGAGCGTACATCACTTCTTTTATACTCTTATAATCGGTTTTTAGAAGCTTATTGAAATATGAAAGTTCAATGATATTTACATTTTCTCTATTGGATACATAAACTTCATTTATCTTTGTTTTTATCTTCAATTTTGCTTTTTTTCTTTTCATATATGAGTAAAAAACAGGGTATGATGGTATGATTTTTTTATCTGCCATAAGGTAAGACATTAAAAGCCTGTAATTTACAAAACTGTTTTTGATGATGTCATACTCTTTGCCCTCTTTTTCCAAGTCGATTCTTTTTTGATACAGCTCAATCCTCTCTTCTATCGATTCAGGCTGGATTTGCCCTGCAATATTTACAAAAAGTTCATCGGGAAGTTTTTTTTGTGCATCTCTTTGGATATTTAGCGCATACATACACCCGCAATAATCCTGATGGTAAAGTTTATCTTTTTTTGCCAAAGCAAACTGCTCTTGTGTTCCACCATCTTTTCTAAAATCAACACTAACAAATTCCACTCCATACTTGTTTGCAAGAGCATTTCCGACTTCGCTTAACTGTTCGATAGATTTTTTGGGACTTGTCAAAAGTGTGGTCGTAACTTTTTTTTCACCTAATTCCTTAGCTTTTTTTATACTCTCTTCTACTCTTTTATCAAAGCAAAGAGTACATCTTTTACCCTTTTCAGGTTCATTTTCATACCCCCTTACGGCATCAAGCCAACCCTCAAAGTCATACTCCCCTTCTAAAAGCTCGATTCCAAGCATATCACAACTTCTTTGCACATCAAGAAGTCTTAGTCGGTACTCACTGTAGGGATGGATATTTGGATCATAAAAAAAACCTATCAAGTTTTCTTCAGGATAAACCTCTCTTAACTTTTGCAAAAAAAAGTGACTGTCAACCGAACAGCAGATGTGAACAAGCAAAGTAAATTTTTCCTTTTATTTGCGATTTTTTCTCATTTTTTTATAATCATAATATTTATCAAAAGATATTTTACCTTTCAAATCAAGCAATGAAACTCTTTTTTTATCTATTTTTTTACTCTTTTTCACGACTCAAGACTCACGATTTATAATGATACTTTTATATTATCATGAAGATATTGATGTATTAATGATTGGATAAGATTTTGATAATTTATCCCTTTATTGAGAGCTTTTTGTTTTAAAAGATACAAATCACTCTCCAATAATCTTAAACTGATAGCTTTTTTCTTTTTTGTGCAATCTTTAGCTATCTTGGTATATCTTGATATCTCATCTTCTACATTGGGAACACTTTTAGCATCACCGTTTTCTATATATTCAATTATCTCATTTTCTTCTTTAGTCAATGCCATCTCTTTTCTCCTTATACAATTTATGATATTTTCTACTTGGGATAATATTTTTTAAAAATATCTCTTTATCATCCTCTACAAATGGAACATAATATGTATAATCTTGTATCAGCATGATAAATATTTTTTGATTGGGATATTTGTCAATATTAAAATGTGGTACAACATCTAACAACATCCCACTTTCCAAACTCAATATCACATCTTCAAAACATACATCTCTTTCTTTTTTTAAAAGTTTATTTTTATCTTCGCTCCATCTAAAAACTTTTATAATCAATCCTTTTTAATACACCATGTATATGATATAATATCAAAATAAATCTAAACTTTCCATAAATATTAAATTTTAAAAATCATTTTTTTAATTTTTCAAGTCACAAATCGTGAAACGATGTTTTGACAAAATTCATCATTAACCATTCACGACTCACGATTTAAGCTCTTCGAGTTTGGCTTTTACAGCTTCTACATGGCCTTTTACTTTTACTTTGTCCCATCTGTAGGCTACTTTTCCTTCAGGGTCGATCAAATATGTTGTTCTAACAACTCCCATATACTCTCTTCCATACATCTTTTTTAACTGCCATACTCCATATTCCTCTAAAACTTTCTTTTCTTCATCACTTAAAAGCGTGATTTTGAGGTTTTTCTTCTCTATGAAATTTCTGTGTTTTTTTGGGCTGTCCGGACTGACACCTAAAACAACGGCATCCATACTTTCAAAAGCAGGTAAATTTTCCGTAAAGTCACAAGCCTCGGTTGTACATCCCGAAGTATTGTCTTTTGGATAAAAGTATAAAACTACCCATTTCCCTTTTAAATCCCTAAGACAGATATCCACCTCATCCTGGCTTGGCAAACAAAAATCCTTTGCCGGTTTTCCTACTTCTATCATCTTCTCTCCTTTTGTTTGGTGAAATTTTTTAAAAATGCAACTATATCTTTTTGAGATAACGGTTTGGAGTAATAATACCCCTGTATGATATAGCACCCTTTTTCATATAGGAATTTTTCCTGCTCTGGTGTTTCCACTCCTTCGGCTATTATCTTAAGACCCAGTCCTTTGCCAAGCTCTATAATGGTTCCTATGACCGCTTCATCTTCTATAAAACCCGGTATGTCTCTGACAAATGACTGATCTATCTTGATAACATCCAAAGGAAGTCTTTTTATATATGCCAAAGAGGAATATCCCGTTCCAAAATCATCTATGGATACGGAGCATCCTATATCTCTTATATTTTTAAGCAACAAAAATGAACTCTCTACATCATTCATAACAAAACCTTCGGTTATCTCAAATTCTATCATTTTAGCATCACAGTTATAAATTTTTAAATAATTTTTTATGGTATTTAAAATATTACTGTTTTTAAGTTGTTTGTCGTCTAAATTTATAGAGATTTTTTCCACATCAGGGTATATTTTGGACAAAGTTGCAGCAAACTTAATGGCTTTACCCATAACTATGCTTCCTATATCATCCATGAGATTACAACTAGAAGCTATATCTATAAATTCTCCGGGGCTTACGATCCTGCCGTCTTTTTTCCACCTGACCAATGCTTCAAGACCTATGACTTTCTTGGCTTTTATATCGACTTGAGGCTGATAGTAAACTACAAATTCATCATTTTCTATAGCTTTTTTCAAATCTTCTTCGATGATATGTTTTTGTATGATCTTTTTATACATTTTCTCTTCATAAAATACATACCTGTTCTTTCCTCTCTCTTTTGCCTTGTACATAGCAATATCTGCATTTCTCAAAAGCTCCTCGCTGGTTATACCGTCATCAGGAAAAACGGATATGCCTATGCTTATGCCTATCTTTACAAAATGTCCTCTTACGGAAAATGGAAGTGAAAATGTATTGATAAGTTTTTCTGCGATTTTGATTATATCATTCTCGCTTCTAAAATCACTGAACAAAAATACAAACTCATCTCCGCCAAATCTGAAAAGATAGTCGCTTTGCCTTATCTCTTCTCTCAATCTTTTAGTCGCCTGTATCAAAAGTTCATCACCTATATCATGTCCGTAAAAATCATTTATGTTTTTAAATCCGTCAAAATCCATAAATAAAACAGCTACTTTATTATCTTCTCTTTTCGCTCTTAAAATCTCATGAGTTATAACTTCATTAAACATGAACCTGTTAGGCAAATTTGTCAAAGCATCGTGTCTTGCTCTGTAGACAAGTTTTGCCTCATTTTCTCTCAACTCTCTTTCGATCTTTTTTCTTTGGGTGATATCTCTAAAAACGCTGTAAAAAACTATATTGTTATCCAAATTGTTATCCAAGCTGATAGCGGTTACTACCATATCTATCCAAAAGGTAGTACCATCAAGCTTTTTGGCAAGCCATTCGCCTCTGTAAACTCCGTTTTTCTTTGCCTCGTTAAAAACAAAAACGATCTTCTCTTTGGATGAACTTCCATCAGGCTGAAATTTTGGAGAAAGACTCAAAGCATTTTGTTTTAAAAGCTCCTCTTTGCTCTTTGCGCCGAACATTTTAACCGAAGCTTCATTGCAGTCTAAAAACTTCTCTTTACTATCAAGAAATATTCCGTCTTTCGATTTTTCAAAAAGAAGTTGAAAAACCCTTTTTTGATTGATAATTTCATTGTACTGATTTAACAAGTCATTTTCATAACTGTCTATAATGCGCTTGATCTTGTTTGAAATCATCATCATAACCGCACCTAAAACTATGATCATGATCATGGATATGGCTATGATGGCTTGAATGATCCTGTCTAACTCTTTTTGTAAAACTTCATATTGGCTTAAAGCCGCTTTTCTTATATCGTTTACATAAAAACCTGCACCTATGATCCAGTCAAATTCCGGCATACTTTTTATATAAGAAATCTTTCTTGAAGGCTTATGGGTAATTGGATCATAAGAAGCCATATAACTCATAAAAAACCCATCTTTATTGAGTTTGGCTCCTCTTATCATTTCTTTGAGAATATGTCTGTTGTCAATAAAAAGATTTATCCTGTTTTTTCCTATCAGATTTTTTTTAATATGACTAAGCGTATTGCCCTTAAAATCATATGCAAAGACATACCCTTTCTCACCGTATCTGTAATTTCTTATGATTTTCAATGCTATTTTTTTGGCTTTTTTTATGATGTCTTCTTCATAAAAAGCACTGCCGATATATATATCAAGCGGCTTGAACCATCTAAAATACCCTATCTTTTTTTTCATGACTTTTTCGCCTGGCTTATACCAATACCAACTATCGAATGCTTTACCTTTTTGTTTAAGTATCCTTATGGCTTTTTTGATGATCTTTGTACCGGCGGCATCTTTTACGTTGATAAGATTTTTTCCTTCATATTCGGGGTTGGTAGGCAAAAGTAAACAAGTTCCATCCATCTTGTACATATAAAAATATCCGCTTAAGTTATCGAAAAAACGCATATTTCTCAGTCTGTCTCTTATGATACCTATAGCATATGCTTTACCGAAGATTTTATTTTCTTTGTATGTTTTTTGGATGATTTTATATGCAAAATCAACCATATTTTTAACATTTTCTTTTGATTGTTCAAGAAGTATTTTTTCGTTGAATTCTATCTGCTGGGATAATTTCACTATCCTGTCTTCCACTTCAAGTTTTTTTAGTTTTAGCAGTTTGATCTTGTATGCATCTATATCGTTTTTATACACCTTCTTCTCTTTGTATATAAAAAGAGTCGCTATGGATGTGACGATTATGATGATAGTAAGTAATGGAGCAAAATATATCCATTTGATAAGTTTTTTATTGTTTGCTTTGTCAATTTTCATGTTTTAATGACTTTGTATTATAATATTAGAAGTGTTTATTATACAAAAATATATTTAAAAAAGATTTATAAACTATACCGTAATGAGGTTTTAATGTTATATTGGATAATATATTACTTTTAAAAATAGCTTAAGGAATTTTTCATGGAAAAAGCAAAATATATATGGATGGATGGTAAACTCACTCCGTGGGATGAAGCCAATGTACATATACTGACTCATACTCTGCACTACGGAAACGGGGTATTTGAAGGAACAAGAGCATACCAGACAGAAGACGGACTTGCTATATTTAGACTTCAAGACCACACAAAAAGACTTTTAAATTCCGCAAAGATCACTATGATAAAGTCTCCATACTCACAAAAAGAGCTTGAAGATGCCCAGGTCGAACTTTTAAAAGCAAATGATTTCAAACAAAATGTTTACTTGAGGCCTTTGATATACCTGGGGTACGGGGTAATGGGACTGTACCATATCAATGCTCCGGTAAAAGTCGCTATTGCGGCTTGGGAGTGGGGAAGTTACCTTGGAGATGAAGGTTTGGAAAAGGGTATTAGAGTAAAGATAAGCTCATTTGCCAGAAATTCGGTCAAATCCACCATGGGAAAAGCAAAAGCGGCTGCAAACTATCTAAACTCACAAATGGCAAAATTTGAAGCTATCGACTGCGGATATGAAGAAGCATTACTGCTTGATGATGAAGGATTTGTAGCAGAAGGCAGTGGGGAGTGTTTTTTCATAGTAAGGGATGGTGTGCTTATAACTCCACCAAATGACAATTCACTTGAATCCATCACTCAAGATACTGTTTTGATGTTAGCTCGTGATTTTGATTTAAAGGTTGAAAGAAGAAGAATCACAAGAGATGAGATATTTATAGCTGATGAAGCATTTTTTACCGGAACTGCAGCAGAGCTCACTCCTGTTAGAGAAGTGGATGCCAGAGTCATAGGGGACGGAAAAAGAGGGGAAATAACAAAAAAACTACAAGATGCATACTTTGATGTAGTTTATGGAAGAAACAAGAAGTATAAACAATTACTGACATACATATAAAGGAAAATAATGCCAGCAGATTTAAATGACTATTTCAATAAAAATAGCAAAAAAAGAGATGATGATAACCAATCAGGGAACAATTTTGAACCACCGCAGTTTTTTAAAGACTTAGGCAAAAAAGCCGGGTTGCTATATCTTCTTATTATAGTTATAGGACTTCTTATCATAGCAAAACCGTTTGTTGTGATAAACTCAGGAGAAGTGGGTATAAAAGCGACGGCCGGAAAGTACGATCCAAAAGCATTGAACCCCGGTCTTCACTTTTTCATCCCTTTTATCCAGGATATCTTTGTAGTCGATACGAGAGTAAGGATCATAAACTATACCAATAATGAGGACTTATCCATAAAAGCTCCAAATTCGGGCATAAAATATAAAAGTGCCATCTCAGTGCTTGATGCAAGGGGACTACCCGTATCTATAGAGTTGACGGTTCAATACAAGCTAAAAGCCGCAAGTGCTCCTCAAACTATCGCAACCTGGGGACTTTCCTGGGAAGACAAGATAGTAAATCCGGTCGTCAGGGATGTAACAAGAAACATAGTAGGAAAATATACCGCCGAAGAACTGCCTGTAAAAAGAAATGAGATAGCAGCCCAGATAACAAGCAGTATAAAAGACAGGATCGATGCACAGCCGGGTCAACCAGTCGAGCTTTTGGCAGTTCAACTTAGAAAGATAGTTCTTCCCCAAAAGATAAAAGATCAAATCCTAAGAGTCCAGATAGCCAAACAACAAGCCCAGCAAGCCAGATATGAAGTGGAAAAAGCAAAACAAACTGCTCAAAAAAATGCCGCTTTGGCTCAGGGTGATGCAAATGCCAGAAAGATTCGAGCCCAAGGTCAGGCGGATGCTGTCAAGATAGAAGCAGATGCCCAGTCATATGCCAATGAAAGACTAGGCAAAAGTGTCACGCCAAATCTCTTGAAACTTCGCCAGCTCGATGTTCAGGGTAAATTCAACGAGGCTCTAAAATCCAATAAAGATGCCAAGATATTCTTGACTCCTGGAGGAGTGGTACCAAATATATGGTTAGACAGCAAGAACAAACAGAGGAGTTCTTCAGTTGGAAATAAATGAGATAGAAGAAATCGCAAACAGGGTTGATTGGGAGAAGTCCCCTCTCATCCCTGCTATCGCCCAGGATGTAAAAACCAAAAAAGTCTTGATGCTTGCATACATGGATAAAGTAGCGCTAAAACTTACACTTTCTTCCAAAATTGCCCACTACTTTAGCAGAAGCAAACAACGCATATGGAAAAAAGGTGAAACAAGCGGCAATATCCAAAAAGTGGAAGATATCTTTATAGATTGTGATAACGATACGATACTTTTGACAGTAGAGCAAGTCGGAGGTGCAGCTTGTCACACAGGGAGAGAGAGCTGCTTTTTTACCAAACTCGATACCGCTGAAGTTGTATCTGATATAAAAGAGGATGCTACGACCAACTACAGTGTAGTGGATAAACTCTATCATACCTTGCAAGAGAGAAAAACGGCTGATCCTAAAACTTCCTATACTGCTTCACTTTATAAAAAAGGTGAAAACACAATCCTTAAAAAAGTGGTTGAAGAAGCAGGCGAATTTTGCTTTGCCGTAAAAGATGAAAATCCTGAAGAGATCATATATGAAGCGGCGGATCTTACTTATCATACCCTTGTAGCATTGGCTTACAAAAACATTGATCCAGATAGGATAAAAAACGAATTGAAAAAAAGATTTGACATAAGCGGCATAGAAGAGAAAAAGAGCAGAAAAACATAGGCAAAATTTTGGAATTTATCAAACTGTATCTTCATCATCTAAGTTTGCAAGACTATATAGGACTTGGAGTAGTTGGTGCGGTTTTTCTGCTTTTTTTTATCCTCTCTTTGATACTTCTTTTCAAAAAACCTCTTTTAGGTTTTATACTTATCATTTTTACTTTGATGATACCGCCGGTTGGATTTTATGAAGTTTATACTTTTTTAAATAAAACTCTAAGAAAAAGCGAATTGGCTATCAAAGAAACCAAGCCTTTGCACTTTTCCAATTCTCTTTTGATAAAAGCGAATATAAAAAATCTTTCTAAAATCGACTTTAACGTATGTTACATACAGTTGAATATTATCAAAAAAAGTCCTTCAAAGATCAAAAAACTGATATACGGATTAAAGCCATTGGCGGTAAAGTCGATATACATATATGACCATATACCAAAAAACAGCTCGGAGGAACTAAAAAAGATACTAGATAATACGATATATACAAAAGATGATGAGCTTACTGCCAAGATGGATTGCTATTAAAGGATAAAAATGACATATTTTACTATTTTGCATTGGATAACACTTTGTGTCTTTTTACTGCTTTTTATCTTGCTTGTCATAGTTTCCAAAAAGGAGACAAATCCTAAAATATTCTGGTCTATGGTATTCTCATCATTTTTGGTTACAAGTATGCTTGCACTTTTTTCAATGTTTGTACTTGATAAATATACAAAAAAAGGTAAACTTGTAAATATCACTCACAAAAGAGTACTTTTAAATGAAACGATCATGTTCTTCGGACAGGTACAAAATGTAGGCAGATTTAAAATCGGACACTGTAAACTCGAAGTAAAGATAGTGAACAATGCACTCAATGTCAACAATTTATCCGGCAAAACCTTCTATGCTCCAAGATCCGGGTTAAGTTCACTCTTTTCAAGTAAAAACGAAAGACCATCGACCATCATAAAAGATTTTACCATAGCAAAAAATTTAAAACCGGGCGAAATCAAAAACTTCAGTGCTACCATGCCTTATCCGCCTTACTTCCAAAAAGCGGATATAAGATATAAGCTATACTGTCACTAAATATCTACGACAATAAAAGAAAAATTTTCTCTTGTATCTCTTTTATCATGTTGTCAGTTGCTTTACACATGAAAGATATTTCTCTTTTTGCAAAATCCAAACTTTTTATCTGATCAGATAGTATGACGCCCTTTATAGGTAGTTTTTTATCAAGCTTTACTTCAAATGGATAATTTTTTATCTT
This sequence comes from Thiofractor thiocamini, assembly GCF_055384375.1. Classification (NCBI taxonomy): domain Bacteria; kingdom Pseudomonadati; phylum Campylobacterota; class Epsilonproteobacteria; order Campylobacterales; genus Thiofractor; species Thiofractor thiocamini. The sequence continues at coordinate 1,986,700 of NZ_AP042389.1, read as the reverse complement.
TGAAGTTATTGGGAAACATATACATAAAGAAGTTTTTTCATTATACAACTTGGGAGAGATAACTATCGCGGGCCTTTTTCCTCTTTGTTCTCTTCCTGTTTGAGGATTGAAATCTAACCAAACGATGTCACCTTTATCTGGGATATATCTACCACTCCTCATAGCCTACACTTGTGCCGCTATCTATCTCTTTATGGATATTTTCACTATTTATTTTAGATATTAAATCTTTTAACGAAAGTTTCTTTTTAGGTTTGATAGTCAAAACTTTACCTTTGATTTCCATCTCCATTTCACAATTATCTGAAATATCCAATGTCTTTGCTATATCTTTAGGGATTCTAATCGCCAAAGAGTTTCCCCATTTTTTTGTAACAGCAATCATGCTATCTCCTGTTTTGTTGTTTATACAAAATGATACATCAAATCATTGAATATGTCAAGTAATAAAATAATTTCCGTCAAAGCTGACTAGCGAGTAGTTTCTGTCATATCCTATGGCTTCTTTCAAGGCTTCTATACTTAAAAATGTCAAGCTGTCCGCCCCCATATAGTCTCTTATCTCTTCTTTGGATTTATTTGCACTCATCAGCTCATCAAAACTTGGGGTATCTATACCGTATCTGCAAGGGTATTTTATCTCGGGAGCCGCTATCATCATATGAACCTCTTTGGCTCCTGATTCTCTAAGCATTTTAACAATTTGCTTTGATGTTGTTCCTCTGACAAGTGAATCATCCAAAACTATGACTCTTTTACCGTTTATCTTCTCTTTTATGGGAGAGAGCTTAAGTTTTACTTTCATATCCCTTAGCTCCTGAGTCGGCTCTATGAAAGTCCTTCCCACATAGTGGTTTCTTACAATTGCCAATTCAAAAGGAATTCCACTCTTTTTAGAATACCCTAAAGCCGCAGCTACTCCACTGTCAGGAACAGGAACAACCATATCGGCTTCTATATGTTTTGCTTCATTTGCCAAAGCCCAGCCGATCCTTCCTCTTACTTTGTAAACACTTTTGCCGTCTATGACACTGTCAGGTCTTGCAAAGTATATATACTCGAAAGCACACGGTCTGTAATCACTCTCATACAGTTGAACGGATTTCATCTCTTCAGGCAACTCTTTGTCAAATATAAGCATTTCTCCCGGTCTTATATCCCTTATGAACTTAGCCTTCACAAGATCGAAAGCACATGTTTCACTAGCTACGATATAACCTCCGCTTTCAAGCCTGCCAAGAGACAAAGGTCTTACTCCGTACCTATCTCTTATAACGAACATTTTGGTCCTGCTTTGTATGATCAAGCAGTAAGCTCCTTTGACTTTTTCAAGAGCTTCAATGATCCTGTCTTTTAAATGCTTTTCCTGGCTTCTTGCTATGAGATGAACGACATTTTCAGTATCCATGGAGGTTGCAAATATAGCACCCTCTTTTATAAGTTCGTCTCTTACCTCTTTTTTATTGGTCAAGTTACCATTGTGCACTATGGAAATTTCACCCAAAGAGTATCTCGCAAATATAGGCTGAGCATCCAGTATGGAGTCGTGACCGGCAGTGGAGTATCTGTTGTGACCTATAGCCATATCACCTTTTAGTATATCTAGTGAATCATTGTCAAATACTTCGGTAACCAAACCTCTGCTTTTTATGGTTTTTATGCGTTTCCCGTCACTTGCACTTATACCCGTAGCTTCCTGTCCACGGTGTTGCATGGCAAAAAGTGCATAGTAAGCTATCTTGGAAGCATTTTCATCACCATATACTCCTACTACCGCACACATTTTACAGTCCTAAACAATCATTTATACTATAAAGCCTTGGCTCTTTACCCACTATCCATTTTGCAGCCCTTATAGCGCCTTTGGCAAATGTATCTCTGCTTGTTGCGGTGTGGTTCAACTTTATAAATTCACCATCGTTGTAGAACCCTACTGTATGACGACCCACTATATCACCGCCTCTTAAAGCCATGATAGCTATCTCATCCTTGCTTCTTTCACCTATGTTGCCGTTTCTACCGCTTACTCTCACTTCATCAAGTATCAAACCTCTGGCACTTGCTACACTTTCACCCAAAGTCAAAGCCGTACCACTTGGTGCATCTTTTTTATATCTGTGATGCATTTCAACTATCTCGATATCAAAATCACTAAGAGCTTCAGAAGCCAGATAAGCAAGCTTGTTAAGTACCGCTACTCCCAAAGACATGTTGGTAGAGTAAAGAACGGGTGCTATTTTACTAAGCTCTTTTATAAGATTGTGTTGATGTGGGTTAAGTCCTGTAGTACCTATGACTAGCGGTTTTGGCACTTCATTTATAGCACACTCCAAAAGTGACTGTGTGCCAACTGGAAGTGTAAAGTCTATAACGACATCTGAGTTTTCAAGAAGAGTTTTTGTATCATTTGTTATAAGTACACCTTTAGGTACTTCAAAACTGAACTCTTCAATGGCATGTAAAACAGATATCTCCACTTTATCATCATTTTTCAAATTTTCTATCAAGAGTCTTCCAACCCTTCCGGTTGATCCGTGAATTCCTACTTTTATCAATTTATTCTCCTAAAGCATCTACATAAGGTATGGCACTTAGTGCGGCCGTAGCTCCGTCTCCGGCAGCACAAACTACTTGTTTTGGAGCTTCTATCCTGATATCTCCTGCCGCAAAAAGACCCGGAGTCGATGTTTTCATCCTAAGATCTACTATCACTTCACCATATTCGTTTACATCACAAAGATAACTTCCGTCACTTTGTTTAAGTACGGAGTTGTTGACATTCATACCGACAAATACAAAAATCCCGGGAACTTTCAAGTCTCTTTCATTCCCTTCTTTGTCAACTGTCAAAACTCCCTCTACGCCCATAGCGTTTCCATATACTTTTTTAATCCCGGAATTTAAAACCAACTCTATGTTGTCACTCTCTTTTACTCTTTTTACTGTTGCGGGACTGGCTCTAAAGGCATCACGTCTGTGTATCAGATAAACTTTCGAGCAAATCTTGGATAGATACAAAGCCTCTTCCAAAGCGGTATCTCCACCGCCAAGAACTGCCACTTCCCTGCCTTTGTAAAAAAATCCGTCACATGTCGCGCAAGTACTCACGCCTTTGCCAAAAAATTCATCCTCACCTTCAAAACCTGCTCTTCTTGGAGTACTTCCGGTGCAGACTATAACACTTTTGGCATCTACTTCTTCGCCACCTGCGATATAGACTTTGAAAGTTTTATCATCATTTAGTGAAACTCTTGTCACCTCTTTCATCTCATGCTTCAAGCCAAATCTCATACACTGCTTGGGCCAACTCTCCATAAGCTCCATACCTGTAACCACTTCAGAAATCCCGGGATAATTTTCTATCTCACTGCTTTGGGTGATTTGACCTCCGGGTAAGCCTTTTTCATACATTACTACATTTTCCAATCCGCCTCTTGTGGCATAAAGACCGGCTGTAAGTCCTGCAGGACCTCCGCCTATGATCGCTAAATCCAACATTTTATATCCTTTTTAGTTAACAGCTTCAACCATGCTGTTTTGTTTGTATTTGTTATTTTTAACCTTTTTTATAAAAAAGGCTGATGGTATGGTGTATATATTAAATCTTTGTATAAAAGCGATAAGTGTATTGATACCACTTGTCAAATATATCACATTTTTACTGTTTTTAAATCTTTTTTGGTAAATATCTATGGCTAAAATCTTTGCTTTATTTTTTATTTTTTTTATAATTTTATCGGGATTATCTTTGTGGGAACTAAATATGATGACTACATAATTTTCTTGGGTAGGTTTAAATATATCTTTTTTTTCATAAAAAATCCATTTGTCAAAATCGATAAATTTAAACTCCGCAAATTTATAGTTAAAGTACGCATACGCACTTGCTATCATCAATGCACCGAAAAACGATGCAAAGAGATAGTTAAGGGAGAAAATCTTTCTCCCTTTTTTAAAGCCCATTATGCTAAAAGGGCGTCCAACTTTTCAGCGATTACCTGCTTGCCTGCAGCTCCTACCATCTGGTCAGCCAAATGACCGTCTTTGAAAAATAAAATAGTAGGTATACTTCTGATACCGTACTGTATAGCTATATCTTGCTCTTCGTCGGTATTGACTTTGCAGACTTTAGCTTTTCCCTCATAATCGTTTGCCAACTCTTCGATAACCGGAGCTATCATTCTACAAGGTCCGCACCAAGGTGCCCAAAAATCAACCAACGCTACACCCTCTTTTATAGTATCGTTAAAATTAGATGCGTTAAGTTCCAAATATTTTCCCATTATAATCTCCTTAAAATTTTAAGTGTTCATACACTTTGAAGTGATATTATACTATCTTTTCTTTAAAAGGCAATTATGCTTTTGCAATAATATATCACATAAAGAGTTATAGATAAAACATTGCTGAAATTATTTAATGTTTATTTAATACTGTTGATTATATAATGTTATAGTATCTGGTTTAACTTTGCTTAGCAACTTAGTATAAATCATATGTAAAAATAGGAATCATCATGAAAAAGACTATAAACGGAGGGGTCTTTTTTCTGCTCTTTTTTTTCATTTTTTCTAACCAATACCTCTATGCAAAAAAAACCGTATATGCAGGACTTTACGAAAACCCTCCTCTTTCATACATGGATAAAAAGGGTTATGCCGACGGACTGTTTCCAAATATTTTAAATATCATAGCTGATAACAACGACCTTCATATCGTTTATAAAAAATGCCAATGGAAACAGTGCCTGCAAATGCTCTCAAGCGGAACTATCGATATACTTTCTCCTATAGCAAAAACGAAATCAAGAGAAAAAGAGTATCTTTTTTCCAGTGAGACCATACTTACAAATTACGGCACCATATATACCGGTAAAAAAGAAAAGATAAATTTTTGGACTGATTTGAACGATAAGAAGATCGGACTTTTAAAAGGCGATATTCATGCGGATATATTTATGGAAAATATAAAAAATTTCAAAATAAACGCTTCTATCTTTTACTATGACAGTTATAAAAAACTTTTTAATGAACTTCATCAAAAAAAACTCAATGCCATAGTTGCAAACAGTGTCATATTTTTAAATTATCTGCAAAAATTTCCTGATATTAAAAAAACAGATATCTTCATAGATGAAATACCTGTAACCTTCGCTTTCAACAAAAATGATAAAGAGTTAAAAAATATGACAGATAATGCTTTGAAAAATTACAAGATAGATGTGGATTCGAAGTATTATAAGCTTTTGCACAGGTACCTGGATATAAAAGTCCAAAAAAACAGATATTTGAAATACACGCTTATAGCTCTTTTGACTCTTGCGGGTTTGATTCTGCTACTTTTGTTTATCAATCTGATCCTGCACAACATGGTCAAAAAAGCTACATCCGTCATAGAGGAAAAATACCAAAAAGAGTTATATTTAAACAAGATCATCAATACTGTAAAAAATGTCAATCAGGTTCTACTAGAAGGTACCGACATAGAAGATAAGCTTGGCAAAGTATGTGAAAAGATCACTGAAGAGAATCTGTATGAAATGGCCTGCATAGCTATAGCAAAAAAAGATAAGTTGGATATAGTTTCCCATTCCAAAAAGTTTTCGCAAAATAAGATATCGCTTGATATGAAAAGCCCCAAAGCAAACCATATCATCGAAACACTCAAAAATGATATGACAACAGTAGCTAAATTTTCAGAAAAAGACTGCTTTTTTAAAGATCGCATGGATACTAAAAACTTGACTTATATCCTTGCCACTCCTATAAAATGCGAAGATAAAAAAGAACCCTATGGTATTATAATGGTTCACACTACTAAAAAATACGGCTTTAGAAAAAAAGAGATAAGCCTTATAGAAGAGTTGGCAGGAGATGTTTCGCTTTGTTTGAAAGTGGAATATTTAAAAGAGACAAATCTTCAGTTTCTTACCGACAGGATAAAAAACTATAAAGAGATGGTATTTGCACTCAATAAAGCTATAGAAGCAAGAGACCCTTATACCGCCGGTCACAACAGCAGAGTCAGCGAATATGCTACTCTTATAGCAAAACAGATGGGATTATCCGATAAAGATATAGAAGATCTTCAAAAAGCAGGTGAACTGCACGATATAGGCAAGATCGAAACACCTGATAGTATCCTTTTGAAGCCTGGAAAACTAAACGGCTTCGAATATGATATCATAAAGATGCATCCTAAAAAAGGGTATGAAATCCTCTCGAAAATGACATTCCTAAAAGATGTATCTGAAATCATTTTGTACCATCATGAGAGATATGACGGAAGTGGTTATCCTTTTGGATTGAAAAAAGAAAAGATACCTCTTTTATCCCAAATACTCTCCATAGCCGATACATTTGATGCCATGACGACAAACAGGATATACAAGCCTGCAAAAAACAAATCCGATGCTCTTAAAGAGATAGAATCGCTAAGCGGTATCTGGTTTGACAAAAATCTGGTGGATCATACTCTAAAAGCTTTAAAAGATATAGATATCAAAGATAGTGCTGTTTTTGAGCAAACTCCAAAAGATCCGCTTTTAGATGCTAGATTTGCATATTTTTTCAAAGATCACTTGACAGAATGCTACAATGTAGATTATCTTAAGCATTTATATATCATTGAGGATATATACAACTTTGATTATATATACACATTTGCCATCAATAACTTTACAAATTTCAACAAAAACCACTCTTGGGAAAAAGGAGATGAACTCCTCATAGAAATCTCCAAAGCACTCCAAGAAAATTCTAAAACTTCGAAAGTCTTCAGGGTAAAAGGTGATGATTTTATCATCATTTCAAAAAAAGAGCTTGATATAAACGGTACTCTTTTGGATATATTTAAAAGACATGATATCATCACTTATCGTACCAACACTTACACAATAGATGAGATAAATACACTGGAAAAATTAAAAGAGTTGATAAGAGAGATATAACATGGCTCTTGAACTTTCCGCTTTTTTAAAAAATGATATAAAAAACCTGCTTCAGAAGAAACAGGCTTCAGGGAAGATGGCAAATAAACTCTTAAAAGATATATCAAAAGAGTTGGATGATTTAAAATCCCTCATAGAAAGTTTACCTAAAAACAAAGCACTCCCTAAAGATATAACCACTCAACTAATCCATCTAAAGCCGACATTTGCAAACATATCAAAACTGGATATGCTGCTGGATGATCTCTTAAAGTCACTACCGCAAGAAGAAAAAACCACAAAAGAGATGAAATCCCTCATCAAAAAGATACAAATCCGATTAAAAAATATAATGACTTCCAAAATGATACTCGAGATGACAAATGATGTAAAGGAAAGTTTGCATCTTTTGGCAAAAAAGCATGAAAACACTCCGAAGCTAAAAAATCTCATAAAAAGTTTAAATGATTTTTCAAAAGCTGTTTCCAAAGAAAGTGATACTGAAACATTAAAGCCACTCTTTAAAGAGTTGACACAAAAATTATTTGACATAAAAGATATGCTTTCAAACGAACTCCCTAAAAAAGATATGGCTTTACTGCAAAAAAATATCGATACTATATCTTCCCTGCTTGGTATAAAAAACGAAATACCAAAAGAGATAAAGCACTTCGATACTATCATAAAAGAGACACTCCTAAGCCACAAAGCCGGCAGTATAAAACTTTTAAACAAAAAAACAATGATAAAGAACATAGGCAATATCACAAAAAATATAAATGAAATATCAAAAATGCTTCCAAACGATGAAAAAATCCTACCGCTAAAAAAAGGATTGGAACACTTTATAAAAGATATAAAGCATATCGATTTGAAGCAAAATATAAAAAACAGCGGTGTATTTTTAGAATCAAAACTTCATGACCTCTCTCAAGGCGGTAATTTACCTGATAAGTTGAAAAATGAAGATATAAAAGCCATACTTTTAAAGATAAAAAACAGCGATACCCTGAAAAACAACCAATCCCTGCAATCAACCGTCGATAAAACACTAACCCAGATACATGCCGTTCAAACAAATGCCTATATATCCCAGACTTTTTTATCATATATCCCCTTTTCGTGGGATGAGTTAAAAGATGGTACACTCTCTATGGCAAAACTACAAGAAAAAGAGGCATTTAACTGCAAGATTGAACTTGTTTTAGAACACTACGGCAAAGTCGATATACTCATGCTTTTTCACAAAGATAAACTCTCATTAAAAATGGATATAATAGATGATGCTCTTAAAAAAAAGCTGAAAAAACATGGGGTTGAACTTGAAAACGAACTAAAAGATTTGGGCTATGAAACAAATATCTTCTTTTCAAATTTATCCAAAAAAGGATATGATACACAAGAGATGGACAAAACCCAAATGGGCGTGGATATAAAAACATGAAGAAACTAAAAAAGGCTGTCGCTTTAAAGTATAACATAAAAAAGCAAAAGGCACCTACGGTTGCCGCGAAAGGAAAAGGAGAGACAGCAAAGAAGATCATAAAATTGGCAAATGAAAATGATATACCCATAAAAGAGGATAAAGACCTAGTTGAAATGCTAAGCAAGATAGAGTTGAACAAAGAAATCCCTCCAAATCTCTATCAAGCGGTTGCGGAGGTTTTTTCTTTTATCTACAAATACTCTAAAAAAGAGTGATATTTTCCAAAAATTCTATCTCTTTTCCTTGTATGATAACAGCATCGACACTAAAAGATAGATTCAATTTATTTTTCAGTATATAGTAATTTATGGTTTTTATCATTTTATCCAATTTTTTTGGGGTTATGGCATATATAGGGTCAAAATTTTTGCCATATTTTACTTCGACAAAATGTAAAATTTTATCCTTTTTAGCGATGATATCAATCTCACCAAATCTTGAGTAAAAATTCCTATCAATTATCTCATATCCCAAATCTTGAAGATATCTTGCCGCCCTATCTTCAGCAATATTCCCAACTTCCCTACTCATTCACCCATCACTCATCTGCCCATTCACCCATATACCCGCTCAACATCCACTTTAACCGATTTGAACCTTGCTGTTTTTGTCAGTTCATCACTCTCATCTCCAAAAAGATAATTTATATGGCTTTTGGCATGATGAAATGAGCAAAAGAGAGTTCCTCTTTTTAATTTTTTGGTTATTTTAACTTTCAAAGGTGTACTTTGACCGTATTTTGATGACAATACCACTTTTTTGGCATCTTTGAAGTACTTTTCATCTTCTATACTGACATGAAGTACATCTTCACTGTGTCTTTTTAAAAGTGTAGGGGATTTTAGAGTTTGTGCTGCATTATTGTAGTGGGCTATGACTCTTCCCGTGGTTAGATAAAACCCGCTTGATTTTTTCCTGTACAACTCTTCAACCATTCCTCTAAGAAAATAGCGCCTGTAGCTCAAATGTGCTTTTTTATCATCCATTCTAAATCCATCGAGATGAAGCCTTGGAGTATCATTTTTACTTACCGGCCACTGCAAACCTTCAAGCTTTTTCTTTTTGAGTTTTTCATAACTTGCTCCATTAAATCTCTCTTTTGCTACACTTCTAACTTCATCCCATATCTCATTTGCATTGTGATAACCAAAATCTTCACCAAACTCTTTTGCAATACCTCTTAACACTTCCCAGTCATCAGGCAAATCATTCTCAACCAAAGCGGATGAAAGATGAAGTCTTCTCTCGGCATTTATATAAACTCCCTCTTTTTCATAAGCACTTTTTACACCGTAGATGATATCAGCATATTTGGTGATTTCAACATCAAAAAGCTCCATCACTATAATTAGATCAAGCTTTGAAAGAGCATCTTTTATCTTGTTTTGATTGGCATGTATGTGAGCTATATCTTCTCCCATATTTAGTAGTGCTTTTATCCCCCCGCTTATCATCTCATCTATGAGATCGGGGGTCTTTTTGCCTTCTCTATCAGGGGTCTTATAATCAGGTAAAAAGTATGGTAAGCACCCCATATCGCAAACTCCCTGGACATTGTTCTGTCCTCTTAAAGGCATAAGCCCGACTCCTTTTGCCGCTATATTACCGGTAATTACTGCAAGGTTACACAATGCTTCAACTGCATAAGAGCCGTCTATATGTTCAGTGATGCCAAGACCCCACATTATAACGGATCTGTTTTTGGCATACTCTCTTGCAACTTTTTTTATAGTTTCACTTAAATGCTCATACCCTTTGATATTTAAAAAAAAGTCAGGATTTGCATAAGCATCATTTAGAATGGACTTTTTATACTCTTCAAACCCACTTACTCTTTTTTGGATAAATTCCTTGTCTTCAAGCCCCTCTTTGAGTATGACATAACTTAGCATATTTAAAACCATAAGATTACTCTCAAAAGGGATAGTGACATCATAGGTTGCACTTGCACTTATATGAGTTTCTCTTACATCGAAAACTGCTACTTTTTTACCGTTTTTTAGAGCATTTGTCACTCTTGTAGCTGCTATGGGGTGGGCTTCTGTGGTATTTGAGCCAAATATCATGATAAAATCGGCTTCTTCTATATCATCGAACGGATTGGTCGCAGCTCCTTCACCTATAACTTTTCTCATCCCCTTAAGACTGGGTGCATGACAAACCCTGGCACAGTTATCTATATGGGGACTAAGCATTACTTCTCTTATAAATTTTTGAAAAAGATAGCCACTCTCACAACTGCTTCTTGCTCCTCCGATACCTGCTACGGCATCGCTTCCATGCATATCCCTGATACGCCCGAGCTTCCATGCTGTTATCTTGTAAGCCAATTCTAAAGTAGGATATATGAACTCATCATCTTCTTTTATAGGATTTTTTAGAGCCTCTTTTATCTCCTTGGGAAAGTAAAGTTCATTTTTATAGATAAATCTTTTTCTTATCTTTACTTTTGGAAGTCTCTTCTTAGAGTGAACAAAATCCCATCCCGTTTTACCCTTGATGCAGAGTTTCCCCCTGCTTACCAAAGACTCTTTTTTGGCATATATCTTTTGGATTTGATTATCTTTTATGACTCCTGTTATCTCACACCCTACCCCACAGTAGGTACAAACAGAATCTACCTCTTTTGTGCTCAATCTTCTATCCTGATCATTGCGGGTCTTTCTTTTACAAAGTCAAGTGTTTCTATCTCTTTTAAAGCCTCTTTTATCTTTGCTTCTTGACATTTGTGTGTTGAAAAAAGAAGTGTGGTTCTATCCCTATTTTTAGATGATTTTTGTAAAAAACTGTCTATGGATATACTATGGTTTGCAAAAGCTGAAGAGATATGACTTAAAACCCCTACTTCATCTATCACGCTCATTCGAACATAATATTCACTCTCTATGTCATCCCTGTCAACCAAAACCAAGTCATCAAAGCTGATGAGCTTTTTAAATCCAAGCATAGGTGAAGCATCCCCACGAGCGATAGATATGATATCACTTACTACCGCACTAGCAGTAGCATCTCCACCCGCACCGGCTCCATAGTAGAGTGTTTCTCCCACAAAATCACCAACCACACTAATGCCATTCATAACACCATCCACTTTTGCTATCATTTGCTCTTTTTTTATAAGTGCGGGGTGAACTCTAAGTTCTACTTTTCCTTTGGATTTTTTGGCGATGGCTAAAAGCTTGATGTTGTAGTCAAACTCTTTTGCAAAAAAGATATCCTCTTTTGTTATACCTTCTATGCCTTCTATGAGTATATCCTCAGGCTTGGCATCGATCCCGTAAGCTATGGATGCAAGTATCAAAAGCTTGTGGCTTGCATCGAACCCTCCTATGTCAAAAGTAGGATCGGCTTCGGCATATCCAAGTTCCTGAGCCTCTTTTAAAACTTCATCGAAACTCACACCCTCTTCTATCATTTTAGTAAGCATATAGTTACAAGTTCCGTTTAGTATGCCTTTGATGGATAGTATTCTGTTCGCACTAAGCCCTTCCCTTAAGGCTTTTATGATGGGAATCCCTCCAGCCACACTCGCTTCAAAACCAAAACCTTTACCGTTTGCCAACTCTTGAAGTTCATACCTGTGATATGCAAGAAGCGCTTTGTTTGCAGTTACTACCGACTTTCCTTTTGAAAGAGCTTTTTTTACTATCTCATAAGCCTTTTCAACCCCGCCTATGAGCTCCACTACCATATCTATACTATCATCTTCAAGTATATCATCCACATCGTCACTTAAAACGATATCCAAATCCCGATGTTTTTCAAGATTTCTTGCTACGCCGATAGCCGGTACTATCTTAACGCCGGCTCTAGCACTTATAATATCCGCATTTTCCTGTAAAATCTTCACTACACTGCTTCCAACAGTACCAAGCCCTACTATGCCTACTTTCAACATTACTTTTTACCCTCTTTGTTTCTTAAATATTGTTTGATATTTCTTGCGGCCTGCCTTATACGGTTGTGATTTTCTATAAGCGCGATTCGCACATACTCATCCCCGTGCTCTCCAAAACCGATACCCGGGCTTACGGCTACTTTGGCTTCTTGTAAAAGCTGTTTTGAAAACTCCATACTTCCCAAATGTCTTAATTTTTCAGGGATTCTAGCCCAAACGAACATGGTTGCACTTGGTTTTTCTATCTTCCACCCCGCATTTTCAAAACTTTGTAAAAGTACATCTCTTCTTCCTTTATAGATTTGAATTATCTCTTTTACACAGTCTTGAGGACCGTTTAGTGCCACGGTAGCTGCAACTTGTATGGGAGTGAACATACCATAATCAAACCAGCTTTTTATCTTTTGAAGAGCACCTATGAGTTTTGGATTACCCACTACAAAACCTACTCTCCATCCTGCCATATTATAACTTTTGCTGAGTGTAAAACTCTCAACCGCCACATCTTTTGCACCCTCAACTTCAAAGATGGAAGGTGTTTTATAACCATCAAATGTCAAATCCGCATAAGCTATATCACTAAGTATGTAAAATCTCTCTTTTTTGGCAAGTTCCACCAATCTTTCGTAAAAATCTTTCTTAACGGTTACAGTGGTAGGATTGTGAGGAAAATTTACTACCAAAAACTTTGGTTTTGGCATAGACTCTTCGATGGAATTTTTAAGACTTTCAAAAAATTTGTCATAATCAAGTTCATATTTTTCATTGTAGAAAAAGGGCATCTTTACCACATTCCCACCCGCTATGATAAAAGCATGAGTATGTATGGGATAAGCAGGCTCCGGAACTATGGCAACGTCTCCCGGGTTTGTGATAGCTTGAACAAGGTGGACATATCCCTCTTTGCTACCCATTGTAGCAACTGCCTCTTTTTCGGGGTCAAGTATGACGCCGTACTTTCTTTCATACCAGTCGGTTATGGCAAGTCTTAGTTTATAGATACCTTTACTTACTGAGTATCCGTAGTTTTTTGGTTTTTGTGCCGCTTCAACTAATTTTTCCACTATATGAGGAGGGGTCGGGCCGTCTGGATTGCCCATGGAAAAGTCTATGATATCCTCTCCCGCTCTTCTTGCCTTCATCTTTATCTCATTTATCTCGGCAAACACATAATTTGGTAGTCTGTTTATAGCATTAAATTGAATCTCTTGAAACATTTTATATCCTTATTTAGGGCATCTCTAAAAACCCTATGCACCAATATAGGGTTTTTAGAGATGCCCTTTAGTATATATCTTAAGTCCTGAACGGATATTGCTTATGGTATATTTGTCATCTATCATGATATACTTGGAATCTTCAGGTATATCAAGCTCCAAATTTTTAGCGACCTCATCACTTGAGTAAACAGAAAGTATATCGAGGTTACTGTCAAAAAAAGCGATATACGGATGCCATCTGTTTAACGGATAACTTTTGATATTGATGGTTTTTGGCATATCCAAAAGAGTAAGCCAGTATCTTTTTATAGGTTTTTTAAGCCTGTAACTTACCATAGAGTTTACTTCTTTGGATAAAAGCTTCGCATTGGAAGAAGATATAAAGTAACTCCAGTTGGTTTTGCTTTTTTTCACTATATCGACTATAGAGCATCCATATTTTTTCAATTCGTTTGAAAGCACTACGGGGTCGACAAGATATTCGCTGTTCATCTGTATGGTCCACGAAAAACCGTCACTGTTTTTAAGCGCTTTTTTTGTGATATAAAAGTTGAAACCCATAGAGTTCAGCGTGGTATTTAGGATTTTTAAAAAAAGCAGCGGATTGCCTTTTGTCGTAAAAGTGATACTCACACTGTTTACACTTTTCAAGTCAAGCCTCATAAAACCGTTTTTTTTCAAAACTTTTAAAAGTTTTACGACATCAACTTTTTTATCACCCAAATAGTACTGTTTCTTATCACCTAAAAGAATGCTTATGATCTTTTGGCTACCGAGATACTCTTTTTCCCCTATAAAACTTTTTATCTTGTCATCGATCATATCGCCAAAGAGTATGCAAGTAAAAAGAAAAAAAGATATAACGATCCTTACCAATACTTACCTCTGTTCAGTTTTATAAACTCTTTTCTGTCGATTTGAGAAAGATTGCCGTCTTTTACAAGAAATCTTATAGGGTTTTTTGTATTGAATTCCAAAACTTTATCTTTGAAAAATGCTTTAAACTCTCCATGACCGGTCGCAACTATGAAATTGTGACTTTTTTTTATCGTTATATTTGTATCTTTTAGGTATGATTTTTTCTTGAAGTTATCAAGATCGACCACGCCAACCCATATCCTGGCCTTTGGAACTATCGTAAAAGTATAGCTTTGGATAGTTGTATTATTATCATTTTTGGTTTGGTTTTGCTCTTTTGCTTTATCTGGCTTGGTAACTGCTTGTTCATTGTTAGTGCTCTCGTTTTTAAGAGGCTCATTCTTGGTGATATTTGTATCTGTTGAAGTTACATTTGCCTCTTTTGTCAAACCCTCTGCACTATTTGTTTCACTACTTGATGGCATGGTGTCTGAGGCATTGCTCTCTTGCTCTTTCTTAGCAGGAAAATAATCCTCTTGTGTGATATTGCTTTCATTGACATCTATACCGGATAAATACTTAGCTTCTTTTACGATTTGGTTCTTTTCTATATTTGCCTCATTTGAAGATGACCGGTAGCCTATATTGAGATATATGATATATATGATCCCTATGGCTATCAAGAGAAGTAGGATAACCGCTACAAATTTTGAAAACAGTTTCACAGGCTGCTTTGGAGGAGGCACAAAGAACTCTTTTGTCTTATCTTTACCGTGCTCTTTCAAATACTCTATAAATTTATCTTTTATATCACTCAAATCAACTTTGTATTCTCTTTCGATGATCTTTATAAATCCTAGTCCTTTGGTCTTACTCAGTTTATCGAACTCTTCGTTTTTGATATAGTTCAAATCTTTTTTGGATATAAGAGTCTTTTTCGAAACTTCTTCCAAGTCAACATTTTTAAAAAATTCAACACTGTCCATTGGCAATCCTGTCACATATGATGGCTGCTGCAGCACTAACATTTAAAGAGTTAAAGTCTCTAACCATATCGATCGTTATCTTTTCATCAAGTTTTGATAAAACTTTTTGTGGTATTCCTTCTCCCTCGTTTCCTAAAAAAACGGCTTTTTTATCAAGAAATTCCACACTTCTTATATCTTTGCCTCCAAAACCGGCTCCGTAAGTTTTATATCCGCTTGTTTTAAGTTCATTTACAAGATCCAAAACATTCGCATACAAAACCATAGGCATGTCAAGCATCGCACCGCTACTACTTCTTATGACCGGCTCCAAAGAAAAGTTTTTTTGAGCGGTAATGATAATCGCATCCACTCCAAAAGCATAAGCGGATCTTACTATGGCACCTATGTTGCCGACATCGGTTATATTGTGCAAAACCAGCAAAAAATCACTTTGGTCTTTTATATCTTTAAAATCGGCAAATTCAATATCTCCGATCTCAAGCAAAAACCCCTGATGATTACCGCCTCTTGCCATGGCCTGAGCTTTTTTGGGGTCAATTTTTACTATCTTTTTACCAAGATTGGAAAATCTGTAAAAAAGTTTTTTATCTATCTCTTTTTGTAGATAAATTGTTTCGATCATTTCAGGAAAATTATCCAAAATGTATAAAGATATCTGCTTACCGTATACTATCATCTAATGATTTTATCAAAAAGTTATTGAAAAAGTGCTTTAATGGTGAAAATGAGAGGATGGGAGGATGAGCAGATGGGAGTATGGGTATATGGGTATTTCACTCATTCACTCATCCACCCATCTACCCATTCACCATTCTTTCATATATCTCTTTTACACTCTCCCCTGTTATTTTACTTAAAAGTTTAGCTTTTTGTTTTTTAGGGATTTGAAGAGTTAGTATATCATCTTTTGTTATAATGGAAGTTTGTAGTTTTATCCCTTTTATGATAACAACCCATTCACCTTTTAAATTTTCACTTTCAAAAAGCTTCGTCAAATTTTTTGCACTATCTTTGAACCACTTTTGATGAAGTTTAGATATCTCTTTTTGAACGAATAATTCTCTATCGCTATCTATCTCATTTATATCGTTGATTAGCTTTTTTATCCTGTGAGGTGCTTCATATAAAATGGTATTGTAACCGCTATTTAGTATATTTTGAAGTATGGCTTTTCTTTCGTTTGATTTATGTGGTAAAAATCCAAAAAAGAAAAACTCTTTTTCGATAAAACCGCTAGAAGCATATGCCGTAACCGCGGCATTGGCTCCGGGCAGTACTTCATACTCTATATCGTTTTTCTGGGCATATTGTATCAACTTCACTCCCGGGTCACTGATGCATGGCATTCCCGCATCACTAAGATAGAGCACACTCTTTTTAAATATCTCGGGCTCGATATTTTTTATCACGCTCTCTTCATTGTGTGAATGCAAAGAGTAAAATCTTTGGATATGATGCTCAAACCCAAACTTTTCACCAAGTAACATCAGCAGCTTTTTTGTAACTCTTGTATCTTCACAAAAAACTATATCGGCATTTTTAAGCAGCTCTACGGCTCTTAGAGAAATATCCTGTATGTTTCCTATGGGTGTTGGGATGAAGTATAACATGAGGTTAAGAGACCAAGACAAGGCCTCTTAATTTTAAATCTTATTTTAAATTGTATTTTTTCTTAAATTTCTCAACTCTACCTGTTGCATCTACGATCTTTTCGCTACCGGTAAAGAACGGATGGCAAACATTGCATATATCGATTCTAAGTTCCGGTTTGTTTGACATAGTTGTAAAGTGATTGCCGCAGGCACAAGTAACACTACACTCAACATATTCAGGATGGATACCCTTTTTCATTTCTAATTCCTTATAAAATTTGATATTTTCCTAATCCCGCGAGTTTAACCCGTAAGGTTTAAAAACGCAACAGACTCCCAAAAAAAGAAGCCTGCTGCTATATAGGGGAGGGGAAATGAAATTATATCAAAATAAACTTTTAAAATCAAGCAAGTAGACTTGTTGCGATATAATTATACATCATTAATAGTCTTTAAAGAGGTGAGATTGTGCAAAACCTTTTTTGAGGCATAGCCCAAAGCTATGTTGATAAAAAGTTTTGTGCAAGATTGCCTCTTTAAAGGCTACCCTTCGGGCTTAACACATTTGTCCATACTCTTCGTTAACACTTCTTGAAATAGCTACGGCTATTCCTGCAAAGTGTTGCCTTGATTATGAAAAAATGTGATAAGTTAATGGTGCATAATCATATCACAACAAGTCTATTACAAATGCCAAAGCTATAGTTATGATGATAAGTACTATATCTACTATGTATTTTTTAACGGCGAACTTTCTAAAGACAATTTGGGATTCTTCATCCCTTACTCTTGTCAGTTTGAAAAGCCTGTGGTTTTTAAATGCTCCTGCTATGATGATGACAGAGGTCAGTATCATCAGATAAACGGCATGGTTTATGTCAAATTTAAAAACGGCGACTACAACCGAGCCGGTAAATATAACAACACTGAGACTTAGATAGTAAAGAGGAGAAAAAAGTTCATATTTTTTGGTCATAGCTACATACTCACTGCAACTTTTTACCACAAAAAGGTTTATAAGTGCAAACAAAAGAGCTAAAAAGACAAAAAAGATATGTAGATTTATCGACATAGAAACAAGTTCATTCATTAAAAACACCTTTTTGTAATATTGAGTGAAAATAATACAATTTTAATGATAAATAATCCATATGTTATAAAAACTAATAGTTAATTTTATGATATTTTTACCGATATAGAAGTATAATACATAAAATTTAACCAACTCAAAGGGAGAAGTTATGAAAAGAAACGGTTTTACTATGATAGAGCTTATATTTGTCATAGTTATCATAGGCATATTGGCGGCAACTGCACTACCGAAATTTAATGGTGTTAAAGATAGAGCAAAGGTAAACAGTGAAGTTTCAGCAATGGATGGACTTGCATCTGCCGTTGTTGCCGAGCAGGAAGGAAGATATGACGATTATGGCGATACTAAAGTCAATTGGTACAATTTAGCTGATTCAGATATGAATGACTCAACTGCGAACATAACACACAGAGGAAGTCTTTTCAAAAAAGCAAATGATGCTCAAAGTGTACTTGGCAAAGTAGCCAAAAAAGTAAAGAGCCTAAAAATCCAAGGATTTACTCTACTCAATTCCAACGGAGCATTCAGTTATCAAGATGGATTATATTTCAATCCCGTCATCATTACAGGCAAAGCAAGCAATCCTCAAAGTGGTGTTAAATACCCTACTGATCATCCAGGAGAAGATATACCTGGAAAACCTGACAAAAATGACTTTTGGATCTTCAACCCTTCACCGGTTGATTTAAATATTACAAATTCACATGATCCAGATATCAATCCAACAGTTGTGGAAGCTGGAACGATTGAACTCATAGATGTAAATGGTACTGCACAGGTCAACAAAGCAAATGTTTACTACACTGGTGCTTCGAACAATCCTACCCATGAGTATCACTTTTATACTAACGGATTATAATTTTTAACAATGCAAAGAAAAGCCTTTACAATGATAGAGCTTATCTTTGTCATTGTTATCATAGGTATACTTGCCAGTGTTGCTATCCCTAAGTTCATGGGAGTGAAGGACAATGCCAAAAAAACCGCCGAGGTAGCTACTATGTCGGCGGTCAGTACCGCACTTGACGGAGCTCACGGAGAATGGAGTATCAACGAAGGTGATTTTACCTGGGGAAATAACCAAAATAGTAGCATCCATCCTCTAAATTCCGTTGGATACCCTACTGATTTATCGGCAAATTCTCAAACTTTCGGCGCTCTTTTGAAGTCCAACACAAACGGTGATAAATTTCAAAAAGTATATGAAAACAATACAACCGACTTTACTTTTTCCATCTTTACCGGTCCCGCCTCAAATGCAAAAAACGGTGTCAAGTATGATAAAAACGCAAAAAACAGTGATATACAGGGACGTCCTGATAAAAACGACTACTGGTTGTATGCTTCTTATATCAATCCAAACAAAACCTGCAAAGAAAATTACTCCGGCAAAGTACTGCATTCTGGAGATCTAATGCTTATAGATGTCAATGGCACCACGCCGACAAATTACAGCAATATCTCTATAACCTGCAATTAAAAAATCATATATTTGTTATCTTATGGATGATCCAAAGCCCTATGCCTAAGACTATGGTACTAAAAACGACCACTATGATCGTACCTGTTTGCATATCAACCATATCAGCCTCCAACCGCTCCGGCAAGTGACCACATAGGTAAAAATATACCAAGGCCCAAAAGCAAAACAAATCCGGCGATACCTGCTATAAGTATGGGTTCTATCATAGTGGAGACATTATCTACAAGATTTTGAAACTTGTTTTTGTAATATATCGAAACTTTATCGAGCATTTTACCGAGTGAACCGCTTGTTTCTCCAGCTTCTATCATTTGAGTGACCAACCCCTCGAACTGACCGGTTTCCCTAAAGCCGTTTGTCAAAGAATTTCCCTCTTCGATACTTTGGGATATGATCTCCAATCTCTCTTTCAAATACTTGTTATCGACGACACTTATAGCGGTTTTCAAAGCTTCTATGATAGGAAGTCCCGAAGATATGAGCCTGTCAAATATATAAACAAATCTTCCAACCATGGAAAGATATATAACGCTTCCTACTATATAGACTTTTAGCATTATTTTATCTACAAATCTGTGAAAATTGTCATTTTTCTTGTAAACTTTGTTGAGTACAAAAAAGATGATAGCTGCTCCCGATAGTATATATAAAGCATAGTTTTTTATAGCCTCTTCTATCCATATAAGAAGCCTTGTGGGAAAAGGAAGCTGGGCTTGAAATTCACTGAATATATCCATAAATTGGGGAATGACTAGAATAATAACAAGGCTAAATGAGATCATCATGGCAACTATTACCAAGAGAGGATATCTAGTGGCTTTTTTCAATTTGACCCTGTTGTCATGGATCTCCTGCAAAAAGTCAGCCAGTTTATTTATGGATTCTGATAGCAAACCTATCTTTTCACCAAGTTCTACCATAACGATAGATAGTTTTCCGACTTCTTCCTCATATCTTTTCAGCGAATCAGACAAATTCGCACCTGATTCGATATCCCTGTAAAGCTCTTGAAATATCTCTTTGACTCTTTTATCGTCACATGTTTTTATAACGGTTTTCAATGTTGTATTTATGGGGATTCCGGCATCTAACATCACAGCCATTTGCCTTAGAGTCGCTATATATGAAAGACTGGGTATCTTTTTTTTGAAAAATCTCTCTTTTAAAAACTCTTTTAATCTTTTTATCTTTATGTCAAACGGCTCATCAACTTCTTCTATGCTTAAAAATATACCTTTAGGATTGTCTTTAAAATCTTTTATAGCCTCTATCTTTGCATTTGCTTCGGTTATAAACTCTTCTTCTTCGGAGTTTCTTAGGTATTTGACTTTAAAGTATGCCACAGCTCAAACCTTTACCACCTTGTGACTCTAAGAACTTCATCGACAGTAGTGACACCTTTTACGGCTTTTTGTATCCCATCAACTATCATAGGGCTGTATGTTCCGCCTTCTTCAGCATTTTTTGCGATTTCATACTTGTTCATACCGATAGATATCATATGAGATATGGTTTCATTTATCCTAAGTATCTCATTTATCATGGTTCTTCCCTTATAGCCTGTAAAAGAGCACTGCTCACACCCTTCTCCGATATAAAACTTGTAATTTTCCGGAAGATACTTTTCTATCTTTTGAAGGATATTTTTAGTAGGTTTGTACTCTTTTTTGCAGTAAGGGCAAATCTTTCTTACAAGTCTTTGAGCTACGACACCGACAAGTGAGTCTGATATCAGATAAGGCTCCAGGTTCATCTGCACCATTCTGGTTATTGCACTTGGAGCATCATTTGTATGAAGGGTGGTAAAAACCAGGTGTCCTGTCAAAGATGCCTGAACAGCTATGTTTAGCGTCTCCTCATCTCTTACTTCACCCACCATGATGATATCTGGATCCTGTCTTAAAATTGAGCGCAATGCATCGGCAAATCCATAGTCGATTTTTTCGTTTATCTGTATCTGCTGGGCTAAAGGGAGTTGATACTCTATAGGATCTTCTATGGTTATCATTTTATTTTCTATACTTTTTATCTCGTTCAATGCGGCATATAAAGTTGTCGTTTTACCACTTCCTGTAGGTCCTGTGACAAATATAATTCCATAAGGGGTTTTTAAGAGATCTTCAAAAAGTCCGAGATTTTTCCCTTCAAGTCCAAGTTCATCTATCTTTAAAAGTATCTTTTGCTGATCTAGTATCCTCATGACCAAAGATTCACCAAACATCACCGGGGCGGTCGAAAGCCTGAAGTCATAAGTTCTTCCGTCAATACTTAGTGAAAATCTTCCGTCTTGGGATTTTCTTTTTTCACTTATATCGAGGTTTCCAAGTATTTTTATCCTTGAAGAGAGTGCATTGTAAATATCAAGATCAAAAACAAAACTCTCTCTCAAAATTCCGTCAACCCTGCTTCTTACTATCACATCTTTTGCACTTGGTTCTATATGTATATCACTTGCATTTTTTATGATAGCATTTTTTATGATAACTTCTATAAGTTTCATAATGGAGCTTTGCTCGTTATCGGCCCTATAGGTTCCGCTTGTTATATCTTTTTTTACGCTGCTTATGAGCGATTTGGTAGTGGCAATCAGTTCAAGCCTGTCAAGGATATGATTTATCTCCTGTTTTAAAGCTATATAGACTTTTACCGGTTTGGTGGGGTTTACTCTTTCTATATGTTCTATAGCATCATAATCAAGCGGATCGGCTACTGCTATATATATCTCATGTTCATCCTCTTTAAAAGGTATGACGTTGTGAGTTTTTAAAAGGTTTAGGGGGTATTTTGACAAAAGCTCGAAGTCAACATCCTCGGCATAGAGATCAACCATCCCTATCTTTAGCTGATCAGCCAAAAGTCCCGCCAACTCTTTTTCGCTCATAAATCCCTCATTTACAAAGATTTCTCCAAGCTTGTATCTGTAATTCTCCTCTTTTTGTAACTGCAATGCTCTTTGAAGATCCTCTTTAGTTATATATCTTTTTTCTATCAGAAGATCACCCAGTCTTATCTTTTTTTGTAACATAATCTCACCCCTTATCTATACCAGTGCTTTTTCAAAAAGAGCCCGTTTTTATACTCCCCGATATATACTTTCGAGGGTTTATCATGCGATAACCACACTATATACATATATTTTCCATCATTTATACGAAGTTTTTTATTTTTATCTTCAATCACTTCATACTTTTTTTGTGCCAGCTTTTCAAATACTTTAGATAGGATATGCGTAGTTTTTGGCAAAACCAGTCCCGAGAGATCAAGACCGTCATTCATAAACTGGTATATAAGCTTTTTTTGTAAAATCAAAGTAGCGAAGTATGATGCATTTGCCCTGTCACTTTTCGTTTTGTTTAGTTTTGCCACTATAATGCCAAGTATATTTATATCATCCTCTTTCGCACAGGCATCACCGACCAAGGACAAAAAAGAGTTGTCCATTTTATTCAAAAACGGTTTTGCGTATCTGCACACTTTTTTATAATCCGCCTGTTTATAAAGTCGAAGCATTTCTCTTTCGTCAAAATTTCCGCCAAACAAAAAAGAGAGTAAAAAGAGCGGTAAAAAAAACCTCATATTACTTTTGTCCTTTTTCATATCTGTTTAAAAGCTCGGTTGCTCTTTTTGAGTAAAAGATACTTAAAAAAGTTTTGAGTGACTCTATGGCATCCTCTTCTTTTCCCAGTGCGTATTTGGACTTGGCGTATACTATCCACGAGTCATCTTTTGTCGAGTCAAGTTTATTGGCATTTTTAGCCCAGTAAAGTGCTTTTTTATAATCTTTTTGCTTAAAATAATACTTCGCAAGCTTCAAAGCGGAAGAAAAGTCTTTGTTGATACTGTAATTTTTCAAAAGCACGGTTTCTTTGTCGGCATTTTGCGTGACAATCTTTAAAATAGGTTTTATGACCTCTTTTTTAACTGTGGTTTTTGGCTTTTTAGGAAGATTTTGAGCTTTTTGTTTCTCTTTTTTTTGTACGGTTTCTTTCTTTTTTTGTATATGTGGTTTTGTTGTCACCTTTGGTATCTTGATAACAGGTTCGAGTTTTAAAGTCGGTTTGGAAGTTGATTTTTCGGTTTTTGATATAACTTTTTTAACCGGTGTCGTATTTTTTGTTTTTACCGTATTGTCAAGTTTTGGATATTTTACTACAGCCCAATATGACACTGCGACCAACAAAGCCAAAAAAAGAGTAAATATGATAAATTTTATAATCTTTTTATCTTTTATCTTTTTACATCTTCTTTCCAACTCTTCAAATCTGCTATTTGTCATCTACCAATCCTATATCCAAAGCACTCATGTTAAGAAGGCAGTTGTTGATCTTTTGATGTTTTACGATACCTGTTTTTTTAGCGTATGAAAGCAGCCCAAAAAGTGTATAAAGATACTTCTTTATCATTCTAAAATTCCCTTTGGTGTGCTTTGCTATCAGTTTTACATGAGCATTTTTAAACATTTGCGATATATCACCGTAACCGTTTAAAAGCAAAGTACTGTCTATGTATCTTTTTATCTCATCAACTCTTAGGGATTGAAGATAAACTATGACTTTCGTCCTTGATTTGAAATGTTTTTTTTGAAGTATAGCAGAACCCTCCTCTTTGTGCATGGAAAGTACAAATTGAAATACTTTGGTATCACTTAGTATCCTTATAAGCTCAAACTGCTCATCATTTAAAAGCTGTGCTTCATCCAAAAATATAGTGTGATTGGTATCTTTGTACTCTTTTACTATCTCCTCTTTTAGGGTGTTGAAGTTGACAGAAGGATCAAAAAACTTTTCTTTTGCCTCATAGAGCATCTTCAAAAGATCCCTTTTATCAAAAAAAGGGTGATCTATGAAGATAGTCAAATGTTTATCTTTTAACTGTTCGTTTGTAAGTCTTAGTATGTAGCTTTTACCTTCTCCAGGGTCCGCTATGACAAATATCAAAGGAGCATTTTTCTCTTTTATGGCTTCAAGTATCTTGTTTTTACCAACTTCGGCACTAACGCTGTCAAAGTACTGTTTTGTATCAATGATATCTCTAAAGAGTTTCTTTGCACCGTCAAAATCCCGCATCTACTTCAACTCGTCTTTAAATCTTTTATCTTGTTCATATTTTTTGATGGTGGGGGTTATGCTGTTGTTTATGATATGGGGAACGATGACTATGATAAGTTCACTCTCTTGTATATTCTTCGCACTGCTTTTAAATGCATTTCCTATGATGGGGATGCTTGAGAGTAGCGGTACACTGGTATCGGTTACTCCGTCTTTTTTACTGATAAGTCCGCCTATAAGTATCTTTGCATTGTCTTTTACCATTACCAAAGATGAAAGCTGTTTTATCTTTATATCAGGTGCCAAAAACGGAACTCCGTTTGCATCCACATGTCTATCGGCTATATCGCTTACTACAGGATTTATCTTGAGGATTATATAACCGTTTTTTGTTACTTGCGGTGTTATATCCAAAGTCACTCCGACAAAAGTGGAATCGGTCTCATAGTTTGGTGTGGTAGTCGTTCCTCCGCTTGAAGTGGTAGTAGTGCTTCCGCTGTCGTATCTGTAGTTTATCTCAGTTCCTACATTGATGACGGCGGGCTGGTTATTTAGAGTCATTATCTTTGGATTTGATACTATCTTGACATCCCCCTGGGTTTTTAAAAAGTTCAAAAGCCCGGTCATGGTAAAGTTGTAACCTACAAGATAATTGGGCTTTTTTAAAGTATTGGTCAAAAGCCCGTTTACTCTTGATCTTTGAGCATCAGAGCTTCCGTTTAGTCCAAGCTGAAACTGGCTCCAGTCTATGCCGGTAGTTCTGTTTTTGTTGAACTGTACTTCTATGATCTTTGCTTCTATGAGGATTTGTTTGTGCATTCTTTGACTTATGATCTTTAGATATTTTTCCACCGCATTCAACTCTTTTGGAGTTCCGGTTACCGTTATGATACCGGCATCTTGATTGACAAGGGCGGGCATAGGGGTTTCACCCTGTTCGCTTTGTCTGTTTAGTATCGAATTTATCTCATTTTGTATCTTACTCCAAAATTTAAACTCCGAAGTGAAGTCCATAGTAGTAGAATCGCTTCCACTGTCACTGTTACCGCTTCCTGTTTTTATCACTTTATTTGTTGAACTTTTTCTGGTTGTAAAACTTACATAGTCTATATAGTATGATTTGGTTTTTAGATATGAAACTTTTAAAATATCATTATCAAGCGTATAAAAGAGATTGTTATCACTTAGGAGCAGGTGAAGCAACTCTTCCAAA
Source organism: Thiofractor thiocamini (assembly GCF_055384375.1). Taxonomy (NCBI): domain Bacteria; kingdom Pseudomonadati; phylum Campylobacterota; class Epsilonproteobacteria; order Campylobacterales; genus Thiofractor; species Thiofractor thiocamini. The sequence continues at coordinate 1,960,892 of NZ_AP042389.1, read as the reverse complement.
GTGTAATTTTTCACATTTAGGTTAGATACCGGTTTTTTAACTTTCTCTTTTGCTTTATCATCTTGGTATATAAGGCTTATACCGCAACTACCAGCTATATTGTCAAGGATGTTTTTTATGGTTATTTGTGAAGTGGAAGAGTTTCCTATGCTAAAAGAAAAGAGTTTGTTCTCACAAGCTGCTTGAGAGAGGGTTATAAATAAACCTGCTGTTATAATCCATCTGAGTATTTGTTTCATTTACGCTTCTCCACGATATTTAAAAATTTTCTGTTTTGTTTTATCTTTAAAACCACTTTTTTACTCCCTTTTTGCAGGATGATATGATCACTGTAGATCTTTTTGACCATCATACCCTCTATAATATCACCTTTTTTGTACCACTTGCCATTTATAAAAGCTTGATTGTTTAGTACCGTTATAAGTTTCGGGTATGTTCTTTTGATCTTTTTTGTTTTAATGCTCTTCTTTTTTTGTGAAACTATCTTTTTTGCTTTGTAAAAAGGATCATAGGGTACTTTTGCCTCTTTAAAGGTGTAGTCTTTGGCAGATTTTAGCAGAGCGATCTTTTTCTCCATATCTTTTATAGAAAAAGCCTGAACTCCTACAAGAAAGATGATCATAAATGCTATATATCTCATATGCCTATCCCATATGTATCAAACACCATCAAAGCTTTTACTTTACCGTTTTGCAAACCAAATTTTATAGTTTCAAATCTCAAAAGTGACGGTAGAGTCTCAATGTAGCTTATATATTTGACTATATTTGCAAAACTTCCCACGGCTTCGATTTGGATATTTTTTTTCTTTTTTATGAGAGAAAACTCTTGAGTGGGTTTGTTGATATCACTATTTTTGACATACTGTATCTCTATATCATAACCAACGGACTTTTTTAGTATTTTATCGAGCGTATTTACCCACTCTTTTTCATCAAAAAAAGCAAATTTCAAAGAGTAAAGTTCGGATAAAACCAAAGTGGTTTGCTCTTTTAGCTTCCTAAACTCCTCTTTTTTTTGAAGTAATATCTTTTTATTGTTCGCCAAAGCTCTTTTTAGTCTCAAAGATCCGCTTCTTTGTATATTTTTTTGCAGAGTACTCACCTCATCTTTTAAAAGATCGTTTTTGGATGTCATATCGGGTACTGTGTTATAAACAAGCGCTATGCCGGCGATGATAACTATCAGATACAACATGACAAGCTGGCTTTTTGGCAGTTTTTCCAAGTATTTGTTAAAATTTTCATACAACTTTATCATTTTTCTATCTCGATTTTACTTATATAGTAATTTTCATTCAACTTTATCTCTTTTGTGGAAACTTCTACAAATCCGATATTTATCAAATCTTTCATAAATTTTGCTATGTCATCTCTTTTATCGTACTTGGCTATTATATCCAAAATCAAACGGTTGTTTTGTTTTTGTTCAAATCCGCTTAAAGAGAGGTTGTATTTTTGCAAGTATTTATCAAGCAGCAGTATGGTTTTGTAACTCTTTTTTTCTTTTGAAGTAAGAAGTGCCAACTCATCTATACTTTTATCAAGATTGGATAATTTTTCTTTTTGTGAATTTATGGCATCGGTTACCTTTTTGATATCGAGTTTGCTTTGTACTATCTGTCTTTTTATATCTCTTGTTCTGTTTTGCAATACTTCATATCTTTTTTGCAACATATCTCTTTGTTTTGTCAAGGCATTGTTTTCATACAAAAGATATGCAGGATATGAACCAAAAGCAAAAACAGCAAAAACAGCAAAAAGTATGAAGCTTCCCGCTTTGGTTTTATAAAAAGGCTTTCTTTTTTCCACGAAAGTAAAATTATCAGCATTGTCATTGTTCAACTTTTTTTGGAGGATGTATGAAGCTACGATATGCTCTAAAAAGTTATGTTCACTCTTTTGTTTGAAAAGGTTGAAATCCCCAAGTTGGGCTTCTTCAAATCCTATACTTTTTACAAATTCCCTAAGCCCTCTTATCCTTCCGTCAACCGTACTTAAAAATATCCTCTCAATCACATCGAAGCCAAATATGCTTCTATTGTGCATGGCTATATTGTTGATTTTTTGAAATATGGATGAAAATACCGATCTTAAAGCATCATATAATGCCTGTTCACTATCATCATATCTTTTGGCATCCAAACCTTTTTCACTTAGTATCTCTCTCAAAGTTTTTACACTTAAAGGCTCAGAAATCGCCATTTCAATGTCTTTTGCAATTTCTTCGAGAGTATTTAAAGATGATGATGAAAGGTATCTGCCCTCTTTGTATATGGATAAAAATGCCTCTTTTTCATCGAAATATATAAATATATCTTTTTTGGGAGATAGGATTTTGGTTTTGTAAAATGTCTCAAATGCGAGGCTTGGAAGTGCTAAAAAATCCAATCTTTTCGTTTTTTCAAAAACAAAAGAAAGCTCCTCTTTTACCTCCTGTATATCCAAGGCAAAAACTTCTATGATATAAGACTCTTCATAATCAAGCTCTTTTTTGATATAGCCTATCTTGTACTTTCTATCGGTTTTCAGTCCCACATCCTCATACATCTTAAGCTCTACTTGGATATCAAGATCCTCTTTGGATATGCTTTTGTGGACTTTAAAACTGTAAGTGATGATATCTTCATACCCTACTCTTGAACCTATAAAGTAGTTTTTTAATGCTTTTGCAGGCTCAAAACTGTTTTTTGCAGCTTTTATGATGGATTTGGAAAATGGATCTATATAAACTATAGCTTCTTTGGCAGACATTTTTACCTCTATTTTCTTTCTACTTTATTATAACATAACCTGATATAGGATAAACTAAAATATCCTTTGTTTTGTTTTTTAAGCTCATTTTGATATCTATGATACTTTTAAGCAATTTTTGCTCCATAGTGTAAGGCCTTCCGCTTCCATCAAAGCAAAGCGTTTGGTTTTGATCATTTAAACCTGTCGTTTGTATAACTATACTTTTATCCAAAAAGAAATGTTTTGGTATGTTTTTTTGCTCTTCGAATCTGTCCAAAGTGGACTTGCCGTAAGCTGATCTTTGGCCGGATATATTTAAGTCTATACATGTTAAATCATACTCTTTTGAAGCATCTCTTTTTTTCCACAATGTATCGCCAAATCGGTAATGGTCATAATTAATAGCATTTGCCTGTTTGCTTTTTATCTGTAAGCTAAGATAATTTACATTGTCATTTAGTTTTCTATCCGGAAAAAGCGATATGGCACTGCCGGCAAGTATGGCTATAACGATGATAACCAGGATAAGTTCTATCATAGTAAAAGCTCTTTTATTTTTCATGGTCTTTGCAATGTCCTTCTTATGATCCTAAGAGGTATGGAATTTTTCGGATTTGTATCATTGCTGTCAACTTCCACTTCAAGCATCGCCATACCCTGCGAATCCTCCGTGGTGATGACATGAGTCATATTGTCATTGGCACAGTAAAGTGCATCACTTGAACCGCCTGTAAGATAGTACCATTTGATATGTACTTTAGCTATAAATCTTTTATCATTCGAAGTGATGTTGATATCTTTTAAACATCCGTTGGCGCTGCTTCTTTTATACCCGCTTATGGCAAGCAGCGAAAGCTCGACCGCGCTGTTTAAAAAAAGCTCCGCGCTCTCTTTTTCATATATATTTGTAGTTTTTACGATAGAAGATTTTGCATATCTTAGCGCCAAAGATATAAGTCCCCCAACAAGCACTATGACAAAAAGAGCATAGATAAGTCCAAAACCTTTTCTCAAAATATCACCTTTTGTTTTGATATAGTGACACTGTACTTTTTATCACTTGAAATTACCCTTTTAAAAGTCAAATTAAACTGCAGGTTGTTGTTTACGATATCTACCCTAAAACCTTCTACTTCGCTTGAGAGTACCGTAACATTACCTTCCCTTGTTTCGCTGCCTGTTATATTTGGGTCTGCGCAAAAAGTCTCTTTTTTCCATGGTCTGTAATCATAAAACAAAAACATTGTCGAGTTGAAATCACTCTCTTTTATACCGCTTAGATCCAAACCGCATCCGCTTTGCACAAGGCTTTCATTCAAGTCTGCTCCTCTTGCTAAGGCATAAGCACTGTCTACAAGATAGTACTTTTCATATATCTCGCTTGGGTGTGATTTTAATCTGATAAGATTATTTATCGAGGATGAGCTTATCTTGTATATGAGTTTGGCATCTCCTCCATGCCATCCAAAAGAGTTGTCAAAGTCGCTGTTAAGCGCCAAAGAACCGCTGTCAAACGAGCCTGCAAAGATAAGTGCTACCAAGTCATTGTCATATATATTTTGTGTTGTGTCAAACTTTTTTTTCTCGGTATCAGATATGGATGAGATATTTGTATCTGGTGAAACAAGAGTATTTGTTAAAGGATTTGAAGCGTTCATATCCACAAAACCGCTGTAATCTCTGTGCAAAAAAGACTCCTTAGCAAGAGATATCCACTCTAAAACATTGTAAGTTTTATTGATATCGTAAATGGAGCGGTACTCATTTGTGGCTGTATCGTATCCTATGACTGACGATGGCACTCTATCATAAAGCAAGGAAGCTACTTCGGAGCTAACAAGTTGTGAAGTTTGAGATAGTTCACTGATAGCTTTTGACTTTGCCGCCCTTAGATATATCTCTTTTAACGCTATGAAAGTTCCGGCTGAAAGTATCCCTGCAACGACGATGACAACTATCATTTCTATAAGAGTAAAAGCTTTTTTCATATCTCTTACCAACTTCTCTTCTTTATCAAAACTTGTCCTATGTTTGAAGAGACATAGTAAAAGTTGGATATTTGTCTGACTTTTCCTCTTTTACCGCTATAGTAAACATCAGTTCTAAGCATTTTCAAATTGGTTGAACTGTTTGATTCACTTATATTTTCAAGATGTATAACTACACTTTTACCGGCATAGTCATAACTAAAAACAGTGCTGTCATCCAAAGCGTAAAAAACTCTGTTTGAAAGCGTATAAAGACTATCTGTTCCTATGTTGGCACTTATGTTTATATCGTTAAAATCATCGAAGTCATTGAGAAACGCAGGATCACTTTCACCGTCACTTGATATCGCGCTTGCCTGTAAAGCATTTTCACAGTTTCTCGAACCGACAAATCCTCCTACTCTGTAGTGAGAAGTCGTATTGCAATCAAATCTGCTGTTTGAACTGTTAGTTAAGAGTATATCATTGTGCAAGGTATTGTTCTCATCCCACGGCAATCTTGAAATCATATTGACTGTTGATACACCGTTGAACAAAGCATCCTCTCTTATGGAAAAATTATCACTTTTGTTAAAAGCAAAGATGATCTTGGGGATAACGGTAAAAACCAAAGCTATGATCACCATGGAAAAGATAAGCTCGATAAGAGTAAAACCTTCTCTTTTTTTTGTCACCTGTAAACCTTCACACCTACTTTTTTGATAGTTCTGTTTTGTTCATGCCCGATGTCTGAACCTTGAAAAGTTCCGCTTTTTATACTGCTACTCGAGTTTTTCAAAAGCTTGTACTCGATACAAGGATGAGTTGAACAGTCACTTGTATTGCTATCGTTATAATCTTTATAATCATTATACCATAACCATTTTGGTATCAAGAGATGAAGCACGGCAGTATCGTAGCTATCTTTTGAGTTTAAGATATCGAAACTTACTTTTGCATTGTTTGCATCTGTTATATGGGATATGGTTATGTTACTTTTGTCAGACGATGAGAGAAGTAAGTTTTGCTTTGGTTTGATGGTAAAAAGTGCGGATTTGCTGACCCCGCCGTCGTATGCATTTCTATACCAGCTTAAACTATCCTGGAAAAAACCGTTTATACTATCTTGACAGCCGTTGCAGTAAACATCTATATAAAATCCACTCGTAGTATTTTGCTCGGTTGTTTGAAAATCCTGGACATAAATCTTGCCATAGTAAAAAGTACTGTTTTGATCACCGTTTATGTTACCGGTGGATATAGCGTCATTTTGGTATTTACTGATATCGGATGTAGTGATATTTATATCTTTCAAGCTTAGTTTTACAGGATTTAAAGGGTGATTGCGTTCTCTTTTTACATTGAAAGCATAAGATGCGTTTGCCTCACCGCCAATAAAAGATAAAGAGGCAAGAGTGATATATGCATGATTGATATCTTGAAGATTCAAACCCCCTTCTATAGGAACAGCGTCCAGGGAAACATTCGTATCACTGTAATTTGCATCGTAACTAAACGATATATTCATATCTTTTGCATAACATGTAGAGTTAAAATCCGCCAAAGCTGTGCTTGAGCCTTTTGCATAAGCTTTTATGGTAGCTTGCACGGTAGCATTCATATCAGTTGCATTTGCATCATAAAGCCACTCTTTTGCGGTTGAATTTTGATAATTTACATTCGTGATATTTATATCGTACGGTTTAACTTCAATCATCACTGAACCCGGAGTGATATATCTTTGGGTATCGTTTGTATCGTCACTGTCGACTTTGGCAAACTCGCTTCCTGGCTTTTCTTTGATGGTTATATTGATATCTCCGAGATTGGAGTAAGTGGCATTGACATCATTTGCCAAGCCGTTTTGAAAACTAAAACCATTTACATTCAAAACACCTTGAAAACAGCCCGGTTTTGTTATATTTGATTCTATGACAAATGAGACATCTTTTGTTTCATTGTAGTCGGTTGCATTCACATCATTTGCATCAAGTGCCTTGAAAGTTATGCCAAATGTATCACCCGCATAAAAAGGCGCATTTGGCAAAAGAGTAAACTTTTTGGGTCTTATGGCAAAGTTATCTGTTGAAGTTGCGTTTGTCTCGTTGGTATCGGTCTTTCCAAAGATTTGTATCTTCGCGCACTTCGTACTTTTACTGTATTGAAAAACAGGTAGGTCAAAACATCCATTCTCATCGGTCAAAGCGTTTCCACTCCAGATAGTAAATTTGTTTTTTATATTTGAACAACTTGCACCATAATCCAGCAATTCAACTTTTGTTATATTGGCATCTTTGGCTGCCGATCCATTACTGTCTTTTGCCAAAATAGTTAGATTTATATTTTGATTGACTATTTTTGTTTTTATGTTATTATCCCAGTTGTAACACCCTCCATATCTATCGACCGCATTAAAAGTAATATTTCTATCGTTTGAAGTACAAACACACTGTCTTATCTGACCGGTATAATCCCTCCCTGCATTTTCATTATCGTAAATCCTTTTGATATCGGAGTCATTTAAAGCCTGATCAAATATCTTTACTTCATCCATAATACCTTTAAAAACTTTTAACTCGTGGCTTCCGGTGTATAAATTTGCTATATAAAAATCAGAGGAATAATCCGGTATGGCACTACTTGTTTCACTATGCACCGAGTCCAAAATACCATTTATGTATATCTTCGTTCGTTCACTTTTTGGCAGCCTGCCGTCAAAAACTATGGCTATATGCGTCCATTCATTCGCTTTTATCTTTTTGTTAGAGTGCGTTCTGTCATTTTGTGTGTCTATGTCAACATACAGTGCCGCTTCGTTGTTGTTCATATTGTGTCCGTTCCAAAAGAATACACCGTATGCATATTGTGAGTTTCCCGTATAACTGTTTCTTTTTGAAAATATACCTCTTGCGTTTGTTCCATTTGTCTGTCTAAGTTGTGTCGGATATATCCATGCTGTAGTTGTGAGTGTTTTCGTATTATCCAAAATATCACTGTCATTTACGTCTATATACTGTTTTTGACCATCAAATTCAGCACCTGTACATACCTTTGCTCTTTTTGATTTTAAAGCATCGCCGTCAGGCTTTATGACTCCAACCAGACCGATAGCACTCTCAGCCACATAAAATGACTGCCCCCCGGAGTTGCACATATCATCGAGTCTGTAATCGGCAACGGGGCATATTTTATATCTTGGTATATCGATACCATTATACTGTTTTTTATGAAGATTGTTTTGCACTATACCTTCGATCTGGGTGCTGCTCAATACTGATTTGAAAATCAGAACTTTATCGATATAACCTTTAAAGCGGTTATGAACTTCACCGCTATCTGTTTCACCACCAATGCTTGCAGTGCCTGATGGAGTACCTACCGTTCCGGAAACTGTTTGAGAAACACTATCAAGCAGTGTTCCGTTTATATCATAAATATCAAGAGTTTTTTTCATACTGTCTTTATCAAATGTAGCTGCCGCAAAATACCAATGCTTACTTTGTATGATATTGTGACTGTCCAAAGATATAGGAGATAATCCACGTATATAAAATCTCGCTCTCCCGCTTCCTGGATCTCCTATGCTCAAAGCATAATTACCATTTCCATTTTGCTCATCATCTGCAAAGATTCTTTGACCGGGCTTGCCGGCATCTTTGGTGTAAAACCAAGCAGTAATAGTTCTTGAACCAGTAATATCTGGGAAGTTAGGAAGCTTTATGTAACTGTCGTGTCCATCAAATACAGCTGCTCTTCCAAACATATCATCATATGATGAGATATATCTTGTATTTACCCCATTTACAGATGTACCGTTATAACTGCCGGTAGAGTCTATTACTTCATTGTCACTACCATTATACTTGCATGATTCAAACTGATAGTTGGCTATGGGCCCCTTAAGATACAGTTCGATCTCTCTTGCACCCAAATAGCTTCCATATCCATAGTTGTTTAAAGTGATAAATCTAAACAAAGATCCATTTAGATAATTAAAATTAAATGTCTGAACGTTCGATGTCTGTAAAGCTTCAAAGGTATGTATACCACCTGCTGGTTTACACATAAACTCAAACTCTTTTCCTCCCACGTAACTTCCATGACCGTAATTATTGATAGTTTTAAATCTTACATCCGTGACATTACTTAGATTTGAATCGAGGTTGAAAGTTTGAAGGGTATTGGTGTTTTGGGCTGTGAAAGTTCTTATGGGTTTATTGTTTGTGCCTATTACTTCAAACTCTTTTCCCCCCACGTAACTTCCATGACCGTAATTATTGATAGTTTTAAATCTTACATCCGTGACATTACTTAGATTTGAATCGAGGTTGAAAGTTTGAAGGGTATTGGTGTTTTGGGCTGTGAAAGTTCTTATGGGTTTATTGTTTGTGCCTATTACTTCAAACTCTTTTCCCCCCACGTAACTTCCATGACCGTAATTATTGATAGTTTTAAATCTTACATCCGTGACATTACTTAGATTTGAATCGAGGTTGAAAGTTTGAAGTGCATTGGTGTTTTGGGCTGTGAAAGTTCTTATGGGTTTATTGTTTGTGCCTATTACTTCAAACTCTTTTCCTCCCACGTAACTTCCATGACCGTAATTATTGATAGTTTTAAATCTTACATCCGTGACATTACTTAGATTTGAATCGAGGTTGAAAGTTTGAAGGGTATTGGTGTTTTGGGCTGTGAAAGTTGTATTGCCATTTATGGATACTTGCTGCCAGCTTGAGCCGTGGTCATGGCTTACAAATACTTGAAAATCCTTCAAGCCCCAGCTTGCAGAGCTTCCAACTACTCTGAATCTGTCAAACGTTATATTGTTATCAGCATTCCCGTCATAATCGGTATCGAACTTATAGTCAAAATTGTTGACAAATACACCGGTGTGACTAAGCCATCGATTGTGATAATCCGAATCGTTCATTCTTGTTGCAGGATAACTGTTACTGTATTGTGAAGCGGTATTTTGGTAAACGCCTGTTTCATACTCGTTTAGAAAGTTAAAATTCGTATCACCCGCGCTGTTTGGAACACTCAAATATGTCCAGTTGTTATCACCTGCGTACTTTACTTCAACTTGAAAATCCTTCAAGCCCCAGCTTGCAGAGCTTCCAACTACTCTGAATCTGTCAAACGTTATATTGTTATCAGCATTCCCGTCATAATCGGTATCGAACTTATAGTCAAAATTGTTGACAAATACACCGGTGTGACTAAGCCATCGATTGTGATAATCCGAATCGTTCATTCTTGTTGCAGGATAACTGTTACTGTATTGTGAAGCGGTATTTTGGTAAACGCCTGTTTCATACTCGTTTAGAAAGTTAAAATTCGTATCACCCGCGCTGTTTGGAACACTCAAATATGTCCAGTTGTTATCACCTGCGTACTTTACTTCAACTTGAAAATCCTTCAAGCCCCAGCTTGCAGAGCTTCCAACTACTCTGAATCTGTCAAACGTTATATTGTTATCAGCATTCCCGTCATAATCGGTATCGAACTTATAGTCAAAATTGTTGACAAATACACCGGTGTGACTAAGCCATCGATTGTGATAATCCGAATCGTTCATTCTTGTTGCAGGATAACTGTTACTGTATTGTGAAGCGGTATTTTGGTAAACGCCTGTTTCATACTCGTTTAGAAAGTTAAAATTCGTATCACCCGCGCTGTTTGGAACACTCAAATATGTCCAGTTGTTATCACCTGCGTACTTTACTTCAACTTGAAAATCCTTCAAGCCCCAGCTTGCAGAGCTTCCAACTACTCTGAATGCGCTACATTCATTTACCCTCTCACTACTGTTTTCATCCCAGTTGGTATCGAACTTGTAGTCAAAATTGTTGACAAATACACCGGTGTGACTAAGCCATCGATTGTGATAATCCGAATCGTTCATTCTTGTTGCAGGATAACTGTTACTGTATTGTGAAGCGGTATTTTGGTAAACGCCACCTTCTATCCAGCTTAACATATCTGTTTTTTTTGATATATTATTATCGGATATGGCTCGTACCCAGCCTTTTTTTCCTATATCTTGCGATAGATTCATATCTCTTGAGCTCAATATAGCAAAGGACTTGATGGAGGGCGATCCGCCATGATTGTATAATTTAAAAACATTAAAACTTTTTGAGGTGTTTAAATCATCGAACTTAAAAATTGCATTATTGACAAATACGCCGGAGTGGCTGAGCCAATATTTATCAGTTTGCAAATCATTCAGTCTGGTATATGAATAGTAACTACTATACTGCGAAGGCGGTCTTGTTATGACAGCCCCATTGTTCGGATCAAGCAGATTAACTTCAGCATTTACATATATACTTACCAAAAACAGGGTCAATGCTTTAAAAATAATTTTATAGTTTTTATGCATATTTTTTCCATATATTTTTCATAATATTATCTAAATAATATTATTTTAGATAATTATATTCATATTTTTAGTTATACTAAGAGTAAATCGGCTTTTTAAAAATTTTAAATATATCTTTAGGCTATTATTGTATATTGTTTTTATGATCAAACTCTGGAATGATTTCCTTAAGTTTCGCGATTTTATCCTCGCATACAAGCAACTCTTTGATATCTTCATTCAATTGATCTATATCATAAAAAGTTAGTTGAAAGTAAACCTCCAACCCTGCTATTTTATATAGACAATTTTATTTTATCGGAGCTATAGTTATGTATTAAAGCTTGTATAATATTTTGATATGGGATACCTACCTGCTTTGCTTTTTGTTTAATTATTTCAAGATCTGATAATTTTACATTGATACTGATTTGTTTTTTGTCTTGGTTATATTTTATCGTATCTTTTGCTTTTTGTTTTATCTCTTCTTTATCAAAATCAACCTTTTGAATATTTCCACTCTCTATCGCTTCTAAGATTTCAAGCTCTTCTTTGCTGTACCGCATCAAGACCCCTTTTTATATTTTTTGTTTAGCTTTCTACTTGGGATTATTGTCTTTAAAAATATATAATCCTCGCCTATTACATAAGGAACATAGCAAATGTACTCTTTTATCAATACTACATAGATATACTGATTTGGATATTTGTCTGATAATGGGTGTTTATAGTTGTCAACTATCTCACCTTTGCTAAGAGCCTCAACAATATCGTCAAAACAAACACCCCGTTCTCTTTTTAATTTCAAATTTTTATCTTCATTCCACTTATACATTAATATATACCTTATACATATCACATAATTATATGATAACTGATTTAACTTGTCAAGAAAAGTAAATCTCTAATCCTGCTATTGTATTGCTATTAGTTATATTTTGTCCACGCCACCCCCATTTGGACACCCCGCCGGATCATTGCTCGGTAGCTACTTATATCCAACACATGACAAATGACTCTCTATTTTACAAATGGATTTCTTGGCTTTAGCTCGATAGTCAAACCTAAAGTTGACAGAATATTATCAAGCGTAGCTACTGAAATATTTCCAAAGTAGCCATTTTCTAGTTTTGAAAGAGTAGTTCGGCTCATTTTTGCTTGTTTTGAGAGTTCAGCTTGAGTAATGCCCATCTCTTTTCTTTTTTCTCTAACTTTCATTCCAATTTCTGATAGTGTCAATGCCTATCTCCTTTATGGTTTTTTGATCAAGTGATGATCTCCAGCTATCTAACATTCGTTTTCCTATTTTTTTGAAGTGTGGATTTTTAGCTATATACTCTTCTAAATCACCTATTGATTCTTCTAAAGTACTTATGCACTCTTGATAATATTTGTCAGCGTTAGATAGTGAAAGATTACAGTATTTTTGTCCAAAAGTTATAAGTTCTTTTTTACCATACCAAAGTTTTTTTCCTTCTAAAGTAAGAGCCGGTTTATCTTTAAAGATATAAGCGGTAGTTGTAACTATATCATAAGCCGGAGCAAATTTTATAGAGCTAAAATCATCACTAAAGATAAGTCCAAAATTTTTTAGATGAGCATCCCCATTTTTTAGCAGATAGTTCATGATGATAGTTTTGTAAAAATTTATCAAAGATTCTCCGCTATCATTTACAAATGAGCTTATCACTTTTGCTACTTGTTCGTAGCTTCCTTGATATTTATTTATTCGATTTTTATCCATAAGCGACAATGCCTCTTCAAATCCCCAAATCCCATCTTTTTGATGGGTAAACTTTTCTACTATCAAAAATCTTTTATTTTTTGAGAGGGTAATATTTGGGATCGGAATACCTGCATTTTTAGCAGCTTTAAGACAAAGATATTCATTTTCAGCCAAATATTCATACTCATCGCCCCAAGTTTTGATGATATATTCTTTAGCTTCTATAGTTTCTTTTGTTTTAAGTAAAGCAACTGTTTTTGGCTGAACACCGCTAATGGCATTTTTATCTAAAAATTGATTTAAAAGTTTGTTAAAAGTATCTTTAGTATCATTATTTATGATATTTTCTATATTAAAAAAATCAAATTCAACCGATTTTTTATCACTTTTGTATTGAATCCTGCCATCTATGTTGGGCGAAAGGATAGAAAAAAGAAGATAATCATCAATATATCCATACTCTTTAGTTAAAAGATTTTTAAATATTTCAAAAAGATAACCTTCAGGAAGAAAAGATTCAAAATAAGGAGAAAATCTATCTTCCCAAAGATATATCTTTTGAGTATTTGGCAAGGATAGAGATATAGAGTTTTTTAAAATATTATCCTGGTAATTTAGAACGGTTTTCTTATCATCTTTAAAAAGAGTTGCTATTTTGTTTTCATGATGATAGATATCTATCACTAAATTTCCTTTTTGTTTAGATTAGTGAACATTATATCTAAAAGATATTAAAATGTAAAATAAAATAAACAAAAACCTAACATTATGATGATAAAAACATAAATATATTATTCCCAATACCTGACCCCTATTGCTTAACCCTCTATCATCATGTTAAAATATACCGATAAGTAAATCGGCTTTTTTAAAATTTTAAATATATTTAAATTATTATTTAATATTGTTTTTATGATCAAACTCTGGAATGATTTCCTTAAGTTTTGCGATTTTATCCTCGCATACAAGCAACTCTTTGATATCTTCATTCAACTTGTCTATATCGTAAAAAGTTGGTTTTGCTACAAATATCGATTCATATTTGGTAGTTTTGTCCGAATCACTTATAAGCAGTTCTTCATATAACTTCTCTCCCGGCCTAAGTCCTGTAAATTCTATCTTGATATCTTTTTTGCCGCTGAGCTCTATCATTTTTTTTGCCAAGTCCACTATCTTGATGGGCTTGCCCATATCAAGAACAAATACCTCTCCGCCGCCGCCAATGGCACCTGCTTGAAGAACAAGTTCACAAGCTTCGGGTATGAGCATGAAGTATCTGGTGATTTCAGGATGAGTGACAGTTACGGGTCCACCACTTTGTATCTGTTTTCTAAACTTCGGTATGACACTTCCACTGCTTCCAAGCACATTTCCAAACCTGACTCCAACTATGTCAGTTCCTTTGCCGTTGGAGTTTTGCGCGTAAAGCTCACAGATCCTTTTAGTCGTTCCCATGACATTTGTAGGGCGGACTGCCTTATCTGTGGAGATGAGTATGAATTTTTTAACTTTATGTTTTATAGAGAGATCTATACAGTTTTTTGTACCTACTATGTTGTTGACTATAGCTTCTTCGGGATTGTACTCAACTAATGGCACATGTTTATAGGCAGCTGCATGTATAACGATATCCGGCTTATATGTTTTAAAGGTTTTATCTAAAAACTCCTTCTTGGTCACACTCTGCAAAACTGCCACTTTATCGATCTTTGTTATCTCTTGCTCTATAGTATAAAGGTTGTATTCACTGTGATCCAAAAGGATAAGTTTTTTAGCACCGTATTTTTCACATTGTCTGCATATCTCACTGCCTATACTACCTCCTGCTCCTGTTATGAGAATGGTTTTATCCTTTATAAAGGCTGAAATGGTTTTTTTATCCAAATCTTTAGGATGACGTGCAAGCAGGTCCTCTACCGATATATTTTTTAATTGTGTTGAAAAATCCTGAGTTTTAAGTATCTCATCCATTGTCGGCAGAACTTTAACCTGTTTAAAATATACCGACAGTCTGTCATATATCTCTTTTATCCTGATTTTTGAAGCTGAAGGCATAGCTATGACAAGGAGATCAAGCTTTTCACTGCCTATCTTATCTTTTAGTTTTTGCTTTGATATGATCTTTACCGAATCAATAGAACGGTTATATATGTATTTATCATCATCAACAAAATATTTTACTTTGTATTCTGTATTGTCAAATTCGGACTTTAGTTTTGTGCCGGCTTTGCCCGCACCGTATATGACTACTGATTTTGTCTTTTTTACATAATTTTTATTGACCAGGTAGTAGTAAAAATAAACTGCAAAATTTATGGCAAAAAGATAAAAAAACAGTTCTGATGCCATCAGGGCAAATCTGACTTTACCATAAAACAAAGGCGCATATGCGAAAAATGCGGCTATATATACAAAACTTTTTATAAGAAAGGTAGTTTGCGATGCTTTGGACCATGATAACGAATAGTCGCTGAACAAAAGTAAAGATGCCAACATCCGAACCAATATAACACTAAGAACCAAATTGGTATAAAACGGCTTATGAAATATAAAAAAAGTCCACCAAAAAGTCGCACATGTAAGGGTAATAATCACTAAAAAATTTAAAATTCGTTTATCTATGGGTATTTTATGCATATAACCTTGCTCTCTTGGTTTGATAACATTATAGCATATAAATCATGAAAAACTCTTTCTTCGATCACATAGCTTAGTCATACCATACAGTAGCAAGATAGATAGAGAAAGTGCCAAAGGCAGGCTTGGAGAAAACTTTACCAAACAAAGCAATACTATGTTTACAACTATAGATATGACAACGACCCTACTATGGGAGAGACCTCCTTGAACTGCTCTTTGATAAGCATGTTTTTTATGGGCATGACTGAGTTTTTCACGGTTTTTATATCTTCTAAAAAGTGTCAAAGTAGCATCGAACCAAAAAAGACCAAATAAAATGATCCATACCCAAAAGTTACTACTTTGGATGTTGGCGTAGTATATGGTAAATACCGCTACGGTATACCCAAGAAGTGTACTTCCCACATCTCCCATAAATATCTTCGCTCTGTGCCAATTCCAAAACAAAAATCCCAAAACCGAAACAATGAGCACCAAAAAATGCACTCCTCCAAAAAGAATATATCCGCTTACACCCAAAAAAACAGCTTCGCTGCCGGCATATCCGTCTATGCCGTCCAAGAAATTATATAGATTGATAAACCAGACTGTCATAAAAAAAGCAAACAGGTTCGTAAAGATATGACTGTTTATGTCAAATATGAACAAATTTATACTATCTAACCCACCAAGAAAATACAATCCCAAAAAAGCGGTTATACTCTGAGCTATCAAACGAGTTTTTGGACTCAAACCGTACAAATCATCAAAAAAACTAACTGCGGATATAACAATACCACTCATCAAAGCATAAAAAAGCCTCTCATCCACTTCGCCTTTCATATAAAAATAAACAAGTCCCAGAAACCATGTAATGGCTATAGCTATACCCCCACCATGGGGAGTAGGTACATCATGGCTGCTTCTTTCATTTACTTCGGCTAGTAATGATTTTTTTTGTGCTAAATTTTTTATCATATAAGTAAGGATGAAAGATGAGGCAAACAATAGGAGATATATCATAAATCTTCACCTTTTATCATATATTTTATGCCCTCTTCAAGGGAGTAGGGATTGCTCAAGCCCAGCTTCTCTTTTGTTTCACTTATATCCACTTCAAGCGAGCAAAAAAGTCTTTTATGAAACGATGGCTTGGCTATCTTTAAAAAACTTTCAAAAAAAGGAATCCTAACTAACAATACTTTTTTATCCAAATTCTTCGCTATAAGCTCTATAAGTCTTGTTGTACTCACCGTCACATCATCACCGGCTAAAAAAATACCGTCTTCCTCCTGCCCTATAACCTCATCTATCAAATGACACAAGTTACCCACATAAACCATACTTCTCCTGTTTTGGATATCTCCAAAAGGCAGGATAGGTACCTTTTTTACCAAATTAACTAAGCTTCTCATATTTCCTGGTGCTTTATACCCGTATACTATCGGCGGTCGTATAATAGATACCTTGAAGTTGTCATCTTCTAATTTTTTAAGTTCTATTTCCGCTTTTAGCTTACTTTTACCGTAGGGAGTTATTGGATTACATTTTGTATTTTCATTTAATCTTTCTTTATCTTCACCATAAACAGCAATGGTACTTAAAAAAACAAACTGCTTTACCCCATGTTTCTTTGCCATAAGTGCAAGTTTTACAGGGTAATCTACGTTTATTTCATGATATTTCTCATAAGGATAATCTCTCTTCTGATGTACAAGCGCTGCACAATGCAAAACAGTATTTATATCATCAAATTTTATACATTCTATCTTTTCATTCAATAATGAAAATTTTTCAAACCCATACTTACTTGGGTATTTTTTTATGAAACTACTTCCCAAATAACCATTACTTCCTGTTACTAAAATTTTTTTCATACCTAAACTCTTTTTCTTATGACTTTATTTATGAAAGAAAAATAGATATAGCTTAAAAGATATAAAAATTTTTTAGATCCCAAACTTTTTCCTTTATACTTATAATTTTCATAGAGCATAATATGTTTTTTGAACATGTCAAATTTTGATTTAGAGATAGATGTTTCTGCGATTCTATAAAATAAAAGTTGATTGGAAAATTTATAACAGTAATCATGTTCTTGCAAAACCCTTAGCCACATATGGTAATCTTCAATTGCTTTATATTTTAGATCTTCATTAAAAAGAAAATTTTTGAGAATACTTTTTTTTAGTACTACTGAAGAGTTTGGTATTATATTTTTATAAATTAAGTTTTTGTGACTTATTTTTCTTGTTAGTATAGCATTTGAATCAACCAATAAAGAAGTTTCTTTTTCTATCTCCTGTTTATAATGAAATATTTTTATCTCACTTGCAGTAAAACCAATATCATACTTCAGCATATATTCTATTTGTAATTCTAACTTTTGATTGTGCCAAATATCATCCGAATCCAAAAAAGCAATATATTCACCCTTCGTAAGCTTTAGAGCATAATTTCTTGGAATTGCAGGGCATCCACTATTTTTTTCCAATCTATACAGTTTAATTCTATCATCATATTTAATATAATTTTTTATCAAATCATATGAACCATCATTAGAACAATCATCAATAATCAACATTTCAAAATTAGTATATGTCTGATTTAAAACAGAATCTATCGTTTCAATAATATATTTTTTGCTATTGTAACTCGGTGTTATAATAGTAACTAATGGTTTAATGCTCATTTAGATAATCCATTAATGATCTACTGAATATTTTATAATTTTCACTATCATCAAAGTATAAATCACCAAAATAAGATTTATCCCATACATTTTGAAAAAATGAGTATATTTCTTCATCATTATTTTTATATTCAGTTTTTAAAAGTTGAACCATCTTTTCATAAAGATCACTTAGTGCTTTCACTTTATAAATAATTTTACACTTATCATAAAATGCATCGCCCAAAACAATAACTTTTTTCTTATTTAGTATAGCTTCTGCTCCAGCCTTTGAATTAATAGTAATAATCAAAGCAGCCTTATTTAATACATCAAAATTATTAATATCAGGCTTTAACAATACTATATTTTTATCATTTTTTAACAATTGAACAACTCTTGACCTATCAATATCGCCCAACATTGCTGGATGTTCTTTTATGACTATCTTATATCCTAGCGGGAGATTCCTAGAAATATAATAGATGAATCCTAATTGATCTAAATATTCAGGCGATCTAATAGTTAAAGCAACATCATTCGGCACATGCATTGGAAAGTAAATAAATTTATCATTTGGAATATCCTGATAATAGTTTTTTAAGAGTATTTGGTTAATAAGCATTTTTATATGTTTCTTGACATGATGCCCAATATATGAAAATTCTTCCTTCTTTTTTAATAAAAGTTTTGAGTAAATCTTTTGAGTAAATCTTTTCAAATTATGAAGATTGATAATCTTATTTATAGGACTCTTGTATCCCTCTCTATCTTTTGTAGGTATCACAATCTTCTTTTCATTTAGTGTATTATACAAATATTCTTTTACATCACTGCTTATTGGCTTGATTTCATTATTTGGAATATTAATTGATTTTAAAGAATTTTTAATAAAAAAAACTCTGCCTCTATAAAATGATGGTTCTATAAAAATATTATCTATATTATTTTTTAGTGCGTAAAAGTATGTTGACAGTATAGAGCTAAATCCTCCTAATTCTTGAAAAACAATTATCTCTTCATTTCCTTGCTTTCTTATATCTTTAAATATTTTTTCCAAAGCATAAAAATAATTATTATATTTTTGCATAATATCTGTATCATCCTTTATATTAAAAGCAACTTTTTCATGGCTTAAAATCAAACTTGGATTTTTTATTTTATAAAGTTCTACATTTTTTTTAAACTTTTCATCAATATTTTCTATATAATTTACATAAGAAAAAATATTATAAGCTCTTATATTATTTTCTTCAATGTAAATACAACTATCTTCATGAAAAGCAATTATGTATACATCATAACCTTTCACTTGTAATTCTTTAGCTAAACCAACAAAAAATATAGTTTGATTCATAGCTAAAGTTGTAAATATTATTTTCATTTATATCCTTATAATAAATTTATCAGTTGCTACATCCAAAAGAAGTAGTAATTTGATAGTGATTCTTTAGTTTTTGATAAACAATCATATAGTCATTTAAAATGGCTACCCCTTACCATTGTCAAACAAATTTTCATTTGTTTAATCATTTTTGTTACTAGACTATTACCTTTTTAGTTTCTTCTCTCCCTTTAAGTTATTTTTTACAGGATTGTTTTTTTTATTTTTAAGATTTATATATTTATACAAATTACCTTCAAATAATATTGATATAATCAACAATAATACTTTTAAATAATATTTATATTGAACTAGAAAAATCATTTTACCACTTAATGTAAATATAATAAATGGCTGAACAACAAATGCAGCAAAAACTAAAGTCATATAATGCTTTTTTAATATAGCTTTATAGAATATTATAAGCAAAAATGACATTATTAAATACACTATTGATAATATTACATAGGATCCATAAACACCAAACATCTCTATTATAATCTGAGGAAAAGCTCCAGTATATTGTTGGTGAACATTCATATAATTATTATATGGTAATTCCTGATACATTATATAATGCAATGATGTATTTGTACCAGGAAGATGTGATTTATTGATAAATATATTATAAATAGCTTCTTCAAAATTGTAATGTTTAAGTATAAACAGTCTATGAAAGGCATGAGAAAACAATTCATTTTGCTGAACAAAAATTCTTTCTATAACATCATCTTTAGCTTCTATAATGCTTTTTCCTCGTTCATTAACAATATAACTAAACTTTACATAAACAAAGAAAAACAATATGCTACTACTAATAGTAATATATTTAATTAAACTATTTAATAATTTTTTATTCCATTTATAATCCAAAAAAATTAATGCAATTGGCAAAATAAAAAAACTAAAATTAATAAAAAATGCTGAAAATTTATTCCCTAAAAGTAATAAATATAACATATAAAGAAATAATGTATAAATTATTTTCTTTTTTAGTCTAACTCTTAAATTAGTATGTGCATAATAATAAGATACTCCTAAAAATATAAATATGAGTGATTGATATTTTAAAAAAAAAGACATCAATAATGTATGCTGAAAATCATATCTCTCTACTCCAGACAACAAAGGAATTCTATGCCCAAACCTAATAATATCTATCAATAAAATTAGCACAAGACATAATAAAAATATATAAATATAATAATATAAAGGGAATCCACAAAAAGAAATATCTTTTTTCAAATATTTTGTTTTTAAAATACTTAATCTATTTAGTTCTCTTCCACTAAAAACAATATAAATAATAGAGAATAATAAGAAATAATAAGAAATTAAAATTATAGTTGAACCATGATGCAAAGTTATATAATCAAATATTTCTCTTGAATATAGTCTATCATGCAATTCAATATAAAATGAAGATACAATTCTCCAAAACGACAATAAGATAATGCTAAAAAACATTACAATATAAAAGGGAGTCTTTTTAAACAATTTTAAAATTATATACATATAAATAATTATACTAATTATTGTAATAAATTGAATCAATTTTTAATCTCCATATTTTCAAATCTACCTTTTTAAAATACTTATCTATTCTTCCAAGTTTATCTATTTTTTTTCTTGTTAAAAAAGATTTTAATCCATAAATTTTAATATCATGTATCTTATTATCTCCATATTGTAGAAAATAACATATAATTAATTGTTTTATATTTACTTTTATATTCAACTCTTCAACATTTACTTTTATTAATTCATCAACAACTCTACTTGTAGATTTACCGTCAACTTTATAGCACCAAGTCTTTAAAAAATCTTCTCTCTTTTCTTGTTTTTTTTTACTTATACTTTTACCATTTAAATAATCTTTAATTACATTTTTTAGTTCATCATAAGAAGTAACTATATCACTACCTACTACATGCTCAGGAGAATAATACCATTCATTTGGATTTAGTTTCATTTCTATTGTAGAGTGACCTAATATCCAGCTCTCTATCCCTGTAGTACATGAGCGTTTTAGTTCTATGTCTGTAACAGATAATATATCCCAAATATACTCTTGAATTATCACGACAACCCTGTCTTTGTACTCTTTTAGCTCATTTTCTAATAAATTAAAATAATATGTATGCTCTTCTGATGGATGAAGCTTTAGTATAAAATTCACATTTTTAAATTCTTTTACCAATTTTACGAAAGCTTTTACTGCTATACCCCTTGATTTAAAATCTTTTTGTGGAATACTTTCTTCATCTTCAAACTCTTCCATAATTTTGCTATATCCTAAAGTATCACCATCTTTTTTAAAAAATTCCTGATTTTGAACTGCGAATTGTGCTTGTGTATAGTTTGTAGCAAAAGTAACTATCGGTAAATTTTCTTTTAAATTATATTTTTTTATAAATTCTTCTTTTGAAATAAGTGTTTTACTTAAAGGTTCTTTGTAAAAGTCAAATCGAGGAACTCCAACAACTTTAAGCTTATCTTCTGATATAGTTTTATTTTTAGCTGTTACTTCTTTCATGGGTTTATTCCACAAAAAGTGAAGTGCTACAGAACTTAAATCATTATCAACTCCCGCTGCAAATTCCCTATATTTTGCCAAGGTAGGGATACCTTCAGTTGGAAGTATAACAACCTTTACACCCCAATTTGCTACCTTTTTAAAATATTCTTGTCTTTTTTTATCATACAAATGGTTTATGACCACTATATGAGGTCTAAACCCTTGTATATAAAACTTTTCAAGACCATTTCTACAATATTCTACTTGAAAATTTTGTTTTTCCAATAATATGCCAAGATAAACATATCCGGGCAAATCTCTCCATTTATGATCAATGGATATTAAAATTCTTTTTTGCAAATTATTTACCTTTTAGTATTTTTTTCTTAAACATATTAATTTCTTGAATGTTCAATATTTTTAGAAAATATGCAAACAACATATATATAACTATAAATATAACATTTGCAAAAAAAGTATCCTCTACATAGAAATGTACTCCAAAAACAATAAAAAGAATTATAAAAGGGAATACTAAAATTTTCATATTTATTGAAATCGTATATCTATTTTGCATTAAAATTATAAATACAGTAGCAACAATAGTTGCAATTATTGCTCCGTAAATACCGAACAAGCTTATCAATAAATAATCTAAAACAATATTTAAACTTAAACCAATAAAATAAACCATTCCAATATATTTGGTTCTACCACTTAATAGTAATATTTGTTGTTGTATATACATTATTGTTAGCAATATAGGATAGATGGCATATAGGTAATAAGCATTGGTCAAAGATAAATATTCTTTTTTTGATATAAGTAAAACAAAAAAATTTAAATTTATCAGTAAAATTCCCATTGAAAATGTTAAAAATAAAAAAGAATATTTATATTGCCTTTTGATAAAAAAATATACTTTTTTATCCATTCTTTTTTTTTGATTAAATGCTGCAGTTAAATATGGATACACTACCCAAATAATTGGAGAACCGGCTAAATAGATATAATTTAGAAGTTTTGCTATAAAAGAATAAATACCCAAGTCTTCTTTCATATTCATACTTGCCAAAAAATAAAAATCTACATTTTGCATTAACCTCCATGAAATATCTGAGATAACTAATGGAATGCCAAATGCAATAGCATATTTAACAACTATTTTTCTAGTTTTTGTCTTAGTAAATTCTGAATAGTTGATTGAAAAAAAAGAATATAAAATTGTCATTAAAACATATAATATTAAATATGCCATCGCAATATGATATATATCATTTTTATGTAATACGTTTATGGTAATTATTATTGTAAATAATTCAATTACTTTCTCAACTACTCCCAAGAAAACTCTTGTACCAATCATTTTTCTATAATTTAAAAATCTACCAAGTTCATTATAAAGTAAACTAAAAAAATATATGGCTAAAAAAAGCACTGCTGATTGTTTATATTGCTCAATATTAAGAAACTGAAGCAAATCATTAATAAATAAATACAATATAGATCCAAATATTATATATAATAATAATTCTAAAAATAACAAAGATTTAAAATATGCGTATTGTATATTTGTATTTTTTCCTGGGATTTTAACGGATAAATATTTTTGTATGCCTAAAGTAAAAATAAAAGTAAGTATCGCAAATGAACTCTGTAAAAGAGTAAGTACTCCATACTCTGATACTGATAGATTTTTTGTCAATATTGATACTTGAATAGGGACAATCAGTAAATTTAAAACTCTAGGCAAGTACGAATAAATAATTTGTTTTCTTAATTTAGAAAGTTCTTTCAACTACAATACCTCATCTAAAAAATTATTTATTTTAATATCTTGTTTTTTAGAATAATTTTTTATATAAAATTTTACTGTTTCAATGTTTTTATGATAAAAGATTCTTCTTTTTTTACTACTAAGTCTATCTATTTTATTTTCAACGACATAATTTTTTGGTGGATAAACAGGACTTAATAACTCTAATGGTTTATAATAAATATAATGCATATAAAAAAAACTTAATATCTCATTTTTATCTATATTTACTCTTAATCTATCTACGTATCTAATACAATTTATATATTCATTTATATTTAGGGGATTAATATTAAAACTAAATGAGATATGTGGATTATCTCCAGCATTGACTACAACGATATCCTTATAAGCAAATTCATGTCCTACGGAGCCATATACAGTAAAAACTGCTCCGATACCTTCTTCCATTAATTGTAAATTAGATACTGATGGCTCTATAAAAATTATATTGTCACAATTTTTATATTTATTTTTTAACTCTAAAATTATTTTTTTATTTTGAGGCAAAGCATTTGGATGTGGTTTAATATACCATTCAAAATTAGTATTTTTTGCATTATCCAAAGTTGTTATAATCCATTCCCAAAAATCAGGAAAAAGCATATATCTATATATATGAGGACTATCGAAAAAATCATGTAATGGCACCAAAACTTTCATTTTATCAGTATTCAATAATATTTGATTAGTTTTTGCCTTATTATTAAAAGCAGATTCCCCTACCATATATGATAATGTACTATCATTTTTTCCTGCTAACCTATTTTCTAGTAGTTGTTTAGCTTTATAAAGATTTTTTTCTTTTTGTTTTTTATTAAGGCTATTAAATATTTGTGAATATTCCCAATAAGGCATTCGTCTATAATAATTAATATCTTCTAATTTTGTAATTAAAAAGCCATCTGTTTCTACAATAGAATATACTTCAATATTATGTTTTATGGCATACTTAGCAATTAAACCAGAAAAAATATAAGCCACATCGCCAGGAAGAACTGCTTTGATAATATTTTTAGAAAAATAGACATGGATACTTTTCAATATTAAACATGATTGAAAAATTACTAAGTACAATTTTATTGAATTTATGTTTATTGTTTTTTCATTGAATTTTCTTAAATAAGTATCATATATTAATTCTCCAACTGGAATACTATAAATTTTAATTTTTATAATATCTTGTTTAGAGTTTAAATTTTTAAAAATTTTATATGCATATATTAATGATGAAAAAATATATAACAAATTATATGAAAAACCTTGTCTTGTATTAAAAGACTCATAAATTTTTTTTAATTTTTTATTTACAAAAAAAGACATTAAGTCATATTTATCATAATCAAATTTAAAATATTTTACTTGACAATCATATTTTACAATTAAATTATTTACAATATACGCATAAGTCTCATTTACTGGATATGAATCTAAAAAATCAACTAAAACAATTTCTTTCGACTTTGGTTGCTTTTTAATTTTAAATCTTTTTTTGTTCAACTGTATATATTCTTTAATCTCAGATTTTAAATAAAATCTTTCTGTCAAATAATGTATTTTATCTAATATCCTACTAAACCTAGAGCTTAAATTTTCTATTCCCAATTATTAAGCCTCATTTTTTCTATATATTCCTTAATTGTCCTTTGAGGTTTCCATCCAAGTGCTTTAGTTTTTTCACTCATAACATCTGCAGTCATTCTGTTGCCCTTCCTTTCAGGTAACATTACTATATCTCCACCAAACATATAAGCAATTTCTTTTATCGTATAAGCTTCTTCGCTACCTATTCCAAATTCATCTCCATAGGCATTATTGCCTACAAGAATCAAAGCATCAATGATATCATCAATATGTGTAAAATTTCTTTTTTGAGTTCCGGGACTTACAATTGTAAGAGGTTCATTATTTTTCATCTTTTCCTTAAACAATGCTATCAGTGTTGCATACTTACCGGTTTTTATTTCTCTTGGACCATACACATTATAAAAGTAAGTGATAACATAGGGGACATTAAACCAAACTCCATAGTTTTTAACAAGTTCTGTATTACTAGCTTTTGTCCAAGCATAGGGAGATGCATTACGACCCAGTCCACCATCTCCAAATTTTGTACTACTTCCGGCATAAAGTATCTTACATCCGGCTCGACGAACAAACTCCAAAACAGCGAAAGTTCCCTCTTTGTTGAATCTCCAAACTTTCTCAATATCATCAAAGCTTTGTTCAACTCTTGAGTATTCACCAAGATGATAAACCATATCCGGAGTAAATTTTACAAGCTTTTCAATGTCTGTAGTATTCCCTTTAATGTAAGTTACATTATCTACATGATTATCTTCAGAGCCTGTAAAATAGTTATCTAAACTATATACCTCATTATTTATATCTTTCGCCAATCTTTCACAAAGATGCGAACCTATAAATCCTGCTCCACCCGTAACCAATATCTTTCTTTTCATTTTAATATCTCTTCTATAAATTCTCTAACGGCACCATCACCACCACTTTTATTAAGTCTGATTATGCCTGGTATATTTTTTATTTTATTAACTCCATTTGCTGGACAAGCTGCTAAACCTACAGATTCAAGTAACTCTCTACAGTTAATATCATCACCTATATATGCTACTTCATCTAACGATATATTTTCTTTTTTACATATCTCTTCAGCTATTTCCAACTTACCTTTATGTTCAACTCCTTGATAAATATAATCTACTTTTAATTTTTTAGCTCTGTTTTCTACTATTTTTGTTTTTTCACTTGTAATAATTCCTGTTTTTATGCCTGCTTTTCTCAAAAGTTCAAAACCTTTTCCATCTTGTGTGTTAAATTTTTTAAACTCAACTCCATTTTCTCCATAATACATTCCGGCATCAGTTAATGTTCCATCTACATCTGATAAAAATAGTTTTATTTTTTTTGATTGTTTTTTATTGCCTAATATATACTTTTGCATTAATTTTTCAGCAATTAACCAATCATCTTCTTCATCTATCTCAACTGCTGTAAATTCAGGCATTTCATATATAATTATTTTTCCACTCAAACGATTTTTATCTTTTTTAATATTTTTTATACGATTTATATAAAAAGCTCCATTTTCCATAAGCATACCATCAAAATCCTGTCTTCTAGGACGATTTTTATAATTATAGTTTAAAGGTTCACTATTCTCATTCCAATAAAACCGTTTTACTCTCACACATGTAAGAAGAGAATCAGCATTTTCTTTTTTTAACTTAGCCAATGCATTGTCAAAATCTTTAGTTTGTATTAATGGTGATGTAGCTTGAACCAATAAAAATATATCATTGTCATCAAAATTGTTTTTATTTATAAATTCAAGCATTACGGATTCAGTACTTGCAGTATCATTCGCATTTTTAGCTTCTCTATCATAAACTTTTACTTTAGATAAATTAAAATTATTTACAACAGATTTAATTTCATTACAATCTGTTGCTACAAATATTTCATCAATTTCCGCAGAGTTTTGTAAAGCATATAAGCTCCAATAAACTAATGGTTTGCCACAAAATTCTTTTATATTTTTAAATAGTATGGATTTACTTCCACATCTTGCAGGGATAAATGCTATATTCATACTTTTTTTTACTTTCTATTTTTTAGTTTATCTCTTTGAACTTGCTCTATAGGAAGTATATCTTTTTCTTTATAATGGAGTGCTTCATAAGTAGCGTTTAGATCCCGCACAAGTTTTCGTAGTCCATCCGGCTCTAAAGAAGCAGCATGATCTGTACCTTTCCACGTTCTATCTTTCGTAAAATGCCTTTCAATCCATCTTGCTCCTAAGGTATAGGCTGCTATATCTAATGCTATTCCTAAATGATGTCCTGAAAAACCTATTTCACATACTCTCTGATCATAATTTTCATACAACCATTTGATTTCAAGCAAAGAAACATCTTTTGCTGGAACAGGGTATCCTGAAGTACAAGAATAGATAAGAAGCCTAGATTTCGCTTGATTTGTCTCTTCAAAAAATTTTACTATCTCTTCTACTTCATTCCTGCTTGTCATTCCAATAGATAATTGAACTTGTCCCTTAAACTCATCCCTTAAAACTTTTAACATATCAAAATTATTATTACAAGCAGATGGTACTTTTAAAAATTCAGGTTCAAAAGTTATCATCTCTTTTGCACTCGTAACATCCCACACAGAAGTACTATAAATTATTCCTACATTATCACAATACTTTTTTAATTCTTTATGTTGTGCCACATTAAACTCAAGATATTCTCTATGTGCTCCATAGGTATCCCCATAAGAATTTTCAGGCACTGGGTGTGGCGCATTGTATTGTTCTTCTGTTAGAAGTTCTTTGTTGTTTCTTTTTTGAAACTTTACATAACCAGCTCCAGCTTTCTTTGCTAAATCAATTAACTCTTTTGCTATATCCATTTGTCCCATATGATTACAACCTATTTCAGCTATAACTTTTGGTGCTTTATAATCAAACTTAAATGCCATTTTTTTCCTTTTTTTTCAATCTACCGTATTTATCTGCATAACGTATAATATCATCTTCTCCAAAATAATCACCTAATTGCACTTCTGAAAATATAATATTTTCATTGGAGTCATTAATAATTTGATGCTTACAGCCTTTTGGAATATATATATATTTTCCTGGATAAGCCTCTATATGTGATTCTCCTAAAATTATTTTCCCTCTACCTTTTATTATTACCCAGTGCTCTTCCCTTCTTCTATGCTTTTGGAGACTAAGTTCACTTTTTGGAAAAATTGTAATTATCTTTGATTGTACAAAATTAGAAATCAAGGTGCTTTTATAAAACCCCCATGGACGATTAAAAATCTCAAAATCAATTGCATTTTCATTAATATTGCTAAAATCTTTTGTTAAATCCCATTTTATATCATGTAACAATAAAGTATGAAAAATTTTTTTTGTTAATACATTAACAAGTTTTTCATCTTCATCAACTATCGGTAAAAATGAAATTTTTTCAGATTTAAACTTATTACAAATAACTCCAAATTCATCTCCAACTAAAAGTTTCTCAAAATTTTTTTTATAACTTATTTCGGTATCTAAAAACTTGCCAGATATTAATTCTCTTCTTATATCTCCATCTGTTATTGTTCCAACAACCCTATTGTCATTATCAATTACTATTAAAAAACCATGTTTATTATCATCAATTTTTTTAAGAGCATCTAATATGGATGATTTTGTGTAAATCCAATATTTTTTTAATGACATTTTAATCTAACCTATCCCCTACTTCAAAATCTTTTTCAGAAATTTTACCTAAAACATCCTTCAAGTATTTAGGATGCAATCCATAACCAGGTCTTACACTTCTTACATTTTCCTCTGTGAAAACCTCACCTTTTTTTATATCTTTGGCCACATAAAGGCTTCTGCTGAATTGTCTTGATTTTTTCTTTTTTTCTGTCATGCTATAATCAACTTTTCCTAAAAGTTTTTCGGTATCTCGCACAGCTTGAATCATCTCTGCAAACTCTTTTTTATCAAGTGAAAAATCAGCATCAGCTCCACCAATGGATTTATCAAGTATAAAATGCTTTTCTATTACTTTTGCCCCTAATGTTGTTGCTACCACTGGAGCAGTTGTTCCCAACGTATGGTCAGAAAAACCACTTACAACGCCAAATGTTTCAGCTAGATTGGGAATTGTCAATAAATTGGCATCCTCTAAAGCAGCAGGATAGGCACTTGTACACTTTAGAAGAACTATCTCATCATTACCAACACTGCGACAAATATCAACTGCATCTTGAATCTCTTGTATGGTTGCGATGCCAGTTGAGATAATCATTGGCCGTCCTTTCGAGGCAGTATAACGGATAAGTTCATAGTCCGTAATCTCAAAAGAAGCAATTTTATAAGCAGATGGCTCAAACTGTTCCAAAAAATCTACAGCACTTTTATCAAAAGGAGATGAAAATATATCTATGTTTATCTCTCGTGCATATTCAAAAAGCTCTTTATGCCACTCCCAAGGGGTATATGCTTCTTTATATAAATCATACAAACTTTTACCATCCCAAAGGGTACCACCTTTAATGATAAAATCATCTTTTTTACAATTTAGGGTTAAAGTATCAGCTGTATATGTTTGAAGCTTCACAGCATTTGCACCTATCTCTTTTGCCGCTTTAATAGTATCGAGTGCTACTTGCAAATTTCCATTATGATTTGCACTTAGTTCAGCAATAATATACACGCCATCTTTGTTCAAATCAAAATTAACTATCTTCATCATTTGCCTTTTCTATTTTCAAGATATATTTTTTTCCATTTTTATAAAAAAATGCCGGATAATTTTCATTGTCAACTATTCTTAATAAATTAAATTGTTCATCTATAGTTTTATAAATATCTAATTCACTATCTTTAGAAGTCCTTTTTTTATAGAAACTTTCTACTCCTTTTTGCTTAAAAGGAGTAGAAAGTTTTTGATAATTCAATAAAAAATCATGACACATTTCAATTATAAAATTTGCTTGTTTCTCTCTTAATTCATCATTTAATTCATAACCGTTTAACACAAGGGTCTTTTTCATATAGATATCACCATCATCAATGCCACTTGAAGCTTCAAACATAGAAAAAACTATATTGTCTTTACTTTCAAGAATTTGCCAAAACATAGGAGCCCATCCTTTGCCTCTTGGTAAGTCACTTGCATGAACAACTATATTGTGTTTATTATTTGCTAATCTTTCTATTGGTATGAGTTTATGATAACTTAAAATAAAAACAACATCATAATTAGTCATCAGTTCTTTATGACAAAAGAAAACTTTACTATTATTAATTTTCTTTTTCAATATCTTAGCATAAGGGACAAACCATTGATTAGGTGATGTTAGAATAGCAACTTTCATTTTAGTTTCCCAATTTGTTTTTTTATTCTACTGTATAGTATATTTTTATTAAACTGCTCAAGTGGGGAAAAATTATTTTTTTCTAAGTATTCGTATATATCTTTTTGATTCTTTTCAGTCTTTACAGCAATAAAGGGAAGTTTCATAAAGTATGCTTCATTAACTGTAACACTTGGAGTTAAAATTGCAAAATCACTTAAGTGCATAAGTTTTGCAATTTCAGAACTGTTTATATGTAAAGCAATGTTGTCTTTATTTGATACATAATTTTTTAATTCATAAAGATTACTATTAGCTGTCGTTGTTACAACATGTATTTCAATATTGTCAAATTTTTGTAAAACATCTAATATCTTTATATTTAAATTTTGACTATCTGCACCACCCATAGCGACTAAAACATTTATATGATTATTTTTTGTTTTTGCTGGAAAATTTTGATAAAATTCATCTCTTAAAAGAGTATACTT
This sequence comes from Thiofractor thiocamini, assembly GCF_055384375.1. Taxonomy (NCBI): domain Bacteria; kingdom Pseudomonadati; phylum Campylobacterota; class Epsilonproteobacteria; order Campylobacterales; genus Thiofractor; species Thiofractor thiocamini. The sequence continues at coordinate 1,929,713 of NZ_AP042389.1, read as the reverse complement.
ACTGCCGCATCGAACTTTACACTCTTTTGGCACTAAACCTTCATACCTCTTTTTATCAGCACTGATATTATGATTTAGAAGTATATCACAATGGTGTTTTTCATAAGTGTCATCAAGTACCATTATAGTTAAATTGGGATTTTGTTCTTTTAGTTTTTTCTCAAACTTATAGTTTATGCCGTAATGATCAATCACAAGCATATCTGTATGATATTTTTGTATCAGTTCATTCAATTCTTCAAATTTATCTGTTTGTAAAATCTCTAGTTTATATCCAGCTTCAGAAATTTTAGTATTTATATTTCCCTCTAAATCTTGCATCGCAAAAATAATATTTGCATCTTTGTACTGAGAAACCAAAACTAAATCACGCATGATATGCCCAGTACCTATATAAGAAGATGAATCTGCTCTAAAAATGATATTTTTCATGCTTGGGTACTCTCTTTATTTATCACCTCGTACATATATTCAGCCCGTTTCCAATCTTCTAAAGTGTCAATATCCTGCACTAAATGTCTAGGTAATATAATAGGAATACTTACTTCACTAAAAAGTATTTTATTGGTACTATGTTTTTCTTTTACTCTATTTGTCCAGTAAAACTGTCCTGCATCTTGGTAAGCTTCTTCTAAATCTTGACTCCTAGCCATATAATGCTCTGGTGTAAACATTTCACATCTTCCACTTTCATCTACTTTAAAAGTTCTCTGAATAGGGAAAGGCATCGTAGTTGCACTAAAAGCATTCACAGCATCACTATTTTTCAGTTTTTCAAATCCTTCAATAAGATATTTTTTTTGCAAAAGTGGAGCTGTTGCATATATAGTGCATATATATTCATACCTCTCTCCTTGCTTTTCAAGATACTTAACGGCATGATTGACCACATCTTGTGTTCCTGTGAAATCATCTGAAAGCACTTTTGGACGAAAAAAAGGCACTTCCGCACCATACTCTTTCGCAATTTTTGCTATCTCTTCATCATCTGTAGTCACGATAACCTTTTTGAAAAGATTTGAAGCAAGAGCTGTTTCTATACTATATGCAATGAGAGGTTTACCAAAAAAATCTTTTATATTTTTCTTTGGTATGCGTTTACTTCCACCACGAGCAGGGATGACAGCTATTGCATTTTTAGCCATTTAAAATCTCCATCAAAGTTTTTATGACATATTTTTGTTCTTCATCACTAAGCAAAGGATACATAGGAAGAGAAAAACACTGTTCATAATATTTGTCCATATTTGGAGTATGTTCCTTTCCATAACCTAAACTTTTGTAGTATGGCTGCTTGTTAATAGGCATATAGTGAAGTTGAATTCCTATATTTTTTTCTTTTAGTCTATTAAACAAATCTACTTTTGAAATATTTAAAGAGTTGAAATCAACTTGAACAACATAAAGATGATAGGACGTTTTTCCATTAAAAGTATACAGGGGTTTAACTATTGAATTTTTAAATGCTTTATCATATTGTTTTGCTATTTCTATTCTACGAGATATAAAAAAAGGAAGTTTTTTTAACTGAGAAAGTCCCAAGGCACACTGTATATCTGTAATGCGATAATTAAAACCGAGTTCTCGCATCTCATACTCCCAAGGTTTCATACCGCTAGCTTTTACCATGCCATGGTTTCTAAGGATCAGAAGTTTTTCATATAGCTCTTTTGAGTTAGTAGTAATCGCTCCACCCTCGGCAGTTGTTAAATGCTTGACAGGATGAAAAGAGAAGATACTTATCTCACTGTTTGTACAAGATCCGGCTTTAATGCCGTTATAATTTGCACCTATAGCATGAGCATTATCCTCAAGTATAATTATATTATATGTTTCTTTTAAGTATTGCAGTTTTTCTTGATTGAGCATATTGCCGCTAAATGCCACACCGTAAAGAGCTTTAATGGTGGAATCTTTTTTTAACTCTTCTTCACATAAATCTAGATCAATATTTCCATCTTGTGCAATATCTACAAAAACAGGCTTCGCTCCGGCATATACAATAGAATTGGAAGTTGCTAAAAAAGAGTTTGGAGTTGTTAAAACTTTATCATCTTTTTTTAATAATACTAGCGATGCCAAATGAAGAGCAGCCGTTCCATTAGAAACTGCTACACAATATTGTGCTCCACAATACTCACTTAAAGCATTTTCAAACTCTTTTATTTTTGGGCCAGTAGTGAGATAGTCGGATTGTAAAGTTGCTACAACACTATCAATATCATCTTGTTCTATTGATTGCTTGCCGTAAGGAATAAATTTCATATTATGACTTCTTATCCATTTCTAAAAATTCTTCTTTTGTCAGCCACGCTGTGTTATTTAAAGAATTATATTCAAATCCTATACCAATCTCTTTACCCTTTTGACCTAAGGCATTTATATTATAATTTACCTTATGTACAAATTGTATAGTTGGTGTTATAACATAATAATCACTAAATTCTACTACTGTATCATTCTCCGTTATCATTACTTCATGCATTTTTTCTCCGGGTCTTATGCCTATAACCTTATGTGGCAAATCTGGAGCAAGAGCTTTGGCCAAATCTGTTATTTTCATTGATGGAATTTTGGGAATAAATATTTCACCGCCATGCATTCTTTGAAAATTATTTAATACAAAATTTACACCATCTTCAAGAGTTATTAAAAATCTTGTCATATTCACATCAGTAATTGGTAACTCTTTTGTTCCATTGGCAATAAGTTGCTTAAAATACGGGACTACTGAACCGCGACTACCAATAACATTGCCATATCTTACAACAGAAAATCTAGTTTTTCTTGTACCAACTATATTGTTAGCAGCTACAAAAAGTTTGTCGGATGCTAACTTGGTAGCACCATACAAATTAATTGGTCCTGATGCTTTATCGGTTGATAATGCTATGACTTTTTCAATATTATTTTTTATTGCTGCTTTAATAACATTTTCAGCACCAGTTATATTGGTTTTTATACACTCCATAGGATTATACTCTGCAACTGGAACATGTTTAAGTGCTGCTGCATGAATAACATAATCTACTCCATCCATAGCCTCATATAGTCTGCTAGAGTCTCGTACATCACCAATAAAATATCTCATACATGGATTATTATATGTTTGTGCCATTTCATATTGTTTTAATTCATCTCTACTATAGATAATTATCTTATTTGGCTTATACTCTTTAAGTATAATATCTGTATATTTTTTTCCAAAACTTCCTGTTCCACCTGTTATAAGTATATTTTTATTATTAAACATTACAATCTCCCGTCAATTAAATTTTTATCGAAAAAACCTTTTATATCGAATATAACTTGCGGATGGGTGGATGGGTGGATGGGTGGATGGGGTAAGAGTTCAAGGTTGTATTCTCTTTTTACTTCTTTTGGGTCAGCCCAGGGGTCGTGTACATCTACATTGCAACCAAATTCTTGCAATTCTCGTATAACATCTATGACTATACTGTTTCTTATGTCAGGGCAGTTTTCTTTGAAAGTAATTCCTAAAACCAATACTTTGCTACCTTTTATAGTATGTCCTTTTTGGATCATCAGTTTTACTACTTTATTTGCTACGAAGATTCCCATGTTGTCATTTGTTCTTCTGCCTGCGAGTATGATCTCCGGATGATATCCTATCTCTTTTGCTTTATACGCAAGATAGTATGGGTCAACTCCTATGCAATGCCCTCCTACAAGCCCGGGCCTAAACTGTAAAAAGTTCCATTTAGTTCCTGCTGCTTCTAATACATCTTTTGTATCTATTCCTAATTTATCAAATATAAGCGCGAGTTCATTGACAAATGCTATATTTATATCTCTTTGAGCATTTTCTATCACTTTTGCAGCTTCTGCAACTTTAATCGAAGAGGCCAAGTAAGTTCCGGCTTCTATAATACTTGCATATAGTTCATCGATTAGTTTGGCAACTTCGGAGGTACTTCCACTTGTTACTTTCTTTATCTTTGTTACGGTGTGTTTTTTATCTCCGGGGTTTATGCGCTCTGGGGAGTAGCCACAGTAGAAACCCTCTGGGTTTAATTGAGAATTGAGAATTGAGAATTGAGAATTATCTTGGGAGATGTATTTTAGTCCGCTTGCTTTTTCTAAAACCGGGACACATACTTCTTCTGTGCATCCGGGGTATACTGTGCTTTCGTATATGACTATGTCATTTGGTTTTAAGACTTTTCCTATGGATTCGCTTGCTTTTACAAGTGGTGTTAGGTCAGGGTTTTTATGTTTGTCTATCGGAGTTGGGACTGTTACTATATAGATGTTGCAATCAGCTATATCTTCAAGTTTGTTTGTAAACTCCATACCGTTTTGTATAGCTTCCTTTACCTGCTTCTCACTTAGTTCAAGAGTTCTATCATACCCTTTTCTCAACTCATCTATACGCCACTGAGCTATATCAAAACCGACTACTTTGTACTTTGAGCTAAATGCATGAGCTAATGGTAAGCCTACATAGCCAAGACCGATTATAGCTAATTTGGTGGATGGGTGGATGGGTGTATGAGAGTATGGGTGGATGGGTGCTTCAGGATTGTTATTTTCTTGCATTTGTGTTCCTATTTTTTAAATATTTTATAAAATTTAGTAATTTTTTTCTTATGATTTCTATATCGGCTAATATTTTGTCTGTTACTTCTTTATTGATAAACTTTAACTCCATAGATACTATAATTTGAGTTTCTACTTCAGATAAAGAGCCTAAAGATATATAGCAAAATTGTATAAATTCTTTATTGCTATTTCTTGCAGAGCCTTCAGCTATATTGCTTGGAATCGATACAGAAGCTCGTCTAAGTTGACTTATCAGTCCAAATTGTTCATTTGTTGGAAATTTTTCAGTTATTTTATATATTTCTTTAACTAGCGATATGGACATTTTCCAAATATCCAAATCCTTATGCGTCCTTATCTCACTCATAAATCTATCTACTCCTTCACTCATCTACCCATACTCTCATTCGCTAATTCCTCTAAGTTCTCTTTGTAACTCATCATACTCTTTTTTCTTTATTTGTATATATTTTCTAGTTAATTCTATCTTTTCTTTTATGCCTTTTTCCGTTAGCAGATATCTATACTGATTTTTGTTCTTGTTTTTAAAAAAATTGTCTGCTTTTATAAGGCCTTTGTCTATGAGGGCTTTTAGGACATAGTTGGTTTTTCCTATACTAATGCCGAGTTTTTGTGAAAGTTTTTTTTGATTTTGCATAACTTCCACATATCTTAAAACTGATAATGTCAACTCTTCTTGTTGCATATATCTGCATCCTTTTATGTTTTATCTTAATTTTTTTAAGCTATCTACAATAAAATCTAGATAATGATTATCTTCTATAAATGAATCAATAAGCTCTTGTTTTAAATTTGGTTCTAATTTTGAAATAAGATCTAAAATATCATTTTCAAACGGTTCAATCTTTTGTTGAATTATGCTCCATACTATATCTTGGTCAATTCCAAAGTATTCATGTGATATTTGATTTCTAAAATTTACAATTCTTCTATAATTTTGTTTTATAAGTTTATCTCTCAGCAGATACTTTGATGCTTCACCGATTATCTCAAACTCCCTTACAATACTGTCCCAAGAAGTAAAATCATACACAAGCTTCTCTACGTTATCAAAATCACCGGAAACTTTTTTGATCTTCTGTATTGCTACATATATATCAAAAATAAATAGCTCTATATTTCTACCAACTTGATTTGCATCAAACATATATAAAATCTTTTTTTATTCTATTTTTTATAAAAGTTTTCATAGATTTTAAAGTTCCAATATCAACTGACCTTTGCAGTATATTTGAAAGATACTCTTTTGCATCAAGCAGTGCAAAAGGATCCTTCAAATTCAATTTTATTACCGCGATATCCACATCACTGTCCTTTGTGTCAGTTCCCTTTGCAATACTCCCAAATACGGCAAATTCTTCTATACCATAGCATTCACTTAGTATGGGTTTTAATTCTTTAAGTTTATCTATAATTGAGGTATTCATTGTATCATTTTCCTAAATTTATCTTTTAGCGACTTGTGATTTTAATTTTTCTATCATTTTTCACACTCTTTTGCTTCAAGTTCATCTTTGTGTTTTGCCATGAACTTTTTACCTATGCCTTTGACTTTGATAAGCTCATCTACACTTTGAAAGCACTTATGCTTTTTTCTATAATGCAAGATGGCTTTTGCCTTTTTTGGTCCTATGCCCTTTATCCCGATAAGCTCCTTTTTTGTGGCACTGTTTATATCGAGTGCAAAAAGCGATACAAATGTAAATAATAAAATAATAATTTGTTTCACTGTATCTTCTCCTGTTTATATCATTTGGTACTTTTTATGCACTTTGTCTCTATATATGTCATAGTGTTGTAAATGATAGTAGTTCCTCGTCTGTTTTAAGTTTTTGAGTTATCATAGCAAGATAGCCTTTTTCATGATATGGCGCACAAACGGACTTTTTAATTCTCCATTATCAAGCACTATGTCTATCTTTTGTTCTCCAAAATATTTAAAAAATTCAACTCTTAAGTGTCTCAAATCTTTTTTTGTAATGTCATCAGAAACTACAAGCAAGTCTATATCTCCGCCCTTTTTTGTATCATCTACTCTGCTCCCAAAGAGATATAGCTCTGCATTTGAAGAAAGAGATCGTAATTTGTTTTTCAATACATTTATCTGCTCTTTTTCAAGCCTCATATCTTCTCCGATGATTGATCAATACATTAAGCATATTGCATTCAATTTTTGAATTTTATCTAAAGTTTGCTTAAGATTTTATATTTAAACATTAATTACTAATCGATAGTGAATTATACTTTGTATCAATTATATCTTTACACATAATCTCTATATCATTTTGGGTTATGTTTATATCTTTTGTTTTCTTGATATTTTTCAGCCAATCCAAGGGAAAAGTTTTCAACCTGTATATCAGTATATCTTTTTGAATCACAGCCTTTTCATTTGCTATTTTTAAAACTTCTTCCCAATTAAACTCTTCATGAAATGCCAAACAAAAAAGATCAAATACATCTTTTTCTTCATCTCTGTTGATTATGGTATTGACTTTGTTTGTGAGTATATTTAACTTATTATCTACTCTTATATTGTTAAAAATATTGCTTTTTTTATATCTATAAACCCTGTCATTTACAAAGTCTATCTGCAAAATATCTTCAATTATAATTCTATAAAAATCTTTTGATGTAACTTCAGTTTTAACTTTAAAATCTTTTTCAAGTTCAAGCATAGCCTCTTTTACATTTTCGTTAAAATTTTCTCCAAATGTTTCAAAGATATCCAAATCATCTGAATATCTTGCACCATAATAAAACCTGTGAAGAGCAGTTCCGCCGGTAAGATAAAACTCATTTTCCAAAGAAAAAATTACACTTAAGACTTTATCTTGAATATCATACAATTTTTTATAATCTAAAATTTTCTCCACTGTAAATCCTCTATATCTTGCATATCTCCATAAAGCAAATATTTTAAAACTTTTACTTTTTTATTGATATAATTTTTATTGTATGATATATGCAAATCTTCAAACATTTTTTTTAAATCCTGTTTACTAAAAATTTGTAAATCTTTTAAACTATCCGTTGAATTATATATAATTTTTTCAAATAACTTTTTTTTCTTTCTATAGTCATCACTTTTTATAGTATCTGCTATATCCTCTTTAGTAAGATTATAATCCCAAAAACACTCTTTTAAAATGCGGTCATAGTTTACTTCTTTCATTTGATCCTCAAATATTTTAGGTTATGGACTTATATATTATACCATTATTTGTAACCGTTCGGGTTTTTGCTTTGCCAATTCCAGCTATCTTTGCACATCTCTTCTACGCCTCTTTTTGCTTCCCATCCGAGTATCTCTTTGGCATAGGATGGATCGGCGTAACATTTGGCTATATCACCGGGTCTTCTTTTTGTGATTTGATATGGTACTTTTTTTCCGCTTGCTTTTTCAAAAGCTTTTACCATGTCAAGCACACTGTAGCCTTGACCTGTTCCAAGATTGAGTATCAATGGAGAGTTGAGAGTGGAGAATCGAGAATTATCAAAATACTCCAATGCTTTTACATGTGCGTTTGCAAGGTCAACTACATGTATATAGTCTCTAACTCCCGTACCGTCTTTTGTATCATAATCATCTCCAAAAACATTTAGATACTCTCTTTTGCCGACTGCAACTTGGGAGATATAAGGCATCAAGTTATTTGGTATGCCGTTTGGATCTTCTCCTATAAGTCCGCTTTTATGAGCTCCTACGGGATTAAAATATCTAAGTATGGCTATCTTCCAACTGTTGTCACTTTTATACAAATCTTTTAGCATCTCTTCTATGATATATTTGCTTCTTCCGTATGGATTGGTAGTGGCACCAACCGGAAAATCCTCTTTTATGGGAGTAGTTTTAGGATCACCGTAAACCGTAGCGGATGAACTAAAGACTATCTTTTTACAGTTAAACTCTTTCATCACTTCAAAAAGAGTTATACTCCCGCAAACATTATTTTGATAGTACATCAAAGGCTTTTTAACCGACTCTCCTACAGCTTTAAGCCCGGCAAAATGAATAACACTGTCTATATCATATCTTTTAAAAACATTTCTCAAGTTATCTGTATCTCTTATATCACCTTCGACAAACACTACCTCTTTTTTGATGATTTTTTCTACTCTTTTTATAGCAACTTTTGAAGAGTTGCAAAGGTTGTCATACACTACAAATTCATATCCCGCGTCTGAAAGTTCAACTAAAGTATGACTCCCTATATACCCGGCTCCGCCAGTAACTAATATCTTCAAACTTTCTCCTATATTATCTTCATGGCCGCTACGGCTATTGCTGCACTTTCGCTTTTTAGTATCATAGGTGTGTCCAAACTATAGACTGCTTTATCGGTAAACTGTTCTCTTTCATGGTCACTAAAGCCGCCTTCGCATCCTATGAGTATGCTTTCAAACTTACTGCTTTCTATGCTATTTCCTCCAAAGTCCAAAACAGCACTTTTTGGGTATCTTTTAAAATACTCTTCTAAAGTATCGACTATCTCCATCTCCATCATCTTACTTCTTCCACACTGTTGGGATGAGTTTATAAGTATCTTTTTCAATCTTTCAAGATTTATCTTGAAGTTTTTTTGACTTCTTTCACAGTAGATGAACGATATCTTGGCTACCCCCATCTCATTTAGCATGGGAAGAGTTTTTTCTATGGTTTTAGGATCGATGATACACCATCCTATATGAAGATATCTTTTAGCCGTTACAACTAACTCTTTTTTATCTTCCAAAACAAGCATAGCATCTTTTTTTGATACATTTTCTACACGATAAAAGTATATATAATCATCTGCCAAATTTCTCAAAGCCACCCTCTCGCCTACTCTGTGTCTTCTTGCTTTAAAAAGATATCTGTATGATTCCTGCGCTATTGTTATCTCGTTTTGCGAAGCATTTTCATCATATAAAAACTGCACTATCACCCCTCTGTCATTATATTTTTCAGACTCAGTTTAAACTTGCTTCCGACTCCTTTTTGGGAGTCTATGTTGATATAAATCTTCTCTTTATCACAGTATGACTTGACGATGCTAAGCCCCAGGCCATACCCGCTTTTGCTCTCATCTGCTTGATAGTGCCTGTCAAATACTCTAAAAAGCTCGCTCGAATCCATGCCTATGCCGTTATCTTCTACTATAAGTTTATCTTTTTTTAGTATCACTTTTACATATCCGCCGCTTTTGTTGTACTTTATGGCATTTGATATGAGATTGTCAAGAACTTTTACAAAGCCTGTTTTATCGGCTCTTACTTTTATATCCTCCAATTCTCCCGTAACTTCCACATCTTTACTGATCTCTCTAAATTTTTTGATACTCTCAAGACACACATCTTTGAGGTTAAATGTTTCTTTATCGACCTGTTCAATTTCTCTTTTTATGTAGTAATCCATCCCTTTGTAAAGCTGCAGAAGATCTTCGCATGCTTTTTCTATCCTGTCAAGTCTTTTGATATTTTTTTCATTGGCTGGATTTGTCTTGATCATTTGGGCATTTGCCTTGATGGTGGCTACCGGTATATTTAATTCATGAAGAGTATCTTTTAAAAGCCTGTCAAGAAATTTGTTGGTTTGAAATATGGGATTTAAGAAAAAAAGTGCCAGCATATATCCGCCAAAAAGAGAAACCAAAAAAGCTGCTATACCTATGAGATAAAAAAGATGTTCACTTAGATAAAACCTATCGATGATAAAGTATATGATAGTAAATATAAAAAACATCCACAAAGAAAAAAAGAGAGAAATCTTTACCAATACCCACTTATGCTCTTTTTCCACCGCTTACCTCAATTCTCAATTCTCAATTCTCAATTATAAAAACCTGTATCCAAGGCCTCGTATATTTTCTATAGCCTCTTTTCCAAATATCTTTTTTAAATTGTTTATATACACTCTCAAAGCCCCGCTGCTTACAATTTCTTCACTTTGCCACAGTTCATCTTTTATCATTTCCTTGGTGACCACCTGTCCTCTGTTTCTTAAAAGAAGTGCCAAAAGCTGTAAATCTTTTAGATTTATCTTTATCTCTTCATTGCCTTTTAAAAGTCTTTTTCTTTTGATATTGTAGCTGTACTCATCGTTTATCTTGATGATCTCTTCGGGTTCTACTCTTTTTAAAACTGCTTTTATCCTCATCAAAAGCTCATCCAAATCAAAAGGTTTTTTTATATACTCGTCACATCCGGCTTCATACCCTTTGGTGATGCTCTCTTTGTCAACCGAAGAAGTGATGAAGATTGCAGGTGTGTTATCCCCGTATTCTCTTAACTCTTTTAAAAGCTCTATCCCGTCAACAAGCGGTACTTTTATATCCAAAAGATAAAGAGCGTATGAATTTTTATAACTTAGCCTCAGTGCCTCCTCGCCGTCTTTTGCAAGATCTACACCAAATCCCTCGTTTTCTAAAAAGTCCTCAAGCGTTTCCAAAAGAAGTTCGTTGTCTTCAAGAACAAGTACTCTCATCATAGCTCCAATCAAGTTTCTCCCCTGCAAACATCGGTACCACATCACCATACTTTTCAGGCACCAAAAACTCTTTTCTTTCCAAAGTTATATCTTTTTTCAAAGGTTTGATACCATATATCTCTCTTGCATTATCACTTATGAATTTTTGTAGATTTGCAAGTTTATTATGCTTTTCGAAAAGTTCGCAAAGCACAGGGAGTGCTACAGGAGCGGAAAAAACCCCTGCCGCACATCCGCAAGACTCTTTAGCACTTTGAGGATGAGGCGCACTGTCACTTCCAAACATTACCTTGGGATGAGCATTTAATGCAACTTCCAACAAAGCCTCTTTATCCTCTTCTTTTTTGGCTATGGGTTTACAAAAAAGATGAGGTTTTAAAAGTCCTCCTGCAACATCATCAAGTGTGATAAGAAGATGATGAAGCGTGACGGTAGCATACAAGTTTTCATAACTTTCCAAAAGTTTTACACTGTTTTTATCCGTTATATGCTCCATCACTATCTTTAACTTTGGAAAAGCCTTTGCGATTTTTTCATAAAATGCTCCAAACTCTTTTTCTCTATCCATCACAAAGCCGTTTGTCTCGCCATGTACCAAAAGCGGGAGTCCAAGCTCACTCATAGCCTCAAGCGTCTCTTTTAAGTCATCTATCTCGAAGCTACTCACCCCGCCTTCAGAGTTAGTAGTGATCCCGCTTGGATAAAGTTTTATAGCTTTGATCTCATTTTTAGCCTCTTTCAAAAACTCATAAGTGTAGTCATTTTTAAAAAAGAGTGTCATATACGGCTCGAACTCGTCACCGTCTATAGCATCCATTATCCTTTTTTTGTAAGCCTTTACAGCTTCTATGGTGGTTATCGGAGGGACTAAGTTTGGCATGATGATAGCACCTGCAAAGTACTTTGAGCTACATTTTGCTATATTTTGCAACATTTCCCCATCTCTTAAATGCAAGTGCATATCAAGAGGTGAATGTAAAGTTATCTTCATAATTTTTCTCCTAATACATAAACCCAAACAGCCAAAGAGGTATCTTGTGTTTATATCCTACTTCTATATCATCTGAGACTACATAACTATCTTTTATATCTTTTATCTGTTCATAACTTTTCTTTTTACCGCCTATTTCAAATATATACTTATCTTTTACCAAAAAATCTCCCTGTTTTGGTATAGTGATCATATCTTCATCTTGCATAGAGGCAAAAAATAACTCTCTTATAGTACCTTTTTCTATATTTTGACAGTATGCATAGTGCAGATTTGTATTGTTAAGATAAATTTTATCAGGCTTTAAAAAGATACCATCACCCCTTGTTTTACTCTTAAAAATTTGCAATATCTTTCCCTTTTTTAGATACTCAAGGTATTTGTATAAAGTTTGATAGTCATTCACCCCTATTTTACCTGATAACTCTTTTATATTTATTTTAAAAGGTTTCGACTCACAAATCAACCTAACGAGCTTTTTTAACTTTATGATATTCTCATAAGGTATAGAAAAAATTGATGGAATATCAACTTCTATGACGGTATTGACAGTCTCTTTCAATTTTATAGGATATAATTTTTTATCTTCAAAGTAAAATGGATAGTACCCATATTTCAAGTACTCTTCAAAATATTCAAACGGCTTAAAAAGTTCTGCCAATTCATAAGCTATATCTACATGATTTTTTACTATATCTTCAAGAGTATATTTTGGAAGTTTTATATCTTTAGACAACTCTATAAATTCCCTAAAAGATAATCCTCTCATATGATAAAGCATAACTCTTCTGCTAAGATCAGCTTTAGAGTGATCGAGTTTAATAGCGCTGCTACCACTAAAGATAACTTTTAAATCCAAAATATCATATATTTTTTTTAACTCTTTTTCAAAATTTTTATATTTGTGTATCTCATCTATAACAAGCAATTTTCCGCCGGTTTTACTAAATTCATAGGCTATATCAAAAAGAGAATCCACTTCTATATCATCTGCGCTAAAGTATAGTTTTTTTGATAATGGGATTTTACTCTCTTTTAAATACTGAAGTAAAAATGTAGTTTTCCCCACTCCTCTTGCACCAACAATTCCTATAAGCTTCTGATCGAAATGAATATAATTAAAAATATATCTTTTATAATCACTTTTTAAACTTCTTAAATAGTTTAATTGAAAATTTTTAAGATATTCTAACATTCTAATTCCTAAAATTTTGTTTGTAGCCAAAATATTATATCATAAAATTATGTCTCAATCCATAATTTTAAAGTGTATCTTTTGCCTCGTTTATAAGTCTTTGGACACTTTTTTGGTAATTTTCCAAACTCTCTTTGTCGGTTGCTTCATATCTTGTTACCAAAACAGGAGTGGTATTTGATGCTCTTACTAGTGCCCATCCGTTTTCAAAGTTTATCCTGACTCCGTCTATATCTATGATACTTTTTATCTCAGACAGATAAGAGGGTCTTTTAAAGAGTATCTCTTTTATCCATTTCATCAGTTCAAACTTTTTATCCTCGGCAACAGGAACTTTTATCTCTTCTGTTGAGTAAACTTTTGGCAGAGCATCTATCTCTTTATCTAAATCCATTCCGTTTTTTACAAGTTCCAAAACTCTCAATGTCGCATACAAGGCATCATCATATCCGAAGTATCTATCGGCAAAGAAGATATGTCCGCTTACTTCTGCCGCCAAATCCGCCCCAACCTCTCTCATCTTTACTTTCAAATTACTGTGGCCTGTTTTATACATGATGGCTTTTCCGCCCATTTTATTTATCTCATCATACATCACCTTAGAGCATTTTACTTCACCTACGACTACCGGATTTTTCATCTGTTTTGCAAAAAGTATGGCTAAAATATCACCTTTGATATTGTATTTTTTGGTAAGTACGGCTATCCTGTCGGCATCCCCGTCATAGGCAAATCCTATATCAAATCCTTTTTTCAATTCCTCTTTTATCTCTTTTAGATTTTCTTCTATGGTAGGATCTGGGTGGTGATTTGGAAAGTTACCGTCAGGTTCAAGATACAACCCTTTATAATCAAGTCTCAAATCATCAAAAATATCTTTTATGACCACTCCGGCCGTACCGTTCCCTCCGTCTAAAACAACTTTTGTTTCAAGTCCTTCCAGGAAAGAGAACTCTTTTATCATGAAGTCGATATATTTTTTCTTTGCGGGTATCTTGATGCAGGTTGTGTTATCCTCTATGTGCATATCTTGCAGTTTGAAAAACTCATCTCTTAAAGCATATATGTCATTACCAAAAAAAGGTTTTTTATCTATGGTTATCTTGAAACCGTTATACTCTTTTGGGTTGTGGGAGCCGGTTATCATGACCGTTCCGGCTGCTTGTATACCGCTAAATTCGACATAATTTGCAAAGTAGCATACTGGAGTGGGAACAAGCCCCATATCAAGCACTTTTACTCCAGCTTTTATAAAACCGCTTGCGAGATAATCTCTCAAAATCGGCGAATGTGTTCTAGCATCATAGCCGATACCTACATATTTTCCATGTTTTTTAAGCTTTATCCCCAAAAGATAGCCTATGAGTTTTACACTTTTTTCATTTAACTCTTTTTCAAAAATCCCTCTTATATCGTATTCTCTAAAGATATTTTCCATCTATTTCCTTAAAATAAGCCTAATTACTTGTTTGAATTATACTCTTTACTACTCTAAACTATACTTAAACTTAATTTCGATAAAATTAGTCTCTTAATTTTGGTCGCATAGCTCAGTTGGTAGAGCACTACCTCGACAAGGTAGTGGTCACAGGTTCAAGTCCTGTTGCGACCACCATTACAATATATAATATAGTCGATATTATACAAGATTTATGAGCATTGCTAATTTAAACGGAAAATTGACATTAAGAAAACCGTACTTAACCCGAAGGGCGCTTTACAGGCGTAGACTATGCAAGATAAACTTGCATAAGCGTCTCGCCGTGCGAAGCTACCAACGACAAGCAGTTGTCGTTGGCTTTACGCTTCTCCCGTTTGCGGTTTTTAGTCAATTTGTAGTGTCCTTTAGTAAATTAGCACCGTGAATAAATTTTGTGTAGTATCAATCTAATAAAAACGAGGTAATTTTTGGAAGAAGAAGTTATAGCTTTAAAAGTCGGTGACGAGATCATCGACCTGCAAACTGCAAAAGAAAACGGTATAGATATACAAAATGCTCAAAAAATCCATCTTGACAACTCCAAAGAATCCCTTGAAGTTTTAAGACACTCTGCAGCCCACCTTATGGCTCAAGCCATAAAAAGTCTCTATCCCGAAGCAAAGTTTTTCGTAGGTCCTGTCATAGAAGACGGTTTTTACTATGACTTTAGAGTGGATAAGAGTCTTGGCGAAGCGGATCTTAAAGATATAGAAAAAAAGATGAAAGAGCTTGTTAAAAAAAGATATGAGATAACCAAATACACCATAACCAAAAAAGAAGCTCTTGAAAAATTCAAAGATGACGATCTTAAACTCGAAGTTTTAAAACGCATCCCGGAAGATGCCAAGGTAGGTATATACAAGCAGGGTGATTTTGAAGATCTTTGTCGCGGACCTCATCTACCAAATGTAAAATATATCAAATTTTTCAAGCTTACAAGGATAGCCGGAGCATATCTCGGTGGTGATGAAAACAATGAAATGCTTACAAGGATCTATGGAACTGCATTTGCTACCAAGGAGAGCTTGAAAGAGTATCTTCAAATGATAGAGGAAGCAAAGAAGAGAGATCACAGAAAACTCGGAAAAGAGTTGAAGCTTTTTACTTTCGATGAAGATATAGGTGCAGGGCTTCCTTTATGGCTGCCAAACGGAGCAAGACTAAGAAGCAAGCTAGAGCATCTTCTTTACAAGTCTCACAGAAGAAGAGGTTATGAGCCGGTTCGTGGACCTGAAATCCTAAAAAGTAAAGCATGGAAGATAAGCGGTCATTATGACAATTACGGCGAAAATATGTACTTTACCCAGATCAATGAAGGTGACGAGAAAAATCCAAGAACGGTAGAGTACGGCATAAAACCCATGAATTGCGTAGGTCATATAAAGATATACCAAAGTGAACTTAGAAGCTATAGAGACCTTCCTTTAAAATTTTTCGAGTATGGAGTCGTTCACAGACACGAGATGAGTGGAGTTTTACACGGATTGTTCAGGGTGAGAGAATTTACCCAAGATGATGCGCATATATTTTGTACACCTGAGCAAATCAAAGAGAATGTTTTGGAAGTTTTGGGCTTTGTCGATGACATCATGAAAAGTTTTGACTTTGAGTATGAGATGGAAGTATCGACTAAACCCGATAAAGCCATAGGAAGTGATGATATATGGCAAAAGGCTACAAAAGGTCTTATGGACGCACTTGATGAAAATGGTATAAGTTACGGTATAGATGAGGGTGGTGGTGCATTTTACGGACCGAAGATAGATATAAAGATAACAGATGCACTAAAAAGAAAGTGGCAGTGCGGAACTATACAGGTAGACTTTAACCTGCCTGAGAGATTTGAACTCGAGTACACAGACAGTAACAATGAAAAAGCAAGACCGGTTATGCTGCACCGGGCGATACTAGGATCATTTGAGAGATTTATAGGCATCCTTACCGAACACTGTGCCGGTGAGTTTCCTTTTTTTATAGCTCCGACACAGGTTGTCATAGTTCCTATAGCCGACTCTCATATAGAGTATGCTAAAAAGATACAAAACGAACTTATGCAAATGGATATAGA
Source organism: Thiofractor thiocamini (assembly GCF_055384375.1). NCBI lineage: Bacteria > Pseudomonadati > Campylobacterota > Epsilonproteobacteria > Campylobacterales > Thiofractor > Thiofractor thiocamini. Next base: position 1,912,926 of record NZ_AP042389.1, on the reverse strand, counting down.
CAGCGAAGTTTCAAGTAAAAATGAGAGTTTAAACAAACGTATCAGAATGGCAGAAAAGCAAAGAGTTCCTCTTATCATCGTAGTAGGTGATGAAGAGGTACAAAACAACTCCATAGCTCTAAGGGACAGAAGAGAGAGAAAGCAGTCCGATATGAGTTTGGAAGAGTTTAAAGATTTCATTAAGGAGAAAATGGATGGAGTTATCTTTTGAGTAAGGATAAAGATGTAGTGATGAACAGTGATATCAGGTTTCCTGAAGTCAGATGTATAGGTGATGACGGGACACAATACGGTATCATATCTTCTCGTGAAGCTCAAGACATTGCCAACGAGCAGGGACTTGATCTAGTTCTCATAGCACCAAACGGCAAACCTCCGGTTTGTAAAGTTATGGATTATGGTAAGTTCAAGTACCAGCAAGAGAAAAAGAAAAAAGAGGCACGAAAAAAACAGAAGATCATCGAAGTTAAAGAGATAAAACTTTCTGTTAAAATTGCACAAAATGACATCAACTACAAAGTAAAACATGCCAGAGAGTTTTTAGAAGCCGGAAAGCATGTCAAGTTCAGGGTATTCTTAAGAGGACGTGAGATGCAAAACCCAGAAGGCGGTGTCGAAGTTCTAAACCGTGTATGGGAAATGGTCAATGACATAGCTGACAGAGACGCTCCTCCAAGTAGAGAAGGAAGATATGTCAATATGCTTACATTCCCTAAAAAAGAGAAATAAAAAGTAAAATTCCCGATAAAGTGCTAAGTATCAAGCCATAAAACAATGGTTTGATACTTAGCACTTGTTTTGCCGATTTTTTCAGCAAAAGGCTAAGAATTTTTAAAGGAGCTAAAATGCCAAAGATGAAGACTCTAAGAGGCGCGGCCAAGCGTTTCAAGAGAAGCAAAAACGGTATCAAAAGAGGAAGTGCTTTTAGAAGTCATATCCTCACAAAAAAAAGTCCTAAGAGAAAGAGACTTTTAAGAAGTCCAAAACATGTGGACAAAGCCGATATCAAAGCTGTAAATCTTATGATTCAAAGCTAAGCCACCAAAGTTTACTTAAAAGACAAACTTTTAAGTTTCATCCCCCTTATAAGGCCTAAGGTCATAAGGGAAAGTTCGCCAAGAGCGACACCAAATATAAAGGTCAAGGAGACAAAATGAGAGTAAAAACAGGAACAGTCAGAAGAAGAAGACATAAAAAGCTTCTCAAACTTGCAAGAGGTTTCTACAGCGGTAGAAGAAAACACTTCAGAAAAGCGAAAGAACAGCTTGAAAGAAGTTTGGTATATGCCTACAGAGATAGAAAAAGAAAGAAAAGAGACTTTAGAAGACTCTGGATCACCAGAATCAATGCGGCATGCAGACTAAACGGAATCAGTTATTCAAAATTCATATATGCACTAAACAAAGCAAACATAAACTTAGACAGAAAAATCTTGGCAGATTTAGCGGTAAATGACGCTGAAGCATTTACAAAAGTTGTAGAGAGCGCAAAAGCGGCACTTTAATACTTTAAAGCTCACTTCATTTTTGAAGTGAGCTTTAAATCTTTTATCATCCTTTTCACCACCATATCAACTATATCATTATCTACCTTTCCTCTAAAATCTTTTTGAACTCTGTAGATTTCATTTTTACCGACAAAAAAAGAGAGCCCCATATATCCGTTAAAATCAGCAGGTATCGCATGCATTACAGGATTTGCGCAAGATATCACGTAGTGGGAGTATAATTTCACTATATATTTTGAATTTTTTACACTGTGGATGTCATATTTTTTCAAAGAATGTTCGACTTTATCCAAAAGATAGTAGTTATCTCCTTCAAGCTTTACACTTTTTATACCTTGTAATGATATATCTTTTTGATAAAATTTGGTATATATGCCATCATCGTCCCCACACCCTGCAAAAAGCAGGATAAACATCATCGTCATTATAGTTTTCATGGAAGGATTATATCACATTTAAGAATTTTTAGATATAATACATCCCTAAAAAATTACGAAAGGTGGTGATGTTAGGTGCCAGGTATCAAAGTAGGACCTAGAGAGTCTTTCGAAGAAGCGTATAGAAAGTTCAAGAAGCAGATAGATCGTAACTTGATAGTTACAGAAGCTAGAGCTAGAAAGTACTATGAGACAAAAACTGAAAAGCGTAAAAAGCAAAAAATTGCCGCTAAGAAGAAAATGCTCAAAAAACTCTATATGCTAAGACGCTACGAGTCAAGACTCTAATCACACACATAAGGGATCTTCTGATCCCTTATCTTGCTCCATATTTATCCAAAAACAAACTTACATAATTTTTTGACAAGTCAAACAGAGCTTCTCCGTGACCGTTTCCAGGCAGTATCAAAGTAGTCGGAGTAGAAGCCTCTTTAGTGTAGTTCAATGTCCTTTCTAAAGCGAAGTCTTTTGCGGAACTTACAAACATCAAAGGTATGGCTATATCTCCTATACTATCTTCCGCACCAAGTTCTTCTGTACTTCCGGGCGAAAAAAGAACGGCGATTTTGGGTTCATAGTCAAACATAATGCTTATCAATCCCGCAGCTCCCAGTGACGCGCCAAAAAATGAGAGATTTTGGATATCTATATTTTTATAACCTCCTTCAACTGTATCGAGCCAAAGAGAAAGATCACTCGGTATCTTTTGGAAATTTACTTTTTTAGAGCTCTTTTCTATACTCTTTTTCAAATCAGCTAAAGATGTAAAAGGCACTATTTTATTTATGCTACTACGCTGTTTTACAGATGCTCCATGCCCTCTTAGATCAACCATCAAAGTTGCGTACCCTCTTTTTCTCAACTCTTTTGCAAACTCTATCCATTTGGTATGGTCACTGCCAAATTGATGCACCAAAAACGCCAGCGGATAGACATTTTGTTTCTTTTTTGGAAAATCGATCCACCCTTTGAGTATAAAACCATCTTCACTTTTAATGGTGATCTCTTTTGCATTCAGTGAAAACATGACCAATAAAACAGTTACAAATATTTTCTTCATTATACGCTCTCCTTTTTATATAAGAAAATATTATAACAAAAAATTTGAAGCATAATTTTAAGAAATTTAATTAATTTTTAGCTCCATTTTAGTATCATATACTAACTATAACAAACAACTAACCAAGGATAAACATGATACTAACAACACCATTGAAGAGTAACAGCATAAAGATACTGCTTCTTGGAAGCGGAGAATTGGGTAAAGAAGTCGCTATAGAGGCAAACAGACTAGGAGTGGAAGTGGTAGCGGTAGATAGATACCCAAATGCACCCGCTCACTTAGTGGCTAACAAAAGTTATGTCATAGATATGAAAAACGAAAGTGAGGTTTTAGAAGTTATCAAAAGAGAAAAGCCTGATTTTATACTTCCCGAGATCGAAGCTATCAACATAGAAGCACTTTTCAAAGCTGAAAAAGAGGGATTTTTCGTCATACCCAACGCCGAAGCAGTAAATAAAACAATGAATAGAAAAAATATCAGAGAGTTTGCAGCGGTTGAATTGGGTTTGAAGACAAGTTCATACAAGTTCGTAAAAAGTTTTGAAGAGTTGGAAAGTGCTGCAGAAGTTATAGGTTATCCGTGTGTTATCAAACCCGTTATGAGTTCAAGTGGTCATGGCCAAAGTATAGCAAAAAGCAAGGATGACTTGAAAGCCTCCTGGGAAATGGCAAAAGAGGCAAGAGGGGATGCGAGTGAGCTTATAGTAGAAGAGTTTATAGAATTTGACTATGAGATAACACTCCTAACAGCAAGAAACGAAAAAGAAACCGTTTTTTGTGAACCGGTCGGACATATACAAAAAGATGGGGATTATATCTTTTCATGGCAACCTATGGATATGAGTGAAACCGCTAAGAACAGGGCTAAAGATATAGCCAAAAGAGTAACGGATGGACTTGGCGGTAGAGGTATATTTGGGGTAGAAATGTTCATAAAGGGTGATAAAGTATACTTTAGTGAAGTAAGCCCAAGACCTCACGATACCGGTATGGTAACCATGATAACACAAAGCCAAAGTGAGTTTGCTTTGCATATCAGAGCGGTACTTGGACTGCCACTTGATTTTATAACTTACGGGAGCGGTGTCAGTGCGGCATACAAAAGCTATATAGACAGTGTAAGACCGACATTTGAACTGCCTGACAATGCTTTTAGTGAAAACAGTTTTGTTAGGATTTTTGGTAAGCCCGAGTCTCATAAAGGAAGGAGGATGGCAGTAGCCCTTGTTTTTGGAGACATCAAACCGTCGATGGAGCAGGCAGAAAATATCATAAAAAATATCAGAGAATTAAGATGAAAAAACTAACAGTTAGTGAAGCGGCTAATTTTTTTGGTATAACCAAAGAAGCGATTTATAACAGAGTCAGAAGAGGTAAACTAAAAACAGTCAACGAAAACGGGCTCAAGTATGTAGTTGTCGAAGATGATATAAGAAGTATACCCAAAACAAGAAATTCAAATAAAACCACGAATGAAAAATATATAACTTTTTTAGAAAACGAGGTAAATGAGTTAAAAAAAAAGATTAAAAAAATCGAAGATGAAAATGCAAAACTCATCAATGAAAAATTACAAATCCTCGAACAATCAAAAAAAGAGCTTGAAGAGATATTTGCCACAAGAGATGAACAGCTAAAACAGATACTTCATCTAATGAATGAAAAATACGCTCTTCCCAAAATCCAAAGTGTAGAAGTTATCGATACGAATGTAAAAAACAAAGATAAAAAGAAAAATGACAATAAAGCACTTCCAAAACCAAAAAAGAAGATAAAAAAATCTAAAAAAAAGAAGGGTAAAAAATGAATATAGTCTTTTTGGATACAAAAACGGTTGGGGATGACATATCACTTGATAACTTTAAAAAATTCGGCACTTTCACAGGTTATGATATAACCAAAAGCAAAGAAGAGACCATCCAAAGAGTAAAACAGGCAGATATCATCATAACCAACAAAGTCATCATAGATAAAGACATCATGGATAGTGCAAAAAACTTAAAGCTCATTTGTGTCGCAGCAACAGGTATGAACAATATAGACTTAGAGTACGCCAAAAACAAAGGAGTATCGGTAAAAAATGTAGCCGGCTACTCTACCAAGTCTGTCACTCAGCATACTTTTACACTGCTTTTTTACCTCTTAGGTAAAACCGGATACTATGATAAACTGGTTAAAGAGAAAAAGTGGTGTGAAAGTGAGATATTTACAAATCTTGATAAACCTTTTTGGGAAATTGCCGGAAAAACATGGGGCATCATAGGGCTTGGGAACATAGGAAAAGAGGTTGCAAAGATAGCGGAGTGTTTTGGAGCAAATATCATCTACTACTCTACAAGCGGAAAGAACAGTGACAAAAGATATGAAAGAGTTTCCTTAAAAGAACTGATGAAAAAAAGTGACATCATATCCATCCATGCACCTCTAAATGATAACACAAACAATCTTATAACAAAACAAGAGTTATCTATGATTAAAGATGGTTCCATCATACTAAATCTCGGAAGAGGCGGGATCATCAACGAAAATGATTTGGCAGAAATTTTAGACAATAAAGATATATATGCCGGACTTGATGTGACAAAAAATGAGCCCATAGAAGAGGATTCTCCACTTTTAAATATAACAAACAAAGACAGGCTTGTTATAACTCCTCACATCGCATGGGCAAGCCTCGAGGCAAGAAAAACTTTGGTTAAAAAAATCATACAAAATATAGAAAATTTTATAGGAGGGAATTAAAATGGCAAAAGAGCATAGTTTCGATATAAGTGCCGAGATAGACAAACAAGAACTTAAAAATGCGATAGAACAGGCAAAAAAAGAGATAACAAACAGGTATGATTTTAAGGGTTTGGTTTCCGAGATAGATTATAACGAAAAAAACAAACTCATAACTTTGTTAGCTTCAAGCGATAACAAAGCAGACGCCATAAAAGATATACTTTTAAGCAAAGCCATAAAAAGAGGACTTTCGCCAAAAGCTTTCAAAGAGACGAAAAGAGAGAGTGCAAGCAGTGGCAATATAAAAGTATATCTAAGTATAGTCGATACCATATCTAGTGATGATGCGAAAAGTATAGTAAAAGAGATAAAATCACTCAAACTAAAAGTTCAACCATCCATTAGAGGAGATATCGTAAGGGTTACCGCAAAATCCATAGATGACTTGCAAACTTGCATAAAAGCGATAAAAGAGAAAGATATGCAAATACCGTTAAATTTCATCAATCTCAAATAATAAGAATAATTTTGAAAGATATACCGCCTATAGAAATTTTACCTGAGTTAAGTTTCAAGTGTAGGATTCTAGCCTTATTGTTGGCTTCATTGTTTTTTACTTTACCGGCCATTTTGGCTATATATTTCTGGTACAGTTATGATGATGGATTGATGGCAGTGTTTATCTTTATCTTTCTTCAAATTGTTTCCGGTATCATTTTATCAAAGATAAGGTTTTACTCTACTCCAAATGATCAGATTGAGATGGATTATACTACTTATGAGATACTCAAATGGTATATTTATAAAAACATATGCTCAAAGAGGATACAAAAACCTCTTTGAGCATAAAAGACTTGTTGAAATAACAAGTCTAAAATATCAATGAGTACTCAAATATGCATGTATGCTTTTAGCCGCTCTTTTCCCTTCGCCTAGAGCTTTTATGACTGTTGCCGCACCACTTGCCGCATCACCACCGGCAAAAGTACCCTCCACGCTTGTCATCATATTTTCATCCACTATGATAACGCCTCTTTCATCTCTTTTTATCTCCGGAGCTCTGTCTAAAAATAGCCTGTTGGGCACTGTTCCAAGTGCTTCTATGACTGTATTTACTCCCATATAAAACGTACTTCCTTCTATAGGGGTAGGATGTAGTTTTCCATTTTCATCTTCAACAAGCTCCATTCTGACCAATTCCATATAGTCGATAAATCCATCATCATTGCCGTGAAATCTAACCGGATTTACCAATTCATGAAATATTATCCCTTCTTCAAGTGCGTGCTCTAACTCTTCTTTTCTAGCCGGTGCATGCTCTTTTGTTCTTCTGTATATGATGTGAACTTCTTCTGCCCCTAGTCTGAGTGCAGTTCTAGCCGCATCCATGGCAACATTTCCTGCACCTATAACGGCAACAATCTTGCCTACATCTATAGGAGTATCCCACTCTGGAAATTTGTAAGCTTTCATAAGATTGGCTCTTATTAGAAATTCGTTTGAAGAGTAAACCCCATCCAGTGGATTTTCACCTTGTATTCCCATAAATTTTGGAGCACCTGCACCCATCGCTAAAAATACCGCATCATTTTGGGAAACCAGCTCATAGTAATATATATTTTGTCCTACTGTATGGTTGAGTATGATTTTTACTCCCATATCTTCAAGTTTTTTCACTTCCTGATCCACTATATCTTTAGGAAGTCTAAACTCTGGTATGCCGTACTGTAAAACTCCGCCTGCTTTATGAAGTGTTTCATATATGGTAACTGCATATCCATACTTTCTACATTCAGCAGCACAAGCAAGTCCCGCAGGACCTGAGCCTACTATGGCAACATGCTTGTCTTCATTGTTTGCTATAACTTTATCCACTTCAACCTTGTGTGTCCTGCCCCAGTCAGCTATGAAAGCTTCCAGTTTTCCTATGGCAACAGGCTGATCGAATTTTTCCAGGATACATGCACCTTCACACTGTTTCTCCTGTGGGCACACCCTACCTGAACAAGCCGGGAAAAAGTTGTCCTCTTTTACCAAAAGATATGCTTCTTCAAATTTTCCCTGAGAAATTAAAAGATTCATTTCTTTTATGCCTATATTGACAGGACAGGCCGGTTCGCATTTTGGTTTTTTGCACTGAATACACCTCGCTGCCTCCTCCATAGCCTCCTCTTCGCTGTAACCGTAGGGAACGGATTTGAAATTTTTTATCCTTTGAAGCGGTGGCTGCTCTTTCATCGGGATTCTTGGTTTTATTTTTGGCATTGTCCGCATCCTCCTTCATGAGCTTCATAATATTCAAGAGCTATTTTTTCCTCTTTTTTGAACATCGCATATCTTTTCATCGCTCTGCTCCAGTTGACTTTTCTACTATCAAACATTGGTCCATCAACACAAGCTAGTTTCATTTTACCATCTATATATATCCTGCATGCGCCGCACATTCCCGAACCATCAACCATCATTTGTCTTGTGGTAAACAAGTTGTCTATATTGTTTATAGCCAAAAGAGTGGAAACCGCTTTCATAGTAGGAAGTTTTCCTCCTCCAAAGACAAAATCAATATGTACATCATTGTCTATCAATTTTTTAAGTTTTACCACATAGCTTCCTTTTTCTCCGTAACTTCCATCTTCTGTAGTTATAAAGTGTCTGTGGGCATACCTACTGGCTAGATACTCTTCAGGATAAATTTCATCTTTGCTTGGAAAAGTCTGTATGGATATGATATCATTTCCCTCTATCTTACTTAGTGCTTCGCATATAGCATAGTTTTCAGCGTGGCCGCATACCGCATCGGAAACGACGACGACCGTTCCATATTTTTTCTCTTCTATACCGTGCCCCAATGGACCTATGACATTTTCAAAGCTCGTCAAACCGTCTCTTAACTCTCTTGAAGTTTTTCCAAGCTTTCTTATGAACATGCTTATCTTTCCATCTCTGACTTTTTGGATGGACATCGGTATCCTCTCACCTTCTTTCCTGGTCATTAGCATGACAAACTGTCCCGGATGAAACCTTTCGGCAACCTCAGGAGCCTCCACATCAACAAAAAAGTCTATCGAATCCAAATCGAGCATTTTCGTGATCTTGAATGACATATATTCCTCCTTTAGTGGGAAGTGATTAACCCTTCCTTCACAATAACTAACACAATTTTAGCACTATAAAAATTAATTAATTCTTTAATTATATAAAATAATAATATTATTTCCTTTTTTTTAGCTGATTTTAAATAAATTTACATAGTTGTTAAATATTATGTGTTTTAAATGTTTATGATCACTACTATTTGCAAGGGATATGTTTGATCGAAGAATATGAAGTAGCTGGCGGGCAGAGGGGGATTCGAACCCCCGGTAGGTTTCCCTACGGCCGCGTTCCAGGCGACTGGATTAAACCAGCTCTCCCATCTGCCCAAAAATTGAAATGAGATTATAGCATATTTGTCTTAAAATAACAAAAGTAAAATATTTTTTACTTTTTAAGGGCGATATAATCTTTTTTCACTATAATTTTATCAGCAAACTGCCTAAGGTTTAGGCTGACATAAATATTGCAAACTTCATAACCCCTTCATGCAACATTTATCGTCTTGATTTTTGCAAAAAATTCAAGGAGATGCTTCAATGAACAGAAGAGTTTTTTTAAAAAATAGTGCCATAGGTGCCGGCGTGCTTTCACTCTCACCATCTTTACTCTTGGCAGATAATGACAATATAAGAAGATTTAGGGTCATACAGGATTTCGATATCAAATATGATGAAAAAGAGTTTCCCGCTCGTCTTTGGAATCCTCTTCCTTTTAATGCCGAGTTTCAAAAGGTTAAGTTTTTAAACTTCAAGGGTGATTATGACTCATTTGATATAAATCTTAAAAATCCTTATGATGCAAAAGTTTTATACACCAAGTGGAAGAAAAGTGATAAAAAGAAAACTTTACACATAGAGATGGAGATAGAGACAAGATACAGAAGAGTTGATCCAAAGCTCATAGAAAAAGCGAGTAAATTAAACCTGCCTATTCCAGATAGTGTAAAGCTGTTTTTAAAACCGACTTATCATATACCAACCGATGGAAAGATAGCTAAAAAAGCAAAAGAGTTGACTAACGGTATAAGTGATAGATTTGAAAGAGTAAAAGCTATATATGATTGGGTTACAAAGGTGACTTTTAGAGACCCTAAAGTTATAGGTTGTGGCATAGGAAATGCAGGCAAGATGATGGATAGCGGGTATTTTGGCGGAAAGTGTACCGATATAAGCTCCTTGTTTGTCGCTCTTTTAAGATCAGCCGGTATCCCATCACGCGAAGTTTTTGGCATAAGGCTTGGGCTATCTCACTTTTCAAAAGCTCTTGGAAAAGCAGATAAAAACGGCTTTGCAAACATATCAACCTGGCAGCACTGTAGAGCCGAATACTTTATACCGGGAATCGGCTGGATACCTTCAGATCCGGCTGATATAACAAAACTTGAACTTGTTGAAAACTTAAAATATGATGATCCAAGGGTTCAAAATCTAAAAGAGAAGTATCTGTACTCTTGGGAAATGAATTGGGTTGGATTCAACTGGGCAAGAGACTTTGTTCTTTGCCCAAAACCCACTCAATATCCGTTAAATATGCTTGGCTATCCTTATGCTGAAGTCAATGATGAAGTTTTAAACTACTATATGCCACATGAGTTTAGCTACAATATAACTTCACAAGAGTTATGATAAAAAAGATCGACTGTAAAAATCTCGCTTGTCCAAAGCCTGTCTTGCTAACAAAGCAGGCTTTGGAAGATATAGGGGATGAGGGGATAGTTGAAGTAGAGCTAAACTCACTCTCAAGCATAGAAAATGTAAAAAGATTTGCAAAGTCCCAAGGTATATACTTTGAAATTAAAACTAAAACAAAAGAGCTAACTGTTATATCGTTAGTAAAAGGTTATGAGTGCCAGATAGAAGATAAGAGTGATAAAAAGTTTTATACTATCATCATAGGTTCGGCTATATCAGCTATACTTGCAAGTACCTGCTGTTTGGCTCCGCTTTTGTTTTTGTTATTTGGTGTTAGTATGGGTTCACTAACATTTTTACAAGTTTTTGCACCGTATCATATATACTTTTCCATCTTTGCTGTCAGCTTGATAGCGTATCTATGGTATGATTACTTAAAAAAGAAGAGAAATCAACTCTTTTGCGCAACCACGCTTTGTAAAAACTATAAACTTTACTTGATACTTGGAACTTTGTTCGTTCTATTTTTTACCACATATCCATACTGGATAGGTTATATATTGGAGTAATTATGAAAAAGATTGTATTGGTATTGATACTTTTATCAGCTATATTTGCACAGACAAAAACCGCTATCATAAAGATAGAGGGTATGACTTGTCCACTGTGTACTACTGCGATAAAAAAGAGCCTTAAAAAAACAAATGGTGTCATCAAAGCAAAAGTAAGACTGAATACTCAAAAAGCCACGGTAATTTTTGATGACACAAAAGTCTCTAAAAAGATACTTTTAATTGCTGTAAAAAAAGCCGGGTACAGTGGAAAGATTATGAATATCAAGTAAAAATACGATATAATTTCCTATATAATTGCTATAAGCAAGGGGAGTTATATGAATATGTTAAAAAAATATATCTTACTAACTTGTATATTATCTTTTTTAGTTGCAGGTGATATAACCCCCGTCCCTCTAAAAGTCAATGATGTCGATCCACAAAAAGTATCTCTTGGCAAAAAACTCTTTTTTGATCCTATACTATCCAAGAACGGTACTGTGGCTTGTGTAAATTGTCACATATTAAGTAACGGGGGAGATGACAACAGACAATTTTCCATAGGTATCAATGGACAAATGGGAAACATAAACTCTCCGACAGTTTTCAACGCAAGATACAATATAGCCCAGTTTTGGAACGGAAGAGCCAAAGACTTGCAAGAGCAAGCAGAGGACCCCATAGAAAATCCTGTAGAGATGGGTAACACTTTTGCCAATCTTGTAAAAATTCTCAAAAAAAGTCCATACAAAAAAGAGTTTGATAGCATTTACAAAGACGGAATAACAAAAGCAAATATTGCTAATGCCATAGCAGAGTATGAAAAACCCTCATTACTCCAAATGCACCGTTTGATAGATACTTAAGAGGCGACAAAAATGCCATCTCAAAGATACAAAAAGAGGGATACGAGCTTTTTAAAAGCAAAGGGTGCATCTCTTGTCACAACGGTATCAATATAGGAGGCAATCTCTATGCAAGATTTGGAGTTTTCAAGCAGGCAAAAAGTAAAAGTTTAGGAAGATACGAAGTAACTCACAACAAACTTGATAAATACTTTTTTAAAGTACCGACTCTAAGAAACATCACTATGACTTCACCTTATCTGCATGATGGAAGATATAAGAACTTAAATGATGTAGTCAAATTTATGCTCAACTACCAACTAGGCAAAGAAGCAAAACAGAGTGATATAGATAAGATAGTTGCATTTTTAACTTCTTTAACCGGAAAATTACCGAAACAGTAAAAAAGGGATAGCGGGTGAAAATCGATGAATTAAAAACATATATAAAAGAGCCCGGCATCATACTCTTTTTTATACTTATATTTTTTGTCAGCATACTTTTTTATAAATCAATACAAATAGAAAATACTTTCAGCATATACAATAAATACATAAAGACAACAAACAGACTCTATATCATAAACAACAATTTCAATCTCTTTTTATCAAAAAAATTGACACTGGTAAATTATGATAAAATAACAAATCTTGAAAAAGAGTTTGAAAAAAAACTATCTACACTGGAAAATGAAGAACTTTTTTTAAAAGACTCTGCTGTTATAACCGCACTTGACAAACTAGATAAAAAATTCCATAAAAAACTGGAACTACTCGAGAGATACAAATCATACAATGCCACAACTGTAAGTTCGATGATGTATATATTTGACTCGGTTGCAAATCTAAACTCAAACAGATATGGATATATCCAGGAGGCGACTTTCAATCTCGCTAAGCTTTTTATAGGCATAAATCTCGATAAACAAAATATAGATAAAGATTTGAAGATTCTAGATAGTTCTTGTAAAAATGCTCCAAAAGAGATAAAGTTTATATGTAGCAATATAAAAATCACAACTTTGCACATATTTACTATAAATTCTATAGGTAAAGAGTTAAAATCTATCAACTTAAAAACAAATCTAAAAAAAGTTAACTATTTTATAAACGGTTTCTTCAAAGATTATCTAAAAAGTTTGAAAACAGATATCATTATCCTTCTTGTGATAGCACTTGTATTGCTCATACTTTTTGCATACAAATACACTATGTTTTTAAGAAATACAAAAAAACTTATCTCGTTTATATATGCGGTTGAAAACTCGGACAACACTGTAGTAATGACAGATAAAGATAGAAATATAACATATATAAATGATGCTTTTATAAAAAATACCGGCTATACAAAAGAAGAAGTTTTAGGACAAAACCCAAGGATTTTAAAATCAGGGCTACTTCCACAGGAATTTTATGATGAAATGAACCAAAAACTTGATAGCGGTCAAAAATGGAGTGGTGAATTTATAAATAAAGACAAAAACGGAAAAATATTTTATGAAAAAGCTTCTATAACACCGATGTATCAAGGCAAAAAACTCATAGGATACCTTGCTATAAAACTAAATATAACAGACTATATAGAGCAGGAAAAAAGAGTTGCTTTTCTTGCAACACACGATCAGCTTACATCATTGAAAAATAGACGGGCGATGGAGTATGAGATAACACAGTACATCGAAAAAGCCAAACAAGACGATACAAAGATAGCTCTACTGTTTTTGGATCTAGATAATTTCAAAGTTATCAATGACACTTTAGGTCATGACATAGGGGACTTGCTTTTGAAGTATCTTGGCAAAAGACTCATACACAATCTTGACAACAAAGACAGCATATATAGATTTGGGGGAGATGAGCTTGTCATAATAATCACAAAAAATGTTACAAAAGAAAATATTTACCATGTAGCAAAACGGGTGATGAAACTGATAAAAGAACCCATCACCGTGCAAAATCACAAGATAAGCACAAGTGCGAGTATGGGTATATCCATATATCCTGAAGATGGAAAAGACTTTCAAACTATCCTTAAAAATGCCGACATAGCCATGTATACTTCCAAAATGAGTGGAAAAAACGGATATAAATTTTACAGTGAAAACTTTTCGCAAGAGTTGCAAAAACAGATCAACATAGAACAAGAACTTTCAAATGCACTGATTAACGATGAATTTTATGTGGTTTATCAGCCAAAATATTCACTTAAATCCAAAAAGATCCTTGGACTTGAAGCACTTTTAAGATGGGAAAGTAAAAAGCTTGGCAATATACCACCTGATGTTTTTATACCGATCGCTGAAAATATGGGTATCATATATGATATAGGGTTGTTTGTCTTTTCTCAAAGCTGCAAAGATTACAAAGAGTTAAAAAACAATTTGTCCGACTTAATAAATATGTCAGTCAATGTATCTGTAGCACAGTTAAACAATCCAAAAATTATAGAAGATTTTGAAAAAATTATGTATCAAGAAGAAATCATACCAAATGATATGGCTATAGAGATAACTGAAACAGCGGTAATGAGAAATATAGAAGATAATATAACAATACTAAAAAATATCAAAGAATCAGGTCTTCAAATCTGTCTTGATGATTTTGGCACAGGATACTCATCACTAAATTATCTTATAAAGCTACCTATAGACAATATAAAGATAGATAAAAGTTTTATAAATATAATGTTCAAAGGTGACAAAGAAAGGGGAATGATAAAAACTATCAAATCCATAAGTGACAACTTCGGATACCATACCGTTGCCGAAGGCATCGAAAGCGAAGAGCAAGATATAGCTCTTAGCATTATGGGTATAGGCTACGGACAAGGCTACTACTTCAGTAAACCTCTTACAAAAGAAGAGTTGATAAAAAAATTTGGCGAATATTCTTGAGGTAACTTTAAAGGATATTTTTATCTTCTTAAAGTAGCAACCAATCTCTTTGGAAACAAAAAAAGCTCCATTGCTTCATTTATATCTTTACAAATGATATCACTTGATAAAAGTGCATCTTTGGAGCATCCCTCATCTCCCATGACAGATATGGCGATAATAGCATCTTCAAGCATTTGCTTGTCATTGTTACCATTTCCAAAGGCTGCTGTTATGTCTCTTCCCAAGATATTTATAAACTCAGCTTTTTCTTTTGTATGGTCACTGCTCAATAGTACTTTGACTTCTATATCAAAATCCTTCAACTGTTCTTTAACGGTACCAAATGTATCTGCGGTTATAACAAAAACATTGAATTTTTCACAAATTTCATAAAGCAATTCTTCAGTTTTGACTGACATATAGCCATCTTTTGCTAAAGTACCATTGTAGTCAAAAACTATATTTTTTATCTCCATCTTTTTAAAATTGGGTATATCTACTATCATTATACTACCTTCAACGGCTTTCCATCTCTTTGGATAACTTCGCCTATAACGGCACTGTAAATATACCCCTCATCTTTTAATGCACCTACTAACATATCGGCTTCATTTTCACTAACTGCTATCAAAAGTCCACCTGATGTTTGAGCATCAAAAAGAAGTATATCACTATCTTTTTCCTTTGCAAAATCAACTTTTTTACTTACATAGTTTTTGTTAGCATATGTTCCACCGGGGATGATGCCCATATCTGCCAAATCCAAAGCACCGTCGATAGTAGGTACTTTGTCTCTAAAAACTTTTATGCCGGTTTCATCTGAAGTCATCTCAAGCATATGCCCCAAAAGTCCAAAGCCGGTTACATCTGTACAGGCACTTACATCAAACTTTTGCATAACTTTTGAAGCTTTATAATTTAACTGTGCTAACAAACTTGTTATATGATTTATCATTTTATCATCTATCATGTCAGCTTTTAGTGCGGTTGTAAGTATGCCAAGTCCTAACGGTTTTGTTAGCACTATAACATCGCCTTCTCTTAGAGTGTTATTATGATAAATCTTACTTGGATGAACCATGCCGGTTACACTAAGTCCGTAAAGCATCTCAGGAGTTTTTATGGTGTGTCCTCCAACCAGTGCCCCACCACACTCATTAAGTTTGCTTTTTGCACCCTCTAACATGAGATTTAAAACTTCTGCTGTATGATTGCATCCGTCAAATCCCACTACATTCATAGCTGTTAAAACTTTCGCACCCATAGCAAACACATCACTAAGTGAGTTAGCCGCTGCAATTTGCCCAAAATAGTAAGGATCATCAACTACTGGGGTTATGATATCAACCGTTTGAACTATCGCTTTATCTTCATCAAGTTTAAAAACAGCCGCATCTTCATTGCAGTCAAGTTTTGTTAGTAAATTTTCATTATCGCAAGTTAAACTGCCAATAGCATGAGTTAGCTCCTCCGGAGCCAATTTGGCTGCTCAACCTGCTGCTTGAACATACTTTGTTAGTTTGTAACTGTTATCCATCTTTCTCATATATATCCTCCAACTCTATCCTAATGTTACCGATTCACTGTTTAAAAGCATATCAACACTGTCATAAGCATTGCCTACTTCACCTACTTTAAGATCATTTGCGGCAATCTTGTAAAAATTGAGACAAAGCCCACAACTGTAGATATTTACCCCTCTTTTTTCTAGTTCTTTTAAACTCTTAATAAGATCTAAATTTTCCTCTTTTGTAGTTAAAAAAACTCCTTCGTTTACAAAAACTATATTTTTAGGAAGTACTTTAAACTCCAATATAGTCTTTAAAAAACTTTTCATCAAAGTTTTACCAAGTTCTCCTGCTCCTATCTTATCACTCTTGACAAAAACGGTTTTATTTAAAAAATCTTCCTCTTTTTTTGGTATTATAGCACACTCATACCCTTTTATGATAGTTACTATACTTTTACCATCTTCCTTTTCTTCTACTCTGCTTTCATATCCTTGCTTTGAGGCAAATCTTTTTATATTTTCTATACTTGAGATAGAATTTACCAAAACTTCAAGTATAGAGTCATCCTCAAGCTCTTCCAAAGCTTTTTTTGTTCTTAAAACCGGCTCAGGGCAAGCTAAATCACAACAATCTATCTTCATATCTTTCTCCTGTTAAATTTCTTGACATATTTCATATCCAGCCAATGCGGCACCGATAGAACCCATAAGTTGAGGTTTATCAGAAACAAGTATCTCTTTTTCCAACTTTTGCGAGAGCAGGTGTCTTAAAAAAGGATTTAAAGCACCGCCTCCGCTAAAAAATATATAGTTACTCTTTGTGGCAAATCTTTTAGCCATCGAAGAGAGCCTTGAAGCTATAGAGGAGTGGATTCCATAGCATATATTTGCCGCGCTCTCTTTTTTTGCCATAAGAGAAATCACTTCAGATTCTGCAAAAACCGCACACATACTTGATATCTCAAGCTCTTTGTCAGCTTTAAAGCCCAATTGTGAAAAAGTCTGCATATCAAGCCCCATCCTGTTTGCCGCAATCTCCAAAAATTTTCCTGTTCCCGCTGCACATTTGTCATTCATCCTAAAGTCAACAAAACCTCCGCTACCGTCAAGTTTTATAACTTTACTATCCTGTCCTCCCAAGTCTATAACAAGATCTGCATCTTTACTGAAAAAATATGCTCCTTTTGCATGAGCCTTTATCTCGCTTATAACAGGGCAGGAAAACTTTTCTTCTATCATATGCCTGCCATAACCGGTAGCTACAAGCATCTGCACATCTTTATCTTTTAAAAACTCTGCTACAATCTCATCTTGGTCTATGATAGTCGGTATGACACTGCTATCTACAATGTTAGCATTTTCATCTATACCGGTTATCTTTGTATAAGTTGAGCCTACATCAACACCCCAGTACATATCTAATCTATCCCTTTAAATTTTCTTGCTTTTTTCTTAAAAGATATGCTTTCTAAAAATGCCTCTACCCTTGTTTTTATCTGCCCCATATCTTCGCTTGAGTAATCAGACTCTATCTTCAAACAAGGTATCCCCTCTTTTTCCAAAGCTTCCAAGACTAAGTGTGATTCAACATTGTAAGTATGGCAAAACGAGAGAGTATAGTATATAACTCCATCAGCTTGCCTATCCTTATACATCTTTAAGATTTTTTCAACTCTTGGAACATTAGGAGTAAAGCAGGCACAATCAACCTTAGAGTATCTTTGCATCAATTTTTCCATCATTTTTTCTTCACTATCCACATTGCTTATATCTATATTGTCTTTGTAGTATCTATGCCCTATGCATGACTCTTCATTGATGATAACTCCGCCACAACTCTCAACACTACTATGAAGTTTCCAGTTTGGCAAGGCAAAAGGTGTTCCAAGCACCATAAGTCTTGGTGTATCTTCCTTGCATACACTTGTTTTATCTCTTATCCTTTGTTCTAACTCATCACAAAGTTCATTTAATTTTTTTGTAAATCTCACAGGATCATCCATAAAGCTTATCTGAGTTATCAAAAGAGCATCTTTCCCACTGATAGGTATAACCTCGGGATACATTCCTCTTAATTTATCAAGTCTTAAAAGAGCAGATCTTTTTTCATTGATGATTCTAACACCATCTTTTATCTCATCAAGGGTTAACTTCCTCCCAATCACCTCTTCTATATGCTCTTTAAACTCCACTATCTCACCTTGCCACATATTTAAGTCCTTATCTCTTTTCATATGTGGTATACTCATAACATGCACAGGATGATGCTTGTCAAGTATCTCCCAAGTCTTCTTTTTAGCTTCACAAGTAGTTTCACCATATATAAAATCAGCTGATTGAGTATATGGACAAGTTCGTTGTAGTTTAAAACCAAATGCAGACTTGATAAGAGGACAAATATTTCTTGGAAGTTCCGTTTCGGCTTCAGGTATAGTCATATTTGCTCCGCCGCAAAGACCATAACAAGTTCCTCCCGCTCCAACTACTATCTCTTCAGGCACAAAGATACAAAAAGTTCCGACAGCAGGTTTTTTCTGCTCTTTTAGTCTGTTTATTTCGGCAATTCTTTCACCATGTATCTCACTCATAAACCAGTCAAAATACTCCATACCCTTTGGTCTATTTTCTTGAGATAAAAACTCCGATACAAACATCTCTCCTACCGCATTCAAAAGTTTTTCGTGGCGAGGGATATCTATATCCAAACTTTTCAGTAAATCATCATATTTACCTGCACTCATAATAATCCTTCAAAAATTATTTGCTGTAGAAAAAAAGCAGTTGAATAAGTAGAGAAAATTGTAGAAAATGCCTTATTCATGTGTGCCTAAACCTTAGGCTGTTACAGCATATTTGAAATTGTACATCTTTTTTGTTTAAATAAAAGTAAAAATTACTTTACTTTTATCTGTAGAATTTATAGAGATAAGCCATAATTTTAGAATTTTCTAATTTTCTCTAAAATTATGGCACTATATAAAAATTGCTTGATATACTTATGCTAAAATTTCTTTTTTGAAACTTCTTCATTTATCTTTATGGAAATTTCCTCAAGCATCTTTGATAATTTTGTTATTTCTTGAGAAACTGTTGTATTTGATGTTTCTATCTCTTTAATCTCCTCCATAGTTTCTCCTATGTCATTCATCTCGCTTCCTCTATCTTCTATGGAAGTTACTATTTCATTGACAGACTGGGTTAATGTTGAAATATTTGCATCTATCTCAGCAAGAGATTTTTGAGTTCTCTCTGCTAATTTTCTTACTTCATCCGCAACTACCGCAAATCCTCTTCCATGCTCTCCTGCTCTTGCAGCCTCTATCGCGGCATTTAAAGCCAAAAGATTAGTCTGATCAGCTATATCTTGTATAACAGATACAACATTTTTTATATCATTTGCCTGCTTGGAAACCTCACTTGATTGCTCTACAGATTCATTAAGCCCCATTCTTGATTTTTCTATAAGATCATTTATCTTGATCACTACATTACTCTCTTCTGCCATAGAATCATCAAGTTTGGCTATATAGTTATTTAACTGCTCTTTTAAATTATTGAGCTCGATAGAGTTGTTTTTATTGACTTTTAACATATCAACTATTACATTTCTTAGTAAATTGATAAGTTTTTCAAGCTCTCCTGAAGGATTATCTATCTCATTGGTAAAATCATATTTTGCAAATTTTTCAAGTATTTTTTGTATGTTGATTAAATCTTTTCCTATATTTTTTTTGAGTATGTTTATCATATCATTAAAAGTATCTCTCAAATTTTGAAGATCTTTGTTGTTAGAATTTAGAGAGATAGCTGTATCCAATTTCCCTGATTGTACATCTTGGGCAACTTTTTTTATCTCATCTATCAATCTTATCTCCTCATCTGCATACTCTTTTACATGAGATATACTTTCATTGATTTCATTTGCGATAAAACCTATCTCATCATTTGATTGTAAATTTATATGCTCTACACTATTTTGTTCCCTTTTTAAGTACTTAAAGAAGCTATCTAAACCATCTCTTATCTTATCAAGAGGATTTATGATATATCTTGTTGATAATATTTTTGTTAATAATCCCACAAATATAAATATAATCAACATAAAAACCAAAATTGTTACTATCGAACTATATAACTGCGATGAAGCATTATCATCAAAGTTATGCAATACAGATTTCACATCCTTTAGATATACACCTGTTCCTATGACCCATCCCCAAGGTTTAAACAACTTTACAATAGATAATTTTTCTTCATATTTTTTTGATTTAGGATTATAAAATGTATATCTTATATATGCAAAATCTTTTCCACTTTTCTTTAGAGCATTTACACCAAGTTCTACAAAAGGAACTTTTGGAGTATTGACAAATACCTTCCCGTCAAACTGAGGTTTTATCGGATGCATTACCATCTTATAATTCATATCATTTATCCAAAAGTAGCCGCTTTTTCCATATCTTATATTTTTTATATTTTCCAAAGCTTCTTTTTTTAACATTGGAGTAACATCACTTAGATATGCTCCTGTCCCTATGACCCAATTGTACGGTTTAAAAAGTTTTACCAAAGATACTTTAAATTCATATCTATTTGTTACTTTGTTGTAAAATTTATATTTTATGATTGCTTCGCCATTTTTACTCTTTTTGATAGCATTTACACCAAGTTCTACAAAAGGAACTTTTGGGGTATTGACAAATACTTTCCCGTCAAACTGAGGTTTTATCGGATGCATTACCATCTTATAATTCATATCATTTATCCAAAAGTAGCCGCTTTTTCCATACAAGGAGTGTTTTACTATATTCTTTAACTTATCTTGAAGCTCGTTTTGAGGCATTACATCTTTATTTTGATTATAAATTGCATTTAAAAGGTTGAAAAGTTGAGATGAATGTTTATATAACGACCCTTTTACAACTTCCTCCATTTTTTTGGGATTTGCTCTTTCATAGTATGTTTGTAAAATATGATCAACTATAGTAATCTTATTTTTAAGTTCAGATTTCTTGATATCCATTATAGTTTTTTTAGATATCTGTGCATTCGTGCTTGTAATACTCTTGATGCTAAATACTGTCAATCCAAGATATAATAATGAAATCAACACAACACTACCCATAGTTAAAAATAAAATTTTTTTTCTAATTGATAAATTGGAAAACATTTTCTTTCCTTTAAATTTTTATGGCGAGAGGGTGGAGGAATCGAACCTCCCTTCGCGACTGACACCAGCACGAACAGACGGGTTTGAAGCCCGCGGTGTCCACCAGGATCACATACCCCCCAAAGTTTATGAAATTATACAATAAAAAAGTTAATTTTTCTTTACTTTAGCCTATTGTTCAGTACTCTGATACTTAAAAATATCATGACGGATATCACTATCATATCGGCTGCAACGGGAGCTGAAAACTTTAAGCCATAATTGTTAAATCTGTCATATATCAAAACCGGTGCTACCATAGGGTGATATGCTATGATAACAACAGCACCAAACTCCCCTAAAGCCCTACTCCACATCATTAATGCCCCGTTTATGATATCACTTTTTGCCATGGGTAAAACTATGGTAAAAAATGCTTCAAATCTACTAGCTCCCAATGTCCTTGCCACATTCTCATATCTTTTATCAATCTTTCTAAAACCCTCTTTTGCACCGTTTATCAAAAATGGAGCTGATAAAAACATCATGGCACTCATAATACCGGTCGTCGCATCTATAAAATCAAGGTGAAAAAAAGCTAAAAATCTTTGCATATACCCACTGCCGTATGCTATCAAAAGAGCTATACCGGCTGCCGTGTGCGGAACCATGACCGGGATATCCAAAAGCGATTCAAGGAAAGATTTTCCAAAAAATTCATACTTTGAAAGCAGATATGCCAAAGGGATACCCGTTATCATAACAAAAAGAACTCCATAAAACGCAACTCTCAAGGTTAACAATATACTCCTGTAAACCTCAGGTTCTACTATGCTTTTACTCATCCCCATCAAGCCGACACTACTAAAAAGCTTCACTAAAGGAATGGTTAAAAACAAAATGATCAAAGAACCTAAAAATACAAAGAGTAGTAAAAACCACTTATCCCTAAAATTTTTAATTTTTAATTTTACATTTCTCATTCAAATAACCCGTATATCTTTTTCATCTATGCAAAGCATACACTCTTTTCCCTCTTCAAGTTCAAGCCTGTCAAACATATTTTTGGGAACTTTTGCAAAGACAACCCTTTTCTTGACTTTTGCAAAAACTTTGTAATGATCCGTTATATCAAGTACATTTTCAATCTTACTTTTATAGCAAAAATCTTTATCACTTTTTTTATAAGAAAAAAGTATCCTGTTTGGATCGACACTATAGTATTTATCCTTTCTTTCGTCTTCAAAATCAAAGAATGAACCTTTGAAGATATTTTTAAACCCGAGGAATTTAGCAACTTCTATACTTTTTGGTCTATTTAAAACATCGTTTGCTTTTCCTATTTGTAAAATTTTTCCATCGAGCATCACTGCGATCCTATCGGCCAAAAACGATGCTTCTTTAAAATTGTGTGTTACATGTATAACGGTGATATTGTACCTTGAGGTTATATCTTTTAACATTTTCATTATAGAACTTCTAAAAGTAGGATCGACTGCACTCAAAGGCTCATCAAGAAGTAAAAGTTTCGGCCTTGAGTAAATGGCTCTAGCTATGGCAACTCTTTGTTTTTCTCCGCCGCTTAAATGCTTCACGTCTCTTTTTAACAACTCTTTGATATGCAAAAAACCGACCAAATCTTCAAAAAGTTCCTCTGAATTTTCTATCTTTTTATATCTCGCGCTGTATTTGATATTTTGTTCTACATTCATATTAGGGAAAAGCATAAAATCTTGATAAACAAAACCAAAATTCCGCTTTTCAGGAACAAGGTCTGTTACCTCATCAAAGTTACAATAGATATTACCTTTCATACCCTTTTTCAAACCGGCAATTGACTCAAGTAGCATCGTTTTTCCGCTTCCGGTTTTTCCAAGAATTACAAAGTATGAGTTGGTATCAACTTCAAAGGAGATCTCCCCAAGAGTAAAATTCCCCTCTTTTAAAAAAAGATTTTTTACTCTCAGCATTACTTGAGTATACTCTTGTCACCGGTTATAACGGGTGGATTTATCACACCTTGTCCGTTTTCTAGCATTATCTTTTGTCCCTCTTTGCTTAAGACAAATTCGACAAATTTCACTGCACCCTCTTTGTTTCTTGGTAGGTTATGTTTGCTGTTTTGAACTATGGTTATACCGTATATCATAGGGGCCCCTTTTTTAACTATCCATGCTCCAGGCTTTTTACCGGTAACTTTAAAACCAACCTGTTTATAATAATCAGCGTATTTTTTACTTTTTAAACTAATTTGTGGAGGTAAGTTTATATACTTTAAACCATGTTGAACGGCAACCGACTTATAGATATATAGATAATCATAAGCACCGGCTTCCAAAAGTCCTAAAAGATCAGTCTCTTTTGGTCTCACTATCACTTTGTCTTTTTTTTCTTCACCATTTTGATAACTTTGTCCGTATCCAAAAAGTTTTTTGAAAAAACCGGGTTTTTTATAGTAAATTTCAGCCAATTTTGTTACAAGCATACTTCTATATCCGCAAGGATCAAGGTTTGGATTGGAATGACCTACTTTTACGCCTTTTTTCAAAAGGATATCCGTCCAGTTATTTTGATTTATCTCGTTTGCGTACTTTGATTTATCAGTATATGCTATCACCATTTCATTTGTTGCAAAATGTGCATCAAACTTTGCAAAATCAGGTATCAAAAGATTGTCTATAACCTTATATGCCGCACTTGCCATCACATCGGCAGGTTTACCTATATCTGTTATCTTCCTGGCACATGCCCTGCTTCCCGCGGCTTCTCTGACCACATCATACATAGGATATTTTTTTTCAAAAGCTTTCTCCATCGCACCAAAAGGAACACTCAAACTCCCCGCATGAAACACCACTATCTTCTCTTTGGCAAATCCAAACATCACAAACAAACTAAAAATTAAAATTATCTTTTTCATTTCTCACCCTCATTTTTCATTTTTCATTACTAATTTTTAATTAAAAAAACTTCTACCTCATCACCTTCTCTAACTTCGCTAATGCCTTCTTTTGTTATCATCAAAGCATTGCTTTCAAAAAGAGGCAAAAGCATACCTGAGCCTATTTTGTTGTCTCTTGTTACTGTAAAATCACCATTTTCTACTTTTCCAAGAACTATATTTGTCCTGTTTGGTCTAAATTTAAACTGCTTTTTGTTGATAGCTTTTATGCTTTTTAAGTTATAGTTCCTATCCCCTTGAAGTTTTAAAAGCACCGATATTGAAAGCACCATCACATTTAACATAGTTGTTAGAGGATTGCCGGGCATCGCCATCACAAATGTTTTATCCATTTTTCCCATCATGGTAGGGCGACCGGGCTTTATGTTGACTCCATGAAAAAACTCTTTTAAACCGTTTTTCAAAAATGCCTCTTCCAAAAAGTCAGCATCTCCCATACTGATACCACCTGTTGTGATAATCACATCATAACTTTTTAATTTAGATATAAATTCAACCGTCTTATCCAAATCATCCGGAATAAGTCCAACATAATCAGGCTTAAACCCATACTCTTTCAAAAGTGCGATGATAGCTGAAGAGTTTGCATTGTATATCTCATCTTCACTTGCTTCTTCCCATGGCTCTTTTAGTTCATTGCCCGTAGATGCAACCGCTATGGATATATTTTTATATACTTTTAGTGTCGGTATCCCTTGGGCTGCCAAAAGGGCAATAACAGATGAAGTTATCCTCTCACCTTTTTGAAAAAGCAATTCACCTTTTTTAAGCTCTTCACCTTTTAGCCTTAAGGCATTTCCTTTTTTTATGGAAGTCGGTACTTTTATATAAGCTTCATTTACTTCCAAACAATCCTCTATAGCTACAATAGTATCAGCGTCGCCTGGAACTTTTGCTCCTGTCATTATCTTATAACACTCGTTTGCCTTTAACATCTCTTTTGGTTCGTCGCCTGCGTATATAGTAGATACGATTTTTAACTCATTTCCTATATCTTCATGTCTAAAAGCAAAGCCGTCAAGTGCGGAATTGTTAAATGAAGGAACATTTTTTTTGACTATTATATCTTCAGCCAAAACTCTATCTAGTGAGTTAGCCAAGAAAGTTATTTCGCCTGATAACTCTTTGTTAGCATTTTTTAGTGCCTTTACTAAGGCCTCTTTGTATGACAAAACACCTAATTTTTTCAATCCTTACCTCCTCTTGGTTTTAAAAACAGTTCTTTAAATCTTTCATTGGCGAACTCTTCTATCTCTCTTTGTAGCTGTTTATACTTGGTTATATATTCTGTGGCTTTTGGGGTTAGCTTTGTCCCACTGTTTTCACCGTTGCCTTTTTGCGTGATCACTAAAACATCATCGAGATTTTGTTGAAGCAATTTTATATGAGACCAGGCTTTTTTATAATTCATTTCAAGATTTTCCGCTGCTTTTGCAATAGAGCCTGTTCTTTCTATCTCAAGTAGTATTTCGGTTTTTCCCTTGCCAAAAAGCAACTCTTTTCTTTGATTTTCCATCCATGTTTTTGTTTTTACATAAAGTCTCGTTCTCTTTTTCTCTTTAAAGCAACCAAGTTCACAGTAGGTGACATCTATATTTTTTACTTCCAAAGTGCCTCTTACTGTTTTAAGTCCAACACCTTTTGCAGTATCCCTTGCGACTTTACATATGACTTTATTGTCTTCATTCAAGTAAGGTTTGAGTCTATCGTATACTATTTTTGAATATTCACCTTTTTCAAGCTTACCGAACTGTCCCAGTCCACAGTCGGTTATCCTTATACCCATATCTTTTGCTTTTTTCCCCACGTCCCCTATAGGTATTTTGGTTTTGGCTGATACTTTGTACGCATCCGCGCATGTCAACTTTCCTTCACTGTTTAATGTATCTTTTATAGCATCTTCCAATCTCATAGCACTATCCTCCCCGGATTTCTATAGATATTCATACTTTTTCCTCTTACAAAACCTATCAATGTAAGACCGAATTTTTCAGCTATCATTACTCCTCGGCAAGTTGATGCCGTTCTTGAAGCAAGTATAGGTACCTGATGTACCACGGCTTTTGCCACCATTTCAGAACTCAGTCTCCCGCTTACCATCAAAAATGAATTTGTTATATCATATCCTGCCATCAGAGCTTTTCCTACGGCTTTATCTATAGTATTGTGCTGAGCTATGTCCTCTCCAATGAAGTAGGTATCTTCATTTATATAGATTTTAGCGGTATGTACGCATCCTGTTTGTTCATAAAGGGGGCATTGTCCATAAAATGTCTGCATTTCATCAAACAGCAAGTCAGCTTTTATGGAAAATTCCGTGGTCAGGACTTTTGCATCTATGGATTTGGGTGATATGTGTGTACTCTCGGCTTTACCGCATCCGCTGACTATCACGCCTTCACTGTTTAGTTTTTTCATGCTTTTTTCATCTGTTTTGGCTTTTACATATACTTCATAGTTTTTTTCATCTTCCGTTTTAATTTGCATATCATATATATCATCTGTTTTTTGTACGATATTTTCTCCTATGATATACCCCACAACCAACTCTTTTATATCCATCGGCACTGCCATCATGGAAACTATCTTTTTTTCATTGATAATGATATCAATCTTAACTTCTTTTATGACACTGTCTTCTACTTTGAACTTCTTCCCATCTTTTATCTTGGTTACTTCCGTTAAAAAAATCGGCTCCATCATATTTCCTATATATTTACTTCTTTGGCATTGAGACAATATAAATATGCTATTTTAGCATATTTTAATATAAAAAAATAGTCCGTGCCGCCTCTTTTAGTTAAGGAGGTATCATAAAGACGGCACGAAACTATAAACTTATTTTTTCTCTTTTTTCATAAGTTTTTTATAAAACGAACTGTGCAAATACTTCAACTCATCCTCACTTTTATATCCACTTATCATGCTATCTAGTGATCCTTTGATAGCAAATATGGACATATAAAGATGCGTTATAAACAGAGCTGCTACAGCCATTCCAAGAAAGTTATGAACGATAACTGCGATCCTGTTTATATCTATCTGATCAAGACCCAAGCTATTTACAAAAGCTATATCAAAATCCTGAAAGTACATAACAGCACCGCTTACGATCATAACAAATCCACCAACCGTTGCAAGCCAAAACCACATTTTTTGACCTGCGTTAAATTCACCCGCGGGCACCTCCACTTTCTTTTTTGTCAAATATCCACCGGCTATGAAAAGCCACTTTATGTCGTCAAATGACGGGAGCATAGGTATAAGCCACATCAAGAACATAGGAATTACCGCCAATAAAAACAGTACACCTCCTATATCATGAAGGTATCTGGCAAACAGTACCAGATCTCCTCCGCCAAGATACTTTCCGTATATCATCATAAATCCTGTTGGAACAATGATGACAAAAGCAATGGCGGCTATCCAATGTATCACTCTCTTAAAAAGAGAAAATATATAAAATTTTTTTCCCTCATGAGAAAATTTCTTTGGGCCTATAATCAAATAGTGTAAAATAAACACCAATATAACTCCGATGGCTATACTGCCAAAAAGCAGTCTAAACCAGTGGACTTGCAAATATGTAAAAAGTTCACCCCAATTTTGATAATACAAAATATTATGCAAAAGTTGTGGGGAGTTTAAATGACTCCCCGAAAAGTGAACCTGTTTGGCATTTTCAACCAACGGTACTTTACCTATGAATTCTCTGGCATTAAGTAAAACTGCACCAAAGAGAAATAATATAAACTTTTTCATAGGTAATCCTTTAACCTTTATAAGCTGTACTCCAGCCATATGGTACACCAACTACACCTTTTCCTCTTGAAAACACTCTTTTTCTATAGACATCCGCAACTTCAGTCGCGTCACCTACTACAAGAGCATTTGTTGAGCAAACAGCAGCACACATAGGTACTTTACCCTCAGCAATCCTGTTTTGACCGTAAAGCTCTCTCTCTTTTATAGAGTTTGTAGGCTCAGGACCGCCGGCACACATAGTACACTTATCCATAACGCCTCTTGTTCCAAAAGCACCGTCTCTTGGAAATTGAGGAGCACCGAACGGACATGCATACAAGCAGTATCCGCAGCCTATACACTTTTCTTTATCATGTAGAACTATACCGTCAGCTCTTATATAAAAGCAGTCAACCGGACATACTTGCTCACAAGGTGCGTCGGTACAGTGCATACATGCTACTGAAACACTGTACTCTTCTCCCTCTATTCCTTCGTTGACTGTTACAACTTTTCTTCTACTGATACCCACCGGAAGCTCATTGCCCTCTTCGCAGGCAACAGTACATCCGTTACACTCTATACATCTGCCTTCATCGCAGTAAAATTTCATTCTAGCCATTTCACACCCCCTACGCTTTCTCTATGCGGCATAAGCCGGCTTTTGTTTCAGGGATTTGAGTAATGATATCATATCCGTAGTTTGTGACAGTATTGGCTGCTTCGCCTATACTGTAAGGCTTGGTGCCCTCTGGATAATTTTTACTCAAATCAACACCCTGCATTACTCCAGCCCAGTGGAATGGCAAGAATATCCTGTCTTCACTTACCGAGTAAGTAAATCTTGCTCTTACTTTTATCTTCGTACCCTCAGGTGAGTGTACCCACATCATATCGCCGTCTTTGATACCATGTTTCATTGCTAAGTTAGGATTGATATCGCAGAACATTTCAGGGTTATGCTTGGTAAGATACTTGGAGCTTCTCTCTATAAGACCGGCACCACTGTGAGTAACAAGCCTTCCTGTAACAAGATTGAGAGGGAACTCTTTTGACCAATCTTTCTTTTGAACGGAAGCATATCTTGTATCAACTCTGTATTGATTTGTTTTATCTTTATATGTTGGATACTTCTTGGTCAAGTCAAATCTTGGAGTATGAAGCGGTTCTCTGTGCATTGGTATCTTGTCAGGGAATGTCCATACTATGGCTCTTGCTTTTGCATTACCGTAAGGTGCAACACCTGCTTTTAGAGCAAGTTCAGCTATCTCATCACTGATATCCACTTTCCAGTTTTTACCCATTGCGGCTTTTTGAGCAGGAGTGA
Organism: Thiofractor thiocamini; assembly: GCF_055384375.1. Taxonomy (NCBI): domain Bacteria; kingdom Pseudomonadati; phylum Campylobacterota; class Epsilonproteobacteria; order Campylobacterales; genus Thiofractor; species Thiofractor thiocamini. The sequence goes on along the minus strand of NZ_AP042389.1, from coordinate 1,883,502 downwards.
GCTTGATTCCAAGAACTTTTTCTATATTGTCTTTATTAAGCTCAGGATATCCTCCTTGTACTTTTGCTCCTTTGATGGTTGCTCCATCACCCGCCAATTGGCTTACGCCGTCATGAACTAGACCAAATCTGTTTCTAAAGCCCATACCACCTTGATTTACACTCAAGTTGGTATCATAAAGTATAGGGCTACCACTGTGTTTGGTTGTCCAACATGGCCATGGAAGCCCATAATACTCGCCTTTCATAGGCCCCATACCGGCGATTGTAACCGGGTTGAACATATGCCAGTTTTGTTGATGTTTTTTTATTCTGTCATATGTCCAGCCGGTAAGTCCGATCGTTTTAATGGTTCTAGCTATCTCATTTATGGCATCTTTTGGCCAAGAGTAACTATCTTTCGCTTTTACGAGCTTGCCGTGTTTTTTGTCGGCTCTTAATTTCATTCCGGCTACAAACTCATTGAAAAATCCGAATTTTTTAGCAAAAGCGAACATTATCTCTTCATCCGTTTTACTCTCATACATCGGATCTACAACTTTACTTCTAAGTTGAGCGGATCTGTTAGTAGCTGTTACTGTGCCTTCACCTTCAAACTGAGTAGCAGTCGGGAGGATATAAACTCCGTCTTTTTTATTTGTAAGTATAGCAGCTTCATTTGCAAACGGTTCAGCAACAACTATAAGTTCGAGCTTATCGAGTGCTTGTTGTACGCTTGCTTGTCTGGCTATGGAAGTTATACCGTTTCCTTGAACCCAAAGGGCTTTTATAGGAGCACTTGTATGTATAGGATCTTCTTTGATAACACCTTCATACCATCTTGCAAGTGTAAAACCTTTGGTATTCATCCATTTTTTGGATTTGAACCTTCCTTTAATCCAGTTATAATCAACTCCCCACTGTTTTGCAAAATATTTCCAAGAACCGTCACTTAAGCCATAGTATCCAGGAAGTGAGTGAGAAAGACAACACATATCGGTTGCGCCTTGAACATTGTCATGACCTCTTAGGATATTACATCCGCCTCCGGCTCTTCCCATATTGCCAAGTGCCAACTGAAGGATCGGGGCCATTCTAGTGTTGGATGAACCGATACTGTGCTGAGTTAGTCCCATAGCCCAGATAAGAGTTCCCGGTTTTCTTGTAGCAAATGCTCTTGTGATTTGATAAAGTATTTCCTCAGGCACTCCGGTTACATCCGCTACTTTTGCGGGAGTCCATTTTTTTGCCTCTTTTATAACTTCATCCATTCCATAGACTCTATTTTTGATAAAGTCTTTATCTTCCCAGCCGTTTTTGAAAATGATATGAAGCATTCCATACATGAACGGTATATCCGTTCCCGGTCTTATATGGGCATACATATCAGCTTTAGCGGCAGTTTTGGTATATCTTGGATCTACAACTATAAGTTGAGCATTGTTGTGCTCTTTTGCTTTTAGAAAGTTTTTAAAACCAACAGGATGGTTAACCGCAGGGTTTGCTCCGAAAATGATAATGGACTTAGCATTTTGGATATCTCCAAGGTGGTTTGTCATAGCGCCATAACCCCATGTATTCGCCACACCGGCGACTGTTGCACTATGTCAAATTCTAGCTTGGTGATCTATATTGTTCGTACCCCACATTGCGGCAAATTTTCTAAAGTAGTAGGATTGCTCCGTACTTATCTTGGCCGAGCCTAAAAACATCGCTGTATCAGGACTCTCTTTTCTAAGCTGAAGCATTTTATCACCTATCTCGTTGATAGCCTGATCCCAGCTGATGCGTTGCCATTTACCGTTTACTTTTTTAAGCGGATGCTTAACTCTTTTTGCACTTTTTACAGTGTCAATAGAGTCAATACCTTTTGAACAGTGACCCCCTTGTGAAAAAGGATGTTCCTGCGCTACTTCTTGTCTTACCCAAACACCGTTTTGTACTTCAGCTATGATACCACAGCCTACTGAACATGTCGTACAAACGGTTTTTACCAGCTTTGAGCCCGGATATGGATCTTTAACCTCTTCTTCAGTCGCATTTCTAACGGCATTGCTGCCTGCAACCAAAGTTGTTCCTACAGCTGCACTTCCTAGTGCCGCCATTTTGAGAAAAGATCTTCTTCCGGTACGCAAAGACAGTTTATCTAACATATCTTTACTCATACCTTACCTCCTTTAAGATGCTACACTATAGTACTCTCTCCAATGAGATGTCTTTTTATAAAGAATCTCTTTTTTTGGAGAGTATCCGACTACAACGCCGTTTGAACCTTGAACTTTTGAAGGCCGTTCGTTTGCCAAAGCCGCACTTGCCGTAGCAACCGCAGCAGAGCCAACAAGAGCTTTCTTCAAAAATTCTCTTCTTTTGCTTTGCATCTTTACTCCTTTATACAAATTTATCTCAATGCCAATTAGAGATAACGAATACTTCCACAAAAGTATCCGCTATCCCCAATTTTTCATTTTTAATTTTTAATTTTTAATTATTTTAAACTTCCTCCTCCACATCACCGCCTTCTTCCAATACGCACTCAACGATATCCTGTGATTTTTTTCTTTTGTTTTCAAGTCTTCTTTTGGCTTCGGCATCCGATATGAAGACTTCTTTTTCTTTTGTTGATTTGATTTTTTCTTTTGGTTTATTGATGCCCAGATATACTCTTTCAAACTCTATGAAGACTTTAAGCAAAAGTGCGACTTCTTGATAAAATGCAGAATTTTCATGCATATAGACATTTTCTATGAATTCATCTACGAATTCATTTAAAACATTTCTAAAGACTTCTCTTTCCAAAAATGAAGATTTTTCATCTCCGGCTGCTTCATCTTGTACCAATTTTTGCATAAAAGAGAGTATGAAGCCTATATCATCTTCCAAATCACTGTATTTTTCATCATCTCTTCTGTATCTTGACTGTAAAACATAATCAACCATTATGGCTCTTTTTTTGCCGTCATCCCTCTCTTCTTCATAAAATGATGCCGTTGTAGGGACAGGATCACTACTTAAGTCATAAAATATACCGTCATATTCGCTTTCTAGCATTTTCAAACCGACGGTGTTGATGATAGAGAGCATATTTGAAAGTGCTTTTTTGGAGTTTTCATCAATCGGATTTTTCAAAAGAAGCTCTATGGTTTCCTTAACACCTTCAAACCTGTTTTCAACCTGCACAAAAGCGAACAGGGAACTAAACAGTCCATAGTAGACGGCTCTGGCATTGTCTATAGCTTTTTTTTCATCTTTGTTCATTATTTTTTTCCTTCTATTTGGGCTTTTAGCATCACTTTTGGTTTACAGCTTTCACAACAGTAAAGAGTTCTTATCTTTGCTTCATCTCCACCGAACATAGGCGTCATCATCTCAGCGATTTTCATAACCGCTTTTTTTGGAGCGAACTCTTTACCACACTCCACACATTTAAACAATTCATCTTTAGCCATGATCACCTGCTTAAAACTCTCAGGTCTAAGCTCAAAACTATCTCTAACTACACTTATACAATCACTCTCAGGACAAACAACTTCGCAATATGTACAATCAGTACAAATTGATGCGTTAAACCTAAGTGAATTATCCTCAGGATGAGCAGTCAAAGCTTTTACATTGCATGCTCCCACACAACTTAAACAGAGTGTGCAGTTATCTTCATTTATGATGACTTTGCCATAATGGATATATTCATTTTTATTTTTATATATGCCTAAGTCTTTATCTCCCACTAAAAAAGATAGTCTAGCTGCAAATATCTCTCTTTTTTTCAATCCCAGCTCATTTATGGAGTATCTGCTGCCCTCAATGAATTTGGCAACTTGCAGACTTTCAGAGAGTTCATTTTTACTCATAGCTACCAAGACGGCATCCACCCCGTATGCTCTTTTTGAGATATCGTTTACCATCTCAAGAGCGGCATTGCTTCCTTTTGAGAGAAAATCCGTATAGAAAACTACCTGGGCTCCGCTTTGCTGGAACAAAGAGAGAAAATGAGCTTCATGTAAAAATTTTCTGCCTCCTACGACCAAAGGTAAAACTTTCGGAGGAAGCTTTACTTCTAGATTCTCTATATCCATAACTTCAGGAATCACAAGTATCTTGTAATCTTTTAAAAGATTGCTCGCTTCATATACATACTCTCTTGGAGTTGCCGCAAGGTCAAGTGCGCCTGAGGGGCAAACACTGATACAACCTCCACATGTCTCACAATCCTCATCACTGAATTTCAACTCTTTTTTTTCATCTATTTTCAATATTGCGTTGGTAGGACAGATATCGGCACAATCTCCACAGATATCTCCTCCTTCTTTTAATGTTCTTCCTTTATATTGACAAATATCAGGGTTATAATTGACAGCTTTTTTATAAATGAAATGCTTTCTGTTTTGTCTTACTTTTTCTATGACATTCTCAAATCCGTCTTTTACAGGATCAAAGACTCCGTTTTGTTTAAATGCAAACTTTGGTGCGTTAAACCATATCATTTGATCTACCGATAAAGGAGTGGTTTTTCCGTTTCTCTGTAGATATACCTTCAACTCTCCAATGGTTCCTTCTATCTTGGATACGGATTCACTTCCGGCAAAATAGAGATCAAAATCATCACTTAAAAATTCCTCTATTTGAAGAAGTTCCTCTTTTTGACCTACAAGCAACAGCTTTTCACCTATCTCTTTTTCATTTTCAAAGTCAGTTGCATAGTCAAGTTTGATACTTCTTATCTCATATAGTTTTTCGATATTTTTTATCATGTCGGGGATCGTATCTTGGGTATTTTTGATGTAAAAGTTAATTTCCGGCGCATAAACTTCCGCTTCAACTTCTTTTGAGTTTGATATTATACAAGTTTCATTTACTTTTTGCGGATCATCAATGATTTTTATATTTTCATTTAGTGGAAAGTCTAATTTTTCGGGGCTATAATAAACATATTCATTCATTTTGCACGCCTTTTTTAAAATTGTTTTGAAATAATTATAAAACTAAATGGCTTTATCTTAACTTAATTGGTAAAATATTTTTTACTTTTATCAATTAATACTAATAGGATAAATATACTCTTATTAAAATATAGTTTACTTTTATGTTATTAAGGGATTTTTTAAAATAGTATGGGTAAGATAAAAACATGAAAAAGTTGTTAGTTTTATTTATCCTTTTTATATTGGTTGGTTTTTTATATTACAAAGAACAAAGCACTGTACACAAAGATATAAAATTTGGCTCATCCTTGCCCCTTGGAGGCATCAATAAACAACTAGGTCTTTCTGTCAAAGAGGGGGCGATGGCTTACTTTTCATATGCAAACGAAAAAAAACTCCTTGGTGATAAAAAGATAGAATTTATCTCCTACGATGACAAATATGAACCTGAGCTCACTTTGGAAAACTTAAACAAACTTCTTAAGAAAGATAAGGTATTTGCACTGTTTGGTTTTGTGGGAACCCCTACCATAAAAGCTATCATGCCCATCATCAGTGAAAGTGATATACCTTTTATAGCACCGTTTTCCGGAGCTTCATTTTTAAGAAAACCAAAAAGAGACAACTTTGTCAACTTTAGAAGTTCATATGCAGACGAAATAGAAAAGATAGTGGGATATTTGTATTATAAAAAGCATTTAAACAAAATAGCGATTTTCTATCAAAACGATGACTATGGGGATGATGGATATGTCGCTGCCATAAAATCGTTGAGAAAAAGAGGTCTTTCACTGATCTCAGAAGGCACCTACAGAAGAAATACACTATCAGTCACCCAGGCACTTTATGATATATACTCATCAAAACCGCAAGCTATAGTCATGGTAGGAGCTTACAAGCCTGTAGCGCTTTTTGTCAAGAGATACAGGCAGATGGATAAAAAAGGGGGTACGATCTTTTGCAATATCTCTTTTGTAAATGCCGATGAACTCGTACATGAATTAAACTATAAAACATCAAATATGATCTTTTCACAAACGGTACCTTCATATAACGACTTGTCTCTTCCGATAGTAAAAGAGTATAGAAAAATACTGAAACTAAAATATCCCGGTATCAAATACGGTTTTGTCTCACTGGAATCATATCTTGATGCAAAGATAAGCGTGGAAGCCCTAAAGAGTATCAAAAACAGTATCTCAAGAGAAAAATTTTTAAAAAACTTACGGATACTTTCAAAAAAATATAAAGAGAAAAAACTGTTCGGAAGGGTTTTTCTCTTTGAATACAAAGATAAAAAGTTCATAGAGCTAAAATGAAACGATTCAAAAAGATATCAAAACTACTTAACAAGATCTCTTTTCAAAACAAAACGAATTTTCTTATATTTTTGATCGCAGGAGGCATGCTCAGTATCATGATGTTGGCTGAACTCTCTCTTTTTTCTTTAAAATATGACTTTGATACACTTTATAAAAAAAGGACCGTTCCCCTAGTACAACTTGAAGAGATAAAGGACCTTTATAAAGTAAATGTATACGACACTCTTTTTGATCTTCAACAAAATATCATCAAATACCCTCAGGCAAAGGAGGTTATATCTCTTGCGAAGCAAATCATCAAAAAAAACTGGACAAAGTTCAACGACAGCCTGGAAAATGAGCAAAAACCTTTTTTTTATTTTTTTGCCGATATCGTAAAAAAATATCTGCTTAAAAATGATGGTCATGAAAACTTCCAAATCCTGCAAAACAGTATGTTAAAAAATATCAATAAAAAGATGAAAGAGATAGATAAAGATATAAATAATATCTTGCTTTTAAAAAAAGAGGGAAAAACCGAAGAGGCAAGAGTGCTGCTTAAAAAACTATATCTAAACATAGGGCTTTCAAATATCTATCTGACAAATCTCATCAATTTTGATCTTAAAAAGGCTGCGTTGGAAAAAAGACGTACTTCCAAAGTTTTTTATTTTACATTCGGTATATCTTTGCTTTTTATAGTAGTGATATTTATAGTGAGTATATTATCCTCTATATTTATCATGGACAACTTCAAAGAGCTACATAATTCATTGGAGGAAAAAGTAAACGAAAAAACAAAAGAGTTGCAAAAATTAAACAAGAATTTGGAAATCAGAGTTCAAAAAGAGGTTGAGAACAACAGGAAAAAAGATAGGATAATGTTTCAGCAGGCAAAGCTTGCAAGTCTTGGCGAAATGCTTCAAAACATAGCTCACCAGTGGAGACAGCCCCTTGGAAGTCTTTCGCTTATCATTCAAAGCTTCCAAACTAAAAACATGGTTGGAAAACTAACAGATGAGTTCATAGAGGAAAAAGTAAACGACGGTCTGAAAATAGCCGAAAATATGTCTGCAACCATAGATGACTTTAGAAATTTTTTCAACCCTGACAAGACAAAAAGATACTTTACCATCAAAGAGTGTATTGAACATTCATTAGAGCTCACAAAATACCTTTTGGAAAAAAAAGGCATAGAAGTATATATGCTTGCGGATAAGGATATGCTTTTGTACAGTTACTTCAACGAGCTTTCACATGTATTTTTAAATATCATCAAAAACTCAGAAGATGCACTTTCCAAAAATGAAATCGATAATAAAAAGATATTTATCATTTCCAAAAAAAGTAAAGGATTTGCTATAATAAGCATCATAGACAATGGGGGCGGCATACCAGAATCGATAAAGAACAAGATATTTGAGCCATATTTCACGACAAAACATAAATCCTCCGGTACAGGGGTGGGTCTGTATATGTCAAAGCAGATAGTGGAGAAACATTTGCAAGGAACTATAAAATATGAAAACATCAAGCATAAACTCGGATCTAAAAAAATGTATGATTGCGCTATGTTTGAGATAAAAATACCATTGAACAACAAGGAAATGAAAAATGAGCGATAAAAATCCAAAAAGAGATCTTGAAATACTAAAAGAGTTCAATATCCTTTACATAGAAGATGATAAGAATCTGCTAAAAAACAGTTCTGATATACTTGAAGATTTCGTAAAAAAGATATATCCCGCAACAAACACCAAAGATGCTTTGGACATCTTAAAGACAAACAAAGTCGATGTCATAGTATCAGACATACTTTTAGAAAATGACAACGGGATAGATTTTATAAAAAAGCTAAGAGACGAATACGATATCAATACTCCAGTAATCCTCACTACGGCATATACCGATACAAACTACCTGCTTGAATCCATAAAGTTAAAAGTGGAAAACTATATCATAAAACCTGTGAATATCAAAGAGCTTTTAAACACTATCCACGATACGGTACTGCCTATAAAACAAAACAGGGAGATAAAAAAATCATATAATATCATCAAAACCATTTCTCTTATCTGTGACAGCAAGCAGATAGAAGTTGTCAGGTTTATTTTCAACAATATCGACAGTGACAATATTTTTGATTTTTCATATATACATATCATGCAAAATCTCGATATCAGTAAACCGACTCTTGTAAAGATATTTAAAACACTTACCGAAAAAGGGATACTGACAAAGCTTCAAAGAAGCAGATACTTTGTCAATGAAAACAGGCTTGATAGTTTGGATTTTGGAGCGGATGATGAATGAGATATTTAAAAAAATACCAAAAATAGATACTTTTGTATCTCGTAACGAATTTGAAGGACTGAACAAAGAGTTGCTCACCGTAACGGCAAGAAAAGAGATAGAAAAATTAAGAGATATGATAAAAAAAGGCAATGTAAACGATATCAACATTTTAGATCTTATAAAAAATGTAAAAATGTCATATCATAAAACTGCTGCTTTATCATTGAAGCCTCTTATAAACGCAACCGGCATCATCATACACACCAATATGGGGAGAAGCCCCATCTCCTCAGAAGCCGTAGATAGAGCCAAAGATATCATATGTGGATATTCAAATCTGGAATATGATGACATAAACGGCATGAGAGGTGAAAGGTACACACATATAGTAAAAGATTTGCAAACACTGCTTGGTGTGGAAGATGCACTTGTGGTCAACAACAATGCAAGTGCGGTATTTTTGATACTCAATACCTTTGCAAAAAATAAAGAAGTTATAGTTTCACGAGGAGAACTTGTAGAAATCGGGGGAAGCTTCAGAGTGCCGGAGGTTATGAAAGAGAGCGGAGCGATTTTAAAAGAAGTCGGAACTACCAACAAAACAAAGCTGAAAGATTATGAAAATGCTATAACGCAAGATAGCTCAATCCTCATGAAAGTACATAAGTCCAACTTCGATATAGTAGGCTTTAGCGAAGAGGTAAAATTTGATGAGATTAGCAAATTGGCAAAAGAACATGATCTTTTGGATTATTATGACCTGGGAAGTGCTTACATACCGGAACTTCCCTACAGCCTAAGCACTAAAGAGCCTCCGATAAAAAAGATACTCTCAAATGATCCATCTTTAGTTAGTTTTAGCGGAGATAAACTTTTTGGCAGCGTACAAGCCGGTATCATCATAGGCAAGAAAAAATACATAGAAAAACTGAAAAAAAACCAGCTTCTTAGAATGCTAAGAGTTGATAAAATCACTCTTGCCATTTTACAGGAAAATATAAGAGCGTATATGTTCAAAGAGTATGATAAAATACCGACATTAAAAATGCTTTTTACGGGTATAGATGAATTAAAAAGAAGAGCCAAAGTAGTAAAAGATAGTATAAAAGAGGATACTTGTGAAATATATAAGAGTTATACCTACATGGGAGGCGGTACTTTGCCAAATAGAAAATTTCCTACAATTGCTCTGGCTTTTAAAGGCGATGCGAAAGAGTTGGAGAAAAAGTTTAGAAAAGAGGGGTTAATAGGAAGAATAGAAGATGAAAAGTTTTTGATAGACTTTAGAAGTATCATGCCAAATCTCGATAATAAAATCGTTCATATCATAAATACAGTATTTGCAAAATGAAATACACAATCATCGGAACAGCCGGACACATTGACCATGGAAAAACAGCACTCATAGAAGCTCTTTCAGGGTATAACGGTGATGAACTCGAGGAAGAAAAAAAGCGTGGTATAACCATAGATCTTAGTTTTTCAAATATGCAAAAAGGTGATACCAATATAGCCTTTATAGATGTACCGGGTCATGAAAAACTTTTGAAAAATATGATAAGCGGAGCTTTTGGATTTGATTTGTCCATGTTTGTAATAGCTGCCAATGAAGGCATCATGCCCCAAACCGTAGAGCATCTGGAAGTATTGAATCTTTTAGGAGTTAAAGATATACTTTTTGTCATCACAAAAAGTGATCTTACTGATGAAAAAACTTTAACAAAAAGAGAACAGGAGATAGAAGAGTTACTTAAAAGATATCCCAAAATAAACTTGGTGGATATCAAAAAAACTTCTATATATGATAAAAAAAGCGTAGATGAGTTAAAAGAATTCCTTTTTCATTTAGACATAAAAAGAGATGAGAAGATAGAAAACTTCTTTAGATACTATATAGATAGGGTTTTTAGCGTAAAAGGATTTGGAGAGGTAGTGACCGGAACAGTGCTAAACGGCTCCATAGAAACAGGTAAAAAAGTTATGATAAGCGAACTGCAACTTGAAGTAACTGTAAAAAATATCCAAGTTCACTCCCAAAATGTCCAAATCGCCAAAAAACATCAGCGAGCCGCACTCAATCTAAACATTCCTCACGGAAAACTAAAAAAAGGCTATCTTTTAACGACAAAAGGATTCTTTAGAGGCTTCAATGCCATAGAAGCCTCTATAAAAAACTCATTTTCCAAAGAGATCAAACACAATACAACTGTACGTTTTATAAGCGGAGCCAAACAGGTAAATGCAAAAATACACCTTTATGATAATGGCAAAAATGACCCGCAGCTTGCAAAGATCAGCTTTAGTGAAAAAATGTACCTGATGCATGGAGACAGTTTCATACTTCTTTTGAACGGCTCGGTTCTTGGTGGAGGCATAGTTTTGGATCCATTAAATGATCCGATAAAAAAATCCAAAAAAGCCCCTATACTGCTAGCTCTTTTTGAAAAAGATTATGAAAAAGCCTTTTCTCTTTTTGTGCAAAATCACAAAAAGGGCTTCGGTCTGGTTTCTTCCATGCAGAGGTTTGGTAAAAGCCACGAAGAAGTTTTGCAAATCGCCAAGAGACTAGAGAATGTATTTGTTGATGAAAAAGAGCTCGTTGTTTATCCTATGGAAACTAAAGATACGCTAAGCAAGAAGATAAAAAACATATATGAAAAAAATCCATACGCCATGCTTTCTCCCTCATCACTTAACTTAAGGATAAAATGGGCAAGCCATTCGTTTATCAAAGATACACTTGACGACTTTGTAAAAGTCGGTTATCTGCAAATCGAACAAAATATATATAAAAGAGCGGATATTGGCAAGGTCGATATGCAAAAAGAACTTGAAAAAAGAGTTTATGACATACTTGGAAATGAAGGTTTTGCCCCGACTGCACCCTACAATCTATATGACAGGCTCGATATCGATAGAAAACTAGGAGATAAGATATTAAAAAAACTTACTTCAAACAAAAAAGTAGTTAGAATCTCTCATAATCTTTTCATAACATATACCAATTTATCCAAGATAGTTGCTTTGCAAAAAGAGATCATACAAAATGAAGGCTATATAGATATAATAAATTTTAAAGCGAAGATAAATTTAAGCAGAAAATACCTTATAGGATATCTAGAATATCTTGATAAATTCGATGAGATAAAAAAAGTGGAAAACAGAAGGTATCTTATCACTTAGCATCCAAAAGGATACTAAGTGATAATTTTTTATTTAGCAAGAAGGAACGTTACCGCTGTCGCTTGCAAAGTTATACAAGAAATCATATATATCTTTTAGGTATCTTTTTTTGAGTGATTTTGATTTTGGACAAAATTTCTTTATCTCATCACTTAATTTGCCTGAATCTTCCAAAGCTTTCCACTCATCCTGAGTATGTTTTTTTGCCAAAACACCACCATTTGCAATTCCACTTTTCTTACAGGCTCTTTTTAGCTTTTTGACATAAAGCTTTTGACCCTTAGCGGCATCTGCGAAAGCAGAAGTACTTACAAAACTCAAACCCAATACTGCTATAAAAATAGCTCCTAACAATTTCTTCATATATTCTCCTTATAAAATTTATTATATTATAACATATTTTTCGTGTAAAAATCGTGAAATCAGTGCTCTCTTATCTTTGAAACCGAAAATAATTTGTCGATTATCATATACACTGCCAACACTACACCCAATGATCCGATTACTACCAGTACTTCATTCATCTCCGGGGGATAATAGATAAAATCTTTTATCTGTTCATACATCCCATACTTTTCAAAACCTGTACCGAACCTATTGCTCATAGGATATGCGTTTCCGCCGTAAACAAATATATACCTTCCAAGATATGTTCCTATGATGATAAACACAGAAGCGATTATCGTCAAACTGTTTTTGCTCTCTCTTAGCATCAACAAGTAAGGTATAGTCATGGCCAAAAATATATATCCGCCGAAAAACAGATACTTAAATGGTCCAAAAAGTATCAAAAAGCCCCACTCTTTATCTATGAACAGATATGCTGAAGCCTCATATACAGCGAGTATGGTTATACAAACCAAAGCCATTTTTCTGATAACTTCTATCAAAGAGTGATACTCGCTTCCAAGTGATTTTCTATATACAAAAAACGAATATATCCCCATTACCCCTATGGCAGCCACATAAGATGAAACTATAAAATAAAGTGGCAACACAGGATAAGTTGTCCATAAATGTCTTGCTTGGTTCATACTAAACAAGTTTGCCTGGATATAATACTCTGCGATATCCAGCAAAACCGACAATACCAATATAACAAAAGATATCCTTTTTGCCCATTCGACTTTTTTTGTTATAAGCAAGTATATCTCAAACAGTACAAAAGGTATATAAACCATGTAAAGAGGTAACATTTGCCACATACCCGCACCAAAATTTGGTGATCTTAGCATCCAAAGCATATGTAGAGAGTTCAAATCCACAAGAATCGTAAACAACCCTCCTATAACCATAGATATACCTATAGTTAAAAATCCGGCAGCGGTCTTTTTCACTATTTGCAAGTTAAATATCTCATCGAGTGCCACTAAAAATATAACTCCACTGCCTGTATATATCATATACATATAATTTACGATATATAGTGACCATGGTGCTTCTCTCTTTACTTCTCCGCCTTCGCCATATATTGCATTTTTCATAGCAGCTACAATATCGTGGTTTCCCAAATGCATTCCCGCATCACGTGCCGTAGCGCCGACAAGAAAATATCTCATCTGAATGACTTCATAAATACCGTATATACCTATAGCAAGAAGTATGTATGCGATTATCATAGTCTTGTTAAACAAAAGTTCTTTTATAGAGACTTTATTGATTTCAACACCTGCAATAACTATCTTTTCCATTACTTTCTCCTTCTTGCTTTTGCCGCATCTATGATGGGTTTCATTTCATCCCAAGTATAGAATTTTGTGTCATGGCCTATAGACTGCATTGCATACTCGCTATCATCTTCGGGTACTAGGTAAAACAGTTTAGGTACAGTTTTTTCATCCTGTTTTAGTATAAAGAACTTTCTTGTTTTAAGAAGCTTTACCAAGTCTCCACTCTCATCATCAAGATCTCCAAACAGTCTCACTTTTGTTGGACAGGTTGCTTGGCATGCAGTTGTATTTTCACCTTTTGATATCCTTGTATCGTAACAAAAAGTACACTTGTCTACCGCAACGATCTCATCATTTACATACCTGGCATCATACGGACAAGCCTCCATACACCCTTTACACAAGATACATTTTTTATGATCGACCAACACAAGTCCGCCCTCGGCAAAATGGCTTGCCCCTGTCGGACAAACTTCAACACAAGGTGCGTCTATGCAGTGGTTGCATTGGGACGGATAAAAATTTACAAACAAATTGTTAAATATAATTTTTTCACTTTGACCTACCCAAATCCTTTGTTTATCTGCTCCAAGTTGGACATTGTTTTGCTCTTTGCAAGCTACTTCACAAGCTTTGCAGTTTATACAGTTTTGATAGTCTAATGCCATTGCATAATTCATATCACACCTTCCTTACTTCAACATCAGTTTCATGCATAACGGCAGCTCCATATACAGGTTCCGTCTTATCTTCTATAATTCTTGCATCATTTGCACCATGCCCGTATGCGAACTCCATCTCTTTGCTAGTTCCACCAAATCCATGGAGCATAAAGATTTGATTTTTTGCAATCCTAGGAGTAGGATAAGCTTTAATAAAGACTTTTCCTATACTGCTTTTAACTTCCAATTTATCTCCAAACTTGATACCTTTTTGTTTTGCCACTTCACTGTTTATCCAAAGATAGTTTGTAGGTATCAAATCTCTTAGCATTATATTATTTGTAGTGCCACTTTGGGTAAACTGTGCATGTCTTCCGGTAACAAGTCTAAACTTACCATCCGGTACAACAAATGCCATATCATCATGCCAAGTAGGCATAGGATCTACTCCCTTTTTGGCAAGATTTTTAAAGTTTACTACAACTTTTAATTTGTCGCCTTTTGTGGTATAGTTTTTCTTATCATCAGGATAATACTCATATTCATTTGGATTTAACTGTTTATGGTATTTATCAATGTTTGGATAGTAAACACCTCTTTCATCAAGTATTTTCCATGCTTCTTCTCCAAAAGCTTTTACAACTCTCTCTTTATTTGCTTCTTCTACCGGTTTTTCCCATGCATCAGCAAGATCAAATCCATTTTCCTTGTAGTATTTTTCAAGTTCTTCAGGTTTCATGCCTTTTGTATCATCTTGAACGTCTTCATCATATTTTAAAGTATTTTTCCAAAGAGGTTTGGAAAGTTTTTCAGCTAACTCTTTATAGATGACTTCAGGAGTCTTTGTTTCATACAAAGGCTTTATGGCTGCTTTTCTTAATGCTATGGCAGGCTCTAAAAATCCAAAACTGGTTACCGGTGAAGTTCTCTCCAAGTATGACGCTTCAGGAAGTATAACATCGCAGAACATCGTAGTATCACTCGGAAGTATGTCTATCATGACATTCAAGTCCATCTTTCTTAAAAATTGCTCTGTTTTGGTGGTATTTGGAACGCCACTCATAGGATTATGTTTTCTCATAAACATAGCTCTAACGGGATATGGGTTTTTACCTTCTAAGATCATATTTCTAAAGAGTATCCAAGAGCCGGTTTTGTCTGCCGGAATTTTTACAACTTTTGTATCAAATCTCGGCTGAACCTGGGCATACATAGGAGCATTTACATCTTCAGCCGGAAGAGTAAGCTTTTTGCCATATATTATACCGCCTTTTTTATCGAGATTGCCTGTTAAACCTTGCAAGATAGCCATGGCCCTTCGTAGCTGAAAATCATTCTTGGCAAATACACTTCTTCTACCTTGATAATATATAGGATGTTCGGCAGTCATAAATTCTCTTGCGGTTTTATATATCTCTTTTGCTTTTATGCCTGTTATCTTTTCTGCCCACTCTGGAGTGTAGCCTTTTGACAATACATGATTTTTATAATCCATCCAACCAACAGCATATTTATCAAGAAAAGCTTTATTGTGAAGGTTTTCATTAAAAGCTACATAAGTCATAGCCAAAACAAAAGCGAGATCGGTTCCCGGATTTATACCATACCATCTGTCAGAATTGGCTGCGGTGTTGGTAAATCTAGGATCCAAACAAATCATTTTCAAGCCTCTGCCTCTATTTCTTTTAAACATATCCATGGTATCAGGAGTGATGATAGCCTCAGCTCTGTTTGCTCCTGCTATGATGAGATAGTCAGCATTGCTTACATCTGCTTCTCCATAAGCCCCTATAGTGTTAAAGTATCCAGCAAGAGTCGTCTCCAAACAGATGCTTATCTCATCAACATAGTTGGGGGTTCCTATCTTTTGACCCATAAGAACTTCAAAGCCCTCTTTTGAAAGACCTTCTCCGTTACAATATCCTATGGTTGAACGGTTATCTTTTTCTTCATCTAGGATTTGGAGTATTCCTTTGAATTTATCTGTTCCGTGAAGTATGGCATCGTAAGCTTCTTCCCAACTTACTCTCTTGTACTTTCCATCACCTCTCTCTCCTATCCTTATAAGGGGATATTTGAGTCTGTCAGGATCATAAAGCGTATGTATACCCGCATTTCCTCTAGGACAAAGCATATTTCTTGATTTTGGAAAAAACGGGCTAGGATTTAATTTGGTAACGATACCGTTTTGCACATGTGCAAAACCGGCACATTTGTTTACGCACATACCACACAAAAAGGGAACATTTTCAGTTTTTACTCTAGAAGCATCTTTCGTTTCATTGCTACTTGACAGCAGCTGATCTGAAAACATAGCCGTCCCCCCGACTATACTCAAAGCGACACTTCCTTGCAAAAACCTTCTTCTGGAGATTTCTACTTCCATAGGTCATCCTTATTATAAAATTATGGAAGCATTATACTCCTATAAACATAAAGATTATTTTAATGTTGTGAATGATAATTCAGAAGATATAAGAGCCGATATAATCAGCTCTTATATATCTTTTTTAGTCAGGATCGGTTTCAAGATAAAGTATCTTATCACCTATATAATAAAGTGTTATAGCTATACCTATAGCACCCAATGCTATGAAGATTTCAGTAGTACTTGGGAAATACTCGACAAATGAAGGCGGAAGCTGATACTCTCTAATCTTCAATGTCTGCATAGGAAATGCCTGAGTCTCATGCACTAAGTCATATCTCATGAAAAATATACCTATCATACCCGTAAAAGATGCAAATACCATAGCTTTTATAGCTCTTGCGTTACTAAAAAGTATGATAAGAAACGGTAAGAC
The DNA here is from genome assembly GCF_055384375.1 of Thiofractor thiocamini. NCBI lineage: Bacteria > Pseudomonadati > Campylobacterota > Epsilonproteobacteria > Campylobacterales > Thiofractor > Thiofractor thiocamini. Next base: position 1,866,690 of record NZ_AP042389.1, on the reverse strand, counting down.
TATACCCAAAAATATCTCACCGACTAAAAATGGAGCTGATTTGAGTGCATGAAGCGCAGTTTCCGCTCTTTCAGGCACTCCACCATAAATCAAAGTCAACATTCTCCAAATTTCAAAGAAAAGAAGTATAGCTAGCAAAAGACCAAGTATCTTTGCTGTTGCTACTAAAGTCTTTTGCATCTCTTCAGGAAAATTCAGTTTATATTTAAATCCATACATCAAAAATATCAGATAACAACCTGTCACCATAGCTGAAAGTATGAAATAAAGCGGATAGTATATACCGTTAGCCATCGGTCTTCCAACCAAAAAACCAAATACCGCACCAAGGTTAGAGTGTGCCGCAACTCCGACTACAAGACCAAATATACCAAATCTTTTCGCCCATTTGTGGTCGTGCCTAAGTAAAAAGAAAAACTCTATGGCTATAAATACAAGATATAAAGAGTATAAAACTCCCATACCCCATATAGCAGAAGTAAATCCTGGACTTATGGTATTGTAGATCATCATAGTAATAGGGTGTCCTATCTCAAGAAGTATAACAACAAAACCGCTTAAAAGTGTTACCAATGCTCCATGTATCGCTCTTTTTGCAAATGGTTCAAGAACTTTCACTTCAAAAACATGCCCAATTGCGGACATGATACAAAGCCCGGTTGAACTAACAACGAAAAATATATACATCGCTATCATAAGCCCCCAGGGATGCTCTCTAGTTACTCCATAGGCATGGTGTCCGTGAATTAGATAATTACTTACTCCGACAACAAAAAGTACCAAAAACACCAATGTAGTAAATGCAACCAGTAAATTTAGAGGTGTCTTTTTAAAATTCATCAATTCTCTTATATCGGTATGCCTCATAGGGATAAATTTCTCTATCTGCTTCATACCTTTTTCTGCTAATGCAAACATATCCGTCTCCTCATATCAAATAAAAAAGCTTTGGCTTAGTGCCAAGATGGGTTTTAAGAGTAAAGTGTTCTCTATGACTAAGAAGTTGACTTATCTCACTGTTAGGATCATCCAAATCTCCAAATGTTCTTACTTTGGTAGGACAGGTTGCCTGACAAGCAGTAGTAGTTTCACCTCTTGCAAGTCTTGTATCACTGCAAAATGTACATTTATCTACTGTCATAGTTTCATCATTTACATATCTCGCATCATAAGGACAAGCTTCCATACAGTAGCTACACAATATGCACTTATTTGCATCTACCATAACTATACCACCCTCGGCGTAATGAGTTGCTTGTGTAGGACAAACTTCCTGACAAGGGGCATTTTCACAATGCTGGCACTGGCTAGGTTCAAATACACTTGATGCTATGTTGATATTTGGCCACTCTCCTTCTACTTCTTTGACTCCAACCCATATACGATATTTGTCGGCTCCGAGCTGAACCCCGTTTTCTTCTTTGCAAGCTACTTCACAAGCTTTACAATTTATACAGTTTTTATAATCTAATGCCATACCATAATTAGCCATAATTACACCTTCCTTATCTCTACATTGGTTGTGTGCATTGCTGCTGCACCATATACCGGTTCAATAGTATCTTCGATGATCATTGCATCATTACCACCATTTCCGTAAGCCATTTCCATCCCCTTGCTCATACCGCCAAAACCATGAAGCATAAAAGTTTGGTTTGGTGCTATTTTTTCTGTAGGGTATGCTTTTAAGTGTATTTTTCCTACTTTTGAGCTAACCTCTACCATATCACCGAACTTGATACCTTTCTCTTTAGCAACTCTTTTATTTATCCATACGTAGTTGGTAGGTATCAAATCTCTAAGCATCATATTGTTTGTTGTTCCGCTTTGAGTGAATTGGGCATGTCTTCCGGTTACCAATCTAAACTTACCCTCAGGTACCTTAAATGCCATATCATCATGCCAAGTCGGCATAGGATCTACTCCCTTTTTGGCAAGATTTTTAAAGTTTACTACAACTTTAAGTTTATTACCCATTGTGCTATAATTTTTCTTACCTTCTGGATAATACTCATATTCATTTGGATTTAACTGTTTGTGGTATTTTTCTATATTTGGATAATAAACACCTTTCTCTTCAAGAATTTCCCAAGCTTTTTCACCAAATGCTTTTACAACTCTCTCTTTATTTGACTCTTCAAAAGGTTTTTCCCAAGCATCAGCAAGATCAAAGCCGTTTTCTTTGTAGTACTGCTCAAGCTCTTCGGGTTTCATGCCTTTTGTATCATCCTGAACATCTTCATCATATTTTAAAGTATTTTTCCAAAGAGGTTTTGATAGTTTTTCGGCTAACTCTTTAAAGATTTGCTCAGGTACTTTTGACTCATAGAGAGGTTTTATAGCGGCTTTTCTTTGAACGATTGCCGGCTCTAAACTTCCGTAACTTGCAACAGGTGAGGTTCTCTCTAAGTATGATGCTTCAGGCAAAATTACATCACAAAACATCGTAGTATCACTTGGAAGTATGTCTATCATGACATTTAAATCCATCTTTCTTAAAAATTGCTCTGTTTTTGTGGTGTTTGGAACGCCACTCATAGGATTATGTTTTCTCATAAACATAGCTCTAACGGGATATGGGTTTTTACCTTCTAAGATCATATTTCTAAAAACTATCCAAGAACCGGTCTTTTCAGTAAATATAGCTATACCCTCTTTATCAAATCTTGGTTGAGCCTGGGCATACATAGGAGCATTTACTTCCTCTTTTGGAAGAGTAAGTTTTTTGCCATATATGATACCACCTTTTTTATCAAGATTTCCACTTAATGCTTGAAAGATAGCCATAGCTCTTCTTAGTTGGAAATCATTTTTACTAAATACACTTCTTCTTCCTTGATAATATATAGGGCTCCTTGCCTTCATAAACTCTCTTGCAGTTTTATATATCTCACTTGCAGGGATATTTGTCAATTTCTCTGCCCACTCTGGAGTATATCCTTTTGATAATACATGTTTTTTGTAATCCATCCAACCGTTAGCATGTTTATCAAGAAATGATTTATTATAAAGATTTTCATTAAATACAACATATGTCATAGCAAGAACAAAAGCCAAGTCAGTTCCGGGATTTATCGCATACCATCTATCCGCTTTTGCTGCAGTGTTTGTAAATCTTGGATCTAAAACTATAGTCTTAAGTCCTCTTCCCTGACTTCTTTTGAAAAGATCCATTGTATCAGGAGTGATGATAGCTTCAGCTCTGTTGGCTCCAGCTATGATGAGATAGTCAGCATTGTTGAGATCAGCTTCTCCATAAGTTCCTATCGTAGCAAAATATCCTCCAAGAGTTGTCTCAAGGCATATGCTTATCTCATCAACATAGTTTGGAGTTCCTATCTTTTGACCCATCAAAACTTCAAACTCCTCTTTTGAAAGACCCTCACCATTGCAGTATCCGATAGTTGAGCGATTATCTTTCTCTTCATCAAGGATTTGAAGTAGTCCTTTAAATTTATCAGTTCCATGGAGTATAGCATCATAAGCTTCTTCCCAACTTACTCTTTTATACTTCCCGTCTCCTCTTTCTCCTATCCTTATAAGGGGATATTTGAGTCTGTCGGGATCATAAAGCGTTTGGATACCGGCATTTCCTCTAGGACAAAGCATATTTCTTGATTTTGGAAAGTAGGGGTTTGGATTAAGTTTTGTAACCATACCTTTATATTTTCCCTCCAGTTCAACTCTGGCAAAACCGGCACATTTGTTTACGCACATACCGCACAGAAAGGGGATATTATCAGCTTTTCCCAATCCTGTTTTCGTGGTTACTTTTAGCTCCTTCTTCTCTTCTTCAGCTGACAGGAGAGAAGAAGCGCTAAAAGCAGTCCCACCTATTATGGTCAGTGCGACACTTCCTTGTAAAAATCTTCTTCTTGAAATTTCTACTTCCATAATACCTCCTTAATTAACTAACCTTACACATCTTATATAGTCCTTGATGTTTTTAGCAACATTTCATTACAAGGCAGAAAGTTGAAGAGCTACTTCCTATAACTTGAAACTTTCTAACGCCGTAAGGGAGTGTTGCAAAAAGCACCCAAAGGGCAAGACAATAAGGCATTATCTGCCAACGCTCGCATTTTCTCACCTTAACTACGGCTAGGCTTTCAAAAATCTGCCTTGCATATAACGCCTTATTGTTTTGTCAAGAACTATATAAGATGTGTAAGGTTAGTTATTAACTGACAGATTTTATCCTAAGAAAGATTTTATATCATTGATTATGCTCAAATATTATAATAAAATTAAAAAATATTTATAAATTTATTACAAAATGTAACAATTTTATATAAAAATTATAGAATAGACTTATAATGATTTTAAAAATAAGTAATTTAATCGAAAGTATGATATAGTTTAGTTTTATAATTATTATAATCTTATATTATTTCTTCGATAAGTAGTTGTGGAGTAATGTATCCCCTGTAGCTATTTTTTGAGATAGTAAAAATCGTATCTATCCTTGAGCCTATAGAAGCTTTTTTTGAAAAATTAAAATCAATTGATTCCAAAATCGTATTTTTTGATTCAAGGATGAGTTTTTGGTGATTTTGCTCTTTGCCTAAAATCCTTGCTTTTTTAACTATAGCATTTTTTATGATAAAGTGGGGTTTTGGATTGTTCTGACCGTATGGCTCAAAACTTTCAAGTATATCGAGCAGTTCAAAGTCTATTGTCTTGGGATCTATCTCTCCTAGTATCTCTTTTTTGGGCTCAAAAAGATCTTCTGATATATTTTTGGCAGCATTTTCAAGAACACTCTTGAATTCATAAAGATTTTCTTCTTTCAGGCTAAGTCCTGCCGCACCTTTGTGCCCTCCATGTTTTAGTATCATTTCTTTGGCTGACTCTATCAAAGAGAGTATATCAACTTCAGCTATACTTCTTGCACTTCCTTTTGCTATGCCGTCAGTTATGCTAAATACGATAGAAGGTTTTTTAAACCTTCTTGCGAGTCTTGCCGCAACTATACCTATGACTCCCTCATGCCACCCTTCTCCCCAAACCACTATGATACTGTCATCATCCTTTACCATAGCAAGCGATATTTCAAAAAGCTCTTTTTCTATCTCTTTTCTTTTCTCGTTCAAAGATATGATTTCCAAAAGATGGCTTCTAGCATCACTCAATGTTTCGCTTTTTAAAAAGTTGTATGCCTTGAGAGCACTATCTAATCTTCCGGCACTGTTTAGCAAAGGTGATAAAAGATAGGAGATATCTTCGCTGACAAAATTATCCTTTTGAAACTGCTCTTTTATAGCGAGAATTGCCGCTCTTTTTGAAGAGTTTATCTCTTTAAGCCCTCTTTTTACAAGCACTCTGTTAAACTCTCTAAGTTCCATCATGTCCGCTATGATAGCGATACTCAAAAGATCGATGTATTCCATCAAATCAAACTCTGCTTTCATCTCGTTTTTTATAGCCGCCACAAAATACCATGCAACTTGAGCCCCGCATATCTCCTTAAAAGGAAAATTGCAATCCTTCTGTTTGGGATCTATGACGGCATAAGCTTCCGGGGTTTTGTTTGGAACGGTATGGTGGTCTGTGATGATAAGGTCAATGCCCTTTTCTTTGCAGGCATCAGCTGCCTGGGTAGCAGATATACCGTTATCTACCGTTATAACCAATTTTGAAGTGACTCTGTCGATGATATCTTTGCTTACACCATACCCGTCATCAAACCTGTTTGGTATGATAACTTCAACATTTGAAACAAACCGCTCCAAAAAATCACTGATGATAAACGAGGATATAACTCCATCTACATCATAATCACCTACTATGGTTATCTTTTCATCACTCTCTATGGCTTTTACAACTCTTTTGGTAGCTTTTTTGATATCTTTAAACAGAAATGGAGATGGCAAAGATGATAAAGTGGTATATTTATCATCTTTAAATCTCTCTTGAAGTATGTTTTTAATATCCTCTTTGCTTAACAAATCAGACATTTTTCAGTGTTGCTTCCACAAATGCAAGTATCACTCTGTTTGGTTTTTGCAGTCTTGAAGTAAATTCAGGATGAAACTGCACACCCATAAACCATGGATGATCTTGTAGCTCGACCACTTCTATTAGCCCTTTGCTCTCACCGCTAACTATAAGCCCTTCTTTTTCATAAGCCTCTTTATAAAGAGGATTCGCTTCGTATCTGTGTCTGTGTCTTTCATATACTTTTTTCTTTCCGCCATAAGCTTGAGAGAGCAAGGTTCCCTCTTTGATATCACATTCATAAGCTCCAAGCCTCATAGTGCCGCCAAGTGGACTAGTGTGAGTTCTTAACTGTTTGTTTCCGCTACTATCTATGAATTCATCTATAAGATAAACTATAGGGTTTTTGCAATTCTTATCAAATTCAACAGAGTTTGCATCTTCAAGGTTTAAAACATTTCTTGCAAACTCTATGAGAGCAAGTTGCATACCAAGACAAATGCCAAGATAAGGTACCTTGTTAACTCTTGCATACTCGATGGCTTTCATCTTTCCTTTTATACCTCTCTCACCAAAGCCGCCTGCTACAAGTATGCCGTTTGCCTCTTCTAAGAGTTCAAAGTTTTTCCCTTTTTCCAAATCTTCACTGTCAACCCATAGAAGTTCAACTCTTGTGTTTAGATTTGCACCACAATGCACAAATGCTTCAGTTAAAGATTTGTATGCTTCTTTTAAATCAAGATACTTTCCTACAAATGCTATCTTGGTTTTTTTTGTCGGTGCTATGACTCTTTTTACCAAAGAGTCCCATTTTTTCATATCGGGTTTCAAAACTCCAAGATCAAGGTACTCGGATATGGGTTCTAGTATACCTTCACTTAAAAAATTTAAAGGGACTTTATATATACTTTTTGAATCGATCGCCTCGATAACGGAATTTTTCTCGACATCACACGAAGATGCGATTTTCTCTTTCATTGCTTTTGGTATGGTATGCTCGGTTCTGCATATAACCACATGTGGAGTGATACCTATCCTTCTAAGCTCTTGGACACTGTGCTGGGTAGGTTTTGTTTTAAGTTCACCCGCAGCTTTTAAGTAAGGCACAAGTGTAAGATGAACAAAAATGGCGTTTTTCTTTCCAACATCTCTTTTTAATTCTCTAATAGCCTCAAGGAAAGGAAGCCCCTCTATATCTCCTACTGTTCCTCCTATCTCTACTATGAGTATATCCTCTTTTTCCCCAGCTTTTACGATCCTCTCTTTTATCTCATTTACTATATGGGGTATGACTTGTATGGTTTTTCCAAGATAATCCCCTCGTCTTTCTTTTTCTATGACGGTAGAGTAAACTTGACCTGTTGTAAAGTTGTTGTATCTTGAAAGATTTACATCCAAAAATCTCTCATAATGCCCAAGGTCAAGATCAGTCTCAGCTCCATCAGCCGTTACAAAAACTTCGCCATGCTCTAGGGGGCTCATAGTGCCCGGATCTACATTGATATATGGATCCATTTTTAAAATAGATACCTTAAATCCGGAATGCTTTAACAAAGTCGCTATACTCGCACTTGCTATCCCTTTTCCAAGAGAGCTTAACACTCCACCCGTTACAAAGATATATTTTGTTTGATTGTTTGACATTTTTTACCTCGAAGAAATTGTTATGAAATTATAACTTAAAAACATTTAAGTAGCTATGAAACTGTTTTTTATCTCATTTTTTATAGGAGTCGGTCTTCCGCTTTTTATATCTACAAAAACCCACAATGTTTCTGCGATTGCAAGCAGTTTATCATCGCTTTTCCTGTAAAATTCATATTTTCTTTTTGATTTTATCTTTCCTATCTCGCTTATCCAGGTTTTGACTCTTATCTCATCGCCAAGATACGCTGGAGCTTTGTACTCTATGTAGTGGGACTTTGCAAACCAGGTAGCCCCCAATCTTTCATAAGTTTTTAGCGTAATGCCATTGGCTTTGGAGTGTTCGATACCGCTTTCTTGCATCCACTTTACATAGTAAAAGTTATTTAAGTGATTGTTAAAATCTATCTCGTTTTCAGTCACTTTTACATCATAGTAAAAAATTTTTGTTATACTCATATATACTTCTTTGCTATTTCCACAACACCGCTTACCATGAACTGTATAGCTATCGCTCCGGTTATAAGCCCCATAAGTCTAGTTACTATCCTCTCTCCTGTAATTCCCACTACCTTTTTGATGTATATAGAGTTTCTAAGAGTTAAGTAAACTATAAAAGCATTTATCAAAAAAGCAAAAACCAAAGAAAACACATCTTGTAGATTTATTGCTTGAGACTTGTAAACTATGATAGTCGCAAAAAGTCCCGGACCGAATATGATAGGTATGCCTATAGGAATGACTGCTAAGTTTTCATGCTCTTTTGCCTCGTCCTCTTCCTCTTTAGAATGGTGTGACTTTTTCTTGCTCTGACCATTTACCATATTTACCGCCATCAACAAAAGAACAACCCCACCCATGGCTTTAAGCGAATTAATATCTATGTCAAAAAGTTTTAGTACGAAGTCTCCGCTTAAAAGAACAATAAAAAAAGCTGTCACAGCAGTTAGAGTTGCCATAAAAGCTACTCTTCTTATCTCTTGCTTGGTGATATTTTCATGCAGGAGTGAGGGTAGCATCGCGCTCACTCCTATGGGATCTAGAATGGCAAATATAGCTACAGATTCAGCTAAAAGCAAATTGAAAAAATTTTCCATTTACAACTCGGTCTTCAATACCGCACCGTGAGCAGCGTTAGTTACAAGGATTCTGTACTGTTTAAGCCAAGGACTGTTTATCTTTCTTGGTTTTGGCACAAATTCTACCCTTCTTTTTTCAAGCTCCTCATCACTTAGTCTAACACTAAGTATATGCTCATCTACATCTATGTCTATGATATCTCCGTCTTTTAAAAGTCCTATCACCCCACCTTCAGCCGCTTCAGGGGAAACATGCCCTACACTTGCACCGTGTGTTGCCCCACTAAATCTTCCGTCTGTTATCAAAGCTACTTTTTCTCCAAGTCCCATCCCCATGATAAGAGAAGTAGGACTTAGCATCTCTTGCATACCGGGTCCGCCTTTTGGTCCTTCATATCTGATAACTACAACATCGCCGGCTTTTACTTTGCCTCCGGTTATGCCTTCTATCGCTTCGTCTTGGGAGTCAAAACATACGGCAGTTCCACTGTATTTTCTCATACTAGGAATTACTCCTGCAGTTTTTATGACCGCTCCCTCAAGTGCAAGGTTTCCATAAAGTATAGCAAGACCTCCTACTTCGCTGTATGGATTGTCTATCATATGTATGATATTTGTATCTGTTATCTCAGATTTTTCTATCCTCTCTCCTATGGTTTCGCCTTCTATTGTTAAGTTATCAAGTGCAAGCACATCGTTACCTCTTTTTGTTATCTCTTTCATAACGGCACTAACACCACCTGCACTATTTATATCTTCCATATGAACAGTTGAGAGTGATGGAGAAATTTTTGCTATATGAGAGACTTTCTTACTCATTTCATTTATATTGGCAAGGTTGAAATCAACTCCCGCTTCTCTGGCTATCGCTAACATATGCAAAACGGTGTTAGTGCTTCCGCCCATAGCCATATCAACGGCAAATGCGTTATTTACCGCTTTTTCATTTAGTATGTTTTTAAATTTAAACTTCTTAATTAGCTCTTTTGATTTTGCTATTTCACATATCCTTCTTGCCGCTTTTCTCAAGAGCTCTTCTCTCTCAGGAGTTAAAGCCAAAATAGTCCCGTTGCCCTTTAAAGCAACTCCCATGGCTTCTAACAAAGTATTCATACTGTTAGCCGTGAACATACCGCTGCAACTTCCTCCACTTGGACATGCCGCACACTCAAGTTCTACCAACTTCTCTTCACTTATCTCACCGGCTTCAAGCTGTCCCACTCCTTCAAAAACAGTAGCCAAGTCTATGGATGTTCCGTCATCCAAAGTTCCGGCTTTCATAGGACCTCCGGTAACAAAAACGGTTGGAACGTTTACCCTTAAAGCTCCCATAACCATTCCCGGGGTTATCTTGTCACAGTTCGGCATACATATCATAGCATCAAGTTTGTGTGCATTCATAACAGTTTCTACAGAGTTTGCTATGATTTCACGGCTTGGAAGAGAGTAAAGCATGCCGTCATGTCCCATCGCTATACCATCGTCAACTCCTATAGTATTGAACTCAAACGGAACACATCCGTTTTTTCTTATCTCATCTTTTATGATTTTTGCATACTTATCAAGAAAAAAGTGTCCCGGGATTATCTCTATAAAAGAGTTTGCAAGACCTATAAATGGTTTGTCAAAATCTTCATCTTTCAATCCGGTTGCTCTAAAAAGACTTCTGTGGGGTGCTCTTTGATACCCTTTTTTTACTTCATCACTTCTCATGGGTAATTCCTTATAAAAAATATTTTTGGTGATTATAGCTAATATTGCTTTACTTTTGGCTTTTTTTTGGATATAATTTCATCTCTTTTTTGCGGGAATAGCTCAGTGGTAGAGCACAACCTTGCCAAGGTTGGGGTCGCGAGTTCGAACCTCGTTTCCCGCTCCATCTGATAAAAACATATAGTTATCTCTTGGAAGATTTACCTTGATATAGGTTTTGGTGTTATAAAGCTTTTTGATTTTATACCATTTTGTTCCAAAATGTAACCGTAAATTTGGCTGAAGCTCAAATTTACTTCAAGGTACCCAGACATTTTTGATGTTCGTCACTATTTTAACAAGTAAAATAGGACTTACATAACAAAAATGTCCAAAAAACCTAAAAACGACAAGCAGTTGTCGTTTTCTTAACGGTTTTTTGCCCGGGTGGTGGAATTGGTAGACACAAGGGACTTAAAATCCCTCGGTCATTGCGACCGTGCCGGTTCAAGTCCGGCCCCGGGCACCACTTTTTGGTTATCAGGGCGACATAGCCAAGTGGCTAAGGCAGGAGCCTGCAAAGCTCTGATCCCCGGTTCGAATCCGGGTGTCGCCTCCATTTACTACTGTCGGGAGATGTCAGAGCGGTTGAATGTGCCGGTCTTGAAAACCGGTGAGGGTAACACCTCCGGGGGTTCGAATCCCCCTCTCCCGGCCACTACTTTCAAAGATATATGATGGGAAAATTTTACTCTTATATACTTGCTATTTTTCAATATTCCCTGATGGCTATAATTTTATATGTAAATTATAAATATCTGTATATGGCATTACCTTTTACCATTTTTCTAATAGGACTTATCATAGGGGTATATGCGGTTTTCAACAATGGCCTTGGCAATTTCAATATCATTTCAGAGATAAAAGATGAAGCAGCATTGGTAACTCACGGGCTTTACAGATATATAAGACATCCTATGTATCTTTCGGTTATCATTATGATGTTTGCGGCAGTTATATATGATTTAAATATAACCAATATAACTCTTTATATATCTCTTCTTTTGGTAGTTTTTTTAAAAGCCAAAAGAGAAGAAAATCTATGGCTTAAAAACCACCCTGACTACAATGAGTACATAAAACATACAAAAATGTTCATTCCCTTTCTGTTTTAAACTTTTAGTATTCCGTTTGCTGCTCTTATACCTGATGCCCATGCGGCTGTTATACCTCTGCTTGTACCGGCCCCGTCTCCTATGATATAGTATCCCTTTTTGACTTGAAAATTATCATCTATGAATTTTGGTTTGTTTGCATATGTTTTTATCTCAGGATAGTAAAGTATGGTTGAAGGGTGCAAGACCCCGGGTATGATAGTATCCAACATTTTTAAAGATTTCCATATATCTCTTAGGATTTTTGCCGGCATGCTTAAAGACAAATCAGCGGCTATCGCACTTTTTAGTGTCGGTTCAAAATCATACAAGTCACTGTTAAAAGTCTCTTTTTTACTTCTTGATCCAAGCCTGAAATCCCCTACTCTTTGCATAATGACCGAACCGCCGCTAAGTTGCATGACCATTTGTCCTAGAATCTTTCCAAACTGCTGACCGCTTACTACCGGTTCAGTCAGTCTTATGGTCTTTAGCATAGCAAAATTTACCAAGCCGTTTGGTTTGTTTTCGCTTGATAAGGAGTGCCCATTGACAGAGTAATATCCCTCATACTTCTCTCTTACTATATGAGCGCAGCCCGAGTTGGTGCAAAATGTTCTAACTTTATTTGGAAAAAGGATCTTTGGATCGTAATAGTCTTTTACTATAGGATAATACTCCTCTTTTGTTTCCACTCTTATACCGATATCCACTATATTGTCTACAAAATCAACATCAAGTATCCTCATCTGTTCTTGAAGCCAGTCATAATCAGCTCTGCCCGGCGCTATCACCAAATCATCAAACGATATCTCTTCACCATTTTCCAAAACTATCTTTTTTTCATCTTTTTTAATGCTTTTCACCTCTGTTTTCAATCCGACCTCAACTCCAAGATTTTTTAGTTTTTCTATGAGGGAATGAATGAGTTTGGATGATTTATCCGTTCCGACATGGGCTTGTTCTATGGAGAGTATCTCGACTCCTATCTTTTTGGCTCTTTTTATATACTTTTGTATATCATTTCTCTTTTGGATTTTCGGATTTAAATGTTTTTTAACCTCATCCAAAAGTATTTCAGCTCTCTCTTTGTCCCAGTGCTCGAGGGGAAAGCCCACCGGATATGTATAGTTTTGTTTACAGTCGTTTCTAAGGCCGCCGGAGCTGATGCTCTTTTTCTCTAAAAGAAGAACACTTTTTTTGGAGTTTTCGGCTATCTTGAAAGCTGCCCCAAGCCCAGCCGGACCGGAACCAATGATAATGACATCGTATGATTTTTTAAAATTTTTCATTTTATACCTTATCTATTTTAAAAATAATACAAATTATACTATACTTATACTTTCACAAAGGAAACAGATGAGCAATCGACAAAGAGCAAACATAAAACCGGGGTCAAGAGTAAAAATAGTTTTAAAAAAAGACCAAAGAAGCGGTCACTTGAACGAAGGGACGGTAGAAAAGATATTGACAAACTCCCCAACCCATCCTCACGGCATAAAAGTAAAGCTTACAAACGGCCAAGTAGGCAGAATCAAGGAGATCATAGCATAATGACACTTTTTATAGATGGTGACGCTTTGCCAAATCTTTTAAAACCCATACTTTTAAAAAGTATAGAAAGATTGCATTTAAAAACATATGTCATATCCAATAAAAAGATTAGTATCGGCAAATCATCTTTGATCTCAGATGTAGTAGTTGACAAAGGCATAGACGAAGCAGATCATCATATAGTGGAGTTGGCTGAAAAAAATAATATAGTGATCACTTCGGATATTCCTTTGGCTGACAGAGTCGTATCAAAGGGAGCTTATGCTATAGATCATAGAGGCATTTTATATAATAAAGAAAATATAAAATCAGCCCTTGCTATCAGAAATCTTATGCAAGAGATAAGAGACAGCGGAGAAAAAACAAAAGGTCCAGCCCCCTTTGATAAAAAAGATGTTCATAACTTTGCAACTACTTTCAATAACTTTTTAACAAAACTCCAAAAAGAGGAAAAAAGGTGAGCATAACCCTTGTCTCTCTTATAGGAGTTATTCTTTTTATATGTAGTACCATACAAGGAGCGGTAGGTTTCGCTTTCAATATCTTTGCAATTCCACTTCTTATATGGAGTGGATTGTCTTTACCTCAGGCGATTACCGTTACCTCCATACCCATCTTCATGCAGTCGCTCACTTCCACATACAAACTTAGAACTTATGTAAAATGGAAAGAGGTTGCCATAGGTACACTTTTTAGATATATCGGGCTACCGCTTGGCATTTATCTTTTGACACTTATAAACAGTTTCGACAAAAACGATATAAAGCAGGTTGTTGGAGTTGTCATACTTTTGATAGTAGCTTTGCAGTCACTTTTTAAAGTAGAACCAAAAGAAAAAGTGGGATGGTTTTGGACAGTCGTTTCTTTTTTATCCAGCGGGATATTTCTAGGTATGATTTCCATGGGTGGTCCACCGGTGATACTTTGGGTAATGGCTCATAGATGGAGTGCTTTGGAGATAAGAGCATTTTTAAGTGCACTTTTTTTTATAGCTTCTCCGTTTTTGCTGGCGCTTTTATACTATAACTTTGGAAAAGAGTTGTTGGATTATTTTATAGTGGGGCTGTCTTTTACTCCGGTAGTCGTACTTGGAACTCTTCTTGGTGTTAAACTCGGCAATTTTTTGGATCATAAAAAGTTGAAAAAGATAGTAATGAGCCTTCTTGTTTTAACTTCTATAGTTTCTATCATATCGCCATATTTCAAATAGGACTTAATTTATCCTTTATTTGACGAATTACTATTTTTATTATCTTAAGCAGTAATACAACATAGAGTATCATTATATTATAAAATAAAATTTATAAGGAGATGAAATGAAAAAACTAACAGGGATAATTTGTTCTCTTTTGCTTCTATCTTTATCTGTGTATGCGACAACACAAAAAGAGATAAAAATGGAAGCAAAACAGGCTATTATGAAATTGGGCAAGACACTAAAAGGTGAAGTTGTAAAAAATATGAAGGCACACGGTCCTCAAAGTACGGCATATTTTTGTTACAAAAGCGCAAAAGCCCTCACAAAAAAGGTAAATGGCACATACCCTCAAGGAATTTCCGTAAAGAGAATTTCTCTAAAAGTTAGAAATAAAAACAATTATCCTTCATCCAAAGATGAGATCAACATGCTTAAAAATCTTGAAACAAAAGTAAAAGAAGGCAAGAAACTTCCAAAGCTCATAGTTGAAAAAATTTCAAACAACCACTATAAAGTTTACAAACCCATTTTCGTGGCCAAAAAATGTTTGGTATGTCACGGGGATGCAAAACACAGAAATAAAGATGCATATAAAACTATAAAAGAAAAATATCCTAATGATGAAGCAATAGGTTACAAAGTGGGTGATCTTAGAGGAGCTTTTGTAGCTGATATAGTCAAATAAATTCCAAAAAGTCGGAAAAAAGCATATCCTTTTTCCGACTACAAATCATCAAAGCTTATATCGACTTCATCGATACTGCTTTTTGGCAGTAGTTTTTTGGCATACTCCATATATAAGCCGGAATTGTAAAAAAACTTAACCAGCTCCTTATCCAATTCACCATCTTTTGCCATATTGTACAGGATTTTCATCGCCAGGGAAAGAGGATTTGCTTTTTTGTACGGTCTGTCGCTGGCGGTCAAAGCTTCAAATATATCGGCAATTGCAAGGATCCTTGACTCAAAAGATATCTCCTCATCCTTTAAGCCTCTTGGGTACCCTTTACCGTTAAGTTTTTCATGATGATTACCGGCGATTTGCGGGATATCTTTATACTTTTTGGGAAATTTCAATCTTTCCAATATATCCAGTGTTATTTTTGCATGAGAATTGATAATATCTCTCTCTTCTTCACTTAGGGTACCTCTTTTTATACTTAAATATTTGGCTTCTTTTTTTGTAAGTACGGTATATATCGAACCATTGATACGGTAAGTTTTATTTGCCATCTCTTGCAGTAAATTTACGGTATCATCATCGGTATATCCATATGCACTATTGCATGAAGATATAACCTCAAAATATCTGTCTAGTTTTTCTTGCTCTTTTTTAGCCTCTTTAGGTTTCACATCCCCCTTTAAGGCTAAAATTTCCAACTCTTTTTTTATCACCTCGATTCTTAGCTTGATACTGTCTATGCCGTCATATATGCCTTCAAGTTTTTTTGATTTGTCTATGATGTATTCGGGAATCGATAACTTTCCTATATCGTGCACAAGTGCAGATAGCTTTATCTGCTTGAGCTCGTTTTTATCGAAATTTACATTTTTAAAAACGGTTTTGTCCTGGTTTATACCTTTGGATATCATCATGCTTATCTCAACCATACGTTTTATATGACCGGCTGTATGTTTTGATTTTTTGCTTATGGCATATATGATACTTTTTAAAAACGCTTCTACAAGTTTTTCAAGATCTTGTATGAGCAGATTGTTCGATATGGCTATAGCAGCCTGAGACGACAAAGATAGAGCTATCTCTTCATCTTCTTTATTGAAAGATTCCACTTTTCCTTCAAGTCTGTTTATTTTATTGATCAGTTGCAATACGCCGATGACATTATCTTCATGATCCTTAAGCGGAAGTACAAGCATAGATCTGGATCTATAACCGGTTTTTTTATCAAAAGCTTTCGTCCCTTCAAAGTCAAAGTTTTTTACCTTGTAAACATCAGGTATGTTTATAACTCTTCCATCAAGTGCACAAGTAACCGCTACTAGTTTTTTGTTTGGTCTACCATCGATGTACAACTCCAAAGACGGCCATTGCACCGGGGAAGATTTCCCTCCCATCTTGATACCTAAAGAATCAGTCTGCACAACAGTAAAATCCAACTTGTTCTTATCCTTTAGATAAAGCGTTCCGCCATCGGCATTTGTGATACCTTTAGCTTCTTCTACTATCATTTCCAAAAGAGTATCAAGACTACTTTCGGCAGACAGCGCTATGCCGACTTTTTTGAGTTTTTCAATTTTGAGTATTTCATTTTCGTTTGATCTATATCTTTTTCCTTTATCATAGGAAATGATATCATCGTGATTTATGATATTTTTTTCAAATTTCATTTGAGCCAACTCGGTGATGATCTCATTTTTGAACATGGGTTTTAAATGATTTATATATATGTTTAAGTCATCTCTTTTTAATTGTTTTAACTCCTCTTTTAAAAGCAAGGGAGTTAAATGCTTACTCTCTTTGGCTATATCTTTCATCCTGCCGGGAAAAGATACATCTATCAGTAACGCTTTTATGTCCCGGTCTTTGTTTAGAGCCTCCCACAGTTTTGGATTTGTATAAGTATCGGCCGTAAAAAGTATGGAGCCTTTTTTCGATCTGATGATATATCCGCTGCATGGTACGGTATGATTTGATGGAAATGGAATAAGGAATATGTCATCTTCCACTTCATAGCTTTTACCAAACTCTATGGGGATAAAACAAACTGAGGGCACACCGGAAAGCGGCAAGTCAATCTTGCTGAAATCCGGCCAAATATCCCAGTTGAATATATGTTTTTTTATCGTATCTATAGTTTCTTTAAGTGCGTATATCTTTATGGGCTCTTTTCTAAAAGAGAGAGTATTATCTATCAAATAAGCACTGTCTATCACATGATCCAAATGAGAGTGAGAAAGAAATATGGAGTTTATATCTTTTGCATTTTCACCCAATGCATGCATAATATTTCCGGCATCTATAAGAGTATGTCTCGTTACTTGTATACATGTAGTGTATTCGTTCTTGCCGACACTTCCACTGGCACCCAGTATCTTTATGCCAGTCATTGCCAAAGCCTGCTTAATCCAACAGAAACCAAGCCTATGATACCTCCAAATATCCCACCCCAAAAAACAAGCCAACTTAGATACTCTTTTATCATATTTTTAATGATATCTTTTACCATGACGGGTGTCAACTCTTCAAGCCTGGAGTCAACGATTTTCTCTATTTTTACTATCAGGTCACTACTTATAGAGGAACTTGTCAGGGTATTTTGCAGCATTTCATTGAAAGTGTCTGAACTCGTTATCAAAAGTATGGAGTTTTTTAGCTTTTTTATAAAAACTTCCCTTAAAGGCTCTATAGCTTTTTCTCCACCGAACATAGAAAGCATTCCTCCAAAGTTTGACTCCATCACGCTCTGCTTCAATGCTTCATAAGCCGGAGTAAAATCAGTATTTTCTATAACCGGGGTTAGATCGAGCTTACTCTCTTCTTTGGCAAAAAACATATCTAGCTGTTCTTTTGTAAAAAACTCGTTCATTATGAGATCTTTGATGGATTTTTTAAATGCTTCAAACTTCAAAGCAATGATACCGGAACCATAAAGAAAGGGGACTTTTTCAAAAAGCATATGTATGGCAAGCTGATTTGTGATAGCACCTGAAAATGCAAAAAGTCCGGCATAGTAAAGATAGTCTTTAAATTGAGCGGGTATAAAAAAAGAGACTGCTACCAACGTGAGAGAAAAAAAGTTTATAAAAAAAACTTTGTCTATCTTCATTTACAAATCATCCTCCGTTAAGATATTTTGATTTTTTTTGCACTCATTTATAAGTTCAAAGCATATACGTATCATCTCTTTTATATCCCTGTCTTTTTCTTTGCTGACTACAGAGGCTTTAAAAATCCTATCGATATGGTATAGATCATATTTGGAAATAATATTTTTTTCAAGCTCCATCAGGGCTTGAAAAGCTGCATTTATGTCTGTTTTTAAAAAAATGAAAAAATGGTAAATCTCATCGATTTTTATATGTTTGTCCGAATATCTAATGATAGCATCGAAGTCAATATCAACCAAAACAAGCTCGGTGTTAAGTTTCACCAATGATGTACTGAAGTTTACACCATATCTATCAAAGTTATAATCATAGTAGCGAAGCAAACCGCTGTATTGCCTATAAAACTCCTCGCTTTGCATATCCAATCCTTTTTTTAAAAACAAAAGACTTCACAACTAAAAACAGTATCAGCATTTGAAGTAAAAAGGCGATGACATATAGATCATATACCTGTATCTGTTTGTCTATTATACCAAAATATTCAAGAATTTTATAAAAAAGATATGATGCTACCAATCCGACAAGATATCCTTTTTGTTTGGCAACATCGGCAAATGACAAGAGTATGGTTTTTTTAAGAGCTATCGTCTCCATCCTCACAAGATAACTTCCAAAAACAAATGTGATCTGATATCCTATATAAACTATCAGTGCGGTTTTGTATGAGTAATTTAGCACCAAAAACGAGGTGACAAAAGCCAAAACCGTCAACTCCACAAAAAGAGTTATATAAAAAAAATCTTTTATGTTCATGATCTTTTCATAAAATTTAGCGATCAAAAGCATACCAAGAGCCAAAGCTATACCGCCAAGTGAGTATATGGAAGGCTCAAGGGGAGTATACAGAACAAATATACTCCCTACAGTCAAACCCAAGAATAAAGAATTAAAAAATTTATACCAAAGATAATATCTGTAATTTATCAAAATTTTACACTCACACCAAACAAAAATGTTCTTTCATAATTTGTCGGATAAACTCCGAGTGCCGAACCGTTGTCTGCAAAAAGTGCATTTTTCTTATCGAACACATTGTTGATTTTTGCAAAAAGATTGAATCTTTTGACCTTGTAGCTTAAAGTGAGATTTGTTGAATTGTAACTCTTCATTTTCCCGTAACTTTTATCAAAATCACTCATAGCGTAAGCTTTAGAACGATAAATATGGGTTAAAAGAAGAGTAGTTTTATAATCCGGTCTGTAACCTAGTGTTATTTTTATATTGTGCTTGGGAACTCCCGGGATTTCATTGCCTTCTATGGCAGGGTTGGAGCTGTTTTTTCTTATCTTGGTATCGACAAAAGAGTAGTTTAGTTTTGTAAAAAGATTGTAGTGGATATTGTACTTATCCTCCAATTCAAAACCGTACTTTCTTGTTTTGTCTAGATTGGTATTGCTTCCTGGCCAAGGCAAAGCATTAAAATATATCTCATCTTTGACATCGGCATAAAAAAATGTAAGTTTCAACTTGTTTGGATAGCCTGTATATGTATATCCAAGATTATAATTGTTTACTTTCATAGGCTTGATAAAACCGTTAAATTCATACACAAATGTAGAAAAATTGTAAGTAAAAAGTCTATCTATATTCGGTGACTCAAAAGAGCGGTTATAGTTAGCAAAAAGTGATGAATAATGCCCTAGCTTTTTATTGATACCTATCTCATAGGCTTGCAGGCTGTCATCATGGCTCAAATCCGAAGTACTGTTTTTAAACTCATACTTTACTTTTTCACTCCTTGCCCCAAGAGATAGATGGTAACTCTTGTATGAAAAAACAGACCTTATATAAAAGCCCAGATTGTCTTTTGTGGTATCGTTTGTCCCTTTTCTCTCCCCGTCAAACTTTTGTACTCCTATCACAGCTTTGACAAAACTGTTTTGATAATTCAGCTTTGTGTTATAACTATCATATGTATAATTGTTTTTATTTTCATATCCGCTTCCGATACCTAAATAATCGGAAGATTTTTTTTCTTTGTTCGCTTTTGCCTCTATGGAGTATCTTTTATCTATTTTATATTTAAATCCTCCGCTCAAAACGGATGTATCGTACTTTTGTCTCGTATATTTCGTTCCCCATGAGGGTGCTGGCACAGTTTTTGGATCCAACTCAAACTGAGATAAAGTCAAAGCATTTGCATAATTTATATCAAGATTGGAAAATGTTTTACCTATATATAGTGTCAATTTATCTGTAGGCTTGTAAGTTATCTTGAAACCTTTATTATCGTTTTTGCTTTTATCTTTTGTGCCATCAGTAGAGATGATTTTATCGCCGTCACTCTTGGTGTGATCGATAAAACCTTCAATTAAAACTTTTTTAGATAAATTTACTCCAAAATTACTACTCACGTGAACAAGGCCATGAGTCCCCATATAACTGCCAAAAGAAACTCCCTTGAAATCTTTTGTAATGATATTGATAACTCCGGCGTTTGCCCCATCTCCATACTCAACCGAACCGTTACCTTTTAGGATTTCGATCCTTTTTATACTATCAATAGGGATGGATGATAAAAGTTGCGGGGACATATCAATGTTATTAAGTCTCCTACCGTTTACCGTAACTACTATATTTTCATATCCGTCACCTATACCGTATCCTCTCATATCTATCCTGGGAGCGAAACTGTTACCGTATGATGATGAGATATTGAGTGATGTTTGTGAATTGATAAAATCGTATAAATCTTTGGAGTGGGAGTTTTTGATATCTTTTTGTGTATAAACTTCAGATGCAAATGTCGCATCGACCTCTTTTACTTCAACCTTTTTTGATATGATGATAGGTTCATCCGTTTCATCACTATCCTTTCCTATCTTTTTATGAAAAGAGTTATTTTGATTGTCGACTACACTTTGAGTACCCGAAGCCATGACAGCCCCGGCACTAAAAGCCAGTATCGCAGCCAATGAAAAATACTTCTTTCCAAAACCTTTTGGACTCTTCAAATCTTCTCCTTTTTGTGAAATTAATTTACATTAAAGTAGTATGCCTCTTTGTGGTGAAATACCATAGCGGAAGTAGTTTGTTCCGGATGCATTTGGTATGTTTCACTTAAAGTTATACCAAACTCTTCCGGCTTTAAAAGATCAAAAATGAGCTTATTGTCTGCCAAGTTTGGACAAGCGGGATATCCAAAAGAGTATCTACACCCTTGATAAGCTGACATCTTTACATCTCTTAAGGTATGTCCCTCATTTTTAGCGATACCAAGTTCAAGTCTTATCTGTTTATGTATAACCTCAGCCAAAGCTTCGGCAAGTTCTACGCTTATACCATGGATCAAATGATACTCTTTATAACTTCCTTTTTTAAAGAGTTCTTGCTCATACTCGCTAAATTTTTCACCGGCGCTTACACAAGTCAAAGCCAACACATCATGCCTATCAGGCGATAGATAATCACTAAGACATCTATATGGTTTTTTTATCTGCCTTGGCAAATGCAAAACTTTTTTGGCTCTGTTTTTTATCTCTTCAAGAGGCTCACGGTTTACCTCTTTGTCACTAAAATACCCCTCGCTCTCATCAAAAAAGTATATATCATCCTCATATCCACGAACCGGATAGTACCCATATATCAAAGTCGGTTTAAAAAGATCGAGTTTTTCTATATCTCTTTTTACTCTCTCGTATAGTGGCCAAAGCTCTTCATCTCTTTGTCTTTGCTTCTCTTCTTTCGTTTTTCCCTTATTGGTATATCCCCAAGCCCTGGTAAATAGCATCTTGTGATTTATCCACTTAAAAGCCATTTCTCTTACATCGGTTTCAAGCACTCTTCTACCCCAAAACGGAGGAGTCGGGATCTTGATATCTCGGCTTGGCATCGCTATCTCATTATAAGGAGGTATTGGAGGTAACTCTTTTTTCTCTTTTTTTGGTTTTACTTCTTCATCTTTTTTGATGCTTTTAAAAGTTGTATTCATATCTCCTTTTTCGATCCTGCTCATAGCCTCTATACCTTCAAAAGCATCCTTACAGTAAAATATAGCCCCATCATAAACAGGTCTGCAAAACTCTTCTACAAATTTATCAGTCAGTGCCGCACCTCCTAGCAAGATGGGAACTTTTATATCTTTTTGTTTTAAAACTTCAAGATTTTCTTTCATAACCGAAGTCGACTTCACCAAAAGCCCACTCATGCCTATGGCATTTGCATTGTGCTCATCATGCGCTTTTATAAAGTCATCTATATCAACTTTTATGCCAAGATTTATAACTTTATATCCATTGTTTGAAAGGATTATATCAACCAGGTTTTTGCCCACATCATGCACATCACCTTTAACGGTTCCAAGCACAAGTGTAGTTTCACTCTCTTTTTCTACCTTTGGCAAGTATGGGTTTAGGTAGTCAACAGCTGCTTTCATCACTTCAGCCGATTGCAAAACAAAAGGAAGTTGCATTTGACCGCTTCCAAAAAGCTCACCTACCACTTTCATGGCATCTATAAGTATCTCATTTACTATCTTTTGGGGCTCGATCCTATCTTTGACAACTTCCAAAAGAGGCATCATTCTCTCTTTATCACCGTCGATGAGTAGTTTTTTTAGCTTCTCTTCATCACTTAGTTTTTTATACTCCGCGTCCTCTTCATCTTTGTTTGTCTCTTTTACTTCGGAAAAAAACTCTATAAATTTAAAAAGTGGATCTCCCTCGTCTCTTTTGTTAAAAAGCAAATCCTCACAAACTTTTATCTCTTCCTCACTCATTTTATGAAGCGGGATAATGCTCTTTACATTTACTATCGCCATTGAAAGTCCCGCTTTTACGCAGTGGTGCAAAAATACGGAGTTTAGATACTCTCTTGCATGTTTAGCCAAACCAAAAGATATGTTTGAAACTCCCAAAACAAAGCCGACTTCAGGATGCCTTTTTGCAAACTCCCTTATAGCCTCTATCGTCTCTATGGCAGCTGTAAAATACTCTTCATCACCACTACCGACTGTAAAAGTCAAAAGATCAAATACCAAATCACTTGAACTAATACCATGCTTTTTAGTAGCTAACTCATAAATCCTCTGGGCAATTTCAATCTTTTGCTCTTTTGTTTTTGCCATACCTTTTTCATCTATGGTTAAACACACGAGCGAACATCCAAATCTTTTTGCTAAAGAGCAAACCTTATCGAACTTTTCTATACCGTCTTCAAGGTTTACCGAGTTTATGATGGGCTTTCCGCCTATCAGTTTAAGAGCGACTTCAAGTGCATCGACTTGAGTAGTATCTGGCATCAGTGGTAAGGTTATCTTTTGAGAGTATCTGCTAACAACCTCTTTCATATCTTTGCTTTCATCGCGTCCTGCAAATCCGACACTTACATCTATGCCGTGAGCTCCATATCTTACTTGCTGTTGTGCGACAGATAAAGTTCCCTCATAATCCTCTTTTAAAAGTAATTCCCTAAAGGCTTTAGATCCGGTTGCATTACTTCTCTCACCTATCAAAAAAGGAGCGGGCTCTTGTTTTAAGGCTCTTGTTTCAAAAAGCGATGCTATGGACTTTGGCTGACTCCCTTTTGGAGGTAGTGGCTTTTTGCCCTCCATTCTTTTGGATAGTTCCCATATATGTTGAGGAGTAGTTCCACAACACCCACCCATCAAAGCAACTCCCGGGATTTGACTAAAGCTCTCTTGGATATCACTAAACTCCACCGGACCCATCGGATAGTATGTATATCCGCCTCTATTTTGAGGAAGTCCGGCATTGGCATGTATGCTTATAGGTTTATCCCATACTTCGCTCAAAGTCAAGAGATGTTTTTTTACCTGCTCAGGTCCTGTTCCGCAGTTAAAGCCAAGAGAGAGTATATCAAACGGTTCAAGTATGGTGGCTATTGTGACAGCATCCGTTCCTATGAGCATAGTTCCACTTAGTTCAATCGTAACTGAAACCATGATGGGAAGTTTTGTATCTTTTTCTTTTTGGACATCTTCTATGGCATGTATGCAAGCTTTTATCTGCAAAGGATCCTGAGCGGTTTCTATCAAAAACAGGTTTGCTCCGCCATCTATGAGACCGCGAACCGATACTTTATAACCCTCATACATTTCATCGTAAGTTATATGCCCCAAAGACGGTAGCTTTGTTCCAGGTCCTAAAGATGCGGCTACAAACTTGGGTTTCTCTTTTGTTTCATACTCCAAACATGCTTTTTTAACTAACTGGGCTCCCTTTTTGGCAAGCTCATAAGTTTTATCACCAAGCCCATAATCATCCAAAACCCATGGCAGTGCACCAAAAGTATTGGTCTTGATGATATCGGCTCCGGCTTTTGCATAAGCTTTGTGGATTTTGTATATTCCCTCATCGTAAACTTCATTTAAGTACTCATTGCACCCCTCATTTTTGCCCCATACCTCTTTTGGTATATCAAGAGCTTGTATCTGAGTACCCATAGCACCGTCAAGTATAAGAAATCTCTTTTTGATTAAATCTTTGATTTTCAAGATAATTGCCTAATATTGTAATAGACAATATTATAACATATGGAAGTATAAGAGGAAGTTAAGAGGTGCTGCAAGCACCTCTTGAGGATTATTTTTTATATCTTGCCTTCTCTTACCATATCTTTTAAAACTCTTTTTAAAACTTTTCCAGTGGCATTTTTTGGTAGTTCATCTACAAAATAGACATTTCTTGGTATTTTAAAATTGGCAAGATGATTTTTTAAGTATTTTTTTACACTGTTTTCATCGAGTGCACCCTTGAACTCATCTTTTAAAACTATGAAAGCTACAGGTACCTCATCGGAAGTCAACTCATCTCTTTTTCCTATGACCGCTGCAGCATCAACCTCTTCAAGTTGATATAAAAGCTCTTCTATCTCTCTTGGGTAGATATTGATACCTTTTGAAATGATAAGGTCTTTTTTTCTATCTTTTATAAAGATATAACCGTCTTCATCTATACTTACAAGATCACCGGTTTTTAGCCATCCGTTAACTATAGTCTCTTTGGTGGCATCCTCTCTTTTAAAATATCCCTGCATGACGCAATCGCCTTTTACTATAAGCTCTCCTACTTCACCTTTTGGAACTTCCACCATCTCTTCATCTACCGCTTTCACTTCATATCCGGGAAGTGCCGGTCCGACTGAAAGAGGTTTTTGAAGCTCAAGTCTGTTGACTGCAACCACCGGTGAACATTCGCTTAAACCATACCCTTCAAGCAGTTTGGCTTTTGGAAATTTTACTTTGAAATCTTGTAAAACTTTTTCATTTAGTGCAGCCCCTCCACTTACAAAGACCCTTATCTTGTTGAACCACATAAAGTACCATGGTATCTTAGCTTTTATAAGTGCATTATAAACTGTGGGTATGCCTAAGAAAATCGTAACTCTTTTTAAAAGAACCTGTTTCAGAACATTTGAAAACGGAAATATGGACTTTACGATAACTATACTTGAAGCCGTATAAAATGGTAAAAGCACGGTAGTTGTCAGTGTAAAAGAGTGAAACATAGGAAGATATACAACAAATCTGTCTTTTGGGGTCAAGTGAATGATTTTATTGATAGCTACCAAATTTGAAAAGATGTTTTTATAACTTAGCATAGCACCTTTTGGCTTACCGGTGGTTCCTGAAGTATAAACTATACAAGCAGTATCATTTAGTGTCGGAGGGGTGCTAAGCTGCTCATGAGTCTCAAGACTTTCTGCGATTTCTACAAAACTGTAATTTCTCTCGTCAAGTTTGTCGTATTTGCCGGTCCAGACGATCTTTTGCACTTGTGTAGTCTCTAAAAGTCCCGAAGTTTCTTTGGCAAATTTAGGGGAACTTACAAGCAGTTTTGCTTCGCAGTCGTTTAGTATATACTCGTACTCATCTTTTTTTAAAAAAGTATTGACAGGCACCACAATGGCACCTATCTTCGATATGGCAAAAAATGAGACAACAAACTCTTCGGAATTTTCAACGATCAAAGCGACCTTATCACCGTTTTTGATACCGCTAAACTCCAAAAACCTGGAAAATGTATCCACTTTTTGTTTCAGTCTTAGACTGCCTATCTTTCTTTTGTCTATAAAAAGTATAGGTTTTTTAGGAAAATTTTTGGCATTTTCCTTGACCATTTCATAAAAATTGTTGTATTTGCTTTCACTCATTTTCAAAACCTGTATTTAAATCCTACTGTTACCAAGTGGGCTGAAATATCTTTAAAGGTTCCTGATATACCATTTATATTACCGTCCGATGCGCTAATGGTTCTAGTTTCCTTATCATCATACAGATAACTCATACCTATGCTCACTTTTTTACTGTACTTGTACTCAAATCCAACCGAATAAAGCTTGGCATCGGCATCAGGTAGTTCAAATCCAAGAGTTTTTGAAGGAATTGGAGTATTATCGATGGCAAATCCTGCCATTAGTTTTAATTTATCACTATATTGATGAGTCACTCCTATCCTATATGTATTTGTATCTTCCCAATTTTTATCTTTTGGTTGACCAAGTACAGCTTCGGCAATAGGATCAGCGAAGTTAAAGTCCAATTTCTTGTACTTTGACCAATAAACTCTCTCATACACAAACTCTACTGTAGTTTTTTTGTATGTATATGAAGCTGCTATATCCAATGTTGCAGGAAGAGGAATAGCTACGCTTGCATTTGAATTGTATGGTATCAGTGTTCCCAAATCAGCTGGATTTCCAGTCAAAAGATACCTGTTTATATATCCTTTTGCACTTCCGGATTCACTTAGATTTACTTTTGATCTGTATGTCGAAGCCAGCTTGATCGAATCAACCGGTCTATATGACATGGCAACATTATACCCTACAGAAAAGTCATCCCCGTTCATATCCTCTTCATAAAAAGGAGGTTTTGAAGCCTTTACTATACCACTGCTATAAACAAGTCTGACTCCTCCACCCACGGCAAACTTATCATTTACCTTGTATGCCATCGTTGGATTGAACTCTATGACTTTCAATGTAAACTCTTCCGCACTTGCTTTTTGGGCAGGGTCTTGCCATCTTTTTGAAAGACCGCCCGGAGCTGTTATACTAAATCCGTATCTAAACTTTCCATATGCCTTGGAGCTTATATGTAAAGTAGGAAGTAAAAACTGTTGATTTTTTGACTTTGCATCCGCAGCGGTTCCACTGACTGTTCCATCATATTCTATCCTAGGAAGATTGATATATGTCAAGCCCATTTCAAGCAAATTTTCATCATCATTCCAAACCATGTTTGCCGGGTTGTAGTAGCTCGCATCAGCTCCGTTTGCATTTGCTACATATGCCGCACTAAGAGCCACACTTGTTAGTGACTGCTCAGGTATCTTGTAGCCTGCCGCGAAGGATAATGTAGCAGCACACGTGCTTATAAGCACAACTCTTTTTATACTCACATTCATACTTTCTCCTTGTGTGTTATTTTTCTATCATACTGTAAAGTAGTTTTATCTCTTTACCCCAGATACTCTCATCTATCGTTTCAAGTATCAAAGGTATGTCATCCATCCTCTCATCGTTCATGATAAATTTAAAAGCATCAAGCCCTATCTTTCCCTCACCAAGACTGTGGTGTCTATCGACCCTGCTTCCAAGATCCGGCTTGGAGTCATTTAGGTGCATTCCCTGCAAGTACTCAAATCCTATGATTCTATCGAACTCTTCCCAAGTTTTATCATAAGCCTCTTTGGTTCTTATGTCATATCCTGCGGTAAACATGTGACAAGTATCTATGCAAACCCCTACTCTGCTTTTATCTTCCATGCCGTTTATAATGTATGCTAAATGCTCAAACTTGTATCCGAGGTTACTTCCCTGGCCCGCGGTATTTTCTATAACAAAACTAACACTGTTAGTTTGATTTGCCGCACTGCTCAAGGATTCTATGATAAAATCAAGGCACTCTTCTTCGCTTATGAGTTTAAGATGGCTTCCTGGATGAAAGTTTAGTTTTGTTAGTCCTAGAAGTTCACACCTTTTTACCTCATCTATGAAAGCTGTCAGTGATTTCTCTCTTTTGGCAGGATCAGGATGTCCCAAATTGATAAGGTAACTATCATGGGGAAGGACATGTTTAGGCTGTATGCCAGAGATTTCAAGATTTGTTTTAAATTTCTCTATGGTTTTTTCATCATACGGCTTTGCCGCCCACTGTCTTTGGTTTTTTGTAAAAAGAGCAAAAGCTTTCGCTCCGATCTTCATGGCGTTCAAAGGAGCGTTAAAAACTCCCCCGCTTGCGCTCACATGGGCTCCGACATATTTCATTTTATCTATATCCTTTTTAATTTTATGAGTATATGATGTGAAAAATCCTTAAAGTATAACTTATCACTGCTGATAATATACTTTATATAAAGATTTTTTCTTTTGATGATTTGTGAAAATCCGCTTTTAGTTTTTCTGTATCCCATCTTCTCAAAAATTGGTTTTTTACGAAGTACTTTTTCAAGTAAATCTTTCGGATAGGAGATGCTTAAAAACCTTCTGTTAAATTCCTCTTTGCCAAAGCAGTGTGAATTTAGGCATATATTGTTATCAATCTTAAGATCCATAACAAGATTTGCCAAATCAAAAAGTTGAAGCTCGGTAAAATTTTTTCCATATTTTAAAAAACCGGTATCGTTAAAAACTATATTTTTCATCTTAATAGCTACGACATAACTTTGAGATTTCTGTATATCTCTTTTTATGGCACATCCCGCAAACAATAAGATAGAAATAACTACTGCAATTTTTCTCAAATCCAAATCCTAAGTTCCAACGGCACTGACCAAATAAAACTTTCTAACGGTTCTAAAATTTAAAAGGATTTGCAAGGATGCAAATCCAAATTTTAGCCTCGGAGAAATTGCAGGATGCAATTTTGAGAATGAGTGTAAAAGTTTTATTCGGTCAGTGCCGTTCTAAATCCTAATTTTCATATTATATCAAATATAGTATAATCCTTTTATGATTTGTAAAAATATGAACTCTTTTATCGTGATGGATATAGTTAGAGACGCTGCAAAGTATGAAGATACCATACATTTTGAAGTCGGGCAGCCTGATATCCCTCCTTCAAGCAAAGTCAAAGAAGCATTAAAAAGTGCAGTCGATAAAAATCTCTTCTCATATACTGAAAGTTTCGGCATATATGAACTTAGGTGCAAGATAGCCAATCAGTATAAAAAAAATTATGATATTGATATAGACCCTTCAAGGATACTTTTAACTCCAGGTACCAGCGGGGCTTTTTTGGTTGCTTACTCTATCGCTTTAAAACATGGCGGAAAGCTCGGTTTTAGCGACCCATCCTATCCTTGCTACAAAAATTTTGCATATCTGCTGGATATAAAACCCGTTACTTTTGACATAGGTTTATACAACGAGTATCAGCTAAGGGTTGATGACATAAAGAAAAAAGACATAAACGCTCTTCAGATATCATCTCCCGCAAATCCTACCGGAAATATATACATTAAGGACAATTTAAAAGATTTGGTAGAGTATTGTGACCAAAAAGGTATCAACTTTATCTCAGATGAGCTATACCATGGACTCACTTATGAAGATGAAGCCCATAGTGCTTTGGAATTTGGAGAGAATGTTTTTGTTATAAATGGATTTTCCAAATACTACTGTATGCCCGGACTCAGACTCGGATGGCTGATAGTCCCAAAAAATCAGGTAAGAAATGCTGAAATCATAGCGCAAAATCTTTTCATCTCAGCTCCTACTCTTAGCCAGTACGCCGCACTTGAAGCTTTTGACGAGGAGTATTTAAAAAATACAAGAGATCAATTTAAAAGAAGAAGAGATTATCTGTACAATGAGTTAAAAGATATATTCCACATAGATGCAAAACCAGAGGGTGCATTTTATCTTTGGGCAGATATATCAAGGTACTCAAATGATAGTTATGAGTTTTGTAAAAAAATGTTAAACGATATACATGTCGCCACAACTCCCGGCATAGACTTTGGAGATAACCAAACAAACAGATATATAAGATTTGCTTACACAAGAGACATAGAGCATATGAGAGAAGGCGTTAAGAGGATAAAAAGTTATCTCTAAGAATTTTTTTTGTATAATTCCAATCCCTAACCAAAAATATACTCCTAAACAGACTGTGGCCCCTTCGTCTAGCGGTTAGGACACCGGCCTCTCACGCCGGTAACACGAGTTCGAGTCTCGTAGGGGTCACCATTTGACTTCCATATTTGAGATATAGTTAACAAACCTGAGAAGATTCAGAATAACACTTATATGCTTAATTATTATTTATGGACTATTGTTTTTTCTCCTACAACTGTATTATATGGGTATCTTTAAAAAAACCATATAGCCCACAAGTCATAATGCAACCTTTTTCTTGATCAAAGAACTATTTTCCATTGCTGCCTTCTTGCCTCTAAAAAAACTGATTTAAAATCTTTCATATATAATTATGATTTATAAAAATTATAATTATATAGTATAATATAATAATTTTTTATAAATATTTTAATTTCTTATATTAATTTTTCTTATTTGTGATGTTACGTAGTGTAACAATTCCATAACTTTTTTATATTAGAATTAATTATTTTTATATTTTACTTGACATATTATGAAATCTTATAATATACTCTTTTCACTTGATAAAAAAACAGAAGGAGGTTTCATTTGAAGAAAAATGAAGATAAAGTTAACTCTTTAGATAACAGTATGATTGAAACTAACACAAAAGTCCAATCAAACGGTAGAAGAGAATTTTTTAAAAAAAGTTTTGCATATTCAGCAAGTGTAGTTGCAGCAAGCACCCTCATGCCAGTTGGCCTAAAAGCAGATGAAGATTGTATATTAAAAGAGCCAAAATGGGGGCAAAAACTTGGTGCTCCTACCAATGAAGTTCCTTATGGTATGCCTTCACCTTATGAACATAATGTTGTAAGAAGAACTACAGAACTACTTTCTTCGGGAGACTTTTATGCTTCAGTTGCTATGTGTCCTATACAAGATCTTTACGGCATCATTACACCAAACGGTCTTTTCTTTGATAGATCGCACGCAGGTGTTGCTCAAGTAGATCCAAACAAATATAGACTTATGATACACGGTCTTGTAGAAAATCCGATAGTTTTAACTCTTGATGAGCTAAAAAGATTTCCAAGAGAATCAAGGATTCACTTCATAGAGTGTCCCGCTAACGGTTCAACCGGCTGGAGAGGACCTCAGTTTAACTCTTTGCAGTTTATGAAGGGGATGATGAGTAGCGCAGAGTGGACAGGGGTAAAGGTATCAACCATACTAAAAGAGGTAGGAGTAAAACCGACTGCCAAGTGGGCATTGGCTGAGGGTTCTGACTCATCTCATATGGGAAGAACCATTCCTATAGAAAAACTACTTGATGATGCCATGTTTGTCTATGCCCAAAATGGAGAGGCTTTGAGACCTGAACAGGGCTACCCGGTAAGACTTTTGGTTCCGGGGTGGGAAGGAAACTTGAATGTCAAGTGGCTTAGACGACTTGAGCTTAGCGACAAGCCCTTCCACGCAAAAGAGGAAACTTCAAAATATACCATGCTAACTCCAAGTGGCAAAGCTATACAGTTCTTTTTTCCAATGGAAGTAAATTCAGTAATCACAAGTCCATGTCCTGAAAAACCTTGGACTGATCTTAAAAAAGGTGATATCGTAGAGATAGAGGGTTTGGCTTGGAGTGGTCAAGGCACTATAACTCATGTAGATATTACATTTGACGGCGGAAGAAATTGGACTGAAGCAAACTTAAAAGGACTGGTTTTGCCAAAATCCTGGACGAGATTTAGCTTCTTGTATAAATGGGACGGAAAGCCAATCCTGCTTGCAAGTAGAGCAACAGATGATAGCGGCAACACTCAGCCGACAATTGACCAAGAAGTTAAAAAAATGGGTGTTGAAGCGGTATATCACAGAAATGCCATAGTTACCTGGGAAGTAAAATCAAATGGGGAGGTTAACAATGTTCACATTAGAAGCTAAAAAATATATGTTAAGTTTTACTATTGCCTCATCACTTTTAGCAACCGGAGTTATGGCAAAAGTAGAAAAAAATATAGATGGCGCGGTAATATATCCTGTAAAAAATGGAAAATATACTGAATACAGAGTAAATACTCAAAAAATTGGAAAAATTAAATATGGAAGAAAACCAACTAAAAAAGAGATAGCTGCTTGGAAGATAGAAGTAATGCCAGATGGTGCGGGCTTACCGGACGGTAAAGGATCAGTGGAAGAAGGTAGTGACCTTTATGACGAAAAATGTGCTATGTGCCATGGAGATATGGGAATGGGTGGAAAAGGTTATCCTACTTTAGTAGGAGGACAAGGTACACTTAAAAATCAACTTGTTCATCCTGAAAATGGAGACGAGCCTCCTATAAGAACCATAGGAAGCTACTGGCCTTATGCATCTACACTCTTTTGGTATATAAAAAGTGCAATGCCTTTTAATCATCCAACAAGTTTGAGCAACGATCAAGTATATGCACTGACAGCTTATCTTTTATCATTAAATGATATAACTATAGATGGGCAAGAGCTTGATGATGACTATGTGCTTGATAAGAAGAAATTTTTAAAAATCAAAATGCCAAACAGAAACGGATTTTATCCAAATGTTGATGCTAAAAATAGTTCTGAGATCATAAAGAAATTTTTAAGTAATCCTGAGAACTACGGAAAAGGCACAAGATGTATGCATAATTGTCCTGAAGCGAAAGTCGTTCATATTAAAAATGAATTGCACGATTTTCACCCTGCTCTTAGTGAAGTTAGAGATCTTCCAAAGCCCAAGAAAGAAAAAGGTGTAAAGACAAAAGCTCAAAAAATGTATGAAGCAACTTGCAAAGCATGTCATGGCAATCCTGTTGTTGGTGCCCCGGTGGTAGGGGATAAAAAAGCTTGGGCTTCAGTGATAAAAGAGGGCATGGATAATGTATATCAAAATGCCATTAATGGTAAAAATGGTATGCCTCCAAAGGGTGGAAATCCAAGTCTAAGCAATGACCAAATCAAGGCAATCGTTGATTATATGGTCAAAGAAAGCAAATAAAACAAAGGAGATAAAATGAAGTTTACCAAAACATTACTGTTAGCTTCCATTATAGGAAGTTTGGTTACAGTTAGTAGTTTTGCTGCAAATGATGCCCTAATCAAAAAGGGTGAAAAGATTTTCAATACAAAAAAATTAGGTAACTGTTTAGCTTGCCACGCGGTTAATGGTAAAAACATCAATAACCCTGGCGACTTGGGTCCAAAGCTTGTAGGATTGGCAAATTATCCGGATAAATATCTTTATGACAAGATATACAATCCAAATGCCACCAATCCGATTTCAGCTATGCCGCCTTTTGGCTTGAACGGTGTTTTACAACCTGATGATATAAAAGCAGTTGTTGCTTATCTTAAAACAATAAAATAAATCAAGGAGAAATAATAATGCAAAGAAGAAGTTTTTTTAAAACAGGAGCTACACTACTTGTAGCAGCGGCAGTGGCGCCACAAATGATACTGGCAGAGGATTTCAGAAAAACAAAACCAAAAGCTTGGACTGTAAAAAATGATCAAAAATCAAAAGAACCTTCTATGAAAGGTACAGATGAAGCTATCAAGCAACTTTTTGGCACGAATGAAGCAACAGAAGGCAAGATAAGCCTAAAAGCTCCGGACATTGCCGAGAATGGTGCAGTGATACCTATATCTTTTAAAACTAAGCTGCCTGCCACTCAAATAGCAGTATTTCAAAGCTCTAATCCTGAAGCAACAGTTGCTGTTTTTGATGTACATAAAAACTCTATTCCTAACTATTCTATAAGAATAAAAATGCAAAAAACAGGATATGTAACAGTTGTTGCCAAAGCTGATGGTAAACTATACAAAACTAAAAAATTAGTCAAAGTTACAATCGGTGGCTGTGGCGGTTGATACGCTCAAATCCACATTTAGAACATATTAAAATAAAATAGAAAAGGAAAAGGAAAAAAAGAATGAAAAAAATAAGAATAAAAGCAAAAGAAAAAAATGGAATCGTAACTGTAAAAGCCATGATGAAGCACCCTATGCTTAGTTATGATCAAGCCAAGAAAAAACACAAGAAAGCAAACTTTATAACATA
Source organism: Thiofractor thiocamini (assembly GCF_055384375.1). Lineage (NCBI taxonomy): Bacteria > Pseudomonadati > Campylobacterota > Epsilonproteobacteria > Campylobacterales > Thiofractor > Thiofractor thiocamini. The sequence continues at coordinate 1,832,499 of NZ_AP042389.1, read as the reverse complement.
TATAGTTGCAAAAGTAAACGGTGAAACAGTATATGAGGTAAGCACAAGTCAGTTTTTATCAAAAAATCCTTATATAAAGTTCCAATTCAAAGGAGCTAAAAAGGATGACAAGATAGAGATAACCGCAAAAGACTTGAGTGGAGACAGTGTTACAACCACAGCTAAAATAAGATAACTGTTTTAGTTAAACAATGAAGGAGAAATTATGATAAAGACAACGATAAAAGCTTTGAGTCTTTCAGCATTTTTAGCAATTGCACTGAGTGCATCCAGCTTTAATGCTCAAGCTGAAAAAGATAGAATGGCTTTAAGAGATTATATGACGAAAAAGTTCTCAAATCCTTTGGCAAACAGAGCAAAGTTTTTCCCATATGCAACAACTGATGAGTTAAAAAATATTTTAAATCCGGTTACAAATATAAATGACTTCAGACTTGGCGCATATGCATACAACAAGACTGGAAAAGAACAGCATGACGATATGATGGAAATGGCTCCTTTCTTGGATGATATTGATGCGGGAGAAGAAATATATAACTCCAATGCGGCTATAAAAAAATGCTTTCCTGATCCTGCTATAGCAGGAAATTATCCTATGTTTGATGATGCCAAAGGTAAAGTCGTAAGTTTAACAGGTGCTATAAACAGTTGTCTTAAAGCTGCGGGTCAAAAACCTTTTAAATGGACAAAAGGTAAAATTACACAGTTAGAAGCATATTTTGCAGACCAATCAAGAGAAGCAGGCAAAAAAGTCAATATAAAAATAAACTCAAAAGCTGCTGCCGAGGCTTATGAAAGAGGCAAGAAAGAGTATTATTCTCAAAGAGGATACTTAAAACTATCTTGTGCAAGTTGCCACGTCCAAGGCTCAGGTCAAAGAGTAAGACTAGAGTATCTTTCACCACTTCTTGGCGCAACAACCCATTTCCCGGTTTACAGAATGAAATGGACAGGTCTTGGAACACTTGAGAGAAGGATAAAAGGCTGTGAGAAAAATCAGGGTGAAAACCCACACAAGCCTGATAGCCAGTGGACAGCTGAAATGTTGTATTTTATGGCATATATGTCAAACGGACTACCTGTTGATGGTCCTGATGTTAGAAGATAAAGGATAGATAATGAAAAAAATATTAAAAATTTCAATAGCCTCGTCTGCAGCACTGCTTTTTTTCGCAGGCTGTGCTACAAGCAATTCACCGGCTCCTATGAGCAATGGTGTAATGAAGCTTGATGTCGCAAAGGTTTGCAATCCGAACACCAACTCTCTTCAATCTTTGATAGATTTGGCGAAAAAATACAATCCTATTGCCGTTAAAGAGCAAGTTGAGTTTAAAAGACTCGGTGTTACAAATAGTGCATATATAAAAGATACTGAAGCTGCTATAAAAGCCGGCAGCAAAGTAACTACTCTTCACTATAAAAAGAAAGGTAAGCCTGCGGTTAAAAAAATGCCTACTTTAAAAGCGGCATGGAGAGCTTGTACATTTGCCATAAGAGCGGTACAAGAGCATGAAGAAGCAGCCAATACTTACAGACTTGCGATTCCTGGTGACGGGTTTAAATACTAAGGATGACAATGAGAAATAATATGGGAAGAAGAGAGTTTATCTATATGATGGCAGTACTTGGTGCTGCCCCTGTATTTGCAAACTCTCATACAAGAATAACTCAAAACAACAATTTAAAAGACTACTATAAATTAAAAAGCTTTGGAAACGCAAGACTCTTGCATATAACCGACTCTCATGCTCAGCTAAAACCTGTATATTTTAGAGAGCCGAGTGTAAATATAGGGCTTTATGGAAACTATGGAAAACCTCCTCATATAGTAGGAAAAGAGTTTTTAAAGTATTATGGTATCAAAAATGACCCAAGACTTGAGTATGCTTTTACCTGCATCAACTTTGCTAAACATGCGGAAGTTATGGGTAAAATGGGTGGTTTTGCAGAGCTTGCCACTGTTGTTAAATTTTTAAGAAATAACTTTGACAAAGATAAAACACTTCTTATGGATGGTGGAGATACTTGGCAGGGAAGTTGGACAGCACTTAAAACAAGAGGTCAAGACATGGTAGGTGCCTGCAATAAACTCGGAGTAGATGTCATGGTAGGTCACTGGGAATTTACATATACTGAAAAAGAGGTTTTGGAAAATATAAAAAAATTCAAAGGTGAATTTATAGCCCAAAATGTACATGTAAAAGAGGATGCTTTGTTTGATGGAGCTCCTGCGTATGATGAAGATAGTGGATTAGCTTTTAAGCCTTACACTATCAAAAAACTTGGCAATGCAAGAGTAGCTGTTATAGGTCAAGCTTTTCCTTATACTGCCATAGCAAATCCTCAGAGATTTATCCCTGATTGGACATTTGGTATAAATGATGAAAGTATGCAAGAGTTTGTTAATCAAATCAAGAAAAAAGAGAAACCAGATGCTATCATAGTCCTGTCACACAATGGATATGATGTTGATAAAAAAATGGCAAGCAGAGTAACCGGCATTGACTTCATAATGGGTGGACACACTCATGATGGTGTTCCTGAAGCTTATCCTGTTAAAAATGCAAAAGGTGTCACTTATGTATGTAACGCAGGAAGTAACGGCAAATTTGTCAGTGTTTTAGATCTTGATATTAAAAATGGAAAAATAGATGATTTTAGATTTACCCTGCTTCCTATTTTCTCTGATTTGGTTGAACCGGACAAAGATATGGCAAAATACATAGATGATGTTAGAAAGCCTTATCTTATAGAGCTTATGAGACCTATTGCGACTACTGATACAACACTTTACAGAAGAGGAAATTTCAACGGAAGCTGGGATCAAATCATTTGTGATGCTCTTAGAGATGTAAAAGGCGCTGATGTTTCACTGAGTCCGGGATTTAGGTGGGGTACAAGCATAATCCCTGGTCAAACTATAACGTTTGACGATCTTTCCACTCAAACGGCTATGACATATCCTGAAACATATCTAAGAGAGATGGATGGAAAAACCATAAAAGCCATACTTGAAGATGTTGCGGACAATCTTTTCAACAAAGATCCATACTATCAACAAGGTGGTGACATGGTAAGAACAGGTGGATTGTCATACAAGATCGATCCAGCCAAGACCATAGGTCACAGGATAAGCGATCTTCACTTAACCAACGGCCAAAAGATAGAAGCCAGCAAAAAATACAAAGTTGCAGGCTGGTCAACGGTTGGTTCCAAATCTCCGGGAGAGCCTGTTTGGGAAACAGTTGAAACTTATCTTAAAAATGTAAAACACATTGACAAAGGTTTTAAAGTAGATACTCCGGATATCATAGGAGTCAAAGGAAACCCAGGCATAACGAACTGTGCTTAAGAAACATTTGACAACTAAGGAAGTAAAGCCTTAGTTGTCAAATTCAAACTCATTTAGATATTCTATATATTTCATCTTTTTATACGCACCGCTCAATATATAAGAAAGTATGGTTTTATACTTATCCGGGTTTCTGTACCCCTCAAATTTTCCTATAACATTTCCTTTTTTATCTAAAAATATCATAGTAGGTGAAAAATATACATCCATCTTATCTTTAAAATCACTCTCACTGCCTACAAAATTTTTATAATGCACTATCCTGTCCCCATCGTTTGATATGTGGACAACAAGAAAATTCTTTTTAGTTTTTTCAGTCAACTCACCGCCGCTAAAATTGTTTTTTATCATCTTAGCACACCACGGGCAATCCTCAAGATCAAAAAAGAGCATAACTGTTTTATGCCCATTGGCAGCTTTTTTAACCAAAGTATTTATATCTGTACTTTTCTTCTCCACCCAAGAGGGAAGTTCCATAGCGTATGATATCTGAAAGGAGAGCATGATAAGGAATATAGTTTTAATCAATTTTCTCATGGCGCTCAATGATGCAATATCTCGCTTAAAAACTGTTTTGCACGATCTGTTTTGGGATGATTGAAAAACGCATGTGGGTCATCTTCTTCGACTATTATGCCGTGATCCATAAATACTATCCTATCACTTACCTCTTTTGCAAAACCCATCTCATGAGTAACACAAACTACTGTATAATTTTCCCTTGCCAATTCTTTCATAACATCCAAGACTTCACCTATCATTTCAGGATCAAGTGCACTTGTCGGCTCATCAAAAAGTATGATTTTAGGCTTCATCGCCAAAGTTCTGGCTATTGCGACCCTTTGTTTTTGTCCACCGCTTAGTTCACTTGGATACTTGTTTGCCTGATGTGGTATCTTTACTCTTTCAAGCAGTTCCATAGCAAACTTTTGGGCTTCCTCTTTAGGTACTTTTCTAACTTTCATAGGTGCTATCATGATATTTTCAATGATGCTAAGATGTGGAAAAAGGTTGAAATGCTGAAACACCATCCCTGCCTCTTCTCTTATTTTGTTTACATTTACTTTTTTTTCATCGAGATTGATACCGTCAACAACGATCTTGCCTTCATCTATATCTTCAAGCTTGTTGATACATCTTATAAGAGTTGATTTTCCACTGCCGCTTGGTCCGCAAATGACTACAACTTCGCCTTTTTTAACCTTAAAATTTATATCTTTCAAGGCTTGAAACGAGCCGTAAAATTTATTGACCCCTTCCATCTCAATCATATAGTCCATAATATCTCCAAATAGATAATTTAGGATAATTGTATTATAATAACAGTTAAAATTATATTAGCCCGAATTTTGTAAAATTCGGGGTCAGGACATTTATTGGAAAACTTGATAAACTTTTTGGAAAACAGCGATATTGAAAATTCTACCATATTTTCTCAACTGAAATGCTCACTTGAAGAAGCCCGTATATTAAAAAACTTGACACACAAGTATATCGAAGGAAATGAAGAGATTACGGTATCATCTCTACTAAAAGAGATCTATACCCCAAAAAGCTATATGCATATCAAAAAGATACATATCATAAAAAATTTACTTGAATCGGGATGGCTTACAAGAAATACTCTGCTAAACCAAAAAAATAAGGATTTATCAAATTTGGAACTTTTACATTCGAGTATATCACTAAGCAGTAACTTTTTAAAACTTCTAGAAAGCAGTGACCCGGAAGTCATCTTACCTACCGAAGAACCGTACGCCGACCATCTTGAATACTTAAAAGACCAATTTACCAGGATAGAGCTATATCAAAAACTATCCAACCTAAGAAACAGTTTCAAAGAAGAATCACCAAATATCGCGGTTCTAAAACAAAATTTGGCACTCTTTGAAGAGAAGATAAATAAAAAGATACTAAAAAGTGAATGTGACTTGACCATAGAAGAGATCGCTTTGGAAAATGAGCTCAACGAAAAAGAAAAAATCATTTTTTTAGCTCTTTTGAAAGAAGAGTACAGCTCCGACATAGAGACTTTAAGGGACATGAATACACTCATAGATCTGATAAGCCAAAATGAGTATGAAAAGATAAAAAACAGAGCTCTTTTGGAAGAAGGCTCAAAACTCATAGAAAACTCTTTGGTCGATTTTGATGAAATGCTAACGGCTTTCGGAGGTGTTACAAGAAGTTTTTATATCTCAGAAGAAGTCATACAAAAGATCATAAGACCGACCAAGGATAAAAAAGCCAAAAGAATCAAGCTAAATACCCTTATAAAAGAGCAGGATATCTTCGAACTGATCGAGCCGAAAACCACACTTGACGATGTAGTTTTACATCCAAAAACGGCAAAGATACTAAACAATCTTTTAAAAAGAATGGATAGAAAAGTCCTCTCAAGACTAAAAGAGTGGGGTATAGTGGACAGGAAAAGAGGGGTTAGCTCAAAGATCATCTTTTATGGACCTCCCGGCACTGGTAAAACCATGACGGCACTTTCTCTTTCAAAATCACTAAAAAAAAGTGTTTTGAACTTCGACTGTTCTAAAATCCTATCCCAATATGTAGGTGAAAGTGAAAAAAATGTAAGAAAGATATTTGATACATACTACGATCTCTCCCACAAGACTAAAAGTTCACCTGTGCTACTTCTAAATGAAGCAGACCAGTTTTTAAGTAGCAGAACAAGCACAAGCCTCCACAGTACCGATAAAATGCACAACCAAATGCAAAATATATTTTTAGAACAGATCGAGAATTTTAACGGTATCTTGATAGCGACTACCAATCTACTAGAAAATATCGATCCTGCATTTTCACGAAGGTTTGACTACAAAATAGAATTTAAAAAGCCTGATTTTTCACAAAGAGTGCTTCTTTTTAGAAATTATCTACCGGAAAATGCCGTTTATGAAGAGAATTTTTCCATAGAAGAGTTGGCAAAATACCCGCTTACCGGTGGTCAGATAAAAGTTATCATAAAAAATACCGCACTCAATGTCGCCGTGAAAGAAGAGCCTATTTTCACAATGAACGAGTTTAAAAATATGATAGACAGAGAGATAAAGGGAACATTCGGCGAAGAAAAATCTATGGGATTTGTTTTGTAGCACTATTTGTTTCTATTTGTAACATTTTTTATGACATACCTTTTTATTTTTTCTTTAATGTTACCATATGTTACAATTATCATATAGTATTTTTCTATAACTATCATTTTTTTATATGAAATAAGATTAATTTTTATTTTTATATAGTATTATTATGCAGTAATTATTTTATATACTTAAGTAAAGGGGTTATATTATGAGTCATATGAATTTTGCCCATCCCTATTTTGGGGCATTTGTTTTCTTGGCTTTAAGTTCTGTTGCATTTTTTGCTACGACAGTTCTAGCAAGATGGGCAAGTAGAAAGCTGGCAAGACTTGATACGGAAAAATTAAAACTAACCATTTACGAATGCGGACCAAAAGTCACGAAACAGCCAAACAGGATATCGGTCCAGTTTTATCTTTTTGCACTTTTGTTTATACTTTTTGATGTGGAGATTATATTTATGTTTCCATGGGCTATCGACTTTAAAGTTCTTGGAATGTTCGGTTTTGTTGAAATGATTTCATTTATACTACTATTGGCGATCGGTTTTGTTTACGCTTGGAAAAAAGGAGCATTAGAATGGCACAGCATAAAGTAAACTATCTTCAAGAAAGCGGTCTTCCCATCGCCTTGACGACAGTTGATAAACTTGTTCAATGGGGAAGAAGTAACTCTTTATGGGCTTTGACCTACGGTCTTGCCTGTTGTGCTATCGAGATGATGGCAAGCGGAGCGAGCAGATATGACTTCGATAGATTCGGTACTATCTTTAGAGCAAGTCCCAGACAAGCCGAGGTAATGATCATAGCCGGAACTCTTACAAAAAAGCATGCTGAATTCACTAGAAGACTATATGATCAAATGGCCGAGCCAAAGTGGGTGATAAGCATGGGAAGCTGCGCCAATACAGGAGGCATGTTCAATACTTACGCAACCGTTCAGGGTGTTGACAGGGTTATACCGGTTGATATATACCTTCCAGGATGCGCTCCAAGACCGGAAACTTTGCAGTATGCCGTTATGATGCTTCAAAAACAGATAAGAAAAGAGAGTGCTTTTCAAAAACAAAAACCTAAAAGGTTGATATGATGAGAGAGTATAAAAACAGAAAAAACGTTCAAAAAAAAGCTTACTACAATGACAGATTTTATGTGGTTCCCAGCATTCCCAAAGAGGATGTAAATTCTGATGAAATTTTCTCGAAAGATTATAAAGAGTTAAAAAAGCATTTCAAGATAAAAGAAGCTTATATACAAAGAGGGCAGCTTGTTCTTATCATCAAACCCGAAGACAACAAGCAGGTTCTTTCGTTTTTAAAAGATGAACTTGATTATACTTTTTTAAGTGAAATGAGTGCAAACGACTATCTTGCCCAAAACGGAGAATTCGAGATATTTTATCAACTCTTATCTATGAAAAAAAGAAAAAGACTCAGAGTTAAATGTCGTATAAAAGAGCAAAGTGCTATTGAAAGCATATATACTATATTTAAAAGTGCAGATTGGGCTGAGAGAGAAATGTTTGATCTTATGGGTGTCAATGTAAACAACCACTACAACCTAAAAAGACTTATCATGCCTGATGACTGGCATGGACATCCGCTTAGAAAAACTTATCCTCTACAGGGCGACGAAGCGGCATCATGGTATGAAGTGGATAAAATTTTTGGTAAAGAATACAGAGATATCATAGGACCTGAGCAGAGAGATCCTGCAAAAGTTGACAGAAAAGATACCAAAAACTTTGTAAGAATTTATCATGAAGTACCATATGGTGCCAAACCAAGTGAAGAGAGAACTACCCAGGACTACCAAGAAGAAGATGGGGTATTTTTTATAGATGAATTCAAAAAAGATAAATCCAAAGTTTTAAATACAAGAAGGTAAACCATGCAACAGGCAAATAGACTAAAACCGTTTTTCGAGAACTTGAACTTTGATAGAGTTGACAACACAATGGTTGTCAATTTTGGACCTCAACACCCTTCAGCTCACGGTCAGTTAAGACTTATACTGGAGCTTGACGGAGAGCAGGTCAAAAAAGCCATCCCCGACATCGGATACCTTCATAGAGGCATGGAAAAGATGGCTGAAAACATGATATACAATGAATTTTTGCCGACAACAGACAGGATGGATTATATAGCCGCAACTTCCAACAATTATGGTTATGCTTTGGCAGTTGAAAGGCTCATAGGTCTTGAAGTCCCAAGGCGTGCAAAAGTCATAAGAACGATGCTTCTTGAATTAAACAGGATCATTTCACATCTTTTCTGGCTGGCAACTCATGCACTTGATGTGGGCGCTATGACGGTATTTCTATACTGTTTTAGAGAAAGAGAGTTCGCTATGGATTTGATGGAGGATTATTGTGGAGCAAGACTTACACACTCTTCTGTAAGAATCGGTGGTGTTCCTCTTGATTTGCCAAATGGGTGGCTTGATAAATTAAGTGTCTATCTTAGCCAAATGCATAAAAATATAGCTGATTATGAAGGCCTTTTGGATCAAAACAGGATTTGGAAAATGAGGCTTGAGAATGTTGGAGTGATTTCCAAAGAAGATGCCATAAGCTGGGGATGCTCCGGTATCGTTCTAAGAGGAAGTGGCGTTCAGTGGGATATCAGAAAAGAAGAACCTTATGAACTTTATGATGAATTGGATTTTGATGTTCCATACAGTGATAGATGTGATAGTTACGGAAGATACAAACTTTATATGGAAGAGATGAGGCAAAGCGTTAGAATACTTAGGCAGTTGGTTGATATGTATAGTGATACCGAGCCGGAAGTCATGGCTCATGCTCCACAGTATATATCAGCTCCAAAAGAGCAGATCATGACTCAAAACTACTCTTTAATGCAACATTTCGTTCTGGTTACTCAGGGCATGAGGCCTCCAAAAGGAGAAGTATACGCAGCAACCGAATCTCCAAAAGGAGAGCTTGGATTTTATATAAACTCTGCGGGTGATCCTTATCCATATAGACTAAAAGTAAGAGCTCCAAGTTTTTGGCATACCAGCATACTTCAAGAGTTATTGGTAGGTCACTATATAGCTGATGTTACAGCAATCATAGGAAATCTCAATATCGTCTTCGGCGAGATTGATAGATAAAGGAGATTTATAAATGAAACGATATGATTTAAGACCTTTAAAAGATAATTTTTATGATAGAATGATTGAACTTATAGAAACAGACTTAAAACCTGAAGAAGTAGGTATATTTCTTTTTGAAATAGGTGATTTTTCTCCTGTGCAAAAGAGTGCCGACATCGTAAAAGAAAACGGTCATGAACTTATGAATTCACTCAAGTTCAATGAAGCAGACTGGACTATCGTGGTCAAAAGGAAAGCGGCTTGAAAAGTTTAGTTTATTTCTCCACCTGGCAAAGAGAAATCATAGACAACCGCAACAAACCAAAAGATGAGTGGCAAAGATCATCTTTTTATTTTCCTGAATTTCACAGAGTGGATAATGATACAAAAGCTTTTATAGGCTGGGATGGACTTGTGCTTTTCAAGGAAGATGTGGATGTTGTAAAACTGGCTATGAAATATGCCGCACAATATCAAGTATACAGCGAAGCATGCGGCAGATGTGCCCCGGGACGATGGGGCGGTAGAATCCTTTATGACTTGCTGGATAAAATCGCAAGAGGCGAAGGCGAGATGAGTGATTTGGAGCACTTAAGAGAAGTCAGCTCCACCATGCAAAATACCAGCAAATGTGAAATAGGAAAGACTGTACCTACTCCGATTTTGGACATCATGACATATTTTGAAGATGTTTTTTTGGATTTGATTAACAACAAAAAGCCATCTTGCGAATATCACCAAGATGATATCAATTATGTAGCCGATGTAACCGCGCCTTGTACTGATATGTGTCCCAGTCATGTAGATATACCAGGTTATATCGAGGGAGTTAGGGATATTAGATTTGTCGATTCTTTGAAAGCTACCAAACAAACCATGCCTTTGGCTCACACTTGTGGCAGAGTTTGTCCTCATCCTTGCGAAGATGCCTGCAGAAGAGCAAATCTTGACGAACCTATTGCAATCATGGAGCTTAAAAGGATAGGTGCTGATTACGAGAGTGATCATGGACTTGATTTTGTATATCCGACCAAAAAAGCAAAGCCTATAGGTAAAAAAGTTGCCATCATAGGCGCAGGACCTGCAGGACTTACCGGAGCGTACTATCTCGCCCTTGGCGGCGTAGAGTGTGATGTATATGAAGAGCTTCCTGTTCTTGGAGGTGAAGTAGCCGTAGGAGTTCCAGAGTATAGAATGCCATATGAGAGATACCACAAAGATATAGAAGCCGTAAAAGCTCTTGGGGTAAATTTTATACTAAACACAAAAGTAACCGTCGAAATGATAAAACAGTTTGAGCAAGATTATGATGCTATTTTAATTGCAACCGGCACAAGAATATCAAAAAAGATAAGAGCAAAAAATGAAAGACCCGAGATAAAGGGGTACTGGCCTGCTATAAAATTTTTGGATCAAATCAACCTAAATGTAAAATGGGGCATAGGAGAAGAAGTTGATCTTAGTGGCAAAACCGTAGTTTGTGTAGGTGGTGGCTTTACTTCTATGGATGTTGTAAGATGTGCCATAAGAGCAAATGCCAAAAAGGTTATCCTCCTTTACAGAAGAGATGAAAAAACCATCATAAACAATACAAGCTATGAAGAGTATCATGAAGCCATAGAAGAAGGAGTAGAGTTTAAATTTTACTCTGCGGTCGAAGAGATCATAACGGATGAAGATGATAATCTTCAAAAATTAAAGATAAACAAATTTGAACTGGTACCCGATCCAAACGGAGGCAGACCAAGCCTAAATCACATAGAAGGTGAAGACTACTTTATAGAATGTGATTATCTCATACCTGCCGTTTCACAAGATGCCAATATGGACTTTGTTCCAAAAGAATGGGATTTGTCACTAACAAGTTGGAATACATTTAAAACTTTTAACAATACCTATATGACAAATAAAAAAGGTATCTTTGCCGCAGGTGACTGCGAATATGGTCCAATGACCATAGTAAATGCCGTCGGTCAGGCAAAAAGAGCCGCTTCGGTTATGCTTAGATATTTAAAAACCGGTGAAGTAAAGTTGAGCGATAAAGAGATCATGGAAGATCACTTGAGAAAACTGAGAGTTTACAATAAAAATGAAAAAATTACAGGTTGGATGCCGGGAGTTAAAAGAGAAGTCAGCCAAAAACTCGATGTTGACATAAGAAAACATTCCCAAAAAGAGGTAAATTTTGGCTTAACGACACAAGAAGCTATAAATGAAGCCGAGAGATGTATGAGATGCTACTACATAGCTATGGTAGCAGTAGAAAACAAAGAGCTATCCGGGGGTGAAGCATGATACATATCACCATTGACGGAGTAAAGCTTGAAGCGAAACAGGGTGAAACGATTTTGCAAGTTGCCAGAAGAAACGGCATATATATACCGACTATGTGTTATCTTAGCAAAACAAATCCCATAGCAAGCTGTAGAATGTGCTCAGTTGAAGTGGAGGGAGTTGAAGGTTTTATACTTAGCTGCCAGGAAAAAGCGGTTGATGGGATAGTTGTACACACAAATTCGCCAGAACTTTTCACTCATAGACAAAATATCATGAAACTTTATGATGTCAATCATCCGCTTGAGTGTGGAGTATGTGATAAAAGTGGTGAATGTGAACTTCAAAACAAAACTTTGGAGTTTGGTGTCAGCTCACAAGAATTCAGTGCAAAAGAGCAAAAAAGAAAAGGTAAAAAGTGGAAAATACTTGGATATGATCCATATCTTTGCATACTTTGTGAAAGATGTGTAACTGTTTGTAATGAGATAGTAGGAACTCAAGCTCTTTACATCAGACCAAACGGATACAATTCAACTATAGATAATGATATGGGTAAGTGCATACAGTGCGGGGAATGCATAAGTGTTTGCCCGGTAGGTGCTATGATATCAAATGAGTTCAAATACAAAGCTAATGCCTGGGAAAACACAAAGATACCTGCAAGTTGCTCACACTGTAGTAGTGGATGCTTTTTATATTACGATGTAAGACACAAGAGTATAGATGAACCTGAAAAGATCATTACAAGAGTTGTAAATGAACAAGAGTTTGCATCGCTTTGCGGTGCAGGTAGATTTGGATTTGATTTTGCCAACACAAGTGTTAAAAAAGATAAAAGCTCTTTTGATAAAGCGATAGAGGCTTTTAAAAAAGCTGATACTATAAAATTTAGTGGGATTATAACCAATGAAGAAGCTCTCATCCTTCAAAAACTAAAAGAGAAATTTGGATACAGACTCATCAGTCACGGCAACAAAGAGTATCAGAAATTTTTAGAAGATTTTTCAGGCGACAGTGGTCATAAGCTCTACAGTGGAGATTTAAAAAGTATCTCATCAAGTGATCTTATCATATCCATAGGCACAAAACTATCGACTGATAACCCAATGGTAAGATTTCATGTTAGTGAAGCTTTAAAAAGAAAAGGTGCCAAAGTCATAGATATGCACCCGATAGAAGACTTTGTTTTAAAAGATATCATAAGTAATTCTATAAGATATGAAGTTGGAAGTGAAGAGGGAGTTTTATCGATTTTGGCAAAGGCTCTGTTAGATGGTAAAAATATCCCAAATGAGCTTAAAGAGTATTTTGATGAATTGGATGAAGGATATATATGCGCCGAAACGAATGTCGGTGAAGAAGAGATAGAATCCATCGCAAAATCAGCTGATGTCTTAGATAAAAAAACTCTCATCCTCGGCGAAGACCTCTACACTCATAAAAGAGCAAAAAATATAGCACTTTTAGCTGGGCTTCTTGAGAAATATGGTGATTTTGAAGTAGTTATCATCCCTCCTCAAACAAACTCTTTGGGTGTTAGTTTGATATGTGATTTGGATGACAAAGAGGGAGAATACAGCATAGGATACAATGTAAAAGGTGATTTTACTTTAAGTGCCTTAGGTGATGGGGATCTTGATATGCCGGCATTAAATCAGCAAGAGGGAACATTTGTTAACATTGATAAAAGAGTAGTTCCTACAAATGCGGCTGTTGCTTATGGCGGTTATATCCTAAACGATATAGCCAATGAATTGGGACTAAAAAAAGAGTATACGATAGAGTATACAAAAGAGTTGCCTGCATCAAAAGGTTTTAAAGAAGTTGATTTTGATGATTTGCCAAACTATTTTGACAATGCAGGCAATGAACACAGAGGTTATATGCTCAACAATAAACCAAGAAGAACAAAGTTAAGAGTCCCTGAAGAGATCGATGAGATAGAGAGTTTTGACGGGGTTGTGGTTTACAGGTGTGAGCCGGTTCACCAATTCAACGAATTTACCGCTCTTTGCAAACCCCTTGAAGAAAAACAGTTTTTACAGGGCTCATCTCAATTCTCCGTAGCAGCCAAAGTAAAAGGCGGAAGTGAAGTAGAGCTTGACTTGGGTGGCGTAAAAATAAAAAGAAAATTCAAATCAAATAAAAACTTTAAAGGAACCGTAGGTGAAGTTTCACTGTTTGATTCGATATTGCACAATGACGAACTGCTCTCAAAGTATAGATACTTTAGGGTAAAAATAAGTAGCGATGGAAGTGAACAATGAGTGACATAACAGTAAATATCAACGGCAAAGAGTGTCAAGCCAAAGAGGGTGAATTTCTTTTGAATATCGCTAGAAGAAACGGGATATATATACCCGCTCTTTGCTACTTAAGTGAGTGTTCTCCTACACTTGCATGCAGGCTTTGTCTTGTCGAAGCAGATGGCAAAAGAGTCTACTCCTGCAACGCAAAAGCCAAAGATGGCATGGAAGTTATCACGGACAATGATGAAATAGCCAAAGAGAGACGTGCTATCATGGAAGTGTATGACATAAACCATCCTTTACAGTGTGGTGTTTGTGACCAAAGCGGAGAGTGTGAACTTCAAAACAATACATTGTACATGCAGGTTGACTCCCAAAGCTATGCCATAGCTGACTGCGATAGAAGCCCTAAAAAATGGGGCTTGATAAATTATGATCCATCTTTATGTATAGTTTGTGAAAGATGTGTAACTGTTTGTAAAGATATGATAGGTGACAGTGCATTAAAAACTGTAAAAAGAGGCGGGGATGCACTTGATAAAGGATACAAAGAGAGTATGCCAAAAGATGCGTACGCTATGTGGAACAAACTGCAAAAATCTCTTATAGGTACAGTCAGTGGTGAAGAGTTGGATTGTACATTTTGCGGAGAGTGTATCAGCGTATGCCCTGTGGGCGCACTTGTAAGCAGTGACTTCAAATACAATTCAAACGCCTGGGAGCTTGAAAGAATACCGGCATCTAATCCTCACAGCAGTGACTGTGCACAAATATTTTATGAAGTAAGACACGAAAGCATTGACAAACCTGAGAAAAAAATCTTTCGTGTAACCAATGAGTTTCACTATCAAAAGATAAACGGTGCAGCAAGATTTGGCTTTGATTTTGCCAACCTTGAAGTTAAAAAAGATAAAGAGGCTTTTAACAAGGCACTTGAAGCCTTTAAAAAAGCCGACACTATAAAATTTGACTCTTTTATAACAAACGAAGAAGCTTTGATTCTTCAAAAATTAAAGGAAAAATTGGGTTATAAACTTATAAACCCTCAAGCAAAGGCGTATAAAGAGTTTTTGGATGAATTTTCCAAAGAGAGTGGTCATACACTTTATCAAGGAGATTTGAAAAAGATAAAATCAAGTAATTTTGTCATAAGTGTCGGAAGTGCTATAAAAACAGACTCACCAAATGTGGGCTTTGCTTTCAATAATGCTCTAACCATGAACAAAGGAGCCGGTATTTACTTTCATCCTGTAGGAGACCCTGTCGTTCAAGGATATGCAAAAAATATCATGCAAATTGAAAACAAAATAGGCAGCGAGGAAGCTATACTATATCTTCTGCTAGACCTTTTTGGGAACAAAGAAGAATTGCCAAAAGAAACGGTTGATATCTTAAACAGTTTTAAAACGATCGAAAAAATTATTGAGAAAAAAACGATTATCAAAAAAGAAACGGTAAATGACGAAGAGATAGAAACCAAAGAAGAGATAGAAGAAGAGGCTGAGATCGTAAAAAACAAACTTTATGACATCATAGGCTTACCTGATGATTTTAATACAAAGTTAGATAAATTTCTTGCAAAAAAAGATAAATTCTCTCTCATCCTCGGCGAAGACCTCTACACTCATAAAAGAGCAAAAAATATAGCACTTTTAGCTGGGCTTCTTGAGAAATATGGTGATTTTGAAGTAGTTATCATCCCTCCTCAAACAAACTCTTTGGGTGTTAGTTTGATATGTGATTTGGATGACAAAGAGGGAGAATACAGCATAGGATACAATGTAAAAGGTGATTTTACTTTAAGTGCCTTAGGTGATGGGGATCTTGATATGCCGGCATTAAATCAGCAAGAGGGAACATTTGTTAACATTGATAAAAGAGTAGTTCCTACAAATGCGGCTGTTGCTTATGGCGGTTATATCCTAAACGATATAGCCAATGAATTGGGACTAAAAAAAGAGTATACGATAGAGTATACAAAAGAGTTGCCTGCATCAAAAGGTTTTAAAGAAGTTGATTTTGATGATTTGCCAAACTATTTTGACAATGCAGGCAATGAACACAGAGGTTATATGCTCAACAATAAACCAAGAAGAACAAAGTTAAGAGTCCCTGAAGAGATCGATGAGATAGAGAGTTTTGACGGGGTTGTGGTTTACAGGTGTGAGCCGGTTTTGCAATTTAGTAGATTTACAAACAAAGCAAAACAGCTAAAGAGTGAAGGTGCGCTATTTGCTTCCAAAGAATTTATGGATAAATTCAATTTAAATGAAAATGATGAAGTTGAAATTACAAATGAAAATGTAAGTTTGATGACAAAAATCAAACTTGACAATAAAATTACAGGTAACATTCCATATCTTCCGACATTTGATGAAAAGTTGGATGTCAGTGGGATTTTTAAAGGCGGGTACAGATATGCAAAAGTCAATCTTAAAAAGGTGTAAGAGATGAGTGATACAGGATATATTATAGAAACTCTTGTTAAGATCATTGTCATCCTGACAATTTTCTCGGCAGGTGCGGGTTTTACCACTTATGTAGAAAGAAAAATTCTTGCCTTTATGCAAAGAAGATTGGGGCCGACTCATGTCGGACCATATGGAGTTTTACAAATCATAGCCGATGGTATAAAACTTTTTACAAAAGAGGATATAATCCCCCAAAATGTTGTAAGACCTATATTCATAATAGCTCCGGTTATTTCGGCAACTGCGGCTTTTACAGCACTTTCGGCACTTCCCATACTACCGGAGTTTACCATATTTGGCTATACGGTTCACCCGATAGTATCGGATATCGATGTAGGTATTTTATTTATTATAGGTGTTATGGGCGTTGGAATGTACGGACCACTCTTGGCCGGTATGAGTTCATCTAACAAATGGGGGCTTATAGGAGCGGCTAGGACTGTTATACAACTTCTTTCATTTGAAGTAGTTACAGGGCTTTCTGCGCTTGCGCCTTTGATGCTTGTCGGCTCACTTTCGCTTATAGATATAAACAATTACCAAGCAGGCGGTTTTACAGATTGGCTTATATGGAAACAACCTGTAGCATTTGTTCTGTTTTTGATAAGTGGTTATGCCGAAACAAATAGAACTCCTTTTGATTTGATGGAGCATGAAGCTGAAATCGTCTCAGGCTATGCAACGGAGTACAGTGGAATGAGATGGGGTCTTTTCTTCATCGGCGAATATGCCAATATGTTTACCATATCGTTTTTAGTTTCCATACTATTCTTAGGAGGTTTCAACCCTTGGGGCTTTATCCCGGGAGCAATTGCGATACTGCTTAAGATATCATTTTTCATATTTGCTTTTCTTTGGGTAAGAGCCGCCTGGCCACATATAAGACCGGATCAGTTGATGTGGTTTTGCTGGAAAGTGCTTATGCCAATAGCACTGCTAAATATACTTATAACCGGTTTTGTACTGGTATAGAGGAGGATTCATGCTAGAAGAGTTTAAAAACAGAAGTGTAAAAGAGGGTTATAAGTACTTAGACATCGAAGTTCCCGCACACAAGCCGTGGGATAAGTTCAAGCAGGTTTGTAGAAGAACTTTCAAAGGTGAGCTTTTTGTAGGACTTTGGATAGTTTTAAGAGAGATGATAAAGTTCAATATCCACACCGTAAAGTATCCATTGGAAAAACTTCCTATATCTCCAAGATACAGAGCGGTACACAGGCTCCAAAGACTTTTGGAGAGTGGAGAGAACCGATGTATAGGCTGTGGACTTTGCGAAAAGATATGTATAGCAAACTGTATAAGGATAGATACAAAGATTGACAAAAACAGCAGGAAAGAAGTACTTGATTATACTATCAATTTTGGAAGATGTATATATTGCGGATATTGTGCTGAAGTTTGTCCTGAGCTTGCTATAGTACATGGAGAAAATTATGAAGTGGCAAGTGAACAAAGAGCAGAGTTTGCACAGAAGGAGGATCTATTGACCCCATTAGAGATATTTAAAGCCGGAAAACAAAAAGAGTTTCCGGGATTTGGTGCACCTAGTAAAGATGCTGATAAATTTATCAAAAAAACACCATTGGCTTATTAAGGATGCAACATGTATGAAATTATAGCATTTTATCTGTTTTCGTTTTTAACGATAACACTGTTTAGTATAGTAGTATTTAGTAAAAATGCCCTTTACTCCATGACGGCACTTGCAGGAGGTATGATCTTTATATCAGGTTTTTTCTTTTTGCTTGACGCTGATTTTTTAGGGGTTGTCCAAATCATAGTATATAGTGGGGCTGTAATGGCTGTATATGCTTTTGGTATGATCTTCATAGACACGACAAAAGATGTCAAAGAGAGGATAAAAGCAAAAAGAATGATTTACTCTTTTTCCATAGCTATTGCGATATTGCTTGTTGTCATAGTCTCTTCACCTATAGTATCCAAAAATATCATTATATCTTCACCGATGATAGATGGAGTAGGAAACTCTAAAATGGTCGGGTATGTTCTCTTTACCAAATATCTCGTACCGTTTGAACTGACTGCCGTGATGCTTCTTGTTGCCATGGTGGCCGGAATCGTACTGGTCAGTAAGAAGATGGATATAAGCCTGAGTTTGAAACAGGATTTTGAAGCAAAAAGTGAATTTGAAGAGGGGGTGACAAAATGATAACCTTAACACACTATCTGGTAGTCAGTTCTATACTTTTTGCGATAGGATTGGTCGGAATCGTAAGAAGAAAAAATTTATTGATGCTTTTTTTCTCAACAGAGATACTGTTAAATGCGGTAAATATAGGCTTTGCGGCTTTTTCAAAAGCATTTCACGATATGACGGGTCAAATGTTCGCATTTTTTATCATCGCGGTAGCCGCAAGTGAAGTAGCAGTCGGGCTTGGACTGTTGGTTCTCTGGTATAAAAGAAAGTCTACTGTTGATCTTGACAGTATGCAAAGCATGAAGGGTTAAAAATGGAAAAATATATCTATATAACACTGTTTGCTCCTCTTGTAGGCTCACTCTTTGCGGCACTTTTTGGAGATAAAGAGAAAAAAACCATTACCGGTATTTTTGCATCTTTTATGCTTTTGGTATCGGCTTTTAGTGCGATTTATCTTTTGACACAAGTTGATAGCGAACATACTTATCATGTAAAACTTATGGATTGGATAAGTGCCGGAGGGCTAAATGTACCTTTTGGCTTTGTAGTAGATCAAGTGTCCGTTATCATGATGGTAACCGTTACATTCGTTTCAGCCATGATACATATCTACTCTATAGGTTATATGGACCATGACAAATCATTCAACAGATTTTTTGTATATCTTTCACTGTTTGTATTTTCCATGCTTATACTTGTAATGAGCGATAATTTCTTGGGACTTTTTATAGGATGGGAAGGTGTCGGACTTTGCTCATGGCTTCTTATAGGATTTTGGTATCATAAGGATAGTGCATCTTGGGCTGCAAATGAGGCTTTTATCATGAACAGAGTGGCAGACCTTGGTATGCTTATCGGTATCTTTTTGATATATTGGAATTTTGGAAGCTTGGAGTATGATGTGGTATTTGCCAAAGCAAGTTCACTTAGCATTGGTACTTTAACTCTCATAGGAATATTTCTTTTCATCGGTGCTATGGGTAAATCAGCCCAGTTTCCGTTTCATACCTGGTTAGCTGATGCGATGGAGGGTCCAACTCCCGTTTCAGCTCTTATCCATGCCGCTACAATGGTAACGGCAGGTGTATTTTTAGTCATTAGAGCCAATCAAGTATTTTCTCTGATCCCTGAAGTTGGACTTTTTATAGCAAGCCTTGGTGCATTTGTAGCCGTATTTGCGGCTTCTATGGCACTGGTTCACAATGATCTTAAAAAGATCATCGCCTATTCAACCCTCTCTCAGCTTGGATACATGTTCGTTGCAGGTGGACTTGGAGCATACTGGGTGGCACTATTTCACTTGATGACTCACGCGTTTTTCAAATCTGTGCTCTTTTTGGGTGCGGGAAATGTCATGCACGCGATGGATGATGAACTAAATATCAAAAAAATGGGTGGACTAGGTGACAAAATGAAATGGACAATGATCATCATGACCATAGCTTCACTGGCACTTTCAGGCATTTACCCTTTTGCAGGATTTTTCAGTAAAGATAAGATTTTAGAAGTTGCCTTTAGTGAACACACTTATATACTTTGGGCAATGCTTTGGATAGGTGCGGGTATGACCGCATTTTACAGCTTTAGACTTATAATGCTTGTCTTCTTTGGCAAAGAGAGATACAAAAGATACGGCTTTCATCCACATGAAGCAGGAGCTTTGATGCTTTGGGCTATGGCTCCTTTGGCTCTTTTTGCAACTTTTGGAGGCTTTAGCGAACATGGATTTTATGAGTTCGTTACAGAACTTTTACCAAAATTCGAACCGGAGATAGAACCTCACTTTATGAGTTATATACTGATGGTCATAACTTTAGGTATCGCCATAAGCGGCATACTGTATGCCATTTACAAATACTCCACAGGAGGCTTCAGTAAAGAAGTCGAAGAGTATCCGATATACAAACTTTTGGCAAATCAGTACTATATACCTGCATTTTATGATAAATGCATAGTCAAGCCATATATTGCGATATCCGCATTTTTATGGCAAAAGATCGATGTTGCGATAGTAGATATGACAGTCGATGCTATCGCTAGAGTGCTTTATAAGAGTGGAGATAAAGCAAGAGTTATGCAAAGCGGTAATTTATCCAATATGCTAAGACTGATGGTCTTTGGTCTGTTGGTGCTATTACTTTTAGCAGTTATATTTTATCCGGCTAAGTAAAGGAGCGGTTGATGGATCATTTATTATCATTAATTATATTTTTTCCTCTATTTGCAGGGGTTTTGGGCTTTATCTTAAGCAAAGACAGTATAAAAGCTTACGGTATATCCATAGCAACTGTAGAATTTTTACTCTCTCTTGCTTTATGGTTTAACTACAATACCGCCGGCAACAACTTTCAATTTGTAGAGTATTTTCCACTTATCAGTACATATGGCATAAATTATCATATCGGTATAGACGGCATATCTCTGTTTTTGATCATACTCAGTACATTCATGACCATGATATCGATGATAGCTCTGAATATTGAAAAAGATATAAAAAACCTTATCATAACTTTGCTAGTTCTTGAGATGACAATGGTAGGAGTTTTCAGTGCTCTTGATGTCATAGTATTTTATCTTTTCTGGGAATTATCTCTTGTTCCTATGCTTTATATCATAGGTGCATGGGGTGGTAAACTTAGAGTTTATGCAGCAGTCAAGTTTTTCTTGTATACATTTGCCGGTTCTCTTATCATGCTTATTGGTATATTGTATCTTGCGAATTACTTCCACAGCGTTACGGGCATTTGGACATTTTCCATAACCGATTGGCAGCTTTTAGTCATTCCGGTACATTTACAGATCATGCTTTTCATAGCATTTTTCATAGGATTTGCCATCAAAGTTCCTATGTTTCCGTTTCATACATGGCTACCGTACGCTCACGGTCAAGCACCAACAATAGGTTCAATTATACTAGCAGCCGTTTTACTTAAGATGGGAACATACGGTTTTGTCAGATTTTCCTTGCCACTCTTTCCAGATGCCTCAGTTTACTTTACACCTTTTATAGCTACTTTGGCTCTTATCATGATCATATATACCGCCATGGTAGCCTTTGCACAAAAGGATATGAAACAGGTAATCGCTTACAGTTCTATTTCTCATATGGGTGTTATTATACTTGGTACATTTGCACTAAATGCCGAAGGTATAACCGGTTCTGTATTTTTTATGCTAAGTCACGGTATAGTCAGTGGGGCTTTGTTTATGTTAGTTGGAGTTATATATGATAGAAGACATACAAAACTCATGAGTGAATTTGGCGGACTTGCTTCATATATGCCAAAATATGCGACTATATTTGGTATTATCTTGATGTCATCGGTCGGACTTCCTCTTACTATGGGTTTTGTGGGAGAATTTTTATCACTTGTGGGATTTTACAAAGTTTCTCCTGTTATGACCGCTCTTGGCGGTACCGGCATCATACTGGGTGCCATATATATGCTAAACCTCTTTAGAGAGTCATTTTTCGGTAAATCAAAAAGTAAAGAGAATGAAAAATTAAAAGATTTGAACAAAAAGGAGTTGATGGCACTAGTTCCATTGGTGCTGGTTGTCATATGGTTAGGTGTATATCCAAAACCCGTACTTACTCCTATAGATAACAGTGTCAAAAAAATGTTAAATCTCATGGAGCTAAAAGCTCAAACTCCACAGGCTAAAGAGAGACTCTCTTTGGCTAAAACAGCTAAGGAGGCAAAATAATGTTACAAACTATAACTATCAGCCTATCATCACTTCATCTTAGCACCCTCATGCCTATGATCATAGTCATACTGGGAGGACTGGGCATACTATGTATAGATTTGATCAATAAAAATTTATCAAAAAGCCTTTATGTAATGCTCAGTATCTTAGTGCTTGTCATAGACCTTGGGGTCGTCATAGGATACAGCGGACCTGTTAGAGGTATGTTTGACATGATTCTCTCCGATGGTATCGCAACACTAGGACAAATCATCATACTTGTTGCCTCCATGCTTTTTATACCTTTGGCACTAACTTCAAAAAGATTTCATGAGTATTCCCACCCTGAATTTTTCGCACTCTTTTTGTTTATGACAGCAGGTTTTCAATTTATGGTGGCAACGGATAACCTTATGCTTATCTTCATAGGGCTTGAGACTGCGAGTTTGTCACTTTATACCATCATCGCGCTTCATAACCTTGAAAAATCATTCGAAGCCGCTATCAAATACTTCACTATGGGGGCATTGGCTGCCGGATTTTTCGTATTTGCGGCTATGCTTATATATGGAGTTACAGGAAGCGTAGAACTTCACAATATTGCAAAAGTAGTGGCTTCAGGCTCTATTGTCAGTCAACTTGGACTTCTTGGAGCGATCGCTTTTATGTTCGCGGCACTTGGCTTCAAACTCTCTTTTATACCTTTTCATACTTGGGTTCCCGATGTTTATGAGGGAGCTAGCGCGGCAACTGCCGGATATATATCTATAGTTCCTAAAATCGCCGGTCTTATCGTAGCTTTAAGATTTTTTGATATATTCATAACTGCCGGGAATGAATGGGTATACAATGTATTGTATGTTATCATCATAGTCACCATGACATTTGCAAATATCATGGCATTGGTACAAGAGAGCGTCAAAAGGATGTTGGCATACAGCTCCATAAGTCATGCGGGGTTTGTTATGACAGCCGTACTTGTCGATACTACTGCAGCCCACAATGCACTTTTTCTATACTGGATAATGTTTACTTTTACAAATCTTGGTGCTTTTGCAATGCTTTGGATAAGCAGGTATAAAAAGAGTGAATTTACAGCCAAATATGACCACCCTTATCAAAAATTTGCCGGTATGGTTACTATAAAACCGGTTGCGGCCACCATAATGGCTATATTTATGCTTTCACTTGCCGGTGTTCCACCGTTTGCGTTGTTTTGGGGAAAACTTTATCTTTTGGGAGCTATCATAAACAGCGGCAATACTTTTTTAGCGATACTCATGGTTCTAAACAGTGCCATTGCGGCATACTACTATCTTAAACTGGTAGTATTTATGTTTTTAAAAGAGCCTGATCCAAAAGCAAATATAGCATATATGAAAAATGCATCTACCGCACTTAAAACCATAGTCGGTTTTTCAGCGGCAGTTACTATACTTGCCATATTTACCGTAGAGCCTTTCTTGGAAATGATAAGTTCTTATGTAGTTGCCAGCGGATTTTAAAAAATTACCTATGGATTTTTTCCATAGGTAATGATATAATAATCTTATGAAAAAAATTGTTCTGTCTCTTGTCATACTACTTATCAATTTAAACGCTTTAACTTTAAAATTAAACAGCACAAAAGAAGATAAGAGATATTACTATATATTGCATATCACAAACGATACACCCTTTAAATGTGAAAAAAAGGTGCTTGACATAAATCATTATGAATATGGCTGTGATATCGAAGGTAAGAATGAAGTACGGATATCCCCTAAAAAAACCAAATTTGTCGATATTTATGTAACCAATGAGAAAAACTCTACTCTTATAACTCTAAAACCCAGATACAAAACCAAAGTTTACCTCATAAACAAACCGCTATATAAGGAAAGGGTGCTAAAATCCAAAGATATAAAAGAAGCCAATCACTGGATTTTTATATTTTACAAGGATAAAATTTTCCTTCAAGATAACAATTTGGAAAAAGGTATAAATTTTCCCGTGGATTTTTTGCAAGAGCCGGCTGTAAGCATCGGCGCACTTGATCTTAGCGGGGCTCCCATAAGTTATCTAAATGACAGCAAAGATATCAATGATTATATATCCATAAAAAACGACTATGATAGAAAAAGATACGATTTTGTAATACTTGAAACCAAAAAAGCTTTGAAAAATTACCCCAATTCAATATTTGTCAATGATTTTATGCTATATCACATAAAAGCACTGAACAAACTACTGCAGATAAAAGATGAAAACCCCAATGCTCAGGATCTAAGCTATGATGAGATCATAAAATTGGGGAAAAAATGGATCAAACAGTTTCCCTCCAATCAAAATATCCCCGAAGTTTTATACTATATAGCAAAAGCTTATCAAAATCTTGGACAAGAAAGTGATGCCAAGTACTTTTTTGATATGCTCATCACCGAACATCCTAAAAACAGATACACAAAACTTGGTATCATATCTTTTGCAGACAGTCTTTACGCAAAAAATCAAAAACAAAAAGCTATGCAACTGTACAAAGACGTTCTTTACTCCACAAAGGACATTTACGTCGCTTCTATCGCTGCTAAAAGACTGGCCGATATATATATAAAAACCAAGAAGTATAAAAAGGCACGGGAGTATTATGATAAGATCATAAAAGCGAACCCTGATTTTATCTTGAACGATCATCAAAAAGCTTATGATTTAGCCATCACTCTAAGCGCAAACGGCATAAATGACTTATCTATAGAAATCCTTGAAAAGCTTTTAACAAAACTAAAAAGAGAGCCTGACTTAAAAGAACTTATCATAAAAAGCCTTGGAGATATCTACGCAAAAAAGAAAAATTACAAGAAAGCTTCGTATTATTATAAAAAATACCTCTCATTGTACAAATACGGCAATTATGCTGATGTTGTCAAAAAGAGTTTAGATGGAATGTTTTTTGATATAAACGAAACAAACAGTACAAAGCTTTTGAGTTACTATGACAAGTTGATCAACACATACAAATCAGGCAACATATATGAAAAGGCCGCTATCTTGAAAGCCAAAGTGCTTATAAAAGAAAAAAGATATAAAAAAGCCCTTGATGAGCTAAATAGACTCGAAGTAAACTTTAAAAATAAAAAAGCCGTAAAAAAACTAAAAAAAGAAGCGGCACAACACTTGGCTGTTTTGGCGCTCAAGCAAAAAGAGTGCTTAGCGGCGATCAAATATACCGGGGAGTATAATTTGACTATAAAAACCGATCAAAAAGAGTTGGTAAAATGCTATCTTCAAACATACAAGTATAAAAAAGCTCTTTTGCTTAGCCAAAGAAAACTCACTCAAAAAAACTTAACGACTTTGGAAAAACTTTTTTGGCTTGATGTAGAGGCTGCTTCTCTTCTTAAAACCGGATCTTTTGATAAACTTTACCCTTTATCTCAAGATATGGCAACACTCGCAAGTACCTTTGATAAAAAAATATACCTAAAAAAGAGTTTATACTACCGATTTTTTGCATTATATGGTTTGAAAAGGTATGACAAAGCACTACAAATTGCCATGGAATTGGAGAAAAAATTTAAAAACAACTTTAAAAATATAGAAGTTTACAAAAAGATCACGGATTTAGCAAAGCAAAGAGCAGATGATCTTTTGATGATAAAATATGCAGACAAGATCATAAAACTTCAAAATATGTTCAAAAGCTACCCTTTTTCACCACAAATCGAGTTTGAATACACAACTTCACTAAAGAGACTAAACAAAAACTCCAAAGCCGTTAAGGTTTTGAGAGTTTTACTAAAAAGAGTTAAAGACCCGACCATCAAATCAAGAATATACTATGAGATAGGCGCTTTATCACTAAAACTAAATGATAAAAAAGCTGCAAAAAAAGCATTTGGAAACTGCATTAAAATCAAAAAGCAAAACAGTTGGAAAGAGCTTTGCAAAGAAAGCCTGACATTGCTACCTTGATATAGCAAATCCTATACCTATCTTATTGTTTCTTTTGTTGTAGTCGATGAGACTTTCACCATATCCGCTAAATGCCTGTAGATATATATATAAACTGTTTTTTACAAGAGGAAAGCTCCAGTCGAACTTTATAGAGCCTTTGTTGTTGTGATTGAACCTCAAATTATCTCTTAATGTTAAAGAAAACAAGTGTTTTCTGTAAGGAAAAGCTATCTTCAAATCCCCATAACCAAGATAATTCCAAATGTCTGGATTGTCATCACCGTTTGCATCAAGAGGATATCTTTTTCTTCTCTCTGGTATTCTGTACCAAACTCTTGGTACTATGGAGATATCTTTGTATTGAAAAAAGCCTTGCAGATATACCCTGTTCCAAGATCTTGACACAAGACCGCCTCTTCCGTTTGACTGATGAAGCAATCCAACCTTATATCTTTTAAGAGGCAGTGCATCGCCAAGATAAGGGACGACCAAAAAAAACTCCGGAGCATAATTTGTCTCTCTAAAAGGTGAGGATTTTTCGGAAATCTGCCAAAATGATTTTTGTGTATATCCAAAGTAGAGCCTATTTTTAAAACCAAAGATATTAGAACTAAGTTTTTTCTTTATTGATATTTGAAATTTCGTTTCGGTGCTTTTTCTTCCCTTGTGTTTTACGTAATTATAAGTTACCGGCATAATATAATTTGTTTTATACGGTTCGAAGGCAAGAAGTATATCTTTCTTTTTTTCATACATTTGCAACTCTTTTTTTTGAAGAGCGCTGCAGCCTTGCTGTTTAGCCAGTTTTATGCCTGCAGCTTTTTTATACCAGTAAAGAGCTTGTTTTATATCTCCTTCTTTTTCAAAAGTTTGAGCTTTTTTATATGCTTCCTCTACCGTAAAGGCAAAGGAAGCGATACAAAAAAATATAGAACAGAGAAAAAGTTTTTTCATACTTTACAGATGGTATTATAGCTTGGAAATATACTCGGCCAATGCTTTGATATCACTCTCTTTAAGCATTAATACCTGACCCTTCATGATGCTTTTCATACTGCCGCCATAAGTGCCTGCTTTATAACCATTTAAAGCATTCTCGATTTTTTTGGCATCCCAACCGGCTATGACATGAGATACCCCCAAAGCTTTATTTTGAGCTTTATTGCCATGACATCCTGCACATTTTGTAAACAACTCTTTTGCGTTGCTACTTTGCTCTGTCTGCGCAGCAGCGGTTTTGGAATTTGCCATCGCCGAAAGTGCCGCTACACCTTCTTTGGTCTTTTGTGCCACTTTTTGAACAAGTTCACTGTTTTGTGCTTGTTTTGCTAGCTCTGTCGTTTTTTCCACAACAGCTTTTGCGCTCTCCTGTACAGTTTTGGCGGCATTGCTTCCCATCTCTTTGGTTTTATCCACCAGACTTTTCTCTTCTTTTTGCTGTGGTTTTACAACACTCTTTGGCTCTACTTTAGCCACTTTCTCTTGTTTTACAGGTTCACTCACACTCTTTTCTTCGCTCTTTTTTGAGTTACTGCTACATCCTACAAAAAGCAAAGACATAGAAACAAACAATAAAAAAACTACCTTTCTCATTTTTTTCCTCCATATTTAGAATATAAAATATTTCTTTAATAATATTATATCATAAATAGAATATATGCACTTAATAATAAAGATTTTCCATTCATTATATATATTACATTATTTTAATTTATATTAATTATATTTTATCATTAATATTAATATTTATTTAATATATTTTAATATATAATTATTTTAACAAATTATTACAAAGGAGAAGAAATGAAAGTTTCTAAGTTATTTCTTTTAGGTATTGCAAGTAGTGCATTATTATTTGCAAAAGGCAGTTTGGTTCAAGATGCAAAAAAGGTTGGTTTAAAGCCAATACCACAAAGTAAATTTGCTTTATTGAAAATAATCGATAATCCAAAAAACCCTTTGACTGATTACAAGATTGAACTAGGCAAAAAACTATATTTTGACCCTAGACTATCAAAAAGTGGGCTTATAAGTTGCAACACTTGCCATAATTTGGGTCTTGGTGGAGTCGATGGTGTTTCGGCTGCTATCGGAAACAAGTGGACAGCAAATCCTCATCATCTAAATTCTCCTACTGTATATAATGCAGTATTTTTTACAGCACAATTTTGGGATGGCAGAAGCCCTGACCTACCTCATCAAGCACAAGGACCAACTCTTGCAGGACCTGAAATGGCTGGAGATCCAAAAATTATTGCTAAAAAAGTTAACTCAATTCCTGCTTATGTAACGGAATTTAAAAAAGCTTATGGCGAAAATGTAAAAATTGATTTTAAAAAAATTACTCAAACTATAGCTCTTTTTGAAAAAATACTTGTTACTCCATCAAGGTATGATGATTTTTTAAACGGATATACCCAAGCACTTAACAAACAAGAAAAAGAAGGTTTAAGAACTTTTATTGACAAAGGTTGTGCAAGTTGCCATAACGGTATAGCACTTGGTGGAACTATGGCTCCATTTGAAGTAGCAGCGAAGTATAAATTTAGAGATGTAGGTGATTTTCTAAAAATCAATAAAAACAAAATGGTAAAAGTTCCAACACTTAGGAATATTACTGAAACTGCACCATATTTTCATAACGGTCAAATTTGGTCACTAAAAGAAGCAGTAAAAGAGATGGGAAGTGTAGAGTTGGGTATAAAAATTAGTGATAGTGACGCTGATAAAATTGTAACTTTTCTTAAGGCTCTTAAGGGAAGAAAACCTATTATAACATATCCTCAACTACCTGAAAGTACAAATAATACTCCAAAACCTATTGATTAATTTTATACTGATAGAGTTTTCCTCTATCAGTATAATTATCCACCTGTTTGATAAAAAGCTCTTGCAGAGATTTCATCAGCAGGTGGATTTTCTTCCCATCTGTTTTTTTCAGGCTTGTTTTTCAAAACTTCTCTAAGTACCTCAGCCGCTGCTTCGACATCACCTTTTTTAACAGCTTCGGCAATGCTCAAAGCTTCATCGAAGTATAGGCAGGGGATGATGTGTCCTTCGGCAGTAAGCCTGATACGATTGCAACTCTCACAAAAGTCATGTTTGTGCGGATCTATGATACCAAACCTATACCCATCTTCCATTTCATACATAAATGCCGGTGAATTACCCTCTCGTCCTATCTTTTTAACATTGTATTTTTCTCTTATCTTATCTATGATCTCTTTGCCATACAAGCCTTTGATATCTTGATTGGCATGGATATTTTCCATATACTCTATGTATCTTATCTGCATACCTTTGCTTTTTGAGTACTCCAACAACTTCACTATCTCGTTATCGTTGATACCCTTTAGAGGAACTGTGTTTATCTTTACTTTAAGACCCACTTTCAAAGACTCCTCTATCCCTTCAAGTACATTTTTCAAGACATCCTTTTGGGCGATTTTATGGGCAACTTCTGGTTTTAGTGTATCAAGAGATATGTTTAGTCTTTTTAACCCCGCATCTTTTAATTTTTTAGCTACATCTTTTAAAAGATATCCGTTGGTAGTTATAGCTATATCCAAATCACTTTTGTAGTCATTCATCATTTTTATGAATTTATCCAAGTCAGACCTTAAAAGTGGCTCTCCGCCGGTTATGCGTATCTTGTCAACTCCTTCATCGATACCCACTTTCAAAAACAAAAACAGCTCTTCAAAACTTAAAAGATTCTCTTTTGGAACCCATGAAAAAGGCTTCTCAGGCATACAGTACTGACACCTGAAGTTACATCTTTCGGTAACCGATACTCTTATATAATTTATCCTTCTACCAAATCCATCTATCAACATTGCTAATAACTCCGCTTGTTTAATATCAATAGTATATCACAAGTTTATATTTTATTTATTTAAAAATTGTTATAATCTGCAAATTTAAAAGGAGAATGCCCATGAGTACACTAAATTCAAACCGTACAGAACTTGGCAACAATGACTTCCTTGTTTCAAAAACAGACCTCAAAGGACGCATAACCTACTGCAATCAAATTTTTATGAAAGTAGCAGGCTATACCGAAGGTGAACTACTTGGAAAGCCTCACAATGTAGTAAGGCATCCCGATATGCCCCGTATAGTTTTCAAACTTTTCTGGAGTAGGATACAAAATAAGCGAGAAATCTTTGCCTATGTAAAGAACAAAACAAAAAATGGCGGATACTACTGGGTTTATGCAAATGTAACACCATCGATAGATGACAACGGCAATATCATAGGTTACTACTCAGTCAGAAGAAAAGTCAATGAAAATGCTCTGCCGGCGATAGAAGAACTTTATGCCAAACTCTTACAGGAAGAATCAAGAGGTGGGATGGATGCCTCAGAAAAATATTTGAACAGTTTATTAAAAGAAAAAGGAGTAAGTTATGATGAATTTGTCACATCTTTACAAGGATAAAAAAGTTGAGATTATATTTGGAATTGTTTTATTTGCAATGCTTCATTATCTATTTAGAGATGCACAAAGCTCCATAGCTTACCTTGGACTCTTTGCAGGTTTTTTTGGTAACAAATCAAGCTC
Organism: Thiofractor thiocamini; assembly: GCF_055384375.1. Taxonomy (NCBI): domain Bacteria; kingdom Pseudomonadati; phylum Campylobacterota; class Epsilonproteobacteria; order Campylobacterales; genus Thiofractor; species Thiofractor thiocamini. The sequence continues at coordinate 1,801,606 of NZ_AP042389.1, read as the reverse complement.
AAACAACAGCAATTTAAAAGAAAAAATTCAAAAAGTCATAACAGAAGTGGCAAACGGCAACTTGGAGCCAAGAGTGACCGGCATAGACTTAAATGATCCTTTAAGCAAAATAGCATGGGGGGTAAACGACCTGCTAGATCAAGTAGAAGCATATATGAGAGATATCAATACCGCTGTAAGCGCTGCTAGCGAAGGAGAAACCTGGAGAAAAGTATACCCTCAGGGCTTGAAAGGATTGTTCCATTACTCTGCACAAAGCCTGGAGAAAGGAGTAGAGGGTATCATCGTTGGTAACAAGGAAAAATTCAGAGGTGAATTGGGTGCTAGTTTTGGCAAATTAAACGGCGGAATGATAAAATCCCTGCATATCATACAAAACGACATAACAACTCTCATAGATGAAGTAAAGAGCATCCAGGATATCACTGTACAAACGGCACAAAAGTCAAACAGTTCACTAGAAACCACCAATGAACTCTCAGACAAATTAAATACTCTTATAGAGCTTATCATGAATATTACCGAGGCCATCGGGTCTCTTAGTGAAAGAAGCAGTGAAATTAGCTCGGTTGTCAGTCTTATCAAAGATATAGCGGACCAAACCAATCTTTTGGCACTAAATGCCGCCATAGAAGCTGCACGAGCAGGAGAACACGGAAGAGGTTTTGCGGTAGTTGCGGATGAAGTCAGGAAGTTGGCTGAGAGAACCCAAAAAGCAACAAGCGAGATAGCCATAACCATTCAAACTCTTCAACAAGAGACAAACGATATCCAATCAAATGCTACCGAGATAAATGAGATAGCCACAACTTCAGGTGAAACGGTAAATGAATTTAAAGAGACACTTTTGGATTTCAATGAAAATGCAAACAATACGGCAAAATCAGCCAATCTAATAGCAGATAGAAGTTTCACCACACTTGTAAAAGTCGATCACATCATATATAAAACCAATGTCTACTCTTCAGTCATCAATGAAAATCCGACAGATAACAATTTTGTAGATCAAAACCACTGCAGATTTGGACAATGGTATAACGGTGAGGGAAAAGAGATATATGGAAATATGCCGGTATACAAAGAGATAGAGCCTCCGCATAGAGCCGTCCATCAGTATGCCATAGCCAATGTCGAACTTATCAAAGAGAAGGGTTTGAAAGAGGAATTGAAAGATACACTTTATGATAATTTTGTCAAAATGGAAGAAAACAGCGACAAACTGTTTGAAATACTTGATAAACTAAGCAGAGAATAAGATCAAACTCTTAAAAGGTTCATAGGTCTAAAGAGCTTATGAACCTCCTTATCCTTGATAAAATCAACATTATATGGATGCATGAACCTCAACTTTTCAAAACTTTTTGAAATATCCAGATTTTCTATCTCTTTCGCGGCATTTCCAAAAAGTATCAATGTTATATTTCTATTGTCCAATTCACTCAAAAGTGTCTTGATAAAAGGTTTCCACATTCTTAAATGATATCTACTCTCTTTTTTATCCGTAAATACCAAAGCCATGTTTAAAAGCAACACTCCGTTTTTCTCAAAGTTATCCTTTAGAGCGAATATATCCTTACAAAGATCTTTTTTTTCTATTTTTACTATGGCATCCTGGGAAAGATCGTTTTCATCCAAAAATTTTTCGCATAAAAGAAGCATTTTTATAAAATTTCTAAGACTGGTAGCTCTGTTTACCTCTTTTGAGAGTCCATTTTGCGAAAATATCTCTTTTACCTTTGCATCTATAAACGCATATCCTATGGCACTCTCAAGCCTTGGATAAGGGTCTTGACCAAAAAGTATGTATCTAGTTCTACTTAGACTCAGTGTTTTAAATGGATTTAAAAAGTTGTTGATATCTGGAAAATAGCTTTTGTCTTCTAGTAAAAACTGCAGATAATTATCTTCCAAAGCAAGCAGTGCCTTTTGCACAGGCTCTTTCCACGATATGTCTATACTATCTAGTATGCTACTTAATGCCTTCAATCTTCAATACCAACTCAACTTCCCCTATACCTATTCTTAGATTTCTAGCTATCTCACTTACGCTTAAACCTTTGTGATAGAGATTTATGATCTTTTTCTCATTGGATTGATAGCTCTCGGGCAAAGATGTAAAATTTTTTACCTTCTCTTCAAGATTTTGCAACTTCTGCGCGACCTCATCTTTTATACCACTTAGTTTAGCATCTTGCTCTTTTTTTGAAGAAAGCACAAAAGCTGTAATTTTTTGTAAGTTTTCCTCCACAAGTTCATCTATATATTCCTTGATTTCCTGCTTGTCATATGACTCTTTTTTTTCATTTAGTTTTTTTTCCAAGTCATATATCTTTTTATTTAAATCCTCTATGGATTTTTCATACAAAAAAAACTTTTTGCTTACCTCGTTATCTTTGGTATATATATAGATAAGCAATATAAAAACTATAAAGCCGACTGCGCCGTAAATCAGATAGTCATACACTATTTTTCCTCTTTTTAAGCTCTCTTATCATCACTCTCTCCCTGGCAACCACATAGGCACTCCAATCTTTTATATCTTTTTCATGCATCAAAGTAACTTCAGCCATATCTTTACCTACGGCTTTGAAAAAAAGAGGTATCTCTCTTTTTGGAAATACCGGCATTGCGATCCTGCCATAATACTCCAAACCTTCTTGTAAAACTTCTTTCTCGAGTTTAAAATGCTCATAACCGATACCTTCTATTCTTTGAAGATTTTTAAGTTTTAGATACTCTTTCTCTTCATTTTTCACCAGGCTTGTCAATTCATCTATCTTTCTGTGAAGTTCTACCATCAAAGTCAAAAGCACTTCATCACTGTCTCTTGTATCTCCCTTTGCTTTGGCAAGTTTAAGCCACTGCCCTATGGAATCCTCTTCATATTCACTTAAAGAGTCATACTCTTTTTTAAATTCGTCATATCTTTTGTCACTCTCTTCATACTCTATGATTAAAGGTGCATTAACTATCCTCACATTCTCACTCATCACTCATCCACCCATTCACCCATCTAAACTCCTGTCCAAATATCAAGGACTATAAAACCAAAAAATACTATACCAAGATATCCGTTGATCGTAAAAAAAGCTCTATCGATTTTATCAAAATCCCTATCGACTATCCTGTGTTCGATATACAACATCACGGCAGATGTCACTATAGCAAGATATGCAAACAATCCACCCCCGTAAGCCATAACGAAAAAAAGCCAAAAAAGAACGCTCAATCCATGAAATATCTTCGATATAAAAAGGGTACATTTTGCTCCATAAATTGATGGAATGGAGTGCAAACCCTCATTTTTATCAAATTCGATATCCTGCAGAGAGTATAAAAGATCAAAGCCTGCAACCCAAAAAACGACTCCAGTTGAAAGCAAAAGCGACCATAAAGGTATATTTGCACTTACCGCAACAACTCCGGCAATTGGAGCCAGTCCCAAGGATAAACCCAAAATGATATGAGCCAGCGAAGAAAATCTCTTAAAGTATGAGTAACTGCCTAGCACAAAGAGTATGGGAAAGCTGAGCCAAAAAGCCAAAGAGTTTACAAAATAAGCCACAACGATAAACAAAAGTGCATTGATACCGACAAACAACAACTGCTTATCAGAGCTGATTCTCCCATCTACACTAGGTCTTGAAGCGGTTCTTGGATTTTTAGCATCTATATCTCTATCAAGATAGCGGTTAAACCCCATGGCAAAGTTTCTTGCACTAAGAGCTGCCAAAAGTCCAAGAAAAAAAAGTCTCCATCCAAACCATCCATCTGCCGCAACAACCATCGAAGTAAATATAAACGGCAAAGAAAAAATAGAGTGCTTGAACATCACAAGTTCATTAAAGTCATTTAGTATTTTCTTCATAATTAAATGATACAATAACTTTGATAAATTTGCCATTAGAATAAAAGGCATCTCTAAAGAAAGACATAGATATGAAAAATTCTCAATTTACAACTAAAGAAGTAGCCATACTTGGCCCTACGGCTTCAGGCAAAACGGCTCTCTCTTTGGAGTTAGCCAAAGAGCATGATGCCATTATACTCTCTCTTGATAGTCTCTCTCTCTACAAAGAGATAGATATAGCCTCCGCAAAACCGACAAAGAACGAAAGAGGAGATATCATTCATGTGGGGATAGATGAAATATACCCTGACGAACATTTTAACACCATACTCTTTTTTGACCTCTACAAGAAAGCTAAAAATTTGGCAAAAGAACAAGATAAGCATCTTATCATAGTAGGCGGTACTAGCTTTTATCTAAAATCACTCATAGAAGGCATAACCCCAAAGCCTGCTATCTCCAAGGAGATAAAAAAAAAGATAGAGCATATATCTACAAAAGAAGGATATGAGCTTATGAAAACGATAGATATCAAATATGCCCAAAAGATATCGTCCAACGACTCATACCGCATAAAAAAGTGGCTCGAGATATATCTGAGCACAAACACACCTCCGAGCAAATACTTTCAAAAACAAGCCAAGAGTCCCGTTGCAAGCGATATCAAAATTTATGAGATACAAGTAGATAGAAAAGAGTTAAAAGAGAAGATAGAAAAAAGAACCGATAAAATGATAAAAGAGGGATTGATCGATGAAATATTGTATCTGGAAAAAAAATATACCAGAGAGCCCAAATCCATGAACTCTATAGGTATAAAAGAGTCTTTGGAGTATCTTGACGGATATATAAACCTTAAAGAACTCAAAGAGAAGATAACTAACAAAACAGCTCAGTTAGCCAAAAGACAATCCACATTCAACAAAAGTCAATTTGAGGATGTTATAAAAGCAGATCCAAAAACACTTAAGCCACTTATCAAAGCTTATTTGCAAAATAGTTAAAAAACTGTTTTGCACATCTTCCGCTTCTGTTTCCCCCTTTTAAAGCAGAGAACTTTTTGGCTTCATCATGCAATAAACCCTTATCTATATCGATATCCTTAAAGTAGTGGTCCACCATATCAAAAAAATCTTGCTGACCTCCTTGATAAAAAGATATCCAAAGCCCAAATCTATCCGAGAGCGAAATCTTTTCTTCAACGCTATCACTATAGTGAAGTTCTCCGTCATCCACTTTGGTTTGTAAGTTATCTTTTTGATATTCAGGTACTAAATGTCTTCTGTTTGATGTAGCATACAAAAGCACATTTTTGGGAGCAACTTCAATGGAACCGTCAAGTACGCTCTTTAAAGCTCTGTAGGATATATCTCCCTCGCCAAAACTCAAGTCATCACAAAAGATGATAAACTTATACTCACTCTCTCTTATCTCATCAACGATATCCAAAAGATTTATCAAGTCCTCTTTTGTTATCTCTATTATCCTAAGCCCGTTCTCTTTAAAGTGATTAAATACCGCTTTTACCAAGGATGACTTACCACATCCTCTTGCTCCCCATAAAAGTACATTGTTTGCCGGTTTATTATCTAAAAAATTTTGTGTATTTTCAAATAGCATCTTTTTTTGCTTGTCGATACCTACTAAATCATCAAGAACAATCGGATCGATATTTTCTTCTTTTACAGGCTTTAAAACATCTTTTTTTGCCCTGTATATTGCGGCTTTTGTTTTGGACCAGTCAATTTTCATACTTTTTCGCCCACCATAAAAAAACAAAACCGGGTGCCAAAAGAATAGCATACCCTATCAGCTTTCTTGGATCAAATGAAGATATCTTTTGCCAAAGTTCATTCCATCCCCCATCGCTGTATGCTTGAAAAAAACCTAAAAAGATGATGGCAAGACCAAAAACTATCCACATTTTTGCCAGTATGACAAGTATCTTATATCGCAACTGTCTTTCTCCCTTTCATAAGCCATCCATACTCGATACCACCACAGAGCTCCAAGACATTGTCATATCCAAGCTTATCTCTTAGAAAATTACCCACTACCTTCGTTCTGTTTGCATGAGCACACACAAGTACAAATTTTTCATGTTGGTCTTTGATGATTTTTTGAAGCTCTTTCAACCATTTTTCCATATCATAAGCACCTCTCTCGTCAAAAAAAGTAAGCATATGGCTCTCTTTTATGATCCCTGTCATTTGCCACTCATATTTTGTTCTTATATCTATGATTTTTACACCCTCTTTTTGAAGTTCTACTATTTCATTATCATCAACACACTCTATATCTCTCAACTATTTTCCTTTTTTATCGGTTTTAAGTAGTACAAATGCACCCCGTTATTTCCAACGGGAAATTGAAAATACTCTCTTGTTCTTAAAATTTTGCTTATCTCACTGTTTTCATCATCTATATCACCAAAATATCTAAGTTTTGCAGGACATGTAATTTGACAAGCAGTAGTGGTTTCGCCTCTTGCAAGTCTTGTATCACTGCAAAATATACACTTGTCGGCAAATTTCCTCTTGTCGTCGACATATCTGGCATGATAAGGACATGCTTCGATACATCTCATACAGAGTATACACTTATCCGCTTCAGTTATAACAACCCCATGTTTATCATGGTATATGGCATCTACCGGGCATACTGCTTCACAAAAAGCGTTGGTGCACTCATTGCACTGCCTTGGCAGAAACTCATCTTTGTTTTGACTAAGCGTATAAAAATCACCTCCTGTTTTTTGTACCTCTATCCAAAGTCTGTGTTTATCAGCCCCCTTGATGATGCCATTCTCTTCTTTGCATGCTACTTCACATGCTCTACAGTTTATACACAATTCATAATCAAACGCCATAGCAAGTTGCATCAAGCTTTCCTTATCTCTACATCTGTTTCATTCATTATGGCATCTCCATAACTTCTTTCCATCTTATCCTCTATGATTTCATTATCACTTGCACCGATATCATGACCTACATGCATTTCAGGTGAAGTTATACCAAATCCATGAGCAAAAAATACAACATCGGGAGCGATTTTATTGGTTACATAGCTTTTGATTTTTATGGAGCCTACTTTGCTTTTGACTTCAACAACATCACCTGTTTTTATACTTTTCGCTTTTGCGATTTTATCATTTATCCATATATGATTTGAGTAAAATATCTCTCTAAGCATTTCATTGTTTGCGGTGGCACTTTGAGTATTGTAGATAGTTCTTCCAGTTATTAGTCTGAATTTTCCTTTTTCAACTTTAAAATCATACTCATCCCTCCATCTTGGAAATTCATCCAATCCATATTTTTTCATCTTTGAAAGTTTGCAGTTTACTTTATAATCCACTCCTGTATGGTGATATTTTTTCTCTTCAGGATAATATTGATAAAAGTTGTTTTCCATCTCTTTGTGATATTTATCCATTTCAGGATACCATACCCCTCTTTTCTTTAAAGATTCATAAGCTTTTTCTCCATAAGTGCTAACAACAAACTCTCTGTTTCTCTGAGCTATACTCTTTTTATATGCCTCGCTAAGATCATATCCGCCCTCTTTAAAAGCTCTTTTTTCACCCAATTCTTTTATACTATCTTGAAGATCGCTATCATACTTTTTACTAACTTCAAAGAGCGGCTTTGTTAGTTTGTTACCAAGTCCTTTTAATATCTCTTGAAGCGGTTTACTCTCATATAACGGCTTTACAACTTGATTCCTAAGAGCAAGTGAAGGTTCAAGTCTATTGAAACTGACAACCAAATCTTCTCTTTCAAGATATGTACACTCCGGCAGTATCACATCAGCCATCATAGCCGTATCACTTGGCATAGTATCTATAACAACGACAAGATCCATCTTTTGAAGTAATTTTTTGGTTTTTTTGATATTTGGGATACCTTGCATGATATTGTGCTTTCTAACAAACATAGCTCTAACAGGATAAGGAGCCGAACCATTTAAAACCATTTCTCTAAAATTAAGCCAGCTACCGGCTTTTGCAGATCCGTAAGCGATTCCTTTTAAATCGAACCTGTCTTTTGCGTTATCGTAAAGCGGTCCATTTATCTCAACCAAGGGTGCTTTTAAATGTTTACCGTATATTATCCCGCCTTTCCTATCCAAACTTCCCGCAAGTGCATTTAGTATTGCCATGGCTCTTCTATATTGAAAATCGCACCTGCTTCCCACGCTTCTACGTCCCGGATAAAAAAGAGGGTATTTTGCACTAAAAAACTCTTTTGCTATTTTTTCTATCTCATTGGCTTTGATACCGGTTTTTTCTTCAGCCCATTTTGGGGTATATCCCTCATCAAGTATCAACTTTTTATACTCATCGAAATCCTTAAAATGTTTTTTAACGATATCTTCTTTGTAAAGTTTCTCTTTGATGGCTATGTATGTTAAAGCCAGTACAAAAGCAAGGTCACTGCCTGGATATATCGGCATCCATTTGTCTGCTTTGGCCGCACTTACCGTATATCTTGGATCTAAAACAATGATTTTACCATCTCTTTTTCTTGCAAGTTCCACACTGTCTGGCGTGATCAAAGATTCAAGTCTATTTGCAGCCGCAAATATAACGTAATCACTTCCCTCAACATCAGGCTCTCCAACTGTTCCGACAGTAAGTATGTAAGCTCCCAGCCTTGTATTTAGACAGATAGAACCTTCATCCAAAAAGTTACTACTACCGATCTTTCCTTTGAAAAATCTGATTATTTCATCTTTTTCAAATCCTTCTCCATTGCAAAAAGCTATGGTCGAGCGATTGTCTTTTTCTTCATCTATGATTTTTGTCAATTTATTGGCTATAAACTCAAAAGCTTCATCCCAGGTTACTCTTTTATATTTGCCATCACCTCTTTTGCCGATTCTTACAAGAGGATATTTTAACCTGTCAGGGTCGTAAAGTGCCTGTATGCCTGCGTTTCCTTTGGGGCAAAGCATATTTCTGCTTTTTGGGAAGTACGGATTTGGATCTAATTTGGTAACTATACCATCTTCTACTCTGGCAAAACCTGCACATTTGTTTCTGCAGACATTACAAAGATATGGTATATGTTTAGCTTTGTTTGTAGAAGTCTTAGTAGTAAACCCCGGGAGTTTAAAACCATTTTTTTTATGTGCAAAAAGATTGGAAGCAGAACCGTAAACCATCAAGGCAATACTACCTTGCAAAAATTTTCTTCTAGAAACTTCTAAGATCATTTATATACTCCAATTGTTCAGTGGTTTACAGCCATATTAAGTGGAGATTATACTATATAATCAATACTATTTCAATTAATACATTAGATAGGAAAAATTTTTGATAATTTTATAAGAATATGTTTAAAAAGTAAGTTAAGCATTCTAACTCAAACCGGCAGCGACCTACATTCCCAACCCCAGTAAGGGGCAGTATTATCGGCGATGAGAGTCTTAGCTTCCTGGTTCGAAATGGAACAGGGCGTTTCCCTCTCTCTATAGCCACCGGAATTGAGTTAAAGAAATGTTTGTTTAAAGCACTTCTTTAACTCAATTGGAGTTATATTTTTGAGTTATTTATATTGTCAATAGTCTTTTTCTTACTAATCATTTTATCTTTCTTTTCCTTGAAGCAAGCTACAATGAAAATTCATCTCACTAAAGCTTTGCCACTTGGCAAGAAATCATTTAAAGCTATACAGTTGCTTGTTAATTTACTTAACAAGAGAGTTGCGTCTTATTATTAGATAAGTCGAACGATCTATTAGTACTAGTCAGCTAAACGCATTACTGCGCTTACACACCTAGCCTATCAACCATGTAGTCTTCATGGGATCTTCAGGGAAGAGTAATCTTGGAGTTGGCTTCCCGCTTAGATGCTTTCAGCGGTTATCACATCCGAACATAGCTACCCAGCGGTGCCCTTGGCAGGACAACTGGTACACCAGTGGTTCGTTCACCCCGGTCCTCTCGTACTAGGGGTAACTCTCCTCACTCTTCCTGCGCCCACGGCAGATAGGGACCGAACTGTCTCACGACGTTCTGAACCCAGCTCGCGTACCGCTTTAAATGGCGAACAGCCATACCCTTGGGACCTGCTCCAGCCCCAGGATGCGATGAGCCGACATCGAGGTGCCAAACCTCCCCGTCGATGTGAGCTCTTGGGGGAGATCAGCCTGTTATCCCCGGGGTACCTTTTATCCTTTGAGCGATGGCCCTTCCACACAGAACCACCGGATCACTAAGACCGACTTTCGTCTCTGCTCGACGTGTATGTCTCACAGTCAGGCTGGCTTATGCCTTTATACTCTACTACCGATTTCCAACCGGTATGAGCCAACCTTTGCAAGCCTCCGTTACTTTTTAGGAGGCGACCGCCCCAGTCAAACTACCCACCAGACATTGTCCTCGTATAGGATAACTATACGGAGTTAGCTATCAGAATAAAGAAGAGTGGTATCTCAAGGACGGCTCACACGCAACTGGCGTCACGTGATCAAAGCCTCCCACCTATCCTGCACATCTTTATCCCGACAGCAGTGTCAAGCTGTAGTAAAGGTCCACGGGGTCTTTCCGTCTTGCCGCGGGTAGGAGGAATTTTCACCTCCACTACAATTTCACTGGATCTCTGGTCGAGACAGCTCCCATCTCGTTACGCCATTCATGCAGGTCGGTATTTAACCGACAAGGAATTTCGCTACCTTAGGACCGTTATAGTTACGGCCGCCGTTTACCGGGGCTTCAATCAAGAGCTTCGCCTTGCGGCTAACCCCATCATTTAACCTTCCGGCACCGGGCAGGCGTCACACCCTATACATCCTCTTACGAGTTAGCAGAGTGCTGTGTTTTTGGTAAACAGTCGGGAGGGACTCTTTGTTGTAACCTCATAAGGCTCGGGAGGCAAGCTCCTTCACCCGTAAGGCACACCTTATACCGAAGATACGGTGCTATTTTGCAGAGTTCCTTAACCAGAGTTCTTCCACGCGCCTTAGAATACTCATCTCACCCACCTGTGTTGGTTTACGGTACGGGCGACATATGATAAACTTAGAAGTTTTTCTTGGCTCGACGGCATCAACGATTCACCTTCAACTCCGAAGAGCGTCGGGTGCCTGTCGGGTCTCGGACTTGTGATACACGGATTTGCCTGTGTATCATCCTACACCCTTCGACCAACTATTCCATCAGTTGGCTCGTTTAGCCCTAAGCGTCACTCCATCGCGCTCATATGTCGGTATCGGAATATTAACCGATTTTCCATCGCCTACCCCTTTCGGACTCGGCTTAGGACCCGACTAACCCTACGATGACGAGCATAGCGTAGGAAACCTTGGGTTTTCGGCGAAGGGGATTCTCACCCCTTTTATCGCTACTCATGCCTGCATGCTCACTTCTATCCGCTCCAGCGCTCCTTACGGTACACCTTCAACGCTGAATAGAACGCTCTCCTACCGCTTGATATAAATATCAAACCTATAGCTTCGGTGCTTACTTTAGCCCCGTTATATTTTCCGTGCAAGATCGCTAGACCAGTGAGCTATTACGCTTTCTTTAAAGGATGGCTGCTTCTAAGCCAACCTCCTGGTTGTCTAAGCAATCTCACCTCGTTTTCCACTTAAGTAAGACTTTGGGACCTTAGCTGATAGTCTGGGCTGTTTCCCTTTCGACGACGCATTTTATCACCCGCCGCCTGACTGCCAAGATTACACATAGGGTATTCGGAGTTTGACAGGGTTTGGTACATTGGTGTATGCCCTAGCCCAATCAGTGCTCTACCCCCCTATGCTACGACTTGACGCTATACCTAAATATATTTCGGAGAGAACCAGCTATCACGAAGTTTGATTGGCCTTTCACCCCTATCCACAGCTCATCCGGTGAGTTTTCAACCTCAATCGGTTCGGTCCTCCACCGGTTCTTACACCGGCTTCAACCTGGCCATGGATAGATCACTTCGCTTCGGGTCTGCAGCATCTGACTTAACGCCCTATTAAGGCTCGCTTTCACTACGGCTTCGGGTTTCCTTAACCTCGCCAGATACCACAACTCGCAGGCTCATTATGCAAAAGGCAGTCCGTCACCCTGATAAATCATAGGGCTCCGAATGATTGTAAGCAAATGGTTTCAGGTTCTATTTCACTCCGCTCACTGCGGTTCTTTTCACCTTTCCCTCACGGTACTTGTTCGCTATCGATCTGTAAGTAGTATTTAGGGTTGGAAGGTGGTCCTCCCATGTTCAGTCAGAATATCACGTGTTCCGACCTACTCGTTCGTTAGCTTAGTTCCACACAAAAGTTTTCGTATACGGGACTATCACCCTCTATGGCCAACCTTTCCAGATTGTTCTACTAACCAATGTGCTAAAACTAACTGCCCTAATCCCATTTCGCTCGCCGCTACTTTGGGAATCTCAATTGATTTCTTTTCCTCCGGCTACTGAGATGTTTCACTTCACCGGGTTCGCTCCCTAAAAGGGTGACATGACTCGCGCCATGCCGGGTTGCCCCATTCGGAAATCTCCGTATCAAAGCCTCTTGGCGGCTCCACGAAGCTTATCGCAGCCTAGTACGTCCTTCATCGCCTCTTACAGTCAAGGCATCCACCATTTGCTCTTAGTAACTTACCTTCTAAGACGCAACTCTCTTGCTAAATAAATAACAAGAAAATTATTGGTTGTTTTTGCTTTAATTGTAGTATTTATTAAAAACGGAATTGTTTCAATAAAATACCTTTTGATAATTAGTTCTTTATAATAAAATAAAAAACTAAATTAGCAAGTTTTTAGACTATTAACAATATTAAATTAAATAACTTTAGACTAAAAAGTCTAATTTAAATACTTAGATAAAAGTACTTAAATCAGACTTCAGTGATGCACTGGTGGAGAATAGCGGGATCGAACCGCTGACCTCCTGCGTGCAAGGCAGGCGCTCTCCCAGCTGAGCTAATTCCCCAGATAATAAAGCTAAAAGCTCAAAGTAAAAAGTTTTTATTTGACTTTATGCTTTCAGCTGTTAGCTTGGTGCTATTTTCGGTTAGATTGTGCAAAGGTTTAAAATTTAGTGATTGAGCTTACATATTAGTAAGTGATTGAACTAAATTTTCAAGCTTTGTGCAATATCACCGAAAAGTGGTGGGCGTACCAGGACTTGAACCTGGGACCTCACCCTTATCAGGGGTGCACTCTAACCAGCTGAGCTATACGCCCCTCTTTATAAATGTCGACCTTTGAGAACCAATCAAGCGAACTTAGACTTCTTAGGTTTTCCGCCGAGTCAAGTGAATGACTCGGCCTATACTCTAGAAAGGAGGTGATCCAACCGCAGGTTCTCCTACGGTTACCTTGTTACGACTTCACCCCAGTTGCTAAACCCACCGTGGAGGGTAGCCGGTTTGGCTTCCCCGCTTCGGGTGAATTCAACTCCCATGGTGTGACGGGCGGTGAGTACAAGACCCGGGAACGTATTCACCGTGACATGGCTGATTCACGATTACTAGCGATTCCAGCTTCATGGAGTCGGGTTGCAGACTCCAATCCGAACTGAGAGAAGGTTTAAAGATTTGCTCCACCTCGCGGTATTGCGTCTTTTTGTCCTCCCCATTGTAGCACGTGTGTCGCCCTGGGCATAAGGGCCATGATGACTTGACGTCGTCCTCACCTTCCTCCCCCTTGCGAGGGCAGTCTCCTTAGAGTCCTCGGCCGAACCGTTAGTAACTAAGGACGAGGGTTGCGCTCGTTGCGGGACTTAACCCAACATCTCACGACACGAGCTGACGACAGCCGTGCAGCACCTGTCACCGAGTTCTAGTAAACTAGCACTCTCTTGTTTCCAAGAGATTCTCGGGATGTCAAGCCCAGGTAAGGTTCTTCGCGTATCTTCGAATTAAACCACATGCTCCACCGCTTGTGCGGGTCCCCGTCTATTCCTTTGAGTTTTAATCTTGCGACCGTACTCCCCAGGCGGTACACTTAATGCGTTAGCTGCATTACTGCCATGACTAGCATGGCAACAACTAGTGTACATCGTTTAGGGCGTGGACTACCAGGGTATCTAATCCTGTTTGCTCCCCACGCTTTCACGCCTCAGCGTCAGTAATGTCCCAGCAGATCGCCTTCGCAATCGGTATTCCTAGTGATCTCTACGGATTTTACCCCTACACCACTAATTCCATCTGCCTCTTCCATACTCTAGGTAAGCAGTTTCAAGAGCAGTTCTACAGTTAAGCTGTAGGCTTTCACCCCTGACTTGCAAACCAGCCTACGCGTCCTTTACGCCCAGTAATTCCGAGTAACGCTTGCACCCTCCGTATTACCGCGGCTGCTGGCACGGAGTTAGCCGGTGCTTATTCATCAGGTACCGTCAAAATTCTTCCCTGATAAAAGGAGTTTACACACCGAAATGCGTCATCCTCCACGCGGCGTTGCTGCATCAGGGTTTCCCCCATTGTGCAATATTCCCCACTGCTGCCTCCCGTAGGAGTCTGGACCGTGTCTCAGTTCCAGTGTGGCTGATCATCCTCTTAGACCAGCTACCCGTCATAGCCTTGGTGAGCCGTTACCTCACCAACAAGCTGATAGGATACAGCCCCATCCCGAAGCGAAAAACTTTCCCTCGCATACTTATGTATTAGAGGCATATGGGGTATTAGCAGTCGTTTCCAACTGTTGTCCCCCACTTCGGGGCAGGTTAGCTATACATTACTCACCCGTGCGCCACTCGTCAGCAGGAGCAAGCTCCTCTGTTACCGTTCGACTTGCATGTGTTAAGCACGCCGCCAGCGTTCACTCTGAGCCAGGATCAAACTCTCCATAAAAATGTTGAGTTTTAAATGATAGATAAATCTATCATTAAATATTTAAAATTAATTAAATGTTTTTTGGCTCAAGAATAAAAACTTACGTTTTTTGTCTTGACTTTATATATAAATATAATGAAGCCTAAGACGCTTGATTGATTCTCAAAGATCGACAATAATATGTTTTTAAATAACATGAAAAGATGACAAAAAAGCCTCTTTTTCAACACTCGTTCTCTCAAACAAGGACGAAATTATATAGCAAAGATGCTTAAAGAGAGGTTAAATAAAAAAGCAAATTAGAGAAAAGTTTTAATGCCATCAAACACTATATATATGTATACGATTAGCGACACTAATTTATTTACTGTTAAATCTTTTTTGGATAAAATAAAGTCCATTTTCTAAAAAGAGGGATTATGAAACAAACGATTACGGAAAAGATTTTCAGTACCCATGTAGGCAAAGAGGTAAAAGCCGGTGATATCATAGACTGCGATATAGATATGATAATCGGCAACGACATAACAACTCCTATATCCATAAGAGCTTTTGAAGAGTCTGGAGCGAAAAAACTGGCAAAACCGGATAATTTTTCCATAGTAATGGATCATTTTATACCGGCTAAAGATATAGCAAGTGCAAATCAAGCAAAAATCAGCAGAGATTTTGCATACAAACATGACTTAAAACTCTTTTTTGATGAAAAAGATATGGGTATAGAACATGCACTTCTTCCTGAAAAAGGGCTAGTGCTTCCTGGAGATGTCATCATAGGAGCTGATTCACATACTTGTACGCATGGTGCTCTTGGGGCATTTTCCACAGGTATGGGCTCAACCGATTTGGCATATGCTATGGTAACGGGTAAAAACTGGTTCAAAGTACCTGAAGCTATAAAAGTAGAATTATCAGGAAAACCTGGAAAACATATATATGGAAAAGATATTATTTTGGAAGTCATCAGAATACTAGGAGTTGACGGGGCACTTTATAAAACTCTGGAATTTACCGGCGATGCCTTGGAATATCTTGGAATGGATGATAGATTTTCACTTTGCAATATGGCTATAGAAGCAGGAGCTAAAAATGGCATCATTGCAGCCGATGAGATAACAAAAGGATTTTTAAAAGATAAAGATTTAAGAGATGAACCGGAGTATTTCTACAGCGACGAAGATGCATCTTATGTAAAAGTCATCAAGATAGATGTTGCCGCATTAAGTCCGGTTATCGCTTATCCTCATCTTCCGTCCAACGGCAAAAGTATCGAAAGAGCAGTTAATGACGATATAGAAATCGATCAAGTGTTTATAGGAAGCTGTACAAACGGTAGACTTGAGGATTTGAGAATTGCCGCAAAGATACTAAAGGGTAAAAAAGTGGCAAAAAGAACAAGGATGATCATAACCCCGGCTACTAACAAGATAGCTTTACAGGCACAAAAAGAGGGATTGACCGATATATTCAGTGAAGCAGGAGCCGTGTTTAGCAATCCGACTTGTGGAGCTTGTCTTGGCGGATATATGGGTATATTGGGACAGGGTGAAAAATGCGTATCTACGACAAATAGGAATTTTGTAGGTAGAATGGGGGATAGAACTAGTGAAATATACCTTGCAAATTCTGCTGTGGCAGCGGCAAGTGCCGTTGCGGGTAAGATAATAGACCCGAGGGAGCTGTAAAAATTTATGGACGAAGACTCGAAATACAAAGATATAGCCTGCATAATCTTTGCGGGAGGAAAAAGCAGACGAATGGGGGAGGATAAAGCACTTCTTCCCTTTGGCGGTGAAAAAACTCTAACGGAGTATCAGTATAAAAAATTTAAACCTTATTTTGAAAACATATATATAAGTACCAAATTCAAAGATAAATTTGACTTTGACGCAGATTTTATAGAGGATATCGAATTTTTCGAGAAAGACAATCCCTCTCAGCCGATATACTCGCCGGCAGTTGCTATGTATAGTGTTTTTAAAAAATACGGTTTCAATAAAATCTTTGCGATAAGTGTCGATACCCCGTTTTTCGATATCGAACATTTTAAAAAACTTTATGATGCAGATAACAATGCGCTGGATATGATCATATCCAGAACGAAAGAAGGCATCCATCCTCTTTGTTCCATATATAAAAAGAGTTGTCAGGATGAGTTATTGAAAATGATAGAGCAAGACGTTCACAAGCTAAGGATTTTAGAAAAAATTCTAAATACGGAATATATCGACTTTGAAGATGAGCAACCGTTTTTAAACCTCAACGATAAAGAAACATACAAAAAGGCTTTAAAAATATGATAAGACATATAGTATTTTTTAAACTACAGGACAATTCACCGCAAAACAAAAAGAGAGTAAAAGATATAATACTCCCGTTAAAAGATACAATCGACACTATAAGATCATATCAAGTCGGTATAAATTTTGCCGATGAGGAAAGAGCATATGACTTAGCTCTTGTAGGTGATTTTGAAACGAAAGAAGACCTTGCAAACTATGCTAAACACCCTGAACATTTAAAAGTCATATCCATACTCAAATCAATGGGCATAAAAACCAAAGTGGTTGATTTTGAGTTTTAGAGATGCCCTTTAACGATTTATAGTACTTTCAAGCCATTCAACCAAAGCCAAAGCCATGTTTTTTGATGCAGTATTCAGTGCATCGACTGCACCTTTGGCATCATTGCTTTTACATTTTACAACCTTATTGAACAATCTTTGGGCTTTTATGTCCCCTTTGTTATCTTTTATGTAAAATAGCACCTTTGCTCTGGCATAACTTCCGTTTTTGGTAAAATTTTGAGAAAAATCCAATATAGTGCTACCTAAGCTATACTGTGCAGAAATATCAATCTCTTCGGGAAGTATCATTTTGCATACTTTTCTTTTTTGCAAACTAGAAAGTATCAATTTATAAAGCATAACATTTGGAGTTTCAAACCATTTACTAAAATAATACCCGTTTTTTTGTAATCCTTTTTGGTATATTATATTTTTACTGAAGATCTCATTGCTGCTTTGGGGAAAATCGATCTTGATGCTTTTACAATTTGTGACATATGCGGTTGATACACCGACATCAAAGCTCTCATCAATGGTATATTTTTCAATCGGTGGCAAACTTTTTGTAGCACATCCAGCAAACAAGATAATTGCCGTCAAAAACAAGAAATACTTTATATGTCTCATGGTATTTTTTCTCCCGGTCCCAATGTTGGGGTTTGTTTTTTATAAATTAGATCACTAGGTGAGTTTTTTAACTCTTCTACTGTTTCTTCGCCCTCTTTAAGCAGTATCTTCAATTCTCTTATAGCTTGGTTTATCTGTGTGATAGTCGAAGAGGATATTTGCTTTATATTATAGTCTCCGTTGTTTAAACTGTTCACAACATCTTTTATAAGAGTATTTGCCTGTTTGGATACGCTGTTTATGGACAAAAGTAGTTGATCAAGTTTCTCTTTTGCACTGTTTTTTATAGAAAGAGACATATCTTTGAAGGCATCAGATGAAGAAGATATCTTTTTCGAAGTCTCCTTGAGAGAATCACTTAAAGCATTTATGTTTTGTTCTATCTTCAAAAAGTTAGCTATAGCCTCTTTTATATCTTCTTTCGACTCCTTTAGCGCTCCGGTTACTTCTTTGGTATTTTCTATGGTTTTGCTGATATTTTGTATATTTTGATCATTTAAAAGTTTATCGATCTTATCTAAAGTAACGGATATCTTAGCAGTAACATCCGTCAAAGTCGTATCAAGCCTACTGTAGAGTGAGGGCTTGGTCTTTAAAACAGGGATATGCCCGTTCTTGTTAGTTAACAGTGGTGCTCCGGCTTTTCCGCCCGTTAACTCTATATAAGCCAAACCGGTCAATCCAAAGTATTTTAGTTCAGCTTTCATACCTTTGGTAACCGGTGTTCCCTTTTTTACTTTTAGCAGTATTACTATCTCTTTTGTATTTTTAGGATTTATGCTGATATTACCGACTGATCCCACATCGACTCCCCTGTATTTTACGGATGCATCCACACTAAGTCCTGAGACGGATTCGGTTGTATAAACTTTATACAAGTCATACTCATCGTTAAAACCATATTTTCCAAGCCAAAATGCAAAAAACAGCACTCCCGCACTGAACAATAAAACAAAAATCCCCACTATTGCATAATTGGTTCTACTTTCCATCCGCTTTCCTTCTTAGCATTCCTCTTTTGCCTTTAAAAAAACTATTTACAATAGGATTATCGACTTTTAACACTTCTTGTAAAGATCCTTGTGCAACTACTTTGGAATTTCCCAGCAATGCAAGCCTGTCTACTATATTCCATACCGTATCAAGATCATGTGTAACCATAACTACACTAAATCCAAGCATATTTCTTAAGCTATAAAGCATATCATCAAACTCTTGAGCTCCTACAGGATCAAGCCCACTTGTAGGCTCATCCAAAAATAGGATCTTGGGATCCATGACAAGTGCTCTGGCCAATGCCACTCTTTTGATCATGCCACCACTTAGCTGGCTTGGATAAAGTCCCAATACATCCATCTTCAGCCCTACCAGTTCGATTTTGAGCTTTATTATATCATCTCTTGTTCTTTGACTCAAATCAGTATACTCTTTTAAAAGTGCATCTATGTTTTCTCTTACGTTTAGCGAAGAAAAAAGTGCACCGCTTTGAAACAGCACTCCCCAATTATGTTTGAGATATATCGCATCTTCATTGGAAATATCGATGACATCTTTTCCAAGAACTTTTATCTCCCCGCTTGTGGGTTTTAAAAGCATTATCATTTCATTTAAAAGTGTTGACTTTCCGCTTCCGCTACCACCTAAAAGTCCATATATCTCACCTTCGTTCACATGCAGACTTACATTGTCATGAACTATCTTTTTGCCAAATTTTGTTGTTACATTTTTTACTTCTACAACTTTTTGGCTCATTTGGCTAAACTCCAAGCTTTGTAAATATAACCGAAAAAAGTGCATCACAGGCGATGACCAAAAATATGGCATTTACGACACTTATAGTAGTGTATCTTCCTATACTTTCAGTATTTTGCTTTACCTGAAGCCCCCTGAAGCACCCTATACTTGCTATCAACAAGGCAAATACCGGTCCTTTTGATAGTCCGATATAAAAATGCTTCAATTCTAAAACATTTTGAAGCCTTTTTAAAAATTCGGTATATGATATATCTATCTGAAAGTTAGAAACGACCATGCCGCCTAGAATCCCCATCAAATCCGCAAAAAATATCATCAAAGGCATAGCTATCATCAAAGCTATGATACGAGGAAGTACAATGAATTCAAAAAGATTGAAACCCATGGTTTTCATTGCATCCAATTCCCTTGTTATCTTCATAGCTCCTATCTGAGCGGTATATGATGACCCACTTCTTCCTGCAACCACTATAGCTGTTATAAGAGGTGCCAATTCCCTTGTTACGGATATGCCTATCATATCCACTATAAAAATATTTGCGCCGAATTTTTGAAGCTGTACGGCACTTTGATATGCAACCACCACCCCAACTAAGAATGAAGTAAGTGCAATGATAGGAAGTGCATTCACTCCGGCATTTTCTATCCCTTTCACAATGGACTTGAATCTAATCCTTCTTGGTATGGTAAGATATATGAAAAATGATGCGGTCGACTCTCCTATAAAAACTAAGAACAGCCGCATATCATTTAAAAAATCTATAAAATATTTGCCCGTTCTTTCCAAAAAATTTAGTGGCTTGATAACTATAGGAGTGCCTTTTTCTTTGGCAATGGATGCATATATGAAATCAATAAATCTCTCTTCTTCCTCGCTTGCTTTTAGAAGATCGACTTTTTTACTCTTTCTCAACTCTTCAATTAATTCATAAATAATGATGGAACCGGCAGTATCTATATCTTTCAGGTCTGATAGATCTATGATGACATTATCGAAGTCTTTACTTTTTTTAAGTGCAAGAGCAGTCTCTTTTTGTATCTCTTTTGCATGATACATATCCCACTTCTGTAAGCAATGTAAAACACAATGATCGTTTTTTTCTTCTATTTTTAGAAATTTCATATTATATTATACCAAATATGGTAAAATTAAAAAAATATTTTAGGACATTTTATGAAATTAACTCATTTAGATGAAAAAGATAGACCAAAGATGGTGGATGTTTCTCCAAAAGATGATACTATACGAATCGCAAAGGCAAGCGGTATCATACAAATGAACAAAGATGCATACGAAATGATAACACAAAACAAAACAAAAAAAGGTCCTGTTTTACAAACAGCTGTTATCGCTTCCATAATGGGGGCAAAACAAACAAGCTCTCTTATACCCATGTGTCATCCTTTGATGCTGACTTCCATAAATTGCGACGTGGAAGAACTGCCAGAACTTCCCGGCTTCAAGCTAACACTAACAGCAAAGCTCAAAGGAAAAACAGGCGTGGAGATGGAGGCACTAACGGGAGTTAGCATAGGTTTGTTGACCATTTATGATATGGCTAAGGCGATCGACAAATCCATGATCATCAAAGATATAATGCTTGAAGAAAAAGAGGGAGGTAAAAGTGGGCACTTTAAACGAGAATCTTGATAAAGAACTTGGTTTAGACTATCCGTGCAACTGGGAGTATAAGCTCATTACCGACTCGTCGGATGATTTAAAAAGCTCTATAAAAGAACTGCTAGGCAACAGAAACTACAAACTTACCTTTTCAAAAAAGAGTAAAAACGGTAAATATGACAGCTATATTCTTTCATTGGTAGTTCACAGCGATGAAGATAGAAAAAGTATATATGAATCACTCAAAAAAGATAAAAATATAAAGATCATAATATAAGGATAAAAAATGCAAAGTTTAAAAAGTGAATTTTTAAAAGAAATGGGCAAAGAAAAAGAAGTAAATAAAATAGAACAAAATATAAAAAATGCCTGTTATTCGATTACGAAACAAAAGATAAGCAGACTGAAAAACGATGAAAGCAAAAAACAAAGAGTGGTCGAGCTCATAAAAAGTTACATAAAAGTCCTGGAAAATGAAGGCATAGAAAACATAAGTACCATTTCTTCCGTGATAGAGGGTGCCATGGAGGCTTTATCAAGAGAAAAGGAACTGGACATTTACAAAAAGATTTCCATGGTTACAAGATTGAAAAAAGAGATAGAGGCTGAAAAAGAGGAATTGAAAAATACACTGCAGGATATTTATGAAAATATAGAGAAATTTTCCGATAACTTTGATGAGAAAACCTCAGGCTACCTGGAGATGGCCGTCAAAGACACCAAGCTCAAGGAGGTGCTGCTTCTTGGCATCTTGAAAGAAACCACAGAAGAGGCTATCATAACGACTATAGAAAATAGAAAAAATATAGAAGAAGTTACCGAAGCTATCATACAAAACGTCATATTTCAAACCATAGGAGGAGATGACTTCAGCAAAGAAAAAACCTTGGAGGCGGCAAAAACGGTACTAAATGTAGCAGTTAGCATAGCTGACGAGTATCAGGCATTTGCAAAAGAGATCCTAAGAGGCACCACAAAAGGCATAAAGAACGGTATCGCCAATGCCATAAATGATTTCAACAACAATTTAGAATTTTTACCAGATGAGATCCGAGACCAAAGAGAGGAAAAGATACTTTTTGAAGGTTTGAACATCATAGACTTAAATAGTGATTTCATAGACTTGATAAAAACCGCATCAAGGCAATCTGACGGTATTTCTAAGCAGATTTTGGAAGAAATCGTCTCAGAACTTGATAACTCGATGACAAGACTTATGAAGATAACTACCGATACCAAAGAAAATATTCTTAGAAAAGTCGAAAAACTCAAAGAAAGCCCAAAAGTAAACGAGCTTAGAAAAACTTTGGCAAACAAACTTTCCGAACTGCAGATAGACAAAAAGATAAAAAATATAAAAAAAGAGGATATAGAGAATGTTGCCAAGGAGTCTAAAAAGTTAGGACTAAGAGCCTGGGAAGTAGCAAAAAACGCTATAGATAACGCTATAAAATCCACCAAAGACAATATCAACAAGAGCGAAAAGAAAGATGAGGATAAAGAGTAGAAAACTACTCTTTATCCTACAGTTACATCATCACATCTTTTCTTAAAGTATTCACTTGGTGCTTTACATAAAGGGCAGGCTTTTGGAGGTTTTTTTCCTCTGTGGACATGACCGCAAACTTCACACACATAGTACTCATCTTGTTCGCTGTTAAAAAATCCTTCATCTATCAATGCCTGTTTTAAAGCCAAATACTCAGCTTCATGTTCAACTTCAACTTTACCTATAGCGCTCAATAATCTTGCAATATCTTTTAAATTCTCCTCTTTCGCAATTTCTGCAAAATTTGGATACATCGTAGTATGCTCATATCTTTCGCCATCAGCGGCATACTGAAGATTTTTTACAGTCGAATCCAATTCTACACCGTTAACAAGCTTGTTATATGCTTTAAATTCTGCCTGGGCATGGTATTTTTCATTATCTGCTGCCTCTTGAAAAAATCTTGCAATCCTGTGAAGCCCTTCCTCTTTTGCAATCTCAGCAAAAAATTCATACTTGTTTCTTGCCTGTGATTCTCCTGCAAATGCCTTCATAAGATTGATAGCTGTTAAATTTTGTGTTATACACTCCATCTCTTTACCACAGCAGCTAAGAGTACCTCCACCTACATTTTGCACCTCTACTTCATTACCACAAACCGAACATTTGTATGTTTCATATTGTCTCATTGTATCTCCTGTGTAAAAATTTAAAGGAAAATTTTTTTCCTTTAACAATTATATCATACAATTCTTAAAAGAAAATTATTATTAAGTGCATATAATTTTGAGTATATAATTTTTTCTTTAATTGACATTTCTTTGTAACTTTTGTACAATTCGGGCTAAATAACGGTATGGCTTATATATGTGAAGCTAAACTTCACTTTTGATAAAAAAGGAGAAACAGTATGAAAGATTATAGAGAAATGCTTAAAACTTACAATTTGAAAGCAACACCGCAAAGAATGTATATGATAGATGAAATCGAAAAAAAAGGTCATATAGATATAGACAATTTATATGAAGCTTTGAAAAATATATTTCCATATATTTCCCTCGCAACAGTTTATAAAAATATAAACTCCATGATTGACAACGGCTTTCTTACTGAAGTTAAAATTCCAAAACATAAAGCAAGATATGAGTTGTCAAAAGAGGGTCATGCCCATCTTTTTTGTAAAGTTTGTGGGAAACTCGAGGATATAGAGATAGATGATAGTTGGCCTACCAACAATACTGCAAAAGAGAGTGGATATGATATAACGGATACTCTTGTAACTTTTGAAGGAGTTTGTCCTTCATGCCAGACAAAAGAGAAGGCTTAAGCCTCTCTTTTATCCTCCTAGATATTTTTTTCTAACCTCATCATTACCTAAAAGCACTTTTGCATCATCTTCAAGTGCTACTTCTCCATTTTCCAAAACATATGCATAATCGGCAATTTTCAAAGCCGCAAAGGCATTTTGCTCAACTAAAAGTATAGTAATGCTTTCCTTGAGTCTTTGGATGACTTCAAAAAGCTCGCCTACGATTTTTGGTGCTAGTCCCAGACTTGGTTCATCTAGCATCAAAAGCTTAGGCTCGCTCATCAATGCTCTTGCGATTGCCAGCATTTGTTGTTCACCACCGCTCATCGTTCCGGCAAGTTGGTCTTTTCTACTTGCAAGTCTTGGAAAGATTTCATACATTTCATTTCTTAGTGTTTCAAAATTCTCATCATTATTGAACGCACCCATTCTGAGATTTTCATCAACTGTTAGATTGATAAATACTCTTCTTCCCTCGGGAACCAAAGATATGCCTCTTTTTATAATTTCATGGGTTTTAAGTTTTGCTATATCGACACCAAAATAATCCACTATACCTTTTTTCTTTATACTGTTAACAACAGCATTTAGTGTTGAAGTCTTGCCGGCACCGTTTGATCCTATAAGTGTTACTATATTACCCTCTTTTACCTCAAAATTTATACCTCTTACGGCAGCTATAACACCATAATAAACTTCTAAATTTTTAACTTTAAGCATGTGTAAAATCTCCCAAATAAGCTGCTATAACATTTTCATCGACGATAGCATCAGCCGGTTTTCCTTCAAATATCTCTTCACCGTAGTCAAGAACCAAAACTTTATCGCACATATTGTTGACAAACTTCATATCATGCTCGATTAAAAGCACAGTCAAACCGTACTCTTCTTTGATATTTCTTATGATATTTGACAAATCTTCCGTTTCAATCGGGTTCATTCCGGCTGCCGGCTCATCAAGCAAAAGAAGTTTCGGCTCAGTTGCCAAAGCTCTTGCGATTTCAACTTTTCTTTGGTTTCCGTAGCTTAAAGCCGTAGCATTATAATCAGCATACTGTGCTATACCAAATCTCTCTAGTATATCCATAGCTGCAGCTTTGAGTCTTCTTTCATTTGAAAAATATCTTGGAAGCCTCAAAATAGACTCGAAAAAAGTATAATTGGCTTCGTTGTGAAACCCTATAAGAACATTATCCAAAACTGACATACTTTTAAAAAGCCTTATATTTTGAAAAGTTCTGGCTATACCTTTTTGAACTATCACATTAGGTTTTATACCTGATATCGACTCATGTAGAAAAAAAACTTCACCCTCAGTTTGTTGGTAATTTCCTGTGATGATATTGAATATCGTTGTTTTTCCAGCCCCATTTGGCCCGATAAGACCAAATATCTCACCTGACTTCACTCCAAAGCTTAGGTTGTCTATAGCGGTAACACCGCCAAATCTCATTGTAACGTTTTTTACCTCAAGGATCATTTTTTAGTCCTTTTAAAGATTTCAGTCAACTCTTTGTTGCCGAACAATCCTTTTCTCGCAAAAAGCATCATCACGATAAGAAGTATGGAAAATACAACCATCCTAAGACCCGGATGAGCTCCGGTGTTGTAGCCGAATATATCCATGTTTTGATCCAAAAATCTAAGCCATTCGCTTCCACCCATTACAAGAATGGTACCCAAAATCGCCCCGCTCATACTTCCAAGTCCTCCAAGAACTATGATGATAAGAAGTTGGAATGTAAGTAAAAATGTAAACTGGTCAGGAGATATGGTTGTAAGAAGAGAAGCCATCAAACCTCCCCCGATACCTTCAAAAAACGCGCTTGTCATAAAAGCGTAAGTTTTCATCCAAAAAGTATTTACTCCCATAGCGGTTGCCGCATCCTCGTCATCTCTTACTGCTTTCATGGCCCGTCCGAATTTTGAGTAGATTATATTGATCATCACGATAAAGGTTATAACTGCTATAAAACCGCACCAATACAGATTTGCTACTGAAGGTATATCGTTAAGCCCCATGGCACCGTTTGTATATTTTGGATTGTTTATGGCATATATCCTAATGATAAAACCAAAACCAAGCGTTACGATAGCCAGATAATCACCTCTAACTCTAAAAACCGGAATGGAAAGGATGAATGCTATAGCTGCCGCTACGATACCACTCATGATAAGTGCCGGCAAAAAAGAAGAGTGCATTGCCATGACTATAGGAGCCGGATCTTCAAGTGCGAACATATCAAGCTTGTCGCTTCCAGGAATCAAAAATAGAGCCGTTACATAAGCTCCAATCGCCACAAAACCGTTTGGCTCCAGTGAAAATTGCCCGGCAATTCCATTTATAAGATTGTAACTAAGTGCCAATATGGCAAATATCGCGATATTATTTAAAATACTGACCGTATACGGATCCATATGATTTTGTGCATACCATATGAACCAAATCGTCGCAACTAAAAAAAATAGTTGTAAAAAGTGTTTTTTTTCTATCAACATCATAACTCCTTAGAATCTGCTTCTATCTAAGTCTTGACCCATGATACCAGTAGGTTTAAACAACAATACAAGTATCAAGAAGATAAAAGCAAAAGCATCTTTGTATCCTCCCAGATCTGGCATAAATGCAACAACGACTATCTCGGTAAACCCAAGTATAAATCCTCCCACAACTGCCCCGGCAACACTTCCTATGCCACCCAAGACTGCCGCTGCGAAAGCTTTAAGACCTACTATGATACCCATAAGCGGATCGATAGAAGGATAACTTACAGCATAAAATACACCGCCAACTGCGGCAAGAGCCGATCCAAGAGCAAAAACTATAGATATGATAAAATCCGCATTTATACCCATAAGTTTTACCGTTGGTATATCAAAAGCCAGAGCCCTGATAGCCATTCCGTATTTTGTTCTATAAAGTATCCAAAGTATTATTGCCAAAAGAATCAAAGTAACTGCTGGCACTACAAAAACCATAACAGGCATAACAACATCGCCTAAATGTATAGTTCCCGTTAAATAATCCGGTGCCGAAAATGCTCTTGGCACTCCTCCGAACATTACATTAAACAAGTTCTCAAGGAAAAAACTTATACCGATAGCAGTTATAAGTAGAGAAATCTTGGGAGCTTCACGAAGTGGTTTATAAGCTATCTTATCAGTTAATATACCCACTATCGAAGCACCGATAATCGCTATAAGAACAGAAAGCTCAAAAGGCACCCCTGAAGTATGGGCAACATAAGCTATAAAAGCACCTACCATCATAATGTCACCATGCGCGAAGTTTATAAGTCTAAGCACTCCGTAAACCATCGTATAGCCTATGGCGATGAGAGCATACATGCTGCCAAGACTAACGCCGTTAACCATTTGCTGCATAAAAGTTGAAAAGTCCATATTTCACCCTATTTTGAAATGTAATCGTTATGATATCTTAACATTACATAATTATTTTTTAAATTCGACAGTTTTCTTATAATTTTTTTAAGTTGTGTAGGAAGCATGTGTTATTGCTCCGGGAAAGTCCCCGGAGCGAAGAAATATTATGGGTTAACAGTTGTTAGGTAAGCAAACTTACCATTTTTAACAACATTAACGACTGCTGATTTTACAGCATTTCCATTTTTATCTATATTTATGACACCTGTAACACCATGATAGTTTTTAGTATGTCTTAAGTTATTGTTTACACAAACTTTATCAGTAGGTGCTTTGCCCTCATCTATACATTTATTCATAGCTGCTAGTATCATACCGTAAGCATCGGCTGCAAGTGCTCCCATTGAGTCAGCTGCTTTGTGATTTTTCGCATGGAAAGCCTCAACATAAGCTTTTGCCTCAGGACTTTTTGCTGCCGCTTCGTTGAAGTGGTCAGTATACATAAAGCCTTCAACAGCTTTTCCACCTATCTTTACAAGCTCAGGAAATCCTGAACCGTCGCCGCCTATGAATGGAGCTTTAACTCCAACAGCCCTAGCTTGTCTAGCAAGGAGTGCGCCCTCTGGATAATATCCTGTAAAGTCAATGATATCTGGATGAAGTGACTTTATGGTAGAAACCTGAGCGTTAAAATCCTTGTCTCCTGAGTTGATATAAACAGTTTTTAAAACTTTACCGCCGCCTTTTGTGTAAGCTTTTCTAAATGCTTTTGAAAGACCGACAGAATAGTCTTGCTTTGTATCAGTAACTATAACGGCTGTTTTCAAACCTTTGCTAAGTGCATAGTTTGCAGCAACTGCTCCTTGGAAAGGATCTATAAAACAAGCTCTTGTAACGAACTTTTTACCTTTTGTAACTCTTGGGTTTGTTGAAGCATGAGTTATCATAGGAGTTTTTGCATTTTCTGCTACCGGTGCCATTGCCATAGAGTTTGAACTTGCAACTTCACCTAAGATAACGGTTACATTGTTTTTGTTGATAAGTCTTTTAACCGCAGTAGCAGCCTCGACTTTATCTCCTCTATCATCTAAAACTATAAGTTTTACATCATCACCGTTTTTTAACTTGTGATTTTGTGCGTAAGCTATATCAAGCCCACCTTTACTTGTTTGACCAAATGCCGCAATAGGTCCTGTTAAAGGAAGAACAACACCTATCTTAACCTCTTTTGCCACTAAAGCACTACTAACCAATACTGCCGCTGCAGCTACACTCAAAACTTTTTTCATTAATACTCCTTAAAATTTTTTTAATTAATGTAAAATTATAATACCAAGTTGAAACTTTTATTAAACTTATAAAAGTTTTTATTATAATTCTTTTTGAAAAAATTATAAAAATATTACAATTTTACACATATTTTACTGGCAACTTAAACACTCTCCCGTTCTATCTGCAATATCTTGCTCACTCTCTGGCGACTGGCTTCTTAGATAATATGTGGATTTTACTCCAAGCTTCCATGCTAGAGAGTAAATTTCATGCAGATATTTTCCGGAGGCTTTTTCAAGCTTCATGAAGATATTGAGACTTTGTCCTTGATCTATCCATTTTTGTCTAACGGCTCCGGCTTTAACTATAAGTTTCTGATCCAGATCATACGCCGGGGTGTAGTATCTCCATGTGTCTATATTGAGATTTGGAGCACATACGGGGATCAGTCCACTCAGGTTTTCCTCAAACCATTTCTTTTTATATATAGGCTCAATCGTTTGAGTGGTTCCAACAAGTATGGATATGGAGCTAGTCGGTGCTATAGCCATAAGATATCCGTTTCTCATTCCGTCTTTTTTAACTTTTTCCCTAAGTTTTTCCCAGTCATATATATATCCAAACAAACCACCTCTGTTAGGTGTTAGTTTTTTTGCTTCTTCATTTGCCAAATCTATAGGGAATATACCTTTGCTCCAGTTAGAGCCCTCGAATTCGGGGTATTTCCCTTTTTCGATAGCCAGATTTGATGAAGCTTTTATGGCATTGTAACTAACCATTTCCATAATTTGGTCTATCTTTTCAAAATGATCATCGCTTCCCCACTCTATCTGGTTTTGAGCTAACATTTGCGCTTCGCCCATAACGCCAAGACCGATGGATCTGCTTTTTAGATTTGTCTGTTTTACTTTTTCCAAAGGATAAAAGTTAAGCTCTATGACATTATCGAGCATCCTTATAGCTATGGGCATAATCCTTTCTATATCATCTTTTGTGTGGATTTTGGAAAGATTGATACTTGCAAGATTACAAACTGCGGTTTTGCCGTCATTTTTCTCTTTTTCGACGATAAAGACTTTTTTATCATCTATCGTATCTAGTGCCGTTATCTTCTTTGCTTTTTTTATTACACCGCCATCTACTTTTACATCATCCTCTTCTTCGTAAGTTTTGATCGAGCCATCATCAAATTTTACTTTTATTTTATAGTGGTTTGGAGCGGTATTTTGAAATATCTCAGTACAAAGATTTGAACTTCTTATAATGCCTGAGTGTTGGTTTGGATTGACTCTGTTCGCATTGTCTTTAAAACACAAAAACGGCAATCCCGTCTCAAAGTAACTAAGCAGTACTTTTTTCCACAACTCTTTTGCATTTATGCTTTCTTTTATGATATGGTCATCATTTTCATAGGCGATATATCTTTTCTCAAACTCTTCTCCCCATACATCGGTTAGATCAGGAACATCCAAGGGGTCAAAAAGAGTCCATCTCTCATCATTCATAACCCTTTTCATAAAAAGATCGTTTATCCAAAGAGCAGGAAAAAGATCATGTGCTCTTCGTCTTTCTTCGCCCGAGTTTTTTCTAAGATCCAAAAAGTCAGCTATATCTATGTGCCAAGGCTCTACATATACGGCTATCGCACCTTTTCTAGTACCTAGCTGATCCACCGCAATCGCTACGTCGTTTGCTATCTTTAAAAACGGTATGATACCGCCGGCAGCATTTTTGTGTCCATCTATACTGCTTCCTATACCTCTTACTTTGCACCAGTCCCAGCCTATACCTCCACCAAACTTGGAAAGTAATGCCATCTCTTTAAATCCGTCAAAAATTCCTTCTATATTATCAGGGGTACTTCCTATATAGCAAGAGCTTAGCTGATGTCTTGGGGTTCTGGCATTTGAAAGCGTAGGAGTAGCAAGCATCACTTCGAATTTGCTTATAAGATCATAAAATCTCTTTGCCCAGCTCATTTTGTCAAACTCATTTTGAGCCAAAAACATGGCAATTGCCATAAACATATACTGAGGAAGCTCTATCGGACTTCCCTGTCTGTTTTTTAAAAGATATCTATCATTTAGTGTCTTGACTCCAAGGTAAGTAAACTGCAGATCTCTCTCGGGCTTTATATAACTATCCAACTCGTCAAGATCATACTTATCTCTTAGCCCCTCTATAATCCTTCCCTCTTTTTCGCCTGTTTCAAAATATTTTCTAAATGAATGGTAAGGATTGCCTTTTTCTCCTCCTATATTACGCCCTACTTTATGATACAAATCATACAAAAAAAGTCTTGCAGCGACAAAAGTCCAGTCCGGCTTGTCAACATCTATCTTATCAACTGCGGTTTTTATAAGAGTCTGCTGGATCTCTTCAGTTGAGATACCGTCACGAAACTGTATCCTTGCATCAAGCTCAAGTTCGCTTTGAGAGACATTTTCAAGGTCGGCGACTGCTGCTGAAGTGTATTTTTGGATCTTGGTTATATCAAGCGGTTCAATTCTTCCATTTCTTTTTGTAACAGTCAATATTTTAGTCATCTTTAAAAACCCTCTCAAAAATTTTATCTATATTTTTAGTATAGTATGAATAGTCAAAACACTCTCTTATCTCTTCAGGACTCAGTTTATCTCTAAGCTCTTTATCATTTAAAAGATTTTCAAGGAACAAACTTTCACCTTTTTCATTGAGTGGTGATTTACCCTTTTGTATTTCTTCCCATACTTTCATAGCATTTCTCTGGACTATTTTATATGCATCTTCTCTACTGACTCCTTTTTTTGGAAGCTCAAGAAGAACTCTTTGAGAAAACACAAGTCCGCCTGTTAGATTTAGATTTTTCATCATGTTTTCAGGATAAACTACAAGTTTTTCTATGATGCCGGTTAGTCTAGTTAGCATAAAGTCAGTTGTCACAAATCCATCAGGCAGGATAAATCTCTCAACTGAGCTGTGAGATATATCTCTTTCATGCCACAAAGCTACATTTTCCATTGCAGGCATAGCGTAACTTCTTATCATTCTGCAAAGTCCGGTTACATTTTCGCTTAAAACGGGATTTCTTTTGTGAGGCATCGCGGAACTTCCTTTTTGCCCTTTGCTGAAAAACTCTTCGGCTTCATAAACTTCGGTTCTTTGGTAGTGTCTAACGGCAACCGCGATTTTTTCGCAAGATGATGCAAGAAGCGCCAAAGCATTCATGAGGTTTGCATATCTGTCTCTTTGGATGACTTGATTTGATACGGGAGCTGGTTTAAGTCCCAGTTCTTTACATACATACTCTTCAAGCTCTATGGGAGCATGTGCTATATTGCCCATGGCACCACTTATCTGTCCGACTGAGATAAACTCCAAAGCTTGTTTTAGGTTGGTAAGATTTCTTTTTATCTCATCATACCAAACCGCAAGAACCAAACCGAATGTGATAGGCTCACCATGTATCCCATGGCTTCTTCCGACCATCAAAGTCATCTTATGCTCATAAGCTCTCTTTTTTATAGCTTCCAAAAGTTTTTGTACATCTTCTATGATAAGCTCGAGCGAATCTTTCATCTGCAAAGCAACAGCCGTATCTATGCAGTCACTGCTTGTCATTCCGTAATGTACCCATCTGCTTTCATCCCCAAGGCTTTCAGCGACACTTGTTAGAAATGCTATGACATCGTGTTTGGTTGTTTGTTCAATTTCATCAATTCTTTTTATATCAAACTTTGCATTTTTCAGTATCTTTTCACAGTCCTCATCGGGTACAAGACCTAGCTTGTTCCAGCCCCTTACCACAGCTTTTTCCACTTTAAGCCAAGCATCATACTTTGCCTGCATACTCCATTTGCTTTTCATCTGCTCTCTAGCATATCTATCTACCATTTTTGATGTTTCCTTCTGAAGTTTATATAATAAATCATTTTACAAAATGTTTGCTTTTAATGATATAAATTTTACTTTTTATGATAAAAATAGAACAAATTAAGTAAAAAGTTAACAAATGGTTACAAATCTATAAGCAGCAATAAATATCTAAAATCCATAATCCCTTTCAACTTTTGCAACTCTTATCTTGTACTGCTTGTACCAGATCTCCTTACCTGATTTTTGAGCTTTTTTATGCTCCATATCTGCTTTCCAGTTTTTAATTGATTCCAAATCCTTCCAGTATGAAACCGTAATACCTATATCATCTCTTGCGGATTCAAATCCCAAAAAACCGTCCCGCTTTGATACTGCTTCTATCATTTTTTCTGACATTTTATCATACCCCATATCTTCGGCCAACTTAATAGAAGTAAATATGACGGCATAATATGGTGGCTTAGGTGTATTTGCTATTGATGGCATTATTTTCCTTTAGATATTGGTGACCAGTAAAGTTAAAGAGTTATAAAGTTAAAGAGTTATAAAGTTAAAGAGTTATAAAGTTAAAGAGTTATAAAGTTAAAGAGTTATAAAGTTAAAGAGTTATAAAGTTAAAGGGGGCAGTATAAAATTAAAGGGGACAGGCTACTTTTATTCATCCCCTGTTACTCTTTTAGGTCTTCCTCTTGGGTTTATAGTAGATATTATATCATATTTTTGTGCTGTTTTAACGATCCAATCATCATCACCATAAGGGCTTTGTCTTTGGATTGTAAAATTAAAGGGGACAGGCTACTTTTATTCATCCCCTGTTACTCTTTTAGGTCTTCCTCTTGGGTTTATAGTAGATATTATATCATATTTTTGTGCTGTTTTAACGATCCAATCATCATCACCATAAGGGCTTTGTCTTTGGATTGAATTATCTATTTTTTCTTTTTCTTGTTTGTTTAAAACTTCTTTTTTTAATTCTTCCCAATTTTTAGGAAGTTCTATCGGTAATTCGTCTATAAAATCATTTATTTCACTGTTTGATGAAATAAATTTCCACTGTTTTAGTTTTGCTCTTTGTGGGTTTTGCTCTACATAGTTTAGTAGTGTTAAAAGATAATTGTCTCTTTGAACGATAAAGCTTTTATATCTTCCTTGCCAAAGATGACCTGAGGTTTTATATGTTTTATTGTAATACCTCACATAGCTTGTAAGTAGCCATTGCATATATTTGCTTAAATCTTCTGCTTCATTTAGTTCTATGATGAAGTGAAAATGATTTGGCATCAGTGCAAAGCTATATATTTTTATATTTGCTATTTTTTTAGCTGCTTTCATAAGTTCTATAAATTTTTCATAATCTTTAGTATTATGAAATACTTCTGCTCTTCTATTTCCTCTGTTGATGATATGATATATCTCACCACCGGCTAAACCTCTGGCAATTCTTGGCATATTAGTCCTTTTTTAGGTACTTTGTTAGGAAATTATATTGTAATATTACTTAAAAGTAGCCTGTCCCCTTTAATTCCCAATTAACATTTGTTAAGCTCATCTGTTTTCTAATACGAGATAAAGCAACATCTGTGATGCCTAAATATGAAGCGATATGATAGTTTGGAACTATATCAACAATTTTTGAATACTCTTGTAAAAATATTTCATATCTTTGTGTTGCGTTTAAGCATAAAAAGTTTTCTTCACGTCTTTCTTTTTTGATAATTAATTTTTCATAGATTTTTAAAAGTAATCTATTCCATTCTAAATATTTTTCTGCTAAAAATACAAAATCTTTATATGAGATATATAAAACTGTAAATCTTGTTAATGTTTCTACAAAAAAAGGGGAACTTTCATCTTTTGAAACAGCTGATATACTGCTTAGAAGATGTCCTTGCTCTTGAGCAAATGATTTGTTAAACTCTTTTCCGTCTTCAGTAAGATAATAATATCTTGCTAATCCATCAATTAAAAAATAAAAATCTTTAACTTTATCACCTGCACAAAACAGATGTTCCCCTTGCTGTAAGGTTTTAGTTTGAAAATATTTACTTGCATCTTGCCAAATATCTTTTGGTATTACAGATATATCATTTAATATAGGATATAAGATATCTAATTGTTCTTGTTTTGTCATTAATTTTTATCCAATGCAAACTCAACAGCTTGAATAGCATGTATTTTTGTGGTATCAAATACTTTTATTTCTTTAAAATCATTTTGATTAATCAAAAGTCCAATTTCTGTACACCCTAGAATAACTCCCTCTATATTTTCCATTTTATTTATAATATCAATAAAAATTTGTTTAGAACTTTCTTTGATTTTACCTAAGCATAATTCATTATAAATAATTTTATGAATTAAATCCATATCTTTTTTATTTGGAATAATAACTTCAATACCATCATCAATTAAAATTTGTTTATAAAAATCTTCTTGCATGGTAAATTTTGTTCCCAATAAACCTACTTTTTTAATATTTGCTTTTTGTATTTCATTTGAAGTAGCTTTTGCAATATGTAAAAATGGAATATCAATATTTTTACTAATTTTTGGCAATAGTTTATGCATAGTATTAGTGCATATAATGATAAAATCAGCTCCGGCATTTTGCAATGACTTGCAGGCTTGTTCTAAAATATCACTCGCTTCATCCCATCTATTTTGATGTTGCAGTTGTTCGATTTGTTCAAAATTGACAGTATATATAATCGATACTGCATTATTTTGGTTCCCTAACAGTTTATTTGTGTATTGATTTATAATTTGATAGTATGATAAAGTTGATTCCCAACTCATACCACCAAGTAACCCTATGGTTTTCATAATATTCTTTTCCTTAAGATAACGCTGAGTTCAGCACCATTTAAGTTAAGTTTCAGAATACACCGTTAGGTGTTTTCTGGAGATTAGCTTAAATGGTGACTGCTGCGTTTTGTTATTCGTAGCGGAGCGTAGAATGACATAACGGAGCAGGCACGCAGTGCTGAACTCAGCGTTATTTCGTTCCCGCGGAGCGGGGACGAAATAACGACTGACTTTACCGACAGGTTTACCTGTTCGGTGCAAGGTTTTGTTGTCTATATTGCTCTTTGCTTATTAGGTGCTAGTATATGTGAAGCAATTAATTTTCCTAATTCATCCCAATAAGGTTTAACAAAAGAATCATTATTTATACTTTCAAATATATAAGTCAAGTCTTTTTTGATGAAATCTTGTAAAATATCTGTATTTTTACCTTGAAAACCATTTAATAATTTTTCATTCTCTGTTGTGATTTTTGCTGTTTCAATTAATGGACATAAGTAATCTTTTAAATAGACTTTACAAGTCGATTTTTTACTATCATATTTACAATAAATCCCCTTTTTAAAATCAAAATATTTTTTAAAATTTGAATCCACTAATAATATTTTTTCAATATCATAAACAATATTGATTTTATGAGGATAAGTATCTTTATAGAAATTTAATGGTAATAAGTTTTCTAATTCTAAAACTTCAATAATTTTTATCGTTGTTTTGTAGTTTTTAGTATTTCTCTTCACATATTCTATTACAAATTTCGCTGTGTCACCATAAGCAGTTTGTTCTTTATATCTTATATCACTATCTAAAATACATAAACAAAATCGTTCTTCTTGAACATGAATAGGTTCATACTCTTTTACGACAGTATTTCCACCACCACCTCTTGCTTCATATAAACAACGATAATTAATTTTCTTTTGTTCTTGATAATAATCTGAAATAACTTTATAAATTTCTGCATCACTTGGATTCTCACCTAATAGAACAGTTTTTTGAATTGTAACACTATCTAAAAATTTATTATATTTTATATATCTATATTCAATATCAGCTCCATTTTTTTCATTATATTCTTCTCCATCTGGAATAATGCTAATTATAATATTAAAATATTTTTCAAAATTTTTTAAATTATAAGATTTACAATGAATATTATAACTTTGTAATATTTTATATAGTTCTGGTCTTTTCTTAAGCTCTTCATCATCTAATAAAATTTTTACATTTTTAGGAGAGATGCTAATAAAATGCTTACCTTCTTTATAAGCAAGCATTGTAATAAATAAAAAATGATAAAAATCATTTATGGATTTTCTTTTGGTAATTAAATCATTAGTTAAATAAATAACCATAAATTACTTTCTTGTTGAAGGTTGAAAAAAACCAAGAGGCCAATTTAGTAAGTTGCCATCACTGTCATAATTTGCAAATTCTATATTTGTTGGTGTGTTTTCGGTTTCTTTATTAAAAATCACTATATTAATATCCTCTGCATTAATTTCATTATCCAAGATTAAATCACCTAATCTGTTAATGATAACATCGCTATGAGTTTCTATTAAAAGTTTTAGTTTAATTCTATTTCGTTCTGCATTTTTTATTATTTTAGTTATTACATCTGTAAATTTAGCTTGAAATTCAGGATGTAAATGTAATTCAGGTTGTTCAATAACTATAATTTTCTCAATATATCTATGATATGGAAGTCTGTTATTTAATCTACTATATTTTGATGATGAAAACCAAAGTTGTGTTAATATAGGTAAAATTTGGGAATATCCAAAACCCATATCAGATAAGTTAGTTTCATACTTATCTTCATGAATTATTTTAATGGAATAGTGTCCTTCAGTTTTCGAAATATCTACTTTAAAATTAAAATTTTCACTTGTCCAATTTTTAAAATCTTCATTTTGTGTATCAGTTAAACTATCAAGGAAAAAAGGTAAATTTTTTCCATTTGGATCTACTTCATTTACTGCTAAATGTTGTATCCGATAATATCTTTCAGCTGTTGCTCTCAATGGGGCAATGTAGTTAATATTTAAAAATAAATATTTCATATAATTATTAATTGCATTCAAGTAACTATTTATTACTTCATGCACAATAATTAAATTTTTCATTGTTTTAAATTGATTACATTCTTTAGTCCATTTAGATACATTTGCATACCAAGTACTTGGAGATTTTTTAGTCATTTGTTCCAACATTGAAGTATCATCTGAAATTTGTATTCCTTCAATTATTTTCCATTTAGTTTCATCCTCTGTTCTGCCATGAACATATTTAGAAATTTCATCTAATATTAAATTATGCAGTAATGACTCTAATGAAAACCTTCTGCTCATTCTATCTTCATGTTTAGCATCAGCTTGATAAAAATCAAAAACAAAATCACCTCTATCTGTAAATTTAATATTTGTATCTTCGTTTATTATTACTTGTTCATTAATAGTTATCTCTTCAAGTTGTTTTTTTAAATAATTTAATGAAATTTGAATCTCATTATCAAGCAATATTAAAGAAATATTTTTAACATGTAGTACATTTTTTTTATCTTCTTCAAATTTAATATTAAATTGAATTTGAAAAAATGATTCTCTATTATATGGTCTAATATATCCAAAAGTATAATTTTTAAATCTTCTATTTCTATTAATTTCATTAAAAATTTCTTTATCTAATATAAAATTCAATTCATATAATTCATTATTATTAAAGTGGGGTTTTATATCTTTATATGAACCGAAATCAACATAATTACCATAAAGCAAAATTGGTGATCTTGTTTTCTCTTCAACGCTTTGTTTTAACATAGGTAAAGTTCTAATAAAAGAACTTTTTCCTGCACTATTTTTACCTATCAGTATAGTAATTGGTTTTATATCTATAAATCCTGTGTCTTTAAAACTTCTAAAATTTTTAATTCTTATTTGCACTTTTATTCCTTATTCCATTATAGACAACGCTGAGTTCAGCACCATTTAAGTTAAGTTTCAGAATACACCGTTAGGTGTTTTCTGGAGATTAGCTTAAATGGTGACTGCTGCGTTTTGTTATTCGTAGCGGAGCGTAGAATGACATAACGGAGCAGGCACGCAGTGCTGAACTCAGCGTTATTTCGTTCCCGCGGAGCGGGGACGAAATAACGTTTAAATTGAGCCAATAAATTTTCCACAAGGAAATTTATTGGCTCCACTGATTTGTTATGTTCTTTCACGCTTGATGTCCTTCAGTGGATGTTTTGATATCAATCCCCATTTTCCATCATTTTCTT
This sequence comes from Thiofractor thiocamini, assembly GCF_055384375.1. Taxonomy (NCBI): domain Bacteria; kingdom Pseudomonadati; phylum Campylobacterota; class Epsilonproteobacteria; order Campylobacterales; genus Thiofractor; species Thiofractor thiocamini. The sequence continues at coordinate 1,763,017 of NZ_AP042389.1, read as the reverse complement.
CTGATCCTCTTGCTTTTATTGCAATAAGATGGTGCTTTGTTGTTTCTTCATCACAACCAACTACAGCAGCTAAAGTAGAGAGATTTCGCCATTCAAATGATTTGTCTTCAAGCATATCTTTTAGTATCTTTTGGCGAGATTTATCAAGTTTCTTTTTTCCTCTGGATTTGAGCCACTCAAGCGCAAAGTTACCCACTATTGTTAGAAGAGAACCTATTATCGCACCAATCACACCGATAAGTGCAATCCAAAACTTACTATCGCTGACTACTTGAGAAGCAATTTGAGATATTTCTTGTTCAGTCATAAATACTCCGTTCTACTATGTCTTGTTAAACTATTTTGTAAGCCTTTAATCTCAATCTTACATAATCAGCTACCCAACCATCTTTTTCAGAGTAAATTTTTGGTTTTAAAATTTCTCTTACTTCTTGTTTGAATTGAACTTGCTGCTCATTCGTTAAATGGGAGATAATCCCATTTGCAAATATATCTAACCAATTTGAAATATCATCAATTTTAGTTGGTCTTGAAATTAGCTCAATATATTCTACTTTAAAACCATTATTTTCTAACAGTTGTTTATAATCACTATCTTTTGGAAAGTTCCATGGGTTATTAAAACTTCCAAACTCTTGATGTTTATTAAAAACTTCTTCCATCGCGTCGGTCAAAAATTTTATATTTCCATATCCTCCAAATTCAGCAATAAATCGTCCATTTTCTTTTAGAGATTTTGAAATTTTCTTTATTGCTTTTTCGTCTTCTTTTACCCAATGTAAAACTGCATTTGAAAATATTGCATCAAATTCATTTTCAAAAGTTAAATCAGTAGCACTCATCACAAAAGCTTCGATGCCTTTTTCTTTTGTTTTTTGCACCATGCTTTCACTTAAATCTACTGCAATAACTTTAGCATTAAAATTTTCTATTTCAACTGCTAAAGTTCCATCTCCACAACCTAAATCTAAAATCTTTTCATCTTCTTGTGGATTTAGAAGTTCTACGACTGGAAAAGCTAAATTTGATACAAAATCAGCATGTTTTTTATACTTGTCTGCATTCCATTGGTTTATGTTGCTCAATTATATTCCTTTTGTAGTTTAACGTTTGAATTGAGAAATATTTGAGCCACAGGGTCAAATATTTCTCTCCAATAATTTGTTATACACTATTTGGTAATGGAAGTTCATGCCTTTTCATACATTTTTTTAGTTTTTGATAATATTCATCATTGTTTTCATCATCTTCCGGTGGATTTAACAAATTACAACACAATGTTGGAATTGATAACTTATCAGATAGTTCAACCATAATAGCTTCAGCAACATAATCAGTCAATCCAGATTTTGTATATAATCTATCAATCTCATCATGTGTTAATGAATATACCAAACCAAAAGCCTTCGCCCCATCTTTTCTAACTAATGTAGCCATTTTTCCAATTCTTAGCTCATAACCATGAGCTATCCCTATTCGTTGGTTTCTTGGCTTTACATTTTTATTTTTTAGTATTTCTTCATCCATATATAATCCATAAAAAAATACATCATTTAATCTTTGACTTGAATTATCCATTTTAATCCTTCTATGTATAACGGTCGCGCGGGTGAGCGGCGACCTCAGCAAAAAATTTTAATTTTTTGATGGGGTTGTCCGCTCCTCCCGCTTGTTGTCTGGCGCACAGCGCCGGACGACTAGCGGGTGTTCAACCCGCGCGACCGTTGTCTCGGTAAGCGAAGCGTCCGAGACAACGCTGAGTTCAGCACCATTTAAGTTAAGTTTCAGAATACACCGTTAGGTGTTTTCTGGAGATTAGCTTAAATGGTGACTGCTGCGTTTTGTTATTCGTAGCGGAGCGTAGAATGACATAACGGAGCAGGCACGCAGTGCTGAACTCAGCGTTATTTCGTTCCCGCGGAGCGGGGACGAAATAACTATTTATTAGTAGTCATTATATCATATTTTTATATCATCTCAAGATTTTTTTACTACATTTTTATATGTCATTTTGATTGCTTTTTATAGATATATTGATATTTATCCTTGTTTTTTTATCATAATGCTTGTATAATTTGCAATGTAAAAATGATATTTTGTCTGCTAATATATCTATTATCTGTATTAATGGATATAATGTCTGCTATAAATTATTTTATATATTTTTATATACTAAAAAATTTTTGAGACAATAGGAGAGATAATGAAAAAGAAAAAATTGCTTGATATGGTTCGTGATAAAATCAGATTTAAGCATTATAGTTTATCGACAGAGAGAAACTATATCTCATGGATAAAACAGTATATAATCTTTCACAACAAAAAGCATCCTATAGAATTAGAGAAAAAAGATATAGAAAATTTTCTAACTAATCTTGCTACAAAAAAGAAAGTATCTTCCACCACACAAAATCAAGCTTTTAGCGCTCTTTTGTTTTTATACAGAGATGTTTTAGGTATCGATACAAGCAAGTGGAATATCCAGTCTCTTAGGGCTAAGGAAAGAAAGCATATACCGGTAGTTTTAACAAAACAAGAAGTTATGTCAGTGCTTGGCAATCTAAACGGTGTCTATAAGCTGATAGTTAGTCTAATGTATGGATGTGGACTTAGAATGAATGAAGCATTGAGTCTAAGGGTTAAGGATATAGACTTTGGTTTTGATAAGGTTTACATATGGGATAGCAAATCTTTAAAGGATAGGACTCTTCCGCTACCTAAAAAACTAAAGATACAACTACAAGCGCAGATAGAAACAGTAACTGAATTACACAACAAAGATATAGAAGATGGATATGGTAGTGTTTATATGCCGTTTGCATTTGAGAAAAAGTTTTCAAATGCAAAATACGAAACAAAATGGCAATATATCTTTCCCATGAAAAGCATCTCCAGGGATCCAAGAACAGGAGAAATGAGAAGACATCACATTTTGCCAAAAACACTCAGTCGCAATATAACTTCAGCTACCAAAAAAGCAAATATCAATAAAAGAGTTACTTCTCATACTTTCAGACACTCTTATGCCACTCACCTGCTTCAAAATGGTGTAGATATACGAACCATACAAGAACTACTTGGTCACAAGTCAGTTGAGACTACTATGATCTATACTCATATAGTTAAAGAGATGAACAGACAAGATGTCAAGTCTCCTTTGGATTTTTAATGGCTTTTGAAAAGGTTGATTTTTTTATAGAAAATGAGGTGAGAGCTTTTCGGTTTGTTATGGATGTGTTATCTTGTCCTATGAGAGAGGCTCAAAGATATATAGACAAACAAAGGCTTTTTTGTGAGGATAAGATAGTCAAAGGGAAGTCTGATCTCATAACAGGCAATATTTCACTTGTTATATTTAAACCAAATACAAAAGGCTTAAAACCGATATTTTCTACACCTGATTTTGCACTTTTTGACAAACCAAGTGGCTTGTTAGTTCACCCTAAAAACAGAAATACACCCTACTCTCTAACAGATGAAGTCAAACACAACTTCGGCACAAATGCCAATATAGTTCATAGAATCGATAAAGAAACAAGTGGGTTAGTGTTAGCTGCTAAACATAGAAAAGCTGAGATATACTTCAAAAACTCCTTTCAAACAAAAGATATAAAAAAGGGATATCTCGCCATTGTCAAAGGAAAAATAGATAAAGAACTTTTTATAGATGAGCCTATCAAGATAAATAGAGACTACTCTAAGATAAAGATAAAAGTTTTCATAGATAAGACCGGAAAAGAAGCAAAAACCATCATAAAGCCTATCAAATATAACTCCAAAAGTGATACAACACTTGTTAAAGCCCTACCCCTTACAGGGCGACAACATCAGATAAGAGTGCATTTGTTTCATGTGAAACATCCAATACTTGGAGACCCTATATATGGCACGGATTATCAAACAGCATCAGACTATCTTGATGGGATACTTGACGAAGAATTCAGGGTAAAATTAACAGGAGCCAAAAGACTTATGCTTCATGCAAACTGGATAGATTTTTACTATAACGATATAAGGTATAAGTTATACTCAAAGAGCAGCTTTTACTCTTCATCTTTTTGAGTTATTACTTTTATGATACCACCGACTCCAATGACTACAACTATACTTATAAGTATAACCTCTGCCCAATCCACCACACTAAATCCGCTCATTTTTTTCCTTATTTTGTTTTTCATATAGTTGTCCACACGCTGCAGATATATCCAGTCCTTTAGACTCTCTAATGGTACAAGTTATACCGTGTTCTCTAAGATATGCCTGAAACCTTTTCATATCTTCTTCACTCGGTCTTTTAAAAGGTGAGTTTGGATAGGGGTTAAAGTATATGAGATTGACCTTTGCTTTGATGCCATGTAAAAGCTTCACCAACTTTTTTGCACTTTTTATATCATCATTCAACTCTTTTATGACAAGATACTCAAACATAACTCTTTTTCTCGTATCTATCGGAAAGTTTCTGACCGCATCTAAGATAGAAGCTATATTGTATGCTTTATTGATAGGCATGAGTTTTTCTCTCATTTCATCATCAACTGCATGCAAGGAAATCGCCAATAAAACACCTAGATCCATATTCCCAAGTTTTTTTATCTGATGAGAAAGTCCACTTGTAGAAACGGTTTGCCTTCTTGGAGATATAGCAAGTCCATCTGGGTCACTAAATATCTTGATAGCTTTAGTAACATTTTCAAGATTGTCAAGCGGTTCACCCATACCCATAAAGACTATATTTACTCTTTTGTTAGCCGGTAGTTTGTTATCTTTTTTTATCAAAAGCACCTGAGATACGATCTCTCCGGGAGTTAAATTTTGTTTGAACCCCTCCTTGGCTGTTAGACAAAATGCACATCCTATCTTGCACCCTACCTGGGAAGAGATACATATAGTATACTTTGAACTTTGGATAATATTGCCTTCGTCATCTTTTATCTCTTCTTTCATTGGCAATAGAACAGCTTCCATGCTTAAAGAATTTTTTAGAGAAAAAAGGTATTTGATACTTCCATCTTGACTTTGCTCTTTTGCGATTATCTTCAAAGGTGTTATATCATACTCTTTATCTAACTCTTCTCTCATGCTTTTAGGCAGGTTTTTCATCTCATCAAAACTATCGACATATTTTTGGTAAATCCAACCATATATCTGCTTCGCTCTAAATGACGGCTTTATGTTGTGAGCTAGTTCATCTTTTGTAAAATCAAGTATGGATTTTTTCTTCAATAATTCTCTCCATTATTTTATTGGCTTTTTTATGATGTCTCATATAATCCTCATGGGCATTTTCATCACAATAATTGGTCACAACAAATGTTCCCATAGCTTCTATGGAAAATTCGTTTGCAAGGTATATAACAGCGTAAAATTCCATATTTTCCAAATCATATCCCATTTTCAAAAATTGTGTAGCCATATCTTTGTCTTTTGTTATATAGTTGCTACTGTTTACTATGATATTTGTTTCACATGAAACATTGTTTTGTATCATCTTGGTTAGAGGCGTATAAGTATAATCAAGCAGATAAGACACATCTACCTGTGCCGCCCTGCATGATTCTACTACATCAAAAGGGGCATACTTTCCGTAACTTCCGGCGCTACCTACGAAGTGTAACTTTTTTGGTGATTTTTCCATGATGATCTGAGTCAGGTTTTTGACAACTTCACAAAGACCAACACCAACTGGTAAGGCACCTTTTAAAAGCTCACTTCTTCCTGCACAAACTATCATAATCTTACCGGAATGCCCTCGCCTTTTAAGTATCTTTTTAGATCCATGATATCTATCTCTTTATAATGAAATATCGAAGCAGCCAAAGCCGCATCAGCACCGCTTAAAAAAGTATCTCTTATATGCTCCATCGTACCAGCTCCCCCGCTTGCAATAATAGGAACATTTAGAGTGCTACTGAGCAAGGAAGTGATCTCATTGTCATATCCGTTTTTAGTACCGTCAGCATCCATGGAAGTCAAGAGTATCTCGCCCGCCCCTCGACTAACTACTTCATTTGCCCATTCTACCGCATCAAGTCCGGTATCTTCTCTTCCGCCGGCTATATAAACATGCCATCTATCGCCGTGTCTTTTGACATCTATGGCAACAACTATACATTGAGAGCCAAATCTTTTTGAGCTTTCATCGATAAAATTTGGATTTTTTACTGCACTTGAATTTATGCTGACTTTATCACATCCTACATTTAAAAGTGCATATATGTCTTCTAATTTTCTTATGCCTCCACCTACTGTCAGAGGTATAAAAACTTCTTTTGCAACCTCTTTTACTATATCGACTATAGTGTCTCTTTTTTCGTAAGTTGCTGTGATATCCAAAAAGGTTATCTCATCCGCACCTTCCTTGTCATATCTTTTTGCAACCTCGACCGGATCACCGGCATCTTGAAGACCTACAAAGTTTACGCCCTTCACTACTCTTCCGTCTTTAACATCCAAACAAGGTATGATTCGTTTTGCAAAATACTCCATAAGTCACCAATAATATTTTTTATCTTATTTATACAAAAAAAAAGCTTTCAAGGCGCTTATGCGGCAACCTTGGGGACTTTTATGAAAAAGGTCAAGGATAATGATATAACAGCTATAGCAGCTCCGGTGAAAAATACAAGATCATATGACTTGTCCCAAATCATACCAAGTAGTGCGGGCAAAAAGACTGCAGCTATATGATTGATAGCAAAACTCACTCCTCCTGTTGCCGCTATATCTTTTGGATCGGCAATCTTTTGAAAGTATGTTTTTAAAGCTATGGCCATCGAAAAAAGAATATGATCAAGTATAAAAAGCAAAACAACGACATAATGATTTGTAACGAAACCATATAATAGAAAAATGGCAATTAACAAGATATACTCTATCTGCAGTGAGAGCTTCTCTCCTATTTTGGAAACCACTCTTCCTATAGCCGGGGCAGTGGTCATGCTTATGATCTTGTTTACCAAAAAAAGCAAGACTATCTCTTCTACACTAAAGTGAAATTTTTGTACAAGTAAAAATGCGGCAAACACTACAAATATCTGCCTTCTTGCACCTGCTAAAAATGTAAGCAGATAGTAAAGCCAGTATCTTTTTCTCAAAAAAAGCTTGTTTTCCTGTATAACAAAGTCATCGAATTTATCAAAAAATATCCATGCCAAAACTACTATAAGTACAGCCATCCCACCGAATATGATATAAATATTTTTATAATCAACATCAAAAAGCTTTAAAAGTATGTATAAAATCACCATGGAGACAATGGATACAAAAGCTCTAAGGGATATCTGTTTACCAAGTATAGAGGGGGTGCTGCTTTTTTTCAGCCATTGAAGAGAGAGTGAGCTATGCAATACTTCTGCATAATGAAAACCAAAAGACATGATGAGCGTTGTAGTATACAAACCTACCACACTTGGAAATATCCCGGCAAGCGCCACACCAAGACCTAAAAGTATCAAAAAGATATAAAGAGCACTTTGCTGCCTTATAAACATAAGCCAAAAAACTATGGTAAAAGAGAGTAGTCCTGGTATCTCTCTTATGCTTTGTAAAAAGCCCATGTTCTCACCGTTAAAGTGAACTACTTCAACCGAGAAGTTATTTAGCAGTGCCATCCAAACCCCAAAAGAAAGAGGAGAGATGGCTGCTAAGATATATAAAAGTACTACTCTGTTTTTAAAAATTGTTTTTCCTATACACTACAAGTTTTTACATTTTTTGTAATTTTTGATTTGATGATATAGTATAACACAAATACCCACAAAATGATACTGGAAACTATAGCCAAAAGGCTTGAACCATCAGATATATTTACAAAATCTTTTACATCTATGCCTTCAAATATATAATCGAGTCCTATCCCAAATATGATGGAGCCTATGATGATACTGCCAAGATATATATAAAGAGCTGTGTTTCCCAAGCTTTTTTTAACGACTCCTATGGTGACTGTATTAGTTGCCGGTCCAGCCGATAAAAATACAAATGCCGCTCCAGGACTGACGCCTGCAAGCCTCAAGCCGGCAGCTATGGGCAATGATGCGGTAGCACACACATACATAGGAACCGCGATAGCGATAGCTATGATATATGATATCCAAGAATAATCGATAAGTATCTCACTCAAATTCTTTGGAACAGCCGTAGTTATCAATGCACCAAGAACCAGTCCCAGCAAAAGCGGTGAAGCTATATCTTTTAGCAGTGTTCCAAAAGAGTATGAAATCATCTTTTTCAAACTGAATTTTTTCTTTATAGGCTTTTGGTTAGCAAAGTTAACACTTGTTAATATCGGTTTTTGTGCAGCTGCAGGTGAAAAAGCTGACGGCTTTGATGCAAATGCGGCCGGTTTTTTTTCAGCGTCATCATCTACTGCATAAAAGTTTGAAAGTATGCCTGCTATCATGGATATGATAAGAGATGTTACAACCCTATAGAGCGTAAATATCCATCCAAATATACCATAGGTAGCAAGTATGGAATCAACTCCGGTGATAGGGGTTGATATCAAAAACGAAAGAGTCGCACCTTTGCTTGCCCCACTCTTTTGGATGCTTCTTGCAAGCGGTATCACTCCACATGAACAAACCGGCAAAGGTATACCAAAGAGAGTTGCCTTTATCACAGACCAAAAAGAGTCTTTCCCCAAATGATTTTTGACTATACTGTCCGGCACAACCTCATGAAGTATGCCGGCTATGATCAGTCCCAACAAAATGTAAGGAGCCATGGCATTACTTAAATCTATCAATGCATTTAAAAATTCTACTATATATTCCACTATTTATCCTTTTTGTGCTATAATCATATAACAATATTGTTATATATTTTTACTTACAAAGAGGTTATATGGACGATTTAGTACAAATCGCTAAAGTTTTCAGCGATAAAAACAGAGTGATGATAGTTGCACTTATCTTAAGATACAAAGAAGTATGCGTATGTGAGATATGTGATACTCTAAAGCTCTCGCAGCCTTTAGTTTCAAGATACTTAAAACAGATGAAAAAAGCCAGACTACTTTCTTCAAAACAAGAAGGAAAATGGTGTGTCTACTCCGTGAATGAAGATAAAAACTATCTGCTTGAATGTTTTAAAAAAGAGATAATGAAAAAAGTAGATATCTTGCCGCATCTGATAAGTTGTAAAAGAAGATAGATGGTGCGGATGAGAGGACTTGAACCTCCACGCCTTGCGGCACCAGATCCTAAGTCTGGCGTGTCTGCCAATTTCACCACATCCGCACAACAATAAAATGGTACGCCCGTCAGGATTCGAACCTGAGACCTACGGCTTAGAAGGCCGTTGCTCTATCCAGCTGAGCTACGAGCGCCTGTTTAAAGCAAAAAGTTAATGGTACGCTCGAAAGGAGTCGAACCTTCAACCTACGGATCCGAAGTCCGTTGCTCTATCCAATTGAGCTACGAGCGCTCAATACTGGGGTGGGAGATGGGACTCGAACCCACGGCCCTCGGAACCACAATCCGATGCTCTAACCAACTGAGCTACACCCACCATGGATGGTCGGGGTGAGAGGATTCGAACCTCCGGCCCCCTGGTCCCAAACCAGGTGCGCTAACCAGACTGCGCTACACCCCGAGCTCTCTTTTCGCATTTAAGAGCGAAATTATATAAAAATTGAGCTTAAGTATCCATAAAATAATCTTGACAAAATGTACAAAATTCCCGGAAAAGTCTGTTTTTATACTTATTTTTATGGTATATCAGATAAAAATCTCTTTTGAAGCTGAAGTTTTTTAGTTTAATCTCATGTAAAATACCATTTTTTATATCCTCCTCTACACAAAGTCTCGATATACAGGTTATCGCATCTTTGTTTTGTTTTAGAACTCTTTTAATGCTTTCAAAACTGGAAAATACCAACTGTTTTTTCAACTCTTTTTTGTTTTTATCTATCTCTTTTAAAAATATCTCTCTTGTCCCTGAGCCCTCCTCTCTTAAAAGCCAGATATAATCGGTTAAATTATCTATATATACATCCTTACCTTTTAGTCTTTTATCTTTTGTAACGACTACAAGTTCATCGTTGCACAGTTTTTGCATGGATATCTGTTTATTTTCTATCTTTGATTCGATAAAGCCTATATTTATACTTCCGTTTAAAATCATACCTACTATCTCTTTGGAGTTGTTGGTGGTATTGATGATATCTACAGTAGGGTATGCACTCTTAAAGTCAAACAATGCCTGAGGTATTATATAGTCCCCGATAGTACGACTTGCAGCGATACTAAGTTCCCCAAAAAATGTCTCTTTTTTAAAAGCCGTACTAGCTTCAAGCAAAGCATCATAATGCGGTTTTGTCAAATTTTTAAAATACTTTCCTCTTTCATTGAGGATGATGCTCTTACCTATCCTGTCAAAGAGCTCTTCGCCTATCTTTTTTTCCAGTGACTTCACGGCAAGCGAGACGGCTGACTGACTTAATTTTAACCTTGAAGCGACCAGAGCGGTATGATTTAGCTCCGATAATGCAAAAAATATCTCCAATTCTCTAAATGTCATACATTTTCTTTCTGATTAACTGATGTTATGTAGAATTTGTGAGCATTGCTAATTTAAACGGAAAAGTAGTGTTAAGAAAACTGCACCAAACCCGAAGGGCGCTCCTGCGTTTGCAGTTTTTAGCTAATTTGTAGTGTCCCACAGGGTAAATTAGCACCGTGAATAAATTTTACATAACATCAGCAATTAATAGATTTTACTAATTATTATATCATATTTAATTAATTTTACAAATAAACAAAAATATTATACAATTCGCAAATTAACAAACAGGAGAAAATATGGCATTTTCAAAAGAAAACAGAGCAAGTACATTAAGTGGTATACTTTTTGTGGTACTCTTTTCAACTTCAGCTACTTATATAGCTAGTTTTTCATTTTTAAAGAATCTTGGCATAAGCCCATTGATAGTCGGCATTTTGCTTGGTATGCTCTATGCGAATACCCTAAGAAACAAGCTGCCTGCAGAGTGGGTACCCGGTATCTTGTTTTCCATGAAGATCATACTGAGGGCTGCCATCATATTTTATGGCTTCAGGGTTACTTTTCAAAACATAGAACAAGTAGGGATCCCGGGTATCATCACAAGCGCCTCGGTAGTAACGCTTACTTTTATCATCGGATATATAGTGGGTACGAAAGTGCTTAAACTTGATGAGGATACTACTATGCTTGTAAGTGCGGGAAGTTCTATATGTGGTGCGGCTGCCGTACTTGCAACTGAACCTGTGGTAAAAGGTGAACCATATAAAAGTGCGGTAGCTGTAGGAACGGTCGTTATATTTGGAACCACGGCAATGTTTTTATACCCTTATCTTTACAAAGCGGGGTTTATCCCACTAGATGCTAAAGATGTGGGCATTTACATAGGAGGAACCATACACGAAGTGGCTCATGTCGTAACAGCAGGTAATGCCATAGGAGATGAAACCGCCAAATATGCAGTAATCGTTAAAATGATAAGAGTCATGATGATAGCACCTTTCTTGTTGGTTTTGGGCTACTGGCTTGCAAAAAAGAGAGATACAGGTACTACCGGGCAAAAAAACAAGATAACCATACCCTGGTTTGCTGTATTTTTCATAGCGGTTGCAGGTTTTAACTCTCTAGATCTTTTACCTCATCCGCTAGTAAACGATATCAACAAAATCGATACTTTCGCTTTGACTATGGCTATGACCGCGATGGGTATGGAAACAAACATAGGTAAATTTAAAAATGTGGGATTAAAGCCTATATACTTAGCTTTCATACTATTTTTATGGCTTATTTTTGGAGGATTTTATATAGTTAAATTTGCTTTGAATTTTTAATATGTTAAAATAAGGGCATCTATAAAGGTAAATATAACTATCAGGAAAATCGATGAAACTATTTGGAACGGACGGTGTAAGAGGAAAAGCCGGAGTAAAACTCGATGCCATGACAGCCATGAGACTTGCCATGGCTGCCGGCATATATTTTAGAAAAGAATCCATAAACAACAAGATCATAGTAGGCAAAGATACAAGACGAAGTGGATACATGATAGAAAATGCCATAGTATCAGGCCTTACGGCAGTTGGCTACAATGTCATACAAATAGGACCCATGCCTACTCCCGCGATCGCTTTTTTGACTGAGAACATGAGATGTGATGCAGGTATCATGATAAGCGCTTCTCACAACCCTTTTTATGACAATGGTGTAAAGTTTTTCGACAAGAATGGCAACAAACTGAACCAAAATATAGAAAAAGAGATAGAAAAGATATATTTTGACGATGAAGTCATCAAATCAAACCAAAAAACAGAAATGCAAATAGGCTCATCAAAGAGAATCGACGATGTCATAGGAAGATATATAGTGCATATAAAAAACTCTTTTCCAAAAAATATGACACTAAATGGCATAAGAGTTGTAGTCGATACGGCAAACGGCGCGGCATACAAAGTAGCACCGACCATACTGACTGAACTGGGTGCTGAAGTCTTCGTCATCAACAATGAACCAAACGGAAGCAATATAAATCAGTCATGTGGCGCACTTCACCCCGAGGCTCTCAGCGAAGAGGTAAAAAGAGTAAGGGCCGATATAGGTTTTGGACTTGACGGCGATGCAGACAGACTTGTAGTAGTGGATGAATACGGCAAAGTCATCGACGGGGACAAGCTGCTCGGTGCCTTGGCTTTTTACCTCAAAGAGGAGGATAAACTCTTGGGCAATGCCATCTCCGCAACAGTCATGAGCAATCAAGCACTTGAAGACTTTTTACTAAAAAAAGATATATCGCTTTACAGGTGTGATGTAGGAGATAAAAATGTCCTGGAAGTTTTGCAAAAAGAAGGGCTCAACTTCGGAGGAGAGCAAAGCGGCCATATCATCCTGAGTGACTATGCAAAAACAGGTGATGCTCTTGCGAGTGCTTTGCAGGTTTTGGCCTTTGTACTAAAAAGCGGTAAAACAACTTCAAAAGCTTTTGATATATTTGATCTCTATCCTCAGATACTTGAAAATATACCTGTAAACAAAAAAATACCTCTTGAAAAAATCAAAGGATATGAAAAACTTGTCAAAAAACTGGAATCCAACGGCATTAGACATCTCATAAGATACTCCGGAACCGAAAATCTTCTAAGAATTCTCCTTGAAGGAAAAGATGAAAAAGAGATACTAAAAGAGATGGAAATCCTAAAAGAGTTTTTAACAAATGCCCTTAGATAGTTAAGATGATCAAATCTCTGTGGATATTTGCCCTTTCGGCGGTAGGTATATTTGTAATCGATCAAAATATAAAAGCTCTTTTTATAGATGGATACAGTTACTATGGTGAATGTATATCTTTTATACTCACTTACAACAAAGGTGTTGCATTTTCCATGTTCTCATTTTTGGGAAACAATTTAAAATACATACAAAGTGCCATACTTTTGGCGGTTGGGTTATATGTTATAATAAAAAAAGATATATTTGTCAGATACTCTTTGCCTCTTGGGATACTTTTTGGAGCAGGATGCAGCAATATATACGACAGATTTGTCCATGGCGGGGTTGTAGACTACATGTACTGGCATTGCGGTTTTAAATTTGCCATATTTAATTTTGCCGATGTTATGATAGATTTGGCGGTTATTATCATCTTGTACTTAAATTATAAAAAACGATAAAACGATAATTTGAATTTTATTTAAAATATTGTAGAATAGATAGATAAACTACAAGGGAAAATATGCCAAGAAAGCCAAGAGTAGATGTCGCCGGTTATCATTTGGTCATAAACAGAGGAGTGGCCGGCAGAAAGATATTTTACGAAGACGAGGACTACAAAAAATTTTTAGAAGTCGTCTGCACAAGTGCAAAGCTTTATGACTTTACCGTACATTCGTATTGTCTTTTGTATGATCATTATCATCTACTTGTCGAAACGAAAGAGGAAAATATCTCTTTGGCCATCAGGTACATCAATTCAAATTATGCTATATACTTCAACAAAAAGTATAACAGGGTAGGGCACTTATGGCAAGGAAGGTATCAATCCTGGTATATCCTAAACAAATCATACCTCGATACCCTAATCCTTCATATAGAACAACATCCGCTAAAATATCATCTTTGCGACAAACTTGAAGACTTTAAGTACTCAAGCTACAGATCGTTTGTAAACCTCGACAAGCCTCCTGCTTGCTTACAGCAATCTTTCATGTTTAAAAAATATCCGGACATTCAAGAAGTAAAAAATTTTTTTAACGTACCTGTGGTGAATAAAAAGTTAAAAGATATCATCGAAGAGTTACAAAAAGTCGTAAGTTACAAAAAAAGCAGAAACAACAAAATGCACAAAAGGCTAGAGGAACATTTCGATACGGTTTTAGGTAAAAAAGAGCGCAACCTTAAGATATATGAAGCGTACCTTGACGGATATACCCAAACCCAAATCGCCGAATTTCTAAATATTTCCCAGGCAACCGTTTCAAATACTATAAAAAAACTGCTTCAAGATAACAAGCCGGATATCATTTGCATTTAAATCCCTCATTGGGTACAATTTCACAATAAAAACTCCAAGCGAGTTGTAAAATATAGGAGAGATTTTGAAAAACCTTATTATTGTCGAGTCTCCTGCAAAAGCAAGAACTATAAAAAACTTTTTAGGAAAAGATTATACTGTAATAGCCAGCAAAGGGCATATTAGGGATTTGCCCAAAAGCTCATTTGGCATTAAGATAGAAGATGGTGCATTCAAACCAGAGTACAGAGTAAGCAGAGACCATTCAAAAACAGTCAAAGAGATAAAAGATTTGGCAAAAAAAAGCGATACCGTATATATCGCAACGGATGAGGATAGGGAAGGGGAGGCCATAGGATATCATATAGCAAAAGCCATCGGAAAAGAACCAAGCTCTCTTCCTAGGATCGTATTTCATGAGATCACAAAAAGTGCCATCCAAAAAGCTCTGCAAAATCCAAGAACCATAGATACAAACAACTTCAATGCCCAACAGGCAAGAAGACTACTGGATAGGATAGTGGGATACAAACTATCCCCTTTGCTCTCATCCAAGATTCAAAAGGGATTGAGTGCAGGAAGGGTGCAAAGTGCGGCTTTAAAGATAGTGGTTGATAGAGAAAGAGAGATAAAAGCTTTCAAGCCACAAGAGTACTGGAGCATAGAAGCACTTTTTAACAGTACTATAGATGCTCTTTTGGTTGAATTTGAAAAAGAAAAAATCTCTAAAATGACCATAAAAAACGGTGACAGGGCTAAGTATATAGAAGAGACACTAAAAAATGAAGATTTTAAAGTATCTGATATACAAACAAAAGAGAGAAAAACCGCAACTCCTCCTCCTTTTATGACTTCATCTTTGCAGCAAGCCGCATCGAATCAGCTTGGCTTTTCGCCTAAGAAAACCATGATGATAGCTCAAACTCTTTATGAGGGAGTTATGACTCACAAAGGAAATATGGGTGTTATAACATATATGAGGACTGACTCGCTAAATATAGCCAAAGAAGCCATCAAAGAAGCCAGAAAAACTATAAAAAACAAATTTGGAGATAGTTATCTAAGCGAAAAAGAGAAGTACTATACGACTAAATCAAAAGGTGCTCAAGAGGCACATGAAGCCATAAGACCTACAAACCTTGAGTTTGACCCGCAAATCGCAAAACAGTACTTAAAAAGTGATGAATTAAAACTTTACACACTCATTTATAACAGATTTTTAGCTACCCAGATGAAAGATGCCCTGTTTCAAACACAAAATATCATCTTTGAAAGCAAATCTTCCAAATTTAAAGCAACCGGCAGGATTTTGAAATTTGAAGGATTTTACAAAGCAACCGGATACAAAGAGAAAGATAAGCTTTTGCCAAAACTGAATATCGGGGAAAATGTAGAAAAAACAAAACTTGAGGCTTTGCAGCATTTTACTGAGCCTCCCTCAAGATACTCCGAAGCAAGCCTTATAAAAAAACTGGAATCTTTAGGTATCGGAAGACCATCGACCTATGCTCCTACCATATCCATCCTAGTAGCTAGAAAATATATAGAAATTGAAAAAAAACAACTAATCCCGACCGAAATAGCATTTAAGGTCATAACACTGTTAGAAGAGCATTTTAAAGATATAGTCGATAGTTCCTTCACAGCTGAAATGGAAGAGAAACTTGATGAGATAGCCGAGGGAAAAGAGGATTGGCAAAAGGTTCTTTGGAATTTTTACGAACCCTTTATGAAAGAGATAGAAAAGGGCAAAAAAGATATAAAAAGCCAGAAAGTTGTCATCCCGACAGGTGAAAAGTGTCCTGAGTGCGGCAGTGAACTTGTTATAAGAAAAGGAAGATTTGGAGAATTCATCTCTTGCAGTGCTTTTCCAAAATGCAAATATACCAAAAACATATCTACTCCAAAGAAAAAAGAGAGCACCAAGACAGGGATAAAATGTCCCGAATGTGGAGGAGATATCGTTGAGAGAAGCTCAAGAAGAGGAAAGTTTTACGGATGCTCCAACTATCCAAAGTGCAAATTTGTTTCAAACTATATGCCTACTGACAAGAAATGCAGCGAATGTGGTGGAATGATGACTCAAAGAACATATAGAAAAAAAGAGATACTTGAGTGCATCAAATGCAAACACAGAGAGGATCTGTAGGTGAAGATAGGAGTAGTCTCTGATAGTCACAAAAAAATCGATCTGCTAAAAAGTGCGATAGATAAGTTCAAAAAAGACGGAGCGAAGTTTATCATACATGCGGGAGATATAGTACTAGAAGAGTCTCTTGAGTTGCTTGAGAATTGCGGCTTACCATATCAGGCGGTCTTTGGCAACAATGACATGCAGCTTTTAGGTTTAGCTAAAAACTACAACATAGCAAACGAGCCTCACTACTTTAAGATTGACAATATATCAGTCAAACTGATGCATTATCCATATTATCTAAACAATGATACAGACTTGATAGTCTTTGGGCATACACACTACTTTGAGTGCGAATTGAAAAACGATACTTTATATATAAACCCGGGTGAAATTTGCGCCAGGAAAAAACCCATAAGTGAATTTGCCCTTATCGAAAACAAGAGTAATAGCTGGAAAGTTTGGCACTATGAAAAAGATATGCTAAAAGAGGATTTGGGGTACAAAATAGAGGAAATTATACTATGAAAAAGATATATCTTTGCGCTATAAGCAATATCTCAAGCGGAAACTGTAGCGAAGACTGCTCTTTTTGCACACAAAGTGCACACAATAATGCTGATATCGAAAAATATAAAGAAAAAGATATAAATGTCATCATAAAAGAGGCAAAACAGGCGCGAGCAAACAGAGCCATAGGCTTTTGTCTTGTAACGGCAGGAAAAGGTTTGAATGAAAAAAAACTTGAATTTGTCTGCAAAGCTGCATATGCAATCTTAAAAGAAAATATAGACTTAAACCTCATAGCATGCAATGGAACGGCGACCAAAGAGCAATTGCAAGAACTCAAAAAAGCCGGCATCAAAAGTTACAATCACAATCTTGAAACGAGCAAAGAGTATTATGAAAAGATATGCAAAACCCACAGCTGGAAAGAGAGATACGAAACTTGTCAAAACGTAAAAGAAGCTGGGCTCAAACTATGTACAGGAGGTATCTTTGGACTTGGCGAGAGCGAGGAAGACAGGGAGTCATTTTTGAACTCACTTATGGATCTTTCACCAGACTCCATACCTCTTAACTTTTTTCATCCAAATCCTGCTCTTCCGCTTGAAGAGAAGATATTTGATATAGATAAAGCACTTTATTGGATAGAAAAAGTCTCAAATGCTCTTCCTGGCAAAAGGATCATGGTTGCAGGCGGAAGAGAGATAACTTTCCAAGAAAGATGGCCAGAAATCTTTAAAGCAGGAGCAAACTCCATAGTCATAGGCAATTACCTCACAACAAAAGGGAATCAAGCAAAAGAGGATATAAAAACCATAGAAAGCCTCGGATACAAAATAGCAGAAAATTGCGATGCTAAATGAAAACATAATGATGATCATAACCATTTCGGTTATCATTATCTCTACCCCTTACTTCTCAAGAATCATAAGACTACCTCTAACTCCTGTTGAAATCATACTTGGAAGTCTTGCAGGGTATTTTGGTTTTATCCATCATAATGAAATTTTCAAACTAATCTCTGAAGTAGGCTTTTTGTATCTTATGTTTTTAGCCGGAACCGAAGTGGATCTTAGAGTATTTAAAAATATGGATATAAAACTTTTAAAAAAGAGTATCATTTATATATCTTTGCTTTACCTGTTCTCTTTTTTATCATCTTATTACCTAAAACTTGGCAATATTTTTATAATAACAATGCCTCTTATATCCGTAGGACTCATCATATCGCTCTTCAATGAGTACGGCAAAGACAAAAAGTGGCTGGGGCTTGCCATGACCGTGGGAGTACTGGGCGAAATCGTCAGTATAACACTTGTAACATTTTCAAGCGCTATGCTGACTTTTGGCATTGGGTATGAGTTTTACAAAACCATTTCCATACTTTTTGGCTTTTTGCTGGCGATCGTTATCATATTTAAGTCCCTGGAAGTACTTTTTTGGTGGTACCCTGGCATAAAGACTTATCTTATGCCTTTCAAGGACAACGACGAAAAAGATATAAGAATTTCCATATCCATATTTTTTATCCTTATAGCCATATCTTTATATCTTCATCTTGAGATTGCATTTGGGGCATTTATAGCGGGTATCTTCATATCGACATTCTTCAAGCACAAAGAAGAGTTGACTCATAAACTATCATCGTTTGGATTTGGATTTTTGGTACCGCTGTTTTTTATCTATGTCGGTACTACGCTGGATCTGGAATCTTTGAAAAATTTGGAACTTTTGGGCAAAGCCCTTCTTGTCACGATTTTGATGATAGGCATGAGGGTTATCTCTTCATCTATTGTCTTTTTCGAATTGACGCCCAAAGAAAGGGTGCTATTTGGACTCTCCCACTCTATGCCTTTGACACTTTTGGTTGCAGTTGCCACTATAGCATACGATCTTAAAACAATAGATAAAGATACATACTATGCTTTTATACTTGCAAGTATATTTGAAGTTATATTTTCAATGATAGCTATAAAAACTTTATCTTTGGTGCGGTTTCAAAAAAGCTCGACCAAGTAGCCATTACTGTTTTTCTTGATCTTATAGCGGTATTTGCCGTCAAGCTGCATAACAACTCTGTAAAATTTTCCATGATTTCCTATAACTATCTTTTTAAAAGGCAGGTTTTTCAATGCTATGATTTTAGTGTAAAATGAAACATTCCTTTTTAAATCAACTGCTATCTTATAAGGTTTTGCAAAGAAGAGCTCTCTTATCATGGAGTCTTTCGTTTTTAGTAAGAGCTTGTTTTTATCGATCAGGATAGATAAAAATTTAAAAGGTTTTAAAAGCTTAGGCTCAATCTTTTTTGGCTTGTTATCGGTAACTATCGGCATATTTGAAAGAATGATATCCCGGTGCCAATCTACTTTTTTATCTACTGCGAAACTGCTTTCACTGATACTTCCATCAACATTCAAAATCTCAAATTTTACCTTTTTTATGACTCGTGAAGAGCTTGGCAGTTTGAATTTTTCTATCTTCAAAGAGTTGTATGAATTATCGATATTTGTCGCTTTTCCCATCGAGGTGTTGGATACTACGGGCTTGAAAGGATTGTCCCTTGCAATCAAAGCCAGGCTTAATGCGATCAGCAATATAATGGTTTTTTTCACTTCAAATCTCCTTCAATTATCCTGCTCAGGCTCTAATTGCAAAAGTTCAAAATACTCTTTTTGTAGTTTTGCATTCTCTTTTTTGTATTTTTCTATCTCATTTTTAAACATCTCTTTTTTCTCTTGCAGGTTCAAAAGAACTTCAAGAGAGTTTTTGCCGTATAAAAGATTGCCTACGTATATGCCAAGTCCTATCACTATCAAAACCAAAAAAGAAGCTTTTAAAAAAAGATAAAAATTTCTTTTTTTTGAAGTTTTGAACTCTTCTAGGACTTGGTGTTTGCTCATATCTAACTAAATAGGTTCAATCCAAGGTATTCACCAAAACCCATCTCTCTCTCGATTGAAAGGAGCCTATTGTATTTTGCCATTCTTTCGCTTCTAGCAGGCGCTCCTGTTTTTATCTGTCCCGCATTCATCGCCACTGCAAAATCAGCTATAAAAGCATCTTCACTCTCACCGCTTCTATGGCTTACAACACATGTATATCCATGTCGATAAGCAAGTCTCATGGTCTGCATAGTTTCACTTACCGTTCCGATTTGATTTAGTTTTATAAGGATCGAGTTTGCTACGCCTTTATCTATACCCTCTTGAAGATACTTGGAATTGGTTACAAAAAGATCATCTCCCACAAGCTGTATCTTGTCTCCTAAACTATCGGTAAGTATCTTCCATCCTTCCCAATCATTCTCTTCAAGTGCATCCTCTATGGAGACTATGGGGAATTTTTCAACAAGTTTTTCATAGTACTCCACCATCTCTTTGCTACTTAGTGATTTGCCTTCACCTTTTAGCTCATACTTGCCGTCTTTGTAAAATTCACTGCTTGCCGGATCCATGGCTATGGCTATCTCATCTCCCGGTTTGTATCCGGCTTCTTTTATAGCGTTTACGATGTACTCCAAAGGTTCTACATTGTTTTTAAAATTAGGTGCAAAACCGCCCTCATCACCTAGACCTGTTGAGTGACCGTCTTTTGCTATGAGTTTTTTTAAAACATGATAGACTTCACTAGCAGCTTGCATAGCTCTTTCAAAACTCTCAAATCCCAAAGGCATGATCATATACTCTTGAAAATCCACGCTGTTATCTGCATGGCTTCCGCCATTGATGATATTTAGCATAGGTGCGGGTATCACGGAAGCATTTGCACCGCCTAAGTATTTATATAAAGGAACACCAAGACTTGAAGCCGCAGCCCTTGCAACCGCCATGGAAACTCCCAAAGCCGCATTTGCTCCAAGCTCACTGTAGTTTTCTGTTCCGTCACACTCTTTTATAACGGCATCTATCTCCGCCTGATTAAACGGGGATATACCCACAAGTGCATCCGCTATAATTGTATCTACATTTTCACAAGCTTTCAAAACACCTTTTCCAAAGTACCTCTTTTGATCGCCGTCTCTAAGCTCCAATGCCTCTTTGCTTCCAGTGCTAGCTCCACTTGGCACTATAGCACTCTCTTTAGTACCGTCACTTAGCACGACTGTGGCTTTGACGGTAGGATTACCCCTGCTGTCAAGAACTTCCTCAGAAAAAATATCCTCTATATATATCATTCTTCATCTCCTTGTGTTTCTGCGCCCTCAGAAAAACCCATCGCTTTTTTAAGTTCATTTTCTATCTCATTTGCCAACTCTTTGTCTTCTTTTAAAAGAGCTTTTACTTTTTCTCTTCCCTGTCCTAGTTTTTTATCTTTGTAGCTAAACCATGCTCCGCTTTTATCTATGATATCAAGCTTCACGCCATAATCTACCAATTCACCCTCTTTACTGATACCTTCCCCGAACATCACGTCAAATTCTGCGGTTTTAAAAGGTGGTGCTACTTTGTTTTTTACGACTTTTGCTTTAACTCTGTTTCCTATGCTCTCATCTGCCTGCTTAAGTGTTGCTATCCTTCTTACATCAAGTCTTACGCTTGCATAAAATTTCAAAGCATTTCCACCGGTTGTGGTTTCCGGACTTCCATAGCCCATCATACCTATCTTCATCCTTATCTGGTTGATAAATATAACGGTTGTATTCATTTTATGCAAAATACCGGTCAATTTTCTAAGAGCCTGACTCATAAGTCTTGCTTGAAGACCTACATGTGTATCACCCATATCTCCGTCTATCTCACTTTTTGGAGTAAGTGCGGCAACTGAGTCAACTACTATCAAGTCCACTGCTCCGCTTCTTGCAATACTTTCTACTATATCCAAAGCCTGCTCACCGTAATCAGGCTGCGAAACCAAAAGGTTGTCCGTATCTACTCCAAGATTTTGGGCATATTTGACATCCAGTGCATGCTCGGCATCCACAAATGCGCAAATGCCTCCCTTTTTCTGTGCTTCAGCGGTTATCTGAAGCGCCAAAGTGGTCTTACCCGAACTCTCAGGTCCATATATCTCTATGATCCTTCCTCTTGGAACTCCGCCGATTCCCAAAGCTATATCAAGCCCGATAGAGCCGGTGCTTATAGCTTCTATGGGCTCTATAACTTTTTCTCCGAGTCTTACAAGCGTACCTTTACCAAAAGTTTTATCGAGTTGTTTTATGGTAAGGTCTAACGCCTTTTTTTTACTTTCATCTACAGCCATATCTATCCCTATATGTTAAATTGGTTTATTTTATCATTAATTTAATGAAAAGATGATAAAATCTTTCAGCTTGAAATATACAACCCTTTCACAAGGAAATTTATGCAGACCGCAAGAAAACTCACAGTTGCCCACTCACCTGATGCCGATGATGTATTTATGTACTATGCCATAAAATTTGGCTGGGTCAACTCAAATCTAGTCGATTTTTCCAATCTAGCGCTCGACATAGAAACACTGAACAAAGAAGCACTGGTTGGCACTTATGATATAACCGCTATCAGCTTTGGAATGTATCCAAAGATAAAAGAGGAGTATGCACTTTTAAGAACAGCGGTTAGTTTCGGAGAAGGATACGGCCCCAAACTGATAAAAAAAAGAGATAAAAAACTAAAAAGAAACTTCAAAGTCGCACTAAGTGGAGAAAATACTACAAACGCATTGTTGTTTCGCATAGCTTACCCTGAAGCCAGGATTATATATAAAAATTTTTTAGATATTGAAAAAGCCGTACTATCTGGCGAGGTCGATGCCGGCGTTTTGATACATGAAAGCATACTTGACTTTGATGACAGTTTGGAAACAGAGAGGGAGCTTTGGGATATATGGCAGGATTTGGCAAAAGAGGAGCTGCCTCTACCTTTGGGCGGAATGGCCATAAGAAGATCCATACCCCTAAACATAGCCATAGAAAGCGAAGAGATACTGACACAAGCAGTAAAAGTCGCAAGAGACAATGCAAAACTTGCTTCAAGAATGCTGTTGGAGAGAAATCTTATAAGAGTTGATGAAGAAAAACTAAAACATTATCTAAACCTATATGCAAATGAAAATTCCATAACACTAAGCAACATACAAAAAAAAGCGATAGATAAACTTTTCAAGATAGGATTCGATGCCGGTTTTTTTGATGAAAGTATCGAATGTGAAGACTTTTTTATACCTATTGAATACAAAGAGTTAAGGAATTTGTAATGGAAGCTAAACTTATAGGACTTGGAGTTGAAACATTTAAAATTGCCTTGTATCTTTCACTACCCATGCTACTCTCGGGGCTTATAGCGGGTCTTGCTATAAGTATCTTTCAAGCTACGACCCAGATAAATGAGATGACTTTAAGCTTTGTTCCCAAAATCATACTTGTCGTAGTCGTCATCATATTCACAATGCCGTGGATGATGAACATGATGATAGAATTTACAACCAAAATACTGAACATGATACCCTCCTTTATCTCTTGATGACAAAGATAGTAGATTTTTCCAAATACAGCAGTATAAAGATAGGTCCACTTTGTAAGATAACTATCATAAACGACCCAAAAGAAGAGAGTGATGACTTGACCGTCATAGGTGGCGCCAACAACCTTTTAGTTTCCAATAATCCTCCAAAACTAGCCAAACTATCAAAAAATTTTGATTATATCTTGGAGAAAAACGGGCTTTTACATATCGGTGGTGCGACACCGGGCGGAAAAGTTTTGAGCTACTGTAGAAAAAACAATATAAAAGGCTTTGAATTGCTGCAAAAACTGCCGGGGCTCATCGGTGGTATAGTCAAGATGAATGCGGGTCTAAAAGAGTATGAGATATTTAACAACCTGGTTTGCATAAAAACAAAAGGAGGGTATTTGAACAAAGATGACATAGTATATGGTTATAGAAAAACCGATATAAAAGACATCATATATGAAGCTACTTTCAAGATGGAAGAAGGCTTTGACAATGATTTGTTCGAATGGTTTGAAAAACTAAGACTCAATCAACCTTCACTTCCTAGTGCAGGAAGTTGTTTTAAAAATCCTAAAGGCGACTACGCCGGTAGAGTTTTGGAAGAGTGCGGGTTGAAAGGCTACAAGATAGGAAATGTGGGATTTAGCGATAAACATGCAAACTTTCTAGTAAATTATGGAAACGGTACATTTGAAGATGCGACTTCCTTGATAAATCTGGC
Source organism: Thiofractor thiocamini (assembly GCF_055384375.1). NCBI lineage: Bacteria > Pseudomonadati > Campylobacterota > Epsilonproteobacteria > Campylobacterales > Thiofractor > Thiofractor thiocamini. The sequence goes on along the minus strand of NZ_AP042389.1, from coordinate 1,738,715 downwards.
AAAAAAAAGAGTTTATGAGAAATTTGGTATAGATTTGGAATTGGAGATAATTATCTTATAAGCGGGAAAAACTCCCGCTTAATTTTTCCCTATACAGCAGCTTTGGCAGCTTCTAAAGCTTCTTCGTAGTTTGGCTCTTCGGTAATTTCTGGAACAATTTGTTTGTAAGTAATTTCCCCATTTTTATCTACAACAAATATAGCTCTCGCACTAACTCCCGCAAGAGGACCGTCAGCTATAAGAACACCATAAGCATTTGCAAAATCTTTATTTCTAAAGTCACTTCCTACACTTAGGTTTTCTATGCCTTCAGTCGTACAAAATCTACCCATAGCAAAAGGTAAATCCATAGAAACGACAGTTACTTCAACTCCGTCAACACTAGTAGCTTCTTCATTGAACTTTCTTGTTTCTGCAGCACATACCGGAGTATCCAAAGACGGAACCGCAACTATAAGTTGAACTTTATCTTTAGCTCCGCCTACTGTAATCTCAGAAAGATCTTTTCCGACTACTTTAACTTCCGGAGCTTTATCTCCAACTTGTACATCATTTCCGCTTAGATTTACATCATTGCCTTTTAGCTTTGTTTTAGCCATACTTCATTTCCTTTTATAAATTTTATATGACATTATAGCTAAATAGGATAAATATTGTCTTAATTATTTAAAAGCCGCCTTTGGCTTTAAGTTTCTTTTCATATTTGTGTCCGATAACGGCTAAAGTGAATGTTATGGAAAAATACATCGCAGCGACAACAAGCCATGTTTCAAACGGAGAAAAGGTGTTGGCAACTATCTCTCGTCCTACTTTTGTCAAGTCTGTTATAGATATGACCGATACCAAAGATGAGTCTTTCACCAAAGCTATAACCTCACCTACAAGTGCCGGCAAAGCCCTTTTTAAAGCCTGGGGCATAATGATATGACCCATGGTTTGGATGTAATTCATTCCCAAAGATTTGGAAGCTTCAGTCTGACCCTTGTCAACTGACTGTATGGCCCCTCTTAATATCTCGGCTATATAGGCTCCATAGAAAAGTCCCAAAGATGCCGCACCGGCAACAAATCTCTCAAGGTTGAATATTGTAGCTATGATAAAATAAAAGATAAAAATCTGCACCAAAAGAGGAGTACCTCTGATGATAGTGATATAAACCGTAGCTATATCATCAAGAAATTGATATCCGCTTATCCTCATAAATGTAAGTATCCATCCGATGACAAAAGCCAGTAACGCTGCATATGCCGATATCTCAAGTGTTACATACAAACCTTTCAGCAAAGGTCCTGATGTCCAGGTGGTATAATATGCCAGCGCATCACCCTCGTAGACTTCATCCCCGTCTTTTACATCCAGGTTTTTATATCCATCGGCCGATAGTGTTTTTTTATTGCCTTCTTCGCCGATTATCGTGATCTTATCGCCATTTATCTTAACCGTTCCGTCAAACGGTGCGGTTAACTCTACTTTTTTCTCATATGCGAAGTATTTTGGAACACTATTCCACTTCCAAACATAGTTCATATGAGTAGCAGCTACATATAAAGCAAAAAGAAGTATAAAGTAAAAACCTCCGGCCAAAAAGTGACCGAAGATTTTGTTTTTTAAAATTGACTCTTTTTTTCGTGCCATTTGTTACTGGACTCTTTTTAGCCAAGAGATGTCATTGAACCATTTGTTGTAAATTTTAGCATATGTTCCGTCATGCTTGATTTGGTTTAGGAAATTATCAAGCCAGTTAAGAAAATCAGGATCACCTTTTCTAACAGCCCATCCGAGTGGTTCAAATGTAAGATCTTTATCCCAGAAAACTATACCTTTTCCACCTCTTTTTGCCATAAACATAGCATTGTAAGGTTTGTCATAAACAAAAGCGTCAGCCTTGCCGTTTAAAAGCTCTTGTACAGCATCTGCTTCAGTATCAAAAGTTCTGATCTTTGCATGCTTGAACATTCTTCTTGTAGCAATTTCACCTGTTACTCCAAGTTTTGTAACTATAGTGTACTGAGGTTTATCAAGGTCTTTCCATGATTTTTTACCTTTTGCTACTGATGCTTTTACAAGCATAGTTTGTCCTATACTTATATAAGGGTTTGCAAAGTTGATCTTTAGGTTTCTTTTTTGAGTGATTGTCATACCTGAAATGATCATATCATACTTGCCTGCAAGTAGTCCGGCTATGATACCATCCCAAGCTGTTGGAACAAGTTTTAGTTTCACTCCCATATCCTTTGCCATTTTTCTGGCAACATCCACGTCAAAACCTATGATCTTACCTTTTTTATCCTTCATTTCAAAAGGCATATATCCAGGCTCCATACCGACTCTTAACTCACCTCTTTGAAGTATCTGGTTCAAAGTGGACTTTTTCCACAGATTTAGATCTGACGCCATCACATTTAGGCTTAGAAATGCTAAGATAGCAACTAAAATCTTTTTCATATTTTCTCCTTAAAAATTTTCTGATTTAACATTTTACTTAAATTTTCTTAAATGTTGTTTATTGCAAAACAGTTACATTTTGAGTATAATCCCAAAATGAAAAAATTAATTGCCGACAAGCTAAGAGAATTTGGTGCGGATATAGTGCTTTTTAGTGTCGCCCTCTCCTGGGGAGCGACCTTTGTCATCGTACAAGATGCCATCAAGGATATCCCTGTTTTTGCATTTTTATTTTTAAGATTTTTTCTTAGTTTTTTACTGATGTTCGCTTTGTCCTTAAAATATATCAAGCAATTTGACAAACAGCTTTTAAAAGCAGGGGTTTTCTTGGGTAGTCTCTTCTTTTTGGGTTATGCTACCCAAACATACGGTCTTGTTTATACGAAATCTTCGATAGTAGCTTTTATAACGGGTTTGAATGTTATCATCGTTCCAATTGTAGTTTATATATTTTTTAGGCAAAAAGTATATATATTTTCTATCATAGGAGCTATTATAGCGGCTTTTGGTCTTTGGCTGTTAACCGGCGCCGGGGGTCTTAACTCATTTGGGAAGGGTGAATTTTACTCTTTTTTGTGTGCAGCGTTTTTTGCCGTGCATATAGTCTTTACAGCCAAACTCTCAAGAGAGTACAACATCTTTTTACTTGTTAGCATTGAGCTCTTAAGTGTTGCTATGCTTTCACTTATAGCCTCACTGTCAGTGGATCCTTTTACATTTCCAAAAACATTTACATACCCTATTATACTGGCTCTTGTAACAACTGTTTTGTTTGCTACGGTTTATGCACTTTTTATGCAAACTTACATGCAACAGTTTACCACTCCGGCTAAAACCGCTATCATCTTTACTATGGAGCCGGCAAGTGCGGCTGTATTTAGCTACTTTTACGCGCATGAAGTGCTGAACTATACCCAGATAACAGGGGGAGCCATCATGATAGCAGCCATGCTCATAGCTGAAATCGGCTCATACTATAGAAACAGAAATTAAGCTAAATCTTTTTTCATCTCTTCAAATTCACTTTTACTGATCTCGCCTCTAGCGTATCTTTTTTTGAGCACTTCAAGTGCCGACTCGCTATTTGTAGAATTGTTGTTGATATTTGTTTTATTGAATATCATATAAATAACATATAAAAATATTCCAAAACCTATCAAAGGAAACAACCACATAAAACCACCTCCCATTCCATAATATCCGCCTGCCATCATCTTGGCCTCCTTAATTAAATATGTGAAAATTATATACCCGGGTCTTTAATGCCGTTTTAACCGACGGTTAATGCAAAATTTGGGATTATTAACTGATGAAACATCAGCTATTGAAGATTTGGTAGGAAAGTTGTAAAAAAAGGTATCACGGTAATCAAAAAAAGATCCAAGAGCATTATGCCAAGAAACGGTAAAACCGCCTTGGATATATCAAGCATGCTACTTTTTGCTATGGAGCCTGATACTATAAGACAAATACCGAGAGGCGGGGTAAGCATACCTATGGCAAGATTGGTCACTATCATGACTCCGTAAGTAAGCGGGTCTATGCCAAGAGTGTTTAGCAGTGGAGTAAGTACCGGCACAAAAAGTATCAAAGAAGCGGTAGTTTCCACAAATGTCCCCATAACAAGCAAAAAGAGGTTGATAGTCAAAAGTAAAATATACTTGTTGTTTCCTATCGCCAAAAAAGCATGTGAGAGTATCTGCTGAACATTATGCATAGATAAAAACCAGGAAAATACAGTTGCTATGGAGATAATGATCAAAATGATAGAGCTTGTGTTTACTGCGTAAAGCGCTGCTTTGTAAAGTTTTTTTAGTGTCAATTCTTTATAAACCGCTCCACTTATGAGTAAAGCATACAAAACCGCTACTGCCGCTGACTCGGTAGCTGTAAAAAGACCACCCAAAATCCCTCCCACGACAATAACAGGAATACCCAAAGATAGAATCGCCCTTTTAAAAGCTACAAATGCCCTTTTTCCGTCAAACTTACTATAGCTCTCTTCCACTTTAAAATCTCTGGTCTTAAAAACAACCAACGCTATCAAAGAGATACCTATCAATATGCCCGGAAATACCCCCGCCAAAAAAAGTTTACCGACTGATATATTGGCTATAAAAGCAAAGATAATCATGGGGATACTAGGAGGTATGATAACCCCTATAGAACCGCCTGTTGCGATGATAGAAGCAGCAAAGTTTTTATCATAGCCTTTATCTTTCATAGAAGGTATCAAAACCGATCCTACTGCCGCAGTGTCAGCTGCGGCTGAGCCGGAAACACCGGCAAATAGCATACTTGAAAGTATGGAAGTGATAGCAAGTCCGCCTCTAAAATGCCCTACAAGAGCTTCAGAAAACTCTACAAGTCTTTTTGAGATACCGCCTTGATCCATAATGCTACCTGCTAACATAAAAAGAGGAACTGCCAAAAGAACATAGGAATTGATACCGTCAAACATCTTTTGGGCTATCATAAAAAAAGGAAGTTTTGCACTAAAAAATGCTACTGTTGTAGATAAACCGATAGATAAAAATATAGGAAAACCGATAAGTATGAGAAAAAGAAGAAGTATAATCAAACTTATCATTTTACAATCTCTCTCAAAAGATCATCGACAAGATAAACTATCCATATAATACTTGCAAGCGGTACTACAAAAAATACATAAGCAAAGGGTATCTGAAGAGTTGCGGTAGTCTGCATCAAAAAAAGAGGCATAAGCTTTATGCTGCCTACCAGTACAACTATCCAAAAAAAGATAAATGACAAAGTTATAAAAAACTCGACAATCCATCTCTTTTTTTGTGATATATATGAAAAGATCGTGTCCACTCTTATATGTACACCGTTTTTATGGGCTATGGTTGAGCCGAGAAATACTATATAAGCCAAAAGGTACCTTGCAACTTCGTTTGACCAATAGATTGAATCATTTAAAACATACCTGTAAAATACCGCCACTCCTAAAAGAAGAGAGAGTAAAAAAAGTAGCAATACAACAAAAAAAGTTATAAACTTGTTTGTCATATTGCTTATGATTGAGATAAAAGAAGCTATCTTTTTTATCATTTACTACTTGGTTAGAATCTCATCGAGATATTTTTTAGCCACACCTTTAAACTCTGCCTTTAAAGGTTTTACTTTTGCTTTAAAAGAGGATAGATCAGGATGCTCGTCTATAACCATACCGTGCTTTTTAAGGTCTTTTAAGAAAAAGTTGGCTTTATCTCTGTTTAGCTTTCTCTCATACAAAGATGCCTCTTTTGTAGCTTCAAAAAGAAGTTTTTGATACTTTTTAGGAAGCGAATCATAAAAAGTCTTACTTCCCACAAAAACCAAAGCTGAGTAAACATGTCTTGTTAGAGATAGATACTTTTGAACTTCATAAAGCTTGAACTGGTCTATAACAGCCAAAGGATTTTCTTGACCGTCTATGACATGTTGAGACAGTTGAGTGTAAATCGGCCAAGGCATTGGAGTAGGATTTGCACCTATAGCTTTCCATATCTCTATCTGAAACTGAGAGTTCATAACTCTTATCTTCAAGCCCTGTACATCTTTTGCACTGTGAATCGGCTTTTTGGAATTTGTTATATTTCTAAAACCGTTTTCCAAAAAGTGATAACCTACCAAATTAGCCTTTGTAAAATCTTTTAAGATACTTTGTCCGATCTTCCCGTCGAGTATCTCATCAGCCTTTTTAAAACTATCAAATATAAAAGGAAATTCTATAGCTTTTATGGAAGGCACCATTTTATCAATAGGACCTGCCGTGATGACTCCCATTTGAAGAGCATTTAACTGCATTTGCTGAAGTATACTTGTCTCACTTCCTACTGAGTGAGAGTGGTGAATGTTTACTTGTATGTCACCATTACTTTTTGCTTCAACTATATCCTTGAACTTCTTTGCGGCCTTATAGTGAAATGAGTTTGGTGTAGTAACAATACCCAAATCTATAGTATAACTACTTCCAAATAAACTAAACGGCAACAAAAATGCGACAAATGCTAGCACCTTCTTCATCTTGACTCCTTGTAAAAATTTTATAATATTTTGCATTATACCAATTAATAGATTATAGTTATCTTTTGAGATGATTTTGAGTCTTATTTGTATTGACAAGATATTTACAATACAATATAATCATATTATGCAAAAGATTATCAAATGGGATGAAGAAAAAAACCAAATTTTACAACTTCAAAGAGGGCTTAGTTTTGAAATGGTTGTTGATTGTTTAGAAAAAGGTGAAATCTTATCAAGAAGGGAGCATTATAACAAAGATAAATATCCAAATCAGTATATCTTTATCTTAAAATTGGATTCATACATCTGCTATGTTCCTTTTGTTGAAAATGAGAGTGAGATTTTTTTAAAAACCATCATACCAAACAGAAAAACTAAAAAAGGAATTTAAAAATGAAAAGTAGTATAACATTAGATGAATATGAAGAAAAGTTACTTAGTGAGATAGAAAATGGTGAGTGGGTAGATAAAAAACTGGAAAATGACGATATCATTATGTACAAAAATAGTGCAAAATACACCAAATCTCTCCAAGAAAAAAACCTGTAACGATAAGATTTAGCGTTAAAGATTTGGCAAAGATAAAAGCTAAAGCAAAAAGCAAAGGCATAGGTTATCAAAATCTCATTCAAGCTTTGGTAAACAACTATGTGGAGGGCAATATTTCTTTAAAGATTTAAAAACTGATGTTAATAACTGATGTTACGCACCATATATAATTTTAGACAAGACAAGAAGGCGTTATATGCAAGGCAGATTTTTGAAAGCCTAACCGTAGTTAAGGTGAGAAAATACGAGCGTTGTCAGATAATACCTTATTGTCTTGCCCTTTGGGTGCTTTTTGCAACACTCCCTTACGGCGTTAGAAAGTTTCAAGTTACCTACGGGTAGCTCTTCAACTTTCTGCCTTGTAATGAAATGTTGCAAAAAACATTTAAAACTATATATGGTGCGTAACATCAGTTAATAATATGTATCAAAGTGAAAAAATTTCATTAAATCAATTTATCATAAATGCTTTGTATCAGATTTACAAACTGTTGATATTATTGAGAAAAAAGTAGAAAAAGCATCTAAAGAAGATTTTTTATTTGTTTTAAGTCAATTCCCAAATAATGAACCATATGAAAATGATAAACTTTAAAGACAGAGTTATAACAAATCAGAGAAGCCAACAAAATGTGTTACTCAAATTATACTTGCAATTAAAGAAAGTTTAGCTTAATTTTTAACACAAACCCTATTTCTTCCACTCTCTTTAGCTTGATAGAGAAGGCTATCAACACGCTTAAGTGCACTGTGCATGTCATCGTCATTTTGAATCTCGATAACACCAAAACTACATGTTATTTGTTGAGGAAGAGGAAATTTATGTTTTGCAATTATTTGTCTCAGTTTTTCCGCAAGTATAGCAGCTTCTTTTAAAGAAGTATTTGGGAGCAAAATCATAAACTCCTCTCCTCCCCATCTGGAAAAAATATCACTTTGGCGTATATTATATTTTATGACTTTTGCTAGTTCTTTGAGTACATCATCACCAACATCATGCCCATATGCGTCATTAACTCTTTTAAAATGGTCGATATCGAAAAAGATGAGACTCATAATGTCATTGTGGCGGTGATGTTGAGATATATATTGTTCAAAAAAGATATCGAACTGTCTTCGGTTGTAAATTCCAGTTAGTAGGTCATAGACTGAAGCTTCCTTTGCCTGCATAAAATTTGCAACAAAAATTGCTGTAATAAATGTCAACATAAAAGTGAAAAGTGTCAAGAAAATGGCAGTATATCGCATATTAAGATACATTTCATCAATAAGAGGAGACAATTTGTACTGTAAAATGTACGCTACAACCCTCTTTTGGATGTTTTTAACCGGCAAAATTGTTATAATATAAAAATGTTTATTGACATAAATTAAAAAAGAGTCGTTTTTACCACTGTGCATAGCAGGTAAAATACTATCTTTTAATTTTGCATCTACTGATTCCATTTGAGAAAATTTTAAAATCATTTTCTCTTGTAAAGGACCTTTATCATAAAGCCATCCTTCTAAAACACTGGAGCGATAATTGTTTTTCTCATCTTTAAAAACTTTCTTGCCAACAACATCTTTTTTAAGTAAAAAAGCATAGGCACTATCCGGATCGACCTGAACAAGCCGTTGTTGCATAGCCTTGAACGAGTAAGAGATCTCAACCGTTCCAAGAAAAAGATCGCCTTTAAAAAGAGGATAGTCATTGCGAAAGCCATTAAAGATACGTCCTTCACTGAAAACACTCAATGGCTTTTTAGTTTTATTGACATACATCAGATCTTCTCTTATATTTACAAGTGAGTCACCAAATTTTTGTGGTCGATGAAATCTTAGAAAGCTAACAGGACCTGGAAGATGAAAATGGAGTTGTCTTAGACCAAAAGATTGCATATAATCATAATCATTTTTCAGTAAATTGTAGAGTTTATAGTGCATTTTTTCAATCTTTTGCGGATCTTTGAGTGCTTGATAGATGAATTTTTTCACATTAGATGTCTCTTCGATTTTAAAGCGTTCAAAAAGATCAGCCATATTATGAAGATTTTTATGAACAAGTGTTATTTGTTGCGAAAATGTCTGTTTTTGTTTTATTAAAACAGTTTGTACTTTTTGGTCATAAATCCAATAATTGAGTATTAATGCTACTATTTCTAATGCGATAAAAATACTAACTATTATTAGAAGAAATAGAGGCTTTTTGAAATATTTTTTAAGTAAATTTAACACTCTTCTTTTTTTACTCCTTATGTTTAAAAAAATAGTCTTTTTGATTTTTGCACATATTATACCGTATTTTTACTGTTGTAATTTGATCTGCAAGCAAGCCAGTGATTAGAAATTTAACAGAAGGCAAAAAAGGAGAGCCCCTTATTATCTTTTTGAGATAATTTTTGGATTTATCCTGATATCTTCTATGTCGGTGAAGTAGTTACGGCTATATGCTTCTATGGCATATCTTCCTATCATGGCGGCATTGTCCGAGCAGTACTTTAATTTTGCAAGTTTTAGATCCATGCCAAACTCTTTACAGAGCCCGAAGATATTTTCTCTCAAGCTAAGATTTGCGCTTGCTCCTCCTACTATGCTAAAAATTTTTATATCATTTGCATTTTTTTTGAGTATATTTTTTGTTTTATGAAGTAGGTGGGCTATGGCTGTTTCTTGGAAAGAGGCGCAAATATCGCACCTGTCCTGTCCATTTAATTCACCCAATGACTCTATGGCAAGTCTTACTTGATTTTTCAGTCCTGAGTAGCTAAAAGCAAGGCGGTTTGAGTTGTACAAAGGTACTGTAAAATGAAATCTTTTAGGGTCTCCTTTTTTGGCATACTCTTCTACCTTTGGACCTCCCGGATATCCTAAAGAGAGCATTTTGGCTACTTTATCAAAACTCTCACCGAAGCTGTCATCCATGGTTGAGGCAAGTACTTGAAATTCAAAAAAACCCTTCACTTTCAAAACCATCGTATGACCACCTGAAACCAAGAGGGTTATCATAGGGAAAATGCCTTTTTCTTCGATAAACAGTGATGCTATATGCCCTTTTAAATGATTGACTGCGATAAGTGGGATGTCTAAAGCTATACTCAAAGCTTTTGCCATAGTCACACCCTCGATAAGAGTAACTGAAAGTCCGGGTTCATTTGTAACCGCTACGGCTTTTATGGCATCGAGATATATTTTACACTCTTCAAGCATCCTTGGAAGTGCTTCAGTATGAAGCCTTGCGGCAAGCTCAGGTACCACTCCGCCATAAGCTGAATGTTCACTATCTTGAGAAATCTTTTTATGATATATAAGTTTTTTCGTATCTATCTCTGTTATGGCTATGGAACTGTCATCACAACTACTTTCGATGCTAAGTATCATATTAACTCTTTTGCATAAGCTCTTACTTCTTTATCGATTTCAAATATATCATCAAAACTTGATAATTTTATATCTTGAAATTTTTCATATGACAATAGAGCGATTTTGGATATATCAAAGAACGATATATCTCCTTTTAAAAAGGCTTCTACCCCTATTTCGTTAACTGCGTTGATTACCACTCCTAAGTGGGGATTTTTTAAAATATCATCTTTTATCCGCCATATGGGGTATCTTTTAGGATCAATCTTTTTAAAACTTATCTCTTTTATATCTAGTAGATTTATGTTTGGGATTATCTTGTGAGACGGCTCTTTTCCTAAGATAGCATAAGATATGGGAAGTCTCATGTCAGCTCCCGCAAAGTGCGCGGTCGTGCTTCCGTCTTTAAACTCTAAAAGAGCGTGTATTATAGAGTTTTTCTCTATAACTGCATCAACACTGTCCGTATCAAAAAGCCATTTTGCCTCAAGAAGTTCAAAAAGTTTGTTTGTCATAGTCGCACTGTCTATGCTTATCTTTTTACCCATTTTCCAGTTTGGGTGATTTAATGCATCACTTGCTTTTTGATCCCTTATCTTGGATATATCCATATCTCTAAAAGGTCCACCGCTGGCAGTCAAGATGACCCTATCTATATCTCTATCATTTAAAAGATACCATACCGCAAAGTGTTCGCTGTCTATGGGGATTATTTTCGAATTGTCCACAAAAGCTCCTGCAACTACAAGACTCTCTTTGTTTGCAAGAGCGAGTTTTTTATCAAGTCTCAATGCTTCAATAGTGGGTTTTAGTCCCAAAAACCCGACAAGTGCGTTTACCACAAGCTTGCTTTTGGAGATATTTATAGTTTCGAGTATCCCTTCCTCGCCGTAAAAAACTTTATCATGTTTTACAAGAGAAACCAACTCCTTTTTTGCGACTACTACAAATTTGGGATGAAACTCCTCTATCTGAGTATTTAAGAGTTCTACATTGTTTCCGGCAACCAGTGTTTCTACTTCAAGATTGAACTCTCTTGCGATATTTAAGACATTTACCCCGATAGAACCGGTACAGCCAAGAAGTATCAATTACGCCAAGCCTCTTAAGAGTATCACCATGACAACTCCCGCGAAGAGATATCCATCAACCCTGTCAAGCACACCTCCATGTCCCGGTAAAACCGACCCACTGTCTTTTACTCCGGCTTCTCTTTTTAGATAGCTCTCGAACAAATCACCGTAAACACTTGCCAAAGATGTTAGTACGGATACAAACAGGCTTAGCCAAAAACCCACATAGTTCAAGCCGTAAAAAGTTCCGATTATCGAAGCTATGACTACGCCGCCTATAACTCCTTCAACGGTTTTATTGGGTGAAATGGAGGAGAACTTTCTTTTGCCTATGCTTTTGCCTGTAAAGTATGCTCCGCTATCAGTAAATACAACTATAAAAACAAGCCATATCAAGATTCCCATCCCAAAATCATGATAAAGCGCCAAGACAAACAAAAACGGGGTCATGGGGTACAAGAAAGGATAAAGTAGTTTGAAGTCCACCTTCTTTTCATAAAGCATTATAGATATGGCGATCACAAGCACTAAAAACGACAAATCATCGGGATTTGGATAGAAAAGTGCCACAAGCCATATGATAAGAGCCAAAGAGTAGAGTATATTGCTTTTTATCTTAAAAAGATTGATGCTCTCATGCATCGAAAATATATATGCCACTCCCAAAAACAGCCATGTTAAAAAATAGTTATCTATCAGACCTACTATACCTACGACCACAACCAGCACGATCGCAGTCATATATCTTTGTTTGTCTTTTGAGAATTTTTCTTTTATGTTCATAATTATTTACCTAATTGTATATTTTTGCAATTATACTGAAATTAACTTAGACTTTGATATCAAGAAGATGTGTGCTTTGCTTTTTATCTTTTATCTTTTTTTCCACTTTGTTCATGAGTTTTTCTTCATTCTCTTTTTCTCCGCTTTCTTCATCCTTTTTTTCTCTTTCATGCTCATTCTCTGGATCTATTTTATAACTCTCTTCTGTCGGTCTTACCTCTTCAACTTCTTTTTCTTTTTCATTTAAAAGTTCGGCTGCCATGACATTTTGAAGATCGAGTTTGCTTTGAAAATCTATCTGTTTGGCAGCAGGTACTTGCATATTTTGATTTGCATATATAACACCGCCGAGTGGAGAGATACCCATGATAAATCCTTAAACTTTAACCCCTAAGGTTTTATAATTGACATAATTTACTTTTGCACCTGAAATGACTTTTACATTCCTTCTTGTTGTATAATCGACCAAATAGGAGCTTTTTTGAGTCGTGCTGAACTTTACACACAAATGAGCCCCAAACTCCAACACCTCTTTTGGAACTTCTTTTTTATTTGAGCTTATTATAACATGAGTTGAGGGTAAATCTTTCAAATGAAGCCAAATATCACTCATTTTTGCATTTTTTAAAAGATAGGCATTGGCTTTTTCATTTTTGCCCAAAGAGAGCTTGTATCCTTCAAAATAGAAATTTTCCACCCCGTCATAACTTTTTTCTTTTTTACCGATTTTTTTTGCTTTCGGAAAGTAAAGCTTTAATTCATCCGGACTTTCTACCTCTTTTATGATCTGCTCAAGACTTTTTAAATATCTGATCTTAGAATCCAGATTTTCAACTTCAAGGTGGATATTTTTTGCTTTTTGTTTTGACTTTTTAGATAAATCATACAGTATGTTTGCCGCTTGTGAAGGAGTTTTTGCTTCTTTTGGGAATTTTATACATACATCATTTCCGTCATAATCTTTAACTACCGCCTCTTTTTGGTAATTTTTTATATCGGACAGATTTGCAAGCAACAGTTCCGCCTCTTTTTGGTAATTTTTGGATCTTTTTATAAGCTCACTCTCAAGCGGTAATTTTCCTTTTATCTTTTTTAATTTTTCAAGTTTTCTGTGGATAGCTATAAGTTTTTGGTTTATCGTATTATTGAGTTTTTTTTGCATTTTTTCTTTGTATTTATCATATAGATACTTTTTGATATCTTCTATAACCATATCTTTTTCCCCAAATTCAATCCCCGGAAGTTTAGGTAGCTTTATGCCGTTTTTTATCTCTCTGTAAGAAACGCTTTTATCGATATGTCTTAGGGCTTCAAGTATGATAAACTCTTCATCGCAGATGATAACATTGGTATGTCTTCCCGTAAATTCAAATTGGAGATAGGTTACGGTAGCCTTATAACTCTTTTTTTGCATGAGTTTGAAACGTACTATCTTATTGCCTTTGAGTACTTCAACTTCTTCGATAAAAGAGTTGAAACACCTCTTTTTCAAAACTATATCAAAGGGAGCTGAGTATATTTTTGAACTTTTGTAGTCATCTTTTTTAAAGATATAGGAGTTTCCTTTGGTCATATCGAAAAACAGGGTCTCTTTTTTATCAAATATCAACTTTAAAACCGTATCATCGACTCTGTAGATACTCTCAAGTTTTTTAAAGTTTTTTATATACTCGATTATTTTTACCAATTCCGCTCGTTTCACTTGTAAATCTCCTTTAATCTGTTTATTTTATCATATTAATTCTACACAAAAGTTAAACATTTAAAAAGTACAATTTCACTGCCCGACCAAAACCGGCATACTTTTGGTTGGGTCTAAAAATCCAAAGGAGAATGACATGATATCGCTCGAGGAACAAATAGCACAGTATGATGCTCAAAAGGCACAAAAAGTACCAAAAGAGATCTTGGATACCATGCAAAAGGCAACTATGGCCATGAAGATAGAAAATATAGAGAAAAATGCTCTTAAAAGTGGTGATATTATGCCAAATTTTACTCTTAAAAATCATTTACAGCAAGAAAGAGAATTTTATGATTATCTGGAAAAAAACACCGGTGGTACTAAGTTTTTACAGGGGAGGGTGGTGCCCCTACTGTAATCTCGAATTAAACGCTCTGCAGGCATCTTTGCCTTTGATAAGGTCTTTGGGAGCCGATTTGGTCGGTATATCTCCAGAAACTCCGGACAATTCACTTTCAACCAAAGAAAAGAACGGACTTCTTTTTGATATCCTGTTCGATAAAGATAACGTATTGGCAAAAGCACTCGGTCTGGCTTTTGAATTGCCTGATAGTCTAAAGGAAATATATGAAAGTTTCGGTATAGACATACCGGGGCAAAACGGAAATAACAGTTATCTTGTCCCTATGCCGGCAACCTATATCATAGACCAAAATTCAAAAATTTTATACCATTTTATCGATGCGGATTATACAAAAAGGGCTGAGCCGACAAAAATATTGGAAAATTTAAAGAAATTTTTCGGATAAATTTAAAAAAATAACTACTCTTTTACAAAAAATGTGTTATCATACCTGCTATAAAATTTTAGTCTGAAAAAGGACTTGAAACTTGGTGGTGCATAATGTCACAAGAATTGATACTTTCCGGGGTTATCATCTTTATCTTGGCGGTTGCGATCCCTATTATATTCCTTGCCACAAAAAACCTTGGTCCTAAAAATCCAAATATAAAAAATAAAAACTTAACATATGAAAGCGGTGTATCAACACCTGTTGGAGATATAGGCTCAAGACACAATGTTAGATTTTATCTTGTTGCGATTTTATTTATCATTTTTGATGTCGAGATCATATTTTTATTTCCATGGGCTGTAAATGTCAGGGAATTGGGGGCTTTAGGTCTTGTAGAGATATTTCTATTTGTTTTTCTCCTTGTAGCGGGACTTGTTTATGTTTATATGAAAAAGGCATTGAAATGGCAGTAGGAGCTGAGGCGATATTTGGCGACAGTGTTATCACTACAAAACTTGACAGTGCCGTAAACTGGGCTAGAGAGTCTTCTTTATGGCCGTATATATTCGGTACCGCGTGTTGCGCCATAGAGTTTATGAGTGTAGCATCTTCCAAGTATGATATATCGAGATTTGGCGCTGAAGTTGTAAGATTTGTTCCCAAACAGGCAGATCTCATGATAGTCGCCGGAACCATAAGCTACAAACAAGCCCCGATTTTGAAGATGATATATGATCAGATTTGTGAGCCAAAGTGGGTCATAAGCATGGGAGCATGTGCATGCAGCGGCGGTTTTTATGACAATTATACCACTATGCAGGGAATCGATCAGATAATCCCTGTGGATGTATATCTTGCCGGTTGCCCTCCAAGACCCGAAGCCATACTTGACGGCATTATGCAAATCCAAAAAATGAGTCAGGACGAATCGATACTGAAAGACAGGGTAAAAAATTTCAAAGGCTTGCTGGATGCTTGACAAGTTGGAAAAAGAAGGCGAAAAATATATCGTTTTGCCGGTTGATTTGAAAGATACCGTAGCATATATAAAATACGAATTGAACTATAGCTTTTTCGTAGATTTGACCGTAGTTGACTACTTGAACTACATTGAAAAGAAAAAAAGCAGATTTGCCGTTGTTTATATATTCAGGAGTGAGGATTTCAAAGATACGATCATTCTTAAAAGTTATCTTGAAGATAATCTTGAGGTTGAAAGCATCAGTTCGATCTATGACGGTGCAAACTGGGCTGAGAGAGAAGCGTATGATCAGTACGGCATCACTTTTGCAGGACATCATAACTTAAAAAGGATACTAAATCATAAAAACTTCATAGGGCACCCATTAAGAAAAGATTATCCCATAACAAAAGGGCAGCTATGCATTGAAACGGATGATTTGATAGATGAAATGACAAAAAAACTAAGACTTAGAGGATACAGTGACAGTGAAGATTTGACTTTTCTAAATCTAGGTCCAGCTCATCCTGCAAGTCACGGAACCATCAGAACATTTGTCGCACTAAAAGATGAAAAGATCGTAAGTGCGGTCAGTGAGATAGGTTACCTTCACAGAGGTTTTGAGAAATCATGCGAAAATCACAAATACAACCAAATCATCCCATATACCGACAGGCTCAACTACTGTTCTGCCATACTAAATAACATTGCCTTTGCGGATTCGGTTGAAAAAATGCTGGATATCGAGATACCTGATCGTGCAAAATTTATCAGAGTCATCATTGGCGAACTTTCCCGTATCATAGACCATCTAGTATGCTTGGCAGCTGCACTTGTGGATATGGGAGCACTAACAAACTATTGGTATCTTTACAATCCAAGAGAAACTGTATATGATCTTCTCTCCAAACTTACAGGAGCCAGACTAACGAATGCCTATATGAGAGTAGGTGGTGTGAAGTGGGACCTGTATGACGGTTTTGAGGATGACTTGAATATTTGCTTGAAAGATATACTAAAAGGCGTGGATGACTCTTTGAAACTAGTTGCGCACAATAAAATATTTTTGGATAGATCCCAAAATGTAGGTATCATCAACAAAGAGGATGCTTTGAGTTTTGGCATAAGCGGTCCAAACCTAAGAGCTAGCGGAGTCGCATATGACTTAAGGGTGGCAAAACCTTACTACTACTATGACAGTTTTGACTTCGAGATACCGGTTGGAAGTGTAGGTGATGTTTATGACAGACTCATGGTAAGGTTTGAAGAGATATACCAAAGTATATCCATCATAAAACAGGCTATGAAAAGATTGCCAAGTGGTGATATCTGTGTTAATGACAAGAGAGTGTTTTTGCCCAAAAAAGATGATGTTTATCATAATATTGAAGGATTGATGAATCAATTCAAATTGATCTTCGAAGGTGTAAAAGTTCCAAAAAAAGAGAGTTACTCCGCCATTGAAGCTACAAACGGGGAACTGGGTTTTTATATAGTGAGTGATGGTAGCGGGATACCATACAAGGTAAAAGTAAGACCTCCTTGTTTTTACTCCATGAGCGCACTTCCACAAATCATCGAAGATCATTTGGTAGCGGATGCCGTTATAACACTGAGTAGTTTAAATATCATTGCCGGGGAGCTGGATAGATGAGTGGATTTTGTTTTAATGAAAAGAACATTGAAAAATTTGAGAACTTAAAAAAAAGATATCCCGATATCAAATCATTGACACTTCCTGGACTTTGGCTCATACAAGAACAAGAAGGGTGGATAAGCCTGGAAGCCATGAAATATCTCGCCGATAAACTCGGTTTAAGTGAAGCGGACGTTTACTCGGTAGCGACTTTTTATACGATGTTCAAGCTCGAACCAAAAGGAAAATATCATATATGCTTATGCAAAACAGCAAGTTGCAAACTAAGAGGAAGTGAAACGATACTGAAAAAGATAGAGGATAAACTTGGCATCAAACCCGGAGAAACCACAAAAGACGGTAAATTTTCACTTGAAGAGGTAGAGTGTCTCGGTGCTTGCGGAAATGCGCCCGCAATGAGCCTGAATGATATATATTATGAGAATTTAACGACAAATGAGATAGAAAATATCTTGGATGGATTAGAGTAATGCTTGTAAAAATAGAAAGTAAAAACTTCGATATAGAAAACTCTCACAAGATCGATGTCGCTCTTGCCCATGACAGATACAGATCTCTTGATAAAATCTTTGACTTGAATCCTAATGACATCGTAGATGAAGTGGATAAAAGCGGACTAAGAGGAAAAGGCGGGGGTGGAGCACCTGCAGGTGGAAAATGGAAACTTATGCAAGGATATGAGGGCAGACAAAAATATCTGGTTGTAAATGCCGACGAGAGTGAGCCTGGAACCTTCAAGGACAGACAGATCATGGAGTATGATCCTCATCTTTTGATAGAGGGGATGATAGATACTTGCTATGCCATAAAAGCAACAAAAGCATACATTTATATAAGGGGAGAATACTTTTTTTGGTATAACAGGCTAAATGAAGCGATAGATGAAGCATATGAGAAAGGTGTTCTCGGAGACAATATAAAAGGTAGCGGCTTTTCGCTTGACATAACTGTTCACAGAGGTGCGGGAGCTTATATTTGCGGGGAAAAATCGGCACTTTTGGAATCGCTTGAAGGAAAAAGAGGACACCCAAGGCTTAAACCACACCAAAAAGAGCCTGAGTGGTTTTTTGGAGAGCCTACTCTTGTAAACAATGTCGAAACCATATCTTCCGTTCCTTTTATAGTCAATGAAGGCTATGAAGCTTATAGAGCCTACGGTACCCAAAAGAGTCCTGGCACTATGCTTTTTGGCATGAGCGGACACGTCAACAACCCCGGCATCTATGAAACGCCTTACGGGATAAGCATGAAAGAATATATAGAAAAAGTTGGCGGCGGGATTTTAAACGGTAAAAAATTAAAAGCCGTCATACCCGGAGGTTCATCCTGTTCCATTTTGCGAGGTGACGAGATAGATGACGTTACGCTTGATTACGAATCGCTCAGAGAACATGGCTCAAGCCTGGGTACAGGCGGGATGATAGTAATGAACGAGGATGTTTTTGTCCCGGAAATCACGAAAAATCTACTTGAATTTTATCACCATGAATCCTGCGGACAATGCACGCCATGCCGTGAAGGAGTAGGATGGAGTGACAGGCTGCTTCAAAAGATACTCTCAGGAAACGGCACGAAAAAAGATATAGATACCATTTTGGATGTGGCTGATTTGATGAATGGAAAAACCATATGCGTATTTGCGCCTGCGGTTTCAGCGGTACTTATAAGCCATATCAAAAAATTTCCGGATGAATTTTACTCTCTTGTGAAATAATTTAGAAATACTCTTTACTTAAAAAATTTTGATATAAAAGCAAAAAGCAGAGTAAGCACAATGCTGAGCAATATGGATGAAGTTATAGGAAAATAAAATTTGAAGTTTTCTTTTTGGATGACTATATCGCCCGGGAGTTTAAAAAGCGGAAAGCCTTTGAAGATATATAAAAATACTCCTATCACTATAAAGATGATACCTAAAATTATAAAAAATCTATCCATCTCTTTTTATACTCTTTAGATAATATGCCAGTCCAAAAAGCAAGAAAGTGACCCCCATGAGTAAAAATACAGCATAAAGAATCTTCTCGGGTCCTATGATGGCAAACTTGAAAACAAGCATCAATGCTTCTATAGATAGTGCTATGATGATGGAGCCAAGAAATCGTATCATGGTTTTATGAATATCATCTATATGTGTTTTTGCATTTTTCCCCAGGACTTCTTCTTCAAATATTGTTTTTATAAGATCAAATATAGCCAATGAAAGGGTTATGAGGATCGTGGATTCGAATATCTCCTTGATGTCTAGTTTTTCTATACTGAATCCATAAGTGGCGATACTGCTTAAGCCTTTAAAAAACAATAAAAAAGCTACCAAGAACAAAGCAAAACAGAAGAGTGAATAGGCTATTTTATTGAATCTTCCAAAAAGCGAATCTATGGAAGTAGGATGAACGACTTTAAGTAGATTTTTCAAAGTTATATCGAGGCATACTACATATTTTAGCTTTCCTTTGTCATCATAAACAGGATATGAGGCGGTTACGACGATCTCTTTTGTCTTGGAGGAAGGATATGGGTCCGTCATGATGCATTTCTTCTCTTTTACCGCCCTGTAGTATGATGCCCTTAGGCTTTTGTTGGAGTTTTTACCTTTACGATAATCTGCATTGTTGGAAATGGCATCAATGATCTGGATACCTTGTTTATCAAGTATATACAAAGCGTCTATCTCGGTATTCTCTTTTTTTATCTTTTTAAGTGCCTGTATTATGTCATCTTGGGATATGTTGGGCAAAGAGTTGGGTATGTTTCTTGTTAGCAAAAAGCATAAAAAAGCTCTAGCATTTACTCTGATCTGATTAAAATCCTGAATCTCTCTTGATACCATATTTCACCCTATTCTAATAATTTATTGTTATTATAACAAATTTATGGTACAATGTCCTTTCTTAAAAGGTAAAGTTTTGATAAAAGCCAAGAAAAAATTCGGACAAAATTTTTTAAAAGACACGGCTGTTTTAGATAAAATCATCCAATCGATGCCCAATGATGACTTAAAAGTTGTAGAAATTGGACCTGGATTAGGTGATTTGACAAAAAAGCTTCTACAACATAGAAATGTTGTGGCTTTTGAGATAGATGATGAGCTGTGTGATATACTAAAAAAAGATTTTTCCTCTTTTATAGATGAGAAAAAACTTAAACTAAATTGCACGGATGTGTTGCAGCATTGGAAAGATAAAAATCTTTCAGATGAAAAGTATGATCTGGTGGCGAACCTGCCTTATTATGTTGCGACAAAAATAGTGATAAATGCACTAAAAGATGATAATTGCAAAAATATCATAGTTATGCTTCAAAGTGAAGTAGCCTATAAATTTTGCGCCAAAGAAGGAGATAAAAATTTTTCCTATTTGGCTGTCATTGCCGATTTGATAGGAAACAGATCCATCGTATGCGATGTTGGATCCAAAAGTTTTGTTCCGCCACCAAAGGTCTCTTCTTCTGTTTTAAAGATAGAAAAAAGAAGAGATTTACAAAGCAAAGAGCTGTTTTGTGGTGAAAAAGAGTTAAAACAGTTCGAGCAGTTTTTAAAAAATGCCTTTAAGGCACCAAGAAAAACTCTATCAAAAAATTTATCCGATTATGGAAAAGAGAAAGTAAGTCATATCTTTTCCAAATTGGACATAGATGCAAAGATCAGACCTCATCAACTATCTTCGATCAAATATCTTGAATTTTTTTATGAACTAAAGGATATAAATGGAAGAGAAGAAAGAGAGAAAGAGGACAAATCCTCCTGCTAAAAAGCAGCAAAACAGTAATGCCAACAGGCAAAACAGGCAAAAAAACAGAAACAAAGCCAATACTATAGGTAAACAAAGATCAACTGCACAAAAAAATGAATCTTGGTATAAAGATCTTGAAAAAAGCATAGAAGCAAATAAAAAGATACAGGAGCAAAGAGTTTATCCAATGAACCTCAAAGCTCCAAATTCAAACGACAGGATAAAAATAACTCCTCTTGGCGGTCTTGGTGAGATTGGCGGGAATATGATGGTAATGGAAACCAATACAAGCGCCATTGTCATAGATGTCGGCATGAGTTTCCCTGATGATGAAATGCATGGTGTTGATATACTAGTACCTGATTTTTCATACTTAAGGAGTATCAAAAACAAGATAAAAGGTATCATCATAACCCATGCTCACGAAGATCACATAGGGGCTTTGCCCTATCTTTTCAAAAACCAGGATTTGCAATTTCCCATATACGCCACACCTTTACCGCTTGGTATGATAGCCAACAAGTTTGACGAACATAAAATCTCAAAAAAGTTTTTCAGACCTGTCGAAAAGAGAAAGATATACAAAATCGGTGATTTTGACATAGAATGGATGCATATAACCCACTCCATCATAGATGCTTCATCACTTGCTATAACCACAAAGGCCGGAACTATCATCCATACAGGAGACTTCAAGATAGATCATACCCCGATTGACGGGCTTCCTGCTGATCTTCACAGATTTGCATATTATGGGGACAAAGGGGTTTTATGCCTTTTAAGCGACAGTACAAACTCATACAATCCGGGTTTTACAAGAAGCGAAAGTTCAGTAGGTCCAACATTTGATGCTATATTTTCAAAAGCAAAAGGAAGAGTTATCATGTCAACTTTTTCTTCAAACATACACAGAGTTTATCAAGCCATCTCGCATGGTATAAAATATGGCAGGAAAGTAGCGGTTATAGGAAGAAGCATGGAGAAAAACCTAAATACCGCCATGGAGCTTGGATATATAAAATTGGATAACAATATCTTCATAGATGCTCATGAAGTAAACAGATACAATGACAAAGAAGTTCTCATCGTAACAACCGGAAGCCAGGGCGAAGCCATGAGTGCGCTTTTCAGGATGGCTACAAATGAACATAGACACATAAAGATAAAACCGACCGATCAGATAATTATATCGGCTAAGGCGATCCCCGGAAATGAAGCAAGTGTTTCAAAAGTTTTAAACTATCTTTACAAATCGGGTGCTGATGTAGCATATAAGGATTTCAGTGAAATCCATGTCAGCGGTCACGCAGCGCAAGAAGAGCAAAAACTTATGCTAAGACTTGTCAAGCCCAAATTTTTCCTACCGGTTCACGGTGAATACAACCATATCCACAGGCACAAAGAAACCGCTATGAAGTGTGGAATACCGGAAAAAAACATATATCTTATGAGTGACGGTGAACAGGTAGAAATCACTCAAAGATACCTAAAAAAAGTAGGCTCTGTTAAAACCGGAAAAGTTTATATAGACAACCAGATAAACAAGCAGATAGAAAATGATGTGGTTATAGACAGACAAAAACTTGCCGAAGCCGGTATCGTTTCCGTCATAGCCCAGATAGATAAAAGCACCAACAAGCTTATAGGTAAGCCAAAAGTTTTAAGTTACGGTTTGGTAGCTGATAAAGATATGCAAAAATTTGCCAAAGAGGTTGAAGATATACTAGATCAACTTCTCATAAATGCCAAAAAAGAGATGCTTGGCAACCCAAAGGCGGTAGAAAATGCTCTTAGACAAGCGGTGAGAAAACATGTCTTTAGAAAAATGAAAAAGTATCCTACTGTCGTTCCGACGATATTTATGCTGTGAATGAGTAATGGAGGAATGATGGATTTTGTAAATATTGCCAAAGAGGTTTTAAGAACTGAAGCGGATGAGCTTTTAAGAGCGGCAAATGAGCTTAATGGCGAGATAGAAAAAGCTGTTGAAATTGCGTACAACACCAAAGGAAAACTGATAGTTACAGGCGTTGGAAAGTCCGGACTAATCGGAGCAAAGATAGCAGCAACTTTAGCAAGTACCGGAACAAGCAGTTTTTTTATACACCCCACTGAAGCCATGCATGGTGATCTGGGTATGATCGGAAAGGATGATAGTGTTTTGGCTATAAGCTACAGCGGAGAGAGTGAAGAGCTTATACGGTTACTTCCTCATATAAAAAGGTTTGATATACCGCTTATAGCTATGGCAAAAGATAAAAATACCACTCTTGGACGATATGCGGATGTTTTTTTATCC
This sequence comes from Thiofractor thiocamini, assembly GCF_055384375.1. Taxonomy (NCBI): domain Bacteria; kingdom Pseudomonadati; phylum Campylobacterota; class Epsilonproteobacteria; order Campylobacterales; genus Thiofractor; species Thiofractor thiocamini. The sequence continues at coordinate 1,715,365 of NZ_AP042389.1, read as the reverse complement.
ATCGATATCAAAAAAGAAGCATGCCCTTTAAATACCGCTCCTACCAGCTCAACTACATTGACCCTGGCTCTTGGGGATGCGCTGGCAGTTTGTTTGATGGAAAAAAGAGGATTTAAAAAAGAGGATTTTGCCTCTTTTCATCCAGGAGGCAGTCTTGGGAAAAAACTTTTTGTAAAAGTCAGTGATATCATGCAAAAAGAGTCTTTGCCTGTTTGCCCCAAAGATACCCCTATGAAAGAAGCGGTTGTCGTTATGAGCGAAGGAAGACTGGGTAATGCATTTTTAACCGATAGTGAAGGTAAGCTTGTAGCCATCCTTAGTGACGGTGATGTCAGACGAGCTTTGCAAGATAGTGGTTTTGATATAGAAAAACCTGCCTTTTTTTACGCAAGTAAAAATCCAAAAACCATAGACAATGAAAGTATGCTTGCAAGCGATGCATTGAGAGAGATAGAAAAACACAAGATCCAAATCCTGGCGGTAACCGATGATAAAAACCATATAAAAGGCGCTTTGCATATACATCATCTAGTCGAAGCCGGTATAAAATAAAGGAAAATTTTGGAAAAAATACGACTCAACAAGATGATATCTCACAACACAAGATATTCAAGAAGAGAAGCTGATGAACTTATAAAAAACGGGGAAGTAACACTCGATGGAAGAGTTGTAACAGACCTTTCAACCAAAGTTGATTTTGGTGACAAGATACATATAAAAGGTAGAAGACTATATAGAAAAGATCATTTTTCAGTTATCGTTTACCACAAAAAAAAGGGTGAGCTGGTAACCAAAAAAGATGACAGAGGCAGAAAAACCATATATGACAATCTGCCCAAAAAATTCTCCCACTATCTGCCCGTAGGTAGGCTTGACTTTGGCAGCGAGGGGCTTTTACTTTTGACGGACTCTCCAAATGTGGCAACAAAACTGATGCAAAGTAACTTGGAGAGGATTTACTATCTTAAAATAGAAGGTGAAGTTAGCGAAGCCATGGAAGAGGGTATGAAAAACGGTGTTTTTATAGACTCCAAAGTAGGAGGTCATAAAGACAGCAAAATCGAATCCATGCAAATAGCTCCTTTTTTAGGATATAAAATCATAAAAAATTCTCCGACTTTTTCAAAACTGAAAGTTGCCATAAATGAGGGAAAAAATAGAGAACTTAGAAGGTTTTTTGCCTACTTTGACTCAAATGTAGTGGACTTGAAAAGAGTGAGTTTTGGAGGCATTGATCTAGGTATGCTAAAAGAGGGTAAAACGAGATATCTTACAAAAAGCGAGTATCAAAGTCTTCATGACTTTTTACATAGAAAATGAGCCTGAATCTAACCACACTACTTCAACCAAAGAGCATCGAAGAGTTTATAGGACAAGCTCAGATACTCTCAAAAGATAAGCCCCTTTATAAACTTATACAAATGGGTGAACTTCCTCACATGATATTTTTTGGACCTCCGGGGTGTGGCAAAACCACACTTGCCAAAATCTGTGCCACAAAAATGCGAAGTTCATTTCACTATCTTGATGCTACAAGCCTTAAAGTTGAAGAGATAAGAAAGATACTCTCTAAGCAGTCCCTTCTAAAACCTCTTATATTTATAGATGAGATACATAGGCTCTCAAAAAATCAACAAGAAGTTCTGCTTTTACCGATGGAGAGAAAAGAGTGCATTATCATAGGTGCAAGTACTGAAAATCCCTACTATACTTTAACTTCTGGTATAAGATCGAGGATGATGCTTTTTGAATTCAAGCCTTTGAGCAAAAAAGAGTTGGAAAAGATACTAAAGCTCGCTATGGACAAGTTTGATTTTACTATAGAAAATGATGCCAAAGAGTATCTTCTACATTCAAGCGGTAATGACGCAAGAAGTATGCTTAATCTTTTGGAGTTTGCACTGGCGGTTGAAAAAAATATCACACTAAAAACTCTAAAGTCTTTGAGGAACATACCTTCAAAAGAGGGTGTCAACTCAAAAGATACACACTATGACCTTATAAGTGCGTTTATCAAAAGCATAAGAGGAAGTGATGTAGATGCGAGCTTATACTATCTTGCAAGAATGATAGAAGCAGGCGAAAGAGCAGACTTTATAGCAAGAAGACTTGTGATCCTCTCGAGTGAAGACATAGGAAATGCCAATCCAAACGCCTTGAATCTGGCAACCAATACACTAACGGCAGTAAGCCATATAGGTTACCCTGAAGCCAGGATCATACTCTCCCAATGTGTTATATATCTTGCCTCTTCACCAAAATCAAACAGTAGCTATAAAGCTATAAACGAGGCTCAAAAATATATAAGAGAAAATGAGATCAAACCGGTACCGAACCATTTGAAACAAAGTTGTGCAGGTTACCTCTATCCGCATGATTTTGGCGGTTATATAAAGCAAGAGTATATGAAAGATAGTGTAAAATTTTACAAAAGCAGTGAGATAGGGTTTGAAAAAACTCTAAACGAGTGGCTAAAAAAGATAAAAAACGGAGAAGACTGATTTGAATGTAGCAATCATCGGTGGTGGTATCAGCGGACTTGCCACGGCATTTTACATCAAGCATTTCAAACCTGAAACTAAGATAACTCTTTTTGAAAAAGAGAATTATCTAGGTGGAAAAATGCACACGGTAGAAAAAGAGGGGTTTTTCATAGAGGAGGGCAGCAACGGTTTTTTATCGAATAAACCCGATACTTTGGAGCTTGTCAAATTAAGTCAATGTGAGGATATACTTTTAAAAAGCAGTGATAATGCAAGGAAAAGATTTATTTATGATAAAAAGCTTGAAGTTCTGCCCGAATCACCAAAAGCATTTTTAACTACTCCTTTGCTTAGTATCGGTGGAAAGTTAAGGGTTTTATGGGAGCCGTTTGCCAAAGCTAAAAAAGATGACAGTGATGAGAGTTTACAATCATTTGGGTACAGAAGAGTCGGCAAAGAGATGACGGATGTATTTTTGGATGCCATGGTTGCAGGTATTTATGCTTCAACGCCCGCAAAAATTTCCGCTCCCGCGGCTTTTCCGCTCGTAGTTAATCTTGAAAAAAAGTATGGTTCGCTCTTTAAGGGTATGATTGCCAAGAAGAAAAAAGAAGCAGGTCCGGGCGGGGTTTTGATGAGTTTTAAAGGAGGGGTCAGTACTTTCATAGAAAAACTCTCAAAAAACCTTGACATAGATATCATAAAAGATGCTGATATAAAAACTCTGCAAAAAAATGATAAAGAGTTTATCATCATATCGGACAATCTCAAAATGCATTTTGACAAAGTGATTCTTTCAACTCCGGCTTACAGTGCGGCAGAGATACTAAAAGAGTTGTCACCCCAATTATCAAAAGAGCTTGATAGCATTGAGTACTCTCCTATATCCATAGTCGCCGCGGGTTATAAAAATCTTTTACATGATTTAAAAGGTTTTGGACTGCTCTCAACTACAAGAGCAAAAAAGAGTGTTTTGGGAGTTCTTTGGGATAGTTCTATATTCAATGATAGAGCAAAAAAAGATCAAAAACTCTTAAGAGCTATGATAGGAGGACAAAGAAGTACTGATTTAGCTTTAAAAAGTGAAGAAGAGCTAAAAGAGTTAGCTTTAAAAGGGATAAAAGATACTATGGGCATAGATGCAAAACCTTATATGCTCTATGTAAAAAAGCATGAAAAAGGGATACCAAACTATGCTGTCGGTCATATAAAAAGAGTAAATACTATCTTTGATATGGTTAAAGAGATCGATGGACTTTATCTAAATTCAAATGCCTACAGAGGCATAGGCTTGAATGATTGTGTCAGCAACTCCAAAAAGTGTGCAAAAGAGGTTGTAGGGATATAAAAGTGAAAATATTTATAATCTTCATATCTTTTGTTTTATCTCTTTTTGCAAATCCTTTGCAAGATGCGATAGACAAAGCCAAACCATACTCCACCATAGAGCTTGGAAATGGAATCTATCAAGGCAATATAGTCATAACAAAACCTTTAAAGATAATCGGAAGAGGTAAAAAAGTCATCATAGACGGAGGCAAAAAAGGCAGCATAATCCTTTTAAAAAGTTTAAACATAACATTGCAAAACCTCACTATAAGAGGAACCGGTCATAGAAAAGAGATGGTTGACAGCGCCATAAAAGGAAAAGGGATAAACAATATAATCATAAAAAACTGTATTATTCTTGACTCACTTTACGGTATCAATATCTCATTGGCAAACAATATAAAAATCATATCAAACACTATCTCTTCAAAAGATGAAAAGAAACCTTTAAGAGGAGACGGCATAAAGTTTTGGTATGTCAAAAATGCAAAAATAATAGATAACAATTTTTCAAAAGTTAGAGACAATCACTTTGACAGGTGTGATAATATCATCTTAAAAGATAACCGATTTTTACATAGCAGATTTGCAACTCATATAGAGTATAGTAAAAATATCACGATAGAGCAAAATTTCTACAGATACAATTCTACCGGCATCTTACTTGAAATGGCAAAAAATATAAAAATTGTAAAAAATAAGATACTAAATTCTAATGGAATGGCTGCAGTGGGAGCACTGTTTAGAGGTGGAGAAGGTATACTTTTTGAAAACAATATCGTAAAATACAATAGAGAAGGACTTTATATAGATGCGAAACCATCCAAGCTAAAAAAGTTTAAAAGAAAGATAACAAACAATGAGATAAGTTTCAACCTTCAAGCTATACATTTTCATGCGATTATCGCTAACAATATCATAACCTACAATAAAATCCATGACAACCTTTATGATATAGTAAAAGATATAACAGGATATAAAAATATAAACAACAAAGTCAGCCACAATTACTGGGGACAATACAAGGGATTTGACAGAAACCATGACAATATAGGAGATACTCCATATATCATAAAAAGATATTTTGACAAACTTTATAGTTACAATAACAAGATAAAATTTTTCTATGGTAGTACCGTTATGGCTGTAGTGGACTTTTTGTGTGAAATAGCTCCGTTTACTGAACCTGAGATACTATTGCAAGACAATGAACCGATCTTTAAGGATAGCCTGTGAAACAATTTAAAAAAGCCGAAGTTTACACCATATCATTTGCTCACCTTTTTCATGATATTTTCTCATCTTTTTTGGCACCCATTTTGCCTTTGCTTATAGATAGGCTTAGTATCTCTTTGTCATATGCCTCTTTTTTAGATATTGCCAGAAAAATTCCCTCCCTTTTCAATCCATTCTTAGGACTCATGGCTGAAAGAAGAGATGTAAAGTATTTTGTCATACTGACTCCGGCCATTACTGCTATATCTATGTGTCTTTTAGGGCTTACTTCTTCATATGTTATAGCATTGGTACTGCTTTTTATAGCCGGCATCAGTGCAACACTTTTTCACATACCATCACCTACCATGATAAAAATCGCCGCAGGGAATCAAACCGGAAAAGGGATGAGCTTTTTTATGGTCGGTGGTGAGAGTGCCAGAACCATAGGACCCCTTATAGTGACCGGAGCTATATCTCTTTGGGGTTTTGAGGGGATTTACAGGCTTATCCCCATAGGATTGCTAGCTTCACTTTTTTTATGGTATAAGTTAAAAGATTTCCAGGTAGATGACTTCAGCGCAAAAAAGATAGAAAAAGGAGGTACGAAAGAGATATTAAAAAGTTTATCTTCCTTTTTTGCCATACTTGGCAGTTATATGCTTTTTAATGCCGGAACAAAATCAGCCCTAACTCTTTACCTGCCGGTTTATCTTACAAGACATGGATTTTCCATATATGAAGCGGGTATTTCGCTTTCGGTTTTACAGTTTTTTGGGATTGCGGGTACATTTTTTTCAGGTCGATTTTCAGATAAGATAGGCAGAAAAAATATGCTTCTTATCTCAGCACTAGGTACTACTTTATCCATGATACTTTTTTTGTATTTCAATGCCGTAGCACTTTTTCCTATACTGGCGGTTTTGGGATTTTTTCTTTTTACTCCTAATCCCGTGATGATGGCGGCAGTTCAAGATACCGATACGCCAAAACCTACCTTTGTAAACAGTATCTATATGGGTATAAACTTCGGTATCAGCTCTTTGGTTGTATTTTTGGTGGGATTTTTTGCAGATATTTATGGGCTTGAGAGAGTATATGAAGTTTGTACAGTCTTTACATTTTTATCTCTTTTTATCATCTTTTTTCTTCCTGTAAGAAAGGAGTCTTAAATAGTCATTTTTTAGCCTTGATAATTATCATTTATAATTGGATTTTTTTAAGATATAATCTCCTTAAAATTACTCCCATTAAAGGTATCCAATGCTCAAGGAAGTTTTAAAAAGAGACGGCTCAACCCAGGAGTTTCAAGCATACAAGATCGAAGATGCCATTAAAAAAGCCTTTAAAAGTGAAAATACCACTTATGACAGACAAGTTTTCTTAAATGTTCTATCCAAGATAAGCCACAAAAGAGTGGCTGCGGTCGAAGATATACAAGACTTGATAGAGCATGAACTCTACAAGGCAAGATACTTTGATGTGATGAAGTCTTTCATGCAGTATAGACTCATACATAAAATGCAAAGAGAACATGTACTAGGGCTCAACGAGGATACCACATATATAAACTGTACCCAAACCATAGAAGAGTATATAGATAAACTTGACTGGAGGATAAATGCCAACTCCAATACCGGCTACTCAAATGCCGGACTTGTTAATAACTCCGCAGGAAAGATCATAGCAAATTACTGGCTTGATAAGATTTACTCCAAAGAAGAGGGATATGCTCATAGAAACGGGGATTATCATATACATGATCTTGACTGTTTGACAGGGTATTGTGCCGGGTGGAGCTTGAGGGTCTTACTGGACGAGGGATTTAACGGAGTTCGAGGAAGAGTTGAAAGTAGAGCCCCAAGCCATTTCAGAGAAGCTTTGGGACAAATGGCAAACTTCCTTGGTATTTTGCAAAGCGAATGGGCGGGCGCTCAGGCATTTAGCAGTTTTGATACATATCTTGCTCCTTATGTTTTTAAAGATAAACTCTCTTTCAAAGAGATAAAAAAAGCCATAAGAAGTTTCGTTTACAACTTGAATGTTCCGGCAAGGTGGGGACAAAGTCCTTTTACCAATATAACCATAGACTGGACTGTCCCAAGTGATTTAAAAGATCAAATCCCTACAAAAAACCAGTATCATCTTTTTAAGGATTTAAATGATGAGGAGCTTTTAAAAGAGGCTAAAAAAAGAGGCGCGGATAAACTTACCGATTTGACATACAAATATTTTCAAAAAGAGATGAATCTCATAAACAAAGCTTACTATGAAGTGATGACCGAAGGAGATAAAACCGGTCAACCTTTTACATTCCCGATTCCTACGGTAAATATCACGGAAGATTTTGACTGGTATGGTGAAAACACCGATCTTCTTTTTGAAAATACTGCAAAAATCGGCTCAAGCTACTTTCAAAATTTCATAGGTAGCCAGTATATAAGAGATGAAAAAGGCAATTTGGTCGAAAATCCTGAAGCTTATAAACCGGGTGCGGTTAGAAGTATGTGTTGCAGACTCCAACTTGATCTTAGAGAACTTTTAAAAAGAGGAGGAGGACTTTTTGGAAGTGCCGAAATGACAGGAAGCATAGGAGTAGTCACCATAAATGCGGCAAGACTTGGATATCTGTACAAAAATGACAAAGATGCTTTATATGATGAACTTGACAGGCTTATGGATCTTGCAAAGTCAACTTTAGAGAAAAAAAGAGTGTTTATACAAGAGATGTATGATAGAGGTCTTTATCCATATACCAAAAGATACCTTCCCGGATTTAACAACCATTTCTCCACCATTGGAGTAAACGGCATCAATGAAATGATACGAAATTTCAGTAATGACAAAGATGATATAACAACAGAATTTGGAATGAAATTTGCTACCGAATTACTTGAATATATGAGAGAAAAATTAAAATCATATCAAGAGGAGACGGGCAATTTGTACAACTTGGAAGCCACACCTGCTGAAGGAACTACTTACAGATTTGCAAAAGAGGATAAAAAGAGGTATCCGGATATCATTCAAGCCGGATTTGGCAAAAATATATACTATACAAACTCTTCTCAACTGCCGGTAAATTATACCGATGATCCTTTTGAAGCACTTGATATGCAAGACGAACTTCAGTGCAAATACACAGGCGGTACCGTTTTGCATCTATATATGAGTGAAAAGATAAGCTCTCCCGAGGCTTGTAGAAAACTTGTAAAAAATGTCATAAGCAACTACAGATTGCCATATATTACTGTAACACCTGTATTTTCCGTTTGTGAAAAACATGGATACATCAACGGTGAGCATGAGTACTGTCCATATTGTGACGAAGAGTTGATAGAAAAATATGAAAAGGAGGCATCATGACAAAAGAAGAGATACTAAAAAAACTTGAAAGTAAAAGAACAAAGTGTACGGTGTATACCAGAGTTATGGGTTACAAATATGTACCTAAAATATACTAATATATCTCAAGTCACCATAGATAGGTACTTTACAATTAGTATATTATACTAATATAAATAAATTTGATGAAAATATACTATTAGAAAAGAGGAAAAAATGAATAAAGAAGAAATACTTAAGAAATTAGAGGACAGAAGAACAAAGTGCACAGTGTATACTCGAGTAATGGGTTACCATCGCCCGGTTGAAAGTTTCAATATAGGAAAAAAAGGCGAGCATAAAGAGAGGAAACATTTCAAGGAAAATCCTTCTTCTAAACTTCAAAACTGTGCATAACAGTGTCCAAGATACTATACGATATCACGAAATTTACCGCACTTGACTATGAAGATCACTTAAGTGCGGTTTTGTGGTTTGCCGGATGTGATATGAGATGCCCCTACTGCCACAACTCCGATATAGTTTACGGGAAAAACCATATAACAAAAGGTGAGCTTTTTGCTTTTTTAAAAAGCAGGGTAGGCAAGCTTGAAGCTGTAGTTTTCAGTGGTGGAGAGTGTACCTTGTATAAAGATTTGCCCTCTTTGGCAAAGGAGATAAAAGAGCTTGGATTTAAGATCAAAATCGACACAAACGGAACAAAACCTCAAGTTATAAAAGAGATGGTTGAAAACAACCTTGTTGATTTTATCTCGCTTGATTTTAAAGCCCCTAAAGAGAAGTATGAAAAAGTCACAAAAAACAGTGACTTTGACAAATTTTATGGAACTCTTAGATATCTTATAGAAAAAGAGCAAAGTTTTGAAGTAAGAACAACTGTTCATATCGATATTTTGGACACTGAAGATATAAATCTTATCATAAAAGAGTTATATTCCCTTGGGTTTAAGGGCAATTACTACATACAAAACTATATACATCAAGACAAGATTTTAGGTAATTTAAAAGAGCAGAAAAAACCTATAGACAGTAATAAAATCATAAAAGATTTGATACCTGTCTATTTTAGGAATTTTTGATTATTTGAATAAGCTTTTAAAAAAGTCTTCTATGTTTCCCGGCGTACTGGAGATGGTCATAAATTGACCCAAAGATAGATCGGGAAGTGAGATAGCCAGATAGTATTTTGCATTTAGTATCTTTGCTTTGTTATCTTCTATGAGAACCATATATGGTAAAAAAGCACAGTTTTTTTGCTGGTTAATTTTTGATACATAAGTTTTTTCGCCATCTTTTGTATCCATGTAAACTCCATAAAGTATAGAATTTTTCAAAGGTAGTTTAAATACAATCTTTCCTTTTGCATTTTTTTCCAAAGTTTTATCCAAATCTTGACCTTCAGCTACTGTTATCATATCTTCATAATAGGGCATACCGAACATAAAGTGATAACTTGCCAATTTGTCTTTATGGACTCTTTGAGGTGATTTTTTCAAATCTTTGTATATATTACTTAGCCTGTTCTTTGTTATGGCCAGCATCAATCCGTCAAGGTCTTTTTGCATAAAAGCTCTTATGAAATAGTTCGGATTTGTAAAAATGAGTCTGTTATCTTTTTTATCTATCAAAACTTTCTGAACTCCGGCAAAACCTCTACCTTTTTTAGATGCCATATCTTTCATCTCTTTTGAAGTATATACAATAACATGATAATTTGGATCACCCATGGCATTGTACTCACCTATGGTTTCCAAACCATTACTAGCCAATGTTTTTTTAACTGTATCGGGGGTTTGAAGATCACCGTATAGATATGGACTTATGTCATTGGCTGACAAACCTATGCCAAGAACTATAAAAAATAGTAAAAATATTTTTTTCATTTTAATTGCTCCTTTTTTGTAAAATAAAATATGAATATAAGATTATCTAATATTCATTCTATTTATTATTATAAGTTTTTTTGATAATGGAATGATAATGAAATGTTGCTTAAAGTGTTATTAAAATGTATTTTATAGGTTTTAATATAAGTAAAAATAACTTGATGTATAATATTGTTTCAAGTTTGAGGAGAAAATATGAAATGCTACAAATTTATCATAAAAGGTAAAGTACAAGGAGTATTTTATAGAAAAAGTATCCAAAAAAAAGCTCAAGAAAATGGCTACAAAGGATATGTAAAAAACTTAACCGGCGGTGACGTGGAAGCGGTTGTTCTACTAGATGATGATAAACTGGATCATTTTATAAATATCCTGAAAGAAGGCTCTGATTATTCGCGGGTTGATGATATCGCTATCCAAAAGTGCAATGAAGAGGGATTTGTAGATTTTAGAATAAGGTATTGAAAATGAAAAACGATGAAGATAATGCTGTTTTTACGGATATTGTTATAGTCGGTGCAGGAGTTACGGGACTTAGTACGGCTATAGAACTTGATAACCTACTTAAAAAAAGCGGTGAAAAAAAGCGGATAATGATCATAGAAAAGTCAGCTGAAGTAGGAGAACATATACTATCAGGAGCTATCATAAAAGATGAGGTTTTTAAAAATCTTCTAAACGATGAAGAGTTTGAAAATCTACCGATTATCTCTGAGATTTCAAGTGATAAAGTTATAAGATTGTTACCTGATAAATATTTTGCCATACCTTTTCATTTGCCTTATATGAAAAATGAAGGCAATAAACTTGTATCACTTTCACAAATTTGCAGATATCTTGCAAAAGTTGCACAAAAAAGGGGTATAGAGATTTATCCCGGATTTGCCGTCAATGAAATCATATATGAAAACGACAAAGTAGCCGGTGTGAAATGTAAAGATACAGGGATTGATAAAAACGGTAAAAAACTTAAAAATTTTCAAGAAGGTACAAGTGTAAAAGCTGATCTTGTTATACTTGGCGAAGGTACAAGAGGTACTCTTGCGAAAAAAGTAAAAGATAAATTTCATTTAAGAGAGGATTCAAACCCGCAAGTTTACTCACTAGGCATAAAAGAGATATGGAATGTCAAAAAAGGGAGTGTCAAAAAAGGAGAAGTGTATCATACTTTCGGTTATCCTTTAAAGGGAAGTGAATTTGGAGGGGGTTTTATATATGGTTTAAGTGATTCCAAAGTAGCCATTGGATTTGTTGTGGGTTTGGATTACGAAGACCCTACACTTGATCCTCACGGGCTTATGCAGATTTGGAAGCAGCACCCTTTTATCAAGGGTATTTTACAAGGCGGAAAGATAGAAGAGTATGGGGCGAAAACTATCCCTGAGGGTGGATGGAACAGTATAAGTAAACTATATATAGATCATTTGCTTATCACAGGTGATAGTGCCGGATTTGTAGCGATGCCATCTTTAAAAGGGGTTCATTTAAGTGTCGTTTCCGGTATGTGCGCTGCCAAAACCGCCCATGAAGCCATCAAAAATAGTGACTTTAGTGAAGCTTCATTGTCTTCATACAAATCTTATATAGATAAAAGCCAAATAAAAAAAGAGCTTTATCCTCTTAGAAATTTCAGAGCCGTCATGAGTGAAGGGTTGTTGATAGGCAGTATGAAATTTGGAGTACAACTTTTGACAAAAGGTTTTTGTATGCTTACACCGAAGTTGAAAAAAGATAGTCTATGTACAAAAAAACTAACGGATTTTAAAGATACTCCTTTTCATGAGAGATTTGAAGACAAACTTCACTTCGATAAAATCATTACTTTTGACAAAGATAGCAGTATATACTACTCAGGTACTTCACATGATGAAAATCAACCCTGCCATCTTATAGTAAAAGATATAAAACTGTTTAAAAAGAGCAATATAAAAGAGTATGGTATGCCCTCCCAATACTTTTGTCCGGCAGGAGTATACGAAGAGTATATCGACAAAGATAAAAACAGAGCTTTAAAGATACATGCCGAAAACTGCGTACATTGCAAAAGTTGTGATATAAAAACACCAAACGATGTCATTACCTGGGATACGCCTTACGGTGGTGACGGTCCCAAATACCAAAATATGTAAAGGTTTGAAATGACCACTATAATAAATCTTTTAAAACAAGTTCCCATTCCTTCCCAAATGAGAATGGGTGAAGATGGTTTAATGGATAGAACAAAAGCAAAATCTATGATAAATATAGACTGTTCATACGCACTTGAAGCGGGCTTACAGTTAAAATCACAACTGAAAGTTGCAAGGATGATAGTTTGTTCCATGGGACCTCCATCTTTTGAAAAATCCCTAAAACAAGCTATCTCTTTAGGATATGATGAAGCTTATCTGCTTTCGGATAGAAGACTTGGGGGAAGCGATACATTTGCGACCGGACTTGCACTTGCCTCACTGATAAAACATTTGGGCTTTCAAAAAAGAAAAAATAAGGATTTTATCATCATAGCCGGCAGACAGACAAGTGACGGAGATACAGCTCATGTTCCTTCACAAGTTGCCCAAAATCTGGATATTCCACAAGCGACATTCATAGAAGAAGCCACTTTTAAAGATGGGTTTATCGAAGCCAAAAGGATCATAGAGGGAGGTTATCAACTCTTAAAACTTCCAAAACCTTGTCTTATCTCCATGACACCAACCGGAATACCTCCAAGAAGAGCAAGTTTGAAAGGAGCTATAAAAGCAAACCAAACAAAGATAAATATTTTAAATATAGATGATATCGGTTTAAGTAATGAAAAAGTGGGATTGAGCGGTTCTCCTACAATCGTAGCAAAAGTTGTAAGTATCAAAAGCGACAGAGCTCCCATGAAACTTTGCGAAGGAGAAAATGCTTCTTCAAAAGTAGAGGATTTGGTACATAAGTTAAAAGCTGGTAAAAATATACTAAAAACCGAAGAAAAAAAAGTAAAAAATGCAAAACCCGTCCCGGAAGATTTTGAACGAGTGGATTTTAGAGGAAAATCCAGAGGTATATTGACTTGGGCGGAAGTAGCTAACAATGATATAACAAGATCATCTTTAGAGCTTTTAAATCCTGCAAGAAAACTTGCCGATTCATTGGGTGAAAATACAAAAGTAACCACTCTTTTGATAGGTTGCGATGTAAAACATTTAGCCGATAAACTCATACAGCATGGAAGCGATGAAGTTATAGTCGTTGAAGATGAAAAACTTATAGAGTATCTGATACTTCCTTTTTCATCTATCTTTTATGAAATCATCAAAAAAACAGATCCTGAAATCGTACTTTTCAGTGCTACCACTTCAGGCAGAGAGTTGGCTCCAAGAGTTGCGGTTAAAACCCAAAGCGGGGTAACCGCTGATTGTACCGCTTTGGAAATCGGAGAATATGTGGATAAAAAACAAAAGAGAGTGTTTTATCCCATTTTAGAGTCAAAAAGACCAACATATGGTGAATCAAAACTTGCTACGATACTTGGTTTTAACTGCCCCCAAATATCCACCGCAAGAGCAGGTACTTTTCAAATACCAAAAAAAGATGAAAACAGAAGAGGAAAGATCATCCAAATGGATATATCTTTAAATGAGAAAGATTTTGCTACAAAAATCATAAAAACCATAAGAGGAGATAAAAACAAAATCGATCTTTTCGATGCGGATATCATAGTATCAGGAGGCAGAGGAACGCTAAGTGATGAAATGGATCTTATAAAAAAACTCTCTCAAGTTTTAAAATCCAAAGGTATAAAAGCCCAGTACGCTTCAAGCCGCCCTATGGTGGATATGGGAATTTGTGAATATGCAAGGCAGGTAGGACAAACAGGAAAAACGGTAAGACCAAAAGTATATATAGCCGTTGGAATTTCAGGTGCGATACAGCATATAGCAGGCATGAAAGAATCCGAGACTATCATAGCCATAAACAAAAATCAAAATGAGAGTATATTTGATCATTGTGATTTTGGGATAGTAGGCGAATATGAAGAGATAGTACCGGAGCTTATCAAAAGAGTTGAAAACGGATTTACATTTGGGGTAGAAGCATAATTTACACCTTAATCCTTTGGGCATGAGTCAAAGCTATGGCTATGGCATCGGTTATATCAAGAGGTTTGATATCTTTTTTTATACCCAGTATCCTTTTTACCATAAAAGCCACCTGCTCTTTAGCTGCCTTGGCTTTGCCGGTTACCGCTTTTTTAACCTGTAAAGGGGTATATTCGTAAAAATTGCCAAGTTCCATTAGAATCTTGAGTGAAAGTGCACCTCTGAATTGAGCAAGTTTTAAAACGGTTTTTGGATTGTGGGCATAAAATATATCTTCTATCGCCACCTCATCAATTGTATTGTTTTTTATAATCAAATCCAAACCTTCAACAAGCTCTACGATTTGATCTTGAAGTTTTGTCTCTTTTATCTTTATAAGTCCCGCTTCTACAAGTGAAACTCTGTTTTTTTCTTTTTTTATGATAGCATATCCACAATTTCTACTGCCTGGATCTATTCCCATAATATTCATGGCCAACCTCACTTTTTCACACTCTTTTCACTATGTGAATATCTGTTAACGACTCTTCGTTAAAAGATTTTAACTAAATATTCAAGGTATTTTAGCTAAAATTATATATATTTTGTATTTTTTCACATAGTTTTCAACATGTGAAAAGTTGATTTTTATATTAAGGAAAAAATTTGCTGATAGATGATGTTATAGAACTTTTAAAAAAAGAGATAACTCTGCAAGAGTATAACAGATACATAAAACAGCTTACTTTTAATGAAAAAGAATCAAAATCAGACCTTTTGGTTTTTGAAGTACCCAATATATTGATAGCAAACTGGATAAAAACAAAATACAGTTCTAAAATATCACACCTTTACGAAGTAAAAACCGGCAAAAAACCTCAAGTTGTCATAAGAGTAAAAAATGGCAAAAATGGTAAAAACAGCATAAAAAAAGAGATTCAAAAAGAGATTCAAAATTCGCAAAAGAAAACTATACTAAATCCATCTTTCACTTTCAGCAGTTTTGTAGTCGGTAGTTCAAACCAGTTCGCTTTTACGGTGGCAAAATCAGTCGCGGAAAAACCGGGAGTCGTTTACAATCCAGTTTTTATATACGGTCCTACAGGTCTTGGAAAAACTCACTTGGTTCATGCTATAGGAAACTACGCTTCACAAAAAGGTAAAATCATCATTTATGCTACCATTGAGCAGTTTATGAATGATTTTACATACAATCTAAGACAACAAACCATGGACAGATTTAGAGAAAAGTATAGAAACTGCGATATACTTCTCATTGATGATGTACAATTTTTAAGTAATAAAATCCAAACTCAAGAAGAGTTCTTTCATACTTTCAATGAACTTCACAATAACGGAAAACAGATAGTTTTAACTTCGGATAAACCTCCAAAGATGATAGCAGGTCTTGAAGAGAGACTAAAGAGTAGATTTGAGTGGGGTATAAAAGCTGATATCACTCTACCTGAACTTGAAACGAAGATTGCAATTATAAAGAAAAAATGTGAAATTGACGGTATAAGCTTAAATGATGAAATCATAAATTATATCGCGACCAATATGGGAGATAATATAAGAGAGATAGAGAGTGCTATCATCAACCTAAACGCTTATGCATCCCTAATGGGTCAAAAGATAACTTTCGAGTTCGCCAAAAATGTCATGAAAGAGCAGATAAAAGAGAGAAACAACAGTATATCATTGGAAGATATCATCAATGTAATTTCCAGAGAATTAAATATAAAACCAAGTGAAATAAAATCAAAAAGAAGAAATAAAAATATAGTGGAAGCAAGAAGGATAGGTATATATCTAGCCAGAACTCTTACTCCAAACTCTATGCCGTCACTAGCAAACTTTTTTGGCATGAAAGATCATACGGCAGTTTCACACAATATGAAAAAGATAAATGAAATCATACAAAGTGATGAAAACTTTAAAGTAAGAGTCGATGAGCTAAAAAATATGATATTGACAAAATAAATGTGAAACAATGTGAATAAAAAATAGTTGTTTTGAATCTTTGAAATATGAAAATTTACGAGATTTAAACTACTTTTTCACAAATTCAAGGTAATATACTACTATTACTATTTTATTTAAATAAAAAAAGGGAAACAAAGGAGTAAAGATGAAGATTTCTATCAACAAGAGTGTTTTGGAAAATATGCTTATAAATACACTTCCATATTTGGAAAAGAAAGATTTAAGCCAGATAACTTCACACATTCTTATAAATGCCTATGAAGATACTTTGGATATAAAAAGTACCGATTTTGAAATAGGTATAGAAATTTTTAGCAAAAATGTTCATATAGTTGAACCTGGAACCGCAACTGCAAACGGTAAAAAACTTTTTGATATCGTAAAAATACTAAAAGACAGTGAAGTTACACTTGAAACCATAAATGATTATCTTTATATAAAACAAAAACACTCAAAATTTAAACTTCCTATGTTCAATCCTTCCGAGTTTCCTGAGTTTCCTAAGATCGATGATAAACCTAAATTTGAGATAAATTCTTCAGCATTAGTTAGATCCATCAAAAAAATAGCACCTGCAATCGATACAAACAATCCAAAATTTGAATTAAACGGGGCTTTGATAGATATAAAACATGATCATATAAATATAGTGGCAACCGATACAAAAAGACTGGCTCTTGTTTGCATTGAAAACAGCAGTGAAAAAGATATCTCTCTTATAATCCCTAAAAAAGCCATAAGTGAGATACAAAAGATATTTTTCGATGAAATAGAGATATATTATGATGAAAACAGTTTTATAGCAATTTCTCCCAATTTTAAATTTTTCACCAAGCTTATAAATGGAAAATATCCTGATTATGAAAGAATCATACCAAAAGAGATGGATAAAAGACTTCTTTTAAACAGAGATAAGATCATAGACGCCATAAAACAGATATGGGTAGTTTCCCAGGATATAAAAGTTACTTTCAAGCCCGATATGATAGTTTTTGAAAGTTTAAATGATAGCAATATAGAAGCTAAAACGGAGATAGAATTCGATACCGGACTTGATGAAGAGATATTTCTTGCAATCAATTCTAAACATGTCATAGACTTTTTGACAAATATAGAAAAAAACAGTTTTACTCTTGGTTATAATGACTCGAGTATGCCTTTTACGCTTGAGAGTGAAAACTTTTTGACTATTATAATGCCGATAATGATATAAATAAAAAAGAGGGATTTAGATAAATGGAAAGAAAATACAACGCATCGAATATAAAAGTTTTAAAGGGTCTTGAAGCAGTTAGAAAAAGACCTGGAATGTACATAGGTGATACCAATATAAACGGACTTCACCATTTGGTTTACGAAGTGGTTGACAATTCTATAGATGAGGCAATGGCGGGATACTGTAACTCCATAGAGATAGTACTTACAAAAGAGGGAAGTGCAAGAGTTACTGATAACGGTAGAGGAATCCCGGTTGATCTTCATCCAACTGAAAAGATACCTGCGGCAACAGTAGTTTTGACGGTACTTCATGCCGGCGGTAAGTTTGATAAAGATACATATAAAGTAAGTGGCGGACTTCATGGTGTGGGTGTATCGGTAGTCAACGCACTTTCAAGCAAACTTAAAATGACCATATTTAAAAACAAACAAATATATACTCAAGAATTTGAAAGAGGGATACCTGTAAATGACCTTGAAATCATAGGTAATACCAGAAAAAAAGGTACCACTATAGAATTTTGGCCTGATGCTGATATATTTGAAACGGTTGAATTTGATTTTAACATCCTTTCAAAAAGATTTAAAGAGCTTGCATACTTAAATCCGACTATTACCATAACGCTTATAGACGAAAGAGACGGAAAAAAAGAGGTATATCATTTTGAAGGCGGTATCAGTCAATTTGTAAAAGATTTAAATAAAAAAGATGCGATTACCAAAGTGGTTCATTTTGATAAAAAAGTGGATGATATAGAGATAGATATCGCACTTTTGTACAATACCGGATACAATGAGACACTTTTTTCTTTTGTAAACAATATAAAAACCATAGAAGGCGGAACTCATGAGAGTGGCTTTAGAGCAGGACTTACTAGAGCCATATCGAATTATAAAAATAACAATGCAAACCAAAGAGAAAAAGATATAAAGATAAGCGGAGATGATGTAAGAGAAGGACTTGTCGCCATAGTAAGCGTAAAAGTTCCCGAGCCTCAGTTTGAAGGCCAGACAAAAGGAAAATTAGGAAGTTCTTACGTAAAACCTCTCGTTCAAAAAAGCACTTACGAAACTTTACAAAAATATTTTGAAGAGAACCCGATAGAAGCTAAAATTATAATGGATAAAGCTATCTCAGCAGCAAGAGGCAGGGAAGCAGCTAAAAAAGCAAGGGATTTAACTAGAAGAAAAGATGCTATGAGTGTGGGTACGCTTCCAGGAAAATTGGCTGATTGTCAAAGTAAGGATGCAAGTATCTGTGAACTTTACCTTGTGGAGGGAGACAGTGCCGGAGGTAGTGCGAAACAAGGAAGAGACAGGGTATTTCAAGCTATACTTCCACTCAAAGGTAAGATACTAAATGTAGAAAAAAGCAGGATCGATAAAATCTTAAAATCAGATGAGATAAAAAATATGATAACAGCTTTGGGATGCGGTATAGGAGAAGAATTCAACTCGGATAAACTAAGATATCACAAGATTATCATCATGACCGATGCCGATGTGGATGGAAGTCATATACAAACTCTTCTTTTAACATTTCTTTTTAGATATCTAAGGCCTTTGGTTGAAGAGGGTTTTGTATATATAGCTCAACCACCGCTTTATAGATATAAAAAGGGTAAAAAAGAGATATACCTTAAAGATAACAAAGCAATGAGTGAATTTCTTATAGAAACCGGCATAACAAGTATGGAGTTTGAAGGTATAGGACTTAAAGATGCCATCGAATTTTTCAAGATCGTTGCAGCTTATGATAATATCCTAAAAGAGTTAGAGAAGAGATTTTCCATGATAGAAGTTATAAGATATATGATAGAAAATCCTGATATCATAAAAAACGATAATCAAAAATTATATAAAATCATAGAAAAATTTGTAAATGATCTAGGTTATAATATACTCAATAAATCAATCAATGAGGAAGAGATCCATCTGTTTATCCAGACAAAAGACGGTCTTGAAGAGCTAATAATCGATGACAATCTTTTCACAAATCCTCTGTATGAAGAAGCTCTTTATATACACTCCAAAATAAAAGAGAGAGATAACGGCATCTTTGGTGATAAAGATCTTATAGAGATCCTAAAAGAGATAGAAAAAAATGCCAAAAAAGGTGCCTATATACAAAGATATAAAGGTCTTGGTGAAATGAATCCAGAGCAGCTTTGGGAAACAACAATGAATCCTCAAAACAGAAGACTTTTAAAAGTAAATGTGGATGATTTTGAAGTTGCCAGTGAAACTTTTTCTCTATTTATGGGTGATGAGGTAGAGCCAAGAAGAAACTACATACAAGAGCATGCAAAAGATGTAAAACATTTGGATGTATGATGCTTTACAGTGAAGTCAAGGAGAGAGAAAACCGTTTTATACTCTCCTTGAAAATTGCGCTGCCTTTTTTATTTATCATCGCTTTTGCTATCTTAATCGTTATTACAGATCTTGATATAAGATCACTTTTGGAAAACAATATCATAGCTTTTTTGGCTATCACTTTCTTATATATTTACTATATTTTATATCAAATTTATATGGCTTTTAAAACTTCTATCATAGATGATGTAACAAAAACATTTTCAAGGGATTATATTTTAAAAATAATTGATCAAGAAAAGGAAAAAGAAGATTTTACGGTATTGCTTGTAAAGATAAACAATATCGAAGATATCAATGACAGATACGGTATCAAAAAAACAGATAAAATTCTTTTGGCATTTGCATATAAGCTTGATGAATTTTTAAAAGAAAAAGGTTTTAAAAACAATAAAATCGGGCATATTATAGGCGGAAGTTTTTTGATCATTTTAAACACAGATGAAAAAAAAGCTAATCATTTCATAAAACAGTTCATAAAAAAGATAGAAAACGGACAGATCGATAATATCTTTTTAAAGATTTTATACTCACTTGCCTCAAGTAGCAGTGAAAACAGTGCCGAGGAATTGCTTGTTTTACTTTTTGAAAAGATAAAATTTGACAGTAACGATAGAAGAAAAAACAGAAGATTGAATATAAAAGTAAGTGAATTTGAAAAATTGATAATAAATTGCATCGAAAACAGGGATTTTGATTTTAGATTTCAGCCTATAGAAAATGTGAAGACAAAAGAGAAAAAAGTTTATGAATTACTTGTAAGACTAAATTCCAAGGAGTATGGAAAAATTTCTCAAAATCAGTTTATATCCGTAGTCAATAGAATTGGGTACGAATTGACTTTTGATATGATACTGGTTGAAGAGATTTTTAAAATAGCTACCGGTTATGATGATATTATTTTATCGATAAATATATCTTCATATTCGATTAGAAACAGTAATTTTTTAAACAGAGTAAAAAAATTGCTTAAAACTTATGATATAAAAAAGGGTAGTATTATCTTTGAGATAAGTGCAAACAATACCC
The DNA here is from genome assembly GCF_055384375.1 of Thiofractor thiocamini. Lineage (NCBI taxonomy): Bacteria > Pseudomonadati > Campylobacterota > Epsilonproteobacteria > Campylobacterales > Thiofractor > Thiofractor thiocamini. Next base: position 1,694,449 of record NZ_AP042389.1, on the reverse strand, counting down.
TAAACGATATAGTAAGACTAAATGAAAACATAACTATCTTAAAAAGTCTAGGTGTTTTGGTTGCCATTGACAGTTTTGGCGCTGATAACACTTCTTTTAAATATATAAAAAATATAAATTTCGATGTAGTGAAATTTGATATGGATTATACAAAACATTATAACGAGATAAAACATCAAGAAATTTTAAAGGCTTTTATAGAGATATTTAAAGATTTGAAGATAAAAACGGTTATAAAATTTATAGAAGACAAAGAGAGTTATGAATTTTTTAAAAATATAGGCATTGATTATATACAGGGTTTTATAGTAGGTAAACCTGTAAAGGAGTTAAAATGAGATATGGTGAAAAAGAGATAAAAGAGTTTGACATAAAAAAAGAAGAGAACTTTTGGCCGAATAATCATGAGAAGGATTATACCATCAAGATAACACTGCCGGAGTTTATGTGTAGATGCCCAAGAAGCGGATATCCTGACTTTGCCACTATATATCTGGAGTATATACCAAATGAAAAAGTAGTGGAACTAAAAGCCATAAAACTTTATATAAACTCTTTTATGGATAGATATATAAGTCATGAAGATAGTATAAATGAAATATTTGATACTTTATATGAGGCAATGAAACCAAGATATATGAAGATAACAGGGGATTTCAATCCAAGGGGAAATGTTCATACAGTTATAGAAAGAGTTGAAGATGTTAGATGCAAAACTGATTGAGTATTTTTTTACCGCTGCTTCCATACAAAGATGGAATGATTACCCAAGGATGATAGATTTGGTCGAGCTTGACAAACAGGCTCACAAATTTATCATAGCTTACTTTATAGCGAAGCTTGAAGATGATGTTGATTATAGAGTACTTATAGAGGGTGGTATATTTGAATTTTTACGAAGAGTAGTGGTAACTGATATAAGGCCTGATGTATTTCATAAGGCTTTGATGCAAAAAAAAGATGAGATAAACTCTTGGGTGATAGAAAATCTTGAAGACTCTATAAAAGATATAGATGATGGTAAATTTTTGGAGAGATTCAAAGAGTATCTTGTAAATGATAAATTGTATAAAAAAGAGAGATTTATCCTAAAAGCAGCTTCATATCTTGCAACCAAATGGGAATTTTCCATCGTTTATCAAACAAGTTCATTTTTAAGTGATATAGATAAAACCAAAGTTGCCGTTGAAGAGGAGATAGAGGATTATTATGAGCTTATAGGTGTCAGGAAAATCGCACTTGGTAAAAAATTGGCTCATCTTATAGATATAAGTGGAAGGCTGAGATTTCAAAAGAGGTGGGCACAGACTCCACGTATTCCAAATACTTCGGTACTAGGCCATATGCTTATAGTAGCATTTTTAGGTTATTTTTACTCTTTAAAGATAAATACTTGTGATAAAAGGGTGGAAAATAACTTTTTTTGTGCACTTTTTCATGATCTTCCCGAAGCTCTTACAAGGGATATTATTTCACCGGTAAAGTACTCCGTAAGCGGCTTGGATGATATCATAAGCGAATATGAGATAAGAAAAATCGAAGATGAAATACTTCCTTTGGTACCAAACAGATTTGCAAAAGAGTTTCGCTATATTCTTGGTATGTTCGACGGAAAAAAAGATGAGTTTGCCAACAAGATCAAATGTGAAGGTGCTATAAAAGAGGTAAAAGATACAAAAGAGTACAATGAAGACAAGTATCATACGATTGACGGAAAAGCTCTAAAAGCCTGTGATAGGATCGCAGCTTTCATAGAAGCGACATTGTCTATATCTTATGGGGTCAAATCAAAAGAACTTGTAAGTGGAAAAAAAGAGATACTGAACAGACTAAAAGAAAATCCTGATATAAACGCTGTAAATTTTTATAATTTGGCAAAAAATATAGAAGAGTATTTTAAAGAGTGATAAGTATATAAAAGCACTTCCCTTCAGGTGGCTGCGGCACATAAACTCACAGGGTGCTCTGCTGCGTTCCCGCCCTGAAGCGTTGTCCTGCAAGCCTATTGCACAGGTCTGAAGAGAAGCATTGAAGATACCTTGATATCCTCAATGATAGTGATATTATATCTAAAATGAGGTTAATATGATATTAAAAAAGATAAAAAATTATATCTACTCTTTTTTCAGGGAATTTTTGGTTTTTCATCACAGTTCTTTGGAATTTAGAGCGAAGCTTCTCGCGTCTATGATAAGCATAAAAGATAGCATAGATGAATGTGAAAAAGAGACTTTGGAAAGTATCGCCAATGAGATATATAAAGATGATGAAAACAGAGCCGAGATACTTATAAATACAACTTTGGAATATGTGAAAAAAGTTCAGGAAATGAATGACTTGTATGTTGACGATTTGATACTTGATATTGATAAAAGTTTAAAAAAGTACCCTAAATTCTATAAAAAAATCGATATAGAAAAATTAAACCGGTTTTTAAAATGTAAAGCTACAACAGATGAAAAACTTTTAAGACTCAGAATCATTGAATATTTTAAAAGGGAGTTGGAATACAAAGGTTTGTTAAATAATGAAAACAATAAGTAAAATATTTTTTATTTTATTTATTATCCATACGCTACTATATTCATATGAGAGATACAACATACTTGTCCTTCACTCTTATCATAAAGGTTACAAATGGAGTGATGACATATCAAAAGCTATAGATAATAACTTCAAAAACGATCCAAATGTCAACATCACCACACTTTATATGGATGCAAAAAGGATAGAAAATGACTCATACTACAACAAACTTTTAGAACTTTATAAAGAAGAGTTCAAATACACCGCATTTGATGTCATCATAGCAGTTGACAACAATGCTTTGGAGTTTTTAACCAAATTCAGGGATAAAATTTTTCAAAACAGTTATATAGTTTTTTGCGGTATTAACAACTTCAGTGAAAAAATGATAAATTATCCAAACTTTAGATACAGGGTTACCGGGGTAGTGGAAAATGTGGATATTAAAAAAAATATAGACTTGATAACCAAAATGGTACCGTATCTAAACAAGATCCTTATCATAAGCGATGAATCAAAAAGTGGTTTGGATATCAAGAAAGATATCTTTAAAATTATGAAAAATTACTTTTATCTAAATTATGAATATCTCGATATGTTCGATTTGAAAGGTATAAAAAAGATAGTGAAATCACTAGGGAATCATGATGCTATTTTGTATGTATTTCATCAAAGAGACAAATCGGGAAAATATTTTACGTATAAAGATTCGCTAAAAGAGGTATCGTCAGTTAGTAAAGTTCCCATATTTGGCCTATGGGATTTTGATATGGGCTATGGAGTAGTCGGAGGCGCACTCCTAAACGGATATTCTCAAGGTGATGAAGCGGCAAAGATGGTAGCATTGATACTAAACGGAATTGAACCCAAAGATATACCGATTCTTAAAAAAAGTACTTCAAAATATATCTTCGACTATAATTTACTTAAAAAATATCATTTAAAAATACCAAAAGATATAAAAAAAGAGGCAATTATCTTAAATAAACCAAAATCTTTTTATGAACAACATAAAAAGATTGTGTGGATATTTGGATCTATTTTACTTTTTTTATTGATAATCAGTATGATTTTGCTTATCAATATAACTAAAAAAAACAGAGCTGAAAAAAAGCTTCAAGAGCAGCTGAAGTTTTTGGAAGTTCTTATTGAAACCATGCCAAATCCTATATTTTACAAAGATAAAGACGGTAAATATCTAGGATGCAATAAAGCTTATGCTGATTTTATCGGTGCACAAAAAAAAGATATAATAGGTAAGACCAGTTATGCATTCTTTAAAAAATTTGTAGCTAGTGAAAATACAAAAAGAGATCAGGAACTTTTGAATTCTTTAAAAAATGATATATACGAAACGACACTGTATTCGAAAGACGGAAAATTTGCCAAACAGGTCATCATAAGCAAAGCACCGTTTTATTTAAGCGACAACAGTGTCGGTGGGATCGTGTGTGTCATAGATGATATTACGGAAGTGACACAGCAAAAGCAACTTCTAAACCAGCAGGCAAAATTAGCTGAAATGGGTGATATGATAGCAGCCATTGCACATCAGTGGAATGAACCTTTGGTGGAATTATCCGCAATCGTTCAGGATTTGCAGATAAATTTTTTAGAAGGAAACATAGACAAGGAAGATATAAAAGAGTTTGTTAAAGATTCTATGATACAGATACAATATATGTCAAATACGATAAAAGATTTCAGGAGCTTTTTAAAGCCTTCGGTTGAAAAAAGAAAGTTTTCCCTAAAAAAAGTATTTAGTGAAATTTATGAGATTATAGGAAAACAGATATTTTACGCAAATATAGATCTTATATTTACTATAGAAAAAACAAAAGAGGATATAAGTATATATGGGTATGAAAATGACTTCAAACAAGTACTTTTAAATCTTATAAACAACGCCAAATCCAAGATAATCGAACTAAATGATAAAGATAAAAAATACACTATAGAAATAGAAGCTTTTTTAAAAGAAGAGACGGCTTTTATAAAGATAAGAGACAATGCCGGACATATAAAAAATGATATCATAGAGTCTATATTCGATCCATATTTTACAACAAAGAAAAATGGTACGGGATTGGGTCTGTATGTGGCAAGACTTATCATAGAAGATAAAATGGATGGAAAAATAAATGTAGAAAATAAGGATGAGGATATAGTTGAATTTATTATTATCATCCCTGTCCACAAGGAGAAATAAATATGAAACTTAGTTTCATTCTTACCGAAGGCAAAGCTTTAGTAAGAGGAATTGATTTGGAAACTTGTTTCCAAATGAAGGAGAAATAAATATGAAGATACTGCTTTTGGAGGATAATAAAAGATTAAACAATACAATTGGCAAAAGATTGAAGATAGAAGGCTTTGAAGTCGATTCTTTTACTGACGGTGCGGATGCCTTGCAATCTATCGGGAGTGGGTACAACTGTTATGTTTTGGATATAAATGTACCAAATGTCAACGGAGTGGAGATAGTAAAACATATAAGGGATTATTTTTCAAATGTTCCTATCATCATCATAAGTTCAACCATCGAACTAGATATAATAAAAGATGCATATAAAAGAGGATGTGATGATTATATAAAAAAACCTTTTTATATAGATGAATTGATCATAAAAATAAAGAAATTATGCAATATCGAAAAAAACATCATAAATATATACAAAGATTATACTTTTGATGCCAAAGAGAATTGTCTTTACAAAAATAGTGAAATAGTAGAATTATCCAAAAAAGAGAAACTTTTGCTCGAATTGTTTATAAATTACCAGGGGAAACTTGTAACTTATGAGAGGATACAAAGTTTTGTATGGGAGGGACAGCTTACAACCATAGACTCCATAAGGGCACTGGTTAAAAGAGTTAGAAAAAAACTTCCTCCAAATTGTATAAAAACAGAAATAAATGAAGGATATAGATTTTTTGTCATGTAAATGTCATATATATATGCTAGAATTGTTGTAAAATTTTTAAAAGGAGCATATATGAAGTTTTTTTCAACGACTATTAAGACTGCAGCAGTTGCGGCTTTGGCAGTCAGTATGAGTATCAGTGCCGCAAGTGCCAGAGTTTATCACTGGAAACTTGCGATGACATGGCCGACAAATTTACCTCCGTTTAGTGACACGGTATATAAATTTGCCGATGATGTCAAAAAGATGAGTAACGGTCAACTTATTATAAGAGTTGACTCCAAAAATAAACACAAATCTCCGTTTGGTATCTTCGATATGGTAAGAGCCGGTCAGTATGAGATGGGACATACCGCATCTTACTACTATAAAGGTAAAGATCCAAATACAATGTTCTTCACAACAATTCCATTTGGCATGATAGCTGCCGAGCAGTGGGCATGGTTTTACTATGGTAATGGCTTGAAATATATGGAAAAAGTATATAACAAGTACAATATCATGGCATTCCCGGGAGGTGCTACAGGAAACCAGATGGGTGGATGGTTTAGAAAACCTATAAACTCTTTGGCTGATTTAAAAGGTTTGAAGATGAGGATTCCAGGACTTGCCGGAGAAGTTATGGCAAAACTTGGAGTTACCGTTACCAATATAGCTCCGGGTGAACTTTATACTTCACTTGAAAGAGGCAATATCGACGCGTTAGAGTGGGTTGGACCTGGAATGGATATAAGAATGGGATTTCATGAAATTGCCAAGTACTACTATACCGGATGGCATGAGCCTGCTACATCTCTTACATATTTTGTAAATAAAAGAAAATGGGACAAACTTCCAGATAATTTAAAGACGATTTTAAAAGATGCTATGAAAGCAAACGCTTTTGATATGTATGTTCAAAACTATGATATGAGTGCAAGAGCTTGGAAAAAAATGAAAGAAGAGTACCCGCAAATCAAGGTCAAAACTTTCCCTAAAGAGGTTTTAAAAGCTATGAAAAAAGCCACCGATGAAGTTTTGGCCAAATATGCCGCAAAAGATCCACTATTTAAAGAGATTTTGCAGGATCAAAGAAATTATTTGAAAATGGTTAGAGAGTGGACAAAAATGTCTGACTTCCTATACCTAAAAGCAAATATGTATAATCAAGAGTAAACTCTTTTTCTCTCCCCTTTTTAGGGGAGAGTCACTACAAACTATTAGGAAAAATAAAATGGATAAATTAGTAAAAGCAGAGATAATTTTTGACAAGATTATCGATAAAATAGGCAAACTGTGTGCATATTTGATGCTTTTGATGATGTTAAATGTATTTTATGATGTTATTATGAGATATATTTTCAGAGAAGGCTCAATCGCAATGCAGGAACTTGAGTGGCATATTTTTTCGGTAATCATACTTCTTGGAGTTTCTTACACTCTCAAAGAAGACGGGCATGTAAGGGTTGATGTGCTATATGACAGATGGAGTCCAAAAACTCAGGCTATAGTAAACATAGTAGGGGTTATACTTTTTTTGTGGCCATTGTCACTACTTATAGCGTACGGCTCCATAGATTTTGTTAAAGAGTCATATCAAATGCATGAGATTAGCGGTGATCCTGGTGGACTTACCCATAGATGGATCATTAAAGCATTCATACCTTTTTCATTTATACTTCTTATCTTTGCAAGTATAGGTTTCATCATAAAAAATATAAATGTTTACAGAGGATACAGCAGGGTCAAGACAAGAGAGGATGAGATAAAAGAAGCTATTGAAGAGGGAGGTATAGAGTAATGATCGGAATTACCATGTTTTTTACAGCTTTGGTTATGCTTCTTATAGGATTTCCGGTTGCTTTTACATTTGGAGCCGTCTCAGTCTTTTTCGGTATGGCCGCAGGATTCTTGACAGTGCTGCCTGATGGCGGGACTATGATGGAAGCATGGGATGAAGGTGTCAATATGTTCGCCATGATGCCTCATCGTATATGGTCAATCATGACAAATACGATATTGATGGCAATACCGCTTTTTATATTTATGGGTATCGTACTTCAAAAAAGTAAACTTGCCGAGAGACTTCTTGAGTCTATGGGATTTTTGTTTGGAGAGGTAAGAGGCGGAGTAGCTATCAGTACGGTTTTGGTCGGCGCATTGCTAGCTGCTTCGACAGGTGTTGTGGGAGCTAGTGTCATAGCGATGGGTGTTATATCGCTTCCTGTAATGTTAAAGTATAATTACTCCAAGCCTTTGGCTTGCGGTACCATATGTGCTGCGGGAACTTTGGGACAGATAATCCCCCCCTCTATAGTACTTATTATCTTGGGAGATGTATTTCAAATCCCCGTAGGAGATCTTTTTAGGCAGGCATTTGGCCCCGGATTTTTGCTAGTTGCAGCTTATGTGATATATATACTTGTAATTTCCTTTATGAAAAAAGATGTAGCGCCCCCTATAAAACTCGAAGGAAATACCGGAACGAAAATGCAACAAATATGGGGTGCTTTAAAAGCCATACTTCCTCCTTTGACACTTATCATAGTGGTTTTGGGGTCTATCTTTGCAGGTATTGCAACCCCGACCGAGTCATCAGCCGTTGGAAGTGTCGGTGCTATCATCCTGGCTATAATGTATAAGCAATTTTCATGGAAGATACTTGAAGAAGCTGCATTAGAGAGTTCAAAAACAACCGCTATGGTTTTTGGAATCCTTATAGGTGCAACAGCTTTTTCGATGGTATTTACCTATACCGGCGGTGATATACTCATAGAAAACTTTATGACCAATTTACCGGGACAAAAGTGGGGATTTGTCATACTTTCCATGATCATTATCTTTATACTCGGATTTTTTATAGATTTTATAGAGATTTCATATATAATTGTCCCTATACTTGTACCGATTGCCGATACTATAGGGATAAATCCTATGTGGTATGCGATACTTATAGCTATGAACCTCCAAAGTTCATTCCTGACACCACCGTTTGGCTTTAGTCTCTTTTATCTAAAAGGTGTTGCACCGCCTTCGGTGAAAACAATGGATATATATAGAGGTATAGTACCATTTATCATTATACAAATGTTTATATTGGGTATTGTTATCATATATCCGGGATTTTTTGGAATGCATTCATGACTCAAAAAACAGTCGGATTGTTTATCCCCTGTTATATAGATGAGATTTACCCAAAAGCAGCCTTGGCAACTCTGAGGCTGCTTGAAAAATATGATTACAAAGTAGAGTATCCTTTGGAGCAGACTTGCTGCGGGCAACCTATGGCAAATACAGGTTGTGCAAACGATACAAAAAAACTGGCTCTTAGATTTGTAGATATTTTTTACAAGTATGATTATATAGTAGCTCCAAGTGCCAGCTGTGTTTCCATGGTTAAAAACCATTATTCCGACTTTATAGAAATAGATGAGAGATATAAAAAAGTACAAAGCTCCATATATGAAATATGTGAATTTTTAACCGATATCGTTGATGTAAAAGAACTTGATGTAAGTTTTCCTCATAAAGTCGGTTTTCATCAAAGTTGCCACGGCTTAAGAGAACTTCATTTGGCAACCCCTTCGGAATTAAATGAACCATACCATTCAAAACCTCTTAAGCTTTTAAAAATGATAAAAGATATAGAAATTGTTGATTTAAAGAGACCTGATGAGTGTTGCGGTTTTGGTGGAACATTTAGTATAAATGAGCCTGAAATATCTATAACAATGGGAAAAGACAGAGTCTTGGATCATTTGAGTGCAGGTGCAAAGTATATAGTCGGCTATGATAGTTCTTGTCTTATGCATATGGAAGGTATCATAAAAGCAAATGATTATGATATCAAAATCATACACATAGCTCAAATCCTTGCAGGCTTAGAAAATGAGTCATAGAGATAAAGCAAAAGAGTTTTTAAAAGATGAGAAGTTTGCCTCCTGGCAGGATGACGCTCTTTGGTTTGTAAGACAAAAAAGAGATGCGGCATCAAAAGAGGTAAAAGAGTGGGAGGATTTAAGAAAAAAAGCTTCCAACATAAAAGCTCACACATTAAGCAGACTCGATCACTACTTGCAAGAGTTTGAGAAAAATGCTATCAAAAACGGCATGATAGTTCACTGGGCAAAAGATGCACTTGAACACAATAAAATAGTTTATAAAATCCTAAAAGAAAACAGTGTTAAAAAGGTCGTTAAAAGTAAGTCGATGCTAACCGAAGAGTGTCATTTAAATCCTTTTTTAGAGCATAAAGGTATAGAGGTGGTTGATACCGATTTAGGTGAGCGAATCATACAACTTAGACATGAAAAGCCAAGTCACATTGTACTTCCGGCAATTCATTTAAAAAAAGAGCAAGTCGGAGATACTTTTAGGAAGTTTTTAAAAACAAAAGAGGGTGATAATGACCCAACATATCTTACAAGAGCAGCAAGAGAGCATTTAAGAGAGAAATTTTTAAATGCGGATGCCGCGATCACCGGAGTAAATTTCGCTATAAGTGAAAGCGGAAGTTTCGTAGTTTGCACCAATGAAGGCAATGCAGATATGGGGACAAGTCTTACTAAGCTTCATATAGCCTGCATGGGTATAGAAAAGATAGTGCCAAGAGTAAAAGACTTGGGCATTTTTGTAAGACTTTTAGCAAGAAGTGCGACCGGTCAAGCTATCACGACTTATACTTCACACTATACAAAACCGGCAAATGATACAAAGATACATATAGTCATAGTGGATAACGGAAGATCTAAAATACTCTCCCAAAAAGAGTTTGCAAACTCTTTGCAATGTATAAGGTGTGGAGCTTGTATGAACACTTGCCCGGTTTACAGAAGAAGCGGAGGACATAGCTATCCCTATATCATACCTGGGCCCATAGGCTCACTTCTTGGCTCAAACAGAGACTTGAAACATAACGGTGATACCGCCTTTGCATCCACGCTTTGCGGAAGTTGCAACAATGTCTGCCCGGTTAAGATAGATATCACCCATCAACTGCTTTCCTATAGAAAAGAGTACGTTAACAAAGGATATCTAAGCCCTGTAAAAACAAAAGCTTTAAAATTGGCTACATTTGTATTTTCTTATCCCTTTTTAACCAGGGTTGCATTTAAAACTTCAAGAGTCATACTTCCCTTGCTTCCAAAGAGTTTAAATCTCTGGGGAGATGGTAGAGAGCTTCCGAAGCTTGCTAAAAAAAGCTTTAAAGATATCTACAAAGAGAGTAAAAAATGACATCAAAAGAAGAGATACTAAAAGCTATAAAAAAAGCAAATCTAAATGAGATAAAGCTTGATGAAAACAGTATGGATTTAACTGAATATGAGCATAAGATAGAAGCTTTTAAAGAATCACTCAAAAAAGCAGGTGGCGAAGCACTTGAGCTTAAAAAAGATGAAATCCCGGAAAAATTGGCAGAAATTTTTGGAAGTGATAAAAAGATCATCTCTTGCATCGATGATATAAAAGTCGGTACCGTGAAAAAAAGCGATATAAAAAAACCACAGGATTTAAAAGATATAGATATATCCATAGTTAAAGGGGATTTAGCAGTAGCAGAAAATGGAGCCGTTTGGTGTAGTGATAAAGATATGGATTTTAGAGCGGTTTTTTTCATAACTAAAACTCTTATCATTATAATAGATAGAAAAAATATAGTAAGCAATATGCAAGAAGCTTATGAAAGTATGGATATAAACTCATCAAACTTTGGAGTTTTCATAAGCGGCCCTTCAAAAACAGCGGATATAGAGCAGTCTTTGGTCATCGGAGCCCATGGAGCAATGGAGCATATGGTTTTTATAGTGTAGAAGAAAAATCTTCTACACTAAGGTCCGACATATAATTGTCTCGGTCTTGCAATTTTTGCTTTTGTATCTTTTTTGAGCTCCATCCATTGGCTTATCCATCCGACCGTTCTTCCTATGACAAAGATGGCGGTAAAAAGATTTCTTGGAATTCCAAGGGCTGTCAGGATAACTCCTGAATAAAAGTCTATATTTGGATATAGGTTTCTTTTTATGAAGTATTCGTCATTTAGTGCTATATCCTCTATCTTATGAGCTATATCAAGTAGTTTTGAGTCAAGATTTAACTCATCTTTTAACTGATCTTGGAGTTTTTTAAGTATTTTGGCTCTTGGATCAAAGTTTTTGTAAACCCTGTGACCAAATCCCATGAGTCTAAAAGGATCATCAGGATCTTTTGCTTTTTTGATATATTTATCGACATTGCCAACATCGCCTATTAGTTCGAGTTGAGCTATGACTGATTCGTTTGCTCCACCGTGGGCTCTACCCCATAGAGCGTTTATGCCGGCTGATATGGCAGCATAAGGATGGGCTCCGGTAGATGCTACGGCTCTAACTGTTGTAGTTGAAGCATTTTGTTCGTGGTCCGCATGCAGAGTAAAAATAGTATCGAGTGCTTTGATCTCTATATCACTTATAGTAGTCGGTGCTTTTTCTCCAACGTCTCTATGCATTTTTCCGCCCGGATATGCTCTCATCATGTAAAGAAAATTTTCAGTAAAGTATCTATCGATATCCGGTTGAATGATAGGTATACCAAGCACTCTTCTATATGCAAAAGCCGTTAACGTAGGCATCTTGGCTATGATCCTGGCGGACATCTCTTCAAAATCTTTTTCATCCTTTACGTCTAAATGATCAAAATAAAAAGCAGAGAGTGCACTGACTGCCGAAGAGAGCATCGCCATAGGATGGGCTGTTCTTGGAAAGGAGTCAAATAGTTTTCTTAAACCCTCATCTATAAAAGCTCTATGCCTTAACTCATTGTCAAATTCCAAGGCCTCCTCTTTTGAAGGAAGTTTTCCGTTTAAAAGAAGATAACAGACTTCTATATAATTATGCTTAGTTGCCAAATCCTCTATAGGATAACCCCTGTATCTAAGTTCACCCTTTTCACCGTTGATGAAAGTGATGTCTGACTTACAGCTCGCCGTCGAAGTAAAACCGGGATCATAGGTAAACATCCCGGTATCTTTGTAAAATGTTCTTATATCTAAAACTTTAGGACCTCTGGTTCCTTCAAGTATGGGATACTCATATGTTTTGTCGCCAATTTTTAAGGTTGCTACTTCGGACATAATGATCTCCTTGATTTTTACCTGACAGGTAAATTAGTTGCTCTTATTATATCAGATTATTTTTCAACTCCATCTAAAATTGGAACAAATTTACAACTTTCAATCTCGATTTCTTTGATGTCGTCATCTTCTTTGATAAATTTTGTGATGATATGTTTGTTATCTTTTTCTATGGGAGCTATGAGTATACCCCCGTTTTTTAACTGTTCAAATATCTTTTTTGGAATTTCTTTGGCAGTTGCCGAAAAAAGTATCCTGTCATAGGGAGCATAACTGCTCCATCCGTTTTGACCGTCATCACATCTTACATTTATATTGGTTAAATTTAATTTTTTAAATCTTTCTTTAGCCTCCAAGCCAAGTTTTTGAACCCTCTCTATGGTAAAAACTCTTCTAACGATTTTGCTTAAGATCGCAGCTTGATAACCGCTACCGCAACCTATCTCCAACACTGAATCGACATCCTTGTCTATCATAAGATACTCTGTCATTTTAGCAACTGTCAAAGGAGAACTGATCCACTGGCTTGAAGACAGCGGTAAAGCGTCAAGTTTGTATGCAAAGTGTTTAAAACCAATCGGAACGAACATTTGGCGATCTATACATGCAAAGGCAATTTTGGTTTTTTCTCGCAAAGTAAAAACTTTATCTATCTCATCAGCCATCTTTCTACATTTTTGTAGTTGTAATTTGCTATTCAACTTTTTATCCCTACATCAAGGTATCTTCTCATCTTTTTTATCTCTTTTAAATTTATCTTTTTTTGTACTATATCTTTTCTATCATCTTTATACATTTCTCCAAAAGGAGTGGATATGAGTGAGCTTTTTGCCATATCTTCGTTGGCACTGTTGGCGATAGCCACAAAACATTGGTTTGCTAAAGATAGAGCGTTTCCAAGTATCTCAAGGTGTTTTTTTCTAAGCTTTCCCCACAAGGAGGGAATGAGGATGATGTCAGCTCCTTGGATTTTTTGCCAAATATCAACAAATCTTAGCTCAAAACAGATGATAATAGCATACTTTATACCCTCTATCTCAAAGATTTTTATATCCTCTTTCTTGCCTGCTTTGAAGTGTCTGTGTTCATTGCCAAATTTAAAAAGTTGATACTTGTCTCTTTCAAAAACACTCTTGCCGTTATGATAAACTTTTGCACGATTGACAAAATCCTTTCCGTCCTTTTCCAGCATGGTAAGACACAGGGTTTTATCGCAAGAGAGTTTTTTTATCTCACTTTCGATCTCTTTGGAAAAAGTAGCAGCCCGTTTCATATCATCATAACAAAAGTTGCTAATACAAAGCTCCGGTGCTACGATGATAGAGTTTTTTGGAGTTTTTTTCACCAGTGAAGAGAACTTTTTAAAATTCTCTTCAAAGGCAAAATCTTCATAGCTAAATTGAAGTGCGACTAACTCTTTAAAAGTCATCAAAAGTCAAACTGCCTTTGGAATAATTGGTAACGTTTCCTTCAAAAAAGTTTGTTTTTTGGTCGTTGAATTTACTGAAGCTATCCACCCATTTGATAGGATGCTGTGCATCATATAGAGGTTTCAGCCCCACTGCTTTTAGTCTGTCATTTGCAAGGTATTTGATATACTCATCTATGATATCATCGGTAAGTCCTAGTATCTGACCGTTAGTTATGTACTTGCCCCATGCTATTTCAAGTTTGACCGCCTCTTCGAACATATGATAAACTTCATCTATAAGCTCCTTTGTAAATAAGTCCGGTCTTTCTCTTTTTGTGGCATTTATCATGTTTTGAAAAAGAAGAAGATGGGTTACTTCATCTCGTTGGATAAATCTTATCATTTGAGCAGACCCCAGCATCTTTCCACTTCTTGCGAGTGTATAAAAGAAAGTAAAGCCACTGTAAAAGTACAATCCTTCTAAAATTTGGTTGGCGAACATGGCTTTTACTATATTTTCTTCTGTTGGATTTTCTGCCAAGTTTTCATAGACACTTGCTATGTAGTCATTTTTTCCTTTGAGCTGTTTGTCACTTCTCCACATTTCATATATCTCGTCTGTATTGCTTGAAATACTGTCAACCATAACCGCATAGCTTTGAGAGTGCAAAGCCTCTTCGTAGGCTTGTCTTACGAGTATAAGGTTAATCTCAGGAGTTGTTATAAAAGGGTTTACATTGTCTATAAGATTGTTTGTTTGCAAAGAATCCATAAATATAAGCTGCGAAAGGGCTTTGTCATAAGATATCTTTTCCTGTTCTGTTAAAAGCTTATAGTCCCTTACATCCTGGGTCATATCGACCTCTTTTGGAAACCAGGTATTGTTTAGCATCATATCCCAAAGATTGTATGCCCACTGATACTTTATCCTGTTAAGTTCAAAAATTCCGGTCGGATCTCCTCCGAAAATCTTTCTATCGCTTACCCCCTCTTTTGAGTTTGGGTTATATATCCTTTTCCTCTCCACTTTTACTCCTTAGATCATTTTTACTTTTTTTTCGCCTTTTTGTATTTCTCCTATGATATAACCGTCAGAGTTGTCCAAAACCGTCTGTATATGATTTTTATCAACTATGAGTACCATACCTACGCCCATATTGAAAGTTCTAAACATCTCTTCTTCATCTATAAAATCTCCCATATACTCAAATATAGGAAGAATTTTTATATCATCTTTTTTTACAACCGCCATCAAATGCTCAGGCAGTGCTCTTGGAAGATTTTCTGTGATACCGCCACCTGTGATATGAGCCAATGCATTGATATAAGGCTTTAATGCCTTAAAGGTTTTTACATATATCCTTGTCGGCTCAAGTAGTACATCTATAAGCTTTTTATCTTCAAATTTGTCATCAAATTTATGTTCCATTTTTTCGAAAAGAAGCTTTCTAACAAGAGAAAAACCGTTTGAGTGGATACCTGAACTTGGAAGTGCGATCAAAATATCACCCTCTTTGACTTTGCTGACTCTATCAAGTTCATCTTTTTCGGCGATTCCCACGGCAAAACCGGCCAAGTCAAAGTCATCTTGTCTATACATTCCGGGCATCTCGGCAGTCTCTCCGCCTATCAAAGCACATTCACTCTGCAAGCACCCTTCACTTATACCTTTTACTATAGCCGTTGACTCTTTTACTATCAGTTTTGAAGTAGCGTAATAATCAAGAAAAAACATGGGAGTTGCGAAGTTGCATATGAGGTCGTTTACACACATGGCAACCAGATCAATGCCGACTGTATCAAACTTTTTAGCTTCGATAGCAAGTTTAAGTTTTGTTCCCACTCCGTCAGTTGCACCGAGAATTACCGGTTTTTTATATCCGCTCGGAAGTTCGTAAGCTCCCGCAAAAGAGCCTATGCCGCCAAGCACATTGGCATCAAAAGTCTTTTTTACATAAGGCTTTATCTCTTCGACGAACCTTGCGCCCTCATCTATGTCAACACCCGAATCTTTGTAACTTAATTTATCATTCATAATAACTCTTTGTATTAATTATTCTTTCCAGTCGCAAGGAGGAAATATCTTTTTGAAAAACCAAAGTGAAGGACAAAAGTTGGTAAATGCCCAGATAAGCAGCATAATGATAACAAATGTTTGAAGAACTACTGCGATTTGAAACATTGTTTGGTTGCCGTTTACCCCAAGTGCGAAAAGAAGCAGAGTTATACCAAGAACAATTGCGGTCAATATCCTTTGCAATCTTTGATAGCACATATTCACCTCCTATGTAAAGATTAGTTATTTTATCTAAAATGTTATAAAAACCAAATGAAATTTCAGTAATACATAAGTAATACTAAGGTATTATTGTCTCAAACTTTAAAAGGTGAATATTTTGAGAACCATAACATTTAAATCCGATGATAATTTTTATAAATTACTTGATCATATCGCAAAGCTATTTCATACTTCAAAAAGTGAAATTATCAGAAAAGCTGTTATAAATTATAAAGATATGATAGAAAAAGAGAAGCTAAAAAAAGAGATAAAAATAGCTTCTATGAGAGTTAGAGAAAATTCTATCGAAAGTTTAAAAGAGTTTGAAGACTCATTAGATGACGGCTTGGAAAATGTTTAAAAAGGGTGAAATTTATCTGGCAAATTTAAATCCAAAAAGGGGAAATGAAGTAGGTAAATTAAGACCGATAATGATATATCAAACAAATTTTTTAAACGAAGTAAATCATCCAACAACTACTGTTTTGCCCTTGTCAACAAAATTGATAAAGGATGCTTACCCATTGAGGTATAGAGTTAAAAAAAGAGAAAAATTAGAAAAAGATAGTGATATTTTATGCGACCAGATAAGAACTATAGATAACCATAGAATTATAAAAGAGAAGATAGCTACTTTATCACAAAAAGAGTTATATGAGATAGATTTGCAAATAAAGATAGTGCTGGATATTGATATATGATAGTTATAACCGGCGGTATTGCTACAGGAAAAAGTACGGTTTCAAAAATATTTGAAGAGTTCGGATATATAGTAGTGGATGCCGATAAGATAGCACACAAAGAGCTTGAAAACTCTAAAGATGAGATAGTAAAAGTTTTTGGAAAGAGTGTTTTGAAAGATAAAAAGATAGATAGAAAAAAGCTTGGAAGTATCGTTTTTGGCGATAGTGGCAGCAAAAAAAAGCTTGAAGAGATACTTCATCCAAAGATTAGAAAAACCATAGAAAAAAGTATCCAAACTTTGCAAAAAGATGGTAAAAAGTATATAGTTGACATTCCTTTATATTTTGAAAGCGGTGAGTATAAAGCCGATAAAGTTATATTGGTTTATGCTCCAAAAGATGTGCAATTAAAAAGAGTTATGCAAAGAGATAAGCTTACAAAAGAGGAAGCATTAAAACGCATAGAAAGCCAAATGGATATAGAAAAAAAGAGAGATATGGCTGATATAGTCATAGATAATACAAACGATATAAAACAGTTAAAAGATGAGGTAAAGAATGCAATTTTCCAAATATAGTGCAAGCGGGAATGATTTTGTGATATTTCATACATTTTTAGAAGTCGATAGAAGTGAACTTGCAAAAAAACTTTGTCATAGGCAATTTGGCATAGGTGCGGATGGTCTTGTGGTGCTACTTCCAAGTGATAAAAAAGATGAGTATGATTTTAAGTGGCAGTTTTACAACAGTGACGGAAGTGAAGCTGCGATGTGCGGCAATGCAAGCAGAGCAGTATCCCACTATGCCTTTATAAACGGTTTATGCAAAAGTAAAACGAAGTTTTTGACAAAAGCGGGTATCATAGAGGCTGAAGTTGAGGGTGATATAGTAGAATCGGCTCTAAGTGAAACAAAGATATTAAAAGAGGAGTTTGAAGATAGCGGCTTTACATGGTCTTTTTATGATACGGGAGTCCCTCATCTTGTAACATTTGTGGATGATTTGGATATGTATAACAAAGAATTTTCTAAGAGCATGAGAGAAAAATATAATGCCAATGTAAACTACGCAAAACTTGAAAATGGTAAAATGTATGTCAGGACTTATGAAAGAGGTGTGGAGAATGAGACTTTGGCATGTGGCACCGGTATGGCAGCTTGTTTTTTCGGGGCTTTGAGGAAAAATCTCATACCAAACAGTATAGAAGTTTACCCTAAAAGTGGGGAAAGATTAATCCTAACTTATAAAAATAATAAGATATATTTTAAAGGAAAAGTTGTGAAAGTTTTTGATATAATAGAGTATATATACTAATTTACGGAGAGACAATTGAAGAGAATTTTAGCGATATTTTTGCTATTTTCGACACTTATTTTTGCAGGAGGCTTGCCATCTTGGTACTACAAGATAAAAAACGTCTCTACCCAAAAGCAAAAGTTTGTGGAGATTATGCTACCGCTTATAAAAAAAGCAAACCAAAAGACTTTACAAGAGAGAAGGTTTGTAGAAAATTTTTTTGACAAACTTGAAAAAAAAGGTTTTAAATCCATAAAAAAAGATGAGCTCAAGAAACTGGCAAGATTGTCTAAAAAGTATAAGGTAAAACACTTATTCGACAAATTTGAGTATCTTTTGAAGATAGATAAAGTCCCCGAATCTTTAGCTTTAACTCAAGCTGCTATAGAGAGCGCCTGGGGGAAAAGCAGATTTGCAAAGTATGCCAACAATATATTTGGTCAATGGACATATAAGACAAAAGGTCTGGTGCCTGAGCACAGAGCGGAAGGAAAAACCCACAAGATAAAAATCTTCCCGTCATTACAAGCCTCGGTCAATGCTTACATAGCCAACCTAAATAGAAACAGAGCATATAAGAAGTTTAGATTTCAAAGATATCAAGCAAGACTTTTAAATGAAATGTACAGTGGTTTGGATGCAGCTAAAACTTTAAGAGAATATTCCGAGCTAAAAGACAAATATGTTAGGATGATAAGAAAATTTATGCAAAAAAACCGCTTTTTAAAGTATGATACCATAGATAAAAACAGCAATCAAAACAAAACCCCTCTCATGTTTGCGCTCAATACAAATTTTTAACCTGAGCTCCTTTTTTGGTATAATTATACTGGTCATGCCAAAAAAGGAGAGCTTTTGTCAAATGACAATCTTTTAGATATATTATCGGATAAAAAAGTTTTATATGCCGAAGATGAAGAGGGTATTAGAAAACATATTTCCGAAGTTTTGGAGCTTTTTTTTGATGAAGTGGTTGCAGTGCAAGATGGACTTGAAGCAACTTACGAGATGGATGCGGGCAATTATGATGTTTTGATGTTTGATATCTGTATGCCTCATCTTGACGGACTTGAAGCACTAAAAAAGATAAGAGAAAAAGATAAGAAAATACCCGTTGTCATACTCTCAGCCCACACCGAAGAAGAGTATCTTTGGAAAGCGGTAGAGCTTAAGATCACAAAATACCTTGTAAAACCGTATGATAAAGAGAATCTCATACAAGCTTTAAAAGCAGTCGCTCTTGAACTAACTGATCACAATCTTCAAATCAAACTTAAAAACGGTTCGATTTATAAACCTGATAAAAAAATAGTATCTTGTGACGGCAATGATATGCAATTGACCCAAAAAGAGAGTCGTCTGCTTGAATACTTTATAAAAAGAGCCAATCAAACTGTTGCTTTTAGTGATATAGATGAATACATGTGGGGGTTGGAAGCACCCAGTAAAGAAGCCATAAAGTCTCTTGTGAAAGAGCTTAGAAAAAAGATAGGCTCCCAAAACATAAAAAATATATATGGCATAGGATATATGCTTGAAATTTAAAAACTTATCCAACTCCGTATCGGTAAAAACAAAAACCATTATACTTGTCCTGTTCGTTATCATTACCCTGTCCATCATATTTTTTTCCATACGATATATAGATATAAAGAATTTTGCCAAAGCAAACCAACAAATGGAGCTTAAAAGAGTAACGGTCGTTTATAATGAAACATTAAAAAGAGTAAGAAAGTTTTATACGACAAGAGGATATGCCAACATAAATTCTTACGGGATAAAAAAAGCATTTGAAAAAAAAGATATAAAAGCGTTGCATGATTTAAGTCTCCCAAGATGGAGAGTCATAACAAAGGAAAACAGATACTTAACGACATTTGCTTTTTATGATAAAGATGGAAAACTTTTGACATATTTTGGTAAAAAAGCTGAGCTGCGACTTCCTTATACCAAGAGTAAAAAATTTCCATATGACGGCTTTTGGTATGGGGAGGGAAAGTTTTTTTACCATACGGTTTCTGAAGCAAGAGATAAAAACTCAAAAGTAACCGGATATGTGGTTTTTGTGATAGATCCAAGATATTTTCTATCCCAAATTAGAAAAATCATGGATATAGATGCTTATATATATTATGACGGCTACGGGCAAAATCTAATCTTTTCATTAAATGGCAATGATACTGTTAAAAAATTGATAAAAGATAAGAAATTATCCAATTTTAAAGAGATCAAGTTTGAAAAAAGGGATTATCTGACTTATATCATTAAAGGAAGAGGCATAGATAAAAAAAATGATTTTAAGATCATTTTTTTACAAGATATCTCTCACTGGAAAGGGATAGTAAATAAAGCAATTTTACAAAGTATCATAGTAATGATACTGCTTCTTATAGTCACTGTCGTAGTTATAAACTATGGTTTTGATATCATCTTAAGGCAACTCGATGAAGTAAATACAAAACTTGTAAATAGTCAAGAAGAGTTACAAGAGTTAAATAAAAATCTACAGATCAGAGTGGAAAAAGAGATAAAGGAGAAGCTAAAAAAAGAGAGAGAAGCAAACGAGAAAGAGAGGATACTCGTCCACCAAAGCAAACTTGCAAGCATGGGCGAAATGATAGGCAATATAGCACATCAATGGAGACAGCCTTTAACGGAATTGTCTTCCATACTTATAAATATGGAACTGTTTTTTGAAAAAGGAAAATTAACAAAGCATAAACTCAATGAAAAGATAAAAGATGCAAATATGCAGATAAATTTTATGTCCAAAACCATCGATGATTTTAGAAATTTTTTCTCATCAGGCAAACAAAAAGAGATGCTTGATATATCCATACCTATTTTAAAAGTCAAAAAATTGATGAGTGTATCTTTGAAAAACAATGATATAGAACTCGATATACGAATGAAAGACAGTTTTCATATATTTGCATATCCCAACGAGATGACACAAGCTCTTTTAAATCTAGTAAGTAATGCCAAAGATATATTGATAGAGAGAAAAATAAAAAATGCAAAGATAGAGATATCAACATACACTTCCAATTTTTCAAATATTTTAGAAGTAAAAGATAATGCAGGAGGTATAAAAGTAGAACCGGTTGAAAAGATATTTGAGCCGTACTTTAGTACCAAGCATGCTACAAGTGGAACAGGCATAGGTCTTTATATGACCAAGATAATAGTAGAAAAAAACAATGCCGCTAAAATATTTGTAAATAATAGTGACAAAGGAGCTGTTTTTAAAATAGTTTTTGACATACTTGACTGATTACTACAGTCTGCCCATTCCCACTACCATCCCCCAACTTTCCCCCTTTTTATTGTTATGATTTTGGAAAATTTTCAAAAGGAGAAAATATGGAAAAGAAAAACTCCAGAAGAGATTTTCTAAAAAAAGGCTTATCGACAACTGCTTTTGCGATGCTTGCCTCATCGCAGGCAGATGCCTTTTCTATGCAAAATCCCGGACGAGATGCAAATGATCCTAAGTACATAGGCCAAAAAGGAAAGCATTTTGTTATGGTTTTGGATCTTAGAAAGTGTATAGGCTGTCAAGCTTGTACTTCGGTTTGTAAAGTGGAAAATGAAGTACCAAGTGATCAGTTTAGAACTTTTGTTACCGAAACCGAGATAGGTGAATTTCCCGATGTTAGAAAAGCTTTTCTACCTCAGCTTTGTAATCATTGTGAAAATCCCGCTTGCGTTCCCGTTTGCCCTACCGGAGCTACTTTTAAAAGAGAAGACGGCATAGTGGTAGTTGACAATACGGTTTGTTGGGGATGCGGCTACTGTATAAATGCCTGTCCGTATGATAAAAGATACTTCAATAAAAGAACAAAAACAGCCGATAAGTGCAATTTTTGCGCCCAAAGAGTCGACAAGGGACTTTTGCCGGCTTGTGTTGAGACTTGTATAGGAGGTGCCAGGGTTTTTGGAGATATAAATGACAAGAACTCAGATGTTTACAAACTTCTTAGTAATTTTTCTACAACTGTTCTAAAAGAGGCTCAGGGAACAAAACCACAAGTTTTTTATATAAGTTTGGATTCAAAGGTAGAAGAACTCTTTAGTACTACCCAAAGTTTAGATGATATTGTCAAAGCTGAAGAGGGATTTGAGAGAGAATGGATGAAAACAAGAGAAGGAGTACACAATGGATAGTATAAATACACTTATCTCATCAATTACCATAGCAAAACCTTGGGGTATAGATATACCGAACTATTTCTGGTTTACAGGTAGTTCTGCCGCGGCTTTTATCATATCAAGTTTTGCTCATGTTTTTGGATGGAAAAAGTATAAACCAATCGCCGGGATAGCGTTGCTAATGGCATTTGTTCTTTTGGTAGCCGCCCCTTTGAACTTGATAGATGACTTAAGACAACCTGGAAGAATTTTGAACTTTTTCCTATATGGCTGGGAAAATTTCCCGACTTCTCCTATGAAATGGGGAGTTTTGCTTCTTATGGCATACCCCATACTGATATTTTTTGAAGCCCAGGCACTTTACAGACCGTATTTTGTAAAGCAGGCACAAAGAGGGAGCTTCTTTTCCAAACTCTTTACATTCGGCAATATGGACTTAAGTAAAGAAGCATTGGAAAAAGATCATAAAAAAGGATATATACTTGGAGCCATAGGTATCCCTTTGGCTTTGGCGGTGCATGGATATACCGGTTATATCTTGGGTGCGGTTCATGCAAATGTAATGTATCACACTCCATTGATGCCTATTATATTTTTAGCATCCGCTATGGTTTCAGGAACAGGACTGCTTATCTTGCTCATACCTTTGTTTCAAAGATTTTTGTCAGAAAGAAAAAAAGTCGATACCGATATGGTGGCAACTCTTGCCAAGCTCTTATCCTGGTTTATTGTCATTGATTTGACTACGAGGTTTTTGTGGCTGACTTTTTCTTTAACTTTCGGAGATGGTGAAAAATATGCACTTTACAGTTACTTCAACCTACATTTTCAAGATACTCTCTGGATTGATTATGTGTTATGTTTATTTGTGCCCCTTGTCATAGGTTTTACAAAACTTAGAAATATACCTGTTGTTGTATATTTTGGAGGTATTGTCACTGCTATAGGTGTTTGGCTTTTTAGGTGGAATACCGTCATAGGAGGAGAAACCATACCGCGAACAACCCCTGGTTATTTGAGATATGCACCACCGACTTTCGGACAAGACAGTATAATTTCCGTGCTTTCAAACTGGGGGATACTTTTTGTTTTGATTTGTATAGTATTGTTGATATTTCCCTGGGATGAAGAGATGGAAGATTGTTATGAAGGAGTAGAAAATGCAAAATAGCAGAAGAAAGTTTTTATTGGGTTCGGGTGCTGTTGTAGCGGCAGCTTCTGTAGCAGGCTATAAAGAGACATTAGGTACTGTGGCGACTTTTTCCAATAAAGGTGAAAAAGCAGCGGATAGCATATATTTTAATTCTCCTGAACCGGAGTATGAACTGAAAAATGATAAGTTTACACCAAATGATGACTATAAAGTCTGTGCGACAACATGCATAGGGTGTACCACACAATGTGGAGTAAGAGTTAAAATAGATAAAAAAACAGATCAAGTCATAAGAGTTTTGGGAAATCCCTACAATCTTTTATCAACAGATCCTTGGCTGCCATATAATACTCCGATAAAAAAAAGTTATGAAATTTTGTCTCAAAAAGGCAACTTTGAAACATACAGATCAAATGTCTGTGCCAGAGGCAATGTAATCTTTGATAAAATAGATGCAAAAGACAGAGTGCTTAAACCGCTAAAAAGAGTCGGCAAAAGAGGTGAAAACAAATGGAAAGAGATAGATATAGAAGAGCTTATAGATGAGATAGTAAACGGCGGTAATCTTTTTGGAGAAGGGAATGTAAAAGGACTTAAAGATGTCAGGGATACAAAAACTCCAATCAATCCAAAAGAGCCGATTTTTGGACCAAAGTCAAACGGCTTGTGTCTCATAGGAACGACTCATGAGGGTAGATTTAAAACTGTAATACATAGATTTTTAAAATCGTTTGGGACATCGAACTTTATGGGGCATACTTCCATATGCGGTCTATCCATGAGGGCGGGTGAAGCCGCATATCTTGGTAACTTTAAAAAATATCCTCACTTAAAGCCCGATTTTGAAAATACAGAGTATCTTTTAAGTATAGGAACACCTCCCGGACAAGCGGGCAATCCTTTTAAAAGACAAGGAAAGCTTTTAGCTAGAGCAAGAAGTGAGAAAAATATAGAATACACTATAGTCTCACCTATGCAAGGCAACAGTGATACTATATCAGTCGGTGAAAAAAGCCACTGGATACCTATAATCCCGGGAACTGATTTGGCATTTGTCATGGGAGTTTTGCAAGTTATCATAAATGATAAACTTTACAATGAAAAATATTTGAAAATACCTTCAGCCAAAGCCATGAAAGCTTTAAAAGATGCTTCTTGGACAAATTCAGCCCATCTTATCATACAGGACAAAGAGGGTTTTGGAAAGATACTAAGAGATGGTAAAATACCTTTGGTTTTAGATGAGAACGATAATGTGCTCAAGTCTTGTGACGATGTTACTCAAGCCGTTTTGGATTTTAAAGGAAGTGTGGAATATAAAGGTAAAACTTACAATGTTCAAACAGCTTTTCATGAACTTTCACAAAATGTCAACGAACTAACCCTTGAAGAGTACTCAAAAGAGTGCGGGGTAAGCGTTGAAAAAATGAAAGAAGTAGCCAAAAAGTATACAAGTCACGGTAGAAAAGCAAGCGTGGATTGTCATGGCGGTACTATGCATACAACAGGTTTTTATACAACTTATGCCGTAATGATGCTTGGAGCCATGGTCGGTAATCTCAACTACAAAGGTGGTATGAGTGCAGGAGGCGGAGCATATAAGGATTTTGTAGGTAAAAAATACAACCTTTTTGGATATAAGGGAAAAAGCAAAGTAAAGCGTACCAGGATCGATAAAACACGAATGGCTTATGAAAAAACCAATGAATACAAAGAGAAAAAAGCAAAAGGTGTCAATCCTTATCCGGCAAAAGATACTTGGTATCCCTTTACCAATGCGCTTGAAAGTGAAGTTATAACAAATAGTGCAAAAGGATATCCTTATAAGCTTGATGTTTTGTTGTCATTTAACTCAAACTTTATGTATGGTACAAGTGGCGCCGAGAATAACATAAAAGAACTTATAAGTGATCCCAAAAAGGCAATACCTCTTTTCATAGCCGTTGACCCTTTTGTCAATGAGTCATCAAAATATGCTGATTATATTATACCTGACTCAGTTCTTTACGAGACTTGGGGAGTCGTTCATGCGTGGGCAGCATATCAGACAAAAATAAACACTCTAAGATTTCCGGTAACCAAGCCAAGACAGGCAAAGTTTAAAAACGGTGAACCTATAGAGATGATAAGTTTTATCATAGCGCTTGGTAAAAAGTTAGGATTGCCAGGATTTGGAGATAAGGCACTCAAAGGACAAGACGGTAAGTGGTATCCTTTTAATAAAGCGGAAGATTTTTATCTAAGAGCATTTGAAAATATCGCGATGGACGGCAAACCTGTTCCTGATGCGACGGATGAGGATATAAAGCTAAGCGGTATAGAGGAGTATGTTCCTTCGCTAAAGAGAATATGCGGGCAAAATTGGAGAAAAACCGCATATGTTATGGCAAGAGGCGGAAGGTATCAAGATATAGAGCATAGTTACAATGGTGAGTTTGTATCTAGAAGATATAAAAAACCGATACAAATCTATAATGAAACTGTTGCTCACTCAAGAAACTCAATCACAGGAAAAAGAAGAAGCGGAACTATCAAATACTACAAACAAAGAGTTGTAGGGGGTGAAACTTTTGAAAAATTGTATCCAAAAGATAAGTTTCCTTTAACTGCTTTTGCATACAAGTCAAATGTTTTGGCAACACCAAATACATCCAGTACTCTTATGAAAGAGATCAGATATACCACTTATGTTGATATCAACCCAAAAACCGCTGAGAAATTCGGGCTAAAGCATGGTGATTATGTAAAAGTAACTTCACATGACGGGGAGACGGAAGGTTATCTAAGATACAGACATGGCGTACATCCAGATACTATAGGTGTAGAGCAAGGAGACGGAAGAATGGCTGAAGGTGCTGTTGACATAGAGATCAACGGCAAGATCATAAAGGGTAAGATTTCAAGGAGAACAGGAGTATTTTACAACAAAATAGGACTGAAAGATCCGAGCAGAAAAATAGCTCTTGTAACTGATTTTGTATGCGGTTCAAATGTCAGACATGCAATTCCGGTAAAAATAGAAAAAGCACAAAGGATATAAACAATGAAAAATATAAGTTTAAGTTTAGCTGTTTTGGCAACATTGGCTATGAGTGCAAATGCAGGGAATTCTCTTAGCGATGCATTCAAAAACGGAACTTTTAAAGGACAGTTGAAAGCTGTGTATTATGATGTGGATAAAGCTGCAGGTGGCGAAGAGAGTATCTTGAGTCTTGGTGTTATGTTAAATTATGTAACAGGCAACTTTTATGGATTTAGTGCCGGCTTTAGAGTAAAAGGCAGTAACTCACCATGGGCTAGCACAAAGGAGAAAAACTTTTACAAAGCGGACCTTTACGGTCCCGGTGCCGTTTTGGAAGAGGCCTACTTGAAGTATCAGTACAAAAAAACATCACTTAAAGCAGGAAGACAGTATATAAATACTCCACTTCTTGCAGGTAACGGCTCAAGGATAGTTCATGGATCTTTTATGGGTTATACCGCTACTACAAAAGAGTTGCCAAAAACAAAGATATTTGTAGGTTATGTTGATAGATACTTGACAAGAACAAACTTCAAAGGTGCAAACGGCGGTAGTATAGGCGGGTTCAATAAAAAGATTTTTATGTATGGTGCAAAGTATAAGTATGGTTTAGGGGATGGCATATGGACTGCATTGGTGCAAAATAAAAGTATAAAAGGATTGAACTTAACCGGGCAGTATCTTAAGATAAAAAATGCAACCATCAATGCAACCGGAGCTCCTCAGGGAGATATCACTGTTGGCTTGATGCAAGCAGAGTATAAGTTCAAGCTAAACGGTATGGGATTGCTTGCGGGTATCCAATACGGCTCAAGTAATGTCGATAAAGATGACAGCAAAAGCGGAGATCTTGTGGGCTTTAAAATCGGTACAAAATACCAAGGTTTGATGGCAAGCTTGGGATACACCATCGCAGACAATAAAAAAGGTATGCTCTCAGGTGTCGGTATATCATCAAACTGGGCTTATGCGGGGGATATCATAGGTCTTGAGAGTTATCAAAAAGATGTGGATGCCTTGTCATTAAACCTAAAGTATAATTTTAAAAAGTTCGGAATGAAAAACTTTATGGTATTTGGTAGATATACAAGATATAATGACGGCTCGAATGCGACACTAAACGGCGGAAAAGACCTAAATGCCTATGACCTTATAGCAAGATATGCTTTCAAAGGAGCATTAAAAGGTCTTGTTATCAAGGGACACTATGAAAATGTAGATTTTGACAGCGGAGCGGTTAAAAACTACAGGCTTTATTTAACTTATAATTTCTAAGATCTCCTGATTGCCTGTCTTTGATACCTCAAAAACAGGCAATCAATTTCACTATGATAAAAAAATAATATTATAAAAATAATTTAATATAATGTAAGAATTTAAAGAGTATAATCCGCTTGATAATGGTTCTCAAAAAAGGAAGATAGAAGTGGGAATATATAAAAAAATTCTTGATTTTTATATTGACGGCTTTAGAAATATGAAAGTAGGTAAAAAGCTTTGGTTTATCATGGCCATAAAACTGTTTATATTCTTTTTTATTTTGAAGCTTTTCTTCTTCCCTGACATTTTGCAAACAAAATTTTCCAATGACAAAGACAGAGCTAACTTTGTTATGGAAAATATTACTAAATAAGGAAAAAATATGGACAACACTCTTTTGGTTGATCTATCAAGAGCTCAGTTTGCGCTGACCGCTCTTTATCACTGGCTGTTTGTCCCATTGACACTGGGGCTTTCTTTTATCGTTGCAATAATGGAAACGATATATGTAAAGACGGGAAATGAAGAGTGGAAAAAGATAACTCGTTTTTGGATGACGCTTTTTGGTATCAATTTTGCTATAGGCGTTGCTACCGGGATTATTATGGAGTTTGAGTTTGGGACAAACTGGTCAAATTACTCTTGGATAGTAGGGGATATCTTTGGTGCTCCTCTTGCAATTGAGGGTTTAATGGCATTTTTTATGGAGTCAACATTTTTTGCCATTATGTTTTTTGGATGGAATAAAGTATCCAAAAAAGCCCATCTCATATCAACCTGGCTAGTAGCTATAGGTTCAAATCTTTCAGCTTTATGGATACTCGTAGCTAACGGATGGATGCAAAATCCGGTTGGTATGGAGTTCAATGTGGATACCGCAAGATTTGAAATGAAAAACTTTCTTGATGTTGTATTCAACCCGATTGCGGTTTCAAAATTTTTGCATACGATATCAAGTGGATATGTCATGGGGTCTTTGTTCGTGGTCGGTATAAGTAGTTGGTATCTGCTAAAGAAAAGAGATGTGTTATTTGCAAAAAGAAGTATAGTGGTTGCAGCTTCCTTTGGATTGTTAACATCACTTTTTTTGATATTTACAGGCGATGAAGCCGCACACCAGATCGCTTTAAAACAACCTACCAAATTAGCTGCCATGGAAGGTTTGTATGATGGTGCAAGGAGAGAAGGCATAGTTGCCATAGGACAGTTAAATACCAAAAAGAAGATAGGGGATAAGCAAGATGAATTTCTCTGGTCTATCAAGATACCTTACGCTCTATCTTTTCTTGGATATAGAGATATAAATGCTTTTGTGCCGGGAGTAGATGATTTGGTTTATGGTAATAAAAAGATAGGCATAGAACCGGCAAGCGAAAAACTCGCCAAAGGAAAAATAGCCCTTAATGCTTTGAGAAATTATAAAAATGCAAAAAAATCTCATGATATGGAAAAAGCCGAAGCTTCACTGAAAATTTTTAGAAAATATGAAAAATATCTTGGGTATGGATATCTAAAAGATCCAAAATCAATTATCCCTCCGATAGCTATAACATTTTACAGTTTTCATATCATGGTAGGATTAGGAACTTGGTTCTTGCTTTTATTTGTTCTTCTTTTGTATTTTACATCTACCGGAAAGATAGAGAAAAAAAGAGTTGTTTTGTGGGCAGGACTTTTTACTATACCTCTTGGGTATTTAGCCGGAGAAGTCGGGTGGATCGTTGCCGAGGTCGGAAGGCAGCCTTGGGCTATACAGGGAATGCTGCCAACAGGTGTAGCTACTTCACAGTTAGACAGTAGTTCGGTCATGATTACCATAGGTTTGTTTGCGGTGCTTTTTACATCTTTATTGATTGCCGAGATAAAGATAATGCTCTCTCAGATAAAAATCGGCTACAAGGGGGCTTAAATGTTTGAAAATTTATCTTATCTGTCACTTCAGGAGTATTGGTGGTTTTTAGTATCCTTGATAGGAGCTCTGTTTGTATTTATGACTTTTGTACAAGGAGGACAGACTCTTATAGGTAAAGTTGCGAAAAATGAAGATGAAAAGAGCGTTGTTATATCATCTTTGGGAAGAAAATGGGAACTTACCTTTACTGCTTTGGTCATGTTCGGAGGAGCGCTTTTTGCGGCATTTCCTCTCTTTTATGCAGTAAGTTTCGGAGGAGCGTATTTTGTATGGATGGCAATCCTTTTTTGTTTTATCGTACAGGCTGTATCATATGAATACAGGAAAAAACCGGATAACTTTTTGGGACAAAAAACTTATGAAACATTTTTATATATAAATGGAAGTCTTGGTATCATTCTTATAGGTATCGCGGTGGGTACACTTTTTACCGGAGGTCATTTTGTAAGAAACGATATGAATGTGGCACATTGGACACTACCAACTAGAGGATTGGAAGCTATTTTAAATCCGTTTAACGTGATTTTGGGTTTTTTGGTTTTCTTTTTGGCAAGGGTACAGGCAAGTATGTATTTTTTAAACAATATCGCAAATGAAAATATTCTAAAAAGGACAAGAGCACAACTAAAAAGTGACTCTTTGCTCTTCGTGGGTTTTTTTGTATTGTTCGTCATCTCTTTGCTCAGTATAAGCGGTGTAGGGTATGAAGGCGGTAGTTTCGTAGTGGTGAAACATAAATTTTTGATGAATTTACTCGCAAATCCGATTTTATTGATACTTTTTTTAGCAGGAACACTGATGGTTTTATATGCCATTTATATCTCTTTGTTTAAAAATAGCACAAAAGGCATATGGTTTAGCGGTATCGGTACCGTACTTGTTGTTTTGTCTCTTTTTTGCCTACTGGGTTTTAACAACACTGCCATATATCCCTCACTTAGTGATTTACAAAGTTCATTGAGTATAGAAAATAGTTCAGGAAGTCGTTATACGCTTACTGTCATGAGTTATGTATCTTTGATGGTACCGTTTGTACTGGGATATATCATATGGGCATGGAAGTCCATGGATAGCAAAAAAATTACAGTTGATGAGATCAAATCAGATACTCACAGTTACTAACAGGAGGGATAAATGGAAACTATAAGCTATACAAGCGGCTTGATTTGGTTTGCCGCATGGCCGGTTTTGATATATGTATCATATAAATTTGCGAAGATGAACCTGGAACATTTCGAAGAAAATATAAATAAGTGAATTATTGACTAACCTCGGGCAGTTTTAGTGATTGCCCGAGATATAGTTAAGATATCCTAAGTCTTATTCTACTTTGCTACAATATCCTCTAACGGCATTTGTATTTGTTGTGATAAGCGGCTTAAGTGAACTTTTGCCGGTACCCAAATATGCTGCGGAATACACGGTATCTATTGATTGGTTAGTAAAATACAAATGAACTGTTATCTGAGGTCTAGGATGTCCACACTCAGTAACAAAAGTTTTTTCAATAGTTATTGTCTGATGAATTCCTCTGTCTGTTAATGGTATAAATTTCTTAAATTTTCTTTCGTCATTGCATCCAACCATCTCAAGTGATAATTGCACATGACGCAAATGAACACCTGCTCCTCTAGGATCAATAATATAGCCTGAATTTGGCAGGGCATCTATATCCAGAGGGATTTTTACCGTGATTTTATCGGCATTAATGCTTACGGATGCCCAAAATATCCCGATAAATAAAAGTAGTATTTTTTTCATGATTTTCTCCTATCTTAATTTAAATTTTATTTGAGGTGTTGTTGTCGTATATGCTGATGGACGATGCAGTTTGAACATTATGCTTGGTGTAGTTGTTTTGTAAAGTGTCGACTGTTTCAATTTAAATAGTATCGTTGGTGTTGTAGTAATATATCGGGATGGTTGTTTCAGTTTAAACTTTATGGGCGGTGTCAATGTCGCATAAACATCGGGGCGTTTCAATATGAATTTTATCACCGGTGTAGTGGTTTCAAATACAGTTTCGCCGGATGTTGATACTTTTTTGTGTTTTAGTACTATAGGTTTTGTTGTGATAATCTTGGGTGCAAAGTTTTTAAATTTCAATACAATTGGCTTGGCCGTCACTGTTTTAGGATGAAGTTTTTTGAATTTTAGTACTATGGATTTTGTTTTGATAGATTGGGCTCCAAATTTTTTAAATTTCAGTACAATCGGTTTGGTTTTTACAGATTTGGCTTCAAACTTCTTGAACTTCAAAACAATTGGTTTTGTCACTATACTTTTGGATTTATATTTTTTAAATTTCAGTACAATCGGCTTGGTTATGATAGATATATGTTTTTGTTTTTTAAACTTTAAAACTATGGGTTTTGTCTTTATGCTTTTGGCTTGCAAATTTAATTGTTTATAAGAAGTGGATATTTTGGGGTTTGGTTTTTTAAATTCTATAGGCTGCAATTTTGCGCCTTCTATAATTATGGGAGTATTATCCGATTTTTTTAACGTGATTATTCTCAAAGAGAATTGATAAGTTTTTTCAAGTTCGGGAACAAAGCCCCATTCCCACTCGTCGTGCCCGCTCGCTCTACTCCAGCTTTGTCCTCCATCTGTTGAAATTTCAACATACAAAGAGTTCACAGGAATATTTTTATCATCACTCTCAAGTATACCCTCGACTACAACTTTTCCATCTTTTAAATCTTCCTGATAAAATTCTATATCTTTTGGAAGCTCCTCAAACTCTCTACTGTTTACAGTGATATCATCGACAAAGCCTTTGTCGTCTGCACTTTGAAAATCGGTCGAGTTTTTGTATAAAGCTCTTTCATCCGTATCTTTGTTCAGTATGTTTTGAAGTGTCATCAGCAACTGACTTTTTAGCGGTTCTTTAAAATTTTCTTTTATATATGCTATAAGCTCTTTTGTGCTCATACTTCCATACCATCCGGATTTTTTCACAAGATTTTCTTTCTCTTCTTTGGAATATTTTTTTACTGTCGGTTTGGCATTGTCTTTAGCTTTACCGTATGTTCCTGCTTTTACTTCTATGTCTCCGTTTGGTGTAAATAAAACTATAGTTCCGTTCGTGCACATGATCAGATCGGTTTTTTCTGATATTTTTGCTGTGAAGACAGTACCCCTTATCCCGATAGTGGCATTTTTTGTTTGAAATTTAAAATGTTTGGGAGCTATCTTTCCTATCTGCCCCGTTACTGTTTTAAAAAAACCTTTTAGAACTTTAAATTTTATATCGGAATCTTTCTTTCCGTTAAATACATAAGTATCGATTTTGAAAGTTGTATTCTCTCCCAAAGATACCGCGGTATTGTCTAAAAAAAAGATCTTTACTTTTGCATTTTTTCCTGTTTTTATGATATCGTGTTCTTGCAGTTTTAGCTTCTTTGCCACTTTTTTACTATTGTTGTTCCTTATTACATAAGAGTCGCCTACGCTGTCTACAACTGTAGCTACGTTTGCCAAAAGAACCGAAAAAGTTAGTAAAAAAACAAAAAGTAAACGCAAATTCAACCTTTATTTAGTATATTTTGTGTCAAATTCTTTTAAACGGATAAGCGTAATTATTAAAATTTTAATGGACCGCCTACATAAAAATCTTCAAAATCTTCAAAGAACGATAAGGGCATATTCCTAAGAGAAACGTCATCACCGTCTGTTTTGTACACAACTGTGCAGTTGTATGCATTGATTTGTGCCAATTTATCGGTAGGGATACCATTGAACTTTACGATAACGGTATATTTTCCGCTATGAAGAGGTATTTTTTGATTATAATCCCAGCTATCACCATGTCCGGTATTTC
Organism: Thiofractor thiocamini; assembly: GCF_055384375.1. NCBI lineage: Bacteria > Pseudomonadati > Campylobacterota > Epsilonproteobacteria > Campylobacterales > Thiofractor > Thiofractor thiocamini. The sequence continues at coordinate 1,660,922 of NZ_AP042389.1, read as the reverse complement.
GACGTAATGAACAAAAAAGATACTGTTCACCGGTGGTAAGTCCGCCTACAGTTTTCAATCCTTTTGGTACTTCATCCAAATCGACAGGTATTCTTAGTGTTAACTGCGGAGGCTGCGCTTTGTTGAAAGTCGTGGTTGCGCCTTTTGGTCCCGGAAGAGCCGGTTTTGTTTTATCTTTGGATGAAGGGGCTGTTGGTTGTACTTTTGAACCTGAAGCCTGAAAACCCGATCCAAACAATAAAATATTTATGAACATAATTCCCAATATAAGTTTTTTCACATTCGCTCCTTTTATGATTCCTGATTCGGAAAAAATATTGTATCACATTATCATTGTAAAAGCGTTGCATTTTAGTTTATGTTTGATTTAAAAAGATAATTTGATATTAATTTATAAAATAATATTCAAATGGTTAACTAGAATAAAAATTGCATGTAAAGTTTTAAATACCAGCTTCTTTGATGGCTTCTGTTTGGTAGTGGGTTATGAGAGGGTCTATGATCTCGTCAAAAAGACCACCTTGCATGATGGCATCAAGTCTGTAGAGTGTGAGGTTGATCCTGTGGTCGGTAATTCTATTTTGAGGATAGTTGTAAGTTCTTATCCTTCCGCTTCTATCGCCTGTTCCTACTTGAGTTTTTCTGATATCTGCGTTTTCTTTGGCTTTTTCTTGCATTTCAAGCTCATAAAGTCTTGCTTTTAAGACTTTCATGGCTTTGTCTTTGTTTTTGTGTTGGGATTTTTGATCCTGGTTGGTTACTACTATGCCTGTTGGTATGTGAGTGATTCTAACTGCACTATCAGTGGTATTGACACACTGTCCGCCACATCCACTAGCTCTCATGACATCTATCTTCAAGTCATTTGGGTTGATATCTATCTCTACATCATCAACTTCAGGCATAATTGCTACCGTGATGGCTGAAGTGTGTACTCTTCCTTGCGATTCTGTTTGAGGTACTCTTTGAACCCTGTGAGTGCCGCCTTCATATTTGAGCCTGCTATAAGCTCCTTTTCCTTTTATAAGGACTATGATCTCTTTAAAACCGCCGGCACTTCCTTCGCTGCTTGAAATGATCTCGCTTTTCCAATCTTTAAGATCAACATATCTAAGATATGCTTTAAAAAGATCTTCTACGAACAAAGCAGCTTCATCGCCACCTGTTCCGGCTCTTAGTTCTAGGTAAACATTTCTATCATCGTTTGGATCTTTTGGAAGCAGAAGTAGTCTTATCTCATCTTCAAGTTCTGTTTTTCTAGGCTCAAGCTCTTTGAGTTCCTCTTTTGCCAGCTCGCCAAGTTCACTATCTTCAAGGAGTTCTTTGTTTTCTTCGATACCTTCACAAACAGTTATGTATTCTTCGGTTTTATTTTTAATGGGTTCAAGTTCTGACTGCTCTTTTGATAGAGCAGTCATCTTTTCTATATCGTTTGCAATGTCAGGAGAGCTAAGTAGTTTGGTTATTTCATTGTATCTATCTAAAAAAGGAGATAGTTTCTCTCTTAACATTGCAGTTTAGGTAATTATGCGGCAGTTGTCAGGTTGTTAACAAGATTATGAAGTCTGCTTACTTTTCTAGCAGCTGTATTTTTCTTTAAAACGCCCTTGCTTACATACTTGTGCAGGTTTTTATTGGCTTTTTTGAAAGCTTCTGCGGCAGCTTCCGCATTGCCCTCAGCTACTGCAGCTTCAACAGCTTTTGTTATATTTTTTATCCTGGTTCTGTAAAATCTGTTTCTCTCAGTTCTTTTTTTGGTTTGTCTGATTCTTTTCTCAGCAGACTTGTGATTTGCCATAAAAGTTTCCTTTGTTAAAAAATTTAGGCACAGATTATACTAAAAATCAAATTAAATATAACTGAAAAATATTATGATAATCAGCAAGAAGGTTTATCGGTAATTTCAAGTGCTATTTTTTTGAACTTGTCTTTTAGTTTTATAAAGGCTTCCACTATAACCGGATCGAAGTGCTTGCCGCTTCCTGATATGATGATCTGCTCTGATTCTTCAAAGCCTAAAGCATCCTTGTAGCACCTTCTGCTTATAAGTGCATCATAAATATCCACCAGCGCCATCATTCTGGCTTCAAGTGGAATTTGATCCTTGCTGATACCAGTTGGATATCCGCTTCCGTCCCATTTCTCATGATGATAGTACGCTATGTTTCTCGCAACTTTTAAAAACTTGTTGTTTTGGTTCTCTTTGATGGCATTTTCTATGATATCATTTCCGATAGTCGGATGCTGCTGCATGATGATATACTCTTCTTTTGTGAGTTTTCCTTCTTTTTTCAAGATGTAGTCAGGAATCCCTACTTTGCCGATGTCATGTAAAGGTGTAGCTCTGTAGAGTAACTCGATAAACTCTTTTGTTAAAATATCGGGAAATATTCTCTTTTCGAAAAGATACTCACCTATGATCTTCATATAGATTTTTGTTCTTTTTATGTGTTCGCCTGTTTCGGTATCTCTTGTCTCAACTACCAAAGCCATACTTTCGATAGTCGAATACTGGGCATTGTACAACTCTTTTCGAAATTCTCTTTTATTGTTGTAGTATAAAACTATGAAAAATAAATTTATAAGGATGAAAAAGGTTACAAGGGTGCCGAAAAAATATCCTGATGAGATATATACTCCAAGTTTTAACATATACCATGTTGCAAAGATATATATAAGAATGGATATGAAAAAGAGCAGGAGCAGTTTTATATATTTTTTTCTGTAGAGTAAAAAAGTAAAAATGATTGACAACAGCACTGACAGGCTCAACGCGATATATTTTTGGTAAGATGGTTGACAGATGCTTAAATCCTGCAAAATATTGTCAATGATGGCAGCATGTATGAAAACTCCGGGGTATATTTCGCCGGTAGTAACCATTATATTATCGTGAAGACCTACAGCTGTTGTCCCTATGATGATATTTTTCCCCATTATCTGTTTCGGGCTTACATTGTTTTGTAGTATATCTACAGCTGAAACAGTTTTATAATTTTTTTTATTTTTGAAATTAAGGAGTATATTTGATGCTTCATCTGTTTTAAAACTATGACCCAATATGGAAAACATTCCGTCTTTATGCGTAATGGTTGAATTTGCCAGTAAAGATGCCAAAGCCAAAGATGGGATGGCATACCCTTTGTAATCTACGAATGTGGGGACTCTTCTCAGTCTTCCGTCCTCATCTGTTTTGATATTCATAAAACCGACCATATAGGCATTTTTTTGCAAAATCGGGATATTGCACAATATTGAGTTCGCTTTTGGCGGGTAGAAAGATTTGAAAGCGATACTTCTATTTTTTTCAGGAAGAAAACACTTTTTATCAAATTTTGAAGAGCTGCTTGCGTATATGGGCAAAATCGTTTTTGTTTTTGATATTTGATAGCCAAATATCTTGTCATTGTCCATCAGTATCTTGTCCAGGCCTTTTATGGATATATTTTTTGAGAGGAATTTTTTATAAAACTCCTTGATCATTTTGGGTGATGTCTTGTCTTCTTCAGGAAATATGATATCGAAACTTATGCTGGCAGGATAGTGTCTTGATATGGATTTGATGAGTTGTGCCAGTATCAGTCTTGACCATGGCCATTGACCGAGTGTTTTCAGGCTTTTTTCATCTATATCTACGATAGTCACATAAGATTTGCCGTAATTTTTATCTTTTTGGATGAAGTTTGATGCTATATCATATATCTTGTAGTCAAAATATTTCAAAGAATTACTGAAGTAAAGGCCCGTATATACCAAAAACAGTATAACGAGCCCTAATGCAAAATATTTTTTCTTCACTTTTATTTTATAAGAAGCTCCACTCTTCTGTTTAGAGGCTCGGATACATTATCGCCTGTATCAACAAGTGGATCTGCTTCACCGTAGGATTGTACTTTTATATTGTTTGTTTTTACACCTTGAGAAACAATCCATTTTTTAATCATCTGTGCTCTTTTCATGGCAAGTTTGACATTGTATTTTTGTGACCCTTTTGTATCTGTATGTCCTATGATATTTACGTCACAAGGAGATCTCTCTTTTATGTATTGTAGAATTTGAGGTAGTTTGTTTAGAGATGCCTCGGTTAGTTTGTTTGAATTGTTCTTGAAGTATAAAAGTACATGAATCGGCTTTGGAGGCAAGGCTGTCAAAACACCTTTGAACTTTTTTTCGATAATCGTCTCATTCATCATTTTTTTCTGGCTTGGAGGTTCTTTTTTGGATACAAGGGTGACATACTCTCCGGGTTTGTCTATGACAGTGCTTCCTGCATCCGTTTTGACGACTATGGCATTATGGGTTTTGTTGTTGTCTAAAAGAACTATCGTTGAAGCAGGTGAATGGTGGGTGATCGATGCTAAGAACATACCTATCCAGGTTAATATAACTACAGCTTCCATATGCAGATCCTAGTTAACCTGTACCAAAAATTTGGTACCTCTTATGCCGATAGTGCCTTCGGGAATTCTAAATTTTACGGATTTGGGTGAAAGTTTCCCTATTTTACCCGACTGAAAAGCGGCAACACCTTTTTTCATATCAAGGTCTATATCAAAATCATTGGTTGCAGGTTTAAAGATATATTTGTTTATATCCAAGATGCTGTTTTCTCCAAGAGAAAGCAATGTCCCATCATCAAATATGATCCCTACTTTACCATCTTTTTTTGTGACCAGGATATCACCTTCAAAAAGCTTCACTCCCGGTTTTAGAACGATCATATTTGTATCTCTTTTTACAAAAGCTTCACCGCTGGTTTTTTTAACTATCGCAATATTGGCTGCAAAAATTGATACGCTCAACAATATAAATGATACTATAAGCTTTGACATCAGACTCCTTTGGTTTGATTGGTTTGAGTTTGCTAAATAAATCGGCTCTAAAATGTTTTTATTTATATGGCTTCTTCATTTTCTTCGTTGGTTCTGATTCTTATGACTCTTTCAACCGGACTTACAAATATCTTTCCATCACCGATCTTGCCGGTTCTGGCTGATCTGATGATGGCGTCGACGGCTTTGTCAACATCATCCTCTTTTACTATAATCTCTATCTTGATCTTCGGTAAAAAATCAACTACATACTCCGCACCTCTGTATAGTTCACTATGACCTTGTTGTCTTCCGTAACCTTTTACTTCACTGACAGTCATACCACTTACTTCTACTTCGCCCAAAGCATCTTTGACATCTTCAAGTTTAAAAGGCTTTATGATTGCTTCGATTTTTTTCATACTGTTTCTCCTGAAAATAATAATTTGTGATATTTTACAATTTTTTATATTTATTTTTAATAAATGCAAAAAATTATGTATAGATTATTTTTATAACTGATGTTAGACACCATATATAGTTTTAGATGTTTTTTGCAACATTTCATTACAAGGCAGAAAGTTGAAAAGCTACTTCCTGTAACTTGAAACTTTCTAACGCCGTAAGGGAGTGTTGCAAAAGCACCCAAAGGGCAAGACAATAAGGCATTATCTGCTGCGTTAGAATTTCTCACCTTAACTACGGTTAGGCTTTCGAAAATCTGCCTTGCATATAACGCCTTCTTGTCTTGTCTAAAATTATATATGGTGCGTAACATCAGTTATTAATATTAAAAGATTATATTTTAATATATATTTAAAAAATATTACAGCTTTGTTAAAGTTTTTTGAGTGTAGAATTATACGATAAAAACACTAGTGGTTGCGCTAGTAAAAAGTAGGAATTATGCTTACTATAAATGTTGACAACAAAGATATTGAAGTCAATGAAGGAGCGTTGCTGATAGATGTAATGCTCAAAAACGGTATATCCGTACCTCATTTTTGCTACCACGAAGCTTTGGGCCCTGATGGAAACTGCAGAATGTGCATGGTTGAAATCGAAGGACAAAAAAGACCCCAGATAGCCTGCGATACCATAGTCAAAGACGGTATGACAGTAAGAACCAAGGGTGAAAAGATAGAAAAAGTCAAGCGAGGTATTTTAGAACTCGAGCTTATCAATCACCCCATAGACTGCCCTATTTGTGATCAAGCCGGCGAGTGTAAACTTCAAGAATACTATATGGAAGTTGGTTTATATGAAAGCAGGCTTGATACCCCGAAAGTAAAAGCAAAAAAACATGTCCATCTCGGTAGTGAAGTGATGCTCGATCAAGAGAGATGCGTACTTTGCAAAAGATGTGTAAGATTTACCCAGATTTATACAAAAACAGATGATTTGATAGTGGAAAAAAGAAGTGATAAGTCTGTCATCACCACATTTCCGGGAGAGAAGTTTGAAAATCCCTATGCCGGAAATGTAGTGGATATTTGCCCTGTAGGTGCACTCACAGATAGAGACTTTAGATTTAAAAAAAGAGTATGGTTTTTATCTCATGGTAACGGTATATGTATGGAGTGTTCACGTGGATGCAACCTGAGAGTCGGCCATGACAAAGCAAAATACCAAGATGATATAGTTTATAGATTTAAACCCAGAAGAAATGATAAGGTAAATGGATTTTTTATATGTGATTATGGCAGATACTCTTATAAAAAAGAGAATGATGATAGACTTTTTGTCCCACTTTATAACTCTAAAGAGATAGAATTACAAGAGAGTATCGATAAATTTTCCAATGCTATTGAAAAAAATTCATTGGTTATCGTCTCGCCTTCACTCTCCCTTGAGGAGCTTGCATATATAAAAGTTTGGGCTAAAAAAAGAGAGCTTAAACTTGCAACTTCTATAAAAGAGTATATTGATGAAAGTTTTGAAGATGATATTTTAAAAACAAAAGAGAAAGCATCCAATATAAACAGTATAAAATTACTTGATATAAGTATAGATGATAACTTGGAAAAAACCGTAAAAGAGTATGACAATATCATAATAATTTCACATAAAATCGCTAAGCAAGATATATATGAGAATAAAAAAGTTATATATCTGACTACCCATAAAGCAGAAACTGAAAAATTTGCATTGAATATACCGATAGCTTCAACTTATGAAAAAGTGGGCTCTTATATAAATTGTGATTGGATTTTGCAAAAGAGTGATAAGATAGTACATAAAGAGCTTCAGCCCCCTACTATCATAGAGATACTTAGCATAGTGGAAGATAAATATATGGATGAAAACAGAGTTTGGAAAGAGTACCTAAATAAGAGTGAAATTTTTAAAAACATTAACTTAGCACTTTTAAAAAGTGACGGGCATCAGCTGGTGATAGAGTGATGGGCGCACTTGGAGTTAGCATAGTTATCATAAATATACTCATAGCCGTTGTTTTGTCTCTTGGTGGTGTGCCGGTGTTGGTTTGGCTTGAAAGAAGGGTCGCCGGTTTTATACAGGATAGATCAGGACCCAACAGGTGCAACATAGGAGGCTTTAGACTCGGTGGGCTTATACAATCTTTTGCCGATATGCTCAAGCTTGTTTTTAAAGAGGATATTATCCCCGCTCACATAAAAAAGAAATTTTTATTTTCTTTGGCACCTACCATCGTTCTTTTTTGTGCTATTTTGACTTTCAGTGTCATTCCGTTTGCAGATAACCTGGTGATAAACGGCAAAACATATATGCTTCAAGCTCTCCCGACCGATATGGGTATAGTGTGGTTTTTGGCTTTCGCAGGACTTAGTGTATATGGCATCATACTTGCAGGTTGGAGCAGTGACAACAAATACAGTCTTTTAGGAGGCTTGAGAGCAAGTGCCAGCACTATAAGCTATGAGCCTATCATGGCACTTTCGGTAGTTACCATGATAGTGATATATGGAACTATATCATTAAATGAAATGGCGATAAAACAGAGCCATCTTCTTTTTGGTTTTATACCGGAGTGGGGCATCTTGCTTCAACCGATTGCGGCGATAACTTTCATAGTTGCGGCTTTTGCCGAGGCCAACAGGACGCCGTTTGACTTGGCCGAAGGAGAGAGTGAGATAGTAGGAGGGTTTCATACAGAGTATGGAGCGATGAAGTTCGGACTCTTTTTTGTGGGAGAGTATGTTGCCATGAGCGCTTCAAGCGGTGTTATAGTGAGTATGTTTTTTGGGGGATATAATATACCATGGCTATCTACACAAGCTCTCAAAGAGCATATAAGTATAGTTTCATATGTGATTATTTTGCTTTTGCCGATACTAAGCTATGTATTTATAAAATGGATGTACAAAAACAACAGATGGAAAAAAGCCGATGATAAAAGAAACAAAGAGAGTGCGGTGCTTGCAAAAGTTATCATAGGGCTAAATGTGATACTGATAGCACTGCTTTTGTACCTAAATCTTGCGGCTAAAACTCCAAATGTAGTTGCGGTTTTAACTGCGCTTTTACAGTTTGCGACATTTGTAATAAAACTTTTTGCTATGAATTTGGTTTATATCTGGGTTAGGTGGACGCTTCCAAGATTTAGATATGATCAACTTCAAACTTTGTGTTGGAAGTATCTGCTTCCTATATCCATAGCCAATCTTTTTATAACATCTTTGGTAGTTGTGGGGCTGGGGCTATGAGTATAAAAATCAAAAAAATACCAAGAAACGGCGATACTCTAAAAGAAAAACTTTATCTACCTGCTATATTGGGAGGTATGAAAGTTACTTTTTCACATTTCGTAAAAAATTTAAAAGATACGGATAACTTAAGGGTTGTGTGGTATCCTGAAGAACAACCAAAAGATATAACAAGTAGATACAGAGGTGTACACAGGCTAACCCACAGAGATGACGGGAGTGTAAGATGCGTAGCTTGCTTTATGTGCGCTACGGCATGTCCGGCTGAGTGTATATTTATAGAAGCAAAAGAAAGAGTTGACGGCATAGATGAAAAAGAGCCCAAAAAGTTCGATATAGATCTGCTTGAGTGCGTGTTTTGCGGGGAATGCGTGGAGGCATGCCCGTGTGATGCCATTAGGATGGATACCGGCATTTTTTCGTTTATAGGTAAAAAGAGAGAGGATTTTGTCCTTACAAAAGAGAAACTTTTGGCAAATAAAGAGTTCAAGGAAAAGAAATAATGGAAGCTATATTTGTAATCTTGTCATTTTTTGCCATAGCAAGCGCCTTAAGCATGGTATATGCAAAAGAGCCGATGACGAGTGCTCTTAGTTTTATAGTAACTCTTCTTGCACTTGCCGGACTTTTTGCACTGTTTAGTGCTTCATTTTTGTTTTTGGTTCAGATCATAGTTTATGCGGGTGCTATCATAACTTTGATGCTTTTGATCATAATGTTTTTAAATATCAAAGAAGAAAATCTGCCAAAAGAGCCTAACAAACTAAGAAATATGCTCATATCGGCATTTTTTATCATACCTATAGATGTAGCAATACTAAAAGCTGTTATGACGTTGCCAAAAAGGGATATGTCCACTTTGGCTGATGGTTTTGGCGGTGTGAAAGCCCTGGGAATGATTTTATATAAAGATTGGCTGCTTCCGTTTGAGCTTATATCCATACTTTTGATAGTATCTTTAATCGGTGCTATCGTATTTGCAAAAAGGAAGATATGATGAGTCTTTTTGGAGCCATATTTGTTAGTATGATACTATTTTCCATAGGAGTAGTAGGTGTTATCTCAAGGAGAAATATCTTTGTTATCTATATGTCTTTGGAGCTTATGCTAAATGCCATCAATCTTATGTTTATATCCTCCTCAAGATATTTTCACTCACAGGATGCTCAGGTGATATCCATGATGATCATAGCCATAAGTGCCGCAGAAGCGGCTTTATTCTTATCGCTGGTTGTGCTTTTATATAAAAGAAAAGGCTCTCTTGATGCCGATATATTCAATAAACTATCCCAACACAGGGACAAATCATGAATATATATCTTTTGTGGATTGTTTTATCGCCGCTACTTGGTTCTTTCGTGCTGGGTATAATGTATCTTTACAGCATAAAGATAAAAAAGATAAAAGATACTTTTTTTGCAGCGATCGCACTTATCACACCTTTGGTTAGTTTTATATATACCTGGATGATTTTTTTAAAGTTGGACAATGGTTCAAGCGATATGAGGTATGTTGCTTTCAAGTGGCTCAAAGTTGCACACTTTGATATAAGTATCGCATTTTTGGCTGACCATTTGTCTATCTTCATGGCGCTGTTTGTCACCTTCATAGGATGGCTCATACATATATATGCGGCAGGATATATGAAAGGTGACGAGGGATACGGAAAATTTTTCTCATACTTCAACCTTTTTCTGGGAATGATGCTCCTGTTGGTGCTTGGTGATAATCCGATAGTAATGTTTTTCGGATGGGAAGGTGTCGGACTTTGCTCATACCTGTTGATAAGCTTTTACTATAAAGACGCTCAAAATGTCATAGCCGGAAATAAAGCTTTTATAGTAAACAGGATAGGTGATTTCGGGTTTATTATCGGTCTTTCCACTCTTTTTGTATATATAGGAATGAACGGATTTGACTATGCGTCTTTAGAGCAGCATATCACATCTATCCCCAAGCCCGTTCTTTCTTTTATAGCATTTTTTCTTTTTGTGGGCGCCATGGGTAAATCAGCCCAAATCCCGCTTTATGTATGGCTTCCCGATGCAATGGCTGGACCTACTCCGGTTTCTGCTCTTATACATGCGGCTACCATGGTAACAGCCGGTGTTTATATGGTGTCAAGATTTCACTTTTTATATACTCTAACTCCAAGTATCGGAGAGCTCATAGCCATCATAGGTGCCGCATCATCTTTGTTTGCAGCACTTATAGCCATGAAACAAAGAGACATCAAAAAGATTTTGGCATATTCAACCATATCACAACTTGGATATATGTTCGTAGCTGTCGGCCTTGGCTTTTACAGTTCGGGACTGTTTCATGTATTTACCCATGCTTTTTTTAAAGCACTCTTGTTTATGGGTGCAGGTGCAGTGATACTTCAACTTCACCATGAACAAGATATATTTCATATGGGTAGGATGAAAGAGGCTTCCAAGATAACATATTATACATTTTTAGTGGCTACTTTGGCGATTTGCGGTATATTTCCGTTCGCCGGATTTTTCAGCAAAGATGAGATTTTATTTGGCGCATTCGCTTCAGAGCATTATATTATATGGTTTGTCGAGCTTTTTACTGCAGGCTTGACGGCTTATTATATGTTTAGACTGTTTTTTACGGTTTTTATTGCTCCAAAAAGTAACAAAAGAGCAAAGCCTCTACCGCTTTCTATGCTAGTTACATATCCTCTCATAGCTCTTGCCATAGGCTCTTTGTTGGCCGGGTTTATAGGGGTGCCAAAGATCCTCGGAGGTAGCAATATGGTAGCCCATTGGCTTTCAATGCTTGGAGACAAAGATATAGAAACTTCCCATGCGGTAGAATTTTATTTGATGGGCATAAACACTGTTGTCGTGCTTGCGGGAATCTACGTGGCTTATAAAAAGTTTGCGTTTATCGACTTAAGTAAAGAAGTAAGACTTTCTGGTATTGTTTATCACAAATTTTATATAGATGAGATATACGATGCTCTCTTTGTAAAAAATTTACAAAAGCTCAGCGACTTTATAGGTAAGTTTTTTGACAGAAGACTTATAGACGGAACCGTTATGATGTTTGCCAAATCATTTTACAATATGGGTGAACTTATCTCAGTATTGCAAAACGGCAATGTAAGGTTTTATGCATTCTCCATGCTTCTGGGAGCCAGTGCATTTTTTACTTATTTGATATATGTGATGGGATAAAAAGATGGATGTAGGAATACTGAGTTATATCATATTTACGCCAATGGCGATGGCTTTTATACTTATGATTTCAAAAGCTGATGCCAAAACGACAAGAAACTTTGCTTTTTTAACCGGTATAGTGATACTTTTGCTTTCGTTTAAAGTTTTCTTGGACTTTGAACCCGTTTCTTATATGCAATTTATAGAATATCATCCATGGATAGAGAGCTATGGTATTAGTTACTATGTCGGAATTGACGGATTTTCCCTTGTAATACTTATACTCATAGCTGTGCTTGTTCCCTCAGGATATCTTTTGCTATGGGAAGGGAGAACCAAAGGGTACTGGATAAGTATGCTGCTCATCGAGAGCGGTATGCTTGGAGCTTTGCTCTCTTTGGATTTGATACTTTTTTACTTTTTTTGGGAAACCATGGTCTTGCCTGTGTTTTTGATCATAGGAATGTTCGGACATGAGGAAAAGGTTTACTCTACTTTGAAATTTACCATTTATACCATAAGCGGCTCTTTATTTATGTTTTTGGCTATTTTGTATCTAGGTATAGCTTTTCACAATGAGTTTGATCTTTGGAGTTTTCAACTTATCGACTTAGCCAAGATAACGATACTATCCCCTACGGAAAAATTCTGGCTTTTTTGGGCATTTATGATAGCATTTATGGTCAAAATACCATTGTTCCCTTTTCACGGCTGGCTTTTGGAGACTTATAAAAATGCTCCTACAGGAGGAGTTTTCCTGCTTTCTTCATTTATGGCAAAGCTTGGTGTTTACGGTGTCATTCGTTTTGTTATGCCGCTTTTTCCGGATCTTTTTAAAGAGTATTCGTCATTTTTTGTATGGCTTGGGCTTTTTGGACTTATATACTTCGGTATAGCAGCTCTCATGCAGGATAATATCAAAAAGATGTTTGCATATTCCTCTGCGTCTCACCTCGGTTTTATCGTTGTAGGTATATTTACTCTAAACGAGTACGGTATGCTAGGAGCTTTGTTTTTGGTCATAGCCCATGCAATGGCAACAGGAGGTCTTTTTTTGCTTGTTGGCAAAATTCACTTTTATCTTAGAACTTTCAACATCTCAAAAATGGGAGGAATTGCCAAAATAGCTCCTCTTTTTACCGTTTTCTTTGCGATATTTCTTTTTAGTATAGTGGGACTTCCCGGAACAAACGGGTTCGTTGCGGAGTTTATGATCATATTGGGCTCATTTAAAAGATCTCTTTCGGTGGGTATAGTTTCGGCTACCACGGTCATAGTGGCTGCTTCATTTATGTTTTGGATGTTTCAAAGAGCTGTACTTCAAGATACCTCGAACGATACTTCAAAGATGAAAGATTTGACATATTATGAAGTTTTGGGACTTCTTCCTATCGCAGCGGTCATCATCGTCATGGGTGTATATCCGGATCTTTTCACATTGAAAATCGAACCGACCATTTATTATTATTTGCATGATATTTTAAAGATAGGGATGTAAGATGGATAGTTTGTCACACCTTCTTTATTTTTTACCTGTAATCGCCTTGAGTACCGGCGGGATCGTTTTGATGATAATGAGTGGTTTTAAACATATAAAGATACAGACATTTGCACTGACTACGATGGGATTTTTGGCTGTCGCAGTTATTACGGGCTTGTTGAATCTTGGTAAACTATACTCTCAAAAACCGTTTCCTTCGGTTTTTCACGGAATGTATATAGCGGATTCCCTCTCTTCATATTTTACTTTGATGCTTGTAAGCGGTGGTATCTTTACCATGCTTGTAAGCAAGCACTATTTTGAAAGAAGGGATTACTTTAGAGGAGAGTTTTTTGCACTGCTACTTTTTAGTATATTTGGTATGAGTATGCTGGTACACTCCAATGAGCTTATAACAGCTTTCATATCATTGGAAATAGCATCCTTGAGTATATATGTTATGACGGGATTCAATAGAGCCAACAACAGAAGAATCGAAGCTGCTTTCAAGTACATGACCCTGGGCGCATTCGCAGGCTCTTTTTATCTCCTGGGCTCTCTTTTGGTGTACTTGAAAACAAAAACTACGATATTGGGCAGTATCGGTATCTACCTGTCCTCTCATCAGACTTCGGATCTCTCGTTGGCACAACTTGGCGGAGCGGCGATTATAATGCTTATATTTTTTAAAATTTCGGCTTTTCCTTTTCAATCTTGGACGCTCGATGTGTATGAAGGAGCACCACTGCCTGTTACCGGGTTTATGGCAGCAACTTTCAAGATAGCTATATTTGGGTTTTTACTAAGGCTTATGGTGGTTGATTTTGATACTATTTCATATACGTGGCATCAACTTTTTTATTGGTTGACCATACTTACCATAGCGTATGGAAGTTTTTTGGCGACCATACAAAGAAGTATAAAGCGGATGCTAGCTAGCTCAAGTATAGTTCACACCGGATATATGCTTATAGCGATCTCTTCCATTCAGGAAGTCGGTGTAAAGGCGACAACATCTATCATATTTTATCTTGTGGCTTACTTTTTGTCAGCCATTGGATCGTTTGGTCTTTTGTCATATATTACTTCTGATGAGAGGCTTAGGATCACTTATGATGATTTTAAAGGTTTTGCCAAAGACCATCCTTATATGGCGGCAATGATGACAGTTTTTATGTTTTCACTTGCAGGTATACCCGGCACTATGGGTTTTATAGGCAAATTCTATATATTTACTTCGGCTATAGAGGCCCACAACTACGTACTTTCTATCATAGGTATTTTGGCAACTTTCATATCTATATACTACTACTTCAAACTTATAGCTGTGATGTATTTTTATGAAAGACCTCAAATGAAAAATGCTCCCAAATTACAAGGGTTGAGTCCAAAGATAATTGGTTTGGTAGCTCTTTTGATACTATGGGGCGGATTGGGAAACTCCCATGTGCTCTTTATCCCCGGAGTTGACTTCTTGATAAATCTGGCTCAGATATCATACGACTCACTGCTTTTGCCGTTTAAATAATACTTGTTATAGTATTGGGTATTTCTATGACAAGGAGCTACCCTGTGAGTAATATTAAAAAGAGTAGTCTTGTATTTTTTTAGTCCTTGTACCTATTTATGATTTGTATAATATTGCTTATTTCACTGTCATTTAAATGTTCTCCAATCGGGATAGATATCAAATACTTATCCTCCTTGCAGGCTTTAAAATTATAATTTTGTTCTTTGTAAGCTTTTAGCTTTGGCAGAGCTATTGCATAGTGAATACCGCTTTGAATACCGTATTTGTTTAAATAGTTTCTAAAATTATCCCTGTTTTCTACTTGTATTACAAAAAGATGCCAGGCTGACAAGACATTATCCGCAACTTTTGGCAGCCTTATTTTTGGATTTTTTATCTCATTTAAATATCTATTTGCGACATAGTTTCTTTTTTCTATCCAATTATCTAAATATTTAAGTTTTACATTTAAAATTGCAGATTGAATTCCGTCAAGTCTTGAGTTTCTTCCTTCGAATTCATGAAAATATTTATTGCTTCTTCCATGATTTGAATACATTCTAATTCTATTTGCTAATTCATCCCTGTTTGTAACAATTGCGCCACCATCCCCAAAAGCACCTAAATTTTTACCTGGATAAAAACTAAAAGTTGCGATATCACTAAAGCTTCCTGTTTTAACTCCATTGATTTTAGCACCATGAGCTTGAGCTGAGTCTTCAATCACTTTTAGATTATATTTTTTTGCAATCTTGTTTATTTTTTTCATATTGGCAGGATGTCCATATAAATGTACGGCAATTATTGCCGAGGTATTTTGATTTATATTTTGCTCAATGCTTTTTGTATTTATTTGATAATATTTGTTTGAATCAACAAATCTGACTTTTAATCCGCTTCTGCTTACTGCTTCGCTTGTAGCTACAAAAGTATTGGCTGGAACAATAACTTCGCTACCTTTTGGTAAATCCAAAGCCCATAAAGCAATTTCAAGTGCATCTGTTCCATTTCCCGTACCGATTACATTTTTTATTTTTAAATATTTTGCAAAATTATTTTCAAATTCTTTAACATACTTGCCGCCTACAAAAGCACTGTCATTTATTACACTAAAAATGGCTTTGTCAATCTCATCCTTAATTGTTTCATATTGTTTTTTTAAATCTAAAAACTTAATCATGTTTTACCCTTGTTTATACTTTTGAAATTATCTCCAACGCTTTTATAACATTGATTATTGATTGTTTGCTTGTTAGAGGTTTTTTATCTTGCCTTATAGAATCTCTAAAATGCTCAATTGAATTATTTAAAGATAAATTATCGGGAAGTTTGGGTATCACAATATCTCCATATTTGTACTGCACTAATTGATTATAAAGTTCATTTTTAGTTAGATTTTCTTCTAAAATTATACCCCTGTCATAAAGTTTTATTTTATCTTTGATGGTATCATCATAAACTGCACTCATTTTGGTTCCGCCGATTATCATTTCTCGCACTTTAACAGGACTAAGCCATGATACATCAACTCCTAAAATTATTCCGTTTTCAAGCTCTAAATCAATCCTTGCAATAGCTTCATTTGGAAAATTCTTATATTTTCTTTTAAATACGCTTACATTTTTTATATCAAGCCCAACCAAATAATCAATTATACTTAAGTCATGAACAGCTAAATCCCAAATTACATCAGTTGAGTATTGAAAAAGTCCTAAATTTATTCTTCTTGAATTTATATAGACAATATCGCCAAATTTTTCTATATTATTTTTTAGGTATTTTACAGGCTCAGAATAGACAAAAATATGATCAACCATATATTTTAAGTTATTTTTTTCTGCAAGTTCTATTAATTCATAAGCATCTTCAAGTTTTAAAGTAAAAGGTTTTTCTACAAATATATGCTTACCTGCCAATAGCGCTTGTTTTGCCAATTGGTAATGAGTGGCCGGAGGTGTTGCTATAAAAACTGCTTCAATATCACTTTGAAGAATTTTATTAAACTTTTCAAATTCAACAAATTCATATAGTTTCTTGGCTTCTTTAATTCTATCTTTTCCTAAGTCATAAACAGAAAACAGCTCAATAGCATTCAGGCGAGTAATAGTTTTTGCTATGTTGATCCCCCAATATCCATAGCCAATAAGTGCTACTTTCAATTTCTGTAATCCTTGGAAAAATATATCTTTGTTTTATTTATAATACAATATGGCGGTTCGAAATTTGGCATATATGTTGCCCTTATATGTCTTTTTATTTTGTCTTCTGGCCAATTCAAATCAATCTGTTTTAGTTTTTGTATTTCATTTCTATAATGAATATTGCAGCCGCGAGTTTGTTTTAGTAATGATTGTTTTTTTGGATTGATATTTAATTCAATAATATTTTTTAACGAGCCTTTGAACAGTTCAATGGATTTTTTAAAAGTAAGTTGATACAATTCATCCACCCAGCAGTTTTCAGGAATGGGGAATCTTTTTTCAAACAATATATCACCACTGTCAATTCTATCATCAACAATATGGATAGTTGTCCCAAATTTTTTATCATTATTAATAATAGCATATGTAAATTGATTGCATCCTCTGTATTCCGGCAAAGGAGCCATATGTAAATTAACTATTAAATCTTCAGCTTTTTTTATATGCTCTTTTTTTAGGATTTTGTGATATTGAACAGATATTGCTATATTGACCTTGTCCAAAGATAAGAATTCATTAAGCGAGCCCAATAGCTTCAATCCTCTTCTTGTACTATATTTTTTAATATCATCTCCTCTGTCATTTGTTAGTATTCCGATTATTTCATAATTAAATTTTTGTGAATTGTTATCTAATATTTTTAAGCATTCTAGTCCAATTTTCTTAGAACCTAAAAAAACCACCTTTTTTTTAGTCATTGCCAATACCTTTGTTTTGCTGTATGCCTCGAAGTTTTTTTGCAGGACTACCGGCATATACGCCACTTTCATTTATATTTTTCGTTACTATGCTTCCTGCACCTATGACAACATTATCGCATATTTTTACAGGTAAAATTGTAGCATTGCTACCAATAGATACATTGTTCCCTATTTCTGTTTTTTTCCAGTCATTTTTATCTGGAGATGGTTTTCCGTCTCGAAACAAATCATTGACAAACATTACACCATGCCCAATAAAGCAATCATCGCCAATAGTTACTAATTCACAAATAAAACTATGTGATTGGATTCTTGTATTTTTTCCTATGGTTACTCCTTTTTGGACTTCGCAAAAAGGACCGATAAAAACATTATCTTTTAATTCACATTCGTAAATATTGCTAGGTTTTATTACAATGCAATTTGTTCCAAATGTGACATCTCTCACTTTTGTTTTATAAATTTTTGGTTTCATAAAACTCCTTTATCTGTGCTGCAATCTTCTCCGGGGTGCACTTATCTTTACAAAAAAATCTTTTGTTGTCAAACTTTTTACCAATATTTTGTTTTAAAAATATATAGGCATCATCTGTATTGTTTGTCCAAAACATCATATTATTATCAATTAAATATTTATCATGAATTAGCCAAATAGACCTGAGAGAGATGGTGGGTATTCCGTAATAAATTGCTTCTAGAGTCATAGTTCCGCCACCACCTACAAAAAAGTCTATGAAGGGGTATATCTCTTTTGGTTCCAGCTTTTCATCTATGATATATGTAAAGGGGAATTCTTTTTTAAGATAAATGCTTTCATATCGCGGAATAATTACTATATTGAAATTCTTGTTTTTAAGCTTGTTGATTAATTCATAAACAAACGGTTTTTTGCCTTGTGTGTAATGTGCTTTATATTCTTCTTCGCGAATTAAAATGGTAGGTCTATCAATAGGGATATCGTATTTTTTTCTAAAATCGTTTTTTGTCACTTTTTTTATTTTTTGCATCCATAAGCATACATCAATAAAATTATATCTAAGAGCTTTGTTTGCACACTGAAATAACTCTGACGGCAAAATAAATGGATAAAAAACAATATCACTAAAAGGAATAGTTAATCGCGATACCGGTGTCAGGTTCATATGTATGTTTTTATAGTTTGGTGTAAGTGCGATGGGGGTATCGTTAAAATTTATAATAGGAATACCTAGTCCGTAAGCAACTTGTGTGCTGTCTGCTACACTTCCACTAATAAATAGTTTTGGATATCCGATTTTTTCAAACAGTTTTATAAACTCTTTCGCTCTTTTGTTTCTTGCTAAAAATTTTTCTTTTTTGGTATTTCCTCCGTAGGAGCCGATAATTCTGTATTTGATTTTTTGAATATCTAAAATTTCTTTTGCTTCATTGTATTGCGTGGAATATCGTGTAGTTATCAGTACTTTTTTGTTGAAGTATGGGATTAACTTTGCAAAAAATAGTGCATATTTGGGGGTGGCAATATCAATCCAAATCATAGCCCAAGCCTACATTTTAATGGCTTAAATTGTAAAAATACCTCTTTGCCAGTTTCTATACTCTCGTAAATAGCAGTGATGAGCTCCAGACTTTTTCTCCCTTCCAATCCATCTACTAATGCCTTGGTATTATTTTGCAAAGATGCGATAACATTTTCATAATATTTTTTATGACCAAATCCGTAAATATCCGGGGGGTTTTGATTAAAACTTTCAATATCTTCTTTTGTGCTATCGCTGAATTGCCAATGCTTCACGCTGTTAACAGCAAAACCGCCTATCTCTACACTGCCTTTTTCTCCTAAAATAGATAAACTGCCTTCTAAGTCTTTTGGTCTTGCGGCAGTAGTAGCTTCTATAATGCCCAAAGCTCCGTTGCGAAACTTTAGTGTAGCTACGGCTGTATCTTCTGTTTCTATCTCAACAAGAGACGTATTGCTTTTTGCAAATACACTCTCAACTTCACCTACCATCCATTCAAGCAGATCTATATGGTGACTTGCCTGATTAGCCAAAACCCCTCCGTCATATTTCCATGTTCCTCTCCAGTCATCCATGTCATAATATTTTTGTGTTCTGCACCATCGGACTCTAACGGTTGCCAAAACTATCTTGCCAAATCTGTTGTTTACTATCGCCGCTCTTAATTTTTGTACCGGTTTATTGTATCTGTTTTGTTTAACCACGAAAAGTTTTACTCCGTTTATGTCACAAGCTTCAATCATTTTGTCAGCATCGTCAAGTGTTAGGGCCATAGGTTTTTCAACAATAACATGTTTTTTGTAATTTGCGGCATCTATTGTATGTTTAGCATGCAGTCCACTTGGGGTTAGAATGGAAACTATATCAATTTTTTCATTTTGTAGCATCTTGATGTAATTTGTATAATACTTTACATTCATGCTTTTAGCTGTTTTTTTTGCTTTTTCCTCATTAATATCACAGACTGATATCAAATCCAGATTTTTGTTTGTATGAACTACTTCTAAATGTTTTTTTGCAATCCTTCCACATCCAATTATTGCTATTTTATATACCGAATTCATCTTGATTCCTTGAGTTCGACATTAGGTATGAAGTCTTTTACTTTATAATTTGCATTCTTAATATGAACACTATTATTTTTATCAATAATTAATCTGTCATTATTTATCCAAACTATAATTTGCCAAAGCATAATTAGTTGCTTGTCAAGTATATCATCATAATTTTCAAAATTAATTCTAGGAAATATATTTTGCATTATAATGCTGCCCCGGTCTATTTCATTTGTGATGAAATGTGCAGTGTTGCCTAACAAAAAAGCATCAGATTTCAAAGATTTGTCTATGGCGTTTAGTCCTTTGCAGCATGGCAGTATAGATGGATGGAAGTTAATGATTTTATTTTTATAATTTGTCAGGACTTTTCCGGTTAATTTTTTATTGGCAAATACAAATGCATAGTTGATTTTATGTTTGTTTAAATATTTAAAAAACATATTTGAAATAAAGTTGTTTTTATCTTCTTGGCCATCCAAATCAACCTCATACAATATTATACCCAGAGAGCCGCACACACTCTGTAGTTCTATGTTTGCAACATTGTCTATCAAGACGAACTTGATTTGATGAATAATATTTGTATTGCCATTCTTGTGCTGATTAAGAAATTTTATAACTCTTGTGCCATTATTTGAAACATAAAAAGCAAACTTTTTCATACAGTTTCATACCTTTTTAATATTTTCTTAACATCTTCTTTGGTGTTAAACATGAGTACATCCACAATAGAAAGATTCGGTACAAATTTATTGTTAAACTGTTTGTATTGTACCGTTTTTGGTTGTAAAAATTCCAGTCTGATGTTCTCTTTTGCAAATTTTCTTTTATCATACAGTGTTGTGCCTCCCGCAGGATTTATATATACTTTTGCATTAAACTTTTTGCAAATATTGATAATTTTATCCTGTCCTTTTAAACTTATATTTTTTTCGATGTTGCTAGAACAAATAAAGCTTGTATCCAAATCTAAATATGCAGATAATTTTCTTATGGAAAAAGCTATCAATTTTGCTAAATTTCTCTCTTTTTTGTTTAATATATCATATATTATTGGAAATATTGCATAAAAATTATAAGCTTTTTTATATGCCATTTCTAATGTTTTTAAAATTTTGTGGCGATTATTGCCTATATTAATTTCATTTATAAGTTTATTTTGACTTGCTTTGATAAGCTCAAGCGTAAATCTTTGTGGCTGATTGTTAACTAAAATATAGTTTCTGTTTATATATCCTCTGCTGATAAAATTTACATCATCATATATTATGAATGTATCTACTGCATCTATTAGCTGCCAGTAGCCTATGTGGGGGAAAAGGTATGGCTGCATAATTGCTATTTTAAAAACATTATTATACTTGTTTCTGTCGTTGACCATGTTTATGGTTTACCTGTTTTTTGGTTTGTAATATCTTGTATAATACTAATTATTTTTTGTTGGCGATCTGCTTTTAATTCAGAATACAAAGGAAGGCATAAAATTTTTTTACTTATTTCTCTGGAAACAGGACAATATTGTTTGTATTTTATATAGTTTAGAGTATCCAGAGATGGGTAAAAATATCTTCTAGGATATATTTTTTCCTTGTTTAATGTTTTTATTGTTTTCAGGAGTTGTTGTTCGTTTTGTAAAATTATAGGAAAATAACTGTAGTTATTGGTTGAGTTTGGATTTCTTTTTTGAAAAACTACAAAATTTTTTAACTCTTTTTCATATCTATACCAAATTTCAGATCTTTTTTTTATAATATTATCAATTTCCTCAAGCATGCATAATCCCATTGCGGCTTCAAACTCATTCATTTTGGCATTTATTCCTATATTTTTTATCTCATAGTATTCGTTAAGCCCAAAGTTTACCATTTCTCTTATTTTTTTATCCAATTTCGAATTATTGGTAACTATTGCTCCACCTTCAATGGTATGAAAAATTTTTGTAGCATGAAAGCTAATTGTCGTAATGTCTCCATAGCTTAAAATATTTTTATTTTTATATTTGATCCCAAAACAGTGTGAACCGTCAAATATTAGTTTTAAGTTATTCTTTTTGGCAATTTTTTCTATATTCTCAATTTCGCATGCATTGCCAAAGATATGAACAGGAACAATTGCAGAAGTACCTTTTATAATTTTATTACCTATTGTTTTGTGGTCTATATTCAGAGTCGATGGGTTTATGTCTGCAAAAACAGGATTTATTTGACTGAAAACCATAGAGCTCGTTGTTGCAACAAAACTAAAAGGAGTAGTTACTGCAAAGTTATTTACACCCAATGCTTTATATGCTATTTCCAGAGCCATTGTGCCATTTGCAACCAATATAATGTTTTTGACCTTCAAGTATTCTTTTAATTTGGCTTCAAGTTCTTGTACCAATATCCCATTATTGGTTATCTGACCATTTGTATAAATTTTTTCTAAGTATTTTTTATATTTTTCCATACTTGGCAAGTAAGTTTTTGTAACATTAATCATTTAATAATCCAAAAAGTTTTTTCAAATCATTTAATATTCTCTTTTTTGAAAAAAAGTTTACAAGTATATTTCTATTTTTGTTTATTATATAGTCATTTAAAGGAATCAAATTGGGTTTTTTATTAATATTAAATACCTTAAGACCGATTCTGCGAAAAAATTTATAACTTGTCACCCTGTGGTTTAAGTAGATTTTTTTACCTAAAATCAATAAGCTGATTGTATTACCTAGAGCCTGCTGTCTTCTGTGATTAAAAAAAGCTATATCTGTATCGTTCAGTAAAGCTTGATATTCTTGTAAGGATACGGGATTTGATAAGATCCCAAAATTACTCTTAAACAGTCTTTTGCCCATAATGATAATCTTTTTTTTGTATTTTTTATTACCATAGACCAATGGGCAGAAAATATCAACATTCTTAAGCTTTTTTAATTTTAAGAATATAGAAGAGTGGTTGTTTGAAGGATCGGAAGAGTTTCCCACTTGTAGAGTTTTTTTTGTTTTTTTTGTGCGGTGTGTTGATTTATTTATAGAAGAGTGTAAGTCATATATCACAAGTTCAAAATATTTGGCAGTAGTTGCAAACCTTTTTTTTATATATGAGTATTCTTCTCTCATCGTGTGAGCAATGTACTTGACATTGCTTATAAACCATTTTTTGTTTTTATCTTGTGAAAAATAATATTCCCCTCCCCATGGTCTCCATATGGTTTTTTCAAACAATAAGGGGTTTTTTCTGTAAATTTTAATAATTTCATTATACCAAAGTCCATGAAGTATGATTATTTTTGCCTTCTCTATTTGTTTTAAAAAAAAATCTTTCTGGGTAAAAACATCCTTTGTAACAGCATTATCAAATTTGTGGATATTCTTATCGGCACTACATAAAATAAAAAAGTGTTCATTTTTATCAAAATGTTGATTTACAAGTTTTATAAAAGGATATATTATATGGCTTGAGCTATCTGCGGCTATATGCAATATCAATCATTCTTCCTTTGGATATACCATTTTATAGTTTCTGTAATTTGTTCTTTAAAGCTATCCTCTATAGTCCATCCCAATTGTTTTAATTTGTTTGAGCTAATTGCATACCTGTAGTCATGACCCGGTCTATCTTGTGTAAAGATGATAAGGTTTTTGTAGTTTATGTGTGACGGCACTAAATCATTTAAAATATCACAAATGATATTTGTGATTTCTGTATTGGTTTTTAAATTATCTGCTCCAATATTATATTTTTTCTGCCAATTTGCTGAATGAATAATTACATCTAATGCTCTACAGTGGTCTTTTACATGAATCCAATCCCTGATATTTTCACCGTCTCCGTAGATAGGGATTGCTTTTTTGGATAAAGCATTGTTTATAATTGTGGGAATTAGTTTTTCTTGGTGCTGTTTTTTGCCGAAATTGTTTGAACAGTTTGTTGTGATTGCCTGTATATTATATGTTTTTATGTAGCTTCTGACAAGCAAGTCGGAACTTGCCTTACTTGCGCTATATGGGGAGTTTGGCTTGTAGGGATATTTTTCATCGGCTTTGCCACTTTTTATGCTTCCATATACTTCATCAGTTGATATATGTAAAAACTTAATATTTAATTTTTTAACAATTTCTAAAAGGGTAAAAGTGCCATAAATGTTACTTTCAACAAAATTATTCGGATTTTTTATGGAGTTATCTACATGTGTTTCAGCTGCAAAATTTACAATCAGTTCTATTTTTTCATCTTTGCATATTTTTTTTATTAAAGTGTAATTACATATATCGCCTTTTATAAATTTATGATAATTGATACCTTTGAGGTTGGAAAAATTTCCGGCATAAGTTAATTTATCCAAAACGATAATCTTATAATTATATTTTTGAGAAATATATTCAATGAAATTACTTCCGATAAATCCCGCACCACCCGTTACCAGTAAATTCAATCCAATATCCTTAATAAATATTTTCCATATTCATTTGGACATTTTTTTGCTGTTTTTGATAGCATACTTTTGTCTATCCAGCCATTGTTGTATGCAATTTCCTCCAAACATGCAATTTTGAGACCTTGTCTTTTTTGGATAATAGAAATAAAATTGTTTGCTTCCAGTAAATTGTCAAAACCTCCCATGTCAAGCCAGGTGTACCCTCTTCCAAGTAGTACGAGTTCTAAATTTTTTTCTTGTAAAAATAATTTATTGATATCCGATATTTCCAGTTCTCCTCTTTTGCTTGGCAGTAGCTTTTTGGCTTTTGTAATAGCCTCATTGGGATAAAAATAAAGTCCTGTCACAGCAATATTGCTTTTTGGGTTTTTTGGCTTTTCTTCCAATGAGATAATTTTGTTGTTTTTTACCTCCACTATACCGTATTGTTCAGCAGGGTTGTCTACACGGTAGCCAAAAATAGTTGCTTTGTCGGTATTAATATTTTTTAATAAACTTTGAATTCCACTTCCGTATATTAAGTTATCACCAAGAATTAGGCAAATATTATCATTTTTTATAAATTCTTCTCCTAAAATCAAAGCTTCCGCAATACCTCTTGGTTTTTTTTGTATTAAATAATCTATTTTTATGCCCAAGTCTTTTCCGTTTTTAAAAAGTTTTTTATATCTTTCAATTTCTTCAGGAGAAGATATTATAAGTATATCTTTTATCTTTGCTAGCATTAATACGCTCAAAGGGTAGTATATCATAGGCTTGTCATATACGGGCAATAGATGTTTGTTGATGCTTTTTGTAACAGGATACAGTCTGCTGCCTTTGCCGCCGGCAAGTAAAATGGCTTTCATGGCACAGTCTTTAAAAAATTATTTTTTTTATGATTAAACCACAGATTAAATTCTGTATCTGCAATTTCTTTTTGCATTACGGGATTGTTTAGAATATTGTTAACAAGGTAAACATACTCTTTGTCGTCCTTTGCTACAAACAGGCTATTGATATCATTTTTTTTCATTTGTCTTTTTGTATGAAAAATTACAGGTCGTTTTTTTGCTATATATTCATCTTTGCTTTGACCGTGACCAAGCGGAAAGCTATCTAACCACACATCAATCACCCACCCGTAAACATGTGGATTGACTTCTCCGGCAAAAATAACTTTTTGTAGGTCTATATTGTATTTAGTCATAAGTTTTTTGATATTTTTTTTATCTCCGTTGCCACATGCTATATAAATAGTATTTGGATTTTGTTTCAAGATTTTAGATAGCGTTTTTATATATTCTTCCGATTCTATTTTTATAAGTCTTCCGATGGTTCCTAGTGCAACCGTGTTTTTGCCATATTGTTCAAGAATTTTTCTTTTTAATTCTTTAGCCAGGAGTTTTTCTTCCTGTGACCCTATTAAGAATTCTTTTAATAGAGGTACACTAAAAACTTTCCATCCGTTTTTTTCTATTTGGTAGTGGCAAATCTTTTTATCTATATTTTTAAGACTGTATTTACTCCAGCCATGTGACCAATAGTACTGTTTTGGGGCGATTCTGCTTTCTATAAGGTAAGTTTGTATGCTCCAAGGCATATCAAATATCGCTATATCTATCTCGTCTTTTATCGCCTTTTCTCTTATTTGTTTTGCTTTTTCCGCGGAAGTTTTTGTATCGTCTTTGAAAGTTGCTACCTGGATACCTTGTTGTTGTAGTTTTTCAGTGCATGTTTTATCGTAATCATCCAAAATATAACAGTATATTTTGTAGTCTTGCAAATTTTCTTGCGCGAGAGCAAATATTAATGAATATAGTATTTTGCCTACGGAGTATGACCCAAATACTAGTTTGCTTGCAATAAAGCATATTCTTTTTTGTGTGTGTTTGTATGGTTTTGTTATAGGTCTAATCCCACTTTTTTGAAAGTATTTTAATATATATTTGGAAAATGGTTTGATGATATTTTTATCACAATTTATTGCTGATTTCTCATTGTATCCGGTACCCCAATACATAAAAGTGATGCACTCATACAAAAAAAGCAGATGATTCAGTTCCGTTTTATCTCTTAGTG
Organism: Thiofractor thiocamini; assembly: GCF_055384375.1. NCBI lineage: Bacteria > Pseudomonadati > Campylobacterota > Epsilonproteobacteria > Campylobacterales > Thiofractor > Thiofractor thiocamini. The sequence continues at coordinate 1,634,326 of NZ_AP042389.1, read as the reverse complement.
CCTGTTTTAGTATATTTTCAAAATACGGAAGTAGTGTTTTGAATGAAGAGTATCTTTTTACAAGGTAAAAATCATAGCACAATTTCATAAAAAGAAGCTTGAAAACAGTAGTTGTATTACTGTCTGTAAAAATATTGACGAAACTGCTTATGATTATATCCATTTCATTTTTACTAAAATTAAAACCGGATAAATCATTTTCTAAAATATATAAAATATTTAGTTTTTCTAAAAAAATTTCAGGGTTTGTTTCTGTGTTATAGGATAAAAATCTTTTAATACCCGCAAAAAAATCTTTCTCTAAAATAGATATATAAAGATTTAGTATATCATAAAGAAGAGTATCATGCCTGATATTGTTAACCTCTTTTTTTAATTTTTGAAGTAGCTTTTTTGCTTTGTTGCTCAATATAAACTTTTTATCTTTGAGATTAAACCTGGCTATATCAAAATTGTATGGCTTAAAGTACAGATATTCTTTTTCAAACTGAGTAAGCTTTAATTCACTTACAATGCGCGCAAGATCATCCCTAAGTTCTTTGTCTCCCGGATTGATTTTAGAAGCTAAGGATAGAAATTCTATGGATTTTTTGATATCGCCCGCTTCATACATAACCAACCCTATGAGGCGAAGTGCTGTATAATTGTTTTGATCCGCCGTCAAGACTTCATTGCATATTTCAAGAGCATCTTGAAGTCTGCCCAGATCAAGGTATGTATTAGCCTTGTTTAATAACCTCTCGATATTGCTTACGGCAGAAAATATATCTTTCTCTTGAATTATTTCTTTAAAAATATCATCCCATGATTTTATATTGCTTTTTCTATAAATATCAATACTTTTAAACCAATTTGACACATTATCTTTGGGCGTCCATCTCCAGTCAGCATTTTCTGAGAGCAGTATCTTTGCTTTTTTCCCCATTGCGCCGGCTATAATGGTTGAAACCGTATCTATGGCTACAATCAAATCCAGGTTGTCTATTATTAGAGCATTATCATAAAAAGAGACAAGATTGTCACCCAGGGAAGGTATATTGTATTTTTTAAGCAATGTTCTTTCTTCTTTGCTTATATTTACCTGTAAAGAGTAAAGTTGCATATTCTCATGCTGAAAGTATTTTAAAAATAGATTAAGATCTACGTTGCGGCTTAATCTTTCTTGTTGTTTTTTTAGAGATTCTCCTTTGGGAGAATTTGTTCTCCATATGATTCCTATACGCTTTTTGGTTTCTTGGTCAAAGAAATATTTTTTTTCGATTTTTCTGGAGTTTTGTTGATTGACGCCAAGATAACCGTATTGGCTTGGTATGGTTTCATATTCAGTATCAAAATAATATGCCGAGTCCATCAAGGGCAAATGGTAATTGTACTCAACCCTTTTATTTGAAGTGATAAAATTTACAAACGGAAAATTATCTTTTAAAAGTTCTTCTAAAAGAGGCCTTATATACATGGACACAGTCACTTCCATTTTGGCAAAAATAGGCAGATATCGTGCAAATTGTATAATATCACCGAAACCTTGTTCGTCGGTCATGAGTATCTTTTTGCCTCTTATATGATATCCCTTTTGTAGTAATTTGTCTCTAGATAATATATGCGTTTGTTTGTCTGATTTATCTATGGCATATCTGTTTCTATACAAGTCAAACCCACGTTTGTATTGTTTAAGCTTTAAAAACAGAATTGAATACTCAAACAGAATATCAGAATTGTTCGGAGATTGTTCCAGTGCTTTTTCAAACATCTCTTTTGCTTTGGTAAAACTATCGGTTTGCATATATAGTTTTGCCAAATCAAAATAAACACTTGTAGATTTATTCCCCAAGGCTATAGAATTTTTATATGATTCTTCGGCTTTGTTATATAGTTTTTCTTCTTGAAGGCATACGCCTAAGCTCATGTATGCATCAGCATCTTTGGGATTTGTTTTTATTGCTTTTAAAAGTATGTCTATTGCTTTTTTATAATTATGTTCTTTTATATAAATAAGCGCTAAGTTGCCATAGAGTTTACTTTTAGTATTGTCTATGTTGATAGCTTTTGAGTATATTTCTTTTGCATTTTTTGTATTGCCCAACTCCACCTCTATGCCTGCAAGCAGGTTTAGCAGGTCTGTATCATTGTTATTTGTCGCAAGCAGTCCGGTTACAAGCTGTTTAGCTTCATGAAAGAGCCCTTTGTTGAAAAGCTTTATTGCTCTGTCAAAATAAACTTCCTCTTTTCTCACAAAACACCTTTGATTTTTTATGAAGATTTATTATAGCGAAGAAAATCATATAAGCCATTGAAGTTGGCTATAACTTCAATGGCCCAATAGAGCTTTTGCCAAAATTATTGTAAAAGCCAAAGAACATTTTCACAGATAATGTATATCGCTGCTACGCAACTTTACCGATTATTGCTTATTGCAATAATCTCAATACATTTTCACAGAAACATTCTGCGCTACTTTGTAGCTTATTTAACTTTTACTTACTGTAAAAGTCTAAGAACATTTTGCTGAACAGCATTTGCCTGGCTTAGTGCGTATGAGCCTGACTGAGCCAATATGTTGTGTTTTGCAAAACTTGCACTTTCTGCAGCAAAGTCTACATCCATGATGGTAGATTTGGCCGCAACAACATTAACTTGAGTAACAGAGATATTTCTAACAGTTGATTCAAGTTGGTTCTGAACTGAACCGATGTTAGATCTGATTTTATCTATTTGCCTTAAAGCTGCATCGGAAGTTTTGATGGCATCTTCCGCATCACTTCTTGTTTTTACACTAACGCTACTTAAGCTACCTGTTGTATTAACAGTTCCAGCAGTCAATCCGGCATATGCCGCATGATTTCCACCTATAACTATAGCATTATCGGACTCGAGAGTAAGCTTTCCGTGAGTAGTTCCAGCAGAAAGTCCTGAAACAGTATCACCGCTGTTGGCAACCGCAATAGTTATATCTCTACCGTCATCTGCTGTTAGTGTTATTTTTCCAGCAGCTATTGACGCAGTTACGCCTGTTTGGTCAGAAATGTCATTTATGGCATTTACTAGTTTTCCATCGGCATCATTTGCCTGAACCGTAAGCGCTCCTACGGATACGCCGTTTATCTTAAGGTCACCGTCAGCAAGTGTTCCTCCGGCTACTGCCGCACCGGTATACTCTGTTAATGCTGTTGCTGTAACACCTGTTGTGGCGCTTACTGCATTGATAGCTCTTGCCTGATCTTTTGCTTCAATGGTAGCCGCACCAACATCTACAGAGTTTACAAGCAAATCACCTGAAGCCAAAGCGGATGTTGTAGCACCGCCTGTAGTGTGAGCATAGTCTCCGATGCTTGTAATCTTGGCATTATCTATAGATATACTTACTGTTTCGTTCGCATAGGCGCCTATATGAAACTTTTTATTTGTAAAAGTTCCGTCAAGAAGGTTCTGTCCATTGAAAGAAGTTGTTTTTGCAATATTGTTAGCTTCTTCTAGGAGCTTGTCAATATCCCTTTGGATTGCTGCTCTTGAGTCAGCATTTTGACCGTCTGATGCAGCTTGGATAGCTTTGGTTCTTACAGTATTGATGATGTTTGTATATTCTTGCAAAGCACCATCTGCTGTTTGAGCAACATTGATACCGTCATTTGCATTTCTGATAGCTTGTCCCAAGCCTGTTGCTTGAGAGTTCAAGCTATCTGCGATAGCAAGACCTGAAGCATCATCTGCTGCTTTGTTGATTCTTAAACCTGAACTTAGTCTTGTTAAGTTTTGGTTTAACGCCTGATTGTTCATAACACCGTTTCTGTGAGCGTTTAACGCTGCAACGTTTGTGTTAATTCTAAATCCCATGTTAAATCCTTTTAAAGTGTATTCTGACATCCTTGTCAGTTATAAACAATATCGGATGGTTTTTAAAAAGTTTTACATGGATTTAAAAAAATCTTTTATTTTTTCTTCATCTATATGGTGAGCATCGTACTTGATGACTATGATATTTTCTGTTTCGTTGATATACTGATCTGTTATGCCTTCTACTTTTTTGATGTCATGTAGTTTAGCTCTTGCGTTGTCATTTAATTCTATATAGACTGTTTGTCTAAGCCCCGGGTTTCTCATGCCTACTATCCACCATATCCAAAAGGCTGAAATGACAAATACAAATATAGCCAAACCCTGCTCGTGAAAATGACCGTAAACATAACCGCCAAAAGCACCGCCTAAAAATATACCTATGTATGCAAAAGTATTGGCAACTCCAAGGGCTGTTCCTTTTTGGTGGACTTTGGCAAATTTGGCTACAAAGCTTTGAAGAAGCGGTTCAAACATATTAAAACCTATAAAAAAGAAAGTCGCTCCTACCCCAAAAAGTAAAAATGAGTTAGTAAAGCCCATCAAAGCGAAAGAAGCTATGATAAAAAGAACCGATAAGACAAATATCTCTTTGCCTTTTGAGTACTTTTCACCAAATACCGCTGCCGGACCCATTGCTAAAACACCAAATATAACTGCAGGTAAGTAAACTTTCCAAAATCCTGTAGGCTCAACTCCGAATTTATGCTTTAAAAGTATGGGGATGATGAAAAATGCCATAGTCATGGTGGAGCTGTGAAAAAGAAATGTTATATACATTCTAACTAAGTCTTTATCATGAAATACATGCTTGATCTTAACTGTTTCTTCTTCATAAGTATGAACTATCTTTGGAGGTTCCGGAACTTTTGTAAATAGTATCAAAAGAGCGGTTGCAGCAAGTGCGGCAGTCAGCCAAAAAAGAGATGGCACTCCAAGATACCCCGCCATCAAAGGACCTGCTATCATGGCTACTGCAAAAGTCATGGCTATGACCATGCCCATTATCGCCATAGCATGAGCTCTCTCTTCCTCTTTTGAAAGGTCTGCTATCATAGCTGTTATAACTGAGCCTATGGCGCCTGCACCCTGCAAAAATCTACCAAGCAAAAGAGTGTATATGTCGGTACTTATGGCACAAATGATAGAACCTAAGATAAAGATGAAAAGCCCTATGAGTATGGTCTTTTTTCTTCCTATCTTATCACTTAAAAGCCCGAATGGAGTTTGTAAAAATGCCTGCGTTACCGCGTACCCACCCACTGCTATACCGGCTAAGGTAGCGTTTGAGTACTTAAGCCCCAAAGCATACTGACTAAGAACTGAAAGAACTATGAAAAGACCGAAAAATCTCAAAGCGATGATCAAACTAAGCGGCATTATCTTTTTTGCCAATGTGCGCATATGCAACTCCTATAAATTTATGATATAATTTTTTGTCAAATATTAGCAGAAGCTCCAATTGAAACTATGACAAAACGGTTTCAAGGCGGGTACTCCAAAATCAAAGATTTTGACCCTTCCTCTGCAAATGTTTTGTCATAATTCCAATTTCCGCTTTGATTGCCGATAAAATTATACAATATAGAAAAAATATCAAGGATAGTTATGAAAATTATATTGGCTACTTCAAATAGAGGTAAGGTTAAAGAGATACAAAATAGTTTTTCCAAATTTGAAGTCATTCCTTTCAGTGAAGTGATAGAGCCGTTTGACATTATAGAAGATGGTAAAACTTTCCAAGAAAATGCCATCATAAAAGCTAAAGCGGTATATGAAGCTGTCAATGATAAAGATGCGGTGGTTTTAAGTGACGACAGTGGTATAACCGTACCTGTGCTTGGAAATGAACCGGGGATAAAAAGTGCCAGATACGCAGGAGACAATGCAACATCTAAAGATAATCTTTACAAACTCATAAATGAATTAAAAAAAAGAGATATCAAAAAAACCCCGGCATTTTATACGGCTTGCATAGCTTTGGCAACGAGCAAAGGTATATTTAGCGTTCACGGTTGGATGTACGGCGAAGTGATAGTTGAGGCAAGAGGAGAGAAAGGATTTGGTTATGATCCTATGTTTATCCCGGAGGGATTTGACAAAACTCTTGGAGAACTTGACGAGAGCGTGAAAAAGGAGCTGTCTCATAGAAGCAAAGCTTTGCATAGGGCTGAAATGCTGTTGACTTTGTAGCATATATGTGCTACAATCTATAAAAAGTCAAACAGAAAGGATTTAAAATGGCTTTAAATAGTGTTGTTAGGGCAAGGATAGATGAAGAGGTGAAAAAAAATGCTGAGGAGATTTTTGATGATATAGGTATTACTACTTCTCAGGCTATTAATATATTTTTTAAAAAAGTCATAAGAGAAAGAGGGATACCTTTTGAGTTAAAGTTGCCTACTAAGAGACTGGAAAATTCCATCAAAGAGGCAAAATCAAACCAAACGGTAAAATATAGTAGTATAGATGAAATGATGGAAGACTTTCACTCATGAAATATTCTCTTGAGAGAACTAAAAGTTTTAAAAGAAGTTTTAAAAAACTTAGGTTATCTAATGATGAAGAGATGGCATACATAGAGGTAGTTTATCATCTGCTCATCGGTAAAATTTTACCTCAAAAATATAAAGACCATCAACTTTCAGGTAATTTATCAGAATGTAGAGAGTGTCATATAAAACCTGATCTACTGCTTATATATATGGTTAAGGATAGCACAATAATTTTGGTAGATATAGGTTCTCATAGCGAACTATTTAGGAGTTAAGATGTCTAAAACAAAAATTTTAAAAAAGAGAATTGACAAAGCTACAAAACATTATAAAGCTTTGAGTGAATATAAAAAACTTATAGATAATTTGATAGAAACTATGAATATATATGACTTATGGACTTTTAATACTCTTCCTTATGAAAAAAGAGCTATACTTGAAGCTTATCTAAAAAGATTTGCTTCTTTGCAGGATTATCTTGGGGCAAAACTGTTTCCTTTGATGCTTGAGTGTGCGGGTATAGGGACTTCAAAGATGAGCGAAGTTTTATATATGGTTGAAAAAGAGGAGATTATAGATAGTTTTGAAAGTTGGATAAAACTTAGAGAGATAAGCAATGATCTTGAGCATGACTATCCTGATGAGATGAAAGAGGCACTTCAAAATTTAAAATATTGCATAGAAAATTTTGAAAAACTTGAAAGTTACTATAAAAATAGTATCATTTTTGCACAAAAGTATATAAAATGAGAATCTCTAAAAGAACTATAGAGATAATAAATAGAGCTATAAAAGATAGTTTTGGCAGTGTTAAAGTATATCTTTTCGGAAGTAGGGTAGATGATAATAAAAAAGGAGGAGATATAGACATAGCTATAAAATGTGATATAAGTGAAGAAGATTTTAGGGAAAAAAGATAAAATTTTTATCCAATCTTTTAAAAAATGGTTTTGAGCAAAAAGTAGATATAGTACATTACAATAAAAAAGATGAAGTGCTGTATGAAGAGATAAAAAATAGTTCCATAAAGATAAACTAACTGATGTTACGCAAGATTTGTGAGTATTGCTAATTTAAACGGAAAATTAGCGTTAAAAAAATCACACTTAACCCTGAAAGGGCGCTTGCGTTTGTGATTTTTAGCTAATTTGGAGTGTCCTGAAAGGGAAATTAGCACCGTGAATAAATTTTGCGTAACATCAGTAAACTAAAACAAGCAATCAAGGAAGAGACATGAACAAAGGCATACTGATCATAGGGGCAGGTGGGGTCGGAAGAGTCGTGGTGCATAAAGCTGTGCAAAATCTTGATACTTTTAAAAAGATAACTTTGGCAAGTAGAACTCTTAGTAAGTGCGAACAGTTAAAAAAAGAGGTTGGTGGTAAGATAGACATAGCTCAGGTTGATGCCGATAGCATCGACGAACTTGTAGCTTTGATAGAAAGAGTGCAGCCTTTTATGGTTTTAAATATCGCTCTTCCCTATCAGGATCTAACTATCATGGAGGCCTGTCTTAGAACAGGTGTTCACTATCTTGATACCGCAAACTACGAGCATCCTGATACTGCCAAATTTGAGTATAAGCTTCAGTGGGCTTATGATGAAAAGTATAAGCAAAAAGGTATCATGGGGCTTTTGGGAAGCGGTTTTGATCCTGGAGTTACAAATGTCTTTTGTGCGTATGCCATGAAACACTACTTTGATGAGATACACTATATAGATATACTTGATTGTAACGCGGGAGATCACGGGTATCCTTTTGCTACCAACTTTAACCCCGAGATAAACCTAAGAGAAGTAAGTGCCAAAGGTAGATACTGGGAAGAGGGCAAATGGATAGAAACTGAGCCGCTTGAGATAAAACAAGTGTGGGATTACCCCGAAATCGGTCCAAAAGATAGCTATCTGATGTATCATGAAGAGATGGAATCTTTGGTAAAACATATAAAAGGGCTTAAAAGGATACGATTTTTTATGACTTTTGGAGAGAGTTATCTAACTCACATGAGATGTCTGGAAAATGTAGGAATGCTAAGAATCGATGAGATCGAAGTTGACGGATGCAAAGTGGTGCCTTTGCATGTTTTAAAAGCTTTACTTCCGGATCCTGCAAGTTTAGGTCCAAGAACAGTCGGTAAAACCAATATAGGCATAGTAGCCGAAGGTGTGAAAGAAGGTAAAAAGAGAAAAGTTTACATCTACAATGTCTGCGACCACCAAGAGGCTTACAAAGAGACAAAAGCACAAGCCGTAAGCTATACTACGGGGGTACCTGCCATGATAGGCGCAAAACTGATGGTAGAGGGAGTGTATAAGGGCAAGGGAGTTTTCAATGTCGAAGAGATGGATCCTGATCCGTTTATGGATGAATTGAACAGGCAAGGACTTCCATGGCGCATCAAGGAGCTTTGATGGATAAAAAAGAGAGTGAAAAAAAATCAAACTGGACAAATATAATTTTTTTGATATTTTTCTTTGGGACTATCGCTTTTATCATAATCGCACCCATATATATAGTTGATAAGATAGACAAAGAGAGTAAGATACCAAGACACAAACAGGAGTTATTGCATGATAAAAAGTGAAAAAGAGATAAAAGAAGAAGTTGTTGAAGCGGGGGAGGGTGTAAGCATAAAAGTACTTATATCTTCCGATGATGCTCCACATTTTGCCATGAGAAAATTTCGCATCACAAAAGGTGGTTTTATGCCCTATCATACAAACAGTGTAGAGCATGAACAGTATGTGTTAAAAGGAAGCGCAAAGGTCATAATCGACGGTAAAGAGCATATAGCCAAAAAAGATGATGTATTGTTTTTACCTGCGGGTGCAGCTCACTCTTATGAAGTTATAGGGGATGAGGATTATGAATTTTTATGTTTGGTGCCAAATCTTGAGGATAATATAAAAATTGTCAATAGATAAAAAAGTCGTTTTCATCACCGGTTGCAGCAGTGGTATAGGTTGTCACTGTGTCAAAAGGTTGAAAGAAGAAGATAGATACCATGTCATAGCAAGTGCAAGAAAAGAGAAAGATGTCGAAAAGCTTATAAGTGAAGGCTTTGATGCGGTCAAAATGGATATGGATGATAGCAGTTCTATCAAACAAGGGTTTAATGAGGTGCTACAAAAAAGTAAAGGCAAACTGTATGCGCTTTTTAACAATGCAGGCTTTGGCCAACCTGGAGCTGTGGAGGACTTAAGCAGAGTCGCTTTAAAAGAGCAGTTTGAAACAAATCTTTTTGGTGTAGTGGAGTTAAGCAATCTTGCCATAAAAGTTTTCAGGGAACAAAACGAAGGGAAAATCATACAAAACAGTTCGGTTTTGGGGTTTGTATCCTTTAAATACAGAGGTGCTTACAATGCAAGTAAATTTGCGCTTGAAGGTATCAGCGATGCTTTAAGGCTGGAATTAAAAGGCAGTGGAGTTAGCGTATCTCTTATCGAACCGGGTCCCATAAGATCAAATTTTAGAAAAAACGCTTACGAGAAATTTAAAAAATATATAGACATTCAAAACAGTTATCACAAGGAAAATTATCTACAAAGTATCAAAAGATTTGAAAGTAGCGAGGATGACCCTTTTACTCTTGATAGTGAAGCGGTATATTTGGCGTTAAAGAAAATTCTAAAAGCCAAGAATCCAAAAGCGAGATACCAAGTGACAATTCCAACAAAACTTTTTTGGATACTAAAAAGAGTGTTGCCCACTTCTTTGTTGGATGGTGTAATATATAGGATTTAAAATGAAGATAAAAAGAGTCAGTAAAGTCGAATTGGTTTTAGATAAGATACCGACCCCCTGTTATGTTTTGGAAGAGGAGCTTTTAGAGCAAAACCTGAAGCTTTTAAAGTATGTAAAAGAGCAAAGCGGAGCCAAGATACTTTTGGCGCTTAAAGGATACTCATTTTATAAAAGTTTTGATATGGCAAGAGAGTATCTTGACGGATGTTGCTGTAGTGGGCTTTATGAGGCGAGATTGGCAAATGAAGAGTTTAAAAAGGAGATACATACTTACTCTCCTGCTTTTAAGGATGACGTTATAGATGAGATCATCGAGCTTTCCCATCATATAACCTTCAACTCATTTTCACAGTACACAAGACATAAGGATAAGCTAAGAGGAAAAGTCAGTCCCGGTATCAGAGTGAACCCTCAACTCTCTTTTTCCGAAGCTACTATCTACAATCCCTGTGCGATGAACTCGAGGCTTGGAGTAACCATAGTTGAGTTCAAGCCGGAACTTCTTGACGGTATAGAGGGACTTCATTTTCATGCACTTTGTGAGCAAAATGCCGGCGCATTGGAGGCGGTTCTTGGTAGTTTTGAAGAGAAATTCGGTAAATATATACCCAAAATGAAATGGGTAAATTTTGGAGGAGGACACCATATCACAAGAGATGACTATGATGTAGATAAACTTATAGATATCATCAGGGATTTTAAAAAGAGATATGACGGTATCGAAGTATATCTTGAGCCGGGTGAAGCTGTAGGATGGCAAAGCGGAGTGCTTGTTGCAAGTGTGGTCGATAAAGTTCATAACGGTATAGATATAGCCGTACTCGATACTTCGGCTGAAGCTCATATGCCAGATACCATTATCATGCCATACCGTGCAGAAGTAAGAAATGCAGGGAAAGAGGGTGAAAAAAAATATACCATAAAATTAGGAGGCAACACCTGTTTGGCAGGGGATTTTATGGGTAACTACAGTTTTGACAAACCTCTTGAGATAGGCGATAAGGTCATTTTTGAAGATCAAATGCATTATACAATCGTTAAAAATACCACTTTTAACGGTGTCAGGCTCCCAAGTCTGGGAATACTTAGAAAAAACGGAAACTTTGAAGTAGTTAAAAGTTTTGGTTATGAAGATTATAAAAGAAGAATTTAGTTAAAAAAGTTGTATAATATTATAAAAAATTCGAGGTATATATGGATATCATTATAGCCGGTGCGGGAAGAGTAGGTTTTAGGCTGGCGAAGACACTTTGTACTAAACACAATGTGACAGTTATAGATCAAAACGAAGATGCGCTAAACAGACTCCAAGAAAGCATAGATATACTTGCTATCGTAGGCAATATAGAAAATCCAAAGACATATGACTCATTGGTTGATAGAGAATCGGATCTTTTTATAGCGGTAACAGATATGGATGAGACCAATATCATATCGACTCTCATAGCAGATGAAACCATAAAGGTCAAAGATAAGATAATAAGACTTAGAAATGAATTTTTTGCGAAGTCAAGTATAGGGGAGAAGTTGGGTATAACCGTTTCAGTCTTTCCGTTTTATCTATCAGCCAATTCTGTAAAATCTCTGCTTGATTTTCCTAAAGCAAACAATGTAAAAACATTTAATGAGTTTGAACAAAAACTTATCTCGGTTAGAGCAACAAGTTCTATGCCCTTAGAAGAAATCATTTCAAATAGCGTAAAAGTGGTCGGCATAGAAAGAGACGGAGAGTTTTTTATACCAAGTGCTTATGAGACAACACAAAAAGATGACCTTATATATATATTTGGAGAAATTAAAAAGATAAAAGATCTATGTTCTTCTCTTGATCCTAAAATGCCGGTGGATATAAAAAATATAGTTATTTTTGGAGCTGATATGCTCGGAATTGAGATAGCGTCTCTTCTTTCCAATTATGATGTCAATATAAAAATCATAGAAAAAGATATACAAAAATGTAAAAAAGCTTCAGATGTATTACGGGAAAATGTAACTGTTATAAATTCCAAATATGGTGAACACCACCTTTTTAAAGAAGAAAATCTTGAAAATGCCGACATGCTTGTGGCAACCTCCAAAAATGATGAGGAAAATATCATAAAATGCCTTGAAGCAAAAGAGTACAATATCAAAAAAGTTGTAGCCATAAATAATGATTTGGAGCACTACTATCTTATGCACAAGCTTGGTATCGTTGCAGTAAGAGGCCCTAAAACGAATGCTTACTACTCCATCTTGGAAAAGATAAGTTCTAGCTCTATCATAAGCCAAAGAAAGTATTGTGGAGGGAAAGGTGTCTTGATGAGTAGAAAGATAGGCAAAAGTTCACTTCTTTTGGATACGCTCATAAGACCTTTGGACATACCTAACAGTTGTTCATATATCGTAAAAAAGGATAAAATCATAGACTTCGAAAAGAAAAGCGAAGTTGAAGAAGGAGACGTTGTTTTGGCATTTGGAACAGACAAAGATGCCGAAACGATAGAAAAATGGATAAACTCTCTGTAAAAAATATCTTAAAATTTATCTCCATTACCCAAATGGCGTTAAGTATCTTTTTTATGATACCTGTAGTAACCGGTTATATCTACAAGGAAAATGCAAATAACTTTTTGATATTTGTGATTTTATCTTTTATCTTCAGTAGCTTGATATATTTTGCACTGAGACATCACAAGGTTGAATTAAATGTCAAAGAGGGTATCCTGGCGGTAAATCTTGTGTGGATACTTTTAGGGTTTATGGGCGCCTTCCCTCTTTTTTTATATACCAATATACCTTTAAGCTCAGGTTTTTTTGAGGCTATAAGCGGTTTTACGACAACGGGGGCTACTGTTTATACGGACATCGAATCTTTGCCAAAGATGGTTTTGATGTTACGCTCTTTAACACATTGGTTAGGAGGTATGGGTATCATCGTTTTGGGCGTCGGACTCTTTTCCATCATCAATCCAAGTGGTTCTTTGGCACTTTTTAAAGCAGAATCTACCGGTATAAAAACTGAAAAACTGACCCCAAAGATAAAAGATACCGCTTTGAGACTTTGGGGTGTATATGCACTTATAACTTTACTGGATGCTACGGCTTTGCATATGGAAGGCATGAGTATATTCGATGCGATAAACCATGCGTTTGCCACTATTTCAACCGGTGGATTTTCGACAAAAAATGCATCTTTAGGTTACTATAATGATAACTCTATCATTATCTGGACCACAACGGTTTTTATGATCATTTCAGGCATGAACTTTTTGGCACATTTGAGATTTTTCTACAATGACATGAGCGGCTATGAGAGTGAAGAAAACATATGGTATATAAAGATATTTATACTTCTTGGTTTTGCTCTATCTTTGATACATTATGAAACTTCCACAGATTCACTATATTTTTCTATGACACATGGGTTTTTTACCATCTCTTCCATTCTTACGACTACTGGATTTGTAACTCTAAATTACGAAAACTGGGGGCATTTTGCCGTAGTCGTAGTCTTTTTGGCGATGCTTATAGGTGGCAATACCGGTTCAACCGCAGGAGGTATGAAAGTGGTAAGATATATAGTTTTACTAAAGTCTCTCGCACTTGAGATAAAAAAGATACTTCATCCAAATGCAATGCTTAGCATATTTCTAAACGGAAACAAAGTAAAAGACAACGTTTTAAGCGCAACCGCGGGGTTTTTCATGCTTTTTGTCATATCTAACGCAGTTTTGACACTCTACCTTTATGCCAGAGGATATGATGCACTTACATCAGTCAGTGCCGCCATCGCCTGCGTGGGCAATATAGGTCCCGGTTTCGGGCATGTTGGGCCTGTGGATAATTATGCATTTTTTTCATGGTATGACAAGATCATCTTGGCGATTTTCATGATCATAGGAAGACTGGAGTTTTATACTGTGGCACTTCTTTTCTCTAAAAATTTCTGGAAGAAGTTTTAACATATCCATATAAAAAGTTTTCGACTATTTCATTGGAAAGTTTATCTATGTCATACTCTTTTTTAGAGTCATCTATGAAATGATACTTTATGAAGCCAAGTATGTAAGCGCAAAATGCATATGAAAGTCTTATATAGTTATCTGTTTTAAGAGGTGTTTTTTTGGAGAGATTTTCAAACTCATCAGCCAGGAAGTGTTCTATCAGATTTACGGCTTTGTCTTGATTGCCCAGTTTTAGGATAAAAAGAGGATCATAATTGATATGCTCCTGGATAACTTTCCCTTTTTCTTTGAAAGTTTGCAGTTTCAGCTTTGTATATATGAGTATCTTCTCTTTAGGCGAAGTGGCATCGGAACATAGATCCAAAAGTTTGCTGTGAAATTTTTCCATTTGAAAAAGCACATATTCATAAAAGAGATTTTCTTTTGATTCAAAAAGTTGATATAAAGCTCCCACGGAAACTTCGCAAATTTTTGATAAGTCATTTATCTTAAAATTTTGATATCCGTTTTTTTCTATATAATCTTGAGCGGCTTCAAGTATCATCTTCTTTTTTAAGGCATTCACTTCCTCTTTGATTCTCTTTCTCATAAACTCTCCCGGTGTATAGCATCAGTTATTTGTAATTATATAAATAAAATTCTTAATTCAGAATAAATTTATAAAAAAATGAATATAATTCACTATCAAATCTTAGGAGTTTTGCTTTGAAAAAATTAGGCTTGGCTATTATCTTATTATTGATACTGTTTTTTGGCTACAAAGGATATGACTATCTTGAATTTAGAAGTAAAAATGCCGTCAGTGATGCGGGGTTTGTAAAAAGTGATAGTTTGAGTATCTTGAACTTCAAAGTCGGAGGTAAGATCGACAAGCTTTTGTACAAAGAAGGCGATAGTGTTAAAAAAGGTGTGCTACTTTCAAGCTTTGATAAGAGTGATTTTCAAGTTGCCGCAAAAAAAGCAGAGAACTCTATCACATCGTTACAAAATAAGATAGAATCTCTCGTATATAAAAAAGATAAAATTTCAAAAGATATAAATATTTCAAAAACTATAGCTTTAAATGACATAAATGCTTTTAAGAGTAAAATTTCATCGCTAAAACTCTCTATAGCATCAAATTTGACAAAATTAAAACAACTTCAAAAAGATACGAAAAGATTGAAAAGATTATCTTCTAAAAAGCTTGTAGCAAAAGATAAGTTTGAGCAGTCTAAAACCGCACTAAAGTCACTAAAAGAGCAGATAGCATCAGCCAAAGAGGAATTAAACGGTGCAAAATTTAAACTAAAAAATATAAAAGAGAAACTAAATCTTATAAAAAACAGCAGATTGAATGTAAAAGAGATAGCAAAAAGCATAAAAGCTTTGGAGTTTCAAAAAAAAGCTTTGAAAAACTCACTTGAAGAATTGAAGCTGAAGATAAAATACTGTGATCTTTATGCTCCTTTTAGCGGAGTTATAGCTAAAAGATTTGTAAATGACAATAAAGTCATAGCAAAAGGGTACCCCGTGTATGCTTTGGTCGATCCAAATGATATACATGCCGAAGTACTGCTTTCGGAAAAGAAACTTCATGGTGTAAAAGTCGGCAATCCTGTAACCATAGAAGCGGACGCCATAAAAGATAAAAAATATGACGGAGTGGTGGAGTCCATATTGCCGGCTTCTGCTTCAACCTTCTCGCTGGTTCCTAGAGACATAGCAAGTGGAGAGTTTACTAAACTTGATCAAAGGTTTGTGGTTAGAATCAAGTTGAAAGAGAAAAAAGGTTTGAGAGTTGGAATGAGTTTGAATGTAGCGATAAAAAGGGTGAAGAGTGAATAGTTGGGATGTAACCAAATCCCAAAGAGCACTTTTTAGCATTATCGTTATGACCGGAGCATTCATGGCGATACTTGACACTACTGTTGTCGATGTCATCGTGCCTAAGCTTACAGGTCCACTTGCAAGTGATATGTACGGTGTGCAGTGGATCATCACAAGTTACATGATAGCTGCCGCGATCGCTCTTTTGATTACGGAGTATTTGATAAAAGGTTATGGAGCTAAAAAGATTTTTTTGATAGGGGTTTTTCTTTTTACAGTTGCTTCATTTTTTTGCGGTATGAGTGATACTTTAGGCTCTATCATCATCTTCAGAGTTATCCAGGGAGTCGGCGAAGCTCTTATCATGGTGACAAGTCATATCATGATATTTTCATATTTTCCTCCAAAGCAGCAAGGGCTTGCTATGGGTATATTTGGTCTTGGAGTTAGCTTCGCACCGGCAATTGGGCCTACTCTTGGGGGATATCTGACCGAGTATTACGGCTGGAGAATGGTATTTTTCATCAATGTGCCCGTCGGCATATTGCTTGTAACTGCCGGGCTTTTGTATTTGCCAAAAGATTTGAAGTTTAAAAAGCTCAATTTTAATTTTTTAAGTCTTTTTTTTATCTCGTTTGCTACTATATCGCTTCTTATAATGCTCTCAAAAGGCCAACAAAGAGGGTGGTTC
Source organism: Thiofractor thiocamini (assembly GCF_055384375.1). NCBI lineage: Bacteria > Pseudomonadati > Campylobacterota > Epsilonproteobacteria > Campylobacterales > Thiofractor > Thiofractor thiocamini. The sequence continues at coordinate 1,617,808 of NZ_AP042389.1, read as the reverse complement.
AATGATGAAATGATAGTATTTTTATTTTTTGCATCCATTATAGGCTACTTGATATATGCGTTTGTCGAGATAGTCTCAAAAGATTCGCTTATAGACTTTACCCTTTTTAAAAACTTTGATTTTACAAACGGGATATTTTTATATACGTTCATCATGGGGTTTAGTATGTACCAGTACTTTTATCTTTTGCCTGTATATTATGAACATATCAAAATGCTTCCAACTTTGGATGCGGGGATAGCTGTATTTTCTTTTGCGGTTTTTATAGGGTTTTTCGCTCCTCTTGCGGGGGCATTGAGTGATAAATTTGGAGCAAAGAATGTTCTTCTAGGTTCTAGTATCATTTATCTATCCACTTCATACCTTTTGCTTCCAACTTTAAACTATTATACCCCGCTCATGCAGGCTGAACTTTTGACCATACCTTTTGGTATAGCGATGGGACTTTTCTTTGCACCGGCTACGGTGCTGCTTTTGCAAAATGCTCCTCAAGAAAAAGGTGAACTTGCTATAGTTTTGATGGATTATGTAAGGTTTGTAGGCGGAAGTTTTGGGACAGCTCTTGCTACAAACAATATGGAGTATTTTAAAAATCTCAACTTTCAACATTTTGAGGAGTTGCAAAACCCGGCTTTTATAAATGATTATCTTATGAATGTAAAGGAGTTTCTTGGAGTTTCGCTTGACCAGGTAAAAGCATTTTTTAACGGTTACGAAACATTGATGAGTTATAATTACGGATTCGGGGATGTGTTTATGCATGCAGCACACTGGGGTGCGATAGGCTCTATATTTGTTGTGATGCTATTTGTGACCAAATTGTTTAGAAAAGGAAAATTATCATGAAAAAAATCTTTACACTGCTACTGCCGCCTTTGTTTCTTTTTGGAATTGGCATAAAAGATGTCCTAAAAGGCGTGAACGATAGTCTGCTTGTCAAATCAAGTGAGAAAAAAACAAAAGCGCTGGAAAAAATGGTAGGATTTTACGAGGGGAAGAATTATCCGAAAATTGACTTGAACTTCAATGCCATACGGTTAAAAGACACTCCTGAAGCTACTTTTGATATAGCTCCTTTGCCTCCGATTACTGCAGCGGTTGGTACAAGAAATAATATAACAGGAGAGATAAGTTTTGCATACCCTCTTTTTACGGGATATGCCACTGAAAATCTTATAAAAAAAGCAAAGCTTGAAACAATCAAATCCAAACTTAAAACAAAAAATTTAAAAAGAGAGCTTTATCTAAAATCCATCAAACTCTATAGCGACATATATGCTGTAAATCAAGCCATAAAAGCTACAAAACAGGCGGTTAAGGCACTTGATATATCTTTGGAAAAAGCGGATAAGATGTATAAAAACGGACTTGTTAATCTTTCGGAAGTTTATAATATAAAAGCAAAAAAATATGATGTAATCGCTTCACTTCAAACATTAATAGCTCAAAAAAATTCTCTAAGCAACACTCTTTTTTATCTAAGCGGAGTTAAAGCAGATAAAAATATACAACTTGATAGCGATATCAAGCTTGCAAATAGGCAAAACATTATCAAAGAAGCTTTGCAAAACAGGGAAGATATAAAGGTTGCCGAAAAAGAGCTGGATATATCCAAGAGTGATATAAAATTGGCTGAGAGTAAATTCTATCCTACTATCGCGGTAGTGGGGGGTATAAAAAAAGAGGGGGATACTCTAAGGCTAAATGGTAACGGTTTTGATAATGCCGATAAAAGCTACATAGGGCTAAGTTTGGAGTGGAATCTTTTTGACGGATTTGCCAAAACAAGAGCAAAAGAGGCGGCAAGACTGAAAAAAGAGGCTGTTGCGCTATATATAAATGATTATAAAAGAGTCGTCAAAACCGCTATCCAAAACTCTTTCTTTCTGTTAGAGTCTTTAAAAGCAAAGCTAAAAGCGGCAAAAGAGCAGTTGAAAAGTCAGCAGGAATATTATAAACTTATAAAAGGAAGATTTGAAAATGCACTCAGTTCCGCTGATGAGCTAAGTCGCTCTATAGCTAAATTATCTCAAGCAAAAGCAAAAGTAGAGCAATATAAAGCTAAAATATTCTTCCAAAGATACAAAATCATACTTCAAGCGGGATTGGGTTATTTTAAGGAGATTGTTAAATGAAGAGAGTTTTATATATCATTATAATCGTTTTGATAATTTTAGCGGCTTATATGGGGGTTTATAGTTATCTTAAAAAAGGTGGTGTAAAAATATTGGAGGATAACAGCGGGGTTATAACAAAACAGAGCGATACATTTCTTCATTATAAGGTGTTAAATAAAAAACTTTTATATGATTATGGTATAGATTTTAGAGCGTTGATCATAAACGGGATAAAAGATAGATTGAATTTTGCAGACAGTGAGCTTAAGAGGATGGAAAAACACCCAAGAAAATTAAATCCTAACAAATATGCTGAAAAATTCATTTTTATCTTGATAAATCCCAAAGATAAAAGTTTCATCATAAAAAGCAATCTGAAAAAATACAACGGTGATATATTTGAAAAAGCAGATAAAACCGATCTAAAAAGATATATTATCTCACTTGAAGAGGTATTGCTTGATCATGAATGGAAAAACAGGCTTACAAAATGAAAGAGTGAATAAGTAAATGTGTGGATGGGTATGAAAGTAAAAGTTAAGCAAATTCTGTTTTATGTCATTTGGGCTTTTATACTTTTTTATCTTTATACCAAGTTTGCCGATATTCATCCGTTTGGAAAAAATTCCTCTTTTTATAAAACCGGCTGTAGTGCCGAAAAAGTCAAAATATCCAAAGACAGTATCAAGTACGACGGGTTTGGATCTACGCAGTAGGCAAATTCCAGTTTTTGTAGTATGCAAAAAGTCTTAAAAAAAGACCAAATACAAATACGAAGGTGATCGTTATATCGTTTACATACCCCAAATAATCAGCCATATACAAAAGAGTGGAAATGATAACCGAAACCGTAGCATAAAATCCACTCGTAAGTATAAGAGGGACTTCATTGATAAGAATGTCTCTTAAAACACCGCCCCCTATGGCGGTACTGAGTGAGAGTATGACGACACCGAAAAAATTCAACTCATTTCCTATTCCTATGAGCGCTCCGGTTATGCTAAAAGATACAAGTCCCATGGCATCACTTAATATAAAAACTTTAAATCTCTCAGGTTTGGTTTTTTTAGCCATTTTAGAGAATTTTGCCAATACTATAACCGTTATGACTATCAAAGAAGGCAAAGGATCTTTCAAAGATACGGGAGTTTGATTTATGATGATATCCCTGATGATACCGCCGCCCAAAGCGGTCAAAAATGCAAAAAGTATAACCCCAAGCAGATCAAGTTCTTTTCGAACAGCTATCAAAAAACCACTAAGCCCAAAAGCAGCGATACCAATCATATCGGCAATTTCAAGTATATCCATCCGGTTATTATACCAAAACATGCTGCATTTGACTTTTTTACTCATATATCATACAATTACTCTATGAGTAAAAACAGAGATAAAGACAACCTTATTTTAGAGATAGCAACTCTTATAGAATCAACACCAAATGCCAAACCACTAAGCCTTAATGTCTTAAATCTTTTGGATACCAAAGAGTTGAAAAAGATCAAATCCACTTTTGAATCATCTAAGAAAAACAAAGATGAGGAACTCAAAGAGTGGGTTGAAGATATTTACAAAAACTGCAAATCATAATTCTTTCTAAACATATACTACACATTTGATAAGTACAATTCTTTTATAAAATTACTCAAGGAGGCAATTATGAATATAAAACACACTGCTTTGGCACTTAGTGCAACGGTTCTTTTTATATCAGGATGTGCGGTGGCTAGCGATAGCTCGGATTCAATGCAAAACAAGTCTATGGCAAAGCCTATGATGATGCCCTTTGGCAACAAAAGCGATGTAGCTTATGCCCACGCTCTATGGAACAAGCTTCAAAGTATGGGCTTTAATTCTACGGCATCCAAGCTGTATATGGGAGGGCCGCCTCACGGAAAAGTAAGAGAAGTTTTAGAAGGCAAGATAGATGGAAATCTTGTGGTTGTCAAGAGAAATTATCGGGGTAAAGATATGACCATAGATAAAGTCGCAGCCGACAGATCCAAGTATTTGGCATCTATCACCGTAATGGCCAAAAGACCGGGGTATGATCCGGCCGATGCTGATTGGTTTTGGGTGAAATATGCCCCTGACGGGAAAATTTTGTCAAATCCAAAAGGTATGAAGCTTGCGGGAAAAGTAGCAAAAGGTATGCCAAAAGGATGTATAGCTTGCCACTCGGCAGCTTCCGGCGGAGACTTTTTATTTATCCAGGATAAAAATATCAGCCCGAAAGCCACCCTTATAGGCTCAATGTAAAACATATATACTCTCCAAGTTAAAAAACTGCAAACATTTTTGCAGTTTTTTAACTATATATAAGCACTTTTTAGATATAATCCGCCACAATTGACTTGAACTTCTTGTCGGATAACTCACAGTAGCTATCTTGGTTATATACTCAACTTTTTACTCACTAAAACAGGGAACTTAGGGTTGAGTTGAGTATAACTATTTTTCCGGGATTATAAAAACAATGTTTTCTTTTGATATTTTATCTATCATATTTTTAGTACTGATTTTGCTTGGCGTTGTGCCAAATCTTTTTTACTCTTTCGGGTACATGGGTGCCATAAAAGCAAAAGCTCACTACCATATACACTACTTTGCTTTTATACTTTCTATGATAGGCGTGGTTATATCGAACAATCTTTTGTTGTTTCTCTTTTTTTGGGAGCTTATGAGCCTTACAAGCTGGCAGCTTATCCTTAATAACCCAAAAGAAAAGAGTACAAGAGACGCAGCAAGATTTTACTTTTTTATGACCCACTTCGGGTTTGTTTTCATACTACTTTTTTTTCTTATCATATCAAACGGCGATCTTTTGCTTACTTTTAAAGAGGCTGGCGGTATAGCTCACGGTTTTGCTTATCCCACACTTCTTTTTTTCCTGATGATTTTTGGATTTTTAAGTAAAGCGGGAGTTGTCCCTTTTCATGTATGGCTTCCCTATGCACATCCTGAAGCCCCAAGTGCGGTCAGCGCCTTGATGAGCGGAGTTATGCTGAAAGTTGCCATATATGCTTTTTTTAGATTTTTGTTTGATGTATTGTATCCCTGGCAGTTGGAATGGGGGATAGTGGTACTGATACTCGGGGCTCTTTCTTCTCTTGTGGGAGTTCTTTATGCGCTAAGTGAACATGATATAAAAGCATTGCTTGCGAATCACTCCATAGAAAATATAGGGATCATTTTGATAGGCTTTGGTATGGGGATGATATTTGACAGTTTACATCTTTACAGTTTAAGTGCATTTGCTTTTATCGCGGCACTTTTTCATACATTTAACCATATGAGTTTCAAGTCCCTTCTTTTTATGGGGGCCGGAAGTGTGTTGCATCAAACACATACCAAAAATATGGAAAAGTACGGCTCTCTTATAAAAAGTATGCCAGTTACCGCTTTTACATTTTTGCTTGCATCCATATCCATATCAGCTCTTCCTCCTACAAACGGTTTTTTAAGCGAATGGATGATATTTCAGTCAATGCTCTCTTCAAGTTCCATTTCACAAATTTCACTAAAGATATCCATACCTTTTGCGGTTTTTGCTTTAGCACTTACCGGAGGACTTGCGATAGCCTGTTTTGTAAAAGCTTATGGTATTACTTTTTTAGGACTTGCAAGAAGCAAAAATGCCAGACATGCAAAAGAGTCAAACTTTTTGATGAAAACAGGTATGGTTTTGATGAGTTTGGTTGTGATATCCTTGATGCTCATAACTCCCATATATATAAAACTTTTTGACAAAGCAACTACAATGCTACATAAAATCTCTGTTTATGATATGATTTTCAAAGATGGTTACTTGAGTATGCATTCCGTTGCGGATAATGGGGGAGTGGTATCTCCTGTTATTTTGCTTGTAGCACTTTTGGTTATCACATGGATGATAAGCCTGTTTTATAAAACATTGAAACTGCCTGCAAGAAAAGTAAGCTCCTGGGCTTGCGGATACCAAACAAACCCAAGGAGTGAGTACTCCGCTACAGGATTTGCAGGACCTATCAGGAGATTTTTCTCATGGCTGTACAGACCTGAAGAGCATTATGAAAAAGTAACTTTTCACGGACATGAGAGCAAGTTTAAAACCGCACTTTATGAAGTACATGTGAAACCACTTTTTGAGAAGTCACTGTATGCCGGTACAAAAAAATCGGTAAATTTTATCAGTTATTTTGTTTATAAGGTCGCCCACTTTGAACAAAGCAGATATGCTGCTATCATCTTCAACCTTATGCTCTCGGTTTTGTTTGGATACAGGATAGTCTCAGGTGATTTTAGCTGGGCAAATTTGATACTTGAAGCGATACTACTTGTTATCTCTGTAAAGATTTTATTGATAGGGGATAAGAGATGAATTATATCTACTATCTTTTTTCTATAATATTTATAGCCTCTATATCTCCGTTGGCACTTGGTATTATCAAATCACTTAAAATGTGGCTTTTTTATAAGAAACCTGCTTCTGTTTTGCAACCTTATATGAATTTGATGAAGCTATTTAAAAAAGAGAGTATCACTTCAAAAGAGGCAAGTTCCATAACTTATATGTCACCTTTTTTGGTGCTTGCGCCTCTTGTCTTGGTGCTATTCTTTTTGCCTCCGATATTTGGTAAAAGTTTTTACATAGGGTTTGTGGATGCTTTTACCATAACCGGACTTTTGGCGCTTTCGACCTTTTTTCTTATGCTTTTGGGACTGGATGCGGGCAACAGCTTTGGAGGTATAGGCTCAAGCAGAGAAGCTTTTATATCGGCTTTGGTCGAGCCTGCTATGATACTGACTGTTTTTAGCATCTCTTTGATGGGTAACAACCTAGGCATTGCAAAGGCAGCAATCAACCTAAACGAGCATTTTCCTGTTCAACATATGGCGAGTTTTACATTTGCATTTATCAGCTTTTTCATACTTCTCATCGCTGAAACCGGCAGGATCCCGGTGGACAATCCCGAAACCCATCTGGAGCTTACTATGGTGCATGAAGCTATGATACTGGATATCAGCGGTGGTTATCTGGCACTTGTTGAGATAGCCGGTAGTTTGAAGTTTATCATCTTTGCTACAATCTTTGCTTCGCTTTTTATGCCTTTTGGACTTGATGCAAATCCTGTTTTTTCTTTTTTTATATTTTTATTTAAAATTCTTTTGGTTGTGCTGGCAGTAGTAGTAGTTGAAACGAATATGGCCAAACTGAGACTCTTTAAAGTGCCGAACTTGCTTGGTATCTCCATAGTTTTTGCATTTTTATCACTTATAAGTTTTTATATATTGGGAAGTTAGAAATGATCGATTTTTTTATAGGGCTTTTTTTGGCAAATTTGATAGTATCACTTTTTACCACGAGACTTCATATGCTTATACTTTGGTATGCGCTAAACTCCCTTTCATTAGGTATTGCAGCACTGCTTGTAGGGCAAAATCTACACGACAATCCTATGATATTGACGGGTGTGGTAACGATTGTGCTAAAAGGCTTTGTGCTTCCTTATGTTTTGAAATGCCTTAGTAGAAAATTTGATTTAAAAAGGCAAATAGCACCCAATATCAAGATATCCTATACCATTATCCTGGTACCTGCGGTTATAGTTTTTACTTTTTACCTAAGTGAACCGATCCTTGGAGGTATAAGCTCGCACCAAAACTATGTTGCCATATCAATTGCCGCAATGTTTCTATCTTTGATCCTCATGCTTGAGCATAAAAACATAGCCCCTAAGATCATAGGTTTTTTATCTATGGAGAATGCACTGTTTTTACTTGGTATCAGTGCCACAGGCGGTATGCCGATGTTGGTGGAACTTGGTATATTTTTCGATCTTTTGATGGCGATAGTCGTCATAAATCTTTTATTTAAAAAAGAGGAAATGCAAAATGTTTAGTTTCTTGTCTGCGCCTCTTTTGATATTTGTTGCCTCTTTTTTTGATATAAAAAGAGTAAAATTTATCATGCCGATTTTAGCACTTTTTATGTCGATACCTCTTTATCTCTCTTTTGGAAAAGGGGATATAAGTTACTATGGAGATTTGTTTATACTTGATAATTTGGCAAGATATATACTTTTTACTTCAGTTGTGGTTGGAGTTGCTATAACTTTGGCTATGATGAGTTTGGATAAACATGTAAAGATCAGTGAAAAAGCATACAAAAACTTTTACCGCTTTTTTGCTACATTTTGGATAGGTTTAACTATTTCTATCCTTTCAAACTCTATGGGAATTTACTGGATAGGTCTTGAGACAGCGACACTTAGCACTGTTTATATGATAAAGACTAACTCGACCGCTTTTGCTCACAAGGAAGCTTGGAACTATATGATAGTTGGAGCTATCGCGATCTCACTTATACTTTTTGGTATCATTCTTATATATGCCAGTGCAAAACCTTATCTTGGAGAGGATGCCATCAAATTTTCTTCCCTTCTTGCAAATGTAGATATGATAAAGCATGGTTATCTTTTTGAACTTGGATTTGCTTTTGTAGCAGTTGGAATGTTCGTTAAGATGGGATTTTTCCCTATGAATTTATGGTTAGCCAATATTGAAAGAGCCTCTTTTTATCCGGTGGCTGCACTTTTTAGCGGGATATTAGAGAGCGCTATTATGATAGGATTTTTTAGATTTTCCCTTATTGCAAAAGAGATAAATTATTCGCACTTGATAGGATTTTCACTTTTATACTCCTTGCTTACTCTTTTTGTAGTTTCATTTTTACTTTACAGGGTTAAAGACTTTATGAGACTTTTTAGTTTGAGCGGGATTGAGCATATGGCGATTATAGCGATATTTTGGGTAAGTGGAGCTCATTTTGCGGCACTTTTGCATTTTGGGGCCCATGCATTTTTAAAACCTGCTCTTTTTATCTCCACAGGAGTTTTGGAAAGTGGCGGAAAGTACCATATAGCAGGAGCATTGAGAGGGTATGTAACATCAAAAGGAAGAATTTTTGCTTTTACGGTTGGTGCTATGATGCTCTCTATCGTTTCACTTCCTCCAAGCCCCATGTTCTTCAGTGAGCTATATGGCTTTGGAGGCATGATAGAGCTTGCTAAAACTTCTCATCATCTGCTTTTGATGATTGGAGCGGTTGCGCTTTTACTTCTTTTTCTATCTATCATATTTTATAAATTTATCGAAGTTTACCAATCCATGAAGTATGAAGGTATAGAGGTTAAAAAAAAGGTTTATCTTTCTGAAACCATCGCTATAGTCATACTCGCACTTTCAGCATTGCTTTTGCTTTTACCCCAAGTTTTTACATTTTTAAGAAGTATAGGATAAACAGATGAGATTTATAGCAAGGTTTGGCATTGATTTGGGCGAGGCAATAGAAATTAAAACATTTTATGAAAAAAAAGATGGCAGTTTATATATACAAAGTGAAAAAGAAAATCATAAAAGTATAACTGACAAATATCCTGCTGCCATATGGTTTGAAAGAAAGATAAGTGATGATTTTGGCATAGAGTTCAAGGGGAGTTTTGATAAAAGAACACTGATTCACCATGAAAGATTTCCTGATATTTCCCCTATGCTAAAAAGTTTTAATCAAAAAGAGCTTGAATTTGATGATTTTAAACCATATGATTATGAAGTGATAAATGGTGACGGTGTCTTTGAGGTGGGAGTTGGACCCATTCATGCCGGCATCATTGAGCCTGGACATTTTCAGTTTTCACAAGAGGGTGAAAATATGCTCCATCTTGAAGTAAGGCATTTTTACAAGTATAGAGCCATAGAAAAGATGGTTGAAGGTAAAAAACCTTTTGAGATATTTGATATAGTTGAAAAGATAAGTGGCAATGAAAGTATAGCTTACCAAAAAGCATATCTTAAGATACTATCTCAAGCTTCAAGTCAGGAGATAGCGCCTGAGATAAGAAGATACAATGCTCTACTGCTTGAGCTTGAAAGGCTAATACATCATTTAACCGATCTTGGATTTATCCCAAATGATGCGGGCTTTGGTTCGGCTTTGGCATTTTGCTCCCAAAAGAGTGAAGAGTTAAGAAGAATTTTAAAAGATATTGCCGGTCATAGATTTGGTTTTGGAGCCATTAGGGGGGAGAGCAAGAAATTCGATACAAATATACTGAAAAAGTTTTTAGAAAAGCTTGAAAATGACATGCAATGGTTTAAAGACTGGATATTGGATATCCCCTCTTTGCTTGATAGATTTGATACTACAGGTATTCTTTCAACCAAAAATGCCATAAAGTATTCAGCACTTGGAGTGGTTGCAAGAGCAAGCGGTCTAAAAAATGATGCAAGAAGTAGCGATAAATTTTATATAGATAACGGCTTTGAGCTTCAAAGGGAAAAAACAGGCGATGTTGCTGCAAGATTTAAAGTAAGGCTTGATGAAGTTTTTAATTCCATCGAAATGATAAAAAACTTTTTGGACTTTAAAGAAGAAGAAATGAAGTTTGAAAATTTTAAAGATGGTGAATACTATAGTTTTGTAGAAAGCTCTTTAGGTGAACTGTTCTTATTTGTTAAGATCAAAGATGGGATTATAGAGAGATTTTATGCAAGAGATCCAAGTTTCATAAACTGGCAGGTGCTTCATCTGATGATGAATGGCAATATCATAGCGGATTTTCCGCTTATCAATAAGAGCTGTGATCTCAGTTATGCCGGGAATGACTTGTAGTAATGGATAATTGAGAACGGAGAATTGTAGTGATTAGATTTTGGAAAAAGAGATTTGAAGATAGTATAAAAACGGAAAATGTTGATATAGACAATGAGCTAGAACAGATAAAAAAAGAGATAAAAGATACTATCAAAAAGAGATTTGCCGGAAGTTTGGCTATAAGGATGGTAGATAGCGGCAGTTGCAATGCCTGTGAAGCGGAGTGTAATGCACTATCTAATCCATACTATGATTTGGAACGACTTGGTATCTACTTTGTAGCGAGTCCGAGACATGCAGACGTGCTGTTGGTAAGCGGAGTGTGTACTTTCAATATGCATCATCATTTGCTAAATGCCTATGAACAGCTTCCATCTCCAAAATGGGTGATAACTTTAGGTGATTGTCCGGCTAACTTATCGAGCTTTGAAAAAACTTTTGCCATAAAAGGTGATATTCAAAATCATATACCTGTAGTACATCACATACCAGGTTGTCCACCTGAACCAAAAGATATCATCAAAGGTTTTTTGGAATTTCTAAAGAAGATTTAGAGGTGCCTATATCTTAGTTTGAGAGGTTTGTGTCATTAAAAGTTATATTGTTGTCCAAGTTTGTCATATCATTTATGGTTACAGATGAATTGACATCAGTAACGTTACTTTTATTTTTATCGCTTGCTTTTAAACTTTGTAAAAAGTAGAGCAAATCTCCAAGTTCTTTCTCTTCAAGCCAGTCATATGAGGGCATTGGCATGATTTTACCTGAATTTATAAGTTCTTTATACTTTTTGGTTTGATATTTATCAGGATGTAGTAGTATACCTTTTAGATACTCTTTATTTGCCCAGCCACCTACATTTGTAAGTATTGGAGCGATACCTTCCGGAGCGGTTTTGTCATCATTGTATCTGTGGCATGCTACACAGTTTTGGGTAAAGATGCTTTTCCCATTGTTTATATCATATACAGGTAAGCTTTCCGGCGTTAAAAAGCCTGTATCATTCGGAACAAGCTGTACTTTAAGCCATTTTGTCCTGTATTTTACAGTGTCGTTACCATCTTTGAAGAGAGCTTGAAAAGCTATATTTACAAAGGTAGAGTTATCATTCAGAGTTTTGATGACATAGATACTGTTTTCATCTTGGCCTATGTTTGTAGTTTTGTTTTCATCTGTTAACATAGGAGATTTGAGGGAATTTATTGTTGTATAAGCATATTTGCTAGTTTTATTGGAAATGATACTGCTCTTTTCTTGTACAATCGATATATTGTTATCTATGTAGTTTATCTTTTCATCTTTTGTTATAGTATGTTCTTTTTTGTAATTTATATGAGATATCGGGAAGTTGTTTATATCACTCAAGTTGTTGTCTGAAAATTCCACTCCAAAAGTGAAAGAGTTATTCAAGTCATTTATTGAAAGCCTTGGATCGAAAAAGTCCGATTTTTCAAACTTCAGCAGTAAAGCGATATCCCGGTTATTTTTCAAAAGTTTAAGTGAAGATTTAAAAAAAAGAGAGAGATTAGTATCTTTACTGTAAAATGTTACAGGATACTCTTTGGAACTTAGCCATGCTTTTGAAGTTGCATTGATATCTTTTAAATTACCCGGAACATTTACGGGTGATATCGCAAAAATGTATGAGTAGATACTTGATAAAAAAAGGAGAAGCAAAACTGATCTTTTGCTTCTCCTGTGCAATTTTCTACTCATAAAAATCTTAGTATCTATATCTTATATAAAGTCTTATGTCTTGAGCACTATTAACTGGATCCATTCCGGCATTTTTAGCTTCACTCATTGTCATAGGAGTTCCACCATCACCGAAGAAAGCATTGCTTCCGGTGTATTTGTAATCCATATATGTGTATCTAAGTTGAGCGGTAAGTTTTTTGCCTATCAACTCTTTGTTGAACCAGAACTCATAAGCATCACCTCTAGTAGCAAGTTTGCTGCCTGCCAAAGTATCTTCACCATATGTAAAGCTTCTCCAGTATTTACTTCCGTGATTATATTCGACTCCTATTCTTCCCCCATCTACAAACGGAGCATCAAAGTTGGTACCAAGATATATAGAAGATCCTGTTTGAGAGTCAGGTGAGCCAAGCATACTTAGTCCATTTTTTGGATAAGTTTTACTAAATGCAAATGATGCAAATATAGTCGTGTCGTCCAAGAAGTCACTTATGCCATCACCAATACCGTCAGCTATAAAGCTTATGGCACCTCCGGCTAAATCACCTGTTTGGGCAAAATTGTAAGTAGGATTTGATCCTGACATACCTGCAAATACCATACCTGGAAGATTGAATGCTTTAAACAAAGTGGTATGTACTGAGTATTGTCCATCATCATAAGGTTTAAATATAAAACCGCCAAGGTCAGTTGTACTTCCTCCATCAACTTTTGTATAGTCAAGTGCGCCAGGATTTACGAAATATTGCCCGCCTGTACCAGTGGTATTGGAGGTGATACCATAATATCTTGAATGAACATTGCTCATACCTCTTCCAAGGCAGATTTTGAAATACATTCCTGAGATTCCGGTAATATTTTCAAGCTGCCATCCAAAGCTTGCACCGTCAAACTCTGTATTAATGATGTGTCCGATAGGTGATTTCGCTTTTTGATCTTCTCTATAGTTTGCAAGAAGCCCGTCAGTTGCCGGTCTTCTACCAAAACTAGCTGTAAAAGGAGTTTTTACACCTAAAAAAGTATCATTTCTATAGAGCCAATAAGCTTCTTTGACTCTAAGTTCATCTGAAGGATTGGCACTTTCGTTAACAACCCAGTCAAAATAGTTGAATCCTTGGGCTGCTCCAAGCTGTTGCCCGTAAGTTTTATAATATGCCAATGTGCCAAAAAATGCCAAGTTGTCATTTGGAGCATAAGCCATATTTAAATAGAGCCTGTTTGTGAAGATGCTGTTCGAATCTTTTTTACCACTCTCGTGCTTGTATGATATATAGTCAAAAGCTGTTCTAAAGTCAACATTCCATTTGATGTTATCATGACCGTCGTGTGCTTTAACTTCTGATATCTCTCTTTTAAGTGCAGAGATGTTTATCTTCTCTTGTGCCTTTTTTAACTCTGCCATCTGTTTCTTAAGTTGTTCTACTTCCTGCTTTAGATTCATATCTTCGGCATTGGCATAACCGCTTAACAAAAAAAGTCCGACCAAAGCCGGCGAAACTAATCTTTTCATTATAGCTCTCCTTGCGTGTTGTTTGACTGTAAAATCAATGATTTATACAATCTTTGAGTGCAATTATCACAAACAACACATAAATAGTTAATTAAATATATGAATGTTTATTCATAAAATTATTTATTATATTTTTTATTATACATCCGTAATACTAAATGTCAGATTAAAAAAGTAAAAAATATTTTTTATAAAACTCTTGACAAATGAACATATGTGCAGTATAATTCGCACATATGTTCATAAAGGTTTTTAAATGAGAGGATTGGGAAGAAGAAGAAAAGAGAGATGTATAGATATGGACCATACTAGCTTGTGCTTTAAGCCATGCGGTATAAAAGCATCCGATCTAGAGAAGGTGGTTTTACTTGAAGATGAGATGGAAGCTTTGAGGCTTGCTGATTTTGAAGGATTGTACCAAGAAGAGTGTGCACAAAATATGAACATATCAAGAACAACTTTTTCAAGGGTTATTTCAAGTGCAAGGAAAAAGGTGGCAGATGCCCTTTTAAATAAAAAAATTATAGAGGTATTAAGTATGAAAGGAGAAACAATGGCAGAAGAAAAAATCGTTGCTTGCAATAATGACAAATGTATAAAAAGAACGGAGTGTAAAAGGTATGAGCTTTTTTTAAAAGGTGCAAAAGAGTACACAACAAACGGCGGAACACCTGAAAAAGGGTGTAAAAAATTTATACAAAAATAAAAATAAGGAGTATGTTATGAGGGGAAATAGACAAGGTTTTGGCAGAGGACAAGGAAGAGGCAGAGGCTTCGGAATGAGACAAGGAAGAGGCTTTTTTAATGTAGACAACCATAGAGGCTTTGGAGGCAGGTTTGCTCTGGAAGGAAATATCAGCAGAGATTTAAAAGATGGCAGCGGCATCGGACAGGGAAGAGGCGGTAGAAATGCCCATAATGCTCCTTGTCAGGGAAATGGGGAAGGATTTGGAAGAGGAAATGGTAGAGGACTCGGTTACAACCGAGCAGATAGAGCGATCAGCAAAGATTAGATGATGGATATAGCCATAGCAAGCGGAAAGGGTGGAACAGGAAAAACCACCCTTTCAGTCAACCTTTCAAGCTATTTGGGTGAAAACGGAAAACAAATAGCTCTTAGTGATTTGGATGTCGAAGAGCCAAACTCTTCACTGTTTTTGGATTTGGTGCCAAAAGAAGAAAATATATCATATAAAATGGTTCCAAAATGGCAGAGTGAAGATTGTACTCTTTGTGGGGAGTGCGCGACAAACTGTAACTTTAACGCTATAGTTGCCTTACCGTCAGAGATCTTGGTTTGCAAGGAGCTTTGCCATAGTTGTTATGCTTGCAGTGAGCTGTGTCCTACAAATTCTTTACCTATGGTGCGAGAAAAGATAGGAACTATAAAACAGTATAAAACCGGCAATTTTGATTTTGTAGAAGGTAGGTTGGATATAGGTCAAGAGATGGCAGTACCGCTTATATCTCAAACCATAAAGTTCACAAAAGAGAATTTTCCACACTCTATAAGGATTTATGATGCGCCTCCAGGTACCAGTTGCCCGGTTATAGAAGCTACCAAAGAGAGTGATTTTGTACTGCTTGTTACAGAGCCCACGCCATTTGGACTAAATGATTTAACTCTTGCGGTTGAAACTATGAGAGTTATCAAAAAGGGATTTGCGGTGGTGATAAACAGATATGGCATAGGGGATGATCAAGTAGAGGAATACTGCAAAAAAGAGGGTATCGATATAGCTGCTAAATTTTTAAATGACAAAGAGGTGGCAAAGCAGTATGCCAAAGGTGAATTGGTATACAAAAAAATTGATCACTTCAAAGAGTCTCTTTTGAGTTTAATAAATTATTTAAAAGATAAAGTCGGAGTTGAAATATGAGAGAGATAGTTGTCATCTCAGGCAAAGGAGGTACAGGTAAAACTTCTATAAGTTCATCTCTTGCATATTTGGCAAAAGAGGATGCGATCATAGCTGACTGTGATGTGGATGCAGCAAATATGCACTTGCTTTTAAAAGCTGATTTTGATAAAAAAGAGGATTTTTATAGCGGTGAGATAGCTTTTATAGATGAAGAGAGTTGTGTGAACTGCGGCAAATGCAAAGAAGTATGCAGATTTGATGCTATAAATGTTATCCAAAATCAACACAGAGTTGATCCCATATCTTGTGAAGGTTGTTGGTACTGCAGTAGAGTATGTCCTACCGGAGCTATAGAGATGAAAGAGCAAAAAGCGGGTGAACTTTTTATCTCTCATATAAAAACCGGAACCAAAATGGTGCATGCAAAGCTTGGATTTGGGGCTGAAAACTCAGGAAAGCTTGTGGCAAAAGTAAAAACTACTGCGAGAGAATTGGCAAAACAAGAAGAGAAAAAGTATATGATAGTTGACGGAAGTCCCGGGATCGGATGTCCTGTTATATCAAGCCTTAGTGGAGCTCATTTGGTAGTTCTTGTAACTGAAGCTACAGTTTCAGGATTGCATGACTTAAAAAGAGTGCTAAAGCTTTGTGAGTCATTCTCTTTGAAAAGTGTCTGCATTATCAACAAGCATGACTTAAACAGACCAATGAGTAAAGAATTGGAAGAGTTTTTAAAAGAGAAAAATATACCAATCATTGCAAAATTGCCTTATGACGAAACTTTTACAAAAGCTTTAAGTAGGGCAAAAACTATGATAGAGTATGATGGCAACTCCAATATATCACAACTGTTGATAAAAAGCTGGAATGAAATTAAAAATAGTTTAGGAGTATAATGATGAAGATACTATTTACCGCAAAAGGTAGTAGCTGGGATGACCTGGTTGATCCCAGATTTGGAAGGGCTGAAATGTTTGTTGTTTATGACGAAGATAGTGACACATTAACAACCATAACCAATGATGAAGCCAAACAAAAAGCTCACGGCGTGGGGCTTCAAAGTGCCAAAAAAGCTCTCGAATCAGGAGCGCAGGCTATCATCACAGGAAACGGTGCGGGAGAAAAAGCTCTTGAAATACTTGAAAAATCGAACATAAAAGTATATGTAGGAGCCGGAGATGTTGCATTGAAAGATGCTTACAAAGCCTTTAAGGATGGCAGACTACAACTGCAATTTTAGGAGAAAAAATGAGATTGGTATTTCCAACGGATGAAAATATGGGCTACTTAAGTAAAAGAGGAGCACATTTTGGTAAAGCGAAGTTTTATACGGTCGTTACTTTGCAAAATGGAGAGTTAGAAGATGTGGAAGTATATGAAAATCCGGGTCACAGTGGAGGAGCATGTGGCAATGCGGTAACGAATATACTAAGTCTAAAGCCGGATGCTTTGATAGTCGGTGGTATCGGAGGTGCTCCCGCTCAAGGTTTTGCAAAAGCAGGGCTTGATCTATATTTTGACAGAGTTTCACCTACGGTAAAAGACTCTATTGATATGTTTTTAGCAGGTAAGCTTGAAAAAAGTAACGGGCAAGGGACTTGTTCCGCGCATTGATATTTGGGTGATGTATCACCCAAATACATTGTCGGCGAAAAGTTTTATATCTTTGACTACTTGATTGATATCTTTAAAGTCGATAGTGATATCATAGTTTCCACGATGCTTGTAAACTTTATCATAGTATTTTTCAAGTAGTATTTTTGCACAATTATACAGATCATCATTATAAAAAGCTTCCTTGATCTCCTTGGCATGTTTTTTTTCTATATATGGTGCAATTTTTTGCATAGCATTTTCAAAAAAAATTTTATCAACATTTTTGTAGTCGTTTAGTATCCTTTCAACTCTGTCTTCTATGGGGGATTCTATCCAGACACGAGGAGCTTTTAGCATCTTTTTATATAAAAAGTTTGGTATATGAAGTTTTCCTATCTTTTTGCTTTCTCCCTCGAGTAGTGTAAAGTCATACTTGTTTACTCCTTGGAGTTCATGAAACAAAGAGTTTTGAAACTGTTTTTGCGAAGGTTGCTCTCCGTTTATAGCTCCAAAACTCGATCCGTAGTGATTTGCCAATCCTTCAAGGTCTATAGAGTTTTCAAACTCTTTTATGATGAGACTTTTGCCGCTCCCGGTCAATCCGTCAAGCACTATAAAGTTATTATACTCAAAACTATCAAGGTAATTTAGCACATGATTTCTATAACTCTTGTAGCCGCCTTTAAGTTTATAAACTCTAAAGCCGATACTATCAAGTATAGTTGCGATACTTCCACTTCGTTGTCCACCTCTTGAACAGTAAACAAATATCTTGGTTTTTGGAGTATAATTTTTTAACTCATTTTGTAAATGTTTGCTTATATTTTTACTTATATAACTTGCTCCAAGCATTTTAGCATCAAATGGAGACTTTTTATAAAGTGTGCCTACCTCTTTTCTCTCTTTATTATCTAAAGCATATAAGTTTATAGCATTTTTTATATGTGATTCTTCAAATTCAGCAGGGCTTCTTGCATCTATAAGAAGTGCATCTTCATCAATACCATCTAAAAAATCTTTTATATCAAATGTATTTACCATAGTGGGACTATGCTCTATCTTTTAAATTGGTTGGATTTCTGCTCGTATGAAATATCGCCAATATCATGATAATATTCTTGTATTGTTCATATATAATGATATAGGGAAATTTGTCCATTAATACTTTTTGTGATGTTTTTGTTTCATATGGATATAAATTTGGAAAATTTAATATTTTATTGAAAGTTAAATCTAAACAATATATAAACTTTTCTTTCAAATTTGTATCTATTCTATGATAGTAATTTAATGCTTCTTGCAAATCCTTTTCAGCTTTTGGATGTAGTTTTATATCCATAAGTTATCTTTATAGATTATTTTTAATCTCATCCCAAGAATGACCTACTGACGGATTGTCGTGAAATGATGAAATTCTTGAATTTAACTCTTTTTTTTGTTCGTTTGACAGCTCTAATGTTTTTTGATTTATTTTAAAATCTTTAATATTATTATCTACGATAAACCTTAGAGCTTTAAGAATCTCATCTTTTGAATTATTAAAAAATTGCTCTATCTTTGGTTCTTGTATCGATAACTCTATCATAATACTTCCTTTTATCTTGATATCATATTTACCATATCGGAATTATACCTAAATTTTGACTTATTTAAAACTTTAAGGTATAATGCGACCACTTAATTCAAGCTACAACTTCTTTATCGATGCACTCTTTGTTTTTTTCAGAACATTTTGATCCCGACTTTGAGAATGACGGTTTGGATTAAAATTTAACATAAAGAGAATCAATGCAACAAGATTCAACCATACAAAGCCAATTTTTAGAATTTGGTTTTAAAGACGAGATAAACAAAGGCATACTTAATGCCGGTTTTAAAGTTCCTAGTCCCATTCAGGCAAAAGCTATACCTATTATAAAAGAGGGAAGAGACTTGGTAGCTCAGGCAAATACCGGAACAGGTAAAACTGCAGCTTTCGGGCTTCCTGCCATGGATAAGATATCAGGTTATAAAGGCGTGGGACTTTTAGTCATAACCCCTACAAGAGAACTTGCTACCCAAGTAGCAGATGAGCTGTATAACCTTGGAAAGTATGCAGGTATAAAAACAGTAACGGTTTACGGGGGAAGTTCTTACTCAAGGCAGCTTGATCTTATAAAAAGAGGTGCGAACATAGTCGTAGCGACTCCGGGAAGACTTAAAGACCTGCTTAGCAGCAAAAGATTGAGGGATTTCAATCCTGAGATAGTAGTCCTTGACGAAGCGGATGAGATGCTCGATATGGGATTTTTAGAAGATATAAAAGATATATTTTCCTATCTTCCTCAAAACAGACAAACCATACTCTGCTCAGCTACCATGCCAAAACCCATAAAGCTTTTGGCTGAAAAGATACTTGACAATCCGGCAACCGTAAGCATAGTCGACAAAGATAATGCAACGAACAAAGATATAGAGCAGAGCTACTATGTGATAGAGGAGAAAGAGAGAACCGATGCCCTTATAAGACTTATAGATCACAGCGATCCCGATAAAGCCATCATATTTTGCAGAATGAAGATAGAAGTTGACAGGCTTGCAGATACTCTTATATCCAGAGGTTATGATGCCAAGGGACTTCATGGGGATATGGACCAAAGAGCAAGAGACGAAGTTATCAAGAATTTTAGAAACTCCAAAGTCAATATCTTAGTAGCTACCGATGTAGCGGCAAGAGGACTTGATGTAAAGGGCGTAAGCCATGTTTTTAACTACCATATACCTTTTGATCCTGAAAGTTATGTGCATAGAGTCGGAAGAACAGGAAGAGCGGGAGTAAAAGGTGAAGCCATAACTCTTATAGCACCTATGGAGTTTAAAGAATTGCTTAGGATCCAAAAAAGTATGGGCGCTCCTATAAAGCTAAAAACTATACCTTCATCTTTTGACTTGCAAGAAAAAGAGTTAAATGACTTGACAAGCGAGATAGTAAAAGCCGATATAAAAGATGAAGCAAGTATCATACTCTCTAGCTTGCAACAAGAGGGCGATATCAGCGAGATTGCCCTAAAAGCCATATCTTTACTACTTTCGAAACACTCTTCAAAAGGACCTGAGCATATAGGTTTCAGCGAAAAAGAGGCAAAAAGACTTTTGGAAAAATTTAAAGATAATGACAAAAGAAACAAGAACCAAAGAGGCAGAAGAGATGGTAGAAGCCGAAACAGAAACAGTCGAAGCAGAAGCCGAAGAAGATAATCTTTGTGGCATAGATGAAGCCGGCAGGGGTTGCCTTGCCGGACCTCTTGTCGTAGCCGGAGTCGTGTTGAAAACCGATATAAAAGGGCTTGATGACTCCAAAAAATTAACTGCTAAAAAAAGAGAAGAACTCTTTGAAATCATAAAACAAAACTCATACTACAAGATAATTTTTACCGATAACCACACCATAGACAAGATAGGTTTATCAAAAGCCCTTTACAATTCCATAAAAGAGATAAAAGAATATTTTAAAAATCACACTGTTTTAATGGACGGCAATACGAACTTTGGGGTAGAAGGGGTGAAGTGGATGATAAAAGCCGATGCAAAAGTAGCTGAGGTGAGTGCAGCTAGTATCCTTGCAAAAGTAAGCAGAGACAGATATATGATAAAAATCTCAAAAGAATTTCCCGGGTTCGGCTTTGAGAAACACAAAGGTTACGGTACCAAAGAACATATCGATATGATAAAAAAAATGGGTTACTGCTCACTCCACAGAAGAAGTTTTTATATAAAAAGTTTACGACAAGGTACACTCTTTTAACATTTTTATGCTATTATAATAATCTAAAATAACCATTATAACTGTCAAGGAGTTTGTGTATGTTTAAAAATATGACGATTAAAAAGAGACTGATCGTACTTAGTGTCCTATCGATAGTTACGATCTTTGTGTATGCCGTATCTGTTTTTATATCTCAGTACAACATATTTAAAAATTCAAAAGAAACCATAAAAGTGGTTGAATTGTCGGTAAAACTAAGCGACGTTGTGCATGAGCTTCAAAAAGAGAGAGGTGCTAGTGCAGGTTTTTTGAACTCCAAAGGAAAAAAATTTGGCACTATACTTGAAAAGCAGAAAAAAAGTACAGATAAAAAACTTGCCATTTTAAAAAGTTTTATACACTCCAATGACAATTCTTATATACAAGCGGCTAAAAAATCCATAGATTTTTCCAGACTAAAAGAGATAAGACAAAAAGTCATATCACTATCGATTACCACAAAAGATGAAGTAGGTTACTACACAAATTTAAACAAAACCATCTTGGATACCATAGCAAGATTTTCCACTTTACCAAAGCTTCCAAAAGTAAGAAACGAGATGAATTCTATGATACTTTTTATCACTGCTAAAGAGAGAGCCGGTATAGAAAGAGCGGTTCTTTCAGGTGTTTTTGCAAGAGATTCGTTTACTCCGTTTTTGCAAAACAAATTCATATCCGTCGTTTCTCAACAAAAGGTACTTTTACATCTTTTTGAAACTACTTCAAGCAAGGATGTATTACACTTTTACAAGAACTTAAGCAGTAAAAAATCATTCCAAGAAGTTGACAGGATGAGAAACATAGCTTTATCGAAAAGTAGTAACTTTAGTGTAGATGCCACCTACTGGTTTAGAACCATCACTAAAAAGATAAACCTGTTAAAAAAGATGGAAAATTACCTGGATGATATACTTGTAAAAACCTCCAATGAAATTGCAAGAAAAGTCATGACGGAGATGATCGTCATCTCTTTGGTTTCATTGTTTATACTTTTGCTTATAGCTTTTATATCAAAAAATGTTATAAATTCTATACTCATATCCATAGACAGGTTCAAAAGAGTTATCGCTATCGTCAACAGAGGTGACTTCTCCGTGGTGGTTGATAGAAGAAAAAAAGTTAGAAATGAGATGGATATCATAACAAGAGAGCTTCATATATTGGTTTGCACCATCAAAGATGTTATAGGCAGGATAAACAGCTCGGTTGACAAAGCGGCCAAAGGTGACTTTTCTGAAAAACTGGTAGATGGCGGATTGAAAGGAGAGTTCGCTACAGCAATCCATATGGTGCAAAACGGTATAGAAGCTATGAAAGATGCCAGTGATAGACAAAAGGCCATAGCTTTTAGTGCAAAAGTAAGATCGGTAGGGGATGTAGGAAAAGGTTTGGCTTTGATACAAAATGAAACTGAAAATCTCATCAAAGACCTTGATACAGTGTTGAACAGTTCAGAAAATACAAGCAGCCAGTCAACAAAGAGCTTGAGTGTGCTGGAGCAGATTTTGGAAAATATGCAAATCCTTTCCGAACAGATCAATGATTCTAACGTAACGATCAACGAACTTGATGAAATGAGCAACAGTATCACTTCCATAGTCGATCTCATCAAAGATATAGCCGAACAGACAAATCTTCTTTCTTTAAATGCAGCCATAGAAGCGGCGCGCGCCGGAGAGCATGGAAGAGGTTTTGCGGTAGTTGCCGATGAGGTTAGAAAGCTTGCGGAGAGAACACAAAAAGCGACAAGTGAGATAAACGTATCCATAAACAGCATGAAGCAAGAAACCAGTGATATAGTTGCCAAATCCCAAAATATGATGAAGGTATCGGACGGTGTTGCCAAGATCGTAGAAGAGTACAAAGATACTATGCAAGAACTTGAGAAAAATTCCAAAGAAGCTTCCATGCTTACTGAAGATATGAAAAATCAAGTATTTCTTATAATGGTGAAGATAGATCATATAATATACAAGGCAAATGCTTATAATGCGGTAGTAAATGCAGATAAAAATGCAAAGTTCAGCGATAGTGACCACTGTAGGCTTGGCATTTGGTATCATAACGAAGGTAAGAGAATATTTGGAAAAGCTCCGTCATATGCTAAGATAGACGCTCCGCACAAGATAGTCCACAATAAAGTCTTGCAAAACTTGAAATTTTTCAAAAAAGAGGATAAACGCATCGAAAATGAAGATATCATTGTTGAAAACTTTAAAGAGATGGAAAAAGCCAGTTATGAGCTATATACTCTTTTGGATGAATTAAGAGTGGAAATGAAAAAACTAAGAGATATGAAAAGTTAATTTTTACAGCTTAAAGCTTCTTTGACAAGCAAATCAGCTGTATTGTCAGGTTCGTACAAGATGTGATCAGCGCTTTTGGCGATCAGCTCTTTGGTTTGTTTATCTTTGACATTGGCTATGATGTTTATCTCTTTTGAGTGTTCTCTTAGGGATTGGCAAACTATGTAGAGTTTTTCTTCATTATCTATGGCAACTATGGCAGAGATGGCTTCTTTTGCATTGACTGCTTTTAGTATGCTTGGCAGTGCCGCATTGCCGAATATGGCAAGCATTCCTTCTTTGATAGCATCTTTTACAAGTTGAATGTCATGTTCGATGATGATAAAATCTATATCTCTTTTTTGAAGTTTTTTTGCGATGATCCTCCCAAGCCTTCCGTATCCGCATACAATGATATGTTTTTTCAATTTTGTCGAATCTATGTGAAGTAACTCTTTTTCATCCTCTTTTAAAATGATGTCGCTTAGGTATCTTATATGATTTATTACAAAAGGTGAAATGATCATGGAAGAAACAACCGAAATTATCAAGAGTTGTGTAAAAGTTTTATCAATAAGGCTTGAAGATGATGCGAGTTCAAATACAACGATGGCAAATTCACCGACTTGAGAAAGGGCAAGTGCAGTTTTGAAAGCCGTTCTTTTTTGTGTAAAAAAATGTAGTACAAAGTATAAAATAATAAATTTTAAAATCATCACAGATAGTGTTATGCCTATGATAATGAAAAAATAATCTTTCAAAACCGTTATATCTATCTGCATACCGACAGTTATGAAAAAAACTCCAAGCAGGATATCTCTAAAAGGCACCATATCTGCTTCAACCTGGTATTTGAACTTTGTTTCGGATATCATGATGCCAGCCAAAAATGCCCCCAGTGAGTATGAAAAACCATAGTAATGAGCCATATATGAACTGCCTACTATGATAAAAAAGAGAGTCGCTATAAAAATCTCATAAGTTTTGAGTGAAGTTATATAACTTAGTATATAGTTTAAAAGATATCTTCCTATGATATAAATCACCACTACAACTACAACAGCCCCATAAAGTGTCTGCCATAGTAAGCTTGATATGCTGCTTGAATTGTTTGCAAATATGCTTATCATGATAAAAAGTGGGATTACGGCAATATCTTGAAAAAGCAAAATTCCCAAAGATTTTCTACCATATTGCCTTTGTAAATCTTTTTTTTCATTGAGTATTTTTATGACTATGGCAGTTGATGACAAAGATAGAGCACTTCCTATGATAAGAGCGCTTTTAAATTCTATGCCAAAAAAGTAGTTTAGTAGAAAAGTTATCACAAGTGAAACAGTGCCCATCTGTAAGATACCATATAAAAAAACCTCTTTTTTCATGGAAGTCAGGATGGTTATGGAAAATTCAAGCCCTATGGTGAACATCAGAAAAACTATGCCAAATTCGGATACTCCATCAAGTATCTCCTTGTTATGAAAGCCGACTTTATAAAAATTGACTATAAAAATGCCTGTGAAGATATATCCTATGATAGTAGGTAAAGCTATCTTTTTTAGTATGATATTTAGTAGTGTAGATACCAGGATGACTAGAAGGATGACTTGAAGGACATGTTGCATTGTCAGCCTATCTTTGGATCCGGTTTTCCTATATAGTAGCCCTGGGCAAAATCTATATTCAGATGGGTTATCTTGTCAAGTATCTCTTTTGACTCGACATATTCGGCTATGGTTTTAACATTGATGGTTTTTGCAAAAGCTACAATGGTTTTGACTGTTTCATATGATTTTTTATCTGTATGGATATTTTTTATAAGCGAAGCATCAATCTTAATAAAATCGATATTTAACTCTATCAAGTGTGCAAAGTTCGAGTATCCGCTACCAAAATCATCTATGGCAAATTTATATCCAGTATTTTTAAAATCACTTATAAAGCGATTTATGCTTTCATAGTTTTCTATACTTTCACTTTCTAATATCTCAAACACTATCTTCTCCGGACTTTTCAACCTCTTAAAAGATGCTTTTATGAATTGTATAGTCTTTTCATTGTTCATATCCATAGAGGAGAGATTTATCGAAAAAGAGACATCTGGGTATCTCAAAGCGGTATCAAAAGTTTTTTTGATGATGATTTCGGTAATATTTGGATAAAGCCTCGCTTTTTTGGCGATATTCAGGAAGTTATACGGAGAGACTATCGAGCCGTCATCATCTATAAGTCTTGCGAGGGATTCAAACTTGGTGACAGTTTGTGTTTTGATATCGTATATAGGTTGAAAATACGGCACTATCCTGTCGTTTTTCAGGGCATCTTTTATCTTTTTTATCATCTTGAAGTTATGTTCTATCTTAAGCTCAATATTGTCATCTTTATTGTAAATTACCAATTCTTTATTTTCTTTTTTCGCTTTTTTGAGTGCTATATCGGTTTTGCTCATTATCTGCTCTTTCTCGAAACTGATGCCGACTGCCGAAGAGAGTGTGATCTCTTGAGAATTTACCAAAAAAACTTTACTGTTTAATTTCCGTACGATTTTTTTGATATTGCTTAAGAATAGTTTGTTTTCAACATTTTTATGGCAAAACAGTGCAAATTCATCTGATGGGAGTTTATAGACACTTATATCATATACTTTTGCAAGATTTTTTAGATACGAAGCATACTCTTTAAGAACGATATCTCCTGTTTTTATACCGTAGAAGTCATTTATATTTTTAAAGTCATCTATGTTTATATAAGCCATCTTGCCTATATCGCAGGATTTCAAATCCTCTTTAAGGCATATTCTGTTTGGAAGTCCTGTCAATTCGTCATGCTGGCTGATATATCGTATCTGTTCTTCTTGGTTTTGCAACTCTTTTGTTTTTTCTTCAACCATTTTTTCAAGGATTTTACTAAATCTGCGGTTTTTTCTGGATATATAAAGTACCAATACCATCAGTACGGAAAATAGTATGACATTTTTTGTGATTTCAAACAATGTAAGTTTGGTAAAGTATTTTTGCATATGAAATTTTGGGATTTTTATGCTAAGTACACCTCTAATATCACCAACTTTGTAATTGTATGCATTTTTGTAGTTTTTTTGGATAAATTTTGGAGCATTCTCTATCTTTCCGTGACATTTCAGGCAAGATGGTCTTATCTTCAAAGCAATTGCATACTGATAAAAGTTTTCATACTCTTTAAAATACTCTTTTTTAGCAGGGTCGGTCTTGAAAGTTTTTATAGCTGACAGTTCAAAGCGATCAGCCATATTTTTGGGATTTCGTGGAATATCAGAAACCGTTTTGACTTCTATATGTTCTTTGTTTATATCTGAAAATTTTTTGGATATTATGGGTGAGCTATAAGCAGGAAGCCCTTTTAGTGTCTCTTTTGTAAGTGGTATGATGCCTTTTAGATAGAGATTTTGATAGTATATTCTGTTTGCCATGGCATAGTCGGAGAGTACTCTGTTGTGTTCTAGCGTCATTTTATACTGCTCTTGTTTGTTCTGCCACAAAGTGGTAAAGATTTGAACAAGCATGGCAGCTAAAAATATAACAATGATAAGGTATAAGATATTTTTCGATATGAACCTGTCCACAATTTATCCTTAAAATGACACATTTTTATTACACAAATAACTATTCCAACCATTATATCAAAAAACGCACAGTTTCATCTTAATTTTTAAGAAATCAATTGATACAATATGCGCAAAGGATAGAAAATGAACCACGTCTTCTTTAAACAACAAAAAATATACCCACCCAAAGTAGTTTGTGTGGGAAGGAACTATGTAGAACACATACAAGAACTTGGCAATGAAATGCCTGACAATATGGTGCTTTTTTGTAAGCCAAACTCTGCCATAAGCAATGAACTTGGATATATTAGTGAAGACAATCACTATGAAGGTGAGATAAGTTTTTTGATAATGGATAAAAAAATCGCAGGAGTAGGTTTTGGACTGGATTTGACCAAAAGAGAGCTTCAAAGTTATCTAAAGTCCAAAGGTTTACCTTGGGAGAGGGCAAAAAGCTTTGACGGTGCGGCAGTTTTTAGTGAATTTTTTCCATTTGAAGGGGATATAAATGAACTAGCGGTAAAACTCTATATAAATAACAACTTAGTTCAAAACGGTGGAGTAAGCTTGATGATATATAAACCTCAAGCCATACTTCAAGAGATAGAGAGTTTCATGACTCTTCAAGATGGCGACATAGTGATGAGTGGTACTCCAAAAGGAGTAGGAAAGTATAAAAAAGGCGATAAGTTCTTAGGTCAAATTTTGTATAAAGATGAAATCATCATCCAAAAAGAGTGGACGGTAGAGTAAAAAGATAAAAAAGTAGCTTGCAAAAGAATTCAAGCTTTTAAAATTAAATACTATTTTTTTCATCTATCGACTATAAACTGCTTTACTTCATATCAAATTATATTGATATCTGGATATATTTATGCTACAATGTCCTATTTATAAAAAGGATTTAAAAAATGGAAACTTTTTTAAAAACCATCGGTTCTTTAAATGACGAAACAAGGGTCAAAATCCTTAAATTCATACACATATACAAAAAAGTGTGTGTATGTGATATAGAAAACTCTTTCGATATGATTCAATCAAGAGTTTCAAGACACTTGAAGATTTTAAAAGAGGGCGGATTTTTAAGAGTGGAGAGGATAGGCAGGTGGGCATACTACAGTATAAGAGAGCCTTTGGATGAGTTTAGGCAAAGTGCTATAAAAGAGATAAGTTTTCTTGATATAGAAGTTCCGACTTTTAAAAAAACTTGTGTATTGGATGAGGATAAAAAATGATACTTGCCATATCTTTGTTTCTTATAACACTTTTGTTTGTTATATGGCAGCCAAAAGGGTTACAGATAGGAACGACTGCCGTTATAGGTGCGGTTTTGACATATCTTTTGGGAATTGTAAGTTTTGATGACATTCTAACAGTTGTTAGTATAGTTTGGGATGCTACTTTGGCGTTTGTCGGTATCATACTTTTATCTATGGTGCTTGATGAGATAGGCTTTTTTGAGTGGTGTGCTATCAAAATGGCAAGACTCTCTAAAGGTAACGGTAACTTGATGTTTGTTTACTCTTTGCTGCTAGGCTCATTTGTTGCGGCGCTTTTTGCCAATGACGGAGCAGCTTTGATACTAACACCCATACTTTTAGCAAAGATGAGAATCTTAAAATTAGATGCAAAAACTATCATAGCTTTTGTACTTGCAGGTGGATTTATAAGTGATAGTGCATCTTTGCCTTTTGTTTTTTCAAATCTAACCAACATTGTAACGGTTGATTACTTTCATATAGGATTTATCGAGTATATAAAAAATATGTTTATACCTTATATAGTCAGCACTTTTGTCTCCATAGCTTTTTTATGGCTACTTTTAAGAAAAGATATACCAAAACAAGTTGATATCCATTTGCTAAAAAATCCGGATGATGTTTTAAAGTCAAAAATGCTTTTTAAGTTCTCCTGGTTTTTTTTGGTGATTTTACTTGCGGGGTACTTCATAGGAGATATTTATCATGTACCGGTAAGTGTATTTGCTCTTGGTGGAGGTCTAATCTTTTTGCTCATCGCCGGATATACCAAAAATGCAAAAGTTTGGCTTACCATTAAAACAGCTCCTTGGCAAGTTGTTTGGTTTAGTATAGGTTTGTATATAGTAGTTTATGGTTTAAAAAATGCCGGTCTTACAGATTATCTTGCTGCCATCTTGCATCAACTCTCAAGCCAAGGAGATACCATAGCGGTAGTAGGTACAGGTTTTATAAGTGCCATATTAAGTGCTGTGATGAACAATATGCCTACAGTGATGATCATGGATATAGCCTTGCAGCATGTACCAAATCAAGCCTTGGCTTATGCCAATATCATAGGATGTAACTTAGGACCAAAGATGACCCCTTTTGGCTCACTTGCCACACTCCTTTGGCTACATGTCCTAAGCAAAAAAGGGGTAAAGATAACATTTTGGCAGTACAGTAAGTTTGGACTTATTGTTACTCCACCAGTTTTATTAATCGTTTTACTAAGTTTATAAAAGGAAAAGAAAAAATGAAAAAAGTTTTGGTGATGTGTACAGGCAACAGTTGCAGAAGTATCATAGGTGAAGCGTTAATAAATAAATACCTCGATAATGTTAAAGCCTTTAGTGCTGGAGTAAAACCAACCGGCAAAGTCAATCCAAATGCAAAAAGAGTCTTAGAGGAGCATGGCTGTTGGGATAAGAGTTATCACTCAAAGCATTTAGATGAGGTATCGGATATAGACTTTGATCTTGTAGTTACAGTTTGCGATCATGCAAAAGAGAGTTGTCCTATGTTCCCAAAGCCTGTTAAAAAGATACATGTAGGTTTTGAAGATCCTGATGGAAAAGAGTATAGTGAGTTTGAGAAAACTTATGAGAAGATAAAAAAAGAGTTATTGCCAAAAGTGCAAGAAGCTTTAAAAGAGGTATAAAAAGTGTGGAAAGAGACAGTTGACTACTTGACACTCAATTTGATGGGGCTAAGTGGTAAGGTAAACGATACGGTAAATTTTTTCATATATGATACGATTAAGATATGGTTTTTACTTATAGTTATCATATTTGTAGTATCATATCTTAGAACACACTTTAACACCGAGTATGTAAGAGCTCATTTGCATGGAAAGAGTGAATTTTACGGCAATGTCTTAGCGGCACTTTTTGGGATAGTAACACCATTTTGCAGTTGTTCGGCGATTCCTCTCTTTTTGGGATTTGTTCAAGCACGAATCCCTCTTGGAGTTACTTTTAGTTTTCTTATCAGTTCACCTATGAACAATGAAATCGCCATAGCTCTTCTGTTTGGACTTTTTGGATGGAAGATAACGGCTATTTATATAGGATTTGGTCTTTTTGTAGCGATTTTTGGAGGATATTTCATAGGTAAATTAAATATGGAAAAATATATCCTCATCCCCGTAAAACCGCTTGAAGGTGAGCTTGAGGATGTTAAGATAGAGATGACATTTAAAAAGAGAGTGAAAGAAGCATGGGAGTATACTTGGGATATATTCAAAAAGATTTGGCTTTATGTGCTTATAGGCGTTGGCATAGGAGCTTTTATACACGGCTATGTTCCTTCAGACTTGATAGCCAAATGGGCAGGTAAAGATAACCCTTTTGCGGTTTTGGTTGCGGTACTAGCCGGTATCCCGATGTATAGCAATGCCGCAGGAGTCATGCCTCTAGTTCAAGTACTAACAGCCAAAGGCATGGCACTTGGAACGGCACTAAGCTTTATGATGGCTATAACCGCTTTAAGCTTGCCGGAAGCCATGATCCTAAAAAAGATACTTCATATAAAGCTTATAGCTCTGTTTTTTGGTATAGTAGGTCTTGGTATAGTTGGAGTTGGTTATTTGTTTAATTTTATATTGTAGGAGAAAAAACATGAAGATAGAGATATTAGGAACAGGATGTGCAAAGTGTAAAGAGCTTGAAAATCGAACAAAAGAGGCTCTAAAGCAAGTGGGCGGTTTTCATCAGCTTGAAAAGGTTGAAGATATTGCAAAAATTATGGAGTATGGAGTGATGAGTACTCCGGGATTTGTGGTAGATGGCAAAGTTATAAGTGCCGGTAAACTTTTAACCGTTGATGAGATAGTAAATATCCTAAAGGAAAATAATGCTTAAGAAAATTATGATAGCAGTTTTAGCTGCGGGCAGTCTTTTTGCGGGTGTATATAACTTGAAACCCGTAAAAATCACAAAAGATATAAGTTGTGTTGTGGGGGATTTTGCGCCTCCAAATAAGAAAAACAAAGGCTTTGTATCTAACATGTGCTATGTCGATATGGGAGATAGTATAGTTGTTTTGGATGCCGGACCTACTTACGAGTTTGCCAAAGAGTTTTATGCACTCATAAAAAAAGAGTATCCAAACAAAAAAGTAAAAGCAGTAGTTTTATCAAACTATCATGATGACAGGATACAGGGAGCTTCTTTTTTTAAAGAAAAAGGAGCAAATATCATAGGGCATAAAACCATAAATAGTGATATAAAAAACAATCCCCAAAAGTTTGAGAGGATGAAGCATATACTCTCACCTGAGCTTTTAAAAGGTACAAAAGTTATCTTGGCAGATACTTTGGTAGATGACGGATACAAGATAAAAGGAAGTAAAAAAACTCTTATCCTCTTAAAACCAAGCAAAGTCAGTGAAGAGAGAAGCGATATAGCCATATACTCTCCAAAAGATAGCTTTTTATTTGTTGGAAATATGGTCTTTAACGGGAGAATGTTGAACTACACAAAGCATTCAAATGTTGACGGATGGATAAAAGCACTTGAAAAATTATCCAAACTAAAAGCAAAACATATAGTAGCCGGTCACGGAGATGACTTTAGTGCCAACTCTTATAAAGATTCACTGGAATACCTAAAACTTTTGAAAAAAGTAGTTCAAAAAGGGTATGACGATGTAGCAGATCCAAGTGATATAGCCAAAAACTTTCCCGATAATAATTATAAAAAGAAAAATATACCTTTTTACAAGCAGTTAAATCTGCACAATATCGAAGACTACTACAATCAGCTAGACCAAGGTTGAAAATATTCGGATATCACTTAAAAACGGTATCCGAAAACTTAACATAACTCAACATTATATTTTTTCTTTTTGCTTTATAAGTATAATTTATCAATGTAAATAAAATATTTAAGCAAGTCTTTACTTTATCTGCAAAAGATGATAAAATTTTCTATTGGCAATATGTAAAAAAAGGGAAGCTATGTTTAAAAATCTAAGTATATCAAAAAAGGTGCATATACCACTTATCGCATCAGTAGTGCTTGGCATCTTGATAGTGGTGGGTACGAGTTTGGTTTCGATTAAAAATCTTGAAACTTCCACTTATGAAAAAGAAGCCAAAATGTTCAAAGTGGATCTTGATAATCAAATCCAGTCTAAAAACAATGTTTGGCTTACAAATGCCATGCAGCTTGCAAGAAACAGAGCCATCGTGGATGCAGTTGTATCAAATGATAAGGTAGCGCTTAGAAGGATAATCGCCGGTATCGGTAAACTATACAGAGAAAACACCCCTTTTAAAAAAGTAAGTGTTCTCATAGTAAATCCCTCCTTAAAAACCATATTCAAGTCCTGGAAGCCAAATGAATACGGTGACAGCTATGTCAGCTCAAAAGCTTTTCAGGAAGTTTTAAAGACAAAAAAACCACTCATAACTTTTGAAGAGTCAAAAAGAGGTCTAAGACTAAAGAGTGTTTTTCCTATGTTTTACCACAATGATTTTATAGGTATTCTCTCTTTTGATGGCGGTATAAACAATTTTGGAGGAGCACTTAAAAAGAGTCACATAGACTTTTTATACTTTTTGGATAAAAAGTATGCCTCACTCTTTAAAAAGGCAAAAAAGGCAAAAGAAGGATATCCGCTCTCTAGTTCAAAGCATATAGATAAGGATTTTTTAAATTATGTAATGTCGCCAGACTTTAGCCTTCAAAAAGCTATCATGACCAAATACCTCATAGATGATAAATACTTCACAAAAGCTTTTCCTCTTAAAAATTTTCAAAACGAAACCGTGGGATATGCACTCATGGGTATAAAAAGCGATCTAGTTAAAGCTGCTGCCAAAAGTGCCCAGGATATGGTTATTATGCAAGTTATAATTATGACCCTCATAGATATATTTATCGTACTTCTCATCATCTTCATTCTAAACAGGGCCATCATAAAACCTATAAAAGATCTCGATGCTACAGCTAAGGAGTTGGCTGAAGGCGATGCGGATCTTTCAAAGAGGATTCAGTCCGACTCCAATGATGAGATAGGAGATGCCATCAACAGTTTCAACAAATTTATAGAAAAAGTTGAAAAACTGGCAAAAGAAGCCGAAGAAGAAGCAAAAATTGCTCAGCAGGCTGAGAAAGTAGCACAGGAAAATCTTAAAAAAAGTAAGCTATTTACATCTTTGGCTGATGATCTTATAGACGGAAGTATCCATGACTCTACTGATGTTCAAACATCTCTTACAAACAACATGGAAAGTATAGAGGAGATAAATCATATCAATGAAGAGGCCGAGTCTATAGTATCTGATGTGCAAAAAGGAGTTACAGAACTTGTTGACAATATAAACTCCATAGCAGAGATGATGCATGGCGCAAAACAGAGTTCAGAACAGGTAAATGAAAATGTCGAAGAGATAAGCAATGTCGTATCTCTTATAAAAGATATATCTGACCAAACCAATCTTTTAGCCCTTAATGCCGCCATAGAAGCAGCGCGTGCAGGAGAACACGGAAGAGGTTTTGCCGTGGTTGCCGATGAGGTTAGAAAACTAGCTGAAAGAACCCAAAAAGCAACAGGTGAGATAGAAGCCAATATCAATATCCTAAAACAAAACTCAAATGAAATGCTTGAGAGTAATGAAAAAACCGAGCATATCACAACCGAGTCAACCGAGAAGTTGACAACATTTACAGATACTTTGGATCACTTGATAGATAGTTCAAGAGTAACCAAAAAGAAAAATGAAGACATAAGCAATGAACTTTATATAACTTTGGTTAAAATTGATCATATGATATTTAAAGCAAAAGGATATAAAGCTATCTATCAAGAAGATGGCAATGCTCATTTTGATGATGAACAAAGCTGTAGACTTGGAAAATGGTATCTAAGTGACAAAGCAAAAAAAGAGTTTGCAAAACTTCCATCATTCCCTGCCATAGCAGAGCCTCACAAAAGAGTGCATCAAATCATAAAAGAAACTCTTGAGATCATCTCAAAAGGTCATATCAGCGACAAAGCCGAAGAGATACTAAAGCTTGCCCAAGACTGGGAAAACAACTCCGCTAAGCTTTTTGATGTTTTAGATCAACTCATAAGAGAGAAAAAAGCCAACTAATATTTCAGCAAGAGGTTTTTCCTCTTGCTGAATATGATCATTTCTTCTTACCGAGTCTTATATCTATGACTTTGCTTCTTGAAGCGTTCCCGCTTTTGTCATAGGCTACAACCCTGTAAAAATAGTGAGCTTTTTTTGCTATATTTTTATCGAGAAAGCTTTTTTTACTTTTTATGAAATTGGATGCATTGAAATAGTGTAGGATATCACCGCTGCTTCTATAAACTTCAAAACCGTTATAGTCTTTGTCTTTGCATTTAAATGATACAAGTATCCCGTTTTTTACTTTTTTGACGGTAAAATTTTCAATTTCAGGCGGTATCTTGTCTGTCATGACCACGCTGTATACTTTTTTTATCTTTGATTCGTTTATGCTGGTATCTACAGCGGTTATCGCATAGGTATTTTTACCTATTTTGGCACTTTTGTCTTCAAAGTAACTCTTTTTTAAAGGTTTTTTGTTTAGTCTCTTCCATTTTTTGCCAACTTTTTTATAGACATTATAGTGATCAAAGTCATACACTATCACCTGTGCCCATTGAAGTACTATCTTTTTGGCATAGGCTTTATAATCTTTTAAAACAGGCTGTTTTGGTGGAGTTACATCGGGAAGTTTTACTTTTATGATTTTAGAAGGCAGTGATTCGTTTAGTGTGGTATCGACCGCACTTATCCTGTAGTAGTAGGGAAATCTACTTAGAGTCTTTGGTTTTTTGTGGATAAAGTGATTTGTTCGTATGAGTTTTTTGTTTACCAGACTCCACTCTTTTTTATCCATATCCATCGAGACATAGACCCTGTATCCCGCCAAATCTTTCTCTTTGTTTTGTTTCCAGTTAAGTTTGACCTTTCCTGCTGTTGTTTTGGCTTTCAAGCCTGTAGGCTGTTTGGGTGGTGTTATATCTTTGGAAAATGCCATCATGATCATGGATGGATCAGACTCGCCGTGTAGATTTAAAGCCGTTACAAAATAGTATGATGACTTTCCCGGCTTGTAGAATTTGTCAAGGAAAAAATCTTTTTTTATAGGTTTTTTATTTATCTTATAGTATTTGCCGGTATATGTCGGGCTTTTATATACATTGTAGCCAAGTGCATTTTTAACTTTTCTCCATCTTAAGATAACTCCCTTTTTGGTTGTAGTTGTAAAAAACTGCTTTACTTTTGGAACAGGGTGTTTGAGAGTATATTTCACACTGATAGTTTGAGAAGGTTTACCTTCTTTACCGAACATATCAAGTTTTTTGATGTAATAAGAAGCGAACTGTGACTCTTTTATCTCCTTATCCACATAAAGGTATCTTGCCTTTTTTGCAAAGGATTTGCTTATATAAACAGGTAGTTTGTTTATCTTTTTGAAGCTTTTTTCACCTTTTAGTTTTCTGTGTATACTGTAAAAAGCAAAGTCATCTTTTGTATCCCATGATAGTCCGACTCCTTGAGCTGTCGGTTTTGCCATAGCCCACATGATATCACTCTCTTTTGGAAATTTCTTTGTTGTGGCTATGATCATCCTAACCATCGCTTTTTTGCCGTTTTTGTAAGCTACGATTTTGTAAAGATACAAAGAGTTTTTATCAACCATCTTATCTATAAAGTAGTGACCGAGATTTTTTGCGAAACTGTTTTTTTGGATGGCTCTAAGTGTCCTGAAAACTGAGATCTTCGGCTCTATTTTTAAGATGGAGATTTGTTGGTCTATGTTTTTTA
The DNA here is from genome assembly GCF_055384375.1 of Thiofractor thiocamini. Taxonomy (NCBI): domain Bacteria; kingdom Pseudomonadati; phylum Campylobacterota; class Epsilonproteobacteria; order Campylobacterales; genus Thiofractor; species Thiofractor thiocamini. Next base: position 1,581,687 of record NZ_AP042389.1, on the reverse strand, counting down.
CATCTTTGAAAGGATATATCATAAAGATATAGTCGTTATCATACCCCCCTCTTTTTAGTTGGCCCACGGAAGCCGGTTTGATAGTTGCTATAACTCTTGGTTTTTCACCTTTTTTTGCACGGTAAATCTTATAGACATATCCGCTTTCATAGTTTTTTAAAAACCATTTCAACTCTATCTGATTGCTTGAAGAGTTTGCAAAAAGGTAGATCCTGTTTTGTGTTTTACCGCATAAAAACAGTGTCAAAGATATGAGTATTAGTATGAATTTTTTCACCTGTTTGTCTCCTTTTTATTAAAGCGAGCTTCGATGAAATTTCCTCTCATTAAAGCTTTGCCCATTTGGACAAGAATGAAATCCTTATATAGGCATTTCATAGTTATATCCCCGCTCCAAAGTTCATAGCGCCTCCGTTAAAGGCTCCGTTTCCGTCAAAGACTCCGCCTCCTGGTATACCCCCAGGACCAAATCCGCCTCCTGGGCCCATGCCACTACCCGGTGCCATTTGTGAGTGTGCCATATCTTGATTGAATTCTTGTTCGTGTGCACTCATAGTACCTTGACAACTGTCAAAGGTATCTCCCGATACGAGTTCCATATCAGTGTGATAAAGAGATAGGTTCGGATTATCTTCCCCATAGTACGTTATATCGGCACTATAGTTGATGATTTCACCCGGTATTGCAAATCTATCCCAGGATTCTACTACTTTATTCATATGCCGTACATGGTGGAGTTGGTCTACATATGTCCAGTGTGTCATCACCTTCGTTTTGATGCCGGTTGTGATACCTATACTTAACAAGTCATCATCGATTTTTACGCTTACTAAAGTTCCAAACACCGTATGACATCCCGGAGGTGCTATAGGAGGAGGATTTGGATTGCCCGTCCTTCTTATATCAAGCATGGTAGTCAATTTTGGATGAAGGTTTTGTTTTGCTTTATCCATTTTTCTTTTAGCCTCTTTTATGGCATTGTTGAATCTTACTTTAAAAGTAGAGGTTTTTACATCCTGATAGGGCTGATTGCCTCCCGGATAGTATCTAACGACTATCTTGTACTGATTTGCCCTGTAATACTTGTACCTTTTGCCGTCATTATAGCCGGTCAATACAAAATCACCAAGAGCTTCGGGAGTTTTTAAAGTGATAGGTCCTTTTCTTATGTATGTTGGAACTTGGATAGAAACAGGTGATACGGTTGGAGATGAGGCAGCTGCGGCTTGTATGGCAGCTACACCTTGACTTCCTGTGTTTGATCCTCCGTTTTGCTGTGTTTGGTTGATAGGAGGTACTACTCCTATATTGCCCGCTGCGGCATTTGAAGGAGCCTGTGCACTGTTTTTCTGCAAATTATCAGGTATATTGTCAACCCCGTTATCTACTTTGTAATTGTTGAATGGATTTGCAAATTGGTTGTCTATCATGAAAGTTTCTCTTATCTCGCCTTCCTGGTTGACGCAGTACCTGTAAACCCTTAGTTCTTTTGACGGCACAAAGACGGCTTTGTAGGTTGATTGGCTTGGTGTCGTAAAGTGACCAAGTATCAAATTGTCATCGGAGTCAAAAAGGACAACTCGGTATTTGTCAAGGAATTGGTTGTTGAAACCTCCTAGTCTCGTAATGACATCTTTATCATATTTTATCTCAACCTGAGTATCTTCGCTGACATTTTCCTGGTGGTTTGAAGGTTTGACATAACTTACCATCGTATCGAAGTCTATCTTATTGCTATTTCTGGTCCTGTAAGCCATATTGAAGTCTTCTGACTTTGTTTCAGTCTTGCCACTTGAAGGGTCGGTATAGCTTAGTGTCATAGTTCCAAGTATGGCGTAATTTGTATTTTTTGCAAGAACACCTGTCGGTATGATGGCTTTTCCTACGATATCACCTTCAAGGTCTTTTGTTGTGAAGGCTACATTTATGTATGAAGTACCTGTGTATTTTCTTAAATGTATGTTTGAAAATGCTATGGTAACGGGTTGCTCTTTTGAAAATGTAGTATAGACTTTAAAAACCGGAAGTATGCCTATGGTTGTATTAGTAGGCTCGATTCTATCAAGTATCTTTGGTGTATAAGCTTCAGCTTCATGAAGATCACCCGAGCCATAAATATACCCGCTAAATGAAAAACTTTTGCTAAATGCGTGAAATGTCGCTTTAGCCCAAAGATAGTTTGGATTTGGAGTAGCAAGTTTTGCCTGTACATCCGCTCCCACACTTAGGCAGTATCCATAACAGGCTTTAAGATCTAACCCGGCATAAGCATCTGCGTATAGTTGAAACATCGGTCTGTAGATAACGAGTGCTTTTATCATGGCATTGAACTTGATCTCAAGTTTTGGATCAGGACCCCACCAATCTTTCTTCCATGTTTTTTCAAACTTGATACCGTCTCCTACGGCCAAAGCGTGAGTATCCGCCATGAAAAATCCAACCCCTTCATATCCGAGTATTCCCACACTTACATATCCAAGTTGTTTATCTATGTGAAATGCAAAAGCGTAGTCTTCATCCGTTCCTATGAAGATGTGCTTGTCACTACTTGAAAGCATAGCATCGAGGCTTCCTTTGACAGTAACTCCATGATATTTGACATTTGCCGTAGCCGTTACATGGAAGGATTTTGGACTGGTTGAAAAAACCATCATAGCTGAGATCTTTCTATCAGCCGGTGCACTGTGGAGATTTGCCATGATCCAACTATCACCCTGTAAGACAAGATTGTTCAAGTTATGACCCGTGAAACTTGCCGTTATGCTTATCTGACCGTTCCACATATATCCATTGTCACTGCTTGTACCCATATATGTACTTAACATCAAGGCAAAACCGGAGCCGTTAGGAACAAAGTCTTTTTTGCTTTCATTGTATATCATATGGTATGCTACACCACCACCCACTTCATAAATGCTAAGAGGTATGGGGCTAAGAGGTATGCCGCCGGATATACCTCCGCTTAGGCTTGCCATCCAGTAAAAGATACTATCTTTATGACCTATTTTGAATTTGCCCTGAGCGGTTATAAGCTGGGCTATGTTCATATTTAAAGAGGCTCCAAAACCGTTGCCGTATGTAGCGTCGTGATCGTACCATATAAGGCTTCCTTTGGCTATAATCCCACTTTGTTGTATATCTACGCTTATATTGTCGACATGTATATGTTTGTCACTGTAGAGCGCTACACCGCCTTTTGCGCTTACAACTTCCAAAGAGATTCCGCCCTGGGCTTTTAGATAGAAAAGATTGTTTTCAAAACCAATGCCGAGTTTATCAATGCTTAGAGTCAAGCCTCCAAGACTGGCGCTCGAGCCAGAAGTATCGAACATCACCCCGGCGCTATCTACGCTGATACCGCTATGGGAAATTTTTAGATTTTGAAATTCAAGAGATGAAGCGGCACTGAACATCGGATTTTGAGGTTTTATATTTCCGCTCATTTTCACCCAGAAGTTGCTAAATGACGGTGAAGTTGAAAGACTTGTGAAATTGATGCTTGCAAACTGAGGTATATTGATAGCTTGTATGTTTCCTTTTATGCTAAAGTCTTTTATACCTGTCCTGTCAACCGTCGCTCCAAGTGTTACATTCATCGGTTTGCCACTGCCTAAAAATGACGAATCCGCATAAGATACTTCCGCAGTTCCCGAAGTATCACTTCCTGCAAAAGCTACCGAGAATTTTGTAAGTTTTAGTTTGTTATAGATGGTTATAGGCGATGTCAAGCTTGCAGTTCCATGGATACCTGTTGAATTTATGGAGAAATCCTGAAGGTTTATCTCTCCATTTATTCCACTGTATCCGAAACTTCCTGAAAAACTTACAGCCAAATTATGAATAGAATCGACATTCAAACTTCCGCTTAAACCCTTGAATTGAAACTTGTTATTTATGGTTAGGGTTTCATTTTGAGGGAATCCCCAGTTTATTTGCTTGGTTGACTGCACAAAAGATATCGTAGCTTTTGCATTTGATTGGTCGAACAAGTGTTTGATATTGAGTTTGCCGCCAAAATTATTTAAAGAGATAGGCATACTTTTTGAGGAGTCTATATGCACACCAAGATCACTTATCTCAAGGGCTACTTTGTCCTGCAGTACTGAAATGGTATTGTTTGTCCAGGATGCTGTTATGTCACCTTTGAAGCCACTGCTTGATATGTCAAGATTTTCGGCACTTATCTGATTTATATTTATAGCTTGCAAGATTGAGGATTTGACGATGGCTTGTGAGCTGAATTTGACTTTGTAGTGGTCTTTGCTGGTTTCTATGAGTTGACCGCTTATGCCGTTGAATCTTATGAAGTTATTGTCATCTTTTCTATATATCAATTCATCATCGAGAGAGAATGTATATGTTTTAAGACCATTTTCTCCGGTTTGATAAGATAGCGAAGCTTGTTTATTTCCATCGAAGAGTTTTCCAAAAAATAAAGTACCATCAGCCGAATTCAAAGAGTTGCCTCCTGTTCCCATGTTGCCGCTGATATTTTTAAGTTCCACTCTTACATCATCACTGTCATTTGGTCCAAGATCTAAGATGGTAAAGTTGGCTGAAGCATTCGTAACTTGCACATTCCAGTTTATCTTGTGTTTTGTAATGGTTGCGTTCGTTACTTCTACAATTCCGAGATTGACAGAGCTGCTAAAGTTGTAGTTGGTAAAGTCCGCAGTCGTAGCGAAACTAACAGCCGGATCGCTCCAGCTTGAAAGATCCAAACTTCCTTTTAAGTTGGTAACCGGGATAACACCCTTGGAGTCATTTACAAAATTTATAGGACCCGCTATATCCCATGAAAATGTCCTTGGAACCCTGACTCCGTTTTTCAAAAGTGGAACCAAAGGGATTCTTTGGTTGTTTAGAAGGTTTGTAAAAGCAAGAGTGGCATTTAAGTCACTTACTCCTATGTCGAATTTTTCTCTTGTTAGAGTTAGATGCAAAGTCGCCGGTGAATTGTTGTCAAACTCGAGATCGACTTTTTTGTTGTCTTGGGTGTATAGGTTGATATTGTTTAAAAGTACATTTATATCCCCGTCAAACCCCTCTTTTGAAATCCTCGCATTATGAAGTGCAAGACCTTGAAATTTTGATCCCATCGATGGTATGCTCGCAGTTGCATTAAGAGTGATAACAGGATCTTTCAAATCACTCAAGTCAACCTGCCCGTTTAGATTGGATATATTGACAGGTGAGCCGGCAAGTGTATTTTCGCCCGATACTGAAAAAGAGTATGTGTCATTACCCAAAGAGTGTATATCAGCTACCGAATTATTCAAAAGATCACCAAAGTTTACATTTGCCTGAACACTGCTTGCTCCCACTTTCAAGCCGCTTGAATTGATCCTTAGATAAAATGACGGGTTTTGGGTAAAGTGAAGTTTTACATTTTTATCTTTCCATATATCGATATCCTGCATGGTCAGGTTCAAACTACCGCTAAATTCATGCCTGGATATGGTCACATCTTCCAAAGTCGCACTGTTTACAAACTTGAAAACATCACTATAGTGCGAAAGATCCGCAGTTGCATTTAAAGTTATAATCGGATCTGTCAAATCCTGAAGATTTAATGTGCCACTTAATGCATTTAAGTTGATACCGCTGTTCATAAGAGGGATATCTGCCTGGCTTATACTCCATGAGTAGGTATCTTCTACGGCTTGACCGCCTTGTTGAACAAGGTTGTCTATGTTTGCTACGGCATTGTTCAAAAGATCTCCAAAGTGTAAGTCGGCTTTGGCGGATTTAAATCCCATCTTGAAGTCACTTCCTTGCAGTTTCAAAGAAATGCTTGGATTTTGGGTGAAGTGCAAAGTGACATGTTTTTCTTTCCAAATATCAAGATCGCTAAGCTCAGGTGTTATAGTGGCTTGAAAGCCTGATTTGGAGATTTGGACATCCTCAAGCGAAACAGCCGTCATCGTCGAGAAAAATCCTCCGTACTGACTTAGATCCACTTTACCGCTGAAACTTATCTTTGGATCTTTTATATCACTGATATCGAGTTTTGCGTTCGTGATATTTTCAACATATGCTTTTGCCGAAGCGAAAAGTTTGTTTTTGCCGGAGATCCCCCATGAGTATATACCTTTTTGTATGCTTGCAAGTGAAGCGGTTGCGCCTCCAAGAAATTCTCCGAAGTTGATATTTGCTCCGCCGCCGTCTATATTGAAGTGAATACCGCTACTTAGTATAGAAAAAGATATGGTTGGTGATGAGGTGAATTGCAAGGATATATCTTTGCCGCTGCCTCCTCTGTCAAGTAGAACTATAGGAGAAAATCCTCCGTTTTTCGTTATGTTTCCTTCGAAGCCTTCATTTGAAAATGATGCTCCGAATGTTGCATTGTCAAATGCTTTTATAACAGGATTGTCATACTCATCAAGTTTTGCGGTTGCATTCAAAGAGACTGATTTTTTAGCCGGGTTTATAGATATGGATCCGTTTTGTATGGCAAATTTGCTATCGAGCAGATAGAGTTTGTTGCTAAAATTGACAGTGTAAGTGCCGGAATTGTTAACCGCATTTTGGAGTGAAGCTATATAGTGTCCGGCATTTTGAGCGGTTTTTAACAAATCCCCAAAATCAATGGATGCATTAAGTGCCCCAAAGTCAAAGTCAACTCCTCCGCTTCCCACTCTTAGAGTGATGGAAGGATTGCCGTTTACGGTAAGTTTTACCTGATGTTCAGCCCATATATCTATAGGAGAGATCCCTCCAACCGCACTGACGCTGCCTTCAAATCCGCTTGAGTTGATAGTAGCGTTTATAGTTGCACCGTTTATGGCTGATATGACAGGGTTGCCACTGTATTCGCTTAGATCAAGTGAACTTCCAAGGGAGATGGATTTGTCTTGTAAATTTAAAGTGACTATGGAGCTTGAAAGTTTTACTTTTGAATTTAAAAGCCTCACGGTTGCGGGAAGATTGACCTGTAGTGAGCCTGACTCATTTGCCAAAGCTGCAATGTCTGCCATGACATTTGATGCATTGTTTACATCTTTTAACAAATCGCCAAAATCGAGCTTGGCATTGATATTGGATATCTGAAGTTTTGGCAAGGTAGCGGCAGCCTTTACTTCTACATGAAGTGTAGGACCGCTTGTTCCGTCAAAGACAATTTTTACATTTTTTTCGGGATATATATCTATAGGCGAAGGTTTGTCTGCCGTGATATCGGCTATCAGTCCGTTTTTAGATATGGTTCCTGATATGTGGGCATTGTTTAGTTTTTTGGCTATGATGTTATCATACTGTGAAAAATCAACTCCTACATCAAATGTTATGACAGGGGAGTGCATATCGCTAAGATCGACTGAGGCACTAAGTCCGCTTGGTAACTTTATCTTGCTTCCAAGAAGCGATAAAGCGTTTGAAATATTTATGGAAGGATGCTTCAAGTCCCCTATAGTTGCAAAAAGATTTGAAGCCTGCGTATTTGCATCTTTTAGCAAATCCCCAAAATATATCTTTGGAGTGATACTGGTGTATGAAATATTTGGGTGCATATCACCGTTGTGATAACTTACCGTGATATTTGGATTGGTTCCTTCAAATACAAGCCTTACGCTTTTTTGAGGAGTTCCTCTGTCTATGATGGTTATGGGGTTTAATGCGCCGTTTAATGTAATAGAGCCGTCAAAACCGGTTTTTTGTACAGTTGCACTCAATGTCGCGCTGTTTATACCGTTTAGTATGTCATTTGCGTAACCTGAGAGGTCAACATTGCCCGATAGATTCAATACAGGATTTGATATGTCGGAAAAATCACCTCCTATATGAAAGCCTGAAGGCAGTTTCAATCCCGTATCAAATAGGTTTAGATCCTGAGGCAAGGTTATGTTTATATTTTTAAGATCATTTATAGCTGTTTTAAAAGATACACCGTTTACATCTTTTAGCAATTCCCCAAAATCAAGCTTGGCATTTGGTAAGTTGAAAGAGACTTTAGGAAGAGTGTCTCCTATAGTGTAAGAGAGGTTGATATTGCCGTTAGTTATATCAAGAGAAACGCTTTTTTCTTCCCATATATTTATACTTCTTCCGTTAAAAGGTATATCAAGTGAGAAATGATCGGGGAACAGTCTGCTGTTTAAAGGTATATTTTCATCGTTTAGTGTTTGAAATATCGAAGAGTTAAAAGAAATGGTACCGTTTAGTTTGTTGTTCGCCGGTATGGGTGAAAATGTTATACTGTTTATATGAAGATCAAGCAGAGGTGAAGATATGGTAAAAGGTTGGTTATAAGTTATCTCTCCTACTGTAACTTCGCCGTTTGCATAGCTCAAGTTTGAAAAGGATACAGGTATATCGTTTGTAGAAAGAGATGAGATTTGACCTATGTAAGGTATAGTAATCGTTCCAAGACCGGAGAGTTTGCCACCACTTAAGGTTACATTGTTTCCAAGAGTAAGGGTAAAGCCTGCTATGGTTAAAGTGTGAGGTAAACCGTTAGGAGTGCTTTGGGTGGTATTGCTTTCTGATTGATTTCCCTCTTGAGTTCCGCTTCCTTCTTCGTTACCGGCAAAGTAAACCGATTCACCGGTTGCGGGAACTTCTTTGACCACTCTTATGTTAAAATGATAACTTCTTCCAAGTTCGGGCGCAAAACTCCATTCCCATTCGCTATGACCCTCGGCTTTACTCCAGGTATCTCCTCCGTCGGTTGAAATCTCTACAAAGAGTTTATTCACAGGAGTGTTTTTATCGTCACTTTCCAAAAGTCCCTGTACGACGACTTTGCCATTTTCAAGGTCATCTCTGTAAAATTCTATATCGCGGTTATCAAGAGTATCGAACTCTCTTCCGTTTATGGTTATATCATCTATAAAGCCTATATCATCCGCATTTACCGTTTTCTTGCCAAAATCTCTTTTTTCATCGCTGTCTTTGTGAAGAATATTGTAGATAGTTGAGAGAAGTTGGCTTCTAAGAGGCTCTTTAAAGTGTGTTTTTATATACTCTATAAGTTCAGCCGTACTCATACTGCCGTGCCATCCGGATTTTCTTATAAGAAGAGCTTTTTCACTTTGGCTGTATTTTTTGACTGAAATTTTACTGCCTCTTAGATAGCTTTTGCTTCCGGCGTTGACTACCACGTCGCCACCCGGAGTGAAGAGGATGATTTTCCCGTCGGTACAGATGACTACTTCGCTGTTATCTGTAACTTCCCCGGCAAATACCGTCCCTCTTATACCGATAGTGGCATTTTTGGTTTGAAGTTTAAATCTCTTTGGAGCGATTTTGCCTATCTTTCCGGTTACTGTTTTAAAGAAACCTTTTAGTATCTTAAATTTTATCTTCGAATCTTTTTTCCCTGTAAAAACATAGGTATCGACACTAAAAGTCGTATTTTGTCCGAGCGAGACCGCTGTAGCATCTTTGAAGAAAATCTTTACTTTCGCGTTTGTGGAAGTCTTTATGACATCATGCTCATCGATGGAAAGTTTTTTGGTTATCTTGATATGTTTGTTCGCTCTTGTAAGTGTAGCATTGCCGACAACGTCAACTACCGTACCGACTGAAGCATACATATATACTGCATAGAACAGAACTAGCCATAAAATTCTCATAACTTGCTCCTTTGGCTAAAACAACTGCTTGTTAAAGAAGCCCTCTAAAAAGGGTTAAAAATTTATCACATAGGACACCTTCGCTTTATATTCGTTGTAACTACTATTTGGAGTATTTTCTATATCATTATGTTTCTTTTCGATTAAAAATCTGATGGATTTTTTTCCTTTGCTGTCAAGTTTATAGTTGGCTCTCGCTTGATAGGATGAGTATTTGCTATCTTCACTCGCTTCTTTGAAAGCGTATCTTGAGAGGTAATTTAAATCAAAAGATAGTCTTGAATTGTGAGTGTATCCAAGATCAAGTTTTAAACCGTAGTTCGTATCAGTATTGCCGGCGGTTGAAACTCTTTGTTGGTTAACGGTGACGTTTACACGGTATCTTCTCGTTTTGGAGAGTCTTTTTTTGTATCCTATAGTAAATCTTGCCGATTTGGATATATTTGAGCTTGTATTGTTGTCATTGGCATCGCTGTAGTCAAGACCCAAGGCATATCTCCAGCCGCTTTTTTGTCTTAGGTTAAAAGTCAGACCTGCGGTTTTGGTGTTGGAGTCCGTTCCTCTTCCTTTTATGTCCATATTTGAAAACCGTACATTCACATCCGATCTTTTGATCGATTTTGGTCTGTAGTTGAAAGATATATGCTCATATGAAGTTCTTTGAGTTCCGTTTAAATCGTTATCTAAATTGTCTCTTTTAAATCTGACTCCAAACCTGGAGGTCAGTCTGTGACTTATCTTCCAAGTGTTTGAGTTTTCAAACTGCTCCAAGTCTTTGTTGGCACTTCCTGCAAGTGATACGTATTTTGGTGAAATTCTTGTGTAGGTAAAGTTGCTCCTTAATTTTCTAAGAGAAGGTCTGGTCATCAGTTTTAGCTGGAGTGCGGTATGTGATGAAGTGGGTTTGTCATTTTTTAAGTCATCGGTTCCATTGGTTAAGCCAAACCTGCCTTTTAAAGTAACATATCTGTTAAATCTCCATTTGCCGTCAACTCCAAAACTTACACCTTTTTTTCCTAAAACGGTACTGTTGGTATCGCCTGTGGATAGGTCATCTTTGTATCCCGCAACACTGAAAGATATCTCCTGAGCTCTTTTGTATCTATACTTTGCTTCAAAAGCTCCGCTGTAGGCATCAGGTTGTTCATTGTCGACATTTTCCACGGTCTCTTTCCATGTCGCTTTTTTAAGACCGGCTATAAACATATAATCCCAGGCTTTATCCTTCTTTGGCGATTTGTAAGTGGCTTTAAAACCTTTCACACTTCCGCCAAATACATAAGGATTTAAAGAAGCTGAAACATCACCAGCTTCAAGATACCATTTTTTATTTTTGAAAAAAGAGTGAAAATACAAAAGAGTAGCACCGTCTTTTTCTATAGCGTTATCATTGGTAAGTCTACCTCGTATCTCGATACCGGCACTACCGTTTTTAACCGGTCCTAAAAATCTCAAGCTCAAATCCTGGTTGTGAGTATACCCCTCTTTGTCGGCTCCTTGTCCATTTGGGCCGTCAACATCAACGGCTTGGAAGTATCCGTTTAACCGACCACTATATGTCCAGCTTTCCTTTTTCTTATCCTGAGCTGAAAGTAAAGTCGAAAGAATAAGTACAAAAAGCAATATCTTTTTCATTTTGTATATCCTTGTTTGTAATTGATGAGCATTGCTAAAAGTCTGCTATTTACGTTTACTGTAGCTTTGTTGTTGTCTTCATTTGATTCGTCTATTAAGTTGTTTGGATCAACTTCAATCGTTCCGCCATATATGCCTACACTTCCACAGCTGATTTCTCCTGTTGATTCTCCCGGAGCCAAATCTCCTGAGTATTCGTTCTCTGTAGGACCGGCTGCCCCATTGCCACCAGATGTAAGCTTATATTGAATTGCACCGTTGGTTGTAGGTGCATTTCCTATATTTTTTATAGAAAAAACGCCACTGTTTATACACTGCTCTTCTATAATCAAGTCAGGCTTTGCGCTGGATTCTCCACCGGTTTGAGGCGTTTCCTCCCCCGCAATATGAGGTACTTCCTTTTTCCATTCCGCAAGAGAATTCCCCCATAGATTGTTACCGGCCAATTCGATGAGTTTGTATTTACCGTTTATCTCATCGAACAAGAACCTTGAGTATCCTCGCTGGGTTAGTTCGTCCGAACCGTTTATGAGTTCATATCTTTTTTCCCATTTTACATATAGATATCTTTTTACACCGTCACTTGTTATCTTATCTATCCAATAGTCAAAATCAAGTATTTCATAAGTCCTGAAATCTTTTTCTATGGCTTGTTCAAAGAGCATAAAGTCCTGTAAGAACCTATCTTCGCTGACAAGTGAAAAAAAGCCTTCTTCGTTCTCTTCTTCATAGTTTTGCATCAATTCTTTGAAAACAGACTTTACTTTGTCATCCCTTGTTTGGTTGTGAATGATGATATTTTTATCAAACTCGTTTGCCGCATAAGAGAATGTTGCAAAGATTAGTATAAAAACTAAAAGTATATTTTTAAGCATCCGGACTCCTTTTTTGTCAACTTTAAATAATTATAACACAATTATATTGCAAAAGCGTTGCAAAATTAAGAAAAAGAACTAAAATATAAAAATAATTATAAATAGTTAATTATAAATACAATAAACTTAACAGGTCGCAATCTCTAATCACTGAGGTGAGCTATGAGCGATAACTGCATTATTTTGTTCACTTGATTCATCTATTAAGTTGTTTGGATCGACTGTGATCAATATATCTGAAGGAGAACCTCCATATATCATTTCATCACCCCCTATAGGAGAAATACCACTGATGCATGGTATAGGGTCGCTGCTGTCTCCTGCCTCTATATCTGAAGAGTACACATGTGGGTTTGTGCCTATGGGAGTTCCTACTCCGTGAGAATCGATAGCCATAAGTGAATACTCTATCTCTCCTCTACTTGTTCCGGTTGAGCCTATATTTTTGATTATAAAGTATGGATGATTGGGATTGTCACTACAATGTTCTTCTACAGTCAAATCCGGCAATCCGGTTTTTTCTTTCTCTTCCCCAGCTATATGCGGTACTTCCTTTTTCCATTCCGCAAGAGAATTCCCCCATAGATTGTTACCGGCCAATTCGATGAGTTTGTATTTACCGTTTATCTCATCGAACAAGAACCTTGAGTATCCTCGCTGGGTTAGTTCGTCCGAACCGTTTATGAGTTCATATCTTTTTTCCCATTTTACATATAGATATCTTTTTACACCGTCACTTGTTATCTTATCTATCCAATAGTCAAAATCAAGTATTTCATAAGTCCTGAAATCTTTTTCTATGGCTTGTTCAAAGAGCATAAAGTCCTGTAAGAACCTATCTTCGCTGACAAGTGAAAAAAAGCCTTCTTCGTTCTCTTCTTCATAGTTTTGCATCAATTCTTTGAAAACAGACTTTACTTTGTCATCCCTTGTTTGGTTGTGAATGATGATATTTTTATCAAACTCGTTTGCCGCATAAGAGAATGTTGCAAAGATTAGTATAAAAACTAAAAGTATATTTTTAAGCATCCGGACTCCTTTTTTGTCAACTAAAGGGCATCTCTAAAAACCCTATACGGATCATAGAAGCTTAATTTGGGGTGAGATTTGAATAATAAAATTTGAAGTACTAGCCGTAGCTAATTCGAAAATTTTATTATTTGAAGATCGCCCCAAATTAAGCTTCCCTTCGGGCATTAAGAGGTGGATTATATACTGCGTTAAATGTTCTTGAATTAGCTATGGCTAGTCCTGCAAACATTTGCCTTGTCTATAACCCACCTCTTAATGCTATGACCGTATAGGGTTTTTAGAGATGCCCTAAAATAATTATAACACAATTATATTGCAAAAGCGTTGCAAAATTAAGAAAAAAGATTAATATGTTATGATAAATATTTGTAGTTAATTATGGTAATGTTATCCGTTAAGATATGAAGCTATAAGGGATGATATTGGACTTATTCGGAGATTTTGGGAAGTCTTGTCGTCCACTCTCTTAGACTTTCTCCCCAGATGGCATCCCCACCCAATTCCAAAAGCTTGTACTTGCCGTCTACTTTGTCAAAAAGCAGTCTTGAGTATCCTTTTTGGGTAAAAGCATTTGGGTTTGTGCTGTTTTGGATGAGTTTTTTCCATTTGACATAGAGATATCTTTTGTTGCCGTCACTTGTTATCTTATCTATCCAGTAGTCAAAATCAAGAATATCATAAGTCCTGAAGTCTTTTTCGATCGCCTGTCTAAAAAGCATATAATCTTCTAAAAAATTATCTTTACCTACCAAAGAGAAAAAACCCTCTTCATTTTCTTCCTGATAGTATTTCATAAGTTTTTTGAAAGTCATTTCTATCTTTTGATTGGCGTTTTGAGAGATATTGTTCTTTTTGCTGCTCATGGCATATGAAGTTGAGCTAAAAAGTAAAAGTATGGTAAGAAGTATATTTTTAATCATGATATATCCTTTTTGGCGGGTTGCAAATTATTATAACATAATTATATTGCAAAAGCGTTGCACAAGATAGTTTTCAGCGCGAAATGACGATTTTGTAGCCAAGTGAAGGGATGGTTTTTATGAATTTGTACTTCAGTTTTGCTCTAAGTCTACTGACAAGTGCTCTTCTTGTATTGTCATTTGGCAGTTTGTCCGGCCAAATCACACTTTCCATTTCATTAAAAGTTACGACTTGGTCTTTGTTTGCAACAAGTAGTGCTAAAAGCTCCCTTTCTCTCTTTGTAAGAGAAATGTTTTTATCATTGCATACCAACTCTTTGGTGTTTGAATTGTAGCTGAATTCTTCATCGAAAATGATATCCCCGGTATCTTTTTTGCTTTCTTTTTTTCTTAACGATATCTCTATGGAAGCCTTTAAAGACTGCGTGCTAAAAGGTTTTGCCAGATATGCACACGGATTTGTCTTCAAAGCTCTTTCGAGCACTTCAGTATCATCAAGCGCAGTTAGATAAATGATAGGGATATCATAGTATATGCTTATCTCTTTTGCTGTCAAGATACCGTCTTTTTCACCATCTAAGCATATATCCATAAGGATGAGATCGGGTTTTTTCTCTTTTGTAAGAGAGATGGCATCCTCATGATTTGAAGCAGACCCTACAACTTCATAGCCAAGCCTGACAAGGCTTGAAGTAAGATCCATAACGACAAGACTTTCATCCTCGACTATAAGGATCTTTTTCACTTTTTCTCTCCTTTGGAAAGTTTATGATATACCAAAATGTATCATCTGTTTTAAGTTCTATTTTACCTTCAAGTTGTTTTTCGACTAAAGCCTGAACGAGACTCAAACCCAAAGAATCTTTTGATGTATCACTCTCTTCTTTTGTTCCGTTATCATGAATTTCTAAGAAAAAAGAATTATCTTTTTCACTTAATTCTAACATAATTTTGCCATTTTTTTGTTTAAAAGCATGTTTCAATGAGTTGGATACAAGTTCATTTATGACCAGTCCTACATAAACGGCTTTTTTTAACGACATAGAGACATTTGCCGATATATCTATATCCACATTTTCCATGCCGTAGCTTTTTTTGATATCCTGAGCGAGATTGGAGATATAATCTTGCATATCTATACTACTGAATTCACTGTTTTGACAGAGTATCTGATGTGTTTTTGAGATAGCGTTTATCCTGTTTTCCAGTTTTGTCAACTGCATCAGGCTGTTTTTGTCATCGATGTCATTCTTTTGGAGTCTAAGGATCGACAGTATCATTTGTAGATTGTTTTTGACTCGATGGTTTACTTCCCTTAAGAGTATAACTTTGTCCTCAAAGGCACTTTTCAACTCTTTTGTTTTTGTTTTTACCTCTTTTTCCACCAGGTCATGTCGTTTTAGCATCTCATCAATTAGTTTTCTTGTTAGTATATTTTTTTGATTTGTAAGTATATTGATCTCATCAACAAAAGCCAAAAGCAAAAACAAAGCTTCCAAAAACGTTAAAGCCATTATAAGTTCAGGGAATTTATACATAACGGAAAAAAGACCCAAAGAGTCAAATATCATGAGTATATATCCAATGATCAAAAAAATCCAGCCGACTATAAAAAATCTTGCCTGTTTATTCCCATGTTGATATATGTATATACCGCTAAATGTATTGAATATGACAAACAAAAATCCTATGATGATAACAGGTACAGGTTTGTAAAAGTAGGGTGCACCAACTATGGGTGTCAAAAAGATAAGTATATATATGAAAATATTGTATACGGTATCGATGGTTTTGAACATATGGGTTTTTAAAAAGCTTTTTGCAAAAAGAGCCGCAGCTATGATCATAAGAGCGATCTTAGGAACCACTATAAGATCATCAAGGCGCGTAAACCATGCAGGAGCATATATGGGTAAA
Source organism: Thiofractor thiocamini (assembly GCF_055384375.1). Taxonomy (NCBI): domain Bacteria; kingdom Pseudomonadati; phylum Campylobacterota; class Epsilonproteobacteria; order Campylobacterales; genus Thiofractor; species Thiofractor thiocamini. The sequence goes on along the minus strand of NZ_AP042389.1, from coordinate 1,565,733 downwards.
AACCCTATGTAAGTCATTTGCTGAAATATGAGAGTGAAGAGATAAAATGAGTATAGTGCATAACTTCTGTTTTTTGTATATATGAACAAAAAAAGTGAATAAATGATAAAAGCACACAAAAGACCTAAGAAAAAAAGTATAAAGCTTTGTTCGAATTTGTCCTGCTTAAAAAAAAGTCTTTTTGACTTCATATACAGGCCAAACTCCAAGGTGGTCGTTTTGTTTATGATGTTTATGTAAAAAGTTGATTTTTCATGTGATTTTAGGGTTATTGTTACAGAAGGCATTATAACTTGCGCACTATGTGTTCCAAGTAGCCCTTTGGTTGCTATATATCCTTTTTTATCGCTGTAAAATATGACTTTTTCCAGCAAAGGATTGTCAAGTAGTAGAACTTTTGAAATGGTTTTATTTGTTTTGTTGTTTAAAGTTATCTTTAACCAGATATACTTATCAGGACTAAATCCAAAATTGATATGATGTTTTTCGATTTGTTTAAAACTTTTGTTTTTTGCAGAATCATATGATATATCTTTTTTTGTGATATGGATCTTCGCATGAGGCAAAAGAGCAACATCGGTGGTTTTGGGTGTTATGTCAAATGAAAACAGTTCAATGGCAAGCAAAAAAAACAAAACGATGTATCTCAACATAAAAATATCCTAGAAACAATATAAAATATACAAAAATTTTACCATTTTAAGAATATATTTATAATTAATCTGTTAAAATTAACTAAACAGTTAGTTAAGGATATATCATGGGAAGCGTAAGGGACAGTAAAAGAACGCAAAAAAAGATCATCGATACAGCTATGATATTTTTTGCAAAAAACGGATTTGACGGAGTGAGTGTTGATCTTATAGCCAAAGAAGCCGGGATCAACAAAGCCATGATCTACTACTACTTCAAAAATAAAGCAAAACTGTATGAAAAAGTGATAACTGTTGTTTTGGACGAGATATATGAAAAAGTGGAAAACGATATAAAAGATGAGAAGCGACCAAAAGACGAGCTTAAAGTATTTATATACACTTTTTCCAAGTTTGCATGGGAAAATCCTTATCTTCCTGCTTTGATGTTAGCAGAGCTTGGTAACGGCGCTAAAAACCTACCGGATGATATGTTCGTAGGTCTTAAAAAGATATTTGCCCTTCTTGGTGATATACTTCAAAGAGGTGAAAAAAAAGGGTGTTTCAGTGATGTAAAACCTATCATCATACACTTTATGATAACAGGCACCATCAATCTTTTTGTTTCCACAAGAGAGCTAAGGCAAAGAGTGGCAGATGAATTTGGGCATGATGTTTGCAACGAGTGTGATATAGAAGAGTTTTCAATGTACCTTTATGAGAAGATAGTTAAAATGTTAAAAAAGGAGAAGTGATGTTAAGAGTACTCAGTTTGATAGTGGTGTTAGCTATCGCCGCTATGGATCTAAATGCTACATCCATGAAAGATTTGTTTACGGCACTAAGAAAACAGCCTGTAAGCAAAGTCGATGAGGAGGTAGCAAAGATAGCCAAAGCCGCCCGGCAAAAAGTAAATGCCGCGTATTATCCGGTAGTCAATGTTTTTGGAAATTACACACATTATAATTCTCCAACCAATCTAAGACCGCTTGATCCGTTGGCAACAGCAAGGCTGAGTGCAAACGGTGATCCTTTGCCTTTTGCGCAAACCATACAAAAGATAGGTATCAAAGCGACTGTGCCGGTTTTTATAAAAGAGCTTGCATCTTTGAGCGAAAAAGCCAAGCATTTGGCAAAAAGCGCCAAGCTCAAAAAAAGGCTTAACTTTTTTCAAAATGAAGCTGTTATAGTAGCTTCCAACTCTTCACTGCAGTATCTTGATAGTTTGCTTCAGGCTTTAAAAGCAACAAGGGAGTCACTGCTTAAAACAAGGAGTGATCTTAAGATATCAGTTGAGAGTGGAAGATCTCCGGCAATCGCACTTGATAAGATAGATGAAAAAATCAACCAGATAGATATAACTATCAACAATGTACAGATAAAAAGAGCTTCACTTTTATCTTCCATTAGAAGGCTTACAGGCATAGAGCTTGAAAAGCCGGTTTCTATGACTTTTGTAAAAGATGTGACAAAGAGTTCATTTTTTGCTTTAAAGCCACTTGAAGAGTCTGTAAAAGCAGCAATGAGTGATTATAAAGCTTCAAAAGAGAAAAGATACTATCCAAAAGTTGCTCTTTCACTTTTATGGAGTGAAAATTATGCTCAGCATGATGTAAAACTTGATAAAGATGTACATAGAGGCTACGGATACTATAGCCTTGGAGTAACTGTCCCACTGTTTGATAAAACGCTTGATAGTGATATGCAGATAAAAAAGATAACTATCATGAAAAACAAAATGAAACTTGAAAAAACAAAAGAGGAATTAGCTGCTGAGGTCGGTGCGCTTGAAAAGCAGTTGAAGCTTTTAACAAATTCAGAAAAACTAAAAAAAGACACTATAAAAAAAGAGGAAAATTTGGTTAGATATGCAAAAGTCGCCTATAAGGAGGGAAGGATGACTGAAGAGGATTACTTAAGATATGAAGATGCACTCATAAGTAGCAAATCAAACTACTATGAAGCAGTATCTCAAAAATGGCAAACCATAGCAAAACTTGCCGTGATATATGGAAATGATTTAGAAGGAGTAGTAAGATGAAAAAGTTAAAAGGTATTTTGATATTTTTAGTAGTTATACTGGTTATCGCTGCTGCTGTTAGGGGCGGGCTGATGCTAGTAAAGAAAAAAAGAGAAGCTGAGGCAAAATTGCCAAAGCCGGTGGTTTATGATATGAGAGTAAAAACTATGAAGCCAAAGGTTTCTCATAAAGTTTTAACTCTTCCTTATCTTGCACTTACAAAAAGCAATGATGATGTAAAGATCAGCTCAAGAATGAGTGGAAGAATTTTGTATATCGTTCAAAACGGTAAAATGGTAAAAAAAGGTGAAGTAATTGTAAGGATAGATGATAAAGATTTGAAAACAAAGCTTGATTCGCTTAACTTTTCCATAGATTCACTAAAATCTCAAATCAAATCAAAAGAGATAGCACTAAAAAATCTTTTAAGAACTCATGAAAGAACCAAAGAGCTTTTGAAAGTAAAAGGTGCATCAAAAGAGCAGTTTGAAAAAGAGCAAACTCTTATAAGTGCTACAAAAGCGGGTATAAAAACTTTGGAGTTAAAAATCAAAGAAGTTGAAGCAAATAAAGAGGCGGTAGAAAATACACTCTCTTATGCAGTTATCAAAGCTCCTATAAACGGTATAGCAATGAGGCTTTCAAATGTGGGGGATATAGCTCTTATGGGAAAACCGCTTGTTAGTATAAATGCTAGAACAAATGGATACTTGCTTGTTAGACTTCCTGCAAATGTAACATCAAAAGAGATAATTTATCAAGGTAAAAAGTATCCTATAACTCCTCTTGGATCAACTTACAACGGACTTTTGGAGTATGTAGCAAATATAAATGCCAATCTTGCAAGCAATCAAACAGTCAATATAGATGTAGTTATCTACGATGGAGACGGTTACTTTATGCCTCATGACAGCATACTTGATAGAGATGGGCAAAGTAGTGTCGTAATACTTGCAAACAACCATGCAAAAGCAAAAAAGGTCAAAATCGTAGCAAATGGTGAACAAGGCGTAGTAGTTGATGGAGTAAATCCAAATGAAAATATAGTCGTTGAAAAACAAGATATACTTTTGAAACTGCTTGGTGGTATAAAAGTAAGAGCAATCAACTAAAGGATTTGCCATGATATTTGAATATTTTTATAAAAGACCGTATCTGTTATACAGTTTGATCGCGGGTTTTTTCATCATGGGAATCATAGGGCTTAAAACTCTGCCCAAAAATCTTTTTCCGGATGCTAACCCGCCAAAGATAGTTGTTATCACAAAAGTTCCCGGAGCTACAGCCAAAGTTGTCGCTTCCACGGTATCAAAACCTATAGAGCAAGAGCTCTCAAGGTTGGGGTTAGTAACTGATATAAGCAGTGTAAATGTTGCCAATATGTCTATAGTTAGTGCTGAATTTGGATATAAAAAAGGTTTAAATGCAGCTGCTGTTGATGTTGCAAATGCACTAAACATAGCAAAAGCCAAAATCCCAGCAGGCTTGAATCCGGCTATCTATGCAGCGGGAGACTTTACGCTTCCGGTTGATGTTATAGCTTTAAGTCCTAAAAACAGCTCCATAACTTTGGCTGAAATTAGAAAAATCGCTGATAGCTTTATAAAGCCACGCCTTTTAAGCAATAAAAACATAGGAAATGTAGAGGTTTTCGGTGGTTATCAAAGTTCTATCAATATTGAGATAGATCCATTTAAAGCCAAAAAGTATGGAGTGGATTTTGATACCATAGTAAAAGTGATAATGGCTCAAAACAAAGATATACCCGTTGGTTTTATAAAGGGTAAAAACAGCTTTTTTACGGTAACCATATATGGTGAAAAAGATAATGTTTTAAGACTGAAAAATCTACTTATAAAACCAAATGTAAGACTAAAAGATGTAGCCGATGTTAAGTGGGGATACCAAAAAAGAACAAGTGGATATATAGGAAACGGAAAAGATGCGATTGCTCTTTCAGTACAAAGGGCACCCGGTGGAAGTGTGCTTGATGTAAGCAAAGCAGCTCGTGCGGAGATGAAGAAACTTGAAAAAAAGTATAAAAATATAAAATTTGAGATAAGTGATACTCAAAGAGACCTCATCGAACAAGCCAATACAAATATGCTTGAAGCCCTAAGAGATGCTGTTATTTATACTCTTTTGGTTATTATGATATTTCTTGGTAATTTTAGAGCTATTGTTGCGGCGGGACTTTCTATACCTATGGTTTTCTTTGCTACGATTGCTATCATTTGGATGACAGGCGGAGAATTAAATATAGTTATCTATACAGCTATCATCTTAGCTCTTGGTATGCTAACCGATGATGCGGTAGTTGTGCTTGAAAATATAGAAAGACACTTGAATGAAACCAAAGAGAATCTTCAAGAAGCTATCAAAAATGGAACAAAAGAAGTTTTGGCTCCGGTTTTTGCAGGTACTTTTGCAACTATCGCTATACTTTTTCCACTTATGTTCGTAGGAGGATTTCCACAAAAGATCTTTAAACCGCTCATCGAAACTCTTATCATAGCACTTTTGGTTAGTTACTTTTTGTCTATCACTTTTATACCGCTTTTATCAGCATGGCTATATAAAAACGGAACAGGTAAAACAAAGATAGAAAAAGGTTTTGAGTGGTTGTATCAGCACACTATCGGTGAATTGGTCGAACCATATGAAAGTATCATAAAGTTTTCAAACAGCGGCGGCATCTTTAAGTATCTAAGAAGAATGATGCTAACTGTAGGCGTTATAGCATTTTTAATTTTTAGTATGAAAAATGTTATGCCTACTATCGGTAAAGATGCTATGCCTCCTATGGATACGGGTATCATTGAAGCACATATATCTTTTAGTGCAAATGAAACAGTTGATAGTGAAGAAGCTAAGTTAAAACCGTTTTTACAGTGGCTAAATAAACAGCCTTGGGTTATAAGAAGTTCCATATCATTTGGTAGTGAGCCTGGAGTCTTAAGCCTTGGAAGCGGCAACTTGCCTACTGAAGCTACTATAACCATAGATGCGGTAAACAGGTTTGAAAGAAAACAAAATCTTTGGCAACTTGAAAATATCATAAGAGGCAAATTGGCAACCTTGGAGGGCATAAAAAGAGATGATGTTTTTGACTTTGGTGCAACAGCTCTATCTTCTATAAAAGCTACAGTTGATTCAAGGATTACAGGATCAAATCTTGAGGGAATGAGCAAATATGCCCAAAAAGTAAAAAAAGCTATGCTAAATGTAAAAGGTTTAACATCTGTTTCTCAAAGTTGGGATAAAGATTTTACAGAGTACATCATAGATGTTGATAGAAACAAAGCTTTAAGATACGGCATCACTCCATTTCAAATCGCTATGCAACTTCCTATAAAAGGACAGGTAGTTTCATTAAATGCTAACTTGGAATCTATGAATACCCAATTTGTGAGGCTTTATCTAAAAGATAAATTTACAAAAAATCTTGAAACATTGAAGCTTTTTCCGATTTCAACAAGATTTGGAGAAATCCCTCTTAGCCAAATCGCAACCATAAAGAAAAATATCACTTATGCAAAAATCGAACGAGATAATATGCTCTATAGCATAGATGTAAACGGTTACAGGGCAAAGAGGCCGGTTACTCACTTGACTGATGATACCCTGAAAGCTTTACAAAAAGTCAAATCAGATAATTTCAAGATAGAACAAACCGGAGATATAGCTCAGATAAATGATAGTTTTAAAAGGATGTTAAAAGCTATCGGTATAGGTGTTATCATACTTACCATGAGTTTGATAGCCATCTATAAATCGGTCAGGATGGCATTTATCATGATACTTGTTTTGCCTCTTTCACTTATAGGTGCAGCATGGGGCATGATGCTTTTTAATAAGCCAAGTTGTATGCCCAGCCTTTTGGGAATACTCCTGCTATTTGGTATCATCATTAAAAATGCGGTACTTCTTATAGACTTTTATCAAGAGTACAGGAAGGAAAATCCTCCATTTGAGAGTGCATTAAAGAGTGTAACCGTTAGATTCAGACCTGTTATGATGACAGCGTTTGGAACGATAGCTGGAATGGTGCCTATAGCACTAGAGCAGGCGATAGGACTTGAAAGACTTAGTCCTCTTGCAGATGTTGCGATAGGCGGACTTTTGGTGGGAACTTTACTAACTTTGATATATGTTCCTATGTATGCGTATATATTTGACAAGGGTAACAAAAAGAGTAACCCTATAAATATCGCAGAAGAAGAGATAGAAAAAATAGTTTAAAAAGGAGAAAATTATGGATGAGATGGTAAGAAATACTATGATGAAAGATGTGCCACCGATGAAGGTGGATGTGGAGAAACTTATAGAGCTTTTAAATGAGGACAAGGCGATACTTCTTGATATAAGGTATCCTTTTGAAACAAAAGTATGGGGAGTTAAATTTGCCGTGGAGATACCTTACAATGAACTTCCTGATAGACTTGATGAGTTACCAAAGGATAAGGCTATAGTTTGTGCATGCCCTATGGAGTACAGGGCAAGTATGGCAAAAGAGTATCTAAGGTACAAAGGATTTGACGCCAAAACCTTAAATGGAGGCTTGCTAAAACTCATGGAGAGGCTAAAAGGCGGAAAAGCAAAAGATATAAAGGCGTGAAGCATAAGTTATGAGTGGTGAGATTGTTATCTCGCCACTCATGAAATATCGACCAAAGGGAGATATCATAGATGAAGCAAAAAAGGTTTGAATTTTCGCTTGCAAATTTATATCTTATGGTATATTCACTCTTTTTGCTTATTTTGTCTTTCGTTATGGTTTATATAGAGCCAAAGGAGTTTAAAAACTTTTTTGATGCTTTGTGGTGGGTCGTAGTTACCGTTTCAACTGTAGGATACGGTGATATGGTGCCTCATAGCGAAGTCGGCAAGGCTCTTTCCATGCTTGCTATCATAGGTGGAGTTATAGCCGTTTCTTTGCTTACGGCTCAAATAGCAACGAAACTTATAACAAAGAAGCTATTTGAGAAAAAGGAGTATCTAATGACGGATAACTTAAAAAATCACTTGGTCATATGCGGATTTAAAACCCCTAGAAAAGAGATACTAAAAGAGTTCAAAGAAAAATACGGTGATCAGATAGTTGTAGTTTATCATGAGCTTCCTTTGGAACTTGAAACTGTTTTAAAAGAGCATTCTTTAAAGTTTGTTCAGGGGAATTATAACGAAGAGGAAGTTTTAAAAAAAGCACATATTGAAAAAGCTGATAGGGTTATGATACTAAATTCTCATGATGAATTTTCTGATGCAAAAGTGCTTGAAACGGTTATCATCATCCGATCTCTAAATAAAAATGTATATATCATAGCCGAAATAGATAACTTAAAATATGAAAATTATCTCGTAAAGAGTAAATGTGATGAGATTATCATGAGTGAAGAGTATAATCGATTTTTACTCTCAAAGTCTATATCAGAACCGGGCATGTCAAAAGTCATAAGGAAACTTTTAAGAACGGAAAATTTTCATATACAAAAAAAACATCCTTACTTTAAACAAAAATATAAAGATGCTTTTGAAAAAAGTTTACTCTCAAACAACATACTGCTTGGAGTTGTAGAAAATGATGTATCTCAAAGTGAAGTTAAAAAACATATACTTGACAGTATGCACTTTGGAAGAGATGCCACAAAATACAAAGATATGTTAAATAAGATAAAAAATAACGAAATGGAGAAAAATGTTATCATTAACCCGGATGATGATTATATCATAGCTGAGTTTACTTCCATAATTTTGATGAAGAGGTGAGTGATGAACTGTTTTTGGAAGGGAGATGTGGTATGAAATTGGATGATAAAGGGATATTTGCTGATTTAAATGATGATGAAAAGCAGGAATTTGCTAAAATATTTGAAGAAAAAGCATTGCAAGAAAGTACAACGCTAAGAGAAGAGGGCAAAAAGTATGCAACTGCTTTTTATCTGCTTGAGGGAGAGATAGGCGTATATAAAAAATCTTCCGGTAACGAAACAAAAGTAACATCCATAAATGACACACAGGATATTTTTTTCTCTTTTACTTCATTGATTGATGCAAAAAAAAGTTTGACTACTTTGATATGCGCCAAAGAGTGTAAAATCGCAGAGGTAAAAAGAGGTGATTTTTTTAATTTTTGTAGTAACAATCCCAAAGCAGGGGTAAAAATCCTAAAAAAAAGTTGTGAAATGTTAAGCAGTTTTTTAAGGATAGGTGATGAGAGGCTTATGCAAATGTACAAAACCTTGGAGGAGGTACTGTAATGATAGATAAAAAGATAGAACTTATAAAAGAGATATATGATATAAAAGATGATGACTTAAACGAAAGAAAAGAGGTACTTAAAGAGATAGAAAAATTTGCCGATGAGGTTATGGATAAGTTTTATGAAGTGTTGCTTTCAAAAAGTGATTTTGCAGTTTTTATACCTATGGATAAAATTGATGCTATGAAAAAAGTTCAGATAGCTTTTGTGAGTTCTTTGTTTAGCGAACCGTTTGATGAAAAATTATATAACAAGATAGCCAAAGTCGGCATAACCCACTACCACATAAAGCTTGATCCTCTTCATCTTTCTTACGGGTATCATTTACTCTCAACTTTGATACTTGAACAGTTGAAGAAAAATCCCGCTTTATTACCTCATTTAAAAATCGTTATAAAATATCTTAAAGTAGCGGAAGCTATCATGGATGAAGAGTATTTTGAGCAAAAAAATATAGAAAATTCCCCATACAAAGCCAATGATTTATCTGCAGCCATAAGAGAAGTAAACAGTGCATACTTGCAGTGCTCTAAAAATATAGATGCTATCATAAACGGGAAGTTAAACTCTATCAAGGAGAAAAAAAAAGAGAGATTTGAAGAAAAGCTTGATGCAGCATCAAAATATAGAGATATACTTTTGGATATAGGGCTTGATATATCTCTTATAAAAAGATATTGCACTATGATATCAAATGCCAAAGATGATGAACAAAGAGCAAAAACCGCTAAAAGTTTAAAAGAGCATATAAAATCATCTCTAAATGATCTTGAGACTACTTCATTTTTGAGTTTGGATAGTTCGCTGCATGTTGTAAAAAATATCACGGATATAGTTTATAAAAAAGCCGCAATCACAAAAAAACATGACTTAAGCGCAGAACAAATCAGAAACAATATCTTTACAATTATCTTAGATAGCTTCGGCTGGGCGGTTGAGAGTTTAAAATTTGAAAAAGAGGAAAAGAAAGATAAAGATTATGATGTTGTAAAACATTTTTATATAGATGAAGATATTTACTATCTTTGCGTGAAAGTAAAAACCGTATCAAACAAGATATATATAACCGAAGCACTTGATCTTCTTTGTGAAATCATCAAACTGACATTTTTTATCCTTAGAGTCGATGATGCGTAAAAGAGGTATCTTATGTTAGAATATTGCTATCCTTTAAAAGAGGGAGAGATTTTAAACGAAAGTCATTCCAAGTGGCCTCTTTTTGAGCTAGTTATATATGGTAGTAAAAATGAAACTCTTAAGATTTCAAAAAGGATAGTTTGCACTATAAAACATTTTCCTGTTAGGGTAAAGATTTCTTATAGCCATGATACATTAAAAGCTGTAGAAAAAGGTGCGGGCTCTGACCCTAGTGTATTTTTAAATGACAAACTTCTTTTTGAGGGACTCATTCAAGCAGAAGAGATAGAAAATATATTTAGGGCATCTCTAAAAACCCTATACGGATCATAGAAGCTTAAGTTGGGGTGAGATTTGAATAATAAAATTTGAAGTACTAGCCATAGCTAATTCGAAAATTTTATTATTTGAAGATCGCCCCAAATTAAGCTTCCCTTCGGGCATTAAGAGGTGGGTTATATACTGCGTTAAATGTTTTTGAATTAGCTATGGCTAGTCCTGCAAACATTTGCCTTGTCTATAACCCACCTCTTAATGCTATGACCGCATAGGGTTTTTAGAGATGCCCTTTAAAAAAATATTGGAGAAGAAATGAATTTAGTTGAATATATGGAGTATTTTTTTATAACTCTAACGGTGTCCTCTTTTTTTGCTCTTGGTGGAGTAGGGAGTGCTGTGGCACTTGTGCCTATCTTCGATATGCTGGGGCTTAGTTTTAATTTGGCTAAAACCATAGCACTTTTTATCAATACTTCTACAACCATAACAGCTAGTATCATGAATATAAAAAGAAAAGTGCTTGATGTGAAGTTTGTGTTTCCTTTGGTGATTTCCTCCATGCTTTTATCACCGGTTGGAGCTTACAGTTCAAAGTATATCAATGTACATTATGTAAAGTGGGGATTTTTATCATTTTTGGTTTTTAGTGCTACCATGATGATGTTTGCCAAAAAAGAGGCAAAGTTCAAATATGAAAAAAAATGGATACTTTATGTTGTAGGAGCTGTAGTAGGGTATATATCAGGACTTCTTGGTATAGGTGGAGGAGCGTTGGTGTTGCCTCTTATGATACTTCTTGGCTATGATGCCAAAAAGATGGCGATAGCGGTCAGTTTTATGATACCTTTTTCAACTTTTAGCGCATTTTTGTCATATATGTCTTTTGTAAAGATTGACTGGATTTTACTTGCCATTACGGCAGTTGCCGCAATCTTGGGAGGATATATCGGCAATGCCGTGATGCATTTTAAACTCGAAGCTAAACATATCAAAAAGATCATAGCCGTGCTTTTATATATCCTTGCTTTCAAAATGGCTTATTCATTGTTGACTTAGATAGACAAAATAGCTATAATAGACAAAATAGACAAAGGAGTATGAATGCACTCTATATCTGCAAGCGAATTAAAACAAAACAGTTCAAAGCTTCAAGATGCGCTTAGAGATGATTTGCTTATAACAAAAAGAGATAAGCCTTTTGTTGTGGTTATTGACTATAAAAAATATACCAATTTGCAAAATAGTGAAGACAAATGGAGCTATTGGCGAGATGAAGAGTTGGATAATTTTGGAAAAATTGCCGTAGGTCTTAGCAAAAATGATTTTGATGATGAAGATGAGGATTACAGCAAATGGTAGGTCATATTTATTATATCCTTATGCCATATTCTGACTTTACCAATGCAAAAGGAAGACCGGTTTTGGTGTTTCATGCAATCGATAAAAATGATGTACTCGTTTTACCTATTACAAGCAACCTTAAAAGAGAAGGAATCGTTATAACAAATGACGATATAGATGATGGTAGTTTAAAAAAGGATTCTGTAGTTGTTATACCAAAACTTACCGCCGTGGATAAAAATTTGATAAAAAATTCAAGATTTATCGCCTCTTTAAAAGATGAGAGTTTCAATCAAATAAAAAAATATCTTTGCTTGAGTTTGAATTGTGGAATTTGAAATACTAACTCTCTTTTTACTTTTTTTAGCCGGTTTTGGCGCCGGCTTTATCGACTCTATCGCCGGAGGTGGAGGGATCATCACACTTCCTGCTCTTTTGGCTGCCGGGATACCGCCTCATATGGCTTTGGGTACCAATAAACTTCAAAGCAGTTTTGGAAGCTTTACCGCTACTGTAAATTATGCAAAAAGAGGTTTGTATGAGCCTAAAAAAGTTTTGGAGGGAGTATTTTTTACTTTTGTGGGTGCGGCTTTGGGTTCTTATGTGGTGCGGTTCTTTTCGGCGGATTTTTTGGTCAATTTTATCATTTTTATGCTGATCGTACTTTTCTTTTTTACACTGTTTAACAAAAACTTGGGATTTGAAGCCAAAGCACACAGGCTAAAACCTTTTCTTTTTTATATGATATTTGGGCTTATTATAGGATTTTATGACGGATTTTTCGGTCCCGGTACCGGTTCGTTTTGGACGATAGCACTTGTAATTCTTCTTGGGCTAGACTTGAAAGCTGCAACTGCGCAAACAAAAATCTTTAACTTTACAAGCAATATAGTTTCTTTAACCATTTTTACTATTTCAGGTTTTGTTCTGCTTAAAGTCGGTATCATTATGGGAATGGGGCAAATCATAGGAGCTTACAGCGGCTCTACTATGGTAGCAAAGAAAGAGATAAAATTTGTAAGGTATGTCTTTCTTTTTGTTGTGGCGGCAACTATATTGAAGCTAGCGTATGATAAGTGGTAAGGAGAAGAAATGGAATATAGATATATAGGAAAAACAGGTCTTAGAGTATCTCCTATCTGTTTGGGAACTATGACTTTTGGGTCAAGTGCGGATAAAAAAGAGTCTTTTAGGATAATGGACAAAGCTTACGCAGAAGGTATAAACTTTTTTGATACCGCCGAACTTTATCCCGTGCCTCCAAAAGAGTCCTGGTCGGGAGATACCGAAGAGATAGTAGGGGATTGGCTAAAGACCAAACAAAGAGACTCGGTGATCATAGCTTCAAAAGTAGCTGGAGCGGCAAATGGATGGTTCGTACCACCTATAAGACATGGATTGACTGCAATAGATAGGTTTCACATAAAAAGAGCGGTCGAGGGGAGTCTGAAAAGGTTAAAAACCGACTATATAGACTTGTATCAAGTTCATTGGCCTGACCAACTTGTACCCATAGAAGAGGCTTTGGAAGTTTTCGATGAACTTATCAAGGAGGGAAAGATAAGGTATATAGGTACATCAAACGATACCGCTTACGGACTTACAAAAGCAAATGAGGTAGCAAAGTGTAAAGGTTACAAAAGATTTGAATCGATTCAAAACAATTTCTCACTTTTAAACAGGAGATTTTTAGACTCTATTGCGGAAGTTTGCAAAAAAGAGCAAATCTCACTTTTGCCTTACTCGCCTTTGGCAGGAGGTGTGCTAAGCGGCAAATACAATCAGGAGTACATTGACCCAGGCGCAAGATTTGCATGGTATATGAACGAGGGCAATCCAAGACTTGTTTCACAGGTTAAAAGGTTCGTCAACGACAAATCACTCGAATCAACCAAACTCTATCTTGAAATAGCTAAAAAATACCAACTCTCACCCGTGACTTTGGCGATAGCCTGGAGTAAACAGTTTGATTTTGTGGCTTCAACCATCATAGGAGCCAGAAAACTTGAACAGTTGGACGAAAGTCTTGCTGCCATGGATCTGGTTTTAAGCAAAGATATACTAAAAGAGTGTGATGAGGTACATCAAAAGATACTCTATCCTATGGGATGACAAATCAGCCGGGATTCAAGCTAAAAGCCGCCTCCCGGGTGCATGAACATTCCAAATGTTCCTCCAAAAACCAAACCAAAAAGCATAAATACAAACCATATGATAAAAAGTGCCGGTATGGATGCAAGTGCAAATTTGACTATAAAAACAACCATATCCCAAAAAGGTATATTTATACCGCTTATGATAACTTTTGTATCTTTCTCTTCCATTTTAAACTCCTAATATTTAAAGTGTCTTATCTATGGTTAGACACTTAATAATTGCCTTTGGCAAAATTTGATGCTCTATATCTTTTATCTTTTTTGTAAAACTTTCAAGTGTTTCATTATCCTCTTTTTTACAACACTCCTGTAAAACTATCTTTCCGCCGTCAAGTTCACTGCTTACATAGTGTACGCTGACTCCACCGACCTTCATATCCGAATAAAAACTTTTCTCTATGGCATTTGTCCCTTTAAAAAGAGGCAGCAACGAGGGATGGAGATTTATGGATTTTATGTTATCGGTAAAAAGAGGGGTCAGTATCCTCATAAATCCCGCCAAAACCGTCAAGTCAGGATCGTATGATTGTATGGCTTTTACCAACTCTTTATCGAACTCTTCGCGGGAGTTGAAATCTTTGTGTTCTATGAGGGTTAGAGGTATATCATAATCCTTGCATATTTTGATACCGTTGGCTTCTTTTTTATTGCAAATGGCTCCTGAAACTTTGTATAAAGTTCCATTTATCTCTTTTTTATGTAGCGTGTCTATGATATTTTTTAGATTTGTTCCCTCTCCGCTAAAAAGAACCGTTATCTTTTTTAGAGACATTTTATACCTTCGATAAGGTCGTTTGGAGTTAGAGAGTAGTTTGCTTTTTTGTATCTTTTTGCCGCAAAAGAGTGGGCTAAAGATGCACTTACGGCGGCGTCCAAAGGAGTATATCCTTGGGCTAAAAGAGAGGCTATCATCCCTGTCAATACATCTCCGCTACCGCCCTTTGAAAGTGAATTTGTACCAAAAGTATTGATATAAACTTCTCCGTTTTGTGCTATGAGAGTATTGCTGCCTTTTAAGAGTAGTACTATATCTTTATATCTTTTGGTAAATTTTCTAACAAGTGCAAATCGATCCTGCTGGATCTCTTTGGCAGTTATATTCCCAAGCCCACAGATTCTTAAAAGTATGGAAAACTCTTTTGGGTGTGGGGTTAGGACTATGTTTGAGCGTTTTTCTAAAAAAGATAGGATAATTTTACTTTTTAGTATATCTGCATCAAGCACAAGGGGTATATCATCTTTTTGCAAAATATCTTCTATCAATTCTTGTGTAAATTTTTCTCCAAGTCCCATTCCAAGAGCTATGGAAGTTGTATTTTGAGGTATCTGTTTTGCAAGCATGATTTCATCGGGTAGTTTGACGGCTTTTTTGGAGTAAACACTGCATAAGCCGCTTCCAAAAGCAAAAGAAGCTTTAGCTGCTATCATGCAGGCTCCCTTTTTTTCTCCAAGTATCATCAAAGAGTGTCCAAAATCGCCCTTGTTGGTACTTTTTTTGTTTCTATAAGGAAGTTTCATATCCTTTTTTTCAAGAAGATAAGTAGAATTTAGTGAGTAGTGAGTAGTGAGTAGTGAGTGGTTATTTTCATAGGTATACCTACTTACTCCAAGGTCGGCTACTTTTATCTTGCCTACAAAATCTTTTGCGTTGTCGTTAAATAAAGGGGTTTTGTATGCTCCCATGCTTACTGTCAAATCAGCTATGAAAGCTACTGGATTGGGATTGCCTTTTGTATCTATACCGGTTGGTATGTCGCAAGCAATTTTGTAGGATTTTAGTTGATTTATCTCTTTTATAATTTGTATCACTTCACTGCTTAACGGTTTGTTCAGTCCTGATCCAAAAAGAGCGTCCACTATCACATCTGCTTCTTTTATCTCATCTACCGTTGAAACTCCTACTTTTTTTGCTCTTTCAAGCTGGATTTTACACATCTTGGAGTTTGCGCGAAGAGGAAGATACAAAAA
Organism: Thiofractor thiocamini; assembly: GCF_055384375.1. Classification (NCBI taxonomy): domain Bacteria; kingdom Pseudomonadati; phylum Campylobacterota; class Epsilonproteobacteria; order Campylobacterales; genus Thiofractor; species Thiofractor thiocamini. Next base: position 1,549,938 of record NZ_AP042389.1, on the reverse strand, counting down.
AACTTTAAAATCACCCTGAAGTATCCTTGCGAGAGTGACGCCATCCGCACCGTTGTTGCCGGGACCTGAAACTATAAAAATCAAACTTTCTTTTTTAAATCTTTTATGAATTTCCCTACTTAATGCCTGGGCGGCATTTTCCATAAGGATATCCTCATTCAATCCAAATTCATCATAACATCTTTGATCCAAAGAGTAAACTTCATCAAAAACTTTTTGCATTGAATATCCTTAATGTGACAAGTTGCAAAATTATACCATTTTTTGCAAAAGTTGAGTTAAAATAATATTGAGAATGGTATAATATAAAAAATAAAATTTTAGGTAATATATATGGAAAGAATTTTGCAATTTATATCTGTTGTAACTTTTTTAATACCTCTGTTTTCCTCTTTTTTAACTTTATTCTACTCTTTTGTGATAAAGAAAAAAAGTTATAAAATTTCCATATTTTTTGCATATTTGACTCTTTTTAGCTCATTTGTACTGACGGTTATATTTTTTATCTCAAATATCAGACATTTTAGAGTATTTGAAAATTCTATATTTTATATGAGTATAACATCGCTTAGTATCATAGTTTTACTTTTTGTTTCTCTGGTTTCCCTGGTTATACATTTGTATTCGATAAAGTATATGTTTGATGATGAAGGGTATATAAGGTATTTTGTTTTGCTGGATTTGATGATATGGGTTATATTTGGTTTGGTGATAAGCGGAAACATCATCTTTATGCTTGGTTTTTGGCATATGATGGGTGTTGTGCTATATTTTCTTCTTGTGCATAACTACAAAAGAAGACAGACATGTAAGTACGGATACTATACCCTTTTTACCCATATGCTCTCGGATATACCTTTTCTTTTTGCCGCTTACTTGATATACGCGTACTATGATACAACGAATCTGGATACATTTTTATCGATCGTATCAAACAGGATAACCGTTCATGTATTGTTCTTTGATATCACCATTTCTTCCGTGATAGCATTTTTGATAATGCTAAGTGCTATCATAAAATCTGCACAATTCCCGTTTCATATATGGTTGCCTTTTACCCTGGAAGGACCAAATCCCGTTTCAGCTCTTATGCATGCGGGCATAGTAAATGCCGGTGCTTTTTTGGCCAACAGGTTCGCGCCTTTGTTCGTTTTTGGTGAAAGTGCTTTGCATCTTGCTCTTATAGCAGGATTTATAACCGCTGTTTTGGGATCGTTGCTAATGCTTGTACAAAATGATATCAAAAAAGCTTTGGCATATTCGACGGTTGGACAAATGGGTTACATGATGCTTGAGATAGGAAGTGGCGCATTTGCTTTGGCGATATATCATATGATGGTACATGGTATTTTTAAAGCATCACTCTTTTTAGGCTCGGGCGGTGTTATAGGTGAAGCCAGGGAAAGTAACAATATCAGCAACAAGAGTATATTTGATTTTTATTTTAAAGACCCCAAAGAGCATCTGCCTTCTAAGATATCATTTTTTATGATCGTTCTTGTGGCACCGGCGACTTTGGCTTATAGCATTTTTTATATCTTCAATGCTTTTAACTATCAAAGTGGGACACTGTTCTTCTTCTTCGCGTGGGCTTCAGGTGTGCAGGCGGTTTATGCTCTATATCATAACTCTAAAAACTTCAAGAGATTTCTTTTTTTTACAACGATTTTGTATATCACGGCTTTGATATGGTATCTTTTGGCAGAGCATTTTTTCAATATTTTACTTTTTACAAATACCGGACTTTTAAAAGAATTATACATGAAAGCTCAAATACCAAACGCCGTTTTTTACACGATGGGTGGAATCATTCTTTCGGTATATATGATAAGTTGGATTTTTACATATTGTAAGATAGGTAAAAACTGTACAGATATGAAGTATTTTATCAAAGTATATAATTTTTTCTATAGAATCTTGGTAAGAGATTTGTATATACTGGATTTCGCGACAAAATATTCTAAAAAAACGGTTGATCTCTCTTTGGCGATCAATAAAAAATTAAAATATTAGGAAAATATTTTGGAAATTTTAATATCGGTTTTAACACTTTTTATCCTTCCTCTTTTCCCGATTTCTATCTTGGTAAATAAATTTATCTTTAAATTGGAAGCCAAAAAACAGATCATTCTTGTCTTCTTGTTTTTTGCATCTGGTATATTTTTGCTTGAAAAAATCCCACATATCAAAGATAATCATTTAGTGGTATTAGTATCACTTTTAAGTGCAGCTTTTTATACTTTTAGACTACTTAGTGTCGAGAGTGTATCAAGATATCTTCTTTTTCTTTATGTCATACTTTCGTCATTTGCCTGGCTTTGCAAAAGTATAGGTCTTGGTATGACAATATATTTGTTCCTTTTTATGCCGGCTTTTATCGTTTTTATGGCTATGGTATGGTTTTTGGTAAATCGCTTTGGTGTCGTTCATGACAAGATCATATCAGGACTTGGGTCTGTGATGCCAAAGTTCTCTTTACTTTTTGTATCGGCACTTTTTCTTATACAAAATATCCCTGTGATGATAATCATGGAACTGTTCAAAAAGCAAGTAGCAGGGACATGGTATATTGTGATCATTGTATTGGCGGTTATATGGATATTTGTTAATTGGGCTGGGGTAAGGCTTATCGAACAAATCATCTTTTTAAAACCTGTAAGAAGGTTCAGATATAAGGATATATCTTTTGTACAAGTTGTTTTGGCAAGCATGGTTTTAGTTTTTGAGATAGTTTATACGATATATTTTTTAGGGAGGAATGCTGTATGATCTTGCCTGATAAAGATATACTCTATATAGGATCTATCATAGAAAATGCTGTAGATAAATTTCACAATTTTTGGCCAATGACAGGTTTCATTCATCACAATCCACTGCATGGATTTGAGCATCTGCCGTTTGAACAGGCTGTGAAAGAGGCTGAAGATATCTTTCATTCAAGAAGGTTTTTCTCAAGACAAAAATATCAAAACTATTTGCAAGAGGGAAAGATATATAAAGAAGATTTAAAAGATGAGATAGAGTGCTTTTGCAAAGATAATGATTTTTACCATGAAAATATAGTAGAGTTACTTCTTAAATTAAGTACCGAGACGAATAAGTTGTATATATACGATGAAGCAAATATATCGAATGACAATGAAGAGCTTGCTGCAATATATCAAGATATTTTATCACATAAGAGCGAAAAAAATATATATAGAAAATCAGAAAAACTTTTAAAAAGTTGGACAATATGTGATGGTGTAGATGCACTGTTTGGGACAAACCTCAGTGAAATACTCAACGAAAAAACAAGCAAGATCCTTATGCGTTTTTTGGATGAAGGGCAGGCATCTTTGCAGCTTCCTTATAAAGAAAAAGGTATGTTCTATGCTTGGAAGCACTCTGTAATGCTAGATCAACTTTTCTTCGAAAAAGATGAACCTCTTTGTAGACTGCTTGAAAAAAGCAGCATGGCAGAAGATATCATATATACCGTGGTAAACAAACTTCGTATCCCAAAAAGTGCATGGGAATCATACTTTACGCTTGAATTTTCCAAGCAGCACGGTTGGACGGGTTTTCTAAGGTGGAGATCCAAAAACAGTGGATATAAATTTCAAAAAATTGCCCCTGCGTATCTGGAGGATCTTTTGGCTATCAAGCTATACTATACATATATGCTTTTAAAGCCTATACAAAAGAAGTACGATTTTACTGTCGACTATGAAACACTCAATTCATTTTTACACCAGCCAGAAGGTGTGATGAGAGTTTTGTACTACTCAAAGAAGATGCTAAAACAATACGTCATGCCATTCCAAGAGTGGCTAAGAAACGGCAGCAAAGATGAAGTTTTAAAGCTTTATGAGAGATATGTAAAAGATGAAATGAGGCATGAAAGCAAATGTGAAGCAGAATTTATCTACAAACTACTTGAAGATGAACCAAAAAATAAAAAAGATTTTTTTGCAAACTACTCTCATGATAAACTTCTTAAAATCATAAAACAATACGAGGAAAACGAGGGATTTTTATGGCTTGGAGCTATGGAAAAAAGATACATCGCAGAGTTGATGTATAAAAGTTCTATGGGGTTTGAGCATAAGAAAGAGATATCCAAAAAAGCACAACTCTTTTTTTGCATAGATGTAAGATCAGAGAGTATAAGAAGAGCCATAGAGACTACAGGAGAGTATGAAACCTACGGGATAGCCGGGTTTTTTGGAGTTCCTCTGAAATTTATGGATATCAAAAATAAAACAGAATCCAACCTTTGCCCCGCTATCATAAAACCTAAAAATATAGTGTATAAATTTGAAGAAAATGACAAGAGCAATTCAAAAGAGTTGATGAGAATTCTAAAGCATATATACCATGGCTTAAAAAGCGGAGTATTGTCTCCTTATATAGCGGTTGAAACCATAGGTATACTCTTTGGATTTGATTTTTTTGGAAAAACCATATGGCCCCGAAGCTATATGCCTTTTAGAAAAAAGGTTATAAATAAAGCGTATAAAGAAAAGTGGGTCATAGACAAATATCCAAAGTCATTTATCCTAGATCAGATCAAAGCATTGCAGATAAACATAATAAAAGAAGTCTTGAAAGAAAAATATAAAATAAATTCGCAAAATTTTGATCTGGAGATTGAAGAGATAAGACAAAATGCCATAGCAAAAAACTTTTCCTGTGCTTACGAAGCGGGCAATAACGAACCTCAAACCGGCTTTGGCAAGAGTTTTGGACTTATGCACTTTGAGGAGATGGAACTTATAGATCTTTTAAAAGATAAATACCGCATTTCAAGCAGTGATATGCATTTGCAGATAGAGAAAATGAATCAGGTGGGTTTCACTTTCAAAGAGCAGCTTTTTTATGCAAAGAATGCACTCAAAATCGTAGGTTTGGATGATGATTATGCAAAATTCGTCATATTTTTGGGACACAAAAGCGAATCACAAAACAATCCTTATGAATCAGCACTTGACTGTGGGGCATGTGGAGGTAAAAGCAGTGATGTAAATGCAAAAGTGCTTGCGTATATACTAAACAAAAAAGAGATAAAAGAGGCTTTAAGAAACGAAGGTGTCAATATCCCCAAGGAGACTTTTTTTCTAAGCGGTGTTCATAATACCGTAACTGATGAAATAACCTTGGATAAAGAAAATGTAGAAGAAAAATATATGGATGATTTGATGTCTATGGAGAACGACTTGAAAAGAGCCGAAAAGATCTCTGCATATGAAAGAAGTAAAAAACTCCCTTTTTTAAATGAACTTTCCAAAGAAAATGCACTAAAACAGATAAAGCAAAACAAAAATGACTGGTCACAGCCAAGACCGGAATGGGGACTTTCAAATAATAACTCGTTTTTTATAGGCAAAAGGGAATTGTCTAAAAATATCATGTTGTACAATAGAGCGTTTTTACACTCGTATGACTATAAAAAAGACCCCACAGGCAGCTTTTTGGAAATCATACTTTCCGGTGCTCTGGTAGTTGCGGAATGGATCAATATGGAGCATTTTTTTTCAAGCATAGATAACTCGGCATTTGGAAGTGAAAGCAAAGTATATCACAATGTCGTGGGCAAATTCGGGGTTATAAGCGGCAATTTAAGTGACCTTAGAACCGGATTGGCTGCACAAAGCGTATATCTTGAAGGCAAACCATATCATGAACCCGTAAGACTTATAACATTTCTTGAAGCCCCTTTTAAACAGTATAAAAAAGTGATAGATAAGATACATAAAGTTTCACAACTAGTTTATAACGGTTGGATCAGAATGGTATTTGTCGACGAAAGGGAAAGATCTTTTTACTATTACTGTTATAAAAAAGGTGCATGGAAAGAGGTTTCGTTTGAAAATGCAAAAAAAGGAGAATGTATAGATGAAATTGGTACAAATGAAAAAGATAGAGATCATAACAAACGGTGAGCACTTGCCGCATATAAAAAGATTGATGGAAAAGGTGGATATAAAAGGTTATACCATATATCACAATTTAGAGGGTCGGGGAGATCACGGTTATCATGAGGGGCAGCTTTTGTTCAATGAAGATGATGCGCTTGTTATGTTTATGACGGTGGTAGATCAGGAAAAAGCAAATTCATTGGCTGAAGGTTTGGAGCCTTTTTTTAAAAATAATTCCGGACTGATGCTTGTCAGTGATACTCATATAGCAAAGTATTGAAAAGGTTATCTTTTTCTATAACTTAAAGCTTCAAGAAGATGAGATTTTTTTATAAGGTCGGATTCTTCCATATCCGCAATGGTTCTTGCGATTTTTAAGACTTTGTTGATGCCTCTTTGAGTCAGGGCAAATCTTGCAATGGCACTGTTTAAAACCGGTTTTGCATCACTATCAAGTATACAAAACTTTTCTATATCTTTTTCATCCATTTTACCGTTTAACTCTTTTTGTCCTCTTGCAAGCTGAAACCTAAAAGCTTTTTTAACTATTTGAAACATCTCTTTGGAAGTTATATCGGACTTATCTTCGCTTGTAACTTCATCCATTTGAACATAGATATCTATCCTGTCAAGCAGGGGTTCGGAGAGTCTGTTTTTATATCTTTGGATTTCAAGTTCCGTGCATCTGCACTCTTTTTTGGAGCTTAAAAGATTGCCGCATGGACAGGGATTTTGAGCCGCTACAAATAAAAACTTCGTATGATACTCTACTTTTGAATTTACTCTTGAGATGAGTACTTTATGATCTTCAAGCGGTTCTCTTAAACTCTCAAGAACACTCTTTTGAAAATGGGGAAATTCATCGAAAAACAAAATTCCATTGTTAGCAAGTGCAACTTCTCCCATCATAGCCTTTGCACTTCCTCCTCCAAATATACTAGGACGACTTGATGTATGGTGGGGAGAGCGCATATTGCGAATCGGTTTGAAAGTTATATCCTCTTCATTTATGGAGCTAAGTCTTGCATTTTCAAGGACTTCTTCCAGGCTCATCGGGGGAAGTATGTATCTAAGTCTTTTAGCACACATACTTTTGCCACACCCCGGGCTTCCTTCAAAGAGTATGTTGTGCATACCGCAGGCTGCGATAAGCGAAGCTCTTTTGGCAACTCTTTGACCTTTTACATCTTTGAAATCAAGTGGAAACTCATCTAAAAAATAGTACTTTTTACCCTTTATCTCAAAAAAATCAAACTCTATATCTTTTGGTTTTGAAAAACTTTTTTCTTTGGACTTGAAAAAATCGATAGCTTCTTCAAGATTGTCACAAGTTGCTATCTCTATACCAGGTATCTTGGAAATTTTTTCAAAACTCTCTTTTGGTATCAACACTTTTTTGATTTTTTTCTGTTTGGCTAAAGACAAGATGACAGGAAAAAGCAAAGTAGTATCTTTTATCTTGCCGTTTAGTCCCAATTCGCCAAATACAAAAATATCCCCAAACTCCACACTCTCATTTTGCAAAGCAATAGAAAGCGCAAAACTAAGATCAAAATGGCTACCCTCCTTTTTCAAGTCTGAAGGTGAAAGATTTATGGTTATCTTTTGGGGAGGGAATTTGTATTTTAGGGCTAAGAGTGCCGATTTTACTCTGTCTCTGGATTCCTGGATGGAAGTATTTGCAAGACCTACTATGCTAAAACCGGGAAGTGCTCTAACGAAACTACTTTCTACTTCGACTACTCTTGCCTCGCTTATATCCAAAGTGGCGCATTTGATAAGTTTCACAGTTTTTTAGCTCTTTTTCTTTTCTTCCACTCTTTTTCAAATTTTTTTCTTTTTAAGTATGAGAGTTTTTCTATGAAAAGATGACCTTTTAAGTGATCCATCTCATGTTGAAAAGCAACCGCCAAAAGTCCGTCACATTCCCTTGTGATCTTATTGCCGTGTCTATCGAAGTATTCGACTTCTATCCACTCGGCTCTTTCAACTTCATCGTAGTATTCGGGTACACTCAAGCAGCCTTCCTGGTAAACGATAGAGCCTTTTTTGTTTATGATTTTGGGGTTTATAACTTCTATGAGATTTTCTTTGCTTTGTTCATCATTTTCATCGGGTAAAAGTATCAAAAGGGCATTAAGAGGTACAGCAACCTGTATGGCAGCCAGTCCTATGCCGTTTTTTGCCATCATGGTCTCATACATGTCATCAAGCAGAGAATGGAGGTTTTCATCAAATTCTTCTATATCTTTGGATGCCATCTTCAGTCTTTTATCAGGATATGTTATAATCTCTCTAGTCATCTTAACCTCTGTATGTTTTATAGTTTTTTACAAATTTTATATATATCTTTATCTTTGCCGCTTTTTTGCATTGCTTCCAAAGCGCAGTTGATGCTTTCTTCAATTTCTGTATCTTTGTTGATAGGGGCAACGCCTATGCCCACATCTATGTCTATCTCCATGTCATTTAGTATGATATTTGCATTGGTTAACATTTCAAACATTCTTTCACATGCCTTTTTTGTACTCTTTATATCGGTATGTCTTAAAAGCATGATAAAACTGTTTTCGCCGAAGTAGGATATGATATCGTTTCTTCTTGAAGTCTTCAAAAGCATCTTGGCTATGATCCTAAGAAGAAAGATCTTGTCTTTTGCGTAAGGGAGTTTTTTAAGAACGCTATCTTTTATCTGAATGGTAACGATAGTGCTTTCATAATTGAATTTCTTTATCTTCTGCCTCTCTTTTTTTGCCTGCTCTATAAAATACCTTTTGTTGTAAACTCCAAATCTCGTATCAAAAATCGTACTGTTTTCTATGCTTTTGAAAGTTTCTCCCGCCTTTTGATACTTTTCTTGAAGAATTTCAAGCTGTTTGTCCATGCTGGATACGAACTGATTTATCTTGGTATTGAAGTTTGCCGCACTGTTTTTTATGATGAGAGGGTTTTCGTTGGCTTCAAGTTCTTTTTGGGCTTCCAGGCTTATCTGTTTTATGAGTTTTATATTTTTATAAATCGCGTTAACTACTTTGATGATGCTGTTTATACCTATAAATATCTCTTTTACATCTTTTTCTATCTCTACCCTGTTTTCACTGTAATTGTTTTCTTCAAATTCTAAAAGTTCTTGTATCTTCTTTTGAAAATCTATACTTTTTTCGTCTAAAAGTTTTTCAAAGTATATCCTGTAATTATCCGGAGTCGGAGGTATGGAGTCTTCGATAAGTTTTTTAAGAACCAGTATGGCAAATCGTTCTACTTCGTTCGCCGATGAACTGATATCGAACTTGATCGAAACTTTGGAGTGAGCTCTTGACTCTACTTTTTTAGGTTCTATATCTTTTGTTTGTTTTACCACCCTTTTGCTTAGTAGAGCCACTAACTCCTCCTTTTTTCAGTTTATTTTATGTTTTTATCCAAAACTTTATCTATAAGTCCATACTCTTTTGCTTCGCTTGAACTCATAAAAAAGTCTCTTTCAGTATCTTTTTCTATCTTTTTTAGAGTTTGTCCCGTATTGCTTGAAAGGATTTTATTGAGTATGCCTTTTAGTCTTAGTATCTCTTTGGCTTGGATCTCTATATCGGTTGCTTGACCCTGAGCACCGCCTAAAGGCTGATGTATCATGATCCTTGCATTTGGGAGGGCAAATCTTTTGCCTTTTTCACCACAGCTTAGCAAAAATGCCCCCATGGATGCAGCCTGACCTATACAGATGGTACAAATATCAGGTTTTATATAATTCATAGTGTCATATATGCTAAAACCACTGGTTATAACTCCCCCCGGAGAATTTATATATAGATATATATCTTTTTCAGGATCTTCGGCTTCTAAAAAAAGAAGCTGGGCTACTATGGAAGAAGCGACTTGATCGTTGATCTCGCCGCTTAGCATGATAATCCTGTCTTTTAATAGTCTGGAGTAGATATCATAGCTTCTCTCACCCCTGCCTGTTTTTTCTACAACATAAGGTATGTAACTCATCTATTTCTCTTGCTCATCTAATTTTAAAAGATTTGAAAAGAGTTTGTCTTCTACCATTGCCATTTTGATTGCCGGTAGTAGTCCTTGTTTTTGATAGTATTCAAGATATTTTTTAGGATCCTGACCTTGTTGCATCGCTTCATAGTAGATGGCTTGGACTACTTCATTGTCATCAACTTTTATATCTTTTTCTTTGGCTAGTTCATCGACTATGAAAGTCAGTTTTACGCTCTCTTTTGCCTCATCTTCGAACTCTTTTCTTAGGCTTTCGACTTTATCAGGATTTTCCTGAAGCTCTTTTATCTCATCTTCGCTTTTGTTTTGCAAAGAGTTTCTGAAGCTTATATCGATCTCCTGGTCAACTACGGTTTTTGGAAGATCAAAATCGATCTTTTCTATGAGAGCTTCCGTAAACTTCGGTTTAAGTTCGTCAAGATAGAGCTTGTTAAGCTTTTCTCTTTTTATCTGTTTTTTGATACTTTTTTCCAAATCCTCTTGTGTAGGATGCTCGATATCAGGTAAAAATCTCTTTAAAAGCTCCTCATCGGTTATGTTTGGAAGTACTCTTTCTTGGATCTTTTTAAGAGTTACTTTGAACATCGCATCTTTTCCCGCAAGATCTGCTGATCCGTACTCTTTTGGAAAAGTGACGTTTATCTCTTTGGTTTCACCTTTTTTCATACCAACAAGCGCATCTTCAAAACCCGGTATAAAACTTCCGCTTCCGATCTCCAAAGCATAATCCTCTGCCTTCCCGCCTTCAAAAGCTGTGCCATCAACAAAGCCTTCGAAGTCTATGACAGCTATATCTCCCTCTTTCAACTCTCTGTTATCTTCTACGTCTTTTATCTTGGAAGCTGCTTTTAAAAGTTCGTTTATTCTTTGTTCTATCTCTTTTTTTGTGACCCTTGGGGTTTTTATCTCGGGAATACACTCTTCAACTTTTGCAGTATCTACCTTCGGTCTAAAAGAGATCTCAAACTCCAACTCAATGCTGCCGTCATCATTTTTTTCATATTTGGTGACTTTGGGCTCACCCATAAGATTGCTTTGATCTTCACCTAACTCTTTGACCGCATTTTTTAGCAACTCTTGAAATATCTGTGCAATGCTATCTTGCTCAATATTGTCTTTATATAGCTTTTTCACTACCGTTGCGGGAGCTTTACCTTTTCTAAAACCGTCGATTTTTACATCTTTAGCAATTTTTTTTGCTATCTTGTTCTCTTGAGTTTCCACTTTTTCTTTTGAAACCTTGGCTTCAACTTTCGCGTTTGCCTGGTCAACTTTTTGTGCATTAATTTCCATCTAATTCCTTTTTGTTGTAAATAGTATCTGATAATATACCAAAATTTTGCTTTTTTATCATTTAAAAAGCAAAAATGAGCTATGCTTAAATTAATTTTTTTAGGAATTGTACTTATGGATAATCAAATAAAGTTTGAAAAATTGGTCAAGACCATGCTTGAGATCATAGGGGAAGATCCAGGTAGAGAAGGACTTAAAAAAACACCCCAGAGAGTCTATAAAGCCTTCGAGTATATGACCAAAGGATACACCCAAGATCCGAAAGAGGTTTTAAATCAGGCGCTTTTTGAAAGTTCCAACAATGAGATGGTCATAGTAAGGGATATAGAGTTTTACTCATTGTGTGAACATCATCTTCTGCCTATTATCGGAAGAGCCCATGTGGCATATATCCCAAACGGAAAAGTAGTAGGACTTTCAAAGATTCCGAGACTTGTTGAAGTTTATGCAAGAAGACTTCAGATACAAGAACAACTGACAGAACAAATCGCAGAAGCCATAAGTGATGTCATAGAGCCAAAAGGAGTAGGAGTCGTTTTACAGGCGCGTCATATGTGTATGGAGATGAGAGGTGTCCAAAAGGCATACAGTTCGACAACTACTTCGGCACTTAGAGGGATATTTTTAAAAGATAAAACAAGAAAAGAGTTTTTTGATATCATAAACGCACCTCAGACAAACAGATTTTAAATGGAGAATTGAGAATTGAGAATTGAGAATTTCACTTTATGTTTCCTGATTTATGAAATAAGGGATTGTTAAGTGAAAAGCATTGTTTCCAAATTAAAAGCAAATGATTTGTCACCTCTTTTTGGACTTATAACAAAAGTAAGCTCCACTATCATCGAAGTTCAGGGATTGAGCCCTAGCATAGGAGATATAGTAAAGCTTGTAAAAAGAGATGACGGAAGCAGTGAACTTGGAATGGTGACTGAAATAAGAGGGGAAAAGTTTTTCGTATCACCTTTTGGTTTTATAGAGGGTTTCAAGATAGGTGACAAAGTTTTTATCAATGAAAGTGGACTTAGCATCCCCGTCGGAGAAAAGCTTCTTGGAAGAGTAGTAGATCCTTTTATGAGACCAAAAGACGGGAAAGGGGAGATAAAAGCCCAAAAATTCACTCCTATCATGAAACCTCCCATTGAAGCTATGAAAAGGGGTATGATAGACAAGATTTTCCCTGTGGGAGTAAAGAGCATAGACGGACTTTTAACTTGCGGAAAAGGCCAAAAGATGGGTATCTTCGCCGGTAGCGGTGTAGGAAAGTCTACACTTATGGGGATGATAGTAAAAGGCAGCCAGGCACCCATAAAAATTATAGCCCTTATAGGGGAAAGAGGTAGGGAAGTTCCTGAATTTATACAAAAAAATTTAGGAAATGATTTAAGCGATACCGTTATCATAGTTGCTACAAGTGATGATTCATCTTTGATGAGAAAATATGGGGCTTTTGCTGCTATGAGTGTGGCAGAATATTTTAAAGATACAGGCAGAGATGTACTTTTTATGATGGATTCAGTTACAAGATTTGCAATGGCTCAAAGAGAGATAGGCTTAGCTTTAGGCGAGCCTCCAACTTCAAAAGGATATCCTCCTTCCGTTCTTTCGCTTTTGCCCCAACTTATGGAAAGAGCGGGAAAAGAGGAGGGTAAAGGATCGATTACGGCATTTTTTACCGTTTTAGTCGAGGGTGATGATCTTAGTGATCCTATAGCAGATCAAAGTAGGAGTATTCTTGACGGGCATATAGTACTAAGTAGAGAAATGACGGATTTTGGCATATATCCTCCTATAGATATACTAAAAAGTGCTTCTAGGGTGATGGGTGATATAGTGGATGAGAGGCACAAGTTTGCTGCTATCACGTTTAAGAAGCTATATTCTCTTTTAAAAGAGAATGAAGTTTTGATAAGGATAGGAGCGTATCAAAAAGGAACGGATAAGGAGCTTGACTTTGCTATCGATAAAAAAAGAAGTATGGAAGAGTTCTTAAAACAGTCCCCAAGTGAACATATTGATTTTGAGCAAATGATAGGGCTGCTTGGAAGTATCGTTGAAAGAAGAAGCAGTGAGAGGGATTAAGCGATATTTAATATGAAGTATCGTAATATTCTCAAGTTAATTAGGACAAATTTTATCTTAATTTAAAAAATATATAAAAAAATAGGAAGAACAAAATGAGAGTCTATCTTGACAATAATGCAACTACCATAGTAGATCCTATGGTAAAAGAGTTGATGGATCCGTTTTTTTGCCAAATGTACGGCAATCCAAACTCGCTTCATCAATTTGGTAGCGAAACCCATCCGGCACTAAGAATTGCCATGGATCAGCTGTATGCAGGTATAAATGCAAGTGACAGTGATGATGTCATCGTAACTTCTTGTGCCACAGAGAGCAATAACTGGGTTTTAAAAGGTATATATTTTGATATGATAAAAAACGGTGAAAAAGATCATATCATAACAAGCTCAGTTGAGCATCCCTCTATCATAGCGGCTTGTAAATTTTTGGAAAGCCAGGGAGTTAGAGTTACTTATCTTCCTGTGAATAGTGAAGGTGTTGTAGAAGTTGAAGATCTTAAAAAGGCTATCAACGATAAAACGGCACTTGTCTCTATCATGTGGGCAAACAATGAAACAGGTATGATCTTTCCGGTAAAAGAGATAGCTGATATCTGCAAAGAAAACGGAGTTTTGTTTCATAGTGACGGTGTTCAGGCAATCGGAAAGATAAAAGTCGATGTGCAGGAAGTAGGAGTTGACTTTTTGAGTTTTTCAGCTCATAAATTTCACGGACCAAAAGGGGTCGGAGGGCTTTATATAAAAAATAGTGAACAACTCACCCCTTTACTTCATGGTGGAGAACATATGGGTGGAAGAAGAAGCGGAACGTTAAATGTCGCAGGGATTGTCGGAATGGGAAAGGCTATGGAATTAGCCGATAAATACATGGACTATGAGTATAAAGAAGTTAGAAGATTAAGAGACAAGCTTGAAGATGCGATTTTAGAGATACCGGATGTTTTTGTGGTAGGCAAAAAAGAGCATAGAGTTCCAAACACCATACTTGTCAGCATAAAAGGTGTTGAGGGTGAAGGTATGCTTTGGGATTTAAATAGATATGGCATTGCAGCAAGCACAGGAAGCGCATGCGCTAGTGAAGACCTTGAGTCAAATCCCGTCATGGAAGCCATAGGAGCCGAGGCGGATCTTGCTCATACGGCATTGAGACTTAGTCTTAGCAGATTTACTACCGAAGATGAGATAGATTATGCGATAGAGCATATAAAACAGGCAGTTAAGAGACTAAGAGCGATTTCAAGCACTTACTCTTATGCACCTAAAAATCATAAAAGTGGACTATAAAAGGAAAATAAATGGCAAAAAATGACTTAATAAGCGGAAGTATATGGGAAGAGTACTCCCAAACAGTACAGGATAGGATGAACAATCCTAAAAATATGGGTGAAATAACAGAAGAAGAGGCTAAGGCTTTAGGTGGCGAGCTTGTAGTGGCTGATTTTGGGGCTGAGAGTTGCGGGGATGCAGTGAGGCTCTACTGGGTGGTTGATCCTAAAACGGATAAGATCATAGATGCAAAGTTTAAAAGTTTCGGTTGTGGAACGGCTATAGCAAGCAGTGATACCATGGTGGAGCTTTGCAAGGGAAAGAGAGTCGATGAAGCTGTAAAGATAACTAACATAGATGTTGAAAAAGCTATGAGAGATACCCCTGAAACCCCTGCCGTTCCACCTCAAAAAATGCACTGTTCGGTTATGGCCTATGATGTCATAAAAAGAGCAGCTGCACAGTATAAAGGTGTAGATGAGGGAAGTTTTGAAGATGAGATCATAGTTTGTGAATGTGCCAGAGTCTCTCTTGGAACTATTAAAGAAGTTATAAAGATAAATGACTTGAAAACCGTAGAAGAGATAACGGACTATACAAAAGCCGGAGCATTTTGCAAAAGCTGTATAAAACCTGGCGGTCATGAAGAAAGAGAGTATTATCTTGTTGATATACTGGCTCAAACAAGAGCTGAAATGGAGGCTGAGAGATTGCAAGAGAGTGAAAAAACCGGAGAAGAGGTACCTTTTAAAAAGATGACTGTCATACAAAAGTTAAAAGCCGTTGAAGAGATCATAGATGAACATATAAGGCCTATGCTTGTAATGGACGGTGGTAACCTTGAAATCCTTGATATAAAAGAGAATGAAGACTACACCGATATCTATATAAGATATCTTGGAGCTTGCAGCGGATGTGCCAGTAGTGCGACCGGAACTTTATATGCCATAGAGGCGATACTAAAAGAGAAACTCGATGAAAGCATAAGGGTACTTCCGGTTTAAAATATTTCTTTTGAGAAATAGTGGTATAATATGCTCAAAGAGGTGAGCATGAAAAAAAGAATTCTATTTTTAGTGATGATGCTATATGTCCCGATATGTTCAAATGCCGGTGAACAGTCGGGGTATATAGATAAAACCCATCAATTGTTAAGTGAGTGGATATATGATACTTCAAATAAAATAGATACTTTTTTTGGCAGAAAAGATATAGAATTTCATACGAAAAACAAATCATATCTCAATCTATCATTTGATACATACAGTGAAGAGCATACAAACTCTGCCTATAGATTTAACGCCAAACTTAGGATAAGACTCCCAAAGACCCAAAAAAGACTTCATCTCGTGTTCGAGGATTTCAAAGATACTATTTCAGCCGATCAGCAAACAAGTTCAAATGTCGGAAACACAGTCGGGGACAACAGTTACATCCTAGGCGTGGAGCTAGATAAGATAGATACCAAGTTTATAAATGTAAAATATGGTTCAGGCGTGCATTTTAGCGGTATCACACCTGATGCATACATTTCGTTGTATCTTTCCAAAACTTTTTACAAAAAGTATAATTGGGAACTCGGGATAAACAACAATGCCAAATATTTTGCAAGAAAACATTTTGACAATACTATGCAGCTTTTGATATATAAAATTATAAATGAAAATTACAAATTCACTTTCTTGAACGAATATCACTATGCTGAAGACAATAATCAACTAAATGAGACTGTCAATGCTTTGATCCTGGATAAGTATATCAACCCAAAAGAGGGAGTAAGCGGTTCCTTTTCGCTCTACAGTTCAGGAGATGATCAAAACGACTTCAAGCTACACTACTATCTTGCCGAAGTTTCATATAAAAGGTTTTTTTATCACAATTTTGCTTTTTATTCGTTAAGCCCGGGAGTGATATTTAGAGACAGCGATAACTTCAAACCAAGAATGAGAGCAGTTTTTAGGGTAGGTGTTTATTTTAGCAAATTTGCACTTGGCGGATACAACAAGTATTGATCGTTAACAAATATTTAACATACGGATGTTATGCTAACAGTATGAAAAAACAATGGAAAACTTTGCTTTTGGAAGACAATACTCTGTTTGCAGAAACTTTAACGGATTTTTTGGAAGAAAATGGTTTTGAAGTGGATATAGCAAGTGACGGAGAAGAAGCGGTACAAAAAAGTTATTACAATAACTATGATATATATCTACTTGATATCAATGTTCCCTATGTGAGTGGGGTTGATTTTTTAAAAATGATAAGAAGAAGCGGGGATGAGAGACCGACCATATTTATAACTTCACATCAGGACATCGAAACTCTTAAAAACGGATATGAGAGTGGATGTGATGACTATATGAAAAAGCCCATAGATCTTGAAGAGCTTCTCTATCGCATACATGTGCTTCTTAAAAAAAGAAGGAATGTAAAAACTACTGTCGCTTTAACGAAAAACTGTTACTATGATTTTAAAAACAGGATTGTAGTGCAAGAAAACAGACCTGTCAAACTTCCTTTAAAAACTATAAAACTACTGGAACTTTTTATAGAAAACGAAGGTCAAATAGTAACAAAAGAACAGATCATAAACAGACTGTGGAGCACCTCGAGCGAATACAGTGAAGGTGCCATAAGAGTTTATATAGCCAAACTTAAAAAACTGGTAGAAAAAAATATGATAGAAAATATCAAAGGAATAGGATATAAACTAACTATAAAGTAGCCTTTTTATCTTCCAAATCCTCTTCTTTTATAGATTTTACAAATTCCATAAAAAATACCAAAAATATGGATAAAATCAAACCCGTAACAAAAGCAACCGTGATGATAAGTTTCTTTTTGGGTTTTATGGGATAATTGTGAGTTATTATATTACCCACTATATACGAATTTCTTAAATTTTGGTCACATATATTAAACTCCAATTGTTTAATTTGATGTTTTATGTCTAAAATATTTTGAGGTATAGTAGTGTTTAATGTATGTTCTAAGGCTCTAATTTGATCTAACTCTATATTGAGCTTTTCTTTTTGCAAACCAACGATAGTGATATTTTTAATATTATCTATCTTAGTTTGAAGGTTTTTTATAGATACATCAATAATTTTCTGTTTTTGTTTTACAAGATCAGGAATCGTGATATTTTTAATATTATCTATCATATTTATATTGTGCTGTAAGTCTATTTCTATTATTTTCTGTTTTTTGTCAAACAGTGATGGTATGGTCTGTTCTTTTATCTTTTGTAATTCTAATTTAAGGTCCTCAATATGATTTTGTGCATTAATTATAAGGTTTTGATAATTTACCATTTGTATGGATGAAATTGTATCTATGGTTGGATTTTTACCATGATTTATATTTCTGTATAAGTTAGATATAGCCTGGTTATATTTTTTTAAATTAGATGTATAATATTTTATTTTATCAAGCAAATTTGTTTTTTGTATTGTTTGTAAAAATTTAATCTTATTATCTATATTTTTTATATCTATATTTTTCATTAAATCAATTTGCTTTTGCAACTTTACAATATCTTGTGTTCTTAATATTTTAATCTTATTATCTATATTTTTTATATCTATATTTTTCATTAAATCAATTTGCTTTTGTAATTTTACAATATCTTGTGTTTTCAATATTTTAATCTTATTATCTATCAGCTTGATTTTTTGTTTTTTTAGTACATTTATTTGATTTTTTATATTTTGAGTTTTAAACTTCTTTATATCTTTTATCTTTTGTTTAAGATTTTCAATTTTATTTTGAGTATTTATTTTATATTGGTCAATTTTCCTTTGATAAATATTTTTAAGATAATTAACAACTTCTATGTTTTTGTTTATTGCAAATTTATTTGAAATTCCATTAGTTTCGATTGTCAAGAAATTTGTTACTTTTTTGTTTAAAGTAATATTTTTTACAACAGCTGTAGCATTTTCTTCTGTCTTTTGTTTGCCATCAACATTAAAAAACACTTTTAAAGTTTTAGATATGATTTCTGGCTCTTCTATGAGTTTGTTTCCTATGAAACCTATCCTTACATTTGACTTTGCTTCATATATGGGTTTTTTTGTAAAAGCATATATTCCTGCTATAAGAGTTATAATAAGTGTAAAAAAGAGTATAAATTTTTTATATTTCAAAATCGTTTTTAGCAATTCTTTCAAGTCTATCTCATCTTCTTCGTAGCATGGTTGTAGTTCTTTGTTTTGTTGCATTTATGATTTCCTTAAATTTATATTGAAAAATTCAAGATACCAATCTATGAAGTTATTGATACCTTCTTGTATGGAGGTTTGTGGTTTGTAGCCCAACTCTTTTACAAGATCGCCTACATCGGCGTAAGTGCTTGGTACATCACCCGGTTGGATGGGAAGCATATTTTTTTTGGCGGTTTTTCCAAGTTTTTTTTCTATGGCTTCTATGAAATCCATCAATTTTACGGGATTGTTGTTGCCGATATTGTATATCTTATAGGGAGCTTTTGAACTTGAAGGATCCGGGTTTTTTCCACTCCAGGAAGGATTTCCTTTGGGAGGATTGTCATTTACTCTTATGATACCTTCGACTATATCATCTATATAAGTAAAATCTCTTTGCATCTCTCCGTAGTTAAAAACATCTATAGGTTTATCTTCAAGAATGGCTTTTGTAAAAAGATACAAAGCCATATCGGGCCTTCCCCATGGTCCATAGACTGTAAAAAACCTTAGCCCCGTAGTTGGAAGCCCGTAAAGATGACTATATGTATGAGCCATCAGTTCATTTGATTTTTTACTTGCGGCATACAGACTTATAGGATGGTCAACATTGTCATGAGTAGAAAAAGGCTGTACTTCATTGAGTCCGTAAACACTTGAACTACTTGCATAAGTCAAGTGTTCTATATCATTGTGCCTGCAAGCTTCCAAAAGATTGACAAATCCAACTATGTTACTTTCTACATAAGCATAAGGGTTGACAAGAGAGTATCTAACTCCCGCTTGGGCTGCAAGATTTATGACTCTATCAAATTTCTCTTCTTTAAAGAGTTTATCTATATTTTCTCTATCTTCAAGATTGAGTTTGACAAATTTATAACCTGGGTATTTGTTGCTTGTTATCGGTTTGTTGTAGGGTATATCTTCTCCATCTTCAAGAGTTTTTACAATACCCGCTCTTTGAAGTCTTCCATATTTTACTTTTTGGTCATAGTAATCATTTATATTGTCAATTCCTACGACTTCATCACCTCTTTGAAGCAACTTCAAAGCCAAATGACTTCCTATAAATCCCGCCGTTCCGGTTATTAGTACTTTCATTTATTATTTCCTTTGTATTTACCCATCAACTCATCCACCCATTCTCTCATATACACTTTTAACATTGTCCATCTTCCGCCCCATATTGAGCAGTAAAAGATCAGCACACACCAAAGCAGCCATAGCTTCAGCTACAACCGAGCCTCTTATGGCGATACACGGATCATGTCTTCCTTTAAGCTCACAAATTTTTTCTTCACCGTTTATATCTATGGTTTTTTGTGATTGAAATATGGAAGGGGTCGGCTTGAAGTGAACTTTTATGATGATATCATCTCCGTTTGAGATGCCACCTAGTATCCCTCCACTGTGATTTGAGAGAAAACCATCTTTTGTTATCTCGTCATTATTGCTTGAACCTCTTTTTTTACTTGCTTCTACCCCATCACCTATCTCTACGGCTTTTACACCGTTTATACTCATCATGGCACTTGCCAAAAGCCCGTCAAACTTTTGATATATCGGCTCACCAAGTCCGATGGGAGCATTTTCTATCTTCACCAAAGCCGTTCCGCCTATAGAGTCATGTTCACCTCTAACCTTTTCTATAAGCTTTTTTTGTCGTTCTTCTTCGTTTTTATCAAGTGAATAAATGATATTCTTTTTTGCAAAATCAAAGTCAAGGTTTTTTGCTTCAATATCCCCGATAGCATAAATACCGCCTTTAACTTCTATGCCAAGCTCTTTTAAAAGAAGTTTCGCCACCGCCCCGGCCGCAACCCTGGCAGCCGTTTCACGAGCACTGCTCCTGCCTCCTCCTTTGTAGTCTCTTATGCCATATTTGTAAAAGTAAGTCATATCCGCATGACCGGGCCTGAAAAGATCTTTGATGTTTGAATAGTCTTTGCTCTTTTGGTTTGTGTTTTCTATCATCAAAGCTATCGGGGTACCGGTACTGACACTTTCAAAAACTCCGCTTAAGATTTTTACTTTATCACCCTCTTTTCTTTGGGTTTGATATATGTTTTGTCCGGGTTTTCTTCTATCTAGTTCACTTTGGATAAACTCTTCATCTATCTTTAAGCCGGCTGGCACCCCGTCAACTATACATCCAACCGCCTTTCCATGCGACTCACCGAAAGTAGAAAAACTAAAAATATCACCAAAACTGTTAAAACTCATAATGTCTTATCCTTCTTAAATCTTTCCAATGCCATTTGTGCGACTTTTTGATGAGCGGATTTTTTACTCTTGCCGGTTGCTCTTGCTATCTCTTTATCTCCTATGAAAACCGCCATTTCGAACTCTTTTTTATGGTCCGGTCCTTTGGAGCTTATCATCTTATACTCCGGAATCACTCCAAAATGCTCCTGCGTGAACTCTTGCAAAGTTGTTTTATAATCTTTAAATATGCTATCAAGGTCAATCTTGGGGTAAACTTCCTCAAGGAGTTTGTATGTTATCTCTTTTACTTTGTCAAGTCCGGTTTCAAGATACAAAGCACCCATCAATGCTTCATAAGCATTTGAAAGAAGTGAAGGTTTTTCTCTTCCTTTGTTATGCTCTTCAGCAGCAGACAAATAGAGATATTTGCCAAGATTTAATTTTTGTGAGAGTTTTTTGAAACCCTCTTCATTTACCAGTGATGCTCTCATCTTCGAGAGTTTTCCTTCGTCAATGTTTGGGAATTTGCGGTAAAGATACTCTCCTACTACCAGGTCGAGTACGGCATCCCCTAAAAACTCCAGTCTTTCATTGTTTTTTGCTTTTTTATAGCTTTTGTGTGTAAGTGCCTCGAGTATCAAAGCTTTATCCTTAAAACGATACCCCAAGCACTTTTGTAATTCATCTAATTTATCCAAGTTTAACTCCTTTATTTTAACTTGCCTGCTTCTTCTCTTGCGATTTTATCACACTCTTCATTTTCTTTATGTCCGTTATGACCTCTAACCCACATGGCATTTACCTTGTGAGGTTTTGCAGCTTTTATATATCGTTTCCAAAGGTCTGGATTTTTGACACCTTTAAAATCTTTCTTTATCCAGTTTTCAAGCCATTCGTTTATGCCTTTGACCACATAGTTCGAGTCACTTACAAGTTCAACCTTGCAAGGCTCTTTCAATTTTTCAAGCGCTTCTATGACGGCTAAAAGCTCCATTTGGTTATTGGTGGCATTTGGTACGGCTCCTTTTACGATCTTTTTACTGTCTTTGTATTTGAGTATGGCACAGTATCCTCCGTTACCGGGATTGCCAAGACTTGAACCGTCGCTAAATATATGTACTGATTTCACTCTGAGTTACCTTTTTTGTAAGCTTGGGCAATATTTGTACACTGTCTATATGGTGGCAGTTAGGGCATCTTGAAAAGTAGAAAGGATATGTGTTTTTGCAGTTTGAGCAAAAATACTCAAAACTGAGATCTGCTTTTTCGTAACCGCAGTGTACCAATGTTTTAAGTACATCAAGCTCAAACACATCACTCTCTCTTTCTTTATAAGAAAATCCTCTTGCACTGAGTATATCGCTTAAGAACGGGTGATTTTTAGCAAAATCCATATCGAACAAACTCTCATCCATTCTCCACCATATATCAAAAAGATTTAAAAAGTCAAAATCTTTTATCTTTTGAAAATTCAGAGGCTTATTGTGTTTTAGTAAAAATTCCACATATAGTCTCTGGGTTGATTTCAAGGATGCAAGATCATAGAGCAACTGCTCTTTTTCTTTATATTTCATCTGCTTCGAGGAGATATAAAGAGCTTTTAGATAAATCTTCTCTTTTTTCGTATCACTTCCAAGCTCTTCAAGTGCATCCAAAACTTCCAGGGCTTTATCGTATCGTTTCAAAATATCATAAGTGATTGTCAAATACTTCAAAGACTCTTCATGTCTTGGAGAAATTTTCAATGACTCTATGAAGACTTCTCTTGCTCTTTCTATAAAGCCGGCTTTTAGATACACTTTGCCGAGCAAAAAAAGGATTTGTTGTTTTTGGGCTCTTTTTGTATATTTTTTAAGAGCATATAGATATATGCCTATGCTTTTTTCATACTCTCCTATCTTTTTATAACTTTTAGCCAAAAGTATGATGCTGTCAAGTGTGAGATTTTTATCTTCAAAGATGATCCTGTACTCGTTTTTTGAGTCATCTATCTGAAACTTGTCTATGAATTTTTGGATATTGCTCTCTTCGTTTTTATTTTTATATACGCTCCACCAGTAATTTACAAAAGAGACTATAAAAATAAGCAGAAAAAAGATAATGATACCAAAAAGAGGATCTCTGTATCCTATGTAAAAATTATCCATTGCAACCTACGTTAATTATTTATGCTTTTTATTATATCAAATATTATATAATGTTTTTATGATAGAGCAAAATTCCATAGAAAATCTCAAGAGCAGACTCGATATCGTTGAAGTCGTAGGTTCGTATATAGAACTTAAAAAAAGCGGCGCGAACTATAAGGCAAGATGCCCTTTTCACTCAGAAGACACTCCAAGTTTTGTAGTAAGTCCCTCAAGGCAGATATATCACTGTTTCGGGTGTGGGGCAGGGGGAGATGCCATAAGTTTTGTGATGGATTATGACAAACTTAGTTATCCAGAAGCCATAGAAAAACTTGCAAACGATTTTAACGTACCTCTAAACTATACAAAAGGCAGTCTTGAGAAAAAAGATGATAGAAGAGTACTAGAGCAGATAAATCAATTTTACAAAAAAAATCTTTTTTCAAACCAAAAAGCAAAAGATTACATCGAACAAAGAGGGATATATACATCGTCCGTAGAAAAGTTCGAGCTTGGATATGCACCAACCTCTCATGAGAGCATAAAGTTTTTAAAAGAAAGTCTACTACCATTGGAAGATGCCTTAAAAACAGGAATTCTTGGCAAAGATGAAAGAGGCAACATATATGCAAGACTGATTGAGAGGATAACTTTCCCTATATATGCACCAAACGGTAAGATAGTAGGTTTTGGAGGAAGAACCATATCAAATCACCCCGCAAAGTATATAAACTCCCCGCAAACTTATCTCTTTAACAAATCAAAGCTTTTATACGGTTATCATTTGGCAAGAGAGAGTATCAATAAAAAAGGAAGGATTATCATAACAGAGGGTTATCTTGATGTTATCATGTTGCACCAGGCGGGCTTTAGCGAGTGTGTCGCAACACTTGGAACTGCTCTAACAAGTGATCATTTGCCACTCTTAAGAAGAGGTGAGCCCAAAGTAATCCTCTCATACGACGGCGACAAAGCAGGTATCGAAGCGGCTTTTAAAGCTGCAAAAATGCTCTCATCCTCTTCGATAGATGGAGGAGTCGTTATATTTGAGGGTGGAAAGGATCCTGCCGATATGGTAAAAGAGGGCGATATAGGAGCATTGAAGAGTTTGTTTAATGATCCAAAACCTTTTGCAAACTTCGCTGTAGAGCATATAGCTTCAAAGTATAATTTACACAATCCCATAGAAAAAGAGAAAGCTTTGAATGAAGGAGTGGAATTTTTAAAAACACTCTCACCTGTTTTACAAGATAGTTACAAAAATTATCTCTCAACTGTTTTAAATGTGGATAAAAGAGTTATCCGCTTTCAAAATAGAAACAAAAGAAGGCAGGTGCAGCCCTCAAGTGGTCAAAAGGAGGATCTAGCCGAACTTGTCATCATAAAAACACTTCTTTTAAAGCCGGAGTTTTTGGATATGGTGCTTGATAGTATCGGAGAAGAAGTTTTTAGGGTACATAGGGATCTGTTTGTAAAGCTTGTAGGAGGAGATGACGGGAAAGGATTTGAGGGATTGCTTGTAAGGGAAGATATCAATGAGCTTGATGAAGAGGAACTTAAAAAACAGTTGAGGCTGCTTTTGCTAGGATATTATAAGATAAAACTTGATAATATAAAAACTTTGAATTTACCTTTTGATAAAAAAAGTTTTTACATAAGAAAAATCCAGGATAAGATATATAGACTCAAAAGAGGGGAAATAGTAGAGTATGAAGAGATCTAAGATGAGGTGCATTTCGCTTTTTAGCGGCGGACTTGACAGTATGATTTCCGTTAGACTTATGAAAGATCAGGGGATAGATGTAACCGCACTTTTTATAGATACCGGCTTTGGTTCGACAAAAGATAACAAAGAAATTTTAAAAAAAAGAGCCGATATCGTAGGGGCTGATTTCGAGATAGTAAATGTCAGGGATAACTTCATAAAAGATATACTTTTTTCACCGAAGTATGGATATGGGAAAAATTTTAACCCCTGCATAGATTGCCATGCAAATATGATAAGAGTTGCAAAAGCTCTGATGCCAAGATTTGATGCAAGTTTTATCATAACAGGAGAAGTTTTAGCCCAAAGACCTATGAGTCAAAGAAAAGATGCACTCTTGCAGGTGAAAAAACTGGCAAACGATATAGAGGAGAATCTCCTCTTAAGACCTCTTTCGGCAAAACTCTTAGAGCCTACCAAGCCGGAACTTGAAGGATGGGTTGATAGAGAAAAGCTTTTGGGCTTAAGCGGAAGAAACAGGGAAACTCAGCTAAGACTGGCCAAAGAGTACGGTTTTGAAGATTATGAAACCCCTGGAGGCGGTTGTCTTTTGACCGATGAGAGGTTTTCAAACAAACTTAGAGACTTTATAAAGTATGATAAACTTGAAGTAGAAGATATAGAGCTTTTAAAAGTAGGCAGACACTTGAGGCTAAGAGAGGGTATAAAACTGATAGTGGGAAGAAATGAAGGGGAGAATGAACGCATAAAAGAGCTAGAAAATTCCAAAATGATTTCAGTTGATGTGCCGGATCTGCCTTCACCTTTTTCAAAGATCACCAAAGTTGCAACCAATGAGGACAAACAACTTGCAGCTAAAATTATCCTGACTTTTACAAAAGCGAAAAAAGATGAGCTTTATGAAGTGACATTTGAAGATGAAGTGATAAAAGAAACCCCGTTTGAAAGTAGAGATGAGATTTTAAAATATTATTTATAAAAACTATGATATAATCTCGCCGTAAATGTGTGGGGCATTAGCTCAGCTGGGAGAGCACGACGCTGGCAGCGTCGGGGTCAGCGGTTCGAGCCCGCTATGCTCCACCAATTTTACAAACTTCCTTTGAGTCCTAAGCTTTCAGCATCTTTTTTCATGCCTTCTATGACTTCCGATATAAGTTCGCCTAATTCAATATTGATCATATCGGCACCTTTTTCTATGGTTTGTCTGTCAACCCCGGCGGCAAATGACTTTTGTTTCCATTTTTTCTTTACCGATTTTGGAGTAAGATCCAGGATGCTTTTACTCGGTCTTACATACACACAGGCTGTTACAAGTCCCGTCAGCTCATCTACCGCATAGAGAGTTTTTTCCATCAAAGAGATCGGTTCTACATCGGTGCATATTCCGTACGCATGGCTCATCATGGCTCTTATGTACTCATCTGGATATCCGTTTTCTTCCATGATTTCTTTGGCTTTATAACAGTGTTCTTCAGGGTACATTCCATAGTCAAGATCATGTAAAAGTCCCACTATGCCCCACTTTTCCTCATCTTCTCCAAATTTTCTTGCAAAATGGCGCATTGCGCTTTCTACCGCTAACCCATGCTTTACTAGTGATTCATTGTCGTTGTACTTTTTGAGTAAATTAAGTGCATCTTCTCTTGAGGGGGTCATCAAACTATCCTTTTTATCGTTGTGTTTGTAACTGAATTGTTGTATAATTATATCTTAATTTTTTTTAAAAACGAAAGCGGTTTTTTATGATACACAGTGATATATTTTATCTTTTCTTGATCATATCTCTTGGATACATTTTGGGAAACTTTAAAGTCAAAGGTTTTTCCCTTGATGTTTCAGCTATGCTTATAGTGGCTCTTATCGCAGGTCATTACGGTATGGTCGTATCTGAAGAGTTTAAATTTTTCGGACTTGCCATATTTATATATGCCGTAGGTCTTCAATCAGGTCCGGGATTTTTCGAAACTATAAAAACAGAAGGGTTGAAGCTAAATATATTGGCAACACTTCTTCTTGTTATGATATTTGGCTCCATTGCCGGCATCAGTTTATATATGGGTTTCAAGCCTACCGTGATAGATGGTATATTTACCGGTTCGCTTTCAAGTGTTCCATCTCTGGCGGCTGCTTTGGAGATAAAGAATGACCCCAGTATGTCAGTACTTTTTGGTATGGTTTATCCTTTTGGCATAGTAGCTACCGTTTTATTTATAAGGTTTGTGCCCATAATATTCAGAGTGAATATAGAAAAAGAGATAAAAGATTATGAACAGATGCAAAAAAGTAAATATCCTGAAGTTTTGGTAAAAAATTTTAAAATCACAAATGAAAATTTTAAAAAAGATGGTATAAAAAAGTCAAAATTGGAGAAAATGACCGATACCATCATTCACCGCATAGAATCAAAAGATAAAAATCAAAAACTTTTAGATGACAAGATACTTCACTACGGTGACGTGATAAGGGTTTCCGGAACGAAAGAAAACTTAGAACATGTAGGCATAATGGTAGGAGAAGAGGTAAAGAGTGATTTTTCATTTCATGACGATATGAAAGTATACAGACTTTTGGTCACTTCAAAGCGTATTATAGGCAAAAAAATTTCACAGATCAAAGAATTGGAGTCTTACAGGGCGGTTATAACCAAAGTAAGAAGAAGTGGTATAGATATATCGCCGTATCCCAATATGACTTTGATGTTAGGAGATAAACTTTATGTCGTGGCTCCAAAAAAATATGCCGATGAGATAACATCCCTCATAGGAAACAATTTGCAAAAATACCCGGCTGCAGACTTTTTGCCGATCTCTTTAGGTATTGTATTTGGTATACTGCTTGGAAGCATACCGTTTTCTTTTCCTGTAGTAGGTACTATAAAACTTAGTTTTGTAGGAGGCATACTCATAACCGCACTTGTGCTTGGAAGACTCGGCAGAGTAGGTCCTGTCGTTTGGCAAATGTCTCCAAGTTCAACTACTCTTATGAAGACGTTGGGGCAATTGATATTTATGGCTGCGATAGGAACGAATGCAGGCAAATACCTGGTAGAATCCATAAAAGCCAATGGTTTCACCCCGGTTTATATAGGGCTTTTTGGACTTGTGTTTTCGCTACTATTGATGACGCTTATATGTAGATATGTTTTAAAGATGAATTTTTTAAAGATACTTGGACTTTTAAGTGGTTCGATGACTTCGACGCCCTCTTTGACGATGGCAAACAATTTGACCAAAAGTGACTACCCGTCCATATCGTATGCTGCTGTTTATCCTTTGGCTCTTGTTTTGGCCATAGTGATGGCACAACTGGCTCTAAAAGTACTGTAAAAAGGATAACATAAAGTGAGAGGAAAATTTGGAAAGATAGACTATCTCAATCTTTTGCCGTTTGATTTTTTTATAAAAAGCTCAAGATACTCATATATCAAAAGAGTCGTTACCAAATCACACCCGGCAGATATAACGGAACTGTTTTTGAAAAAAAAGGTAAATGCCGCATTTATCTCAAGTATAAAAAGCAGAGGTGAAAAATGCCTAAATGCCGGTATAGTAGCTGACGGGGAAGTGATGAGCGTCTTTGTGTGCGAAGGTGAAAATGAAGATGACAGCGAGTCAAAAAGCTCAAATATGCTAAAAAAGATACTAAAACTAAAAGGCAAAGTAACTATAGGCAACAAAGCCTTGCAAAGATACTATAAAGATAAAGATAATTGCAAAGATTTGGCATATGAGTGGAAAAAACAGACCGGGCTCCCATTTGTCTTTGCGACATTTTGTATAAACTCAAATGAAAAATACTACAAAAAGATCATCAAACGATTTTTAAAACAAAAAACAAAGATACCATACTACATAAAAAAAAGAGAAGCTCTTAAGCTTGATCTTCCTTTGGAATTGGTAGAATTGTACCTGAGTAAGATATCCTACCATGTAGGAAACCAAGAGAAAAAGTCTCTTAAGATATTTTTAAATAAAGGGCATCTCTAAATCAAACATAAAAAATATATAAAAGGAATAAAAATGGCAAAGATAGAATTTTTAGGACCTATAAAAAGACCAAGTATAGAAGTAGATGTCAAATCTTTAAAAGAGCTAAAAGAGCATTTCAAAGATGATAAAGATCTAAAACCATGGCTAAAAATCTGCGCCGTATCAGTAAACGACAAGATAATCTGCTCCGAAGACACCCCCCTAAAAAAAGAAGACAAAGTCTCCCTACTCCCACCGGTCTGTGGAGGATAAAGCGTTAAAAAAACGACAACTGCTTGTCGTTTTTAGCTTTATCCTATGAACTTTTATATGTGAGTCCTAAAATCAAGGATTTTAGTGACGAACATAAAAGTGAATCGGGACATTGAAAGAAATCGTGGCGAGTGAAACGAGGTAGATTTCTGGTTATTTCACCGGAGGTGAAAGTAGTTTAAGTTTACAAAGTAAACACAATAAAAATAATAAACTTATGAATAAGAACGACAACTGCTTGTCGTTCGACGCTTTATCCATAATGATATCTACATTGAGCTATCATGAGTTCATCTTCTTTGATCTTGTAAACCAGCCTATGTTCTATCGTGATTCTTCTTGACCAATACCCCGACCAATTATACTTAAGAGGCTCAGGATTTCCTGTGCCTTTGTATGGTTCTCTTTGGATTTCATTGATGAGTTTGTTGATCTTTTTTAAAATCTTTTTGTCTTGTTGTTGCCAATAGATATAATCATCCCAAGCATCATCGCTGAAGATTATTTTCATTCTTCTATCAATTCTTTTTGTTTGCCAAGACCGGCTTCAAGCTGTCTGATTGAGCGATTTAATCTTTTGGCGTTTGCTTCACTTTGCATAAGATATGCAGTTTCTTCTAAAGATTTGTAATCTTTCATGGAAATGATAACTACAGGCTCTTTGTTTTGTCTTGTTACTACAACAGGTGTGCAGTCATCAATTACCAAATCAAATGTAGAAGCTAAATTTCTTCTTGTTTGGGAAAAATTTATAGTTCTCATAAATAAACCTCCTCATATATATGTACATATAATAGTACATATTCATTTAATTTTTACTTAATACCATCAAAAGATAAGCAAAAATTTTAAATCTATGTGTTAAAATATCTCCTACTGTAAAAGTAAGGAAAAACATGCTTGAACTATATGACGGACCTTTGAATGTAGAAGAGATACTCTCTCGCTGGTATAATGCTTATAAAGATAAAAATTATGGTGCTTTTATCAATTTTGTAGGGATTGTGAGAGATGAAGACGGTATAGAGGGGCTAAGTTTTGATATATATGAGCCTATATTGAAAAGTTGGTTCGAGGATTGGCAAAAAAGAGCAAACGAGATGAATGCATATCTTCTTATGGCTCATTCGCGTGGGGATGTGCCAAATCATAAAACTTCATATATATCTGCGGTTTTATCTCCGAAAAGAAAAGTATCTTTGAAGTTGATACAAGAGTTTGTGGAGGATTTCAAAGCAAATGCTCCGATATGGAAATATGATATAAAAAACGGAAAAAGAGAGTATGCACTCGATAGAAGTACACCTATCAATGGAGCGGGGATACTTGCATAATTGAGAATTGAAAATGGAGAATTGAAAATGGGAAATGTGAAGAGATTTATGAGTTTTGATGAGTCATTGGAAGTGTTGAGAGAGGCTTTTTATGAAGAGATTGGTAGTGAACAACTGTTCTTGAGTGAAGCATTCGGGAGAGTTTTAAGTGAGGATGTTATAGCTGATAGTAATTCTCCTGAGTATGAGACTTCGGGGATGGACGGGTATGCCATAAAGCATGAAGATCAAAAGCTTGGGTCTATAAAGATACTTGGAGATTTGCCCGCGGGTAGTGAAAATAAAATCGTGATAAAAAACGGTGAATGTATAAAAACTTTTACCGGATCGCTTATCAGCAAGGGTGCAGATACCTTAATACCCATAGAAAATGTTGAAGTTAAAGGCGATCTTATCATCATAAAAGAGGAAGTCCCAAAAGGTTTTAGTGTAAGAGAAGTCGGGGAAAATTACAAAAAAGGTGAAGTACTTATAAAAAAAGGAACTTTGATCGAGTATGCACAGATAGGTGTTATGGCCGGACTTAATATGGTAAAAATCCCAGTAAAAAGAGAGCCTGTTGTTTCGGTTTTGGCAACCGGCAGCGAGATACTTGAGCTTGGGGCGCCTCAAACAAACAGTGCCCAGATAAGAAGCACCAACCACTATACCATCGAAGCTATCGCAAAAAAAGCAGGAGCTAAAACTTTCAATATGGGAGTAGTTGGAGATGACTTGGAAAATATCAAAAAAACCATACTTCAAGCATTAGAATTTAGTGATATAGTCATAACTACCGGCGGAGTTAGTGTGGGGGATTATGACTTTGTAAAAGATGCAGTTGATTCTATAGAAGCTAAAACTCTCATAAGTGGCGTTGTTATAAAACCGGGAATGCATATAAGAGTTGTAAAAGTCGGCAAAAAGTATATATTTGCACTTCCTGGATTTCCTTACAGTTCGGCTGTTACTACCCATCTGTATGTCGTGCCTCTTATAAAAAGAATGTTAGGGGTTGACGATAGCTATGATGTAGTTTATGCAAAGATGGATGAAGAGTATAAAAAAAGAAGTAAAAAGAGTGAATTTACCGCAGTCAACCTAAGATATGACAAAGACGGATACAGAGTCGATTTAAAAGGTAAAAAAAGCGGTACAAGTGCGATACTTACAAATATGCTTGATAATGCGGCACTTCTTTGGATAGATGAAAAAGAGGGAAGCTTGAAAAAAGGTGATATAGCAAGGGTTATAAGGATTTGAGCAGTTTTAAGATCCTCTTATTTTTGCTGCTATTTTTGTACATTGCGGCATTGATATATCTGTATATTACTCAAGATCAAAAGATATTTAACTTCTCAATAGTAGAGAAAAAAAGACCTAAAGTTTTAAAGGAGTGTAAAAACTGCAAAGAGGTGAAGTTAAAAGTTGAGGATGGTTTGCTTGATGGTGTTTATCTTGAAAATAACTCTTCAAAACTTATCATCTACTTTGGAGGCAATGCCGATGATGCTACCGATTTTATATCTATTTTTAAAAACTTAAAAAATTTTGATATAGTCGCCTTCAACTATAGAGGCAACGCCTTGAGTAGCGGTACGCCGAGTGAAAAAGCTCTTTTTAATGATGCTCTAAGGATATATGATACTTTTGCAAATAAAAAAGAAGTTTTTGTTGTCGGAAGAAGCCTAGGAAGCGGAGTTGCTATATATCTATCTTCACAAAGAGATGTAAAGAAACTTTTTTTGATAACTCCTTATGATTCCATAGAAAATGTTGCAAAAGAGAGATATCCGTTTTTCCCGATACATTGGCTTATAAGATATAAATTTGACTCTTTGAGATATATAAATGATGTCAAAGCGGATCTGTTTATCTTTATGGTAAAAAACGATAACGTAGTTTCAAACGAAAGAACTAAAAACCTGATAAAGCATATAAAAAGTAGTGTTGAAGTAAAAGAGTTTGACAACACTACTCATGCAGATATCTTAGAAGATAAAAATTTTATCAAAGAATTTGGTGCTACTTTAAGATCCTTGGTAGAGTGATGCCTGTTTGTTTTTGGTATTTGCCGTTTTTATCTTTATAAGTTGTTTTGCAAGGTTCGTCTCCTTCGAGAAAAAGTACCTGAGCTATACCTTCATTGGCATATATCTTTGCAGGAAGCGGAGTGGTGTTGCTTATCTCTATAGTGATATGACCTTCAAATGCGGGCTCGAAAGGTGTAACATTTACAATGATGCCGCATCTTGCATAAGTACTTTTACCAAGACAAATAGCTAAAACATTATCAGGTATCCTAAAGTACTCTACAGTTCTAGCTAATGCAAAAGAGTTTGGAGGTACTATACATACATCTCCGACAAAATCAACCACATTCTTGTCATCAAAATTTTTCGGGTCCACTACAGTCGAGCTGACATTTGTGAAAATTTTGAACTCTTTGCCGACTCTTATATCATATCCGTAGCTGCTTACTCCGTAGCTTACGACATTTTTACCGACTTGCTCTTCACAAAACGGCTCTATCATTTTATCTTTGAGTGATTTTTCTCTTATCCAATTGTCAGATTTTAAACCCATTTTCATTATTCCTTTTAATGTTTTACAAAATAAAATATGGTATTATAACAAATTATATGCAATAAGGATTTAAAAATGGATCAAAAAGAATTAAAAGATTTGATGAGAGCTTTTGACAAAAGCGGACTTAGTAAACTAAAACTAAAAGATGGGGAATTTGAGATACTCTTTCAAAAAGGAGGAGACCAAAACCAACAGATAGTTTCCATGCCTACAACAACAGCACAGAGTACACCCCCTTTGCAGATACAAGATACAACAACCCAAGTAACTACAAGCAATGAGCCTGCCAAACAAGAGGGCGATTATATAAAATCACCTATGGTCGGTACTTTCTATCAGGCTCCAAGTCCGGGAGCGACTCCGTTTGTCAAGGAAGGCGATATGGTAAAACAAGGATCAACGGTCGCTATCATAGAGGCTATGAAGATCATGAATGAGATTGAGGCTGAATTTGATTGTAAAATTCTTGAAGTTTTGGTTAGCGACGGTGAACCGGTTGAGTTTGATCAACCGCTTTTTCGTGTTGAAAAACTGTAATTCTTTGGAGACCTTGAGGTGAAAGATATAAAAAGAATTCTTGTGGCAAACAGGGGAGAGATCGCTCTTAGGGCCATCAGGACTATAAAAGAGATGGGTAAGGAAGCCGTTGCGGTTTACTCTACAGCTGATAAAGATGCCGAGTATTTGAAATTTGCTGATCTTGCTATATGTATAGGCGGAGTAAAGTCAAACGAAAGTTACCTCAACATCCCTTCCATTATGGCTGCAGCCGATATAAGCGCCTGTGATGCCGTTTTTCCGGGATACGGTTTCTTAAGTGAAAATCAAAATTTTGTAGAGATCTGCAAGTATCATGGCATTACATTCATAGGACCTTCAGTTGAGCTTATGGTGACGATGAGTGACAAATCAAAAGCAAAAGAAGTGATGAAAAAGGCGGGAGTTCCTGTAGTACCGGGAAGTGAAGGCGCCATAAGAGATCTTGAAGATGCAAAAAAAACAGCTAAAAGGATCGGATATCCCGTTATCGTAAAAGCGAGTGCCGGAGGCGGTGGAAGAGGCATGAGGATAGTAGAAAACGAAGAAGCTTTGGAAAATGCGGTTTTAGCTGCTGGAAACGAAGCCTTGAACGCTTTTGGAGATGGAACGCTATATATGGAAAAATTCATAAGAAATCCAAGACATATAGAAGTACAGGTTTTAGCCGATTCTCATGGCAATGCGGTGCATTTGGGCGAGAGAGACTGCTCTATGCAAAGAAGGCATCAAAAACTCATTGAAGAGTCCCCGGCAGTCATACTTGATGACAAAACAAGAGAAAAACTTTTAAAAACCGCGGTAAAGGCCACTAAAGCCATAGGGTATGAAAATGCGGGTACTTTTGAATTTTTAGTTGATGATGAGTTGAACTTTTACTTTATGGAGATGAATACAAGACTACAGGTAGAGCATACCGTAAGTGAAATGGTAAGTGGTATAGATATCATCGAGTGGATGATAAAAATCGCAGAAGGTAAAAAACTTTTTTCTCAAGATGAAGTAACTCTAAAAGGTCACTCCATAGAGTGCAGGATAACTGCTGAAGATCCTGAAAAATTCATCCCGAGTCCCGGCAAGATAACCAAATGGATAGCACCTGGAGGAAGAAATATAAGGATAGACTCTCATGTTTACTGTAACTACACCGTATCACCTCATTATGACTCAATGATAGGCAAACTCATAGTTTGGGCGGAAGATAGAAACAGAGCCATAGCAAAAATGAAAACGGCTCTAGAAGAGTTTGAAGTAGGCGGCATAAAAACAATCATACCTTTTCATTATAAAATGATGGGCAATCCTGATTTTATAGAAAACAGGTATGATACTAACTATTTAGGATAAACAAAAAGATGCTCAGCATGAAAAAAATCATCATATCTTTGATCGTGCTGTCCTCTTTGGTAAATGCTAACTCGCTTAAGTGTGAAAAAAAAGAAAACAGGATAATTTGTACTTATTTTTCCGATAGATCTGACAGTCCTGATGATATAATACTCAAATTTCACTGGATTTCACCAAAATCTCCTCTTGATGACAGGGTAAGAGAGATAGTTATACCTCCATATTACGGCTCAGCCTATGACTACAGGTTTGTCCCGGGCAGAGTCCCCGGGCACTGGGAAGTGAAAGTAACCAAAAAAGACTCAAATGAGAGTGTAAATACATACTTTGATATAAATCAAAGTGATGATGAATTTTTTAGTAACTGATGTTACACAAGATTTGTTCACGGTGCTAATTTCCCTTTCAGGACACTACAAATTAGCTAAAAATCACAAACGCAAGCGCCCTTTCAGGGTTAAGTGTGATTTTTTTAACGCTAATTTTCCGTTTAAATTAGCAATGCTCTCAAACCTTGCGTAACATCAGTTAGCAACTGATTTATCTTGGTTCTCTTAAAACTTTTATATTTGCTTCGGATACCAATTTGTCAAAATATGACTTTATGATATCTTTTTCTCTTTTATTCATAATTTCTGCAAATATGGCATTTTTTACTTTTTCAAAAGGTATGGGTTTGACATTTATCTTTCTTTTGACATAAAATGATATAAAACCGTCTTTTAGAGTTAAAACAGGTGTAAAGCTTCCTTCTTTTGCCTGCTGGAGTATATAAAGCAGTTTGGGGTTTAAATTTTTGGATTTTAAGACTTTCTCTTTTCTTGTTATGCCGCTGATATTTAACATGGGGTTTTGTATCAGTTTTTTCAAAAGTTCTTTATCTTTTGAGTCATATTCTGTAACTTGTATCATTTGAGGGATGGAGTAGATATTGATATGCTTTTGATAGTACTCTTTCAACTCCTGTTCATCGGCTCTTTTGATTTTACCTGAAACTATTTTTTTATAAAGTTTTCTTTTTAAGATTCTTTTTTTCAAATCTTTCTTGTATGTATCTATATCCACACCTTTTTTTTCAAGATAATTTTCAAAATCAACTATGGACATATTTGCTCTCGAGCTTATCTTTTCCATCTCATCTGTTATCTCTGTATCGCTTACACTCAAATCATACTTTTTGATGAGGTTATCTTCAAGCTTTTCCCTTATGAGTGCTTCAACAGCTTTTTTTATAGGAACTTTGAAGTTTACGGAGTATTTTTTTATCTCATAAAGTGTTATGGGGGTATTGTTTACCACTATGGAAACTCCGTCAACCAACCCCGCAACCAAACTCAACTTAAACAGTAACACCAAAAACAAACTTTTTACACATTTTTTTATCACAATCAATCCTCATCTAAAAATTGAAAAAGATTTTATCATAAATTTTGCTAAAGTCTGCTAAAATTCTCCTGGATCAACAAAAGGATTGGATAAAATGGTTATAACAAGATTTGCTCCGAGTCCTACGGGGTATCTGCATATAGGTGGACTTAGAACCGCACTATACAGTTATCTTTGGGCTAAGAAAAACAGTGGAAAATTTTTACTTCGTATAGAAGATACCGATCTTAAAAGAAATTCTATAGAAGCTACAAAAGCTATAGAAGAGGCTTTTAAATGGGTTGGACTCAAACAAGACGGTGATATATACTATCAGTCAAAAAGAATGGATATTTACAAAGAGCATATACAAAAACTGCTCGATGAAGGAAAAGCTTACTACTGTTATATGAGCAAAGAGGAACTCGATGCCTTAAGAAGTGAACAGATGAAGGCAAAACAAAGACCAAGATATGACGGGAGATACAGAGATTTCAAAGGAATACCTCCTGAGGATATAGAGCCTGTAGTTCGTATAAAAAGCCCCATCAATGAAACGATAACGTTCAAAGACGGTATAAAAGGGGAGATTTCAGTCAATACCGATGATGTTATGGATGATTTTATCATAGCAAGAAGTGACGGAAGCCCTACTTATAACTTTGTAGTTGCAGTTGATGATCACTATATGGGAGTGACCGATGTCATAAGAGGAGATGATCATCTCAGTAACACCCCAAAACAGATAGTTGTATACCGGGCATTTGGATGGGATATACCAAAGTTTTATCATGTTCCCATGATACTCAATCCTCAGGGTAAAAAACTCTCAAAAAGAGATGGCGCCATGGATGTCATGGAATATAAAAAAGAGGGCTATCTACCGGAAGCACTGCTTAACTTTTTGGTTAGACTTGGTTGGAGTCATGGCGACCAAGAGATATTTACCATGGAAGAAATGCTTAGACTTTTTGACCCGAAAGATATAAACAAATCAGCTTCAGCTTATAATGCAGAAAAACTTTTGTGGCTTAACGGTGAATTTATAAAAAAGATGAATTATGATAGATTTGTTGACGAGTTGGAATATTTTGGTTTAAATTTAAAAGATGTTAAAAAGAAAGAGGTTTTGATAGATGCTTTAAGAGAACGGGTTAAAACCCTAAAAGAGTTTTCTGAAAAAGCTAGTTTGATTTTAAATAGACCGTCAGAGTATGAAGAAAAAGCGGTAAAAAAATTTTTAAAAGCTAATGCAAAGGAGGTGGCTAAAGAGTTTGTGGAATATTTGATTGGTTATGAAGGGGATTTGAATCTTCCGACAGACTATGAAAAACTCTTGGTTGGATTTTTGGACAAATATAACTTGAAATTGAAGGATATAGCCCAAATAATCCGTATAGCCGTTGTCGGTAGCGCGGTAAGCCCGTCGATACATGATATCATGTGTATCATAGGTAGAGATGAGCTTGAGGTTAGATTAAATAATTTAATACTTTTTATGGAGAAAAGAGATGAACAAAACTGAATGGGAACAAAAATGTTTGGAATATCATATAGGCGGTAAAACAGGAACTCTGCTTAAAAAACCATGTAACACTGCCGAAGAGCTTTCTATGGCTTACACTCCAGGAGTCGCCATACCTTGTAAAGAGATAGAAAAAGATGTATCCTTGGCTTACAAGTACACAAACAAGGGAAATCTCGTAGCCGTTGTCACAGATAGTACGGCAGTTCTGGGTCTTGGAGATATAGGTTGTTTGGCGGGAAAACCTGTCATGGAAGGTAAAGGAGTACTCTTTAAAAAATTTGCCGATGTCGATGCGGTTGATATAGAGTTAAATATAAAAGATACCGAAGAGATCATTAAAACCGTTGCCGCTATAGCGGATAGTTTCGGAGGCATTAACCTAGAAGACATCAAGGCTCCGAAATGTTTTGAGATAGAAGACAGACTAAAAGAGATATGCAATGTTCCTGTTTTTCATGATGATCAACACGGAACCGCTATCATATCAACAGCCGGGCTTATAAATGTTTTAGATCTTAGCGGAAAAAAAGCTGATGATATAAAGATAGTTGTTGTCGGAGCCGGTGCGGCCGGCACGGCTTGTTCAAAAATGTACAGAAATCTTGGTGTAAAACATATCACGATGATAGATAGAAAAGGTGTCATCTATAAAGGCAGAGAAGACTTGGCGAACAATCCTATAAAAGCTGAACTTGCCATAGAAACAGATGATAGGACACTTGAAGATGCTATGAAAGGTGCTGATATGGTGCTTGGTCTTTCAGGACCTGGAATCATCACCCAAGATATGATAAAAAGTATGGCAGACCATCCTATAGTATACGCATGTGCGAATCCTACTCCCGAAATCACACCGGAAGAGGTTTTGGCAGTAAGAGATGATGTGTATATGGGTACAGGAAGAAGTGACTATCCAAATCAGATAAACAATGTTCTTGGCTTCCCTTTTATCTTTAGAGGCGCACTTGATGTAAGGGCTACAAAAATCACCGAAAATATGAAAGTAGCAGCAGCCAAAGCTTTGGCTGATTTGGCAAAAGAGCCGGTACCGGACTATGTAAAAGCGGCATATCCAGATAGAAAAGATATGGAATATGGGAAAAACTATATCATCCCGTCTCCTTTTGATAAAAGGATAGCGGTTTTCGAATCCTACGCAGTCGCAAAAGCTGCGATAGAAGACGGTGTTGCTACCGTTAAAGACTTTGATCTAGATGCTTACAAAAAAGAGCTTGAAAAGAAATTTTTAGGCTAGATACAGCGGGGCGGTAATTCGCCCCACTCCCGATACTTATCACAAACTTAAATTTTCCTTATTTACTTTTATAATTCATTCATTTTTTTAAGAGATTTATCAGTTTATAGTGCTATAGTTATGCTAATATTTTTTTATAAGGAGACTAAAATGTCTGTTACAGAATACATTGAAAAGGTGTTGAACCAGACCGCTAAAAACAGTCCGGGTCAAAAAGAGTTTTATCAAGCAACCGAAGAGGTTTTGCACTCTTTAAAACCACTTTTGGAAAGAGATAACAGGTATGATAAGTACAATATTCTTGAAAGGATAGTGGTTCCTGAGAGGATTATCATGTTTAGAGTAAATTGGGTAGATGACAGTGGAGAAATCCAAACAAATACAGGATACAGAGTGCAATTCAACTCAGCTATTGGACCATATAAAGGCGGGCTTAGGTTTCACCCTAGTGTAAATTTGGGTATTATAAAATTCTTAGGCTTCGAGCAGATATTTAAAAATTCATTGACAGGGCTAAATATAGGTGGCGGCAAAGGCGGTAGTAACTTTGATCCAAAAGGTAAAAGTGAAAACGAAGTCATGAGATTCTGCCAGGCATTCATGATAGAGCTCTCACGACATATAGGAGCAAACAGAGATGTTCCTGCGGGCGATATCGGTGTAGGCGGTAGAGAACTTGGCTATATGTTTGGCCAATACAAAAAATTGACTGGAAAATTTGAAGGTATATTGACTGGAAAAGGAGTCAATTGGGGCGGATCACTTGGAAGAACTGAGGCAACCGGTTTCGGGTCAGTTTATTTTGCAGAACATGCTCTAAATAAATATGGAGACACTCTAAAAGGTAAAACATGTGCCGTTTCAGGTTCAGGTAACGTTGCAATTTATACTATACAAAAACTATATGACATGGATGCACTACCGGTAACTTGTAGTGACAGTGGTGGAACTATTTATCATAAAGAAGGTATCGATCTTGAACTTTTAAAAGGTATCAAGGAGATAGGCAGAAAAAGACTTAGCGAATATATCAAGTTAAGACCGGATGCAGAGTACATCCCGGCTTCCAAATATCCTGAAGGCGGACATGCTTGCTGGCATGTAAAGTGTGACTGCGCATTTCCTAGTGCAACACAAAACGAATTGACTCTTGTCGATGCAAAAGCGTTGGTTAAAAACGGATGCAAACTTGTAAATGAGGGTGCAAATATGCCTACAACCCCGGATGCGGTAAAATATTTAAAAGAGCACAAAGTGATATTTGGACCGGCAAAAGCGGCAAACGCAGGTGGTGTTGCTACAAGCCAGCTAGAAATGAGTCAAAATGCAAGTATGTCAAACTGGTCTTTTGCCGAGGTTGATGCAAAACTTCATCAAATAATGAAAAATATTTTTGATATATCTTATGGTACTGCCGAAGAGTACGGATGTAAAGATGATTTGTTGGCAGGAGCAAATATAGCAGGCTTTAAAAAAGTAGCTGATTCTATGATAGACCAAGGTTCTGTTTAAAAATATGCAAAAAGCCGGGTGCTTACTCCCGGCTTTTTGCAACACAATGCTCAAAGAGATATTTGTGGTCTTCGGGTAAAACTTTGTAGATTTTGTAAGCTAGTTCTCTTATCTCCCACAGGGCGGATTTAGAGGTTCTTAGGCTTAGGAAATTTTGCAGACTTCTAGCATTGACACTCCATGTCAACTCAGTCTTATAACTCTCCGGAAGGCAGTATTTTGCTTTATCATTGCTAATCCCCTCAAGCAGTACTTTCCTCAAATTTTCCAAAGCTTTTATACTCATTTCATCAACTATGGCGACATCTGTAAAAACAAGGTATTTTTTCGCCCTTTCCACATCGGCAGGGGTAAATTCCGGTTCCTTTTTTAACTCTTTTAGTGTATATCTTGTGGATTTGACACTCAAACTTGCCATCCTATGCCTGGCTAATTCTTGAAGCAGGGCTCTGCTGATACCTTTTATATAAAAGTTATAGTGAAGGTGTTCAAGCGTCGAAGCATGTTTAAATTTGTTACCCACTCTGTCTATGAGTTCTTTATCTTTTTCTCCACCGTTATCGCTTTTATCGAAACTTTGCCAACAAGTTCTTATGGCATTTGCACAAACTATCAGTGGAGTGTGATTTAGTAGAGTTACTTGCATAATAAGTCCTATTTTTTAGGACTTATTATAGCAAAATTATATTAAATGATTTATTGTTTTAACTGAAGAAGGGTATTTAGCATTTGATCTGAGGTCGTTATGGTTTTTGAATTTGCCTGGAAGCCTCTTTGGACGATGATAAGCTGAGTTAAACTTCTGCTTAGATCGACATTACTCATCTCGAGTGAACTTGCCTG
This sequence comes from Thiofractor thiocamini, assembly GCF_055384375.1. Classification (NCBI taxonomy): domain Bacteria; kingdom Pseudomonadati; phylum Campylobacterota; class Epsilonproteobacteria; order Campylobacterales; genus Thiofractor; species Thiofractor thiocamini. Next base: position 1,508,592 of record NZ_AP042389.1, on the reverse strand, counting down.
TATAAACCCTCTTTTTCCTGTAGCTGCCTGACCGATGATGGGATCTCCCGAGTTTGAAGTCTGTATATATACTCCACCCCCGTCACTTTCAAGACCTACGTTGTTTGTAAAACTTGCCATGGAAACCTGAGCAAGCCCGAAACTTCTACCATTTGTAAAACTTCCTATCAAGGTTCCGGTTTCATCCACCCTGATACCGTTTAAATCACCTCCCGGGTAACCGTCTTGTGAAATACCGGAAGTATTTGAATGGGCATCAAAACTTGTCATACCGTCAAACTGACTTGCCGTACCAAATTGCAGGTTGATGTTTTGATTTGGGGCTGAACCGTTATTTGCAGTATAAGTCAAGTTTGTAGGAGTGTATGAGCTTAGTGAACCGTCGGAATTGAAGCTTATATTTCCTGTTACTATGTTTTTAGGGTTAACTCCTCCGTTTATATCACCAGGTTCGGGAACGGATATAACAATGCTCCATTGGGTACCGCCATCAGCGGTATAGCCGATTTTCCTAAATTCGAACCTAACAGTATGTTTTGTTCCCAGTGAATCAAATACATCTATACTTGAAGCATGTGTTGCGGCATTTATGGTCTGAGAAATTCTTGTATTGTTTCCTATAGGCAGGTTTCCTTGAAGTGCACTCATGGTCGTGGTAAATTTTTCATTTGCGCTTACTCCGTTTGTGGCATCGGTCAAAGCTGTCAATTTAAGATTCATATCCCAGTCATTTGAACCACTGCCGGGATTTTTTATCTCATATTTTCCTCCGTCTGTTACCGTTACCAAAACTCCGTCGTTGCTGTCCGAGCCACTTGCCTCGCCACCGTCGTTACTACTGTCAAAGTCAACATTGCTTCTTGCATCGTTTTGCATGGCTTCTCTTAGATCCTCGGTAGTTGTAAATGTTCTTGAAGTAGCTGCGGTATTTGCTGCTGGAGTGCCTTGTATAGGAGCGGCACCGCTTTTTACATACTGATACTTGTAAGCTGTATATACCTCTTTGCTGGTCAAACTTGTAGAATCAGCCGCATTTACATTTAAATCTATATTTTTCATATTTTCGGTTGTTCCGCCGTTGTTGTTTGAAAAAGTTATATCGGCTCCGTTAACTGTGGCGACAACGCCTGTCAAAGATGTTTTTTGGTTGATGAGGGTTGCAATTTGCTGGGCTGTTTCTGCTGTAGTCGCTCCATTGGTGCTACCGGTAATGCTTGTGCCGTTTAAGGTCAAATCTACTGTTTGAGCACCTGTAGCTGTGATCGTTTCGGTATGTTTCGCGTTTGCATAACTTACCCATATACCCTGGTTTTCCTGCAGGTTGAAAGCTTCCCCTACGGAATTAAAAAGAACTCCAAAATCCTCACTTCTTTCATAAAGTTTTTTATCTGTATTGAATATATCACTTCCCCAGTCGTTTTCATTGTGTGTTTCACCCGCATCCGCAACGCCGTTATTGTTTAAATCAACCGCATTTGCCAAATAATCCAAAGAGTAGATGGGAGATTTGTTCACTATCGAATTTCCAGAGTTTAGATTCGCTTTTAGATTGATATAGGTTGAAGCATTTGCCGGTGTTGTAAGTCCGGGTGGAATGGTGATATTTCTTATGGGGGCTGTTGAGTCTATCTCCCCTGTTGCCTGGTCTCTCATCCAGCCTTGTACAATATAACCGTTGCTGTCAACAAAGTTACCGTTTGCATCGAAGACAAAGTCTCCGTTTCTTGAAAATTTATATGTTTTCCCGCCATCAGGACTAACTACGAAAAATCCGTCTCCTTGGATAGCTAAGTCGGTATTTTTATCTGTAGTTTGAATGGAGCCTTGTTTGAATATCTTGGTTATGGAACTCACCTGAGTTCCAAGACCTACTTGCATAGGGTTTTTACCACCAAGTTCCCCTTGTGGGGCAGTGGCTATCTTTGAGGTTTGATTTAAAAGGTCAGAAAAGTTAACTCTACTGTACTTAAAGCCGGCTGTATTTACATTGGCTATATTGTTTCCTTCGACATCCATTGCAATTTGGTGTGCATTTAGACCGGATACTCCAGCCCATAGTGATCTCATCATCTTCAGATCCTTTTATAAATTATTAGTTTTTGTATATCTTGTAAAAGCAATTTTCATTCCAATTTTCATTCCATCCTTCACCACTCGCCATTAACCATATCATCTCTTCATATTGATGGCTTTTTGTATCATTTGGTCACTTGTCGTTATGCTTTTTGCATTTGCATCAAAAGCTTTTTGCATGATGATAAGCTCTGTCAATGCCGTGCTTATCTGTACATTGCTGGCTTCAAGTTTACTAGTAAGTATCCTGTTGCCATTTACGTTTTGACCGTTTTCCTGATAAAAAAATGCTTTTCCGCTGTTATTGCTTTGGATATACATATTGCTGTCTACTTTTTGAAGACCGCCATCGTTTGGAAAATGAAAAATAGCGATTTTAGCTACTGATGCACTGTCACCGTTTGTAAAACTTGCTACTATATTGCCGTCTTCTTGTATGGTGTAATCTTCTAAGATACCCTCGGGTTTTCCATTGTTATCTACAAATTTTGTCTCTCTTCCAAGACCTTTTACCGCGGTCATGCCGTCATATCCGCTGTTTGGAATGTTGTTGTCAAGCGGAGTTCCAAGATTTAGCGTAACTGATGTACCTTCGTTCGAGAGTGTCGGTAAAACTGCCTGCACTAGGGCTCCTGACCCGTTGAATCTCAATGTTCCTGCTTCGGAATCTACGATTTGATACAAGGTATTGTCGTTGGGATAAGTCAAGTACTGGGCAGGGTCGTAACTTATGCCGCTTTGTTGTTGACCGGCATTTTTAAGTACTTTAAAGTCTATGTTGAAGATACTTCCTTCCTGAAGTTCCGGGAATTGTTTGGTAAAAGTCATATCTAAGATATTTTGCGTACCGTCAGGATTGAAAAGGGCAGTAGTGAAATGATCTGAACTTTTTGCTACTTCCTGGCCTGTTTGAGAGTCTATCTGCGAAGTAACTCCTATATTTAAATTTGCACCGAATTTCAAAGCGGTTGTAGGAGCAGGGGGAATATATAAAATATCTGGCAGATTTATCTTATCCTGGGCGTTTACATCGGCCAAAGGGGTGTCTCCCGAAGGATTTATGGTAAAAATATTTACATTGCCTGTACCATCAGGTGAGTATAGTTTCCCAAAAGAGTCCAATTGCTCCTGTGACAAGCTTGCCGGTTTTATCGTATTGTTCAATGATCCTAGCAAATACTCTCCGTTTGCATTTACAAGATCGCCGTTTACATCTTTATAAAAAGCACCGAGTTTTGTATAGTGTATTGTATCTTTGTTCTTAAATCCGTACCATCCGTTGCCGGCAATCGCCGTATCGAAATTTCTATCACTGTTTATGAGTTCTCCCTGTGACAGATCAAGCGAAGTTCGTTGTACACTGCTTCCTAGTCCTATGTCATTTCCTATGCTTGCACTGCTTAAGGCTTGGGAAAATTGTGTCTCAAATTCGGGTAAATTCTCTTTGAAGCCGAACATATTTTGGTTTGCTATATTGTCCGCCCACGTATCTATACCGAATTGATGAGTTTTTATGCCCGCAATTCCATTGTAAAAAGATCTAGTCATTTTTCTTAGTCCCTTACTGATATATCTCTTTGACTTGGGAGATAGGATAATAATTACTTCCGAGTTTCAAAAGGGCTTTTCCCTCATCGAACCTTACTGATTCGATAGGATATACACCATAAGCTGTATTGTAACTCCCCGTAGAGCCATCGCTGTAATTTGCACTTACGTTATAGCTTCCTTCAGGCATTTTTTGCCCTCCGTTATCCGTACCGTCCCATTCGAAACTTAAAACTCCTCCTTTTTGGGGTTGGAGATTGAAAGTTTTTATTACATTTCCGTTAGAGTCCTTTATATCAACCTGACCGGTTTTTATATCGTGTCCAAAATATATCTCAAAATTTGTCGAAGCATCTTTTGATAAAATGATCTTATCCGTACCCAAGCTGCCCATTTTCCCTATGGATGATACCGCATTGAAGTCCGAGGTTGATTTTAACTGATTCATCAACGCTTCCATGGTTTTGTTTGTATTGTTGGCTGATTCCAAGGTGGCAAGCTGTGAAGTTTGGGATAGGATTTTTTCACTGTCCATGGGGCTTGTGGGGTCTTGATATTGAAGTTCGGTTAAAAGCAGTTTCATAAAGTCATCTTTTTTTAGGATGCTTTGTGGATTGAATGCTTGGGTATTGTCTTTTTTTGTTGCTTGTGTAGTTGGGTTTATCATTTTTTATCCTTTATACATATCGTGGTACGGTTATATTTATAGTATCTATAGCCTCTGCTTCTTGTTCACTGAAATTTTGAAATGACTCGTCATTTTGCTCTTTTGAATGGTTTTGTCCTCTGTTTTGACCGCTTTGGTTGGAGCTAAAATTCATATTGAGGTTTGTAAAACCCATATTTACAAGAGCATTTTTAAATTCGGCTTGATTTTGTGTGAAAAGTGCCATGGTATTGACATTGGAATTTATAGTGACTTGCAAATTGTTGCCTCTGCTTATCAGACTGACATTTACTTCATCCAGATCTTTCGGACTCAAAGTCATCTTCACTCTCATAAGCGGCGGTTTGAAATTTTCCATTTGTTCTTTTAAATCATTTGCAAAGGTGTTTAAGCTCTGCTGTACCTGTGGCGGTTTTGTATTTGGTTTTTGGTTGTTTAAAGAGTGGATGCTGCTGTGTGAAATATTTTCCTGTTTTATGGATGAATCATCATGCTGTTTTAATATATGAGAACTATTTTTTTGCTCGCTAGTTACTTGTGTTTCTTTTGTGATATCTTTTGTATGTTTTTGTATGTTTTTGGCATGAGTATCTTTTTTGACTTCATCTACGACCTTACTAAATGATTTACTTTTTTGAAATAAAGAGGACTCTTTTGTCTCTTCCAAGATGGTTTTTTTACCTTTTGTTTTTCGCTTTTCATCTTTTAAATTGTTTTCATCTATGGCAGCCACAGCGACATTTTTTTCTTTGAAAATTTCCTGTTTTACGATATTTTCACTTTTTTTGTTGCCCGGTAGATCAGTTTTGTTTTTAGCTTCGTGTTCATGAGGATTTATATCTTGTGCGATATTCATCGAACTTTTATTCGGTTTTATTTTTTTGATGTTTTTATCTGTTATGTCGCTATTTTTTAAAATCATATTTAAAGGAGTGTTTTCTTTTGATTGGCTTTTTTGGATCGAATGTGTGGCTGAACTTTTTTTGTTCTTGATGTTTTGTAAAATCTTTTCGCTTAATACAACCTCTTTTTTAGAGATATTTTTTGCATCTGTATCTATTTTTGTCAAAATTTTGTTGATTTTTGTTTCTATTTGCTTTTTATGATCTTCTATCTTTGTAAATTCAAATGTTTTTATCTTTATGTCGTATTTTTCGGCAATTTTTAGCAAACCTTTAAAGCTTTTTATATCTCTAAACTCTTTTAGGGTTTGTTTGTTGTTTAGGATTTGTGTCAATTTTTTTGAATCAGTGGGAAAAGTTCCTTTTAGAGAGTTGCTCTTTAGAAATATAACGAGATTTAACAATTCATCCAGACTTACATATCCGTTTTTGGCATCTTTGCTTTTTATTTCTTTTGTTGGCTGTGAAATATCTTTTTTTTCCATCTCGGTTTTATTTTCTTTTGTATCAACCACATCTTTACCATCTAATTTTAAAAGCAGATTCGATAAAAAATTTTTGAAATCTATCTGTTTATCTTTTGTATTTGCATCTAAAGATTTTATATCTTTTGCTATCTCGGTCACTAATTTATCGGTATTTAAAGACAATAGAGGATTCATGTTTTACCTTTGGAACTTTTTCTATACATAGTAAAAGCAAAATCCATTCCAAAAACCGTATCACTTAGTTTTTAGTTTATTTAGGTATAATACCATCCCCAACTAAGGAGTATACACTTTAAATAAAAGAGAAGCTGTCATATGCAAGGCAAAAGTTTGCAGGACTAGCCGTAGCTAATTCAAAAACTTTTAACGCAGTCAGATGATAGCTTATCTTTTACCAAAGGCAAACATATTGTATCATATTGCTTCGTTACATTTTCTCGAATTAGCTATGGCTAGTACTTCGAAAATGTGCCTCGCACTATAACACAATAAGTTTGTTTAAAATGTATACTCCTTAGTTGGGGATGGTATATGCATACCTATTTTGAAAATATAAGGATATATTTGGTGCAAGAGATAAGAAATATAGCAGTTATTGCCCATGTTGATCATGGAAAAACAACATTGGTGGATGAACTTTTAAAGCAGTCACACACTTTTAGAGAAAATCAAAAAGTTGACGAGAGAGTCATGGATAGCAACGATCTTGAAAGAGAAAGAGGTATAACCATACTATCAAAAAATACGGCTATCATTCACAAGAATTATAAGATAAATATCATAGATACCCCGGGCCATGCCGATTTTGGCGGTGAAGTTGAGAGGGTTTTGAAGATGGTTGACGGGGTACTTCTTTTGGTTGATGCCCAAGAAGGTGTAATGCCACAAACAAAATTTGTTGTCAAAAAAGCACTCTCTTTGGGACTTAAGCCTATAGTGGTCATAAACAAGATAGATAAGCCCGCAGCTGATCCTGATAGGGTGGTGGATGAGATATTTGATCTGTTCGTGGCTATGGATGCCAACGATGAACAGCTTGAGTTCCCGGTAGTTTACGCAGCGGCTAGAGACGGGTATGCCAAATATGATATGGAAGATGAAAACAAGGATTTGGAGCCTCTTTTTGAAACTATTATCAAGGAAGTTCCGGCTCCTAAAGGAAGCATAGATAACCCTACTCAGATACAGGTCTTTACTCTTGATTATGATAATTTCGTAGGGAAGATTGGAATCGCCAGGATATTTAACGGAAGTATAAAGAAAAATCAAAACATTCTACTAGCCAAAAGTAACGGTGAGCAGATAAACGGCAGAGTAAGCAAACTTATAGGATTTTTGGGGCTTGAGAGGATCGATATAGATGAAGCACAAAGCGGTGACATAGTGGCAGTTGCCGGATTTGAAGCATTGGATATAGGTGACAGCCTAGTGGATCCGACCAATCCGATGCCTTTGGATCCTATGCATATTGAAGAGCCGACACTTTCTGTTATATTTAGTGTAAATGATTCTCCGTTAGCTGGAACTGAAGGCAAATACGTAACTTCAAACAAGCTTCAAGAAAGGCTTGAAAATGAGATGAAAACCAATATTGCCATGAGATATGAAGCTATAGGAGAAGGAAGTTTTAAAGTTTCAGGCAGGGGCGAACTGCAGATAACTATCTTGGCTGAAAATCTAAGAAGAGAGGGGTATGAGTTTTCTCTTGGAAGACCGGAGGTCATAGTAAAAGAGGAAAATGGTGTCAAAATGGAGCCGTATGAGCTTTTGGTAGTGGATGTTCCGGATGATTTTACCGGAGTTGTCATAGAAAAGCTTGGAAAAAGAAAAGCTGAAATGACATCCATGACCCCTACAGGTGACGGTCAGACCCGTATAGAGTTTGAGATACCGGCCCGTGGTCTTATAGGCTTTAGAAGTCAGTTTTTAACCGATACCAAGGGTGAAGGTGTTTTAAATCACTCATTTTTGGAATTTCGACCACTTAGCGGCAGTGTCGAACATAGAATGAATGGAGCTTTGGTTTCTATGGAAAACGGACAGGCTCTTGGATACTCTTTGTTTAACTTGCAAGACAGGGGAACACTGTTTGTCAAACCTCAGGATAAAGTGTATATAGGTATGATCATAGGAGAAAACGCAAGAGCGAATGATCTTGATGTCAACCCTATAAAAGGGAAAAATCTAACCAATGTAAGAAGCAGTGGAGCAGACGAAGCTATCAAACTGGTTCCGCCAAGAGATATGACACTCGAAGCTGCTTTGGAGTGGATAGAGGATGATGAACTTGTTGAAGTAACGCCTAAAAACATAAGACTAAGAAAAAGATACTTGGATCCTACTGTTAGAAAAAGAATGGCAAGAAAGAAGGAAGCCTAAAGTACAGCAAAAAGGAGGTGTAATATGGGTTTGATTTTAGCTATTGTATTTGTTGTCGGTATATTGATACTGATGTACAACTCTTTGGTTGCAAAAAAGAATCAGGTTGACAATATATTTGCCTCCGTTGATACTCTTTTGAAAAAAAGATACAATCTTATACCAAATCTCGTTTCCACGGTCCAGGAGTATGCAAAGCATGAAAAGAGTCTTTTGGAAAAGATTACCAAATTACGCTCACGTGCTCTTAATCCTTCTGTGAGTGATGAAGAGAAAGTGGAAATCGACAAAGAGATAACTTCCGCGTTAAAAGGTATCATGATAGCCGTTGAAAATTATCCGGATCTTAAAGCAAGTGAAAATTTTATGCATCTTCAAAGAGCTTTAAGTGAGATAGAAGAGCAGATTTCCGCTGCAAGAAGAGCTTACAATCAAGCTGTTACGGACTACAACAATGCTATCGAAATGTTTCCGACAAATTTCATGGCATCTTTTATGCACTACAAAAGAAAAGCACTTTTTAGCATACCTGACAATGAAAAAATAAATCCGGATGTAAAAGACTTGTTCAACCGATAGGTGTAAAAATTGAAAAAATTATCGGAGTTGATGAACTCTTACTACGATGAAGTATACCCCAAAGTCAAGACTCTTGAAGATGACAGAAAAAAAGTCCTTCACAAAATCAAACTCTATCTTGTCATTTGTGTAGTCATAGGCGTATCAATAGCTGGATTTAGTTACTATGCAGGCTTATTACAAAAAAGCCTTGATCCTTTGTACTGGGCTGTTGGTATACCTTTGGCGTTGTATGGTTTTTTGTATAAAACGGCTATGAGTGATTACAAGGATGATTTTAAAGATGAGGTCATACAAAAAATCGTATCATTTTTAGAGCCCTCTTTAAAGTACAGTAAAAACGGTTTTATGTATAAAGAGGAGTTTATATGGAGCAATCTCTTTTTGCAAAAGATAGACAGATACAGTGGAAACGATTTGGTGGAGGGAAAAATAGGAGAAACAAATATAAAGTTCTCCGATATCAAAGCCGAGTATAAAACCACTTCAGAAAACAAAACGACATGGCATACTATATTTGCCGGACAGTTTTTCATGGCTGATTTAAACAAAGAGTTTAACGGCAGGATGGTGGTGCTGCCTGATAGTGCCGAAAAACTTTTGGGAGGTATCGGTACCTTCTTACAACACCACAATCCAAACAGAGACAAACTTATAAAACTTGACAATCCTGAATTTGAAAAAGAGTTTGTGGTTTATGCAAATGATGATATAAGTTCAAGATATATATTAACCCACTCCATGATGCAAAGAATCCTGGACTTTAAAAAAAAGAGCAAAAAAGATATCTACCTCTCTTTTAGAAATTCAAAGATATTTGTGGCGATATCTTCAAAAGATATGCTTGAGCCTAACCCTTTTAAGCCTTTGAATGATTTTAATACTATAAAAGAGTATTATGAAAGTTTTGCTTTGGTGGTGGGATTGGTTGATGATTTGAAACTAAACAGAAGAATTTGGAGTAAAGAGTAAAGAGAGCAGTGCTATAAAAGAAGCAACCAAAAACAGATACTCTCCATAAAAATATCCTGAAAGCAAAGAGCCTGCAAAACCTCCAAGTCCATAGGATATACCGTGATAAAACTGCATGGATAGTTTCTTTTGGGTATAAGTCCTATACAGATATGTTATAGCAGCACTGTGAAAAAGTGCGAAGCTTACCGCATGAAAACTCTGTGTTAAAAAAGATATGAAAATGGATGAGGGAAAAAGATAAAGCAAAAACCATCTCCATATAGTAACAGCTATGGAAAATTTGATCAGTTTCATGATGTTTAAATGCATGATTTTATCCTGGAGGGCGAACATGATGATTTCACAAATGATAGATATGCTCCAAAGGTAACTGACCGTTTTTAGTGAAATTCCATGGTCGTTTTCATATATCGTAAAAAAGTTATAGAAAAATCCAAAAGATACTTGCAAAAGAAAAATACTCAGCCAAAATCTCCAATGCTTTTTCAAAGAAAAACTACCGCTTATTGCTTTCTCTTTTTTAAAACTAAACTCTTTTGTGTCCAAAGAGATAAAAATACCGCTTAAAAAGACAAAAAAACCGATACCAAGATAAAAATAAAGCCCTGTTTCATAACCGTTTAGATACCTGGCAAGCAAAAGTCCGGCTATCATAAAACCAAGCGATCCCCAAAGTCTGCTTTTGCCATAATGCTTTTGTAGTTTTTCAAGTGCCAAAGTATCGACATAAGGCATACTAAGACCATTTGCTATGCCAAATATCGAGATATTTAAAAGTAGAAGATAAAAATCATGTATGGTAAAAAAGAGTGCGATAACTCCCAAAAAACTTACCACCAAAGAGTACTGATAAACTTTTTTAGTTAGAGTGAAAATCTTTAAAAATAAAAAAGGAGTTAAAAACCGCATCAAAGGAACGGCAGAAAAGAGTATACCGATTTGCATAGGGGTGTAACCTATGGAGTTTAAAATCTTTGGTAAAAAGATGATATATACACCAACCCCCGCAAAATAAAAAAAGAAAAATGAACTAAGAAGAAACATTATTTTTTATCTATGTTTGTATATTTTTTGAGTTTTATGGTAAAAACAGCACCATGTTTTCCATTTTTTGCATTTATAAAACCATGCATGTTGTCTTCAATAATAATCTTGCTCATGTATAAACCTATTCCTGTGCCCTTTGTAGCATGTTTGGTAGTAAAGTATGGCTCAAAAATTCTATCCATAATATCTTCTTTAACGCCTCCCGCATTATCTTCGATTTTTATGATAGCATATTTTTGCCCCTGTTTTAAAGTCATCTTTATATAGGGATTTTTTATCTTTCTCTCAACAAGAATATCTTTCGCATTTGATAAAATATTTAGTACAGCCTGTGAAAATTCTCTCGGATATCCAAAAATCTGGCAATCTTCCATAGTATCTAGATATAGAGCTATATTATTATATTTTAAAGAAGATTCAATGATAAAAGTTGCTTTGTTGCATTCACTCTGAAGAGAGAAAACTGATTTTTCCTTTGATGGCTTGAAGAAGTTTTGAAAATCGCTTATGGTTTTAGACATATGTGAAAGTATTATATCACACTCCTGTATATCTTTATCAAATTCTTTATCACTTAAATCGCCATATTCTTTTTTCACCTGCATATTCATAAGTATGGCATTTATTTCGCTAAGCGGTTGTCTCCACTGGTGTGCTATGTTTCCTATCATATTGCCCATGGCGGCTAGTTTGCTTTGTTGTATTAACAACTGTTCTTGTTTTGTCCTTTGTTTTATTTCTTCTAGTATTCGGCTCTTTAGGCTTTCAAGCATTTTATTTGTTACTTCTTTGAGTTTATTGAGCTCACTGGAACTTGCGCTTTTTACCAATCTTGTATCCAGTTTCCCTTTTTTTAAATTACTCATAACATTTGTTGCATCTTCTATCAGTGATATGTCTTTTTTTAATTTATCTCTCAAGACTTCAACATTTTCGTTGATGATTTTTGCCATTTTCCCAAATTCATCTTTGCTGTCAAGTTTTATTTTTATTTTTTTATCTTTATCTATTTTTCTTCCAAGAAGGTCAAAAAACCTGTTTAAACCCTGCTGTACCTTATCTAATGAAAAAACAATATTTCTTGCTATCAAATAACCAAAAAGAAGAGTTAAAACAATTACAATGGTGGCAACGGTTTGTATGATTCTTTGTTTTTTAAGAAAGCTCTTTTTTGCATTTTGAAAAGTTTTGTATGAGTTTTTAAGCTGGGCTTCCTGCAGTTGCTTTAATTTGGAGATCAATATGTAAAATTGTTGTCTTTCAACACTTTTTGTATGTAAAAAAGCTCCTGTTCTGTAATTTTCTTTTATATATCCATCACTTACATATATAAATCTCTTGTAGTTTTTATATCCATTTTTGATAAAAATAAGTTTTTTGTAGTTTTCCCAAATATCTCTTATATTTGGATCTAGGGAGCCAAAAGAGTAATCCAGAGCTTCTACCATAGGTGTCAAAGTGCTTGCAATTTTTCTTTTATATTCACCTTCCGGTGCTACTACGATAGACAATGTTGTTTCCCTTAATTTAAAAAGAGGTATTACGAAATCCTGTTGTATATTTTGAACTTTTTGAGAATCTTTGAAAACATCCTTTACTCTGTTTAAACCGTTTTCAAGTATATTTTGAGCTAAAAAAGACATAAGTATAATTGCACTGATCCCAAGCAGTGCCATAAGTAAAAATTTATATCTAATTTTGAGGTATTTGATAATCATTAATTTTATAGCCGATTCCCGAGTAATTTTTTATATAATTTTTCGGAAGTTTTTTCCTGATATTTCTTATAAGGGATTTCAAAGCCTCCATACTCATTATATCATCTTCCCAGACTATTTGTTCTATTTCACTATATGTAACAACTCTTTGTTCGTTATGCAACAGTAACTCAAGTAAAGCTATCTCTTTTTTATTAAGAGCATATGTCTGTTTATCACAAGAAATTGTTTTTTCACTAAAACTGTATTCCCATTCTTCGTATAATTTTCGTTTTAAATTATTTTGTTTTGTGAGGATATCCAGACATTTAATCAAAGCCTTTTTCAATTCACCCAAATTTATGGGTTTTATAAGATAATGATCCAAATGCAAGTCAACAAGCTTCAGAAGATACTCTTTTTCGGTATGAGCTGTTATCATAACTATGGGGATATCTTTATCAATTTTTCTTATATTTCTTACCAGTTCTATTCCGTCACGCTTAGGCATGAGTATATCGGTAAATACAATATTGGGTTTTTTGTTTTTAAACAATTTAAAGGCAACTTCTCCGTCTTCTGCCTCTACTACATCTTTTACATAATATCTAAGGGAATCAGATATTTTGCTTCTGATTCCCTCTTCATCTTCCGCATAAAGAATAGTAAGTGATTTTAACTTTTCTATCATTGGCATCTTTCTGAAATTTTCTCAATCGGATAATTATACAATTTTTTATATAATATCACTATTGTGTTTTACTCGCTCTCCTTTAAAATCCCATCTTTTGCAAATGCTCTTAAAAACCTGAGGATTTTCTTATTTTGCTTTTTGGTTGTTTTTGCTTTTAGCTTCATGCTATCAAATAGTGCATCCCATGTAAGCATCGTATGGTGTTCAACTATCTTTGCATGATGACATTTGGTGCATTTATCATAAAATAGATCCGACCCGTAAGCCCAAGCTTCATCTATATCGTCTGTTATAGCTTCTTTGGGTATTGTTACTTTCAAGACGGCTTTGGAGCCTTCTGCCTTGATAATTTTTGGATTTTTGACTTTTGCCAAAACCAGTTCATAGTTTTTTGTAGCATACAGATAGTGCATATTTTTCGGATTGACATATCCGTATATTTTTGCTATGACTTTATCGTTATCTTTATGTGATACTATCTTGATAGGATCACCGGCATAAAGCACAATGCCTTGTTTTTCAAGAGAGAGTTTTATCCCGTTTTTCACATATATATAAGATGCCGCCTGCAGGGAAATTCCCCACAGGCAAATCAATATGGACAATATAACCTTTTTCATTTTATCCCCATTTTGCTATATCGTTTTCGGCATCAAATGGGCCTTGTTGGGATATACTTCATCCGTTACCTTTTTTATGGCTACCAAGACTGTATTGGCCGTACAAGACTGGGATGCCTGAGAGGTTGGTCTTGATGATGTTAGAACATTAGGCTGACCACTATTTCCTCTGCTGCCATCTTGCATAGGATCTTCAGGACTGTACCAAGTTCCCTCTTCTATGGCAACAACTCCCTCTCTTATATCATTAGTGACTACCGCACCCACAAGCAATCTTCCTCTGTCATTGTAAACTTCTACTAAATCACCATGTGATATGCCGTATTTTTTTGCATCTTTCGGATTGATTCTTACAGGCTCTCTACCCTTGATTTTATAAAGGTTTGCTATCCAAACATTATCGAGTTGCGAATGTTTTCTGTATGTTGCATGAGGAGAGAGAAGATGCAACGGATACTTTTTGGTAAGTTTGCTACCAAGCCATTCGGCGGGTTCAAACCATGTAACATGGCCTTTAAAATCTTTATATCCAAAATCAGCAAATTTTTGACAAAAGATTTGTATCTTGCCACTTTTTGTTTTTAAAGGGTTTTTTACCGGATCTTTTCTAAAATCCCCTTGTCTTACGAAATTATATGCTTCTTTCGGTATTTTGTATGTAATGGATCCTTTTTTCCAAAATTCTTCAAAACTTACTGTTTTGGCAGCATCCGAAGTTGCATAAAAAGCTTTTATGTGCTCCATAGCACTTTTGCCTTCGGTAAATTTGTGATATTTTCTTTTGCCGAACTCTTTTGCTAAAAGAGAATATATCTCATAGTCATCTTTTGCCTCATAAGGGTTGTCTACTACTTTTCTCATAGCATATATTTTATCACCTGAGTAACTTCCACTCAACAGACTTATGTCGTTCCTTTCCAAGATGGTAGTAGCAGGCAAGACAATATCTGCCATTTTGGCTGTTGGTGTCCACCAAGGATCTTGAACGATCAAAGTATCAAGTTTTCTCAACCCTTTTATCAATTCGTTTATATTTTGCTGATGTCCGACGGTATTTGCACCTGCTACATACATTAGTTTTATATGTGGAAGTTTTAACTTTTCACCCATAAAATTTATGACTTTACCGGGATAAAGAAGTGTTTCATTTATCCTTGAAGCAGGTATGATTTCTTTTACTCTGTTTCTTCCCTGAGAAAAACCGCCGGGTCCGTCTTTGCCCGCATTAGCCTGTCCGCCTCCACCATAATGCATAGAAAAAGCAAATCCTCCACCGGGTAGTCCGACTTGTCCTATCATGGATGCCAGTGTTATGATACCCCACTGAACTTGTTCTCCATGATGAGCTCTTTGCATTGACCAGTTTCCGGCAAGTAAAGTTCTGTGGGAAACAAACAGATCAGCCAACTCTTTTATCTTCGAAGCCGGTATCTCTGTGATCTTGGCTGCCCATTCGGGAGTTTTTGGAATACCATCACTTTTGCCGGTCAAGTAAGGAACAAATTTGTCAAAACCGTCTGTATATTTTGCTATAAAATCTTTATCATATTTGCCACTATTATATAGATAATTCATCATTCCAAGCATGAGGGCGACATCTGTATTTGGTCTTATGTGTATACACTCTGCATTAAACATTTTTGCTGTTTCAGTTTTTATGGGATCTATACAGATAAATCTCATACCGGATTTTTTATACTTAAAAAAGTATTCATCATTTTTTCTATTTGCGACAGCAAAATCAATTTTATTTGTTTTGAACAAGTCCGCTCCCCACATAACATAAACTTCTGTATTTGGCAATATCTGTTCATGTGCGGTTTGAAGAGAGTAAACTTCTATATCTCCCACTATATCAGGATTGGTTCTAAGTGCTGCTCCAACACTGAAGTCGCCATCGATATTTACGCAACCGCCTTTTACGGTATTGAAAAATCTACCGGCTAATGTTGGACAATAATTTACCAAGCCGGGGTGTGCCCAACCGTCGGTTGTGCCGTTATATATGCTTTCTCTTGGTGTTTCTTTTATCTTTTTTGCAACCAATTTTATGGCTTTATCCCAGTTAACTCTTACAAACTCCTCCTTGCCTCTTAGTAGTTTATTGTTTGGTTTTTCCTCAAGAAAAGATTTTCTTACATACGGATATCTTATGCGGGTGTTGGAATAGTTCCTATCTATCCAAGCTTTTAGCATCGCAGGTCTTCTATCTTTTCCCTGGGCTTCTATGTCTATGATTTTACCATCTTGCACATAGGCATAAAATGCACCAAAATGGCTGGCAGTAGGTATCTTCTTTATAGGTGAAAACAGTTGTGTGGCACCTACACTACTTGCACCCAAAACCGCGGTAGCAGCGGCACTTCCTTTTAAAAAGCCTCTTCTTGAAATACTCATGATATATCCTTTCTTGTGATCTTTTGCAAGAACTTTAACAAAAAAAAGAGGCAAAAAAGAGGCATATGTAAAAAAATTAGTTTTTTTTGGGAATTTGTATCACATATGTACCGCTTAAGAGGTCGTGGAGTGTTTTTTTATCTTTTCTAAAAAATGCCATAAGTTCACCGACGATAATCGTAGAAGATATGATAAAGCAGATATATCTAAGGAGTGATTTTAAAAGTGTGGGTTTTTGTTTCGTTTTGGCATCTATTACTTTAAGGTTGTATGCTTTGTATCCCGGGGTTTGCCCTTTGATACTCCAAAAAAGTATCATGATGATACCGTAAACTATCCACAGGGAGTTTCTGGCTATCAAAGAGTCTTGCATATCCTCTTTGCCGTTCATGATAAGGTAAGTGACTATGTAAGCCAAAGGCATCATTATCATGAACATATCAGTTAAAAATGCTTTTATCTTTGCAGGGATAGAGGCATAAGGGATGTCATCTTTCTTCTCTTTAACTTCAGGCTTTTTGCCCTGCTTGACATCCCTCCATCTCATTAGTTTCCTCTGCTTCCGGGTTTTATGGCTTTTGTTCCTTCTTTACACATGGGGCAGTTATCTGGAGTATATATCTTAAATTCAAAATTTCCAAGAGCAAAAAACGGTAAATCAGAAGGCAGTTTACACTCACTTTTAGGCTCTTTTTCTTCGCCATATATCTTGCAAAATCCTCTGTTTGCCAAAGCGGCAAATCCTACGACCTTGCCACCTTGCTTTTCTATGACATGTGCCGCTTCAAGAGCCGAACCTCCTGTAGTGATGATATCTTCGCAGATAAGAACTTTTTCATCTTTTTTTACTTCAAAGCCCCTTCTTAACGTCATCACTTTATCGACTCTTTCGGTAAATATAAATCTTGCACCAAGTGCTCTAGCTAGCTCATACCCGGCCAATATACCTCCAAGAGCAGGAGAACAAACAGTCTCAACTTCTATACCTGCTTTTATTATCATTTTGGCTAAATTTGTTGCCAAAAGTTCTGCAGTTTTTGGGTTTTCCAAAACCTTTGCACTTTGAAGGTAGTATTTGGAGTGATTACCGCTACTTAGTAAAAAATGCCCTTCAAGCAGGGCATTTGCATCTTTGTAAACTTCTTTTAAGTCCATAAGATCAAACTTTCATAAGTTCAGACTCTTTTGCTTTGACAAGCTTGTCAACTTCGGAGGTAAAATCATCGGTTAGTTTTTGTATATCATCATGAGCTCTTTTGCTTTCATCCTCGGTTATCTCTTTCTCTTTTTCAAGATGCTTTATCTTGTTGTTGGCATCTTTTCTAATGTTTCTAATGGCAATTTTTGCTTTTTCTCCCATAGCTTTTGCTTTTTTTGCACTCTCTTGTCTTTGTTCAACCGTCATAGGAGGAAAGAAAAGCTTTATATTTTCTCCGTCATTGTTTGGATTTACTCCTATGTTGGCTCCTTGGATGGCGTGCTCTATATCTTTTAGGATATTTTTCTCCCATGGAGTTATGGTGATAGTGGTTGCATCCGTAGCCAAGACCGTAGCCACCTGATTTAGTGCAGTCGGCGTCCCGTAGTAATCCACTTTTACATTATCGAGTATATTGACGCTTACTTTACCGCTTCTAAGCGTTGTGAAGTCTTTTTTAAGGGCTTCTATGCTTTTTTGCATACCATCTTTTGCTTTATCTTTTATCTCATTTAGTGCCATATCTATCCTTTATCAGTAATTTTGTCTTTATCTTGTTTTCTATGCCTATAACCAAGCGGTTTCTTGGTCTTATTAGTTTCTTATCCACTTCTTTATCTATAAAGTCGTTTTGAACATCCAGTTTTTCCCACCCGTAGCCGCTTAGATAAAAACCGGCTGTTTTTTGTTTTTTATCATATAATTTTGCCACAATCTTCTTTAAAATTCCATTTTTCGGGTAAACTTTGGGTTCAATTATATCTATGTGAAGCTCTTTATAACCTAAATCTCTTTTTAAATTACTTTTTCCCACAAGTGCATTTCTATCAAGGTCAAAGATATCACTGTAAGAGCTTACAGCTCCTATGTTTTGGTTGATGATAGCACTGAAACCAAACTCTTGTGCTATACCTTTCACTCTTTTGTCATACTCTCCATACGGATAGGCAAAGTATTTGGGAGTGATGTTCAATCTTTTTTTTAAAAGCATCAAACCTTTTTTGAAATCATTTCTTAAAAATTTATCACTTTTGTAAGTCATATGAGGATGAGAATATGAGTGAAATTCTATGGAGCCGTATTTTGATATCTCTTTTAGTTCATTCCATGAAGTATAATCAGGGTATCTCTTTTCGGTAGCTTTCACATATACAAAGATGGAAAAAGGATAGTTATACTCTTTAAAGAGCTTTAAACCGTTTTGATAAAAGCTTTTGAAGTTGTCATCTATCGTAAGTACAACCCATTTGTCATCTATCTTTTGATGCTTTTTAAGAGCATTTACCAAAGTATCAAGCTTGATAACCTTATATCCGTTATCTTTAAAATAATCGAATTCTCTTTTTAACTCTTTGATAGTCGTGTTGGTTGAGGGGTATCTGCTATCACCAAATCTGTGATAAACAAATATATGTGCATCACCGTATAAAAAAACGGAAAGAAAAAAAAGGGATAAAATAGATCTTTTTATCCCTTTGGTTATGATATGTTCTTTACTTGGTTGTCGGAGCTTTTGGGGCTGCATTATCGTTTGTAGCGGTAGGTACACTTGGTACGACCGGAGCTTTTTTGATAGGTTTTTCCACTTTTATATCTTCAGCCAGTGAAGCTTTTTTTGATTTGTTATACACATATCCAAGAGCCAAAGTATTTACGATAAATAAAAATCCGACTACGAAAGTGAATTTTGCCAAAAATCCAGCAGGTCCTTTAGCCCCAAAGAGCGACTCGTTACTTCCACTGTAAGCACCAAGACCTATGGAAGAACTTTTTTGTAAAAGTATGGCGATAGTCAGTATCACGGCAAGAACAAATTGTAAAACCAAAACGATGGTTGTCATAGTCAATATCCTTTTTATGAAAAATAGAGTATAATTTGATTAGCCGCAAATTATATCAAAATATTATTGAATAGAAGTTTAATATTGGGAAAAAATACAATGATAAAAGAAAAGCTTTTTGAAAAAGAGTTTTCAAAATATGCACAAAGCTATGATAAATATAATATTATCCAAAAAAAAGTAGCCAAAAAACTTATAAATAAGATAGACAGTAAGCCTAAAAAGATACTTGATCTTGGATGTGGTTCAGGAGAGCTATATAAACTTATAAATTGGGATATAGATTTGTTTACAGCCGTGGATATATCTAAAAAAATGTGCAATATCCATCCAAAAGGAAAAACAGTACAAGTTGTTAATGCTGATTATGAAGATGACAGTTTGTATAAAAAAGTACTGAAAAATAAAAAATTTGATATGGTCATATCATCATCATCTATGCAATGGTGCAGTGATCTTGAAAAAGTTGTAAAAAGTATATCATCGATATCAACAAATTGTTCTATCTCTATATTTTGCCGGGGAACATTTAAAACCATATATGATATGACAAGCTTAAAGAATTTTTTACCCAATTATCAAGAAGTGATAAATATCTTTAAAAAATATTTTAACTTAGAGTATGAAGTAGAAAACTATAAGCTCAATTTTCCTGACAATATCTCAAAATTTAGATACATAAAAAGAAGTGGCGTCAGTGGCGGCAAAAGACAATTAAGCTACAAAGAAACTAAAAATCTTATAGAAAATTATCCTCTTGATTATCTGGAGTTTGAAGTTTTATATATAAAGGGTATCTCTAAAGGGGGCTAAAAAGCCCCCATGGTTAGTCTCTGTTAGAGAAAATTCCAAGTATCTGTAACAGTGATATAAAAAGATTTAGAAAATCAAGGTAAAGCATAACTGCCGCTTCAACCGGAGTTTCTACATTGCCTCTTATGATATTTTGAGTATCATAAAGTATAAAAGCACTAAAAAGTATAGCACTCACACTTGCAATAACAAGCTGAAACAACGGGCTTGCGGTAAATATATTGATAAGACTTGCAACGATAACGACTATAAGAGTTATAAAAAGCATTTTCCCCATAGCGGAAAAATCTCTTGTAGTATTCATAGCAAATATGGAAAGTCCACCAAAAGCTACGGTTGTAAGCACAAAAGCCTCAGTGATGATGCTAGCTCCTGAAGGCGTTGCCAATAAGGCGGACAACATAGGGGCAAGAGTCAAGCCTGTCACAAAAGTAAAGGCAAAGAGTAAAACAAGGTTCAATCCCTCTTTTTTCTTTGCCGCCATAAGTCCAAAAAGAAGAACAAATTCAAGGATCACAAGACCCCAAAACCATCCTGCTACTCCCATTCTGCCATCAGCGTTGACTTTAACCAGTGAATTTGCAAGATATGCAGTTCCTACATACGCTCCCGCACTTGCAGAAAGCAAAGAGCTTGCAAAAAGCTGGTAAGTTTTTTTGATAAAAACCGCCAGGTTACTTTTCGCAGCAGTGCTTTGTTTTTGCGTACTCTCTTTGGCAGTTTGATTTTTTACATATTCTCTATCATATAGAGCCATTTTTCCCTCCATGTTATTGTAATTTAAGAAGATATTATATCTACATATTCTTAACCAATAGTAAATATGATAAATTAATTGATATTGCTTCTTTTTGCCCAATCGTTGTAGATCTCATCGTTCCAAAAGTTTTGAAAATAAGCTATAGCATCTTTTATCTCTTCTTCACTTAAAACTTTTTCAAACCCCGGCATTTTTCCGCCAAAAGCTTTCCCGCCGTTTTTGATAGTGTAAACAAGAGCTTTCATAGGATGATGCCAAGCATGTGCGGTTCCATTAAGAGGCGGGGGCGGGTATGAGCCGTCAGACAGTTTCTTTCTCCAATTAGAAGTAGACTCTGCTTTTGCTCCATGACATACCGCACAATTGTTTTTAAAAACTTTTTCACCCTGGGCAAGTTCGGTTTTTGTATACCATCTATCTTTAACTTTTTCGGATTCTGCCGTTTTTGATTTGCTGTTACTGCATCCTGCTATAAGCAGTGAAACCAGTGCTACAGATGAAATTAAAACTGTTTTGTTCATATTCGTATCCTTTTTATGTCAATTTTTTCAATTTAAGTCTAAGTGAATTTAATACTACCGTAACGGAGCTAAAGCTCATGGCAATTCCTGCGTAAACAGGTGTTAGCATGATACCAAATATAGGATAGAGCGCACCTGCTGCTATGGGAATACCTATGATATTGTAGATGAATGCCCAGAAAAGATTTTGTTTTATGGTCGCAATCGTATAAATGGAAAGGTTTATACTTTTTATGATGCTGCTTAAATGGTTGTTTATGATGATGATATCTCCGGCATCTTTTGCTATATCCGCCCCGCTTCCAAGAGCCATGCCTATGTCAGCTTGTTTTAAAGAGGGAGCATCGTTTATACCATCACCGATGAACATGACCTTTCCCTCTTTTTGAAGCTCTTTTATGACTTCATATTTTTGATTTGGCAAAACTTCGGAGTAAACTTTTTTTATGCCGAGAGTATTTGCTACATTTTGTGCGGTAAGCTTGTTGTCTCCGGTTAGAAGAACGGGTATGATATGCTTGTTTTTTAAACCCCCTATCATATCTTTCGCACCCTCTTTTATCTCATCTTTGAAAGAGAAAGCCGCTACCATTTTTCCGTCGATTGCCGCTAAAATGGCACCCTTGCCATCTTCTTGCTCTTTTTGCAAAAAATCGGTGTATTTTTTATCTTTAGGGATATGCTCACTTGCCAAAAAGAAAATAGTACCGAGTATGACTTTTTTATCATCTATAAGACATTTGATACCTTTTCCCGGGATTATCTGCATATCTTTTACTCTCTTAGTACTGTTTAAGCCCTTCTTTTTTGCATATTTAACTATAGCTTTTGATATAGGGTGTTCGCTTTTGGACTCCGCAAGTGAGAGTATGCTTAGGATTTGGGGATCGTTATCTTTTAAGATAAGGTCATTTACACTTACTTTACCTTCCGTGATAGTTCCGGTTTTATCAAAAACCGCATACTTTATATCTTTTATGATTTCCAAAACTTCAGGTGATTTTATGAGTATCCCGTTTGCCGCACCTTTGCCCACAGAACTTACTATGGCTATAGGTGCGGCAAGTCCCAAAGCACATGGGCAGGATATGATCAAAACAGATATGGAAGCTAACACGGCTCCCAGGGGATCGTTTGCTACTATATACCATATAAAAAATGTGATTATGGATATGATGATAACAGTTGGTACGAAGATATTAGCTACTTTGTCAGCGATCCTTCCGATGGGTAGTTTTTGGTTTTGTGCTTCGGATAAAAGTCCGACTATATGAGAAAGCAAAGTATCGTTTGCCTTCTTTTGTACCTCGACTTTTAAAAAACCGTTTGTGTTGATAGTTCCCGCTATTACTTCATCGCCGATGGTTTTATATACCGGCATCGGCTCACCTGTGATCATGGATGTGTCTATCTCGGCTGAGCCTTCGGTGATGATTCCGTCTGTACTTATACGCTCTCCTGCTTTTATGACAACTGTGTCACCGACTTTCAAATCCTCTACTTTTACCGATACTTCTTCTCCGTCAGGCTTTATGACTATAGCGTTTTTTGGTGCTAAATCTATAAGATTTTTTAAAAAATCGGTAGCTTTCGCTTTTGAGTTTTCTTCGAGTACTTTTCCCAGCAGTATAAAAGTGATAATGATACTTGCTCCGTCAAAATAGACATATCTTAAATGCTCAGGAAAGAGCGAAGGAAATAAAACCGTAAAAACAGAGTAAAAGTAAGCGGCACTTGTACCAAGTGCCACTAAAACATTCATATCATAGTTCTTGTTTGCTACAGCTTTGAAGGCATGTGAGTAAAATATACCTCCCGGATAAAACTGTACAACAGTTGCTATAGCCATCATCAGGTAAAGATTTATTTTTTCATTTGATATAGGAAAAAACATGAGATAGAGTATACCAACCGATCCTATGGCAGCCATAATAAAAAGCATTTTCAGTTTTTTCAACTCTTTTGCTTTTTGCACTTCCAAAGCTTTTACATCTTCGACTACACTGTATCCAAGTTTCTGGATCTTGTTTTCTATATCCTCTTTGGATACTTTTTTCGGATCGATTTTAAACTCAGCCTTTGATGAAGCGAAGCTAACCTTCGCTTCTCTGACGCCATCTATCTTTTTTGTGACTTTCTCTATGGCGTTAGAGCAGTTTACGCATGTCATTCCTGCGATATTGAGTTCAAGTTTTGTTTCAGCCATGATTTTATCCTTTGTAAAAAGAGCATCACTCTTTGCGATAAACTTCTCCTATGACAGGGTATCCAAGTTCATCCATCTCTTTATAAAACAGTTCCAGTGAAGTATCATCTTTTAGTTCTAGACTCACCTCTTTGGGAGTTGCATCCAGATTGACTTCTATGTTGCCGAATTCATCTTCAAGTGATACTTTTATAGTGTTTGCACAACCGCCGCATGTGACATTGTCAACTTTAAATGTTCTTTGCATTTTGACTCCTTTTTATAAAGATTTATAATAATTGTATAGCTTTGAGTTTAACGTAAAATTAACCTAAGGTTTTTAGAGATGCCCTTTGATATAAATCAATGATAAATAGTGATATTTTTGTTACTATATATAAAAAATTAACCTTGGAGAGATATAATGGATAAAAAGATTATAGATAAAGATACCATTTTTTTGGATATAAAAGACAATTCCCAAATCATTTCTGCCATTGAAGAGATCATGAAAGTAAAAAAAATCGACCTTGATCTGCAAGATAGCGATACCATGGACAGTATCTCTAAAAAACTGGGCGTCGATCCGATGGATCTTCTTTTGATCCTAAATAAAAAAAACGGTACTGAGAAAGAGTTTCATCAAACCTATCCTGAAATGAATATAAAAGGTGTTGCACAAGAGCCTGACTGGTTAGATAAAAACGATATGGTCGAGCTTGATGTCAGACCCTCTCTGGCCAAAGGAGTGGATCCTTTCGGACTCATTATGCAAACAGTCGCCACTTTAAAAGGAAGAGTGCTGCACATTATCAATAGTTTTGAGACTACACCTCTGTACTCGGTACTTGGCAAACAGGGCTTTGAACACTATGCCAAAAATGATAACGGAGTATGGCATATATATTTTCATAAAAAATAGTTATAAAATATTTTTTACATAATAGATTAAAAATAATATTATTTTAATATTAAATAAGTTACAATTTAGTTTGTATGCTGATATCCTAATTGTCAACTAGGAGTAACTTTTGATATTATATGATGAATTTGGGCAGCTTTTGGGGGCTGATTTAGAGAGTATAGAACTTTTTGGATGCAACGATATAGCTGAATTCAAAGAGAAAGTAAGTGATATTTCAGACTTTTTTATAAATAAAGAAGGATATATACATAAATTTGACCACTACAATTGGATAGACTACCTCAATTACTCCGAAGAGAAAATCGATAAAGTTTTGATAAAACAAAGCGATAGCACTGCCATTGACGCAAAAGTAATCGTAAAAGAGATATACAATATCATAGAAATAAACGGCTCAAATATCACCTATATGATAGATTTTGCAAATAAGCATACGGTCGATATTGAAGAAGAGCCGAAAATTGACGATATTGCAAAAGAGAAAGAGGATGAAGATATATCGCCTGAAATTCTGGAACAAGATATACTCGAAGAAAAGATAGAGCTGGATTATAAAGATATGGCAAAAGAGTTGGATGTGGATGAAAATATGTACCATGAACTGCTTAACGATTTCATTCTTGAGAGTAAAAACGATCTTGATCTGATGAATGCATATATCGCAAACAGCAATTATGAATCACTTCTTAAAATAACCGACAAGTTAAAAAGTATCTGTATGAACCTTAAGATAAGTGTGTTTCTGCCTATACTAAGCAGTATAGAACGAAATGTAAGAAATAAAAGTTATGACAACATAGATAAATTTCTTGATGTTTATAAAAAAGAATTAAACGTTTTGTCCCAAAACATAAGACAAATATAAAAGGATATTTATGAAATTAAATACAAACTCAAGTTTAAAATTGATCAGTTTTTTCCCGTTGGTATTGCTGCTTGTGCTATCATCATATTTTATGTATCTTTCATACCAGCAGTATCAAGACACTCAAAGATTCCAAGTCAAACTAGAATCAAACAAAATACTTAAAAATCTTTCTGTCAATTTGGCAAAAGAGAGAGGACTTAGTGCCACATATCTTGGTAGTAAGGGAAAATTGGCTAAAGATGCGCTTAAAAAACAGAGAAAAATGACAAACAATGCCATAAGGGAGTTTAACGGTTACTTTAAAAACAAGCCTATCGATACTGAACTTACAAGGGTTTTTAGAGCTCTAACCCAAATTACCAACATAAGAGTTGCAGTAAACAAAAGGAGTACCACTTTCAATAAAATGTTTTTTGGATACTATTCAAAAGTAAATGCTTTGCTGTTCGACGAATACAAGAAGATACTAAATATCCAAATGACACCTGAGATAACTTCTGAAGTCTCACTGGAGACTGATATGCTCCAGGAGATGGAAAAAAGTGGTCAGGAGAGAGGATTTGTGTCATATATCATATCAAAAGAGAGACCTTTTACAACTAAAGAGTTTTCAAACTGGCTAAGGATATTTTCCCAAGCGGATTTAACTACATTCAATATCAATATATCAGATATAGACCTTAAGAACAAACTATTCGTTCTTTTTCATAGTATTAATGCCAAAAGACTTTATAACACTCTAGTAAGAGCGAAGATCAATATAATCGAAGGAAGTGATATAGGTTACTATCAAATAGACCCTGCAACCTGGTTTGGGCTTATGACTCAAAAAATCAATATACTTGACAGGGCGGACGGCTTGGTCAGTCTTAGAGTAAGTACGAAAGTCAGTGACTGGTTTGAAAATGAAGTAAGACCGAAACTTACTTTGGCCGCGGGTGTGCTTATATTGACTATATTCTTGCTTATAGTCGGATTTTTTATAGACAGATATATAAAAAGAAGTATCAGGGAGCTTGAAAAACTCTTTAGTAAAGTCGGCCAATTAGCTGACATAGATGAGGAGATAGATTTTCAAACAACAGAGGGTATCGAAAAAGGGTATCGTATCATTGAGATAGCCATCGATCAAATTCAGCAGGATAAACAAATAGCACTTGAAGCCAGTAAGGCCAAGAGTATATTCCTGGCAAATATGTCTCATGAGATAAGAACTCCACTTAACGGTATCATAGG
This sequence comes from Thiofractor thiocamini, assembly GCF_055384375.1. Lineage (NCBI taxonomy): Bacteria > Pseudomonadati > Campylobacterota > Epsilonproteobacteria > Campylobacterales > Thiofractor > Thiofractor thiocamini. Next base: position 1,482,179 of record NZ_AP042389.1, on the reverse strand, counting down.
TTTTACCGAACTTCTTAAAAATACGAACATAAGCGGAGAAGAGAGGGATTTTGTCGATATCATAGAAAAAAGCTCCGAAAATCTTTTGGAAATCATCAATAATATCTTGGATCTCTCCAAGATAGAGAGTGACAAGATAGAAGTTGAAGAGATACTTTTCTCTCCTATAACGGAATTTGAAAATGCGGTAGAAGTTTTTGCCGCAAAAGCAGCCGAAAAAAATATAAGACTTTCATTTTATATGGATCCAAGTCTTAGTAATTACCTCAATGGTGATCCGACCAAGATAAAAGAGGTGCTTATCAATCTTTTGAGTAATGCAGTCAAATTTACACCTATCGACGGTGAGATAGATGTAGAGATAAAAAGACTGGGCAATGTTGATGCATTTGGAAGAACAAAAGTGCAATTCTCAGTCAGAGACAACGGTATAGGTATATCAGAAGACAAGTTGAAAACCATATTTGATGCATTCTCTCAGGCCGATTCGACAATTACAAGAAAATACGGAGGAACAGGTCTGGGACTAACCATATCATCCAAATTTATCTCCATGATGGGTGGAAAACTTGAAGTCGAGAGTAAAGTCGGTGAAGGCACTAAATTTTTCTTTACTTTGGAATTTGACGAATCTCCTTCTAGTGAGTTTAATTTTAGAGATGAATTTACAGAGTACAAGTGTGCATTGCTTGCAAGTGAAAAAGATAGGAAATATCACACACAGTATGTATATGACTACCTAAAATATTTTGGCTGTGATGTTGTCTTTTTCTATAATTACAAAGAGATAAAAGGATTGATGTATAGAGAAAATATCAATTTTGTTATACTGGATGTTGATTATATCGATGAAGATGAGCTTGAAGATTATAAAAAGATTTCAATCCCCGGGATAGTCATACTCAAATCCTCCATGCAAGCAGTCGCTAATAAATACACAAACGACTACATAAAAGCACTTTATGAGCCGGTTAATGTCACTAAGCTTGCTAATGTACTGGAAAAACAAAAAGAGTTTCTACCTAAAGTAAAAGAAGGCGGTACCAATGCAGAAGAGGAAGAGGAGGCTTCGGGAGAAATTTCTACAAAAGCACATGATTTTGATACCAAAGAAGAAGAGCATATTGATGACGGCAAGGTAAAGATCCTTGTTGCCGAAGATAACGATATCAATCGAAAACTTATAAAAAGAACCCTGGAGAATTACAATGTAGAGGTCACCTTGGCAAACAATGGTGAAGAAGCATTGAACGAAGTAAAAAGCAGAAAGTTCGACTTGATCTTCATGGATATAGCTATGCCGGTCATGGATGGCGTTGAAGCTTTACATGCGATACTTAACTATGAGCTAAATACCGGGATAAAACATACTCCGATAGTAGCATTGACAGCAAATGCGTTGAAGGGAGATAGGGAGAGATTTTTAAATGAAGGGTTTGATGAATATGTTACGAAGCCCATAAAAAGTACAAGCATCGAAGCGATACTACAAATGTTCCTAAGCGACAAGTATCATCCAGCAGCAGAAAATAATGGATCTGCCGAAAAAACAGAAGAAGAGAGCAGATCAAAAGAAAACATCGAAGAGTCCGGAGAACAAGCCTACGATATAGGTGATACTTTCAGTAAAAATGAAGAAGAAGCCAGCCGAAAACTAAAAGTTCATTTTGACGGGGATACCGAATTTTACAGCGGACTTGAGGAAGAGGAAGAAGAAAGCAGCGAACCCGAAGAGATGGAAGCATCAAAAGAGCCTTTATGGGATGAGGAACTTCCGCCGCTTAACAAAGAAGATGAGTTTTCCAAGGATACGGATGAAGAAAAATCTGAGCCCACTTTTTTTGATGAAGAGATAAGTATAAAACCAGTACAAACCCCTGCTGAAGAAACCGTTGAAGAAGAATTGGGTGAAGAGAAAGCAGGCAAAGAGAAAACAAGCGAAGAAGAGGAGTTCATACCACATCTTGAGGAAAGCAAAAAAGAGCCCGAGATGAAAGAGTATGAAGAAAAAACAGAACCGACAAAAGAGAAAAAGCCGGGTGAGATAGATGTATTGATCGCAGAAGATAATGTCATAAACCAAAAACTGATAGAAAAAACTTTGGCAAGCCTAGGTTTGAACGTCGAGATATCCAGCAATGGTGAAGAAGCCTTGGAAATGTTCAAAAAGAAAAAATATGATATAGTTTTTATGGATATATCCATGCCTGTTATGGACGGCATAGAGGCTACACATGAAATTTTAGCTTATGAAAAAGAGAATAATCTCGAACACACACCGGTAGTTGCGCTTACGGCAAATGCATTGCCTGGAGACAGAGAAGCTTTCTTGTCAGAGGGGCTGGATGAGTATATCTCGAAGCCACTGAAAAAAGAGGATATTGTCAAAGTATTGAAGATATTTTTAAACTATAAGACCGATGAAGACAATGCACCTAAACAAGAGCTTAAAAAAGAGGATGTTTATGATAATTTTATAGATAATATAGAAGCTGAAGATGAAGCAAACGAGGAGGAATTTGTACATACGGAAGAAAGAAGAAAAGAGCAGGATATCACTGAAAAAGATGTACTAGTGTATAAAAACAATCAAATAGAAGCGAAAATTTTATCAAATATGATAGAAAAAATGAACCACAGTGTTGATAGAGTATTTAATTTTGATGAATTTTTGATGCAGATGGAGAACAAACAGTACAAAGTTGTACTGTTTGATAAAGAGATGGAGTTTGTTGATAGAGAAGACATAATTGAAAAGATCAAAAAAACCGATCAAGATCGGGGTGAAAAAACCGTTATCGTTGAACTTGTAAGTGTACAGGATTCCAACAAAGACGAAGATAAGCCTTTGGTCGATGAAATTATGGACAACGTCATCAATAAAAAAGGAATAAGAGAAATCTTAGAAAAATATATAAGGTAAGAGATGAGCAAGATAAATATACTTTCAGTTGACGATGATTTTATAAATCTTAAACTAGTAAGTTCCATATTGAAAAGAAATGATCATGTAAATAACGTTATAGAAGCTTCAAACGGGTTGGAGGCGTTGGAAAAACTAAAAGAAAACAAAGATATAAATTTGGTACTGCTGGACATGGTTATGCCCATAATGGACGGGTCAAAATTTTTAGACAATCTGTTTGCAAATGATGAGTGGAAAGAGATACCCGTTATCATACTGACAACAGATGAAACGAAAAAACAAGAGGCATACGAAAAAGGTGCCTATGATTTTATACTAAAACCTGTCAGAGAGCATGTACTTAACGAAAAGATAGATAAAGTCGTAGAGACTTTTTTTTAGCTAAGATAAATAGGAGTTTATATGCTTCCAAATGAAGAGCGCAAGGGATGTGCAGGTAATTTTATAGTAATATTGTCAGTTCCTTTTTTACTTTTTTTAGCCTTAGTGGCAAGTTACTTTGGCTATCTTTCGTTAAAAGTAGAACTTCATACTCTATTGATTTTGGGATTTATCTTTTTTATATTTATCTTTTTTATAAAACACAATGCCAATTTTACCGCCTGTAAATTTAAAAATTCTTTTTACGAAACAGAGGAGAAATTAAAGATATTTTTAAACAGCAGCGAGCTTGAGATAAACGGTAAAGTAAAATCACTGGCAAATATAGATGAATTTTTGGAAAATGAAATTACCAAAATGAGAAATGATAATTTCTCAAGTGTTGCTTCGACAATTTTCCCAATGCTTGGAATCCTGGGTACTTTTATAGCCATAGCGATCTCAATGCCAAACTTCAGTGTGCAAAGTACCGAAGCTTTGGATAAGGAGATATCGATTTTACTAAGCGGTGTAGGTACTGCTTTTTATGCTTCTATATATGGTATATTTTTATCACTTTGGTGGATATTTTTTGAAAAGAGAGGCATCAGTAAGATAAATGCTCTTGTAGAGTATATCAAAAGAGTTTACAGGAAAAATATATGGACGAAAGATGAACTTGAGAGATACAGGCTTCTTTTGGAGCAGGAAAGCAATGTCAATATAGTTCAAACTTTAAAAGATGTATTCAATACCGATATGATAAAAAGTCTTAACCAAAGATATATAGAAGATTTTCAAATCATCGTTGACAAAACTTCCAATAATTTTGAAAAAATTGCTTCGGATATGCAAAATGCTACAGCCAATTTTGAAAACTCGCTAAAAGAGATGTATCACAGTGAAAATGCACTAAAAGCGACCATCAAGATAGATGAAACCCTTAAAAACTTTACCGAGTCCATAGATAAGCTTCAAAACAGTATACAAAGTATAGACAAAGGTCTTTCTTCTTCGGTAGAGAAAAATTTTGAAAAAGTTGACAAAGAGATAGCGGATATCGTTGTTAAATTGGCAGATTTTGGATTTTTGCTTGATGAGCAGATAGAGAAAGTATTTTTGGTGATCGAGCAGTATCACAAAGAAGTGTTAAAACAGTTAAAAAGATAATGAAGCATTTATCATTTGTGGAAAAATGTCAAATTATGAGTGTTAAAGTATTGATTGGCGGCAAATACAAAACTAGGGGATTTTTCGATTGAAATTATTTAAAAAAGATAATGAAAATACCAATTTTTGGATATCTTATGCCGACTTGATGGCAGGACTCCTGTTTGTCTTTATACTGCTTATAGGAGCGATAGTGACCAAGTCGATTTTACTAAAAAGCGACCTTCTCTCAAACAAATCAAGACTTAAAAAAAACAAAACCGCACTCGAACTTAAAAATGACGAGATAAAAAGACTAAAAAAACTTCTTTTGGAAAAAAATACCCAACTAGCTTCTTTTAGCAAAAAAGTTATCATATTGCAAAATGTAATAAATGATGTAAATGCATCCCTTCTTGAAAAAGAGAGAGAATTGAAAGATTATGAAGGTAAGGTTTTGGTACTTTCCAACGAGCTGACCGACACTAAAAGCAAAGTAGCTCTCAGAGATGAACAGATAGTGAAACTTTTAAACGAATTAGGTGAAAAAGAGACAAGGTATGACAGACTTGTAGCGGATCTTAGAAAAACGAAAAAGAGGATAAAAAGTTTAACGGGAATTCGTATAAAAGTGATAGCTGAACTTAAAAAAGCTCTTGGCAACAAGATAGAGATAGATCCCAAAACCGGAAGTATGAGATTTTCAGCTTCCATACTTTTTGATAAAGCCAAGGCCAAACTAAAGCCAGGGGCCAAAGAAGAGTTGAAAAAAGTATTTTTGAAGTATGTTAAAGCACTTTTGAATAATCCTGATATCAAAGAGCATCTTGACAAGATCATCATCGAGGGTCATACAGACAGTGACGGTGGATTTTTATACAATCTTCAACTTTCGCAAAAAAGAGCTTATGAAGTGATGAATTATCTTTTGACTCTTGATTTTGTAAAAAAACATAACCTTAAAAAGATCATGATAGCAAGCGGAAGGTCATATCTCGATCCGATCCTTGATAAAAACGGTCTTGAAGATAAAGAAAAATCAAGAAGGATAGAGATAAAGTTCACTCTTAAAAATCGCGATGCCATGAAAGAGATAGAGAAGATTCTAGATGAAAAACAGTAACAGTTTCGAGCCGGTTTATCTTCAGGATGCAAAAAGACACATTGACTGGCTATATGAGAGGATCAAAAATATAAAAGAGAGTGACATGAAGGATTTGAGAGTGAAAAAAGTTTCTGCATTTTCAAAATTCATCAACTTTTTAAAAAGGGTTTTTTAGAGATGTCCTTCAAATCAATACGGATTTTCATAAAATATATAACTTGTTGAGTAGTCACTAAATTCAAAATAAACCTTTTTTTCATCGTTGTCTATCTTGTAGTTAAGATTTTTATCTATATAGCCATACCCGTATCTGTATGATCTTGGTCTTTTATCATCGGTACCGTATGCAGTTGAGAGTTTATCGATACCTATAAATCTTTTTACCAGCTTATTTCCTGCATAAACATCCAAAACTCCATTTGTTCCTGTCCAGTTCTGGATACTTCTTCCGATTTTGTTTTGAGTCTCCTGGGTACATCCTGCAAATATAACAGCCAAAACCGATGAGATAAAAATGATCTTTTTCATGCTATTTTATCCTTTTAAAAATAGATTTTACTATTATATCAAGTTTTCTTTGATATAATATTTATGAAAACTATAGGCACTGACCAAATAAAACTTTTACACTCATTCTCAAAATTGCATCCTGCAATTTTTCCGAGGCTAAAATTTGGATTTGCATCCTTGCAAATCCTTTTAAATTTTAGAACCGTTAGAAAGTTTTATTCGGTCAGTGCCAAACTATAATGAAGGAATATTTGCAATGCAAATAGAAATGCTCTACAGCAAAATCCATAGAGCCTGCGTAACCGAAGCAAATCTTAACTATATAGGCTCTATAACCGTAGATAAAAAATTGATGAAAAAAGCCAAGCTTAGAGTCGGACAAAAGGTTGAAATCGTCAATATAAATAACGGCGAGAGATTTAGTACCTATGTCATAGAAGGCAAAAAGAACAGCGGTACCATCTGTCTAAACGGAGCTGCGGCGAGAAAAGCGGAAGTTGGTGATAAAATTATCATTATAGCTTATGCTCTATTTCATGAAAAAGAGTTAAAAAAGTTTAAACCCGCAGTTGTATTCGTAGATGATAAAAATAAAATAACCAGGATAAAAGATCATGTTTGAAAATATGGATTTTAGTAAAATGGGTGAAATGCTGCAAAAAGCTCAAAGCGAAGCCCAAAAAATGCAAGAAGAGAGTAAAAATAAAGAATTTACCGCCAAAAGCGGAGGCGGTCTTGTAAAAGTAACCGCAAACGGAACGGGTGAGATCATAGATATGGATATCGACGAGAGTCTGCTTGAAGACAAGGAGTCATTACAGATACTTCTTATAAGTGCTGTTAATGATGTATTGAAAATGGTCGAGGATGATAAAAAACTTGCCGCATCGAAGATGCTTGGCTCACTTGGCGGGCTTGGACAATAAAAGGGCAAATGTATAGATGGGTCAATGGACTTGAAAGGTTTTAATTGAAAAAAGTTGTTGTTTTTGTACTCTTTGTAGCTTATCTTTATGCCGGAGTAGAGCCCATCAAGAGTGATTTTAAAGCATGTTTCAACAAACATTACCACTCTTTTGTAAAAATCGGAAGCAAAACCGGTGTGGCGGTATCAAAGCATAAAGTACTACTTTTTTCAAAAAGATATATGAGAGGGTATGCAAAAAGAGATCCTTTTTTAGGATTGTATCTTTTTAAGCGGGCAAAAAAGTTGCAACCTGTAAAATTCATAGATTTTTCCAAAGTTAGAAAAAATGTCGGGGTTATTGGAAATAGTGATTTTGATATAGCGGAAATAACCTCATTTTCAAACGGTCTGGATATTCCGGCAAAATTAAATAAAAAAGTAAAACCCAACAGACTTATAGATTGTGTATGCTGTAGGCCATTTGGACTAAGCAGAGGCGGTATGGGTTTTATAGATAGTGATTTTATACTTAGATTTCTTGAAAAAAGAAGAGTCACTTATGCTGATAGCGGATTGAAGTTTGAACAAAAAAAATCAAATATATATATAAAAGAGAAAAATCCTTTTTTCAAGGGTTTGTACATACCTGTTGGAAGCCAAGTCGTAAAAGTTGACGGCAAGAGGTATGAAAATGTCAGTAGTTTAAGCAAATATATACTCTTTTCAAAAATAGGAAAAGTTATCAATATAACATATAAATATGGTAGAAAAATTCACCATCAAAAGATAAAATTAAAAAGAAAAATCACAGGTGGTTTGATATCGCAAACCTATCTTGAAAGCATCGGACTTTGGATAAACTACAAGCTAAGGGTGGCTTATGTCGCGAAAAATTCACGAGCTTTTAAACTGGGTATTAAAAAAGGTGATAAACTTATAAAAATTAACAAGCATTTCATCAAATCTTACCCCGATATTAAAAAAGCCCTCTTAAAAATCGCAGACAGAAAGATTTACCTGCTTCTTAGCAGAGACGATTTTCAGTTTTTTGTACATTTTGGGAGATAGACTTGAATGATATAATGAAAGATTTTGAAGAGTATCTAAGAGATAATTTGCCTGAAGTTAAAAGTTTTCACCCTTTTTTTAACGATACGCTTAAAAAAATGCTTCTTGCCGGGGGAAAAAGGTTCAGACCCGAGCTAATGCTCAGCGTGGTAAATGTATATGAGCCATTACTAATAAAAAATGCATACCCCGTAGCACTCGGAGTGGAGCTTTTGCATACTTACTCTTTGATACATGATGATTTGCCCTCTATGGACAATGCCGAACTTAGAAGAGGAGAAAAGACCATACACACCGAGTATGATGAGGTGTCGGCCATACTGGCTGGAGATGCCTTGAATACCCATGCGTTTTATATGATTTCAACCGCACCTCTAAGAGATGATATAAAGATAAAACTGATTGAAGAGTTGTCTTATAACGGAGGTATAGGCGGTATGGTTTTAGGCCAGGCGATAGATTGCTACTATGAGAATAAAAAATTAGACCTCGATGAATTAAAGTTTTTGCATACCCATAAAACTGCAAAACTTATAGCGGCTTCACTGAAAATGGGCGGTATTATAGCCGGGATTTCAAAAGTCAAACAGGAAAAACTTTACGAATTCGGCGAACACCTGGGGCTTTTGTTTCAAGTGCAAGATGATATCATAGATGCAACCATGGATGAGAAAGAGGCGGGTAAAACAACCGGTAATGACGGCGATAAAAACTCCTTTGTCAATTTGATGGGACTTGAAAAAGCAAAAGAGTATCGTGATAACCTGGTTGAAAAGTTAAAAAGTGATACAAAAGAATTTGATGATGAACTTTCAAATTCATTGATAAAAATATTAGATAAATTTAAGGAAAAATAGATGGATACAGTAATGCTAAAAAAGATGGCGGATACGATAAGATTTTTAAGTTTGGATATGATTCAAAAAGCAAACAGCGGACATCCCGGAGTTTGTCTTGGTATGGCAGATGTAGTAACGGTTTTAAGTAATCATTTAAAACATAACCCTAAAAATCCAAAATGGCTAAACAGAGACAGACTTGTTTTTAGCGGCGGTCATGCAAGTGCCATGATATATTCGTTTTTATATCTAAGCGGATATGATATGAGTCTTGATGATCTTGAAAACTTCAGACAGCTTGGAAGCAAAACACCCGGACACCCGGAATACGATGAAGTTCCCGGAGTTGAGATAACAACAGGACCATTAGGGCAGGGAGTGGCAAATGCCGTAGGCTTCGCTTTTGCCTCAAAATATGCAAAAAAACTGCTAAACAGTGAAACGGCAAAGATCATAGATCATAAAGTTTACTGTCTTTGCGGTGATGGAGATCTGGAAGAGGGTATAAGTTACGAGGCCTGTGCGTTAGCGGGTAAAAATGAGCTTGACAACCTGGTTTTGATATATGATTCAAACAAGATAACCATAGAAGGCGCTACATCTTTGGCATGGAATGAAGATGTCAAGAAGAGATTTGAAGCACAGCAGTGGAATGTTCTTGAGATAAACGGTAATGACTATGAAGAGATAGAAAATGCTCTGCAAAAAGTAAAAACTCAAGATAAACCGACACTTATCATAGCAAATACCGTTATAGCGAAAGGTAGTTGTAGCTTTGAAGGCAAAGCTAGTTCTCATGGGGCACCTTTGGGTGAAGATGATATAGAGTGTTCAAAAGAAAAAGTAGGATTTGATCCTAAAGTGAAGTTTCAAGTACCGGAAGATGTACTAAGTAGATTTAGATGTGCCGTTGAAAAAGGAGATTTGGCTGAGAGAGAGTGGAAAAAACTTATAAATGAAGCCCCTCTTTTGGAGCAAAATGAAACTCTAAAAGCCCTTTTGAATCCGGATTTTAGTAAAATTCAGTGGCCTGAGTTTGAAGCCGGAAGTGAAGTTGCAACAAGAGAGAGCAACCATAAGATACTAAATGCCATAGCAAAAGCAATCCCCGGATTTTTAGGAGGAAGTGCGGATCTTGCACCTTCCAATAAAACCCATCTGGCAAATATGGGCGAATTTCCTAATGGCAGAAACATACATTTTGGCATCAGAGAACATGCTATGGCTGCCATAACAAATGCTATGAGTTTGTATGGTCTGTTTTTGCCTTATGATGCTACTTTTTTTGTATTTAGTGATTATATGAAGCCTGCAGTTAGACTTGCTGCGCTTATGGGTTTGAAAAGATACTTTGTTTGGACTCATGATAGCATAGGAGTAGGAGAGGATGGTCCTACCCATCAGCCAATAGAACAAATGAGCCAATTTAGAGCATTGCCGGGATTTTATCTATTTAGACCGGCTGATGCAAGTGAAAATGTAGCTTGTTGGAAAATGGCGCTCAAGCTTGATGCGCCTTGTGGATTTGTTTTGAGCAGGCAAAAATTAAAGACACTAAAGCCTTTTACAGAGTATGGTACTGTAGAAAACGGAGGCTACTTAGTAGCAAAAAGAGAAAATGCCGTTTTAACCATAGTTGCAAGTGGAAGTGAAGTGATGACATCTTTGCAGGCAGCTTGTCATCTTGAGCTTGCCGGAGTTAATGCAAATGTCGTAAGCGTTCCGTGTCTTGAAATCTTCAACCGACAGTCAAAAGAGTATAAAGATAAAGTCATAGAACCAAATACGAAAGTCTTGGCAGTTGAAGCCGCAAGTGGGATAGAATGGTACAGGTATGCCGATGAGGTAATGTGCATGGAGAGTTTTGGAGCTTCGGGAAAAGCCGGAGACTTGTTCAAAAAATTCGGATTTACCATAAAGGGTGTAAAAAAACGAGCTTTGGATATGTTTGATAAAGAGTATGTAGAAACTGAAGCAAAAGGAATGAAGGTATAATTGAAAATTGAGAATGAAAGGAAAAATGATATGTTGCTTTTGACACCGGGACCTACGGCGGTTCCCGAGAATATCAGGATGAAGATGAGTGAACCTACTATCCACCATAGAACTCCTGAATTTTCTGAGATTTTTGGGCAGACCAGAGAAAAATTGCAAAAGATATTTAAAATACCGGAAGTTTTGATGTTGGCTTCAAGTGGTACGGGAGCTATGGAAGCTAGTGTTTTAAATCTTTGTCAAAAAAAAGCACTAAGCGTTAATGCTGGGAAGTTTGGAGAGAGATTCGGTAAGATCATAAAAGCTTTGGGGCTTGAACTTGTGGAGTTAAAGTATGAGTGGAATACGCCGGCAAATGTTGAAGATGTAAAAGAGGCTCTAAAAGCCGATGAAGATATAGATAGCATCTGTATCCAGATATGTGAAAGTGCTGGAGGTTTGAGACATCCGGTTGAAGAGATAGCAAAAGTAGCAAAAGAGATAAATCCTGATATAACTATCATAGCTGACGGTATTACGGCAGTAGGGGTCGAAGATATAGATACAAGCGATATAGATGTGCTTATAAGCGGCAGTCAAAAAGCTTTCATGCTGCCACCCGGACTTTCCATGGTGGGGTTAAGCAATAAAGCTATAAAGTTGGTTGAGCAAGGCGGAAAGGGTTACTACTTTAACCTAAATACCGAGCTTAAAAAACAAAGAACAAATACAACCGCTTGGACGGCACCTACTACTCTAATCATAGGCTTAAATGCCATGCTTGATGAGATACTAGGCATCGGGCTTGAAAAATTTTATGAAGATACCAAAAAAAGAAGTTTGGCTGCAAACGAAGCTTTGAAAGCTATAGGGTTTGAGATATATCCAAAGACTCCTGCGATTGCCATGAGTGCGGTTTACAATGAGAAAGCCGATGAGATAAGAAAAATCCTAAAAAACAAGTATCATGTTAACATAGCAGGCGGACAGGATCATTTAAAAGGAAAACTTTTCAGGATAAACCATATGGGTCTTATAAAGCCATATGAAACGGCATGGACTTTAAATGCACTCGAATTGATACTGGATCAAATGGGCATAAGAGAGTATGACGGGAGTGCCAACAAAATCTTTACTTTAGGCATACAATGATATATGACCACGAAATACCAAAAGGAAGCAAGCTTTATTTTGGAGAGAGTGCAAAACTAAAAAGAGAGATAGAAAACATAGCTGCCCAAGTTTTGCAAGAGTTTGGATATGAAGAGATAGTAACTCCGCTTTTTTCTTATCATCAAACAAAAAGCATCTCTTCAAAAGAACTTATAAGAATCGGGGATGAAAAAAACAGACTCCTTTCTTTAAGAGCTGATAGTACACTTGATGTGGTTAGGCTTATTACAAAAAGATTGGGAAGAAGCATCGAACATGAAAAGTGGTTTTATCTTCAGCCGGTTTTTAGATACCCAAGCAGTGAAATATATCAAGTAGGAGCTGAACATATCGGTTCAAACGATATGGCAGAGCCCATAGAGATATCCGGTAAATTTTTTGACAAGATTGGCTTAAAGCCAACCTTGCAAATATCAAACATAAAAATACCTCAAATCATATCAAAAGAGCTTGACATCCCTATAAGTTTTTTTGAAAAAGGCAATCTTGAAAAGATACTGGATCTTGATATAAAATGGCTTAACAAATTGGCATATTTGCAAACCAAAGAAGATATTGACGAAGTAGTTAAAATCGTACCTGATAATTTAAAAGTGGAGTTAAACAAGATAAAAAAGCTTTGCGAGGATATAAAATATAAAGGTATTATTATTGCACCACTGTATTATGCTAAAATGAGATATTATGATGATCTTTACTTTAGATTTTTTGTAGGCAATAAAACAGTTGGGATGGGTGGAAGTTATACTTGGGAGAACCTAAAAGCGGTAGGTTTTGCAGGATATTTGGACGAGATCATAGAATTAAAGGAAAAGATTTGAGAACAAAAGCGGATATGATAGTGGGAATCCAGTGGGGTGATGAGGGAAAAGGCAAGATCGTAGATATGCTTGCTCAAAAGTATGAAACGGTTGCAAGATACCAAGGCGGACACAATGCGGGACATACTATCGTAGTAGGGGATAAAAAGTTGGCTTTGCACTTGATACCTTCCGGAGTTTTAAACAAAGATGCCATAAATATTATAGGCAACGGTGTGGTAGTATCACCAAAAGCATTGATGAAAGAAGTTGAAAAGAACGGTTTTGATGATTTAGAAGGGAGGCTTTTTATAAGCGATAAGGCCCATATGATTTTAAACTTTCACCAAGAGATAGACAAGGCCAGAGAGAGATTAAGAGGTTCCAAAGCCATAGGAACTACGGGAAAAGGTATAGGTCCCGCTTATGCTTTGAAGATTGAGAGAAACGGGCATAGACTTGGAGAGCTTAGAGATGTTGAAAAACTTGTTTCATCTTTGATGAGATATTTTGACAATAACAGTATATATTTTAAAGCACTTGAAATCAGTGTGCCGAACAAGAATGAATTAAAAAAAGAGTTAGAAGAGTATGCGGAGTTTCTCAAGCCTTTTTTATGTGATACGACCCATCTTGTATGGAGTGAACTTGATAAAGGAAAAAAGGTTTTGCTTGAAGGTGCTCAAGGTACACTTCTTGATATAGACCATGGTACTTATCCCTTTGTAACAAGTTCTAACACCATAAGCGCAGGAGCTTGTACGGGACTTGGACTAAATCCCAAAGATATAGGTAAAATCACAGGTATCGTAAAGGCATACTGTACAAGAGTCGGAAACGGACCTTTTCCTACTGAAGATGAGGGAGATGATGGAAAACTTTTGGGAGAAAAAGGACATGAATTTGGAACGACTACAGGAAGGCCAAGAAGATGTGGATGGTTTGATGCGGTTGCATGTAAGTATGCAAGCAGGATAAACGGATGCGATGAATTGGCACTGATGAAACTTGATGTGTTGGATGGATTTGAAAAGATAAAAGTATGTGTTGCTTACGAGGTTGACGGAGAAGTCATTGAAGATTTTCCTTCAAATCTTGATGATGTAAAACCTATATACAAAGAGTTTGACGGGTGGGATAAAGTAGAAGGTATAAGCGAATATGAAAAACTTCCTAAAAATGCAAAAAATTATGTAAAAGCCATTGAAGAGTTGGTTGGCACTAAAGTAGGTATCATTTCAACTAGCCCCGATAGAAAAGATACGATTATAAGATAGTCAGAAGTGAGTAGTTGGTAGTAAGTGGCAAAGAAGCCTTTTGCTTCTTTTTAGCAATCGAATAAAAGGATATTTTTGATGAAGACGAAATACTCTCAGCTTTTAAAAGTTAAAAAACAAAAAGTTGACAGTATTGAAAATGAAATCGCCCTTTTAAATTCAAAGAGAAAGAGTATTGAAAAAGATATAGAAAACTTAAAAGAAGAGATAAGCTCTTTAAACAAGCCCCAAGAGGGAAAATTTGATATTTTTTTATCTGTGAGTTACTCTTTTGATACTTTGTTTGCTCTAAAAAAAGAAAAAGAGTTCTATTTGCAACATATCGAGATTGAATTGGAGCAAAAACGAGAAGAATATAAAAAAGCGCTGATGGAGTATGAAAAGATAAAATATCTTGAGGATTTGGAGATTGAGAAAAAACTTGATAAAATTAAAAAAGATGAGCAGAAACTTTTGGATGAAATGTCTGTTTTAACTTATAAGAGGAGAACTGTTTGAAGGTACTGTTTTGTGTATTCTTTTTGCTTTCAACAATGATCGCCAAAGATAACGTTTATGAGTGTAATCAGATATTTGAACAAAGAAAAGCTGAGCTTACTACGAAAATAGAAAAGATAGACGAGGCCAGAGAAGCTCTCGAAGCTCTAAGGGCTGCTACCAATGCCCTTTTGGATAAGAAAAAAAAGATGCTTGCACAAAGGGAAGAGGATATCAATGCATCTTTGCAAAAGATAAAGACCAAAGAAAAAAATATAAAAGAGCTTTTGGCTAAAAATAAAGAACTCTTACAAGCCATAAAAGAGGCAAAAGATGACAAGATAAGTTTGACCTACTCGAAGATGAAAGATTCAGCCGCGGCTCAAATACTTGCATCCATGAAAGATGAAGAAGCCGCCAAGATACTTTTTAACTTAAAGCCAAAAAAGATTTCTAAAATTATGGCAAAAATGCCACCAAGCAAAGCCTCGAACATCACTCAAATACTGCTAGCGGGACCTCCGTTTGAGAAAAAAGGGATGAAAAAATGATAACTATAAACTTCAATGCATTTTCTTTTTTAAAAAACAGATGCAAAGAGAAAAATATAGAGTGTCCAAATAAAAAAATGCAAATCGAAGATGATATGAACATTCTATCGTTTATAAAGAGTCTCGGTTTTAGTGAAAACGATATAGAGGGAGTTTTTGTCAACCACAAAATAGTACCTTTAGATACTGTTTTAAAAGATGGTGACAGAGTCGCCCTTGTGCCACCCGGAGGCATCCCCAACCATGTCAAAGCATATGTAGGAAAAATTGGCTAAAACATCAGGTACTGACCAAATAAAACTTTCTAACGGTTCTAAAATTTAAAAGGATTTGCAAGGATGCAAATCCAAATTTTAGCCCAGGAATTATTGCAGGATGCAATTTTGAGAATGAGTGTAAAAGTTTTATTTGGTCAGTACCAAACATCAGTTTAATGAGTTCATTATTAAAAATTAGATAAAATATACCTTGTAACAAAATTAACATTAAGGCTTTGAGCATGAAGATAGGAAAACCACATGCCCCATACATCGCAAATAAAATATCAATAGACTTACTTAACAGCTCTTTCATAAAAATGAACCAGGGAGTCGAACCTGTTGCTGAAGCGGCCAAAAAACTGATCGAAGATGATATCCAACAAGAAGCTGCCCTTGAAGAGAGGGTTTATGAGATCATGGAAGAAAATGAAGATGAGATGGAGTTTATGCAAGTTGATAAGAGAAATATGTTTTGGCTTATCAAAAAAAGACTTGCAGGCGAATATGGCGTCATACTATCTTATGAAGACAGATACAGTGATCTTTCGCATAAGATTTTAGATGAGCTGATCCAAAATGACTTGATAGAGTTTCAAGTTTCGGAAAATATGGTCAAAAATGTCATATTCAATTCGATAGAAAGTTATATAGAAAGATTTGAAGACATTGAAGACAGAGTGATAGAGAAGATAAAAAATTATAAAAGAAAGTTGATACCCGGTAGTGAAGAGTATGACATAGTTTTTGAGAAACTGTACCAAGAAGAGTTGAAGAAGATAGGAATGATGTAAATGACAAAGATTTGGATATATGTAGAAAACGGACTTTTTTTGGAAGCAAAGAGTTTTGGCAGCATTGGTACCAAGACAGGAGAGATAGTTTTCAATACTTCCATGAGCGGATATCAAGAGATTGCAACCGATCCCAGTTATGCGGGGCAGTTTATAGTTTTTACCATGCCCGAAATAGGAAATGTAGGCTGCAATAAGCAAGATATGGAAAGTAACAAGATCCATGCGAGTGGGATAATAGTCAGAAACTATCAAGAAAGATATTCCAACTTCAGAGCAGAAGAGTCCTTTGCCGATCTTTTAAAAGCCAATAACGCTATAGGTATATGTGATATAGATACAAGAATGCTCACTAAAACCGTTAGAGACAACGGCTCTTTGATGATGATAGCTTCCACTGAGATTTCAGACAAAGATGAACTTAAAAAACTACTTGAAAGCAGCCCAAGAATCGAAGAGATAAACTATATAGAGCAGGTAAGTACGAAAAAGAGTTATATCCATGATAGTGGAGCTTGGAATCACTTAAAAATGGAGTATAACAAAGATATAAAAAAATCTAAAAAGATAGTTGCCATAGACTTTGGTGTTAAAAGAAATATCTTGAATGAACTTAGCGAAGTAGGTTTTGAAGTGGAAGTGATACCTCACGACTTTAATGCCGAAGAACTCATTCAGAGATACAAAACCGGTGAGATAAAGGCTGTATTTCTCTCTAACGGTCCGGGTGATCCTCTGATACTACAAAAAGAAGCCGATGAAATTAAAAAATTGATCAAAGCCAAAGTTCCCATGTTTGCCATATGCTTAGGACATCAGCTTTTAAGTATAGCACACGGTTATCCGACATATAAACTCAAATTCGGTCAACACGGCGGAAATCACCCTGTGCAAAATCAAAACAATAGAGTTATAGAAATAACTGCTCAAAACCATAACTACAACGTACCTGATAATATATGTGAAATTGCGACCATAACCCATATAAATCTTTTTGATGAAACGATAGAAGGCCTAAGTTATAAAAATTCTCCTATTTTTTCAGTTCAGCATCATCCTGAGGCTAGTCCTGGACCACATGACAGCAAATATATATTTGAAGAGTTCATGAAATTTGTCTAACATTAATTTAACACTAAAAAGTTATAATTTATCCACCAAAACAAAAGGTCTATAAGTGGATATAGTAAATTTTTATGTCATCATCAGTGTCGCGTTTCTCGGGAGCTTGGGTCACTGTGTGGGTATGTGCGGTGGTTTTATAGTTGCTTATACCGCAGCCAAGATAGATGCGAACAGAAGTAAACCTTATCAGTTTTTGTGCCATTTTTTATACAACCTCGGAAGAGTTTTTTCCTATGTTATTATAGGTGTGATATTTGGTCTTTTAGGAAGCATATTTGTTTTCAACCATATATCCATGGGGCTTTTGAACCTTGTCATAGGTATCTTTATGGTGGTCATGGGATTTTCTTTGATGGGCAAAATAAGGTTTTTAACTTCTATAGAGTCTTCTTTGGCGAACAGTTCCCTGGTTAAAAAACTGTTTTCTCTTCTTATTCACTCAAAATCACTTCCTAGCTTTTTCTTTTTAGGTATGCTAAACGGTTTTTTACCCTGCGGGCTTGTATACTTTTTTGCCGCATCGGCGGCATCTACGGGTTCACCGTTTTGGGGCGGGGTTGTTATGTTGATATTTGGGCTTTCAACCGTACCTGTACTTTTGGGACTTGGTTTTATAGTCGGATCTTTAAAAAGTAGCAGCTTTAGACAAACGATGATACAGATAGCATCTTTTGTTATCATCGGCTTTGGCATATATATGATATACAAAGGATACTGGTTCATGACTGACCCAAACGCTACTTTTCATGACTGCTGCAAAGCTAAAATGTAAAGGAGAATTTTGTTAAAACAATATATCGAAGCAATAGAAAAGAACAATATAGTCTCAAAAACCGATATAAACGGTATCATTACTTTTGCAAACGAAGAGTTTTGTAAAATTTCCAAATACTCCAAAGATGAACTCATTGGCAAAAATCATAATATAGTAAGACACCCCGATGTTCCTTCCGAAGCGTTTAAAAAGCTGTGGGATACGATACTTGCAAAAAAAACCTATAAAGCTACCGTTAAAAATATGGCAAAAGACGGAAGTACCTTTTATGTCAATACGACAGTTATACCAATACTTGATGAAAATGACAACATTATAGAATTTGTAGCTATCAGGTATGACGTAACAGAAGCCGTTATGACCGCAAAAGAGTTGGAAAAAAAAGAGAAAGAACTTGAAGGATTAAATGCAACCCTTGAAGAAAGGATTAAGAAACAGACGTTAAAACTTGAGGAACTCAACAAAAATCTGGAAATCAGAGTTCAAAAAGAGGTTAAAAAAAACAGAGAAAAAGACAGGATCATGTTTCAACAGGCCAGGTTTGCCGCAATGGGTGAAATGATAGCAAATATAGCTCATCAATGGAGACAGCCTTTGAGTGAACTTGGAATACTGCTTTTTAAGATAAAAAATGCTTTTTTAAACCATAATTCTAAAGAATTTGATAAAGATTACAGTGATTGCAAAGCGGTTATAAATGCAATGTCTAAAACTATAGATGATTTTAGGGATTTTTTCAAGCCTTCAAGAGAAAAAAGTGAATTTTTTATAGAAGATACTATCGAAGAGGCGATATTTATCATAAAAGAGACACTAAAAAGTCATAATATTAAAATAAACTTTAATAATAAACACAGTATAATATTAAATAGCCACTCAAATGAAATTTTACAGGTTATGTTAAATATTATCAATAATGCTAAAGATGTTTTGATTTCAAAAGAGCAAAAAGTCAAAAAAATTGATATAAAGATTTCCAAAACAAGTAAGTGGGTGCAAGTTACCGTATGTGATAACGGCGGTGGCATAAAAGAAGATATAATAGATAAAATCTTTGATCCATATTTTACAACAAAACACAGTAAACAAGGTACAGGAATAGGACTTTATATGAGTAAGAAAATCATAGAGGAAAATGGCGGAGCCATAAATGTTATAAATACAAAAGAGGGTGCATGTTTTATCATAAAACTTCCCCTTGGTTAGGATGAGATAATGAGTAAAAAAGATATTTGTAAAAATTTAACCTTGCTGTATGTCGAGGATGAGGATAAGATAAGAAATCTTTTAAAAAGCGCTATAGAGGATAAGTTTAAGGCAGTAATTACCGCCGGCAATGGTGATGAAGGGTTTAAAAAATATAAAAAATATCAACCTGATATCGTAGTCAGTGATATACTGATGCCCATATGTAACGGTTTGGAAATGTCAGAAAATATAAGAGCTATCTCGAAAGATGTACCAATTATACTCTTTAGTGCATTTAGCGAGAAAGAGAAGCTTTTAAGTGCCATAGACATAGGGATTGACAAATATCTTATCAAGCCTGTGGATATAGATGAGCTTCTTTCTACCATTGAAAATATAGTCAGCAAAAAGTTATCAGTTGACAATATCATAAAATTGAATGATATATATAGTTTCAATAAAACCAAACATATACTATATAAAAATGAAACCCCTGTAAAACTTACTAAAAAAGAATTAAGTTTCATATCCCTGCTAGTTGACAATCTAGGCTCTTTTGTTTCCCATGACGATTTGAAAAAGAATGTCTGGAACAACTCAAAAGTCAATGATGCGGCTGTTAGAACCTTTATAAAAAGGATAAGAACGAAGACTGACAAGGAGTTTATAGAGAATATCTCAGGATTGGGATACAAACTCAATTCCTGAAAAACTTCTTTAAACTTAAGATTGACTTATCAAAAAAAATTAACAAATATTTAACAAATTTAAGTTTATTTGTATAAAACTTATAGTACAATTGCAACGAATGTGACATTTATATGACAAAATTATAAGGAGGTATTGTATGCAAGACAGTAATGCAATAGCATACGATTATTCGATCGCTAAAGCTTATACGATTTTAGCTATCGTTTTGGGTATTGTCGGAATGACTATAGGAGTGCTTATAGCATTTCAGTTAGCTTTTCCAGATTTAAACTACCTAGGTGGAGAGTATTTGACTTTCAGTAGGCTAAGACCACTACATACTGACTCGGTAGCATTTGGGTTTACCGTAAGCGGTATTTTTGCTACTTGGTACTATGTCGGTCAAAGAGTTTTAAAAGTTTCACTTGCTGAGTCAAAATTTTTATTGAATTTGGCAAAACTTCAAGTGCTTTTATATGTACTGACTGTAGCGGCAGTTGTAGTATCTTTACTTTTAGGATATACAACTTCTAAAGAGTATGCCGAATTTGAATGGCCTATAGATATAGCTATAGTTGTCATCTGGGTTATATGGGGTATAGAGATATTCGGTCTTATTGGACTAAGAAGAGAGAGAGTTCTTTATATATCATTATGGTATTATATAGCTACTTTCTTGGGTGTCGCTATGCTTTATCTATTTAACAATATGGAAGTTCCTACATATTTCGTAGCCGGTGTGGGTAACTGGTTTCACTCAGTATCTATGTATGCCGGAAGTAATGATGCCATGGTTCAGTGGTGGTATGGACACAACGCTGTTGCATTTGTCTTTACAGTACCTATCATTGCAATGATATATTACTTTTTACCAAAAGAATCAGGTCAACCTATTTTTTCTTACAAACTTTCACTTCTTTCATTTTGGGGATTGATGTTTGTTTATCTTTGGGCAGGTGGTCACCACCTTCTTTATTCTACAGTGCCTGACTGGGTTCAAACTATGGGTTCGATCTTCTCAGTTGTTCTTATCCTTCCATCTTGGGGAAGTGCTATAAACATGCTTCTTACCATGAAGGGCGAGTGGGGACAGCTTCAGGAAAATCCACTTATCAAGTTTATGATACTTGCTTCGACTTTCTATATGTTCTCAACTTTGGAAGGTCCTATCCAAGCTATAAAATCAGTAAATGCTTTGGCTCACTTTACCGACTGGATCCCTGGACACGTTCATGATGGAACTCTAGGATGGGTTGGATTTATGATCATAGCTGCGATTTACCACATGACACCAAGAATGTTTAAAAGAGAGATATACAGTAAAAAACTTGTTGATGCACAGTTTTGGATACAAACAACAGGTATCGTTCTATACTTTACAAGTATGTGGATAGCCGGTATCACTCAAGGTATGATGTGGAGAGCAACAGATATGTATGGAAACTTGACTTACTCTTTTATAGATACCGTTAAAGTTTTACATCCATACTATACGCTAAGAGGTATAGGTGGACTATTCTATCTAATAGGTGTGTTTATGTGGGCATATAATATCTACAAAACATTTGCGGCCGGCAGAGCTTTGGAAAAAGAGCCTGCTTATAAATCGCCTATGGCATCATAAAAGGAGGTTGATATGTTTCATTGGTTAGAAAAAAATCCATTCTTTTTTGCAGTAGGTGTTTTTGTTGTCATAGCTTATGCGGGACTAGTTACAATACTTCCTGATTTTGCTAAAGAATCAAGACCGGTAGTAGGTACAAAACCTTATACACTGCTACAGCTTGCCGGAAGACAAGTGTATATAAAAGAAGATTGCAATGCCTGTCATTCACAGCTTATAAGACCGTTTAAAAGTGAGACTGATAGATACGGTATGTATAGCTTAAGCGGTGAGTATGCTTATGACAGACCATTTCTTTGGGGTTCAAAAAGAACAGGACCGGATCTTCACAGAGTCGGTAACTACAGAACGACTGACTGGCATGAAAACCATATGCTTGATCCAAAAAGCGTAGTCCCGGATAGTATCATGCCGGCATATCCTCATCTTTTTAGAAAAGTTGCTGATTTAGATACCGCTTATGCCGAAGCTTATACAGTCAAAAAAGTTTTTGGAGTACCTTACGATAAACCGGGTATGCCAAAACTTGGTAGCTTGCAAAGTGCTGAAGCACAAGCTTTAGCGGATGCTAAAAAAGTAGCGGCTGATATGAAAAACCAAAGTGTTAAAAATTTGGTAGCACAGGGCAAAGTTCCTGAGATAGTTGCACTTATAGCGTATTTGAACAGTTTAAAATAAAGGGTAACAATTGGAGATAGAAAACATAAGAGAATTGCAGGCATACGGCTATCTTTTGATGATAGTATTACTTACCATAGGGCTTTATGCATATATACATCATTTGTATAAAACTCAAAAAGAGGGCAAA
The DNA here is from genome assembly GCF_055384375.1 of Thiofractor thiocamini. Taxonomy (NCBI): domain Bacteria; kingdom Pseudomonadati; phylum Campylobacterota; class Epsilonproteobacteria; order Campylobacterales; genus Thiofractor; species Thiofractor thiocamini. Next base: position 1,459,802 of record NZ_AP042389.1, on the reverse strand, counting down.
AGAGACTATGAGAAGTATTCAAACCTTGCTTTGCATGATGAGATAGATTCTACTCCGGTTGAAGAACATACTAAAAATGAAAAAAATGAGGAAGGAGCAAATTAATGAAATGGTTTAGTGATAATGTAAATATACTTGCTCTGATCGGTGCTGCTGCTATCATCATATTGACTGTTTTTGTAGCAGGTAAATATATAAGACAGATGAAAACCGATAAGAGTACGGGTGAATTGACAGGTGAAGAGTGGGATGGAGTAGGCGAATATAACAATCCTATCCCAACAGGTTGGGGAATGGCGTTTGTCGGAACAATCATATGGTGGATATGGTATGCATTGGCTGGATATCCGCTATGGTCATTTTCTCAGATAGGTCAGTGGAATGAAGAAACTCAAGCTTACAATAAAGCTTTTGAGAAAAAATGGGCGAATGCAGACAAAGAGACATTGAAAAATATGGGTGAAGGTGTATTTATCAATGATTGTGCACCATGCCACGGAATTACCGGTGACGGACTTGGCGGAAAAGCTCAAAACTTTGCTCACAGATTTAGCGAAGCTCAAGTTCTTGATGTTATCAAAAGAGGTTCTGCCGCACTTGGTGATAAAAAGATTGGAGATGGCAAAGGTCAACTTGGATATCCACTTGGTGAAATGCCGGCAGGTATGGCAAGTGGAGATAGTGCAAAAGCTATAGCAGCTTATGTAGCAGGCGGATTAAAAGGTAAAGCTCCGGCAGGATTTGCAACATGTGCAGGGTGTCACGGACAAGATGGGACAGGTAACGGTGGTACCGCGCCGAATTTGAAAGCTTATGATGAAACATTGGTAAAAAATGTTATAACTCATGGTAAAAAAGGAATACTTGGTGAAATGCCTGCTATCAAAGGATTGCTGACACCTATCCAAATGAAAGCTGTAGCTGTCTATGTAGACACATTAAGACAATAGGAGTATGAAATGAGATTGAATGAAGAAAATCCTACAAGAAGATTATGTTTTAACCTAAATGGCTTAATGGGTGGCTTGATTGCAACAGTCTTACTTTTAGCAATATTGGTTGGTTTGACTATTTGGGGTATAAAGGCACAACAGACAAATGCTGAAACTTTTTATAAGATAAAAGATCCTCAAAGCATCAAGTTTAAAAGTGATGATAATGCAAAGCATTATGAGATTGTAAAGTAAGGAGGAGTTGAAATGGGAGATTTATTATATAAATTATCAGGATGGGGCTTGGTTGTTACGGCAATTATATCACTTTGGGCAGTTTTGACTCCACATCACCTGTTTTTAGGTTAAGAGTTGATAAGAAAATTTAGCAGAAGGTGGCTTTTAGCCACCTTCATCCTCATATCCATCTTTGCAAAATTAGAGGCAAATACTTCACTTGTCATATGCAATGACGGCTTGGTAAACGACAGGGCAGTAGGGGAAATAGAAAAGATAGGCAACGAAGTAAAAAATAAAACAGGCATATCTATATATCTATGTGCCAAAAAAAGTATCGATAACCAAAAGATAAAAATCTTTGAAAAAAAGCTGTCTAAAAAACTCAATAAACCTTTCATACTGCTTGCAATGGCGGCAAACGAGCAAAAAGTCGATATAATGACTTCACCTCAAACCAAAGACCTAATTGATGTAGATGATATATTGAGTCCTTTTAGCGGAACCATCATACCAATACTTACTGAAAGAAAAGGTGAAGACAAATATTCTGCGGCAATGCTTAACGGATATGCCGATATCGCTGACAGGGTTGCGGATAAAATTGGTGTCAAGTTAAGCAGTAGTGTAGGCAATACCAACAGAATCTTGATAAACATATTGAGAATCATAGTGTATGGTTCTTTTTTGTATTTTGTAATAATGTACACCAGAAAAAAAATACTAGCTAAAAAAAAGAAACAATAGTATCTTTACAATATGCTTTTTATATCACAATCAGTATAATACCAAAAATTTCTAGGGGCGAGCTATGGAAAAAAAGAAAAAAACATTTTGGCCGTACGGGATTACGATAGCTATCTTAGCTGTTGTGGTAATGGGTGCCGGTACTATCATGATAGCATTAAAGCATCCGGTACAAATGGATGAAGCATATATGAAAAAATATCAAAAAGTCGATTCGCACATAAATGAGATAAAAAAATCAGAAGAACTCTTCAAAAAACAGTATGCTGTCAAAATATCAAACGATACATTTACAATAGGCAAGAACAATCTCGATATAAGTGTACTTGACAACTATACCGGCAGACATGCGGAAAATCTTTTGATAAGTGTAAAGATAACAAGACCGGACGATGACAGATACGATATAAAATTGACTTCAAAAGAAAATGGAGACAGATATATTTTTCCAACATTCAAGATAAACAAAAAAGGACGATGGATAGTATTGGTTGACATCTCTAATGGGAAAGTAAGCGGATATTATAAAAAAGAGATAGACGTGTATTAGACTTGTTGCAAAGTTTAACCAAATAAACTTCTAATTGATACAAGCATAATAAGAAGTAATCCAATATATATAGAAAAATATCTTATATATCGTCTTATTTCAAGCATTATCGATAATATTAAGCCGCTAAGCAGTGATACAAATAAAAGTATTACTACGATAGCCATTGCAATTGTATTTTGGCTCTCTATTTGAGCTAATGGATCACGCGTTATAAGATAAATATCTATGCCCATCCAAAGCAACGAAATGCCAAGTACAACCGTAACTATTCTGATGTATAAAAGTATTTTTATTTTTGGTGATATATGTTTCATAGTGGCATTATACTACAAAATTCTCAATTTTCAATCTCCCCCAATGCCCAGTTCCAAAACGGCATGATTTCATACTCTATATTTTTATCATAAAAACGGTCTTCATTTCCAAGGCTTATGATGTAAACTTTTTTGATCCCAAGTTTCTTGAAAGCTTTTCTTCTTTTTATAATCTTGTTTTTAAGAAGAGTCGGCGGTAAAAATGGTATACCGAGAATTGCAATATTTTCATCAGGCAGATAAAAATCAATCTCGTCGGTATAGTATACATTTTTTCCTCTTTTATAAATTTCGAGGAAGATGATGTTTTCAAACCGTTTTATAAAATCTTTTTCGAAGCTAAGAGCATTTTTTAAGGTGAAATCCATAAGATATATCTTTTTAGTAGCTTTTGGGTGATTGTATTTATCTAAAAAGAGTATGACTTTTCTTCTTTTTAGATCCTCTATGTGGCTGTAAAAAATATCTTTGGAAATTTTGATATTTTTTTTAACGGTATTGAATATATTGTATAGAGATACACATTGGGCTTGAAGAGTACTCATAAGTTTTAGGATATAAAGCTGCTTTTCATCTTTGGTTATCATTTGAGCGATATTTTGTAGATAATATATCTTGTCAGTCTCAGCTAAATGAGCTATTTTTGGAAATGTACCACTGTTGGCATAAGAGTTGAAAATATTTTCAATCTTGGTATGACTTCTTTCAAAAGCGATAAACTCTTCAAAATCAAGAGGGTAAAAGTCCATATGTTTATATCCATCAATATTATGATGTTCGCATGTGGTGATGATTATCTCTTCGCATTTAGGTATTTCAAAAGAAAAATCAAAATTTTCCAAAATAAGCAATTTTATACTATTTTCATAAATGTATCTGTTTAGATTTTCTTTTAATTGTATCTTATCTACTCTCAAGTCGTTAAAATCTATATAGATATAATCTTTGCTGTTGTAATTTAGCAAATGTGAATATATAAGATATGTCATACCGCTTTTAGGTGCATAATGTATGATTGTCTTTTTGGATGTGATTTTAAACTTCCTGTCTATATAGTCTATTTTTTTCGGTTCAAAATCATATAAAATATCAAGTTGTGATAAGCCCATCGAAAACCCCAAATTTAAAATCCAGAAAATAATAGCATACTTTTCCTTATAAAAAGGAAATAAAATATAAAAATATATAGCAATACCATAGAAAATATTGACTATTTAAAGGCATTAAAGTATAATCACACTTCCAAAATAGTCGCATAAGTTGCGACAAGTTCTTTTATAAGGTTAGCCACAATGGAAAAAATACGACTTAAGCTTAAGGCTTATGATCACAGAGTATTGGACAGATCAGTCGCAGCAATCGTAGAAGCTGTCAAAAGAACAGGTGCCGAAATCATCGGTCCTATGCCTATGCCTACTAAGATAAAAAGATATACAGTTCTTAGATCTCCACACGTAAATAAAGATTCAAGAGAGCAGTTTGAGATGAGAATTCATTCAAGACTTATCGATATCGTATCAGCAACTCCTGATACTATTGATTCGTTGATGAAATTGGATCTTGCTCCTGAAGTTAATGTGGAAGTAAGAGCAATGGGTGCAAAGGGGTAAATAATGGAATATATCATACAAAAGATAGGAATGAGCAGAACTATTGGTGTTCCTAGTGTTCCAGTAACACTTTGCAAAGTAGTGGAAGCCAAAGTATGCGAAGTTAAAGATGATAACAAAGCTATAGTAGCATACAGTGATGGAAAAAAGATAAACAAAGCGATACAAGGGCAACAAAAGAAATACAATCTATCAAAAGAGTTCAATAGATTTGTTACCCTTAAAGTTTCAAACAGTGAAGCCGGAGATATAGATCTCGCTCCATTAAAAGAAGCAAAAAGAGTAAAAACTACTTTTAAAACAAAAGGTAGAGGGTTTACCGGTGTTATGAAAAGATGGAATTTTGCAGGCGGTCCCGGTGGTCATGGTTCAAGATTTCACAGAGCCCCTGGTTCTATAGGAAACTGTGAGTGGCCAGGTCGTGTTCAAAAAGGCAGAAAAATGCCTGGACAGTATGGAAATACTCAAGTTACTGTAAAGAACGAAGTTATAGAGTTTGACGAAGAGAACGGTATCCTTGTTTTAAAAGGTGCTATAAGCGGATCAAACGGAAGAGTTGGTAAGATAAGGATAATTAAATGAGTAAAGCCATTGTGTTAAATGATAAATTGGAAAGAGCAGATGAGCTTGAACTACCGAAAAGTTTTGCGGAAGTCAGCTCGAACAATCTGTACCTTTATGTTAAGTCTTATTTGGCAAGCCTAAGGGCAAATACCGCTGTTACCAAAGGAAAAGGTGAAGTAAGAGGCGGTGGAAAGAAACCTTGGAGCCAAAAAGGAAGAGGTGGTGCCAGAGCCGGATCAAACAGAAGTCCTATATGGGTAGGCGGTGGTGTAGCACACGGTCCTAAAAACAATAGAAACTACTTTCAAAAAGTCAATAAAAAACAAAAAAGACTTGCTTTGGAGTATGCTTTGGAAGAAAAAGCTCAAAACGGAGCACTTTTTGTAGTTGAGTCAGTTAGTGTTGAATCAGGCAAAACTAAAGATGCGGCAAATATACTTAAAACTTTAAATGTTAGAGATGCTCTTGTAGTAAAAGAGTTGATCGATGAAAAAAGTTTTTATGCATTTAGAAATTTAAGCAATGCTTATTTGGTTGAGCCAAATGAGTTGAATGCTTATATCGTAACAGCGTTTCATTCTCTAGTGATAGAAAAAGCTGTTTTAGAAAATTTGATAAAAGAGGGCTAATCGATGGCAGATATAACAGATATAAAAGCGATACTATATACTGAAAAAAGTTTGGGCCTTCAAGAAGACGGAGTTGTTGTTATACAAACAAGTCCTAAAATGACAAAAAATTCACTGAAAGAAGTTTTGAAAAATTACTTTGGATTTGTTCCTTTGAAAGTAAATTCTATGAGAGTTAACGGTAAAGTGAAAAGATTTAGAGGTCTTGAAGGAAAAAGAGCAGATTATAAAAAATTCTATGTAAAGCTACCTGAAGGTGCTGCCATAGAAAGTATGGAGGTATAAGATGGCGATTAAAACTTACAATCCATATACTCCAAGTCGTAGATATATGACAGGACTAGACAGTAGCGATATAACTTCAAAGCCAAGTGTTCCAAAGCTACTAAAGAGATTGAAGCCGGGTACCGGTAGAAACAATAACGGAAGGATAACTTCCAGACATAAAGAAGCAGGTGTTAAAAAACTATATAGAATTATAGATTTCAAAAGAAGAAAATTTGGAATTCCCGGAACCGTAGCTTCTATAGAGTATGACCCGTACAGAAACTGTAGAATTGCACTTATAAACTATAAAGACGGCGATAAAAGATATATTCTTCAGCCTTCAGGCTTAAAAGTCGGTGATGAAGTTCAAGCAGCTGAAAGCGGTTTGGATATCAAGCCCGGAAATGCAATGAAACTAAAAAATATCCCAGTCGGTACTATCATACACAATATCGAACTTAAAATCGGTAAAGGTGGCCAGATAGCAAGAAGTGCCGGAGGATATGCTCAGCTTATGGGTAAGGAAGACAAGTATGTTATCCTAAGACTTCCCAGTGGCGAAATGAGACAAGTTCTTAGTGAATGTATGGCAACAGTGGGTGTTGTCGGTAATGAAGATTGGGCAAATGTCGTTATTGGAAAAGCCGGAAGGAACAGACATAGAGGCATAAGACCTCAAACAAGAGGTAGTGCTATGAACCCTATCGATCACCCTCATGGTGGTGGTGAAGGTAAAACAAACTCCGGTCGTCACCCTGTTACTCCTTGGGGTAAACCAACAAAAGGTTTCAAAACAAGGAAGAAAAAAGCCAGCGATAAGCTCATAATTTCTAGAAGAAAAGGAAAATAGATGGCAAGAAGTCTAAAAAAAGGTCCTTTTGTCGATGATCATTTGATGAAAAAAGTACTAAAATCAAAAGAAACAAAAGATACTAAACCTATAAAAACATGGTCAAGAAGAAGTACGATTACCCCTGATATGATGGGTTTAACCATAAATGTACACAATGGCAGAAACTTCGTGCCTGTGTATATCACTGAAAATCATATCGGCTATAAACTTGGTGAGTTTGCTCCAACTAGAACTTTTAAAGGCCACAAAGGCTCAGTTCAGAAAAAGATCGGGAAGTAAGGTGTAAATGATGGGAAAATCAACATTAAAATTTATAAGATTATCACCTACGAAGGCTAGATTGATAGCTAGAGAGATTCAAGGAATGAATGCCGAACTTGCTCTTGCAAGTTTGGAGTTTATGCCAAACAAAGCTGCAAGAGTCATATCTAAAGTTGTTGCAAGTGCAGTTGCTAACGGTGGCTTTGAGCCTGAGGAAGTTATCATAAAATCTTGCAGGGTTGACAGAGGCCCGGTTCTTAAGAGATTTAGACCAAGAGCAAGAGGTAGAGCAACTCCAATAAGAAAACCCACTTCTCATGTATTTGTAGAAGTAGCACAAGCAAATAAGAAGGATAAGTAGTATGGGACAAAAAGTAAATCCTATCGGACTAAGATTAGGGATCAATAGAAATTGGGATTCAAGATGGTTTCCGGGAAGTAATCTTTCTAACAATATAGGTGAAGATTACAAGATAAGAAAATTTCTTAAAAAAGAGTTGTACTATGCAGGTATATCTCAAATCATTATAGAAAGAACCGCTAAAAAACTAAGAGTTACAGTAGTAGCAGCAAGACCCGGTATCATCATCGGTAAAAAAGGTGCTGATATAGAAAAACTCAAAAACAAACTGGTTAAACTTATCGGTAAAGATGTAAACGTAAACATCCAGGAAGTCAGAAGAAGCGCAAGCGATGCTCAACTTGCGGCTGAAAATGTAGCAATGCAGCTAGAAAGAAGGGTTGCATTTAGAAGAGCTATGAAAAAAGTCATGCAAAATGCTTTAAAATCAGGCGCAAAAGGTATCAAGGTTCAAGTTGCCGGAAGACTTGGCGGAGCTGAAATGGCAAGAACCGAATGGTATCTTGAAGGAAGAGTTCCTTTGCATACTTTAAGAGCCAAGATCGAATACGGTTTTGCCGAAGCTCAAACTGCATACGGTATCATAGGCGTAAAAGTCTGGATATTTAAAGGTGAAGTTCTTACAAAAGGAATCGCTCCTGAGCCAAAAGAGAAACCAAGAAGAGACAATCGAAGAAAAAGAAGAGGTAACTAGCCATGTTAATGCCAAAAAGAACAAAATACAGAAAACAACAAAAAGGTAGAAACAGAGGAAAGTCGTACAGAGGAAGTTCCATAGCATTCGGTGAAATCGCTCTAAAAGCGGTAGAAGCCGGAAGGATCAACTCCAGACAGATCGAAGCTGCCAGGATAGCGATGACAAGAAAAGTAAACAGAATGGCTAAAAGCTGGATCAGAGTTTTCCCAGATAAGCCTATAACAAGCAAGCCTCTTGAAGTAAGAATGGGTAAAGGTAAAGGTGCAGTTGATCAATGGGTTATGAACATAAAACCAGGCAGAATCATATTTGAAATGGCCGGAGTAAATGAAGATTTGGCAAGAGCCGCTTTAACCCTGGCAATGCATAAATTACCGTTTAAAACAAAAATAGTTACTAGGGATGGCGAAAATGAAATATTCTGATTTGAAAGATAAAAGTCTAAAAGAATTGAATGATATGTTAAAAGAGAAAAAGGTGCTGATTTTTAAGCTTAAAGCAAAGCTTAAAACTATGCAGCTAACAAATCCAAATGAGATAAAAGAAGCAAAGCGTGATATCGCAAGAATAAATACTGCGATCACAGCTCTTCAAAATAACAATAAGTAAGGTTCGGAAAATGGCTTCTTTAAAAAGAGTAATACAAGGTGTAGTAGTAAGTAAAGCTGGAGACAAAACAGCTACTGTTATGGTTGAAAGAAGAGTTATGCATCCAAGATATAGAAAGTTTGTCAAGAGATTTAAAAAATACTTGGTGCATGATGAGAACAATCAAGCAACTGTCGGCGATATAGTAAGCGCGATAGAGTGCAGACCGATAAGCAAGAAAAAAGCTTATAGACTAAAAAGTATCGAAGGTGTTGATATGAACATCAAAAAAGTAGATACTGAAGTTGTAGGAGAGTAGATATGATCCAGAGCTTTACTAGATTGAAGATCGCTGACAACAGCGGAGCAAAAGAGATAATGTGCATAAAAGTTCTTGGCGGTAGCAAAAGAAGATATGCGACTTTGGGTGATGTTATAGTTGCATCAGTTAAAAAAGCCATACCAAACGGCAAGGTTAAAAAAGGTCAAGTTGTAAAAGCTGTCATAGTAAGAACCAAAAAAGAGGTTCAAAGAGAAAATGGATCTTTGATAAGATTTGACGAAAATGCAGCTGTTATACTAGATACGAAAAAAGAGCCTATCGGTACAAGGATATTTGGTCCGGTTGGCAGAGAGATAAGATATGCAAACTTCATGAAGATAGTTTCACTTGCACCGGAGGTACTGTAATGGCTGTAAAATTTAAAATCAAAAAAGGCGACAAGGTAAAAGTTATCGCCGGGGATGACAAAGGTAAAGTTGCTGAAGTTTTACAGGTTTTACCAAAGACTTCACAAGTTATAGTATCCGGATGTAAGGTAGTTAAAAAGGCTGTAAAACCAAGTGAAAAAAATCAAAACGGCGGTTTTGTCAGTGTTGAAAAGCCTATACATATATCAAATGTACAAAAAGTTGAGGATTAGTAGATGGATAGATTGAAAAAAAGATACAACGAAGAGATAAAACCGGCTCTTGCAAAAGAGTTGGATATAAAAAATCCTATGCTAATACCTGCTGTTGAAAAAGTTATCATCAGTGTGGGTGCGGGTGAATTTGCAAAAGATGCTAAAATCTTGCAAAATATCCAAGACACCATCTCTTTGATAGCCGGTCAACATGCGGTTGTCACAGTCGCTAAAAAATCAGTTGCCGGATTTAAAGTAAGAGAGGGTTATCCAGTAGGAGTAAAAGTCACTCTTAGAAAAGATAGAATGTACACCTTTCTTGATAAGCTTATCTCTATAGCACTTCCAAGAGTTAAAGACTTTAGAGGTCTTAGCGTAAGCGGATTTGACGGTAGAGGAAACTATAACTTCGGACTTGATGAACAGTTGATATTCCCTGAGATCGAGTATGATTTCATACTTAGAACTCATGGTATGAATATAACTATAGTAACAACCGCGACTGAAGATAAAAGTGCTTTTAAACTATTGGAACTCATAGGAATTCCATTTGCAAAAGGAAGAAAATAATGGCTAAGAAATCAATGATAGCAAAAAATGCAAGAAAACCAAAATTTAGCGTAAGAGCTTATACAAGATGTCAAATCTGCGGAAGACCTCATTCGGTTTACAAAGATTTTGGTATTTGCAGAGTTTGTCTTAGAAAAATGGCTAACGAAGGGTTGATACCCGGACTTAAAAAAGCTAGTTGGTAAGGATTATAAATGATAAATGATATGGTATCTGATGCATTGACCAGGATAAGAAATGCTTCTATGAGAGGTTTAGAGAGTACAACTTTGCTTCATTCAAATTTGGTTGAAGCAGTACTTAGAATCTTTAAGGATAAAGGCTATATAGAAGATTATAGCGTTAAAGAAGAGAATGTTAAAAAATTCATAAATGTTACACTAAAGTATGATGAAAACGGAAAAAGTGTGATAACTGAAGTAAAGAAAATCTCAAAACCGGGAAGAAGAGTTTATAAACCTTCAAACGAGATCAAGAAATTCAAAAACGGATATGGAACAACTGTTGTAAGTACATCAAAAGGTGTGTTAAGCAACGATGAAGCGTATAAAATTGGAGTTGGTGGCGAAGTGCTTTGCAGCATTTGGTAACCTTTGTTTATGGCATTCAAGTCTTATAGGCTTGTAGACAAATAAAAAAAGGAAAGATATGTCAAGAATAGGTAAATTACCTGTAGATATTCCAGCCGGCGTAGAAGTAAGCATGGATGGAAGCAAGATCATTTTTAAAAAAGGTAGTGTTCAAAAAGAGTTGGATACTAAAGATAATGTTATAGTAAAAATCGAAAATAACCAAATCGTTTTTTCACCTAAGGGTGAAGACAGACAAAGCAAAGCTTTTTGGGGAACATACAGATCAATATCTTCTAATATCATTACCGGTATAACAACCGGCTTTGAGAAAAAACTTGAAATCAACGGCGTTGGTTATAGAGCAGCGGTAAAAGGTAACACTTTAGAATTGTTGCTTGGTTTTTCTCATCCGATAAATTACGATATCCCAAAAGATATAACAGTTAGTGTAGAAAAAAATCTTGTTACTATAAAAGGTGACGATAAACAACTAGTAGGTCAAGTAGCAGCTGATATAAGAAGTTTCAGACCACCAGAGCCATATAAAGGCAAAGGTGTTAAATATGTTGATGAAACTATTATTAGAAAAGCCGGAAAAACCGGTAAATAATAAAAGGTAGAAAAATGAGAGAAAAATTATTAAAACAAAAAAATGCCTTAAGAATTAAAAGAAAAAGAAGAATCAGAGGCAAGATCAGCGGTACTTCAGCAAAGCCTAGAATTTCAATTTTTAAATCAAACAGACATCTTTATGCTCAGGCAATCGATGATGTAAACGGTGTAACACTATGTGCGGTAGACGGTAAAAAACTAGGACTAAAAGCAAATAGCCAAAGTGCCAAAGAGATAGGAAAAGCTTTTGCCGAAACTTTGAAAGAAAGTAAAATAGAGACAGCCGTATTCGATAGAAACGGTTATCAGTACAATGGTGTTATAGTCGCATTTGCAGATGCCCTTAGAGATAACGGCATTAAGTTGTAAAAAAGAGGAACTAATGGAAAAATATAATAGAGAAGAGTTTGAAGAAGTAATTGTTAACATAGGTAGAGTTGCCAAGGTTGTCAAAGGTGGTAGAAGATTCAGATTTACCGCTTTGGTCGTTATCGGAGATAAAAAAGGTCATGTCGGATATGGTTTTGGAAAAGCGAAGGAAGTTCCCGATGCTATAAAAAAAGCCGTTGATGATGCTTTTAAAAATATCATAAACGTTAAGATCAAAGGCTCAACTATATCTCACGATATCGAAGTGAAGTTTAATTCAAGTAGAATGCTTTTAAAACCTGCTAGTGAAGGTACGGGTATCATAGCCGGTGGCGCGACAAGACCCGTTGTGGAACTTGCAGGCATAAAAGATATACTTACTAAATCACTTGGATCAAATAATGCTGGAAATGTTGTAAGAGCGACCATCAAAGCTCTTAGCATGCTAAAATAAAGGATAACACTATGGCATTACATAATTTAGAAAAAGCTGATAATTCTACTTTTAAAAAGAAAAGAGTAGGTAGAGGTCAAGGAAGCGGCATGGGTAAGACTGCTTCAAGAGGTGCAAACGGTCAAAAAAGTAGAACCGGATACAGTAGAAAAAGAGGTTTCGAGGGTGGACAACAGCCACTTCAAAGAAGACTTCCAAAAGTCGGTTTTACAACCAAGATTGTCAAGCCTTATGTTATCAATATAAAGAAATTGACTAAAATCGCCGAGTTGGATGAGATCACTCTTGAAAACATAAAGAAGATACATAAGATTCAAAACAGTGTAACAAAAGTTAAACTCATAGGCGAAGGTGCAAGTGAACTGGCTTCAAAGATAAAAGATGACAGGGTTATAACAAGTAGAAGAAACGGTTAAATAGTGAGTGGTGAGTGGTTAGTGGTAAATGTTTTCAAGCTTTACTCGAAAGTTCTTTTTACTCATTCACCCATTCACTCATTCACCCATTCACTCATCAAGGAGAATAAATGAGTAAGGAATTGACAAATAAAATCTTGATAACTTTGGGATTTTTATTTGCATATAGAATTTTGGCTTACGTTCCGGTACCTGGAGTAAATATAGACATAGTAAAAGAATTTTTCAATACCAACAGCAACAATGCTCTTGGAATGTTCAATATGTTCAGTGGAAAAGCAGCTCAAAGACTGAGTATCATATCACTTGGAATTATGCCGTATATTACCGCATCTATCATATTTGAACTTTTGGCAGCCACTTTTCCGGCTCTTGGAAAAATGAAAAAAGAGAGAGACGGAATGGAAAAGTATATGCAAATCATCAGATATGCAACCGTCGCCATAACCCTTATACAGGCTGTAGGAGTTTCCATAGGACTTCAAAGTTTAACCGGACGTGGTGGAGAGAGTGCCATCATGATAGATATGGGTACTTTTATACCGATTGCGGCTATTTCGATGCTAACCGGTACTATGCTTTTGATGTGGATAGGTGAGCAAATTACACAAAGAGGCGTGGGTAACGGTATCAGTCTTATCATTTTTGCAGGGATTGTATCTGGAATTCCAACTGCCATAGGCGGTACTATAAACCTAGTAAATACCGGTGAACTTAACTTTTTGGTTGTTATAGCTATACTTGCTATCATAATCGTAACAGTTGGATTTATCATATATGTCGAACTTGGCGAGAGAAGAGTTCCTGTATCATATTCTAGAAAAATTATGATGGAAAATCAAAACAAAAGAGTAATGAATTATATCCCTATCAAGCTAAACCTAAGTGGTGTTATACCACCTATCTTTGCTTCTGCGATTCTAATGTTTCCTTCAACTCTTTTGCAGGCAAGTACAAACAAATATATCATAATGGTAAAAGACTTTTTAAGTCCTAACAGCTTCTTTTTCAATACATTGATGTTCCTATTTGTTGTGTTCTTTGCATATTTTTATGCATCGATCGCATTTAACTCAAAAGATATATCAGAAAACTTGAAAAGACAGGGTGGTTTCATACCCGGAGTAAGACCAGGAAATTCAACTGCGATGTTTTTGAACGAAGTAGCAAGCAGATTGACGTTTTGGGGAGCGTTGTATTTGGCACTCATATCAACACTACCTTGGATGCTTGTAAAATTTATGGGAGTTCCGTTTTATTTTGGAGGAACTGCGGTATTGATCGTTGTTCAAGTTGCACTTGATACTATGAGAAAGATAGAAGCTCAGATATACATGAACAAATACGAAACACTCAGTGCGGTAGGACTTTAATGGCCATACCGTTAAAAAAACCTGAAGAGATTGAAAAAATGAGAGCGGCTAATCAAATAGTCGCTCGTACACTTAATTACTTACAGGGCTTAGTGAAACCCGGAATGACACTCCTTGAGATAAACAAACTCGGTGAAGAATATATCTACAATTTTCAAGGTGCGAAACCTGCTTTTAAAGGACTTTACGGATTTCCCGCGGGAGTTTGCACTTCGCTAAATGAAGTCATCATACATGGGATTCCTGATGGCACAGTCATAAAAGAAGGTGACATTTTGGGTTTGGATATCGGCGTGGAGCTTGAAGGGTATTTTGGCGATGCCGCTATCACGATGGGTGTGGGTGAGATATCAAAAAGTAATCAAGATTTGATAAAATGCTCATATGATACATTGATGTATGCTATCGATATCATAAAATCCGGCATGAGATTTAAAGAATTAAGTAGCAAGATAGAGGATTTTATCATTTCACGTGGATATGTTCCTTTAAGAGGTTTTTGTGGCCACGGCATAGGTAAAAAACCTCATGAAGAGCCTGAGATACCAAACTATCTTGAAGGTAGTAATCCAAAAGCCGGACCGAAGATAAAAAATGGAATGGTTTTCTGTCTTGAGCCGATGATTTGCCAAAAAAGTCCAAATCCGAAAATTTTGAGTGACAAATGGTCAGTAGTAAGTGAAGATGGGCTTTACGGTTCGCATTATGAGCATTGCGTGGGAATCATAAACAATAAAGCAGAGATACTGAGTAAGGTTTGAGGATTTTAGAATCCAGAGTGACAAGTTTGTGCCAAGGGCACTCTGCCGAAGAGCTGTTTGCGGACTTGTTCGCAAGCAGGATATCACAAAGAGCGACAAGCGTCGCGAGGGCACTCTGCCGAAGAGCTGTTTGCGGACTTGTTCGCAAGCAGGATATCACAAAGAGCGACAAGCGTCGCGAGGGCACTCTGCCGAAGAGCTGTTTGCGGACTTGTTCGCAAGCAGGATATCAAAATAAAAAGGAGGTTTGATGGCTAAAGATGATGTTATAGAAATCGACGGTAAAGTCGTAGAAGCACTGCCGAACGCTACTTTTCAAGTGGAGCTTGACAATGGGCACCAAGTGCTTTGTCACATTGCCGGTAAGATGAGAATGCATTATATAAAAATAATGCCGGGAGATAAAGTCAAGGTTGAATTGACACCTTACAGTCTTGATAAAGGTCGTATAACTTATAGATATAAGTAACTTTTTATCAAAATTAAGGTATAATTCATCCCTTTTTGAAACTGTATGAAGAATAACTAAAAAAGCACCACTATTTTTTTAGTTATTGGTTTATGTAAATTCCATAAACCTAAAACAGTTCATTGTTAGTGGAATTAAAACAAGGAGCTTAAGGTGAAAGTTAGACCAAGTGTTAAAAAGATGTGCGCAAAATGCAAAATCATCAAAAGAAGAGGGGCGGTCAGAGTGATCTGCGTTAACCCTAAACATAAACAGAGACAAGGATAATTGCGATGGCAAGAATTGCTGGTGTAGATTTACCAATGAAAAAAAGAGTAGAGTATGCATTGACATATATCTATGGAATAGGACTTAAAACATCAAGAGATATCTTAAATGCCACAGGTATTTCATATGACAAAAGAGTCAATGAATTAAGTGAAGATGAAGCTGCAGCTATAAGACAAGAGATCCAAAAAAACTATACAGTTGAGGGTGATCTTAGAAAACAAGTAGCTATGGATATAAAAGCATTGATGGATTTGGGAAATTACAGAGGTTTAAGACACAGAAGAGGTTTGCCTGTTCGTGGCCAGAAAACTAAAACAAACGCAAGAACCAGAAAAGGCAGAAAAAAGACTGTCGGTTCAGCTGCTAAGTAATGAGGTAGAAAAATGGCAAAAAGAAAAGTAACTAGAAAAAAAGTTGTAAAGAAAAATATAGCAAAAGGTATAGTTTATATCTCTGCAACATTCAACAATACCGTTATTACAGTAACAGACGAGATGGGAAATGTCATAGCCTGGAGCAGTGCGGGAAGTCTTGGTTTTAAAGGAAGCAAAAAATCAACCCCTTATGCTGCACAACAAGCAGTAGAAGATGCTCTAAACAAAGCCCAAGAGCATGGTATAAAAGAAGTAGGCATAAAAGTGCAAGGACCAGGAAGCGGTAGAGAAACTGCAGTAAAAAGCGTAGGTGCTCATGAAGGCGTAAGAGTAACTTTCTTTAAAGATATAACGCCTTTACCACACAACGGCTGCAGACCACCAAAAAGAAGACGAGTGTAAAACCGTAAAGAAAAACGACATCTGCTTGTCGTTTTTTAGGTTTTACTGTGAGCTTTCATGTGTAAGCCCTAAAATTAAGGATTTTAGTGGCGAACACGAAAGTGAACTGTAACATTGAAGAAAATCATATCGAGTGAAACGAGGTAGATTTTCGGTTATTTCAACAAACTTGAAAAAAGCTTTATAGCGAAGTTGAAAAAAAGCTCAACTTCAATATAAGTTGAAATAGACACAAAGTTAAAAAACAAAAATACTAAAAGCTTTAAGCCCCTAAGCTTTTAGCTTACATACAAGGCTATTGTAGGAGAATTTAAAATGGCAAGATATAGAGGACCAGTTGAAAAATTAGAAAGAAGACTAGGAGCTAGTTTGGCACTTAAAGGCGAGAGAAGACTTGCCGGTAAAAGTGCTATCGATAAAAGACCTTATGCTCCCGGTCAACACGGACAAAGAAGATCAAAGGTTAGCGAATACGGCTTACAACTAAGAGAAAAACAAAAAGCAAAATTTATGTACGGAGTAAATGAAAAACAGTTCAGAAGACTTTTTTCAGATGCAAACAGAGCCCAGGGTAATACCGGTGAAAATCTTATACAACTTCTTGAGAGAAGACTTGATAATGTAGTATATAGAATGGGATTTGCAAGTACGAGAAGATTTGCAAGACAACTTGTTACTCACGGACATATACTAGTTGACGGTAAAAAAGTGGATATACCATCTTATAGAGTAAAACCCGGACAAAAAGTGGAAGTCAGAGAAAAATCAAGAAATAATCCACAAATCGTAAGAGCTATAGAGCTTACAGCACAAACCGGCATAGTTCCATGGGTTGATGTAGATAAAGATAAAGTTTTTGGTATATTTACCAGAATTCCAGAAAGAGAAGAGGTTGTTATCCCTGTAGAAGAGAGATATATAGTCGAATTGTACTCCAAATAATAAAGAGGCTTGATATGAATAAAATAAAAGTAACACCATATATGCCAACTGAATTGGAAGTAAAGAAAATTGATGAGAATGTAGCGGAAGTTCAGGCATATCCTTTTGAGAACGGATATGCCATAACATTAGCTCATCCTCTTAGACGACTTTTGTTTTCAAGCAGTGTAGGGTATGCTCCCATAGGTCTTAAGATCGAAGGGGTTACACATGAGTTTGACAGTATAAGAGGAATGCTAGAAGATGTAGCATTTTTTATCATAAATCTAAAAAATATCAGATTTAAGATCAACGATGAGGATACGAACAGAGTAGTAGTGAACTATACTTTTACAGGACCAAAAGAGTTAAAAGGAAGTGATCTGCAAAATAGTGATATAAGTGTTGTAAACCAGGACAGTTATCTTGCAACTCTAAACGAAGATGCAGAGCTTAACTTTTCTATCATTATTGAAAAGGGTATAGGTTACGTAGCAAGTGAAGATGTAAGAGATGAGTTGGATCCCGGATATATTGCACTCGATGCATTTTTTACTCCGGTTAGAAGAGCTGTATACGATATAGAGAAAGTTTTGGTTGAGGACAACCCGAATTATGAGAAAATCGTTTTTACTATCGAGACTGACGGACAGATAGATCCGGTAGATGCTTTCAAAAACTCTATAATGGCTATGAATGAGCAGCTTAGTGTTTTTAACAAGATCATGGATAGTGACTTTCAAACAGGAGCCAGTACTGTAGAAAACAGTTCGGAGATATCAAAACTATTGCAAAGTATCGATACATTGAAACTAAGTGTAAGAAGTTCAAACTGTCTTGAAAGAGCCGGCTTGAAGTATATCGGAGAGCTAGCTATAATGAGCGAAGGTGAACTTAAAGCCATAAAAAATCTTGGTAAAAAATCTCTTGAAGAAATCATAGAGAAAATGAAAGAGATAGATTTTCCGGTAGGTATGGAGCTTGATGAAGATACCTTACAATTACTCAGTAAAAAAATAGAAGAGTTAAAATCAAAAGAAGAAGAGGAATAAAAAATGAGGCATAAGCACGGATATAGAAAACTAGGAAGAACAAGTTCTCATAGAGCCGCATTACTTAAAAATCTCAGTATTGCACTTATAAATAGCGGTAAAATTGAAACTACCGTAGAAAAAGCTAAAGAGCTTAGAAGATATTTTGAAAAATTGTTGACAACTGCCAAAAAAGGTGATTCAAATGCTCATAGAGCAGTTTTTGCTTCTTTGCAAGATAAAGAGTCAACAAAAAAACTTGTCAATGAAATAGCACCAAAATATGCTGAGAGAAACGGCGGATATACAAGAATCATAAAAACAAGAATGAGAAGAGGCGATGCCGCGCCTATGGCTTTTATAGAACTAGTTTAGTACTTCACATATATAGCAGGGAGACTTCTTTCTCCCTGTGCTTTCCTCTGTATAGATAAAATTTAATCAATTTTTAAACGAATATATTGTTAAATATCGCTATAATAGCATATAAATAATATAAGGATACAAAATGATACCTTTTAGTGATGAAGAATTGAAACCGGTTGTAGAAAAATCTTTGGAGAAAGTAGCGCCCATGCTAGCACTTGATGGTGGAGGGATGAAGCTTTTGGATGTAAAAAACGGAAAAGTTTTCGTCCAACTTCAGGGAGCTTGCGTAGGTTGTAGTGCGAGTAATCAAACAGTCAAGTATGGCATAGAAAGACAGCTAAGGATGGATATACACCCTGAGATAGAAGTCATAAATATAGCTCCCGGAATGGAAGATATGATAGAAGAATTGGCAAAAGGATAAAAAATAGTGACAAAGATGACAAAAGAAAAATTAAAAGCAAAAGCGGAAGATTACTTTTACAAAGGTGAGTATGAAAAAGCATTGCACAATTTTTCTTTGGCTCTTATGCAAGCCCCCGATGATAAAGAGTTGCAGATATGTGCGGTTTTAACTGATATGGCAAATGAAAACGAAGAAAAAGCACAGGCGATATTTGAATATTATCAAATCACCAAAGAGATAGAAGAAGATAATGCCGAAGAGATCATAGGGGATCTCATAGAGAGTATGGATTTTGATGTGGATATACTCAACAAAGTCTTAGATGGCGGTTATCTTGCAAGTGAATACCAAGATGATAACAGTATCAATTATGATGATTTTATACAGTTGGTAAATGATAGAGGAAGTTTTAAAAGGGCATATGAGGATATAATGTTCAGTACGAAAGTACTTATCAATTCAAAAGATGATTTTATAGATTTTTTAGACAGGCTTATAGATAACAACTATGTTGAAACTGCCTTTTCATACGGTGAAGCAGCTATCACACTTTTTCCAAAAGATACGAAATTACAACACATCTTCCATAAAATAAAAGAAAAAAAGACACTCTAAGTTGAAACGGTTATTTGGCGAAACATATATCACGGATGATACTAATGAGTGCACTAAAGAGACTCTTTTTTTAAAAACGAAACAAAATCAAAAATATATAAGCAGTATTTCCCTTGATAACATAAAAGGTTTTATCACTCCTAGAGAGTTGATAAAAGAGCTAGGTATCGATGATATGAAGATTATAGGTATTACGGGAACAAATGGTAAGACCACGACCGCAGGTGCCATATACTCCATACTTCTTGATCTAGGATACAATGTGGCAATGCAAGGTACTAGAGGCTTTTTTGTAAATGAAGAGAGATATGAAAACAAAACTCTTACTACTCCTTCCATATTTCAAACGATTACTCATCTAAAAGAAGCAAAAGATAAAAAGTGTCGATACTTCATCATGGAAGTTAGCTCCCATGCCATAGCCCAAGATAGGATAGAAGGGCTTGATTTTGCTTTGAAAGTTTTTACAAATATATCTCAAGATCATCTTGACTATCATAAAACCATGCAAGAGTATAAAAGTATCAAATCTTCATTTTTTAGCGACGATAGCCCAAAACTCATAAACAAAGATGGTGGAAAGATAGACTTCAATATAAAAAATGCCAGAAGTTACTCTTTGGAGTATCCTGCAACTTACAAGATAGAAGCATACTCTATGCAAGAGGGACTACAAGCTGTTTTAAAACATTTTGATAAATTTTTCCAGTTTTCTTCACCTTTAGTGGGTCTTTTTAATCTTTACAATATAACTGCCGCCATAGCTTCAGTAGATATGATAAGTGACAATTCACTTGAAGAGATAACCAAAGTCGTAGATAATTTTGCCGGAGTAAGCGGTAGGATGCAGGTGGTTTCAAACGAGCCTCTAGTGATAGTGGACTTTGCCCACACACCGGACGGCATGCAAAAAGTACTTGAAAGTATGCATGATAAAGATATATCGGTAGTATTTGGAGCAGGTGGTGATAGGGATAAAGACAAAAGAGCCAAAATGGGAAGAGTGGCTTCAAAATATGCCAAAAAGATTTATGTAACAAGTGATAATCCAAGAAGCGAAGATCCGCTTGACATCATCAAAGATATAGTGCAAGGCATCAGTAACCCAAACACTCTCATCATCCCTGATAGAAAAAAAGCTATCAAAATAGCACTTCAAAACCTTGAAAAAAGTGAAGTCTTGATGATACTTGGAAAAGGCGACGAAGAGTATCAAGAGATAAAAGGCAAAAAGATACCCTTTAGCGATATAGAGGTAGTCAATTCTCTATTGTAATAATCCCATATAAAAACTTTGATTGACCTGATTTGGTCAATCACAAATGACATAATTTCATTATAAAAATATGGAGTTATGTCATGAATGAAGATCAAAACAATCAGTTTCAATTAGAAGCAATTATCGAATGGCTTCCAGATAAGTCTAAGCCGAGCGGCCGTAGAGTTTTATCTTTTAAGCGCTACCATGATAACGGTTCTGTAAAGATAGAGCTATGCCCAACAGATAGTAAAAAATATGTTTTAAAGTCATACTATGACAATGGTCAACTAGTCTTTCAAACAAATTGCATAAATGATAAAACCATAGATGATAAAATCATATATTACTATAAAAACGGCAATGTAAAATGTGATATTTCATATAAAAACGGTGTTATGCACGGATTGGCCAAAGGGTATTATATGTGCGGGAAGATTGCTATGGAAGTTGTATGGGATAACGACCAAGCGGTAGAAGGTGTATACTACAATAAAAACGGTATAAAAAAAATCATGACAAAACAGCAACTATACAAGATTACTAAACAGAACAATAAATAGGAGAAAGCAAAATGCCGCACCAATTTTACAAACAAAAAAAAGAGTATAAAGTCAGCAAAAAAGAAATCAATATAATTTTAAATGAGTTAAGCTCTTTACCATATGACTGTGTGCTTTATATGGGTTATGCAGACAAAGACTTGACAATCGCGTTAAAAGATAAGTACAAAATCAAGCTTGATGACTGGTTTGATAGGACCAACAGAATTACTGCTTTTTGGTGTGACGGCATGACGGATGACGGTATGTATATACTGGATGGAACAGCCATAGAGCTAAATGTTCCCAAATGGGCTGAAGATATTCCGGTTGTGATAGAGGGGATAACCAGGCATCAAGTTTTGATACTCGATATCCCTTTAGAATGGAAAATGTATCCGAGCGAATATTTTCTTAAGCCTGCTGAGGTTGTATTTGTACTGGGTGATGCTCATCCGGATAATTTTAGGACAGATTATGACTGGTCATATAGAGATGGAGTTTGGATAGGAAGGAGTGCGGAATGCAAAGAGAAAAAGAGAAGCTTGATAAAATGATCAAAAAAGCCGCTGATGCTATAGCTAAAGCAGATGCAGTGATCATCACCGCAGGGGCAGGGATGGGAGTAGATAGTGGACTGCCTGATTTTAGAGGAGTGGAGGGTTTTTGGAAAGCGTATCCTCCTATAGCCAAGTTGGGGTATGATTTTATACAGATGGCAAATCCCACACTTTTTAGATATAGCCCTAAACTCGCCTGGGGGTTTTACGGTCATAGACTGAACTTATATCGCAAAACAAAACCGCATGAAGGGTTTAGGATACTTTTGGATTTGGTTGCCACAAAAGATAACAATTACTTCATTTACACTTCAAATGTTGACGGGCAATTTCAAAAAGCAGGATTTGACGAAGATAGGATATGTGAAGTCCACGGAAGTATCCACTACCTCCAATGCACCAAGCCTTGTACTATAGAAATATGGGAAAATGATCTTGATGATATAGAGATAGATATGGATAAATTGGAAGCAAAATCTCTACCCAAATGCAAAAACTGTGATGAATTGGCAAGACCAAACATACTGATGTTCGGTGATGGTCAGTTTATCGACAAAAGATCAGAAAAGCAAAATGAAAGATTTAGAAGTTGGCTTATAAGCAATCAAGATAAAAATACGGCTATCATAGATATAGGTGCCGGTACGGCTATCCCTACTATCAGGAATTTCGGTGATAGATATACCGGTTACGATAACTATACCCTTATCAGGATCAATCCAAGAGAGTTTGATGTTTACAACGGCGGGGATATAGGTTTGCCTTTTGGAGGATTAGAGGGGTTGAAAAAGATAAAAGCCGCTCTAGATACCTTATAGGCTTTTAAAAGTTGCTATATGTTGCAGGATTTTATCCTCTATCCTTTTTGGCTCTATGACTTTTATATATGGCAAAAACCTTTGGATAATAGGGATGATCTCCATATCATCAGTGATATATATCTCCATATCCGCTGAACCATCCTTGTAAGTGGTGATAATCCTTTGGGTTTTGGATAGGGGTTTTCTTTTGAAGTATTTTGAGATATTTTTCTCTAAAAAGAGTACTACTCTGTATGGCTCAATTTCCGGTTTAAACCAAGCATTTATGGCATTGTCAAATTTGTCAAGTTTATCTTTGTCAACTTCAAAATGAGTTTGAGTTAACTCTATATCTTTGATGGAGTTTAAGTGATATTTCCTTATGTCTTTGTAGTGATTGTCAAAGTTTACAAGATACCAAAAGTCATCATAATTTACTATTTTTAAGGGATTTAGTTTTCTTATTTTGTTTCTGTAAGTACAATATATCTTTACTTTGTGTTTTATGGCATACTTTATCATGATGATTTCATCTTTGAAGTCATCTATCTTTTCAAGTGTTGTTGAAGTGTATATCTCATGAGAGAGCGCATGTTCAAACTTGTCAAAAAGATTTTCTGTAAAAACTGATAACTTAGTATCACTGTATTTGTCCCTACTTTTATATTTCAATATACACATCACCGCTAACTCTTCTTTGCTAAACAAAGATGAAGCAACCAAAGAGTGAGAACTTTTATAGCATTTGTCTATATAACTGTATGAAACAGAAGCAAAACAGGGCAATATATAGTCATTAAAATCCGTTCTTATAACTTTCTCGCTGACTTTTAACTCTTTTGCCATCAAAGGAGTTTTAATGCACAAGCCTTTTGAAAGTAAATCTATAAGATATGAAAGTCTTTTTATCCTGCTGTTTTTCATATCATAAGTTTAGCAGAAAATTATTGATTTACCAAACTTAGTTAATTAGATGTGAGATAATTTTAAAATTAAACGAGGAGCGACAGATGAAAAAAATTGTACTGCTGTTTTGTTTATCAGTTTTACTGTTTTCTTCGGTAAAACAAAATCTTGTACAATTTGGAACTGGAGTATCATATCTTTTTATAGCAAAAGATAAAAATGGTAGTATATCTTTTATTGATGACTCAAATGCTATATTAAAACATGATGGAAGTTATTGTTATTTGTCAGATAAGGTTTTAAAAAACTATGAAAACTTATCAAATATACCTGACAAACTATGTAAAAATTTACCGCCAAATCACAATATCATTAAAGTATTGAATCCTATAAAAAACATAAATGTATTTTGGCCATTTGACAATGAGGAGCATTTTGACTTACCAAAAAATTTACCGGATAATATAAAAAGTTTTCTTGATGAAGAGGGAATTATAGCTAATAAAGTTAAACCGAAGCATGAAGTGTTTATAGTTAAAAATCACCATATTGATTTGAAAATAGATGGCGGAGGATATAGGAGTAGAGGCTATTGTAGTGCAAATGTATCATTAATCATAAGTTTAAAAATAGATAATATACAAATTTTAAAAGATTTATATACAAATCCATGTAGTTCACCATATAATATACGACAGATAGATATTGATGTGAATAAAAAACTAATAATCTTGCATATAAGAAAATATAGTGCCGACACTGAAGATATTCTTGCTAAAATACCTCTTGATTATTTTAAATCAATTTCAATAAGTTATCTTTTTGATGAAGATAGTTTGCAAAAGATTATAGATTATCTTAATACAAATTCTAAGACTTCAAAAGATTTTAGTAGTTACTATAGCTACAAAATTATAAAACATGAGAAAAGTAGTATTCATTATACTTCAGCAAATATTGATAATTTAAAACCTAAAAAAGTTAAAAAATATAGCATAGAAAAGTATGAAAAAAAATGTGATAACAATCAAATCAAATATTGTTATGATCTTGGTATTATGTATTATTATGGATATAATGCAAAACAAGATAAAGAAAAAGCTTTTAATTTTTTTAACAAATCATGCAATGGAAAGTTTGCAAAAGCATGTTATAATCTTGCAAATATTTACAATGATGGGTACGGGGTAAAAGTTGATAGAAAAAAAGCCGTTTTACTTTATCAAAAAGCTTGTGATAGCGGATATGGTGAAGCTTGTTATCACCTGGGTAATATGAAATTATTTAAAGATAAAGATTTGATGAGTGCAAAAGATTTTTTTAGATTATCTTGTCAATATGGTTATAAAAGAGGATGTTTTGCTCCAATGTTTTGGACAAGCGATAGAGATATCAGAGTAGATATTGATTTTTTAAAAAATTTATGTAGCAATAACAATATACTTGCCTGTATTAATTTGGGAAATATTTATTCTGACGGGGTAGAAATCAAAAAAGATCCTCAAAAAGCTCTATCTTTCTATAAAAAAGCTTGTGATAGAGGGAGTACTGTTGGATGTTTTGAACTTGGAGTTTTATATGATGTCGGAGACGGAGTTAAAAAAGATCAAAAAAAAGCTTTAAAACTTTATGAAAAAACTTGTGATAATGGATACTCTTATGGATGCTATAATCTTGGTCTTATGTATGACGGATATGGAATGTTTATAAATAGAAAAAAAGCTAAAATATTATATAAAAAAGCGTGTAAACTTGGTAATTTACATGCCTGTAAAAAACTTAAAAAGAAAAATGGTTTGCATTGATATAAAACAAATTTTACTTATGATTTAAAAGGTTTTAAATATATATATGATTTGGATATAATTAGTGTATGAAAAATTTGATATTATTATATCTGTAGCGGTATTTATGCATTTGAATGTAAAACAAATTCAAAAAGTTATAAAAAATATGAAACCTAAGTTTTTCAATGAAGGAGAAGTAATGTCTAAGATTACAGAAGAACAGATAAAAGATGTATATAATAAATTAATGAAATATTCAAATAAAGATCTACAAGTATTTCAAAATAAAACACAATCTCATATTGTAAATAAGGTTAAAACAATAATTTTGGATGAAGCCAACTTTAATTGGAACGAAACAAGTCTTTCTGATTATATAAACACTATAATATATATGATAAAAGGGCAAGTCTTTGCAAGAACAGTTAATAGTTTTGCAGAACAATATTTTATTCATATGTTACATAAAGATTTTGGAGAAAATATTTACAAAAATGCACAAAGATCATTGCAACTTCACAAAGAATATTATAAAAAAATTATAGAAGAAAGTAAATTAAAAAAAATAATTAAAATATTTCGTAAAAAATGGGATACAACAAACGAACTATGGAAGCAAGAATATATAAATGGATTATCTAAAAGTTATAGGGGATTGAAAATAAATATTTCATTTGGTATTGGTGCTAGAATATCTAATCCTGATAAATTTCCATATATAAATTTCTTAAAAGATGATTTTAAAACTAATAAGGGAATCTACCCTTTTATAGCATATCACTATAGAGATGGCTATTTTGAAATAGGGTTAGGTATTTCAAGAGATAATGAACCTGATGTGACACAAATCATTCTTGATGCAATAGACAATTATCAATCGAAGAATATATTTGTTGATGATATTGATAAAGTTATAACTACTATTAATGAAGTTATAGATGCTTTTGAAAATATTGTAAATAACGAAGATAGAAAAAATAAAAATAATAACCAAAATATTTATATACCAAATCAAAATCAGTCCAAAAATCAAATTCTATATGGACCTCCAGGCACAGGAAAAACCTACAACACCATAAATAAAGCCATTGAAATTATAGAAGATAGAAAACTTACAACTGAAGAATTAGAAAATAGAGAAAGATTAAAAAATAGATTTGATGAGTACAAAAAAGCTGGACAAATAGAGTTTATAACATTTCATCAAAGTTATGGATATGAAGAGTTTATAGAAGGGATAAAGGCTGATATAAATAACAATGATGAAATAATTTATACAAAAGAAGATGGAATTTTTAAAAAATTTACTTTAGAAGCAATTATATCCACTATTCAAATTACAAGAGAGAGTGTTAAAACTATAGGCTTTGATGAAGTTTATGACGGATTGTTGGAAAAGATAATTAATGGTGAAATTGGATCATTGTCTTCTAAAACCGCCAATGATATTGTAGTTTCTGGTATTACAAAAAACGGCAATATAAATTTCAAACATAAAGATGGAAACAAAAAGTATTTGGTTTCTAAAGCGAGATTGAAAAAACTTTTTGAGTATTTCAATGTCAAAGAAAAATTTGACTCAATATCAAATATAAATGAAGAGTTTCGAAAAGTGATAGGTGGATGCAATACATCGGCATATTGGGCAGTTTTAAATTATATTCATACAAATAATATAGAAGATGAATATCAAGATATTGATATTGAAAATATGACTGAAATAGAGCAAAAAGAGCTTATAGAAAACTATCTTAAAACACATCAATCAGAACGAAAACAAAAAGATCATATTAAAAACTATATTTTAATTATAGATGAAATTAATCGTGGAAATATCTCTAAAATCTTTGGTGAACTTATAACACTTTTAGAAGATAGTAAAAGAATCAGTGCAAAAGATGAGTTAAAAGTAAGCTTGCCATATACCAATGATTTATTTGGTATACCTCAGAATCTTTATTTGCTTGGTACTATGAATACAGCAGATAGAAGTATAGCTCTTCTTGATACGGCACTTAGGAGAAGATTTGAGTTTGTAGAGATGATGCCAGACTTGGAAACTCTAAAAGATATTGAAGTTGAAGGGGTAGATATATACGCATTACTTGAAGCAATAAACAAACGAATAGAATACCTATATGATAGAGATCATACTATTGGGCATGCTTATTTTATAGAACTAAAAGAGGATGACAAAAATAATTTACCAACACTATCAAATATTTTCAAAAATAAAATCATTCCTCTACTTCAAGAGTATTTTTATGATGATTGGGAAAAGATAAATCTTGTGTTAAACAACAATGGTTTTATCAAAAATAAATCTTACAATCAAAAAGAATTGTTTTCAAACTGCAATTTAGAAGAATTTGATGATGAGAAAATAATATACCAGCTTGATAAAGATGCACTGGAAAATAAAGATAACTATATAAAAATATATCAATGATTTGTAAAGAGCATGATCTTATAAAAAGAGGTGAGATACCCGATAAAGCTTTTGATGATTTGGTTAAATTTGCCTCTTATGAGAAAAATTACAGATATCTTGATGTTACTCGTGGCGGTAAAGCTTTAAAGATAAAGAACTATGTAGGAACAATCACCACAAAAGATGGTACTACCATAGAGATATTACCAAAGATATACGGTAGTAAAGATGATACTCAAACAAAACAAGTGCTTATAAAAATGCTAAAAACATTGAAAAATTCACCTTTTAAACATATAAATGAAGCAGCTTTAAATACTAAAGATATGAGTATCTTTGAGATATTTATATTGATGTTTACAGATGAGTTATTAGTGTTGGTAAAAAAAGGCATTAAGTCTGATTATATACAAACAGAAACAAATTTACATTTTTTAAAAGGAAAGATTAAGCTTGATACTCATCTAAAACAAAATCTTTTTCATAAAGAGAGGTTTTATGTGGAATTTGACGAGTATTCTAAAAATAGAGCAGAAAATAGGCTAATAAAATCTACACTTCATAAACTGTACAAAGTGTCCAAATCACAAAAAAATCAACAAAAACTAAGAGAACTTTTGTTTATATTTGATGATATAAAGCCATCTTTAAATGTAGATAAAGATTTTGAAAAGTGCAGTATAAACCGCTCTATGAAACATTATGAGAATATATTGCAATGGTGTAAAATCTTTTTGCAAAATCAAACCTTTACACCATATAGTGGTAACAATATAGCATTTGCTCTTTTGTTTGATATGAACTTACTTTTTGAATCTTATGTAACGCATTTTTTCAAAAAGTACTATAAAAAGAGGAAGGTAAAAGCACAACACAAAAAACATAAACTTGTAGAATCACACCAAATATTTCAGTTGAAACCTGATATAGTTATAGATGATGATATCGTCCTTGATGCAAAATGGAAACTGCTTGACACAGACAGTACTCATTATGCTTTATCTCAGGCTGATTTGTACCAAATGTATACTTACGGTAAAAAATACAAGTCAAAAGATATATACTTAATCTATCCAAGATCAGGTAATTTTCAAACAAGCCTTGAAGAAGCCTTAGGATATGATGAAACACTTAAATTGCATATTTTGTGTTTTGATTGCCTACAATTAAATAGCAACAGATTTGTGCTAAACTGAGTTAAACAAAGGGATTTTGTTAGTATTGTTGTAATGACGATGAGTAAGATATGAGAAAAAAGGTTGATTTTTTATCGTTGTTGCTATATAATAATTTGGTATAAATTGGAAGGATATACAATTATGAATCAAAAAAAAGAGATTTTAGATTTTCTAAAGAGCAATCGTAAATTTTTATATGATACTTATCATGTAACTAAAATTGGTCTTTTTGGTTCATTTGCAAGAGAAGAACAAAACGAAAACAGTGATGTTGATATTTTAATAGATATAAAAAATGATACAAAACATATACATGATTTAAAGCTTGCTCTAAAAGAGTATCTCTCAAATGCATTAAACAGAAATGTTGATATAGCAAGAGAAAAATATATAAAGCCCTATGCCAAAAAATATATCTTAAAAGATGTAATCTATGTCTAAAGTTCTTTTGCATTTAGAAGCTCTTATCGAATCCATTGATAAAATTGAACAATACTCTAGTGAATTTAACAATGCTGATGAGTTTTATCATGACAGTAAAAGTTTTGATGCAACAATGATGCAATTTATACTTATCGGTGAAATTATATCAAGAATGGATGAAGATTTTAAAAAGAGCCAAAAACATATACCTTGGCAAAAGATAAAAGATTTTAGAAATATAGTTGCGCATGATTATTTTGGTATAGATGCAGATGAAATATGGGATATAGTCAAAGAGAAGATAGTACCCTTAAAAAAAGATATATTAAGAATTACAAAAAATTATACTTAAATTCTCCACAGATAAATACCATTTCAAATTTTAATATAAGTACTAAATATAATAGACAAATAATATAAATGCCATCAATATATACTTGATAAATTTAAAATATATCCTTTTAAACTTGATTAAATAACTTGACATTAAATTTTTTCTTTGTTATACTTCCTTCATAATTATAAATTTAAAGGAAAAAAATGCAAAAAGATACCATTACTTTACATGCAGGATATGACAATAAAGAAAATTATGCTTCTATGAGTGTTCCTATAGTTCAAACTACGGCTTATGCTTTTAAGAGTGCGGAGCATGCGGCAAATTTGTTTGCTTTAAAGGAGCTTGGTTCCATATATACAAGGCTCAACAATCCAACCACAGATGTGTTGGAGCAAAGATATGCCGCACTTGAAGGCGGGGCTGCAGCACTATGTGTTTCTTCGGGGCAGGCTGCTATATTTTACGCTATTGCAAATGTCGCTCAAAACGGGGATAATGTTATCATATCGGATAAACTTTACGGTGGAGCGGTTACGTTGCTTACTCATACTGTAAAAAGATTTGGTATCGAGGCGAAAATTTTTCATAGTGAAGATGCAAGTGACTTGGAAGAGTTGATAGATGATAATACAAAAGCTATCTTTTTTGAGTCTCTCTCAAATCCGCAGATAGCCATAGCTGATGTAGAAAAGATAGTAAATATAGCCAAAAAGCATAAAGTTCTAACCATCTGCGATAACACTGTAGCTACCGCAGAGCTTTTCAATCCTATAAAATGGGGAGTAGATATAGTTGTGCACAGTACCAGCAAGTACACAAACGGTCAGGGAACGGCTATAGGCGGTATCATCATAGAAAGAGACGGCTTGAACGAGTTTTTCAAAGAGTCAAAGAGGTATAAACACTTCAATGAGCCCGATCCTAGTTACCACGGCTTGGTTTATACAGATGTTCCGTTGCCAAATTTTTGCCTAAGAGCCAGGCTTGCGCTTTTAAGAGATATAGGCGCGGCTCAGTCGCCGTTTAATTCATGGCTTTTGCTTCAAGGTTTGGAAACACTTGATATCAGAGTTCAAAAACACTCCGATACCGCTTTGAAAATAGCCGAGTTTTTACAAGATCATCCCAAGGTCAAATCAGTCAATTACCCCGGGTTAAAAAATAACAAATATTACGAAAAAGCAAAAAAATACTTTAAAGACGGGAAAGCTTCAGGGCTGTTGTCATTTGAAGTAGGAAGTTTTGAAGAGGCAAAAAGTGTCATAGATAAAGCCAAGCTTTTTAGTATAGTGGTCAATATAGGCGATAGCAAATCCTTGATAGTTCACCCGGCATCTACCACACACTCTCAGCTAAGCGAAGAAGAGTTGAAAGAAGCCGGAGTAAATCCTACTACCATTAGGCTTAGCATCGGACTAGAAGATCCAAAAGATTTGATAGAAGATTTGAAGCAGGCACTTAGTTAAGATGGCGTTTATCTCATCAAAAGGAGCGTATGCGGTTGCCGCGATGCAAAGACTCTCGATCGAAGAAGAGGAAAAGCCTTTGCAGATAAAAGATATAGCAAAAGAGCAGGGTATCTCTCAAAATTATCTTGAACAGATACTAAATAAGCTCAAAAAAGCAGGTTTTGTTAAAAGCATAAGAGGCAGTCGTGGAGGTTATCTGTTGGCAAAAAGTCCAAAAGAGATAAAGATAAAAGATATCATAGAAGTATTGGAGGGTGATATGAAGCTGATAGATACCACTATCGACAATCCCGTTGTCAACCTCTTTTTTGAAGATTTGCAAGATAAGGTTACCGCACTTTTTGAGTGTAGTTTATATGATCTGAAAAAGTATCAGATAAAATATAATGAAAATCTGCATTATATAATTTAAGAGATACGCAAAAGGATACAAGATGAAATATGCAAAGAATGTTACAGAGTTGATAGGTGGCACCCCGTTAGTACAGTTACAGGGGATAAGCGATCAAACTAGTACAACAGTTTTGGGAAAATGTGAATTTTTAAATCCAACCCATTCGGTCAAAGATAGGATCGGTGCAAATATGATAAGGACTGCACTTAAAAAAGGGATCCTTACAGAGGATTCAACGGTTATAGAATCCACCAGTGGCAATACAGGGATAGCTTTGGCTTCAGTTTGTGCCAGTTTAGGGATAAAACTGATACTTACTATGCCAAGTTCTATGAGTCTTGAAAGACGAAAGCTTTTAAAAGGCTTGGGGGCTGAGTTGGTTCTGACAAAACCGGAGCTTGGAATGAAGGGTGCTATAGACAAAGCTCTTGAACTCTCAAAAAATATCGATAACAGTTTTATCCCCAGTCAGTTTGAAAACGAGGCAAATCCGGAAATTCACAGAAAAACCACAGCTCAAGAGATATGGAAAGATACGGCAGGCAATATAGATATACTTGTTGCCGCAGTAGGCACCGGAGGGACACTTACCGGTTGCGGGGAAGTTTTGAAAGGCTACAACGAGCATATAAAAGTTATCGCGGTAGAGCCCAAGGCATCACCGGTTTTAGCCGGAGGCAAACCCGGTCCTCACAAGATACAGGGTATCGGAGCAGGCTTTATACCGAAGGTTTTAAATACTCATATATTTGATGAAGTCATAGAGGTTGAAGATGATATAGCCATACAAACTGCAAGAGAGATAGCAAAAAAAGAGGGGCTTCTTGTAGGTATATCATCAGGAGCCAATATATATGCAGCTTCTCAAGTAGCAAAAAGAGAGGAAAACAAAGGTAAAGTCATAGTGACTATCCTTTGTGATACCGGTGAGAGATATCTAAGCAGTGGACTATATGATGAGCAATAGATAAACTATCTTACAAAAATTTATATAATATACTTGACAAATATACTATCAACTTGGTATAATTACATAAAAATTTTTGTAGGAGGTGTAAAATGTTACTAACTAAATTTGACCCTTTTGCCGAAATTAGAGATCTTGAAAGAAGACTTTTGGGAGCAGTTGATGTTCCTGCCGTTAAAAGTGACAAAGAAGGTGTCAATGCTTTTGTTCCGACTGTTAACACAAGAGAAGATGACAAGGCTTATATAGTCGAAGTCGATCTTCCGGGAATCGATAAAAAAGATATCAAGGTTAACATAGACCCTGAAAACAGGACTCTAACCATCTCAGGAGAGAGAAAGTTCAAAGATGAAGTTAAAAAAGAGGATTACTATAAGATAGAGTCAAGCTATGGAAAATTTATGAGAACTTTTTCATTACCTGAGAATGTTGATGTAGATAAAATTGACGCTAAAAATGAAAACGGTGTTTTAAATATCACTATACCAAAAGTAAAACAAGAAGCTAAAGAGGTAAAAGAGATAGCAGTCAAATAAACAAGAAGTAGAGGGTGATCCTCTACTTCTTCATATATGCCGAAAAAACTTTTTTAACTATGCCGGTCGAGTAGGCAAGTGGATTTTTTCTGATCTTGCTTTCTTCTCTTGCTATCATATGAAAAAGCCCGTCTATACTTTTTTTGGTGACATAATCATCAAGACTTTTTTCACTTAAGTTTATCATATATTTTTTTGCTTCGGTTTGCTTGGCTATATTCATAACAGTTCCAAGTATGGAGTTTGTGCTTTCGCCAAGGTTTACCTTTGGCATATACTTCTCATAATACCCTTTGAAAGAGTCATAATAACGCATGACGTTTATATTTCTTATGCTGTCTTTCACTATAGGATATATCTTTTCATATAAAAGCTTACTGTCTTTTTCTTTGAAAAAGTTCGTTATGCTTCCATCCCCACCTTTTAAGAGTTTTTTCGCATCTTCTATACTTAAGTTTTTTATACTGTTTTGAAAAATTTCATAGGTTTGAGGTACGGCTTTTTCTGCTGCATGGTTCATAGCTGCTTCAAAATCATCCACATACTCTTTTCCGCCATATTTTTTGACTATGCTTGCTGCTTTTTGCAAAGATGAAGGCAATGGTATCTTTACTTTTGGATTGGATAAAAATCCATTTTGTTTTGAGAGATTTGATACGGCATATTTCGTTCCGGTTTTTAAAGCTTCTTTGATGGCTGAAATCCTGTCATATGAAGTTATGGATGTCGATGAGGTTGAGGAAGTCTTAGAACCTGTAAAACCTTGAAGCAGGCTTGTCCAGTCAGCATAAGCAAAAACGGTTATAAAAATAAGCAGGGGCAATAATTTTTTCACTGTGCATCCTTGCTTAAAACATAGGGATTTCTCTGAGCTGTAGGCATGATGAGGGCATGTTGTATATTGACATGTTCCGGTACATTTAGTATATAGATGATAAGATAAGCTATATCCTCGGCACTCAAAGGTTTATACCCTTCATATACTTTTTTTGCTTTTTGCTCATCCCCTTTAAATCTTACATTGGAAAAGTTTGTTTCTACCGCTCCCGGCTCTACACAGGAAACTCTTATATTTGTTCCCGCAAAGTCTATGTTGAGTGTATCTGTTAGCATGCCTACGGCTGCTTTGGTGGCGCAGTAGACATTTCCTTTGGGATATCCCATAATGCCGGCAATACTTCCAAGATTTATGATATGGCCTTTATTTCTTTTTCTCATAGAGGGAGCTATAGTCCTTGTAACGTAGAGCAGACCTTTTATGTTGGTATCTATCATCTCTTCGAAGTCGTTTATGTCGGCTTCGTCAAAGTTATCTAGCCCTGCGGCAAGTCCGGCACTGTTTATAAGTATGTCTATGTCATATTTTTGAGTAAGTTCACTTACTTTTTGGATAGTCTCTTTTTTGTTTCTTATGTCGAAAGTTACGGTATCTATACTGTTGTAGTCTCGTTGAAGTTTTGTTTTTAATGTTTGAAGTTTTTCGTTGTCTCTTCCATGCAGCAAAACATGTACACCCATCTGGGCTAGCATTTTTGCTACCGCTTCACCTATCCCGGAAGTTGCTCCTGTTACAAGAGCATATTTTCCTTTGAGATTGTTCATGTTATTCTCCTTGAGTTGGGTATAACATTTTACTACCTCATTGTTAAAAGTTTGTTGAAATTGAATGGAACTCCCGACCTTTGAGGTCGGGAGTTTTAAGTATTATTTGTTTCTCTCTTTTTCAAGATAGTCATATCTTGGAAAGGCGAAGATGGTTTTTCTGTAAACCACTATCTTTTTAGGATCATCGACTGCGTAAGCTTTTATGATGATTGGTATAGTTACATCTTTTGTTGTATCTTTTGCCAGTATTTTATCAGTTGCTAGAACGACTATCTTTTTGACTTTTTTACCCGCATTTAAAGGAAAAGGCTTTTTAGGTCTTTCTATGTATATACCTTTAAAAGGTGTCTTATCTTTTTTAAGCACTTCAAAGTAGTAACTGTGTTTTTTGTTTTGTGTATTTTGAAATAGCATTACATAAGCATTTTCAACTGTTTTTCCATGATTTTCTATGCTATACAACTCTGCGGTTCTGTTGATGTTTAAAAGCATATACTCTTTGGTCGTACTCATTAAAAAGAGTGCTATAAGTGCTATAGTCAAAGCAACACCGTAGGCTATAGTTCTAAATCTTAAAAATTTAGGTCTTCTATGCTCTTTGACCGCTGATATGGAGTTCCATTCTATAAGTGAAGGTTTTCCAAGAGCTCCCATGACTTTTGTACAAGCATCGGCACATTCAAGACAGTTAATACACTCAAGCTGAGTTCCTTGCCTTATATCTATATGAGTAGGACAAACTCTAACACATGCTTCACAGTAAGTACACTCTGCATCAGGTTCAAGTGCAAGCAACTCTTTTTTATTTTTTACAAGTTTGTGATCCAAGTGAGCACCACTTTGCGGGTCAACTTCATATATGATACCACCCCTGTCTTCATCATAAACAGCTTGTATGGTTTCTTCATCGTACATAACGGACTGAACTCTAGCATATGGGCAAACATATATACAAAAGTCCTCTTTCAATCTTGTTATATCATATATCAAAAATGCCGCAATTCCAAAAACAAAGCCAAGCATCACCATATGAGAACCGGGATCTTGGATATATTTGAAAAAATCCTCAGGCGGTACAAAATACCACATAAAATCAGCTCCTGCTACGATAGCTAAAACAGACCATATCAAAATAGCGATAACTTTTTTGCCTTTTGTTCCCGGTTTATCCGGAGCTTGCTTGTTTTGTATACTTTTTCTTATATGAAGAAGTTTCGTTTTTATCAAGTCCCTGTATATAACTCTAAAAATCGTTTGAGGACAAGTCCATCCACACCAGACCCTTCCACCAAGTGTTGTCATAAAGAAAATGCCCAAAAAGAGCAAGATGAGTAAAAATGGCATCAGGTACAACTCTTGCATATCGAATTTCACGAAGAATAGATGTACTTTCATATGATCAAAATTCAGCAAAAAGAAGTGATTGCCATTGATGCGTATCCAAGGTAGTACAAGTGATACTATGGTTGCCAATATATAGAAATAGTACCTTTTGTATCTATATATATGTTTTTTGAAATTACCCTTGCCCATAATATATCCTTTTATTAATATTGTTATAATTTTAACTTATAATTTTTATAACAATATCACATTTTTGTCATTTGTAATGATATTATTATATTTCTTAAATGTCAATAGGGTATAATTTAATTAAAAATTAACAGTTAAAAATTAAAAATGGAATGTAAACAAATGATGTTAAATGTTTTTCCTACAAGTAGGTGTATAAGGAAATTTTACGATGGGTATGGCGATGGGTATTTGCCAAAGTCTATCACTATGGATGAATTTGAAAAAAGAGTTGTTGTTGTAAAAGATAAGACTTTAGCTGATGATGATAAAAGAGTGTTGTTTTTAAACAAGGCTGCATCATTTAGTAGATTTGAAGAGTTGAAAATCCCACAAGAGTACCTTTCATTTTTGAAATCAAGCAAGTTTTTATTTGGTTTTTTTGAAGAACTTGCTTTGGAATTTGTCGATATAGATGATATAAGCATGGTTGATACTTATGCCGAGTATGAAAATCATCTTGAGATTTTAAAAATACTGCTTGAAAATTATAAAAAACTTTTAGGAAATGAGGGATTTTATGACAAGATTACACTACCTGAACTTTATGAGATAAATTATGAATACTTAAAAAGATTTTCAAGTATCATGATATATGCAGATGGTTATCTAAACAGTTATGAAATGGAGCTTTTAAGTAAAATCTCCAAAGTTCTAAATCTAGAGATAGTATATCAAACAAATATATTTACAAAAAAGATGATGCAAAGATTTGAAAAGTTGGGATTTGATTTGGAATATGACAAGCTATATCGTTTGGATGTTTCAAATAAGAAAATCATAGAGTCCAAAGATATGCCATCTTTTGTAAAAGAGATCGAATTTTACGAATCTTCCAATAAACTTTTACAAATTGCATATATCAAAAAAAAGATATATGATTTTATAAAAGCCGGTATCAAACCCGAAAAGATAGTCGTTATCACCCCCGATGAAGAATTTGTAAAAGAGATTGAAAAGTTCGACAGTGAAAATATCTTTAATTTTGCCGCAGGGTATTCGTTTGAGAAATCCGGTATTTATAAGAGATTAAAAGCATTTTATCTATATCTTGAAGAGAGAAGTTATGAAAATATCTACAGGATAAAAAGATACTTTGAAAATTATAAAGAGTTTGACAAGTATCTCTTTAAAAAATTCAGCGAAGTTGATTTTGATGAGGTGATGAAAGATTTTGTCTTTGAAAGTGATAAAAATGAGGAAGTGCTTATATATAAAAATGAGCTTTTTAAATTTAAAAGAGTAGAAGGTGAATTAAAAAATGTAACTTTCAAAGAGGCTTTATATCTTTTTTTATCAAGACTGAAAGAGAACAGGCTTGATGACAAGAGCGGAGGCAAGATAACCGTCATGGGAGTGCTTGAGAGCAGACTTATGCGATATGAGGGAGTTATAGCGGTTGACTTCAATGAAGAGATAGTTCCCAAAAAAAGCTCAAAAGATATGTTTTTAAACACAAGTGTAAGAAAGCATGCCTCTTTACCTACATCGACTGATAGGGAAAATCTACAAAAAAACTACTATCATAAACTCTTTTTAAATGCCAAAAAAGTAGCTATCGGCGCAGTATCCAACGAAGATAAAAAACCGTCAAGATTTTTAGAAGAAATTCCTGTAAAAGAGTTAAAAAAAGAGAACTTTGATGAGAATTATTTAAAAGATATACTACTAAAAAGCAAAAAAGAGTTTATGCGCAAGTTCGAATCTGACTTGTATATGGAATATGATTTTAAAAATTTTATTTTTTCCGCAACTTCATTTAAAATATTTTTAGAGTGTAAAAGGAGATTTTACTATCAATATATAAAAAAAATCAGCGAAGCTATAATCCCCTCAAATGAGGTAAATGAAAGAATCATAGGAGAAAAAATCCATCTTGCTTTAAAAATACTCTATAAACAAAACAGAGTTTTTAAAAGTGAAAAAGAGTTGTGGGATAAATTATGTTTACTGCTAAATGACAAAAATGAGCCGGTGCTTGGTTTTATGCTTGATATTTGGAAAGAGAAGTTAAAGAAATTTACAAAAAATGAAATCAAGAGATTTGAAGAGGGATATGGTTTTTATGATGCCGAGATAAGCTTGGACGGTATTGTAGAAGGAGTGAGGATAAGGGGAGCGATTGACAGGATAGACAAAAGGGATGAAGCATTTGTCTTGCTTGATTATAAAACTGGAAAAATAGATAAAACAACTTTGAAAAATATAGAAAAAAGTACCAATTTTCAAATGGAATTTTACTTTTTGTTAGCAAAGCAAAACGGATATGACAAGATAGAAGAGGCAGGTTTTTATGATTTGAACAAGGGTGAGATCGTAAAAGAAGATTTGCTTGAAGAAAAAACTTTGCTGCTCAAGGAAAAGTTTAAAGGGTTAAACCATAAAGAGTATAATTTCTCAATGAGTGAAGATATAAAAAACTGCAGATACTGCCCGTATGTTATACTTTGTGGAAGGGATGAGATATGAGAGATATCGATAGATTTGTAGCTTACGAGGCAAGTGCGGGAAGCGGCAAAACTTTCGCTTTGACTTTGAGATATATATCTTTACTTTTTTTAGGAAATCAACCAAGCAAGATCCTAGCCCTGACTTTTACCAACAAAGCCTCGAATGAGATGAAAACAAGGATACAAAATACACTGAAAAATTTAGAAAGCGATGAGTACAAGACGGAACTTTCAGAGCTTTCAAAGATACTAAAAAGAAGTGAAAAAGATATCTTGAAAGATAAGGATCGTATCTATGAAAATTTTTTAAAACAGGACAATTATATACTGACTATCGATAAATTTTGTAGCTTGATTTTAAGAAAATTCGCTTTTTATATAGGTTTGATGCCTGATTTTACCATAGAGCAAAAAGATAGTTTGGCTCTTGTCATTTTGCATTTTGTAAAATCACTGCAGAAATACGGGCTTTATGGTGAGTTTATAAAATTTAGTGTTTTTGAAGATAAAAAGTTAAATGCCGTTTTTGACATACTTTACTTCTTTTATGAAAAGTTTTTTGTATTACCCGAGAGCAAGAGAGAAACAGAGTTTAGCGAACAAGTCGTACTTAAAACTTTTAATGATTTAAAAAAGATGATTTTAGAGTGCGATAAACTATCACCAAGCGGAAAAAAAGCTATATCATTGCAAAATATTGAAGAGATATATAAAGCCGGTTGGTTTTGCAAAGAATCTCTTGAAGAGTATCACTACTTTAAAAAATGTTACCAACCTTCTTGGGATGATGAATTTGAAAAGTTAAAAAGCAAGATAAGAAGTTACTTTTTATATAGAGAGTCAAAATACATCAACAATCTTTTAAAATTTTTCAAAATTTTTAAAGAGGTCAACTACAATGTTAAAAAAGAGTTGAATGATTTGAAGTTTTTGGATATCACAAACTTTACTTATGAGATACTAAATAGGGAAGTTGAGCGTGATTTTTTTTACTTTAGGCTGGATGCGAAGTTCGATCATCTTTTGCTTGATGAATTTCAAGACACCAGTGTATTGCAGTTTGAGATACTAAAACCTTTGTTTGACGAGATAGTATCAGGTATCGGAGCAAGCGGGGATAGGAGTATATTTTATGTTGGGGATATAAAGCAGTCGATATATAGATTTAGGGGTGGCAACAAAGAACTTTTTTATGAAGTGGCAAGACGGTATGCGTTGGATGTAAAGAGACTAAATGTCAACTATAGAAGCAAACAAGAGATAGTTGAGTTTGTAAATCAAACTTTTATGGGTAAAATGGAGGGATATTTTCCTCAAATCCCAAATGATAAAAAAGGCGGAGGATATGCAAAAGTCATAAAAAGCGACGAATTGTTAAAGAGTTCTTTGGACATAATTGTACAACTTTTGGATAATGGTATCAATGAGGATGACATAGCGATTCTGACATATACAAATGATGATACTTTTACTTTGGAAGAGGAGATAAAAAAAGAGATACAAGACATAAAAGTGGCAACTCAAACTACCTCTTTGCTTATATCAAATCATGAAGTGAAGATAATCCTGGAATGTATGAAATATATCTATTTTGAAGAGAAATTTTATCTTTACAATCTTTTGGTACTTTTAGGTAAAGACGAGAATGATGCAATAGAGCTAAAAGGGTTTTCAAAGGAGATGAGTCCTTTGGATTTTACCTGTGAATGTATCAAAAAATTTGGATTGAACAGTTTGGCGGTATTGGACTTCTTAAATGAGTTAAGAAGTTATGATGACATGGAGAGCTTGCTTTTTGGTTTGGATGATTTTAAAGTCCAAGCTTCCCAAAAGGATATACAAGGCTTGAAGATACTTACAATTCATAAGTCCAAAGGGTTGGAGTTTAAGCATTTGATAGTTTGTGACAGACTAAAGAGAAAAAACAGTGATAGAAAGTCATGGGTTTTGTCATATGAAGATTTGAAACCTAAAGAGTTATTTTTGAAAGCAAAAAACAGAGAGTGTGTTGATAAGGAGTACAAAACTGCTTTGGAAAAAGAGAAGAAACTGCAGCTCGAGGATGAGCTAAATGCCATATATGTCGCTTTTACCAGAGCTAAAGAGTCACTGTTTATCATAGAAAAAGAGAAAAATTCCGCATTTTCAGTTTTAAATTTGAAAGAAGAATCTTTTGGAGAATTTCCAAAATCAACCGGTGAAAAAATGACGATTTTAAAGCCTTCTTTTGATTATGAAGAGCCAAGTGTGGGTAAACAAAAAGATGTTATGACTTTTGAGGAAGAGAGTGACAATGACAAAGAGAGTGATTTTGAAGCTATAAACTTTGGGCTTGCGACCCACTATATGCTTGAAATGCTTGACGGCTTTGACAAGGAGTCGTTAGATGGTGCGTATCAAGCTATGAAAAACAGATATCAGGACTTGTTGGATATCCAAAAAACAGAAGATATCAGACAAAGGGTAGAAAATCTTTTAACAAACAGTGAATTCATGAAGATAAGAGATGATTCATCCAAGCTTTATAAGGAGTTGCCTGTAGTTTTTGAAGGGAAACTAAAACAGATAGATTTGTTGGTGGAAAATCATGATGATATAAAAGTCATAGATTACAAAACTTCAAAATTTGTTCAAAATGCGCATATAAAGCAGGTCAAAGAATATATGGATATTATAAGAGAGATAAAAGAAAAAAAAGTAAGCGGATATCTTTGCTATCTGCAAAAAGAAAACATAAAAATAGTTGAGGTAAACAATGAGTAAAGAGTACGATGTTTTGGTAGTGGTTGAGGTAAAAAACCTTGAAGATAAAAAAGCCTTTGATAAATACTTGAAAAAAGAGGGGCTTATAGAGATAGAAGGCGAAGAGTATGCATACAAAGGAGTCAGCTCAACACCACTTTTCAATACCAGGGCATTTTTGGAAGATACATTTAAAAAAGCTCTGAAAAAAGGCGGAAACTTCGATGAATTCAAGATGGTAGTACAGCTTGGAGAAAATCCTTTGGAGGTTTACAAGTACAATAAAGAAACAAAGAGTTTTTGATGAGTATATATTATATGGCTTCAAAGCTTTTTACATATCTTGTGCTTCCACCGGGGATTTTTATAGTTATACTGTTCTTTGCATCTTTGTATATAAAGAGGTTTAAACGGTTTTTTTTCAGCAGTGCCGTGGTGTTTTATCTCTTGAGTAATTCTTATGTATCCGATATGCTGTTATCTCCTTTGGAAAGTCCGTACAATAAACATATGAATGGTTTTAAAAAAGCAAATGTCGTTGTCGTACTCGGCGGAGGGAGGATAAAGGGATCTTCCAATCTTCCATTGTCGCAAAGCGCCTTTAAAAGGGCGATATGGGGTTTAATGATGGCAAAAAAAGAAAACCTTCCTTTGATATTTACCGGCGGAGGTGTGGATAAGAGCTATAGTGAGGCAGACGCTTTTAAAGAGACTTTGAAGGAGATTTCAAAATATCTTGGTGTAAAATACGATACAAAAAAGTTATTTGTTGAGGGTAAAAGTTTAAATACTATCGAAAATGCAAAATATACAAAAGAGTTGCTGACAAAAATAGGCATAAAAAAGCCTGTGATAGTGCTTGTAACTTCGGCATATCATATGAAAAGAGCTCTAAATATATATAGAAAATTGGGTTTTACGGTTATACCTTCAGCTACTGATTTTTTGATAAATAGTTCAAGTTTCAATTTTTTTAAGCTTTTGCCAAATATGTACTCGTTTGATAAAAGCTATATAGCATTACATGAGTATTTTGGTTTGCTTAGTTTGTATATGAAAAGGTAATCAGCCCCTATTTTTCATGCCCAACTGCAGTCTGTATGAGCCTGGAGTTCCAGGAGGCACAAGAGCTACTCTATCACCATCGTGTATGATGCTTTCTTTAGGGACAACTTTACCGTTTAGGAAAGTGGCTTCCACATCATTTTTTTGTAGGTGCATCACCTCTTCAATCAACTGATTAAGGCTACAGTCATCAGGTATGGGTGTTTTGGCATTGACATACTCGGTTATACCTTTTTTCTTTAATTTTTCCCTTAAAAATGAGAAAGCATTGAAAGTGATGGTGATCATAATTTGTCCTTTATGGAGTTTTGAATGATATATGCAAGCAGAAGAGGTAAAAGAAGAAGATTTAGAAGATATTTTCCAAAGTAGAAGATAGAGAGATTTACCAGTTCATTTATGATGTGTGAAGCATTGTTTATATAAAAATTCATAGACTTTTTAAACTCTTCATATGATTTGGCGGTACCTGATATGCCGTTTTGAAGATCATCCCAAAAAGTACCGTTTTTTTGTATGCGGACTTTTAGAGCGGTGTTAGCTTTGGCAAATTTCAGGGCATTGAGGCTTTTTTGGATCTGGGGATCGAAAATCTCGCCGTTGAAGTAGTGCGAAACCAAGGCACTAAAGGGTATAAAAAGTCTAACAATTATCAAAACTATCAAAAATTTGTCCAAAACCCTGTTTTTATAAAAAAGTGACACAAGCGCAAGCAAAATGACAAAAACTATAACAAGCTTCGTTTTTGAAATTTCATAAAGAGCTTTTTCACTGCCGAGTGTCCAAATGGAAAGAGTGATCATATCGGAAAATCTCTCTACCGCGTCATTGATGGGATCGAGCACTTCTCCTATAGCGATAGTGCCTTCTATGCCGACTCCAAGTGTGATACTGCTTTTTTGTATTACGGATACTCCAGCATTTAATGTTCTTAAAAGTGCATATGTTACAATCGCACCTTTGAGTGAATTATCTATGTATTTTTTGGATATATTGTCATATAAGGGAGTGGATATGAAAACAATAACAGCCAGTATGGGTAAAAAAAGATTTTTGGATATAGATATTTTGAGATTATCTGTTTTCATAATGATAATTATAGCCAAAGAATAGCTAAATTACAAAATAAGCGGAACAAAAACAAAACCCGGATACTCACTTTGTAGGATTTTATCGTCATGTGATCTTTCAATCTTGATGATCGAATT
Source organism: Thiofractor thiocamini (assembly GCF_055384375.1). Lineage (NCBI taxonomy): Bacteria > Pseudomonadati > Campylobacterota > Epsilonproteobacteria > Campylobacterales > Thiofractor > Thiofractor thiocamini. Next base: position 1,416,067 of record NZ_AP042389.1, on the reverse strand, counting down.
TTTAACAGGGATCACCATCGTTCCCCCTTTTTTCAGTTGATGAAGTAATGTCTGAGGGAATTCTCTCGCACTTGCCGAAACAAGTATCCTGTCAAATTCCATACCCGGCAACCCTATCTCATCTTTAGCTTTTTCTATTTGACAATTACCGTAAAGATTAAATTTATCAAGATTTTTTCGTCCTTGCTCTATAAGCTTTTCCACTCTTTCAAGCCCGGTCACTTTGCCGTTTTTCCCTGCTATATAGCATAGCAAAGATGTTGTCCAAGCCGATCCTGAACCGATATCAAGTATATCATCTCCTCTTTCTGGCTCTAAAAGTTCAAGCATGAAGGCTACGGTTGAAGGCTGCGAAATGGTTTGATCATTGCCTATGGGCAAAGAAGCGTCTATATATGCTTTGTCTTTCAACTCGTTTGGAACGAAGTATCTTCTGTCAACATTTAAAAATGCTTCGATGATCTCGGGGGTTTTAAGCACCCCTGAGATCACAAGATGATTTACCAATTCTTCGTTGTTCATGCTTATTCCTTAACAAATGCCGCACTCATATAGCCGACAACGGCACTTTCATCCCCACTTGCATCAGCACTTGTTTTATAGTCTAAAAGTATAGGTTTCAGAGCGCTTTTCTTTGCATACAGCATGATAGCTTCGATACCCAGTATGCCACAGGCTTCACAACCCTGGTGCAACATAGATGTATCGAGCTTGGATACGGCTTCCAAACAAACGGAATCTATAGTATTTGCTTTTTTTATGTCATAGTAGTGGCTAAGATCACTGCTTATGACAACTGCATTATCTTCATCTTGGAGTACATACTCTATGATTTTTTCAAGCTCACCCGGGGAAATTCTGCCGTAAACTATCTCTATGACTTTTGTCTGCGGCATATAGTACTTTATAAAAGGCATCTGTACTTCCGTACTGTGCTCTTTGTGGGCATCAGGCACGAATGAAAGTCCAAATTTATCTTTGAGTTCATTTGCCAAGGAGTTGTCTATATCCAAATTTCCAAAAGGAGTTTCAAACTCATCCTGTAAAGATATACTAGCCCCCTCAATATACACTTTATGGCTAGGGCCTATAACGATCACTCTTTTTGGGTTGGAATTTTTAAGTGTTCTAAAAGCTATATTTGCAGTGAAAGCTGAGTAAATATACCCCGCATGTGGGACTATCACAGCTTTTGGGTGAGCTTTTAGAATATCATCATCTTTTAAATGTTTATCAAGAATCTCGTTGTAGTACTCATACATTTTTTTTATCTCATTCGGATCAGCCGGATAAAAAGCTCCGCCGACCGCCATTTTTCTTATATTCATTTTAACCTCCTTATTTCCATATACCCTCTATCTCTCTTTTACATTTTGGACAGTGTCCGTCAACCAGGTTGTTTATAGTTACGTTATAACCTGTTCTATCTATCAAAAGTTCACCGCATTGCGGGCAGTATGTATCACCATGAACGGGTACATTTCCAAGATATACATAGTAAAGACCTGCTTTTTTAGCAATATCGTAAGCTTTTTTCAAAGTTTCCAAACCGGTATAGCTATGGTCTTTCATTTTATAATCCGGATGAAAGGCACTCAGGTGCCATGGTACATGATGACCCAGCTCATCGGCTATAAAAGTCGCCATCTCTTCCAAATCCTTCTTGGAGTCGTTTTCTCCCTCGATCAAAAGTGTCGTTACTTCTACCCAAATACCCTCTTTTACCATTTTTCTAAGAGTATCTTTGACAGCTTCAAGCCCGCCTTTTAGAACTCTTTTGTAGTATTTTTCATCCCAGCTTTTTAGATCTATATTTGCACCGTCCAGCCACGAAGGCATATCTTTTAGCACTTCGGGTGATTCAAAACCATTGCTGACGAAGATACTTTTTATCCCCTGTTCTTTTGCCAAAACTCCTATATCTTTTGCATAAGGATAAAATATAGTCGGTTCGTTATATGTATAAGCTATGGAATCGCATTTGTATTTTTTGGCAAGTTCTACCATATCGGGCGGCTCTATACTGACACTTTTGTCTATATTTTTTGACTGGGAAATCCCCCAGTTCTGACAGAAAGGACATGCAAAATTACACCCTACAGTTCCTAAACTAAGAGCCAAAGTGCCCGGCAAAAAATGATATAAAGGTTTTTTTTCAACCGGGTCCACATTTAATGCACTTGGGTGAGAATAAACCAGATTTTTTAGTTTACCGTTTTCATTTTTGTTTACCCCGCAGATACCTACCTGCCCCTCTTTTAGCTGGCAGTAGTGCCTGCATAAAAGACATTTTATCTTCCCGTTTTTCAATGTTTCATAATACTTCATGATATAACCTCCTTTAGTCTATATGACTAAACTATCTTAAATATATCACATTAAAGATAAAATGTCAAGATAAGACTTATTTATTACATTTTTTGCTATTAGAGCATTTACTGCTATATTTAAGAAAATATACCAAATCTTTTATGATCAAAAACAAGCAATAAATCCACAAAATATTTAAAATATAGTTGTCTTTAAAATCTTTAAAGAGATACAGGTATCCAAACACAAGCAAATAAGGCCATTTTATAAAATAAAAAAAGAGCATTCCCGCTCCATATAGTTCTTTTAAAAACTTTTTCATGTATATCCTTTAGTACGATAATTATATCCCAATATTTATAGAATATTTGTAAAAATATGATACTATTGTAATAGCATTGTATATATAAAAATCGGAGAAAAATAATGAAAAAAGCTGTGTTGATATTGTTAGTCATTTTAGTCGCATCTTTTGCAAAAGAGCAAAAGATCGTATTTGCAGCCGGGTGTTTTTGGGGAGTGGAAAGGTATTATGAAGGCATGAAGGGTGCTTTGGATGCTATAAGCGGATATGCCGGAGGAAACTATCCAAATCCGACATATGAGAAGGTTTTAAAGTATGGAAAACATGCCCCAAAAGGCATAGTCAATTATACAGAATCAGTTGAGGTCACATATGATGATGCAAAGATTTCAACGGAAAAACTGATCAAGAGTTTTTGGGAGTTGCACGATCCGACTCAAGCCGACAAGCAGGGAAATGATATAGGTAACAACTACAGGAGTGCTATATTTTATACTACAAATGAACAAAAAAAGATAGCTTTGAGAACGAAAGAGGAGTATCAGAAACTACTTACGAAAGCTGGATACGGTAAAATTACCACCGAGATTCGACCGCTGAAAAAATTTTATAGAGCTGAAGAGTTTCACCAAAATTACCTTATGAAAAATATCTTCGGATATTGCCCTGACCACCGAACAGGGGTAAAATTTAAAAAATAGTTTTACATATAAACTTATATACTACTTAAATTCAGCTATTTGTAAGATTTATTCCACTACAATACCACTTCTATTTAAAAGGCGAAAGGTAAAAAGATGAAATTTACAAAAATGGTAAAGCCAAACGAGGTTCAAAGAGACTGGGTAGTTATCGATGCGACCGGTAAAAGATTTGGTAGGATTATAACTGAAGTTGCTACGCTTCTAAGGGGAAAACATAAACCTTACTTTACTCCACATGTTGATTGTGGTGATTATGTAGTGGTTATCAATGCCAGTAAAGCGGACTTTAGCGGCGCAAAATTAAATGATAAACTATATCATAGACACACTGGCTACTTTGGTGGTGTAAAGAGTGAGAAATTGGGTAAATTGCTTGAAAACAACCCTACAAAACTTTATAGACTAGCTACAAGAGGTATGCTACCAAAAACAAATCTTGGAAAAGAGATGCTTAAAAAACTAAAAGTTTATGCAGGAAGTGAGCATCCGCATTCTGCTCAAGTAAATAAAAAGAAAGAGGATAAATAGTTATGGCAAAGATTTATGCAACAGGTAAAAGAAAAAGCTCAATTGCTAAAGTTTGGATAAAACCCGGAAGCGGAAAGATGAGTATCAACGGTGCAAGCCTTGATGAGTGGCTAGGTGGTCACGAAGCTATAAAAAAGAGAGTTTTGCAACCTTTGTTCTTGACTAAACAATTAGGAAGCATAGATGTCATAGCCGTAACTTTAGGCGGTGGATACTCTGCTCAAGCAGATGCTTTAAGACATGGTATATCAAAAGCTTTGTGTCTTTATGACAATGACTTTAGAAATACATTAAAACCATATGGACTTCTTACAAGAGACTCAAGAGTAGTTGAAAGAAAGAAATACGGTAAAAGAAAAGCAAGAAGAAGCCCACAATTTAGTAAAAGATAATTTTCAAAGAACAATCCGACAAATCGTCGGATTGTTTATCTATCCACTTCACCACAAACCAAATCACACATACTAGGACGATATTTGTTAAAATTTAAAGAAACCTTCATCGGTATATCTCCAAAAAAAGATATACTCTCAGGGCTTGTAGTTTCCGTTGCATTGGTTCCTGAAGCCATAGCGTTTTCATTTATAGCCGGAGTCAGTCCTATAGTTGGACTTTACACGGCTTTCATGCTTGGGCTTATAACTTCTTTGATAGGCGGAAAACCCGGGATGATAAGTGGGGCAACAGGTTCTGTTGCGGTAGTTTTGGTCGGCTTGACAATCAGTGCCAAAACTTACCTCCTTTCCAAAGGATTGAACTCGGACGATCTGTCATATGGCATAGTGCAGTTTATAACCATGGCAGCTATAATGGCCGGTTTTATACAGATATCCATAGGAGCGTTGAGGCTTGGGAAATTCATAAGGCTTGTTCCTCAACCTGCACTTCATGGTTTTGTAAACGGTTTAGCCATAGTTATAGCAACAAGTCAGTTTAAATTTTTGCAAAACAGTTCATATGTGATGTATGTGATTATCGTTGTAACGATGCTTATCATGTATCTTATGCCAAAATTTACAGATGCGGTTCCGGCTGGATTGGTGGCTATCGTTGTCTTGACATTGGTTGTATATATTTTTCATTTGGATACCAAACTTGTAGGTGACTTGGCTGATCTATCGGCCTTTAAGGGTAAGCTACCGACCTTTGGAATCCCTTCGGTTATCACGGATTTGAATGCATGGCAAATGGTTTTGCCTTATGCTGTTATAGTAGCTCTTGTAGGTATAATAGAATCTTTGCTTACACTTTCTGTTTTGGATGAGATAGGTGATGGTCCAAGAGGAAGTGGTAATCAGGAGTGTATAGCCCAGGGTGTTGGGAATGTAGCCTGTGGATTTTTCGGTGCAATGCCGGGATGTGCGATGATAGGACAATCCATCATAAACTATACCTCTGGAGGTCTTGGCAGACTATCGGGTGTTACGGCTTCGATAGGGCTTATAGTGCTCGTTGCAACTCTTACCGATATTTTAAATATCATTCCTATCGCTATACTAGTAGGCATCATGTTTATGGTCTCAGTCGGTACTTTTGAGTGGAGTAGTTTTGCAAGGATAACCAAAATGCCAAAAGTTGATGCTTTTGTGCTGGTGAGTGTTACTCTTATAACCATAAAGTACGATCTAGCCATAGCGGTTATAAGCGGTGTTATCATATCTGCTTTGGCATTTGCATGGAAGCATGCAAGAGTGTATGCAAAAACACATATAGAAAAGGACGGTACGAAAGTATATGATTTTGACGGACCTTTGTTTTTCGGTTCAGTTGCCAGTTTCAATGAACAGTTCGATGTGGAACACGATCCTAAAAATGTAGTATTGGATTTTAAAAATGCCAGAGTCATGGATATAAGCGGCGTAGAAGCTATAGATGCCATAGGTAAAAAATACCAGGAATATGGAAAAAATATAAAGATAAGGCACTTAAGCAAAGAGTGCAAATCCATCATGAAAAATGCAGGCAGATTCTGCACGTATGAAGAGGATGATCCAAACTACAAGGTCGCATATGATTATTGATATGATTATTGAATAGTATAATACCAAAGCAATTTATAATGCAAAATTTGGGATAATGTATTTATGAAATTTCTTATATCTTTATATATGGTAACAATTTTTGCTTTCTCTTCAACTTTGCACTTGAGTATTTCATCCAATCCAAGCAGGATAAATCCTATCTTGGCAACCGATAGTGCAAGCGGTGAGATAAGCTCCTGGATATTTAATGCCTTGGTCAAGTATGACAAGGATGGCAAAGTTGTACCGGAACTTGCTAAAAATTATCATTTTGTTGATAATAAAACTCTTATTTTTAACCTTAGAAAAGATGTAAAGTGGAGTGATGGTAGAGCGTTTAGTGCAAAAGATGTGGTATTTACATACAATCTGATAACTTCACCTAAGGTTTTCACACCTTATGCGGATGATTTCAAGTATGTAAAAAGTATAAAATCTTTGGATAACTATACCGTAGAAGTAAAGTACAAGCAGCCTTACTTCAAAGCGGTTGAGATATGGATGATGGGATTGCTCCCGGCTCACTTATGGGAAAATGAAAAAAATCCGATGACTTCAGAGTTAAACTCTCATCCGATTGGAACGGGTCCATATATTTTGCATAAATTTGAAGTAAATAAAAATATCAATCTTTTTGCAAACAAAAACTACTTTTTGCACAAGCCCCATATAAACAAGATAATTTACTCCTTCATGCCCGATCCCTCAACTCAGTTTCTAATGCTAAAATCCCATAAACTAGATGTCGGCTCCATTACGCCCTTGCAGTATGAAAGACAGATAGATAAAAGTTTTAAGGACTACTACAATATTTACGAGATGCCCTCACACGGCTATACATATATGGGGTTTAACCTTCAAAATGAAAAATTCAAAGATATAAGAGTAAGAGAGGCTCTCTCTTTGGCGATTGATAGAAAAGAGTTGTCCGATATACTTTTTTTTGGCCATGCCAAACCTTGCAGAGGTCCTTTTATGCCGGGAACTTTTGCATATAACGAAAAAGTAAAAATCACCAAAGTAAACTTAAAAAAGGCAAGAGAGCTTTTGAAAAAAGCGGGATATGACAAATCCCACCCGCTTTCTTTCACGTTGACTACCAACTCCAACAATTCAACAAGAGTTTATGCAGCTCAGATACTTCAGTACCAGTTTGGAAAAATCGGAGTCAAGATGAAGATAAGGATATTGGAGTGGCAAGCTTTTTTAAATACCGTCATAGCCCCAAGGCGTTATGAAGCCATACTTCTTGGCTGGGGACTTGGACTTATGCCCGATGCCTACAGTATATGGCATGGTGACTCGGATAAACCGGGTGGTTTTAATTTTGTGCACTACCACAACAAAGAAGTAGATAAACTGATAACAAAAGCTGAAAAATCGATAGATAAAAAAGAGTTGTCAAGAATCTATAAAAGAATTTTCAAACTTATCGTAGAGGATAAACCATATCTTTTTTTATATATTCCAAACTCCATAACCGTAGTGAATAAAAAGATAAAAAACGTTACCCCCTCTATCATAGGGGTAATGCATAATGAAGTGGATTGGATAAAGCCATAAATTCACAATATTCACAATATTTGTGATATAATTACCCAATTATGACAACTTAAGGAGAAATAATGAAGAAGATAACCATAGCCGCATTGGCACTCGGCGCAAGCTTGCTTTTTGCCGACAACAGTATGTATAAGTATGAGTTTACGCCTATGATAGGCGAGGTGGTTCCCGAAGGTAACCTTGATCTTGAAGACCATTTGACTTATGGCGGAAGCCTTGGCATAAATCTTGACAGTAGCTTGATGTTCGATCAAGTTGAACTTGGTTATCTAAGAAGCAGCAATGTCGACTATGATAATTCAAATCTCGACACGGATTTTAACAGATTTTTCGTAAACTTGATAAAAGATTACAAGTTAAATGACAAAGCATCTCTTTATTCGCTTGTCGGTATAGGATATGAAGAGTTGAGCAATGAGCAGTTCGACAATAAAGACAGCGGATTTTTCAATTACGGCCTTGGTTTTAAATACAAAGTTGCTCAAAACCTTTTTGCAAAGTTCGATGTTAGACATCTCATCAAATTTTCTCACAGCGATAACAATGTCATTTTCACAGCCGGCATAGGTATACCTTTTGGAAAAGTTGCCCAAAAAGAAGCTCCAAAAGCAAAACCTGTTGTCATACCGGCTAAAAAAATGGAAGCACCAAAAGATAGTGACGGTGATGGAGTATATGATAAAGACGATAGATGCCCTCACTCAAAACCGGGAGTAAAAGTAGACAAATACGGCTGTGAAGTCGATAGTGACAACGATGGTGTGTTGGATAGTCATGACAAGTGTCCTGGAACTCCTGAGGGTGTAATGGTAGACAGAAACGGATGTCCTTTGGATAGTGACCATGACGGCGTCATAGATGCAAACGACAAATGCCCGAATACCCCAATGGGAGTTAAAGTGAATGATATGGGATGTCCTGTAGCTCTTACATTGCATCTAAATTTCGATACAGATAAAGCTGTTATAAAACCTGAATATTTCAGCAAATTAAAAGAGTATGCCACATATCTTAAAAAAGTTCAAAACTATTATGATATCGTTGTAAAAGGGTATACTGATTCTAGAGGAAGTGCCGATTACAATAAGAAGTTGTCAAAAATGAGAGCATTTGCGGTGAGAACAAAACTTATACAACTTGGTGTAAACCCTGAAAAGATAAGAGCTGAAGGCTATGGTGAAGAGAATCCTGTAGCTTCTAATGATACAAAAGAAGGACGATTTGAAAATAGAAGAGTCGTAATAGAACTCGAGAGAAACTAAAAGGGTTTTAGTGTTCAAAAGCAAATATTTTGTATGGCTGCTGTTTGTGGCAGTAGCCATACTTGCGTTTTTTGCAACCGCCAAATTTATCAAACCCGCTCCTCCGAAATCTTTTACCATAGCAACCGGTAGAAGTGACGGTGCGTACTACCACTTTGCAAAGATTTATCAAAAATTACTGAAGAAAGAGAAAATCACTCTAAACATAGTAACGACTGCGGGAAGTGTTGAAGCCTTGAAGCTTCTTGATGAGGGAAAAGTCGATGTCGCTTTCGTGCAAGGCGGAACTGCTGGAAAATATGTTAAAGATGATAGACTTTCATCACTTGCAAGTATCTTTTATGAGCCTTTATGGGTTTTTTACAGCAGGAAACTAAAAAGCATAGATTATCTGTATGATTTAAAAGGCAAAACCATATCCATAGGAGAAAACGGCAGTGGCACGAAAGCTTTGAGTGAACTGCTTTTAAAAGAAAATGATATAACTCCTAAAAATACGCATATCAAATATCTAAGCTCACATGATTCTATAAAGCAGCTCAAAGAGGGAAAGATAGATGCTCTTTTTATGGTAGTCTCACCTTCATCTCCAAATATAAAAAAACTTTTAAGTGATGAAAATATCAAGCTTTTTAGTTTTAAAAGAGCGTTGGCTTACAAGCAAAAGTTTCTTTTTTTAACTGATTTGACTCTTGGTGAGGGTATCATAGACTTAAAGCAAAACATCCCTTCATCAGACAAGATTTTGCTTGCTACTACCTGTACTCTGGTGCAAAACAACAATTTCAACCCTGAGCTTATGAAGCTTCTCTTAAAAATTGCCAAAAAAGTTCACTCCAAAAAAACACTGTTTGCGGATGAGGGATTTTTCCCAAATTCAAAATTTACCCAGATACCAATGAACGAAGATGCAAAAATATATCTTATAAAAGGTGACTCTTTTTTAGAGAAAATCTTTCCTTTCAGGGTAGCTGTTACCATAAACAGACTTATTATCTTTTTGATACCTCTTATAACTCTTTTACTTCCTTTTTTCAAAGGAATCTTACCTATATACAGATGGAGGATAAGATACAAGATATATAAATGGTACGGAAAACTAAATGAGATAGATAAAAATATCGAATTTATGAATTTGGTAAAAGTTCAAAACAGTATAGACAAGATAAAAGAACTTCAAAAAGAGATAAAAGAGCAGACCAACATACCTCTTTCATACATGGGGGAGTATTATAATCTTCAACTTCATATAGATTTGATACTTAAAAAACTTAAAAATAAAAAGAACATTCTTGAACAAGAAAACGATACTGTTTGATTTGGACGGGACCCTTATAGATTCCACCGATGCCATCATCTCAAGTTTTTTGGATGTTTTTGAAAAGTTTGATTTTAAAAAGCCTTCCCAGGATGATATCAAAAAACATATAGGCCATACTTTGGAAGATATGTTCATAAATCTAAATGTAGATACAAAATATACAGATGAGTGTGTCATGGAGTATAAAAGATTTTACAGGCAAAGAGCCTTAAATATGACCACTCTTTTGCCAAAAGCCAAAGAAGCCATCATCGAAGCTTCATCGTTTGCCGACATCGGCATCGTTACGACAAAAACCGGCAGATACTCCAAAGAGATACTTGAACATCTGGAGGTTATGCAATACTTTCAAGTTCTCATAGGAAGAGAAGACGTAGTGCATCCAAAGCCCCATGGTGAACCCATAGAAAAAGCCCTTGATCTGATGGGATCTTCAAAAGAAAACGTATGGATGATAGGAGATACCAGGTTTGATCTACTCTCTGCAAAAAATGCAAATGTAAACTCCATAGGGGTTTTGAGCGGATATGCTAAAGAAGAAGAATTGAAAGCATATACTTCATTTATCAAAGAAGATACTTTCTCTGCGGTAACACTTTTACAATCATTATAAATATTATTTTACATTTAAAGCACATCTTAAGTGATGTTTTCATAAAATAAGATAATTTTTATCGCAATTCAAAGGAGAATTAATGTTAGAGATAAGATGGCATAGCCGTGCCGGACAGGGGGCGGTAACCGGAGCCAAGGGCTTGGGTGACGTTGTTGCCAATACCGGAAAAGAGGTGCAAGCCTTTGCTTTTTACGGTTCGGCAAAGAGGGGAGCGGCAATGACCGCATATAACAGGATAGATGATAAGCCTATCATAAATCATGAAAAATTTATGAGACCGGATTATGTACTTGTAATCGACCCGGCACTTGTTTATTCTGCTGATATAACAGCCAATGATAAAGAAAATACAAAATACATTATAACAACTCATTTAAATAAAGATGAATTGGTTGAAAAAGTACCAAAACTGCAAGACAAAGATGTCCATACGGTTGACTGTATGAAGATATCCATGGATACGATAGGAAGAGCTATACCAAACACACCTATGCTTGGAGCATTGATGAAAGTGTCAGGTATGTTTGAACTTGAGTATTTTAAAAATGCAATGCTTAAAGTTTTGAGTAAATTTCCTCAAAAGATTATAGATGCAAATATGGCTGCAATTGAGCGGGCATACAATGAAGTAAAATAAGGGAGGCAAAATATGGAATATCTAGGATGGGATCAGGTAGAAGCCGGTGCGGTTTTGCCTTCGTTTGAAGAAGTAGAATGTAATATAGCAGAATTAAAACAGGAAGAGAGAAAATATGCTAAAACAAACTCATATACTGCAAGCGTAGCAGACTGGAGAGTTTTTAAACCTGTTTATAACAGGGATGTATGTATTGATTGTCAGAATTGTTGGGTCTTTTGTCCTGATACTGCTATCATAAGCAGAGATAAAAAGATGATAGGTATAGATTATGAGCATTGTAAAGGGTGTGGGGTTTGTGCGGAAGTTTGTCCGACCAATCCAAAATCACTTATAATGTTTGAAGAGACAATGGACAATGAAGTTGCATTATCTGGGTGGCCAGAAAAAAAGAAGAAGGAAAAGTAATGGCAGAGAAATTAGAATTGCAAGAAGTTGAAGTTTGGGATGGGAATATGGCTTTTTCACAAGCCATGAGACAAGCTCAGATAGATGTTGTAGCAGCTTATCCTATAACACCATCAACTCCGACTGTACAAAATTACGGTACATTTTTAGCAAACGGTTATATAGATGGTGAGTTTGTTTTGGTTGAAAGTGAGCATGCTGCTATGAGTGGATGTGTAGGTGCTGCGGCAGCCGGCGGAAGAGTTGCGACTGCTACAAGTTCACAGGGTTTTGCACTGATGGTTGAAGTTTTGTATCAAGCAAGCGGTATGAGGCTGCCTATCGTACTTGCAGTGGTAAACAGAGCTTTAGCTTCTCCTTTGAATGTAAACGGAGATCACTCCGATATGTATCTTGGTAGAGATGCCGGATGGATCATGGTAGATGCATTTAATGCTCAAGAGGCTTACGATCTCATGCTTATGGGATTTAAGATAGCTGAAGATCTTGATGTCAGACTTCCTGTTATGGTAAATCAAGACGGTTTTATCACTTCTCATACCGCTCAAAATGTTAGACCTTTACAAGATGATGAAGCTTATAATTTTATAGGCGATTATAAAGAAGTAAATCCTATGCTTGACTTTTGTAAACCTGTAACTTATGGAGCTCAAACCGAAGAAGACTGGCACTTTGAGTTTAAAGCAAGACAACACAAAGCCTTGATGGATTCTCCAAAAGTCATCAAAAGAGTCTTCAAAGAGTTCGAGGAGTTGACAGGAAGAAAATACAATCTTGTAGAGAGTTATCTTATGGATGATGCCGATGTTGCCATAGTCGCTCTTGGAAGTACTGTTGAAAGTGCAGTTCAAGCTGCAAATGACTTAAGAGAAAATGAAGATATAAAAGCGGGTGTCGTATCAACAAGAGTTATAAGACCGTTTCCTTTGAATGAAGTTCAAGAAGCACTTAAAAATGTAAAAGCCGTAGCTACACTTGACAGATCAGCTCCAGGCGGAACACTTGGTATGCTTTTCAATGAGATAAGTGCGGCAATGTATCAAAGCGATAATAGACCTGTTATAAACAACTATATATACGGTCTAGGTGGAAGAGATATGACTCAGGCGGACTTGAAAGATATCTTTAGAGATATCAAAAGAAATGCCGATGAAGGTAAACTTACAACACCATTACAACAGTTTAGTGGACTTAGAGGTCCTAAACTCTCTTTTTTTTAAGACAGGAGCAAATAAATGAGTAAAGAAATAAGAAATTTAAAACAATTTTCCACATCAAATGATAGATTTGAAGGGGCACACCTTTTGTGTCCGGGATGTGCACACTCTATCATCGTAAGAGAGCTTTTAAACTGTACTGACGATAATCTTGTCATAGCTAATGCAACAGGTTGTCTTGAAGTTTGTACCGCAGTTTATCCACATACTTCGTGGGATGCGTCATGGATACATATAGGTTTTGAAAATGCGGCAACTGCGGCCAGTGGAGCAGAGGCTATGTATAAAGCTTTAAAAAGAAAGGGAAGATTAAAAGATCCTGATAAACCTGTAAAGTTTGTGGCATTCGGTGGTGATGGTGCGACATATGATATAGGATTTCAATTTTTAAGTGGTGCGGTTGAAAGAGGTCATGACTTTACCTATATCTGCCTTGACAATGAAGTCTACGCCAATACAGGAGGTCAAAGAAGTAGTTCTACTCCTATTGGAGCAAGTACTTCCACTACACCTGCTGGAAGAGTGAGTTACGGTAAGAAAAAGATGAAAAAAGATATGATCGCTATCATGGCGGCCAACGGGGCTCCTTATGTAGCTCAAGTTGCTCCAAACAAATGGAAAGATATGGTTAAAAAGTACCAAAAAGCTTTGGCAACAGAGGGTCCGGTATACATAAATGCCATGAGTGCATGTACGACAGAGTGGAAATTCCCTTCACACGAAACCATAGACATAAGTGACTTGGCGACTGATTCATTGGTATTTCCTCTTTATGAGATCATAGACGGTCATGAGCTTCATATAACTTACAGACCGAAAAAAGTCATACCTGTAAGAGATTATCTCGGAGCCCAGGGAAGATTTAAACACCTCTTCAAAAAAGAAAACGAGTATCTCATAGATGAAATGCAAAAAGCAGTAGATAAAAAATGGGAAATGCTCCAAAGAAGAGAAGAAGCAGGTGTATAAAGCGTAAAAAAACGACAACTGCTTGTCGTTTTTTGCTTTATACTATGAACTTTCATGTGTAAGCCCCAAAACTAAGAGTTTTGGTGGCGAACACGAAAGTGAATCGGGACATTGAAGTAAACTGTGGCGAGTGAAACGAGGTAAGTTTACGGTTCTTTCACCGAAGGTGAATCATTTACAAAGTAAATGTAATAAAATCAAAAGCGTAAAAAAACGACAACTGCTTGTCGTTTTTAGTGAAAATCCTAAAAAGGCAAACTGCTTTGCCTTTTTAGGATTTTCTATGCTTTTTAGTGATTGAGTCCTAAAACTAAGAGTTTTAGTGATGAAATCCAAAAAGCATTGTAAAATATAGGATGTGGGACAGTCGCTACTTTTAAGAAAAATTACCAATCAAATATTAGAATCGGGACAAATAAAAATAGTCTATTTCCTTTTATTCTATATAAAAATAAACAAAGATTGATTTTATATTCTATTTGGGATATAATATGGAAAATTTTTGGAGTATTGATATGGGTAAAACACAAACAACGATAAGGGTTGATGAGAAAAATTATATTGAAGCTAAAAAAATATTAAGTAAGATAGGACTTAATTATTCTCAAGCTATAAGTGTTTTTAACAATATGATTGTTTTAAACAAAGGGTTGCCGTTTGAGTTGAAACTTCCAAATCAAGATACTATGCAAGCATTTTATGAGTTGGAAAAAAGAGATGGCAAAAGTTTTAAAAATGTCGATGAACTTTTTAATGATTTGGATTCTTAATGTATGAAATTTTTAGAACAAATACTTTTAAAAAAGATTATAAGAAATTAAACAATAGTGAAAAAAGTATACTCAAGGAGATTGTTACAAAACTTGCAAACGGTGAAAAGTTAGAAGAGAAATATCAAGACCATAAGCTGATAGGAAACTATTTTGGTTGTAGAGAGTGTCATATCAAACCGGATTTATTATTGATCTATAGAATTAACAATGCTATTTTAGAGTTAGCATTGGTAAGAGTTGGCAGTCACTCAAAAGTTTTTTAAAATTTTCAGTTATTTTACTGAAGGTGAAAATAATTTCAATTAATTTAAGGGCATCTCCTTAAGCAAATTACAACTTCTATTTGTGATATAATACGCGAAAAAATAAGGAATAATCTTGCAAAATACTATCGCTTATCAGGGCTATCAGGGTGCCTACTCTCACTTGGCTTGTAAAAATGCATATCCGGATATGAATGCTGTTGCCTGTGAAAGTTTTTTGGATGCTATGATGATGGTGGAAGAGGATAAAGCAAGGCTTGCTATGATACCTCTTGAAAATTCAACTGCCGGAAGAGTTGAAGAGATATACAGACTCATTCCTAAAATGTCATTGTACGTGATAGGGGAGCATTTTGAGCCTGTAAAGCATTGCCTTCTTGGATTGCCTCATTGTGATAAACAAGATGCAAAGTATGTGCTCTCTCATCCTCAAGCACTAGCCCAGTGTCAGGAACATATCAATGAACTAGGACTTAAAGCCATAGCGAAGCTCGATACCGCAGGAAGCGCTAAAGAGATAAAAGAGAAAAATGATTGTAGTTATGTAGCTATCGCTTCATCTTTGGCGGCTGAGATATACGGTCTTGAAATTTTGGAAGATAACTTCGAGGATATAAGAGGAAATGCAACAAGATTTTTTATACTTTCAAAAGAGAAAATCATTCCCGAGTTCGAGGCTAAAAAAACATATATAACATCTTTGATATTTGAAGTAAGAGATATTTCTGCAGCCCTTTATAAGGCACTTGGTGGCTTTGCTACAAATGGAGTGAACTTAAAAAAGCTTGAGAGTTACTCTCCGGGAGGTATGGCGGTAAGTCAGTTTCACATAGATATATATGGCCATATAGATGAAAAGAGGATGAAATTGGCTCTTGAAGAGTTGGCATTTTTTGCCGATAAGGTAAAGATACTCGGAGTTTATGAAAAATTTCATTAGTTTTTTGTACTGTTACTGTTTGTTAACTATTATTGGGTATAATTCGCCCCATATGTCGCTATAGTGCATAACTCCAAATTTTTCACAAGGTTTGATATGTTCAAATTGAAAAGTAATATACTTGTATATCTGAGTGCTTTGCTGTTTGTATTGTTTTATAACTTTACTTTTTTTAAAGAGGTTTTGAAAGTTTACCCTTTTAGCGGGATGAATATACTTTATGTATTCTCTTTGGCAATTGTTTTATACTCATTGATAGTTTTTCTTTTGAATTTGGTCAATATTAAATATATTTTAAAGCCGATACTTGTTTTTTTATTTGTAGCAGCATCACTTGCAGCATATACCATGGATACATTTCAAGTTGTTATAAATGATATAATGATACAAAATATCATGGAAACAGATACGGGAGAAGCAGGTGACCTTGTAACTACCAAAGCTATCATATATCTTGTAGTTCTTGGTATATTGCCGTCATTGTTTGTATTGCTAACAAAAGTAGAGTACAAGAGCTTTAAAGAAGAGCTAGTTTCAAGGATAAAAATTTTTATCGCCTCCCTACTCATTATAGTTATAACCATACTGGCTTTTAGCAAATTTTATACATCTTTTTTTAGAGAACATAAACCTCTTAGATACTATACCAATCCAACTTATTTTATCTATTCCATAGGTAAATTCGTACATAGAAAATATCTTGTAAAGCCCATACCATACAAGCATTTGGGGCTTGATGCAAAAGTTGAAAGTACTACAAAAAAACCAAAACTTGTCATTATGGTCGTAGGTGAAGCGGCAAGAGCAGCTGACTTTGAGCTAAACGGATATAAAAGAGATACCAATCCAAATCTTATAAAATTGAAAGATTTGATAAATTTCGGCAATGTCTACTCCTGCGGTACTGAAACAGCCGTAAGTGTTCCCTGTATGTTCTCAAGGCTTTCAAGAAGTGACTACAAAGATGCGAAAGCCAAAGCTATGGATACGGTTATAGATATACTCGATCATGCCAAAGTCAATCTTTTGTGGAAAGATAACAACTCCGACTCAAAAGGTGTGGCAACAAGGATAAAAAATTATATAGATGTCAAAGGTTTCAAAGATCCAAAATATTGTGAAAATGGTGAATGTTACGATATGATCATGCTTAAAGGTTTACAAAAGTTCGTAGATGCCCACAAGGGAGATACTTTTATAGTTCTTCACCAAAAAGGAAGCCATGGACCTGCATACTATAAACGATACCCTAGATCTTTTGCAAAATTTCAACCTGAGTGTAAATCAAACCAGCTTGAAAAATGTACAAAAGAGGAGATAAAAAACTCTTATGACAATACCATACTTTATACCGACTACTTTTTGTCTCAAGTGATAAAATTTTTAAAACAAAACTCTTTAACTCATGCAACCGCTATGCTCTATATGGCTGACCATGGAGAATCTTTAGGGGAAAACGGTATATATCTTCACTCTATGCCTTATTTTATAGCTCCTGATTTTCAAAAGCATATAGGAGCGATGATGTGGCTAAGCGACGACTTTAAAAAGTACAGAGATGCTTTGGTTGAGAGAAAAAGTGAAAGATTTTCACAAGACAACCTTTTTGACTCGATTTTAGGCATAATGGATGTAAAAACAAAAGTTTACAATCCAAAGCTTGATGTGTTTCATGATGGAAAAAGATGAGAAACCAGCCTAAATACAGCTTGTTCAAAAACAGCTCTTATGCTTTGAAAGGTTTATTGGACATCATAAAGAGTGAAACATCATTTAAGATAGAGTTGTTTTTGCTTATACCTGTTTTGCTGATTGTATATTTTGTTGATATCACTCTGACAGATAAGCTTTTTTTATTTCTTTCCTACTTTCTTGTGCTTATCGGCGAAGCGGCAAACAGTGCGATAGAAAGAGTAGTCGATCTTGTTACGCTCGAGCATCACGAAATGGCTGGGAAAGCGAAAGATGCCGGCAGTACGGTTGTGTTTTTGCTCGTTATCCAGGCGATAGTTGTATGGGGCACCATAATTTATCAATATTTATTCTAAAAGATAAAAATTATCCTTGACAAATAATTATCATTATGATATAATTTCACTATATTTTAACAAAGGAGTTAAAGATGGCGTGTGATTCACCAGTTGAAGCAAGAGAAGAAGCTTCTGAAGAATTTGTAGAAAAAAATGAAGAAAAAAAGGAGAAAAAGATGAGTAGTTCATTGGTACTTCAAAAAGCACCTGAGTTTAAGATGGATGCATATGATGCAAAAACAGGACACTACACAGTAGTTCAAAGTGAGGATTATAAAGGAAAATGGCATGTAGTATGCTTTTATCCGGCTGATTTTACTTTTGTATGTCCTACAGAGATAGCGGCTATGAATGCAAAATATGATGAATTCCAAGAGCTTGGAGTTGATATACTTGCGGTTTCAACAGATACAAAATTTTCTCACAAGAGATTTGTAGAAACTGAACCGCTTTTAAAAGGTTTGAAGTTAACTATAGGAGCTGATCCGACCGGAACTGTAAGTAGAGCTTTTGGTGTTATGATAGAAGAAGAAGGCATAGCTCTAAGAGGTAGATTTTTGATAAACCCTGATGGTGTAGTAGTGGCTCAAGAAGTTCAAGCACCATCAGTCGGAAGAAATGTAAATGAGTTTTTAAGACAAGTAAAAGCTTGGCAGCATGCGACCAAAACAGGCGAAGTTTGCCCTGCAGGCTGGAGACCAGGCAAGAAAACCCTTCCGGTCAATACAGATGTAGAGAAAATGACAGGTAGAGTTGGCGATTATATAACTATCGACGAAATACTCAGCTAAAATTACACATATTTAGGCATTTGCCATACAAAACCGGGCTTGAGTCCGGTTTTGTATTTGACTTTTTTTCTTTTTTATGTATAATAATATATAATCATATCCTATGACATAAAGGCTTTTGGTGAAAGAAAGAAAAAAAGAATCCATACTCATGACTTCTTTAAGATTGTTTTCGAGAAATGGATTTCATGATACAACTATTCCTCTTATCGCCAAAGAGATGAGGATGAGTGTTGGCAATATATATAACTACTTTCCTTCAAAAAACAATCTTGCAAAATGTGCCATAAAGTTTGCATCATCCATCCTGGCCTCTACACTTAGAAAGATAAATGAAAAAGATCTAAGCACAAAAGAAAAGATAGAACACTTTGTTGAATCTTACTACAATATCATAGAAATATCCCCTGAGATCATAGAGTATTTTCTAAGAGTGTATCTTTCAAACAGATCACTTTTTCAAAGTGAGAGTGACGGTGGTTTTGAGCTTGCAAAAGACTTCATAGACGAAGTTGAAAAGCTCATGGATGAAGGTATAAGAAAAAGAGAATTAAGAAAGCAAAACTTTTTTGTATCTTTTAGTGTTTTTATCGGTACTTTGGGAGGTATGACTTTTTTAAACGGAGAAAATGTTTTGGATAAAAAACCCATACAGTACTCAAAAGAGATAAGCAACTCCATATATAACGCACTGAAGATGTAAGTTTCAATACTTGATACTTCTGTTTCTTCCCATTTGCTTCGCTTTGTAAAGAGCGTCATCCACTCTTTTGTAAAATACTTCCTGCTCTTCACCTTTTTTAAGCTCGGTTAAGCCTATGCTGATAGTGATATGTATGTCATTGGTAAATTTATGTTCTTCTGTAATTTTTCTTATCTTTTCGGCAAATAAAAATGCCTGTTTGGATGTAAGATTTGTGGATATGATGACAAATTCTTCACCACCGACTCTATAGAATTTGTCTCCTGGCCTGATACTCTTCTCTATTAAGCTAGATAACTCTTTTAGTACCTTATCTCCCACAGGATGACCAAATGTATCGTTTATATCTTTGAAATGGTCTATATCGAACATTATCATATATACTGACTCTTCTCTCTTTGAATGGAGATAGTTTTTCATATCTTCACTGAACTTATATCTGTTGTATACACCAGTTAGCGGATCATGGTTCATCTGATCTATCAGTTTCTCATCTTTCAAATCAATTTTTTTGACAAAATAATATATCAAGAGATACACAAGTATAAAAATGACGCTTAGAACCACCGCAAAGATCATAAAAAGATGATTTGCATTTGCAAATTCACGCTTAAGTGGCATTTTTATAGACAATATAGCTCTTATATGACCCAATCTTTCATGAAAACCCGCTTTGTCTCCGTATTGTTTAACCAAGTCTTTGGGAGCTATTTTTGGGTCACTGTGACATCTTAGACACGATTTTTTGGTTTTTGTGACAGGGATGGCATAGTAAGCATACGGACTTCCTTCTACTGTAAAAAATTTTTTATAAGTCGGTATGATTTGCTTGTTAAATCCATTTAGTATCTTCAACTCCTCTTTTGAAGCTTTATTGATACTGTTCCTTGGATTGTCGGAGGCTATTTTGTATATGACAGGTTCAAGGCCATGCTCTTTTCTTAGTTCATTATAGTTTGCCATAACATGTCTTGAGATGTAAGTAAATGAAAGAATGGTCGGGTTGAAGTATGATTTTGAAAGGATACCTTTATTTTGAAAATCATAAATCACCGGTTTTATCTTGTTTTCTATATATTTTTGAAGTGCTTTATCATGCATTAGGATATCTTGCAGCTTTTCCTGATTTTGAGAAACGGCATAAGATTTGAACTGCATATAAACTATGCTTAGTATGAAAGTATATATGACAAAAAGGATGATAAAAGAATACCTCAAGATATTTTTATTTTTTAAGTGCATTTTCCCCTGCTACAAATAAATATGACATATTTTATCACTTTGAAGATAAAATTTTGCTTTTTGTAATATGCTCATGCAATAAATTCTAACAATATTATGCCAAATACAATCCTGTACAGACCAAACCAGTTTAGTGTGTAGTGTTCTACGAATTTTAAAAATAGTTTTACTGCTATATATGCCATGATAAAACTGACTATAAAACCAACAGCCAAAACTATGCCGCTTTGTCCTGAAAACGCATGAATATTTTTTACAAATGAGTACCCGCTAGCAGCCAGCATAGTAGGGATGGCAAGTAAAAAACTAAAGTCAGCCGCAGTTTTTCTACTAAGTCCTCCAAGCATCCCTCCAACTATGGTAGCCCCACTTCTGCTAGTTCCCGGGATTAAAGCAAAAACTTGAAAAAAGCCCACCATAAGAGCTTGCTTGAAGCTGACATTTTCCACATCGTTGACAAGTTTATCTTTATTTGATTTGGCATAAAAGTATTCAACTATGAAAAATACCACCCCGCCAATGATGAACATCCATGCGGAAGTGGCAATCGTAAAAAGCTCTTTGATTTGATGCCTTAGTAAAAATCCAATCCCAGCCAAAGGTAAAAAAGCAAGTATAACTTTTTTCCATAAGCTTATCTCTTTGAGGTTCAATTTACCAAGATACAAAAGTATGATAGCCAAAGTGGCACCAAGCTGTATGATAACTTCAAAAGCTACGTTTGAATCACTCTGTTTGAGCCCCAAAATTTGTGAAGCTATGATCATATGTGCAGTAGAAGATATAGGTAAAAACTCGGTAATTCCTTCGACAATTCCTAAAATTGTGCTATCTATGAGAGTCATATATACACCTTTGATTTTTTTAAAAGAGAATTATATCTAAAACACTGATCTTACAACCTTAATACTGCTCCTCTTGTAACCGTTTTGTAAACACCTTTTGGTAAACTATTTTTAAGTATTAATTACACATAAATGCACATAAAGGAGAGAACATGATAGATACGAAACAAGCCATAAGTGTAAAATTTCCTCAAATTTCCAATTTTCCCATGCCTGTAAAAAATTCTATTTTTGCTATCATAAAAAAGCTTGTATATGAAAATGAGATAAACAGTTTTTTAAAAGAAAATGAAAAGTTAGGCGCATTTGAACTTATAGATGCTATATTGGAGTATTTTAACTTTTCGTACAAATATCCAAGCAATCAGATAGAAAATATCCCTTCTTCAGGCAGAGTTGTCATCATAGCAAATCACCCACTCGGTGCACTTGATGCACTCTCTTTGATACACTTGATAAAACAAGTAAGAAAAGATGTCAAAATAGTAGCAAATGATATGCTTATGCAAGTAAATCAGTTAAAACCTATACTTTTGGGAGTTGATGTTTTTGGATACACAACTTCAAAAACAGCTATAAATGAGATATACAGTTCACTTGATAAAGAAGAAGCGGTTATTATATTTCCCTCAGGAGAAGTCTCCAGGGCTAGACCGACAGGTATCACTGATACCAAGTGGCATAGCGGATTTTTAAAATTTGCCTTAAAGAAAAGTGCTCCTATACTTCCTGTGTATATAAAAGGAAAAAATTCATCACTATTTTATGCGGTATCGGCAATAAATAAAAAGTTATCCATAGGGTTTTTACCTTATGAAATGTTCAATAAAAAAAATAAATCAATTGAGTTTGTCATAGGTGAACTAATTCCGCACAGAAGCTTTAAAGACCACAATTTGAATCTTAAAGCAAAATCAAAGCTTTTCAAAAAACATTTATACAGAATCGCAAAAAAGAAAAATGCCATATTTGCCACTCAAAGATGTATCGCTCATCCTGAAAATAGACAAGAGATAAAAGATGAGTTAAAGTCAGCTTTTTTGCTTGGAGAAACAAGTGATAAAAAGATGATATATCTTTTTGATTATCGTACCGAATCCGCAGTTATGAAAGAGATAGGAAGATTAAGAGAACTTACATTTAGAAAAGTAGAAGAGGGAACCGGAAAAAAAAGAGATACAGATGAATATGACGAGTATTATGAGCATATAGTTTTATGGGATGAAGAGAGGTTGGAGATCGTCGGCTCATACAGGATAGGAAATAGTAAACATATACTTGAAATGTTGGGAGTCGAGGGATTTTACAGTGATTCACTTTTTAAATTTAAAAAAGAGTTCAAATGCTATCTTGAAAACTCTATAGAGCTTGGTAGAAGTTTTGTCCAGCCGGCTTACTGGGGCAGTAAAGCACTTGATTATCTATGGCAGGGTATAGGTGCATATCTTTATAAACATAAAGATATAAAGTATATGTTTGGACCTGTTAGTCTAAGTTCATCCATTCCCAAAGATGCACTCAATATGATAGTTTACTACTATAGTAAATACTACTTAAAAGATGGATTGGTTGATCCTGTGACGCCGTTTGTGTTTACCACAAAAGAGCTTGAAGAGTTAAAAGAGATATTTTCTAGCTCCTCTCAAACAGAGGATTTTATGACTCTAAAAGAGTATCTAAGAAATTACAACACAACTATACCTACGCTTTATAAACAATATACCGAACTTTGCGAAGATGGCGGAGTAAAATTTTTGGGATTTAATGTGGATAGAGAGTTCAATGACTGCATTGACGGACTTATAGTAGTTGATGTAGATAAAATAAAAGAGAAAAAAAGGCAAAGATATATCAAAGGATAATGCTCATTTATCAACCATAGTATGTTTGTAATCGATTTGTCACCCTGGTTTTGTATAATTTTGATATAAAATACAAGGGTCCTATCTTGGCGCATAAGAGTTCACATATAAATATTATCTCTCTTTCAAAATATTATGATACAAAACAGGTTATATCCGATATCAGCTTTTCCATAAAGAAAGGAAGTTTTACGGTTTTGCTGGGTCCTTCGGGGTGTGGCAAAACTACGATATTGCGTATGATAGCCGGTCTTGAAGACTCAAGTAGCGGTAAAATCATCATAGACGGCAAAGATGTCACAAACAAAAGTCCTTCTCAAAGATCACTCTCTATGGTTTTTCAATCTTATGCTCTGTTTCCCCATTTGAGTGTAAGGGAAAATATAATATTTGGATTGAAAATCAGAAAAATAAAAAAACAAATACGAGATGAAAAATTAAAACAAGTAGCAAAATTGGTAGGTTTGAGTGAAGTTTTAGATAAAAAACCGGGACAATTATCCGGTGGTCAGAAACAAAGAGTAGCGCTTGCTAGGGCTTTTGTCGCAAACCATTCACTTTGTCTTATGGATGAACCGCTTTCAAATCTTGATGCTAAATTAAGAAATGAAATGAGAATCGAAATCAGAAGTTTACAAAAGAGACTTGGTATGACAGTTCTTTATGTTACTCATGACCAAACTGAAGCTATGAGCATGGCAGATCATATCATTTTACTTAACAACGGTAAAATAGAGCAGGAAGGCTCACCAAAAGATTTGTATCAAAAGTCGGCAACTACATTTGTGGGAAAATTCATAGGAAATCCTCCTATGAATATCATAAAACTTACTAAAAAAAAGGAGGTGCTCTATATAAATGATCATATAATTAACATAGATGTATCAAATCAGCTGGATGAAGGAGAATATTTTCTTGGTGTTCGTCCTGAGGATGTCAATATAAGTAAAAAAGACGAAGGACTCAAAGGTAGTGTTTTATTTCAAGATTATTTGGGATCTGATTTGATTTTAGGTGTAAAGATAGATAGTAATTCTACTGATGAGCCGTTTTTGGCGAGAGTAAAAACACAAGAGAGTTTTTTTGTAGGTGAAGAGGTATATATTACCTGGAATGATAAAAAGATAAATATCTTTG
This sequence comes from Thiofractor thiocamini, assembly GCF_055384375.1. Taxonomy (NCBI): domain Bacteria; kingdom Pseudomonadati; phylum Campylobacterota; class Epsilonproteobacteria; order Campylobacterales; genus Thiofractor; species Thiofractor thiocamini. The sequence goes on along the minus strand of NZ_AP042389.1, from coordinate 1,391,621 downwards.
ACTCTAATGCTAAAAGAGTAGAGATATAAAATTTAACAAGGAGTGAAAAATGATGCAAAAAATTAAAATATTGCTGATAAGTTTATTTGTAATAGGTGCTTTTTCTATGCAAGCTGAAGCAAAAACAAAATTGACTATGTACTATCCTATAGCAGTAGGTGGTCCATTGACAAAAGTTATGGACGGATTGGTTTCGCAGTTTGAGAAAAAAAATCCAAATATCGAAGTCAATGCGATATATGCAGGCAATTATAATGATGCTAGAATCAAATCTTTAGCAGCCATAAAAGCGGGAGAGCATGTTCAACTAGCGGTAATGTTTGCTATAGATATTTATGATCTTATTGAACAAGATGCGATAGTTTCTTTCTCGGATTTAGCTAAGAGCAAAGAGGATAAAAAGTGGTTAAACTCATTTTATCCTGCCTTGATGGAGAATGCTACTACACTTGGCAAGGTTTGGAGTGTTCCTTTTCAAAGATCTACTATAATTATGTATTACAACAAAGATATGTTTAAAAAAGCCGGTCTCGATCCAAATAGACCTCCTCAAACTTGGGATGAGATGGTCAGTATGTCTAAAAAATTAACTACAAAGGATCATTGGGGAGTTATGATACCTTCTACCGGTTATCCCTACTGGATGTTTGGTGCGTTAGCAAAAGAAAACGGTAAAGTTCTTATGGGTAAAGACGGCAAAAAAACATTTTTTGATGATAAAAAAGTTATAGAAGCTTTGGAGTTTTGGAAAAATTTATCAACAAAATACCATGTTATGCCAAAAGGTACGGTTGAGTGGGGAACTCTTAGAAAAAATTTCTTGGAGGAAAAAACAGCTATAATGTGGCACTCAACAGGTAACTTGACGGCAGTTAAGAAAAATGCTACTTTCAAATTCGGTGTAGCAATGCTGCCTAAAAATGTAATGAGAGGAACCCCTACCGGAGGCGGTGATTTTTATATTTTTAAAAAGACTACCCCCAAAGAGAGAAAAGCGGCTTTGAAATTTATCAAATTTATGACAAGTCCGGAGATTTCAGCCAAATGGTCTATAGCAACAGGTTATATAGGTATATCAAAAGCAGCTTACAATACTCCTGAACTTAAAGCTTATGTTAAAAATTTTCCTCCTGCAAAGGTTGCAAGAGATCAGTTAAAGTATGCAACGGCGGAACTTTCAACATATCAGACCGGAAGAGTAAGAAAACTGCTCAATGATGCTATACAAGCGGCATTGACAAATGCAAAAAGTCCTAAAAAAGCACTTATGGATGCTCAAAGAGGAGCAACAAGACTTTTAAGAGATTACCAATAAGTTGATTTCTATGAAGCGTTTACAAGGATGGTTATTGCTGTTACCTGCTCTTGTTTTGTTGAGCATGTTCACATATTATCCTACAGTCGCTACTTTTATAGATTCATTTTTTTCCAATAAAACCGTTATCAGGCCTCAAAAATTTGTGGGGCTTGATAACTACTTGTTTATGTTGCAAGATGAAGTTTTTTTAAGAACATTGAAAAATACCTTTTACTATGCCTTGGGAACCGTACCTGTCTCTATAGCTTTGGCTCTTATCATGGCACTTTTTATAAACCGAAATATTCGTGGAAAAGGTATCATAAGATTGGCATATTTTACACCTACGATTTTACCTATGGTAGCCGTGGCAAATATTTGGCTATTTTTCTATGCACCCGATATAGGTCTTATCAATAAATTACTTTCATATATCGGTTACAACCCGGTAAACTGGTTGGGAAATCAACATACTGTTTTAAAAGCATTGATAGTTATGACTATATGGAAAGAGGCGGGCTTTTTTATGATATTTTATATAGCGGCACTTCAGTCTTTGCCAAGAGAGTTGCATGAGGCGGCAAAGATAGAAGGTGCATCTGCTTGGGTATCTTTTTGGAGGATTACATTTCCTTTGCTTATGCCGACGACTTTTTTTGTAATGGTCAATGCGTTACTAAATGCTTTTAAAACGGTAGATCAGCTTTTTATACTTACAAAAGGCGGTCCGGACAATGCTTCAAACTTGCTTTTATACTACATATATGAAACGGCTTTTTCATTTTTTGACTACTCTTATGCCGCTACACTTACGATGGTATTGCTTTTTATATTGGTCTGTTTATCTTTGATTCAATTTTTTATTATCGAAAAACGCATACATTATAGATGAGGATGACTTTATGAAATATTTACAAACAGTTGCTACCTGGGTTTTGGCGATATTGTGGTCATTGCCTCTTTTATATGCGTTTTGGGCGGCTTTTCATCTTGAAAGTAGTGCCACTCATTTTGATATAAGTGCAACTTTGACTTTACAAAATTTTAAAACGGCACTAAATCAAGCCCCTTTTATAAGGTATATGATAAATACGGTTATAATGGTAACTATGATATTGTGTGTGCAGTTGGTACTTTGCACATTGGCGGCATATGCATTTGCAAGATATGACTTTTACGGTAAAAATATAGCTTTTTTTATGGTATTGTTGCAACTTATGATAGTACCTGAAGTTCTTATTATGAAAAATTACCAAACATTGGCACAGATAAATTTAACCGATACGATTTTGGGTATAGGGTTGCCGTATATGGCTTCAGCTTTTGGTATATTTTTACTAAGACAGACATTTAAAACTATTCCAAAAGAGTTGGATGAGGCGGCTATGATAGAAGGGTGCTCAAAGATGTGTATATTGTGGAAGATATATATACCTCTTTCCAAGCCGACTTACATAGCATATGCTTTGGTTTCCATAAGTTATCACTGGAACAATTTCTTATGGCCGTTAGTTGTCGCAAGTTCACAATCAGTTAGACCGTTGACGGTAGGGCTTGCTATCTTTGCCGCACCTGAGTCAGGTGTCTCATGGCCTATTTTATCAGCGGCGACTTTGATATCGGTATCACCGCTCCTTTTGGCTTTTTTACTGTTTCAAAAACAGTTTGTCAAATCATTTTTATATTCGGGGATAAAATGACAAATCTTACTTTAAACAATATCGAATTTATGATCTTTGATTTAGACGGGGTATTCTATAGAGATGATACTGTGATACAAGGAGGTAAAGAGATCATAGAGTTTTTGGAAAAATGCCATATAGGATACTGTTTTTTAACGAACAATTCCTGTTATCCTCTACAAAAATATCAGGATAAATTAAAAGTTTGCGGTATTGATGTGAGTACTGAAAAAATTATCAATACTACCTCTTTGCTTACATCATATATAAAAAAGAGAGATTATGAAGATATATATGTTTTAGGCAGCCCCCATTTACAAAATGCTTTATATGGCCATTTCAAATACAATGATGCAAAGCCTGATGCATTAGTTGTAGGAATGCATGATAAGATAACTTTGGAAGATATATCAAAAGCCTTAAGTTTGGTCAGTGACGATAGTGAAATCATAGCGGCAAATCCAGATAAGCTTATACCTAAAAGTGACGGCTTTGGCTTGGAGTGCGGCATCATCATAGATATCATTTATAATGTTACCGGTAAAATGCCCTATGTCGTAGGAAAACCAAGTGAATATGCGTTTGATTTTATCTTGAAAAAGTATAAATTGCAAAAAGAAAATGTTTTAATGGTAGGAGATACCTACGATACCGATATATTAGGTGCGATCAATGCCGGCATAAAAGCCGCATGGGTAAATACCGGAAACGCACTTCCCAAAGGCATTGCAAAAGATCAGTTTGTCTCTTTGAATTCATTAAATGATTTAAATAGACTTATAAACCGTCCCAAAGGTTGATAATCAAAAACTCTATATATGATACCATAGTGGCTATGATATCATATAGTATTTAGAGATGCCCTTATTTTTTAAGCTGCTTTTTTTATCGCTTTTTTCGCTACTTTTTTCGCAGCTTTTTTTGTGGAAGTTTTCTTCTTTAACACTTTTTTTGTTACAAGTTTTAGTGTTTTTTTAGCATTTTTCTTTTTTAAAGCTTTATTTGAAACCGCTTTTTTGACTGCTTTTTTTGCAACACCTTTCAATACCTTTTTCTTTAACTTCTTAGCCATTTTTTGACTCCTTTATATATTTTTTATCACTAATAGTCATAAATTATAGGTATTATATATATTTTATACTTTATTATAACTGAAATTTTTTGGTATAATTACAAAAATTGATTGGGCAAAGGTTTAAAATGACTTTTATAGAGTTTAAAAAATTACTTCTTGATGCAGAGATAACACTTCCAAAATTTAGCAAACTCATAAAAGTAAGTGAAAAAAATATCCAGTCTTATAAAAAAAAAGGTGAGGTGCCAAATACTATAGCCGTTATAGCAGCCTCTTTTGCCAGATTGCACTTAAACGGTATAGACTATCGCCAAATGGTAGAATCACTCGGGCTTGAAGCGAAGAAAAAAAAGGGAGCCGGTTTTGCAAAAAAGTCTAAAAAATATACTAAAGAAGAAGATGTTTCTACCCAAACACCTTCTCACTAAATTCGGCATATTTGCCGCGAACTGCTTTTTTTAACTCTATGGCAAACATATTTATATCATCATGGGTTGTTTTTGTCTCTTTTAAAAGACTTGTTAAGCCGTTGTTATATTTGTTGAGGTAAAAGTTATCGATTTGTCTGTTTGAGCCTATGACTATGGCCGTGCAGGAGTTATCAAGTCTTGATAGGATAAGCTGGGTTGTTTTTTCTGAACTGTTTTGCCACTCATCAAGTATGACTATGGCATCACTTAGAGTCCTTCCCCTTGCTTCTCCAGGCCAAAGTTTTTCTATGCGGTATTTGCCTATAAGCTCCATGATTTTGTTTTCTACCGCATTGACATTTTCTTTGGATTCACTTTTTTTTAGCATTTTTTTAGCTATAAATTCCAAAGTATCATTTAATGCCATATTGTAAACTCTAAATTTTTCATCATTTCCGGCAAGATAGCCTACATCCGCACCTTTGTCAAGACTCTCTATAGAGTTTCTTACATAGATGATTTTATCATAATGTTTTTTCTCTATAAGCTTCATAGCACAAGCAAATGCCAAGAGTGTCTTACCGCTTCCTGCTTTTGCATCAACGACAACTATGTCATAAAAGTTGCTAAGTATCGCTTTCATGTAAAATTTTTGTTCTGTATTGACCGGTTTTACTCTAAGACCTCTAAAATCATTTTCGTTTAATAGTTCGATTTTTCTATTTTGGATGATTCCTTGGTATATGTGTCCCCCATCCATTTTAAAGATATATGAGAAATTGTTTGGCTGATAATTTTTATCAAATTTCTCTATATCCGCATGGTCTATATATTTAACATGCATTTTATCTATGTGTATCTCTTTGACAAACTCAAACTCCGGTACCTCTTCTTTGTCATCATGGAGTGTTTCTGTTTTGATATTTTTCAAAATCGCAAAAGTCCTAGCGTAAACATCCAAAGATATAAAGACAGTTTTTAGTCCTTTGTAGTATTTTTGAGCTATGCTTGCTACTTCTATGATCCTTTTATCGTTGCTTTCACTTATGTGGGTATTGTCCATACCGGTTTCATAATGGTCCTTTGATATGATATGTATGATAGTGTCATCTATAAAAAGTTTAGCTACTTTATACCCGTCATTGTGATCAGCCTCTTTTATCTTTGCTCTTGCTAAAAGTCTTGAAAATTCCCTGGCTTGATATCCGATGTCGCCCAACATTTTTTTCTTATCTTCTAACTCTATAAGGACAGTTTCCGGTATAACTATGATATTTTCTCCATTTTCTGAGAGTCTGATGATGTTGTGGATGTCATTTAAGATGATATTTGTATCAAGCACAAAAACTTTCTTTGCCATATTGTAAACCCTTTTTTTGATTTCTAAACAGTTACATGATTTTACCACAATCTGAAAAAATATAAAAACGGGAGAGTTTAAATATTAATCATTTTATATCATTTGCAAGATATATCATACATTTTTAAAACTTCAACTTTTCTTCTCCACTGATAACTACTCTTTGAATGCTGTTTAATTCACCTTTTAGCGAATTTAAAACAATAAAATCCGCATTTTTTCCATCTTTGATTGAACCGGTCTTATTATGTATATTTACAGCTTTGGCGGGATATAGCGATACTCTTTTCCAAGCCTCTTCCAGGCTTTCTAAACCTAAAGACTCTATTTTAAACGGTGATAGAAATAGTGACGGGTAGTGATAATCAGAACATAAGATATCCAAAAGACCCGCTTTAGTAGCTTCATATGCACCCAGTGCTCCTACATGTGAGCCGCCTCTGATTAAATTTGGTGCTCCAAAGAGTGTAAATATACGGTGTTGTTTGTGGGTTTTTGTGCACGCTTCATCCATGGGAAACTCTGCTATTTTTACACCTCTTTGGATAGCGGTATTTACTTTTTCCTCACTATCATCATCATGACTTGCAAGCGGTATGTTGTATTTTTTTGCATAGGAGACTAGTTTATCAATCTGTTTTTCTCCGACAATTCTCTCATCCTGCAGTGAAGAGATAAATTTTTCAATCTCCTCTTCGCTCATAACCATTCGCCTTTTTATACCGTTTTTATACCTTTGAAGCCTTTTTTTATCTTCTAATCTAGGTAAATGATCATTTATAGAGAGCAAATCTATTTTTCCATCTTCTATCCACTGCAGTAGCTCTTCAAAATCTTTTGTATTTGCAACTTCATGTCTTATGTGAATGAGGCTATTGCATCGCAATTTGTTTGTAGTGATAAACTCTATCATTTCTTTTGCGTTTTCTCTACTTCTTAATCCACCCTCAAAAGAGTCCGTTATAGAGTAAAAAAATGTTGTTATCCCGGCAGTGAGTAGATAATTGTCGTTTTCAACTATTGCACTTTTAAGTGGGAAATGTACTCCCGGTCTCGGTGTTATACATCTTTCAAAAGAGTCACCATGTATATCTATAATTCCGGGTAAAACATATTGATCTTTCAAAACTATCACTTCATTACAATCAATATCTTTTCCGATATTGTTAAATTTTCCATCTTCAATGCAAAATGTTTCATTCTCAAGCCAGCCATTTTCTGTCAATATATTGCAATTGATATATTTTCTCATAAAATAGTTCCTATATATTTTGTTCTGATTCGTGATATTTATTATCTGTTCAGCAACCAACGCAAGTATGAAAATAGCGATGACGATTTATATTTTGCAATTCTTGGTATAAACTATGGATTTATCCCCTATCTTTAAAAAAAGTTTTTTAGAGATAGGGGTTTTTCAGTATTTAAAGTTTTTTTTATTTCAATTCTTTTAGGTTTTTTAATATTACCGGTTTGAAAGTAAAAACATTTTTACTATTTGGATTTACATCCATTTCCACCCAACTTTGTTCAATACTTCCAAAAGTTTCAAGCCTTGTGAAATTTGGAGTAATACCGCCATTTTTATCAAACATAGCTTTGTCAATTTTTAGATAATGAGAATCTCCATGAATTAAAAGAACTTGACCTTTGAAATTGTGAGTCTCTTTTATAAGTGTATTCATAAAATTTCTAAAACCATTTTTATTGGTATTTAGGTTAGGTAAATAGTCTTCAAACCAACCATGATCACTAAGTTCAAACGGAAAATATGGATCAGCTTGTATTGCGATTGCAATACCACTTAAATTTTTTTCTCTTGCTATTTGAAATGACTCTTTTAACCATTTCATATTTGCTTTTGTTCTCTCTTGATACTCTTGTGTAGCTTTTTGGCAATCTGCTTGAGTTCTTTTTGAATGTTTTGTGCAAAGTTTTTTTGTAGATACCAAATTGTTGTTACTACCCACTACATCTAAAGCTACAAACATAACATTGTTCATAATAAATCTACTGTTTTCACTAAATTTTTTTCCTAAAACTCCTTCTCTTTGAACTTTTATAGGATTTTTTCCTTGTGTGTAAGGTTTAGAAAAAAACACTTTTCTTATATAAGAAAGTCTCTCAATCGGATCATAGCTTCCATTGCTTGTTCTATGACAATCTGTCCATTCATTATCTCCTACGCTATAAAGTGTAGGTGCATTTAATTTGTTAAAGTAATCAATCAAATCCCTACCTATAACATTATCAGTACACTTACTATGTCCATCTTTTGTATCTCCTGTAAATATGTTAAAAGCTACATGATGGGCATTGATAGACTTAATTGTATCTTTTTTTGTGACACCTTTGTCTATCGGTTCATTTGGCATAATTGCAACTGTAAATGAAGGATAAAAAACCTTAGCATTTACTTCTAAAACTAAAATCATCGCTAAAAAAATAGCTTTTGATAAATTTTTCATTTTTTTCTCCTTAGAAATTTTAAATTTATTGAAAGTATAACAAGTCATAGTAACATTATGATTACAACTGAAAATTTGATTCCTGTTTTTACCCAAGCTACTTTTACACCTGTATTAATGGCACCTAATATGCCTGTTTTGTAGGTGTTTCAATTATTATATATTTTGAATCGGGATAAAACTTGGATATATCAACTCTTCATTTAGGTATTCATGTGCGATAGAGTTTATCTGATTTTTATCGATATTTACGATCGCATAAGTCGGCTGTTCGTTTGAATTAAAGTAAAGATCTTTGTCTTGTGAAATAAGAGCTACTTGATGATTTGTGCTTCTCATGCTTGAGTAACTTACACCTTTATAAGAACCGCTTATCAGAAGATGGACATGACCGAAAAATATATGTTTGACATTTTGAAATTTTGACAAAATCTCCCAAAACTTCTCTTTTTGTCTAAACCCAATATCATCCATCTGTTTATGATTTATAAAAAACGGGGGATGATGCATAAATATGTAAGTAGGAAGATTAGAGTTTACATTCAATTGATTTTCAAGCCATTCAAACCTCTCTTCACAACAACCTCCATCATGCCAATCTCCAAATTTTGTATCCAAGAAAAGCAATAACTTACTGTCTTTAATGAGACTAAATTGAGCAAATGGTTTTTGATAGTCATACATATCGCCAAAAATTTTTAAAAAATTTTCTCTGTTGTCATGGTTGCCGATAATCATATAATAAGGTATGTTTAACTCTTTAAGCACTTCTTTTAAATCTTTATAAGCATCCAAATTTCCACTATCAGTCAAATCTCCTGTTATCACCATAAAATCAGCATCACTTTGATACTTGTTTATACTTTGAATTGCTCTTTTTAATTTTAAATACGGATCTGAGGCATAGTGTCCACCTCTTTTGCTAACCAAATGAGTATCACTTATATGTATAAATTTCATTTTAAATACTCCGGATATTTTTTAAAATTGTATAAAAAATAAATTACAAAACGGTGACGAAAAATATACTGATTTGTGTCCGTTTTGTAATCAAGTGTTGCTACAATTCTAAAAAATTTGATTAGCAAAGGCTTTCGATGATCAAAATGAAAAATTTAACTTTAGGTTATAAAAAAGAGAAAATACTAAAAGATGTGAATTTAAAAGTAAAAAAAGGTGAATTTGTAGGTATCATCGGACCTAGCGGGGCTGGAAAATCAACTCTTTTGATCTCTATCGTAGGAGGAATTAAGGTATTTGACGGATATTTTAATGTGCTTGGATTTGATATGCGCCATATCAAAAAAAAGCACCTTTACAAATTAAGAGAACAGATAGGTATAGTGTTTCAAGGTTACAATTTAGTTGACAGATTATCCGTGTTGGATAATGTTGTAAGCGGAATGCTTAAGGATATACCGCTACCTAGAGCCGTTATCAAATATTATAAAGAAAAAGAGTTGAAAAAAGTCAAAGAGTATATGCAGATAGTTGACATTTTAAAACATTCCCATAAAAGATGTGATGAGCTAAGCGGGGGGCAAAGACAAAGAGTAGCAATTGCTAGGGCCTTGGCAGGTGAGCCCAAAATCATCCTTGCAGATGAACCCATATCCGCACTTGATCCAAACAGTGCTAAAAAAGTGATGGATATACTAAAGAAGGTCAATGAGACTTACGGTGTTACGATAGTAACCAACCTACATCATTTGGAAGTTGCAAAAGAGTACTGTGAGAGAATCATCGGCGTAAATAACGGCGAGATAGTCTTTGACGGTAAAAGCGGTGAACTATCATCTAAGATAGTTGAGAAAATTTACAACACTACAGATTTGAAAAGTAGCAATACTAAATCTTAAAGGAGAACAGATGAGAAGAGATTTTTTAAAGAAAACTATGGTTGCCACATTGGCTTTAACTTTGGGAGGATCGGCTCTAAACGCAAAAGATATACAATGGCCGGATGAGATAACATACGGTGTTATACCTGTTGCGGGAGCAGAGCGTTTGCAAGATACTTTCGGTAAAGTTGCAAAATATTTACAAAAAGTTTTAGGTATAAAAGTTAAATTGGTAACTCCGAGTGATTATGCCGGTGTTATAGTAGGCATGGCACATAAACATATAGATGTGGCATATTTCGGGCCAAAATCATATTGCGAAGCGGCAAAAAGATCAAATGCTGAAGCTGTTGCTGTTGAGATAGATGCACAAGCCGGAATACCGGGATATTACGGGTATATTATCACAAAAAGAGGAAGCGGACTTAAAACTATAGCTGATATAAAAGGAAAAAAATGGGCTTTTACAGATCCTAACTCAACAAGCGGTACTCTAGTGCCAACTGTATTCTTTGCAAATCACGGCATAGATCCTCAAAAATATTTCTCAAGAGTCATATATTCAGGTAGTCATGAAGCTTCCATTATTGCTGTTAAAAACGGTAAAGTTGACGCAGCTTCAACAAATAACTTGGACTTTAACAGAGGATTGGGAAAAATGTGGAGCAAAAATGATTTTAATATCATTTGGAAATCAAAATTGATACCGGGTTCTCCTATGGCTGTAAGAAAAGATCTTCCTGAATCTTTAAAAATGGCTATAAAAGGAGCCTTTATATCTTATAACGATAAAGATAATTTGAAAAAAATGAAAATTTTGGGATATGCGCCGGCAACAGATGATATGTTTGACGGAGTTAGAAAAATGATCAAATTTAAAGAGTCTTTGAAAAAGAAACAACAGTAAAAATACAGATGTCAGCTCACAATCGGCTGACATCTTTTCAAATCCAATTTCGGAGTTATTATGACGGTAGAAAAATTAAGAGTACAATCAACACCTTTTAAATTGTATAACTTTGCAATTATAGGTATCATACTTTATTTAGTTGTGCAAAGCTGGATATCTACGGGTATGAGCTTTAGCGAACTTGCTCAAGGGTGGGGGGATATGGTCTCCTATATAGTAGGCGATCCTAAAATCGAAGGAAGCAGTTACTTTCCGCCAAGTCTTTACAAGTCAAACTTGATCACTTACTTTTGGGCAATGTTACAAACTGTTGAAATGGCTATTGTTGCTTTGGCACTGTCTGTTATCATAGCGGTTCCTCTTTCATATATAACTTCAAGGAATATTTTAAAGATATTAGTACCAGGCAATAAACTCTATCATGAAGCGATAAGAAGAGCATTTTATATGTTTGGTACACTCATAGCAAATATATTTAGATCAGTCAATGAATTGGTTTGGGCGCTTATCTTTGTAAGTGCTGTAGGGCTTGGACCGATGGCAGGTATATTGGCATTGGGTATTCACACAACAGGAGTTTTAAGTAAATTGTTAAGCGAGGGTAATGAAGCTATTGACCCGGGTCCCGTAGAAGCTTTGACAAATAGCGGTGCAGGCTTTATAAAAGTTTTGATATATGCCGTTATCCCTCAAACAATGCCTCATTTTATATCTATGACTTTATATAGATTTGAAAGCGATGTTAGAAGTGCTTCCATCTTGGGTTTTGTCGGAGCCGGAGGGATAGGTTTTTATCTTTTTGATAATTTAAGAAGTTTTCAAAACTCAGAAGTCTGTACAATTTTGATATTTATCATAGTAACGGTTTGGCTACTTGACAATCTTAGTGCCGCCATTAGAAAGAGATTTATATAAATGAGTGATATAAAAAGAGAGGATTTGAATTTTATCTTTCAAAATGCACAAAGGAATAGATTGAAATCCTTATATCACAGCCTGAAAGAGAGATGTGATATAAGGATTTTACAGGCTCCTACGCAGCAAACGCTGTTGATACCCGTACATGACCCCATAAGCGGAGGTGAATTTTATGCAGGAGAGATGCTTGTAACTACTACTATAGTTACGGTTGAAAACCATAAAGGATGGGCGATGGTTCAAGATGATGATGAAGAGTTATCTTTGTATATTGCGGTATGCGATGCTTGTTTTGAGGCGGGGATTTTTAAAAAAGAGATAACGGAGTTGTGTAACGAAACTATAATAAACATGCAAAAAGCTCAAAAAATTATAAATCAAAAAGTTAATTCCACTAGGGTTAACTTTGATTTAATGTAGAGATAACAAAAGGCTATATATGGATATGGAAAAATTAAATAGAGAAAATTTTAAATCATTGGTTGACGCTTTTTCTATGCCGGGTAAGATATCTACCGTGCAACCGGTATTGGATTCTTCTCTTTTGGCTATTGCAAATGTACTTCTTTATAATGAAGTTACTTTTTTTTATCAGGGTAAAGAGGATATAAGTATGGTAAAAGCTATAACGAATGCAAAAGAGACTTCATATATGGAAGCAGACTATATTTTTAGTGACAGCATAAATGGCTCTTTTGTCAAAGAGGCAAAAAAAGGAGATCATAAAAATCCAGATTTTTCTGCTACTCTTATATTTAAATGTCAGGATTTCGATAAGACTGAGGTTGAGATAACAGGACCAGGCATAGATATATCAAGGCATATAAGCCTTCCTTGCGATAAAGAGTTTATAAATATTTTGATGAAAAAGAACAGTGATTTTCCCTTGGGAGTTGATCTTTTTTTTCTAAATGACAATGATCAAGTTTTAGCTCTTAGTAGAACTACTAAGATAAAGGCTATTTGATGGGATATGTAGCAGTAAAAGGCGGCGAAGAAGCCATAAAAAATTCAATATCGTTTTATGAAGAAGAGATAAGCTCAAATCAAAAAATCAGTTTAAAGGATATAAAAAAATCTTTTCCGTACGCTGTTGATAAGATCATAAGCGAAGGCAGTCTTTATAGTAAAAAATTAGCCTCGGCAGCCATAGCAAAAAGCGGAGGAGATCTTTTTAATGCGGCATTTTTTTTAAGAGCTCATAGAAGTTCCTGTTCAAGGATAGGTATAGCAAAAACCATATATAGTGACAATATGAGGTTGAAAAGAAGAATTTCATCAGCTTTTAAAGATATAAAAGGCGGTCAGATTTTAGGAGCGTCCAATGATTATCAGGTTAAGTTAATACTAAATGATGTAAAAAATGATATATTGTGGGATAAGTATGACGATAAAGATATCTTTTGTGAGTCTGCGGTTAAGCCTCTAAGAGATGAAGGACTGATAAAAACCATCCCTAAGGATGAAAATATTTCAGATATTACAAGAGTATTTCCAAGTGCACCATATCCAAGAAGTGCGGTTATGCAAGTCCTTTCAAGAGGAGAGAGCGGTAGTATGCTTGCTTTTGCTTATACTTCCATGAGAGGATACGGTGATGTGCATCCTACCATAGGAGATCTTAGGATAGGAACTTGTGAAGTAAAATTTACGCATCCTTTTACAAACAATGAGGTAAAGATAGGAGAGATTGATGTTAGTTCATGTGAAAGCATAACATCCTTTGAAAAACAAAAAGACGGCAGTACAAAACTTACAACGGGTTTTGGTTTTTGTTTCGGATTTAACGAAACAAAAGCGATAAGTATGTCTATACTTGACGCATCTTTATATAACAGTTCTTATACGATAGGAGAAGGGAGTATAGTTAGTGATTTTGATATGATTATCCACCATATAGACGGTATCGAATCGCAGGGATTTACAAATCACTTCAAGCTTCCTCACTATGTCACTTTCCAAGCTGATTTGCAAGTGTTTCAAAATGCAAAAGAAAACTCTTGTAAGGAAATTTTATGAGATATGCTTTTTTAGATGAAGATGCAAAAAAAGAGATAAGAAGAGCTATATTAAAAGCCATAGCAATTCCCGGTTTTCAAGTAGCTTTTGCTTCAAGAGAGATGCCAATCGCCAGAGGATGGGGGACGGGCGGATTGCAAGTTACTTTATCCATTATAAAAGAAAAAGATATATTAAAAGTTATAGACCAAGGTTGTGACGGTAGTGTAAATGCGGTCAACATAAGAAATTTTATAGTATCTGTTACAAACAATCCTACCACTTTTAAGACCCAAGATGCAAATATCATACAAAGTAGGCACAGGATTCCTGAAATTGATTTGCAAGAGGGACAGATTTTGGTTTTGCAAGTACCCGAACCGGAAGTTTTGAGTAATGTGGAAGCCAATGCGCAAAAACAAAAAATAATGCATGCAAACAGTGACTATTCTAAATTATGGGTTCTACTTTACGAAGATACATCTTTGTATGGAGATAGTCGTATAGGAAGTAGATATCCGGTAACGGTGCATGACAGATATGCTATGGATCCCTCTCCGATACCAAAATATGATACCGTTAAATTAAATAACAATAAAGGCTTGATATTACTTGGTGCGGGAAGAGAGAAAAAGATATATGCAATTCCGCCTTATACGAAAGTAGAACCTTTAAAATTTGAAGACAAAGAGTTTAAAGTCGAGACTTTTAAAGAAAAAATATGCAAAAGATGCGGATCAAGCGGTATATTTATGGATGAAGTATATACCGATAGCGGGGAGATAAGATACTATTGCAATGATACATCTTACTGCGATGAGCAACTTGAAAAAAAGGAAAGTAAAAAGTGATATTGGAGTTAAAAAATGTCAGTAAGATTTATGGAGAGTCATGCCCCTTTTGTTTGAAAGAAACAGGATCTCAAACTGATACTTCTGTTTGTCCGAAATGCGGTAGCGTGGTTGCTATAAATAGTGTAAATCTTCATTTGAAAAAAGGTGAAGTTTTAGGGATTGTGGGAGAAAGCGGAAGTGGAAAATCAACACTTTTACAACTTATCTATCAGGATCAAAAAACAAGTGACGGAGCTATTTATCTTGATGCTTTTAGGGATGAAGAGGGGGTTTGTAAAAATATTTTAAGTGCAGATACAAATGAATTGGGATATTTAAGAGATAAACTCATGTCCATAATATATCAAAATCCAAGGCTTGGACTAAATTTTCAATTTAGTGCCGGTGGAAATATAGCTGAAAAAATCATTGCAAGCGGTACTAAAAGATATGAAGAGATAAGAGATAGAGTTTTATATTTTTTAAAAAAAACTGAAATTCCTGTTGAAAGAGTAGATGATTATCCCGATCGTTTTAGCGGGGGACAGCAACAAAGAATTCAAATTTCAAAGGCACTCTCATCCAATCCCAAAATCTTACTTCTTGATGAGCCCACTACTGGACTTGACCTTTCCGTTCAGGCTAAAATCTTGGATCTTATAAAAGAGCTTCAAAACGAGATAGGTTTTGCGATGATTATAGTTTCCCATGATTTGGGAGTTATAAAACATTTAACGGATATATCGGTTGTTATGAAAAACGGTGAAATTGTAGAGTACGGATTGACTGATCAAATACTTGAAGATCCTCAACATCCTTATACTCAAATCTTAGTTTCAAGTATATTGTAGGAGATTTCAGTGTTTAAAATAAAAGTCAAAAATTTATCAAAAGAGTTTACTCTTTATACAAGAGGCGGTATCAAAATAACGGGATTTGACAATATAAACTTTGAAGTTTCAAAAGGGGAGTTTTTATCACTTTACGGACCAAGCGGTATAGGGAAGTCATCAATTTTAAAAACTCTTTACCGTACTTACAAGATAACCTCAGGTGATATATTTTTTAAAAAGGAAAACGAGGAGATTATAAATATAGCAACTTGCAGCGAGAGTGAAATGTTAAATTTGAGAAAAAATGAGATAGGTTATGTATCTCAATTTTTGCAGGTATTGCCTAGAATTAGTGCAGAAGATATCGTTGCCAAACCTCTTATAGATAAAGGAGAATGGAGCGAAGTAGCAAAAAAGAAAGCAAGAGAGATGCTTGATTATTTTTGTATAAAAGAGGAATTGTTTGATATTTCACCCCTTACTTTTAGCGGAGGAGAGCAGCAAAGAGTCAATATCGCAAAAGGTATCATAGCACCCAAACCCGTTCTTTTTTTAGATGAGCCCACCGCATCCCTTGATAAAATAAATACAAAAAAAGTTATAGATAAATTAAAAGATATAAAAAAACAAGGTGTTACCATGATAGGCATTTTCCATGATTTAGATATGGTAAAAGAGATCAGTGATTATATTTATGACTTGAAAAAGAAGAGTATAGAGGAATTTAAGTGAAAACAATCATAAGAAGTAAAAATGTTTTGGTTGACGGTCTATTTAAGCCAGCTGATATAGTTATAAAAGGTGAAAATATAGTCGGAGTATCGGATTATAGAAGTTGTGATATAGCTATAGATTTAGGTAGCAGAAGAGTAGTCCCCGGGTTTGTGGATCTTCATAGTGATGCTATAGAAAAAGAGATCGAACCTAGACCCGGTGCTATGTTCCCGATAAATATGGCTGTAATCGAGTTGGATAAAAAATTAGCGATGGCAGGTATCACGACTATGTATCATGCCGTTAGTTTCAATGACAATGAGTTGACAAAATCCAGAGATACGGGACATACAAAAAATGTTATAGAAGAGATTTATAAGGCAAACAAAGAGCATTTAAAAAATGACAATTTTGTGCATGCGAGATTTGAGATAACGAGCGAGTCTTCACTGCCTGTTATAAAAGAACTTATCAAAGAAAAAAAGATAGATATGTTATCTGTTATGGATCATAGCCCGGGACAAGGACAATTTAAAACTCTTGAATCCTGGAAAAAATTCCATTTGTCTGCATATGATATAGAAGAAGATGAAGTTCAATCTTACATTGAAAAAAAGAGAAGCAAAGATACTGTAGGGATTGTAGAAGATATTGTGTCATTTGGTTTGTCACACAATCTTTCTGTTTTAAGCCATGATGATGATTGTGAAGAAAAGTTGATAACTTTAAAAGCACTCGGTATAACTTTTTCGGAATTTCCACTTAGTTTGGAGGTCGCAAGGAAAGCAAAAGAGTTTCGCATAAGTACAGGTATGGGTGCTCCAAATGTAGTTAGAGGCGGAAGCCAAAGCGGAAATATAGCGGCTAAAGAACTTGTCAAAGAGGGTGTATGTGACTACTTGTGCAGTGATTATCATCCGCCTTCAATGCTGATTAGTCCCTATAGACTTCAAGAAGATACGGGTTTATCACTTGAAGATGGGTTTGCCATGATTTCATCAACACCGGCAAGATTGGCAGGGTTGGACGATAGGGGTAAGATATGTGAGGGTTATATAGCAGACATTGCGGTTATAGATGAGAGTACTTTTCCAAAAGTTGTCATGACATTTAAAAAAGGTGATGTTATATATAACGGCATTAAAGGCTTTACTATAGGATAGGTACAAATATGCAATATATAAAAGAGTTTAACAAGCCAAAGAAAAAGATACTTAAAAAAGAGCCTACAATTACAAAAGATAGTGTTGTTGTTGATTCTTATCTTGGCGAATATGTAGAAATAGGCGAGCATAACAATATACAAGAGAGTAAAATAGATAGCTATAGTTACACAGGAGAATATTGTCAAATCATTTATGCACATATAAAAAAATTTGCAAATATAGCCTCTTATGTAAGAATCAATCCCGGTCAGCATCCAATGCATAGAGCATCTTTGCACCATATGCTTTATAGAAGAGAAATGTTTGGATTTGGTCAGGATGATAGTGATTTTTTTAACAGCAGAAGAGAAAAAAATGTTTATATCGGTAATGATACTTGGATAGGGCATAATGTGACTATCATGGGCGGAGTATATGTAGGAGACGGTGCGGTTATAGGAAGTGGGGCAATTGTTACAAAAGATATACCTGCTTATGCCATAGCTGTCGGAAATCCGGCTAAAGTTATAAAATTCAGGTTTGATTATGAAGTTATAAACGAACTTCAAAAAATTGCTTGGTGGGATTGGGATCATGAAACTATAAAAAAGAGAATAAATGATTTTAACTCTATAGAAATTTTTTTAAAAAAATACGGACATTAATGAAGGCTGATATTAAGTGAAAAAGATTGTTTTAATTGTCGGTCCAAGCGGTGTGGGGAAGGATACGATTTTAAGAAGCATAAAAGGTAAAATCGATGTAAATTTTGTCAAAAGATATATAACAAGAGTGCCTTCAAAAGATGAAGATAATTATTTTGTCGATAATGATGCGTTTGCCGTTTTAAAAAGAGCAAATTTTTTTGTTTCCACTTGGGAAGCACATGGAAACAGCTATGGTATCCCAAAAAATCAAATCAAAAACGGATTAAATATCATTTCTATATCAAGAGGCTCTATTAAGGATTTTGAAAAGATATATGAGAAAGTTTTTACCGTAGAGATAACTTTACCAAAAGATATGTTATATGAAAGACTGAAAAAAAGGGCAAGAGAAAATGATAAAGAGATATATAAGCGACTTGAAAGAAGTTATGATAAGATAGAAGCGAAAAATTTGACAGTTTTTAGCAACGATAAAGATATTGAAAGTTCAACAAAAGATTTTATAAAAGTTTTAAAAGGACTTTTATGAATTTGGTATTTTTAGGAACAGCCGATAGCGGTGGCATACCATCGCACAATTGCGAATGTCAAATATGCAAAGAGTATAGAGATAAAAAAAAGATAAATTTGGCAACTTGTGCATATATAGAGTGTGATAACGGTGAGATTATCTTGCTTGATGCCGGGATTGAAAGCATATCGACGATTTTTGACGGAAAAAAGATAAAAGCGGTCTTTTTGACTCATTTTCACGCTGACCATGTGCTTGGACTTTTAAGACTTAGATATAGTAGTGATAAAATCGATTGTTATCATCCAAAAGATGAAGAGGGTTTTGCTGATTTGTATAAACATTCAAAATCCATAGTATTTAAAAAAAATAAACCGTTTGAATCTATAAAGATAAATGATTTGACTTTTATACCGATACCTTTGAAACACTCTAAAAACACCACAGGATATGTCATAATATCAAAAAATAAAACTATAGCTTATCTTACGGATTGTGCGGGTATCAAGCAGGAATCTTTGGAGTTTTTGATGACATTAAAACCGGATGAATGTTATATGGATGCATGTCTTGCTCCAAATTTTAATAACGGTAATCATTTGAACTATGAAGAAGCTTCATTGTTGCTTGATAAAATTAAAGCCAAAAAGTCATACTTTATCCATTGTAGTCATTATACATTGGATTATATAAAATCAAATAATATAAAATTAAGATACAACTATATACTTTAGAGATACTCTGTAACTGTTTTGTTACCCATATATTGTATCATATCAAAAAAACTAAAGGATAGAAAGTGCCTTATGAACTATAGGTCTATATTTATATCGGATATTCATCTAGGGACAAAATTTGCTCAGGCTGATAAGCTTTTGGATTTTTTAAGAGAAAACGAGTCGGAAAATTTATACTTTATCGGCGATATCATAGATGGGTGGATGTTAAAAAGAAAGTTTAGATGGAAGCAAAAGCATTCAGATGTCATACAAAAGACACTTAGAAAAGCAAGAAAAGGTACAAAAGTTACATATATAACCGGAAATCATGATGAATTTTTGCGTCCTTTTTTGCCTATCTCTTTAGGGGATAATTTGATTATCAAAAACGAGACAAGCTATATATCTCTCAATGGAAAAAAGTACTATATCACACATGGGGATTTTTTTGATTCGGTTACTATGACTAAAAAGTGGGTAGCTTTGCTAGGGGATATAGGGTACGATATGCTTTTGCACTTAAATCCCGTATTGAATTATATACGACAAAAAATGGGTATCAACAAATACTGGTCTCTTTCAAAGTATGTCAAAGACAATGTAAAATCATCTGTTAGTTTTATAACAGATTTTGAAGATATCTTATCCTCTTATGCTAAACAACATAATTATGACGGTATCATATGCGGTCATATCCATAAAGCTGAGATAAGAGAGATAAATGGAGTTGAGTACTTCAACTGTGGAGATTGGGTAGAGTCCTGTACGGCGATTGTAGAGACATATGAGGGAGAGTGGAAGATCATAGAGTGGTTGGATGATGAAGGTTAATCTGGTACTTTCAGGCGGAGCCGCAAGGGGCGCATTTCATCTGGGAGTGATTGAGGCACTTTTAGAAAAAGGTTATGAGATAGCAGCCATTTCCGGAAGCAGCATAGGAGCTATCATAGGAGTCAGTTTCGCTTCCGGTATCAGTCCAAAAGAGCAGTTAAAGATATATAAATCCAAAGAGTTTAAGAAGATTTTTAAATTTCACGGCATAAAAGATGGACTTATAAAGATAGATAAGAAAAATGATTTTATAAAAAAACTTGTGCCTATAAAAGATTTAAAAGAGTTGCATATCCCCACTACTGTCACAACGATAGATTTAAAAAGTGGAAAGATTAAAAGATTTAGCAAAGGGGATGCTGTAAAACTGGCTGTTGCTTCAGGCTCTATCGCTCCTATATTTAAACCTGTAGAGTATAACGGTATGAGTTTGGTTGACGGCGGCATTATGGACAATCTCCCTGTATCTGTTTTTGAAGACTCTAAGCTACCCACTATCGCAGTTGACTTACACCCTATGCAAAAGGGTTATAAAAAGAGTTATATGGGAATTGTAAAAAGAGTTATGTTTCTTTCTTGGAGAGCTTCCATGATGCATCAAATCGATAAATGTGATTTTTATATAACAGATGAGAGGCTATCTTGCTATCCTCTTTTTAGATTGAAAAACATGGATGAACTTTTTGAATTAGGCTATAAAAAGACCAGTGAAATTTTCTATAAATAATCATTATGTTATAATCTTGATTACATATTGTTACCAAAATGTAATCAAGATTAGTTACAATTTCGCACATTAAAATTGTAAAGGAGAATTTATGAAAAAGATAACTTCATTAGTTATTGCAGGTGCATTTGTAGCTACTTCTATGGTAGCGGGTGATTTGGTAAAAGGTGACGGGTCAAGCTTTGTTTTGCCTATCAACCAGGCTTGGGCAAAAGCTTATTATAAAGCTACAGGAAAGCAAGTACAGTACAACGGCGGCGGTAGCGGAAAAGGTATAAAAGATGCTACGGCAAGACTTGTTGATTTTGGAGGAACTGATGCTCCACTTACTCCAAGAGCTCAGAAAAAACACAATATGCTTCAATTTCCCGCAATTGTAGGCGCAACAGTAATGGCATATAATATACCGGGTGTTAAAAGTGGTGATTTGAAACTTACTGATAAAGCTATAGTTGCTATAGCTGAAGGAAAAGTAAAGTATTGGGATGATCCTATGCTTACAGCAATCAACTCAAATCTAAACCTTCCTCATAAAAAAATCACATTTGCAAGAAGAAGTGATGCATCAGGTACTACTTGGAACTTCACATTTTTCTTATCAAGTGTTAGCAAAGATTGGAGAAAACATTACGGAGTTAAGAAAACTGTAAACTGGCCAGGAAACAACTTGGGCGGTAAAGGAAACCCCGGAGTTAGCTCTATCATAAAACAAACTCCATACTCTATAGGTTACATCGAGTATGCATATGCGATAGAATCACATGCAAAAGTTGCAACTGTTGAAAACAGAGACGGATACTTTGTAAAACCGAGTATGAAAACTTTCCAAGCTGCTGCAGCAGGAGCTAGTTTTGATCCTAAAAAAGGTTTTTATGCGGTTATAGGTTATCCAAAAGGAAAAAATTCTTATCCGTTGGTTGCAAGTACATTTATCATTATGCCAAAAGAGAAAGTTGATGCTGATAAAAAAATCACTGCATTTTATGCTTGGGCATTTGATAACGGTGCAAAGATAGCTGCAGATTTAAAATATGTTCCACTACCAAAAAGTTTAACTGACAAAATCAAAAAATACTGGAAAGATAACGGAGTTTACTAAGTGTTAAACAAAGAGTTTTTCTTTAAAAGGGCTGCACTTTTAAGTGCAACCCTTATACTGTTTTTACTAGTAGGTATATTTGCGATGCTTTTTATAGAGGCAAAACCTGCTATAGATAAATTTGGTGCACATTTTCTTGTAGAAAAGAGTTGGAATAAAACTATAACTATAAAAGATAAAAATCCTCCTGCCATCAAAAAAGATATCCAAAAAAAACCATCACAAGCAACTGAAGATGATCTAAATGACGCAACTCTTTTTGCTGATGACTCCGGTGTACTTCCCGGAGATGATACGGATGAAGGATCAGGGGATGAATCATCCTCTCGTACTGATACGATTTTTGGAGGATTTATACCGATAGTAGGTACGATTTTATCATCTTTGATAGCTATGGTTTTTGCTATGCCTCTTGCTATGGGTATAGCTATATTTTTATCCGAGATAGCTCCAAAAAGTCTTATAAAACCTGTGGGCATATCCATAGAACTACTTGCGGCAATACCAAGTATCATATATGGTATGTGGGGACTTTTTTACTTTGCACCGATAGTACAAAAGATTTTTGGAGGCTCTCAAATATCACTTCTTAGTGCCGGTTTGGTGCTTGGCATCATGATACTTCCTTTTATGGCGGCAATCACAAGAGACAGTT
This sequence comes from Thiofractor thiocamini, assembly GCF_055384375.1. Taxonomy (NCBI): domain Bacteria; kingdom Pseudomonadati; phylum Campylobacterota; class Epsilonproteobacteria; order Campylobacterales; genus Thiofractor; species Thiofractor thiocamini. The sequence continues at coordinate 1,368,927 of NZ_AP042389.1, read as the reverse complement.
TAAATACAACTCCTGATGTTTTAAAAGAGTCAGCCTATGCTTTGGGAGCTACAAAGTTTGAAGTAGTCAAAGATGTCATTTTTCCTTATGCCAAAGTCGGTGTCATAGGATCTATCATCCTATCTCTTGGGAGGGCTCTTGGTGAAACGATGGCAGTAGCATTTTTAATTGGAAGTGTGTTTAAGTTACCTCTTCATTTAACTGATCCTACCGTATCGATACCGGTTGTTTTGGCAAATAACTTTGGTGAAGCAAATGATGAAATGCTGAGCGCTTTGTACTATCTTGCATTTATACTTTTTGTATTTAGTTTTATAGTGATCGGTGTGGCTAAGTTTTATTTTTTAAGAGGAAAGAGATAAGTGATACAATTAAAAATGAAAAATGAAAAATTAACAATGAGGGTTTTATGAGAGATAAGAGACTTTTGATAAATAAGATAGTTCTTGGATTGTCTGTATCCTCAGCTATTGCTGCTTTGATGTTTTTGTTTTGGATACTTATCACACTTTTTTTAAAAGGAGTGACTTCTCTAAGTCTTTCGCTTTTTTTTAAAGATTTGGTTGACGGGGGACTTAGAAATTTGATCCTTGGTCAATTTGTTATGGCGGGACTTGCCACTCTTATAGGCGTGCCTCTTGGCATGATGGCGGGGATTTATTTAAGAGAGTATGGTAACGGTAAGTACGCCAATGTTATAAGAGACTTGAGTGATATTATGATGAGCGCACCTTCCATAGTCATAGGTGCATTTGTATTTGCCGTTTTAGTCGTTCCTATGGGCGGTATAAACGGATGGGCGGGAGCTGTTGCACTTGCAATCATGCTTATACCTATAGTGGTCAGCACCACAGACAATATGCTCTCTTTAGTTCCAAAAGAGTTAAGAGAAGCCGGCATAGCACTGGGAGGTGGCAAGTACAGAGTCATACTTGATATCATTTTAAGGGCTGCAAAAGTGGGGCTCATGACCGGCATACTGCTTGCATTTGCAAGGATTATAGGAGAAACCGCACCACTACTTTTTACAAGTGGGACAAATAACTTTTGGACAACAAATCTAAACAATGCTTTTCCGTCACTTACTGTCAGCATATACAATTTGGCAAATTTTCCAACAGATAAGGCAAGAGATTTGGCTTGGGCGGCATCATTTATACTAACTGTTATAGTTCTTTTGATAAACTTAATAGGTAGATACATAACAAGAGAGAGGAAAAGATAGATGATAAAGGCAATGGATATAAAAAAGTTTTATTTTACTTATAACGGTGCCGATAATCCGTCACTTAAAAATATAAACTTGCCTGTTGAAAAAAACAAAGTTACAGCCCTTATAGGACCAAGTGGTTGTGGAAAATCAACACTTTTAAGATCGTTAAACAGAATACATGACTTGTACCCGGGTAATAGATATCAAGGTGAAGTTCTACTCTATGATAAAGATGGGAAAAATCCAAAGAACATACTTGATTTTAAAAAAGAGAATGAATTGATAGATTTGAGAGTAAAAGTCGGTATGATATTTCAAAAACCGACCGCTTTTCCTATGAGTATCTTTGATAATGTCGCATACGGACTTAAACTTCAAGGCTTGAAAAACAAAACTGAACTTCAAGACAGAGTTGAAGCTTCGCTAAGAGGTGCAGCTCTTTGGGGAGAGGTTAAAGATAGGCTAAAAGATGAAGCAAGTGCACTATCAGGCGGACAGCAGCAAAGACTCTGTATCGCAAGAGCCATAGCGGTAAAACCTTCTATCATGCTTTTTGACGAGCCGACAAGTGCGCTTGATCCTATAAGCACGGCTGCAATTGAAGAATTGGTAGTCGAGCTGAAAAAAGATATAAGTATAGTCATAGTCACACACAATATGCAACAGGCAAGCAGGATAAGTGACTATACCGCTTTTATGTATCTTGGGGATTTGGTCGAGTTTGATAAAACTGAGACAATTTTCTTAAATCCGTCCGAGAAACAGACAGAAGATTATATAACAGGGAGGTTTGGATAATGTTAGAAAATTATGTAGAAGAGATAGAGAGTATAAAAGAATCCATAAAAAATGTTTTAAGAAATATCTTAGAGGCAAACAAGACATTTTTAAATGCTGCGGAAAATGAGTGTGATGCGGTGAAATTTGATGAAGCAAAGTTATACTTGAAAAACATAAGCTCAAAAATCGAATCCATAGATAATGAGATTATAAAAGTATTGGCTCTTTATACTCCCGAAGCAAAAGATTTAAGAGAAGTCGTGGCATACTTTAAGATAGATAATGAACTTTTAAGAGCATCATCAAATACAAGAAGTCTTATTAGAGGATTTAAGGAAAATTGCAGTTCTTTGGACAGCAACATCATAAACGAGTATGTGATACCTTTGCAAACATCAGCCATAAGAGCAATCGAAGGAACTTTGGAAATGATAGGCCTAGATGATTTGGATGAGCTTAGAGATATATATCATTCGATTATAGTAGAAGAGGATAAAACAGATGACTTGTACGCACTTTTGGAACAAAAGATACTTGACGGATTAAAAGATGTGGATGATTTTGAAAGAATACACAATATGCTAAGAGCCTTCAGAAGAAGTGAAAAAATTGCCGATAGGACCATATCTATAGCAAATCTGCTTTTATACATCCAAGAAGGCGGAGCACTAAAAAGGGTATAATCATGCAAACCATACTTATCGTTGAAGATGAAGAGGATATACTTGAGCTTATAGAATATACTTTGCAGCAAGTTGGCTATGATGTCATAGGCTTAAAAGATACACAAAGAGTAAAAGATCTACTTGACGAAGAAAATATAGATCTTGTGCTTATGGATAGAAATCTTCCAAGTCAAGAAGGTTCTGTTTTTGTTAAAGAGATAAGAAAAGAGGGGTATAACAATCCTGTTATCTATGTAAGTGCCAAAGACAGTAGCGATGATATCATAGATGGATTTGACAGAGGTGGAGATGACTACATAACTAAACCTTTTAACCCTAAAGAGTTGATAGCTAGAGTAAAAGCTGTTATAAAAAGAGTAAGAAAAGAGAGTGAAATTTTAAAGTTTAGAGATATCGTTTATGATGTTCAGTCAAACAGGATAGAGATAAATGATAATGAGATCCAACTCAGCAAACTTGAAAAAAGACTTTTGCTCGAATTTTTAAAAAATCAAGACAGGATCTTAAGTAGAGAGGAGTTGCTTGAAAGTGTTTGGGCAGATAACTCAGGCAAACAGGTAAAAACCGTAAATGTTGCTATAAAAAGATTAAAAGAGAAAATCGATCCGGAACAAGATAAAAATTATATAAGAGCTATAAGGGGAGAGGGCTACATACTTTGCTGAAACTCCATCAGATATATATCAAAAAACTGCTTATCCCTTTTGTGATACTCATGCTTGTTGTCGGTGGAGTTGTTTACTATTCTATCAAAGATATATATATCACTCAGATAAAAGATGGGTTACTTTCAGATATCAATATCATTTCACTAAATCTAAAAAAAGAGAAAAACTTAGATAATTATGCCAAAAAGATAAAAAAAGTAGATCATATAAGAGTAACTTTTATCAGAGATGACGGTTTGGTGCCTGGAGAGTCCGATAAAGATAAAAAGACGATGGATAACCACAGGCTTAGACCGGAAGTTGTAGAAGCGAGAAAAACCGGATATGGAAGTAGCATAAGGCATTCTCATACAGTTGATAAAGATTTGCTTTATGTGGCAAAGAGATATGATTTAGGCGGAAAAACTATCTATATAAGAGTTGCAAAAGAGGTTAAAAAGATATATAGACATATATTTTATCTTGGTTTGAAAGTAGGGGCTGTTTTAGCACTCTTTTTTATCATGATATTTTATAGCACTTACAAACTTAGCAAACAGGTTGCAAAAGAGGTGGATAAAATCACAAGATTTTTGGTAAATTTATCCAAAAAGAAAAAAACAACCTATATAAACTCAGATTTTTCCAAAGAATTTCATGACATAACAGCTCTTTTGACCAAAGTTTCACTCGTACTTGCAAAAAGAGATAAACAAAAAGCAAAATATACACGAAAATTAAAAGAAGCAAACAGGCAAAAAGATGAAATCCTATCAGCAATCAGTCATGAATTCAAAAATCCTATAACGGTTATCAACGGATACTCTCAAACACTTTTGGAAGATAAAGATATAAATGAAGCTATAAGAGAGAGATTCTTACAAAAAATCCACTCAAACGGTAAAAGACTATCAGATCTTATAAATACGCTAAGACTAGCTTTGAAGCTTGATAATGATAGTATAAAATTAACCTTTGAAAAGTGCAATGTTTATGAGATAGCCCAAGAAGCCATAGAATCTTTAAAACAGTTTTATAAAGATAGAGATATAGTGTTAAACGGTGATAAAGAAGTGGAAGTTGAAGCAGATAAAGTCTTACTTGGTGTTGCTATAACAAACCTGGTTGAAAATGCTCTTAAATACTCTGAAGATAAAGTTGAAGTCATAGTTAAAAAAGATAGCATTACCGTAAAAGACAGTGGTGTAGGCATAGATGAAAAAGAGATAAAAAATATAACCAAAAAGTTTTACAGAGTTTCCAAAAATCACTGGAACAATTCTCTTGGTCTTGGACTTTCCATAGTTTCAAATATCACTAATCTTCACAACTTCAAGCTTGAAATACAAAGTACAAAAGATGCAGGTTCGGAATTTGCCATAAAATTCTCATAAAATGAATGAATATTTACTATCTTAATAATAATAATATTATTTTTTTAATATAATTTTGTAAATTATATTAAAAGGATTCGTAGTGGCTTTTTTGAAAAAAGAGGAAAAAAAGATAGGCATTATGGAAGCTTCTTTAAAACTTTTTTCTTCCAAAGGTTTTTACAATACCACGATACCGGATATTGCAAAATCCCTAGGTATGAGTGTGGGCAATATGTATAACTACTTCAAATCAAAAGAAGCCCTGGCCATGGCTATCATGCAGTACACTTCCGATATATTAGGTGAAAAGATAAAAGAGATCAATCAAAAAGATGTAAGCGTTTATGAAAAGATAAAGCTCATAACTACTATGTATTTTGATATCGCTAACAAAAGACCTGAAATGATAGAGTATTTTCTGAGGGTTTATCTTTCAAACAGGGATGTTTTCAAAGAAGGGTGTGAGGGGATGATATGTGTGAGTGCGTTTGTAACGGAGATCATGATATTTTTTGAAGAGGGTGTTAGAAGCGGGGAGCTTAGAGATCAGGATTTTTTCAGTGCATTTGGTCTTTTTATGGGATATCTTGGCGGAATGGTATTTTTAAAAGGTGAAAATGTTTTGGAAAAACCTTTGGAAGAGTATATAGAGGATATAAGTAAAAATATATATCTTGCTTTAAAGGCATAGCGTGCATAAAAAAACTATCCTTTGGATCCAGGGGATTACCTGTAACGGCAATACACAGTCATTTTTAAACTATCCCAGGCTCGAGATATTTGTAAAAGAGTATGAATTCTTGTATCATCCATATCTTAAAAGTACCCTTGATGTAAATGAAGCTTTGAATTATACGAAAAAGATAGATTTTTTGATAATCGAGGGAGCAATTTCAAAAGATTTTATTAGAGCGGGAGAGCCGTTTTATAAAAAAGTAAAAACTTTATGCAAAAATGCAAAGTACATTATCGCTGTCGGAACTTGCGCAACTTACGGAGGTATTTTTAAAGAAAAAGATCCCAAAAATATAACCGGGGTCGTATATGACAAAGAAGAAACCAATGGTTTTTTAAATGAATTTAAAAAGAAAGTTTTCAATCTGCCCGGCTGCCCGGCTCATCCGGAATGGTTAGCCTATACCATAGAAACTCTTGCAAATCAACATAAGCTCATAGTAGATGAATTTAGTAGACCAAAAGAGATATACGGTTATCTAACTCATCACGGATGCACTAGAAATGAATACTTTGAATGGAAAGTGGATGCCAAGAATTTTGGTGAAAAAGAGGGTTGTCTTTTTTACATTCAAGGATGCAGAGCACCTGTAACACACGGAAGTTGCAATAAAATCCTATGGAATGAAGTAAGCTCAAAAACCAGATCAGGCAGTCCCTGTTTCGGATGTACCGAAAGTTCTTTTCCAAGAAATAAAATGTTTGAAACCAAAACCTTTATGTCTATTCCCGCCGATTTGCCGACAGGAGTTTCCAAAAGAGCATATCTGACAGTTACGGGAATAGCTAAAACTTTTCATATAAAAAGATTGAAAGAGAAATTGATATGAGTTTGAGTGTTACTAAAGAGATTATTGAAAAGATTGAAGGTGAAGCACAGCTTGAACTTGAATGGCAAAACGGAAAAGTCAAGAATAGTAAAGTAAAATTTTTCAGTTACAGAGGAATGGAAGAGATCATACAAGGCAGACATCCGCTTGATGCGCTTGTTTTAACCCCTAGAGTTTGTGGTATATGCGGTCATGCACAACTGATGGCGACGGTTCATGCTTTGGAAGATGTTTATCGAAACTGTGGCATAAAACTCGAACTAAGCCAGAAAGCTAAAGCATTAAGAGATTTGACTTTGGATTGCGAAATCATACAAAATCATTTGAAGTGGTATTTTTTTATAATCCTTCCTATTTTATATAGATTTGAAGGGAAAATTTTTCCAAAAGATAAAACTTTTAAAGCTTTGAATGCGGCGGTCAAAGCCAACAAGATCATAGCTACTTTTGCGGGACAGTGGCCTCATAACTCATATATGATCCCGGGCGGTGTTGTGTGTGATCCTACTTATGTAGAAGTTTACCAGGCAAAAAGCTATATAGATGAAGTTATATCATTTTTTGAAGAAGAGATTGTAAAAAGTGATATTGAAAGTATCATACACATGAAAAATATGAAAGATTTGCTTCAAAATGACGGATTTTTAAAAGAAAGTATCGAAATCATGCAAAGTAACGACCTTTCTCACCTTGGAAAATCACATGATAGATTTATAGCTTTTGGTGAAAATTCTATATTTGAAAGAGGCAAAGCTATAAAAACCGTTGCAAAAGGTGTGCATCAAAGATATATCAAAGAAGAGAGTTTGGATTTTACATATGCTAAAAATGTTACTTACAATGGTAAGTTTTATGAAGTCGGACCACTTGCAAGAGCTATGATAGCTTCAAATCCGCTAGCCAAAAGTCTTCATAGGGCTTACAAAGATTCTGTACTAAACAGGATAATTTTAAAAGTAATGGAGATAGCATATCTGGCATATCAGGTAAGAGAAACATTGCAAAGTATCGATATAAGTGAAAAGTCGTTTATCAAGCCAAAGGTAAAAATAGAGACTCTAGAGAGCGAGGGAGACGGTTTTACCGAAGCTGCAAGAGGTTCTCTTTACCATAGTATAAAGGTGAAAGAAGGAAAGATAGAATTTTACAATATCATAACTCCTACTCAGTGGAATTTAGGGAATGCTACCAAAGAAGATGAACTATCCACGATCTCGCAGGCATTAAAGGGTCTTAAAAATGAAAATGAGATCAGCCTGATTTTTAGAAGTTTTGATGAATGCTCCGTTTGTACTACACATTAGACTGTTGTCTACTGACAAATATATAGTGACAAATCAAATACCTATCTCTTAAATCCAAATTTTGCATTGAAAATAACAAAATTCGTGATAAAAAAGTAACAAATTTATTTTGCATAAAAGAATGATAAATTTTTTTAATTAAATATACAATTTTAAACAAAATATAAGTATGAATGAACTATCATTCTATAAATGAATATTCAATAAGGAGGCAGGCATGCATAAAAGAGATGAGTCGCTAAAAAAAATTTTTAGCCAAAGGCTTAAAAAGCTTGAAGAGTTGCCACAAATTGATGAAAATAAATCAATTTCATCAATTTTGGATGAAGAGGGTATAAGCAGAAGGGATTTTATGAAGTGGGCAGGTGCTATGACAGCATTTTTAGGACTCTCTTCTACTTTCACCCCTACTGTTGCAAAAGCTGCAAAACTTGCGGATAGATTGCCGGTTATTTGGCTTCATATGGCAGAATGTACAGGATGCAGTGAGAGTTTGATAAGAACAGCTACACCGACGATAGATAGTTTGATATTTGATTATATATCTCTTGATTATCATGAAACCATTATGGCAGCTGCCGGATGGCAGGCAGAAGAAAACCTTGAAAATTCGATCAAGAAATATAAGGGAAGGTATATCATGATGACTGAAGGTGGTATTCCAACCGGTAACGGCGGTAACTTTTTGACCATCGGCGGACACGGAAAAACAGGAGAGGATATAGTAAGAGATACAGCCGAAGGCGCAGCAGCTATATTTGCTATAGGAACATGTTCAAGCTTTGGAGGTATCCAAGCAGCCAATCCAAATCCTACAAGTGCCATGCCTCTTAGCAAAGTGATAAACAAACCGGTTATAAATGTTCCCGGATGTCCTCCGAGTGCAAAAAATATAGTGGGAACTCTGCTTCATTTCATACTTTTTGGAACTCTCCCCGCACTTGATGCTTTCAATCGTCCAAAATGGGCATACGGTCATAGGATACATGATCTTTGCTATAGAAGAGGTCATTTTGATGCAGGAGAATTTGTCGAACAATTCGGCGATGAAAATGCGAAAAACGGTTACTGTCTTTATAAAGTAGGCTGTAAAGGTCCCTATACATTCAACAATTGCGGAACCCAAAGATTCAATCAGCATACTTCCTGGCCTATTCAGGCAGGACACGGTTGCATAGGGTGCAGTGAGCCTGATTTTTGGGATACAATGGGACCTTATGAAGAGCCCGTGGCTGATCATTTGTACGAAAGTGTATTTGGCGGACTTGGAGCAGATGCGACCGCAGATAAGATTGGAGCTGGACTTTTGACTGTTACAGCCATAGGCATAGCAGCGCATGCCGCAATCTCAACAGTTAAAAAACCAAAAGAATAATCAAGGAGAAGAAATGGCAACAAAAAGAGTAGTAGTTGACCCGATAACAAGGATAGAAGGACACTTAAGAGCCGAAGTGGTAGTGGATGATAATAATGTAGTAAAAGAGGCTTATGTAGGTTCTACTTTATGGAGAGGACTTGAGGTTATAGCAAAAGGTAGGGATCCTAGAGATGTACCTTTCATGATGCAAAGGATTTGTGGTGTTTGTACATATTCACACTATCTAAAAAGTACGATGGCGGTTGAAGATGCACTTGGTATCAAGCCTCCTTTAAATGCTGAACTTACTAGAACACTCATGAATGCGGCTTTGTTTTTGCATGATCACCCTGTTCATTTCTACCAACTTCATGGAGTTGATTGGGTTGATATAGTTTCAGCTTTAAGTGCTGATCCCAAAAAAGCAAGTGAACTTGCTTTTAAATACAGTGACAATCCGATAGCAACAGGTGAAAATGACTTAAAAGCAGTTCAAGAAAGAGTGGCAAAATTTGCCAAGTCTCCGTCAGGTTTAGGACCGTTTGCAAATGCTTACTGGGGACATAAAACTTATCATTTTACACCAGAACAAAACCTTATAGCACTTTCACATTATCTAAAAACACTTGAAATGCAAAGAATAGCAGCTCAAATGCTGGCGATTTTCGGTGGAAAACAACCACATCCTCAGAGCTTGACCGTCGGTGGTGTAACTTGTGTTATGGATCTTTTAAACCCCGCAAGACTAGGTGAGTATATGGTCAAATTCCAGGAAATGGCAAATTTTGTAAACAATGCTTACTATGCTGACTTGTTGATGGCAGCGGAAGCTTATGCAAAAGAGCCGTCAGTTACCCAAAAAGCCGGAATCGGTGATTTTATGGCTTATAGGGATTTTAAAGTCGGTAGAGGTGATTATATATTTAGCAGCGGGTTTATAACTGATTATGACTTGAGTAAAGTTTATGATATGAAAGAGGAGCTAATAACTGAAGAGGCAACTCACGCATGGTATAAAGATGATGAACCTTTGCAACCTTACAATGGAAAAACAAACCCCAACTATACAGGGCTTGTTGAAGGTAAAAGTGTAGGAAGTGACGGAAATCCTGTAGATAGTAAACTCTTTAATGAAAAAGAGAAATACAGTTGGATAAAAGCACCAAGATATGACGGAAAACCTATGGAGGTAGGACCTTTGGCATGTATGCTTGTCAACTATGCAAGAGGAAACAAAAGAGTGGTTCCCGTTGTCAATGAGTTTTTGAAGAAAACAGGCTTACCTGCCGCCGCATTGTTTACAACACTCGGAAGAACCGCGGCTAGAATGCTTCAAACAAAGATAGTCGCTGACAATGCGCTAACTGCTTTTCATAATTTGGTAGAAAATTTAAAAGTTGACCAGGAAACTTGTACTCCATATCAGATAGACAAAAACAAAGAGTATAAAGGTCTAGGTATCGGTGACGTGCCAAGAGGTATGCTAAGTCACTGGGTTAGGATAAAAAATGGTGTTATTGAAAATTATCAAGCCGTCGTTCCTAGTACTTGGAATGCAAGTCCTATGGATGCAAAAGGTCAGCACGGACCTTATGAGGCAAATCTCATAGGCTTAAAAATCCAGGATTTAACCAAACCTCTTGAAATCATAAGAATCATCCACTCATTTGATCCTTGTATCGCATGTGCGGTGCATGTGATGGATACCAAAGGAAATGAACTTGGTGCTTATAAAGTTGATCCGTTATATGGCGGATGTAGTGTATAAAAGGAGATAACATGTCTGAAACTAATAACACACAATGTTTGGAGAGAGAGGTAGAATTTACCTCCTCTTATAGATGGCAACATTGGCTAAGAGCTATATCTATAGTGATTTTGATTGCTACTGGATTTTATATAGCGGTTCCGTATCTTGCTCCTACGCCACATCCGACACCGACAGGTTTTTTGCAGGATTATATAAGAGCTTTTCATCTGTTTTTCGGATTTTTGCTTATAGCTGTTGTGCTTTTCAAAAGCTATCTTTTTTTATTTGTCAAAGATAACAGTGGTGAGAGAAAATCACTTCTTGATCTTGTAAATCCGGCAGTTTGGGCAAAACAGATAGGATACTACCTGTTTATCTCAAAACACCCCAAACTAAAAGGCACATACAACCCGGTACAGTTCGCAGCTTATATAGGATTTTATCTTATGATATTTGGTATCATTTTGACAGGACTTATGCTTTATGTGCAAGTTTATCATGAAGGATTGGCTGGATTTTTATATGCACCGATGATGAAATTGACCGCATTGGTCGGAGGACTTGCAGTCGTGAGACAAATCCATCATATATTGACATGGGGTATCATACTTTTTGTTACGGTTCATGTTTATATGGCGATCTTCAATGCCATCTATGGTAAAGAGGGTTCTATGGACGCGATATTTAGCGGACTTAAATGGCACAGTAAACACTAAAAAAGCGGGGAAACCCGCTTTTTTGTAATAAATCCAAAATTTTTAAATTTTCCATAGGGGCTTTAGAATGAAGATATTGATCTTAGGTATAGGCAATGTGCTTTTTGGAGATGAGGGCGTAGGGGCGCATATGGCTCACTACCTGGAAAACAATTATGAATTTGTTAGCGATAAACACACAGTTGATATAGTCGATGGCGGTACTTTGGCTCAAAGGCTCATACCTGTTATAGTGGAGTATGACTTGGTTATTGTCATGGACTGTGTCAATGTAAAAGGTGGCAACATAGGAGATGTGTACTTTTTTGACTATAGCCGTATTCCTTCCTATATAACTTGGCAGGGAAGTGCACATGAAGTCGAAATGTTGCAAACTTTACAAATGATAGAGATGTACGGGGATTTGCCTACAACAAAAATTGTAGGTGTAATCCCCTATGTCATTGGTGAGGATTCTACATTTAACATGACTGATGAAGTTATAAAAGCAAGTGGGTTGATGACGAAAATCATACTTGAAGAATTGCAAAAACATGGTATAAAACCTATAAAGAAAAATAGTATCTCCATAGAAGAGATAGCAAAAAGAAGTTTTTTAGAAGGTGTTAAATGATACTTAGATTTGGATTTAAATATGTTTCTACTTCATTGGTTTATGAAAAGATACTTTTAAGAACATTGAAAGAATCTAAACTTCAAGGCAAACTAGAGAAAAATGGTTCATCTGTCTTTTTGTATGTTGCGGGAAATGAAAAAGAACTTGAAAATTTTGCCAAGCAATTAAGTGAAGAATTGCCACACTCTTTATTTTTAAAAGACAATAGTGTTGAAGTTGTAGAAAATATGCCTTCAAGTGATTATGTCTTGCCTGATTATCCTAAGAGAGAATTGCCGTTTTGTCCTAAATGTCATAAAGAAGCCTTAAGAGAGAATGACCCCTTTGTAAAGTGTGAAGTTTGCGGTTATGATGTGCAAAAAAGTGAGATAATTTATAAAAATTTTGCAAAAGAGATAAAAGGTAACAACGGAGTAATCTTTGAAAATCTTGCAAATGCGATCAAAAACGGAGCTGTTGTAAAGATTAAGACATTTAACGGATATAGAAAAATCGCATTACCGAATGAAAGAAATATGAAAAATTTTGCAAGTAATTTTAAACTTATTTTTTCTGATTTACAAAGTGCCAATGAACTTTTTCCTCTAAAAAAGGGCGAAGTTTTAGCGTTGGGTAGTTTTGAAAAGCCATATCTTAATCTATCTATCACCAAAGAACTACTTGTCAAATATCCTTTTTTTGATAAAAATAACCACATAGATGTAAAGCTCAGTGATGATCTCCTTTTGGAATTGATAATGCATTATTTGAAAAAAACAGGAGTAAAATCTATCCTCATCGGTAAAGTGGATGAGAGTGATAAATTCAATATATCGCTAGATTTTGAGGGAGAAGTTAACATAAAGAACGATTTGAAAGTTATCGTACTTGATGATGGCAATATACTGCTTAGTGAAGGAGATAGAACACTTTTACCGAAAGTCAATCAAAATTTTTCACCACTTCCTATAAAAGCATATTCAAGAAATTATGTAAGCATCAATACCGATAAATACATCGTAACTTACAATAAGTCCAAAAAACTTCCACAATTGGTAAATACTTTTTATCTCCAAGATGAGCAATCAAGTAGTAAAACATATGAAGCCGCACATGGTGCTTTTTACTCAAATATTGCTGAAAATGGATTGTTTGATAAAGTTGTAAGCGGTGTTTATCTCAGTAAAGAAAACAGCGATAAAGTTATGATATACTCCAAAAAATTCGGACTTGTTGATTATCTTGGGTTTGGTTATGACTATCCCAAAAGTGTGAAAGAGCTTTTGGATTTGATAAGCGAAGAAGATGAAACTTCAAAAAAACTTGTTACTAACTATAGAGTAAAATTTCCTGAAGTAGATGGAAGAGAGTTTGAGTTTGATAAGATGGGAGATATCTATACACTTTGGGGAATTATCGGGATAATTTTAGGATTTTATGAGGGTAAAGATATCAAATCTTCAGCAAAGAGATTGTATGATTTTGCTTATTCCTTCAAAGGGCAAAAGGGTCCGAGAATTGATTATAAACTTATAAGGGATGGTGAGAAAGTTAGACTTGATACGCTAAAGGCTTTAAAAACCTCTATGAGTTTCAAGCTTGCCGGATTAGATGCTCCAACTTTGTGTTTTGGAGTAATGGAGAGTTGCGCGGAATTTGTTTCAAACCTTATGGATGAGATAAACGGTGATTATGAGATGGATGGAATTTGTATGACCGGTTCACTCTTTTCGATGGAGAATTTTGCCAATAAATTTTACACCATAACAAATAAAAACTATACCGTTTATAGTAATCTTGAATTTACTCTAGATGATATAAACTTAGGATACGGGATCATAAGTGGGCTTACAAAAGAGATATAGATATAAGTTTGAAGGCATAGTGCAAGGTGTAGGTTTTAGACCTTTTGTTTATAAACTTGCACTAAAGTACGGTATAAACGGCTTTGTAAATAACTCAAGCGAAGGAGTGTATCTTGAGATCGAGGCGACAAAGAGTGTTGCGGATGATTTCATAAAGGAGTTTTTTGATACCCTGCCTCCTTTGGCAAAGATAGATAAAACAGTAAAAAAGGAGATACCCCTTAAAAACGATACGGGTTTTGAAATTGTTGAGAGTGAAAATACAAATGTCAAATTTGCTTCTATTTCCCCTGATATTGCGATATGTGAAGAGTGTTTGCAAGAGTTGAAAAATCCTAAAGACAGAAGGCATGACTACTTTTTGACAAACTGTACAAACTGTGGACCTAGATATACTATCATAAAGAAAGTACCATATGACAGGGTAAATACTTCTATGGATAATTTTAAAATGTGTGCCGAGTGTGAGAGCGAGTATAAAAATCCACTTGATAGAAGATACCATGCTCAGCCTATCTCCTGCCACAGTTGCGGACCAAGGGCAAAATTTTATAAAACATACACAAAAGAGCTTTTAAAATGCGATATGGACGCTATCAAACTATGTGCAAAAAGTATAAAAAGAGGCAATATTGTAGCAGTAAAAGGAATGGGAGGATTTCATATAGTCTGTAGTGCAACTTCTCCAAAAAGCGTAAAACTGCTAAGAAAAAGAAAAAGAAGACCATCCAAGCCTTTTGCGGTGATGTTCAAAGATATAAATGAGGTAAAAAAAGCTGCTCATCTTACAAAAAAAGAGGAAGAGCTGATCCTAAGTAAAGAAAAACCCATAGTCATAGTAAAAAAGAAAGAACCTCATAAATTAAGAAAGAGAGAGCTTCCCATAACTTCCTTTGTAGCTCCCGGGATCGACAGGATAGGGGTTTTCCTACCTTATACTCCTTTACATCATTTACTCTTCGAGTATCTTGAATGTCCTTTGGTAGCGACAAGCGCAAACTTGAGTGATGAACCTATCATAAGAGATAAAGATGAGCTTTGTGAAAAGCTTGGAAATGTGGTTGATTTTGTTCTTGATTTTGACAGAGACATTGTAAATGCCTGTGATGACAGCGTGGTTCAAGCCATAGAAGATAAAAAAGAGACTCTAAGGCTTGCAAGAGGCTATGCACCAAGGTATCAAAAACTTGACTTCAAGCTTGATAAAAAGATACTCTGTGTCGGTGCTAATCAAAAAGATACTATAACTTTGGCATATGAGGATATACTTGTAACATCTCCACATATAGGGGATTTGAACAGTATAGAAGCTATGGAGTACTTTAAAAGAACCATCGAAACTTTTAAAAGATTCTATGATTTTGAACCAAATGTCATAGTGTGTGACAAACATCCGGGATATGAGACAACCAAATGGACTAAACAATTAAAAATGAAAAATGAAAAATTAAAAATTTGTGAAGTGCAACATCATTATGCTCATATACTTTCAGCTATGGCTGAGTTTGATTTGAAAGAGAAAGTTCTTGGCTTTGCTTGGGATGGGACAGGATATGGAGATGACGGGACTATCTGGGGCGGAGAAGTGTTTGTTTGTGATGAAAAAAGTTATGAAAGGGTTTTTTCATTTGAGCCTTTTAAGCTTATAGGCGGGGATAAAGCCGTAAAAGAGCCAAAAAGAGTAGCGCTTAGTTATCTTTTTGATCATTTTTCTTTGGATGAAGTTTTGAAATTGAAGTTACCTGCTGTAAAAAACTTCACTCAAAGAGAGATAAAGAATTTTTATAAAATTTGGCAAAATACTACACTGAAAACCGGCTCTGTCGGAAGGATTTTTGATATGTTTGCAAGTCTTGGCGACATACTTCAAATAAGTGGGTATGAGGGAGAGAGTGGTCTGAAGATAGAGTCTTTTTATGATACAAACATAAAAACTGGTTTTAAGTACCACCTACAAGACGCTCTGATAGATTTATCGCCCTCCTTGGAAGAAATTTTAAAAATATCAAAAGAAAATGTAAATGCAAACATCAAAAAAACTCAAATCTCCTCAATGCTTATAAATACTTTATCAAATATCATAGTTGACATATCAAAAAGATACAATTTGCCTGTTGTTCTTGGGGGAGGTGTTTTTCAAAACAGAACACTTTTAAGTAAAACCGTAAATATGTTGGAAAAATTAAATAAAAAAGTCTATTTTCAACAAGATACCCTTATCAATGACGGAGGTATATCACTGGGTCAGGCATGGTGGGGCATACATAATTTATAAAGTATTTTACCGCAATCAATCATACTGTAGTTGTATCTAAACTCTATCTCTTTTAAATAAAAAAAGAAATTTCTGCTTTTTATGCCTTTGAATTTTATGATTTGATTCTCGAAGAAATCCCAAAACTTGGTTATATTGTTTTGTCGGTTTTTTAAATTTGATACCCTGTGCCATTTTAAATATTTGGAAAATTCCTTATAGTATGTATCATCAAGATTGTCTTCTAAAAAACTCTCTTTAAATCTTGAAAGTTCAGGTAAAAGCATATTGTAAATCTTGCCGTTATCATAATCAAATGTCAAAAAATTTTTTGCATCAAAGATATATCTTTTGTCTCTTCTTTTTCTTCTTTCAAGATAAATATACTCATCATACTCATTTACTGATGTTTTGTTTTCAAATTTTTTATCTTCATAAGAGATTATCTTGTGCCTGTAAAGCATAAATTTTTTTTGTACGGTTGTATAAGTAAAACCGGATTCTTTAGATGCCTGTAATGCGCTTAATCCTTTGCAAAACAGTGTGATTATGTTTTTCTCTCTTTCAACTTTAAAAGGAGAAAACTTCCTTTTGCATTTTGCACACTTAAAATACCCGTTTTGTAACTCATATAGATTTGCCGAAGAACAATATATACATTTCATTTTTTTATTCTATCATATTTGGTTCCAAAAATATATAAGAAACGATAGATTTAATAACAAAATTATTTAAAATATGTAAAATATGAATGAAAATTCATTTTAAGGAGTGAAGATGCATATACCTGACGGCTATCTTTCACCTGAGACTGTTATAGCTACATATGCCATAGCTGTGCCTTTGTGGATTTATGGATTTAAAAAACTTAAAAAAACACTCAACGAAGAGACATTGCCATTGATAGGAGTATTGTCTGCTATGAGTTTTATTATAATGATGTTCAATATCCCGATCCCCGGAGCCACGAGTGGGCATGCGGTAGGTGCTGTTATCATAGCGATACTTTTTGATCCTTGGATAGCTTTTGTATCGGTTTCTTTGGTTTTGTTGATACAGGCGGTTATCTTTGGCGACGGCGGCATAACGACTTATGCGGCAAATGCGTTATCTATGGCATTTGTAGGAGCATTTGTGGGTTATTATATCTTTAATTTATTGAAAAAATTCAAATTTGCTCCGTTTGTAGCGGGGTGGAGCGGTATAGTTTGTTCATCTGTTTTGACATCTATATTTTTAGGTGTTCAGCCTCTATTTTGGAGTGAAAACGGTCATCCGCTTTATTTCCCGTTTGATTTGAAAACTACTTTTGTGGCACTTGTCGGTTCACATATGCTTTTTTTCGGTGTTGCAGAGGGTATCTTCACTATGCTTGTTTACTCTTATATGAAACAAAAAAAAGAGATAAAAGGGGTTAGCTGTGAAAGATAAAAAAGGGTTGTTTTATATATTTTTATTGATGGTATCACTGGTTCCTTTGGGGCTACTCACCGATGCTTCGGCATGGGGAGAGTGGGATAATGCATATTATCAAAAGATACTCGGCTTTATCCCTGAGGGCATAAAAAATGCAAAATCCATAAATGCTTTTATAAGTGATTACAGTGTAAAGGGTCTAAGTGATATAGCAGGGTACTATATATCCGCTATAGTAGGAGCGGTATTGATTTTTGGGATATTTTATATCATAACCAAGGTGAAAAAAGATGCAAAATCTCACTAGGATACTTTTTTTAACTTTTTTATTTGCCTTACTTTTGATAAAAAGCATAAAAGTTTTACTCTTTGTTATCCCTTTTTTATGGATAGTTTCATACAAAGAGATGATCAAACTCAATAAAAAAGTTTTAAAATCTATCGTTTTATTTAACCTTGGTATATCTTTGGGGTATGTTGTGATGGGATATGTAAAAGGCATAAATGTATGGGAATATTTGCTTTACATCAATCTTAAAGTTTATGCTTTGAGTTATTTTGTTACACTGTTTTTTCATAAAGTAGATATGGTACGCTTTTTTTCTTTTTCAAAAAGTTTGAGTTTTTTACTAAGCATTTCCCTTTCTCAAATCATATCTTATAAAAAAACTTTTGAGGATTTTAAGTACGCTTTTAGAGCGAGAGTTATAAAAAAATTGAAACAAAGAGAAAAGAATTTTATCACAACCGTTTTTGGGTTTTTCTTTGAAAAAGCCATGAGTGATGCGAAAGAGAGAACATTGGCCATGAAAGCAAGGGGAGCTTTTTGATACGATTAGAAGATATTGAGTTTTTTTATGAAGATAGAAAAGTTCTTGATAAAGTCAGTCTTGAGTTGAAAGCAGATGAAAAAGTTGCACTTCTCGGGTGTAACGGTAGCGGGAAATCAACACTTCTGAGAATTCTTTCTGGGCTTTACTTTGCTGATATCGGGGAGTATGGATTTGAAGATAAAAAGATAACAAAAAAAGAGATAGATAAAAGTTTTAGGAAAAAAGTTGGCATTTTGTTTCAAAATCCTGAAAGTATGATATTTAATCCTACAGTATATGATGAGATATCTTTTTCTTTGAAAGAGTTTGACATGGATAGGGTAGATGACAGGGTAAAAAGCATAGCAAAAAAGTTCGGTATAGAAAAACTGCTTGATAAAAATCCGCTTTTTTTAAGTGGCGGTGAGAAGCAAAAGGTTATGCTGGCTTCTATATTGGTATATGAGCCTGAAGTTCTTTTTTTGGATGAGCCTACAGCCTCAATGGATCCAAAAACAAGTGGCTGGTTTATAGATATGATTTTAGATATAGACAAATGTGTGCTTATAGCTACTCATGATCTCTCTTTGGCTTATGAGATAAGCGATAGGGCGATAGTGATAGATGAAGAGCACAAAAAGATATATGATGGGGATATAGAAAAACTTTATGGCGATTTGGAGACTTTGCAAAAAGCAAATCTCATACATAAGCATAAACATAAGCATAAAGATTTCAGTCATTCCCATTATCACAAACATTTTTAATCGAAAAGGAGTTTATATGTGTGCAGATTGCGGATGTAGTATAACCGAGCATGAGCATGAACATCATCATGAGCATTCCCATGATGAGATACTTTCAAATCCACAGCTAAATGATACAAAAACCGTTGAGGTTATCAAAAAGATACTGGATAAAAACGATCATGAAGCCGATCACAACAGGGCTCATTTTGATAAGAACGGAGTTCTTGCTATAAACTTGATGAGTAGTCCGGGCAGCGGCAAGACTACTTTGCTTGAATACTTAAGCGAAGTGGCTGATTTTAAATTTGGCGTGGTTGAGGGGGATTTGGAGACAAACAGGGATGCTGATAGGCTAAAAGCAAAGGGGGTACCCTCTGAGCAGATACAAACCGGATCAGCTTGTCATCTTGATGCTTTTATGGTACATAAGGGACTTCACCATTTGCCGTTAAAAGAGCTTGATGTTTGTTTTGTGGAAAATGTAGGCAATCTTGTCTGCCCCGCAAGCTATGATGTAGGAACACACTTAAATATAGTCTTGGTTTCCATCCCCGAGGGTGAGAGCAAAGTAGAAAAATATCCCGTGATGTTTAGAAAAGCAGACCTTGTGCTTTTTACGAAAACAGACTTACTGCCATATTTTGAATATGACATGGAAAAAGAGAAAGAAGCGGCAAGAAAATTAAAACCAAATGTTGATATACTTGAAGTCAGCACCAAAGATATGGAATCACTAAAAAGAGTGGCAAATTGGATAAAATTTAAAATGGAGATGAGATAATGTGCCTTTCAATTCCGAGTAAAATTGAGCATATAGACAAAGACAATGTCGCTACCGTTGATACAATGGGAGTTAAAAGAAAGGTCAGTCTTGACTTGATAGATGAACCTGTCGAAGTTGGTGATTTTGTTCTTATCCATGTGGGATTTGCCATGAACAAGATAGACAAAGAAAGAGCACTTGACAGTCTCGAGCTTTATAAAGAGATAGTTCAAAAGTTGGAAGAAGAGGATAGGGCAAATGAGCAAACTTGAGCTTAAAAATCTATATGATGATTTTAGAAATGCCAAAACTATCAAATCTTTGGCAAAAGAGATAGAAAAAGAGGCAAAGAAAATCGATAAAGATATCAATATCATGGAAGTTTGTGGCGGTCATACGCATACTATCATGAAGTATGGGCTGCTTCAACTTTTGCCAAAAAATATAGACTTCATACATGGTCCGGGATGTCCTGTGTGCGTGATGCCAAAAGAGAGGATAGATCATGCTTATATCTTAAGTCAGCAAGAGGATGTGATACTCGTAACTTTGGGTGATATGATAAAGGTACCGGGAAGTCACGGGAGTTTGCAAGATGCAAGAGCAAACGGGGCTGATGTTAGATTTGTTTACTCTCCTTTGGATGCTGTGAAAATCGCCAAAGAAAATCCTGATAAAAAAGTTATATTTTATGCCATAGGATTTGAGACAACTACTCCTATGAGTGCGGCTCTGCTTGATACGGTTATAAAGCAGGATATAAAAAATCTTTTTTTTCATATAAACCACGTCGTAGTTCCTGAGCCTATGAAAGTTTTACTTGATGATAAAGAGTGCAGGATAAATGCTTTTATAGGACCAAGTCATGTGAGCGTGATAACCGGAAGTAAAATCTATGATGAATTTCCAAGAGAATATGGTACACCTGTAGTTGTAAGCGGGTTTGAGCCTGTCGATGTGATGCAGGGAATTTTGATGATAGTCAAACAATTCAATGAAAACAGATGTGAAGTTGAAAATGAGTATGGCAGAGCAGTTTCAAAAGAGGGAAATTTAACCGCTCAGAAACTTGTCGATAAGTATTTTACAAAAAGAGATCATTTTAGATGGAGAGGCATAGGGGATATAGAAAAAAGTGCATTGAAACTAAAAGATAAATACGAAAGATATGATGCTGAAAAGATTTACGCTGATGTGCTGCCGGATAAAAAGATAGATGACCACAAACTTTGCTTGTGCGGAGAGATTTTAAAAGGCAAGGCAAAACCCATGGATTGTAAAGTCTTTGGAAAAGCCTGCAAGCCCAACTCTCCTCTTGGAAGTTGTATGGTAAGCAGCGAAGGAGCATGTGCGGCATACTATAAGTATGGGAACCTTTTATAATTAACAATTAACAATTAAAAATTAAAAATTAAAAGTTGAGGGATTTTATGCAAGATAAAGTAACATTGGCTATGGGAAACGGCGGGGAAGAGAACAATAAGCTCATAAGGGATATTTTTTATGATGCTTTTGGCAATGAAATACTTGACAAGAGTGAAGATGCGGCAATTTTGCAATTGAAAATGAAAAATGAAAAATTGGCAATGAATGTTGCTATGAGCACGGATAGTTTTACCGTTTCACCTCTTTTTTTTCCGGGATCTGATATAGGAAAACTTAGCATCTGTGGGACTTGCAATGATCTTTCTATGATGGGTGCAAAGCCTAAGTATTTGACGCTCGGGATGATCATAGAAGAGGGTTTTTTGATGGATGATTTGAAAAAAATCGTACGATCTATGAAAAAAGAGCTTGAAGTAAACGGTGCTGTTGTCGTAAGCGGTGATACAAAGGTGATGCCAAAAGATACGATAGATAAGATACTTATCAATACAACAGGTATAGGTGAAGTTTTAGCGGACGGTATAAGCTCAAACTCTATCACAACAGATGATGTCATACTGGTAAGTAGGGACATAGGATGTCATGGGGCTACTATATTTGCCGCAAGGGAGGGCATAGAACTTGAAAGTGAGTTAAAAAGCGACTGTACTTCTTTATACCCCGTAGTAAAAGAGTTGATAAAAGCAGATGTCAAGATAACAGCCCTTAGGGACGCGACAAGAGGCGGAGTAGCAGCGGTACTAAATGAGTGGGCAAAGCAGTCTAAAGTCTGTATAGAAGTTGAAGAAGAAAAGATACCGGTAAGCGATGAGGTAAACGGCATATGTGAAATGCTTGGATTTGAGCCGTCTATGCTGGCAAATGAGGGAACATTTTTGATAGCGCTTCCAAAAAACGAAGCAAAAAAAGCTTTGGAAATCTTAAAAAAATTCAATTCCAATGCCGCTTATATCGCTGAAGTAACCGACAAGTATGATAAAAAAGTAGTTTTACATTCATCTTGGGGAACAAAAAGATTCCTTGAGAGCCCTACGGGCGAATTGTTGCCAAGGATTTGTTGATGAGGCATTATGCTCATCCGTTTGAGCCTATAGCTGATGAAAATTCAAGATTTCTCATCCTTGGTAGTTTTCCGTCATTTGATTCGTTTGAAAAAAGTTTTTACTATGCAAATAAGCATAATCAATTTTGGAAAATCATGGGAGATATTTTTAAAACTGAGTTAAGAACCAAAAAAGATAAGACAGACTTGATGCTAAAAAATCATATAGCCTTGTGGGATATGGTAAAAAGTTGCAAAAGAGATAGTTCACTTGATAGTAGGCTTAAAGATATAGAGTTAAACGATATAGCGGAATTTTTAAACAAACATCCAAATATCAAAAAAATCGGCTGTAACGGTAGAAAAAGTTATGATCTGTTGATAAAAAACTTTAAAGATTTGAAAATTGATATAGTATATCTGACTTCAACTTCACCCGCAAATGCAAGAGTGAGCTATGATGAAAAGTTAAAAATTTACAAGGAATTTTTAAATGCATGAGTACAGTATAGTCCAAGCACTTTTAGGGCAGTGCGAAGAACAGGCAAAAGTAAACAATGCAAAAAAGATAACAAAAGTTACCGTCAAGATAGGTATCCTAAGCGGGGTTGAAACGGATCTTTTAAAAAGTGCCTTTGAAACTTTCAAAGAGGGAACCGTTTGCGATCATGCTCAATTTATAGCCAATTTACAGCCTATTATAGTGAAGTGTCTTGACTGTGAGAAAGAGAACATTTTAGAAAAGTATGAATACATCTGCCCAAATTGCAAAAGCCAAAACCTTCAAGTCATAGACGGAGAGGATATGTACCTCATGAGCTTAGAGATGGAGTAAATATCACTATTTAATCATCTTATTAATCATTTTATGATAAAATACAATCAATGCATTGATTGGAGATGAAATGATAAATCAACTTGTCAAATATTCAGCCATAAAATTATCTCAGAAGTTACCTTCTTATAAAAGATTTTTATTTGAAAAGATTGATTTTGGTGCAAAACTTATCGGGCTTATAGGAGCAAGAGGAGCGGGTAAAACCACTTTGGTTTTACAATATTTAAAAGAGTTAAGTTTAAATGCGGATGAATATCTATATATCAGTTGCGACCATCCCCTTATCGCCTCTAAAACACTTTTTGAGATAGCAGAGGAGTTCTATAAATATGGCGGTAAAGTTTTAGTCATAGATGAGATACATAAAAAAGATAATTTTTGTATAGATTTAAAAAATATATATGATTTTTTTGATTTGCAAGTGGTATTTACGGGATCTTCGGCAATATCTTTAGAAGAGTGTCAAAGTGATTTAAGTAGGAGAGCTTTAGTATATCGTTTACCTATCTTAAGTTTTAGAGAATTTTTAGAGCTAAAGTTAGATACTCATTTTGATAGCTATGATTTGAATGATTTGTTGTCTAATCATCTTAATATCTCAGCAGATATAATTTCAAAAATCAAACCGCTAAAATACTATAATGAGTATATCAAATATGGCGCATATCCGTTTTTTTTAGAAGGAGTATCAAGTTACTTTCAAAGATTGGTAGAAATTATCAATGAAACTCTTGCTTTTGATATAGCTACTATCTATAAAGTACCGCTTGCAAATATAGATGCTTTAAAAAGGCTATTGGAGATCATATGCCGTTCACACCCTTATGAGATAAATTATGAAGCTATTTCCAAGATAGCCGGTATCTCAAAAAATACTCTAAAGCAATATATTGCTTATCTTAACAAAGCAAATCTCATAAGCTCTATAGGCGGAACAGTTAGAGGAAACTCATATATAAAAAAACCTGATAAGCTTTATCTTAACAATACAAATCTTTTTGAGGTTTTATGTGAAAAAAAAGAAATAGGCACTATTAGAGAGACTTTTTTTAACTCTCAATTAAGATTTAAGCATAAATTGCATTATCCTAAAACCGGAGATTTTTTAGTAGATGAAAAGTATATCTTCGAAATCGGCGGTAAAAATAAAGGATATAGCCAGATAAAAGATATAGAAAACTCTTTTGTTGTAGCTGACGATACAGAGATAGGCTTTGGTAACAGAATCCCGCTTTGGTTGTTTGGATTTTTGTATTGAAAATTATAAAAATATTATGGGTAATTATAACTAATAAGCTGATGTTACGCAAAATTTGTTCACGGTGCTAATTTCCCTTCCAGGACACTACAAATTAGTTAAAATCACAAACGCAAGCGCCCTTTCAGGGTTGAGTGTGATTTTTTTAACGCTAATTTTCCGTTTAAATTAGCAATGCTCACAAATCTTGTGTAACATCAGTATTAAGCTTGAAATAATTAAGTATTTTTATAACAAAGGAATATATAAATGAAGAAAATTACAGTATCATTTTCGGGTCATGATAAATTTGAATGTAAAATAGATTGGATTACAAAAGGGTTAAATGCTTTTTCAAAAAATAAATCTTTATTTAATCAATCTAATGTTGAAGAAAGTATTGAAACTTTGGGACTTGGTATTAATATGATTAAATCTTTAAATCATTGGATGAAGATTCTAGGGTTGATAGATAAGTCTAATTTGACAGAGTTAGGTAAAATTATTTTAGAAAAGGATCCTTATCTTGAAAATAGTGATACTCTTTGGATGCTACATTGGAATATAGTAAAAAGTCAAGAAAAAGCTACTTTATATAATCTTTTTTTTAATACTATTTATCCCCATAAATTTACAAGAGAAAATATATGTAATCAGATTATTGTATGGTTAGAGAATAATTGTGTAAAATTATCTCAAACAACGATTAAATCAGATATTGATGTCTTTATAAGGATGTATAAAAGTAATGATTCTAAAGATATAAATTTAAATCTATTTTCGGAGTTGAAATTAATTACAGAACAAACCCCCGGTATTTATACACTTAATATTAATACCGCAACGGATATTTCGGATAATGCTTTTGTTTATATCCTAACAGATTATATTGATACCAATAATAATTTTTCATCGGAATCTATCTCTATGGATGACATACAAAGAGGCAAATTAAGCTTACAAAAGAGTCTGTGTATAGGGGAAAGCACCCTTTATAATAAAATACACAGATTAGAACAATTAACAGATGGTAAGCTTTCGTATTCTGAAGCTTCCGGAATGCGACAAATTTATATGAATAATTTACTGAATAAAACTGATCTAATACATAGAATCTATAAATAAAGGATATAGAGGTGTTTTTATACAAAAACGAAATTACTTTAAATAATAAGTTTAATAAATCAACCAATATCATATTGGATCAAGAAGATTGTGAGCACTACATTCTTACACAATCGACTAAAAATACATTAAATACATTTTTTACAATCAATTATCATAACTCTCTTGCGCTTATAGGTCCTTTTGGAAGTGGAAAATCTTCACTTATGCTTTATTTAAATACCTTACTTTCAGATAACGAAAATAACAAAAAGTGTATAGGAATTCTAAAAGAAAATGATTTTGAACTTTATGAAAAATATAAAATTTTTATAAGAGGAAAGAATTTTCTAAAAATTAAGATAGTAGGTGAACATAGTTCATTCAAAGAAAAATTTAAAGAAGCAATTACAAAAGAACCTGCTTTTAAAAAGACAATCAAATATCTTAAAGAAGACAATACTTTCCATATCAGTAAAGCTCTTGATCTAATCGATGCAGATCTTGAAAAAAGTTCTTATACAGATATACTATTTTCTATAGATGAATTTGGTAAGTTTATTGAGTTTGGGCTGCAAGATACAAAAGAGAATGATATCTTTGATCTTCAAACATTAGCAGAACATGCAAATAAGAGAGATAACTACAAGCTAATTATTTCATTGCATAAAGCATTTGGAGAATATGGAAACTCACAAATAACTTATACGGATTGGGACAAGATACAAGGTAGATTTGAAAATATCCTCTTTAAGGATGACTATTACGAAATGCTTAATATTTTTAAGGAAACTATAGCCCAGCAAAATACAACGCCAATAAAAGAAGCTCAAAAGATTATACATCATATTTGTGATACATCTATTTTAAATGAAAATAGTAGCAATTTAAATCTATTCTTAAAAATAGCTCCTATTCATCCTTTTGCAGCTATTACTATTTCAGAGATATTTACAAAACATTTTCAAAATCAACGTTCAGTTTTCTCTTTTCTATTTTCAGTTGAGCCTTATGCTTTTCAAAATTTTATAAATACCGAAAGAGAAACTTATAGTCTCTATTCACTTAATGAACTTTTTGATTATATATCATATCTCCTCAAAGTCTATACTATACTTTTGCCAGATCAAGAAGTGTGGTATATCGCTGAACATAAACTAAAAGATCCTACATTACAAAATGAGATTAAAAGAGCATTAATAAAGACTATTGCTCTTATTCATAGTTTTAAGCTTACAAGCACACTAAAAACCGATAGAAACACCCTCATACTTTCTTTGGTGGATCAATATGATAAAGCGAAAATAGAGAGAGCCATTCATGAATTGATTAGTGATAATATCCTCATTTTCCAAGAGCAATCTCAGGCTTATTCTCTTATAGAAAATTCAAATATTAACATCAATAAAGAACTAAAAAATAGGATGGAAAAGAATAGTAATATTAATATTGAAGAAAAGATTAACCTATTTATTCAAGATAAATATATTATTGCAAAACGATACTTTAGTGAATATGGAAGTAAAAAACAATTTGAAAAAATATATGTAGGACAAGACAAAAAGCAATTTAAAATTCCATATAAAATATTTTTTTCAAATATTAACGAATCTAAACTTATTAAGTTGAGTCAGGAGAATAAACATTCTCTCTTTATTTTTTTAGAAAACATAGAGAGATTAGAGTATTTGATAAAGAAGATAGAAGCCTTTCATGACATTAAATCCGAATTTAGTATGCTTCTAAGCTTACATACAAAAGAGATCCTTCAAACTATGATTAGTGATGCCACAATATCATTAGAAAAACTATTTAATGATAGTCACAAAAATAGTAAAATATATTATGTTGGAAAAATATATGAATATAGTTCCAAAGCATTGCAAGAACTTATAAGTATTATTGCAAAAGATACATTTCCTGATGCACCAAAAATCAATAACTACACTTTAAATCATACGATTGCAAATAAAGGTATCAATACTACAATTATAAAAAAATTGTTTGAAGCTATGTTAGAACATGAAGATAAAGCTTATTTTGGTATAGAAAAGTTTCCAGCACAAAAGGCACTCTATTTATCTGTAATTAGACCTGCCGGTATGCATAAAGAAAAAAAAGATGGTAGTTGGAGTTTATCAGATCCAGATAAGTTAAATTTTGTCCCAATATGGAAAAAGATAAAAAAGAAACTATCAAAGAAAATTCATTTGACTACATTGGTAACAATATTGCAAAAAGAGCCTTTTGGACTTAATGAAGTCTCTGCTATGTTTGTTATCTCTCTGTATATATTAGTTCATAGAGAAGAAATGCATATTATTAGCGATAATACATACAAATACACTTTAACACTTGATCTTTTAATGCATATGTGGAAAGCAACAGAGAAATATCAGTTACAACATATTATGCTAAACAAAAATGAAGAAAATTTATTTAAAGCTTATGTTCAAATTACTACAGATTTGACAGAATATTCCTACAGCACAAATAAGGTAGCTTCTATTGTTAAAACATTATACAGTAAGTTTACTCTCTTGCCTCACTATGCTAAAAATACACAAAAAATTTCTAAGGAAGCAAAAGCTCTTAGAAGTGCTCTTGTCTCAATGAAAGATCCAAAAGAAGCATTTTTTAAGCAATTCCCCCAAGCTTTAGGCTATAAAAATATTGAAAATATTTCTAATGATGAATTTATAAAAAAATTTAAAATGGCATTTAATGAAATAGCTCTATCTTATAAAAAAGAGATAATAGAGTTAGAGCAATATTTTGCAAAGATTTTTCATTTTAATCATATGTTTTTTCCTTTTGGGGACAATCTTGTCAAGCTTTCAAAAAAAATATCTTCTATTGAAGGCTTAGATATCGAGATAAAAGCGATAATAAGAAGCTTTAACTATGCAAATGATTTTATATCGCTTATTGATAATATATCAGTAATTTTAATAAATAAAAAAATAGAAGATTGCTATGATAATGATATTAATATTTTAAAAGATAAACTTAAAATAGTAGCCAATAAAATTTTAGCTAAGTTAGAACTTGCAGATATTGCTACAGATACACAAGATGTTCGAAAGGTTTCATTATCTTCTTTTGAAAAGAGTTTAGATAGAATAGTGTCTGTTGATAAACGAAAATTAGGTATAATTGATGATGAGATAAAAAAGGTTCAAAAAGTAATATCTAATGTTTTTACAAAAGAGGAAAGGTTATATTTGATTACACAATTATTGAATGAAGAGTTAAACGATGAGTAAAGAGTTGCATGTTTTATCTATTTCAGGTGGAAAAGATAGTGCAGCCTTAGCTGTATATCTAAAAGAAAAATATCCAAATAGAGAGTTTAAATATCTTTTTTTTGATACAGAAGAAGAGTTAAAAGATACTTATGACTATCTCAATAAAATACAATCAATTTTAAACATTAATATAGAATATAAAAAACCAAAAAAATCTTTTCAAGAATTACTTTTAGCTAGTAACGGATATTTACCATCACCAACTGAGCGATGGTGCACAAGAGAGATGAAAATAAAAACTTTTTTAGACACAATGAAGGAGTATAAAGATTATAAAATTTATAATTATGTAGGTATCCGAGCTGATGAAAATAGAGATGGATTAGTTCCAACCGAAGATAATATCACAACAGTTATGCCTTTTAAAGAAGATGGTATTACATTAAACGATGTCAAAAGAATCTTACACGACTCTGGTATAGGGCTACCTGCTTACTATGATGTGGTCAAAGATGAAAAGTATGATATTGAGTATTTTAGAAGCCGTTCAGGGTGCTACTTCTGCTTTTTTATGCGTCAAATAGAATGGGTATGGCTCTATGAGAAACATCCTGAACAATTCAAAAAAGCTATGGAGTTTGAAAAATCAGGCTACACTTGGATTAAAGATATGCCCCTTTCGGAACTTATAAAACCTGAAAATATAGATAAAATTAAAAAATCATATAAAAGACAAGAAGAGTTAAAGAAAAAAAGACCTATCAAAAATGGAACAATGCTTGAAGAGATGGATTTTATCTCAGAGCATGATCAAATGATAGCAAATATTGAGAAAGATAAACTTTGTACGATGTGTACACTCTAAAAGGAAACTTATGTCTGATTTAAAGTTAAAAATATTATCTAAACGTGAAGAAATCAACAATGGAAATACAAATACTTGTTATATATGCGAGGGAACATTGGAAGATTATGTTAAATCCATTCCAGATAGATATAAAGAATATGATATCCAAAGAGGAATAATAAAAAATAATGTCTATTTAGATAAGCTCACAAAAACTATTTTAGAAGATAAATTTATTCCGTCAATTGTGCTAGTTGCAAATTCGGATAATGACATGACTATAGAGAATAATGAAATTACAATAAGAAATCAATCTTATAAAATTTTAGATGGGCTACAAAGAAGCTATAGAATCAAACAAATATATCAAGCACATGCTTTATATATTAAAATTATAGATGATGAAAAGAAAGACTATATAGAAGGCTTAACAAAATATAAAATTTCACGGAATTTCAAAGAGGAAATTGATAACTATAATACCGATTTATCTTTCCTATGGTCAATTATAGAGTTCTACAGAAATAATAATATAAACAGAACCATATTTAATGAATTTATTCAATGGTTTGAAGTTTGGGTTGGATTAAATAAAAATGAACAGATAAATAAAATGCTTGTACTCAATGCAGGTCATAAATCTATGGATTTGAAACATCAATTAGAGTTATTATTTTTAAATGTTGTTCCTGAACGATATTTAGGAGAATTTATACGCTCAAAAGATATTAGTTCTGCATATTTTTACAAAAAGAAAAAAAAAGGTGATTTGCATTTAACACATTTTATTTCTGCATTAATTGCATTTGATAAAGCTGCACCAATTTTAGTAAACCAACAATATTTACAAGAAATCCATGAAAATCCAGATATTGAATTAGAAGAAGTGAAGAAATATTTTATGGAAAACAACTTAAACTTATTTATTGATTTTTTGAAAAATATAGATGAGCTGATTGATAATAAATATGGAAAAACTGGACTCGAATGGATTGGCAGAGAATCTGTTCTTATTGGTCTTTTTGCTGCTATTGGTAAGTACTTTGAAAAAAATTATGATAATGATATACAAAAATTAGAAGAATGCTTAAACACAATTGAAAATATATTTGAAGAGAAAATAGATAGACTTAATATAGAAGCTTTTAATAGTGCAAAAACTAGTGTAAATATTGCGAAAGTAAATATTGGTGATTTATTTAAGTATTCAACTTATTATTACTTCTGCCAAATGTTTATTCATGAGAATACTAATTTAGAATGGAAAATTATTTTTACACAAAAAACAAAAAGTGAGATTAAAAATGAGTGTAATTGAAGAACTTCAGACTAAAATTGATACTTATTTAGATACTCAAGATGAAGATATTCAAAATGCTTTTGATAATATTGAGACAATAAAATACCAAATAGAAGCCAAAGTATATTTTGCCAAAAAATTACTAGACAAAGAACTAGAGATAGATGACGAGGACTGTGAATATAAATACTTATCAAAACCAAACTGTGATTTACAAGTTGATACAAACTCAAAAATATTCTACAAAAATAAACCTTTCTTTTTCATCAATAAAAATTTATTTAACATTTTAGCTTTTGAAGATGAAGAAAATATTTTCTTAACACACCTCATGATTGCATTAAATCAAAAATGGGATGAAATTAATGATGGTGATGATTTTTGGTTTTTTATACCTGACTGTGTAATTCAAGAAGACAATTTAAAGGATTTTTTTCAATTCATATTATTGACAAATGGATATACATTTCATCAACCCATAGAGACTAGTGAAAATCAGTTTATTGACACTTCTATTAAATCTATTTTAGATTGTACAAAAAACTTCAACCAATATCAGGAAAGTGCATATATTCTCAGTGAATATAATTATACAAAAGATATTTTATTAAAATATCTACTTTTATATCACATTATTGAAAATTTTATGTATAGAAGACCAATTGCCGAAATGGCAAACTCGCAGCTAACAATAAGAGATTTTAAAAATTTGTATAAAAAAGTTAATGATTCAGAAGAACAAACATTGAAAGAATTACTCAAAAAAATCAGACATGAGCACATTATAAATACTACTTCAATTGAAGATTATTTTGCAAATAATTTGCAAGAATGCAAAGAATCATTAACTAGTACAACTAATATAAATAATATTTTTACATCTATGGGATTACCACATATTGAGGGAATAAATTATAATAATGCATCCAAATTAATTTATATATTTAGAAATTCTATTATACACAATAAAGAAACAGAGTTTCATATCACACATACGACACTAAATAGCTTTAATGATTTAGTAAAATTTTTTGAAGATTTTCTTTTACCTACACTCGAGAATATTATCTATTATTTAATATTCAAAAATGGTTCAATAATAGATTATCCAAAAAATCACCTACTACTATATGGAGAAGACTGTGAAACATGAAGACCTATTTTTAAAACTCTACCAAGCTCAAAATGAAACAGAACTACAAACGGTAATAGACTCAAATCCTCTTTTCCAAGACCAATCAAATTGGTATCCTCTTGGAGGCAATGAAAACAACTTTGCAACTATTGAAAACCAACAAGCTTCTGCCATCGGAGCTTTGATAGAAAAGTTCACGAACTCTATCGATGCAACATTGATGAAAAAATGTTATGAACAAGGAATTGATCCACGATCGCCTGATGCACCTAAGACTATGCAAGAAGCCATAGAAAAATTTTATGGAGAGAAATACCAATGGCTATCAAGTAATTTTATCAAAGAGCAAGCACTTAATATTCAAGTTATTGCAGATGGCACCACTAGAAAAGAAGGAATGAGAGCACGGGGTGGTAAAATTCCTTATGATACCTCTCTAACTATTTATGATGATGGAGAGGGGCAACATCCTGAAAATTTTGAAGATACTTTTTTATCTATCGGCAAAGGAAATAAAAATGATATTTTATTTGTTCAGGGAAAATATAATATGGGTGGAACGGGTGCTATAGTCTTTTGTGGTAAAAACCGTTATCAACTTATTGCTTCAAAACGATATGATGGAAGTGGTAAGTTTGGATTTACACTTATCAGAAAACACCCTTTTAGCGAAGAGGATAAAAGAACTAAGAAAAACACTTGGTATGAATATCTAAAAATAGATGGAAAAATACCATCATTTGATATTGATACTTTATATTTAGGGTTACATGAAAAAGAGTTTGAAACAGGATCAATAATTAAGCTATACTCCTATGATCTTCCAGAGGGTGCTAGATCTGTTATCTCAAAGGATTTAAAGGATAGAGTAGATGAATATCTATTTGAGCCGGCACTACCTATTTTAATGGTAGATAAGAAAGAGAGATACCCCGATGATCGTAATCTTCAAAGAGTCTCTTTTGGACTCAAGCGAAGACTAGAGAAAGAAGAGAGTAAATATATTGAAGACTACTTCACATTAGAGCATAATAGCTCTAAAGTTGGAGATATGAAAGTCACTTCCTATGTATTTAAAACAAAAGTTGGCGATAAAAATATCAAAGAGTCAAGAACTACCATACGAAACGAGTTTTTTAGAAGTAAAATGTATGTGGTGTTTACAATGAACGGGCAAGTTCAAGGACATTTGACCTCTGAATTTATTACTAGATCTCTGAAATTTCCATTACTAAAAGATCATCTTCTCATACATGTTGATTGCACTAATATGGAATATGACTTTAGAAGTCAACTTTTTATGGCAAGTAGAGATAGATTAAAAGAAGGCGAAGAGTATCGATATCTTAGAGATTTATTAACAAAAGAGTTGAAAAGTAGTAAATTAGAAACTATACATAAGGCAAGAAAAGATTCTATATCGGTTGATAGTGCAGATACGAATGATCTTATTCGGTCTTTTACTAAAAATCTTCCTCTTAATAATGATCTTCTAAAGCTTCTCAATAATACTTTTGATATTGAACGAGAAGAGGAAAAAAAGAAAAAGAAAAAAGAATATCGTAAAAAAGATGATAGAGCAAAAGAAGAGGAAAAGTTTGAACCTCAAAGATTTCCATCTTTTTTTAAATATAAACATACTAAAAAAGGAGCTAATGCAGTTAGCATTCAAAAAGGGAAAAGTAAAACTCTTGAGTTTGAGACTGATGTTGAAAATCACTATTTTGACAGAGATGAAGAGCCGGGTGAATTAAAAATCTCATTGGTGGATGTGGGAGACAATGAAACAGAAGGGGGAACACAAAAAGGTACACCCAAAGATATTAGTGAAGTATTTGATGTATCAAAAACAAGCCCGGAAGATGGTAAAATCAAAGTAACTCTTCAACCGACAGATAAATTGGATATTGGAGATGAGGTACAAATCAAAATTGACCTTACTTCTCATAGTGGTAATTTTGAGGAAATTTTACTCATCGAAATTGATCGACCACAAAAAGATCAATCTCAAAAAGAGAAACAAGAAGAACCTGAAAAGATAGGATTACCAGAATTGGTATTAGTAGCTCAAAATCCGACTGAAAATAATATAGTTTCATGGGAAAAACTAAGTGAAGTTACTGATATGGATTATGAGAATATAATGTATATTCTTGTAGAAGGGGAAAAATTAGAGAAAATTTATATTAATCTTGATAGTACAGTTTTAAAGAATCATAAATCTAAACTGAATAGTAGTGAGCTTAAGGAAAAAGCAGAAAAAGAATATATAGCCAAAGTCTATTTTCATACATTATTTTTATATTCTATTAATAAAAATAGTAAATATCGTATTTTAAAAGGAGAAGATAAAGAAGAATTGGATATCAATGAATATCTACAAAGTATCTTCAAACATCAATATACTTCTTTTTTGATAAATTTCAATATGAATGAATTGATAGATAATATAGAGTTTTAAAATTAATATCATATTATACTAACCCAAATTGCTAGTCCCCAATTTGGATTAATTTTTGCTTAAAAACTCCATAAAAACCCTCGGGAGGTATTTTATGGAGCATAGAATTATAGCAATATTTTGCTTAATTGATGAATTTTTAAAAGAAATCGGATATAAAGATGATAAAAGGGCTTATATTTCAAGTAGTGAAGTGTTACTAATAGGTTACTTAGCAGTAAGTGACTTTAATGGAAATTACTATAAAGCTCATCAATATATTATGGATATGAAATTGGTAAAAAAGATAGAGTATTCAAGATTTATAAGAAGAGTTAAAAAGTTAGAAAAAGAGGTAGAGAGATTGTTTGTATTTTTAGGTAAACTTTTTATAAAATTAAACTCTTTAAATATTTACTCCATAGACTCTTTTCCTGTAGAGTTATGCAATATAACAAGAGAAAAAAGAGCAAGACTATGGAGTGATATAAAATTTAAAGGTTATAATGCTTCAAAGAAAAGATATTTTTATGGATTTAAAGTTCATATGGTAGTAAGCAATCATAAAGAGCCTGTATCTTTATATATTTCAGAGGGTTCAATGCATGATACAACAGCTTCATATAGTATATTATCTTCCCTACCGGATAAAGCAACGGCAATAGGGGATAAGGGATATGTATCAAGTAAATTAGAAAAGTTTTTATCAACTATTGGTGTAAACTTATCTCCGATATATAGACAAAATATGAAATATGATAATGATTATTTTATAAAAAGAAAAATCAGAAAAGGGGTTGAAACTGCCTTTTCTGTTATAACTTCTAAATTTGGAAAGGTTATGAAAGCTACTTCTATTGGTGGCTTTTTAGTTAAGTTAAAACTATTTATTACTGCTTATAGTATAGATATGTTTTTAAAGTTGGATGAAAGTAAACAGAAGTTGGCTTTTAACTAGCAATTTGGGTTATACTATATCCATCTTATAATTTATAAATAATTAAACTAAAACATAATATAATCGTTTAGTATATTAAACTATTAGGATAAAGTATTGAAAAGTTTACTGAATGTTCTTTTTGAGATTTCTAATTATAAGTTAAATAGTATAAAGTATGATTATCAAAGGTTTTTGATAAAAGATATAGTAAATAGTAATTCCAAATTTAGTGGGATTTACGGCTCTCGCGGAGTTGGTAAAACTACTTTGATGTTGCAAATCGCTAAAAGTTTAAATTTTAAGAGTGATGAATTGCTTTATATATCTTGTGATCATCCTTTGCTATCAACTGTGTCAATCTTTGAAATAGTTCAAGAGTTTTATAAATATGGCGGAAAGTGTATCTTGATCGATGAAGTACATGAAGCTAAAAATTTTGAACAAGAGTTAAAAAGTATCTATGATTTTTTTGATATAAGAGTGCTTTTTTCCGGCTCAAGTGCGATAAAGCTGACTAATGCCTCTTTTGTTAGAAGATACTCTATGTTTCATTTGTCTATACTCTCTTTTAGGGAATTTTTAGAGTTATATTTGGGTATTGAGCTTAAAAGTTATGATTTGAAAGAGATATTGACAAATCATACAAATATAGCAAATGAAATTATCACGAGTTTGAAAAATGAAAGGATTTTAAAATATTTTAGTATTTACTTAAAAGTCGGAGCTTATCCGTTTTATTTTGAAAACAAAGAGAGATTTGCTCAAATGCTACTTGATACGATAGATACTATCTTGTATAAAGATTTAAGTTCTATTTACAATCTCTCGGGTGAAAAGATAGTGGCATTGAAAAAGTTATTGGTTAGTATTTGTGTATCGGAGCCTTTTGAGCTAAGTATCGAAAAATTATCTAAAAAAGTTGGTATCTCAAAAGTTACACTTTATAAATACATTGAGTATTTACATAAGGCAGAGTTGTTAAGACATGTAGTTTATGAAGCAAAAAGATTTAAAAATTTGCAAAAACCAGATAAATTATACCTATCTAATCCAACCATTTTCAATAGTTTATGTATAGAGCCAAAGGCAGACAGTATAAGAGAGAGCTTTTTTGCCTCTATGATTAGTTTTAAACATAGTATTTACTATCAAAATAGAGGTGATTTTTTGGTAGATGAA
Organism: Thiofractor thiocamini; assembly: GCF_055384375.1. Taxonomy (NCBI): domain Bacteria; kingdom Pseudomonadati; phylum Campylobacterota; class Epsilonproteobacteria; order Campylobacterales; genus Thiofractor; species Thiofractor thiocamini. The sequence goes on along the minus strand of NZ_AP042389.1, from coordinate 1,332,383 downwards.
AAGTATATCTTCTCAATTGTCCTCACTTCATTGCGGAATTCCGCTTCGCTACATGGCGGTAAAAATAAAAGTTTCAAGCAGATCAAAGATATAGAAAACAGCTTTGTGGTGTCTGACGATACAGAGATAGGCTTTGGTAACAAAATCCCGCTTTGGTTGTTTGGATTTTTGTATTGATCACTTTTTTGGAGATTTTGTTAGAGATATAATAAAAAAAGTAACTACTACTATAGCTACTACAACAATACTTATCAATTTAAACATCTATTTTATCCTAATTTTTTAAAAAATATTGTATCATAAATAATTGGTGCTGACCGAATAAGACTTTTACACTCATTCTCAAAATTGCATCCTGCAATTTCTCCGAGGCTAAAATTTGGATTTGCATCCTTGCAAATCCTTTTAAATTTTAGAACCGTTAGAAAGTCTTATTCGGTCAGCGCCAAACAATCTTGATACGAAGGAAAAATATGAAAATCTTTATATCTACAATACTCTTAACATTTGAACTGTTTGCAAATGTCACTTTCACCGGGGAGGCAAAGCAAAGAAGTATCACGATATACAACAACGATATAGCGTTTGTGCAGGAAAAGAAGGAATTTTCACTTGTAAAAAGCGGTGAAAACTATATAGTTTATGAGGGTGTGCCAAACTCCATCATAAAAGATAGCATTGTTCCTGATTTTTCACAAAAAAAGACTTTTCTCTTTTCTCAAACTTTTGAGGAAAACAGAGTCGATATGCAAAAGTTGATATCTTATTATAAAAAAAATGATATGTCCGTTGAATTTTTCAAGCCTACAGACAAAGTAGACCGTAGAGTCTTGTCAAAAGGCTATCTTCTCTCAAATACAGCCGGTTTTATCACTGTTAAAGGTATTGATGACAAGATATATCCCATAACATATAAAGATATCATATTTCCAACTCTTCCAAAGGAATTATCTCTTACAAAACCCAGTCTTAAATGGAGGGTGAAAGGTGTCAAGGGAAGACAAGATATCAAACTCTCATATCTTGCAAGAGGTATAAACTGGAGTGCAAATTATACCCTGAGTCTTGATAAAAAAGCCAATCTTGACGGATGGATAACCATAAACAACCATAGCGGTATTTCATATAAAAAGGTAAAGATATATGTTATAGCCGGAAGCGTACATATGACTAGAAGAGGCCGTCCTACAATGATGCTGAAAAGTTCCATGCCGGTAGTGAGTGATAAAATGGCCGTGACCAATGAATCTTTCGGGGGTTATCATCTTTATAAGATACCATTCAAAGAAGATATAGAACAAGGCTCAAAACAGATACGTTTTATATCAAAACAAAATGTAAAGTATGACGAGTATGCTAGTTTGGATTTTAACATGCCGTTATACCCCTTAAGGAGAGTACAAAAATATAGCTTCTCTCATATCATACATATGAAAAACTCTAAATCTTCAAATCTTGGCATCCCTCTTCCAAAAGGGAAAATACGTGTTTTTAAAAAAGACAAGGGTTTGCAAGATCACTTTACAGGAGAGAGCACAATATCTCATACACCTACCAAAAGTGATATATATCTTAATATCGGAAAATTTTTCGATATAAAAGCCAAGATAAGACAATTATCTTTTAAAACGACAAAAGATAGAAGATATATATACTCTAAAGTAAATCTAAAAGTATCAAATGAGGATACAAAACCAAGAATTATAAAGATAAAACTGTTTTACAATCCGTACGGCAATTACTCTGTAAAAAGTGGTTGTGACGGTATTTGTCATGAGAAAAAAACTAAAAGTGGATATGGTTTGTATGAGATGAAGTTAAAAGCTCATGAAAGTTATGATTTTGATATAACATATGAATTAAACAATTGATGAGATATCTGTTTATAATTTTATTGACTCTTTTTTTGACAGGATGCGTATCCAAAAGTGATAATTTTGTAAGTACTGTTTTTCAAACGAGCGGTGCTACACATATGAGAGAGTATGAAAAAGAACTTGATAATTTTTTGATAAAGCTGGGTATAAAACTCGTAAAAAGAAATAGAGAAATTTTTAGCAAAGATATACTCTTTTATATAAAAAACGATATCAAAAATCACTCCGATACAATCAATCTACCTCTTATAGAGCATAAAGAAACCAAAGAATTCAAAGAGTATATAAAGGTGGCATTTTCTCCTAAAAAGATAAAAAACAGAGGTGATTATCTGCTTGTTGGACTTTATAAAATGTTTTACTGGAGCTTTGATGGAGATAGTTATCACAAGTTAAGTGCTTTACAGTATGACGGAAAAAAACTGCAACTTGCCTATGAAATTTTACAAGCGGTGAAATGGAAGATAAAAGTCGCAAGAGATAAAAAGGGGGATTATCTCTATCTTACATGGCAAAATAATTGGCAGGTAGAACTCGATAAAAAACTAAGAGGCGGCAACAAACTATCTTTAAGACTTTTAAAAAACTTAACATATATCAAAAATAAAAAAGAGAGTTTACTCTCCCCATCCAATCTCTCTTTTGAGACACTTTTTGGTAGAATGCTTTTTGTGTATGAAAATGCTTTGAAGACTGTAGGGGTAGAGCCGAAAAATCTAGGAGCGGATGCTCTAAGAAGTATCTTTTTAATGCTGTAATAGGAGGTTTCATGATGAGGATTATTTTGGTAAGTTTGATGATGTTGAGCATGGTTTTTGCTTCAAATAAGCATATATTTAGTTACCTTGACAGTTGCAAAAAGTCAAATTTCAATGCGTTAAAAGTTATACTAAAAACCAAGCCCAAACTTGATATATATGATAAAGACGGAGATACACCTCTAACAAAAATAGCTAAAAATTTACCAAATTGCTACTACAATCAAGACTTGGCAAAAATCATCATAGATAGCTCAAATATCATAGACTTGCCAAACAAAGTGGGAGATACACCCTTGATATCATCTTTGAGAAAAGATAAGGATATATACTTTTCAAAATTTCTTATAAGCGAAGGAGCGGATATAAACAAGCCTTCAAAAAAAGATAGAAAAACTCCTTTGATGATAGCGGCAAAAAATGCAAATGCTGAAATGGTAAGAGCACTTAGTGAAAGATTTGCCAAAAGAGGAGCAAGGGACAAAAGTGGCAAGAGTGCATTTGACTATGCCATAGCAAGCGGTGATGAAGAAATAGTGCAGAAAGTATATGCCGATAAAAGAGGTAAATTTGCTTTTTTAGATAGTAAAGGCAAAGCATTGTTTATAAATCTTGCAAAAAAAGGATTTCATGTAAAAGATAAGGTGCTTGATAGTAAAAAGATACTTTTTTTATATACCGATAAAAAAATTTATGATAAATTATGTACTATGATAAAAAAAGATATAGAGTATCTTGTTGTGATAAATTATGATGAAAAGATAAGTGATTATAAAAGATGCAGGTCAAATATAAAAATTTTAAAATTCAACAAAGAATTTTACGAATTGCTTCTAAAAGCCCTTAGATGGAGAACCCCACCTATGTTTTTACTAAGGGATAAAAAAGGAGATATCATCAAATCAGGAATTGATGAAAAATCTCTTTTTAAAATAAACCGGTAAAGTACCGGTTTATTTGCCTGTTAGTTTTTCAACTTCCTCTTTTGTTTTTACAACTTCCCCGCTACCGTGAATCACTTGTGGTATGCAAGAAGTGCACACATAAACATCCTCACCTCTACATACTGATTTTAGATAAACTCTGTTATCATTTTCATTTGATTCGCTCAAGCACACATGACATATTACTTTTTCCATAATCCTCTCCTTTTTTGTAAAAATAAGAAAAAATTATATCAAAAAAAGCTTAATTTAAATTTTGGGTTTTATCATAGCATGCTTGCATAGCTTTTATAAAGGCATCTCTTACTTTTCCCTCTTCAAGCTTTGCCGCTCCGGCAGCTGTGGTGCCTCCCGGTGAAGTTACTTTGTCTTTTAGCAAAGCAGGGTGTTCCTCTTTTAAGAGTTCAGCCGTACCTTCAAGCATATATGCGGCATATTTGTAGCTTATATCTCTTGACAAACCAAGTTTTACGGCACCGTCACTTAAAGCTTCCGCTACCAATGCTATCCAAGCCGGAGCGGAGCCTCCGATACCGGTAGCTATATCAAGCTCTTTTTCACTTTTTAGCCAAAAGCATTTGCCGATACTGCTTAGGATTTGTAAAGATATATCTTTCAACTCTTCATCGCCACATACCGATATAACCGCTTTTTGTTTGAGTGCTGCGATATTTGGCATGGCTCTTACGTAGCTTGTTGCCAAGATTTTCTCTTTCAATTTTTTTAGAGGAGTTCCAGCAAGTATGGATATGACCCCTCTTGCTTTTCCTTTGGTTTCAAGCTTGTTCAGTGCTTGTGGTTTTACGGCAAGTATGACGATATATCCATCGATATCAGGTATGGAATTTATAATTTTCAAGTTTGGATATAGTTTTTTCAATTCTTCAACTCTTGGCTGATAACTCTCTACGACGGTTATGTCATACTCTTTCAATCCTCCAAGCATAGCTCCACCCATATTGCCTGCACCTATCAGTAACAATTTCATTTAAATCCTTCATTAAACTCAAATTTTATAGATATTATACTATAATGTTGATAAAAAATAATGGAGGGTAGTTTTATGCCGATGTTAGATAGTTTTATGGTTGACCATACAAAGATGCCGGCCCCCGCGGTGAGAGTGGCAAAACATATGAAAACACCTTGTGGTGATACCATAACGGTTTTTGACCTTAGATTTTGCAGACCAAATAAAGAGATAATGTCGCCTGAGGGAACTCATACTCTTGAGCATCTTTTTGCAGGTTTTATAAGGGATCACTTAAACAGTGACGATGTGGAGATCATAGATGTATCACCCATGGGATGCAGAACAGGTTTTTATATGAGCGTCATAGGAAGCCCTGATGAGCAAAGAGTAGCCAAAGCATGGGAAGAATCCATGAAAGATGTACTAAACGTCAAAAGCCAGGATGATATCCCGGAGTTAAACATATATCAATGCGGTAGCTCTTTTATGCACTCACTTGATGATGCCAAAGAGATAGCAAATGGAGTACTTGAAAAAGGTATAGGTGTTATGAGTAATGAAGAGTTGAAGCTTGATGAGAGCTTAATAAAGTAAATACTTAAAGAGGTGGTTATGCCACCTCTCTTCCGATTTTTTTATACATATTCCAATAATACTTCACAAAAGATTTCACTTTTTCATCCACAGGTAAAAAATACCCGTCCTCTTTTTTTGCAAATCTTTGTAAAAACTCTGTAGCATCTTTCTTGGCAAGATAATGCTTCGCCAAGTCATTATATGTCTCTTTGTAGAGTAAAACACTGTTTTCGTATGCTTTGTCACTAAAATCCATATATACTTTACCATTGAAGTCTAAAACCCCGCTTCTAAATAGTATATCAAGATGTATCAATCCTTCACAATAGTACGGCTCAACTTCTCCCGTTTGCATCCAAGCTATAAGAGATATGGCTCTTTTTGTAACATCTTTTAAAATATAACTTTTTAACTCCTCTTTTTCATTGTAAAAAAAGCTTACAAGCCCACCGGTAGTTGCTTTAAACTCTTCGATATTTTTAAAATTACCTGTTTTGTTCATAAGTGTTTCACTTGTATCATCCATCCAAAGTATGTGACCAAATTCATGCCCTATGGTCGTTATATCATAAATCCTGTGCCAAATGTCTGGTTTGTTAAAAAGCAGATCTTTTTGCTCTTTTATAAAATCATCCCCAAAAACGATCTGAGTTATCTTCAAAACGGGTTTTGCCTTTTGGGCTTCAAGTATGCTGTCGCTAAAAGCAAAGATTTTCTTACCGTACTCGGAACTTACTTTTTCATCGTTTGGGACGACTTGAGCCGAAAACAGACCGCAAAATTCAGCTCCATAGTAAAGCATGGGTTTTCCTATATAAAGTTGGACTTTATCCAGATTTTTCAGTGTGGAGGTTTTTATATATATTTGATTTGATGAACCGAAAGTATCAAAAAGTTTTAAAAAAGTATCTTTAACTTTTTCTTTTGTATCGCTTTCTTTGGTCTCTTTTGGATTTGCTATCCTTACATCCCACTCTAAAGCTACAGCTTTTCTGTAGTGATCTTCATAGTATTCAAGAGGATGACCTACTTGAAGAGGTGAAGTTATCTGCATCCAAGCTCTATCCACATCAGCCCATCTTTTTATGAGTTTTGATGTATCAGTTTCATTTAAAGCTTCTATAATGGCGTTGAAGTAGTTGATATGTTCATCTTTCAGTCCGTAGATTTCATCTTCGAGGATCGATAGTTTCAAGACAAGTGTTTTTAGAGTATTGGTAACATTTTCAACCTCTTTTGGAAAAGCTTCTTTATAGCTTACAGATTGGAAAATACCGTCTTTTTTGACTAAAACAGAGTAAGACCTATCTGCTACTTTACCGTCTTCATCTTTATCAAATAGATCTTTTTCATTTAACATTTGAAAAATTTTTTCTTCATCACCTTCAAAGAGCCTGTAAAGTTCTCTGTTTACACCGGTGATGATATGAGAAGTCCACAAAGACTGCCATTTGGTAAAAGCGATACCGGCTTCATGGACTCCGCGTAGAATCGTCCTGTAAAATGGAGTCAAAAGCTTTAAAGAGTCTATTTTATACAAAAGTTTTTCATGAAGTTTCAGGTGAAAATCACTTGCCCATAGATAAGCTTTTTCCTTTGCGACATCCATTTCTTCTTGGCTGATACCCGTTTTTTGTAACTCTTGGATTAAAGACTCATCCCTTAAGGATACTAGTCTGTTTATAGCACTTAGTCTTGTCTCTTTATTGATTGGGAGATTGATATCTTTTAAGAAATTATCCACGATCTCTCTTTTGTCCATTGTATCATCTTCGAGTATTTTATAAAAACCGTTTAGTTCATTTTGATTTTCCTGTAACAGCAGGTATATTTTTTCCAAGTCTTTTGAAAAAAGTTCTTTGAATTTTGTCATATCTTTTCTCTCTCCATTAAAGTTTAAAGCGAATTATACTATAATATATCTTTTAAAAATTATTTGACAGGTTTTCTATGGAAAGATACAAAGCTATCAATACTTATCTCAATGCAGCTGTTGTAGAGTCTAACTTGCAAAAAGCAAAAGATGAAGATAAGCCTTTGAGTGTTGTGCTGTTCAAATACAATGTTGATCTTGACAACGCTTTTTTCTTCAAGTCTCTAATGAGTGAGATTTATGCACTGTTTTCATATGCAAGTATCTTTTATAATGACAAAGATAGTTTTTTGGTAGTTTTACAAAATAAAAAGCTTCATGAAAGCATAACGATATTTAAAAAAATCCAGCACAGACTTTTAAGTGAATATGACTTGAGGATTGATAGAGTCGGTATCACCGAAATGTCCAAAGATGATACACTCGAAACTCTTCTTAAAAGAGTTGGCAGATATCTTGTGATTTCCAAAAGATTACCTATAGGCAAGATCATATACGGAACAAGTTCGTTTGATTTTTATAATGATAAAAAAAGGGAAGATACTCTAAAAAGTATCATAGAAAACAGTGCGGATGTAATGCTATACAACCTCTACAAGGGGATTCCCATAAAAGAAGAAGCTTCTATAGTAGAGTTTGACGGTAGCAGAATGTGCCTTCAAACTTCATATGAAGAGCTGTTGTATCTAAAACAAAATGAAGAGTTTTTATATATACAACATAAAGACTTTCCATATATCATTAAAGGCTATATATACAAGTATGATTTCAACAATGAAACAGTATGTATCAAAAATCTTGAATTTCAAGATATATCCGTAGTGGATAGATCAAGTATAAGAATTACACCTCCAAAAAATATAAGAGTTATGATAGAGTATCAAAACAGCATCGTTTGTGATGGTATGATCAAGTCCATATCTACGGATTCTCTTGTGGTGAAAGTCGATAAAAGCAGACTAAAAAAGATACTTATGCTAAAAAACAGCGAATTTATACTAAAATTCAGACTTTTTGCAAAAAACAGTATAGCCATAGACAATATATCTCTAAGAGCAACCGTTTTTAGTGTGTCAGGTGATGATATGGTCTTTTTGATAAAGCCAAACAGTTTTATAAAAATGAAAATTTCAAATTATGTCAAATCCATTCAGGATGAAATCATAAAAAATTTAAAAAAACAGATAACAGTACAATAAAAGGATAACTTTGGAAATCAATGCTATAAAAAAGATAGAAAAGAAAGCTATCAAATCCAGCAGAATGAGTTTGGTGAGGTTAGGTTTTGCCCTGTTTTTCATATTTGCCGTTTTTTTATATGTTTATATAAATGAAGGCGGAGTTGAAAACAATACATTTTTAATCATAGCTTCATTGTTCGGTGCATATATGGCTATGAATATCGGAGCGAACGATGTAGCGAACAATATCGGACCTGCAGTCGGCTCCAAAGCTCTTACTATGGGCGGAGCTATAGCAATAGCTGCGATATTTGAAGCAAGTGGAGCCTTGATAGCCGGTGGGGATGTGGTGCAAACCATCAAAAAAGGCATCATTGACATCCACTCTTTCGGATTTGACATCCACTCTTTCATATGGGCTATGATGGCTGCACTTTTGGCGGCTGCTTTGTGGCTAAACTTTGCTACATACTTCAAGGCTCCTGTTTCAACCACTCACTCCATAGTAGGTGGTGTCATGGGAGCGGGTATAGCGGCTTTTGGATTTGGTGTGGTTTCTTGGGGGACTATGGGTGCTATAGTTGCTTCTTGGATCATATCACCGGCTATTGGCGGAGTGATAGCTGCTATCTTTTTATACGGCATAAAGAAAACTATCATTTTTAAAGATGACAGGATAAATAGCGCAAAAAAATGGATACCTTTTTATGTGGGTGTAATGGGCTGGGCATTTGCCACATATATAACACTGAAAGGTTTTAAACATGTCTGGCCTGATATTGTAAGTTTTATAAACTCCATGGTTTCCATACTACCTGAAACTAAAAAGCCTACATTTTTAACGGCTAATGTCATAGGTCTTATAGTGGCTGTCATAGTTTATTTTTATACAAAGAAAAAATTGCAAAATACTGATATAGAAAATGACAGTAGAAAAAGTATAAGTGCATATTTTACTATCCCGCTTATCTTTGCAGCTGCACTTTTGAGTTTCGCTCATGGCGCAAATGATGTAGCAAATGCCGTAGGACCTCTTGCGGCTATAAGTGATGCGGTTATCAACAATGCCATATCACCAAAAGCCGGTATCCCATTTTGGGTAATGGCAGTAGGAGGTTTTGGCATATCGACAGGTTTAGCGCTTTACGGACCAAAGCTTATACGAACTGTAGGAAGTGAGATAACAGAACTTGACAAGATAAGAGCTTTTTCTATCGCTATCGCAGCAGCCATAACAGTTATCTTGGCTAGCCAATTGGGACTTCCCGTTAGTTCAACTCATATAGCCTTAGGTGGAGTATTTGGAGTCGGATTTTTAAGAGAATGGTTAGATAGGGTTAAAAATCTTGAAGATAAAGCCCAGATAGAGAGGATAAACCTTGAAGATGAAAAAGCTCATTTGGAAGAGTTGAAAAGTAGCTTCAAAGAACTTCAAAGCCAAGAAGATAAGAGTTTGGAAGATTATGAAAAGATAGTTGAACTTATAAAAGAGATAAGAGATGAAGAGAAGAAGATAAAAAAAGAGAAAAAAGCCATAAAGAGTATCAAAAAAGAAAAATACGTCAAAAGAGATGCTCTTAAAAAGATAGTTGCCGCGTGGATAGTGACCGTTCCTGTCGCCGCACTGCTTTCAGCTATGATATTTTTTATGTTAAAAGGGATGTTTATATGATAGCTTTTACAAAAGAGCAAGAGTCGGAATTAAGAGAGCATTTTAACAATCCAAAAAATTTTGGCAAGATGTTGGAGTATGATGCAAAAGGAGTATGTGTAAATCCCGAAAAAAAGGCTAAAACTACTATATTTTTAAAAGTGGATGAAAATGATATCATACAGGATATAAAATTTTTGATAAAAGGGTGTAAGAGTACACTGCTAACGGGTTCGCTTTTTACCGAGACTGTTAAAGGGCACTCTGTGTATGATGGAGTTGAATTGAGTAAAGATTTGCTCAAAGAGTTAGAAGCTGACTTGACTCCGGACAAGGAGAAACCCAGACTCGTGATGAATGCCTATATAGCTGCGGTACAAAATTATGAAGATAGAAAAAACGGAAGCAGTGAAGATGAAAAAGAGGTAACCATACACTCATCTTCATATTACACGGAAGATTAAAGACATGAATCTTCTTGTACCGGTCGATAAAAATCATAAAATATCATCTATAAGCGATAAGGTGGGTTGGGCATTTGTTTCTCTTGAAAATGGTAGTAAGATAGATGAAAAAATTTATAAAAGTAAAAGCGATATTGATGAGATGCTTGATTATGTTGTCATTAAAGATAAAAATGAAGACATAGATGATTTTTTAGACGAAGATATAGGTGTGCTTATCGCTCCGTTTCAAGAGGAAGTGGATGATGTCATAGAAGCTTTTATGTTTAGAGAATTGTATGAATTGGGTAGTTGATGATAAATGATATAAAAGAGTTGTTTAGTGTTATACCAAATTATCCGGGGATGAATATATGTCTTGTAGATGAATTTGGCGTAAAAGAGTCATTTATCGAGTATTGTAAAGAAAATGAAGCAACTTTGTATCTAAAAAATCTCAACGACAATCTTGATAACAATTTGGATAATGATTTTATCAAAGTGGAAAAGTTTGACTTTAATGATAAAAGATACAATTTACACTCTGTTTTATATGATTTTACATATCTTTGCTGTGATGTAGATGATGATATACTGCCTGAAGTGCTTAAAAAATTTTACAGAGTTATAAAAAATGCGGGATATCTGTATCTATTTTCCAAAGATGAAGATGTAAATTCCCTTATATCTCTTTTGGAAGAGACAAACTTCGTATCAGTTAATGTCATTGACACCTACAAAGATACAAAAGTTATCTCAGCCCAAAAGATGCATGGGTGGATGAAAGTTTAAGGTATAAAGTGTAAAACTGCCGGTTCGGAATAGTTTGGAACATTATCGTAAGTAAAAACACTATAATACTTCTCTTTATCAAGCGATCCAAATGTATCGTAAGTATATCCGTCTTTTCCACCGTATATCTTTACTCCGTCCATAAAGTTTTTTGGTGGATGAAAAGAGTTTCTGACTACATAAGCTCCTACAAAATCACTCTCTTGAGGGTTATTCCATAAAAGTTTGATCTTGCCTTTTTCTATGATGTATTTCAAGTTGGTAACTTTTGGAAGAGCTTTTTTACGCCTGTTGATATACTCTATGATGAGCTTTGGTTTTGTGCTCCATTTTACGATTCTGTTTTTTGTATTATCATCTGTTGAGATGGGATTGATGATGATCTCAAGGTTTTTACCATGCGTATGTGCATTTTCAAGTGACAGTTTTGAGAGAGTATCAAATATAAAGTAATGTTTTCTTTTTTTGTCCAAGTCTGCATCCCTTAGTTCATACCCTATATACTCGATGCGTTCTCTGTTTTTTATATCCTGATAACTCAATATCTCACTGTTTTCTAGAAGCTCAAGATAAAAGCTGATGCCTTTTGGTTTTAGATACACAGTTTGGTTGTTTAACTCTATATATGCTTTTGTTATAACTGTATTTTCATGATCAGGTAAAGTTGATAAATCATACTCCAAATGCCCATATATCTTTTGCCCATTTTTATCAAATCCGCTCTCTAAAGAATCTTTTTTTGCATTTATTCCAATGGATTGCAAAATTTTTGGTGTTATTTCTATCTTTTGCGATGGGATAGTATACTTTATCTCAAGCATCGGTCTATAGTGCAATCCTCCTCCAAACTTTCCATAGCCTATATCAAACTGCATCATTTGAGAGTCTTCACCGTAAGGCAGGCTTTTTGGTCCGTCAAGCCTGAAGATGACCTTTTTTCTTTGGAGTTCCTGCTGGAGCAAAGAGCATTGATAAGCTGAAAAGTCCCAATAGTTCCAAATACCCTGAGTAAGAGACTGGGACTTTATAGGATCTCCTATAACTTGCTTGGAAGTGGCATTTTCTACCTGATTGAAATCAGCCACATCATTTATCTCTTCACTATCTATAAGTGAGAGATTCCATTCACCATATCTCTCTATCTTTGCAGCAACCCTATTCATGGGATATAGATGAAATTTTGCCTGTTTTATGATAGCATCAGTTGGGATAGAGCTTATATCAAAAGATACTACACCATCACAAATTCCCCTTTTTGTATCAATTCCGACAAAAAGAGAGTTATTTCCAAAGTGTGAACGGTTGTTCTCTTGCATTTTTTCACCCACATAACCGGTTTCGCTCTTCAGTGCAAAAAGCATTTTGGAAAATTCTTCTTTTTTAAGGTTTGTTTTTACTTTTACGACAGGAGCGAAAGGAGACTTGAGTTTGGTTTTTTTATTGACTGCTCTTATAGTGTAGTAGTAAAGTGTGGAAGACTCTAACTCTATATCGCAAAAGTTATGCTCTTTTGTGATGCCGACTATATTGTGACTTTCACAAGATGCTTTATCTTTTGTATTTCTATATATCTCAAAGTATATATCATCTCTTAGTTCATAATCCCATGAAAATCCCACTTCATTTTCATCTACATTTGTAATAGTGAAGTTATCTACCCTTCTTGGAGCGATCGGTGCATAGTTTACAACTTCTTCAAAAGCTCTTAAAAGGGCAGGGATGTTTTCGTGTATTGAGCTACTCATCACTTTCATATAATCAGGTATATTTTTAGTACCTACTTCAACGACACTTGCTATGATGCCTTTTGAGTAGTAGTACTCTCTGCCGCTTCCACTTATAAGTTTAGCAGGCGGTTTTCCTCTGTGTATCCCATATCTTCTACCTGTAACTTTGTGGATTTGTTCATTCATGTTCGCACAAAGTGTATTGAGATCAGTTCCATCTATCTCTTCTTCGTGTCTAAACTTGTGAGCAGGAAAAAAGACATTGCCTTGAGAGTGATAGTCAAGTGCTATGGTTATGTTTGGATGAGTATCGACGAACTCTTTTATAGCTCTTGTTTCAGGCTCACTAAAAGGCTCTTCTCCTCCGTAAACATTTGAACTCATAGGTCTTGTTTTTTTAAATCCTATGGAAAAGTTACGATTTAAATCCACTCCGTATGAGCCATCAGGGTTTTTTCTTCTATTTTTTCTCCAAAAAGAGAAGTGTTTTCTTGAGTATTCAAATCCATCAGGATTTAGACAAGGAACCAGATAAAAAGTAGATCTTTTTAGATACTCCTCTATCTTAGGGTTTGTATCATAATTTTTTAAAACATACTCTATAAACTTAAGAGCAAGTTCATGCCCTATCCACTCTCTCGCATGGATAGTTCCGGTAAACAAAAGTGCCGGTTTATTGTCTGCATTTTGTATATCAAGGGAGAGGCTAGCCAAGATGATTTCTCTATCCTCATGAGTTTTTCCGATACTTTTGATGCTTAGTATATCGGGATATTTGCTTGAAAGTTCTTCAAGTAAAGTAATCCCGTCATTATATGAAAGATACTGATTTTTCACCTATATTTACTTCCTCTCTATAAGAAATTCATTCCATTTTTTTAGTAATTTATCTACTATTTTTTTAGATATCCCTTTTATCTCAAGAAGTTTATCAGGATCAAAATTCAATGTCTTTACTATCTTTGAAGGTTTTATCTCATCAAGAATTTTTTTAGCTTTTTTATGCCCTATACCTTCAACACTTTTTAAGAATTTCAGTATATCTTTTTCATTTAGTTTTATCTTTTTGGATGCCTCATCTCCGCTGACTGCGGGTGGGTTGCTATCTTTTAAATTTTTAACTTTCATAGACTTTACACTTTTTAGAGCAAACCTGTCTTGAAAATTCCACACTTCACTTGGCCACTCTTCAAAATTTTTAGGTTTTACATCAAACATGGGGTACTTTTCATCAAGCCTATGGATATAAACTTTCTCTTTACCAAAAACTTTTTTCTTTTTACCAAAATATGCCCCGTCAAAACTTTTTCTATATGCTCCAAAAGTGATATGTCTCATGGTTCTAAGAAGTGAACTGTCTATCTTGCCAAGCTCTTCCCAGTTAAACATAGGTATATGAGGCTTTCTAAACTTACCATCGCTTAAACTCCACATTAGATACTGCCCTATCCAGTCTCTGATATATGGAAAAGCAGCAAAAGCCGTAGCACATTCGAGTATCCTTACTTTACCGTCTTTTCCGTATGCTACATCACAAGCCCAGTACTCTGCATTGGCAGCTTTGCTGACTTTAACAGCTAAGTCCAAAACAGACTTTGGAACATCTTGATAATCCATACTTCCGCCCTGGCTTGTATTGGTTAGCCACTCACCCTTTGGCGGTCTTCTCCAAAAAGCACACACAGGCTTATGACCTATAAGCATAACTCTTATATCAGCTTCCATCGGTACGAAATCCTGTAGATACATAGGATGATACTTTTTTTCATCAAAAAGCTTTATAGCCTCTTTTTTACTATCAACCTTATGCACAAAGTATCCGCCATAGTTTGATGGTCCATAACTTCTTTTTACAATTTTTGGATATTTTGTTCTTTTTAAAAATTCATAACCCTTTTTTCTATCATAAAAGATATATGTCTTTGGCACGGGTAGATTATATTTCCATGCAAATCTTGTAACATTCTCTTTTGACTTGTTTGAAAACTGAGTATCCAAAGAGGGGATAAATCTCACATGAGGAAGTTCTCTTGCGATTTCTCTAAAAGTCTCATAAGCGGTTGCAGGGATATTGCCTATAAGAACATCTATCTTTTTCTTTTTAACCTCTTTGATAAATCTATCTTTATCGTTTTTCCAATGATATGTTACAGTTTCTATCCTGTCAGGCCACCCTTTGAAGTTTGAGCGGTCAAAAAACCTCAAAACATAATCCAAATACAACAGTCCGATTTTCGGTAACTTTTTCTTTGCCATCATTTTCCCTTTAATTTTTTTTCTATCAAATCCGCAATCTTATCTATCTTTCTATCATTGAAATTTAGTCCCATTTTCTCCTGTTCAGGTGTTGCAAATGCGGGTATGCCATTTACTTCAAGAACTATATACTCTTCTTTTTCTCTGTCATATATGATATCTACTCCCGCTATATCAAGCCCTGTTACCTTTGCCGCTTTTTTTGCGAGTTCGATAAGCTTATCATCCGCTTCTCTTAAAAATACAGACCCACCGCTAGTAACATTTGTTCTCCAGTCACCTTTTCTTGCTCTTCTACCGTAACATGAGATAAATTCACCGTCAACTATATCCACTCTAAAGTCAGTCCCGTCATAATCGACGAATTTTTCAAGATATAAAAACCTCAAATCAGCCTGGTTCAAAAATGGCATCAACACATCAAGTGTAGCTTCGTTTTCTATCCTTGTAAGTCCGACTCCGCCCCAGCCATCAACCGGTTTGTAAACCATCTTTTTCCACTCTTTGATAAATTCTCTAAGATACTTTTCGTCATCTCTGTGACAAAGCCTGAAATCAGTCGTAGGGATACCGTTTAGTTTCAGGGTGAAAGTCGTCTGAAACTTATCTTCGGTAAGCTCAAATGCTTCATAAGAGTTTATAAAAGGCATGACCCTGTTTAAAGTCTTGTACAGATAGACTTGATACTGGGTCTGTTCACCTGCATTGTATGTGAAAAAAAGATCCAAATCATTTAAAATAAGATCATCTATGATGACATTCGTGTCTTTTACTACAGCATTTCTCAGGTTTAGTCCCGTTTTTGCGTCAATACCTCTCTCTTTAAGTTTGGATACAAGCTTTTCTTCTATCTTGTCACCACCGCCGTTTTGATACATCCAGATACCAACGGTTTTTTTCATGGCTTTTCCTTGAGAATTAATGATATATTTTACTAAAAAATACTATAATATCGGCTTAGAAAGCAGATAAAGGCGGCAAAAATGAAATTTTTAAAAGAGTTAAAACAACTTGTAGAGATAAACTCATATACCGGAAATAAAGCCGGAGTGGATAAAAACGGAGAAATTTATATAACGAAGATGATACCGCTTGGTTTTGAGTATGAGATATTTAAAAGAGACCATATCGGAGATCATATACTTTTCAAATCACCCAAAAAAGAGGGCAAGAAACTTCTACTTTTAGGTCATATGGATACTGTATTTCCAGAAGGTAGTTTCGAGGGTTTTAGTGAAGATGAAGAGTGGGTGTACGGCCCTGGTGTTTGTGATATGAAAGGCGGCAACATAGTAGCTATAGAAGCATTAAGGGAGCATTTTTTCAAATATGGCAAGATTGAAAATATAGACTTTTTGCTTGTCAGTGATGAAGAAGGGGGAAGTGATGACTCTAAATTCGTTACTGAAAAATTGGCAAAAGATTATGATTATGCTCTTGTATATGAAGCAGCAGGAAAAGAGATGGAAGTGGTAATAGCAAGAAAAGGTGCGGGAACTTTTTTTCTTGAAATAGAGGGGAAACCTGCCCATGCAGGCAACAATTACGCTCTTGGGATCGATGCCAACTTGGAAGCAAGTTATAAACTCCAAAAACTCAAAGGATTGACTGACCTTGAAAAAGGAACAACGGTAAATGTTGGAAAAATCGAAGGCGGAGTAGGGGCAAACACCATCTCTCCTTTTGCAAAACTGACTTTTGAAGCAAGATACACTTCAACAAAAGAGAGAGACAGGGTTTTAAAAGAGATAGATAACATCGTGCAAATATCCTATGTAAAAGGAAGCAAGTCAGTTTTAAGTGGCGGTATCCAAAGAGATGTTATGGAACCAAGTAAGAAGCAGACAGAATTTTTAAACAATATAGAAAAATATTGTGATATACAACTCAAAACGGAAAAAAGAGGCGGAGTAAGTGATGCAAATGTAGTAGCTTCAGCCGGAACGACAGTGCTTGACGGTTTTGGTCCTTTTGGCGACGGAGATCACACCAAGAAAGAGAGAGCCCTAAAAAAGAGCTTCAAAGAGAGGATAGAGTTAAACAGAAAGATTTTTGAAGGCATAACCGAGGGCAAGATATAGATGTAAAAATACCTCATACACAAAAATAAATATGTAAACTTTTAATAACTTTTAAATAAAAAATATAGTATTATGTATCAATTGTTTACTTTAAGGTTTTTTGATGAGGTATATTTTTCTGTTTTTAATTTTGTTAAACGGCTTTATATATGCAAATGCCGTCAAAGCCGTAAATGATAGAATCAACTTTGAAAATCAAAAAAAAAGTATATAAAAAACTACAACATTTAAAAAATCAAAAGATACCTTTCTACAATACAAATAAACCCCAAACTTCTTTTATGAACAAAGATAAAAAATGCTTTTATATAAAAAAGATAAAGATAAAAGGTGTAACTCTTTTAAGCGAACAAGAGCAAAACAAAGTACTTAAGCCCTACATAAACCGCTGTGATACATTGCAAGATATCAAGGATATCATAAACAAGCTAAATACTCTTTATATGGATAAAGGATATATTACTTCAAGAGTTTTCATAAAGCCACAAAATCTCTCCAAAGGAGTTTTACGACTCTTTTGCATCGAGGGTAGGATTGATAAGATAAAACCCGATAAGTTGTATATAAAAGATGTTTTTTTAGGACAAAGAGGTGATGTGCTTGATCTTAGAAAAGTTGAAGATGCGATAGAGCTTATAAATCGCCTCTCTTCAAACCATGCTACTTTGGATATAACACCGTCTAAAAAAACAGGCTACAGTGATATCATTATAAAAAACAAAACTTCCAAAAGAGTCGGCGGTTTATTTGAAGCGGATAACTACGGAAGTGAAAAAACAGGAAGAGTGCAGGGAAGTTTGACTCTAAACATAGATGATATGTTGGGTATAAATGACAGAGTAAGCATAGTGTTAAACGGTACACAAAAAGAGTTTGAAGATGAAAACTCCAAAGGCAACTCATTTTCTTTCTCTTTTCCTGTAGGCAGGGTATCAAGTGATTTTAGCTACTCTAAAACAAGCTACAAACAGTATGAGAAAGCAAATATAACAAACTACAAGATAAACGGCGATACGCAAACATTTAGATATGATCTCTCATATAAACTCTACCATGATCAAACAAACAGTATCAAAGCGGGAATCAGTGTCTCTCACTCGAAAAATAAAAACTATATAGAAAATACTCTTATCCAAACCTCCTCATACTCCCTTTCAAATACCGGTTTCAATGTAAACTTTTTACATAACGGTCGTGATATTTATGCTTATATTTTATTTGATTATGAAAAAGGCACCAAATGGTTCGGTACATACAATCCTACCGAATTAAATCCGAGATTTTCTCTTTATACCGTTGATCTTGTATTTAGAAAAAACTTTTCATTGTTAAACTACTCTTTGCAAACCCACTATCAGCATACAAAAGATAAGCTTTTTAGCAATTTTCGCATCAGCATAGGCGGAGCCTACAGTGTAAGAGGATATGAAGATGAGGGACTTAGCGGTGATAACGGCTACTACTTTAGAAACGAATTTGAAAAACCTCTTCATAGCAAACTTTTTGGCTTTCTTCATCAAAGTTACTTTGCAGCACTTGACGGCGGGCATATAAAAAAAGAGAGTGATTCAAACGGAGGAAATTTACTAAGTTATACCATAGGAGGGAGGTTTTCATACGGCGGATTTGACTGCATGATGTACTATGCAAAACCCATATATAAAGATGTTGTAAGTTCAGTTAAAAGTTTTGTAGGTTTTACTTTGGAGTATAAATTTTGATAAAAAAAGCGGTTTTATTTCTTGTCTTGGTATTTGCGGGATATATCGCCATACATCTTAGCCAAGATAGAAACAAGTTTTATGTGATGCAAAAGTATGACAAAAAGTCAAAATCTCGATATTACTTTTGCAAAGAAAACAGACTTTGCAAAGTAGTCAAAAAAGGAATTGTCATATCTTATGCTATAGATAAAAACGGCTATAGGGCAAAAAAATACATAAACGGCAAACTTACTGAAAAATACTACTGGATCGGGGAAGGGAGGTTAAAGAGCGTTACGGATAAAAAAGGGGATATTTTAAGAGAGTATTTGTATAAAGGAGAGTTTGACAAACTGCCCTACGGTATGATTGAAAACGGCAAAAGGTACATTTTTTTATATAACACAATGAGATCACTTAGAGTTCTAAGAGATACATACGGCGATATCGTAAAAGTATTGTACTACGATAAAAAAGGAGATATTGTAAAAGATACAAATCCTTATATAAAGGTTGACTTTTCTTATGCCGGCGGTATTTGGGATAAAGACGCAAAACTTCTCTTTTTCGATGACGGAGTTTATGATCCGCTTATATCCAAATGGATATCCAAGGTCAAAAAAAGAGATATCATCAAAAATCTAAAAAAGTTAAATAGTTTGAAAAAAGATGATGTTTACATATGCAAAGCGACTTTGGATACATTTTATCACTCTTTTATATGCTCCGAAAATAGATGCGGAGGATTGTATGCCGCAGAGTATATGAGCTATTTTAACGCAAAAGGGTATATGCTTGACAATTCTATATATTTCAATAACAAATACTGCAAAAAGATAAAATTGCCCAAAAATATAGATAAAAAAAGATTTGCTAAATGTGTTTACAAAAGAATTATTCCAAGAGGAGGGGAATATTTTGATGCGTTTAAGCATAATTGTCATGACGAAGTAAGTGATATCATAAAAACCTGCACTAAAAAAGCTTTAAAGGAGAAACTATGAAATCAACCCCCATCCCAACCATCCTTTACATCACCCTCCTACTCCTCTCTCAAACCATCCAGGCCTCAGGTATAAAAGTAGATACCAAAGCTCCCGCTTCAAACAGAGCAACCCTCACAAAAGCTCCAAACGGTATCCCCGTCATAAACATAGTAAAACCAAACTCAAGTGGTCTATCGCACAATAAATTTACCTCTTACAGCGTAGAAAAACAAGGAGTTATACTAAATAATTCAAACAAAGTGGTAAAAACCAAGTTAGCGGGTTATATATCATACAATCCCAACTTAAAATCAAACAGTGCTACAACCATACTAAACGAAGTAACGGGAACTTCCAAATCTCTTTTGAAAGGTTTTAGCGAAATAGCCGGTAAACAAGCAAATCTTATCATAGCAAATCCAAACGGTATAATGATAAACGGCGGAGGATTTATAAACACCCCTAAAGTCACTCTTACTACCGGAACTCCTCTGTTTAAAAACGATACCTTTAAAGGCTTTGATGTAAAAAGAGGAGATATAAGCATAGAAGGAGAAGGCTTTAACGCAAACAACATAGACTCTGTAGCTCTTTTTTCAAAAGCTCTTCATATCAACGCAAAACTCTATGCAAACAACTTGGATATAAAAACAGGCTCAAACCTCATAAACAATCAAGCAAAGATAACTTCAACACCTAATAGCGGAAGCGGAGTAAGCATAGACTCTTCACTTCTTGGAGGAGTATATGCAAATACTATAACTTTAACAAGCAGTGACAAAGGAGTAGGAGTAAATCTTCCCGATGAAGTCTTGACTCAGGATAGTTTAAGCTTAAACGCAAACGGAGATATAAGCTTAAAAAAGATAGTAGCATCCAAACATATAGATATATCATCCTCTTCAAACATAGCCTCTTTAGATAAGATATACGCAAACACTATAAACCTAAAAGCGGACAAAGATATAAACATAAAAACAAACGGTATCCTAAATGCTTTTAAAAATTATCAATTATCCTCTTTAAACTTAAATAACCAAGGAGAGATAAGCGCACTTGAAGGATATGATACAAGTAGCGTGCAAACATCAAACACTCTAAACAACCAAGGCTTGATAGCAGGATATGATCTTCGCATGCAAGCAAACGATATAACAAACCAAGGAGCCTTCTACTCAAAAAACAATCTTTTCATTAACGCAAACGATCTATCCAACGATGTGATGATAAGAAGTAACAAAGATATAAATCTACTGATAAAAAACACTCTTCATAACTCCAAAGAGGGTATGATATACTCTGATGGTTCTTTGAACATCCAGGCAAATGAGAACAGAGATAAGATAAACACTATAACAAACGAAGGAGTTATGCAAGCAGGAGGAGATATAAATATATATGCAAACACTCTAAACAACCAAGCATCCTCTCCTTTGATAAAAGACTCCGCAACTACTTCCACCAAAGTCGTCTCAAGAGGGGGTTCAAACGATTATGATATAGTTACTACAAATATAAAAACCCAGGTAGTAAACCTCTCTTCAAATCCGGCTTTGATACTAAGCGATAAAAATATAAACATAGATGTAAACACTCTAAATAACAACTACTCCCTTATAGCCGCCAACGGTGATATAACCCTAAATGCAAACCATGCAAATAATCTGGGTAAAATCATACTGAAGGTAACAAAAACCGTAACCAAGCAATACAGAGACGAAAGATACTGCTCTTCAAGCGGACCGTCCGGAGTATGCTTCAACCATAAACACAGAGCCGCATACAGAGGAACATTTACGACCGTAGAGACCACAAGACTTCCTCTTGTAAACTACGGCATACAAGCCGGAGGCTCTTTGAAAGGAGATGTAGTTACCCTAAACAACCTAAGCCAACAAGCAGGCTCTTTAAACGATACCCAAATCCTGCAAAAACTCCAACTCATAAAAGCCATAGAAACAGACTCTTCAAATATCCAGACAAATCACTCTCTTTTAAAAGCAAGCAGCGAAGATGAGTTAAATCTTTTATCAAATACAAAGAACTCTATAGACCAAGTAGTTAGCAAGGATGATTTAAATAACTTTAAAAACAACCTCAATACCCTAAAAGATACCCTTATAAAACATCTTCAAGAAGATAAGATATCGGTAGATGCTCTAAAATCCTCCATAGAGTCTCAAAGTTCTATATCCAATCCTACGGATATAACCGCTCTTACTCAAAAACTAACTGAGCTTAAAAATACACTTTTAAACACTCAAGTCGATATACAAAGCTTAGATACCCTAAATAACTCCATAACCACACTAAATGATTTTAACAAAAACAAAGAGAAACTAAAAAACTTATCAAAAAGTATAAAAGACAAATTTGACTTAAAAGCACAAATGCTAAACGATACTTCTACAGATGCCAAGATAACAAATATCATCTCCTCTTTACAAAGCGAAGATTCAAGCTTGAGAGAAGAGATAGATAAAGCCATAGATATAAAAAAGGATATAACATACAAACTCATATCTAAAGACGAAGGATTGTATCGCATAAATACTATCCACTCACTCCAAGCTTCACAACCTGTAAATACAAACATAGACAACACCGTAAACATAAACTCCATAACCCTCCCAAAAGGCAAATACTCCCTCTTTTTAACAAACTACTCTCCTGCTTCACCCTATCTCATAGAGGCAAACCCTCTTTATACGGATTACTCTACTTTTATAAGCAGTGACTATATGCTAAAAAAACTAAAATTAGATCCAAATAGTATCATAAAAAGACTCGGTGACGGTATGTATGAGACAAACTTCATAAGAGACTCTATCATACGCCTAAAAGGAGAGAGATACCTAAAAGGCTTCACCTCGGATAAAGCCCAGTACAAATACCTCATGGACAATGCCCTGAGGGTAAAAGATGATCTTCATCTTAGATTTGGAGTAACACTAACCAAAGAGCAGATAAAAAGACTTGATGAAGATATAGTATGGATGGAAAAAGGAGTAGTAAAAGGAGAAGAGGTACTAATTCCTCATCTATATCTAAGCTCAGATGACATCAACTTATACGGCTCTAAAATAGAAGCAAACAACATAAACCTAAACTTAAAAAACAACCTCATAAATAGTGGAAGCATAACGGCAAACAGTGATATAAATATAAAATCAAACAACCTCACAAACTCTAATGCCCTCCTAAGTGCAAAAGGGACTATAAACCTAAACGCCAAAGAAAACATAAACAACCTAAGCTCAACCGTACAAAGCTTAAAAGATATAAACCTAAACGCTTCAAACATAAACTCCCTCACTCTTTTAAAAACAAATTCATACTCTTATAACCAAGGAGACGAACACACCACATCCAAATCAGATACATCCAAGATATCATCAAACAAAAACATAAACCTAAATGCAAAAAAGAGTATAAACATATACAATACAGATATAAAAGCAAACAATGCTTTAACTCTAAAAGCAAAAGATATAACTATAAGCTCACAAGAGAAAAAGCATGACTATAACTTCAACCTTAACGGAGGTTACAACAAAGGAAGCTCTACAAAGCAGTTAACTTCATCTCTAAGGGCAAAAGATATATCAACAAACTCAAATACCCTAAACATAAAAGCTTCATCCCTAAATGCAAACAACAACATAAACATAAATGCAAAAGACTCCCTTGCTATAAAAAATGCTACAAATTCATACTACAGTGACTTTAAACACGAAGTTAAAGGAGGACTCTTTGGTGGAGGAAGCAAACAAAGAGATACCATAAGTACAACCACTCAGATAAAATCCCTCCTAAAAGCAAAAGGCATAAATATAAACTCAAACCAAACAAACCTCATAGCAAGTGATATAAAAGCTCTAAGCACAAAAGTAACCACAAAGATACTAAACCTAATAAGTAAAAAAGATACCTCCTATGAAAACCACTTTAAAAGTAAAAGCGGATTTTTAACAAATACCGTTCAATCCAAAGGATACAATAAAGAAAAAGTAAAAGAGGCTTCCATCCAAACAAACAGTCTTATACTAAACAATAAAGATATAATAGATAAACTAAAAAATATAAAAGCAGATAAAACCCTAACAAAAATCATAAAACAAAACCTCTCCAAAGAGAACATCATAAAGATACTATCAAGTGAATACAGCTTAAACCAAAAAGAGATAAACCAGATAAAAGCAACACTAAACAATAAAGAATGGAATGAAAAGCATACAACTCTCTCAACCTTAGGAGCTATCATAGTAAGTGCGATATCTTCAGCTATCACTTCAGGAGCAGGATCATCACTCATATCATCTTTAACCGCAACAAAAGCAGCATCATTTACCCTAACCCAATCCGTAACAGCAGCAGCCACCCAAGCTGTGGTAACGGGTATAACAACCCAATTAGCCACTTCAGCCATAACAAAAGAGAGTTTTAAACTTGATACCAAATCTCTTATGCAATCAGCAGTAACCGCGGGAGTGTTAAGCTATGTAAACAGTTCAATTATAAAACCAAACTTTACAGATGCTTTAAGAAAAAATATGAACATAACAAAATATGTAAAAAATGCGGCATTAAGAGGAACAGAACAAGGTGTAGTATCAAAGTTAACAGGAGGAAGCTTTCAAAACGGCTTTAAAGCAGGAGCAACACTCTCGATACTAAACGATACTTCTCTTCAAATGAGAAAATATGTAAAAGAAAACTTTGACTATAGTGGAAAGGATGGTAAAAAAGTAAAGCCCAAATATCAAAGTGCCGGGATAAACGGTGATGGGGCTAAGATTGCAGGGAGTCATTTTAGGAAAGTAATTAAAAATAGAGAATTAGTTGGCAAGACAACAGTTATTGCCCCTTTCGGAGGCTCCCAAACAGGCAAAAGACTTTTATTTAAACATGAATACTCCAAAGGCGGCATAATAGACAGCGCATTAGAACACTTTGCCGGACCTCATGACTTTTTATCAAGTTGGAATTATGAAAATATAGATGGAAAAACATATCTAAAATATGATAACTTTATGATAAATGCAAGCAGTGGGCTTCTTCTTTTCCCCGCAGCTCCTCTTGCGGCTTCTACGGCTATAGAGAATAACATAGAACTGATAGACAACATTGTCATAAACAAACACTACAATATCGATAAAGCAAAAGACAAAAAAATAAAGACATTTATGGATTTATACAATCAACAACAAAAGGAAATGAAAAATGAGAATCAATAATATTTTAACTGTAATAGTTATATTGTTTGGCTTAAGTGGGTGTGCTACTGGTCCCGCTACTTATGAAATATTTCAAAAAAACTTAGATATGAGTATAGGAGATAAATTATATCCAGGATTAAGAAATAAAGATAAAAAAACATATGATAAAAACCATTATATTTATATTTTAGAGTATCCTAAAAACTGTATATTTGGTTATATAGTCAAAAAAAATGATCCAGAAATGAAAATAGTTAGTTGGAAAATTATCTCAGGAAAAAAATATTGTAAAGAAAGAGAAGAAACAGTACTGATACAGTAAAAAGTTGTGAAAAGCAAAACTAAAAAACACAATAAAACAGATTGTGTTTAATATGAATAAAACCGTCAAACAATCATAAAAGGAGCAATCTTTGCCAAAAAGATTATCAATAATAATATTAAATATATCCTTGCTTGTAACAATTTCTTTGGCAAACCTAACCCCAACCCTAAACGCAAAGCTTGGCATAAAAGGTATAAAATACAAAAACCTAACCCTAAATCAAAAGATTACAAAAGGATTGGCTAATACTACTTTAAAGAGCGGATTAAAAGAAGCCGTATATGGAGGTAAATATATAAACAACCTAAGAGAAGCGGCAGCAGGTGAGTTTCAAGCTGATTTCTCTCATACCATAGCTAAAAACTATCAAAGCGGAGATATAAATTACTTTGAACATAAACTCTCTCATGCACTTTTGGGAGCCACATCTTCAGCCATAGCCAAAAGAGATATAACAGCAGGAGTCATAGGAGCCCTAAGCGGAGAAGTTATAGGAGAAGATATAAAAGATACTCTAAGCAAAGACGGATACTTTTCACCAAGCGATAAGATATATACAAGATTGTATGCAAACTTAGCAGCTACAATCATATCAGGACTAAGCGGACATGATATGCAAAGTGCATATGATAGCTCAAAGAGTGCGGTTGATAACAATACTTTGTATCTGTATAAAAACAGAGTCGTGGCAACGGATAAGATAGACAATAAAAAGATAGTTAAATTATCATCTAAAGAGTTAGCAAAACTAAGTCAAAAGCTTGATGCTACTCATAAAAAAAGAGTAATAAATACACCTCTTGTAGAAGCATATCTAAACGGTAAAATAGAAGATATACCAAAACAAGATACAACAAAGTTTAAAAGTGTATTTAATTTGGATAACAAGAAAGAGTTTGAAACTCTTAGAGCTAAAACAGATATGAAATATTACGATATAAACAAAAACACAAAGATAGTCTTTTGGAACGGTATGAACAACACAAGAGAGGATGCAAAACAGAGTCAAGCTCTAATAAGCAAAGATTTTTCCAATATAGGACTTTTTAGCAATAAAACACATAATCTCTTAGGAGACTTTTTAGAATGGAAACCAAACTATCTAACCATACAAGATGTACTAAACGGATATATGCTAAGACAACTTCCAAAAGGAACAATTCTTATAACTCACAGTGCCGGAAATGAAGATAGTTATAAAGGATACAAAGTTTTACAGCTTGAAAATGTTAAACTAAAAGACATAAGTCAAATCTCAGTAGGAAGCCCAAGGTCATTAACAGACTTAAAAAAAGAAGGAGCAAAAGTGGGAGTAAAGAACATAGTACAGATAAACAATCCACATGACCCCATAGCAAACGGATGGGTTAACGGGGATGGGGATTATGAGGTGAAATATGGGCTTAAAGATTTAGAGAAATTTAAAATACCGATTTACAATAATCTTAAAAAAAATCATCCTTTTGAAAGCTACTACCCCAAAGTTAAAAAAGAGATAATATTACAAAATACTATTAAAACATCGAAGAGGTTAAAAAAATAATGGACAATAAATTAAAAAAAATACTGATGGTCTTATATTTTTTTACTATTTTTAATGTATGTATAAATATATTTGGTTTATCAAATATATTTATAGCAATAATATTTCACCCATTATCTTTATTTGTATTGATAATAATTATAATAATAAAAGAGAAAATACTATATTTTTCAATATTTATAAAATTACTAATATTTGATATTTTTTTACTATCTTTTTCAATGTTTATATTTGTCGTTCTAGATTTATCAATCGGCTATAGTTTTGGAGGTAGTTTGTTTAGCACAACAAGTCTTCTTAAATTTTTATCAATAGATAAAAGCTCTATAGAAGCAAAAATTTTATTTGCAGGTTTATTCTTCTTATTGTCAAATATAATACTTTTTACAATAGTAAAGCCCTTCATAAACCACTTAGACAAATCCATAAGAAAAATAAAATCAAAAGAAAACACCAATAAGGAAAACAACAAATAACATGGGCTACTACAACCAATCCCCAAACACAAAAGTTTACTTTGCAAACGGTATGGACAATACACTAAAAGATGCCAAAAAGAGTGCGGCAAATCTTGAAGAGATTGTAAAACAACCGGTAGGTATCATACTAAATGATACACACGGACTATTTGGAGATAACAAAGGAGTAGGAGATATACCAGAATACTTAAATAACCGTTACACAAAAAAAGATATACTAAATGAATACACATACAGAAAGATAAACAACCAAGCAAAAGGAAAAGTACTTATCATAACACATAGTGCCGGAAACGAAGATATAAACAAAGCTTTATCCTTAGGATACAAACAAGGATACACATATCCAAACCTAAATATCATATCAGTAGGCTCACCCCTATCCAAATCAAAACTACATAACACTCTCTCAAGCGTAAAAGCAACCCTTATAGGACAGGTAAATGACTGGAAAGACCCCGTAACCCACTCAAAGACGGTAGGAGCAGGAGTGATAGGACTTGGACTAGTGGGAGCATGCTTTGGAGCAAGATATATGCCGGTAGTCATACCTACTGCTAAAATATTGACAAAAACGGCACTCGGTCAATTCCTGATAGGTGTCGGTAGCGCAGGTGTCGGTGCAGGTG
Source organism: Thiofractor thiocamini (assembly GCF_055384375.1). Taxonomy (NCBI): domain Bacteria; kingdom Pseudomonadati; phylum Campylobacterota; class Epsilonproteobacteria; order Campylobacterales; genus Thiofractor; species Thiofractor thiocamini. The sequence continues at coordinate 1,304,367 of NZ_AP042389.1, read as the reverse complement.
TCGGTGCAACCGGAATTATATTAAATCACCCCTTCAAAACCTACCTAAAAAAACCAAAACTACAAAACATGATAAAACAGAGTGTCTTTAGTGAAAGGTTAAACAAATAACATGGGCTACTACAACCAATCCCCAAACACAAAAGTTTACTTTGCAAACGATTTGGCAGAATAGGAAAATTGTACAATTAATGTGCAGGCATACTTTTTTCAAAAAATAGATGAGTTAGGTATATCACAAAAAGAGGCTGCAAAAAGAGGCCTATTATGGGGATGAGGGAGAGTGCATATGAGATAAATGTCGCACTTAGAAACTCTTTTTTGTACTTTTGGGTTATGTCGTTAAATCTTGGCAAATTTTCTATATTTGAGCCCACATCTATGACCAGGAGGTTGTGAAACAGATAGTAAAACGGAATGTTGAAGATAAAAAGGTTTACCCCCGGTACTATAAGAAGAGGTATAGCCACAAAACTTAAAAATACAAATATAAAAAACACTTTGACATACATCACTAAAACTTTCAAAAAACTTATCTCATCTCTTTGAAAGTTCGGATAATACTTTTGTTGGATATTTTTAACGATATATGGAGTAAAAAAACCTACCACTATAACGGCTATGATAACAGAGACAAGTAGCATTAAAAATGTACCAAAAAGATAGAAAAATGTCACAAGTGCCCATTTGACGAAAGCCAAAGTCAATATATAATTTATCACTGGATGTGCTTGAGGGTCGATGTCGGTAAAATTGGTACCGTTTGCAGTATTGTTTAAAAAATCTATAAACTCACTGCCGCTGTATAAAAACAGTGCCCCAAATATCAAAAAAGAGACTAAAAACGGAAGCGTCGAAAGAAGTAAAAACCTTAAGGTTAAAAAATCTTTTACACTTCTAAACAATAATTTCATGATATTTTTTTATACTCTGCCTCAAGTGAAATGTAAAGTTCTTCAGGTGTTATGGTACTGTTTTCCTGCATGATTTTATTCATCACTACATTATCTTCAACTTCACCCCAAAGTTTTTTGTATGTGCCCTCTTTGTATCCGTTATCCTGCCTAAAGCCGTTTAAAACATTTTTACCGACATAAACTTTATAAAGAGAGTCTATATTCAACCCACAGTTATGTGCTACCGTGAAGTATTCACTTATGATCTTTTCAAAAGTATTGCTGTAAGAGCCTGAAGTTATGTGAATGATCCTTTCTATCTGATTGATGATCTCCATCGGTTCTGCGTTTTTGATATCCTCAGGTTCCTTGCAAAACATTTTGAAACTTTTATTATCCAAGATAAATGAAACTATATCTTCGATTTTTCCTAGTTTTTGATTGTAGTATTGTTCAAGCGCCAAGCTCATTACAAAGTGCCAAATATCTATGACTTCTATATGGATATTTTGCCAGTTTGGATCCGCTTTGATGTTTTTCCAGTGTTTCCATGGAAAACTGTCTATGAGTTCGGCACACTCCATGTATATACATCTTTTCCAATTTATGATCTTGCCGTATTTGTTGTATCCGCTTTCCCAGCCTTCTCCATTTGTTTCATCATTCAATCTCTGCTGCATTTCAAACATTGTTACAAGCATTTGTTTTTCAGTTAATTTCATACTGCACTTCCTTGATCCAAAATAAGAAATGATTATAGCATAATTTTAATTAGAGGCTGCTCATACCGCATTTGGCTTCATATTTTTTATCTTTTATCTTCAAAAGCGCTTCTTTGGTATATGTCAAAATTTTTTTTTGATCCGCTATGGGTTCCATAAGTTGGTTTTTTTTGGTTAGGGGGATGGATTGGTCCGAAACGATTCGCAGTATCTCATCTTCCAAATCCTTTAAGTATCCGTCGATACAATCAAATATTTTTTGCATATTTTTCCTTTGTTTTATTTTGGATTGATAATCCTATGAGTATAAAAATAAGCGCTACTATCGTAGAATTTTCTATCTTTTCTCCCGCGATATAATGTATAAAAACTAAAGACAATACCGGGGACAAAAATATCAAATTTGCTGTTTTACTCGTGTTTTCACTCTGTTTTAACGCTTTTAGCCACAGTATGAAAGTGATCCCCATTTCAAAAAGCCCTACATATACACTCGAGACAACACTTTCAAAACCGATGCTTCTAAATTTTTCATAAGTTACAAAATATATAAGGATCAAAGTAAAGCCTACTAGAAAATTGCAAAAAAGAGATATAATCGGATCGGCTTTTATCTTCGTATTGAATATCCAGTAAAATGACCATAAGACGGTACTAAGCAGTGCCAATAAAACACCTATATCGTTTGAGAAGTGTAAAGATGTTACATCACCCTTTGTAGCTATAACAAGTACTCCAAAATATGCCATAAAACCGGCAATGATATCATAGATCGAAAGTCTGTGCCTTAAAAAAACAACACTCAGATACGATAGCATCAATGCCCAGGTATAGTTTATAGCCTGAGCTTCCTGTGCCGGTAGCATATCATAGGCTTTAAAAAGTACAAGATAGTATACAAAAGGGTTGATCACCCCAAGTAAGATGGTGATGAAAAAATACTTTTTGATATAATCGATGGTTTTAGCTACCTTTTTTTGCAGGATTATCAACAGCGTTAAAAAAAGAAGAGCACTCAAAGAAGAGTACAAAAGCAGTTCTACTGGACTTAAAGACCTAAGAGCCACTTTGAAAGCAGTAGCAACCGTAGACCAAAGAAGCACGGCACTTAAGGCATATATATAAGATAATTTTTGATTTGCCATAAATATCCCGAATGTTTTTAAACATTATTACAAAGATTGCTTTAGATGTCGCTAAATATCTAAAGAGATTTTTGTCTTGACATATATCTGCTTTATGATAAAATTATAGCTATTTTTAAAAACAAGGAAAAAATTACCGATGAATATGATAGAAAATTTTATAAAAAAAGAGTCAAGCGCGGGTATACTGCTTATATTTGTAACCATAGTGGCTTTGATACTTGAAAACAGTTCTTTGCATGGGTTGTACAACAGTTTTTTGCATACTCATGTCGAGATTCGTTTTGGAAGTCTGCAGATAGCAAAACCGTTACTTCTTTGGGTTAACGACGGATTGATGGCTATCTTTTTCTTTTTGATAGGCTTGGAAGTAAAAAGGGAAGTTTTAGAAGGACAGCTTTCATCTCTAAAACAAGTAGCACTACCTGGTATCGCCGCTTTGGGAGGTATGATAATTCCTGCTTTGATATTTGCTTTTATAAACAGAGCAGACGCTTTTGCTCTTAAAGGATGGGCCATACCTACCGCTACCGATATAGCGTTTGCGTTGGGGATTTTATCACTACTTGGGAAAAGAGTCCCGGTATCTTTGAAGCTTTTTTTGATGGCGCTTGCCATCATAGATGACTTGGGTGCTATCATCATCATAGCTCTTTTTTATACTTCGGATTTATCCGTTGTCTCCATGATTGTATCTTCTTTGAGTCTGGTAGTGCTTTTTATAATGAACAAAATGGGGGTTGTAAAAAAAGCTGCATACATCCTGGTGGGTATCGTACTTTGGGTCAGTGTTTTAAAGTCCGGCGTACATGCGACTTTAGCAGGTGTGGCTTTGGCATTTTTCATACCTCTTAATTCAACCACAAAAGATGGAGAAAGATTTTCAATGGCGAAAGAGTTGGAGCATGATTTACACTACTGGGTGGCATTTTTGATACTACCTCTTTTTGCATTTGTAAATGCCGGAGTAAGTTTGAACGGCATCTCGGTAGGCGATATGTTCAGTACGGTTCCAGCTGGCATAATGCTGGGACTTTTCATAGGAAAGCAAGTGGGAGTTTTCGGATTTAGTTTTATAGCTATAAAGCTAGGTTTAGCAAGCCTTCCCAAAGATAGCAGTTGGATGCAACTGTACGGACTGGCAGTACTGACAGGTATTGGTTTTACTATGAGTCTTTTTGTCGATTCGCTGGCATATAATGATACGGAGATTTTTCATTATGCCGATAAATTGGCCATATTATTAAGCTCTTTTTTATCAGGTATTGTCGGCTATCTTATCTTGAGATATGCAAAAAGCAGATAATCATTTTTGCAGTATGATATCTTTTGGATAAACTGTGAGTGTATCGATCCTCTCGATCAAAAGAGATTCTTTGGTTAGATTTGGCAAGTTTTTTCCAAGATAAAGATCTGATATGAGAGCTTTTCCTATGATATATCTGGTATTATCCTTTGTATGTATGCCCCACAGGTTATGCAAAACATAAGACTTATCTTTGTAAGTTCCCACATAAAGCATGATATGCCCTTTTAAATGCAAAAGAGATAAAAAAGCAAGTGCATTTTTTTGAATCAGTTGCTCTTTTTCCTTATCGCTTTTGCCTTTTAATGTTATAGTTGTGCCATATTTGCTTTGAAAAGATGAGTTTCTTGGTAGCCATATTCCAAAAACCCTAAAATAGTCTTGAGTTAGAGCTGAACAGTCACGATTGCCCATAAAACTGCCCCAGCCGTAATTTTCTCTTAAGAGTTCCCCGGTGGTTTTTGAGATATTTTGTTTATCAAAATGCAGAGGGAATTTTGAAGCATACTCTTTTGGGATTTTTATATATAATTTACCTTTATATCTGTTGTAGATAAAGCTTTTGTAAAGATCATTATCTTTTTCATCATTTATCAAGGGGTATATATCTCCCATTTTCGAGTAAAATAGAAAGTTTTGCTTGATATCATATATGGGAGTATTATCTTTTGTGATGACCAATTTGGGGTAATTTTTCCACTTGTTTATCTCCTCTTTGGATATTTTGTATATGTCACTTACTTTTATCCATCCATAAGATGAAGGGTTCTTTGCAAATACCCAAGAGCCGTCAAGATTGGTATGAGATATGAGAAGAGGTGTATTTACATGAAGTCTTGTATTTTGCAGATAATCAAAAGCAAATCCCTCTCCGTCAAGTTTTGGATTTAGCATAAAAGGTTTGTTGGTGGGTAGATTTCTGACTTGTGTATTTTTGGTAGTGATTGCATAGGATGGAGCTTGGTTGAAATTATCAAAATTTGTCTGTTTTATGATATTACCTATGTTTTTTATACTCCAAGGAAGTTTGTTTTCGGCAAAGAATTTTTCTTTTCCAAACGCTCTGTTTGCCCATGAAGCCTGCAGTGATGAGATATCAAATTTTTTTAGTGACCATGGATGCAGATACTTTTGCCAAAAGCTTTTAATGTCAATGGAAATTGATGGTATATTGTTTTCTTTTATAAGTGTTTTTATGTCTATTTGAGCTTGATTTATTAGGGGAGTATTTTTTGTGGTACACCCCGAATAAAAGAGTAAGATGATAAATGAAAACAGAACTTTATACAAATTGATTTACTAGGTTTATGATGGAATTTTGATCTAATGCACCTGAAACCCTGTGAACTTCAGTACCGTTTTTGAAGATGATGATAGTCGGTATCCCTCTTATGCCAAATCTCTGGGAGAGAGCAGGGTAGTGTTCTGTATTTACCTTGGCAAATTGTGCTTTAAGCGGAAAATGAGCCGCCGCAGCTTCAAAGTTTGGAGCCATCATTTTACAAGGCCCGCACCACTCAGCCCAAAAGTCAACAATAACTGGAATATCACTGTTTAGTATATGTTTTTCAAAACTGCTTTCATCCAAAGATACCGGATGAGTATCCAAAAGTGAATGTCCACAAGCACCGCAGTTTGCCTTATGCACCTCTTTATCTGCAGGAATGGCATTGGTCTTGTGACAGTTTGGACATACGATTTTTATCTTATTGCTCATCTTATCCTCCTATATTTTTATCGACGATTTTAAATTTAAAATTTTTCTCCATTCTTATGGCCTCATCTCTTCCGTAAACTACTATATCTCTATCCACCTCTATCTCTTTAGGATCGATTTTATCAGGATAATCAACAAAGTTTAGTAAGTGCTTTATGGTATTTAATCTTGCTTTCTTTTTGTTGTTACTTTTTATGATGGTCCATGGTGCATGTTCGGTATGGGTGGAACTTAACATCATAAATTTAGCCAAAGTATACTCATCCCAATACTTTTGAGACAACTTATCAACTGGGGACAGCTTATACTGCTTTAAAGGATCGGTTTCTCTCGCTTTAAATCTTCTTGCTTGCTCCTCTTTAGAGACGGAAAAGTAAAACTTGAAAAGTTTGGTACCGCTTTCTACTATCATTCTTTCAAAATCCGGTGCATCTTTTAAAAATTTGTGATGTTCTCTTTCGGTACAAAACCCCATAACAGGTTCCACCATGGCTCTATTGTACCAACTTCTATCAAACAGTACTATCTCACCCGCACTTGGCAAGTGTTTGGCATATCTTTGAAAATACCACTGGGTTTTCTCCACATCGCTTGGTTTTTCAAGTGCTACGACTCTGGCACCCCTGGGGTTCAAATGTTCGGTTATCCTTTTGATAGTCCCGCCTTTTCCCGCGGCATCCCTTCCTTCGAAAATGATAAGGTATTTCAACCCCTTTTCTTTTACATGATTTTGCCATTTTAAAAGTTCGATTTGCAGTTTTCGAAGCTCTTCCTCATACTCCAAAGTCTCCTTTTTCACCCAAATTTGAACTTTATTTTTATTTTTTTCATTTCCCATGGCAACTCCTTTGGTGAGATCCCGAATTTTGCATCAGAAATCATCAAATATATACCAATCATTATAGCATAGGAGTTTTCTTAAAATTCTTAAATTACCATCCAGGTAGTCCTGCAAATTTTAAGAAACCTCCTCTACTATAAGCATTGGCATATCTTTAACAACTTCTAATGCAAAATTCGGGATAATTATACAAAAAATTAGAGAAAACATGAAATTTAAACACATTATAAAACCTAAAATCAAAAATATATATATCAAAGTAGATAAAAACGGTGAAGTTACTTTGACTAGCTCGGCTTACAGAAAAAAAGAAGCCCTTGCTCTAATGGAGAAAAAAAGAGAGTGGATAAAACGCGCCATTGACAAAAGTCTTGCCCGTCAAAAAAAAGATAATATTTATAAAGATAACGGAAGGATATACCTTTTTGGACGAAGCTATCCGTTTGTTTATCAAAAAAGTAGTCAAGAAGATATAAGTTTTGACGGGGACAATATATATTATCGCTATAAAATTTTAAAAGACCCCAAAAACTGGGTAGAGAAATTTTATAAAACTGAAATCAGTAAATTCATATCTCTTCGTATAAGCTATTTTTCACGAAAACTCTCACTTTATCCAAAAGATATAAAGTATAGAAAAATGAAAAGAAGACTTGGTAGTTGCTCGGGTGATGATGTGCTGACCTTTAATACTCTTTTAGCAAAATTACCATATGAGCAGATAGATTATGTTATCGTCCATGAATTATCTCATATCAAACATAAAAATCACTCCAAAGATTTTTGGAATGAAGTGTCAAAAATCTTTCCAGATTATAAAGAGATAAGAAAAAGTATCACTCTTTAATGTCGTTATCCGGCTTTTTCAATCCCTTTTTTTGCTGCCATCTCTCTCTTAGCCTGTTTAGTGTAACAGACTTGGTACCTTCGACTCTAGTATGCTCCATATCGTGTCCGGTAGGTACTTCAAGATACTGAGACTTTTTAAAAGCAAGTATTTGGGAAGGGTAAATACTTCTATGACCTGTTATAAGATATGCTATGATGCCTGAAATCGCCGCATAGTGAGCTGATTGGATACCAAAAAGCTCCAGTGCCATTATGGCAGCTGCTATAGGGGTGTTTGCAGCACCGGCTATAACGCTTACAAGACCTATGGCGGCAAAAAACTGTATATTGCCGTTTAAGAGATGGCCTATGGCATTTCCGCTTGTAGAGCCTATGAAAAAAAGAGGTGTTATAACTCCACCGCTTCCTCCAAAGCCAAGACTAAGACCTGTAAATATGATCTTTAAAAAAAAGTCATACCAGTGTACACCGCCGCCTGTAGGGTTGTTTATACTGTTTCCTATCTGCTGCATTCCAAGACCAAGATATTGATCACCAAAAAGCAGAGCCAAACCTATCAGGAACATACCGCCTATAAAGGCTTTTTTAACATACCCCATGACTAGTTCTTTTTTTGCCCAATTGCCTATGGCATGAACTATGGTTATGGTAAGATCTGAAATCAAACCAAACAGTATGCCCGCAACAACTACTTTTAAAAAAAGTATTTCATTCAGTCCGTATTTGGGGTAAAAGTCAAAATCAAACGATATATAGGGTGTTCCCATGGTTTGAGATACCAAGTATGCGGCAAATCCGGCTATAAAAGAGGGTAAAAGTACACTATAGAGTATGGAGCCCACTATCAAAACTTCCACCCCAAAAACCGCACCGGCGATAGGTGTGCCAAAAACCGCCGCAAAACCGGCACTGATACCACATATAACGATAGCTTTTCTATCCTCGTCACTAAATTTTAAAAATGTAGCAAATACTGAGGCTACTCCAGCGCCTATCTGTGCACTTGGCCCCTCTTTACCCACTGAACCGCCCGCAGCTATAGTGATGATAGTAGCTAAAACTTTTACCGGGATTACCGCAACATCGATAAGTCCGTTTTTTTCATGGATCGCCTGTATGACTTTTTCTGTTCCATGTCCTTCCGCATCGGGAGCGAATTTTTTGACAAGATATACTGAAGTTATAAGCGCCAATGGAAGTAAAAAATAGTAATGAAAGGGTAAAACCCCTTGTTTGTGTATAAAATATTCTATTATTTTTAAAAAGAGTGAGACACCCGCTCCTACAACCAATCCTATGATAGTTGACAAAAACAGCCACTTGGCGACACTGGCAAAAAGAGCGGTTTCTTCTGTGATTCTGTTTCTAACCATAAATACTTCTTATGTTACAAAATTTTGTAAAATTTTACTCTCTTTTGGTTTAAACAAAGTTTTATCGGGGATATTTTGGCAGAGATTAAGAAAAATATCAGAAGAAAGGTGGTGGCCAGAGACGGAATCGAACCGCCGACACGGTGATTTTCAGTCACCTGCTCTACCGACTGAGCTATCTGGCCAAAAAATTTAGAATGAAATTATAACTAAAACTTTTAAAAACTAACTTAAACCCGTTACAAGTTCTTTAAATAGATTGCCTCTGTCTTTATATGATGGGTATTCATCCAGGCTTGAAGCAGCAGGAGAGAGGAGAGCGACTGAGGTTTTATCATGAATTTTATCTATCTTTTGTACCGCATCTTCCAATGTATTGCATTTAGTTGCTTTTTTGTCTATATCTTGTGATAAATTGACAATTTTATCTTTGTTACTGCCGACTGCGTATATGTAAACATTCATATCTTTTAGGATATCAAACAAAGGAGTTAAATCAGCCCCCTTGTCATCACCTCCCAGTATCAGATGTATAGTGAAATTTTGGTATCTTTTTATGGCATTGAGGGTCGCATGCAGATTTGTTCCTTTTGAATCATTTACCCAAAGTCTGCCTTTTTTGTCTTTAAACTCTTCGAGTCTGTGCGGGTCGATATGAAAGGAATTTATCAGATCATAGTCGATGTCGTCAAAAAGTATCTTCGTAACCCCAAGTGCTATAACGGCATCAAACAAAAAAGGCTCAAGAAAGTTTATCTTTTTTATGTCTATGTCAAAATACTCTGCTAGTTTATCCGTGCTCTCGTATGTTATTTTAAAACCGTTTGTAGCAGTGTCTTCAAACTCTTTTGGCAGGATGATCGCTTCACCTTCTTTTAAAAATTCCAGTGGTTTTGCTTTTGCTTTTTTGTACTCTTCAAAGCTTCCATGCCAACTTATGTGATCCTCGCTTACCGGTAAAAGTATGTAAATGTCCGGTTTTGCTATATTGGTATAGTGAAGTGTAAAAGAGCTTGTTTCAAGTATATGTATAGCTGTATTTGGAAGCTTTGCCAAAGGCGTTCCTACATTGCCACCGATCACTCCTCCTTTGTCTTTTAGTAAATGTCCTAACATTTTTGTTACTGTTGTTTTGCCATTCGTTCCGCTTACCCATATGTTAAACGGTCTTTGTTTGTTCTTTTGATAGAAAAAGTCATAATCACTTACAAGATTTTTTGCTCTTTTTATCATGTCATTGCAGGGAGGAATACCCGGGCTTGGTATCTCGAGTAAGCTTTCATCGGGATTGAACATAAAAGAGGGGTAAACGGTATGATTATCTTTTTCGGTTATCTCTTTTACGTTATCATCAAAGAACTTACATCCATTTACTCTGTCGGCTATAGCTTTTGTAGTCTTTCCATATCCAAAAAGTGATATACTCATTAAAATCTCCCTTCGGTCGATTGAGGATGGGTGGATGGGTGAATGGGTGAACGAGTGGATTATACCCATCATCTCATACTCCCATCTACTCATCTACTCATACTCCCATCTACTCATCTACTCATATGCTCATCTTATCTTTATAGTTATAAGAGCTATGATATTGGCTATCAAAGCTATGATCCAAAACCTGACTATGATCTTGCTCTCTGCCCAACCGTGTATCTCGAAGTGATGATGTAGAGGTGCCATGTGAAATATCCTCTTTTTTCTTGCTTTAAAGCTGCCGACTTGAAGTATCACTGAAAGCGTTTCAAGAACAAATATAAATCCTATGATGATAAGAAGTATCTCATTTTTAGAAACGATAGCCATATATCCCATAAAAGCACCGATGCTAAGACTCCCGCTATCACCCATGAAGACTTCGGCAGGATGGCAGTTGTACCATAAAAATCCTATTAACGATCCTACAAATGCCGCCGCTATGATAGATACTTCACCCACACCACTTACTTTTGGAAGCAAAAAGTGAGCACTTAAGATCGCATTGCCGCTTATATATACGAATACTCCCAAACTTAAAAAACTAAAAACAGAAGGCACCGTAGCAAGACCGTCAAGTCCATCGGTCAGGTTAACCGCATTACTGGTAGAGACCATAACCAATATCCAAAATGGTATGACAAACCATGCAAGATTTATAAGCGGATGTTTGTAAAAAGGTATATACAAGTTGTGATCGATCCCGCTGAAATAATACAGAACGGCAGATACGATAAATGCAAAAACTATCTGTAGCAGCATCTTCGTTCTTGGTTTCAAGCCCGAATCATTCTTTTTGCCTGTTATTTTGGATATATCATCTTTTGCACCTATCAATGAAAAGAAGAGTATGGTAAGTATGCCTGTGAGGGCATATGTATTGGTCAATTTTACAGTTAAAAGAGTTGCTATTAGTGTTGAAGCGGTAAAGACTATACCTCCCATGGTAGGCGTTCCGCCCTTTTTTTGATGAGTGCCGGGTGCTAGGTCAAAAATAGGCTGATTTAAATGTTGTTTTGTAGCCCATTTGATGAATTTTGGCATAAGATATAAAGTTAAAACAAATCCAATGAAAAATGCCACACCGGCTCTTAATGTAATGTATTGGAAAAGATTGATATGAAATGTTTCATAAATAAAATAAAGCATTAATGTATCCTAACTAAAATAAAAGGGACATTATAGTAAAATATCCCTATAAAATTACTTAGGGAAATATTATGAGTAAAAAAGTAGTACTTATCATAACTGACGGCATAGGTTTTAACAATTCCTGCAAACATAATGCTTTTTGTGAAGCCATAAAGCCGACATACAATTATCTTTTTGAAAATGTACCATACTCTTTGGTTAAAACTTCAGGGCTTGCGGTAGGACTCCCGGAAGGTCAAATGGGCAACAGTGAAGTAGGCCATATGACCATAGGAAGCGGCAGGATTTTGTATCAAAATCTTGTAAAAATCAGCAAATCCATAGAGGATAAAAGTATAGAAAAAAATCCTGTTTTAAATGAGATATTGCAAAAAAGCGGGGATATCCATCTTGTAGGACTCATAAGTGACGGCGGGGTTCACTCCCATATAAAACATACTTTGGCACTGGCTAAAATCGCCAAAGAAAGAGGCAAAAAAGTATATATCCATATGATAACAGACGGCAGGGATGTGGATCCAAGATCAGGTGTAAACTACCTAAAAGAGTTGGAGCAAATTTGTGATGAGGATATAAAAATCGCTACTATGTCCGGAAGATACTACACTATGGATAGAGATAACAGATGGGATAGAGTTAAAAAAGGGTACGATGCCATAGTTTTGGCAAAACCGAAAACTGACCTATCGCCTGAAGAGTATATAAAAGAGTCATATCAAAAAGATATAACCGATGAGTTTATAGAGCCTGTGGCATTTAAGGGGTACAACGGTTTTCAAGAGAATGACGGTGTGATATTTACCAATTTTAGAAATGACAGAGCAAGAGAAATATCCAAGGCGATAGGGTTTGAAAACTTTGATGAATTTGATAGAGAAAAATATATAAAGGTAAATGTGGCTACTATGACCGAATATGACAAAGAGTACCCTTTTCCGATACTTTTTAAAAGTGAAAAACCTAAAAACATACTCGCAGAAATCATTTCAAAAGAGGGTTTGAGCCAATTTCATACTGCCGAAACTGAAAAGTATGCACATGTGACATTCTTTTTTAACGGTGGTGTAGAAGAGCCTATGATAAATGAAACAAGAGTGCTGATACCAAGTCCGAAAGTCCCTACTTATGATATGGAGCCCAGGATGAGTGCACACAAAGTGGGGAATGCGGTACTAAAAGCTATGGATGAAGAGTATGATTTTGTCGTGGTAAATTTTGCAAATGGTGACATGGTAGGACACACCGGAGTTTATGAAGCCGGTATAAAAGCAGTAGAAGCGGTAGATAATGAGATAGGAAGGATTTTAAAAAAATCACAAGAGAAAGATTACTCCATAGTTTTGACAAGTGATCATGGAAATGTGGAAATGATGAAAGATGAAAATGGTAATACACTGACAAATCATACGACTTTGGATGTTTTTTGTTTTGTAGTCGACAAAGATGTAAAAAAGATAAAAAACGGAGGTTTGAGCAATATAGCCCCGACGGTTTTAAAACTGATGGGACTTCCAAAACCAAAAGAGATGGACGAAGCACTATTTTAAAATTGAGAATTGAGAATTGAGAATGGTGAGTGAGATTCGAAATGTCGTCTCACGATTCACGATTCACGAATAAAAAGGAGAATTATGAAATTTAGCGGGAAAAATGTACTTGTAACAGGTGCAAGCAGAGGTATAGGTAGAGATATAGCTAAAGTTTTAGCAGGTTATGGACTTAAGGTTTGGATAAATTATAGAAGCAATCCTAATTTGGCCGACGAGTTGATGAATGATATAGTTTCAAACGGAGGAAAAGCCGCTGTTGTAAAGTTTGATGTAACTGACGAAGAGGCTTTGAAAGAGGGGTTGAAGGTTATCATTGAGAGTGATGGTGAACTTTCTTATCTTGTAAACAATGCCGGTATTACGCTTGACAAGTTATCAATCAGAATGAAAACCGAAGAGTTTGCCAAAGTCATTGAAGCCAACCTTACATCTGCTTTCATAGCCTGTAGAGAGTCATTAAAACTTATGAGCAAAAAGAGATTTGGTGCGGTTGTCAACATATCTTCCATTGTGGGAGAGAGTGGTAATGCCGGACAGGTAAACTACAGCGCAAGTAAAGGCGGCATGATAGCTATGACTAAAAGTTTTGCACTTGAGGGAGCTAGCAGGGGTATCAGGTTTAACGCCGTTACACCCGGTTTCATAGCAACAGATATGACTGATAAGTTAAGTGATGAGATAAAGCAGAATTATATAGATAAAATTCCTCTTAGAAAATTCGGTGATCCTAAAGATGTTGCCGAAGCAGTCGCATTTTTACTTAGTGACAGCTCTTCGTATATTACCGGGGAAACACTCAGAGTAAACGGTGGTATGTTGATGTAATGTCAATTTTTAAAAATTGTAATTTAATCTTTTTTTTGATAGAATGTTACAAATTTTTTGAAGGAGAATATAATGGCGTTAATTGATGAGGTTAAGGAAGTTGTTGTAGAACAGCTAAATGTAAACCCTGATGAAGTAAAAGAAGATTCTAAGTTTGTAGAAGATTTGGGCGCAGATTCATTGGACGTTGTTGAGCTTGTTATGGCACTTGAAGAGAAGTTTGATATAGAGATACCTGATAGTGATGCCGAGTCTATAGTGACAGTCGGCGATGCTATAAAATATATAGAAAACAATAAATAATTAAAAATTATTTTGGTATATCGGCATGACTTTGCCGATATGCTTCAAATCAAATCAAGGGGTAATTTTGAAAAGGATTGTAGTAACCGGACTTGGGATGATCAATTCGGTAGGAATGGATAAAGAGAGTTCTTTTAAGGCTATAGTAGAGGGTGAATGTGGCATTAAAAGAATTAGTTTGTTTGACACTGAAAAACACTCTGTAAAAATTGCAGGAGAGATAAGCGATTTTGATCCTACTACCGTTTTAAACCCCAAAGATGTGAAAAAAGCCGACAGATTTATCCAGCTTGGGCTTAAAGCCGCAAGAGAAGCTATGGAAGATGCCGGATTTAGCGAGTATGATAGTGATAGATTTGGTATCAGCGCAGCTTCTGGTATCGGCGGCCTTACAAATATACAAAAAAATGCGGTTGTCGAGCATGAAAGAGGTCCAAGGAGAATTTCACCGTTTTTCATCCCTTCGGCTTTAGTAAATATGCTAGGCGGTTTTGTTTCTATCGAACATAAATTAAAAGGACCGAACCTTTCTTCTGTTACAGCTTGTGCTGCGGGGACCCATGCGGTAAGTGAAGCAGCCAAAACTATCATGCTTGGCGGAGCGGACAGGATGCTAGTTGTCGGAGCCGAAGCTGCGATATGTGAGATAGGTGTCGGCGGATTTGCCGCTATGAAGGCACTTTCAACTAGAAATGATGAACCTAAAAAAGCTTCACGTCCTTTTGACAAAGATAGAGACGGTTTTGTTATAGGTGAAGGTTCCGGCGCGCTTGTACTCGAATCACTTGAAGCGGCCAAACAAAGAGGGGCTAAGATATATGCAGAGCTTATAGGCTTTGGAGAGAGTGGGGATGCAAATCACATCACTACTCCTGCACCTGAAGGTGAAGGAGCTGCAAGAGCTATGAAGGCGGCTTTGAAAATGGCAGGTGATCCAAAAGTCGACTATATAAATGCTCACGGAACAAGCACTAAATATAATGACTGGTACGAAACAATGGCGATAAAGAGTGTTTTTAAAGAAAATATTCCACTTGTCAGCTCAACCAAAGGCCAAATAGGTCACTGCCTTGGAGCTGCGGGATCAACCGAAGCCGTTATATCGGTTATGGCATTAAGAGACGGTATCGTACCTCCTACCATAAACTACGACACTCCTGATCCTGACTGTGATCTTGACTATGTACCAAACGAGGCGAGAAAAGTAGATCTTGATGTCGTGATGAGCAATTCATTCGGGTTTGGTGGAACGAACGGTGTTTTGATATTTAAAAATTACGAAGAGTAAGAAGTGGCGACATACTTAGATTTTGAAAATAAGATAAAGCAACTTGATGATGATATAACAAGTGCAAAGATAAAAAATGATACTGAAGCTGTAAAAATTTTGCAAAAAGAGTTAGATAAAGAAGTTGCAAAAACATACAAAAATCTAAGTGACTATCAAAAACTTCAACTTGCCAGACATCCTGATCGCCCTTATGCGCTTGACTATGTTAGAGCACTTTTAAAAGACTACTATGAGATCCATGGGGATAGAGCTTTTAGAGATGATCCGGCCATAGTATGTTTTGTCGGGTTTATAGGAAATGAAAAAGTAGTTGTTATAGGCGAACAAAAAGGTAGAGGCACTAGGTATAAATTAAAAAGAAATTTTGGTATGCCAAACCCTGAAGGGTATAGAAAAGCGTTAAGAGTAGCCAAAATGGCTGAAAAGTTTAAACTCCCCATACTTTTTTTGGTTGATACCCCCGGTGCATTTCCCGGTATCGGAGCCGAAGAGAGAGGACAGAGTGAGGCAATAGCAAGAAATCTTTTAGAGCTTAGCAGGCTAAATACTCCAACCATATCAGTTGTCATAGGAGAAGGCGGAAGCGGAGGAGCTTTGGCCGTTGGAGTTGGTGACAAACTTGCCATGATGAGATACTCTGTATTTTCAGTCATATCCCCGGAGGGGTGTGCGGCGATATTGTGGAATGATCCTTCAAAGCAGGAACAAGCTACCAAAGCTATGAAAATAACTGCCGAGGATTTAAAAAAACTCGGACTTATAGATGATATCATAGATGAACCTATCATGGGAGCCCATAGAGACAAATCATCTGCAGCCGAAGCTTTGGGAAACTACTTCCTGGATAAAATAAAAGAGTTAAAATCTCTAAGTGATGATGAAAGAATGAAACAAAGGTATGAAAAACTGACCAAAGTCGGTTCATATAATGAAAAAAAACAGTAGAAAAAACTACTGTTTTTTACTCAGACTTAATCCAATATATTAAAATCTCCAAAATATGCAGCTTTAAAAAGTTTTACAAAGTCATTTTTATCCAATTTTTTAGCGTTTGTTCCTGTTGAAGGATCTTTATAGGCTAATTCACCTATCATATCTTCATTTTCAAAAGGGATTTTTGCTTCTTTTAGAGTGTTTGGAATTTCCAAATCTTTTCTTAAGAGCATTATATACTCTATGAGACTGTCAATGGAAGGATTTTGTATATCGCAGTATCTACATATTTTTTTAGCTTTATCTTCTATGGCGGTTCTATTTTGATACATCGCATAAGGAAGTATGATGGAATTTGCCAATCCGTGAGGCATATTGTAAAGTCCTCCAAGGGTATGAGCTAGTGAGTGAACGGATCCCAATCCTTTTTGAAAAGCGGTAGCTCCCATCATGGCAGCAACTAGCATATAAGCTCTTGCATCTTCGTTGTGCGGTTCATTGAAAGCGGTTTTTAAATATTTCTTTATCAAACGTATGCTCTCTATAGCTATGCCTTCAGCCATAGGATGAAAAAGAGGTGAAAAGTAAGCTTCAAGCGAGTGTACCAATGCATCTATGCCTGTCCATGCTGTTATATGTTTTGGTAAATTATATGTCAAATTAGGATCTAATATAACTATGGAAGGCAGCATCTGAGGATGGAATATGATCTTTTTTGCATGTGTTTTGCTATCGGTTATAACTGTAGCTCTTCCTACTTCAGAGCCTGTACCGGCTGTTGTAGGAATGGCTATGGATTTTGCTATATTTGAAGTGTCGGCTTTGGTGTAATTGTCCCCTATATCTTCAAATTCCCAAATATCAAGAATTTGATTTGACATAAAAGCTATGGTTTTTCCGGCATCCAAAGCCGAGCCGCCACCAAATGCTATCACTCCGTCACAGCCATATTTTTTAAAGACTTCTACTCCCATATCTACATTTTCTTTTGTAGGATTTGGCTGCACATCGCTAAAAACGGTATATTTGACATTCTCTTTTTCAAGAGGTGAAAGAAGATCTTGCATGATAGGAAGTTTTACTAAAGATTCATCCGTAACTATGAGAGGAGTTGTGATATCTAGTTGTTTACAAGCTTGAACTATATCATTTACTCTATTATGTCCGAACCAAACGGTTGTAGGATAATTCCAATTTGTATTTGGCAACATTTTATATCTCCTTAAAATGAAGTGATTTGACTCTTGTTACATGGTCATATCCGTATCTTGAGAGTGTAACTCCTCTGCCTGTATCCTTGACCCCTGTCCATGCAAGTGCAGGGTCTAGATAATCACATCTGTTTAGATACACCGTCCCGGTTTGCAAAAGAGGTGCTAGTTTATATGCTTTTTCTTTATCTTTACTCCAGATAGATGCAGTAAGCCCATAGTCACTATCATTCATAAGTCGTATCGCTTCATCATCATCTTTTACTTTCATGATACCCACAACCGGGCCAAAACTCTCCTCTTTCATTACGCTCATGGAGTGGTTCACATCAACTAAAACAGTAGGTCCTAGATATGGGGAATTTTCTCTTGAATTTTCAAACATACTCTCTTCAACCAAAGCCGTAGCTCCTTTTGAGATAGCCTCTTTTATCTGATCTCTAACATATGAAGCCGCTGAAGTTTTTACCATAGGTCCTATGGTTGTACTTTTATCAAGCGGATTGCCAAGCTTGTACTCTTTTGTGATATTTACAAACTCTTTTATAAAATCATCATAAACTTTCTCATGCACATATATCCTCTCGATTCCACAACATGACTGACCTGAATTGAAAAATGAGCCGTCAACCAGGTTTTCAGCGCTGTACTTTATATCTGCACTTTCGGTGACATAAGCCGGATCCTTGCCTCCAAGTTCGAGTCCGCAGGGGATAAATTTGTCTGTGATAGCCTTTTGAACTTCAAGCCCACCTTTTACCGAACCCGTAAAGTAAACTCCATCAACTCTTTTATCGGCTAAAAACTTGGAAGCGTCACTGTGGGTCAGGTACAGGTGAGAAAAAAGTCCTTTTGGAAGTCCTACTTCATCAAAGGCCTCCCGGTATCTTTTTGCCACCAAAGGAGTCTGGGTAGAGTGTCTCAATATAACGGCATTTCCAGCCATCAGTGCCGGTACTATCACATTGACCGAAGTTAAAAAAGGATAATTCCAGGGACTTAAAACCGCAACGACACCAAGAGGTTCTTTTACGATCGATCTTTCAAAGCCTTTTTTGGGTTCGGGGTGATAAGATTTTAACGCCTCTTTTGCGATATTGATCATGTAACTTGCTCTTTCTTTGAACCCTCTCATCTCCAAAGCTCCATAAGCTACAGGTCGCCCCATTTGAAAAGCCAATTCTTTGGCTATTTCTTCGCTTTTACCGCTCAAAGCTTCGATAAAATCAAACATGATCTTCTCTTTTTTATCCAAAGGAACATCTTTCCATACCTTTTGGGCTTTTTTTGCCTCCAGCAAGGTTTTATCCACATCATCCAAATTATGGTAATTCATCTCAAGATACACGCTGTTATCTACTGGTGTTATAGTTTTAAATGTTGACATATACTCTCCTATATAATTTCAAAATATCTTTTAAGTTGCCAGTCTGTTATGGCTTTTTTTTGTTCATTTTCTTCCCATTCCCTGCTCATGGCATAATGCTCTACAAAAGTATCTCCAAATATCTCCTTTGCAGCTTTGGATCTTTTAAGATTTTGGGCTGCATCAAAAAGTGTTCTTGGAAAATGGAATTTTTTAGGTAGATTTATCTCATAAGCATTGCCGTTTATGGGTTTTGTGGGTTCTATCTTATGCTCTATTCCCCAAAGTCCGCTTCCAACCGCCGCACTAAGAGCTATATATGGGTTAATATCGGCTGCGGTTACTCTGTATTCGACTCTTTGTGATTTTTTACTACCCGGGATAGCTCTGATGGCGCAGGTTCTATTGTCGATACCCCATGTAGCTTGAGTTGGAGCCCAAAAACCCGGTATTAGTCTGGTGTATGAGTTGCAAGTGGGAGCTATCATGCTTAAAAGCTCGCCCATTAGAAGTTGCTGTCCACCTATAAACCATCTCATCTTATCACTCATGTTGTACTCTTTATTGGTATCGTAAAAAAGTGCATTACCGTTTTTATCGTATGCAGATATATGCAAGTGTCCTGATTGTCCCGGATAATTGTTTGACCATTTTGCCATAAAAGTCGCCATAAGACCTTTTTTTTGGGCAAATATCTTTGTAAAAGTTTTAAAAAGTACGGCTTTGTCCGCAGCACTTAGCAGTTCATCGTAAGTTATCGCACTTTCTATAACTCCCGGTCCGGTTTCAGTGTGTATGCCCTCAAGTTCCATATCCATATCTCTACAAAGCTGAAGAAGCTCCTGGTAAAATTCACTGTGTACACTGTTTCTAAGTAGTGAATACCCGAACATATCGGGAGTAAAAGGTTTTAAGTCTTGATATTTTTTTTCTCGTAAAGAGTTGGTATCTTCATCGAAAAGAAAAAATTCAAACTCCGCGGCGGCATTAAATGATATGTCCAAAGTTCTTCCATACTCTATGACTCTTTTCAAAAGCGATCTTGGACAGACATCTTTATGTGGAGGATTTTTTTCAAAATCCATCAAAAAAAGCAGAGTATTTTTTTCAAGAGGCAATTCTCTTAGTGTATCTATATCTATAGTTGCCAAAGCATCCGGGTATGCGGTATGCCACCCTGTTACTTTGGAATCATCGTAAAGTTCATCACTACTGTCCCATCCAAAGATAACATCACAAAAACCGATACCGTTTTCAAGTGCGGACAAAAACTTTGTTTTACTTATGTACTTGCCTCTAAGTACTCCATCTATATCCGTAGCAGCAACTTTTATCTCTTTTATATCTCTGTGGTTAATCAGCTTTATAACTTCTTCTTTTGTGTACTTGGCCATACAAATTCCTTCTATTTGTTCTAATTGGAACTATTTTATCATTTTTTTATAAAATATGGTATAATTTTTCTATGAAAATTGATAGTATCAATACGATTTCAAACTATACTAAGATTTTTCAATCAGATAATTCCAACAAAGACAGTAGTGTCCAAAAAAGTGACAATGATTCTAAAGACAACAAAAAAGATCCAAACCATTTAACTACTGCTCAAAAAGAACAAGTCATCAAACTTAAACAAAGAGATACCCATGTAAGAGCCCACGAAGCAGCTCACTTAGCTGCAGGCGGATCTGTTGTAAGCGGAGGAGCAAGTTATACATACCAAAAAGGACCTGATGGCAAAATGTATGCCATAGGCGGTGAAGTTCCTATACATGTTGCAAAAGGAAGTAATCCAAAAGAGACTTTGGCAATTGCCAGGCAATTAAGAGCAGCAGCTTTAGCTCCGGCTGACCCAAGTCCTCAAGACTTAAAAGTCGCCGCAAGTGCAAGCATGATGGAAGCAAAAGCTATACAAGAGATAAATCAGGAAAAATTAAACGAGTTAAAAAATTCCTACAAAGATCAAACTTCTGATGACAACAACAGCAAAAAGAACTCTATAGATATTATGATATAATTCCTCTCTTTAAACCCCAGGATTAAAGGAGTTTTGTGAACTCTAAAGATATGTCGATAGATTGGCTTTCGATACTGGCACTTTGTGCAGCCATGATGGTATGGGCTAGTTCATTTATCGCACTCAAATCAGCCATAGGACCACTTGGTCCGATGAGTGTGATATTTGGCAGAATGGCAATAGCAAGTTTATGCTTTGTATTTTTTATAAATAAATTTATAAAACAAAAAATTTGCAAAGATGATGTGAAATATCTGCTTATCATGGTTTTTTTAGAGCCATGTTTGTATTTTCTTTTTGAAGCTAAAGCGTTGCAGTTTACATCAGCATCAAACGCAGGCATGATAACATCGCTTATGCCTTTAATGGTTGCTTTGATAGCCGGTATATTTTTAGGTGAAGTGATTACTAAAAGAGTGATGCTTGGGGCATTTTTGGCAATATTTGGAGCTATTTGGCTTAGTATGAGTTCGCAAGTTTCGCAAACTTCCACAGATCCGCTTTTGGGTAATTTTCTTGAATTTTTAGCTATGGTATGTGGAGCAGGATACTCGGTATCCATAAGGCACTTAACCAAAAAATTCACACCTCTTTTTTTGACAGCTTTCCAGTCTTTCGCCGGAGCTGTTTTCTTTCTTCCTTTCTTTTTGTGGGAATTTGGGCATTATACAACCATATGGGATACAAAAGCGATACTTTGGGTTATATATCTTGGAGTTGCGGTAACTTTGGGAGGATACGGGCTTTTTAATTTTGCACTTTCGAGGATGCAAGCTTACAAGGCATCGGTCTATATCAATCTTATACCTGTATTTACTATACTTTTGGCTTTTTTGATATTAGATGAAAAGATGAGTTTTATGCAGTTGCTTGCTTCCGGGATTATACTTACGGGGGTGATTATTTCCGAGTTTCCGGATAAAAGAGTAAGAAAAAGAGCCGAATGATTCGGCTCTTTAATGTTTAGTGTACTTCTCTCCAGAGTTTTGATTTCCAAAGGTAAGCAAAAAGTGTAAAGATTATAAAGTAACCTATGATCTTAGGTATAAGTGATTCTCTTTCAGCTTTTTTACTGTCTCCTACACTTTCAAGATAACTGATAACTTTTTCGGTACTCTCTTTAGTAAGACCTACTCTTGGCATAGAAGTATTTTTGAGTTCTTTTTGAGGGTTGTCTATGAAAGTCTCAAGATACTCTTTGCTTTTTGCTCTTATGATGATGGAGAGATCAGGTGGAGTAGCACCCATATATTTTTTAACGTGATCAAGATATTGTGAAACTTTCAACTTGTAAGCCAATTTATCGGTTTCGCTTTTAAACTTAGGCTCATCTCCAAGCTGACTCCATTTGTCATACTTGACACTGTGGCATCTGCCACAAGCTGCTTCAAATGTCTCTTTGTTGCTAAGCTCTTTAGGTGCAATTGACTTTAAAAATGCAACTATATCTGAAACTTCCTGATTTTTATCTCCTCCTGTACCAAAAAACTGTGGCATAGGAAAAGGTTTTTTTGCATTGTATTTCATAGCGGTAAGCATGGTGTGAGCAGGATTTAGGATGAAGTTTTTAAGATACTTTTCATCATAAATCAAACCGGCATCACTAAGATCCGGTGGTGCAACTCCAAAAGAGGCGGCTGCCGCATCTTTTGGCATAGGAGCCGGCATCTTGGCTGATTTTATACCGTGGCATCCCGTACATCCCGCATTTACTATAAGTTGTTTTCCTTTAACTGCATCACCTTTTTTGTCTATGGCTTTTAAATCACTAAATTTAAAATCAGCAGGTGCGACTTCATGTTCCATTTTGGAGTGAGCATATGGTTCAACACCCCAGTAAAGTATCAGTGTAAAAAATACCAATACTCCCAGTATCTTTAACTCTCTCATTTAGCACCTCCTGCTCTTTTTCTCTCTTTCATTGTAATCCAAGGCAATACTACAAACAGCAGTATGAAAAAGCCTATGGTAGGTATGAAACCAAACCAAGGTGTGATATCTTTATCGCCTATGAAGTAAACACCGTTAGGTGGAACTTTACCGGATATTGTCAACCAAACCATATCTATGAGCATCAACCAAAACCATATCTTGTAGGCACCTCTTTTATGTGCAGGAGCAACAACCGGGCTTCTATCGAGCCAAGGAAGTATCAAAAATACACCATTTGCTATGGCAAAGCCGATAAGTCCTAA
This sequence comes from Thiofractor thiocamini, assembly GCF_055384375.1. Taxonomy (NCBI): domain Bacteria; kingdom Pseudomonadati; phylum Campylobacterota; class Epsilonproteobacteria; order Campylobacterales; genus Thiofractor; species Thiofractor thiocamini. The sequence continues at coordinate 1,281,203 of NZ_AP042389.1, read as the reverse complement.
TGTAAAAGGTTTGATACCGGCAATCGGGAAGAAAAATCCTCTTAATATCTCATAACTCCACAAGAAATACCACTCAGGGTATATATGCGTAGGAGTTTTCATATAGTTTGCCGGATTGAAGTTTATAGGATCCATCGCAAATTCATATTTGAAGCCTACTAGATAAAAATAGAAAATTAGAAAAATTCCTACAACGAACAAGTCTTTACTTATAAATACAGGCCAGAAAGGAATGACTTTTGACTCTTTTTTCTTTCCTTCTTTATATTTTTTAGCTTCCTCTTCAAAATCGAAATGTTCACCCTCTTCATTGTTGACATGAGGAATTCTAAGTGAATAGAAGTGCAATCCTATGGTTGCCATGATCACTAATGGCAAAAGTAGGACATGAAGCATGAAAAATCTAGTTAGTGTAGGATCGGAAACAAAGAAGTTACCTCTTATCCACACAACCAAATCAGGACCTATAAAAGGAATAGCACCGAATATATTGGTGATAACTTGTGCCGCCCAGTAGCTCATCTGTCCCCAAGGAAGCATATATCCGCTAAATCCGGCTGCAGAAAAGAGCATGAAAAGAAGCATCCCGCTTATCCATATCATTTCTCTACCTCTTTTGTAAGAGCCGTAATAAATCGCAACAAACATATGTATATAAATAACCAAAAAAACTACTGATGCCGCAACTGCATGCATATGTCTCCAAAGCCATCCGTAAGCAACTTCTTGCATAATGGTATAGTTTACGCTGTCAAATGCCATATGTGTATCAGGCTTATAATACATAAGTAAAAAAAGACCTGATATAAAAAGGATTCCGAACATTGTCATTAAAATGACACCCATTGCCCATAAAAAGTTTATATTTTTTGGCACCCAATACTCGGTAGCCAATACTTTATTTAATTTACCAATTGCCAGTCTTTGATCAAACCAATCATATAGACTCTCGGCTTTTCTAATCTCTGCCATCACTTGCCCCCTTATGCTTTGTTAGTTGGGTTTTTGGCTATAAGAGCCTTATTTTGAGGTCCTTGCTCGCCTAAGACCATTTTTGTACCGGTTATCTTATAAGGAGGTATATCAAATGGTCTTGGAGGTGGTCCGAAAGTATTTACCCCACACGCATTATATTCGCCACCATGACAGGCACAGATGAATTTTTTCTTATCAGGAAACCAGTCAGGTATACATCCCAAGTGTGTACAAAGACCTATGACAACCAAAAAGTCTTTGCTTCCAAGTTTTGTGTCTCTGTTGTCACACTTTTTAAAATCAGTTCCATCTTTCCTAAATACAAATATAGGCTTACCTCTCCATACGAATGTTTTAAACTCACCCGGTTTTATAGTAGATAGGTCTACTGTGGTAAAACCGGCTGCTAAAACACTTGGCAATGGATCCCAAGTGGCTTTCATAGCACCAAGTGCCAATACGCCGCCGACAGCTGCTACACTACCAAATGCAAGTCCGAGAAAATCTCTTCTGCTTTTTTCTATAGCCATTTTCTTCCTTCCTTTAAAGTTTATCTTCTGTAAAAAATATAGTTTTTACAAAAAAGACGGTTACAAGATTATAGGAAATTTTTGCTAAAAATATGATTAATATCAGATAAGGCACTGACCAAATAAAACTTTTACACTCATTCTCAAAATTGCATCCTCCAATAACTCCCGGGCTAAAATTTGGATTTGCATCCTTGCAAATCCTTTTAAATTTTAGAACCGTTAGAAAGTTTTATTTGGTCAGTGCCTCAGATAAAATGAATCATTTGAGCTTCTAGTGTTTCCAAATCTCCAGGCAAAATGACAAGGTTTTTAAAAGCAGATTTATAATAGGGTAAAGTAGTTTCCAAAAAGTCGTTTTTTTCACTCTCTTTTAGATTTATGCACCATTTATGAGGAAGCTTTTTATCATTTAGTAATTTTAAAGATAGTAGAGTTTCATTTATACAACCAAGCCTTCCGTGGGTCACCAAGAGTGCTTTGGCATCAAAATACTTGATAAAATCCATCATAAAAAAGTTTTTTTCAACAGGCACCAAGAGTCCCCCGGCACCCTCTATGAAAAGTATATCACATTTACTTTTTATTTTTTTAAACGAAGCATCTATCTTTTTAAAATCTATAGTTTTGTCTTTTTTTGCTACAAAAGGAGCGGCGGGAAGTTTGAAAGTTACGGGTACTGTATCATCCATGTTGATATCGTAAAAGTCGGCATTCAACTCTTTCGATTTTTCCAAAAGCTTTTCTCCGTCGAGCGGAATACTCTTTACACCGGTTTCTATGGGCTTGAAAGCCCCTACTTTATAACCTTTTTTTGCAAAATGCTCCATCAGCATCAAAGTAATGAAAGTTTTCCCGACATTTGTACCTGTAGCCGTTACAAAAAATACCAAACAATCCCCTTCACCCATTACCCATTCACCCATCTACCCATTACCCATTCACCCAAATCAACCAGTCTTCTGACATATCCGTACTCATTATCCTGCCACAACATAAGCTTCAAAAAGTTATCTTGAGCAATGTATATCATATCCTCATTTATAATGCTTGAAAACTTCATGCCTTTTATATCACTTGAAACGAAAGAATCTTTGGATATATATGTTATATTTTTATTACTATGTCGATGTAGAGTATCTTTTATCTCATCAGTAGAAATATTTTGCTTTAGAGATATGTTGGTGTCTATCAGTACCCCATTTACAACAGGTACTCTAACACTACTTGCGACAACCCTGTTTTTCAAGTGCGGTAGAAACTGAACGGTTGCGTTTGCAACGTTGCTTGATAGTGGAATGATGTTTTGTGTTGCCGATCTTGCTCTTCTTAAATCTTTGTTTTTGTTGTCTAGCAGGTTTTGATCGGTTGTATAGCTGTGTATAGTCGTTATAGCGGCACTTTTGATGCCTATATATTTATCTATAATGCTAAATATCGGCACTACACAGTTTCCGGTACAACTCGAAGCCGAAATGATATCTTCGTTGTTATAATCATTTTCGTTAAGTCCATATATATAAGTAGGCAAACCCTTGGAATATGATGAAAGAATCACTTTTTTAGAACCGTTTTTTATATGCCATGACAACTCTTCTTTTGTATGAAACATACCGCTGCATTCATATACTATGTCTATGCCGTTCCAGTTAAGTTTTCGTATATCTTTTTGAGATGTTTTAATGAAGTTATTTTCACTCTTTGTATCACCGTATACACTGTCGTGTTCAAAAAGGTACTCCATCATTTGTCTGTCATATATATCGTTTACTTTGACAAGCTCCAAGTGCGGATTTTGCAATATTTCTCTAGCGAGGATTCGTCCGATCCTTCCAAAGCCATTTATACCGATTTTTATCATATCGTTCTTCAGTCCAAATTTTTTGTGGATTATAGCATAAATAGTCATTTTTAGAGCTTATGCTATAATTATGTAACAGTAAAAAAATGGAAGGAGTTGTTGATGTATTTTAAGCAGTGGAGAGACCATAAGGGTTATACTGTAGGAGCGGAGTTGGAAGCAAGGTTGCAAGACAAAGAGACGCTTGAACTGAAAAATTACTCTTCAGTAATAAGGAAAAGATTTAAACCTGAATACAAAGAAAAAATACATCAAGAGTTCCTTGAATGCATGGTCGAGTTCGTAACTCCGGTATGTCAGACATCATTTGGTGTGGTCAATGAATTAAAAGAGCAGATAGAGTATCTAAAAACCGTTATAAAAGATGACAATTTGACTGTCGCTACTTCCGGCTCACACTCTTATAAAATCGATACTCTAGAGCATGTGAATGAAAAAAGATATGACGATTTTGCAAAAGAGTACGGCATACTTCTGTCAAGATTTCACATATGCGGATTTCATATACATGTTGCGCTTCCAACAAGTGTAGAAGCTATGAGGGCATATAATTTTTCTTTAGAATTTCTGCCTCTGTTTTTGGCTTTAAGCTCGAACTCTCCGTTTTTCAACGGTGAGGATGCGAGACTACTTTCTTACAGAGCAAAGATATTTGAACAATTACCAAGAGCCGGACAGTCAAGTTACTTTGAAAATTTTACCAAGATGCAGGATTTGTATGAAAAAATGCATAAAGCCGGTACCATAAAAACCGCAAAAGATATATGGTGGGATTTGAGGATAAGTCCCAAGTTTGGAACATTGGAGATAAGGATATGTGACGCGAGCAATGACTTTGAGAGACTTAGACTTTTGGTAGTGCTTTTTCAAGCACTCTGTCTTTTTGCACAAAACCAGGAACTAAAAAGAATACCGCATCAAATCCTTCTTCAAAACAGATGGAACGCTTTGCGCCATGGACTTGAGGGGGTTTTTCAAAACAATGAAACGGTAACTACTGTTAGAGAACATTTTTTGGATTTAGTAAACCGTATGGAAAAAAACGGTATATTTACGCAGTTGAAAAGCGAGGATGATATAGAAAATCTTAAAAATCTGGCCTGCAGCGAAGAGTTGGCAAAAAAGCAGATAAAAATATATGAAAAAACACATGATTTTAAAGAAGTTGAAAAATTGGGGATACTATAAAAAAATTAAAAATTAAAAATTAAAAATTGTTGGAATGAGGGAGATTGATTGAGTAAAAAAGATTTGTTGGGTGTTATTGGTGCGGGGGATATAAATACGGCTAAAGCCGGTGAAGAGATGCTCAAAATCGGTGGTAACGCTTATGATGCGATGGTTGCGTGTTTGCTTGCTGCTCCTCTTTGTGAACCGATACTGACTAGTCTAGGCGGAGGCGGTTTTATGCTTGCTTCAAGAGCGGGAAGCGAGCCTTTGTTGTATGATTTTTTTGTAGATGTTCCTCCAAAAGATATAGAAAAACCGGAATTTTTCCCCATAGACGTTGATTTTGGAACTACCGTTCAAGAGTTTCATATAGGGTGTGGCGCTATCGCGGTTCCTGGTGTTGTCAAAGGTATTTGGCAAATTTATGAGGATTTGTGTTCTCTCCCTATGGAAGAGTTGATAAAACCGGCTTTTAAGTATGCAAGCGAAGGGTTATATTTATCAAAAATCCAAGCTGATTTTATAAAGCTTTTAACTCCTATATTCACTTCTACAAAAAGTTCAAGAGCGTTGTATATAAAAGACGGTCATCTTATAGATGAGAAACATCTTTTTAAAAACAAAGAGTATGCAGCTTTCTTAAAAGAGTTTGCCAAAAAAGGTGCTGATCTTTTTTATGAAGGGGAAGTAGCGCAAAATTTGGAAAATCTTTGCAAAGAGCATGAGGGTCTATTGAATAAGGATATTTTAAAAGAGTATAAAGTTATCAAAAAAGCTCCATTGAAATTTAAATACAAAGAGTATGATATATATACCAATCCTCCTCCATCAAGCGGCGGTATTTTGACAGCTTTTTCTCTTTTGCTGCTCGAAAATGAAGAGTTGTCGCCCTTAAGAAGTCAGGAATACCTGCAGGAGTTGGTTGAGGTACAAAAAGTAACAAGAGAATTTAGGAAAGAGTATATAGATGAGTTTTTACATACGAATAATTTAAGAGATGTTTTAAAAGATGACAATCTTTTGGACAATTTTAGAGAAAAATTCAAACGAAGAGTTAACATGTGGGGAAATACAACTCATATAAGCATCATTGATGGGGAAGGCAACGCGACGTCAACCACTACAACAAATGGAGAAGGTTGCGGACATATACTGCCGGGTACCGGTATAATGCTAAACAATATGCTCGGTGAAGAAGATCTCAATCCTCACGGTTTTTTTGGATGGCAAAGCGGTATAAGACTTCCTTCCATGATGGCTCCTACTGCCGTTTTAAAAGATGAAAAGCTTAAACTCATACTTGGAAGTGCCGGAAGCAACCGTATAAGAAGTGCGCTTTTGCAGACCATACTGAATTATGTGCATTTTAACCTCACAGTTCAAGACTCTATCAATGAGCCAAGAATCCACTATGAAAACGATACTATTTTTACAGAACCTCCTTTGAAACTGGATCTTAAGAATATGTCTGAAACTTATGATTTAAAAGAGTTCAAAGAGTTAAATCTCTTTTTTGGCGGAGTGCAGGCAGTAAGTGGCGATATGCAAGGAGGAGCGGATCCAAGAAGAGGAGCTTGTGTGCTTAAGGTAAGAGAGTAAAAGCTTATGTATCAATTATAATTTATAATTATAATTAAAAATCTTTTGAAAACTTGTTACAATACCGATAAAAAAGGTATGTAATGAAAAAGTTTCTATTGCTGTTTTGCTGTTTTTTCATAACTTCTTCTCTTTTTGCTCTAAGCGTAAACGCCAGCGTATCCGTCAAATGGCTTAAAAAGTATTTGAATGATCCCGGGCTTAAGATCATAGAAATGTCCGATAGCTCTTCGTATGCATTTAACGGCCATATCCCAAGATCTGTTTATACAAACAAATCAAACTGGAGATATCAGGCTTATGACGGCACTCTTGTACATTTTGAAAGTAAGATACTGGAAAAAAAGATACAAGAACTGGGTATCAATGACAATGATGCGGTGGTCATTTACTATAAAGGTAGTAATTTAAATGAAATTCTCGGTTCACATTATCTTTTTTGGCTCTTTCACTATCTAGGGCATACTAATGTAGGTATGCTAGATCAGGGTTGGCATGGATGGTTAAAATCAAATGGGAAGGTTTCCGAAAATGAAACAAAAATCATAAAAGGAAACTTTAAAGCAAGACCTTTAAAATCACTGGAAATCTCGACCAGCGAATTGTATGCCGTACACAATTCCTACAATGTCATAGATGCAAGGCCACATGAATACTTTTTGGGTTTGGGAAAATTCCCAAGCAATACAAGATATGGTCACATAAGAGGCAGCATAAGCCAGCCGTGGGGTGATTATCTCATAACGGATAAGGATGGATTGCTTTATATAGACATATCCAAAAAAGTACCTATTTTAAAAGCAAAAATATTTACAAAAGAGCAGCCGCTTCTTATAACATGTTTTGGAGGAACGGGAGCCGCAATAGACTATTTTATGTTTTATGCCAACGGATATCAAAATCTAAGGCTACATGACGAGGGCATAAGGAGGTGGAATTCGCTTAGTTATCCTTTGGAAGTTTCTGAGTCTGTGTATGATATGATGGAGAAATGACCCCGCTTATACCCATATTCGCGGCATGTAAGATAGTTGTATCATATATTTTTGCATAATACCGCAATAGTAGATTTTGCAAAGTAGGCTCTATTGAAGGAGTAAACCAGGCATTGTTGCTGATGGCTATGATGTAATTAGGATGATTTTTATAAATGATATCCTCTGTCGCTTCATAACATATGGCATTGGTGAACTTTTTCCCTTTTATGGTTATGGTTGTCGGTTTTTTGGCAGTCTTGAAGTCTTCAGCACCATCAAAAAATATGCGGTTGATGATATCTTTTAAGAATTTAGGAAGAGGTATCTCTTCGCCAAAGGGAACCAAAACGACTTTGTCGGCAATACTTACTTTTTGGTTTATGAAGTAGTAGGTGGAATTGTAAAAGCCTTTATCGGTGTATTTTAAAGCACCGGTAACTATAATGATGCTGCGAGATAATTTTTTTAGCTTTTGCATCAAAGGTTTATCTTCGTTGAGATATATGGGAAATGCGCTTTCAGGCAGTACAATCATCTCTTTTTTATCTTTTATGGCTTTTTTTATGGTTTTGAGATCATTTTGTATGATCTGTTCTTTGTATCTAGGATCCCACTTGATCTGCTGAGGCAGTCTTTGATCATAGAGCGTAAAACTCATATCGAATTTTTTATATTTTTGCGGGTAGATAACGATGGCAAATAAAATAAGCAATAAAACAGGTATCGCAAACTTGTTGTTTTTTCTTCGGGATAGAAACAGGTAAGCAGATAAAGAAAACAAGACTATACCAAATTGCCATTTTTGGACTCCAAGATAACTCTCTATAAAGATAAGTTCGGGTTTGAACCAACTAAAACCAAAGGGATGAACATATGAAGCCAACAGTAGAAGCACGGATCTTATAAACGGGCTTGAAGCATAACTCATAAAAAGAAAAAGTATGCCATAAACCAACGCTACCAAGAAAATGATCAAAGGAATCAAGTATGTCAAATCATAATATCTAAAGCTAAGAACTATCCAGTAAAACCAAAAAATCCCTACAAAAAAACCGCTCCAAAAATTTACCTCTTTTTTTTCTTTTAAAAAAAGATACAATCCGAAAAGTCCAAAAAGAGTATCTATCAAAGGATACGATATATGAAAATATGCTTCATATATAAAAAAAGATAAAAAAAATGATACCTTCAAGCCATTTATTATGTTAAAAGTGGTAAAATAAGCCTTTAAAAATTTTATAAAGGATGTACATGCAAGGCGGAGGTAATGTTTTAACTTCATTGTTGCCACTTATTGTTTTGTTTGGTATTTTTTACTTTTTGGTAATCAGACCTCAACAAAAGCAGGCAAAAGCTCATAAAGAGATGCTAGCTTCACTCAAAAAGGGTGACAAGATCGTCACTAACGGCGGACTTATCTGTGAGGTTGTAAAACCTGAAGAAGATTTTATCAAAGTTAAGCTTAATGATGAAACAGTCGTTAAGGTTAGCAGAGAATTCATAGCAAAGAAAGTAGAAAAGAAAGTAGATGCATAAAAGTAGATGGAATTACAGGGTAATCATCTTCATATTTACTATGATAGTTGGGATAGTGCTTTCACTTCCCAGCTTCATACCATCTATGAAGGGTCCGAAGATCCAACTCGGTTTGGATTTGCAAGGCGGTCTCCATATGCTTCTTGGAGTTGATACGAAAGAGGCCATAAAGTCCAAGTACAAGTCAATTGCTTCAAGCATAAAGTATTTTAGTGATGACAATGATATCGTCATAGACTCTTTAAGGGCAAAAGCCAACGGAGTGACTTTTGTTTTGCTCGATAACACAGAAGAGAAAAAACTTGATGAAATGATCAAAAAAATACCTGGTGTCATCATCAACAAAAAAAGAGACAAAGACAGTGTGGTGTATAAAGTGACATTGACCAAAAAAGAGATAGAAGCCACAAAAGAGTATGCTATAAAACAAGCGGTCGATACGATAAGAAACAGGCTTGATCAGTTTGGTCTTTCCGAGCCGACGGTTGCCAGACAGGGTAAAGAAAAAATCCTGGTTGAACTTCCCGGTATCAAAACCCAGGCTGAAGAGCAAAGAGCAAGAGAGCTTATAGCAAAGGCCGCACATCTTCAGCTAATGGCGGTAGATGAAAAAAGAGCCGATCAGGTTTATAATTTAAGCAAAGATGAAGCTGCCAGCTATGGGGATGTCATACTCAAAAGTGCACGAGATGAAAAACAAAAATATCTTGTCAAAGAGGTGCCTATACTAGACGGTAGCATGCTAACTGATGCTAAGGTTGGATTCGATCAGATGAATCAACCGGTTATCAATTTTTCTTTAAACAGTGAAGGTGCAAAGATATTTGGTGATTTTACGGCTAAATCGGTTGGAAAACATCTTGCAATCGTTCTTGATAACAAAGTTTACTCGGCTCCGGTCATAAGAGAGAGAATCGGTGGAGGAAGCGGACAGATAAGCGGTGGTTTTACAGTACAAGAAGCTCACGATGTAGCCATAGCTCTTAGAAGCGGGGCTTTATTGGCACCTGTTAAACTACTTGAGAAAAGAAGCATAGGACCATCTCTTGGTGCAGATAGTATAAGAGAGAGTATGATAGCTCTTGTAAGCGGATTTGTACTTGTCGTTTTATTTATGATAATTTACTACGGATATGCCGGTGTCATAGCTGATATCGCCCTTATAGTCAACCTTTTTATCATAGTTGCTGTAATGGCACTTTTTGGTGCGACTTTAACGCTTCCGGGAATGGCCGGTATCGTGCTTACGGTCGGTATGGCGGTTGATGCCAATGTTATCATCAATGAGCGTATTAGAGAACTTTTAAGAGAAGGTAAAAGTGTGGCAATTTCCATAGAAAAAGGATATGCAAATGCGATGAGTGCGATACTAGATGCCAATATAACCACTCTTATAGCGGCAGTTGTGCTGTATGCCTACGGTACCGGACCTATAAAAGGTTTTGCGGTCACGATGAGCATAGGTATCTTAGCTTCGATGCTAACAGCGATCCTTGGTACTCACGGTATTTATCAATCCTTGATGCCAAATATAGAAAGAGCCAATAAACTAAAAATCTGGTTTGGAATAAAGGTTAAATAATGGAAATATTCGGTGGTAATAAAACTTTTGATTTTATGGGAAAGAGTAAGATTTTTATCTCTATATCCATTGTTTTTATATTGATCTCTTATGCACTTTTGGCAACCAAAGGGTTGAATTACGGACTAGATTTCAAGGGTGGAACACTTGTTCAAGTCAAGTATGATAAAAAAGCTCCGCTTAAAAAGATAAGGGAAGTCATAACTTCGGACAAACTTTTTAAAAATGCGACTATCACATACTTTGGGTCACCAAATGAAGTTGTTATAAGATTTACAACAAGTTCATCTTCTGTAAAAGAAGATATGGGTGATAAGGTAAGAAAACTTTTAAAAGGTACCGGAAATTATGAGATAAGAAGGGTTGATATAGTAGGACCAAAAGTAGGAGGAGAGCTAAGAGAAAAAGGTGTGATGGCAGCAGTACTTTCGATACTTGCGATTTTGATATATGTTGCCTTTAGGTTTGAGTGGAGATTTGCCGTTGCTTCGGTTTTGGCTTTGGTACACGATGTATCGATCTCCCTTGGTGCGGTTGCACTTTTTCAGATAGATGTCAATCTCGATACATTGGCGGCCATTTTGACCATCATGGGTTATTCGCTGAATGATACGATCATAGTTTTTGACAGGATTAGAGAAGGTATACATGAGACTAAAAAGTACAATCTTTTTGATGTTATAAACGATTCTATATCAAAAACTCTTTCAAGAACGACACTGACTTCTCTTACAACATTTTTTGTTGTATTGACTCTTTATCTTTTTGGCGGAGAGATCATAGTGGGATTTAGTTTTACCCTGCTTGTCGGTATCATAGTAGGAACTTACAGTTCTATATTTGTGGCATCTCCACTTTTGAAGTGGCTCGGATTTAACATAGAAGAGTTTAAAAGAAGATTGGCTGAAAAAGAGAAAGCGAAGGCTGAAAAAGAGAAGATGAGAGCGATGTACGAAAGAGGTACGATCTGATAACGTGGCAAAATAAGCTTTTGGCTTCTTTTGCTGTTTATCGAGTCGACTGAAAGGAGATTTTCATTGAATTGGGGTAAAGTTAGTTATATATTTTTTGCATTGATGTCCCTTACCACGACTGCCGGATTTTTGTATGAAGACAATGCAACTTCTTTATTTGTGGCAGCTAGCATCAATATCGTTTCGACTCTGCTTAAAATCGGAGTGAAAAATATCCTCTCAGCTGAAATGTTTGCAAGTTCACTTGTAGCTGATTTGCATTTGGTACCGGCTTTTATATTTTTTGAAATTTATCATGACAGAACCGCTGCTATGAGCCTTGCAATCGGTGCGGTCGTCGCAAATATCTTTTCAATGGCACTTGTCATAGTGGAAGCCGCGAAAACAAGAGAAGAATTTTAGGAGATTATTTGATGGGTTACAATCCAAGTGAGATTGAAAAAAAATGGCAAAAGTATTGGAGTGAAAATGACTCCTTCGAGCCTGAGGAGAGCAAAGTTAAAGAGAAACGATATATCTTAAGCATGTTTCCTTATCCCAGTGGCAGGATTCATATGGGGCATGTTAGAAACTACAGTATAGGTGATGCGATAGCAAGAAACGCGAGAAAAGAGGGGCATAACGTACTTCATCCTATAGGTTGGGACAGTTTTGGAATGCCTGCTGAAAATGCCGCTATAAAGCATAAACTTCATCCAAAAAAGTGGACTTATGAAAATATAGCCTACATGAGGAACGAGCTTAACTCTCTAGGGCTTTCATTTAGTAAAAAAAGAGAGTTTGCAACAAGCGATGAGATATATACCAAGTTTGAACAAGAGTATATCATCAACATGTACAATTCAGGTTTGATGTACAGGAAAGAAAACAGTGTAAACTGGTGTGAGAGTTGTCATACTGTTTTGGCAAACGAACAGGTAGAAGAGGGGTGTTGCTGGAGATGCGGCAATGAAGTAGTACAAAAAGAGATGCCAGGATACTACATAGCTATCACCAAGTATGCGCAGGAACTTTTGGATGATTTGAAAACTCTTGAGGGTAATTGGCCAAACCAAGTCCTTAAAATGCAAGAAAACTGGATAGGAAGAAGCGAAGGTTTAAGCTTTAGATTTGAATTGAGTCAAGAATCAAAAGAGAAACTTGGGAATTGTTTTGAGGGATATGAAGTTTTCACAACAAGACCGGATACCATCTATGGAGTAAGTTACTCTGCTTTGGCTCCGGAGCATCCGATAGTCAAATACTTAGTTGATCATGCGTTGCTTGATCAAAACAGCATAGAAGCCATCAAAAAAATGCAAAATCTAAGCGAAAAAGAGAGATCGATGCAGGAAAAAGAGGGTGTTGCGCTAGGAATTGATGTGATACACCCTCTAACAAAAGAGAAAGTTCCCGTTTGGGCAGCTAACTTCGTGCTCATCAGTTACGGAGGCGGTGCGGTTATGGCGGTTCCTGCTCATGATGAAAGAGACTACGAGTTTGCAACTAAATATAATTTGCCTATAAAACAGGTTGTAAAACCAAAGCAAGAAGTGGAGTTTGAGGGAGCCTTTACTGATGACGGTATCTTGGTTGATAGCGGAGAATTCACTTCACTTGAGAGTAAGAGTGCCAGAGAAAAAATCATCCGATTTTTTGAAGATAACCATTTGGGCAAAAAAGAGATAAATTATAAGCTTAGAGATTGGGGAGTTAGCAGACAAAGATATTGGGGTGCTCCCATACCTTTCGTGCATTGCCCAAAGTGTGGGCTTGTGCCTGAAAAGATAGAAAACCTTCCTGTAACTCTCCCTGAGGATGTTGAGATAACAGGAGAAGGAAATCCGCTTGAAAGTCATCTGACCTGGAAGTATTGCAAATGTCCAAAATGCGGTGGCGATGCCACAAGAGAAACCGATACTTTGGATACTTTTGTGCAATCAAGCTGGTACTTTTTAAGATATGCGACAAATCCAAAAAAATGGAATGAAGTAGGGATCGATAAAGATGATGTAGCATACTGGATGAATGTAGATCAATATATCGGCGGAATCGAGCATGCCATATTGCATCTTTTGTATGCAAGATTTTTTACGAAAGCTTTGAGAGATATGGGATATATCGAAGTTGATGAGCCTTTTGAAAGACTTTTGACTCAAGGTATGGTGCTAAAAGACGGTGCTAAAATGAGTAAATCAAAAGGCAATACAGTTGATCCTGATGAAATCATCAAAAAATATGGAGCAGATACAGCCAGACTTTTCATACTTTTTGCCGCGCCTCCTCATAAAGAGTTAGAGTGGAATGACAGTGCGGTCGAGGGTGCTTTTAGGTTTATAAAAAGATTGTATGATAGAAGTGAGAATGTAAAAGCTTTAAAAGAGTTACCAAATATCGATCACAGTTCTTTGAACAAAGAAGAGAAGTTTGCAAGAAAAAAAGTATATGAAGCTCTTAAAAAATCATATCAGACATATAAAGGCGAGTACAGTTTCAATACATTGATAGCATCTTGCATGGAAGCCATGAATGCTTTAAATGCACAAGAAAATCAAGAAGTATGGAGTGAAGCCTACTATATACTTTTAAATATCTTAGAGCCTATCATCCCGCACGTAAGCTGGGAACTTAGTGAAAAATTCTTTGGTCTTAAAAATTTTAGAAAGATAGACCTGATAGATGAAGTTTTCGAAGAGGACATGATAACACTGGCCATAACGGTAAACGGTAAAAAAAGAGGGGACTTGGAAGTTCCTAAAGAGTTGGGTAAAGATGAGATAATATCTTTGGCAAAGAAAAATATAGAAAAATGGATAGAAGGCAAAGAGATCATTAAAGAGATATATGTCCCAAACAGACTTGTAAATATAGTGGTTAAGGGTTAAAGAGTGTTAAAAAAGATAGAGGGTTTATTTATCGTCCTTGCAGTTACGCTTATGTTCACGGGTTGCGGATATAGACCATCTTCATATTACACCAAAAAAATACTCGGCGATAAAATATATACTGAAGTTTACATAGATATCAATGACCCTGAAAACTCGGTACTGATTAAAGATGCCATAAATGAAGCCGTGGTTTCAAGATTTAGGAGTAAAATCGTCGATAAGATAGATGAAGCGAATACTCTGTTTTATGTGAAGTTCAAGAGCAAAAGTTTTACGCCTATCGCATACGACAATGACGGTTACGTTGTAGCTTATAAAGCAAAGGTTTCATTGGAGATAACATATGTGGATAAAGCCGGTAAAAAAGATAGTTTCGATGTAAGCGGAACATATGACTTCCCTATAGAGGCAAACAGTGTAATTTCAGATTCAAAAAGATTTGAAGCGATAAAATTTGCTTCTTATAAGGCAATTTCTGAATTTATATCAAAACTTTCCGTAAAAGGTGTAAATTCAAGCGGTTCAAGCAATGACAATGAGACTTTTACAGGCAGCTACTTAGAATAACAAGGATGCAAAATGGCAACAAAAATCAATGATATCATAAAAGATAGTATAAAAAGAATGCAAGAGCAAAAGGTTGCATTTACTCCCTCTAATTATCAGGAAATATTTTGTAAAGTCGCCAAAGAGAAAGGTTTGATACTTGAAGATTGTATGCAACTTGAAAAGTATATAGAAAAGCTTGATAAAAAACTAAAACAGGAGATCAAGAATTTCAAAGTAAAAAATATCGATGAACTTTTTGTCTTTTTATCCTCAAGACTTCAAAGAAGTCTAAAATCCGACAGCAGTGAAGTTCTGGACGCTTTGTACCTGCTTACAAAAAGAGTTTTGCAGGCTGTCTCTATACTGCACAATAAAAAAGCCAAAGATTTAGCTGATTACTCCATAGAAAAATTAAAAACCAAAAATGACATAAAAGAGATAAATGTCCTAAAGGATAAATGGTTTGATTTTTTAACTAGTTATGATGACTCTTTTTTAAATAAAGTGGATGGTTTTTGCACAGCCGATAAAAGTGACCTTGAAAAATTTGTCAATAGTATCATCAAATGTCTTAGCAGCAATAACGATAAAGAGATATATAAAAAATTGGCTCCCCTGGTCATAGCCACACTTGCTCCTTCAATCGCTTCAAATGTAGATGACGAGCTTGCCGCAATAAGTTATGAACTTAGGAATTCCCCAGAGATACTAGCGACCGATTCTATTCAGGATGATATAAAAAAGATGATCAGAAAAAGAATAGAACTTGATAAAAGTGAACTTAAAAAGAAATTCAGCGAAGTTGATAAAATCCTTGTGGAGATCGAAAAAAGACTTTTGTCTTTGATAGATACGAGTAGTACAAGCAACAAAAATGTCATAAAAGTGAGAGATGAGTTAAGAGATATAGATTTTAAAGCCGATACTTTTGAAGTCATTCAAACAAAATTGATAAAAATTGCAGATTCGTTGGAATATGAAACAAGAACGCTTAATGATAAAATGATCGAAAATCAAGAAATGATCAAAAAGCTTAAACTTAGAAACGAAAAACTCGAACATGCCCTGCAAGTTGCCAAACAAGAGAGCAAAGAGGACTTTTTAACGAAGTTGGCTTCAAGAAGAGCGCTTGATGATGAGCTTAAAAAGGTAGAAGAGGCATACAAGAGATACAAGATAGATTATTCGATCTGTTTTGTTGACATAGATCATTTCAAAACGATAAATGACACTTACGGTCACGATGCCGGAGACATCGTACTCTCGGCACTTGGAAAAATACTAAAAAGATTTACGAGGGATGTTGACTTTGTTGGAAGATACGGTGGAGAAGAGTTTCTTATCATTTTACCGAGTACAACCCTTGTGAGCGCCATAGAGTTTGCCAAAAAAATCAAGGATATCATAGCAAACTTTAAATTTATGTACAAAAATGAGAGGATAGATGTAAAGGTCAGTGTAGGAGTAAGTGAGAGAAAGATCAACAAATCTTTGCAAGATACACTAAAAGCTGCAGATGAAATGCTCTATAAAGCTAAAAAAGAGGGAAGAAACAGGGTTTGCCCCGACAAAGCATGAATTATAAAGAATTTTTGAAAAAAAAACCTCTTTTTTATGAAAAGATCGACTACTCAAGGATGCCTCGCATTTGGGAGAAGATAAAACAGCATTTCAAACTCCCTAAAATCATACATATCATAGGTACAAACGGCAAAGGAACTACCGGAAGATTTTTGGCCTATATGTTACACCAAAGAGGACTTGGTGTTGGACACTACACATCTCCACACATACTGGAATTTAACGAAAGAATATGGAAAAACGAACATAATGTGGATGACAAACATATTGAAGATGCCCATCTGTTTTTACAAAATATTTTAGATGATGAAGATATAAAATCCCTTTCATATTTCGAGTATACGACACTGATAGCACTCTTTCTTTTTCAGGAATGTGACTATGCTTTGCTTGAAGCCGGAATGGGTGGGGAGTATGATGCCACCAGTGTTTTTGGAAATGATATGAGTATAATCACTCCTATCGATTTTGATCATCAAGAGTTTTTGGGTGACACCATAGAAAAAATCGCTTCTACCAAACTTAAAAGTATACAAAAATATGCTATCATCGGTAGGCAAAAATATGACATAGTTTATGAAATTGCCAAAGAACTCTCTAAAAAAAGAGATTTCAAGTTTTATAGGTATACAGATTTTGTGGATGAAAAAACAAGGAAACTGATAGAAGAATATGCAAAAAAAGAGTCTTTGCCGAAATTTTTAAAAGAAAATCTTTCTTTGGCTGTAAGCGCTTATAGATATCTTGGGTATGATATCGAAAATGATACGTTAAAAGATATGAAAATTTTCGGGCGATGCCAAAAAATAGCAAAAAACATTACCATTGATGTCGGGCACAATGTTTTAGCCGCAGAAGCGATAAAAGAGTGTTTTATGGGTAAAAAAGTTATATTGATATATAATAGCTATAAAGATAAAGACTATAGGGTCATTTTACAAAAATTAAAGCCGATCATAAAAAGAGTTGAAATCCTAAAAGTGAACAATGAAAGGATTGAAGAGGAAGATATGCTAAAAAAGAACATATCAGATCTTGGTATCGAAGTATCATCTTTTGATAAAATTTCCAAAGATAGCGAGTATCTTGTATTTGGATCGTTCAGTGTGGTTGAAGAGTTTATGAAATATAAAGGATATGTTTGAGAGACAAGCTTACAGTCATCATCTCTGATGTTAACGGATCAAAACACTATACCGTAAGCCAAATCATAAAAAAGATAATCTTATATGTAGTTCTTGTCATAGTTTTACTGTTTGTAGCAGGCGGTCTATACATAAAATTTTTACTAAATGAAGTTGAAGATATCAACAAAAGAAAAGTTGTATATGAACAGCAAAGCAAGGAACTTTTAAAACAAAACAAAAAACTTTTTTTGAAAGTACAAAATTTAAGCAAAGATATAAAACAAAAAAAAGAAGAGTTGGAAAATATCAATGACAAGATAGCTGATCTAGAAGACACCATGGGCATAAGAAGTGATGAAAATGAGACTTTGGATAACAGAATAGACTCTTTGAAAGTAACTTCAATGCAAAGAAAACTTTTTTTCAGCGATATTCCAAACGGCTCACCGGTACCTTATCTAGGTATTACTGCAAAATTTGGATGGAGAATACATCCGATATTAAAAAGAAAAGAGTATCATCCGGGACTTGATATGAGAGCCAAGATGGGAGAAAAGGTCAGAGCACCTGCAGACGGACTTGTAGAATTTGCAGGCTTTCACAAAAGAAGCGGCTACGGTAATCTTATCATACTTGATCATAATTTTGGTTTTAAAACACTGTATGGTCACTTGAAAAAAGTTTTGGTTAAAAACAATCAGTTTGTAAAAAAAGGGCAGGTTATAGGGCTTGTGGGTAATACCGGATTGTCCACCGGTCATCATCTGCATTATGGTATTATGTATTTACAAAAGTTCTTAAATCCATACTATTTTGTTAAATGGAACAATAAAAACTTTGAATATATCTTCAAAAAAGAGAGGAGAGTAAAATGGCAATCTTTGATAAAGGCAATACAGAATCAAATACAACTCTTATCGCAGCAGGCACAAAAATAGACGGAGAATTCCATCTTGATTGCAAGTTGCATATAGATGGCGAAGTGGGTGGCAAGATAAACTCTGCCAACATCGTCTCCATCGGAGGCGGCGGGATATTCACGGGTGAGCTTAAAGCAAGCAAGCTTATAGTCAGTGGAGTATTTGAAGGCAGTGCGGAGTGTGAAAGCATAGAGCTTTTAAAAGGAGGGAAGATCCTCGGAAAAATCGTCTCAAAAGATTTGATGATAGAGTCAAACTCCGTCTTTGAAGGTGAAAGCCAATTGAAAAAAGAAAATATAAAAATGGAGCTTACCAAAAAAGACAGTGCAAGCTAAAATATATGAATTTTTAACTTCTTCAAAAGATGAAGTAAAAAACAGACTTTTTATAACAAGAGATACCAAAAGCAGAGCAGATATATCCGATGTTTGTAAATATCTTGGCTACGAGACTTTTTTGTTTCCAAATATCAGAGTAGGTTTTGGGGAAGATTTAAGAGCGTATAAAAATGAGTTTGATGAACTTTTTTCGGAATTGAACAGATATTATAAAAGCAAAAAATCAAAAAAGATCATAATCTCTCCTTTTGCGACAATTTTACACCCATTGCCAAAAAAAGAGTTATTTGATGAGGTAATTATAGAGTTTGCATCTACGCTTGAGATAAAGTCACTCAAAGAAAAACTTTACTATTGGGGTTATGATTTTGCAGATATAGTTCAGGAAAAAGGTGAAGTCTCCTTTAGAGGGGATATAGTGGATATATTTCCCGTAACTTCAAAAAAGCCTGCAAGGATCAGTCTTTTTGACGATGAAGTAGAAAGTATAAGATATTTTGAAAGTGAAACACAAAAAAGCATAAAAGAAGAACTCGAATCCATCCGCATTCCCGCAGCGAATTTTGCTCTTACAAAAGAGCAGTATGAAAAAATAGAGGATAAAATCCAAAATCTAAAGAGCGACAGTTTTGAAAGAGATATGAAATCCCTGGGGTTTTGGGTTTTGGGTGACTTGGCTGAACATTTCACCAAAAAAGTAAAGAGTTATCTTTGTGAAGATATAGATGAAGAGTTTGAGGAGTTTAAAAGTTTCAATCTAGATATTTATGATATAAAAAAAGATTGCACTTTTATAGATGAGCCAAAAAGATATAAAGATATAGAAGTCATAGATGTAAATTCTCTTCTTGAATTTCATAAAAATAAAAAAATCAAAATACTTGCTAAAAACGACGCCATAGTAAAAAACTCTTTACTTGAAGAAAGATATAAAAATTTTATCGTAAAAAATGAATATATATTAAATATTCTAAGTAACGATGAGATAATGATATCTCTCAATAAAAGAGTGGCAACTAAGCGAAGAAAAGTAAGCAAGATAGTTCTAGACGAGTTGAAAAGCGGTGATTATGTAGTGCATGACGAGTACGGTATAGGCAGGTTTGTAGGGCTTGAAAATATTACGGTGCTAGGAGCTAAAAGAGATTTTATATCCATCATGTATCAAAATGATGACAAGCTGCTTCTTCCTGTAGAAAATATCGATAAAATTGACAGATATATAAGTGACAGCGGTACTTTGGCACTGCTTGATAAACTTGGCAAAGGGAGCTTTGCAAAATTAAAATCAAAAGTAAAAGAGAAACTTTTTGAGATAGCAAAAGAGTTGGTTGAATTAGCCGCACTAAGAGAACTTGAAAAGGGTGTAAAGGTAGATACGACTTTACCAGAGATAAAGATATTTCAAAAGAGTGCCGGATTTGTCTACACAGAAGATCAGGAAAAATCGATCAGTGAGATTTTCAATGATTTAAGTTCAGGTAGGATCATGGACAGACTCTTAAGTGGAGATGTCGGCTTTGGTAAAACAGAAATAGCCATGAATGCGATATTTTCTGTAGTCAAAAACGGTTTTCAGGCTGCTTTTGTAGCTCCTACCACACTTCTTGCAAACCAGCACTACAATACACTAAAAGAGAGATTTGAAAAATTTGGTATAAATGTTTACAGGCTCGATAGATTTGTTAGCCAAAAAGATAAAAAAGATACTTTAAAAGGTCTTGAAGATGGCAGGGTATCGGTTTGTGTGGGAACGCATGCACTTTTTAACGCAAAGTTTAAAAATTTGGCACTTTTAGTGATCGATGAAGAGCATAAATTTGGTGTCAAACAGAAAGAAAAACTAAAAAACTTAAAAAAAGATGTACATATCCTATCTATGAGTGCCACCCCGATACCAAGAAGTTTAAATATGGCACTAAGTTCTATAAAACAATACTCTCAGATACTAACTCCTCCACTTGAAAAAAAGGGTGTTAGAACTTTTGTAAAAGAGTTTGGCAAACCAATCATAAAAGAGGTGATCCTAAGAGAGCTCAGACGTGGCGGTCAAATCTTTTTCGTTCATAACAGAATCGCAACCATAAGTGAAAGAAAGAAGTATTTAAAAGAAATTTTACCAAATCTAAAGATATTGACTCTTCACTCTGAGATCAATTCATCTCAGACGGAAAAAGAGATGCTTAACTTTGAAAATGGTGAGTATGATCTGCTTTTAAGCACCTCTATAGTCGAATCAGGTCTTCATATGCCAAGAGTAAATACTATGATCATAGAAAACGCCGACAGGTTCGGTATAGCTGACTTGCATCAGCTAAGAGGAAGAGTAGGGCGAGGAAGACATGAAGGATACTGCTATCTTTTAGTGCAAAACAAAGAGACGCTAAGTGAAATATCCAAAAAAAGGCTTATCGCACTTGAAAGCAACTCATTTTTGGGAAGTGGTTCGGTTTTGGCTTATCATGACTTGCAGATACGAGGAGGCGGAAACTTGATAGGAAAAGCCCAAAGCGGTCATATAAAAAATATAGGCTACACCCAGTATCTAAAACTCTTAGAAGAGAGTATCAATGAACTTTTAAACAAAAAAACGATCAAGAAAAAAGAGGTGAATTTAAAACTAAATGTAAGTGCATATATAAACGAAGAGTATATCCCCGAAGACAGGCTAAGGCTTGATATATACAGAAGGCTTGGGCTTTGTGAAGAGTTGAGCGAAGTTTATGATATAGAAGAGGAATTGTATGACAGATTTGGAGAGATAGATAATATAACAAAGCAATTTTTGGATATCATCGCCATCAAGATAAAAGCTGTTAAATCGGGAGTCGTTCAGATATCAAACTATCAGCAAAACATCACTCTTGTTTATGAAAACGGCAGTAAAAAAGATATAAAAGCAAACAGTAAAGATGATGACGATATCATTGAAGCGACACTAAAAAGTTTGAATTGAGGATTTGTGATGAAGATAGGATTTATTGGTGATATAGTGGGTAAGCCCGGTCGCTTGATGATCAGAGACAATTTAAAAAACTTGAAAGATGATTTTTCTCTTGATGTGGTTATAGCAAACGGTGAAAATGCAAGTCACGGTTTTGGCATAAGCAAAAAAAATGCCGATGAGCTTTTTGGGTATGGTGTAGATATCATAACCGGGGGTAATCATATATGGGATAAAAAGGATATCATACCTTTTTTGGATGATTTGCCTATCGTAAGACCAGTAAATTATCCAGATGAGGTTGCAGGAAGTGGAGTGAAAGTATTTGATATAAAAGATGATAAATTGGCGGTGATAAACCTGATGGGATATTTTACCATGCCGATGACTAACAATCCATTTATACTCATAGAAAGATTGATAAATGATCTTGAGACAAAAAATATCAAAAATATCCTTATAGATTTTCATGCGGAAGCGACAAGTGAAAAAAGAGCTTTGATGTGTATGTTAAGAAGCAAAGTAAGTGCGATATTAGGAACTCATACTCACATAGGTACAGATGATATGGTGATAGATGAGGGAACTTTTTATGTCAGTGATGTTGGGCTTAGCGGATGCAGGGATGGTGTCATAGGTATGGATGAAAAAACACCTATAAAAAGATTTACAACCGGTCTTTCATCATCTTTTGACATACCGAAAAATTGTAAAAAGATTTTTCAAATGATCGTTTTAGAAATAGATGAGGGAAAATGTATAAGTGCAAAGAAGATAAAGATATATGATGATAGAGAAAAGATGGATATATCAGAAGCGTTCTTAGAGAATTGATAATTGATAATGGAGAGTTGAGAATTGGAAATCGAGATAAGTGATAGTTTTGGATTGTTTAAGTATTTGAAGGATTTGGGATATTTAAAGGAGCTGAGAGATCCTCTTTGGTGGCCAAAGAGTGGTAATTTTGAAGTAGTTGCGGGAGCGATTTTAACTCAACAGACAAAATGGGAAAAGGTGGAGAAAGCACTAGAGAATTTGAAAAAGAATGATCTTTTGGATTTGAACTCTTTGGCGGAGTGTGATACCAAACTTTTATCGACTCTTATAAAACCAAGCGGATTTTACAACACCAAGGCAAAACGGCTCAAGCTTTTGGCTAACAATATTTTAAGGGATTTTGGGAGCTTTGATGCTTTTCAAGATAAAGTTGACAGAGAATGGCTTCTTTTGCAAAAAGGACTCGGCAAAGAGAGTAGTGACAGTATCCTTTGTTACGCATGTTCAAAAGATATCATGCCTGTAGATAATTATACTGCGAAAGTTTTAAACAGTTTTGGATATAATTTTGAAGAGTATGATGAGTTAAGAGAGTGGTGCGAAAGCGGAGTCTTTGAAAATTTGGATAAAATATATCAAATTTACGGTGAAGAAAAACCGGTAAATGAGATATTTGCAAGATTTCACGGAAAAATTGTAGAATACGCAAAAGAAATAAGGAAAAAATAATGAAAAGATATATATACATGGGGTTGGTGGGTTTGTTAGGTAGTTTTCTTTTTGTTGGTTGCGCTACCGAGGGAACTCAGGAGATCGATGCAAATTCGGTTAACTATGAGTTAAATTACCAAACAGGAACGGTTGAACATATAAGGCTCGTAGCCATAAAAGATAACGGTACAGGAAGTTTCGTAGGAGCTATCACGGGGGCGATACTTGGCTCTATGATAGGACATGGAAGAGGAAGCACTCTAGCTGCTCTTGGCGGGGGGCTTGGAGGAGCTTATGTCGGGAAAGAAGTGGCAAAAGCAAACGCTCAGGAGCTAAGTGTGGTTTTAGATGACGGAAGAAGCGTAGTGGTCATAGCAAAAGGAGAAAGGTTTCATGTCGGGCAAAGAGTAAGGATAGTAAAGAAAGGTGGCAGGGTTTACAGCGTAGAGCCTTTTTGATTATATCTGTACAGCAGGCGGTATTATATATTAACCGCACTGCTTTGTGATATTTGATATGATTATGCTATTTGGTTTCAACTTTTCTTGAGAAATACTCTTTTGGATGACCGCAAACAGGGCATTTTTCAGGCGCTTTTTTACCATAATGAACATGTCCGCATACTTCACATATCCAAACTTCTTCATCTTCACTTTCAAACTCATGTCCTTCGCTTAGTCTATCAAGAAGTTCTTTGTACATTTTTTCATGTTCAACTTCTACTTTGCCGATATTTTTAAAAAGCCTGGCTGCTTCATTGTACCCCTCTTCCTTGGCTATTGCGGCAAACTCCGGATACATTGTAAGATTTTCATAGCTTTCTCCGGCTATGGCATCTTTGAGGTTTGCTATAGTGTCACCCCATGAGTTGTCACTGGCATTTTGCATTCGATTATGTAGAGCAAGTTCAAGTTTGGCGTGCTCCTTCTCATTGTTAGCAGCTCTTTGAAAGTGCGCGGCAATATCTCTATACCCCTCTTTTTGTGCCACTTTTGCATAATATTCATAGCGATTTCTTGCTTGTGATTCACCTGCAAAAGCTTTTAATAAATTGACTAGCGTCAAATCAACCGTTATACACTCCATAGGTTTTCCACAGCAGTGAAGTTCACCACCGCCTACTTCTTGCACTTCAACTACATTGCCACATACTTTGCATTTATAACTTTCGAACTTTCTCATTTATTTCTCCTTTGGGATTTTTTTATAAGGTAGTATATCAATATAATATTAACTCATCGTTAAGCTATAATATGGGTGTAAATAATTGATAAAAATTAAATCGGTATTAAAGGGTTCAGTAGGGTGTGCTATCTTTTAGAGGGCTTTAACCCTCTAAAGTGTTTTTTTATAGATTGTGTTCTTTTTTGTACGCCAATATCATGGCATAGGCTTCATCTTTAAGAGCCAATTTTTCTTTTTTTAATTTATCAAGATCAAATTCACTCATATGTTCTCTGCCTTCTTCCACCTCTGTTATTTGCTTATCAAGCTCATTGTGTCTTTCAAAGATTTTTGCAAAATGTGCATTTTCTGACTTTAACTTGCTAACTATATCTCTATATTCGTGTAGCATTGTTTCTCCTATTTATGATTTTTGTAATTATATCTTTTTTATGATTAATATCATATTATGTATCATGTTCTATAATCAGCGTTTATCTTTACATATTCATAGCTTAAATCACACCCGTATGTAGTATATGAAAACTCTCCCATACCGATATCACAAGTGATTTTGAAGCTTTCTTGAGATAGTATTTTTGCCGCTTTTTTTTCAACCTCTTCATTCATTTTATTGGTACCTTTTTCATACACTACCACATCATCATAGCTGATGGTTAGCTTATCTTCGTCACACTCTATACCGCTTGCTCCTATAGTAGAGCCCACTCTTCCCCAGTTTGGATCTTCTCCGAAAAGTGCGGTTTTTACCAGCAATGAATTGCTAAGCATCGTAGCAGATTTTTTTGCATCCTCTTTTGAGGCGGCATTTTTAACTTCAAAGGCTACGACTTTATTTGAGCCTTCCCCGTCTTTTAAGATCATAAGTGCCAATTCTTTGGTTATGGTTTCAAGTGCGATTTTAAAAGCCTTTTTATCATAAGCACCACTTTTTTTATTGGATAGAAGCATTACCGTATCGTTTGTCGAAGTATCTCCATCCACACTTATCTTGTTAAAGGAGCTATCAACCGCACTTTTGAGCAATTCATCCATATCGTTTTTCGGTATATCGGCATCTGTGGCTATGAAACAGAGCATAGTCGCCATGGCGGGATTTATCATGCCGGCACCTTTGCAAATGGCTGCTATATGAAAATGTGAACCATTTTGCAGAGTGACTTTTAAACATATATCCTTTTGAAAAGTATCTGTCGTCATGATAGCCTGTGCGGCAGCGTTGGAGTTTCTTGCATTGAAATCAAACTTTTTAAATCCATTTGTGATTTTATCTTTTGGAAGTCTATATCCTATGACGCCGGTTGAACTCATAATGGGATTTGTAATATTTGGATATATTTCTTTAAGTGAATTAAGTATGTCATTTATATCTTCTATGCCTTTTTTTGAAGTCATGGCATTTGCGTTTTTGGAATTTATCAGTATAAAGTTCGTTTTAAAATCTTTGGGATATTTTTTAAAATGCTTTATGGGAGCCGCTTGAAATCTGTTGGTAGTAAAAACGGCCGAAATATCACAAAGTTCATCACTTCTTATGAAAGCCAAATCTTTTTCTTTGTTCTTAAGCCCCGCATTGATACCGTCACTGTAAAATCCTTCCACATTATCAAGCCCGTTTTTCAAAGATATGATTTCAAACATTTGTTTCCTTTAATTGTGCAGGTTTTTGTTTTCTGTTTATATACTGTTTGGTGAGTGATATATTTTTGCTAGAGCCTACCACCAAAAGAGTCGCTCCGCTTGTTATAAGTGTATCACCGTTTGGTATGGCGGTAAATTTTCCGTGTCTATCCCTTATGCCTACTATGCTGACATTTAATCTATTTCTAAATTTTGCTTCTTTTATCTTTTTAAGTCTTATCCAGGAGTATTCCGGTACTTTTATCTCTTCGAAATCCAAGGGAGTATCTTTTTTGTATAAAAACTCTTCAAGTATGTTTTGCATATCAGGTCTGACACTTACCGCACTTACTCTTTGAGCCAGCAATTTTGCAGGAGATACGACACTGTTAGCTCCTAGTTTTTTTAACTTTTCTATATCATTGCTACTACTAGCATATGTCATGATTTGAAACGGTTTTTTTCGTTTTATCTCTTTTTCATAGAGCCTTATGGTGGATATAAGAGCTATATTTTCTGCGATATTTGATGAGAGTGAGATAGCCCCTTTGGCACTTGAAAGATGTGACTTGAGCAGAGCTTCACTTGTTTGGGGATTTGTTTGAAGATAGTAAGGATAAGAGTGTGTATGGGCAATTTGTTCCAAATTCTCCAGATCATCGACCACTACAAAAGGTATATGATTTTCTCGAAATTGTTTTGAAAGTTCTATAGTATAACTGTTTTGGTAAAAAATTACAAAATGATTTGTAAGCCTCGCTACTTTATATAGCATATTTCTCTCCTTTAGTATCCTTAAAAGATCCCCTTTGTTGATAACTTCTATGAGTATTCCTATAGAAAATGAAAATACTCCAAATCCTACAATGATCAGTGTTATCGTAAAAATCCTGCCCATATAGGAAATAGGAGCAATTTCACCGTACCCGACCGTTGTAAAAGTGATACCTGTTTGATATATGGCATCCATAAGTGAAAAATTGTCTATTGCCATGTATCCTAGGCTTCCAAGCATGATAAGAAGCACGGTAAGGATTAGCGGCAGTCTTAAGGGTTTAAGTTGAAGGTATAGTTCTGTGTTTAAATCGATATATGGTTTTTGGGATTCTTTCCAGTTTAGGAGGTGCTTGATTTTTGAGATAAGACTCAATAAGACCTCCTTTGATTTTTTTAGTTAGTTTATGAATTTTTCTTCATTGTCCTAAGAGTTGAAGCTGCTACTTTGATCTTCTTTCTAGTACCGTCTTCCAGGGTAACTCTTATAGTTCTTAGATTTGGTAAAAATCTTCTTTTTGTTTTATTGTGAGCGTGACTTACATTGTTTCCAACAGCAGGTCCTTTTCCGCTAACTGCACATCTTCTTGCCATAATATTTCCTCTTGTAGTAAAATTGGTGGATAATTATATAGAAAAATAACAAAATTTTTGCTTAATTTACCTCTGTTTTATAAAATAAAAGATAAAATATCACCTATGTTAAAAAGCAAAATTGAAAAATTCATTGAAAATATCCCGGCTATTCCCAAAAATGTACAGGTATGTGCCAAATTTTTGGAAGAGGGTGACTTGAACAAAGCTGCAAAAAGTGCTCTTAGGGATCCGGCATTTTCTCATTATCTCATCATTTTGGTAAATAAGCCTATATTTGGGCTAAGACATGAAGTGAAAGATATAGAACAGATTTTTGGGATATTGGGTATCGAAAAAGCATCCCAAGTGGTAAATGCATACTATGCCAAGCTGATACTGCCTAAGTCCTGGAAAGTTTTCGGCATCACAAACAGTGACTTTCAAATGCTGCAGGCTTCTTTGATCCGTAACTGGAACAAGATACTAAATCATGAAAATCAAAACAGTATGCCATTGGCTTCCATCATATCATTGCTGCCTGCTTCTTTGATCATATGTGAAGAGATTTTTGAAGAAAATATAGAAGAAGTCAAGCTTTTAAAATTACAAAAATATATGAGTTATGATGAGATACTCTATAAGATGAGCGGTTATAAGATTTTCGATATCTTTATGATAATTTGCAGAAAATGGGAACTAAGTGAAACATCCATAAATTTTGTAGAGTATATTTCCAAAAAAATTGAAGACAATTCCAGCTTTTCAAAACTTGCAAAATATATACATCTTTTAATGTTTTATGAACTCTCACGACCAAAATACATAGAAGCCGGACTAAATGACTTTATAGAGTTCGATGTAGAGTTTGTCAGTGATATTTATGAAGATTTTATGCAGATAGTTGAGAGCGAATGAGACCTGTTATAAAGAAAAATAGTGCCATATTCTATCCTCAGGGATTTTTGGATGGATTGAACGCTTCAGTTATCATCGAGCCTTCAGATAACGGTTTTGTTATCTCCAAAAGACCAAAAGCGGTATTTGTTTCTTTGAAGAAGATAGTTTTTTTTAATAAAAAAGGACTTTCCATACTTGTTGATTCATTGAAGCTGATACAGGACAAGCTGCATTGTGCCATAGGTTTTTGTGAATATGATGATAAAAAATACAAAACTATACTTTCTATGTTTGACGGGGATTTGGAATTTTCTCTTTTTGAAAATTTAAAAGTAATGTCTTTGTTTTTTGATGAAAACAGCGACGGCGAAAAAAAGATACTTATCTACAATGATGATGCGGATCAAAAAAATCAGTTGGCTATAGAATTGTATGAGATGGGGTATAAACCCTATGTCGCCAAAGATTTCAGCGATTTTAAAGAAAAAGAGGATGAGTACATCAAGTACGGCATAGTCGTTCACTACTCATATATTGCAAATGCCGAACACAGGATAAATGTTCATATAAAAAACAATATGATCTTTTATGTTTTAAATGATTTCATTGATTCTGATATAGTAAAAAAATTCGATACAGTTTATCATAACAATCTTCTAAGAGTAGGGTTTAAAGTATTTGTGTTTGATATCACCAATGTTTCATCGATGAATATACACGGAGTCAACTTTTTGGCAAAACTCTCCACTGCCGGAGCGGAATACGGTACGACATTTTGTATGGTGGGAGTAAATGGTAAAAAACTGAGCCAACAGTTAAAAAACGATCTTGAGGATTCAGGCATCATTCTTTATAAAGATATGGAAGAGTTTTTGAGTGATGAAGAGATAAAAAAAGAGTCCATCAGTGGCGGAAAAGTTCCTGCAAAGAGCAAAAAACTGACAAAAAATATCATAGCACATTTAAATACATTTGTCGATACAACCATACACATTACCCAAATGCTTTCACAAAAAAAAGGAAAGAAAAAAAGTGTGAAGATAGATACTTTAGACCCCGACAAAGAGAGGGATCATTTTATCGTTTTATTTGGGGTCTATAAAGAGATAAATGCTACAT
Source organism: Thiofractor thiocamini (assembly GCF_055384375.1). Lineage (NCBI taxonomy): Bacteria > Pseudomonadati > Campylobacterota > Epsilonproteobacteria > Campylobacterales > Thiofractor > Thiofractor thiocamini. Next base: position 1,252,014 of record NZ_AP042389.1, on the reverse strand, counting down.
TTTCCATGATATTTTCAAAAGAGTTGCTTGTTAGAACCTGTAAAATATTTATAGATGATGCTTCAAAAAAAGAGGAGCTGTATGATGCACTAAGCGAATATGCCAATATAGTCTCTTCCAAGATCAAGTCAGACTTCAAACTTCATAAAATCGATGTAGAGATAACGCTTCCTAGGGTTTTTCAAGATATTGATCAAGCTATGGAATTTTATGATAGTAGAAAAGGTGTTTGCATAGAGCTTGATTTTGAAGGTGAAATTTTAGAACTGTTTTTAAGTAGATAGGAAAGGAAGAAAATGTTAGTAGCACCAAGTATGTTATCATGTAACTTTGGAAAACTTGAGGATGAAGTAAAAGCGATCTGTGATGCAGGGGCCGACAAGCTTCATATAGATGTGATGGATGGTCACTTTGTGCCCAATATGACTTTTGGACCGGTGGTGGTGGAGCATATAGCAAAAACTTCAACAAAACCCTTAGATATCCACCTGATGGTAAAGAACAATACTTTTTTTGTCAATATGTTCGCTCCTTTGAAGCCAAAATATATCTCTTTTCATATAGAAGAAGAGAAACATCCCCATAGGCTTTTGCAACACATTAGAGATCTTGGTGTAAAACCGGGAATCGTTCTAAACCCTTCTACGCCACCTGAGAGTGTCGAATTTTTACTTGACAATTTGGACATGATACTTCTTATGAGTGTCAATCCCGGTTTTGGAGGACAGAGATTCATACCTTCGGTATTGGAAAAAGCCAAAAGATTGAAAGACTTGCTTCTTAGAAAAGGCTCGAATGCTCTTATAGAGGTTGACGGCGGAGTAAATGACAAAAATATACATGACCTTAAAAATGCGGGCGTGGATGTAGTGGTTGCGGGAAGCTATGTGTTCAGGAATGATTATAAAAAAGCGATTGAAAAATTAAAAATTAAAAATTAAAAATTAAAAATGAAAAAAGTGAAAATATGTGGCATTACAAACCTTGAAGACGCTCTTTTTGCCTGCGAGGCGGGAGCTGATGCACTTGGATTTGTTTTTTATGAAAAATCTCCCAGGTATATAAAGCCGGAGATTGCAAAAGAGATATCCTTGAAACTACCGCCATTTGTAAAAAAAATAGCGCTTTTTGTCAATGAAACACCTGAATTTATAAATGAAACAATGAATAAAACTTGTATGGATATGGCGCAACTTCATTTTGAAGTATCGAAGGATTTTTTAAAAAATCTTGAGTGTGAGTACATAGAGGTCAAAAGAGTCAAATCAAAAGAGGATATTTTGAGTAGAAAAAGCGATGGATATGTTTTGGTTGACGCATATGTTGAGAGTTATGGCGGAGAAGGCAAGAGGATACACAAAGATTGGTTTGACGGTGTTGATTGTTCCAAGTTCATACTTGCCGGCGGACTAAATGAAAAAAATGTAAAAGAGATGATGGATTATGGTTTTTACGGATTTGATGTCAGCAGTGGAGTAGAGAGATCAAAAGGCATAAAAGACCATAAAAAGATAAAAAATTTTATAAAAGCCGTAAAATATGATAACTAGCCTAAGTAATATAGTAGAAAAAATGTCTTCCCCTAAAGGCATAACAAAAAATGAATTTGTAAAAGAGTGTAAAGAAAATTCATTGATAGTAAATGAAGATGAGATAGATTTGGCGATAGATTATATCAATAATGCCGGTATAGATACCATAGAAAAAGATGATAAAATATTTTCAAAAACCAGATTTAGACCATATAAAGATGAAATTTTTTGCATAGTAGACATAGAAACCAATGGAAATTCTCCGCAAAATGACCAAATTATAGAACTTGGAGCCATCAAGTATCAAAATGGCAGGATAATAGACAGATTTGAGAGTTTTGTGTATAGTGATTTTGTACCTGATTATATCAAGAGGATAACAAATATTTCACAAAATGATCTTATCGGTGCTCCAAAGCTAAAAGATATATTGAAAGAATTTAAAAATTTTTTAGGAAATTCAGTATTTATCGCTCACAATGTAAGATTTGATTACAATTTCATATCACAATCTTTTCAAAAATTTGGGTTTGAAGAGTTGTTAAACAGAAGACTTTGCACTATAAATCTGGCAAAAAAAACCATCGAATCAGAGAGATATGGCTTATCTTTTTTAAAAGAGCATCTTCATATAGACATAGACAATCATCACAGAGCCTACGCCGATGCACTTAGTGCACTCAGGATATTTGAGATATCATTAAAAAACATTCCAAATGAGATAAATACTACTGAAGATTTGATAGAGTTTTCCAATCCTCCTAAAAGGAAAAGAAAAAAACAAGCCAAGAGCGCATAAGCTTTTGGCTTGATTATGTTTTTAGTGGTGTGATTTCAAGATCAAAACTGTCATTTTTAAATTTATCCATAAAAACTGGATAAGTTGCCAGATGACACAAGTTCTCATGAAAATAGTAAATTTTGACGGAACCGGTGTATAGTCGTTTTGTGTATATTGTTCAATTTTTCTCATATATTTCTCCTTTTATTTATTCAGGTATTATTGTCCAAAATGGCTTAAGTTTTGCCTTCCAGATAAATGCATAATGAAGCAAGTGTTTTACCCAGTGACCAGCCAATCCTATAGTGCCGAATGTTCCATTCAAGTCTCTCCCGTATTCATACTTTTCATAATCCGGAATGATAGGATACATTGTCATCGCTGCAGCGGTTCCGTTAAACAGGCCCTTGCCCGCACTTGCTACACAAGCCGCACCCATTTCCGCCATACAAGCAGTGTGAGTTGGTTTGTCCGCTTTTCCTTCTACCATGTCTCTTATGCTCTGGGCCACTGCTTTACCCATCATAGCGCTTGGCATACCTGTTCTTGGAGGAGTTGGATTGATAGGTGTTCCGTTTGGTGAACTCATCGGCTTACTTATAAAATGAGGAGGAGCAAAAGCGATACCTACTGCAAACATATTGGCATAGTCTGGATTTTGAAGAGTTTTTGGCCAGTCATTAGGTGACCAATTCTCAAAACCCTTAGGTCCGCTTGTATAGTCTGCATCAACTTTCATGAAACCTGCCGGATTAAATACTTTTGAAGTTATATCTTCTCCTGCTTTATCATAAGCTTTCATACCTGCTCCGGCAAACGGAGGTATAAGCATAGCAAAATCAAATGTCTCTTCATGCATAGTTCCATCTAACTGTTCATAGTGGACAACACCTTTTTCTACCTTGTTGACATGTGCTCTAGTTATCCATTTTACTGCTCTTTCGGTATAGAGGGATTCGGCAAATACTTTACCGCTTGTTATATATCCGCCTCTTTTTATATGCATACCGCCGACACCGAAGTCGCCAAGTTCATATTCGTTTGATATGTATGTTATGGTTGCTTTATCTCTAACGCCTTCGTCTCTTAGTTTGTGATCTACATTGAAAGTGTATTCAAATGCGGCACCTTGACAGGTACACATTCCGTGACCCGTACCTATAAGAAATTTTTTATGTTCACCTTTTTTCATCTGCTCGATAACAAGCTCGAGTTCATTTGCCGCATGCGCTGCGTGTGAAGCACTACAAACTGATACTGTATATTCTCCAGGATGACCCTCGCCGTTTCCAAGCCCTGGAGTCGCATCGAAGTTCAGTTTAGGACCTGTTGCATTGATGAGATAATCATATGTAACTTTTTCTAGCTCACCTGCTTTATTTGGATCGGTATATTCTACGGTAACGTAAGGCTTTGCCTCTTCTTCACCACCTTCAGGGTGAATTGAGAGTGCTTTTGCCTGCCTGTAGTCAATACCTGCTTTTTTATAAACCGGTGCAAGCTCAAAAACAACTTCTTCAACACTCATTTGACCTACGCCTACCCATATATTAGACGGTATCCAATTCCATTTTGCATTTGGTGTTACAACTACTACTTCATGTTTCCTGCCCAGCCATTTTGCTAAAAATGTTGCGGCCGTATGTCCTGAAACACCACCGCCAAGTACAACTACTCTCGCCATATGATCTCCTTATTTTAAACTTCAAAAGGTTACTTTAAAATTAAACCCTAGTTTATTATTGTTTTGTGTATGTGTATTATAACATTTAATTATTAAAATATTATTATTTGATGTTATATGATTTTTGATATTTATTATAAAAAAAAGTTATAAGTAACTATTTTTGTAGTCAACATACCTTTTTGCCGAGCTATAAAGCTCCTTTACTTCTTCATCGCTTAATTCTCTTATGACTTTTGCCGGAGAGCCGACTATAAGGCTTCTGGGAGGGAATTTTTTCTCCTTTGTTACAAGCGAATTTGCTCCCACTATGGACTCTTCACCTATGACGGCACCATCAAGTATAGTAGCACTCATTCCTATAAGAGATCCTTTTTTTACGGTACAGCCATGAAGCATTACTTTGTGTCCTATGGTAACATCATCTTCTATAATGGTAGGATTTCCTTCAGGATTTTCAAGTGATGCATGAGTTACATGTATCATGCTCATATCTTGTATGTTAACCCTATCTCCTATACTTATATAGTTCACATCACCTCTTATAACGCATCCAAACCAAACCGAGCTGTCATCTCCTATGGAAACTTCACCTATGATGTCGGCGCTGTTTGCTATAAAAACGTTTTTCCCTATTTTTGGAGTTATCTTATCGTGAGTATATATCATTAGTTATCCTTACTAAATTTTCTTGCCAAATTCCTGCCTTTTTTTGTTCTGTCTTTATAGAGTGATTTGTAAAGTTTGTTTATAAAACTTTCAAGTATTTCATGGCAGTTTATCGGCTTTTCATCTTGTTTTCTTATTTTTTTGATATATGTTCCATTTTGCTGGAGTTTCCAGCTAAGCTCGTTGTCAGCCAATTGAAGGTCAAGTATCTCTTTTAGCGTATGAGAAAGCCTCTCATCCTCGATAGGCGACATAAGCTCCAATCTTCTCTCAAGATTTCTTGGCATCAAGTCTGCACTTGAGATATAAATATATGGGAAAGAGTGCTTAAAGTAGTATATCCTTGCATGCTCAAGATATTTTCCAACTATCGAAATGACATTGATATTTTCACTTACTCCTTTGATACCGGGTTTCAAGCAGCATATGCCTCTGATGATAAGATCGATCTTAACTCTAGCTATAGATGCTTTATAAAGAGCTTTTATGATGTCTTGATCAACCAAAGAGTTTGCTTTTAGTATGATATGGCCGTCTTCTTTGTGTTGGATTTCATTGTTTATCATACCAAGCAGTTTTGGTTTTATCTGAGTCGGAGACATACTTAGATATTTTAGCCTCTGTTTTTTTGCAAAACCGGTCAGGATATGGAAAAAAGTGGTGCTGTCTGTTACGATTTTTTCTCTTGAAGTAAAGAAACTTATATCACTGTATATCTTCGCGGTTGCTCCATTGTAGTTTCCGGTTGCCAAATGGATGTAAAATTTTAGTTTATTGTCAACTTTTCGTATGATTTGAGTGATTTTTGCATGTACTTTAAATCCACTTATGCCATATACTACATGAGCACCCGCTTTTTCAAGCGATTTTGCCCATACAAGGTTGTTTTCTTCATCAAACCTGGCTTTTAGCTCAACCATAACAGTTACCTGTACGCCATTGTTTGCCGCATCTATCAAAGCCGCGACTATGGGTGAATTTTTCTCAACCCTGTAGAGTGTCATGCGGATTGATAAAGTCTTTGGATCTTTTGCCGCGCTTTGGATAAGTCTTGTAACAGGCTCAAAACTCTCATAAGGATGAACAAGCAAAGCTTCGCCGTTTTCTATGGTATCGAAGATAGATCTGTTTTCATCAAAAGGCGGCAGGATTTTGGGTTTGTTAGACTCGAGTGTCAAGTGCGCAAAGTGTTGATTCCCGACTATTTGCCAAAGAGTTCCAAGATTTAGCGGTATATCATACTCATATATATCTCTTGGAAATATTTTCAAATGTGCATTTAAAAATTCGAGTATATCCTCATCAGTTCCGCTTTGTATCTCAAGTCTTACAAAAGCACCTTTTTTTCTAAGCTTAAGTCCTTGTTCGAGTATCTCCATGAAGTCATCAGCTTCCTCTTCCTCTATGACTATGTCGGCATTTCTCGTTACCCTAAAAGCTGATACGCTCCTTGCTATGAATCCGGGAAAGAGATTTTCTATATGTTTTTCCACAAGTGATTCTATAGGTATATAGTGAGAGTCATCGACTTGGATAAACCTTGGAAGCATTCTTGAGATTCTAACCATACCAAACTTTGTTTCTGTTTGATTATCTTTGTCTGTCAGCTTTACCGCAAGAGCGAAACTTAGATTGTTAAGATGTGGGAAAGGATGTGTGGAGTCAACGGCTATAGGGATGACGATAGGAAAAAGATGCTCGAAGAAGTATTCATCGGCAATTTTTTGAAGATTTGCATCGAGTTTGTCATACTCTGTTATGAAAAGCCCCTCTTTTTGAAGAGATGAGGTTATCTCTTTATAGCTTGAAACCAACTCATCTTTTTCTTTATTGAGGTATGCTCTTATCTCTCTTAGTTGCTGTAAGGGAGTCAGTTTGTCAGGACCAGTATCTACAACCCTTGCTGAAAAAAGCTGCTTTAGACCCGCAACTCTTATCATGTAAAATTCATCAAGATTTGTTGCATAAATGGCTAAGAACTTCAACCTTTCAAGTAAAGGCAAATTTTTCAAAGTTGATTGCGCTAAGACTCTACTGTTAAATTTCAGCCAGGATAATTCTCTGTTGATGTAGTATTCCGGATTGTTAAGATTGACCATATTCTCCCTTTTTTGACTCTCTGCATTTGTTATCATTATATCATATAGTTATTTACATATTAATTACACCCAAAAAACCACCCATCCACTCTCCATTCTCCACTCTCAATTCTCAATTCTCCATTCTCCATTCTCAATTCTCAATTCACCCATTCATCCTTCTTATCTCATCTCTAAGTCTTGCCGCTTCTTCAAACTCCAGATTTTTAGCGGCTTCATGCATCAACTTTTTAAGCTCGTTTACGATTTTTCTTTTTTCAACTGTCGGGATTTTTTCCAGATCCGGTTTGGTTTTGGTATAGTCTTCAAGTTTTAAGTTTTCATCGAGTTTTCTAACTGTACTTTTTGGAGTGATACCGTGAGTTTTATTATACTTCTCTTGTAAAGCTCTTCTTTTTTTGGTTATATCTATCGCTTTTTGCATGGACTTGGTTATCTTTTTCGCAAACATTATAACTTTACCGTTTACATTTCTTGCGGCTCTTCCCATGGTTTGTATGAGTGCGGTTTCACTTCTTAAAAACCCCTCTTTATCAGCATCAAGTATACCTATAAGTGAAACTTCAGGAAGATCCAATCCTTCTCTTAAAAGATTGATACCGACTAACACATCAAATTCGCCAAGCCTCAAGCCTCTTATGATCTGATTTCTCTCGATCGCGTCTATATCGCTGTGCATATATTTTACTTTAAGTCCAAGTTCTATGTAGTACTTCGTCAACTCTTCAGCCATCTTTTTTGTAAGGGTTGTGACTAAAACTTTCTCATCTTTTTCAACTCTTTTTTTGATCTCATCATATAGTTTTTCTACTTGATACTCACTGTCAACCACTTCAACCTCGGGATCCAAAAGACCCGTCGGTCTTATGATCTGTTCGGCTACATTTTTTTCGGATAGTTTCAACTCATACTCGTTCGGTGTGGCACTTACAAATAAAAACTGATGAGCCTTCGAGATAAATTCATCAAATTTCAAAGGTCTGTTATCAAGTGCTGAAGGAAGCCTGAAACCATACTCTACAAGTACCTCTTTTCTACTCCTGTCACCCGCGTACATCCCTCGAAATTGAGGAAGACTCACATGTGACTCATCAACTATCAAAAGATAATCCTCTCCCATAGCCTCATAGTAGTCGAACAAAGAGTATGGAGTTTCACCTGCTTTTTTACCTGTTAAATACCTTGCATAGTTCTCTATCCCCTTGCAAGCTCCCGTACTCTCCATCATCTCAAGATCGAACTCCACTCTTTGTTTTAGCCTTTGATACTCTACGAGTTTTCCTTCACTCTTAAAAAAGTTCAGCCTCTCTTCAAGCTCTTTTTCTATCTCTTTGATAGCCTCTTTAAGCCTATCTTGTCCGACTATGAACTGATTTGCTGCATAGATGACTATCTTTTTTAACTCTTTTCCTATCTTTTTGCCGGTTAGTACATCAAAGTAGTATATGCTTTCAACTTCATCTCCAAAAAATTCCACTCTTACCGCTTCATCCTCTTTGTATGCAGGAAATATATCAAGAACATCCCCGTTTACTCTAAAATCCCCCCTGTCAAAAAAGTTGTCATTTCTTTTGTATCCCATATCAACGAGCCTTAAAAGCAGCTCTTTTTGGTTAAGTTCTTGCGAAACCTCTATGCTTTGAACCATCTTTTTATATTCATTTGGATTTCCAAGACCATAGTTTGCTGAAACGGAAGCTACGCATATGACATCATCATAACTCAAAAGTGAAGCTGTGGCACTTAGCCTTAGTCTTTCAAGTTCAGCGTTGATGGAGCTGTCTTTTTCTATGAAAAGATCACTTCTTGGTATGTAGGCTTCAGGTTGATAGTAGTCATAATAACTTATGAAGTACTCTACATGATTTTTTGGGAAAAAACCTTTGAATTCACTGTATAGCTGGGCTGCAAGAGTTTTGTTGTGAGTCATGATGAGTGTGGGCAGGTTTGTCTCTTCTATGATCTTAGCCATAGTAAAAGTCTTACCGCTTCCTGTAACCCCCACAAGTGTTTGATACTTGTTACCTCTTTTTATGCTCATGGAGAGCTTTTCTATGGCTTGAGGCTGATCTCCTTTTGGAGCAAAACCGCTGGATAATTCAAATCTTTTTTTCATCATTGTTTCCATTTTTATATTTTTTTGATATTATACTCAAAATTGATAAATGTATCGGTTTTTAAGCATGAATTGTTTTAGGAGTTTTTATGAGAAGAGAAGGTTTTACTATGATAGAGCTTATCTTTGTTATAGTGATACTTGGTATATTGGCCGCAGTTGCCATACCAAAGCTTATGGCTACAAGAACGGATGCAAAGATAGCATCTTTGGCTCAGCAGATACAAACTGCTATGGGTGAAGTTACAGCTTATCCCATTACCCAGGGGGGAGCCAAAAGCTTGAGGGAAATGTCACAAACATTGGATGAGATGGTGCACCAGCATAAAGCAAAAGATACAAACGCTTCTTTTAGCGGATGGCATCATGCTTTCAATGCGCATATCATCAACTCAAACAGGATAGCAAGCATAACCATAGGTTCAAAAGATAACTCAGCGGATATGGAGGATTGTTTTTTGCTTGAAGTGAACAGTACGAACTTTTCCGTAAAACACAATCCAAACTCTACAGGTACGATTTGCCAAGGTGTGAAAAATATCATAGAGGATGCAAACTACACTATAAGTGGCACTGTGCTGGTCTTTTAACTTTCAGTAAAGTTTTGGTATCATTAGGCATAAATTTTATATATTAAAGAGGGTACGTATGTTATTTGAAGATACAAGTAAAACAAAGATACTAAGTCAAAAGATAGATGAGCTTTTAAGAAATTATAAAGAGTTAAAAGATGAAAACGAAAGACTTAAAAACGAAGTAGCGACTTTGAAAGCCAGCAATGAAGCAAAAGATATACATATAAAAAGACTCGAAGAGAGAGTAAGCGTAAGTGATGTAGAGAGCGAGGATATACTAAGTAAAATTGAGGAAGTGCTTAGTAGGTAGATGAGTGAATGAGTGAATGGGTGAATGGGTGAATGGGTGAATGATAAATATAAAAGATATTTCCCCACATCTACTATATACCCATCCTCCCATCCTCCCATCCTCCCATTTACCCATTTACCCAAAAATTCCAAAGGAATATTATAAGTGAAAAAGTTAACTATCTCTATAGCGGCTAAAAGATATGATATATCTGTCAGTGAAGAGTTTGCTTCGACTTTTGAAAAAGAGATAGAAGAGACTTTTACCAAAGGTAACAACGATATAAAAACTCTCCTTAGCGCTTATGTAAAAAAAAGTTATGAAAAGTTTTTGCTTGAAAAAGAGATAGACATGATAAATGAAAAATTAAAAATTAAAAATTAAAAAATTTAAGATTTTTTTAATTTGATTTAAGGTAAGATTATGGTTCGGAGATGATAAGTGTATCATCTTTAGATATTTTTTAAGGAGTCTCAGATGAGAAGAAGTGGTTTTACAATGATTGAGTTGATCTTCGTGATCGTAATCCTCGGTATATTAGCAGCAGTTGCCATACCAAAACTAATGGCCACAAGAACAGACGCGAAAATCGCAGCAGTTACACAACAGGTGCAAAGTGCGATAGGTGAAGTTCCCGCATATGTTACTTCACAAGGCAAAGTTGATCAATTAGATACAATGTCTCAGGTGCTTAAAACAATGAAAGATCAAGGAAAGGCAGTAATTACTACCTCTAATGCTACTGCGAGTGGTTTTGGTAATGCTATGCAAGGTCTATTTGATGCAAACATGACAAGTTATGCTATCGTAGGTGCGCAAGATAATGCCGGTGATATGGAAGACTGTATTGGTATGGAAGTAAATTCAACTACATTAAAAGTTTTTGATAACAATGGATCTACCGGTGATATATGTGCCGGTGTAAAAGCAAGGATAAAAGATGCTAGCTATACCATAGGTGGAAGCAGCGTAACATTCTAAAAATCATAAAGAAGCAAGATATCTCTTGCTTCTTTCTCTCATAAAAGGTTATCCGTTTTGAAAAGTCAAAAATCCGCATTTACTCTTCTTGAGCTTGTTTTTGTTATTGTGGTCATAGGTATACTTGCGGCTATCGCAGTGCCTAAGCTGATGGTTACGAGAAACGATGCGGTTATCGTCAAAGGCAAAAGTCAGGTTTCAGCTATAAGAAACGGTATATCTCTTCAAAAGTCAAGAAATATGCTAAAAGGTGACTCCACCCCATATCCCGATAAATTGGATAATGTAAATACATACAATGTAAATGACCAAAAACTTTTTTATTTTAACGACGGAAACAGTTCCAACATTTTGGAGTATCCCATCTACTCAAAGAAAAATGCCGACGGACACTGGGTCAAAACTGCAGCTAGTACTTACGCTTACTATGTTACAAGAGATACAAATGTAAGTTTTGACTACAACAGTACCACAGGAAGCTTTGACTGCGACCATACAAACAACAACTGCAAACAACTTACCCAATAGGACAAGTGATATCTTACTACGAAGCAGCCCTTTTAAATTCTCCTCTTGAGCCTTTAACTTACAAAAGTAATCACCCCCTTTTGCCGGGAATGTTAGTAGAAGTTCCGTTTCGAAATACTCTTAAAAAAGCCGTCATATTAAAAGAAGTAAAAAAACCGGCTTTTGCCACCAAAGAGATAAGTAAAGCTACCGAGCATTTTTTCCCTCCAAATTATCAAAATATCGTAAAATTCATCAGTGAGTATTATGTGTGTTCACTTGGTGAAGCTTTTTCTCTTTTTACTCCTTTTGAAAAAAGAAGTGAAAAAAACTCTTTTAAAGTGAATGAGGATAAATTTGTTTTAAAAGAGTTATCCGCCAAACAAAAAGAAGCTTTGAAATTTGTGGAGAACAATGACATATCTCTGCTCTTTGGAGATACAGGAAGCGGAAAAACCGAAGTTTATACCCATCTTATGGCAAAGACGCTAAAAAAAGGGAAAAATATCATCTTTTTGATGCCGGAGATTTCCTTGACTACTCAAATGCAAAAAAGACTTGAGAATGTATTTGATAAAAGAGTCGCTCTATGGCACTCAAAAGTAACAAAAAAAAGAAAAGAAGAGATCATAAAAGGCTTGAAAGAGGGCAGTATCCGCATCATAGCCGGTGCAAGATCGGCTCTTTTTTTGCCTGTTGAGAGCCTTGGACTTATAGTAGTTGACGAAGAACATGATAACAGTTACAAGTCAAACTCCCGCCCAAGATACAACGCAAGAGACTTGGCTGTTTACTTTGGAAAAGTTTTAAAATGTAAAGTTGTTTTAGGCTCGGCTACCCCATCGCTTACAAGCTACAACAAGTATCCCCACTTCAGACTAAAAGGAAGCTATGCCGGAGAAAAAAAAGAGTATATTTACGAAAAAAACAGTGATGAAATATCACCAAAGATCATTGATGAGTTAAATAGAGCGATAAAAGAGAAAAAACAAGCCGTTGTGTTTTTGCCTACAAGAGCGAATTTTAAGTATATAAGCTGTTTTGATTGTGGTGAGTTTGTATCTTGTCCCTTTTGTTCAGTCGGACTTAGTCTACATAAAGATAAAAACGCTCTTGTTTGTCATTACTGCGGTTATGTCCAAAGGATTGTAAAAGAGTGCCCAAGTTGTAAAAGTACTCATCTAGGATCATTTAGAATGGGAACCGAGGAAGTTAGAGAAAAGTTAAGCACTATCTTTCCAGAAGCAAATATAGCCAAATTTGACAGAGATGCCATAAAAAGTACAAGAGAATTAAATAGAGTGTTAAAAGAGTTCAACGATAAAAAACTCGATATACTTGTAGGAACGCAGATGCTAAGCAAAGGTCATGATTATGAAGGCATAGGACTTTCCGTGATACTTGGTATCGATACACTGCTAGCGCAAAATGACTTTAAAGCCAGAGAAAATGCCCTCTCACTTGCTGTACAAATAGCAGGAAGAAGCGGAAGAGCAGGTGTGGGAAAAGTTATCTTGCAAACTTCAAATGAAGAATTTTTTAAAAGATATATGGATGATTACGAATCATTTTTAAAAGACGAGTTAAGATACAGAAAAGGGTTGTATCCGCCTTTTAAAAAGTTATCGAGGATACTGATCTCCCACAAAGATAAAAAAAAGGCAAAAGAGACCTTGGAGGTTGTACTTGATTGTCTCAAGATAAATCTTCAAAAAGATGTAGAGATAGTAGGAAGTGGCGAAGCGAATATACAAAAAATCGCTTCAAAATACAGATACCACATACTTCTAAGATCCACATCTTCAAAAGCACTTTTGCAAACCATTTTACGATGCAAACAAAACCATTGTGAAGTGGATATGGACCCTCTGTCTTTTTCTTGACACTAATTATAAAATTTGATATACTTTGGATATACATATAAAGGAGTTTTTATGATAGCTACTATCTCTAAATGGGGAAATTCGCAAGGACTTAGATTTCCAAAAAATATCATAGAAGAGTTAGAGTTATCCATAGGAGATAAAGTTGAGATAACAACACAAAAGGATAGAGTTATCATTAAACCCTTAACTCGAAAAAGAAAAAAGTATGATATAAATGAATTGGTAAAAAATATACCAAATGATTACCGTCCTTATGAGGAATTTGGCTCTAAAAGCGGGAATGAAGAGTGGTAGAAAGATACATTCCGCAAATCGGCGATATTGTCATCTTGAGTTTTGATCCTCAAAGTGGTCATGAACAAAAAGGTCGAAGACCTGCTCTTATAGTCAGTAATAAAGTATTTAACCGTCATTTGGGTTTATCTTATGCCTGTCCTATCACAAATACAAAAAGAGACTTTCCTTTTCATGTGAAATTGGATAGTAAAAAATTAACCGGCTATATCATGGTAGAGCAATTAAAATCTATAGATTACAACTCGAGAAATATAAAATTTGTAGAAAAAGTCAAAAAAGAAACTCTTGAGGAAGTTTTAGCTATAGTTGAGAGTATTATAGAAATATAAAAGTGAGGTAAGATATGAAATCAATCGTCATAAATGTCAAAAATGACACTATATTTGAAAAAATTAAGTGGTTGATAGAGCATTTTAAGCATGATGGTGTAGAGATAGTTTCTAAAGAGGATTTGGAAGATTTGAAATTATTAAAAAAAACCAGGAATGATGAATGTATATCTTTTGAAGATTATTTAAAAAATGAAAATTAGTATTAGAAAAAGTGCTATTAAAGACTTAAGATCAATGGATAAGAAATTGAGGACAAGTATAGAAAATAAAATTCTATCTTTAAAAGATTTTCCAAATGTAAGTAATATAAAAAAATTGACAAATTTTGAGCCTGCTTATAGATTGAGAGTAGGGGACTATAGAGTGCTTTTTGATGTCAAAGATGATACTATCTTTATAGGTAGAATTTTACATAGAAAGAAAAGTTATAAATGATAAAAAGATATAAAACAAGTCAGATTTTTATAGGTGATGTTGCCATAGGTGGGGATGCTCCCGTGTCAGTTCAGTCTATGACATTTTCCAAGACTGCTGATGTAGAGGCTACTTTGGAGCAGATAAAAAGGCTTCATTTTGCGGGGTGCGATATAGTAAGAGTTGCGGTTCCTGACTATGAGGATGCTTATGCTTTGGAGGAGATAACAAAAAGAAGTTCACTCCCGGTAGTAGCTGATATACACTTTAACTACAGATTTGCTTTGATTGCAGCCAAATGGGTAGATGCCATCAGGATAAACCCGGGAAATATAGGGGATAAAAAAAGAGTCAGTGAAGTTGTAAAAGCTTGTAAAGATAGAAATATCCCCATAAGGATAGGGGTGAACTCCGGAAGTCTTGAGGAGCAGTTTGAAAACAGGTATGGTCAAAGTGCAAAAGGCATGGTCGAATCCGCTCTTTACAATATAAAATATCTCGAGGATTTGGGATTTACCAACTTTAAAGTTTCACTAAAAGCCAGCGATGTCGAAAGGACAGTTGAAGCATACAGGGCGTTAAGACCCTTGACTGACTGTCCGTTTCATTTAGGAGTTACTGAAGCCGGTACTCTTTTTCACTCTACCATAAAGTCTTCCATAGCTCTTGGTACTCTTTTGCTTGAGGGTATAGGTGATACCATGAGAGTATCTATCACGGGCGAGCTTGAAAAAGAAGTTGAAGTTGCAAGAGCCATTTTAAAAGACAGCGGCGTAGCCAAAGAGGGACTAAATATCATCTCATGCCCTACTTGCGGTAGGATTGAAGCAAATCTCGTAAAGGCCGTAGCAGAAGTTGAAGAGAGGCTAGGACATATCAAAACTCCATTGAATGTTTCTGTTATGGGATGTGCGGTCAATGCACTAGGTGAGGCAAAAAGTGCCGATGTCGCCATAGCTTACGGAAAAGGAAGCGGTCTTATCATAAAAAAAGGCGAAATAGTAGCAAAACTAAGTGAAAAAGATTTGGTTGAAAGATTTGTAAAAGAGGTTGAACTTGCCGCAAAGGAGATGGATGATGGTTGATACGCTAAACAGTGTAAACCTTGAAAAAGCGGTTTTAAGTTCCATTATATTTGATCCCAATACTTTTGAGAGTGTCGCTGAAAGACTAAGTCCAAAAGATTTTTATCTTCCTTTTCACAGATATCTTTTTGAAGCTATGCTTGAGTGTGAAAGAGAGGAAAAACCCATAGATGAAGAGTTTTTAAAGAAAAAACTTCATCAAAAAAACAGTTTCGATGAAGAAGCGTTTCTTGAAATCCTTTCATCAAACCCGCTTTCCAATACTTCAGCCTACATCGAAGAGATAAAAGACAAAGCCATAAAAAGAGAACTTTTATCTTTAACAAGTGATATAAAAGAGGTTGCCGTAGAAAAAGATATGCCCTCAAACGATGTGGTGGATTTGATACAGCAAAAACTCTACAAGATAACAGAAGAAGCAAACAGTAGCGACTTTAGAGATTCACCTGAAATTGTCGAATCAACTCTTAAGCATATAGAAGAGATGAAAAAAAGAGGAAACCAGGGAGTGGTTGGAGTCGATACCGGTTTTAGAAAGTTAAATGAATTAACCGCAGGTTTTGGAGAGGGCGATCTTATCATCATAGCTGCAAGACCTGCCATGGGAAAGACCAGTTTTGCTCTGAATTTGGCAGAAAAAGCTCTCAAAGACAAGCTTGGAGTAGCTATATTTTCACTCGAGATGCCTTCAGAGCAGTTGATGCTCAGGATGTTAAGCTCCATCACTTCCATATCGCTACAAAAGTTAAAGATAGGGGATTTGAGCGATGATGAATTTTCAAGACTTTCAAGTGCTATGGATGAGATGAGCAAATCCAAACTCTTTGTCGATGATAACGGCCTAGTCGATATACACCATGTAAGAAGTAAACTTAGAAAATTAAAAACCAATCACCCAGAGATATCTTTGGCCATAATAGACTACCTTCAACTTATGAGTTCAAGTGGCAGCAAAGATAGACACTTGGAAGTTTCAGAGATAAGTAGAGGTTTGAAACTGCTTGCAAGAGAGCTGAATATGCCTATTATCGCGCTTTCTCAGCTTAACAGAAGTCTTGAGAGCAGAAGCGATAAAAGACCGATGTTAAGCGACTTAAGAGAGAGTGGAGCGATAGAGCAGGATGCCGATCTTATACTTTTTGTTTACCGTGACGATGTGTATAGGGTAAGAGAAGAAAAAGAAAAAGAGATGAAAGCGAGAAATGAAGGAAAAGAGTATAAAAGTAACTTTTTTGCCAAACCCGAAGAAGATGCCGAGATCATCATAGGAAAAAACAGAAACGGTCCTGTTGGGGTAGCGGATCTTGTTTTTCAAAAGAGTTGTACGAGGTTTGTTGATAAGAGTACAATGCCTCTTGAGGTAGTTTATGAGGATGTAAAAGAGGCAAAGATAGAGATACCTTCGGGAATATGACTTGGAGAAACTTGAGCTTGATAAAAAACATTTTTTTATCATTGCTCTGCTTTTAGTTTTTTTATTTTTTATCAATCTTTTTTCATACTATCAAAGTTTTAAAAAACTGACTTCATCCAAATATTATCAAACAACCCTGAAAGTTACGGCAATTTACCAAAAAAGGAGCAAATCAGGAAAAGTTTATAAGTTACTACATTTAAAAATGAAAAACGGCATTGACTTTTTTGGAGTTACCTGGCAAAAAAATCTTCCAAATCTACGGGATAAATTGATAACTTGTAAAATTTATACCAAAAAACTTACTTTTTACAAATATTTAAAAGGAGCTTTTCTACCCGTTTATCATATAAAGGTTTTATCAAATAAAAGTAACGATGTAAAAAAGAAGTTAGAAAATTTTATCTCATCACAGCACGACAACAAAGTTACAAAAGAAATTTTTACGGCTTTGTTTTTGGGAAAAAAGATAGATAAGGATTTGCGTAAACAAGTAGCACTGCTTGGCATATCCCATCTTATAGCTATCAGCGGATTTCATCTTGGCATATTGTCTTTTTTGATATTTTTGATCCTGACTCCGATATATAAATTTTTCCAGGACAGATTTTTCCCATACAGAAACAGAATGTTGGATCTTATTATAATTTCATCGATACTACTATTTTTCTATCTCTATCTTCTTGGTTTTGTCCCCTCACTTCTAAGAGCTTATGTGATGATGGTTGTAGGATACATTTTTTATATAAGATATATCAATGTTTTATCTTTTCAAACTCTTTTTTTGACGATTTTGATACTTTTGGCATTCTTTCCTGAACTCCTTTTTAGCATAGCCTTTTGGTTTTCGGTAAGCGGAGTGTTTTATATATTTTTATTTTTGCGATATTTTGAGTATCTTAAAGCATGGCAGATATTTGTAGCACTCAACTTTTGGGTCTATTTGCTGATGCAGCCGGTTGTACACTATGTATTTCCCACATTTGCTTTATCTCAACTTCTTTCACCTTTTTTGTCTATGATATTTGTTCTGTTTTATCCGTTGGAGCTTATCTTGCACTTGTTTGGACTTGGAAGTTTGTTGGATGGAATGGTGTTAAAATTACTTGAGTTTAAAGCCCATATAATTATACTCAAAACTCCTTTGTGGTTTTTAAGTATGTATATCACAACAAGTTTGTTGTCTATATATAAAAAATTATTTTTATATCTACTTCTTGTACAAGCAGCGCTATTTTTCACAATACTTTTAATTTTTAATTTTTAATTTTTCATTCAACAGTTACGCTCTTAGCCAAATTCCTTGGCATATCTACATCGTTTCCAAGCCTTACAGATATCTCAAGTGCCAAAAGTTGAACTATAACACTCATTTCGAAAAATTCCAGCATAGGATGGTCATATCCTTTGGTTTTTATAAAGTCATCGGCTATATCGAACTCAAGCGGGCTTAAGGCAAGTATCGTGGCATCTCTGGCACTTAACTCTTCAACATTGCTTTTTACTTTATCGTAAAGCAAAGTCTTAGGCATCAGTGCAACCGTAAAAAGTTCACTGTCAGCCAAAGCGATAGGACCATGTTTCATCTCGCCAGCCGGATATCCCTCAGCATGCAGATAACTTATCTCTTTTAGTTTTAAAGCCCCCTCAAGTGCAAGAGGAAAGAAAAGATCTCTTCCTATAAAGAAAAAGCCGTGTCCATGAAGGTATCTTTTTGAAAGCCGTCTTATCTTTTCATGGATTTTATCATCAACTTTTAAGACTGATGGAACTTTTAGTAGAGTTTCTATCTCACTTTGTACCATCTCTTCTATTAAGTTGCCCTTTAAAAGTACTAGTTTCAAGGAGAGCATCCAAAGGACTATAAGTTGAGTGGTAAATGCTTTGGTGCTTGCCACCCCTTTTTCTATACCGGCTCTTGTAAGAAGAGTTTTATCACTTATCCTTACTATCGAAGAGTTATCTACATTGCAAACCGCTAAAGTTTTGAGCCCCGCGTTTTTTGCCATTTTTAGAGCCTGAAGAGTATCCGCTGTCTCTCCACTTTGAGAAATGACTATAAAAAGTGTATCTTTTTGCAAAAGTGGCTCTTTGTATCTAAACTCACTTGCTATCTCGACACTGCACTTTATCTTTGAAACTCTCTCGAAAAGATATGAAGATGCAAGTGCGGCATGGTAACTTGTACCACATGCGCATATCTTTATCTCATTTATGTCATCAAAAAAATTATCTTCTATCTCATCAAGTATTATTTCATCTTTTTGGACTCTGCTCATCAAAGTTTCGCTTGCAACCGCACTTTGTTCGTATATCTCCTTTTCCATAAAAAACCTGTATCCCTCTTTTTGGGCGGAAAGTTTTGAAATGGAGAGTTTTTTAAATTCCAATTTTTGCTTTATGCCATCTTTATATAAAGTTATCATACCTTTTTTGGCTTCCCCGTAGGATTTATCATGTAGATAGATGACTTCAGTTGCATTTCCTATCAAAGGAGCGTCGCTTGAGCTGAAAAATATCTCATCTTTATCATTTTTGCCTACTATGAGAGGTACCAAGTTTTTGGCAAAAAATATCTTCTCTTTATCTGCCTTGCTTATAAGGAGTGTAGCGTAAGCACCTTTTAGTTTTTGTATGGTTTTTTCAAACGCTATAAAGGGCTCGTTTCCTTCATCTATATACATTTCAAAAAGATGAACTATGACTTCACTATCCGTTTGGGATAAAAAATCATATCCTTTTTCTTGAAGCTCTTTTTTTAACTCCTGATGATTTTCTATGATGCCGTTATGTATGACATAAGAGTATTTGCCATAGTGGGGATGGGCGTTTATCTCATTTGGTTTGCCATGTGTTGCCCATCTTGTATGACCTATGGCAAGCCCAAAGCCTTCACTTTTAAAATCTTTTGTCTTAACTTCCAGGTTTTTCAGTTTGCCTACAGCTTTAAAATGAACTATATCATCACCGCTTAGCACAGCTAAGCCCGCACTGTCATATCCTCTGTACTCAAGCTCTTTAAGACCTTCGAGTATGATTTGCTTTTTTTCTTTTTCTCCTATGTATCCGACTATTCCGCACATTTGTCTATTCCTATGATTTTATCTCTTATTTTATCTAAATTATCACAAAATTTTCCGTTTTTCTCTATCAAAAAAAGATTGTGTGTTCTATGTTTGATGGTTTGTATCTTTGCTGTTGCTATATCGACTCCAAAACTGTCAAATATGGAAACTATATGAGCTATGATAGCTTTTTGATCTTTTGTGTGAAGTGCCATTTTAGCATAAGTTTTTGAGTGATTGCAATCAAAGAGCAGTTCCTTTTCAAAGATAACAGGCATTTTGTATGAGATATGCTTATTCATATCAAAAGAGTTTTTAATGATTTCTTTTATGTAAAATATCTCATCTTTATCGATATTTTCCAGGAAATCTATCTTAAAATACTTTATCTCGTCAAAAAGTTTAAATATATCCATGCTTGCAACATTGAGTGAGCTTAATTTACCGAGCATATAGCCCAGATTCAACTCATTTTTTCGGATGATTGAGATGCTTAGATGAGAAGTTGTATCTATCTTGTAGTCATACTCTTTATCATGTAGCTCTTTGGCCCACTTGGATATCTGTATGATTTGTGAAGAGTTGTGTTTTATAAAAAATATATTTGAATTAATCGAGAGTATCTCTTTTTGTAAAGTTTTTGGCAGGCTTGTAAAGTCGTCTCTTTTTTTAAGGCTATTTTCTTTTCTTAGTCTTCTTGATGTTTCATCTATCAGTTCCTCTTTTTCGAAAGCATCGAGAGATATGAAGTACAACTCTTTTAAAAGTGAGGCAAAAAAAGGTGAGTAAATCTTTGGATTTACCGCTTTCATATCGCAGTATGTAAGTATGTACAGCATTTTGAGGATTTTTTTATCTTTTAGCTTTGATACAAAAGAGAGTATGACTTTTTCACTGTATATATCTTCTCTGCTTGCGGTATTGCTCATATCTGTATGATACCTTACAAGAGTTGCACCCATCTCTATAAGTTTATCCGGAAAGTTAAGTTTTTTTGCCTGATGCTTTAGTATGGTAACACCGATGATCCTGTGATCTTTTTTCCTTCCTTTGCCCACATCATGGAAAAATATCACAAGTCTCAAAAGTGCCTGTTCATCTGTACCCAGGCTCACGAACAACTCTTTTATTAATTTATCTTCTATGTTTTCCAAGTGATAGAGCGCATAGATAGAGTGGATGTCAACGGGATATTTATGATACCCGTCAAACTGTGGAAGGTTGATGACCTTTTTAAAAGGGGTAAATATCTCTTGAAGCATATTTGCCTGATAAAGTGCATAAAAAGTAGCATACAGATACTTTTTGTAGAAAATCTCTTTTTTCAGTCTGTATGCCTTTTTTGAAGTTTTATCGACAAGCTTCGTTTTTTTAAGATAGTTTATATAACTGATATCAAAATCAAGATTATCATCCATGAGACTCAGGCTGAGTTTCAGGATATCGATATAAGTATCACCTTTTCTTTTTAGTGTCGTATATACCGTTTTATCACACATGTATATATGGTCGGCGAAGTATGAGTTTTTCAATTTTTTTATATTGTTTTTATCAAACAGTATGGATTTTGTCAACTTTTTGATAAGGAGTTTGGAAGTCGTTTTTATAGTCCACAAGGAGTGTAATGTATGAAAAATAAGTTGATTTTGTGCCGATTTGAACCTGTTGTCTTTAAAACCCAAAAGTTTTGCAACTTCAGGGATATTTTGCAGGTTAAGCGTATCATTTTTTCTTTTTGAGCTTATATGCAAGGCTGAACGCACTCTGTATAAAAACTCCAGTGCCATTCGAAACTCTTTATGCTCACTATCGCTTATATATCTTGGTATCAACTCTTTTGTATTTTTTACATTGTGAAGGACATTTGCTATCCAAAAAAGAGAGTTGGCGTCCCTTAGTCCTCCCACTCCGTCTTTTATATTGGGCTCCATATTGAGTTGATATTTTTTGTATCTTTGTCTGTTGAATTCTCTAAGTTCGAGTATAAACTCTTTTTGTTTATATTTTCGTATTTTATCAAGCTCACTTGAAGCTTTCATCCATGTTATTTTTGAACCACATAAAAACCTGGCTTCTATCATGGCTGTTTTTATGGTTATATCTTGTTTGGAAGCTTCAAATATATCTTCTACTTTGTGCGTTCTATGACCCAGTTTCAAGCCCGCATCCCAAAATATATGAAGTAAAGAGGATATGATTTCATCAAGATTGTATCCTTTTGTTTCATCATATATGATCATGATATCGATATCGGAGTAGATACAAAGCTGTTCTCTTCCGTAACTTCCAAGAGCGGTTATGGCTATGGGGATTTGACTTTGAAAAGGAAGATAATCACCAAAATATTTTCTTAAGATATATTTGTAGGCAATTTCTATGAATTCATCGATTTTTTTAGTATGTTTAACAAGAAAATCCTTGCCTTGAGACTCTTTAAAAATCTCTCCTACACTCTCAAGGTACTCTTTGATACTGTTTTTTATCTCTTTTGAAATCTCAAAGTCATCGGCATTTTTTGAGATCAAATCCTCGATTTTATATCTTAATTTGTCCTGCAAATTATCAATTCTCCGCTTTTGACCAAAAGAATTCTATCCATCCTTTAGCCTCTTTGACGGCAAAATCAGGCTTTATGATAGAAGTAGGTTTGTAAAATATAGCTGCATTCTTAAATTCAACCGAAGGAAACCTCTCCTGTAAAAGTTTTGTTATCTCGTGCATGGTTTCACCACTGTCTATGATATCATCCACTATGACGACTTTTTTTGCTTTTGAGAGATCTGGTATATTGTAAACTTTTATGTATTCAAGTTTTTGTTGATTGTCATAGTGGATGGAGTTTAGCGAGTAGAGGTTTCTTATGCTCATATGCTCA
This sequence comes from Thiofractor thiocamini, assembly GCF_055384375.1. Classification (NCBI taxonomy): domain Bacteria; kingdom Pseudomonadati; phylum Campylobacterota; class Epsilonproteobacteria; order Campylobacterales; genus Thiofractor; species Thiofractor thiocamini. Next base: position 1,229,410 of record NZ_AP042389.1, on the reverse strand, counting down.
GCCAAAAAATGACCCAGAGTCATTCCCCCTCTGGCTATGGCCACGATCGCATCGCAGCCATACTCTTTTAACTCTTTTGCCATAACCTCTACATCTTTGCTAAACTCGTCATAACCGTAAAATATCATAAAATTTCCTAATGAAATATAAAGACAAGTGAGCCGATAACCGCCAAAGAGATAACTCCTATATTTATCCTCTCAAACTCTCCTCTTATAACAAGTAAGAAAAGATAAGCTATAAAACCAAGAGACAAACCGTTTGTTATGGAGTAAGTCAAAGGCATCATCAGTGTTGTTATAAAAGCGGCTATGGAAGTCGGTATATCTTTGAAGTTAATATGCTCCAACTCAGTAAACATCAAGGCTCCTACCATAACAAGTATAGGATAGATGGCATTTTCTGGTATTGCCTGAAATACAGGAAGTATGAAAAGAGTCAGTATGAAAAACAGACCTGTAAAAACAGCAGTCAGTCCTGTTCGTCCGCCTTCTTCAACACCACTTGCACTCTCTATAAAACTTGTAGTGGTTGAAACTCCAAGAAGCGCACCCACACTTGTGGCAACCGCATCAACTTCAAGAGTTTTTTGAAGCTCTTTCGAGTCATCTTTAAAAAGTCCTGCTCTGTATCCGACACCTGCCAATGTTCCAAGTGAATCGAACATATCTGTTATCAAAAATGTAATGATCACAGGCAAAAGTGAAAGCGAAAGAGCGCCCATGATATCAAGTTTTAAAAATATCGGAGAGATGGAAGCCGGCATTGAAAAAACTGATTTTGGAAGTTCTCCCATCCCAAAAGCCCATCCGACAATGGAGGTTGCTAAAATAGCAAGTATAAAAGCTCCTTTTATCCTCCAACTGAAAAATGCAAATGCTACAAAAAGTCCAAATATCCCAAGCAATACATTTGGATCTGAAAGATTGCCAAGAGATACGAGAGTTGCCTTGTTTGCAACTATGATCCCCATCTGTTTAAGGCCTATAAAAGCTATGAAAGCCCCGATACCGGCACTGATAGCTCTCCTTAGATCAGTCGGAACGCTTTGCATGACCCAGACCCTGAACTTCGTAAAAGAGAGTATGATAAACAAAGCTCCTGAGATAAACACTATACCAAGAGCTGTCTGCCATGGAAGCTTCATGCCAAGCACAAGTCCAAAAGTAAAGTATGCGTTAAGCCCCATGCCGACACTCATGGCAATCGGTGTATTTGCCCAAATTCCATTTAGTACGGTAGCTATGATAGTTATAAGCGCAGTTGCGGTCATGATAGCACCCATATCCATCCCGGTTTTTCCCATGATAATAGCATTGACCGGAACTATATACATCATTGTTAAAAATGTTGTAAAACCGGCTCTTGCCTCCGTTTTGACATCTGTACCTCTTTCTTGCAGATGAAATCTACTAAGCATTTTTTGTCCTTTTTGTAAGATAATTAGGAATTATATCTATATATATTTTAAATTTTGGTATAATCCAAGAAAAAATCTAAAGAGAATTGATGGACAAAATTACTGACAAGATAAAAAACGGTGAAAGATTGGATTTTGATGAAGCTTTGGCTTTGTATGATATGGACCTTTTTGCGCTTGGAAAATTGGCAAGTCAAAAAAGAGAAGCATTATATGGTAAAAAAAGTTTTTTCAATGTGAACAGGCATATAAATCCTACAAACGAGTGTAAAGATATATGCAAATTTTGTGCATTTTCCGCCAACAGGAAAAACCCAAACCCATACACCATGAGCCATGAAGAGATACTTGATATTGTAAATAAAGCCGTAAGTCACAATGCAAAAGAGGTGCATATCGTATCAGCTCATAACGACAAGGTTGGGATGGAGTGGTATCTAGGTATTTTTAAAAAGATAAAAGATTTGTATCCCGATCTTCACATAAAAGCCTTGACTGCAGCTGAGGTAAATTTTTTAAGCGAATCAAATGGGCTTAGTTATGAAGAGATGATAGAACTTATGATAGAAAACGGAGTTGACTCGATGCCAGGAGGCGGAGCGGAGATATTTGACGAAGAGATAAGAGAAAAGATATGCAAAGGCAAAGTAAGCTCAGATAACTGGTTTGAGATACACAGGCTTTGGCATGAAAGAGGTAGAAAAAGTAATGTGACTATGCTTTTTGGACATATCGAAGAGAGAGTCCACAGGATAGATCATATGATGAGGATAAGAGAACTCCAAGATGTCACAGGCGGGTTCAATGCCTTTATACCTTTGGTGTATCAACGAGAAAACAATTATCTTAAAGTTGAAAATTTCCCGACTTCCCAGGAGATTTTAAAAACATATGCCATTTCAAGACTTGTTTTGGACAATGTACCCCATATCAAAGCTTACTGGGTAACTTCCACGGTAAATCTGGCTTTGATAGCTCAGGAATTTGGAGCAGACGATCTTGACGGAACCATAGAGAAAGAGTCCATAAACTCAGCCGCAGGAGCAAAAAGTGCTAACGGTATGCAAATGGGAGAATTTATACATCTTATAAAAGACAGTGGATTTATACCGGTTGAAAGGGATAGTTTGTATAATGAATTAAAGGTTTATTGATGATTTTGATGATAGATAATTATGACAGTTTCACTTACAATATAGTACAATATTGCCTGGAGCTTGGAGCGGATCTTAAAGTTATACGAAATGATGAAATGAGCGTCAATGAGATAGAAAAATTAAACCCTGAAAAGATTATTATATCTCCGGGACCTGCAACGCCAAATGAAGCTGGAGTTTCACTTGAGTGTGTATCCTACTTCAAAGATAAACTTCCCATTCTGGGTATCTGCCTTGGACATCAAGCTATAGCTCAAAGTTTTGGTGCAAAGATAGTAAGGGCAAAATATATGATGCATGGAAAAACTTCTACGATCATAATGAATGAAAATGGCACAAAACTTTACAATGACATGCCAAAAGAGTTTACGGCAACAAGATATCACTCTTTGGTTGTTGAAAAAAATAGTGTTCCAGATATCATAAAAGTAACCTCATTTAGTAAAGATGATGATGAGATAATGTCTTTGGAAGTTGAAGGGAGGGAAATCTACGGAGTTCAGTTCCATCCAGAATCCATCATGAGTGAACACGGATACAAGATACTGGACAATTTTTTGAAAATTAAATCGTGAGTTGTAAGTCGTGAATCGTGAGTCGATAAATGGGATTTACAAAAACGAAGCTTTTTTAGTAGGCTTTGTTTTATTTATCCATTTATTGTTTTTGCTTTATGGGATCAAAACCTTAAGTATAAGTTACGGTGAGGCTCTTATATACTTTAAATCCACCTCATTTACCCACTATCTTGTAAGATTTTCCACTTCGCTTTTCGGGCAGAATGACTTTGGTTTGAGGATCCCTTTTGTTGCGTTTCATATACTAAGTACCACGCTTTTATATAAAGTCAGTAAAAAATACCTAAAAAGAAAAAGTGACAGAGTTTTTAGCGTTATAGTTTATCTCTTGCTTCCTGGTACCAACAGTGCGGCACTCCTGGTCAACAGTGCCGAGATAGTGATATTTTTATCATTGCTTTTTATATATTTGTATGAAATTGAAAAATATATTATCGCATATCTTGTTTTATCACTCTCTTTTTTGGTGGATAACTCTTTTTCTATATTTTATCTATCATTGATATTTTATTCGCTTTATAAAAAAGATAATACTCTCCTGTATTTTTCTCTTATACTTTTTGGAATCAGTATGTATGTATGGGGTTTCGATACCGGTGGAAAGCCAAAAAATTATTTTGTAGAGACTTTGGCGGTTTACAGTGCTATTTTCTCTCCGCTGGTTTTTTTATACTTTTTTTATACTGAGTACAGGATTTTGATAAAAGAGGATAAAAACATTCTTTGGTTCATATCGTTTGTCGCATTTATCTTTTCACTGCTTCTCTCTTTTAGGCAAAAGATAAGGCTGGAGGATTTTGCACCATTTGCCATCATAGCAACCCCTTTGATGGTAAGAACGTTTTTATCAAGTTACAGAGTGAGGATACCGGAGCTTAGATATTGGCACAAATTGATTTTTAGTATAGTTTTTATATCACTGATAATTAACTTTGTACTTATATATTTTAACAAGCCTCTTTATTTGTTGATTTCAAATCCAAAAAAACATTTTACCTATAGATATGATTTTGCAAAAGAGCTCTCTTTCAAGTTGAAAAGCATAGGGATATATAAAATCAACTCTTACGATGATGACTTAGCACTTAGATTGAAGTTTTACGGTATCAAGAGTGGCGGCAATTATATCTTGAGCCACAAAAAAGAAAAAAATAGCAAAAGTGTTACGATAAGTTACTATAAAAAACCTGTATTTAAAGTATTTGTTTCAAAATTACACAATTAAGTCAAAATTTTACAAAAATTCATTGAAAATTTGAATAATTATTATTAATTATTGTATAATCGCACAATATAATATATACTAAAATTAAGGAGCAGTTATGGCTCAAAGAGCAATACGCGAATATGACGGCAAAGCACTGTTTTCAAAACACTGGAATGATTACTTCAGCGGTTTTGAATACGGCTTTCAGTCAGTACTTGTAAGTAGTGGTGATGAGTTGCGCCAAAAGGCAAAAGAACATGGATTTGAATGGCTAAACCAAAAGCCTTTGGTAGCAAAACCTGATATGCTGTTTGGCAAAAGAGGTAAAAACGGACTGGTTTTGTTTAAAGTCGATAAACCGGGTGATGTTACACTTGAAGATGCAGCCAAATGGATAGATGAAAAAAGAAGCCATGAAACTCTTTTGATTTCAGGACAGGAGGGATTTTTAACCCACTTCATAGTTGAGCCTTTTACCCCTCACTCTCAGGATCAAGAGTATTATATAGCTGCTACAACCGTAGGTGAAAATGATGTGCTTTACATGTCTGCCGAAGGGGGCATGGAAGTTGAAGAAGGATGGGGAGAGAAAGTAACCGAAGCTGTTATACCCATAGATTTGAGTGATACGGATATAAAACATCTTATAAGGGCAAATGTTCCTCAGGATATCCCGGCAGATAAAAAAGAGGTATTTATAACTTTTGCAAAGCAGTTTTATAAATTTTACAGGGATTTGAATTTTGCATACTTAGAGATCAATCCACTTGTTATGATAGAGAACAATATGCATATCCTAGATCTTGTTGCAAGACTTGATGATACCGCGGGATTCATGATGAAAGAAAAATGGGGTAATATAGAATTTCCTACACCCTTTGGTATGGATAAAAAATCCCCTGAAGAGGAAGCCATAGCTGAAGCTGATGCAAAAAGTGGGGCTAGCTTGAAACTTACCATATTAAATCCTATGGGTAGAGTATGGACTATGGTAGCAGGTGGCGGAGCCAGTGTGGTATATGCCGATACTATAGCCGATCTTACCGATGTAAGCGATTTGGCAAATTATGGAGAGTACAGCGGAGGTCCTACTACTGATGAAACAAGATTTTATGCCGAGACGGTTTTTGATCTCATGACAAGACACAAAGACCCAAAAGGTAGAGACAAGATACTCATTATAGGCGGCGCCATAGCAAACTTTACAGATGTTGCAAAAACTTTTACAGGTATCATCCAGGCACTCGAGAAATATGCAGACAAGCTAAAAGAGGTTGGAACAAGGATATATGTAAGAAGAGGTGGTCCAAACTATAAAAAAGGTTTAAAAGATATAAAAGAAGCAGCAGACAGACTGGGGCTTTATATAGAAGTTTACGGTCCGGAAACGCATGTAACAGAGATAGTTCGTATAGCATTGGAGGAGAAATAAAATGGGTGCATTATTTACAAAAGATACACAGGCGATATTTTGGAATAACAATAAAACCGCTATCCAAAGAATGCTTGATTATGACTATACAATAGATAGAGAAAAGCCATCGGTTGCAGCCATAGTAGCTCCTACAAGCAATAACAAGTTTGAAAAATTCTTCTACGGTAATGATGAGATAATGGTCCCGGTTTTCAAATCAACTCCGGAGGCCGCAAAAGCTTTTCCAAATGCTGATGTTTTGCTAAACTTCGGTTCTTTTAGAACAGCTTACAACGTGACTATGGAAGCCATAGGTTTGGAAGGTCAGTTCAAAACCATCATGGTTACGGCTGAGGGAATTCCTGAGAGAATGGCAAGATTTATGAACAATGCCGCTAGAAAAGCCGGTATAACAGTTATAGGACCAGCAACAGTCGGGGCTATAGCACCGGGAGCTTTCAAGATAGCAAATATCGGTGGAACCATAGAAAATATCATCAATTCCAAACTTCACAGAGCGGGAAGCTGCGGTTTGGTAACAAGAAGCGGCGGTCTTTTCAATGAAATGTCCAATATCATATCTATCAACGCAGACGGTATCGCGGAAGGCGTTGCCATAGGTGGCGACAGATTTGTCGGTTCGACCTTCATAGACAATCTTTTAAGGATGGAAAGCAATCCCCAAGTTAAGTATATGATACTTCTTGGTGAAGTTGGTGGTACTGAAGAGTACAAAGTCATAGAGGCAGTCAAATCAGGAAAGATTACAAAGCCTATCATAGCTTGGTGTATAGGAACTATAGCACAGCATTTCAGCAGTGGAGTTCAATTCGGCCATGCAGGTGCGAGTGCAAATGCTGACAGAGAAACAGCAGTTGCAAAAAATGCCGCTATGAGAGAAGCCGGTTTTTATGTGCCTGAAAGTTTCAATGATTTGCCAAAAACCATCAATGCAGTATATAACAAACTAAAAGATGAGGGAGTTATATCCGAGATTGATGAGCCGGTTGTTAAAACTTTCTCAAGCAATAGAAGACCTAAGAATTTTATCTGTACTATCAGTGACGACAGAGGCGAAGAAGCTACTTACGCGGGATTTCCCATCAGTTCAGTTGCCACTCCTGATACCGGTAAGACAGTCGGAGATGTCATAGCACTTCTATGGTTTAAAAAACAGTATCCAAGATGGGCCAGTGACTTTATAGAAACAGTTCTTAAAACCGTTGCAGACCACGGTCCTGCTGTCAGTGGTGCTCACAATGCCAAAGTAACGGCCAGAGCAGGCAAGTCTGTAGTTGAAGCATTGGTTACCGGTCTTTTGACAATCGGTCCAAGATTTGGCGGAGCGATAGACGGAGCTGCCAAATACTTTAAATACGCAAACGATAACAATATGACTCCTGCAGAGTTTTTGAATTATATGAAAAAAGAGGGTATTCCAATCCCAGGTATAGGTCACAGGATCAAATCTTTAAGAAATCCAGATAAAAGGGTAGAGGGACTTAAAAAGTTTGCAAAAGAGTATTTTCCCGCAACTTCACTCCTAAATTATGCCCTTGAGGTTGAACAGCTTACAACCAGTAAGAAAGATAATCTTATCTTGAATGTCGATGGAACTATAGGTATATTGATGGTAGATATGTGGAGAGCTTTGGGATACAGTGAAGAAGAGATAGATGAGTTTATAGAAAGCGGTACGCTAAATGCCTTTTTCATTGTGGGTAGAAGTATAGGTTTCATCGGTCATATCCTTGATGAAAAAAGACTTGCTATGCCTATGTATAGACATCCTATGGATGATATACTGTATGATGTGCAGACCGCTGAAGAGATATGAAAAATTTATGATATAATATAGTAGTGAAGTTTTCTTCACTACTATATTGCTATAAGGAAAAAAAGTGCAAAAAGGCGGATTTTTATTTTTTTACAAAAAGAATAATAGCTGCAAATCCGCCAAGTATGCCTTTACAATGCTGGAATTGGTATTTGTCATAGTGGTAGTCGGTATTTTGGCTGCTACTATGGCTCCAAGGTTTAGTAGGGATTCACTCCAGGAAGCTTCTGATAAATTAATTTCCCAACTAAGATACACAAAACATCTTGCCATGGTCGATGATAAATTTGACAATAACAATGCACTTTGGTATAAGGAAAGATGGCAGTTATTGTTCGCAAATACCGTAGATGGAGTTTCAGGAATTTGGTCATATACAATTTTTGCAGATACTCTCAACCATGACGGTCACCCAAATATAGCCGATGATATTGCTATAAATCCAACCAATCCAAACATGTATCTCTCCGGAGGCTTTGGCAGTATTTTACATTTAAACGATGCAAGGAGAGATAAGACTATGGCTCTTGGGGAAACATATGGCATAGAAGATGTAAAGTTTTCCAATTGTGGCAGTACGGCAAAAAGGATAGCATTTGACTATCTTGGAAGGCCGATAGTAGGAGATCTATCTACCAGCACAAAACCATACCAAAGTGATAGAATCCTAAAAACACAATGCAAGATTGCATTGTGTAAAAACAACCCTTGTGATGACAACAATATCACTATAGCTATAGAGCCTCAGACAGGCTATATTCATATTTTATAAATTCAATCATTTTTCTATCATACATTAAGCGTATTTTAAGCATCTTTGCTATATAATTTCGTCCTTGTTTGAGAGAACGAGTGTTGAAAAAGAGGCTTTTTTGTCATCTTTTCATGTTATTTAAAAACATATTATTGTCGATCTTTGAGAATCAATCAAGCGTCTTAGGCTTCATTATATTTATATATAAAGTCAAGACAAAAAACGTAAGTTTTTATTCTTGAGCCAAAAAACATTTAATTAATTTTAAATATTTAATGATAGATTTATCTATCATTTAAAACTCAACATTTTTATGGAGAGTTTGATCCTGGCTCAGAGTGAACGCTGGCGGCGTGCTTAACACATGCAAGTCGAACGGTAACAGAGGAGCTTGCTCCTGCTGACGAGTGGCGCACGGGTGAGTAATGTATAGCTAACCTGCCCCGAAGTGGGGGACAACAGTTGGAAACGACTGCTAATACCCCATATGCCTCTAATACATAAGTATGCGAGGGAAAGTTTTTCGCTTCGGGATGGGGCTGTATCCTATCAGCTTGTTGGTGAGGTAACGGCTCACCAAGGCTATGACGGGTAGCTGGTCTAAGAGGATGATCAGCCACACTGGAACTGAGACACGGTCCAGACTCCTACGGGAGGCAGCAGTGGGGAATATTGCACAATGGGGGAAACCCTGATGCAGCAACGCCGCGTGGAGGATGACGCATTTCGGTGTGTAAACTCCTTTTATCAGGGAAGAATTTTGACGGTACCTGATGAATAAGCACCGGCTAACTCCGTGCCAGCAGCCGCGGTAATACGGAGGGTGCAAGCGTTACTCGGAATTACTGGGCGTAAAGGACGCGTAGGCTGGTTTGCAAGTCAGGGGTGAAAGCCTACAGCTTAACTGTAGAACTGCTCTTGAAACTGCTTACCTAGAGTATGGAAGAGGCAGATGGAATTAGTGGTGTAGGGGTAAAATCCGTAGAGATCACTAGGAATACCGATTGCGAAGGCGATCTGCTGGGACATTACTGACGCTGAGGCGTGAAAGCGTGGGGAGCAAACAGGATTAGATACCCTGGTAGTCCACGCCCTAAACGATGTACACTAGTTGTTGCCATGCTAGTCATGGCAGTAATGCAGCTAACGCATTAAGTGTACCGCCTGGGGAGTACGGTCGCAAGATTAAAACTCAAAGGAATAGACGGGGACCCGCACAAGCGGTGGAGCATGTGGTTTAATTCGAAGATACGCGAAGAACCTTACCTGGGCTTGACATCCCGAGAATCTCTTGGAAACAAGAGAGTGCTAGTTTACTAGAACTCGGTGACAGGTGCTGCACGGCTGTCGTCAGCTCGTGTCGTGAGATGTTGGGTTAAGTCCCGCAACGAGCGCAACCCTCGTCCTTAGTTACTAACGGTTCGGCCGAGGACTCTAAGGAGACTGCCCTCGCAAGGGGGAGGAAGGTGAGGACGACGTCAAGTCATCATGGCCCTTATGCCCAGGGCGACACACGTGCTACAATGGGGAGGACAAAAAGACGCAATACCGCGAGGTGGAGCAAATCTTTAAACCTTCTCTCAGTTCGGATTGGAGTCTGCAACCCGACTCCATGAAGCTGGAATCGCTAGTAATCGTGAATCAGCCATGTCACGGTGAATACGTTCCCGGGTCTTGTACTCACCGCCCGTCACACCATGGGAGTTGAATTCACCCGAAGCGGGGAAGCCAAACCGGCTACCCTCCACGGTGGGTTTAGCAACTGGGGTGAAGTCGTAACAAGGTAACCGTAGGAGAACCTGCGGTTGGATCACCTCCTTTCTAGAGTATAGGCCGAGTCATTCACTTGACTCGGCGGAAAACCTAAGAAGTCTAAGTTCGCTTGATTGGTTCTCAAAGGTCGACATTTATAAAGAGGGGCGTATAGCTCAGCTGGTTAGAGTGCACCCCTGATAAGGGTGAGGTCCCAGGTTCAAGTCCTGGTACGCCCACCACTTTTCGGTGATATTGCACAAAGCTTGAAAATTTAGTTCAATCACTTACTAATATGTAAGCTCAATCACTAAATTTTAAACCTTTGCACAATCTAACCGAAAATAGCACCAAGCTAACAGCTGAAAGCATAAAGTCAAATAAAAACTTTTTACTTTGAGCTTTTAGCTTTATTATCTGGGGAATTAGCTCAGCTGGGAGAGCGCCTGCCTTGCACGCAGGAGGTCAGCGGTTCGATCCCGCTATTCTCCACCAGTGCATCACTGAAGTCTGATTTAAGTACTTTTATCTAAGTATTTAAATTAGACTTTTTAGTCTAAAGTTATTTAATTTAATATTGTTAATAGTCTAAAAACTTGCTAATTTAGTTTTTTATTTTATTATAAAGAACTAATTATCAAAAGGTATTTTATTGAAACAATTCCGTTTTTAATAAATACTACAATTAAAGCAAAAACAACCAATAATTTTCTTGTTATTTATTTAGCAAGAGAGTTGCGTCTTAGAAGGTAAGTTACTAAGAGCAAATGGTGGATGCCTTGACTGTAAGAGGCGATGAAGGACGTACTAGGCTGCGATAAGCTTCGTGGAGCCGCCAAGAGGCTTTGATACGGAGATTTCCGAATGGGGCAACCCGGCATGGCGCGAGTCATGTCACCCTTTTAGGGAGCGAACCCGGTGAAGTGAAACATCTCAGTAGCCGGAGGAAAAGAAATCAATTGAGATTCCCAAAGTAGCGGCGAGCGAAATGGGATTAGGGCAGTTAGTTTTAGCACATTGGTTAGTAGAACAATCTGGAAAGGTTGGCCATAGAGGGTGATAGTCCCGTATACGAAAACTTTTGTGTGGAACTAAGCTAACGAACGAGTAGGTCGGAACACGTGATATTCTGACTGAACATGGGAGGACCACCTTCCAACCCTAAATACTACTTACAGATCGATAGCGAACAAGTACCGTGAGGGAAAGGTGAAAAGAACCGCAGTGAGCGGAGTGAAATAGAACCTGAAACCATTTGCTTACAATCATTCGGAGCCCTATGATTTATCAGGGTGACGGACTGCCTTTTGCATAATGAGCCTGCGAGTTGTGGTATCTGGCGAGGTTAAGGAAACCCGAAGCCGTAGTGAAAGCGAGCCTTAATAGGGCGTTAAGTCAGATGCTGCAGACCCGAAGCGAAGTGATCTATCCATGGCCAGGTTGAAGCCGGTGTAAGAACCGGTGGAGGACCGAACCGATTGAGGTTGAAAACTCACCGGATGAGCTGTGGATAGGGGTGAAAGGCCAATCAAACTTCGTGATAGCTGGTTCTCTCCGAAATATATTTAGGTATAGCGTCAAGTCGTAGCATAGGGGGGTAGAGCACTGATTGGGCTAGGGCATACACCAATGTACCAAACCCTGTCAAACTCCGAATACCCTATGTGTAATCTTGGCAGTCAGGCGGCGGGTGATAAAATGCGTCGTCGAAAGGGAAACAGCCCAGACTATCAGCTAAGGTCCCAAAGTCTTACTTAAGTGGAAAACGAGGTGAGATTGCTTAGACAACCAGGAGGTTGGCTTAGAAGCAGCCATCCTTTAAAGAAAGCGTAATAGCTCACTGGTCTAGCGATCTTGCACGGAAAATATAACGGGGCTAAAGTAAGCACCGAAGCTATAGGTTTGATATTTATATCAAGCGGTAGGAGAGCGTTCTATTCAGCGTTGAAGGTGTACCGTAAGGAGCGCTGGAGCGGATAGAAGTGAGCATGCAGGCATGAGTAGCGATAAAAGGGGTGAGAATCCCCTTCGCCGAAAACCCAAGGTTTCCTACGCTATGCTCGTCATCGTAGGGTTAGTCGGGTCCTAAGCCGAGTCCGAAAGGGGTAGGCGATGGAAAATCGGTTAATATTCCGATACCGACATATGAGCGCGATGGAGTGACGCTTAGGGCTAAACGAGCCAACTGATGGAATAGTTGGTCGAAGGGTGTAGGATGATACACAGGCAAATCCGTGTATCACAAGTCCGAGACCCGACAGGCACCCGACGCTCTTCGGAGTTGAAGGTGAATCGTTGATGCCGTCGAGCCAAGAAAAACTTCTAAGTTTATCATATGTCGCCCGTACCGTAAACCAACACAGGTGGGTGAGATGAGTATTCTAAGGCGCGTGGAAGAACTCTGGTTAAGGAACTCTGCAAAATAGCACCGTATCTTCGGTATAAGGTGTGCCTTACGGGTGAAGGAGCTTGCCTCCCGAGCCTTATGAGGTTACAACAAAGAGTCCCTCCCGACTGTTTACCAAAAACACAGCACTCTGCTAACTCGTAAGAGGATGTATAGGGTGTGACGCCTGCCCGGTGCCGGAAGGTTAAATGATGGGGTTAGCCGCAAGGCGAAGCTCTTGATTGAAGCCCCGGTAAACGGCGGCCGTAACTATAACGGTCCTAAGGTAGCGAAATTCCTTGTCGGTTAAATACCGACCTGCATGAATGGCGTAACGAGATGGGAGCTGTCTCGACCAGAGATCCAGTGAAATTGTAGTGGAGGTGAAAATTCCTCCTACCCGCGGCAAGACGGAAAGACCCCGTGGACCTTTACTACAGCTTGACACTGCTGTCGGGATAAAGATGTGCAGGATAGGTGGGAGGCTTTGATCACGTGACGCCAGTTGCGTGTGAGCCGTCCTTGAGATACCACTCTTCTTTATTCTGATAGCTAACTCCGTATAGTTATCCTATACGAGGACAATGTCTGGTGGGTAGTTTGACTGGGGCGGTCGCCTCCTAAAAAGTAACGGAGGCTTGCAAAGGTTGGCTCATACCGGTTGGAAATCGGTAGTAGAGTATAAAGGCATAAGCCAGCCTGACTGTGAGACATACACGTCGAGCAGAGACGAAAGTCGGTCTTAGTGATCCGGTGGTTCTGTGTGGAAGGGCCATCGCTCAAAGGATAAAAGGTACCCCGGGGATAACAGGCTGATCTCCCCCAAGAGCTCACATCGACGGGGAGGTTTGGCACCTCGATGTCGGCTCATCGCATCCTGGGGCTGGAGCAGGTCCCAAGGGTATGGCTGTTCGCCATTTAAAGCGGTACGCGAGCTGGGTTCAGAACGTCGTGAGACAGTTCGGTCCCTATCTGCCGTGGGCGCAGGAAGAGTGAGGAGAGTTACCCCTAGTACGAGAGGACCGGGGTGAACGAACCACTGGTGTACCAGTTGTCCTGCCAAGGGCACCGCTGGGTAGCTATGTTCGGATGTGATAACCGCTGAAAGCATCTAAGCGGGAAGCCAACTCCAAGATTACTCTTCCCTGAAGATCCCATGAAGACTACATGGTTGATAGGCTAGGTGTGTAAGCGCAGTAATGCGTTTAGCTGACTAGTACTAATAGATCGTTCGACTTATCTAATAATAAGACGCAACTCTCTTGTTAAGTAAATTAACAAGCAACTGTATAGCTTTAAATGATTTCTTGCCAAGTGGCAAAGCTTTAGTGAGATGAATTTTCATTGTAGCTTGCTTCAAGGAAAAGAAAGATAAAATGATTAGTAAGAAAAAGACTATTGACAATATAAATAACTCAAAAATATAACTCCAATTGAGTTAAAGAAGTGCTTTAAACAAACATTTCTTTAACTCAATTCCGGTGGCTATAGAGAGAGGGAAACGCCCTGTTCCATTTCGAACCAGGAAGCTAAGACTCTCATCGCCGATAATACTGCCCCTTACTGGGGTTGGGAATGTAGGTCGCTGCCGGTTTGAGTTAGAATGCTTCTTAAATCAATACTATATTTCCCTTTAAATCATTTTTATATGTTGTTTTTAGATAATCATTGAAAAACTTATCTCCATGATACAAAGCCCCGTCTTTACAAATGTCATAATAATCCGGATTTGGCAATATCTCATCACTTTGTTTGTCTGTTTTACCTTTGTATACTATACAGTTTTTTATAACTTTTCCATTGTATCCCCTGACATTGCCGTCGATTATATTTACTCTGTTGTAGCCTATCTCTCTTTTATCCAAATCTTGTATGTAATCCTCGCTTAAACCCATAATAACTAAAGCATTGAACCAACTATTTTCATCTTCCATGATATTCATAACCGCTTTTTTTATACCTTTTGATTTTCTCCAGGAGGGGAGTTGGTTGAAGACTCTTTTATATCCTTTTACCTTGACGGTTTTTACTTTTTTTATATCTATGTGATGTTTTCTCAGTTCGTCAGGATGTAGTAGGCTACCATATATGATAAGATTGTATCTATTTTTATCTTTCAATATTTATATCCCATATTACCGATATGCCATATTCTTTATCCAAAGTGATATATTTGAAGTACTCTTTTTTTGCTGAGAAACTGTACAGCTTTACTATTACATCTTTTCCTTGAAGTAGCATTTTGACTTCTTTAGGAGTTATTTGTTTCTTTCCCCATCTTCGTAAAGAGTTGCCCCATATGCGAAATGAACAGGTAGAATCTTTGCTTAACTCGAACAATTCCCCATCTTCACTGTACCAAGAGGCGTTTGAACAGGTAAATACATTGGTCTGCCTACCTTTTACATTCATTTTTTTATGAATTATATTACCATTTTCACAAAATGGACACTTTCCTATATTTTTTTGCATATAATATTATATCAAAAATATTTGTAAATAAAGGGGTCAGGTGATAGTAATAATTTTTTAAGAAAAAAATATATATAATATTGCATATATCTGTAAAGGAAAAAGTTCATGCCAAGAAAACCAAGGATTAATATAGCAGGTTATTATCATGTCATAAATCGTGGGGTAGAACAAAGAGTTGTATTTTTTGATGATGAGGACTTTAAAGAATTTGAACAATTATTATGCGACAATTTAAAAAGTTTCAATATAATTTTACATAGTTTTTGCTTGATGGATAATCATTATCATCTTCTGCTGGAAGCACAAGATAATAATCTTTCAAAATTTATGAGACAGATCAATATGAATTATGCTATATATTTTAATAAAAAATATAAAAGAGTAGGTCACCTTTGGCAAGGGAGATTTAAGTCATGGTATGTTGCTAATGAGGCATATCTATATACACTTATACAATACATAGAGCAAAATCCCATAAAGGCAAAGATAACCGATAAGATAGAAGAGTATCCTTATCAAAGTGCTTATTATATATTGAATAACAAAATACCATTATATTTAAAAGATTCCTGGCTAAATAAGAATTTCAATAACAAGGATGAAATAAAAGATTTTTTATATATGAAACCTGATAGTGATGTGTTGATAGAGCTCAATAAGGCATCAATGCTGATAGAAGCATCAAACATAAAAACAAATGAACTAAATGAACAAAAATTAAAAAAAATGCTTTTAAAGTACACTAATAAAAAAGAGAGAAACAAACATATAATCAAAGCCTATAAGCAAGGATATTCCCAACATCAAATAGCAAAGGTTTTAAATCTTTCTCAGCCAACGATTAATGGAATAATAAAAAGAAATACTATTACTATCACCTCGTATAATACAAACACCAACAAAGATATTCACAATCTTTGAAAGATTGAAGCAAAAATGCTACAATCAAAAGAGAGCTTTGTTGGCGTGCAACAGATCAGAATGTCACCGAAGTGTTCATAAATGAGTATGGATAGCTTGAGGGTCAGTGAGATGGTTGCACCAAAGCCTTGGTAGCGACAAGATCGATACGAAGTATCATATCGTATTTACGAGGTAAGGCTCTGTGCAACCCGTTGCGTGTTGTCACACCGTCACAAGAGATGATGCTAACGAGCTCTTTAAATCATTATAAAGGCTCTATAAATGTATTCTATCGGATTGGATATAGGAAAGTCAAGTATAGCGGTACATATTCCAAAGAGTAATTTGGATCTCGAAATAGAGAATACAACACAAGCACTCAAAGCACTCTTTTCCAAACTCAAGAAACTCTACAAAAAAGAGGTAGAGAGAGTCGTATGGGTGTTCGAGTCGACAGGAAGCTACTCTGCACGTATCTATCGCTTCTGTGCCCAAAAAGGGATCAAAGTCTTTATGCCAAATCCCAAACAGGCAAGAGGGTTTGCCAAAGCGATAGCACAGCGCAACAAGAGCGACAGAATCGATGCAAGAGTACTTGCACAAAGCATTCTCATCGCCAAAGAGAGTGAGATCAAAGTTCCCTCTGTCGATCCGCTCGTCGAAGAGTTCAAAGAGATGATAGGCTATTACAGACTGCTTGCCAAACAGCAGAGTCAGCTCAAAAACCATCTGGAGTCTCTACGAGCCAAAGATAGCGCAAAGATTTTGATTAAAGCTCTCCAAAAGCAGCTTCACTCTATAAAAACACAGCAGGCATCTCTACTGCAATCGATGCTTAAGACAATTAAACAAGATGCAATACTCTCCAAAAAATTCGAAGTGATCCTCTCTATCAAAGGAGTGGGTGAATTGACCGCTCTTGTATTATTGCATCTTTTTTTGCGCTATCCAAATGCCAATCAACGACAGATCGTCTCTTTAGCAGGGCTCGATCCTGTTATTAGGGAATCTGGCACTTCGATAAGAGGTAGAGTCAAGATATCCAAAGCGGGAGACAAAATATACAGATCGGCACTCTTTATGCCTGCAATGGTTGCCGTTCGATACAATGGACACTTCAAGAAGTATTATGAAAGACTTAAGGCAAATGGAAAGCATACAACAGCTGCGCAAGTGGCTGTAATGCGTAAGCTGCTTATTATCGCACTCTCTCTTTATAAGAGTGAAGAGTTCTATAGGGATTTATAGTCATTTTTTAGTGTTGTTTGTATCAGGTGGGTGTACAAAAGGAGTTTTATGAATAGGTTTATTGGATTTTAAGGTAGCGACTGACCCCTTAAGCCTGCTTAAGCCCTTCGCGTATTGGTACATTTTCGGGTTGCGCTTGATAACACTTTAAGCCTCCTAATTTATTATTCAGAAGATAATTTATATGTACCAAAAACAAATATAAAAGAAGTTAAAATCGCTCCAACAATAAAAACAATACTTGCATCCATTATAAATCCTTTATCTCTTTGGTTTTATTAGATATTTTAATAATAATCAACAAAAGTACAAACAACAATACAAAAAATAGGAATGAACCCGAATAAAAGATCCAATCTATTTTATTTGAATCATAACGCTTTATAAGTCCACTTACAATAACAACTACCAATCCAATAGTTAAGCTTAACCATATTCTCAATGTATTTAATATCTCTTTTATCTCATCTATCTTTGCCATAAAGTATTATACCATAAAATTGGTGAAGCTAAATAAGAATTTCAATAACAAGGATGAAATAAAAGATTTTTTATATATGAAACCTGATAGTGATGTGTTGATAGAGCTCAATAAGGCATCAATGCTGATAGAAGCATCAAACATAAAAACAAATGAACTAAATGAACAAAAATTAAAAAAAATGCTTTTAAAGTACACTAATAAAAAAGAGAGAAACAAACATATAATCAAAGCCTATAAGCAAGGATATTCCCAACATCAAATAGCAAAGGTTTTAAAACTTTCTCAGCCAACGATTAATGGAATTATAAAAAGAAATACTATTACTATCACCTGACCCCTTAAGTGTGTCCGTAAGCTGCTTATTATCGCACTCTCTCTTTATAAGAGTGAAGAGTTCTATAGGGATTTATAGTCATTTTTTAGTGTTGTTTGTATCAGGTGGGTGTACAAAAGGAGTTTTATGAATAGGTTTATTGGATTTTAAGGTAGCGACTGACCCCTTAAGAATATTATGAAACCTGATAGTGATGTGTTGATAGAGCTCAATAAGGCATCAATGCTGATAGAAGCATCAAACATAAAAACAAATGAACTAAATGAACAAAAATTAAAAAAAATGCTTTTAAAGTACACTAATAAAAAAGAGAGAAACAAACATATAATCAAAGACTATAAGTAAGGATATTCCCAACATCAAATAGCAAAGGTTTTAAATCTTTCTCAGCCAACAATTAATGGAATTATAAAAAGAAATACTATTACTATCACCTTATTACTATCACCTCGTATAATACAAACACCAACAAAGATATTCACAATCTTTGAAAGATTGAAGCAAAAATGCTACAATCAAAAGAGAGCTTTGTTGGCGTGCAACAGATCAGAATGTCACCGAAGTGTTCATAAATGAGTATGGATAGCTTGAGGGTCAGTGAGATGGTTGCACCAAAGCCTTGGTAGCGACAAGATCGATACGAAGTATCATATCGTATTTACGAGGTAAGGCTCTGTGCAACCCGTTGCGTGTTGTCACACCGTCACAAGAGATGATGCTAACGAGCTCTTTAAATCATTATAAAGGCTCTATAAATGTATTCTATCGGATTGGATATAGGAAAGTCAAGTATAGCGGTACATATTCCAAAGAGTAATTTGGATCTCGAAATAGAGAATACAACACAAGCACTCAAAGCACTCTTTTCCAAACTCAAGAAACTCTACAAAAAAGAGGTAGAGAGAGTCGTATGGGTGTTCGAGTCGACAGGAAGCTACTCTGCACGTATCTATCGCTTCTGTGCCCAAAAAGGGATCAAAGTCTTTATGCCAAATCCCAAACAGGCAAGAGGGTTTGCCAAAGCGATAGCACAGCGCAACAAGAGCGACAGAATCGATGCAAGAGTACTTGCACAAAGCATTCTCATCGCCAAAGAGAGTGAGATCAAAGTTCCCTCTGTCGATCCGCTCGTCGAAGAGTTCAAAGAGATGATAGGCTATTACAGACTGCTTGCCAAACAGCAGAGTCAGCTCAAAAACCATCTGGAGTCTCTACGAGCCAAAGATAGCGCAAAGATTTTGATTAAAGCTCTCCAAAAGCAGCTTCACTCTATAAAAACACAGCAGGCATCTCTACTGCAATCGATGCTTAAGACAATTAAACAAGATGCAATACTCTCCAAAAAATTCGAAGTGATCCTCTCTATCAAAGGAGTGGGTGAATTGACCGCTCTTGTATTATTGCATCTTTTTTTGCGCTATCCAAATGCCAATCAACGACAGATCGTCTCTTTAGCAGGGCTCGATCCTGTTATTAGGGAATCTGGCACTTCGATAAGAGGTAGAGTCAAGATATCCAAAGCGGGAGACAAAATATACAGATCGGCACTCTTTATGCCTGCAATGGTTGCCGTTCGATACAATGGACACTTCAAGAAGTATTATGAAAGACTTAAGGCAAATGGAAAGCATACAACAGCTGCGCAAGTGGCTGTAATGCGTAAGCTGCTTATTATCGCACTCTCTCTTTATAAGAGTGAAGAGTTCTATAGGGATTTATAGTCATTTTTTAGTGTTGTTTGTATCAGGTGGGTGTACAAAAGGAGTTTTATGAATAGGTTTATTGGATTTTAAGGTAGCGACTGACCCCTTAAGCCCAAGATATTATGGTAAAATATGAGAAGTAAGGATATGGGGGTGAAGGTGGTTTACACAGTTTGGTTTACGGTGCCGATTTTATAGTGAAATATTTAATGCTTTAACTGCTATATATGTAAATACTCCTATAACAGCTAAAAAACTAATTGCTACAATATATTCAATCATTTTTTAAGTCCTTTAACATTTTTATATTGGCAATAATTTTCCTTGAAAGTAATATCAATAGAACTAATAGTGTAGATATGCCTATCAATGAGGATATAATTAAAACAATAGATGCTGTCTTATAATTTAAAAATAACCAACCAACAATACCAAGCAATGTAATTAATCCTATCGAAAATAATCTATTTAAAAAGTTCAGCCATTCTTTCACTTCATCTATCTTTGCCATGAGGTATTATATCATAAAATTAGTTAACTAAATAAGAATTTCAATAGTAAAGATGAAATAAAAGATTTTTTATATATGAAACCTGATAGTGATGTGTTGATAGAGCTCAATAAGGCATCAATGCTGATAGAAGCATCAAACATAAAAACAAATGAACTAAATGAACAAAAATTAAAAAAAATGCTTTTAAAGTACACTAATAAAAAAGAGAGAAACAAACATATAATCAAAGACTATAAGTAAGGATATTCCCAACATCAAATAGCAAAGGTTTTAAATCTTTCTCAGCCAACAATTAATGGAATTATAAAAAGAAATACTATTACTATCACCTTATTACTATCACCTGACCCCTTAAGTTCTACATTGCGCTATCCAAATGCCAATCAACGACAGATCGTCTCTTTAGCAGGGCTCGATCCTGTTATTAGGGAATCTGGCACTTCGATAAGAGGTAGAGTCAAGATATCCAAAGCGGGAGACAAAATATACAGATCGGCACTCTTTATGCCTGCAATGGTTGCCGTTCGATACAATGGACACTTCAAGAAGTATTATGAAAGACTTAAGGCAAATGGAAAGCATACAACAGCTGCGCAAGTGGCTGTAATGCGTAAGCTGCTTATTATCGCACTCTCTCTTTATAAGAGTGAAGAGTTCTATAGGGATTTATAGTCATTTTTTAGTGTTGTTTGTATCAGGTGGGTGTACAAAAGGAGTTTTATGAATAGGTTTATTGGATTTTAAGGTAGCGACTGACCCCTTAAGTTCTACATTGCGCTATCCAAATGCCAATCAACGACAGATCGTCTCTTTAGCAGGGCTCGATCCTGTTATTAGGGAATCTGGCACTTCGATAAGAGGTAGAGTCAAGATATCCAAAGCGGGAGACAAAATATACAGATCGGCACTCTTTATGCCTGCAATGGTTGCCGTTCGATACAATGGACACTTCAAGAAGTATTATGAAAGACTTAAGGCAAATGGAAAGCATACAACAGCTGCGCAAGTGGCTGTAATGCGTAAGCTGCTTATTATCGCACTCTCTCTTTATAAGAGTGAAGAGTTCTATAGGGATTTATAGTCATTTTTTAGTGTTGTTTGTATCAGGTGGGTGTACAAAAGGAGTTTTATGAATAGGTTTATTGGATTTTAAGGTAGCGACTGACCCCTTAAGCCTGCTTAAGCCCTTCGCGTATTGGTACATTTTCGGGTTGCGCTTGATAACACTTTAAGCCTCCTAATTTATTATTCAGAAGATAATTTATATGTACCAAAAACAAATATAAAAGAAGTTAAAATCGCTCCAACAATAAAAACAATACTTGCATCCATTATAAATCCTTTATCTCTTTGGTTTTATTAGATATTTTAATAATAATCAACAAAAGTACAAACAACAATACAAAAAATAGGAATGAACCCGAATAAAAGATCCAATCTATTTTATTTGAATCATAACGCTTTATAAGTCCACTTACAATAACAACTACCAATCCAATAGTTAAGCTTAACCATATTCTCAATGTATTTAATATCTCTTTTATCTCATCTATCTTTGCCATAAAGTATTATACCATAAAATTGGTGAAGCTAAATAAGAATTTCAATAACAAGGATGAAATAAAAGATTTTTTATATATGAAACCTGATAGTGATGTGTTGATAGAGCTCAATAAGGCATCAATGCTGATAGAAGCATCAAACATAAAAACAAATGAACTAAATGAACAAAAATTAAAAAAAATGCTTTTAAAGTACACTAATAAAAAAGAGAGAAACAAACATATAATCAAAGCCTATAAGCAAGGATATTCCCAACATCAAATAGCAAAGGTTTTAAAACTTTCTCAGCCAACGATTAATGGAATTATAAAAAGAAATACTATTACTATCACCTGACCCCTTAAGTGTGTCCGTAAGCTGCTTATTATCGCACTCTCTCTTTATAAGAGTGAAGAGTTCTATAGGGATTTATAGTCATTTTTTAGTGTTGTTTGTATCAGGTGGGTGTACAAAAGGAGTTTTATGAATAGGTTTATTGGATTTTAAGGTAGCGACTGACCCCTTAAGAATATTATGAAACCTGATAGTGATGTGTTGATAGAGCTCAATAAGGCATCAATGCTGATAGAAGCATCAAACATAAAAACAAATGAACTAAATGAACAAAAATTAAAAAAAATGCTTTTAAAGTACACTAATAAAAAAGAGAGAAACAAACATATAATCAAAGACTATAAGTAAGGATATTCCCAACATCAAATAGCAAAGGTTTTAAATCTTTCTCAGCCAACAATTAATGGAATTATAAAAAGAAATACTATTACTATCACCTTATTACTATCGACTGACCCCTTAAGTTCTAAGCTGCTTATTATCGCACTCTCTCTTTATAAGAGTGAAGAGTTCTATAGGGATTTATAGTCATTTTTTAGTGTTGTTTGTATCAGGTGGGTGTACAAAAGGAGTTTTATGAATAGGTTTATTGGATTTTAAGGTAGCGACTGACCCCTTAAGTAGTTTATGAATAGGTTTATTGGATTTTAAGGTAGCGACTGACCCTCTAAGTGACTTAAGTGACCCCTTAAGCTGTTGTAGAGTGTAGCTCAACTTTTAGTGCCTGCCTGACACATTGATGTATGCAAAATAGAGTCGGTTTCAGATATCTATAAAAGTAACTGGAAATATAACTGTTTATATTATATAGAAGAAAAAAGCTTATTTGTATAGGATTATATGAGAAAATATTACATAAACAGAGGAGAAAGACCCCCTCTGTTATATAATTTTTTAGAATTTATATGTTACATAAACTCTTGTATAGTCTTGATCGTTTCCATGATCTACATTTTTAGTATCATATTTGAATGTAGCACTCAATCCTTTTAGGCCACCTGCAAATGCGTAAGAAACATAACCACCAAGTGTGTTGTAGTCATTATTTGCTGCACCTGTATCATAGTTTGAGTACAATGCACCTGCTTTTAGGCCAGCTACACCAACTTTTGAAAAATCATAAGCTACTTTTACACCTACAGTATCTACATCTGCACCATAGTTATTTCCATAGATTAGACCACCTGCATATGCATTATCAGCACCATTTCCCAAACCAGGAAGTGTAGCAGATTTATTATCGTTTGTACTATAAGCTACATGTCCATATAGACCATTGTATGCAGCAGACACTTTTAAGCTTAGTGTGTCTCCATTTGGTCCGACACCATCAGCTAAATCAGATGAACTATCATAGTATTGTGCTGCCAAACCAAGATCTACGTCACTAACCATTGTATGATATACTGCTTCAGCAAACCATACTCTTGGATTTACACCAGGATTTTTACCTTTTGCATAAGCTCCAGTTAATTTTAAACCTTTTATTGACTTGTTTGTTGCAAATATAGTCCATGCACCGTCAGCTACATCTTCAAACTGTCCAATATGACCATTGCCGTCAGTTCTTCCTTGAAATTTTGTTACATATCCACCAGCAATAACTGTATTTGCCAAACCAGTATAGCCCGCTACATAGCCTTCAAAAGATTCTTTTGTTGTTCTAGAACCACTTCCTGCAACCAAAGGAGTACTTATGTACTGTCTACCTGCTTTTAAGAAGAAACCACTGTTTGCATACTGAAGATATGCTTCAGAAAGAACACTTCCTGTACCATACATATCACCAGAAAAAGCTGCTTTATCTTGATCGTTAGCCCATGGTGAATGAGTTGATTGAAATGTCATTCCAGCACTGAAGCCATTGAATGAACCTGTCTTATATGATAAATCTAGACCCAAGTCTAATATATCATTACTAGTTGTTCCGTTATCTTTATTAAAATAAATAGCCTGCAATTGTCCACTTACTTTTCCACCTGTTAATGCTGCTGTTAGTGAGTCTGCAGCAAAAACGCCTGTGCTTAAACTTACAGCTGCAATCGCAGCTAAACTTAGCTTAGCTAATTTCATATATATCTCCTTGTAAAATTGTTTTCCTGAGTATTATACAAAAAAGTTTTGTAATTTACAATTAAATTTAGCTTAAAAATATGGAATTTTGGAGGTTTTTGTGAAAAATTGCAATTTTATGTGTAAATTTTCTCTTTAGGGCATCTCTAAAAACCCTATACGGATCATAGAAGCTTAAGTTGGGGTGAGATTTGAATAATAAAATTTGAAGTACTAGCCGTAGCTAATTCGAAAATTTTATTATTTGAAGATCGCCCCAAATTAAGCTTCCCTTCGGGCATTAAGAGGTGGATTATATACTGCGTTAAATGTTTTTGAATTAGCTACGGCTAGTCCTGCAAACATTTGCCTTGTCTATAACCCACCTCTTAATGCTATGACCGCATAGGGTTTTTAGAGATGCCCTTTATTTCATTATAAATAAAAATAGTAAATGAAAAGTAAACCATTATAATTGAGAATGGAGAATTGAGGATGGGAGGATGGGAGGATGTCGTCTCACGACTCACGAAATGTCACTTAATATGGATGTTATTTTTATGTTTTGATAATTTTTTAGTTTTAGAAGTTTTTTATCGTTTGTTATGAATTGCTTACACATTATTCTTTCAGCGCTATTTAGGATGATTAAATCTTCAAAGTCTTCAAAGGTAGAATTCAAAAAATCATTTTTTGCACCTATAAAATCATCATATTGTATAAAAAGCGGCGTAATATCATCACATAGTTTATCTATGGCATTTAGAACAAGTTTTGAGTTTATCTTTCTTTTTTGTGTAAGTATATAGTAGATAGTTGTGATAAAGTCTCCTGAAAAGTAAAACTCTTTGCTTTGATCATCTTTGTAGCGGTTATACCATGCTATTGCATGTTGTGAAGTGGTTCTTTTGCTATCAAGCAAATCAAGACATATGTTAGCATCAAGAAATATCTTCATGGTATTTGCCTCTTAACTTGTGATAGTCATCATTACCTATCTTTCCATCAAGCATGCCTATAAAATTGCCTGTTCTTTTTTTTGCTTGCTGTTCAACGAAGTCTATGATATCGGGGTTTTTTGCAATAGCTTGAAAATAGCTTGTTATGATTTGTGTAAAGTTTTTATTTTTTTGGTTTACTATTTTGCTTGTTTTATCGATCAATTCTTTTTTAAAATTGAAATTTTTTCTGACAGTAAGTGTTTTCATAATACACCTCCTATTTGTATGTATAGTTTTATATGTATTATACTTGGAGATAGTTTAAAAGATGGTTAAAAAATTTAGAATTTAGAATGGAGAATGGGTTGATGAGATGATGGGTTGATGGGTGGATGGGTGGATGGGAGAATATAAATGTCGTCTCACTATTTACGAAATGTCGAATATATTAGATATAGTTTTATATCATCTAGTTTTTCAAGAGTTTTTTTACATATCTCTTTGTAGTCTTCTTTTAACTCTTCAAGTGTGTCTATGGTTTGATAAATATTGTCTATCTTTTTTTCTATGCTATGCAACATTTGACATTCTTTGAAAAACCTTGTAGTCTTTTATGTCATGCTCGGCTTTTAGTTCAAACAGGGCCCTACTGTTGTCTTTAGAGTCTTTTAGGATAATACCATTTAAAATATCTTCTAAAAGATAGTAATTTTTTATCTCGTTAAGAATGATAAGGTCTACTTCTTTTTAAAGAGTGCCATATGTTTCTGAACTTATGCAGAAAGGAGGCAAAGCTGGAAAATTCATTCCAGCTTTGCTTAAAATAAATAAAATCTATATCATCCAAACATCATATTTGGCAGCCATAGGGATATGATAGGTACATATGTTATCAGTGCCAAGCCGACAAGCAGGGTCAGTGTCCAAGGTAGGGTATAAATGATGACATCCTTGATGTTAAATCCGGTGATACCGCTTGTAACAAAGAGGTTCAGTCCCACCGGAGGTGATACCATACCTATCTCCATATTGACCGTGATAATGATACCAAGATGTATGGGGTTTACTCCAAGAGCCGTAGCGACCGGTAAAAGTAAAGGTACAAGTATCATGATGATCGCACTTGGTTCCATGAAACTACCGGCGATGATAAGCAGGATATTGATAAGTAACAAGAAGACTATCTTACCTACATGAGCGTTTACCAAGGCTTCGGTTATCTGTTGTGGAACATTTTCCAAGGTCAAAAAGTGTGCAAAAAGCATAGCATTCGCTATAACAAACATAATCATAGCGGCAGTTTTTGCTGACTCGAGGATGATAGGATAGAAATCTTTTAAACTGACATCCTTATATATTATCCAGGATACAAAAAATGCCCACACTGCAGCAACCGCAGCAGCTTCAGTCGGGGTAAAGATACCTCCGTAGATACCTCCGATGACGATGACTATGGTCATAAGTGCCCATGAAGCATCTTTTAATTTTTCCATTCTTTCTTTAAATGGTGCGGGTTCAGTTTTTTTAAAACCCAGTTTTTTAGCTCCTATGTAGGTTACACCTATAAGCATACCGCCAAGTAAAAATCCGGGAATCACACCAGCCATAAAAAGTTTACCTATGGATTGTTCGGCAGTTACACCGTAAACGATCATAACGATGGAAGGCGGTATGAGTATGCCCAAACTTCCGGAAGTCGCTATGGTTCCTATGGCATATCTTTTTGGATATCCGGCTTCCTGGATGGCTGCAAACATGATAGAGCCTATGGCAACGACGGTTGCAGGTGAACTTCCACTGACTGCAGCAAATATGATACTTGCAAATATAGCACTTATAGGAAGGCCGCCCGGTAAGTGCCCGACTGCACTTTTGGCAAAATCTATGATCCTTTTTGATGCACTACCTTTGCTCAGCAGGTTTCCTGCAAGGATAAACATAGGTATGGCCATAAGTGAGTAAGAGTCTATCTTTTCAAAAAGCATCGACGAGATCTCTTCAGGTGAGAGGCCTGTAAACATAATAAGAGTTAAAAAGGTACTTCCTCCAAGAGCTACCGCTATAGGAGTACCTATGATCATCAAGAAAAAGAAGAGTCCAAAGAGTATATATACGTGCATTTTAACTCTCCTTTCTTAGATTTGATAATTTTTGAGAGAGTTTTTGTTGGCAAGTCTCTAGTTTTCTCTCGATTTTTTTAAGTCTTTCTCTTTTTTCATCCACATCCAGAGAGTCGACCTCATTTTCTATGATCTTTTCCATCTCGCTTTCAAGTGCCTCCAGTTTTTCCTCTATTCTCTCGATCTTGTCTATCTCTTCATTTGTCTCAACAATCTTTTCGATCTTTTCGAGTTTCTCTTCATCTTCACTCTCTTGCATTTTGGCGAGTATCATCTCAGCTTCACTTTCACGTCTAGCTAGTTCGGCAGGAGTTTTTATGATCTCGATCAATTTTTCTAGTACCCTGATGGCAGCCGATGCAAAAGCCAAAGGTATGACGGAGTATGGCATCCACATAGGAACAGCCCACTCATCACTCATACCAAGCCAGGATATCTGTGGCACTACAAGATCAACTGATACTTCTTCCATGTCGATTTCCAAAAGGACATACTTGTATCCATAGTAGGCAACAGCTGATAGATATGCTATCACGAGCATATGTGAGAGTATCATGAGAGCTTTCATAAGGGGTGCCGGAAGTCTTTCCATAAGTATGGTAACAGAGATATGAGAGTCTTTTTTAAAGCAGTATGCTGCTCCAAAAAAGGCACTCCATATGAAAAAGTAGTTTGTCAATTCACTAGCCCATGTAATAGAACCGTTAAAACCGTATCTTGCAACAACATTGATAAATGCCAGTGCAACCCCGGCGGCGATGCCGAAGGCTGCAATGGATCTGTTTATGCTGCCAAGAATCTTATCGATCAGGCTAAACATGATGTTGCACTATTTCAATTTTAGTGCTGCTTGGATAAGGTCTTTACCTATCTTTTTAGGGCTGTAGAACTGAGGATAAATCTTACTCTCAGCTTTTTCCCATGCGGCTCTTTGCTCAGGAGTTAGGTTGTAGATCTTTAACTTTCCTGTTTTATCAGCATATGCTTTTATCTTGGCAAATTGAGAATTGTTAAGCTCTATAGCATACTGTCTCTCTTTTGCTGTAGCTTCTTTCATGGCTTGTTTTACATCTTTTTTAAGATCAGCCGGCAATGAGTTCCAAAATTTCTTACTCATAACTACAAGATATCCAAGATATCCGTGGTTACTCATAGTCATATACTTTTGAACTTCATAGAATTTTTTTGTATATATATTTGATATAGTATTTTCCTGACCGTCTATAACACCCTGCTGAAGTGCTGAGTAAACTTCACTAAACGGCATCATTTGAGGATTTGCTCCAACAGCTTTAAACTGAGCTTCAAGAACTTTTGAACTCATGATCCTAAACTTTTGACCTGCTGCATCTTTTGGCCATAAAATCGGTCTTTTTGAAGAAGTCAACTCTTTAAAACCGTTATCCCAAAAATCAAGTGCCACATAACCTTTTTTAGTTACCATATTTTTAAGTTTGGCTCCTACATCACTATCTTGAACTCTGTGAACATGATCCATATCTTTAAATAAGAAAGGAAGGTCGAAGAGGGCAAGCTGAGGAACAAATCTTCCAAATTTTGAAAAACTTGGACATGCCATTTGTACAGAGTTTAGTTTAAGGGCTTTTAAAACCGCTTTATCTTTATATAGTTGAGAGTTTGGATAAACTTGGACGTCTATCTTCCCGCCGCTTAACTCTTCCAATCTTTTGGCAAAAAAGTCTGCCGCTTTACCTTTTGGTGTATTTGGACTCACAACATGTGAAAACTTTAGTACATAATCAGCCGCAAATGTGCTTGAAGCCAATAAACTTGCTATCATTATAGCCTTAAGTGTTCTTCTCATAATAACTCCTTGTAAAATTTTGTATCCATTGTAATATTATTGTGTGTAAATTGTATGTAAATTGTAAAAAAATTGAAAAATTTTTTAATAAAGTATTTAATTTTGAAACAAAAGCAAGAAAAAACAGAGTTAAGGTTTTAAGTATTAGATAAAAAGTTTTGAAAAAACTATAAAAGAGCCGCGTCGCTCTTTTATAGTCTGTATCCTGTGGCGTGGATATTTTTTACAAGTCCTTCGGGAAGTTTTTTTCTTAGGTTTTTAGCCAACAGCCTAAGGGCATTTTGGCTCATGGCATTGTCATATCCCCAAACGTATGTTTCTATCTCTTTGTAGGTTACGGTTCTGTCTTTTTCAGAGAGCAGCTTTAAGAGTCTGTCTTCTTTTTTGGTGAGTTTGTACTCATTTCCTTCCGGATCGATAGTGATATGTTTGTCTTCGTCATATCTCCACCCGTCCTCAAGCTCATGGATTTTTCTTTTTTCTTTATTTTTTAGAAAAAGTTCCAGTGCTTTGTTCAGTTTAGTCTCTGTTAAAGGTTTTACTATATATCTTACAAGAGAAAGTTCAACCGCACTTAGCATATAGTCAACGTCGGTATAAGCTGAAATGATGATGATCTGTGTAGAAGAGCTTATCTTTCTTATCTCTTTTGCAAGCTCTATACCGTCGAGTCCTGGCATTTTGATGTCTGTTACGACAAGATCGGGCATATGTCTAAGATAGAGTTCATACGCATCGTCACCGTTGTCGGCTACATATACCTTTTTAAACATCATTTTCAAAAGTTCCGATATATTTTCTCTAGTACCAGGTTCATCTTCCGCGTATAAAACAGTATAGTTTTTTAAATGTTCCAAATTATTCTCCATTTTCTATATCCTTTTACATAAAATGTTATAGCAATGTATGATATAATAATTTTCCAATAAAATCAATAAAATTTTCATATAAAAGGGAGAAAATGAAAATTATAAAAGAAAACAATATAGCAAAAGTCATAATCATCTCTTTTACCATCATACTTTTTGCACTTATGGCATTTACCATATATTTCTCTACCGACAGGCAGTATGTGGAGTTTGAAAAAGAGTTGAACAATCTTAAAAAAGAGAGGATAGACAATCAGAAAATGTTTTTGAAAAGAGAGGTTGACTCTGTGGTTCATTTTATAGATTTTATGGATAAAAATGAAAATATTGACAATAAAACTTCCTTGCAATTGATAAAAGATTATATAAATTCGATAAGATTTGGAGAAAACAGGCTAAATTATATATTTGTATATAAGATAAATGACTTTAAAGGAGGGGAAAAGTTTGCGAAAATGTTCATCAATCCAAACAGACCCGACCTTGTAGGAAGATATATATCTTCAAGATACCAAGACGCAGATGGAAAAATGTTTAGAGAGCAATTTTTGCAAGATATAAAAAAAAGTGGCGAATCTTTTGTTATATATAGATATAAAAAGCCACGAACGGATAAGAAAACACTGAAACTTTCATACTTTAAACTGTATAAAAAATACAACTGGGTTATAGCGGCAGGAGTATATCTTGACGATATAGAAAAGTCTATAGAAAAAAAGAGGAGTGAGCTTTTAAAAAGTGTAAAAAAAGAGATAGTTTTGACAGTAATAGTTTATCTTATATTTTATGTGATAGCTTTTTTGTTCGCTATGTTTCTAGGTAACAGGATAGACAGGTTTTTCCAAAACTACAGAGATGAAGTAAGCCATAAAACACTTGAGCTCGAAAATCTCAATAAAAACCTGGAAGTAAGAGTAAGAGAAGAGGTTGAAAAAAACAGGGAAAAAGATCAGTTTCTTGTGCAAAAATCCAAGTTTATCGCTCTAGGTGAAATGATAAGCAATATAGCTCATCAGTGGAGACAACCTTTAAATGAACTCTCATCAGTTATGATGAATATAAAAATGAGATACAGAAAAGGTTTGCTTGATAGTGAGTATATGCAAAAAAAAGGAGAAGATATAGACAGGCTTTTGGAGTTTATGTCTCAAACGATAGATGATTTTAGAAACTTTTTCATTCCTGATAAAAAAATGAAACTTTTTAGTATAAAAGAGGCAGTGATGAGGGTGCTTTCCATCATGGAGTCATCATTGAAAGATAAAAATATCAAAATAAATCTCAAAATAGACAAAGATGTCAAGATATATGGATATAGAAGTGAATTTGAACAAGTGATACTAAATATCCTCTCCAACGCAAAATACGCTCTTATGAAAAACGATATTAAAAATCCTGAAATCACCATATCACTCGAAGCGGAGAATGACGGAGTGATAAAACTATATATAAAAGATAATGGGAGAGGTATAAAAACAAAACCTATAGAGAAGATATTTGAGCCATATTTTACTACCAAAGATACATCATCCGGAACAGGAATAGGTTTGTATATGTCAAAACTTATCATAGAAAAAAATATGAAAGGAAATCTAAGGGCTTTTAACGATGAAGATGGGGCAGTTTTTTGTATAAAATTGGATAGAAATAAAAAAGGGTGACAAAAGTCACCCGATTTCATGAAAACAACACACAAGAGAGCCGATAGTTTGTTTAGATACTTTCTTTCTCTAAGCTAATGAGTAATTGTAGCTTTTAAAAGTTAACAAAAAGTAAATCAAAAGGTAACGGTTTGAGCTTCCGGAGCACTGATAACTTGCTTTCGTTGCCTTGTTTTAGGTACTTTATTGCTGATTTTTCGGATAATTTTCTTATGTTTACTTTTCTTGACAATTATCTTTTTTTTCTTTATCGTGTAATTTTTGGAAGATTTGTAAATGTATACGGATTTTATAAAACCATCTTTTATGATAGCATATACAAAATCATTTGCATGAGCCAATCTTTTTGTGCCATAAACTTCGGCACTGTTTAGTTTGCCGTTTGACAAGTCCATCCCCTTTATATGGTACATCCAATAGTGCCTTTTTTTGTCATAGTAAACACTCTTTACCACACCTTTTATGTACCCGTTTCCTTTAAATTTCAAATCTCTACCTGTGGTTTTTGTCATAGCAGGTTTTGTTTTTGGTGCGTAAAAAACATTTGAGGCGTTTACGGTATATTTCTCACTATTGTTTTTAGGTTGTGGTTTGATACTTTGTTTTTGGTAATTTTTTGGCATGGGTAAAGTAGGCTCAGAAGTTTGACATCCGCTTAAAATGATCATAAATGATATAAAAAATAAAATTTTAAGATGCAAAATATACTCCGTTTTGGTGGAAGTGAGGGGGGTCGAACCCCTGTCCAAAAGCAGACTCACAAGAGGTTTTTTTACATGCTTGGTGCAAATGAAAAAGCTTCAAGTTTCCTGCCCATTTGCTAAGCAGAAACTCTAAGTCCAAAATGTCAGATAAAAGAAAGACGGCTTTTATCTCGAGCTATCTAAAGTGTTAAGCCAGATAGGCTTCCGATAGCAAGAAACCTAAATGACTGACCGAGCCGTTAGGCTACTACGCTACAGCGAGCGCAGGTCTGTAATTTGTATTGTTTGCGTTTATTTTTAACGGAACATTTTTACGGTATTGTTCAAACCGGCATGAACCTCAAGCTTGTCTGCTCCTGTCGAAGCCAAGTCACTCCCTTAGGCGCTGAGCAAATAGAACTTTTACACTCATTCTCAAAATTGCATCCTGCAATTTTTCCGAGGCTAAAATCAATATATACATCCTTGTATATACTCTTTGATTTTAGAACCGTTAGAAAGTCCCATTTGCTCAGCGTCGATTAATTGATCTCATTTTTTATGCAAGATGCAAGTTTAGATATACTATCAATTTTCTGGATATTTGTCAAGTTTTCATCCAAAAGTACCTTTACAAAGGCACTTCCCACTATAACCCCGTCAACATTTTTTGACTTTTCTTTTGCAGTTTTTTCATTTACGCCAAAACCCAAAAATATATCCGTATCACTTACTTCTCTTATGTGGTTTATCACGGAGGTTAAATCTTCACTTTTTCCAGCACCCGTAATACCCGCATATGCTACGAGATATATGAAAGTTTTAGCATCTTGTGCTATCTCTTTTATCCTTGTTTTTGAGTCGGTCGGTGCTACAAAGTCTATAAGTGAAATATCGTTATCATTAAAATCTTTTTTATAATCTTTTGCTTCTTCGTAAGGCAGGTCAGGTATGATAAATCCTTTTATGCCATACTCTTTCGCTTTTTTTATGTGAAAATCCACTCCATTTTTATAAAAGGGATTAAAATATCCCATCCACAATGTGTCTATCTTTTTTGCGATTTTTTTGGAAACTTCAAAAAGATCTTTCATCTTAAAGCCGCTTTGAAGCGCTTTTAGATTTGCTTCTTCTATGACCGGACCATCTGCAACCGGGTCTGAAAATGGAACTCCAAGTTCAACGAAATCAACTCCACTCTCTTTTAGGGAGAGTATCAAATCTTCAGTGAAGTTCTTATCGGGATATGCACAGGTTATATAGGCAACTAATTTTTTCATATCTCTCTCTTTGTTTACTTTTTTTCTAATTCTGTAGGTATTTTTATGATATTTGGATCGAGTTCACTGAATTCTTCGGCATCATTTTCAAAATCTTCTTTGTATCTTTCAAACTGATCTTTAACCGATAGCATCCAATCTATAAAATTATCATTTGCAGGACCCTCGAGTTCTCTCGCTTCCTCCAGGACTTCTTCAAAAAGAGTAGCGAGTTTCAAGACCGGTTCCACTTTTAAAAATGCCGCGGCAGATTTTATATTGTGAGCAATTCTGAAAAGTTCCTCTATGTTTTCTCTATACTGCTCTTTTTTTGCCGAGTAGATGATGAGATTTTCCATCTGATAAGTCATGACGCTGTAGTGCAGTATAAAGTCATCAACTATATCATAGTCATAGTTGTCAAACAGTTCTTCTCTTATGCCCACAATAACACCTTCATTTCAATATTGATTGATATTATATCATTTTTTAGATAAAATCAATAATCTAAAAAACCCAAAAATGAAAAAGGGAAATAGTGAAAGAGATAAATATAAACAGCATCAAGTCTTTTAAGTCAAAAAAAAAGATGGCGATGATAACTGCATATGATGCTTTGATGGCGAAACTGTTCGATGATATAGTGGATATAATTTTGGTAGGTGACAGTTTGAGTATGAGTTTTGGGGGAGCTGATGATACCCTTGAGATAGGTATGGATGAGATGATATATCATACCAGATCAGTCTGTAGAGGAGTAAAGAGAGCATTAGTGGTATGTGATATGCCATTTGGCTCATATACAGATAAAAAAGAAGCATTGAAAAATGCCGTTAAAGTCTATAAGCACACCAAGGCGGATGCCATCAAACTTGAAGGCGGAAAAGAGAGGGCTGATATCATAAAAGAGTTGACGAAAAATTCTATAGCAGTAATGGGGCATATAGGGCTTATGCCACAATTTGTAAGGGCCGAGGGCGGTTACAAAGTCAAAGGAAAAAACGATAAAGAGATAGAAAAACTCATAGAAGATGCAAAAGCCTTAGAAGAAGCAGGAGTGTTTTGTATCGTACTCGAGGGGGTAAAAGCCAAAGCGGCAAAAATGATAACCGAGTCGGTAAATATCCCAACCATAGGCATCGGCTCAGGCAAAGATACAGATGGTCAAGTACTCGTTTGGAGTGATATGCTGGGATTTTTTGATGAATTTAAACCCAAGTTCGTAAAAAGATATCTAAATGGAGCCGATTTGGTTAAAAATGCCGTAAAAGAGTATGTAAAGGATATTCAAAACGGTGATTTTCCTTCCCGGGAGTATTGGTACTGATAATGGATAGAGTTGTTGAGATAGAAAAGTTTGAAAATGAGAGCCAGTATGAAGTTACTTTAAGACCATCAAGCTGGGAAGAGTATGTAGGGCAAGAGAGGATAAAGAAAAATCTTAAAGTTTTCATAGAGGCCGCCAAAAAAAGAGAAGAAGCACTTGATCATACTCTTTTTTTCGGACCTCCCGGACTTGGAAAAACGACTTTGGCATATATCATATCAAACAAAATGGAAGCAAATATCAAAGTAACTACCGCTCCCATGATAGAAAAAGCCGGTGATTTGGCAGCAATTTTGACAAATCTCGAGGAGCAGGATATCCTTTTTATAGATGAGATACACAGACTCTCACCTGCGGTCGAGGAGATACTCTATTCGGCGATGGAGGATTTTAGGCTCGATATCATCATAGGAAGCGGACCGGCAGCTCAAACGATAAAGATAGATATCCCGAAATTCACTCTTATAGGAGCGACAACCAGGGCGGGCATGATAAGCTCACCTTTAAGAGACAGATTCGGGATGCATTTTAGGCTTCAGTTTTATAATGATGCAGAACTTGCAACTATCGTGAGATTGGCTTCGAAAAAGTTACATATAGGATGCAAAGATGATGCGGCTTTGGAAATCGCAAAAAGAAGTAGGGGTACACCCAGGATCGCTCTTAGACTTTTAAAAAGAGTAAGAGACTTTGCGGAAGTTGCGGGAGATGAGAGCATCACACTGGATACGGCAAGATATGCACTTGATGAACTGGGTGTAAATGACATGGGGTTTGATGAGCTTGATGTAGGGTTTTTAAAAATCTTGCTTGAATCAAGAGGAAAGCCTTTGGGGTTAAATACCATAGCCGCAGCCCTAAGCGAAGATGAGGTAACCATAGAAGATGTCATAGAGCCTTATTTGCTTGCAAACGGGTATATCGAAAGAACGGCAAGAGGCAGGGTTGCAACACCCAAGACTTATGACCTGTTTAAATTAAACAGCAAAAATACGCTTTTTTAAAGGAATGTAATTGCATCAAAAAGATAAAAATTTTCTAACCCTTATGACACTGTTGATGGCAGTACTGGTCGTGTACTTATACAAGCCGTTTTTGATGACTATCATTATCGCAGTCTTGCTTAGCATTGCAACTTACAGTGCTACAAAAAAATTTGTCATGATCACAAGAAGCAAAGTAGCCGGAACACTGATATCAACTTTTATAATGTCTATACTATTTTTCCTGCCCATTATCTACTCGGTCAATACACTTGTGCAATACATAAATCACTTCGATGTGAGCTATATAGAGAAAATATCATCATACCTGACCAATCTTCATTACAAGCTTCCTGCGACACTGAGTAGTTTTCAAGGATACTTTGATGATTTTATCTCCAAAATAAATGTTGAAAACATAAGTGGCTTTATACTTCCCTATGCCACTCAATTCGGTAAGATGAGTGCCGGCTTTTTAAAAGATATGTTCTTGATAGTCATATTTTTCTTTTTTATAAACCTTTATGCTAAAGAGCTTGTAAGATATTTTAAAACGGTTCTTCCAATGCAAAAAGAAGAAGTTGATGAAATATTTTCACAAATTACAGACGTTATGAATGTCGTTTTCTACTCCATATTGACAACGGCGATACTTGAAGGATTTTTGTTTGGTATCATAGGTAAAGTCTACGGGTATGACGGATTGTTGCTTGGTATATTGTACGGATTTTCTTCTTTGATCCCTGTTGTAGGAGGGATTATAATGTGGCTTCCGATATCTTTGTATGAGTTAGCCGTAGGTCACACGAAAGAGGCTATCTTTTTTGCGGCATATTCCATCATAGTCATATCTATCATAGCAGATACTTTTTTAAAACCTATGATCATAAAATACATCAATGAGAGATTTTTTAAAACAAAAACCATGATAAACGAGCTTTTGGTATTTTTATCCATTCTTGCGGGGCTTTCTACTTTTGGTTTTTGGGGTATGGTTTTGGGACCGGCGATAACCACTCTTTTTATATCAGTGCTTAGTGTCTATAAAAAGATAGAAGATTAAACTCGTAATTTTTCTACTTTTTCGATAATAATACCCTGTAATATAGAACCTAAAATGATGTACGTATTTAAAATTATAGTATATCCCAACCCAAAGTATCCTATCATGATGGGCAAAAGGGGCAACTTTACAGCCCTTGCATAAAAGAACATGCCTATAAGTGAGTCTCTTAGTCCCTTTTTCTTCAAATCCTCTATAAGTGGATACCACGCATACATAGGTCCATGGCTCAATACCCCGGCACTTAGTGCGACGATCCATGCTTTTATACCGCTTTCACGTGATAAATGTCTTGATAACTCTTTAGGGTTGACAAAGTAATTGATAAGCGCGGTAAGCAAAATGACCAAAAGCAAGATAGGTGAAATTTTTAAAAGTAGCAGCATGGAACTTTTAAATGCAAGTTCGGCTTTAAAAGGAAAAAAGATCAGTAAAACTCCATATATAAAAATGATTATCTTTAAAAACCTTGTTCCTTTCATCCTATAATCCTCAAAGTCCATACGGTTAAAACGGATATGATAAAAGTAAACACAAATGCCAAAATATTTCTAAGCACCGTAAATCTCATGCCAAGTACGGATGCTTCAAGCGGCAATTGTACGATACCAAGAGTTACCCATGCAAGTATGAATGCACTGACACCGTAAAGAGATACTCCGTCTTTTAAGAGTTCGCCTCCAAGTATATAGCTTATGATAGCTTGACCTACGGCAACCGCACCCGCTATCAACCCTATAAAAGTATCATAAAAAGAGTTTTTAGCAAAAAGTGATGAGAGCATTGAAGGAGTGATAAATGCCTTAAAAATCCCGACCAATCCTATAATGCCCAATATCATAGGTGAAATGGATAGAAAATTTTTAAAAGATTTTACAAACGTATTCATCACATCTCCTTGCTGTGTGATTATATAGCAAATATTATTTTATTTTTCTGAGGATATTTTCGATTTTGTCTATTTTTTTAGAGTACATATCTTTTTTGCTTTGGATGAATTTTTCCTTTTCTACCAGGAGAGCTGTAAAATTTTTCTGTAATTCCTCTATGTTTTTATACAGAAAATTCCTTTTTGATTTTATGAAGCTCTCAAGCTTGTTGAATGAAAAATGTATCTTTATCTGTTCTGTTATCTCTTTGTCAGAGGGTTTATATATCTTGAAATTTAGCGGATCTTCTTCAAAAAAAGCGATCGATTCGTAAATCCTTCTTTTAAAAAATGCTACAGTTGTTTTTGTCGCATTTTGATAGTTAAATTCCAAAGCACCTTGTATATAGCCAAAGTCATACTCTAGTTTGGCTATACTTTGCATATTTGTATCGCTAAAATCTTTTAAAATCTTTTCGTAAACTCCCCCGACAAATCTTCTTAAATTTGCAAACTCTTTGTCACTTGATATTTCTCTATTTTTGGAAGTATGCTCGTAAAGATTTTGCCAAGATTTTATATCATTTTCCAACTTTTCATATAAAGAAACGATATCATTCTTTGCATTTTGTTCACTCTTTTTCAAATCTCTTATAACTTTTTTCAAAAGTTTTTCGATTTTTTCATCATCATAAAAAAGATTTTTATATATATTTTCACTATCGAACCACGGCATCTCGTAAGGGATTTTTTCTATGTGATGTTTAGATAAAAGAGAGCCTTTTGTTTCATGATATCTGTATTTGGTAGAACTGTTTAAGTTTGAGTATATTTCGTTGCTTATGAGTAGCATGATCTTTTCAAGTTCACTATAAGCCATATTTAGCTCTTTGGTATATCTAATTTTTGGAGTTTTGAAAAATTCATCCAAATTTTTATGATATTTTTGTAAAATACGCGATAGTTTGTCAAAAACGGTTACAATGATCTTGTACTGCTCTATAAGTATATCACAAATTCCAAGTATATCATTTTTTATAGATGTCTCTTTAGCCTTGTTGGCATAAGGTCTTATCTCGTTTTCTATAAAATCTATGACGCTATTTATATTTGAATCTTCCAAAAGTTTCAAATTTTGGCTAAAATCAGCATCCAGTATCTCATCAATATTCTGTTTAAAATCCTCATACTCCTTTGCGAAAAATGATATATCGTTTTGTATCCTCTCTTCCAACTCTTTTTTGAAAACTTTTGAGAGTTTATCTATGTTTTCCTGTATGATTTGATGTTTGTCATTTTTTCTGGCTTTCAAAGCCAATTTTGCCGAGATAGGGATAACTTCATCAAAAAAATCTGAGAATTTTTCTTTTATATAGGCTATCGTTTTTTCTAACTCTAGGTTGGAAAACCTATCTTTTTGGTTTAAGACGCAAAGTGACTTGATATTTGAATTTTTCAAGAGTACATTCAAGGCTTTTTGCTCGCTTAGTTTTCCCGCGTTGTCTATGAGAGTGAGCCAAATAATTCCGTCAACATCTTTTAAAACATTCATCGTCGTTTTTGTATCATCGACGGATTGGGAATTTAACCCAGGAGTATCTACGAAAGTTATATCTTTTAAAGTATCATATGGAACGTAAAGTGTCAAGTATTTGATATCTTTGGTGTTTTCTCTCTGGTCCGTAAAATTTTTTAACGCCCCTACGGGATGAAACTCTATGCGACCGTCATTGTAATGTATCTCAAGCTTGTACTCATTGCCGTATTTTATGAAATTTACTTTTGAAGTTACCGGAGTTATGCCTGTGGGTAGTATCTCTTTGGATATCAAAGCGTTTAAAAAAGTGGATTTGCCACTTGAAAATTGTCCTGTTATAGCTACTTTCATGGGCTCGTTTGCTCTAATGGAGAGCTTGTTGAGGACGTTTATCAAAGTAAGTGAAGGATAAAATTCATTTTTTGTAAGCTCATTTTTTACATATTTTATTTTATCTATTATATTGTCACCGCATTCTATCTCTTTGCGGTTTATGTCATTGAACTCTTTGACAAAAATTTTCAGTATTTTCAAGATGTAACCTTTGTCAATTTCTCGTTTAGTTTTCTAAGACCTGTTAATTTTTCATAAAGCTTACCGGTTTTTTCATTTTTTTCTTTTTGCGAAAGAGTTGTCTCTTTTACTCTTTGTTTAAGTATTGACTCTTTTTGAGTTATTGATTTTTGCAATTTTTTTAAAGGTTTGTCCACCTCTTTAGTATACTCGTTAACTCTTTTTTTATCCAGAGATTTCAGCATTTCATCCAAAGAATCTTTTAAATCATCCAAGTGTTTTCTTATAAGACTTGATAATTCCTGCTGGAATTTATCCATATTTTTTAGTTTTGCACTTTTAAGCAAGGTAGAAATCTTTTGGGTTACAAGGGTATTGTTGCTCAGTATGATTTTATCTACAAATTCATTATCAAGTTTCCAGTCATATTCGGTATCGATATCCAAAGAGATATCTTCAAACCTGCTTGAGAGCTTTTCTTTGGAGGATGATATCTGTTTGAAAAGAGCATAGTTATAATCTCTAATTATATCAAAAAGTCCGTCTTTTTTCCCGCTTTCAAATATATAGGTTATCCTTTCAAGTTTGGGGAGTGATTTGTTGTTTTTTAGCTCATATCTGATGTCATCGACAATTCTTTGCGTTAACAGCTCTCCAAGAGAAGATATTTTGTCAAAAACTATCTTTTTTGATATTTGTAACTGTTCTTTTATGTAGAAATTTTCTATTTTTATTTCATTTTCAATATCTTCAAACAGTTTTTTATTTTTCTCTTTTTGGGCTTTTAAGATTTTAACTAACTCTTTGATTTCTTCATCCGATTTTGTTAAGAGCTCCAGTTCAAGAGTGATCGCTTCAATCTTGCTTGATATGATATCCAATAGTTTAAGTTTTACCGAGTTTATGAGGATTTGATTTTTTTGGTTCTCTTTTCCAAAGATCAGGGTTTTAAGAAGATTTTCGACTTTCAAAATACCACTTCTTTCATATCTTTGCTTATCTGCTTGATCCAAGAGTGCCATCTTTGCACTAACTGGAATAAATTCCAGTTTCGAGATTAAAAAATCATATTTTTCACCCTTGTTGATATTTCGCAAAACTTTTTTGATACTCTTTTTTGTATATTCTAAAACTTCATCCAGCTCTTCTTTGTTTACGGTATCGGCTTTGGTTAGAATTATGATAAGCTTGGAAATATTGTGATAAAGCACAGTATCGATTATAAAATTTATGTCACTCATGGTGGCTGCCTGGTTGACATTCATCAGGTGCATAAGAGTATCGCATTTGCCAAGATATGATCTTGTGATCTCTTCTCTTTGGATAACCGGATCATCAAGTCCCGGAGTATCGACTATCTCTATACCCTCTTTTAAAAATTCCACATCACTATAAAGCTCTATGTCTCTTACCAAGTTACAAAATTTTGAGGCATCATTTGCTGAAGTATAACGTGAAAGTTCACCGGTGTTTATCTTGATAGTTCTGTTTTTGGGTTGTATATATTTTTTTAAATCATTGCCGAAAAAATTTTTGGTTTCTTTGACGAAATCCAAGATGGATTTCAGATGCTTTGCTTGCTGTTCAATTTTATCCCACTCTTTTTCATTCCAAAACCTAACGATAGCTTCTTTATTTTTTGCATATTTGATGATAGTCAGACTTGCTGTTTCAGGCACTACGGAAGTGCCAAGTAGACTTTCTTTCATAAGTGCATTTAAAAGTGTCGATTTGCCGGCGTTTATGATACCGGTAACTCCGATAGAAAATCTCTGTCTGTCAAATATATCTCTAAGATCATCCAAGTGTTCATTTGATATCTCTTCATACTCTTTTACGAGTTTTAGGATCATATTTTTTTGAGTATGCAAAAAATCCTGTTTTTTTTCTCTCGGTTGATCATCTTTTGGTACCAAATGTATCGAATGAGAACTTTTTTTCTTTATGATGATTTGAACTATATTGGCAAGCTTGTTATATTCTTCTGTGGTTATGATGCCACTGTTTTTCAAAAAAATAAAATATTCCAAAAGGAGCCCGAGCTCTTTTTTGGAAAGTTTTGATATAAAAAATTCAAAGATATTGTATTGGTATTCGTATATGTCATCCAAGTTGGTAGTATGGCTTTTAAAATAATCATCGATAAACTTTTGAAAAATAGGAGTAGATAGAAAATTGTTATAATTTTTCCTATTTACCGCTAAAAATATAGCCGCAATTTCTAAAAAATCATTTTCAATCTTAAGTTTTAGATTTAAAAAGCAGTGTTTTTGATGATATCTTATGCCATGGTAAAGTAGAAAATAATCTTCAACTAGATTCAATGGACTTCTCCTAATACCTATAACCATAAACAGAAGCCAAAGAGAGTGTACATTGGTGCAAAACATACTTGAGAGCTTAGTTATTCTAAGTTGAAAGTAGGTTTTGTGCCAAGGTGCGCTCTATTTGGCTTCCCTTCGGGCTTTTTATATCTGTCTATATGCCGCGTTAGAACTACTTGAAATAGAATGACTATTGCTTCGCAGTTCTGCCTTGCCTATAAACAGATATAAAAAGCTGTTTAGGGTTATAGGTATTAGGAGAAGTCCAATAATTCTCCCCTAAGTTGCCGCACTTTGCAGTGCGGCATTTATGCTATCTAAGTTCTACTAGTTTTCTTCTCATGTAGGCAATTTTAGTCTGTAGAGGCAGATTTTTAGGACAGTTATCTTCACATCCTAGAAGTGTCATACATCCAAAGATTCCATTGTCATCACCGACCAACTCGTAAAAATCCTCCGTAGTTCTTTCATCGTGAACATCGACTTCAAACCTAGCAACTCTGTTTAGACCTACTGCGCCTACAAAATCGGGTCTCATTATCTTTGTGCCGCAAGCTGCTACACATATACCGCACTCTATGCATCTGTCAAGTTCAAAAGTTTCTTGCGCACTTTCTGGCTCGACCCTCTCTTCAAGTCTTGCGATATCA
Organism: Thiofractor thiocamini; assembly: GCF_055384375.1. NCBI lineage: Bacteria > Pseudomonadati > Campylobacterota > Epsilonproteobacteria > Campylobacterales > Thiofractor > Thiofractor thiocamini. Next base: position 1,186,673 of record NZ_AP042389.1, on the reverse strand, counting down.
ACTTTTTTAGAAGAGTGTATCCAGCTTTCAACCCTTTCACACATTCCGTGCATCCATTCTCCTGTATTGACCGACAAGTCTTTTAAGAGCCTGAAAGCAGGCATCGGAAGTAGCTGTATCTTGCCATCTTCAAAATCACTTGTCAAAGTTTTACATGCAAGTCTAGGCTTACCGTTTATCATCATGCCGCAACTACCGCAGATACCGGCTCTACACACAAAGTCAAATGACAAATCCGAGTCAAGATGCTCTCTTATATAATTTAATGCGACAAAAAGAGTCATACCTGGAGTCTCTTTTAGTTTATACTCTACAAAATGCGGCTTTGAAGCCTTTACCTGGGGATCGTACTTTAACGCGGTTATGGTTAATTCTCTTCCTTCATTACTCATCGTCATCTCCTAAAGGCTCATTTAATCTTTCATTTTTTCTTTTATATTCAGGTTGTAATTCAAAATGCATCAAAGCATCCTGTATCTCCCATCTATCTTTTCCCTCTGTTTCCATTTTTTCTCTGATGGCATCAACTTCTTCCTGTCTTTTTGCACTCAAAGGATTTTCTATGATCATACCTTTTCTACCATAGCCTCTAAAGGCAGGAGGCATTTCCATCTTCATTATATCAAGAGGTTCATAAGTAAGTATAGGCTCATTGTCATCTTCAAATCCCCAGGAGGCCAGAGTTCTTTTTAGCCAGTTCGCATCGTCTCTTTTTAGGAAATCTTCCCTGTAGTGAGCACCTCTGCTTTCAGTTCTGTCTCTTGCTCCTTTTGCCACGCAAAGTGCTATCTTTAACATTTTAGGCAATCTATAAGCATTTACAAGTTCAGGGTTGAAGTCTGTATTTTTATTTTTAATGGATATTTTTTTACTTTTGATATAGAGTTCTCTCAACTCTTCAACGGCTTCCTCAAGCTCACTTCCAGTTCTAAAGATACCGACTTTTTCATCCATTATCTCTCTCATTCTTCTTCTTATATCATAAAGGTTTTCACCACCGTCATTGTGGATGATGCCGTCGATATAATCCTGTTGTACTTTGATCTGTTGTTTGATGAAGTCCGTATCAAAATCTATATCGACTTTTTCACAGTGGTCAGCCATGTAATTTCCAACTATCATGCCTGATACAACAGTTTCAGATACTGAGTTGCCACCAAGTCTGTTGAAACCGTGAAGATCCCAGCATGCCGCTTCACCGCAGGCAAACAAACCTTCCATGTTGTAAGCAGCTCCTGTTGGTTTGACTCTTATGCCACCCATTGAGTAGTGTTGCATAGGGCGTACAGGTAACCATCCTTTTTTGCCTTCATCAGCCGGATCGATACCATTGAAAGTTTTGGCTATATCTTGAACGTCACGCAAGTTTTTCTCTATGTGTTCTCTTCCTAGTATTGATATGTCAAGCCACAAGTGAGGACCATATGGAGAAGGTACACCTTTACCTTTTCTTATATGCTCCATCATTCTTCTACTTACGACATCTCTACTTGCAAGCTCTTTTTTCTCAGGCTCATAATCAGGCATAAACCTGTGTCCGTCAACATCTCTTAGGATACCTCCGTCACCTCTACATCCTTCTGTTAAAAGAATGCCTGAAGGAACTATCGGGGTAGGGTGAAATTGGACTGCTTCCATATTGCCAAGATATCCGCCTGCTTCAAGTGCTATAGCTTGACCTATACCTTCGCATATGACCGCATTTGTGGTATTTTGATAAATTCTTCCGTATCCGCCGGTCGCTATCAAAGTCGCTCTTGCCACATAGGCTGAAAGTTCACCGGTTACCAAGTCTCTTACGACCGCTCCGTAACATTTGCCGTCTTTGTTGATGATAGATATGGCTTCTTTTCTATCTTCTATATTTACACCATCTTTTATAGCTTCGTTGGCAACACCGTAAAGCATGGTATGACCGGTAGCATCTGATGTAAAACATGTTCTCCATTTTTTGGTACCGCCAAAGTCACGTGATTGGATAAGTCCGTGAGCTTTTTCATCTTCTACTATAGTCGTTCTTTGAGCATTTATGACAACATTCCTGGGGCCTTTTTTTATCCTTGTCCATGGAACTCCCCAAGCTGCCAACTCTCTTATGGCTTTAGGAGCGGTAGTAACGAACATTCTTGCAACTTCCTGATCGCATCCCCAGTCGCTTCCTTTTACAGTATCTGCAAAGTGGACATCTTCATTGTCACCCTGTCCCATTTTGGAGTTTGCCAAGCTTGCTTGCATACCCCCCTGGGCTGCTGCAGAGTGAGATCTCTTTACAGGAACAAGTGATAGTACCACCGCATTCAAACCTCTTTTTTGGGCAACGACCGCAGCTCTAAGACCTGCCAGTCCTCCTCCGATGATCAAAGCATCATGATAAACAACTTTCATTATGCTACCTTTCCGTTTTTATTGTATTGTATGGATATTGATGAAGTAGGGACATATCTTTGTCCATATTGATGTTTGTGTGCGATACCTATCTTGATGTAAGCAGCCAGTGAAAGCACACCTAAGGTTAAAAATATGACCGTAACCACTTTTTTAGCTTTTTTTAGATTTGCTCTTGTTTGTTTTGGATTGTCACCGTCAAACCAGCCCCATTTTACACAAAGTCTGTAAAGTCCTATGGCACCGTGAAATTCAACCGCCAAAAGAAGGAGTATGTAAAGTGGCCAAAACCAGTCACTGACAACTCTGTCACTTGATGCATAAGGCCCGATTTTATCGGCTTTTGTCATAATGGTATATAAATGGACCGAGCCCAAGAAAAACATCGCAAATCCTGTATAAGCCTGGATAAACCACATCTTGGTATCATCATGACCCATTAGATTCATGCTAGTCTTAAAAGTTTTATATTGTCTATAGTTTATAGGAAACTTTCTCATAGCAAGTCCTGCGTGAATGATAAAGATCATAAAAACCACAAATACGGAAATGCTAACTAAGATAGGTTTGCCTTCACCAAATATAAACTTACCTTCAAACATCTTTGTGATGTCATACATGGCATTGTTGCCTAAAAGTATAGACGATACAAAGATCATATGTGCCCACATAAAAAGTCCTAAGAACAATCCTGTCGCACTTTGATAAAAATCAAGTTTAGCAGGAATTCTACTCTTTTTCCTCTCTTCGCTTACACCTGTTAAGCTTTCTATAATGTCAGCCTTTTCCAAAGCAGATCCTTTATATTGATTTTGTCCTTACACAACCTATACATTGTTGAAATATAGGGAGCCAAAGGACATAACTTAAGAGTATTTTACTCTTTAAAATATAAATTTTGTTTTAAGTTCAAGGCTTTTTTTGATAAAATTAATATTTTAGGGGTCAGGTGATTAGTTATTAGATTTTTTTTACATTGTTTAAACATTTGAAGATGTTTTTTGTTTTTTGTAAGCATAAAATAGCACGGAGACCGCTATCATTAGAAGAGAAAGAAGTTGTCCCATTGTCATCCATCCACAGCATATAAAACCAAGCTGGATATCCGGTTGCCTGTAGAATTCTGCAATAAATCTGGCTATCCCATACAATATACCGTATAATATGATAAGTTCTCCATCAAATTTCTTATGTTTTCTGTATAAAAAGAGAAGTATAAATACCAAAAATCCCTCAAGGAATGCTTCATAAAGTTGTGAAGGATGTCTTAAAACACCATCGACATATATCCCCCAAGGCTCATCGGTTACTCTTCCTATAAGTCTTTGGTTTAAAAAGTTGCCAATCCTTCCAAATATATATCCAAAAGGTACGGCAATGGCTACGATATCCATCAAAAGCCAAAAATTCGTTTTGTATTTTTTAACATAAAGATAGCTTCCAAGCAAGAAGCCTATGACTGCACCATGGTAACTCATACCACTGATACCTACGAACTTGCCATCCATAAAAGGATTGAATATCTGCCAAGGATGAGTCATATAATACATAGTATGAGGGTCATAAAACAGTATATATCCAAGCCTTGCGCCAAGTATAACCCCTATCTCAACCCATATGAAATAATTGTCAAGTTCGGACTGTTTGATAGGTAATTTGTCGTATCTTACGATAAGTTTTGCGACATAAAGAGCAGATAAAAGGGCTAAAACATACATTATACCGTACCAATGTACTGCTATACCTCCTATGTTAAATGCTATAGGTGAGAAATTTTGATATATATGATTCCAGTATTGCATTTTCTTTACCCATCAATCGCTTCAGCGATTAATTCTATCGGATTTTTAAAAATCACCTTTGAATCATTGTAGTGAAGTGAGTTTGTTATCTGCATTCTGCATGCACTACACTCCGCACTGACTATATCAGCACCACTGTTATCTATCATGGCGGCTTTTGGAAGGCCTGCTGCTTTTGCAAGATGAAATTTCTCACTCTGCATGGTAACTCCGCCAAATCCACAGCATCTGTTTGGATCACTCATCTCTTTTATGGTATAGTTCTTACCTATAAGCTCTCTTGGCTCTTTAAAGATCCCTTGCATTTTTTTGGCATGGCATGGATCATGGTAAGTGATGATTTCACTCATTTTTTTACCGTTTTTTTCCAAAATTTCAGAAAGATTCGTTTTTTGTTCAAGCCATTGGGTTGCCATATAGATTTTTTTGTTTAATTTTTCCACTCTTTCTTTCCACTCAGGTTTATCGTGAAAAAAGTGTAAGTAGTCTTGTTTAAGCATAGCTGAACAGGTAGCCTCAGGAACTATGATGGCATCTACATCATCTATAAAGCTTTCAAAGTATTCTATATTGTGTTTTGCCAAGTAATCAACAGTATCGAAATCACCGGTAAAGTATGCAGGTGCTCCACAGCATAACTGGTTTTTGATAAGATAGGTATCAACTTCCAGAGTTTTTAAAATTTTTAAAAGAGCTTTTCCAATATCCGTATAAGTATAATTTGCAAGACACCCTATAAAAATGGCAACTTTTTGTTTCCCGCCGTTTTTTATCACTTCGGGATATGAGTTAAGAAAAGTTTTTGACTTGGCACTTGGTAAAAATCTATCCTTTTTTATGATAGGCAATGAAAATCTAGGCTCCATGGCACTTTGTTTTTCATGTATTTTAAACCCGCATGTTTGAAATACATAACCGAATTTTGCCAGTAGATCCATCACTTTTCTGTGCCTTAAGAGATAAAAAAATAGTTTTTTATACCATGCAAGTCCATACTTTTGTCTTATATCATCTCTGACTTGTTCGATAACCATATCCACAGGCAAGTCATTTGGACAGATTTCAGTACAAGCTGTACATAAAAAACAACTCTCAAATATATCTTTTGCATTTTTATCAAGTTCAAGATCATCTTTTTGATAAGCACTCAAAAGGTCCAAAAACCCCCTTGGTGATGTTACCTCATCTGCATTTACATTGTGAATGGTGCAAGTGGGGATACATTTACCGCATTTTATGCACTGATCGCCTACTTTGCTAAATATATCTTTTGTGGTTTTCAATCAAATCCTTTAGTACTAAACCGTTTTGCTAAATCTTCTTTTGCTTTCCGGTATCTTTTTTAGATATGCGTCAAAAGGCATGGATATATTTCTTATAAGCATCGTTCCGGTTGGACTTACTTTTATATGATCGTCGTCTATGTCCACAAGTTCCTCCCTCTCAAACTCTTTTAAATCATCCAGAGCATCACTAAAATACTCTTTGAAATCTATATCAAACTCACTCTCCACTCTTTTGATGTCCAGTTTGAAGTTTGCCATAAGCTCCATAATGACCGCTTTTCGCAAGATATCATCCTGAGTTAGTTTGATGCCTCTGTGAACTGGAAGTTTGCCATCATCAAGAGCATTTTCATAGCTTTTCATATCTTTGTAATTTTGTACATAGTGTGATACTCCCTCGCCGATGCTTGTAAGTCCAATACCAACAAGATCAGCTCCGCCCTTTGTGGTATACCCTTGGAAATTTCTATGAAGTTCACCTTTTTCTATAGCTTTAAAAAGTTCATCGCTTGGTTTTGCAAAGTGATCCATGCCAATCATCTTGTAACCGTTTGATGTTAGATAATCAATGGTATATTTTAGTATCTCAAGTTTTGTTGATGGGGTTGGTAGCGTGGTTTCATCTATCTTTCTCATAGTTTTTTTCATCCAGGGCACATGAGCATAGTTGAAAATGGCAAATCTGTCTGGATTTAAACTGATAGCTTTTTCGAGTGTCGCCTTAAAGGTTTCAAGAGTTTGATACGGTAAACCGTATATCAAGTCCATATTTACAGATGTTATATCAGCTTTTCTTGCCATTTGTACTGTTTTTTCAGTTACTTCATAAGGTTGTATTCTATGTATGGCTTCTTGAACTTTTGCATCAAAGTCTTGAACACCAAAGCTTATACGGTTAAAACCACCTTCTATGAGAACATCAAGCTGTTTTTGAGTTAGGTATCTAGGATCTATTTCACAGCTTATTTCAGCATCTTCACTGAAGTTTTTAAAATATTTTCTTATGAGTTTTATGATTTCATCCAACTGCTTATCGTTGAAAAATGTAGGTGTTCCACCGCCAAAATGAAGTTGTATGACATTTCTGTCCATATCAAGATACCTACTAAGTATCTCCAACTCTTTTTTAAGATATGATATATATCTCTCTTTTTTATCTTCTTTGGAAGTATAAACCACATTGCATCCACAAAAGTAACAAGCCGATCTGCAAAAAGGAAGATGGAAGTAAAGAGATAACGACCTGTTTTTATCCTGATTTTTCAGTTCATTTATATATGCCTTTTCATCAAAGTTTTCATGGAACTCCGGAGCGGTAGGATAACTGGTATATCTAGGTCCCGGTTTTGAATACTTGGAAAATTTATCGAAATTTATCTCGCTTTTGCTTTCTTTGTTCATATCATATCCTCTTGATTTGTCCCGGACAAATACTTGTCAAGATTTAGAAACAGATTTGGATATTTCTTTTTTATATCTTTGACTACTTTGTCTATATCTATACCAAATGATTTTTTATCTTTTGATTTTGCCAACTCTTTTTTTATCTCATCCATTGCCACTACCCATACATCTTGAAAATCTATGGGTACATTTTGCCAAATACTTTTTTCGAGTTTTAAATTGAAATTTTCCTCTTGAGCGACTTTAAGGGATTTTACTATATGTAAAAGTGTATCCAAAGAGAGCATGGTGTGAATCTTGCCATTTTTGTCTATGACAAACCACGGCTCCTCATTTTCCCAGTTTCCGCTTTGAAGAGTAAGCAGTTTTTTCTCAGGATTATCGGTATCTTCAAGGTTTAGTATGGTTTTTTCATGATTTTCATCGATACCTATCTTTTTTGAGAGTATCTTTATCTTATCAAGTGCATTTTGCACTTTTTCATTTTCATTCATTTTACTCTCCCCCTCTATGGTTATCCAACCAAACCATTATACCTTTTTGTGCATGAAGCCTGTTTTCAGCTTCTTGAAAAATGACACTCTGTTTTCCTTCAAGAACTTCTTCGCTCACTTCCTGCTCTCTGTATGCAGGAAGACAATGTAAAAATATAGCATCATTTTTCGCTTTTTTCATCAAGTTTGTATCTACTTTGTATCCTTGAAAAGCAACTTCTCTCTGTTTCTTTTCATCTTCTTGACCCATGGATGCCCAAGTATCGGTTGTAACTACATCGACCCCAGACACCGCTTCAACCGGATCATTTCCTATAGTTATCTTTGCTCCGCTTTTTTTTGCATTTTCTAAAGCTCTGTTTAGGATATCTTCATCTACTTCATAACCTTTCGGAGTAGCGATTCTAAGCTCAAATCCCATCTTTGAAGCAAGCATAAGCCATGAGTGAGCCATGTTGTTCCCGTCGCCTATATAAGCAACTTTTGGATCTTTGTCTTTGCCAAGCTCAACCATACTCATCCAGTCCGCCATCAGCTGAACAGGGTGAAACTCATCGGTTAAACCATTTATGACAGGAACTTTTGAATATCTGGCAAACTCCTCTATATCGCTTTGTTTGAAAGTTCTTATCATAACCATATCGACCATACGACTTATAACCCTTGCGGTATCTTTGATAGGCTCACCTCTTCCAAGCTGAGTATCACGAGAACTTAAAAAAAGTGCATGACCGCCTAATTGAGTCATGCCTACTTCAAAACTGACTCTTGTTCTGGTGCTTGACTTTTCAAATATCATAGCCAAGCTTTTATCTTTCATTCTGTGGATAACTTTACCGTTTTTTAACTCATTTTTTATCTCTAAGGCAATGTCGATTATCTCATCTAGTTCTTCTTTTGTAAAATCGTCAAGTGTCAAAAAGTGTCTCATTGTCATATCCTTTTAAAAAAGATAATATACTACCTAAAATTATATAAAAAAAAGTTGATAATAAAAGTTAAAGATAAAAATAATCATTTTTATAAGTCTTTTTTGATATAATGCAAAAAAATTTTTAGGAAGATGTATGAAAAGACCTGAACCGATAGATGAAGAGATTATACTTGACAATACCAAATATATAGAAAGCAGTACCGATTTAAAAGGTATCATAACAGACTGTAATGACTATTTTGCCGAGATTTCAAGGTATTCCAAAGATGAGTTGATAGGTCAGCCGCACAGCATAGTAAGGCATCCTGATATGCCAAAAGTAGCTTTTAAAATCCTGTGGGATAGACTAAAAGCCGGACAGAACATAAATCTTGCGGTTAAAAATCTTGCAAAAGACGGAAGATACTACTGGGTTTTTACACACTTTGACTTTAAAAAAGATATAAATACGGGAGAGATCACAGGTTACACCGCTTATAGAAAAACGATTTCAAAAAAATTGACCGATACACTTTTGCCTATCTATAAAGAGCTTGTAGAGATAGAGAAAAAAGATGGTATGGAAGCATCTGAAAAATATCTGCTAAATCTTTTAAATGAGCATGATTTGACCATAGATACACTTCTTGATGAATTTTATAAACTTTACTAAAATTTAGACGATCTACATCATAACAATACACCAAAAAGGAATTGTTATGATGCGTCTTAATCAACTCGATATTTCACAAAACAGTTTTTCCTTCAACCTTCAAACAAGCAGCGGTGATAAAATATCCCTATCTATGTATGACAATAAAGAGCTTGAGAGTGATTTTATAAAAGATGACTCTTCAAAAAAGTTATCTATGAGTTTAAGACATGAATATGGATACGACTTTTCATACAGTGGAAACGGTATAGATGAAAATGATAAAAAAGAGATAGAAAAGGCTATGAAACTTATAAGACCTATGTTTCATAAATTTTTAGAAAATATCAAAAAAAGTGATAAAATCATCAACGATAAAGATATACTTCATCTTTCAAATAAGTTCAAATCACTCATGCCAAAACCAAAAAATGATGATATGAAAAATATGCTAAAAGATGAAACAGTTAAAAATATGGATAATATTCTTTCTCTTTTTAAACAAAATGACAAACTTGTCCAAAATACAAAAAAACTTTTTGATAAGATTTTTAACGATTTTGACAAGTTTGAAATGTATGCGTAGTTATTTTAAAAGTTTTGCAGCCTCTTTTGCATGGTAAGTTATGATGATATCAGCTCCAGCTCTTTTAAGGCCTGTCAAAGTTTCCATCATTACTTTTTCATAGTCAATTAGTCCCATTTTCCCTGCCATTTTAAGCATAGAGTATTCGCCACTGACATTGTAAACTGCTAAAGGTAAAAGTGTTCTCTCTCTTATATCCCTTATGATATCCATATAAGCAAGAGCCGGTTTTACCATCAGTATATCGGCTCCCTCTTTTTCATCTTCAAGTGATTCATTTATAGCTTCTCTTCTGTTTGCGGGATTCATTTGGTAACTTCTTCTATCTCCAAAACTTGGAGCAGATTCTGCTACATCACGAAATGGTCCATAGTATGAGCTTGCAAATTTGGTAGAGTAACTCATAATCGGAAGATTGATAAAACCTGCATTATCAAGTGCCTCTCTTATAGCGGTTATCATGCCATCCATCATACCGCTTGGTGCTATCATATCCGCTCCGGCTTTTGCGTGTATGATCGCTTGTTCGCCAAGTATTTTTAGAGTTTTATCATTATCAACTGTTTCATGCTCTATATCGAGTATGCCGCAGTGTCCGTGATCGGTGTACTCACAAAAGCAAAGATCAGTTATGACAAATATATCAGGATGGGCTTTTTTTATCTCTTTTATAGCAGTTGCTATGATGCCATGATCACACAAGGCATCACTTCCTATGGAGTCTTTTACTTCAGGGATTCCAAAGAGTATGATGGATTTTAGTCCCAAAGTTTTCAACTCTTCACACTCTTTTAAAATGTTATCTATACTCATTTGATAAACTCCGGGCATTGAGTCTATCTCTTTTTTTATATCATTACCCGGTTTTATAAAAAGTGGATATATAAAATCATCACTGCTAAGTTTGGTTTCAACTACCAAATTTCTTAAATTTTCATTAATTCTTAATCTTCTAAATCTCTTAAACATCTTTTTTCCTTATTTTAGATAAAATTATAAGCAATATTTGTTTTAGCGCAACATTAGCCAATTAAGTTTAAGTTTCACTTCAGCTTTTACCTTATTCTCGAAATTGCATCCTGCAATAATTCCTAAGGCTTCAGGCTATTTGTGCATCGTGCACAAATGGACGCCTTCAGAACCGGTAAAAACCGAAGTGAAACTAAAACTTAAGAATTTTACCAAAATTTAGATAAAAAGAGACAAAAGTTAAATGGATGATATAAAAATTTCGCAAAAAGCGAACCTGCCTACAAGATTTGGTGAGTTTGAGATCATAGCCTTCAAGCAAGGTGAAAAAGAGCATCTTGCTATCATAAAAGAGCCTTTGGGTGATACTCCTCTTGTTAGAGTGCACAGTGAATGCCTAACAGGTGATGCCATAGGGAGTTTGAAGTGTGACTGCAGAGATCAGCTTGAGTACTCTTTGAAAGAGATAGCCAAAGAGGGTGGGCTTGTCATATACCTAAGGCAGGAAGGAAGAAACATAGGCTTGCTAAACAAAGTAAACGCATATGCTTTACAGGATAAGGGGTATGATACTGTTGAAGCTAACCATCAGTTGGGTTTTAGCGATGATGAGAGAAGTTACGAAATGGTAGAATTTATACTGAAATATTTTGGTATAGACAAGATAAAACTGCTTACCAATAATCCAAAAAAGATAGAGAGTTTAAAAGATATCACCATAGCCCAAAGAGTGCCTATCATCATGGAATCCAACAAATATAATGAAAATTACTTAAAGACCAAAAAGGAAAAAATGGGACACTTGATATAAAATGGAAAATGGAAAATTGATAATTGAGAATGAATTTGACAGGAAGATAGATATATTTTGTAATTTGTTACTTTCTTACAATAAGATCCATAATGTAAGCGGTGTAAAAACCAAAGAGGATATTTTACGATATGTTGAAGATAGTATTTATCCTAAGAAATTTTTAGAAAGTCATAAAAATATTCTAGATATTGGAAGTGGGGCAGGGTTCCCCGGGCTTGTCATAGCTCTTTTTTATCCTGAAAAAAAGGTAACTTTGCTAGAGCCTATAAAGAAAAAGAGTGCTTTTTTGCATTTGGCAAAAAGTAAGTTGGAGTTGAAAAATATGGATATATTAAGTAAAAGAGTAGAAGAGTGTGAACCGTTTTTTGTGGATTTGATAGTTTCAAGAGCGGTAACCGATACAAAACTTTTACTTGAACTATCGAAAAAATTTATAAATGATAAAACAAAATTTCTTCTATACAAAGGCAGTAATGCCTCAAAAGAGTTGGATAATATAAAATATGATATGATTCAAAACAATAATAGAAGATATATCTATATAAAAGGTGTACAATGATACTTAAGTGGCTGATTTTAGGAGCGATCATATATGCGGTTTATGTGCTATTTTTTAAAAATAAAAGCGTAACATCAAAAGATGAAAAAACCTCCAAAAAAGATGACGGTGACAGTGAAGAGATGGTGGAGTGTTGCGAATGCGGTACCTTTATATCATCAAAAGAAGCTTTTATAAAAAATGGAAAATTCTACTGCTCAAAAGAGTGTATGAATGGTGAAGGGTGAATGGTAAATGGTGAATGGTGAAGGGAGGATTGATGTTAATTTTTGGTGATATATTTAATGATGGTTTACCTTTTTATGAGATAATTTCCGCTGAAGATTTAAAAAATACCCCATCAAATTCAACCGTTTTATTTGATTATGATGAAAAGTTGGCAAAGTATTGCAAAGACAACTCCATATCTTACGCTATGAGAGTAGAAACCATAAAAGAGCTTGTTTATGCAAATGCTTTGGAGTGTGCTTTTGCTTTGGTTGATAAAGAGTTTTCTAAAACCGCTCAAGATATAGCAAATGAATATATGTTCGATATGAAGATAATATTGCCCGTAACAAACGTTGAAGAGCTTGAATGGGCGGCAATGAACGGGATAGATGGAGTGTGGTGGTTAATTGAGAATTGAGAGTGGGGGTTAAATGGAAAAGTTTAAGACTTTTTTGCTTATGTTTTGTTTGACTTTGCTTTTTATGTGGTTAGGGGCTATGTTTGGTGGGCAAAGCGGTATGCTTTTTGCGCTTGTTGTTGTAGGACTTATGAACTTTGTGAGTTATTTTTACTCTGACAAGATGGTATTGGCCCACTATAATGCTGTAGAAGTTGACAAGCAAAGTGCACCAGGGCTTTATGCTATAGTTGAAAGACTTGCTAAAAAAGCAGGGCTTCCTATGCCAAAAGTTTATATCATCCCGGATCGCATCCCAAATGCTTTTGCAACGGGAAGAAATCCTTCTCATGCTGCAGTGGCGGTAACAGAGGGGATACTTGATCTTCTAAACGAAGAGGAGATAGAAGGAGTTTTGGCTCATGAGTTAAGCCATGTAAGGCATTATGATATATTGACAGGTACGATTGCCGCAACAATTGCAGGAGCAATTGCATGGATAGCCAATATCATGCAGTGGGGCGCGATATTTGGTGGCGGAAGAGATGATGACAGGGGTTCAAATCCATTTGTCATGATCATGCTCGCCATACTTCTACCTATAGCGGCATCCATCATACAGATGGCTATCAGTAGAAGTAGGGAATATGAAGCGGATGCGGGAGCGGCAAAGCTGACAGGTCATCCTGAGTGGCTTCAAAGTGCACTCATCAAACTTGAAAATTATAACAAGCAAGGCATCATACACGGTGCTACGGAAGAGACATCCCATATGTTCATCGTCAATCCTTTTGCGGGAAAAAATTTATCTTTCGCTTCACTTTTTTCTACCCATCCGAGTACTGAAGATAGAGTAAAAAGACTTGAAGAGTTAAAACATGAAATATACGGAAATATTTCCCAAAAAGAGGAGCATGCAAAAACGATAGAGGATTTTTTCAAAAATTAATACTATACAACTATAAGTTATTATGCTATAATTGTCATACATGTGATACAAGGAGAAAATATGCTAAGTGTAAGACTTCCTAAAGAGATGGAAAATTGTATAAATAAACTTTCTAAGAGTACACAAAGACCAAAAAGTTTCTTTATCAAAGAAGCACTTAAAAATTATCTTCAAGATTTGGAAGATTATTATGAGGTATTGAGTAGAAAAAATAGTAAAGATAGACATTTAATATCATTGGAAGAGTTAGAGAGTGCATTACAAGATGCGCATAGATGATAAAGTTATCAAAGATTTAAAAAGATAGATAAAGTTTGGCAACAAAGGATACTTGCAAAGATAAAAACGGCTTTGGTAGAAAATCCATATAGTGGTAAAAAATTAGTTGGAGATTTATCAAACTTTTTTAGATTTAGAGTTGGAGATTATCGTATCATATATGAGATTTTTGAGGATATAGTAACAGTTGAAATTATCAAAATAAGTCATCGTAAGGATATTTATAAGTAGTTAGACAATAATCCTCTTTATATTTGGTGATAGATTGGTGATGATTTCATAAGTTATGGTGTTAAAATAGTTGGCAAAATCCGTAGCATCGTTAAATACACATACTTTTTCATCATCTCCTTCTAAGGAAAAGCTATCCATAGATACTCTTCCAAGGATCGGTTTACCGTTTGCGATTTTTAAATCGCCAAGTCCGTCATATCTAAAAAGTCCATCTCCATACCCCGTATCATAAGTAGAGATAATCATATCTCTTTTGGCTTCAAAAACCCCGCCATATCCTACTCTTTCTCCTTTTTTAAGCACCCTTTGACTCATTTTGTTTGCCCATAGAGATAAAACAGGTTGCAAAGGAGGATTTTGCAAAGGAGGATTTAAGTAGTGGTAGCCATATATGCTTATGCCGCTTCTTGCATAATCTTCATCAAAGTCTGAGTTTCTAAAAATTGCGGCTGAATTATGGGAGTGAAAGTATGGTTGAGGAATTTCAAACTGACTGCAAAGTTCTCTAACTCTTTTTTTAACCTCTTTGAAATTTTCCCTTTGCCAAAAATATTCGCTACTTAGCACATCGGCACTTCTAAAATGGGTAAAAACTCCTTGTAAAATGAGATGATTTTGCTTTATGAGCTTTAAAGCACTCTCGAGTTCTTCCGATTTTATACCGTTTCTATGCATCCCTGTATCTACTTTCAATTCAACCAAAGAGCCCCTTGGTATCTTTTTTATACTATCTATATAGTTTATGGTAACTCCGACATTCTCCATCTTTGTGTCAGGGATATCACTTAAGACTAAAGTATACTCAAAATAATCTCGAATTCTTAGAGCCTCTTTGCAGGTTTTTACCGCACATCTTTTGGCTCCATACTCACAAGATAGTTTTGCCATTTCTTCCAAACCGTGACCGTATGCATTGTCTTTTAGTACGACAAAAAGCTTTTCTATGCCACCGATTTGCTTGGAAATTAGAGTTAAATTATGAAAAAAATTTGACTTGTTTATAATTATGTAAGACAACTTAAGCCTTATTCTGATTTAAGATTGTAAGCTTTTACAAGATATGGTCTTAGTTTTCTTGATTGGTAGTCAAGCTTGTAAAAAAGAGTATAGATATCTTTTGCATTAAGGCACGGATCGCCGCTAAAATCAAACTGCTCACCCGCTTTTGGTATGTGAGTGTCAAGATATTCGTAAAACTCGGTTCTTGCTTCTGTGAGCTTGTCCAACTCTTTTTTTGCAGCCTCTTTTAACTCTTTGTCATCTGTTCGCATGGTCACTTCCTTGATAGTTTGTCAAAATCGTGGCGTATTTTAACATAATCATAAAAAATTTACAATTTTTTTATAGTTATTTTAAATATCATCAAAAATGATAATATACTTAGATAAGCCCATAATGCAGGCATCTTAGGATATAAACTTAAAATAATATAAAGTTAAAACTTAAAATGACACATTTATGACTTGATGAATATCAATGATATTTAACATAAATTTAACTATAATTCCACCATAGAATTATGTTTGGTGTGTAAAAACAGAAATTCAAAATTTTTTAAGGAGGATCTATGAAGCAAATGGTTAGAAAAGTAGCTACCGTTGCACTAGGTACAATGGTTGGTATGACCTTGCTTTCGGCTCAAAGTGAACTTGAGAAAGTGATGAAAGAAAGACACTTATCTCAACAAGATCTTTTAGCCGCAGCTAAGACATATCTGCCAAGTGGTGGAAGAGACAAGTATCTCGTTTTCAGTTCAACAGGACAGGCGGGACAAATATTGGTATATGGTGTACCTTCTATGAAGATACTAAAGTATATCGGCGTATTTACTCCGGAGCCTTGGCAAGGATGGGGTTATGATGATGACACCAAAAAAGTCCTAGCAGAAGGAAATATAAGAGGTAAGAAAATCACATGGGGTGATACTCACCACCCGGGACTTTCCGAGACAAACGGAAGATATGACGGTAAGTGGCTTGTTATCAACGATAAAGCAAACCCGAGACTTGCCGTTATAGACTTGAAAGACTTTGTTACAAAGCAGATAGTTGTAAACCCTGTTTTCAAAAGTGACCACGGTGGAGCTTTCTTTACTCCAAACAGTGAGTATATCTTGGAAGCTTGTCAGTATGCGGCTCCACTTGATAACAATTGGCACCCTATGAGTGAGTATGTTGATAGTTACAGAGGCGGCGTTACAGTATGGAAATTTAACCACAAAACAGGAAAAATCAATCCTAAAAAATCATTTACTATAGAGTTGCCTCCATATATGCAAGATTTGAGCGATGCAGGTAAAGAGGTAAGTTATGGTTGGGGCTTTACAAACAGCTTTAACTCAGAGATGTACACAGGTGGTATTGAAAAAGGTCTTCCTCCTTTTGAGGCAGGATGTTCAAGAAATGATACTGACTTTTTACAAGTATATAACTGGAAAAAATTGGCTGAACTTGCTAAAGATCCAAAAAATGTAAAAGTTATAAATGGACATAAAGTTATACCTATAGATGTTGCAGTTAAAAACAATTGTCTATTTTTGGTTCCAGAGCCAAAATCACCACACGGTGTTGATGTAACTCCTGATGGAAAGTATGTAGTAGTTTGCGGTAAACTAGATACCCACGCTTCTGTATATGACTTTAAAAAGATGATGAAACTCTTTAAAAACAAAGAGTTTGCAGGACATGATCCTTTTGGTATCCCGATTTTGGATATGAAAAAAGCTTTACATTGTCAAGCAGAGTTGGGACTTGGACCATTGCACAACCAAATGGGTAAACATTGGAAGAAAACAGGTGAAATATATACTTCACTATATGTTGACAGCCAGGTTGTAAGGTGGAGTTATTTAACTTGTAAAGTATCTGACAGGATCAATGTTAACTACAACATCGGTCACCTTTGCGGTATGGAAGGAAAATCAGAGGATCCACAAGGTGATTATATCATCGCTCTAAACAAACTATCTATAGATAGATTTGACAGAATTGGACCTTTGCACCCACAAAACCATCAGCTTATCGACATAAGAGGCAAAAAGATGCAAATGCTTTATGATTTACCTATAGGTTTGGGTGAGCCTCACCAGGCAGTTGCTATAAGAACAAGTAAGATTAAACCTTATGTTAGATATAAAATGGGATACAATCCTTTTACAGACAAACCTCATAGAGGTAAAACTCTTGCAGGTCAAGAAAAAATAGTTAGAAAAGGAAAGCATGTATATGTTTATGGAACATTGGTAAGAAGCCATATCAACCCTGAGCATGTAAATGTAAATCTTGGAGATACTGTAACATTCTACCTAACCAACCTTGAAAGAGCCGAAGATGAGACACACGGTTTCACTGTTGATCAGTACAATGTACATGCTTCACTTGAGCCTGGTAAAACAGTTGCACTTACTTTCAAAGCTGATAGAGAGGGTGTATTCCCTTACTATTGTACAGAGTTCTGTTCTGCACTTCACTTGGAGATGATGGGATACTTGCTAGTTAAAGATCCTAACAAAAAATATGTAAGTGCTAAAAAAATAGCTAGAGTTCATATGAGTAAAGCTCAGCTAATGAAAGAGTACAAAAAAACAGTTGCGGTAAATGAAGCTACAGATAAAGTTATCCAAAGTGTTGTTAAATTCTTAAAAGAAAATCACTATGAGAAATACCCTGTAGTTAAAAATTTAGTTGCTGATGCACTTGATCAATACGGCAAAATCAAAAAACAAAAAGAACTTTCCAATAAAGCTTTGAAAGCCGGCGATATTGAAAAAGCGATACTTTTTGAAAATATGATTTGGCAATATATGGTTAAAACTGCAGATGTCGGTATCAGAGCTAGAGACCTTCTTGTAAGCAAACTTGCTACTCCTATGAGTCCTGCTGCTAAAAGAGGTAAGATAGCATTTGACGAAGGCGGATGCGGCGGTTGTCACGTTATAGGAAAAGTTAGCTCAGGCCCAGACTTGACAGGTGTTCTTCAAAGACATCCAAATGGTGAGAAATGGGTAACTGAGTGGATACTACATCCTGAAAAAATGTATGACAATCCTTATGTAAAATCAATGATCCATTACTTTAACCTTAGAATGCCTAACCAAGGTATGACTGAGAAACAAGTTAAAGATATGATCGAATACTTCAAGTGGATAGATAAAAACGCAAATCTATTCTAAGATAAATTACACCCTGCTGTTAAAGCAGGGTGTAATCTTATAATTAACTTAAAAATACACTTTTGTGACTTGATGAAAATCAATACAAAATCAATATTATTACGATATAATACTTTCTAAATTTTAAAAAGGAAACTAAGATGAATAAATCCCTTCTTAAATCAAGGATTTTTGCGCTTATTGCTCTTGGTATGTTGCTGTACTGGTTTGTAATACCGGCAGTTCTTACCCACAATATCCAGGATTTGGTTGAAACTGACCAAGTTAACAAGATAACTCCTTTGATGGAAAAGACTTGGAATTTTTACCAAAAAGGAAGATATGTAAGTCCCAATGCCCCTGATGCGGTTAAAGAGGATCTTAAAAAAACTGGAGAAGTTCATCTGATGAACATGATCAAAAATGATGCGGAACTAAATGTGGTAACAGCCCCTATATGGTATGTTGCGCTTGAAGCTCCAAATTATCCAAAAGAGGCATTCCCTGAGGGTATTCCTGTTTATTATCATTTTGATGGATTTAGCGGAGATGTTCATGAGATGAATACTATAAACCACTTTATAGGTATGGATCCTATGAAAAGAGGAGCGCCTTATCTTAGGATGCTAGCACCTTACGCTTTGGTATTTTTAGCACTTCTTTTGGTCTATTTTATACTATATGATAGCAAGATACTCAATCTTTTGATGTTTATACCTGTTGCACTTCCGGCTATATTTTTAGGATTTTATGCTTACTGGCTCTATTGGTTTGGACATCATATGCATGCTTGGGGAGCATTTAAGATAAAACCGTTTACTCCAACGGTATTTGGTGATGGTAAAGTTGCACAGTTTACTACTCACTCTTATCCTACATGGGGATTTTGGGTGCTTATAGCTATAAGTTTGTTCTCATTGCTAGCTATAGTTTCAAGAATCAAAGCTGAAAAGCAAGAGGCGTAATTTGAAAAATATAGTTTTTGCAATTATATTATTGTCACTTAATTTATGGGCAAAAAATGTATTGCAAGAAGCTATAGATAGTGCAAAACCAGGCTCTAAGCTAACTTTGCCTGCTGGAGTCTATAAGGGTAATATAGTCATAAACAAGCCTCTTATCATCGATGGTCAAAACCAAAAAGCAGTGGTAGAAGGCAATGGAAAAGGTACTGTTATATCTATAAAAAGTTCAAATGTAACAGTAAAGAATCTAACCATTAGGCATAGTGGAAAAGAGCATGAAAGAGTGGATGCCGGAATTTCAATCAAAAATGCTCACGGTTCAAACGACAGTCTCATAAGAAATGTTATGATAAAAAATAATCGTATAGTTGACTGTCTTTTTGGGATTGATTTGCAGATGGTTAGCAATTCGAAAGTTATAAACAATTATATAACTTCAAAAAAGTTTCCTCTAGGACTAAGAGGCGACGGTGTTAGACTCTGGTATAGCAATGACAATGTTTTAAAAGGCAATCATCTGTACAAGTCAAGAGATTTTGTCGTTTGGTACAGCCATGGTAATTTGATAGAGAAAAACATAGGTGAATATGGAAGATATTCTCTGCATTTTATGTATGCGGGAAAAAATATTGTAAAAGACAATATTTATAAGCATAACTCGGTTGGTATATATTTTATGTATTCCAAAGACAGTGAAGCTTATGGTAACTTAATAGAAAATTCTATGGGCACAACAGGAGTAGGTATAGGCTTGAAAGATAGTTCGAACTTTACCATAAAAGGTAATACTATCATATATTGCTCAAGAGGATTTTTCTTTGATAGGTCACCTTTTGAACCGGGAACTCATGATTATGTGGAGAACAATAAAATACTATATAACAGTATAGGTATAAAATTTCATTCACTAAGCATTGCCAATATATTTAAAAAAAATATATTTAAAGGCAACATGGATAATGTCGTCAATGATTCGTTCAATAGAAAGGTTACCCAAAATATATGGAGTGGAAACTATTGGGATGATTATGAAGGTTTTGATAAAAATGGTGATGGTATAGGGGATAATCCTTATATATACTATCAATATGCAGACAAAGTTTGGCTTTTAAACCCAAATATAAGGTTTTTTTATGGATCACCTGTTATATCCATACTAAACTTCATAGCAAAGTTGGCTCCTATATCCGAGCCGGTTAAATTGTTAGAAGATAAACACCCCATTATGGAAGAGAGTGAGATATTATGACACCAGAAGAAAAGAAAAGAAGAGATTTTATCAAGAGGGCTACAGGTCTTGGCATACTAGGAGTTGTTGCAGCCGGTGGAATCGCAATAGCACCGGACTTCAAACCAAAGGAAAATAGACTTAGGCCTCCAGGGGCAGTCCCTGAAAAAAACTATCTGTCACTTTGTATAAAATGTGGTCAGTGCTTGCAGGTTTGTCCATACGACTGTATAAAGCTTGAAGGCGTTGAAGGCATGGCAGGTTTTGGTACAGCTTATATAGTGCCAAGAGAGAGAGGTTGCTATCTTTGTAAAGCTTTTCCTTGTATATTAGCATGTCCTACAGGAGCATTGGATCATGAGAGTGATAGTATAGATAAAGTTCACATGGGTGTTGCCATAGTCAAAAGGCCAAATGCCTGCTTGGCGCAGAAAAATGAAAAAGTTCCTAAAAGTGCTATAGATAGGATATATGATCATACAAAAATTCTATCAAAAACCGAAAGAGAGAAAAAAGAGCTTATCATAAGCCCTGATGATCCGGAAAAGTATGTACTCCAAAAGAAATTACTTGAGAAGTTAGATAAATTTGAGGGCAAAGAGTGTACGATATGTGCTGACATGTGCCCCTTTATACCGGATCCAACTTTAGCTATCGGTATGGTTGATCATAAAACCGGTAAATTACCGGAGATAAGAGAAGCTTGTGTAGGATGTGGAGCTTGTGTGGAGCTTTGCCCGGCAAATGTACTTGAGGTAATACCTAGAGCTACATATAAACAAATATATGGGGAGAATAAAAATGCGTAAAATTGGAATTATCAGCTTATCATTGATAGGTATCATTGCTTTGAGCGGTTGCGGGGAAAAAAAGAAAGAAGAACAAAGTGTTAAAAATGAACCTGTAGCCACTGCAAGTAGCATCAAAGTTACGCAAAATGCAGTTAAAAAAGAAAAAAAAGTTGCATCTAAAGAAAATAATGGGCAGTTTTATTATTCTTACAATAAGGAGGATAAGTCAAAAGAAGCAAAATCTATTGACAAGTATGAAGAAGACACCAAAAATCAAAGAACTACCATGGATGCATATCTTCATATAAAATCACCTTACGAAAGGATAAAGATAAACCTTATGATCAATAAACTAAGTCATGATTTTATGGTTCACTGTTCAGCCTGTCATGATGACTATGGTAATGGCATTATAGGTCCTTCTTTGCTTGGTAAAGATGGGGATTTTATATATGGTAGATTGATGGATTTTAAATCCGGTAAAAGAAAAAATGTACTTATGAAAGGCCTTGTATCACAAATGGATGATGCAAAATTAAAAGCTATAGCTAATGAGATAGCTGATTTCAATAAAAAATTATTAAAATTAAGGAATGAAAAATGATAAAACATATCATAGCGGCGATTGCAACAATATTGGCTTTATGGAGTATGTACTATATGTATTCATTGGATAAGCAAGTGCATAAGCTTCAAACAATTCATGAGATTATCAAGTCTTCAGAGATAAAAGTACAACTTAAAAAACCTACAATTGTTAAAGAGGATATGCAAAGTAGTACAGATAATACAGCAGCAGCCAAAAAACAACTTGATAATAAAAATAAAGAGTTGGATAAAAAACTTGAAGCTCTAAAAAATAAAGCAGGCAATATAGCAGCATTTAAGGTAAGCCCACTTTATAAGCAAAACTGTTCATCTTGTCATGGAGTGAACGGTAGAGGTATCATAGGACCAAACCTTGTAGGAAAGTCTAAAGAGTTTATCCTAAAACAGTTACATGATTTTAAATCCGGAAAAAGAAAAAATTATGTAATGTACGGACTTTTGCAAAAAATGGATGAAGCAACATTGGATAAGTTGGCTACTGAAATATCAACTTTCAAAGAAAAATGGGATAAATATAACAATCAATAAAGGCAAAATCTATGGATAGATATCATGATAGTGGAAGGGAGCTTGTAAGAGCTTCCTTGCTTTCGACATTGGTAGAAAAAAATAAAAATGGTAAAACAAGACTTACTTGGAGAGCTTGGAGATGGATAAGTATCATTGTTATAAATCTTTTCTTTTTTCTATCGTTTAATGCTGATGTACAGGTTCTTGAAGGAACTCTAAACGGTTCAAGACTACTTGGTTTTCATCTTATAGATCTTTTTACCGGACTTGAGATATTTGCTGCTGAGCATCATATACATACAAATGTTATTATAGGAACAAGTACACTTTTAGTTTTTTATCTACTTGTGGGTGGAAAAGCATATTGTGGATGGGTATGTCCTTATGGATTTTTAAGTGAAATTGGTGAACATATTCATTTGATATTGGTAAGGAAAAAAATAATCAAAGAAAGAAAATTTGATTCAAGAGTTAGATTTTTCTTTTGGGCTGTTTTTCTTATAGCTGCTGCAGTTGACGGATATCTTGTATTTGAGGTTATAAATCCCATAGGCATACTAAGTAGATTTATCGTATATGGCTGGAGTCTTGCAATCGTATGGGTGGTAGTGATTCTTCTTTTTGAGATATTTGTTTCAAGAAGAGCCTGGTGTAAGTATATATGCCCTGTAGGAACAACCTACAATCTTGTAGGATGGGTTAGTGCCACAAGAGTTCAGTGGGACAATGACAAATGTGATCACTGTGGGGCATGTCTGCAAGTGTGTCCCGAAGAGCATGTGCTTGAGTTTACAAAGCCAAAACATGATAGAGAAAGAAGAGAAAAAGGCATAACAAAACAGATGGTTGTTAATGGTGATTGTATAATGTGCGGTAGGTGTTTTGATGTATGTCATACAGATGCTTATAATTTTCAATTTAGACTAAAGAATCTTGTATGATTATAGATATAAAAAATGTTATCAAAAATTTCGGAGAAGTAAATGTCCTTGACAATATAACGCTTACTATAAAAGAAGGTGACAAGATAGCGATGCTCGGACCAAACGGTGCGGGTAAAACCACTCTCATAAGGGCAATTCTTGGATACTATAAGTTAAACAGTGGAAGTATCAGAGTTGATGGAAAAGATCCTATAAAAGATAGAGTGGAGATACTCAAAAAGATAAGTTTCATTCCTCAACTCCCGCCTCCTATAAAGATAAGTGTAGAAGATCTCATAGGCTATATATGTACAACTTCAGGGGTTGCAAAAGAGAAAATTGTGCAAGAAGCCATCGATATGGAGCTTGATATAATGGCAAATTTGAAAAAACCTTTTTTCAAGCTTTCAGGCGGTATGAAACAAAAACTTCTTATAGCCATAGCATTGGCAAGACAAAGTGAACTTTATATATTTGATGAGCCGACAGCAAATCTTGATCCAAAAGGTAGGGAGAATTTTGCAAAACTTTTAGAAAAATTAGATAAAAAAAGTTCAGTTATATATGTAACTCATCGCTTGGAAGATTTGAAGGGACTTACAAACAGACTTATCTATCTTGATATCGGAAAAGTTACTGAAGATAAAATAATTGAGAATTGAGAATGGAGAATTGTTGTTGAAAAAGATACTGTTTTCTTTATTGTCAATTTTGTTTGTTTTAAATTTTATGGGATGTGAAAAAAAAGACAATACAAAACCTATCAAAATACATTGGGACAGGGATATGTGTGAGAGATGTGATATGGCTATCAGCGAGAGAAAATATGCTGTACAAGTCATCGATCCAAAAACAGGAAAGCATCATCTGTTTGATGATATAGGGTGTGCCATACTTTGGATGGATGAAAACAAAATCCCATGGAAAGATAAAGCTATCATTTGGATAACCGATGCAAAAACCGGCAAATGGATAGATGCAAGAAAGGCTTTATATACTGATGATATGATAACTCCCATGGCTTATGGCATAGCAGCTTTTACAAAAAAAACTCTACCTAAGGGAGAAAAGCCTATAACTTTACAACAGGCTATAAAGTTAATATACAAAATTGAAAAATTCAATCAGGAAAAATTGAAAAAGGAAAACAAATAGTGAAAAATTTATTTTTAGTGGCAAAACTTGACATAAAAGAGTCTATAAAGTCAAAATGGTTTTTTATATACAGTATAGTTTTTGGCGGTTTGATGGCTCTGTTTTTTATAACAGGTATCACAAATGCTGTTGTTATGGGATTTAGCGGCCTTAGTAGGATACTTCTTATATATATGCAAGTAACTATCATAATACTTCCTATCTTTATACTGACAACTACCGTAAAGTCCATAGCCGGAGATAAGGAGAGCAATATTTTGGAGTATATGCTTTCATTTCCCATATCTTTAAAAGATTACTACTGGGGTAAAATGCTTGGAAGATTTTTGACGGTATTTTTACCTGTAATTATCGCTTTATTTTTGGGAGTTGCATGGGGAGTTGCCAAGGGTGGTGCGCTGCCTTATAATATGTTGATACTTTACTCAGCGCTTCTTTTTGGACTTTCGTTTTCATTCCTTGGAATTGCATTTTTTATCTCTTCGATTGTTAAGTCTCATGACGTAGCCATAGGAGCTTCATTTGTAGTGTGGATAGTGATGCTGGCTTTTATAGATGTAGCACTCATAGGACTTATGCTTCAAGATAGAGTCTCGGACAATCTTATCATATCCATCTCACTTTTAAACCCTATGGAAGTTTTTAGAGTGGGTGCAATTAGTCTTTTTGATCCCGAGCTTACCGTCATAGGTCCTGTAGCATATTATCTTCTTGATAATTTCGGACATACGCTTTTTGTAAGTTATGCCGTGATATATCCGGTTATTATCGGTATATTGTTTGCGATTTTCGGATTTGTTTCATTTAAGAGAAAAGATATACTTTAGTAATGAATAATTAAAAATTAAAAATGAATAATTGGAGGGTTTTATGAAAAAAGTTATATTGTTTGTATTTGGTTTGGTTTTGTCTGCTTCATTTTTAAATGCGGGGGATTTGAAAGTTCCTAAAGATGCCATGGATCCGCTTTTTCATTGGAATGTCAACAAGTACGGAAATTTGGCATGTATGATAGAGCTTAAAAATGGTAAAAAGGTTTATTTTAGTTCTGTAAAAAGTATGATGGACTTTTACTATAGACCTTGGTTTTATACTGAGTATGGTGCAAAAACTGCTAAAGATATCAAAAAAATGATTGTTCAAGACTATATAACAGGCAAAGCCATAGATGCAAAAAAAGCGCTTTATATTTTTGGTAGCAGGCTTATAGGACCAAAAGGGGATGACTTGATACCTTTTGTTGATAGAACTACTGTAAAACTTTTTGAAAAAAGGTATGGCGGAACAAAAGTCTTGCCTTTTGATAAGATCACAAAAGGTTTGATAAAATGGCTTGATATGCCGTAAACTCAAGTTTTGATTTAAAATTAACAAATGTTTAACACTTGATTGATATACTTTCAGTATTGCTAATTGAGGGGAAAAGTATGAAAAAAATTCTTATATTGTTGATTGTTGTTAGTTCGCTTTTTGCTATAACAGATGCCCAAAAAAAAATCATATACTATCCTATGGGCAAAAAGATATATCAAAAAGTTTGTAAAAAGATCGATCTACAAAACTATAAAGATATAAAATCACTCCAAAAAGATATAAAAGAGAAAAAACTTTGCAAGAGACTCTCTAAAAAAGCTCTTCTCGCGGTATCTTTGTATCTTTGGGATATAAAAAGAGTTGGTAAGCCAAAAGAGTTTGGTGAAGTTATAGTTCATAAGGGCGAAAAGTGTCCGGTTTGCGGGATGCTTGTCTACAAATATCCAAGATGGGCAGCTCAGATATATTTTAAAAAGAATGGGAAAATTCATCATTTTAGTTATGACGGAGTAAAGGATATGATGAAATTTTACTTCAATCCCGATGACTATGGAAAATATGATATAAAAAAGTTTAGAAAAAGTATCACCAAAATGATAGTAACCGACTATTATACTCAAAAAGGTATAGATGCTACTAAAGCTTACTATGTCTTTTGGAGTAATGTTTTAGGACCTATGGGTAATGAACTGATACCTTTTAGAACTCTTAAAGAAGCTCAGAACTTTAAAAAAGATCATTTCGGCAAATTTATAAAAAGATTTGACGAATTAAATGATGATCTTGTGTGGTCGCTTGATGAGCATGAAAAATGAGTAAAACTTTAAAGATATTTTCTTTTTTTATGGGTTTGGTTGCCGTTTTTTTTATATTTGAAACTACTTATCTTGTTTTGAAAGAGAATAATTTATCACAAAAAGAGCTTTTTGTAAAAAAGATAGGGCTTCCTGATCTTAGTATCTCAACCGAAGCAAAGTATATAAGACACAGAAGCTTGAGCGATATATTTTCCATATTTAGTGAAGATCCCGAAGGGGTTAGCTACTTTGTAACGACTTTCACTTACGCACCTTCAACCGTTTTATACAATACTCCCTCAAAGGTTTACGGAAAATGAAACTGTTTAATTTATTGCTTTTCGAGTATGCTTTAAGTGCTATAAAAAGAAGAGGTAGCAAAAATATCTTTATACTTATCATATTTTTTATACTTATATTTTTGCTCTCCTCGGTATTTTTTATAGCAAATTCCTTGAAAAAAGAGTTATCTTATACGGTTGATTCTCTTCCGGATATAACCATACAAAGGCTTCAAGCCGGACGACAGCAAGATATAAATTTGGATGTTGTGGATAAGTTATCCAATATAGAAGGTGTATCGCAAGTAAGTCCTAGAGTTTGGGGATATTACTACTTTAAAAATGCGGGTGCAAATTTTGCGGTGGTTGGAGTAAGTAGGTTTGATGCAAATTATAAAAAAAGTATTCAAAAAGTTGTTGACAAATATGATAAAACTATCTTTGACAAGCCAAATACTATGATAGTTGGAGAGGGCGTGAAAAAGATACTTGAAGAGAATTATTATGATAAATACTTCAATTTTATCAAGCCAAACGGTGACTTTAAAAAGATTTATTTGGCAGGGATTTTTAAAGGCGGTACCCTTTTGGAATCAAACGATATCATTTTATTGAGCAATGATAACGCAAGAGAGATTTTTGGGATGAGTGATGATAAGGCAACCGATATAACACTAAGAGTGCCAAATCCAAAAGAGATAAATGAGATAGCATCAAAGATAAGACTGATGTTTCCAAACTTTAGAGTGATTACTAAAAATGATTTGAGAATTTCATATAATAATATATTTGATTATAAAAGTGGGATTTTTTTAGCTCTTTTTATAGTTGCACTGTTTACATTTTTTATCATCATATATGATAAAACAAGTGGACTCAGCAGTGATGAAAAAAGAGAGATAGGAGTCCAAAAAGCTGTCGGATGGAAGATAGGAGATATACTTTTGCAAAAATTCTATGAAGCTTTTATCATCTCTTTTGTCGCATTTTTTAGTGCGGTGACTTTCAGTATGTTTTATGTGTACTTTTTAAATGCTCCTCTTTTAAGAGATATATTTACAGGGTATTCTGTGCTTAAACCTCCTTTTGAGTTACCTTTTAGTTTTGATTTTGGAACGGTTACCCTTATATTTTTTGCGACTGTTCCTCTTTATATAGCAGCTACTATCATACCGTCATGGTTTGCCGCTACTTTGGAAGCAGATGAGGTTATTAGGTAGATGGGTGTATGAGTGGATGGGCAGATGAGACGAAAAGGAAAGTTTGAATGATAAAGGTAGATAAAGTCTGTAAGATTTTCAATCAGGGTAAGCCAAATGAGACCGTGGCTTTAAAAGATATAACGTTTCATATAAAAGATAAAGAGCTGGCTCTTTTAAAAGGTCCGAGTGGAAGCGGTAAAAGTACGCTTTTATCTATCTTGGCAGCACTTTTGAAACCTACAAGCGGTGATGTGGAGGTTGACGGTAAAAAAATCGCAAAACTTCCTGATAATTTTGCCTCTATATATAGAAGAGAAAATATAGGCTTTATTTTTCAAAAGTTCAATCTTATACCGACTCTTAGTGTTTATGAAAATGTTATACTTCCTCTTATACCCTCAAGATTTTCAAAAGAGGAAATAGATAAAAAAGCAAAGCTTAGTATGCAAAAGTTTTCAATACACCACAAAAAAGATGATTTGGCTAAAAATCTCTCAGGTGGTGAGCAGCAAAGAGTGGCAATCGCTAGAGCTTTGGTAAACAATCCGAAGATCATACTTGCTGATGAGCCCACCGCCAACCTGGATGCCAAGCTTTCGCAAGATTTTTTAACATTTTTGAAAGAGTTGAAAAATGATGAGAAAACTATAGTGATAGCAACTCATGATCCCATATTTTTTGATCTTGACATAACCGATAAAGAGATAGAGATCGTAAAAGGTATAATGAAATGAATCTCTTGACTCCCGATGTTCTTGTTATATTGATACTTGACGGGATTTTTGCCTTTTTCGGTACAATTGCATTTTTTTTAAGTATAAAGATAGTTTTTAACTGGGATATTACAAAAACGACTACAAAGCAGTATAAGCTTGAAAAACAAAGCTACCTTGTTGCAACGATTATAAAGTATATCCTTTTTTTAAAATTACCTCTTTTTTTATATTTCATCTATGTGCAGGATAAACTCTCGGTTTATATACCGGGCGCCATGTGTGCGGTGGGAGTTGTGAACTCTACAACATATGGCTTTTACGCTATGATAGTCAAGATTGCAAATCTATATCTTTTTAGCTCCTGGCTTGTTTTAAACAAAGTGGATCTTGAAAATGAAAAGATGCCTTATACTAGGATAAAATTTATATTTTTTATCATTATTTATCTATTTTTAATGAGCGAGATAGCACTGGAAGTCATGGAATTTTTTTCCCTCAATCCCGCAAAGATCGTAAGTTGCTGTGGAACTGTATTTTCAGCTGCGGGTAAATCAGCTATATCATCCATACTTTCTTTGCCAAATACTCTTTTGGTTTCACTCTTTTACGCAAATTTTATATTGGTGCTTATAACTTATCAACTTAAAAACTCTATTTATTATGCTTTGATGAATATTTTATTTGTTATAACTTCTATCATATCTCTTATATCGTTTTTTGGAACATATATATATGAACTTCCTACTCATCACTGTCCGTTTTGTATGTTGCAAAGTGATTATCACTATATAGGCTATGTTTTATATACGGCTCTTTTTATAGGGACATTTAGTGCAATTGCGAGATATATCATACTTCTAACAGGTAGCAAAAAAACAAATTTTGGAAAAATTTCTTTGATATTTGATACTGTTTATGTTATCATAGTATCATCTTATCCTATAATATTTTATCTAAAAAATGGAGTATGGCTGTGAAAAATGTCATTATATTTGCAACTGTTGCCTTGATATTGTTCTCAGGCTGTGAAAAACGTGAAGTAGCAACTGCAATGAGCAAGGATGGAAAACCCGTACCTGTAAAACTTGGAGTCACCATGGATCCTCAGTGCGGCATGGAAGTGGAAAAAATGGATCATGCAAGTGAAGTGATACTAAAAGACGGGAGAGCTTTTGTGTTCGATGATCCGGGGTGCATGATACTTTGGCTACATAAAAATAAGTATGATCCAAAAGATGTCAAACTTTGGACATACAGCGATGATACCCACAAATGGATAAATGCCAAAAAAGCCAATTATACCATGACAGACAGTACTCCTATGCACTACGGCTTTGGAGCATATGAAAAAAATACGACTACAAAGAGATTGATATCTTTTAATGAGATGAAGCTTAAAATGTTAAGAGGAGAAAATCTTACAAATCCAAAAATAAGAAAAAAACTACTCGGTTTCTAGCTGTTTCGCTCTGTTTAAAAGGTAGCAAATCTTTAAGCCGTAAATGTAAATGACCCAGGAAAAATATATCCATATAAAGAAGAACATGATAGTGCTGAATGATCCGTATATGCTGGTGTATGTTTTATTGTAACTTACATAGTAAATGAAAATTGTCTTTGAGATATACCAGATAGTAGAAGCTAAAAAAGATGAAAAAAGAACTATCTTGGTATCGACTTTGACATTTATGGATATCATATACATGATAAAAAAAAGCATCCAAAAGATTAGAAACGGAAGTATGACAAGTATGTTTATCCAACTGGTATATTGATAAGAGTTTAGTATATACTGGATTTTGCTTGAAACGAAAAAAGATACTCCTATGCCCATGGGAAGAAGGGTAACAAGTGTCCAGTATGTAGAGATACTTTGCCAAAAAGTTTTTGGTTTTGTTTTGAAAATTTTACTTACTATATACTCATAATCCATAAAAAACATAACTGAAACATATATAACAAATATAAAACCAATAATTCCCATATTTAACGTATTGTCCAAAAATTTATCTATATATCTGGATATAGTTTCTTGTTGGCTGGGCATCAAAGATGAAAAGATAAAGTTTTTTATCATTTCATAATACTTTTTAAAACTCGGTAATTTTGTAAAAATTGAAAGTGATATAAGAAGTATGGGAATAAGAGCTAAAATGGTATGAAAACTAAGACTTGAGGCATAGTGTAGAAGATCTTTATCTCTAAACTCTTTGATATAAAATTTTATCTTTTCAAGTTTTGTCTTCACTTGAAATCTCCCTTTATGCAGTGAGTTGTGAAACGATGATTCGACTCACGACTCATGGCTTTTAAAGTCCCATTTTCCCGGGATTTAGTATATTGTTTGGATCAAAAGCTTTTTTTATGCTTCTGAAAAGTTCCATTTCTGCTTCACTAAAAGCTATATTCATAAAAGGAGCTTTACTAAGACCTATGCCATGTTCCCCGCTTAGAGTTCCCTCAAGTTTAACTGCAAGTTTGAAAACTTCTACTATGGCTTCATGTCCTTTTTTAAGTTCATCCTCTTTAGAGCCGTCAACCATGACATTGACATGTACATTGCCATCGCCCGTGTGCCCAAAACATGGTATCTTTACACCATATTTTTTTGCTATGTCACCTATGCCTTCTAAAAGTTCAGGCAGTTTTGATCTAGGGACTGTGATATCCTCGTTTAGTTTTTTACTTCCGTATATGGTGATGCTTTGGCTTGCATTTCTTCTTGCAAACCATAAGTCATTTGCTTCATTTTTATCTTTGGCGACAACAAAATCCACACAACCGTTTTCTTTAAAACCCTTTTGTACTTTTTGAAGTTGCATATCCAGTTCAATATCAAGATCACCATCCACATCGCATATTAGTATGGCTCCGGCATCAACAGGTAAGCCTTTGTGAAACTTCTCTTCTACCGCTCTTATGCTCAGATTGTCCAAAAATTCCATAGCTACAGGTGTTATGCCACTTGCCATCGTTTTAAATACAGCATTCATGGCATCTTCGACACTTCCAAAAACCCCCATAGCTGTTTTTGTTTTAGCCGGTTTTGCAAGAAGTTTTAGTGTAATTTCTGTGATAACAGCCAAAGTGCCTTCGCTTGCTATAAGTATGCCCGCTATATTGTATCCGGCTACATCTTTGATGGTTTTCTTTCCGGCTCTTATGATTTCACCGTTTGGAAGGACTGCCCTTAGAGCCATGACGAAGTCTTTTGTTATACCGTATTTTGCAGCTCTCATGCCCCCTGCATTTTCACTGACATTTCCTCCAAGAGTAGAGTAATCCTGACTTGCTGGATCAGGCGGATAAAAAAGCCCCACTTCTTCAACCGCATTTTGCAAGTCTCTGTTTATGACTCCGGGTTGAACACGAGCTACCATATTTTGCATATCAATTTCAACTATTTTGTTCATATGCTTTTCAAATCCAAGCATTATACCACCGTTCGCCGGTAATGCACCACCGGTAAAACCGCTTCCTGCTCCTCTTGGGGTTATGACGATCTTGTGTTCATTGCAGTATTTTAGTATATCGCTTACATCTTCTTCATTTCTTGGAAATACGACAGCATCAGGTTCATATCTGTTTTTTGTTGCATCATAGGAGTAAGCCAATAGATGGGCTTTGTCATCATATACATTTTCACTACCTACGAGGTTTTTAAAAAATTCTATATCTTTTGCTTTCATTTTACCGCCTCAAGAGCATATTGTAGTAATTGTCATAATTTGTGATCTTAGACTTTCCAAAACTTAGCCATGAAGCATCTATATCTTTTACTCTCGAGTAGAAAGGAACCGTTACAGGGTTTTCTTTTGAGGTTATCTTTTCTTGTTTGAGGACTTTAAAACTGTTGCAATCCACAAAGTATCCTTTGTTTTTTATGGCAAAATATAAAAGTGCGAAAGAGTACTCTTTGCAAAATTTTTGAAAATCTTTTCTATTTGGAGAAGGGTTACCGTCAGCAAAGAGCTCACCTGCAAAAAGATCAGGATGAAGCCAAGATATTTCTTTATGCTTTGCGGTGATTTCTTTGTAGGTTTTATAGTTTGGAGTCACTGCGAACGAATGATTGTAAAGATAGTTCAATATGACTGTATCTTCCGTACTTGGCAGTATCATGGGAACTGGTAAAACATCCTGCTTCAAATCATCGAACTTTCTAAATCTTAGTTTTATATAGTCATTGTTTTTATCTATAACTATGACTTTGGCTACTATGGTTGAGTGATTTTTGGAGTAGCGATGTATGACCACTCCACTTGAGCCTATCGTAACTTCCGGAGAACTTTTTACGGTTGCGGTATGTCCGTCAATCGATAAAATCTTGCTTTTATATTCTACAAATTTTGCATTAAGTATAGTTGCGGATAAAATAAAAATCGCAAATAACCATCTCTTCATAAAAATCCTTCATAATTAGTAGATGATATTATCCCAAATTTTGCATTAGGAGTTGCTGAAGATATACCAATGCTTGTAGTGGAGGAGTTTTCTTAAAATTTGCAGTACTACTTGTAATGTAATTCAAGAATTTTAAGAAAGCTACTGTGCTGCAATGATTGGTGTAGATTTGGTAAGTTATAATGTAAAGTTTGGGATTGTACTAAAAGTGGATTAAAAATTGCTTTTAAAGCTTGCAAAGGATATAATTCCAAAAAATTAATGAGGTTATGTGTTGAGATTTGTTTTTATTTTATTGATGGTTGTGTATGGATATCTGTTTGGAGCAACTAAACTGGTTGAACAAAAATGGGAAAAAGGAAAAACATTTTTAAATTTCCTTGAAGACCACAAAATGCCTTTGAAACTTTACTATAACCTTGATACAGGCGATAAAGAGTTGACCTCGGAGATCATAGCCGGGACTAGATATCAACTACTTCAAGATGACAACGGTAGTGTAGAGCAAGTTTTGATACCGGTCGGTGAAGAACTTCAGATACATATTGGAAAAGATAATGGCAAATATTTTGTAGATTTGCTGCCTATCATTTATGAAACCAAGCAAAAAGTTCTTGAAACTTCCATAGAAACTTCTCCGTATAATGATATAATCAAGCTTACCAACAACTATCTTTTGGCAAATGAATTTATCCAATCATACAAAAAAAGTATAAATTTTAAAAGAGATTTGAGAAAAGGTGATAAACTTGTTATCATATATACTCAAAAAGTAAGGCTTGGAAGACAATTTGGCAATCCGATCATAGAAGCTTCTATGATAGAAACAAGAGGAAAAAAACATTATATCTACAGGTATAAGGGAAGATACTACAATGAAAAAGGTAAAGAGTTGGAAGGATTTTTTCTTTCTCAACCCTGCAGATATACAAGAATTTCAGATAGATTTACATACAGAAGATGGCATCCTATACTTCATAGATATAGAGCCCATCTTGGTATCGATTTTGCCGCTCCTGTAGGCACACCGGTACATGCCGCAGGTGATGGAAGAGTGATCTTTGCCGGTAGAAAAGGCGGATATGGAAATTGTATAGTTGTAAGACATACAAACGGATATAAAACTTTATATGGACATTTAAGAAAATTTGCAAGAGGTATTAGACGAGGAAGGTATGTAAAAAAAGGAAAGACGATAGGATATGTCGGCTCAACCGGTCTTAGCACAGGTCCGCATCTACACTTTGGACTTTATCACAACAACCGTGCGATAAATCCTGCAAATACCATAACAGTTGCTAAAAATATATTAAGAGGAAGGAGGAAGAGAGAGTTTTTAACCTATGTAAAAAAATACAATAAGCAGATAAAAATAGCCCTTGAAAAGCAAATAGTACCAAAAAGAGAGGAGAGATTTGCTTTTTATATGAATGTTAAAAGAGATGAGGGTAAAAATTGATAACTGATATTTATATGTATAAAAATATTGCTATTTTATAAAATTTATGATAGACTTTTTTAATGAAACAACCAAGTTTTGAATGGGATGAAAATAAAAATAGGTTAAATAAAGAAAAACATCATATGTCTTTTGAAGAAGCACAATATGCCTTTTTTGATGAAAAGAGAATCATAGCTCAAGATTTAGATCATAGTCAAGATGAAAAAAGATATTTTTGTTTTGGAAAGATAGATGACAAGGTTGTAACTGTAAGATTTATCTATAGAAGCGGAAAAATTAGAATATTTGGTGCAGGTTATTGGAGAAAAGGAAAAAAGATTTATGAAAAAAACAATTGAATATAAAGATGGACCCATCGGTGAAATAAAAATCATGGAAGATTTTTTGCCACCACCGCAACAATTGGTACCGAAAGAGGAAAATATAAAAGTTACAATTTCTTTGACAAAAGAGAGTATTGAGTTTTTTAAAACACAAGCAAAGAAGCATAATACTGGGTATCAAAAAATAATAAGAAATTTATTGGATACTTATGCACATAACTATAAATCAAGCAATCTATCATAAAAAATTAATCATCATACCTTTTAAGTAGTGTATCGTAAGAATCTATCCTCCTGTCTCTTAAAAAAGGCCAGATATCCCGTCTCTTTTTAGATAGTTTTTTATCTATCTCTATGATTTTGCATTGCTCGCTTTTTTCATCGAGCCTACAAAGCATCTCTCCACCTGCCCCACAAGCAAAAGAGTTACCCCAAAATCTTATACCCTCCAAACAACCGCTCTCATCTTTTTCAAAGCTCACTCGATTTACTGCTATCACCGGCAAGCCGTTTGCTATGGCATGTGATCTTTGTATGGTTATCCAGCTATCAAGCTGTCTCTTTTTTTCTATATCGTCATCTGTATCAAACCAACCTATGGCGGTTGGATATATAAGTATCTCAGCTCCTTTTAAACCCATGATCCTTGCTGCTTCAGGATACCACTGATCCCAGCAAACCAATACCCCAAATCGCCCCAAACTTGTGTCAATTGGCTCAAATCCCAAATCCCCGGGAGTAAAATAAAACTTTTCATAAAATCCCGGATCATCAGGAATATGCATCTTTCTATACTTTCCTGCAACTCTTCCGTCACTGTCAAAAACTACGGCAGTATTATGATATAGACCGTAAGTTCTCTGCTCGAACAAAGATGTAACCAAAACGATACCGTGTTCTTTAGCGACATTTGACCAAAAAAGTACATCATCTTTAAAACTCTCAGCTTTTTTAAAATTTTTAGTATCTTCACTTATGCAAAAGTATCTGTCTTGATGAAGTTCTTGCAAGATGACAAGCTTGGCATCTTTATCTTTTGCTTCTTTTATAAGTTCAAGAGTTTTTTGTATGGTTTTTTCTTTTGTTTTGTGGAATTTTTGTTGTATTAGAGCAACGGGTATCTTCAATTTGCAAGCCTTAGAAAATTTTATAAGTATTTTATCATATTTTTAAAAATTGAGTTATATCTTTAACTAAAAATCTTTTCATATATGTCTTTTGCATAACTTGTTTTTAAAGGTGGGGCTTTTATGATTTTGAAGTCTCTTTTTCCGGTTTCATCTCTGTTTGCTCTTAAAAAGAGATACTCTTTTTTATCTTCATTGTAAAAATGATTTGATAATTCAAACATATGGGTTACGAAAAATACTCTTATATCTTTTTCAAGTAGTGCTTTTATGATTTGCTTTGCTATTTGTGAGCCTTCGGCTTCGTTCGTGGAAGCGAAGGATTCATTGAAGAGTACAAGGGCATTTTTTGATATGTGTTCTATGATTTGGCTCATTCTTAAAAGCTCTTCATCAAATTTTCCACTTTTTAAGCTTTTGTCCTCCTCTTTTTTAAAATGCGTAAAAATTCCACTACAAAGTGAAGATGAAAAAGATAATGCTCCTACAAACATACCGCATTGCATCATCAAAAAAGCAAGACCTATACTTCTTAAAAAGGTCGATTTGCCTCCTTGGTTAGCTCCGGTTATCATGATGAGTTTTTTACCATTTGCATTTATATCATTTCCGATCGGTTTGTCTTCAAACAAAAGAGATAAAGAAACATCGTATAAATCTTTTTCTAAAAGAGAAAAATTATCTGAAGTATCGATTTTGGGAAAAGTTATTGCACATCTTAGATTTTTTAATTTTCTCTCCAAGCTCATACACCCTATATAAAATGCCAACTCTTTTCTTAAGTTTTTAAAAAAATTATCTACATGTTTTGCCGATGCGCTTAAAGACAAGGCAACATCATTGAGCCCTTCATCTCTTATATTTCTTAGTATTGTAGCACCCGCATCATCTCTTGGATGTAGAGTGTAAGCGTACTCTTTGCTTTTTTTGGTAAAAACTTTACCTATCCATCCCTTTAAAGCTCTTTTATCTCTTCTTAAAGTATAGTTAATACCCTCATTTGCCCTGCCAAGCTGTGCACTTATCAAAACACCTTTTTTAAATCGCAACTCTTTTAAATGCTTTTTGACTATCTTTAGATACTCATCATCAAGCTCATCTTGTATCATTTTGAAAAATCTTTGAAATCCGCTTGAGGTGAAATCTTTAAGATGCAAGTTCGCTATCTCTCTTAACTTTTTTAACAATTCAAAATACATTTCAAGCAAAGATACGCTACTGCTTAAAAGAGATCCCGGGAATCTTCCAAAAATCCCAAGTAAATTTTCATGCTTTTTTTCTATGGATTTTATGGTTAGATTATATATATCATGAACGGTTTGTCTGTTTTTAAGACAATCTTTTAAAATATCCTGACGGTATATGATCTCATCTTTTGTTTTTAAACTATCCAAAAGAGCTTTTTTAGATATATTATAGATAAATTCATCCTCATTTGACATAGCTTGAAAAATCGGCTCGAGTTCCAAATCACTTATAAGAGCATCGCTCTCAAAAGGAAAATCTTTGGTTTCATCGAAGTCTTTATCTTGATACATCAATAAAACTTGCATTATCCTATCCTTTGAAGTATCTGCTCATAACTCAAGTGATATTTTTTTGATAGTGACATTGCATACGCTTTACCATCCGGTTTTTTGTGAACTATCTTGTATGATCTTTTATCTATATTATTTTCATCTATCAAAGTTACCATACTTTTTGTTTTTTTACTCATATCATTTAACTCTTCTATGAATGTTACCCATATGCAAAAGAGATCTTTTTTATCTATCGTCTTCATGATTTCACTACTTAAAAAAAGAGCATCTTTTAAAGAAGTTGAAGAAAATATCTCATTTAGTATGACTATACTTTTTGAAGTTGCATTTGAAGTGATAGAGTGAGCTCTAAGCAAGTCTTCCTGGAGTTTACTGTGGAGGTTATCCAACTGCTCCTCTTTTTCAAAATGGGTAAATATCTTATCATAAAAGTAAATTTTTGCCTCTTTTGCACAAACAAAAAGTCCAAGTTTTGCCAAATAATTTATCTGCCCGAAAGCTCTGGCATAAGTTGATTTTCCCCCTTGATTTGCTCCTGATACCACTAAAATCCTCTTATCTTCTTCAAAGATATAATCATTTGATACCACTTGTGCTTCTTTTTTGGATAAAGTATATGCTAATGCCATATCATATCCATCTTTTATGGTTATACTTTTTTGATCAGTGCTAAAAACGGGGTAACAAAAAGAGAGATATGAGTTTTTTATATCATTTGCATACTCTATATAAGAGATATAAAATTCCGCTTCATTGGCGAATGTAAAAAAAGTTTCATTAATGATATCTTGATAATTGTAAAAAAAATCATCAAGTTTTTTGAAAGTTTCAGGGTAAAGTTTGCTTACAAATTCAAGTATTTTGGCATTTATATGGTTTAAGCCTCTGTTTTTTTCATAATGACACTCTGCCTTGTCAACTTCATTTTGCTCAAACTTTTTAAATATCTCTTTTATAATAGAGGTATAATCCTCCTCATCTTCATATCTTTTAACCCTGATTGTTAAACCGTCAAGCGTTATATCATAAGTAATTTCTTCCAACTCTTTTTTTAAGTCAAAAAGCTTTTTTTGCATAGTTATAAAAGTATCGCTTTGAAGATAATTTTCTATATATTTTCTAAAAAGTATCAATCCTCTTGAGTGTATCTCAAAATCATTTAACTTGTTAGAAAATTCTGTGATAAATTTATGAAAGTCAAGCATCATTTGATAAAAAAGACTTTTTTTGTAAACTTCTGTATCATTTTTTTCTATAAAATCTTTGTCTCTTTTTATCTTTTGTATATTTTTACAAAACTCATCGACTTCCTTGTAAAACTCACCGTTTTGTAAATCTTTTAGTATCTCTTGTCTGTATATAACGGTATCTATATCATCAAGCGGCATATAAAAAAATCGTTTTATATCATACTCTTTTTTATAGGATATGATGCTATCTATGACAGTATCGAGGTTTAAATCACTATAAAAGTCTAGGTTTGCCTTTAGCGGTTTTAAGTTTACCTTTTTATGAAAAAGTATGCTAAAAAAGTTCATATCAAATTATACTATAAAAAAGGAAACTATTATGTTGTTTAAAATTTTATTATATAAAAATATTATAATTTAAAATTTCTTATTATTAATAATAGTTATAATATAATATTCAAAACTACAAAAAGGAGAAAAGGTGAAAAGGTTTGCTTTTCTTTTGCTTTTCTTTGCCTTTTATGCTTATGCGTCAGGTTCGGTGTGGATGCATGACTATGACAAAGCAATGGCAAAAGCAAAACAGATACATAAACCGATACTGCTGATGTATTCAGCTAAAACTTGACCAGAGTGTAACTATATGAAACAGGTTGTTTTCCCACAAAAAAAAGTTGCTACTTTTTTGTCAAGTCATTTCGTGCCGGTTGTTTTGGATATCGAGGATGATGCGCTACCTAAAGGCTTTGGATATATAGGTGTGCCTACTTTTTATATCATAAGCGAGAAAGGTAAAAAACTTGGCATGATGTTAGGCGGTGCCAGTGCCGATAGATTTATAAAAAAATTAAAGGAGAAGTTAGGCAAATGAGATATCTGTTGATTTTATTTCTATTTGCCGGTTTGCTCTTTTCGTTTGATAAAGATGACTTGCAGACTTTAAAAAAAGAGAAAGATTGTGTTGCATGTGATCTAAGTGGGGCAAATCTTGTGGGGATTGACTTGCATGGTGCGGACTTAAGCGAGTCAGACTTCAGTGGAGCTGACTTAAGTGGTGCAAATCTAGTAAGAGCCAATCTGTACGAAGCAAATCTTAAAGGAGCAAAACTTGTCAATACAAATGCAAGGTTTTCCAACTTTAAAAGAGCTGATCTAAGTGATACAAACAGTTCGGGTCTGGTTTTTAAAGGGTCTATTTTGTCTCATGCCAAGATAGTAAATGCTGACTTTAGTGATGCCAGGCTTTGGAATTTGGATCTTGGAAGAACAGTTATAAAGAATACAAATTTTAAGCATGCTGCGATCGCTATTTGTATTTTGGACGGGTTGGATCTGAGAAATTCGAATCTAACTGATACGATACTTTGGAAAAGTAGTTTCAAAGGGTCGATTTTAAAGAAGAGAGATTGTAAACATGTAAAAGAGCAGGGTGCTATAACGGGTGATAAAACAAAGTGCCTTTAGCACAGATAAGGCACTTTTATATGTTAAAATGATGGTTTGTATGCTACATCAATTATCAAAAAGGAGAAAATTATGAAATTGAAGTTGTTTTTAATCGGGATATTGAGTGTAGCGGTGCTAAATGCCGGCGAATATATCATAAAAAACAGTAAGAACTCAGTTGACAAGACTGTCAAAAATATAGAAAAGATAGTCAAATCAAAAGGCATGAATGTATTTGGTATCATTGATCATAAGGCCAATGCTGAAAAAGTGGGATATGATATGCT
Organism: Thiofractor thiocamini; assembly: GCF_055384375.1. Classification (NCBI taxonomy): domain Bacteria; kingdom Pseudomonadati; phylum Campylobacterota; class Epsilonproteobacteria; order Campylobacterales; genus Thiofractor; species Thiofractor thiocamini. The sequence goes on along the minus strand of NZ_AP042389.1, from coordinate 1,146,319 downwards.
CGAAGCCAAAGTTATTATCTTCGGCAATCCAAAACTAGGAACCAGGATAATGCTAAGAGATATGCACGCTGCCATCGACTTGCCTATTAGGATCCTTGTTTATAAAGATTATAACGATAAAGTAAAGATCGAGTATCTAAACCCCGATGTTTTAGAAAAAAGATTTAAACTACATGACTGCGTAGTGATACCTAAAATGAAAAAAGCTCTTGATGCTATAACTACAAAAGCTGGTCAGTAATAAATACCACTCCCAGCTAAAATATATACTCTTTAGTTGGGAGTGGTATAAAATCAGATATTTACTGCAGATTCTTTTTTTTGCTTTTTTGATAAGCAGACCAGACCATAAAATCAATCCATGATTTTTAGAGACGTCCCATATATAATTTCAAATAATGATATCATTATTTGCTGTTTATATTGATAATGATTATCACTTTAAGTATTTATTAAACTCTTTTTTGGTACTATTTCGCAAATAAAATATTTATTATAAGTATTAAAGGTTAAATTATCAATGAAAAAAGTATCTGAACTGCATATAGGCGATAGTGCGATCGTTAAAAAAATTACGGCAAAAGAGCCTATAAAAGGACGACTTACAGCTATGGGGATAGTTAAAGGAGCTAAGATAAAGGTACTAAAACATACTCTTGCCAAACAGACATGGGACATTATGGCAGATAGTACAAAAGTGGGACTTAGAGAAGAAGAGGCAGAAAATATCCTTGTCGGGGATGCAAAATGAGTAGTTGCTGTGATAATGGTGCAGTAAAAAAAAGTGACAAAATACCCGCAAAAAACGGCAAGATCAAAGTAGTAGTAGCAGGGCAGCCAAATGTAGGCAAATCCTCTATCTTAAATGCTATAGGAGATGCCAGGCTTCATACAGGGAATTTTTCCGGAGTTACAGTTGATACGAAAGTGGTAGAGATAAAAAAGGATGGCTATGATATAAGCATGGTTGATTTGCCCGGCATTTACTCACTCAATGCCTATACTCCCGAAGAACAGGTAAGTAAAAACTATCTTATCAGGGAAGATTATGACATCATAGTCAATATAGTGGATGCCAATACACTATCTAGAAATCTCATATTTACTCTACAACTTCTTGATATGCACAAGAAGATGATACTCGTTTTGAATATGGTAGATGAGATCGAGGCAAAAGGCGGAAGCATCGATAAGCAAAAGCTTGAAACTCTTCTTGGTATCCCTGTCGTTTTAGCTTCGGCAAAAGAGCATAAAGGTATAGATGAAATTACACAAAAGATTATAGAAGTTTACAGTAAACCAAAGCACAAAAATAAGATTTACTACAGTGAAAGAGTTGAACTCAGGATAGAAAAACTTATCTCGATACTAAAAAAATCACCTCATTTCAAAGATCCTGATTTTGCTAGATTTGTGGCTATAAGGCTGCTAGACAGGGATGAAAATATATATAAAATCATCCATGATCTTCCTATATGGATAGAAATCCACGAGCTTTTGGAAAAAATGTATAAAAAACTTGAAGCAGAATTTGATGAAGACAGTACAAGTGATATACTTTCAAACGAAAGAACGGCACTTGCTCACAATCTTCAAATGGAAGCTTTAAAAATACCCGAGATAAAGGAGAGTCTCAGTGAAAAGATAGATAATCTTTTAATTCATCCGGTATTAGGACTACCTATATTTCTCTTTTTTATGTGGGGCTTGTTTCAACTGACATTCGAGCTTGGCAATATACCTATGAATTGGATAGACTGGTTTTTCAGCAATAGTGCAAACTATATATCTGAAATCTTGCCAAAAGGGGAATTTAATTCTTTGTTAACTGACGGCATCATTCCGGCAGTTGGTGCGGTTGTTATGTTTTTACCAAATATCTTGATACTTTTTTTGGGTATCAACCTGCTTGAACAGACAGGATATATGGCAAGAGCGGCATATCTTATGGATGGATTTTTAAAGAAGTTTGGTCTTCAGGGAAAAGCTTTTGTGCCATTGGTGAGTGGTTTTGGATGTACGGTTCCGGCCTATATGGCTGCTAGAACCCTTAAAAATCCAAAAGACAGGATTATTACCATGCTTGTGCTCGGATTTATGAGTTGTGGGGCAAGGCTTCCTATATATGTTTTGATAATTGCAGCTTTTTTTGCCAAACACAATCCTGGAAATGTACTATTTGCCATATATATAGGTGGAGCAATTTTGGGATTAATAGTAGCAAAAATTTTAAGAATTGTACTTTTTAAGGGAGAGCCTGAACCTTTTGTGATGGAGATACCCCCATACAGATTTCCCTCGATGAAATCTTTATTTATGGATCTTTGGATAAAAACAAAAATGTTTTTGAAAAAAGCTGGAACTTTCATAGCAGTTGCAGCGATGGTGATATGGTTTTTAAGCACATATCCTCATCATCCGCAAATTGAGCAGAGTTTTGAGAAAAAGATAGAACTATCTACTGATGCTAAAACCAAAGTAAAATTGCAAAATGAAATGAATGCAAAACTTTTGGAAAGTAGTTATCTTGGAACTATCGGTAAAACGATAAATCCTATCTTTAAGCCTCTTGGATTTGACTGGAGGATGACTGTATCAGTAATAGCCGGACTTTCAGCAAAAGAGGTAGTTGTTTCTACTATGGGAACACTTTACGCAGTAGGCGGTGGTTTGGAAAATAACGGACTTATTCAAAAAATGAAAGAGAATGTTGACTTTAAAGCAGCTGTCGCACTCGTTATCATCATCATGATATACTCTCCCTGCCTTGCGGCTATGAGTACTTTTTATGCTGAAGTGCCTCAGTGGATGTGGAGGACATTTTATACTATCTATCCAAATGTTTTAGCCTGGCTTTTAGCATATATGGTGTATAATATCTTAAAATTTGCAGGATATTAGATGGAGATAGTTAGGTGAAATTAAGCGAACTCGATAAGGGTCAAAGAGCAATTATAAAAGATATAAACTTATCAAATGATTTAAAACAACGTCTTCAATCGATGGGTATAAACAAAGATGAAATAATTTATGTATGCAGAGTAGGATTTTTAAAAGGTAGTTTTTATATAAAGACAGGATGTGACTCTTGTATAATTATAAGTAGAAATGAAGCTGAGCACATTGAAGTTGAGTTGCTAAAGAAAGGACATCAACACAGATGGGGTAAAAAAAGAAAGTTTTTAGATAATTGCGAAACTTGTTGTCAAGAAGAGAGTTAAAGAGAACTCTCTTTTTCATTTATCTCAGAGTCATCATAAGGATCAAGATGTATGGTGATGCTCCACTTACTCTCTTTATCAAGTTGTTTTATCTTATCTTCAATGGTGTCAGCAATCCTATGAGCTTCCAAAAGTGATATGTCCGGTGTCATAACGACATGAACATCTACAAAGTTTGTTTTTCCGGATCTTCTTGTCTTTAAAAAGTGATAATCTGTTACACCGTTTGTGCTAATGATGATATCTTTGATACCTTCTACTATCTCTTTATCAAGTGCCACGTCAAGTAGCATCAAAACACCCTCTTTTATAATCGCATAAGCAGAGTATATGATATATATGGCGATTGCTCCACCGAAGATGGAGTCTATGATCTGAATGCCTGTAAATTTGATAAGCACAAGTGCCAAAAGAATGGCTCCGTTACTGTAGATATCAGTTTTATAGTGGAGTGCATCAGATCGGATAACAAGGTTGTTCGTTTTTTTGGCAACGTAGTTTAAAAATAGAACCAAACCTATAGTCAAAACTATAGAAATCCCCATCACTAGTATAGAAGTACCAAGAAGTTCGGTTGTTTCTTTATTTATAGCTTTTTTGATGGCTTCATAAAGTATGAAAAGACCACTCATGGTTATAACTGTACCTTCTATCACAGCTGCTAAAGCCTCTATCTTGCCTCTTCCGTAGTTAAACTCTTCATCAGCGGGTTTTTCAGACTTTGTTATGGCAAAAAGGTTGAAAGCTGATACTATAAGATCCAACACTGAGTCAATAGCGCTTGCAAGAACAGAAACCGAACCACTTAAGATACCTATCGCTAACTTGATAAATATAAGTATGGTAGCAACGGAACTTGAAACAATGGTAGCCTTTTTTTCAAGAGTCATTTGTATCCTTTGGTTTTACATATCTTTGCATCGTAGCACAATGAATGCTTCCGTGTTCTCGTATGAGAATGGTTGCATCAAGTGGAATTATATCTTTATTTGGATAAAAGTTTCTAAAAATCTCTATAACTTTTTCATCTTTTTTTTGATTGTAAACAGGTAAGATCACTGCACCGTTTATAAATAAAAAATTAGCATATGTTGCGGGAAGCCTTTCATTTTTATAAAATATCAGATCAGGAAGAGGTAGAGGGATAAGTTTAAATCCGGTTTGTTTTAACTCTTTTTCCATTTTGTTCAACTCATCGAAATGTTCATCGTTTTTATCATAACATTTGACATAACAAATCGTGTCTTGATTTAGAAATCTTACCAGGGTATCTATGTGTGAGTCTGTATCATCACCGATAAGTCCACCGTTTTCAAGCCATACGATTTTTTTGAGCCCAAAATATCCAGATAATTTATTTTCTATTTCATATTGGGAAAAGTTTCGATTTCTATTGTTGTTTAAAAGGCATTTTTTGGTAGTTATCAAAACTCTTTTGCCGTTTGTCTCTATGCTGCCACCTTCTAAAACAAATTCCTCTTTTTTAAGTGTATTGTCAAACACTCCTTGCAAATATAGCTTGTCATTTATCTCATTGTCGAGTTTAGAGTCATATTTTCCTCCCCATCCGTTGAAAGTGAAATCGTAAGATATGATTTCATCTTCAACATATATATCTATAGCCCCATAGTCCCTTATCCATGTATCATTTGTTTGAAGTTCTACAAGTTTTATATTTGGATGTTTTGGAAGTTTGCTTTTTACACGTTTTTTATCATCGCAGATAACCAAAACTTTTTCATATTTTGATATGCTTTCGATCATACCGATATAAGTTTTCTCTATCTCATCCAAACAGCATTTCCAGTCACTATTTTTGTGTGGAAAAGTCACCATTATGCACTGTTGTTCTTCCCACTCTGCAGGTAATCGTTTCAAAAAAACACCTCTCTTTTTTTTGTTATGGTATAATAATTTTCTTTAAAGAGAGAAAATATGGAAAGATTTTTTAAAAACAGAAGTATCAATCAGGCAAATATCGTAAGTATAGTTTTTTCTGCAACTTTTGCCGTGATACTTATCTTTTTGATGGCATACAATAATTATAAAGAGTACAAGCAAGAAGTTGCAAAGATAAAAAAAGATTATCTTTTAAAACAAAAAGAGATCATAAAGCAAGAAACTAACAGAGCGTTAAGATATATCAGATACAAGCAGATGCACTCAAACGGAAAAAGTAAAAAAGAGTTGCAAAAAGAGATAGTTGATGCTATAGAAAATATGCGAAACGAAAGAGACGGAACCGGGTATATATTTATCTATACTTTTGACGGGGTCAATATAGCAGATCCCATCTTAAAGCAAAATGCAGGGAAAAATCTCTTGAACTTTAGAGATCCAAACGGTAAAAGAGTTATATACGAACTTATAAAAGTTTCAAAGCAAAAAGATGGAGGTTATGTAAAATATGTCTGGAATAAACCCATCGTAAATACTCTCGCTCCAAAGATATCTTATGCAAAAGCTTATAAGCCATGGAGGTGGATGGTCGGCAGTGGGGTTTATCTTGATGAGATACAAAAAGTCTTGCTTAAGAAACAAAAAGCATATAATGAGAAAATGTTGCACTATTTTTTGCAGATTTTACTTTTTGCCGTGATACTTTTTATGGGTAGTATGCTGGTTTACAGGTATGTAACTTATCTCATAACCAAAGATATAGGCTATATGCAAAAAAAGTTTGAATCGGTATTTTATGACTATGATACTATAGACATGGATAAGATAATTTTTAAGGAATTCAAAGAGATCTCTCTTTATGCCAATAAAATGATCATAGAAACAAAAGAAAAAAGTAAAGCTTTAAAAGAGTTGAACGAAACTTTAGAAAAAAGGGTAGAACAAAAAACGGTAATGCTGGAGTTCGCAAAAAACAGAGCTGAAACTCTTCTGAAAGCCCAGGATAAATTTATAAAAAATGCAATCCATGAGATAAATACACCACTTAGCATAATATTGGCAAATATAGAGCTGTACAATTTAAAATATAAAAAAAACAGGTATCTTACAAAGATAGAAGCAGGTATCAAAATCATACACAATATTTACAATGATTTGAGCTATTTGGTTAAAAAAGACAGGGTAACATACACACCTGTGCAGATCAACTTTACAAACTTTTTAAAAGAGAGAGTGGATTTTTTTACTGATGTCGCAGTTGGAAATTCACTTTTTTTCGAAACGGATATAGATGAGGATATTTATATATCTTTCAATGAAACACAACTTCAAAGGATATGTGATAACAACATATCAAATGCCATTAAATACTCTTTTGAAAACAGTAAAATTACGATAAAGTTATACCAAAAAAATGAAAAAGTATTTTTTAGTATTGAAAACAACGGTGAAAATATAAAAGATTATAAAAAGCTTTTTGATAGATTTTACAGAGAAGATGATGCAAGAGGCGGTTTTGGATTGGGTTTAAACATAGTTAAAGAGATTTGCGAAAAAACGGGTGTTGATATAAAGATATATTCAAAAAATCACATAAATAGATTTGTATATGTATTTGAAAGGAAGTTGGATGAAGATAGCACTGCTTGAAGATGAAATGATGCTAAGAAGTTCCATCGAAGAATACCTATCATCTTTAAATCACTATATCGTCTCTTTTTCAAACAGTATAAAAGCAAAAGATATACTCTTAAAAGAGCAGTTCGATCTTTTTATATTTGATATAAATTTGCCCAAGATAAACGGCTTTGAAATTTTGGAGATTTTACAGGAAGAGGGTATCAATACACCTATCATATACATAAGTGCTTTGGTTGATATAGAAGATATCACCAAAGCATATGAACTCGGTGCAGCTGATTATATAAAAAAACCTTTTCATTTAAAAGAACTGGCTTTGAGGATAAACAAAGTCGCAAATATCATAGAAGATAAAAAAAGAAGACATATACTTTTAAGTGAAAATTACTCTTTTTCAAAAGAGAGAGGTGCTTTTATATAACGATACTGTTCAGGAATTGACAAAAAAACAGTTTAGGATCATTCAGGTATTGACTTTAAATATCGACAATATCGTTTCTTTCGAGAAGTTAAGAAGTTATGTTTGGGATGATGAGCCAGTGGACAATGCAACCATAAGAGCAGAGATAAGCCGCCTTAGAAAAGTACTGAAAGAGGATTTTATAAAAAGTGTAAAAGGTGTAGGCTACAAAGTAGAGAGATATGTAAACAGGGGGGATTGATCTCCCCTGTTTTTTAATTTTTTATTCCGGTATAGGATAATTTTCCACGACAAAATCTATATCCTTATCACCCCTGCCACTTAGGTTGACAAGTATGGACTCTTTTGGTCTCTCTTTTGCAAGTTTCATGGCAAATGCAACAGCATGAGAGCTTTCAAGTGCAGGTATGATACCCTCATATCTCGATAATTTATAAAATGCATCTATCGTTTCTTTATCTGTAGCGGTTGCGACTATGGTCCTGCCTATGGTTTTAAGATGAGCTTGTTCAGGTCCAACCGAAGGATAATCAAGTCCGCTGGCAACCGAATAAACCGGAGCCGGCTCCCCGTTTTCATCTTTTAGCATTATGGAGTTAAACCCATGCATTATGCCTTCACTGCCATAAGTTAAGCTGGCCGCATGTTCACCGAGTCTTGTGCTGACTCCCAAAGGCTCAACCCCATATAACTTAACAGGATCATCTATAAAGCCACTAAAGATACCCATGGCATTACTTCCGCCGCCAACACACGCCACTACGCTATCAGGCAGCTGGTTTGTCATTTCATAAAACTGCTCTTTTGCTTCAAGCCCCACTACCATCTGAAAGTCTCTTACCATTTTTGGGAAAGGATGAGGTCCTACAACTGACCCTATGGCATAAAAAGCAGTATCGGCTTGTGCCACATAAGCTTCAAAGCAGCTATCAACCGCTTCTTTTAGGGTTTTTAAGCCGTGAGTAACGGGAACTACTTTTGCTCCAAGGATTTTCATCCTTATGACATTTGGCTTCTCTTTTTCTATATCGACTTCACCCATATGTATCTCACACTCAAGCCCAAAGTAAGCTGCCGCAGTTGCAAGTGCTACGCCATGCTGACCGGCACCTGTTTCAGCCATGATCTTTTTTTTACCAAGGTATTTTGCTACCAAAGCTTCAGCCATGCAGTGGTTTAGTTTGTGAGCTCCTGTGTGGTTTAAATCTTCTCTTTTTAGATAGATTCTACCGCCACCTACCAATTCACTCAGTCTTTTTGCATATGATATGGGAGTAGGGCGACCTTGATAGTGCTTTCTTATATCTCTTAACTCATTTAAAAAGTCGTAACTTTTTGAGAGTTTGTCATAAGCTTCATTTATCTCGGCAAAAGGTTTTTCAAGCTGAGGAGGTATAAAAGCTCCACCGAATTTTCCAAAATATCCTTTCTCATCAGGGTTTGACGAAAGATAAGATTTCTGCATATTTTATCCTTTTATTATATTGATTATCATTCCTATCGCAAAAAAGAGTATGATGCCACTTGCGATAATGGAAATATTTTTTGTCATATTGTTTGATAGCAAATGTTTTGTTTTATGTACTGCATAAGGCATAAGGGTTATCCATAAAAATATACCGCTGAAAAGTCCAAGCAGCGTAAAGCCAAAAGATAGGTTTTTGGTTGAAATATAAGCTGAGACACTTATCCAAAATCCTATGGTGTAAGGGTTTAGCAGTGTAAGCGAATACCCTTTTATATAATTTGCCACTATCTTTGTGTGTCCGTCTTTTATCTTTGTCGGGTCAAGTTCTATTTTTTCATTTCTGTTTTTAAAGATGAGATAAGCTATGTAAGTTAAAAAAAGTGATCCAAAAACCCCTAAAATAGTTTGAAAAGTTTCATTCTTGACAAAAGCAAAAAGTCCAAGAAGTATAAGTGCCAAGTATGTTATATCCGCACTCATCGCACCAAAACCTATGCTGACAGCATTTTTGTAGTTTTTTATGGCATTTGTCATGATAAGTATGTTTATGGGACCTACCGGTACTGCCGCACCCAAGCCTAACATAAATCCTTCTAAAAAGGCATTTAGCATTTGGTATTCCTTTTGTCCGTTATGACCGAATAAGTTGCTGTGGAGTAGGCTACGATCTTGTCTTTGTCAAAAAGTTCAATCACCACAAAAACTGTTTTTCTGGTTCTGTTTATAACTCTTGCCTGAGCTTTTAAGAGTTCATTGAAGGCAGGTTTTAGATAATTTATCTTTAGCTCGATCGTTACACAAGTCTGTCCAGGCTCTATTTGCGAAACAGCTGCATACCATCCGGCATGATCAGCTAAAGTCGCTATGGCTCCGCCGTGAACCACTCCAAGATGCTGCTTGTGATAATCATCTATCTCAAAAGCAAGTTCAGCGTATCCTTCGCTAAAGTCGATGAGTTCACCCCCGATATGAGAAAGAAAACCTATCTCGCTTTTTTGCAACTCTTCAAGATTCATCTTATATGGCTTCTAAAGTTTCTATATCATTATCTTTCAAGACTTTCACCGCTTTTTCAAAATCTTTGGGGCTCACTTTAAATATAAACACACCCTGGGTGTCGCTATCGACTGTGTAGATATACTCAATATTGATATCATTTTTGCTTAGAGCAGTCACTACTTTGTTAAAACTTCCGATCCTGTTTTTTATCTTGACGGCTAGTACATTTGTGATAGTCAAACTAAAGCCATCCTTCTCCAGCACAAAAGCTGCTTTTTTGGTATCATCCACTATGATCCTCAAAAGTCCAAAATCACTAGAATCGACAAGATTTATAGATTTTAGTGATATACCGTTATCGGAAAGTATGGTGGTTATATCTGTCAATTCTCCCATTTTATCTTCTACAAATACACTTAACTGTTTTATGTGGTTATTCATTTTAAATTCTCCTTTTCATTAAAGCAAGCTTCAATGAAAATTCCCCTCACTGAAGCTTTGCTCATTCGAGCAAGAGATGAAACCCTCAAGATTTTTATTTGAGATTTTACTAAAAATAATGAGTATTTCATCCTTCTCTCCTTTTGTCAACTACTCTTACAGCTTTGCCCATACTTCTTTCTATGGTTCTTGGCTCAACCAGTTTTACATTGGCGTTTATATAAAGGTTGTTTAAAAGTGAGTGTTGTAACTCTTTTTTGATATTTTCAAGCTCTTTTATATTGTCACTCATCACTTCATCACTTATCTCAACAAGTATCTCAAGTTTATCCAAAAATCCTTTTTTATCAGCTACAATTTGATAATTGAGTGTAACTCCTTCGGTATTTGCTATGACATGTTCTACTTGAGACGGATAGACATTTACCCCGTTTACTATAAGCATATCATCCGCTCTTCCTACGATACTTTCCATTCTTACAGTAGTCCTGCCACATTTGCAAGGCTTATAAGTCAGTGATGTTATATCTCCTGTTCTATATCTTATGATAGGAAGGGCTTGTTTCGTAAGAGTTGTTATAACAAGTTCTCCTCTTTCTCCCTCAGGCAGTACTTCACCTGTTTTTGGATCGATTATCTCAGGATAAAAATGATCTTCGTTTATATGAAGAAGTTTTGAGTGTTTACAGCTTGATGAAACACCAGGACCTATTATCTCACTAAGCCCGTAAGTTTCATGATAGTCTATACCCCAGGCCTTCGATACCTCATCTTTAAGTCCTTCACTGACCGGTTCCGCTCCAAAAAGACCGCATCTTAGTTTGTACTCATCCCTGTAGTCAGGCCCGCTTTTTTTGGCAACTTCAGCCAAGTGCAAAGCAAAAGATGGGGTAGCAGCCAAAACTGTAGCTCCAAAGTCTCTCATAAGCATAAGCTGTCTGTCGGTAAATCCTCCACTAGCAGGTATCACGGTAGCCCCTATCTTTTGAGCAGCTTCATGAAATCCCAAACCTCCGGTAAAAAGACCGTATCCGTAACCGTTATGAACTATATCCCCGGCGGTAACACCTGCCATCGTGTAAACCCTGGCCATTACTTCATTCCATACATCCATATCAGCTTGAGTGTATCCAACGACTGTTGGCTTACCGGTAGTTCCGCTTGAGCTGTGAACTCTAACTACTTGACTCAAAGGAACAGTGAAAAGACCGAACGGATAATGATCTCTTAAGTCCTGCTTTCTGGTAAAAGGCAGATTTTTTATATCGTCAAGTGATTTGATATCGTTTGGTGATAAGCCAAGTTCGTCAAACTTTTTCTTGTAAAAAGGTGTAAGTGCATAGACTCTATCTAGTGTCTCTTTGAGTCTTTTGTATTGCAGCGCTTGTATATCTTCTCTTTTGGCACACTCTATCTTGTTCCAAACCATTTATTTTCCTCCTTTTAAACCCATTTCAAGTATTTTAAAATTTTGTTCAGCCATTTTTGAATTTATCTTTTTGATCGCTTCTTTCACATCATCTACACTAAAAGGAAAGTTTGGTTCACTTTTTAGTGCCACTCCAAGCATAAAGACATTTAGCCCCTGTATCGGTATCTTTTTTTCAAGTGCCAACTTGTTCGCATCGACTCTGACGACTCTAAATGGAATATCCGGATAATTCTCATCGGCATTGACGACCATGATACCGTCTTTTTTCAGATAAGATATGTTTCTTAAACTCTCGTTTTTATCCAATCCTATGATCATATCGGCTTGATTTTTATCGATTACGGGATTTTGAAAGTCCCCTATCTTGATATCACAGCTTACAGCACCCCCTCTTTGGCTCATGCCGTGATTTTCAGTTCCTAAAAATGGTATGTTTTTCTCTCCGGCGCAAATGGCTAAAACTTTTACCAAAAATACAACCCCTTGACCTCCAAAACCTGCTATTACGATTTGATACTTCATGATCAATCCTTCCTTTCTTCAAATGCATCAGTAGGACATATTACTTCTAAACAGCCTCCGCATCCGGCACAAAGAAAAGGATCGATTTCGATCTTTCCTTTTTCATTATAGTGCATAGGAGGACATTTATAAACTGTGGTACACTGATCGCAGGCTACACATTTATCTTCATCGACCTCGGCAAAGATTCCAGGAACCCAATCTTTTGCTCTTGGATTGTCAAGTATGCAAAACTGTTTGACAACGACAACCAAAGGTGAGGAAGAATCTTTAAATTTCTCTTTTACACTTTTAAAAAAGTCTATATTTTCATGCATTTCATGCGAATACTTATACTCTAAGCACTCTATGCCCATCCCGTCAACTATCTTTTTTATATTGATCCCCTGGTTAAATCTCTCAGGTGTTGCCTGGCGTCCTGTCATGGCTATAGTGGAGTTATCCAAAACGACCAGGATAAATTTATGACCTTGATAAACGGCATTTAAAAGTGGCGGAATGCCTGAGTGAAAAAATGTACCGTCTCCTATGGTAGCAACTACTGTTTTATCCGGATTTGCTATGCTAAGCCCACTTGCCATAGATACACTTCCGCCCATGCAAAGTACCGTATCTATGGCACCTTGAGCTAAAGCAAGGGTGTAACATCCTATATCGGATGGATAAATTGATTTGTTCTTTTTGAAAACTTTTGTTATGGCATAGTAGATATCCCTGTGAGGACATCCCGGACAAAGTGCCGGTGGCCTGGCAGGTACTTCAAAACCAAAGTCGATTTCGGGAGCTTCATATATATTTTCTCCATCGTAAAAACCTACTTTTTGCAGTGCTTTTAAAACATTTTCTTTACTCATTTCATCTATCTTGTGAACGGTGCCGGTATTTTTTCCATAAACCTTTTCACAGGCGATTTGCTCTTCTATACAGGGATAAGGCTCTTCAAACACTACAACTTTGTCATAATTTTCAAAAGCTTTTTTTATCTTATCTGCCGGCAAAGGATAAGGCATGATAACTTTAACAATATCTGCTTCAAGACTCAAATCACTCAATGTTTCTCTGACGAAACCGTCACCCGTTCCGCTTGTTAGTACCAGAAGTTTTCCGCCTTTTAACTTGTCAAACTGTGGTTTTAAAAATTTCCCCCAGTTGTATTCTGCTATTTTTTCAACTCTTTCAAGTTGCTCGTATCCTTGAGCCAGCCTTCCCGCTCTTGGAACAGCCGCCCACCTTCCTATATCTCTTTTGAAGCGATTATTGGTTTTTGTAAAGTTTGTTTCATCATCCATCTCTATGATTTCTCTTGCGTGTGAAACTCTCATAACAGGTCTTAACATAACAGTCGTTTCAAAGAGTTCACTTATCTCAACACCTAGTTTTACAAAGTCATAAGCATCTTGTGGAGTTGAAGGATCAAGGACTGGAATCCTTGCAAATTTGGCAAACACTCTACTGTCCTGCTCTGTTTGAGACGAATGAAATCCAGGATCATCAGCGCACACCAAAAGCATAGCTCCTGTATTGCCTATATAACTCGCACTCATCAAAGCATCACTTGCCACATTCAAACCGACCTGTTTCATAGTCGCACATGCTCTTTGTCCGCTAATAGCTCCGCCATAAGCTACTTCAAATCCGACTTTTTCATTTGTAGCCCACTGAACATACATATCAAATTCCAAATCCTGCTGAATTTTTTGTACCGTTTTTAGTATCTCACTTGAAGGAGTTCCAGGATACCCCGATACCATTTGTATGTTTGCATGAACTATTCCCCAGGCGATAGCTTCATTGCCCATAAGTGTTTGTTTCATATAATTTTCTCCTTATGTCCATATAAGAACTCATAATCATCGATTATACTTGTAAAAGATTTAAATATATGTAAAACCGTTACAAAATTTTTTATGAAGTAGGATTGGAATAAAAAAGTGTGTAAAAATTTCACAATCTTTTAAAATATATATAAAAAAATTTATAAAATGATTTTTTTTAAGTTATGATAGATATAATAATTAAATTGCAACACCAGTTAAAATCAAAGGAGAGCAAATATGATGAGAAAAATTACGATTTTAGGACTAAGTATATTGACATTTTTAGGTTTGACCTTAAGTGCCGGAGTTATAAAGATAGGTGCTATCGTAGCTTCAACGGGCCCTGCTTCTTTTATCGGGGATCCAGAGCTTAAGACTTTAAAACTATATGTAAAAAAGATAAATGAAAACGGTGGAGTAAATGGAGATAAGATAAAACTTATAGCTTACGATACCGGAGCAAATCCAAGAAAAGCGGTATCTTTTGTAAAAAGACTTATCTCTCAAGATAATGTCGTAGCTATCATTGGACCTTCAACTACCGGTGAAACCATGGCTATCATCCCTTTTGTTCAAAGAGCAAAAATCCCACTTATATCCATGGGGGGAGGCATACCTATCATAAAACCTGTGAAAAAATGGGTATTTAAGATAGTAGCAACTGATAGAATGGCTTGTAAAAAGATCATGGCTCATATGAAAAAAGAGGGCATAAGTAAGATCGGTATGATTTCAGGAAGCGGCGGATTTGGAAAATCCATGAGAAAACAGTGTAAAGATGTTGCGCCAAGTTATGGTATCAAAATCCTTGCAGATGAAACATACGGTAAAAAAGATGCCGATATGACAAGCCAGCTTATCAAGATAAAAAATACAAAAGGTATCCAAGCCGTACTAAATCCTGGTTTCGGGCAGGGCCCCGCGATAGTTACAAAAAATTACAGACAGTTAAATATCCCTTATCCTTTGTATGAATCTCATGGAGTTGCTTCTAAAAAATATATAGAGATAGCCGGAAAAGCGGCTGAAGGAGTCATAGTAGTGGCACCTCCGGTTGTAGTTGCGGATAAATTAAGTGACAGTAATCCCATAAAAAAAGTATGTATGGCTTATACAAAAGCGTATAAAGATGCATATCATACCGATATAGCAAGTTTTGGCGGACATGCCTATGACTCACTTTATGCTATAGTTGATGCCATAAAAAGAGAACACTCAACCGATCCAAGTAAGATAAGAGATGGATTGGAGAGCCTTAAAAACTTTGTAGGTATTGACGGTGTAGTAAATATGAGTCCAAAAGATCACTTAGGACTTGATACAAAAACAGGTCTTGTTCTTTTAAAAGTTAAAAACGGTGATTGGAGTGTCATTGAAGAGTAGGCTTTAAAAAGTGAATGAATTTTTTCAACTTTTACTTTCAGGGGTTACGGTAGGCTTTATCTATGCTTTGGTGGGTATGGGCTTTACTGTTATCTACAATTCAAGCGGTATCATAAACTTTTCTCAAGGTGAATTTGTGATGGCAGGCGGAATGAGTGCCGTATTTTTACTCAAATGGGGAGTTCCTTTTTGGGCGGCATTTTTACTTGCTATCATTATAACCGCGCTTCTTGGGGTACTTTTGTATAAACTTATAGATCTCTCAAAAGAGCACACCGTTATATCCATGATCATTTTAACTCTTGGATACAGTATAGCCTTAAGAGGCTTGGCTGAGGTGGTTTTTGATAAAGAACTCCACACTTTACCGTCTTTTGTAGGTGATGGAGCATTAAACATTTATGGGGCAACTTTAACTTATCAAGCTTTGCTTGTTATGATTGTATCAATCATTATAGTTATCTCTTTATATCTGTTTTTCAACAAAACAAAAACCGGAAAAGCGATGGTAGCACTATCGGATAACAAAGAGAGTGCAAAACTGATGGGCATAGATATAAAAAAGATACTAATGCTAAACTTTATCATTTCAGCAGTAATCGCAGGAGTGGGAGGGCTTCTTTTGGCTCCTATAACTTCAACGAATTATGAGATAGGTATCATGCTGGGTCTTAAAGGTTTTAGTGCAGCAGTTATCGGGGGTCTTTCCAAGCCGTTTGGAGCGGTAGTGGGTGGATTGTTGCTTGGAGTTTTAGAGTCTTTGGTTGCAGGCTATATATCTAGTGAATACAAAGATGCAGTAGCCTTTATAGCACTACTTGGGATACTGTTTTTTATGCCTGGCGGCATCTTTAGTAACTTAAAAGCAAAGAGAGTTTAAAGTATGAAACATCACTCACTATCCAAAGATATCCTCTTTTTAACCCTTCTTCTTATAGTCATACCGTTTTTCTTTAAAAATGACTTTTACTATGAGATAGCTATACTCTCTTTGTTAAATGCGATTATATGTATAGGACTAAATCTTCTTATAGGATATGCCGGACAGATAAGTTTGGGGCATGGGGGATTTGCTGCGCTTGGTGCTTATATGGCCGTTATCCTAAGCACTACTTACGGTGTTTCGCCGATGTTAAGCTTGACAGTAAGTTTGATCTTTATGGCTCTTTTTGCTTTTATCATATCAAAGCCGATATTAAAACTTGAGGGACACTATCTAGCTATGGCGACATTAGGAGTTGGTATCATCATCTATATAGCTTTAAATGCCCAGTCAGATATTACAGGCGGACCTGATGGTATGGGCGTGGATGTTTTTAAACTGTTTGGATTTGCATTTGATACCAATATCAAGTGGTATGTTTTAAGCTCCGTTTTGCTTGTTTTGGTTATCCTGGCTTTTAAAAATATCATCAATTCACCATATGGTAGGATTTTAAGAGGGATACATGACTCAACCCCGGCAGTCGGTAGTGTAGGGGTGGATGTGGCAAGATATAAAAGTTATGTGTTTGTCATATCTGTTGTCATAGCTGCGCTTGCAGGAAGTATGTATGCTTTTTTCTCAGGCTTCATAAGTCCGGCAGAAGCAAGTTTCAGTAGATCCATAGAACTTGTGGTCATAGTGGTTTTTGGTGGAATCGGCAGGGTTTACGGCGCACTTTTGGGAGCTGTTTTTTTAACTATACTGCCTCAAATATTGACATCTTTTGAAGATTATCAAACTTTGATATACGGTGTAATCATCATTTTTGTTATGATGTTCATGCCAAAGGGTATCATATCTTTGTTTGACAAGATAGGGAAAAAAGATGCTCATAGTTAGGGAACTTAGCAAAAGTTTTGGTGGATTGAAAGCAGTTGATGATCTTAACTTCAATGTAAAAAAAGGCACGATTCACTCCATCATAGGACCAAACGGTGCCGGTAAAACGACTCTTATCAACATGATAACAGGTATCTATAAAGTGACTTCAGGAGAGATATACCTAAGAAAAGATGATGGTATCAAATGCATCGGCGAAGTTGATGACATCAAAGAGATGATACACGGCCATAGAGAAAATATCACAAATCTACCCATGCATAAGCTCGTACATAAAGGGATATGCAGAACTTTTCAGCATCTTGAGATTTGTGGCAGTATGAGTGCACTTGAAAATATCATGCTGGGATTTGATAAATTTATGAGTAAAAATATCATCCATACCTGTTTAAGATCCAAAAGGATAAAAGAGGATGAGGAAAAGTTTGAAAACGAAGCCATCAAGTACTTGAAAATGTTCGAACTTGAAAATATCGCATACAAGCAGGCCGATTCACTTCCTTATGGAGTTTTGAAAAAACTTGAGATCATAAGAGCCTTGGCGACAAATCCAAAACTTATACTTTTTGACGAGCCTGTCGCGGGACTCAATCCCAAAGAAACGGATGAGATATCCAGTATTATAAAAGAGGTTGCAAAAGAGGGTCTTAGTGTACTTCTAGTCGAACATGATATGAAAATGGTCATGAATATTTCAGATGAGATAACGGTTATGAATTTCGGTAAAAAATTGGCCTATGGAAAACCTGAAGAGATAGCGGACAATGAAGATGTTATAAAAGCATATTTGGGATCGAATTATGTTAAAAATTGAAAATCTTGACTTTAGTTATGGCAAGATAAGAGCCTTGAACGATATAAATATTGAGGTAAAAAAGAATGAAATGGTTTCACTTATAGGGGCAAACGGAGCCGGTAAAACTACACTTTTAAGAGTTATAAGTGCCTTGGAAAAAGAACAAAACGGTAAAATATTTTTTAACGGTAAAGACATAAGCGCTACTGAGTCAAAAGAGAGAGTAAAGCTTGGCATCGCACAAGTACCAGAAGGCAGAGGGCTTTTCAATATCCTAAGCGTAGAGGACAATCTTTTGATGGGCGCATATACAAGAGATGATAATGAGATAAAAGAGGATATAGAGTGGATATATGAACTTTTTCCGGTTTTAAGAGAAAAAAAAGAGCATTACGCGGGAACTCTCTCAGGCGGTCAACAACAAATGCTCTCACTTGGAAGAGCTCTCATGAGCAGACCAAAACTTTTGCTTTTGGATGAGCCTAGTATGGGATTAGCTCCCATCATAGTAGATGATATATTTGAAGTGCTTCAAAATCTAAAAGAAAAAGGAACTACCAT
The DNA here is from genome assembly GCF_055384375.1 of Thiofractor thiocamini. Classification (NCBI taxonomy): domain Bacteria; kingdom Pseudomonadati; phylum Campylobacterota; class Epsilonproteobacteria; order Campylobacterales; genus Thiofractor; species Thiofractor thiocamini. The sequence continues at coordinate 1,127,893 of NZ_AP042389.1, read as the reverse complement.
ATTTTTAGTAGAGCAAAATGCACACTTGGCTCTTAGTTTCAGTGATAGAGCCTACGTTCTTGAAAACGGGCAGATAGTCATGAGCGGCAAATCAAACGAACTCATAAACGATAAAAAAGTAAAAGAGGCTTATTTGGGAGTGTAAAGCGCGCCGTAAAGGCTAAAAAGCTCTCTTAGTTTATCAAAGTTTTCAAGTTCAAGTCCCTTTTTTATCCACTCTTTTACTTCTTTGGGGAAACTCTTCTTTAGCGGTTTTATATAGATTTGATACAAATCTTCATCGATATATCCATTTTCAAAAAGAGTGTTTATGTGGGTAAGGATAGTAACGGGCTTCAATTCTCTTGCTTTACAAATCTCTTCGAAGTTTTTACCTTCATTTATGAGTTTTAATGTTTCTTGATAAGTTTTATGTAGCTGTTTTGGTGATTTGCTTTTTAAAGTATTGCAAAGTTCTATAAACTTCTTACCATATCTTTCAAGCTTTGTTTTGCCAACCCCCGAAATCTCTAAAAATTCATCCTCGTTTTGGGGTAGTTTTTTGGACATTTCATAAAGTGTTTTATCGCTAAATACGATATAAGCCGGCACTTTCTCTTTTTTGGCAAACTCGCTTCTAAGTTCTCTTAGTTTTTCAAAAATTTCATCTTTTTCTATCTCTTTTTTATACTCTTTAAAATCTTTCTTGACTTCCAAATCCCTCTTTTTTATCTCTACTTTCAGCTCACCTTTAAGTATCTTTTTCCCTATATTTGTAACTTTTAGAGTTTTATACTCACTCTCTTGGAAAATCGCTTCCATATCAAGAAGTTTATCTTGCAGGCTTCCCCACTGCTCTTTTTTAAACTCATCACCTATACCATAAACGGAGAGTTTGTCATGCCCGTTTTCAAGTACTCTTTTGGACTTGGAGCCTTTTAGTATATCGATGATATAATTTGCACCAAACTTTTCACCGCTTCTTATCATGGCTGATAAAAACTTTTGTGCACCAATGCTGACATCTACAAACTCTATATCCTTTTCAAGGCAATTATCACAGTTAGTTTCACATTTATCCACTTCATCTCCGAAATACTCCGCTATAAAGCGGTGACGACATTTGGAAGTTACACAGTAGCGATACATTGTGTTTAGTTTTTCATATATGTTTCTTTTGTAGTTTGATTCCGGTAGCTCTTCAAGAAAAACTCTTTTGCTTATCTCATCGGCTTTTGAAAAGAGTAAAAGTGTATCACTTTTTAGGGAGTCTCTTCCGGCTCTGCCGATTTCTTGAAAGTAGTTTTCCAAAGTTTTTGGCATGGAAGTATGCAGGACAAATCTGATATTGTCTTTGTCTATACCCATTCCAAAAGCTATGGTTGCTACTATGATCTTAACCTCTTCGTTTTTGAATTTTTTAAAGATTTCATCTCTTTTTTCACTTGGCAAACCTGCATGATAAGCAAGAGTTGAAAAACCTTTTTGGTTTAAAAAACTTGAAAGCTTTTCAGTCTCTTTTCTTGTAAAACAGTAGATGATACCGCACTCATCTTTGTGGGTATTTAAAAAAGATATGATTTGAGAGTGACCGTTGCCCATCCTTTTTTGACATCTTATGATGAGATTGTCTCTTTTTGTGTTTGCTCTTAAAACATTTTGAATTTGTAGAGTTTTGAGTATATCTGCTTCAGCTTCTTTAGTGGCGGTTGCAGTAAAAGCGGTGATAGGTGTATCTTTAAATCTCTCTTTTATCAAGCTTAATTTTCTATAATCATCCCTGAACTCATGTCCCCATTCGCTGACACAGTGAGCTTCGTCTATAACAAAAAAGTTTATATCAACTTTTTTTAAAATTTGCAAAAAGCTTTCATTGACAAATCTCTCAGGCGCTACATAAAGAAGCTTTAGTTTGCCTTCAATCAACTCTTTTATGGTTTGAGAATTTTCCTCTGAAGTATTGGATGAACTTAGCATCTTGGCGCTTATACCGTTTAAATTGAGTGAGGCAACCTGGTCTTGCATTAGGGCTATAAGAGGCGAGATAACTATGGTAACACCGCTCATGATAAGTGAAGGAAGTTGGTATATGAGAGATTTGCCGCTACCGGTAGGTAAGACTACGAGTAAATCCTCATTTTTAAGGATTTTTTTAATCGCTTTTTCTTGTATGGGCTTGAAATTATCAAAACCGAATTTTTCTTTTAGAATTTTAGTGTGCATATAGCATTATAGCTAAAATGTGATAAAATATACAGATAAAAACAAAGGATAAAAAGATGCAGGCAAAGATACTTTTTGGAAGTGATGAAGCTATAAAGAGTGATTGGGTGGAAGTTAAAAATCCTTATACGAACAGTATCGTTTCGATATATCCGCAGTGCGATGAAAATGATGCAAAAAAAGCTTTACTCATAGCAAAAGAGGCTTTCAAAGATACGAAAAGATCAAAACTATCTGAGAGGATCAAATGGCTTGAAGATGTGGCGGATAAATTACAAGAAAGAAGAGAGGAATTCGCCAAAACCATAACCAATGAAGTTGGAAAACCGTTTAAATTTTCCCTTATAGAAGTCGATAGATGTATAGAGACGATAAAGCTGACTATTTCTGCCGCTATAGAACTTCATGGTGAGACTTTCAGTTCCGATGCCATGCCAAGCGGAAAAGAGAGTGTAAGTTTTTTCAAAAGAGTTCCGGCAGGTGTGGTGGTAGCTATAACCCCATTTAATTTCCCTCTAAATCTCGTAGCTCACAAGATAGTCCCCGCACTTGCCGCGGGAAACAGTGTAGTTTTAAAACCAACTCCGGAAGCTCCACTTAGTGCTTATAAATTTGCTAAACTTTTTTATAAAAGTAAATACGCCATAAAAGATGCTTTAAGCGTAGTTTACGGAGATGCGGAAGTGGGAAGCGCATTGGTAGGAAGCGATATACCAAGGATTATAAGTTTCACAGGGAGCGTGCCTGTCGGAAAAATCATCACTAAGACTGCAGGGATTAAAAAAGTGTGTTTGGAGCTTGGCGGAAATGCGGCTACTTTTATAGAAAAGAGTGCGGATATAAAAAGTGCAGCTAAAAAGTGTGCGGTTGCATCATTTTATAACTCGGGTCAAGTTTGTATATCTCTTCAAAGGATTTATGTGCAAGATAAAGCATATGATGAGTTTGCAAAAGAGCTTGTTAGTGAAACCAAGAAACTAACCATAGGAGATCCGTATGACAAAGATACTTTCATAGGTCCACTTATCTCTCAAGATGCCGTTATAAGAGCTAAAAGCTGGGTAGAGAGTGCCGTAAAAGAAGGCGCAAAACTACTTTGTGGTAACAAAAATGAAGATAGGATATTTTATCCTACTATTTTAGGTGATGTAAGAGATGATATGAAAATCATCTGTGAAGAAGTTTTTGCTCCTATCGTTTCACTTGTAAAAGTTAAAGATTTTGATGAAGCATTGTCAAAGATAAACAACTCTCCTTACGGACTTCAGTACTCTATCTTTACAAATGATTTAAATCTAACCAAAAGAGCTATAGATGAGTTTGAGTGTGGCGGAGTTGTGATAAATGACATTCCGACACTGAGATTTGACATACAGCCTTATGGCGGAGTAAAACTAAGCGGTGTCGGAAGAGAAGGTCCAAAATATGCTCTTGAAGAGTTTACAGAGATTAAGTCCGTTGTAATTTGCTAAACTGAGTAAATAAAAAAAGAGTACCTATTAAAACAAGAGCCAAAAGAGATATCTCTATGGCTCTGTTTTCTCCCAAATATTTCCATATAAGTCCTACAAAAGAAGCTCCCAAAGCTCCACTTACGGCAACTCCGCCATAGAAGAAACCATATACACTTCCTTTGTTTTTTGCTTCACTTGATATATAAGCTCTGATAGCATTTAAGCTTGAAACGGTAAAAAGTCCGAGAAATATAAAGCCAACAATGATAAAATCAAGATAGAGTGACAGCATAGATATGATCCCAAAGACAAAAGAGGCAAAAAGTACTCTCTTTGCTCCAAATTTATCTACCTTTAGCCCAAAAAAGTAACTAAAAAAAGTTTGAGTCAAGTTTAAAACGATGACTAAAAGAGGGATATATGCCAAAGAGTATCCGGCTTCTTTGGCTTTGATAAGATAAAAAGAGTCATTGAACATAAAAAATACAAATGCGAAATATAAAAGTAAAACAGGAAGTAAAGATATATCATCTTTTAAAACCAGTTTGGATGCTTTTGCTTTGGACTTGTATGGCATATCTTTAACAAAAAATAAAACTACAATCACCGCAAAGATACCGGGCACCAAAGTCCAGGCAAAAAGTTCACGAAATATCACTTCATTTTTCCCAAGGTAGTAAAGAGTTAAAAAAGCTATGACACTTCCACTAAGCTCTCCGGCTATATCCATAGTTTTGTGAAAACCGAAACTCTTGCCACTTTTACCTTTTTTAGAATAAGCTGATATGAGAGTATCTTTTGAAGCACTTCTTATCGCTTTTCCAACTCTCTCAACCCCTCTTAAAGCAGCTACACTTATCCATCCGCTACTAAAATATAAAAGCGGCTTGGTAACAGCCGATATGGCATATCCGGCAACCACAAAAGGTTTGACTATCTTGTATCTATCGCTAAGATATCCAAAAACAAATCTAAATCCATAAGATATAAAAGTAGCAATACCTACGATAAATCCAAGCTTATCAACTCCTTCATGCAACACATAAACTACAAAAAGAGGTAACACTGAAGTAACCATAGATGATGCCATATCAGTAAAAAAGCTCACCCATCCAAGAGCTATAATGTTTTTATTTATACTCATATTATCTCCAAAAATACATAATAAAACCGCCCCACACAAAAATAGGGACAAATATACTCAAAAATACACCAAAAGCGGCTATATCTTTTGCATGTTTTGCCAAAATATTATAATCATCCATAGTCATATCCACTACTTTTTCTATAGCGGTATTGAAAGCTTCAGTTATGAGAGGTATAAACAAAGATGAAAACATAAAAAGCCTTGCCCACAGTGGATAAGATAAGAAAAAAAGTACAGCAGTTGCTAAAATAAAAGCAACCAACTCTATCTTAAAAGCACTCTCTTTAAAAAGCTCTTTTGCTCCATCACAAGCATATAAAAAGTTCTTTTTGAGACTATAATTTGGTTTCACCTGTTTCCCTCTTGTTTCTTTGCATCTCCACCACCATAGCCATCAAACTTGTTACAAAGAGTCCAACTCCTATGCCACCAACTACATCGCTGAAGTAGTGAACATTTAGATAAACTCTGCTAAAAGAGATAACTACGGGGTATATTATACACAAAGTAAGCAAAATCTTTTTATGTTTGACTTTATCTTTTAGTATCAGATAGAGAGATAAACCAAGAGTTGTACTAACTGTAGCGTGCCCAGAGGGAAAAGAGTAACCGGTTACCTCTATAAGTCGCGGCGTGGGTCTTGGTCTTTGGATGATATCTTTTAGTATAAACATGACTGCTGATGAGCCAAACAAAGATGAGAGAAAGAGCAGTAAATCCATATACCATTTTTTATATATCAGATATATTGCAAAGATAGATATAATGATACTTATCTCAAAAGGATTGTCTATGGCTGTTGTGATTTTCATAATAGTTGTAAAAAGAGGTGTATAAATCTCAGATATATGAGAGCTTATCCACATATCAAGTTTTGTTACAAGCTCAAGGTCAAGTATATCTTCTATCATTTTTGATACGAGATAAAGTCCAAAGATATTGATAATAAAAAGTTTAAAATCTTCTCTTTCAAGCCAACCTTTTTCTTTGAAGTGATTATACATCTTGTATCCAGCTATAGCTATGATAGTTGCTACTATGATGCCAAGACCAAAGTATTTGCCATAAACTTCAAAAGCATTGCCAAGAAAATAACCACCAAGTAAAAATGCAGGTGCCCAAAAAGCTGCTGTTAGCATATTGGCAAAGATAAACTTTTTTAAGCTTATGCCGTTTGCTCCGGATAAAAAAGGAGCTATCCATCTTGTAAAACCGTTTGTTCTTCCTATAAAAAGTGCTTTTATGAGATTTTGATCGAGCATTGACTTTACTTTTTCATACTTTTTACTGTTTATCTTAAGTCTTTTAGCATGCTTTCTTAAAAAATCCTCTCCTACTCTTTTACCCAAAAGATACCCAGCTATATCTCCAGCCAATATACCGATATATGTAGCAATTATCAATATCCAAATATCAACTATGCCCTTATAAGCTAAAATCCCAAAAAATATAGTCAAACTTTCACTCGGAAACATCATACCAAGAAGAGGAAGGGATTCTAAAACAGAAGCTACAAATATGATAGAAATTATAACCCATAAAACTAAACTGTGTGGATAGGATAAAATCCACCCATAAAAATGCTTTAATAGATAATCTACACTCATCGTAACTGTTTTAACCTTGTGAGATTGAAGTGAGTGAACATCAAAAGTTGTACTATATAAACAAAGATACCAAAAACCGGTATCAAAAATAAAGAGGCTGATAAGAGAGTGATGATCAAAAGTGTAGCTTTGTTTGTGTTTTTTAAAGTATTAAATTCATCTTTTGTAGCATACATGGAAATCGAATCATAAAAAGTAGGCTTTTTTATCAAAATTGACCATAAAAGAAGATGTACAAAGATATTTAAAACAGGTACAAACATAGCCGGTATCAATATGATAAAAAGTATAAAGAAGATGATATTTTGTTTTAAAGAGATATATATACTCTCAACCAAACTTCCAAAACCTCTTTTTTGAAGATGATAATATTTGTCATTGATTTTATCTACTATGCTATCAGCTATCACTCCTACTATCATTATAGAAGTTGTTATAAGCAGTTCATAATATATCACTACACCACCGATGCTTTCTACCAAAGAGTGTACCCAACTTTTATCTCCTATAAAAGGAATATGAGAAACAAGCCATGAAACAAAACGGCTTAAATCAGTATGAAAGATAAAAAAGACAATTCCCCAAAAAAGTGCCGCTATGATGATAGGTATCAAGGAAGTAAAAAGTATTTTTTTATCAAATAAATCTTTAAATGCTTTTAAAATTATATCTACCATATTCTCCTCCTAATTCAAATCAAGCACATCTTTAGCTGACTGGATAGTCTGCTTGATAAAACCTGGTGCTTTAGCGTTTATCTTTATCACCTTATACTTTACTTTTGATCCATTTACTGTCACTTTTATATAATTGTAAAATCCATCATTTTTATACTTTTTCAAAGGAGCTCCCGCGCCTCCTGTGATGATATAGGGAGTTTTTTGCCATACTCCTTTGTGATAAAAGTGTATATGAGAGCAAAAAAGCATAGTAACTTTGTATTTATCAAACAGATCATTTAACTTTTTTGCTTTTTTTAAGCTTTTAAAACTATGACCTTTTCCATACTCTCCATATCTTGGATCATATAAAGGCACATGGGTAAAGACAAATCTATTTGTAAAATTTTGAGACTTTTTAAGCTCTTTTTTTAACCATTTAAACTGTTTTTTCTTTATGGTTTTATTTGATGTATCAAGGATGATAAAGTAACTATTTGCATAGCTAAAAGCAAAATGAGTTTTACCAAAAACTTTTTCATAATTTGTTTCACCGTCATACCAAGGTATTTCATGATTTCCTATGATGGAAAGTAGAGGCTTGTTTGAAGTTTTTATGATATCAAGATAATTTTTAAACTCTTTTTTATAACCATCAGGCACCAAGTCACCATTATTGAGAGCAAAAGAGATATCTTTATCCTGATTTATCTTTTTGATAATCTTTTGTAAAACATTATCTCCGTCACGGTTATCCCCCATAACAGCAAAAGAGAAACTTTGTTGCTTATAATCACTCTTTTTTATAAGATTTAGCATCTTTTGATTGTACGAAGATGCAAAAGCAAAAAGAGTGAAACAAAGAAGAAGCACTAATTTTTTCATATCCATTTCCTCAGATTTTTATAGTATTGTATCGGGTGAAAATGAAAATAAAATGAAATTTACTACTTCATTTTCATTTCATTTTACTATCATATAATTTCACAAAACAAGACAAGGATACAACTATTACTATAACTATTACTATAACCTCCCCCAATGCCGTTTATTTGATTTTTTTGTCATTTTTATAATATTTGCATCTTTTAATTCTTTTAAATGCTTTGAAATCGTAGGAAGTGAAAAATTGAAATGTTCAGCTATTGTTGTTACAAAAGTTGCTTGAGCGATAATATCATCTTTTGGTTTTTTATCATCAATACTACAAGTATAACCACCTGTAAATACATTTTTAAATATTAAAAACCTTGTTTCATTTCCAAGTGCTTTAAAAATCTTTATTTTTTATTCTATATCTAACATAATCTATAACATCCTAAATTGGGTTTTAAAATTATAGTATAAAAAACTGGTATTTAGCAATTTAGCTAATTAATATAATTTTAAGTTTAATTTTATATAATTTTAAAATTAATTTAGCAAATTAGCTAAATTATAAAAAAGATAAAAAATGAAAAAAATAATCAAAAAAGCAAGTTTAGTTATAGCAACAACATCAGTGATGTTTGCTTTAGAGGTTCCAAACAATCATATAGTTTCAACACAATGGCTACAAAAAAATATTAATGATAAAAATTTAGTTATAATTGATACAATAAAAGCAGAGGCTTATAAAAAAGGACATATAAAAGGTGCTGTAAATTATCCAAAAAAAACTTGGTTTGGTGGTAAACTTGGAAATATCCCAAAACTACCAAATACAATTGAACAAGTGCAAAAGATGCTTCAAAATGCTGGAGTAATAGAAGATAGTGCAATAGTATTTTATAGTGTAGGAAAGAAAAACAAGGATTTTGCAGATGCGGCAAGCGGTATTTGGAACTTATGGCTTTATAATGTTAAAAATACAGCACTTTTAGATGATGGCTTTGCAAAATGGAAAAGTGAGAAAAAACCAACTACAACCGAACTGCCAAAAATAACAAAAAGCGATATTGAGTTAGAAAGTTTTGATAAATCTATCGTTGCTTCTATTTATGATATTACGGAAGCCATATATAATGATGATATACAAATTACAGATGCAAGAGTAAATAAGTTCTATAAAGGGGAAGATAATAGAAAAGATTTAGCAAGACATGGTAGAATTCCTACTGCTAAATTAACACCAATGATTAGATATACCAAAGATACTGGTAAATATTTTAAATTGGTTTCTCCTCAAGAAGCAAAAAAAACATTATATAATAGTGGCTATGTTGTTGAGCTTGATAAACCTTTAATCATATACTGCAATACAGGGCACAAAGCAAGAGGGCTATGGTTTGTATCAAAATTTTTAGTTGGAATGAAAGATGTAAAAGTATTTGACGGTAGTATGGTAGAATATTCAAGAACTAATATGCCAATGGAAACTGGTGAACCAATGGATTAAAAAAGAAAAATGTAAATATTAATAAAAATTTTAAGAAATAAACAAAGCATATGAAATTTTAAAGGCTTATATTGATAACTTTAAATTTTGATTTACAAAAGAAGAGTTACAAGACTTATATCCATTTTCAAGAACTGAAAATGGAAAATAGTTTTTGTGGCAACAAATAAAAAGGAGTAAACTAAGATGAGTACACTAATAATATTTAATCATCAACCTTATGATGGTGGTGATGTAACCTGGAATGGTTTAAGATTAGCAAAAACTTTATACAAAAAAGGTGAAGAGGTAAAAATCTTTTTAATGAATGATGCAGTTGATTTAGCAAGAGATGCAACTGCTAAACCTGAATTTTATGAATTTAATTTAGTTCAAATATTAAAAGAATTGTATGAAAATGGTGTAAAATTAAAAGTATGTGGAACTTGTCAAGCAAGATGCGGATTAAATAAGAATCAACCATATTTCAATGATGAGATAAAAGGAACTATGGATGATTTGGCTAGTTGGGTAGTTGAATCTGATAAAGTATTAACTTTTTAATGGCAAAAAATAGAAGCATTTGAAAATTACTATTTAGAATATGAAGAGGGCTTTGAATATAAATAAAGTATAAATAAAGGGGACAGTCCCCTTTATACTAATCATTATAATCGCCAGTTGCAAGTATCACTACGATAAATAAATTATCAAAGCTATCTAATCATTACTATAAAAAGTACTTAACACCATTATTTATTATTTTATCAATTGTGATATTGTAGTCTTTCTTTTATCAGTAAATAAGTCGAAAAAGCGACTGATCCATAGCGAACAAGTAAACTCATAATGAAATTTACACCATTCCCAACTTCATTTTCATTTCATTTTAGTATCATATAATTTCACAAAACAATACAAGGATACAAGATGAAAAAAGCACTTTTTGCAGTTAGTTCGCTTGGTTTGGGTCATGCTACAAGAAGCTTGGCTGTTATCAAATATTTTCTAAAAGAGTATGATATAACTGTTATATCATATGGAAATGCTTTGACATTTTTAAAAGAAGAGTTATCAAATGAAAATGTTACTTTTTTAGAGTTTGAAGATTATCCCAAACTTGAAAGAGGAGAAGGGCTTTGGTTTTACTATTATCTTTTAATTGATCTAATTAAAACAAATTTTGTTATAAAAGATGAACATAAGAGGATTTTAAATATTGAAAAAGAGTATGATTTTATCTTTTCTGATGGTAGGTATGGAATTTACTCAAAAAAAGTACCATCTTTTCTGCTTTCTCATCAGATTTCATTTATCCCGCCCAAATGGCTTGGTTTTTTTAAATTTGTTACTGATTTTTCCAACTTTTTTTATTTTAAAAATTTCAGTAAAGTTTTTATCCCTGACTATAAAGAGTACTCCAAAAGTTTAGCGGGCAATCTTTCGCATAATTCTCTAACACATTTTTTTCCTCATAAATATGTAGGCATCATCTCTTCATACGAAAAACTTGAGATAGAAGAAGATATAGACTATCTTTTTATCATAAGCGGATACCTTGAAGATAAAAAAGAGAGCTTTATATCAAAACTTTTACATCAAGCCAAAAAGATAGAAGGTAAAAAAGTTTTTATACTTGGAAATGCCGGAGAACATGAGGTGGCAACTATAGAAGAAAGCAATATCACCATCTATCCCTCAGCTACTAAAGAACTTAGAAATGAACTTTTTTGCAGAGCTAAGATGATCATCTCAAGAACAGGTTACACAACCATCATGGATCTTGTTGAGCTTGATAAAAAAGCTATACTGTTTCCAACTCCAAACTCTACCGAACAGGAGTATCTTGCTTCTTATCATAAGTATAAAGATTATTTTGTAATATGTGAGGATGAAGATAACTTTGATCTTAATCAATTGATACAAAAAACAAAACAAACCGCACCAATGAAACCTCAAGGCAAAACAAAAGAAGCACTATCTATGATAAGAGATGAGATAACACACTCATATCGTAAAAATTTCTTTTCTATTGTCATTCCGGTTCATAATGAGGAAAAATATATAAAAAGAACCCTTGATAAACTCTCAAAGATCGATTATAATCAAGACTTTTTTGAAATTATCGTAGTTGAAAACGGCTCAAGTGATAAAAGTTATGAAATATTGAAAACTTACGAAGAGAGTATAAAAAATCTTAAAGTATATAAAAGTGAAAAGGGTGTTTCAAAAGCTAAAAATACCGGATTGAAATATACAGATAAAAGGTCTGATTTTACTATCTTTTTAGATGCAGATACTATTTTGGAGAAAGATTTTTTAAATGAATTAAATAATTATCTCAATAAAAACAGCAATAGCAATTTTGTTATAGGAACCACAGCTATAAAACCTTCCGATAGTTACTCTTTGTATGATAAATGTTGGTTCAAGTTTTTTGATATAGCTCATAAGCTCACTAAAACTTCATATTCGATTCAAATAGCAAAAACAAGCATTGCAAAAGAAGTGAAGTTTGATGAAGCTTTAAACTTCTCAGAGGATTTGAAGTTTATAAAAACAATGCTTGTCTTTGGTAATTTTTTCTTTTTAAATACAGACGAAGTTGCAACTTCAACAAGAAGATTTGCCAAAGATGGCTACTTTAAAACACTGTTTTACTGGAATATCCAGGCATTTACTCCTGAAAAATATAAAAAGTACAAACCTTATAAGTCGGTTAGATAAATGCTTTATCATGCCATAGACCAATTTATCATTTTTTTACTGCATCATAAAGAGTTGGCTTATGTCATACTTTTTGCAGGGTCTATGTTTGAAACTATCATAGGTTTTTCCTTTTTTGTATATGGTGAGATATTTTTTTTAAGCGGGAGTATTCTTGCGGGCATGGGTATCCTTGATATTTGGATAGTTATGGCTATACTTTATGGAGGTGGGGTTACAGGGGATAATATCAGTTATCTTTTAGGCAGAAAGTATGGTTTTGCATTTTATTCGAAATTAAAAAAAATCAAATTATTGAAAAAGTTTATCAATAAACACAACTTTACAAAAGGCATAAAGTTTTTTCGCAAATATGGTGCTTTGTGTGTATTTTTTGGAAGATTGCTTGGTCCGATTTCCTGGGTAACTCCTTTTGTAGCGGGTGTATATAAGCTTGAGTATAAAAAATTTTTACCATATGAAGTTGCAGGTGCTCTTGTAGGGATCAGTGAATTTATCATCGTAGGATACTTCTTTGGTAAACACTTTGATGCTGTCTTAAACATTTTGGAAACTTATATGTTTGTCTTACTGTTTTTTATAATTTTACTTTATGGCTTATACTATTATCTAAAGAAAAAAAATATATTAAAAAACTTCAGAGCGATGATAAAAGAGGATAGGAAAAAAGCTATTACGCATATATTTAAACACTCTTTTGTTTATCTTTTTGGTGCTTTAGTCCTTTATCTATTGTTTTTATTTGTGCTGTTTTTTATCGATAATCCTAAAGAAAAAACAGACTATTTAAAACCGTATGATATGTATATTATATCCAATATAAAAGATTGTAAAAAACTTGGTTTGTACTATAAGGATGATAAAAAAATTACAATTCAACCTATCAATATCATCATAAAAACTCCTCTTGATGTAAAAGATATAGTTGACGGCAAATGGGTAAAAAATGATATATTTAAACAAAATCATATATCATTTTTAGAATATATCCATTTTTTAAAAGAAAAAATCCCACCTGTAAGTTCGCTCTATTTTATGAATCTGCCTCAAAATTTTGCATATCAGTATAAAACAGATTCTATCTCAAAAAGAGAGCATATAAGGTTTTGGGAGTTTAAAGAAAAGGATAAAAAAACAAAAGTGTATTATGCCTCTATATCTTATGATGACGGTTATGAGTTTAGTTTTTATAACTATTTTATAACGCCTATCCATAAAATCGATAAAGATATAGATAAAAGCAGAGATTTTTTCTACAATTATCTTTTAAGCAGAAAAGATTTAAAAGTCAAATGCCATTATAACCAAACAAAATGCAAGATAAAAGAGGTAAAAGGTGATAACGAACCAAGTGAAGAACAACGATACTTCAGTGATGGAAAGATTTTAGAGTGTAAAGTCCAAAGGAGATGAAATTGCAAAAAATTTTTATACATGCAGATGACTTTGGGGATACACTTCATATAAGTAAGACAATTTTTAAATGTATCGATAAGGGCTCAGTTAATTCCATAAGTATTATAGTCAATACCCAGGCATTAAATGATTCTTTAAAATTGATAAAAAATAGCAATATTAGAAAAGTTTTGCATTTAAACATCACAGAAGGAAAAGCACTCTCTAGAGAAAAATTTATATATTTAACAGATAAAAACGGTTGTTTTTTTAAAAGTTGGCAAAGACTTTTTCTTGAGTATTACCTTTTTTCAAGTCCAAAGAAACAAGAAATTATCAAAAAAGAGATAAAAGAAGAGTTTGCAAGCCAAATCAAACTGTATTGTGAAAAATTACATACCAAAGATATTTGTATAGATTCGCATCAACATTTTCATGTCATGCCGTTTATAACTGATATTTTGATAGAATTAAATAATCAAATGGATATAAATATCATGCAAGTTAGAGTACCAAAAGGAAGATTTTTTTGGGCTATAGAATCATTTGGAGATTTGTTTAACTATTTTGGGATCAAGTTTTTTATATTTCTTTTTTTAAACCGCCTGTCTGATAAAATGATAGCAAAATTCAATGCAAATAATATTGCATACAATGATGCATTTATCAGCACTCTTTTTTGTGGAAATATGACATTAAAAGCGATAAAAAAAGGATTGGATAAATCAAAGGATGCAAAGATCATCGAGGTTCTGTTACACCCGGGATATATATCCAAAGAGGAGGAAGAGCAGTTTGAAAATAATCAATTTAAAAGATGGTATATCAGTAAAAATAGAAAAAAAGAGATGCAAATTTTGCTCAGTAGTGACTTAACAATCAAGGAGTTTGATCATGCATGATATCCAACATGTTATCCTACCTTTTATAGAAAAGTTTAGTAGTTATGATGCTTTGATCGCATTCATGTCAGCTTTTGGGGAAACATTAATCGGTCTTGGATGGCTGTTGCCCGGTTCGACAATCTTGTTGGTGATGGGAGTTTTAGCCGGTCAAGGATATATGGATATAACTGTTGTTATGAGTTTTGGGATTCTTGGAGCTTGGCTTGGGGATAGCACTAACTACTATCTTGGTAAACGATATGGAACAGTTTTGCTTCATAAGCCACAACTTCACATACCAGAATCAAATATCAAGAAAGCGCATGATTTTCTTAACTCCTATGGAGCCAAATCAGTGTTTTTTTCTCGTTTTATTCCGGGGCTTAAAGAAACAATACCTTTTTTAGCCGGCTCGGCACAAATGGATCGCAAGAAATTTGTAGTATGGAATTTTCTTGGAGCTATCGGATGGAGTATTGAATTTATAGGGATAGGGTATCTTTTTTCTTCATCTATCTCTTTAGCACAAGCTTTAATGGAACGAAGTGTAGTAGTTATCTCCATATTGGTAGGGTTTATTTTAATTCTATGGATACTTAAGCGTTTTTTGCAGGCTAATATCCCTATGATACTTTTAATATTTGCCGGTATGCGTGATGGTTTGATGCAAAGCCGCCCGGTACGAAATTTGATAAACAGATATCCTGAAACTGTCTCCTTTATCAAAAAAAGATTTGATCACAACCATTTTACCGGCTTTCCATTGACGGTATTGGTGTTTGCTTTTGTGTATGTTTTGATCTTATTCGGGGGAATTGTTGAAGATTTTCTTACTAAAGATCCTATCATTTATCTTGATCATATAGTTGCCAATTTGATGGCACAGTGGCGCACGCCGGGATTGATACATTTCTTTACATGGGTCACATATTTGGGGAGAGAACCGGTAGTTGTAGCGGTTGTTTTAACGATTTCAGTAATTTTTGTACTTTACCGGCTATATGATAGCCTGATCTCTTTTTACACCTCATTGGCAGGTTCTATTTTTTTTCTTTGGCTAGGAAAATTGGCTTTTCATCGACCCAGACCGGAGATGGCACTTTATTTTGAACCGACATTTTCTTTTCCTAGCGGTCATGCAACTATTGCAGTTTCGTTATATGGATTTATAGGCTATCTCTTGATGCGTAATGCTTCTACAATACGCGCAAAACTAAATATTTTTTTTCTAACTACTGTATTAATTATCGGGATTGGGTTTAGTAGGATTTATTTAGGAGAGCATTACCTTAGTGATGTTTATGCAGGATTTTTACTTGGAACACTTTGGGCTATATTAGGGGTGGCAGTATTTAAATGGATGAAGTATCGATCTGTTTTTCATGATAAAACACCACATTCACACAGTCTAATCTTTTCTTCTCTTTTGATTGTTATGATGTCAGTAGTAATGTCATTATATCTTTATACCCACCCTTATCGTCTTGCTATCCACAAGCAAGTATCGCCGATTGAGATTAAAGTATTAAAACACTATTTTATGCAACAAAATAATCGTTTTTGTCGTAATTTATTGGGGATTAAAAGCCTGCCGATCAGTATATTGATTATTGGAAATAAAAATCCCTGTACAGAATTGATTGAGAAAGGATGGGATAAGATATCTAAAACAAAAATGGTTGAATCACCACTTTTTTGGCATGCCCAAGAACCATTTTGTAAACTTGCTCAAGAAAGTGGCAATCGTTTTTATCTGCTTGATATCTGGAAGCCAAATTTGCTTTATCATAAAAAAGATATTTATCTTGCTACAACAAATGCTTTAATTGGCAGGAAGTGGGGTATAATACCCATGTATTTATCCAATCTTTCAGAGGTTCGCAGTAATATTGCTAAGAGTGTTGCTCAAACACTTTCCCATAGCAAAACAAGTATTGTTTCCCTTTCTCCATCAGCAATACGAAGATATCTTAGCGGTGAAGAGTATTTTGATGATGGAAAAATAGTATTGATTACAGAGCAGAATAAAAAATAAGGAATTTTATTGTGGATATTGTAGAAGTACTTAGAAATACTCCTTTTTCCCTTGTCTTATCCGGTGGCGGGGCACTTGGAATGGCACATGTAGGGGTTATTGGAGACTTGGAGAGATTTGGACTTATGCCAAGTGAAATTATAGGAACGAGCATGGGCGGGATTATCGGTGCTTGTGTAGCTATTGGTATGAAAGAAAAAGAGATTATGACTGAATTGAAAAAATTTGCAGGCATTAGTCATTGGATGGATTTTTCGTTAAGTGGAAAATCCATCATAAATGATAATAAAATTAAAGCAATATTTGAATATATATTTGGTGATAGATATATGCATGAAACCAAGATACCTCTTAAGCTTATAGCTACTGATCTGCTTTTTGGAGAAAAATATCTTTTTAGTACTGATAAAAATATACGCATAGTTGATGCCCTCTTGGCTACTATGGCAATTCCCGGTATTTTTAAAGAGCAATATATTGAAAAGCTTATGCTTGGAGATGGTTTTTTGTGTGAAAACCTTGGGGTATTGGAAGCAACTAAAGATGTGATCTTAGCAGTAGATGTTATGGGCAAAAACTCTTTTAGTCACAAGTTGCCAAATAATTTTTTTAAAACAGGCAATATTATGGAAATGCTTGAACGATCTATAAGACTCCTAATATACAATCAAACAAAGTTAGCCATATCTCAATGCAAAAAAGAACTTTATCTATTGGAGCCTAAAACTTATCGGTTTAAAACTTTTAGTTTCAATAAAATAGATGAAATAAAAGCTTTAGGAGAAGGATTAATATCTTCTTAAAATTCTTCTTTTGAAAAATATCATAGAAGCTATCAGTATGGCAAGCGGATCTGCTATTAAACTTAAAATGGGATTTATGGCAAGGGTATATTTCATAATGATATAATATGATAAAATAGTTAGAAATATATAAAGATAAACATTACTTTTTTCATATCTTGGATTGAAAATTCCAATGCTAAAGGACAACAGATATGCAAATAAAGGAAATAAAGATAAAAGCATAAAAAGTGCAAAATCTTTGGCTCTTCCTTTATCCTTTAATCCTTGAAGCCAATATGAGAAGATACCGTTGTTGCCAATAATGTTTATATTTTGTTTATTGTATATCTTTAAAGCTTTATAGTCAGTTTGCATAATATTCTCTTTTTTGATTGTGTAAGCTTTTCCATTGTGCAAGTTTAAATTCAATAAACCTTTATCATTATTTATATTTGCATTTTTTGCTATGACAAATTGCTCTTTTCCGTTTTTATTGGAGTACATAACAATATTTTGAAAATTTTTCTTATTGTCAGATTTGTTTATAAATACAAACCAGTTTGAAAACTTTTGTCCAAACTCAGATGGCTTGATATTGAATTGGGCTTTTGTTTTTTTTATGTCAACAAAATTTTTAAATAGTTGAACAGAAATAGGAACTAAAAATATAGTATTAAATACAAGAAAAACACTTACACTCAAAGATAATACAAAAAAGAGTTTCGTTACTTTTTTTGGTGATACTCCAAAAGAAAATATGACACTCATTTCATTATCTTTTGACATTTTAGTCATAGTTATGGCTATGGCTATAAAAAATATAATAGGCAAAATGTATATGATGATCCTTGGCATCATATAAATATATAATTTTCCAAGTTCTAAAAAAGTTACCTGTATGATGGCAGTTAACTCTGCAAATTTTATCATATAAACGATAGAAATCATAAAAAAAAGTGTAAAAAATATAGGATTGAATGTCTCGATAAATTTTCTTAAAATATATTTGTTAACAATCTTCATTTGTCCTGCTTTTTATAAGGCTCCAAATCTTCTATGAATCTTTTTAAAATCATTTATAATTATATCATACTCATCTATCGTAAAATCAGGCCATAGAGTATCTGTAAAAAAAAGTTCACTATAAGCATTTTGCCAAAGCAAGAAGTTTGAGAGTCTTTTTTGCCCCCCTGTTCGTATCATGATATCCACTTCGGGCATATCTTTTGTATCAAGGTGGGACTGTATATCTTCTATGGTTACATTACTCTTTTTCTCTTGGCATAGTTTATTGACAGCTCTTGCTATCTCATCTTGAGAGCCGTAGTTGATAGCTAAGGTTTGAGTTAAACCTGTGCAGTGTTGCGTGGCTTCTTTTGTTTTTTCTATCCTCTCTTGAAGTTTTTTTGAAAATTTGCTTATATCTCCAATCACATTAAATTTTACATTATGTCCAAGATAAGTAGGTAACTCTTTTTTTAGATAATTATCCAAAAGATTCATAAGAAACTCAACTTCATGTTTGGGTCTTTTCCAATTTTCTGTACTAAAAGCATATAAAGTCAGATAAGAAAGATTGATATTGGAAGCATGTATAGTTAGTTTTCTTACAACTTTGGCTCCCTCTTCATGACCTTTTACTCTTTTTTTATTTTGTTTTGTAGCCCATCTTCCGTTTCCGTCCATGATAATAGCTACATGCTTTACTTCATTCACTCCTATATTCCTTGGAAGTTAATTTTCATACAAAATATGCCTGCTGCTTTTATAAACAATTTTAAAATTGTAAAAATAGTAACTGTTTTTTATGAAATTATCATTTCGTTTGCCTACTACAAAAAACTTCTCTTTTGGATTTTGTTTTATAATTTGTATTAATTGTTTGATAGCTATAGGGTTTATTTTTCTATCCATATAGTAAGTTTCAGAAAATTCTTTGTGATTTAAAAAGTATATAGGCTCGTTGTGTTTGGCAAGATTATGGTACCTTTGGATAAGAAATTTTTCTGTTTTTAATGTTTTTTCTCCAGAATGTATAACATAAAATGTTCCAAATACTCCTATAGTAGGCGACAATAAAGAGCTTATAACAAATAACTTCAACTGTTTTTTTGTACTATCTTTATCCAAAGAGTTATAGTAAAGTGATAAGAGTATGCCAAGTGCGGGAAAGCCATATAATATATAAGTCTGTGTTATATTGGCAGAAAATGTAAAAAATATCATAGGAAAAAGCATCCACAACAGATAAAAAGAGATTTCATCAGTTTTTAATTGTTTAAGTATAACTTTTCTTTTTATTTTGCTAAGAAGGTTTTTTATAACAAGCACTATGCCTATCAATCCCCATGGTAAAGAGCAGTACAACCACATAAGCCAAACAGTACCTCTTGGTTTGAGATGAGCATGTCCGTAGAGGTCTCCTTTCCAACCCGGATCTAAAAATCTATCAAAATGTTCTCCTATGATAAAATAGTGTAAAAAACCCGGAGTTTTATGTTCAGCCAATACATACCATGGAAGTGCTATAAGAAGCATTAAAATAGTTCCTTTGATCCATGGTAAAAGTGATAGAGTTTTAATCCTTTGTTTAAAAGAAAATATAATCCATAAAAATATAACACCACCGACAAGTACCAAAGCTAAAGGACCTTTTGCTAGTAAACCTATGCCTAAACCGATAAAAAAGAGATAACCCCAGTAACCTCTATAACCATTTATAAGCATGATAAAAGATACATAAGAGAGAGTTACCGCAAAGGTAAGATACTGATCTAAAAGTACAACCCCGCTAAGCGTATAAACCAAAAGAGAACTAAAATATATGATGATAGCCCACAATGCGGTTTTTTGATCTTTTAATGTGATCATTGCTCTATATACTATCCATGCCGTTAAAAGAGTGATCAAAAAAGAGGGTATTCTTGGAGTAAAGTCATGTATGCCAAAGATATCATACGAAAGTGCCTGAAACCAAAAGGCAAGAGGCGGTTTTCCCCAGTATGGAACTCCATAATCAAAATATGGAGTTATCCAATCTTTTGTTTTAGACATGATGAGAGCTATATTGGCATACCTAGCCTCTGTTGTATCCATAAGAGGAAAGTAAATCATAAGTAAAATCCGAGAAAGAGCAATCCCCCAAAATAAAATGAAAAGATTTCTTATATATCTATCTTTTGTTAGCACTATTTTTCCATTTTTTCAAACAATATATATGTTTTTGAAGCATAAATTTTATTTAAATTAGTTTTATCTATCTGTTTAGCATTACCTTTACTGATAACAACAAAAAAACTTTTTTTACTGTTATTTGCTACTGTTTTATACTCTTTTGGAGTTATGGATTTTAGATTGTGTTTTGTATTCATATAGTATCGCATCGAAAAAGAGGTTTTACCTACAAAATATATAGGCTCTTTTCTATGAGCTTTGCTCTTGTATGCTTGGATAAGATATTTGTCAGTTTTTATGATGGTTGGTTTTATCATTATAAGCCCGAGTGCCAACAAACTTACAAAAGGTATAAACAGTGAAGTGTAAGTTATAAGCTTTATATAGTTTTTACTGCTTTTGGCAAAAAATAGAGCTAAAAGTATAGAAAATCCACCTATGGAAGGCAGGGTATAATACCACAGGGTATTGCCGCCAAAAGTAAAAAATAGCATGATAAAAAGCGACCATACAAGATAAAAGGAGATATTGTCATCTTTTACAACATTGAGTATCTTGGATTGTTTGAGAGTTTTTATATATTTTATTATAAATGATATAGCTACAATACTCCATGGTAAACTCGCTACGATCCAAAACAGCCATATCATCCCATGAGGTTCTTTATGTACATAGCCGTATCTGTCTCCGTGCCATCCTGTATCTATAAATCTGCCTAAGTTTTCACCCACTATAAAGTAGTATAAAAATCCGGGATTTTTTATCTCTTGTGCTATATACCAAGGCACAAAGATAACACACATCAGCAAGATACCTTTAACCCAAGGAAAAAATTTTAGATAAACAATCCTTTCTTTATAAGATAGTAGTATCCATAAGGTTATAACTCCACCCACTACTACTCCCGCCAATGGACCTTTTGTCAATACACCTATGCCGATACCGACAAAAAAGAGATATCTCCAGTACTCTTTATATCCATTTATAACCAATAAAAATGACACTAAAGACAAAGTAGTACCAAAAACTAAAAACGGATCAGTCATCACAACACCGCTAAGCACAAAAACGACCGCACTGCTTATATAGATAAGTGAGGCTAAAACGGCACTAAGTTTATCGTGTAGAGTTATAACAAGTTTGTATATCAGCCAAACAGTTGCAAGTGTAAAAAAAAGAGAAGGCAGTCTCGGCACAAAATCGGCAATTCCAAATATTTTAAAAGAGAGCGCTTCAAACCAAAATGCAAAAGGAGGTTTTCCTAAAAAGGGAACATGATATTTAAAAAACGGTGTTATCCAATCGTTTAGATTTGACATCATCAGTGCGGTATTTGCATATCTTGCCTCTGTAGTATCTGTAAGAGGCATTAAAAAGATAGAGATAACTCTTACTAAAACAATTATCCAAAATAAAGCAGTAAACTGCTTAATCACTTTTTGCATTTTCTTCCTTTAAAATATAATCCTTAAATGCTTTTGAGAGTAAAACCCTCATTTCATTTTTTCTGCCCACATTTGTATAAAACTCTTTAAATTTATCATCTTTTTTTTCTAAAGCTTCTTTTTGAGAGAGAAATCCGGGATGAAAAAGTATCTCTATGGTCTCTTTGTTGTGTATCTTTTTCAAAGCTTTTTTTACTGAATTAAAAGTTACATTTCCTGTAAATAAAACACCTATAAAAGCATCATTATGATGTATGTCGTTTCTTGTTAATTTTTTCATCAAACTTTTAGAAAAAAAGTTAAGAAGTAAATGTTTGATAATATTTAAACCAAGATAATTTTTGATATTTTTAAATGAACTTAAATCTATAAAAAAAGGCTCTTGGGGAACTCTGATATAGGATATATTTAAGTCTAATTCATTGTTTAAATCTACTAAAATATCAACTATAAAAGGGATAGTGTGAAAATGCTGGTGAGAATCAAGATTGATATCCTGAGTATGTAGTTTTTTGGCATATAAGAGGATTTGGTTTTTAAACTCCGTTTTTATATCGTTTTTTATCATCTCTTTCTTTTTTTTATTTCCAAAATAATACTCAAATACCACTTTTTCAAAACTTTTACAAAATTCACCGTTTTTTACAAGATAACTCAATTGATTGGCATGAGTTATAGGCTTGCCCTCAACTATATTTAAATGCAATGAAGTTCTAACTTGTATATCTTTTAGTTTTGGTATAGCCTCATCCGCAAAAGGTGAATTTATCATAATGCTTGTTGAATTTAGTGCACCATCTTTTATACATTTTATGATAATATCACTCATATTTAGTGAGTTGGCAAAATCATCTGCATTAATTATGATTTTCAATCAATTCTCCAAAATATAGCGGTCTTTTTTTTACTTCTATGTGGATTTTACCTATATATTCTCCTATAATTCCCAAGATGATAAATTGCATAGAACTCATAAAAAGTATAACTATCAAAGTTGTTGCATAACCTGTTCTGTGATCATTATAAAAGAGATACTCTATAAGCGTATCTACTCCTAAAGCAGCTGCTATAATGATAGATATAACTCCCAAATAAGTTGCAAACTTTAAAGGCTTTGTCGAAAATTGCAATATACTGTCAACTGCAAGCCCAAGAGATTTTTTAAAATTATATTTTGTTTTTCCTGCATATCTTTTCGGTACCTCAAACTCAATGACTTTAAAATTTTTATACCCTATGAAGTTTAGCATTCCTCTAAACATTCTGTCATGTTCATCTATCTTTTTAAGTACTTCCATTTCACTTCTATCAAGAAGTCTAAAATCAGGAAAATCTTTCGGTATCTCAAAATCAGACAATTGGTTAATGATCCAATAATAACTTGCAGATAACATTTTGTATAAAAATGATTTGTCATTGTCTTTTGTTATCTTTTTTGTTAAAACCACACTGTAACCCTCAAGCCAATACTCAACCATTTGCTTTATATATTTTGGAGGATGTTGCAAATCCCCGTCCATAAATATAACCGCATCTCCCGTAGAGTGCTCCATGCCTGCTGTCATAGCTATCTCATGACCAAAGTTCCTGTAAAAACTAAAGATTTTTATATTTTTATATTTGTTCATTTGCTGCATCAAAAGAGAGAGTGTATGATCACTGCTACCGTCATTGACACAAATATACTCAATGTCAACTTTTTTTGATAATTCCAATTCAACCTTATGCAACTCTTCAAAAAGTTTTACTATATTTTCTTCCTCATTGTAAAGGGAGATAACGATACTCACCGATTTTTTATGCTTCATATATCCCTCCTTCTCTTAAAAATACAAAATTTTTATATACTACATAATTTTGTATAGCTACTATACCCGAAGTAAGCAACTGTGCTATAAGCACTTCTACACCTATCAAGTTATGGAATATCCAAAAAATGATAAAGTTGCTTATAAAAGATAAAGATACTGTTATGATGTAGTTACGAACAGATTTTTTATGTTTTATATTTGCATCAAAAGTATAATAATACTGCAATATATAATTGACTATAGCACCGACTATCACCCCGGTAGATGTTGATATCAAAGGATTTACTCCTATCCACACTAAAAATGCCATAACAGACAAGTGGGCTACAGTAGCACTTCCACCGCTAATGATGAATTTAAACATATCCAAACCTGCAAAATTTATTTGTGTGTATTGTATTGAGTCAAAATGAAATGAAAATGAAAATAAAAATAAGCAATTTTTTATTTTATACATTTGTAGACAAAAGCAGGGGGAAGATTTGTCCATACTATTTTTGTTTGAATTGTTATTTTAAATTTTTTCTCTAAAATTTTCTTAAATTTTATACCTTGGGGTAAAAACGAGCTTTGAATATAGGCAAAGGTAAGAAATTCCCCACCCTCTTCAAGCGAGTTATAGATACTGTTTATCAACTCTTGTTGTTTGATTTCACTAAAGCAAGACCAAGGTAATCCAGATATGATACAATCACAATTCTCCTTGTTGTTTTTGTTTAAATATTTTTGAATATTTATTGCATCATCTTGATAAACAGTAGCATCAGGACAGTTTTGCCTTGTTTGATTTGCAAAGTATTCACTAAGTTCTAAGGCGAAAAAAGTTGATGTTTTTGACAGTTTTCTTGCTATCTCTTTTGTAAAAACTCCTGTTCCTGAGCCCAGCTCAACTACGGATTTTTTTTCAGATAAATTGATAATATTTGTTATATAGTTTGCCAAACTTTTTGAAGAAGGTACTATAGCTCCGGTATTAAATGCATCCTTTCTAAATTGGTTAAAAAACTTCCATGAACTTTCAAGATTGTTTTTTAAGTACTGTTTAGTTTGATATTTGTCAAATATTTTATATGATTTCAACATGATCAAATATGCATACTTTAAAATTTCTTCAACTTTGCTTTTGTTCTTATTCTTTATCTCAATTGCTTTCATTTCATCTCCAATATTTTTTTAAAATCATAAGAAGTTTAAATGAAATAAAAATGAAAATATATAGAAATTATAAAACAACTTCTACAATACTGCCGATACCTACATATGAGCTTATATGTAAAGTACTTCAAAAAAGTATTTATACTGAGTTAGTTTTACAGAACCAGTCAAACAATATACCTTGTTCGCTTTTTATCTTTTATCTTATCTATGTCAACAAGAATAAAACTATCAACACAGTTATTGAATTTTTCATCTACATTAAATCCCATAAAACAGACTCCACCATCCTCGCATAACTCAGTATATTGTTTGTAAAGTGTTGGTATTGATGCGGAGATAGCCTCTAAGCCTCTCTTTAGCGTTAAAAAATCCTCTTTTTTATCTCTTCCGTCAAATATATTTTGCATTTCTACTCTCTCTTTATCTGTAAAAACAAATGCTTTCATAGGTTTTAGTAACTCTTTTTTACCGCCATAATATTTATCGTAGTAGTATATAATAAGATTTTGCGCATCTTTTGAGAGAGAGGCGCTTAAGCTGACCGGTCCAAACATATATCTGATTTGTGGATTTTTTTTAAGATATGCGCCAATTCCTTGCCATAAATAATCAAGTGCTCTGCTCCCCCAATATTTCGGTTGCACAAAACTTCTACCAAGCTCTATAGAGTTGTTTAAATATTTATCAAATCCATTTTGGAAACAAAACAAAGAGTTGGAATAAAAACCTTTAATACCAAACTTATTATAGATAAAATCACTCTCGCCAATTCTGTATGAACCAATAATCTCTAAACTCTCCTCATCCCACAATACCAGATGTTTATAATATTTGTCATATATATCAATATCTCTTTTATCCCCGGTGCCTTCTCCTACTTTTCTAAAAGATAGCTCTCTTAGCCTTCCAATCTCTTTTATGATATGGGAATTTGGAATATAATTAAAAAGATATATCACCTTACCATCGTTGGTTTTGCCCAAAATTTCTGCATTTTCAAACTCTTTTTTTAAATATGCTCTTTTTTCCGGCAGAGAAATACCATTAACAGTTGTAAAAATCTCTTCTCTATTTTTAGCAATATTATATAGATGTCTTCTAAAAAGCATAATCTTCTCTTTACTGTTTATATCTTTGTCTTGAAAGCTCTCATATGGGATAAGCTTTCCTATTTTTATATCTATTGACTTTCCCTTTTTATTAAATAACTCATGTGGCAGTAAAAAAGTTGATAATGGCTTATTGATAGAAGATACGGCGTAAAATAGCAATGAATTTTTTGCTTTGATATAAACCGGCAGTATCGGTGTATTTTTTTTAAGTGCAAAATTTAGAAAACCTTTTTGCCATTTTGTATCTTGTATTCCAAATGGTGTAAATCTTGATACTTCACCCGAAGGAAATATGATAATTGCCTCTTCGTTATCTAAACTTTTATAAATTTTATTAATGGAATCTTTTGAAATTTTTCCTCCAAATACATCTACCGTTAAAAATAGAGACTTTAGAGGTTCTATATAAGATAAAACATCATTAGCTACTATTTTAACATCTTCCCTTACCTGTTTGATGGCATGTATAAGAGAGAGTGCATCTAGCATACCCAATGGATGATTTGCAATAATAATCACCCTTCCGGTAGATGGAATATTATCAAGTTTGTTCAATGCGACATTATAGGAAAAGTTAAAATAATCCAATATATCCTCTATAAAATCAAAAGCTTCTGAGTCTGGGTGCTCAATAAGAAACTCATTTATCTCTTTTTCATATAAAAGTTTTTTCAAGAGTGAATATATAAGTTTTTTTATAAAATTAGGTAATTTTGCTACGCTTTTATATTTTTCATTTATTAAATTTTCAATATTTAACATCGGCTCTCCTTTTGGCTATTGCATATCTTGTAAAGAGTATCAATAAAAGCAGAACTATCACAACCCCTAAATACTCTTCAAATTGTTCAAATGCAAGTCCAATGTAGTAGCCACCAAGCAGATAAACAGGTGCCCATATAGATGCACTTATAATATCATAGACAAAAAATTTTTTTACATTTATCTTGTGAGCACCGCTTATAAAAGGCACCATCCACCGAGTCCAACTACTGCTTCTTCCTAAAAAGAGTGCTTTAAATATATTTTTTTTGATCATAATTTTAATTTTTCTAAATCTTCTCTCATCTACTTTAATCTTTTTGAAGTGTTTTTTTATATACTCCTCTCCGACTCTTTTACCAAACAAATACTCTAAAGTATCACCTGTAACCATTCCAACAAAAACAGAAATAATTAGAATTTTAATATCTAAAAGTCCTCTGTATGAGAAGACTCCCAATAACACTGCACTTGTCTCCATAGGTATAAAAACACCAACAGGAAGTGCTTCTAATATCGAACCAAAAAATAGTATTGAAATAGCTACAGCAGTAAGGGTCTCATGAGGAAATTGTGCAAGATAGTTAAATATACTCTCTAAAACTTCATGCACTGTTAATTCCTAGAGGCTATAAAATTTAGAAATCTCTTTTTAACCGGTAAGAAAAACGCTTTGATGCGCTCTTTAAATTTTTTGAATAATTTTTTTAGGTTTCTATAAATTTGACTGCCTATTATAATCAGATACCAGTAATAAATAGTTCTGATAATACTATATCTTAATAGTCGTTTTTTGTTGTGTTTAAATATATCAACAGTTGGAATATATATGATAATTTTCAGGATATAAAAAAATATACCGAGTTTCACAAAGCCTCTTACACTTAAAAAAACTGCAAATGTTGCACTAGCTTCAGCGATACCGGCTATAATCAAAAACGAACCAAGCAGTACGAAGTCATTACTGTGATTTATTATGTCTATAAACTTATCATATATATTAAATTTTCTGATAAATATGAGTAGTCGTTTTGCCATTTTTATGACAAATTCTTCAAAAATAAAATATATGATAAATAAAATATATTTGATGAGAGTTTTAAATTTAGTAAATATGAATTTCATTTACAACATCCTCATATAATTTGTGTAATTATATGAGATGAAAATGAAAAATAAATGAAATGAAAAAGAGGCTATAAACTAATCTCTACAGTAGTACCAACTCCAACTTTCGATTCTACTTGTAAGGTTCCTTCTAAAAGTTCTATAGAGTTTTTGACGATAGACAAACCAAGACCAAAGCCTTTTATGCTTTTGTTTCTGCTTTCATCAACTCTATAGAATCTATCGGTTATTTTATCAATCTTATCCTGCGGGATTCCTATGCCTTCATCTTGAACTATGAAGTGGATTTTATCATCTTTTGTAAAAAGTGAGATATGGATATTTTTGCCATTTGGAGTGTATTTGATGGCATTGTCTATGAGGTTTGAAAAGATTATAGTTATTAAGGAGCAATTTGACTTTTTTATAGCTTTTCCAAATTTCAATATTTCAATATTTATATTTTTATCTTGTGCCTGCGGAGTGTATTTGTCTATCACATTGATTAATGTAGTACTGAAATCACATATTGTAAAAGTTTCTTGTATATTTTGTTTTGAGTATTTAGTTATGAGTAACAATTCTTCGACTATCTTTTGAATTTTGCCAATTTCATACCGTATGGTCTGTAAGCTATTTTTATAATACTTTTCTTCCCTTTGTTTTTTAAGTGCCAATTCAATTTGCATATCGATGACTGTCAATGGAGTTTTAAGCTCATGAGATATATCACTGTTAAATCTATCCAGTTTCTCAACACCGTTTTTCAATCTATCTATCATTTCATTGAAAGTATTTGTAAGTTCAGATATCTCATCATCTTTGTTTGATATCTCAATATAGGATTTAAAATCATCTACAGATATCTCTTTGGCAATTTTATTTATATGTTTGATGGGATTTAGAATTTTATTTAAAATACTATTTGCCAAAAAGATAAAGAGTACAAATAGCAATATCTCAAGTAAAATCAATATATTGACAATATCTTCCATTTTGTCATCAAACTCTTTTTTTAAAACCAAAATAGAAGTTTTACCTGCACCTAATACATAAAGTGCGTCTGTATGTTCTTTTAAATTGATCAGAAAAAAAGATTTTTTATTGTTTATGTATGATGAGAGTTTTTTTACTTCAAACTTTCCTGATTGATAAATGATTTTACCATTTTTTATAATGGTAAAAGGAAAATTAGATTTGATTTTTTTAAACTTTTTACTTTTTTGTATCTTAAGCGCCTGTGTTCGTAATTTATCCTTAGTGTTTGATATATGATTTTGCTTAAAAAGATAATAAAAAGAGACAGTAAATACAGTGAATATTAGTATAGAAATAAATCCAAAATATACTAGTATTTTTGTTTTTATGCTTTTATTATGTTTCAATTTTATACCCTAATCCTTTAAAACTTTTAATAAAATCCTTACCAAGTTTTTGTCTTAAATGATATACAACAACCTGTACAACATTGCTTTGCTTATACTCCTCATTTGTCCACAGTTGTTCCTCTACCATGTATTTTGTTACATAGGAATTTTTTCTTTTGATAAGAAACATTAACAATTCATACTCTTTTGCCGTAATATCAATAATATTTGAGTTTTTCATAACAATTTTTTTATTGATATCTATAACAACATCTTTTACGGTAATTAGATTTTTACCATCTGTTGCCACTCTTCTGTACAATGCCTCAATTCTTGCCTGTAATTCTTCAAGGCTAAAAGGTTTAGGCAGATAGTCATCTGCTCCTGTTTTTAAACCTAATACTCTGTTTTCAATATCACCTTTTGCCGTGAGCATGATAGCCGGTGTTGTTATATTTTTTTTTCTTAAAGATTGTAAAACCTGTATTCCACTCTTTTTAGGCAGCATCCAATCAAGTACTATAATATCATAACTGTTCAATAGTGCTAAATACTCTCCATCTTCTCCGTTTTCTGCTGTATCGACGATAAATTTTTCTTCAAGAAAATTTTCTTTTAAAAGAGAGAGGATGTTTAAATCATCCTCTACAATTAAAATCTTCATTTCTTTTTTCCATAATTGGTATCAAAGAGATTAACCATCGTTATTTTCTTCACCGTCATTTTCATCGTTTTCTGATCCTTTATCTTTTTGATCGATCCTCGAAGATAGTATTTTACCATTTCCCGCATCAATAAATACATTTGTTACTTGATTTTTATCTAAAATATCTGCTTGATAAACCAAATTTCCATTTAGATTCTCAAGTTGCACATCTAACACTTTGCCGCTAAATTGAGTCTTTACGGTATTTATTACTTCGCTAACTCCTAATTTTGCAGCTTTTTTTTCATTTAACTCGCTAACATTGTCTTTAAGCTGGATAGAGCTTTTAACTTGAATCTCTTTTTGATTGTTGTCATTAGATTCTCTATCTCCATCAGCCATCGCCATAGTGCCAACTAAACTTAAAACTACTAAACCTTTTACAAAATATGAACTTTTTTTCATAATGTAACTCCTTGTAAAATAAATTTCAACCATTTGCTTGATTGATGGTGAAATTATAAAAATTATAGATGAAACATAAATGAAAATCATAAATCTACTGTGAAAAATCATATATTTTCATTCATTTTTGTTTCATCAAAACATACCATAATGTTGAAATTCAAGTAACAAGGAGATTTGTTTGAAAGCTATCTATAAAAATAATTTAATCATTCGCAATATAGTCAAAACGCTCTTTATACCGGCTTTTATGTTTAATAACTTGCATGCATTTAATTACTCACAAACAATGTCAAAACATTATAAAGTCAAAGATTATGTAATAGAAAATTTTTATCGCCTGTTTTAATGGATAAAAGTATTCTAAAAATAAGAACATATTATACAAAAAAAGCTCCTTATTTACATATTCACACTATTTTTGTAAAAGAAAACTTTCATAATTTAGGACTATATAATTGGAATAATAGATTTCATTCTTATATAAATACATCAGATAATAAACCATTAATTCTAAAACCCAGAATAATATACTTGATATCAAAAATTAATTCTATAAAAAAAAATGACAATGTTCCTGATTTAAGATATTTTACAACCAAAAAATTAAAAAATTATTTGCTTCATTCTAAATTTTTACATCATTCTATATTTTATAAAAATTTCCTTTTTTATAGAAAAATAATTATAAAATTAATCAATAATAGATTAATATATCTAAAAAACAAAGAGTTTATATTTTTGGTAGATAGAGGAACTCAAAAAGCCTTTATTTTTAATTATAACAAAAAATATAATAATATTAGCTATATAGGTTCTTCAAAAGTATCAACAGGAAACCCGAGATTAAACAGTAGAAATGATAGATATTTTCAAACACCCCTTATGATTATCAATAGACAAAAATATGTCAGAGGTGATTGGAGGGCAGATAAAACAAATTTTCAAGAATATGGAGCAAAAAATAATAGAATTTTTTATTTGGGAAAACACAATATATCTATAGATGATAATTCAAATATTTTTAGAGAAGTGCATTTGGCAATACATTCTACAAATCCTATAGATACTAAATTATTGGGTCACAAAGCTTCAAGGGGATGTATTAGAATTAGTTCTGATTTGGACAAAATATTAAATAAAAGCGGTATTATTGATGGTAAAAAAGGTAAATATGTAATTGTGATAGATTCTTCATTGAAAGTAAAAGATAATATTAAGCTGATTAAAAAATTTAAATAATATTTATTTCGTTTCTCTTTGAGAATGATTTATTCATCAAAGAGAAACAATTTTTGAAAATGTTCTTAATGCAGTTATTTGATTTTGCGTCTGCGCCACCACAATATTATCATAACAAAAATAATAATAAAAGGAACACCTATAGCTACAGGCAATATTCTTGATGGAACAACTGTTTTTTTAGGTGCTACATAAAAATGCACAATACTACTGGTTAATGGTTTGTTGCTACCAGGCAATACAGCTGTAACAAAAAGTCCGTAATGACCTGAATTAATCAAACGAATAGTCCAGTTAGTTTGATATACCCCTTTAATAGATAAACTGGAGATATGAACAGCCTTTTGTGCAGCCCAATCTTCCAAATCTACAGGATGTTCTTTCCCTTTATCTAAATTTACCAACGACAAATAAAGAACTACACCTTTTAGCTCACTTTTTGAGTTATTTGTAATAGTGGAATAAAATATTGGTTTATCCCCCATTTGTAATGTTTTAGACAAATTTTCTGCTTTAAAATCAATAGAAACACTTTGAGCATACAGGGAAAATGACATAATTAAAAGAAATAAAATAATTTTTTTCATAATAATCTCTCCTTTTTAGTAGTTTTAACGACAATAACAATAGATACAATTGCATATATTAGAATAATTCCCATTCGGATTGCCTGAACAGAAAATGGTTCACTATCAATAATTACAGAATCTAATGTATTTATCGCATCACCAAACGGATTTACATAATCCATAATTTTACCAAGCCCTGTTTTTCTCATTACCGGGGAAATAAGTAACGGAGTAGATGAAATAAGAACTATAGCAAGCATAATCATCAAACTGTTTTTCATACTGTTTACATATTGAGATATTAAAATAGCAACAGATGTATAAATAATACTAAGCATCCAACCAATAAAAAAAAGATATACAAGTCCAATCACAACATTTTGCCCGCTACTTCCAACAGCTACAAAATATGGTAATCCTATAAAAAACAGTAAAAAATAAAGAAATGATGAAAAAGCAAGCTTAGAAAGAATAATCTGTTTAGCACCAGTAGGGGTTATTAGTAACGTTTCAAGTGTTCTTCGCTCTCTTTCACCTGCAATAGCATCACTGCCGTAAACGGAAGATATAAGCATCATTAAAGCCAGTACAATTCCGCTTATCATATATAATGCCTGTGCATTGTCTAAAAGACTCAATTCCGTATTGGTAACCAAAAGTATAGAAAAAAGTGACAATATAACAGATACTGCTAAGAAATAAAAAAGACCCTTTACTGAAAAAACTAGTTCCCCAAACTCTTTTTTAATTAAAGTTTTTGAAAAAGACATCATTTTACACCTCCTGTTACTTTAAAATAAAGATACTCCAAAGAACCTTCCAAAGCAATTGCTTGATTGATTTTTATACCTTTACTTAATAAATTTTTTAAAGCAATATCAGGAGTAATATTGTTAATTTCACATTCTATCCATGACTCTTTTTTATTTATAAAATGAATATTTTCACTTTCACACTCTTTGGGGTTAAAATCTGTATCTGATATTTCATAACGAAATCTATAGTGTTGCTGCTGTGTGCGCTCATGTAAAGCACCCTCATATTGTAAAACACCATTAGCCAAAATTCCTATACGATTACATAAACGCTCAACATCATCCAATATATGTGTTGAAAGTATAATAGTAGTCTTGTTGTTACGATTAATCTTTAAAAGTAGATTATGAATTTCTCTGCGGCCTTTTGGGTCAAGTCCATTGGTTGGTTCATCAAGAATAAGAAGTTTAGGATTGTTTACTAAAGCCCTGGCAAGTCCCAGTCTTTTACGCATTCCTTGAGAATATTCACCAACAATTTTATTATCTTCAGGATCAAGACCGACACTTTCGAGTAAGCTCTTTATTTTTTGAGTGGTTGTATCAACACCATATAACTCTGCAAAAAACTGAAGATATTCTACATTTTTCATCCAACCATATGCTTCAAAAAACTCAGGCAATGCATTAATCTCTTTACTTAATTTATGTATATTTTTTTCTAATGTTTCTCCATAAAGAGACACCTCTCCTTTTTCATATGGAAGCAAGCCAAGAATTACTCGAATGAGTGTACTTTTACCTGCTCCATTTGGTCCAAGAAGGCCATAAATTTCGCCCTGCTTGAGACTCATATTTAAATCTTTTATCACTTCGCTGCTTCCGTAAGATTTATATAAGTTTCTAATATTGATTGCATCCATAATATTTCCTTTTATATTTTAATCCTTGGCCGGTATAACATCAACTTTACTAACAGTTAAATAAGCTACTATGGCTATGATAATTGTAAAAAATGCAATATTTATTGTACCTGCACCAATACCCATACCACCATCTGCCGGTGCTTGTATGAATAAATCACCCAATGAAGCTCCTATCGGTCTTGTAACAATAAATGCTATCCAAAATGCTGTAACACCATCTAATTTTTTTGCATAAAACAATCCACCGGCTACTGCAAAAATACCACCAAATAACATCAACGAATTTAAGTAACCAAAGTTTAAATGTTCAGATACAGTATCTCCCACACCGGTTCCAAGTGCAAAAGTTATAAGAACTATAAGCCAGTAAAAGATTTCTCTTCTGTCATTTGTAATTTTATGGATAGAAAGAGTACCTTCTTCTTTGTACCACAAATAAAATCCTGCCAACATAGCAATAGTAAATACCACATCCAGTGTAATTAAACTAACACCTAATTTATCAACAAGTAAATCTGTTATCAAAGTACCTTCAATACTCATCATAACTATCAAAAACCAGTATGCGGGTGCATAATATTTTTTTAATTTCAAATCCCAAATAACAGCACCTATTGTAATAACACCCATTAAAATAGTAGTTCCTACCAATCCAATACCTAAATCCACATTAACAAAATCAGCAGCAGTCTCTCCAACTGTTGTAGATAGTATTTTAACTATCCAGAAAAATATCGTTAAACCAGCAACTCTATTGAGTAGAGTTTGATTCTCTTTTGTCATAATTTGACTCCTTGTTTTAATTTTGACGAATTATGACAAGCATAGATAAAATAAAAATGAAAAACTATCTTCTTTTTTGAAAATCAATAAGTAATATGATTTAAGATAGCTATTTGTAACTTATAACTTACAACTCTTTCATTGTTGTAATCATCTTTAGAGATGCCCTTTAGCAGATTTGTGTATGGGGTTTAAGCAGAAAAACCTTTGTATTTTATCTTGCTCAGAAAATAAAGATTTTTTCTTATAGAGTAAAAAAGGTTAAAAGATTAAATAGAAACCTCTATAGTAGTACCAACTCCAACTTTCGATTCTACTTGCAAGGTTCCTTCTAAAAGTTCTATAGAGTTTTTGACGATAGACAAACCAAGACCAAAGCCTTTTATACTTTTGTTTCTGCTTTCATCAACTCTATAGAATCTATCTGTTATTTTGTCAATTTTATCTTGCGGGATTCCTATGCCTTCATCTTGAATTATGAAGTGGATTTTATCATCTTTTGTAAAAAGTGAGATATAGATATTTTTGCCATTTGGAGTGTATTTGATGGCATTGTCTATGAGGTTTGAAAAGATGCTGTTTATAAGTATTTCATTTGTACTTAGTTTGATATTTTCCAATTTGATTATGTCTAAGTTGATACTTTTTTCTTTTAAAGCTGTATCATGTTTTTCTATGATTTGCAAAATTAAAGAGTCTAAGTAGCAAAGTTTATAAGTTTGTTTTATATTTTCTTTTGTATATTTTGTTAAAAGTAAAAGATTTGCAATGATTTGTTCTATTTGATAGGCTTGAGTATCAATGGTTTTTAAAATATTTTCATAATACTTAGTATCTCTTTTTTTAAGAGTTGCTACTTCTATCTCTCCTCTTATAACAGTTAAAGGAGTTTTTAATTCATGTGATACATCAGAGTTAAATCTCTCTATCTTTTGTGCTCCCTCTTTTATCCTTTGTATCATTTCATTAAAAGAGATAACCAAATCTTTTGTTTCATCATCATATTTTGGCAGAGGTATAGTAGAAGAAAAGTTGGATATGGAGATATTGTTTGCTGTTTTTGTGATGCTTTTTAGTGTAAAAAGTATCTTATCTATGAGACTGTTGCCCAAAAGTATAAGAAATAAAAGAAGTATAGACTCTGAAATAAACATGGTAGATATGATATCTTCGATTTTATCATCTATGTCTTTTTTATATATGATGATTTTTTCACTGTTGTTTGCAAATTTTAAGGTATAAAGTGCATTTATAAATTCACCGTTTTCTATGGTTGTAAACTCTACATCTCCTGTTTTTTGTAAAAGTTTTTGAAAGTTTGTTGTACCTTTTTTAGCCATAAGTTTTTTATCTTTATAGATTGCTATATCATAAGGAGAAAATCTATTTTGTTTTAGTATAGAAGATATATCTTTTGTCTTTGTTATTTCATCTTCTATCAAAAGTGCTATGATAGAGAGGTTGTGTTTTATCTTCAGGTTTATACTGCTGTTAATGGAGTGATATAAAAAAATAGTAAATACAAAAAGTATCCCAACAACAGATAGGGAAAACCAGGCCAAAACCCTTACTTTTAAACTGTTAAATCTCAATTTTATATCCAAGCCCTCTAAAACTTTTTATCAAATCTTTATCTATCTTTTTTCTAAGATTATAGATTGTAACTTGTATGACATTGCTATTTATATAACTTTCTCCACTCCAAAGCCCATCTTCTATCATTGCATTTGAGACGATACTGTTTTTGTGTTTGATAAGAAAAGCTAAAAGTTCATACTCTTTTTTTGATAGTGCTATCTCTTTATCACCTTTTATGAAAACTTTTGCCTCGATATCAAGCACACCAAAATCTTTAAGCTTTATGCTATTTACACCTGAAGATACACTTCTTCTATAAAGTGCCTGTATCCTTGCATTTAACTCTTTAAAACTAAAAGGTTTGGGAAGATAATCATCAGCTCCTTTTTCAAGCCCTTTTACTTTATCGTCTATATCACCTTTTGCTGTTAGCATGATAACCGGGGTTTTTATCCCTTTTTTTCTTAGTGCCTTAAGAACTTCCAAACCATTTTTAAGAGGTAGCATCCAATCAAGCACTATAACATCATAAAGATTGAGAGTTGCAAGATACTCTCCTTCTTCTCCATCTGTTGCACCCTCTACACTATAACCAAGATCACTAAAACCATTTTTTAAAAATGAGAGGATATCTTTGTCATCTTCTATAATGAGTAGTTTCATTTTATTTTTCTCTTTTTTACTTTTATATATACAGCTATCATAATCACAACTAAAACTAAAGTAACAGCAGTTATCTCTTTTAAGTACTTATGTATCAACTCTTGATTTGCCCCAAGAAAATATCCAAGCAAAGTCAAAATACTTACCCATATCCCAGCACCTAAAACTGTATAAACGCTAAACTTTAAAGCATTCATCTTTGCAAGGCCGGCAGGAAAAGAGATGTATTGTCTGATGCCTGGGATTAATCTACCGGTAAAAGTAGATATATGGCCATGGTTTTCAAAAAAATCTTCAAGTTTTACTACTTTATCATGACTTAAAATCCTGCTTAAAAACTTTCGTCCAAATTTTGAAGCTAAAAGATAGTTAAACCAGGCTCCAGCCAAACTACCAAGCACTCCTATAATTAAAACCAAACTAAGACTCATATCTCCTTTAAAGCTAAGATAACCGGCAGGTATCATCACAACTTCACTTGGAAAAGGAAAAAATGAACTCTCTAAAAACATTAAAAGAAATATCCCTATATATCCCCAGCTCCCTATAGTTTCCACTAAAAAATTTACTATTTCGTGCAGCATTAACTATAACTTCCTTTTTGCTATAAAACAATTATACACAAATAGATACAACAAACCAAGTATAGCAAGGAACAAATCCCAATGTGCAAGTGCATACATACTGACAAACTCTTTTAAGTTATGTATAAATTCATCTATCAAAGAGCCTGTAGGTTTGGTAACTTGTTTAACTTGATATGTTACTTTGTCATTATCTACTTTTACTAAAACATAGTGATGAAAAAAGTGTTTTTTATCTTCTCCGCCAAGCTCAGCTCCAGCTCCGCCTGTAACAGTATATGGAGTTTTTCCCCATTTGCCTGTAAAGTATCCATGCTGATGGGCTGTAAAAATCATATCTATCTTATATCTGTCAAATAAATTTTGTAGTTTTGAAGCAAACGGTTCATCAAATTGACTTTTCACGATAGAGTCTTTTACCGGATCATGAAGAGGTATATGCATAAATACAAAAATATGTTTATAGTTTTTTGCATTTTGAAGTTTTTGCTTTAACCATGCAAACTCCGCATCTCCCATACCTGTTTCATGACTCCCGTCAAGCATCAAAAAATATGAACCTCTGTAACTAAAATCATAATAAGCCCTGCCAAAAATATAATAATAAGCCGAACTCATACCTTCTGTTTCGTGATTGCCGGGAACTACAAAAAGAGGTTGTTTTAATTTGCTGATTTGTTTTAAGTATATTTTATATTCAGAGTTTCCATCTATCATATTGTCTATCAAATCACCGGTTTCTGCACTAAAGGCAATCTTTTCTTTATTTACCATTTTTATAAGCTTAGGAAAAGCAAAAACAGAGTTTTTATTGTCTCCAAAAACCACAAAAGAAAACTTACTACTGTTTGAGTCTGTTTTTCTAATCTTTTGCAAACTCTTATAGTTAAGATCCATTACCTTTGGCATTTTAAAAAGCCATGGATACAAAAAGACACCAAGTCCGATAGCTATCATAGATAGTGCTATGATATTGTGTTTATTAAATATTTTTTTCATTTTTTTCCTTTAAAAATTTTATCCCAGATAGATATGATAAGCTTGTTTAAAGTTACCAGTCTGCTTTTAAATACACTTATAACCAAAACAGCTACAAATGCAACTACGATAGAGCCGGCTATATCAAACGGATAGTGAACACCCGCATAAACCCTGGCGATACCACACCATAAAGCAAGCATAGTTGCTACAACCCCGATAAGTCTTGTTGATTTGAATGTTA
This sequence comes from Thiofractor thiocamini, assembly GCF_055384375.1. Taxonomy (NCBI): domain Bacteria; kingdom Pseudomonadati; phylum Campylobacterota; class Epsilonproteobacteria; order Campylobacterales; genus Thiofractor; species Thiofractor thiocamini. The sequence continues at coordinate 1,089,273 of NZ_AP042389.1, read as the reverse complement.
AAAGCATAAGAGCGATGGATAGAGTAAAAGTTGTATGGTCTGATGGAAAAGATGTCTCTGCTTTATGAGATAAAAGAGTAACTCCCAAATGATCCATAAAAGGGCGAGGATGAAAGTAAAATAAGCCTATGAGTAGGTTTATCCCAACTCCAAGAGTTGTAGCATAACCTGCATATAAAGCTTCCTTTTTCCTTTTGCTAAACCATAGATAAAAAAGTAAAGCTATAAAAAGATAAGGCATCATTTGTGCTGCTAAAATCATCACAGTATCGAGTATATGATTTTTACCGGCATAAGAGTTTAAAGATAAGAAAATATCTTGATTGATGGTTTTCACCTTGCATTCCTTAAAAATTTGATGAAATTATATATAAGAAATATGAAATGAAAATGAAAACCACATCAGTTATGAAGAATAAAAGCCCCTTTTACAAGGGGCTTTGTGTGAAAAAAAAGGATAATAGGAATGATTACATCATTCCGCCCATGCCTCCCATTCCGCCCATATCAGGCATTGCAGGGGCTGCTGGTTTGTCTTCTTTGATATCACTTACTGTAGCTTCTGTTGTAAGAAGTAAGCTAGCAACGGATACCGCATTTTGCAAAGCTACTCTTTCAACTTTAACAGGATCGATGATACCTGCTTCAAACATATCTACATACTCTCCGCTTGCAGCGTTAAAGCCATAGTTTGCATCACTGTTTTTCTCTACTTCATTTGCAACAACTCCGGCATCAAATCCGGCATTATCTGCTATCTGTTTTAGTGGAGCTTTCAATGCTCTTTGAACTATGGCTGCACCTATAGCTTCATCACCTTCAAGTCCAAGATCCACTTTGTTTCCGGCTTTGATGATAGCAGCACCACCGCCTATGACAACACCTTCTTCAACGGCGGCTTTAGTAGCACTTAAGGCATCATCAACTCTATCTTTTTTCTCTTTCATTTCAGTCTCGGTTGCCGCTCCGACTTTGATGACAGCAACACCGCCACTTAGTTTTGCAAGTCTCTCTTGAAGTTTTTCTCTATCATAATCACTTGTAGTCTCTTCGATTTGAGCTTTTATAACTTTTACTCTATCTTCTATGGCACTTTTATCACCGGCACCGTTTACGATGGTTGTATTGTCTTTATCTATGATAACACTTCCGGCACTTCCAAGATCATCAAGTGTAGCACTCTCAAGAGTTCTTCCAAGCTCTTCGCTGATTACTTGACCGCCTGTTAGGATAGCTATATCTTCAAGCATAGCTTTTCTTCTATCGCCAAATCCTGGAGCTTTAACTGCAGATATATTTAAAACGCCTCTTAGTTTATTTACAACCAATGTCGCCAAAGCTTCACCCTCTATGTCTTCAGCTATGATAAGAAGAGGTTTTCCTGTCTTTTGGATTTGCTCTAAAACAGGTAATAAGTCTTTCAAACTTGTGATTTTTTTATCAAACAAAAGTATATAAGGATTGTCTATCTCGCATATCATTTTCTCAGAATTTGTTACAAAGTAAGGGCTTAGATAACCTCTATCAAACTGCATACCCTCAACAACTTCAAGTTCATCTTGGATACCTTTTGCTTCCTCAACTGTGATAACGCCATCTTTTCCGACTTTTTCCATAGCCTCAGCTATAAGATTTCCTATCTTTTCATCAGAGTTTGCTGAGATAGTTGCAACTTGGGCTATCTCTTTTTTATCTTTTACCTCTTTTGCTATGGCTTTAAGCTCAGCTATGATAGCTTCAACCTCTTTATCCATTCCTCTTTTTACTTCTACCGGATTTGCACCTGCAGTGATATTTTTCAAGCCTTCTCTAAAGATTGCATGAGCTAAAACTGTAGCTGTTGTAGTTCCATCACCTGCTTCATCAGCAGTCTTACTTGCCACCTCTTTTACAAGTTGGGCGCCCATATTTTCTATGGTATTAACTAACTCTATCTCTTTTGCCACTGAAACACCGTCTTTTGTGATAGCCGGCGCTCCGAAACTTTTTTGGATAAGGACATTTCTTCCTCTTGGTCCCATTGTAACTTTTACTGCATCATTTAGTTTTTTTACGCCTGCATAAAGTTCATTTCTTGCTTCATCGCTGTATCTTATCTCTTTTGCCATTTTCATTCCTCCCTGTTATTTTAATACGCCAAGAATATCATCGGTATTTAATACCAAATACTCTTTGCCTTCGAGTGTTATATCGGTTCCTGAGTATTTTGCAAATACTATCTTATCTTCTACTGCAATATTTCCTTCCTCTTCTACTTCTTTGCTTATAGCTTTTACTATCGCAGTTAAAGGTTTTTCTTTTGCATTATCGGGTATAATTATACCTGTTGCAGTTGTGGTAGGCTCTTCAAGCCTCTCAACTAAGACTCTTTGACCTAATGGTTGAAAATTCATATCAGCCTCCTATGTTTTTTAGTGATTTTTAGCACTCGTTTTATTTGAGTGCTGAAATTTTACTAAAATATTGGAAAAAAGTCAAGGATTTTAATGATAAAATTCATTTATCTTTAGTCATATACACTCAAGATAAATAAAAAGGAAAGTTTATGTACAAAGCATTGAGTGCATTTTTACTATTTGTTGTGTTGCTCATAGGATCAGTCTTTCTACTTCTTTTTACCAATACCGGTAACAGTTTTTTAAGGCCATATATAAACAGTTATATAGCCAAAAACTATGATGTGGACTTGAAACTTGCCTCTTTTACTTTGAGACCTAATTTTTTGGATGTGGAAGCATATCTGTATAAAAACATAAGAGTTGTCTTGAACGGCGATATAGATATATGGAAAGAAAATTTCAATCTTGACTTTATCATCAATGCTAAAAATGTAAAAACCAAATACATAAAAACAGGCACAAATGCAGATATAAAAGGCAAGTTAACAGGTGATATAAAGCATATCAAAGTTAAAGGAGAGGGAAAGGTGCTCAATTCATCAGTGAAGTTTGATACCGCCATAGATGATTACAAAGCGAAAAACCTTCACTTGTATATGAAAAAAGCAAGGATAGCACAACTTCTTACACTTTTAAACAAACCTCCCTATATCTCAGGAATTGCAGATATAGATATAAATTTTGACGATTTAAATCCTGATAATTTACAAGGAAATGCGAACATAAATATCCCATATGGAAGTGTCAATACGATACTGGTTAAAAAAGATTTCAATATAACTTTACCAAGAGGTTTTATATTTAATGCAAAAGATAAAACTACACTTAGAGGGAAAGAAACACTTTCAACTATAGATTTTAAAAGCAATATTTTTAAATTAAGTAGTACAAAAACCGTATACAATATAAAAAATCAAACATTTGACAGTGATTACTCATTGATCATTCCAAGCTTGAAACTTTTAAAAAGTGTGATAAAACAAGATCTTCTAGGAAGCTTCAAAGCTGAGGGAAGAGTAAAAAAAGAGGGCGATGACATAAGTTACCTGGTTTCAACTTTTTCACTAGGAGGAAACTTAAAAGCTGTCGGATATAATGATAAGATAGAAGTAAACGCGCAGGATTTGAGACTTGATAAGATACTTTATATACTAACTCTTCCAAAATACTCTTATGCCGATATAGAACTTCATTCATATTTTGATCATTTAGGCTCAAAAGATATGAACGGAGATATAAATGCAACAGTTACCAAGGGTATTTTAAATAAAACCCTCTTTCAAAAAGATTTCAATATTTCGTTACCTAAAGATTTTTCATATAAAGTTTCATATAAAGCCAACATAAAAGATAACGGTATGGATTTTCAAACCGATATAAACAGTTCGGCAGCAACCTTGCATGTAACCGATGCACATACGGATATAAAAAGTTTGAATACAAAAGGTAAATATACCGCCAATATCCCGGAACTTTCTAAGCTTTACTTTTTAACGAAACGACAATTGGAAGGAAATGCGACATTTAACGGTGATTTTAACCTGTATGACGGTATATTTGTAACAGATGGAAAAACGGACGTATTTGATACCAATACAACTTATGAGTATAAAAACGGAGATATAAAGGTAAATGCTTTGGGTATCAGTGTAGTCAAACTCTCCGATACCTTTGGGTATCCACGGTTTTTCGATGCGGACGGCAAAGCGGATCTGTTTTACAATCCAAAGTATAAAAGGGGAAATTTTAAAGTGGTATTGGATGATGGCAGGATCATAAAAAATGAATTGAGCGATACCGTTTTTATGCTATCAGGCTTTGATATGACCAAAGAGTTGTACAAAAACAGTTTACTGCAAGGTACTATAAACGGTGATATGATAAAATTCGTTTATGATATGAACTCTACAAATACTCTTTTTAAGATTTATTCTGCCACGGTCGATACAAAGCAGCAGATTATAAACGCACCCTTCATACTCAAGATAAAAGATAAAGATATCCAAGGAGAGATAAAAGGAGATATTCATCACCCAAAAGTAAAGATAAATACATCATCATATATCAAAAACAAGCTGGAAAAAGTGATAGATAAAAAAGTTCCCAAAAAGTTCCAAGAGCCATTGAAGCAGATATTGAATCTTTTCGGTAGGTAAGCACAAATTAAGCAAATATTAAATATAATTCTATCTCTTTTTTGTGGCAGGGTAGCTCAGCTGGTTAGAGCGCTGGTCTCATAAGCCGGAGGTCGGGGATTCGAGTTCCCCCTCTGCTACCACTTATTTGATCGAATTTATCTCATAACTTTTTAAATTTGCGTTTGTTAAATCTTTCAGTGAGAGTGATAATTTTTCCAGAAGTTTATCTAGCTGTTCTATATCATTGTTTTCATTTGCCTCGGCAAGAGAGAGTATGTCTCCCGCCAATCCTTTTTTATCCATGATAGCTTTTTGTATCTTTTTATCTATATGCATCTCATTTAATGCACTTTCAATGTCACTGTTTAGGATCAAGTCTATCTTTGAAAGTAGACCTGTAAGATATATCTCTTCTCTGTTTTGTTCGGTGTCGAATTTTGTATATCTTAAGATCTCGAGCATAAAATCCGATCTGTTTTTTATCATTACAAATAGAGGATTTTCATACGGATTGTTGCCATCATTGATATACAGCAGTAGTATAAGCCAGTTTTTCAGTTTGTTTACGCCAAGAAGAGTGATGGCTTGTCTGATGGAGTGAATGCCATTTTTGAAACTAAAATATGCCGAATTTAAAAATTTGAGTAGATTGATGCTTATGATAGGGTGCTTTTCAAATCGCTTTATGATCATAGGTAGATCACTGCCGTTATATATCATGCCGAGTATATTTATGATCTCCACTTTTGAAGGGTCGAGCTTTTTGGTTGCAAGTATATCCGGCTTGGAAAAATAATACCCCTGAAAAAGCTCATAGCCCATATCTTTTAACTGCTCAAACTCCTCTTTTGTTTCAACCTTTTCAGCCAAAAATCTTATATCAAACTTGCTTAAATGTTTGACGATTTGTTCCATGTTTGACATGGAGTTTGTTTGCAAGTCAGCTTTTATGTATCTGATCCTGGGAAATAGTACTTTGTATTTTTCAAAATTATCTTTGCTGAATGTAAAATCATCTAATACAAATATATACCCCTCCTTGACCAGTTCATCCATTTTGGTTATGAGCGTATCGGTTATCTTCGTTGACTCTAACAGTTCAAGATAAAATTTTTCTTTGGGTATATTTTCTATGATGCTATGGTTTAGGAGTTCTTCGTTTACGTTTATAAGTCCTCTTTTATTATTTATAAGCTTGTTTACACCTATGTTGTTAAGAGCAACGGATAAAACTTTTGCTGTTAATTCGAAGTTGTCAAGTTCGCTGTCACAGAAATTGAAGACTTTGTTTTGTCTGTAAAGTATCTCGTATGCAACTATATTGCTATCTTTGTCAAGAACAGGCTGTCTTCCTATATAAACATTATCTGTGACAAAGTTTTTTTCCATTTGATACCTTCTTTAAAACATAAACTACTTAAGGGCGTCTCTAAAATAATTATAACATAAAAAATCTAAAGATTATGTTTTTGTTGCTTTGTTTTGTAAAAAGAGTTGATGCTAAATATCAAAAGTGCCACCCAGATGAAGAAAAATGATATAAACTTATCTGTATCAAAAGGCTCATGATACAAAAACAAAGCAAGTAAAAATGACAAAGTGGGACCTATGTACTGTATAAAACCTAAAGTAGAGTAGGGTATCTTCGTGGCTGCGGCGTTAAACCATGCAAGGGGAACGACTGTAACAAAACCTGCAAGTATCAACAACAAAGTAGAATGATCTAAGCTTAAGTGCAAATGCGAATAGCCTGTGTAGTTAAGATATATCATATATAAGATCGCTACAGGTGACATCAAAAGTGTTTCTATGAAAAGCCCCGGCATTGCTACAAGATCTACTTTTTTTCTAACAAGTCCGTAAAATGCGAAAGAAAATGCCAATGCCAAAGCTATAAAAGGGAATGATTTGAGAGTAAAAATTTGATACAAAACCGCTAAAAAAGCTAAAAAGACCGCAAAACTTTGAACTTTATCCAATCTCTCTTTTAAAAATATAAAAGCAAGCAAGATACTAACAAGTGGATTTATGAAGTATCCAAAACTTGCTTCTACTAGTTGGTTTGTGTTGATGGCTATGATGAAAACCAGCCAATTTGTAGTAACAAGTGCGGATGAGAGAAGAAGCATCTTGAGTTGTTTTGGATTTTTTAAGATATTTTTCAAGTATTTGTACTGCTTGGTAACGATGAGTAAAAAAGCTAAAAATAGAACCGACCAAACCACTCTGTTTGCCAAAACTTCAAGAGCGGGAACAAAAGAGACTGCTTTAAAGTAGATAGGTACCAATCCCCAAAATGTAAAAGCACCTATCGCATAAAGATAACCCAGGTTTTTTTGTGATTTCATCCAAATAACTTTTCCAAGACTACTTCAAAAAGCACTACCCCTACCATTAAAAATAAAACTACCAAAACAGTTTGCTTCATTTAGTGTCCCTTAACTAAATATCAAGTATAATATATTATAAATTGATGTTATGCAAGATTTATTCACGGTGCTAATTTACCTTACGGACACTCCAAATTAACTAAAAATCACAAACGCGGAGCGCCCTTCGGGTTTGGTGTGATTTTTTTAACGCTAATTTTCCGTTTAAATTTGCAATGCTCATAAATCGTGCATAACATCGATTGTTAATTATGAGAGGGAATGATACAATCAATATGCTAAATGACAGATTAACCGACAAAGAAGCGATAGAACTGATAAAAAATGCCGATTTGAAAGAGCTTGGAAGATTGGCTACGATAAAAAAAGAGGAGTTGCATCCGGACAATATCGTCTCTTTTATCGTGGATAGAAACATAAACTATACCAATGTATGTTGGGTGGATTGTGGATTTTGTGCATTTTACAGGCATGCAAAAGATGACGATGCATATGTGCTTAGTTTTGAAGAGATAGGTAAAAAGATAGAAGAACTTTTGGATATCGGCGGAACCCAGATACTTTTTCAAGGCGGAGTTCATCCAAAACTAAAGATAGAGTGGTATGAAGATTTGGTCGAGTGGATAAGTACGCATTATCCAACTATTACCATACACGGGTTTTCAGCGGTTGAGATAGATTATATAGCGAAGATTTCAAAGATAAGTTATAAAGAAGTTTTGCAAAGATTACATGATAAAGGGCTTTTTTCTATGCCTGGAGCCGGAGCTGAAGTCTTGAGTGATAGAGTAAGAGATGTCATAGCTCCTAAGAAGCTCTCTTCGGATGAATGGATAGCTATACACAGAGCTGCTCATGAAGTGGGTATGAAAACAACAGCTACCATGATGTTTGGCTCGGTGGATAATGAAGAGGATATAGTAGAGCATTTTAGAAGGATAAGAGAACTTCAAGATGAAACGGGCGGATTTAGGGCATTTATCATGTGGAGTTTTCAGCCAAATCATACAAAACTTCAAAAAGAAGGCATTGTAAACTATCGTGCATCATCCAATCGCTACCTAAGACTTTTGGCTGTAAGTAGACTCTACCTAGATAATTTTAAAAATATCCAAAGTTCATGGGTGACACAGGGAAGTTATATAGGGCAGTTAGCACTAATGTTCGGGGCAAATGACTTAGGCAGTACTATGATGGAAGAAAATGTCGTATCAGCTGCAGGCGTGGCAAATAAAATGAATCAAAAAGAGATGATAAAACTCATAAGGGACATTGGCGCAATCCCCGCCAAAAGGGATACAGCTTATAATATTTTGGAAGTTTACAGATAACGGCAAATGGAGAAATGAAGTGAAACAGATTTTGATAATGATATTTTTGATACAAGGATGGTTGATGAGTGCAGTTGTAAAAGAGGTCGAGATTTCAGGTGTAAAAGTACCTGTCATATATGAAAAAGATAGCTCCTTGCCTTTGGTTTCTTTGGAGGTTATATTTAGAAATTCAGGCTCTTTGGAAGATGGCAAACATGAAGGTTTGGCGAGTTTTACTTCCAAAATGTACGGTGAAGGAACAAAAGAGATAGGAAGTACAAAATTTGCGGAAATCCTCGATGAGAATGCTTTGCATCTAAATGTAAACAATGGTAATGAGACATTTGTTTTTGAAGCAAGCTCGTTAAAAGAGAAGTTTGGTATGCTTTGTAAGATGCTCTCAAAGCTTTTAAGGGATCCAAACTTAAGTGAGAGTAGTTTTCAAAAAGTAAAAACCATGACATTGGGAGCCATTTCATCCAAAGAGAATGATTTTGACTATACGGCTTCTGTGGGACTAAAAAAGCTGCTTTTTGAGGGAACTCCTTTGGGACACAGTTCGCTTGGAACCAAAGAGAGTATAGAAAAGTTAAAACTCGATGATGTAAAGAGTTTTGTAAAAAAACATATAGTATCCAGCAGAGCTATCGTGGTTATAGGTGGTGATATAAGTGAAGATGAGGCTCTTAAAAAGGCTAAAGAGATACTTGAAGTTTTAAATATCGGAAGTTATGAAAAAGTAGGGTTTTACAATGCAAGCGATAAAGAGCAGCATAAAATCATAAAAAAAGATACAAAACAGGCTTATGTATACTTTGGAGCACCGTTTTATCTAAAAGTAAACGACGAAGATGCATATAAAGCCAAAGTTGCTGCTTTTATCTTGGGGTCGAGTGGATTTGGTAGCAGAATGATGGAGGAGATAAGGGTTAAAAAAGGGTTGGCTTATTCGGCATATGCAAGAGTCAATCTCAACAAATCATACAGTGATTTTAGTGGATACTTGCAGACAAAAGTGCAGAGCAAGGATGAAGCGGTCAAATCGGTCAAAGAAGTTATAGATGATTTTATCGCAAAAGGTGCTACCCAAGAGGAGTTGAAAGCTGCTAAAGAATTTTTAAGCGGAAGTGAGCCTTTGAGGGTTGAGACACTTTCCCAAAGATTGAACAGAGCATTTTTTGAGTATTATAGGGGCTTGAAACTCGGCTACTCTTTGGAAGAGTTAAAAAAGATAGAAAAATTAACCCTGAAAGAGTTAAATGACTTTATAAAAGCTCATAAGGAGATAGAAAAGTTATCTTTTTGTATAGTTACAAAGTAAAACAGTGTTCGCAAGCAGTGACAAAGAGTATCTCAAGAGACTAAGGGTCAGGCCACTGCTTGACTTGGCTTTGATACTCCCTTCAAAGTATGAAGACAATTTTCTTTGCGATTCTCTTGTCTTAAAAGAAGAGAATGTTTTAGAAGTAGAAGTTCTAAGTCGTCAAAGGGTTCCAAAATTTTTAAAAGTCAGATTTTTCTCCTTGAAGTTTGAAAAAGAGTTGGAGGGTATCGTTTTTCATCCAAAACCTTTTCATGAAAAGCTTTTTTGTGTCGGGTGTAGGGTATTTATCAAAGGAAAAGTTGATGATAATTTTGGAAAACTATCCATCATCCAACCTAAAGTGATATCTGAGGTTAACAAGATAGATGTAAAGTATAAAACACCTCTTAAAAATCAAACTCTAAAAAGACTCGTATTGACTTATCTTAACAAAGATTCTCTTATAAAAGAGGGATTGAGCGAAAAAGAGGCAAAAACTCTTCTTACTTTTCATTTTCCGACACATGAATTTTTACGAAAAAAAGAAAGCAAAGAGATAGTAGATATACTGAAATTTGTAGAGATTTACAATCATTTAAAAAAATTAAGCTCCAAAAAAACCGCTTACAAAGCAAGTACCATTCTCGAAGGTGACATAAGCGATCTTACATCGAAACTTCCTTTTAAACTCACAAGCGATCAGTTAAGAGCCATAAATGACATAAAAAAAGATTTTCATAGTGGGCTTGCTTCCAAAAGAGTTGTGGTTGGGGATGTGGGGTGCGGTAAAACTATGGTGATACTATCTGCTGTTATGCTTGCCTATCCTAAAAAAGCGGTTTTGATGGCACCGACTTCTATCCTTGCAAATCAGATATATGCTGAAGCTAAAAAGTTTTTACCCTCATATCTAAAAATCGCTCTTGTGACATCCAAAGAGAAGATATCTGATTTGGACAAATATGACTTTTTAGTGGGAACTCATGCACTTTTGTATAAAGATTTGCCAAAATGTGATCTTGTGATGGTAGATGAGCAGCACAGGTTTGGTGTCAATCAAAGAGAAATGATAAAAAATCTTGTTTCAAGAGATAAGACTTCAAGAGCTCATTTTTTGCAATTTAGTGCGACACCTATACCAAGAACTCTTGCTATGATAAACTCTTCGCTGGTGGATTACTCATTTATCAAGGAGATCCCTTTTGAAAAACATATAACAACAAAGATAATCGGCAGGAGCGAATTTAAATCCCTTATAAGACATATTGAAAACGAGATAAAAAAAGATCATCAAATCGCCATCATATACCCGCTTGTAGAAGAGAGTGAGAGTATAGATTACCAATCCATAGATGAAGCCAAGGAGTATTGGCAAAAGAGATATGAGAATGTTTTCGTAACTTATGGAAAAGATAAAGAAAAAGACGAAGTACTTGAAAATTTTCAAAAAAATGGAAGCATACTCATATCCACGACTGTCATAGAAGTCGGCATTTCACTTCCAAGACTTACTACTGTAGTCATAGTAGGAGCTGAAAGACTTGGACTTGCCACACTTCATCAGATACGAGGTAGGGTAAGTAGAGTAGGGTTGGATGGATACTGTTTTTTATATACAAACGATAAAAACTCAAAAAGATTAAAAGAGTTTGCAAAAACAAAAAGCGGCTTTGATATAGCGGAGTTGGATCTTAAGTTTAGAAAAAGCGGTGATGTGGTAGATGGAAAACTTCAAAGCGGAAAAATGTTTGAGTGGATTGACTTGTCTAGTGATGAATACATCATAAAAAAAGCCAAGGATAGATTAATCTCACAGCAAACTGCAAGCATATGATTTAAATTTGTTATCTACGGTTATGATCTTGTACTTGTGGATGATGGCTTGAGATATGATCATTCTGTCAAACGGATCTTTGTGATAAAAAGGTAAATCTTCAAGCATCAAAGCACTTTTTGTATCGAAGTTTAAAACATTTATATCCATTTCTTCTAAAAGTTTCATGATATCCGCATCAAACTTTAAATGACCGATAGATTTTTTTATCGCTATCTCAGCTATGCTTATAGAGCTTAGATAAATGTTGTTGTTCAAATCTTTTAAGTAGTTCATATGATCGATACTTATCTTTTTGGTATCGGTAGCCAACCATAAAAATATATGAGTATCTATGATGATATTCACTTCTGTTTTCCATAAAACATTTCATTTATATCTGCATTTTCATCGTCAAAATCATCAGGGATGGTTATCTTCCCCTCAAGTTGCCCAAATTTACGGACTTTCTTATCTTCTTCATAAGGCACCAACATAGCTATCTTTTTATGTTTTTTACCAAACTCTATGACAAAAGTTTCTTTGGAATTTTGGACTTTTTCCAGTATGGAAGATAATTCAGCTTTAAATTGACCTACTTGAATGGATTGCATAATTAAGCCTTTTTTGTAAGATGGATAAACATTATATCGGATAATATGACAAGTTGTCAAGTTGGCAGTATGTGAAAGTGATTAAGCTCTCCTAAGAGAGCTTAATCTTAGTAAAGACCAAATTTACCGTCGCCTTTTTTGAAAAGGACTCTCATGTGGTTGTCCATGTCGTTAAACACCAAAAACTGTTTGTCACTCTCTTTTAATTTTTCAAGAGCTTCTTCAAGTTCGGTCGGCTTGTAAAGATCCAATTCCACCGGAATGATCTCATCGGCGAGTTCTTCATAGGCTTTTTTCTCTTCTTCTATGATTTTTTGAGCTTGTATCTCTTCAAGAGATTCGGCTTTTCTTGTTTTTGTTTTGTCACTGTGTCTTCTTAAGACTTTTTTCGCTCTGTCGATCGCAAGATCAACGGCAGCATATACATCTTTATCTTTTTGTTTTATAACAACACTGTTTTTGTTAGGCAGAGTTATGATAAACTCGACACTAAAACCCTTTTTACCGTTTCTTTCATCTGCAGTTACGACAGCTCTTGCTGAAATGATGTCAAGGTTGTACTTTTCAAGTGATGCAAAAGCTGATGTGATATGATCTTTTATGGCATCAGTCAAATCAAACTGCTTTCCAACTATGCTGACATTCATGTTATCTCCTTTAAATCAAATATTTAGAGAACCTTATAACACTCACACTAAGAGTGTGTATTTTCCCCTGTGAAATTTTATCTAAAAAAGTATAAATCCGTCCTTTTGCACTCTGTTTTTTATCAGAAAAAATATCTTTTAAAAAACAAAAGGACGGATAAATTATGGCTTTTGTATAGTTCTTCTGTGATATCTTATCGGTTCGCTTGAGCCTTTGAAGGTTACATAGGTGTCTATGATGACAGTTCCATTTGATTCGGGAGTTGCTATATTGTTCGCAAGCAGATGTGAGGGGTTGCATGGAAGTGAATTGCCTATATAGTATAAACTCATATTGACATCATAATTTGTTTGATAAGTGAAATTTATATTTTCTATACAGTTTGCATTGTTGTTGTGACCTGATATAGCCAGCAGTGCAAGTTCGGTGGCACTCTTCGCCAACAGTTTTGTCTGTTCGCTTACATAGATATCACCTGTTTGCTTCGAGGTGGTCGAAGTAAGAGATATCATTAAAGCCATCAAAGTAGCGATGGTTATCATCACTATGATAGCGAGCAAAAGTGAAAAACCTTTTCTATGATTTGACATTAAAATACCACCTTTTCTTTACAAAATGTCATATTGAAATCCATTCCTATAGGGTTGAAGACACAAAGTTTAAGCCTTATTGCCGTTCCTATCTGTCTAAATTTAAAAGTCGAGACATGCTCCATCAAAGTTGATTTGTTACCATCGGAGTATTTATCACCCATCCAAGGTCTGTAATTGTAGTAAAAAGAGAGATTTTGATCACCCGATGCACCTTCTGGGACTACGGCATATGCACTCCATACGAGCTGATAATGTTCATATACTGTAGAACTGTTGTTTTCAACGAATTTCAAGATATTCGTTCCGGGCAATTCTCTGACTCTCAATACATAATCATGGTCAATGGTTCCATTATAGTCGTTCCAGCCATACTTTACTATGTCGAATTGATTTGGAAGACCGGTAAAGACGATGGCAGCTGAGCTGTTTACATCCGTTAGGTTCACATCGCCGTTTGACAAAGTAGATAGTATATCTTTTTCATAATCAAGATGACTACCCGGTGTATCTATCTGAGTTTTGTCGGTATTTATGCTGGATAGATCAACAAACCCGCTCCATCCCGGACCTGAAGCATTTCCCTCAAAGCCTTCATTGTCATATCCTACCCATTCAAGTATTTTGTAAGTTCCGTCACCCATAGGTAAAGAAACGATATTTGTATCGTTTGGAGGAAGTTTTCTGGCGATTACGCTGTCTTTTACTCTGTATGTTAAAAACCTGGCTATCTGAGTCAAGGCAAGCTCAGTTTTTGTCTGTAGGGTGTTGATACTTTTTGAGTAGATGTATGACTCATATATTTTGGCTATTATTCCACTACCTATGGCTGCAACTACGCCAAGTACTACTATGACAAAAATCATCTCTATCATCGTGAAAGCATATCGTTTTTTTAAGTTATTCAAGGGAAAGTCCTGTAAAGAAGTTCATAGCTTCCTATATTTGCGGAAAATGCTCTAAGAGTTGTTATGACTTCATTGTTTGTAGTGTCTTTTACCGTTACCTCCACCATTTTCAAGTTGGTGCTTGGTGTCGCACTTGCTGTGCTGATGTCTCCTAGGTTCAAAGTAGGAGAGGATGAATAGGTTGCATTGTCATCTATATATTTGACTATGGTGGTGAGGTTGAAATCTTTTATGTAATCCCCCACTCCTCCGCTTGAAATACTCTGGGTTACATTGTTGAAGTCATCTATATCGTTATATGCCGTAGTGTTGGTGTCGGTTGAATTTCCAAGCGTTGCTGAAGCGTAAGTGATATTTGCATCGAATTTCCTTCTAAAATTCGCTTTGAAGTTTCCTATTCTTCTTGATGAGTTATTGTCCGGGTATCTATCTAGCTCGCTGTCGCCGTTTGTAACATCAAGTATGTGTTTGACGCTTAAAGAGCTTACAAGCTTGTCATCCCATGGAAATGTAAGGATATTGCCTATCTTTGTCGCACCGGCTAAGATAGCTTCCTGGTTCAAACTGAACTCATCGGATTTACTTGCCTGGGATAGTAACAGAGGAACGCTCATCAGAGCGATCCCTATAACCACTATAGCAACGACAAGCTCTATGAAAGTAAAACCTTTTCTCACCATTCTATCCTTTTGGAGCCTTTGGAGCTTATGTTAAGATCAACCGTTTTTCCGGTTTGTCCGACCCCTGCCCAGTCATTGTATTTTGAAAAATCAACAAAGAAGCTACTGGTTGTGGCATTGGCGTCATAGGGATCGAAGATAAGCCATGATGAAGCATTCATATCCACTCTCTCCCTATACGGATATGTAGCACCGTTATATGTGATGGTATGGGTTTCATCACCCCCGTTTATGGCTGTCGAGTTGGCCGGAGTGATTGTTATCTTGGTGGTAGCCGGTTGGATAAAACCGGATATGTTACCGTCAGCCAAGCTGTTTTGTCCGGTATTGACATACCAGTATATGGAGTCTGCATCTTCTCCTCCAAGTGACGGAAATTTGCTCTTGTTACAATCTTTGCAATATCCTTCATAATATATCTTGGCATTTATCACATCATTGTCACTGCTGTAGTTTGGAGCATGAATCCTTCCATATATGAAGTGGATATCATTAGTAGGAGATATATCCACATCGGTCGGTGCGACATTTACTCCAGTGATTCCAAGATAGTCATTGAGTGAGCCGTTAATATCCTGGAAATCAACTATAGCCGGTTCTAGAGGAGTTGTTTTATTTTTATCCACATAAGCTCTCAAGTTGAGTGTTGCCATACCGCTTGCAAATGAGTTGTTTTGTTCGGATGTGTCTATGATATTGTTGTTGGCCGCAAGTGAAGCGTTGCTTTCTATATTGGTCAAGTTTGACTCGTTCGCTACGCTGAGATTTAGATCATTAAGGCTTACACTATCTACATTGTATCCAAGGTTGACCTGTACATTATCGGCAAAACATGTAGCGGAGAAAAATCTCGTAGTATTATTATCCACGTTTTTAGATATGACATTGGTGGTCAGTTTTCCGTATACTTGGTCTGTCAAAGGGTCTGTTACCATGTAGGTAAATCCGTTTCCAAAATCACTTACGGTTGTAGCGTTAAAGTCAAAATGATCCGGTGTAAAGACTATGGAGGATGAGTTTCCTTCTACATTACATCCTATAATTCCGCCAACTGCGGTATTTGTTCCTGATCCTGCGACACAGTCACCGTTTGTCTGGTCTTTTGCGGTCCAGTTTGAATCGGTAAGATCAAATTTGATGACACCTACCTCGGTATATTTGGTATTTGCCGCCTGGGCATTGCCGTTTGCAAAGGTAAGGTTATTGATATTTAAAGCATTTATGTCTATACAGGCTGGATTTGTCGAAAAGTTACTGTCAAGTGAGATATTTATACCGTTGGTTTTGGACAATACCGCATTGTATTTAAGGGCATTGGTTCCTGTCTCGTCAGTCGCATTTACATCCAAAGTTTCACCCTGTGCGGCTTTGGCTACCGTATACCCGCCTGCATTGGTCGCGCCTACGACAGACAGGCTGTAACCTTTAGGTCTTGTTGTAAATACATCTCCGGCATAAGGTGCACTTGAGTTAAAATCACTTGGGTAATGCTTTGTTTCGTTGTAGTCATTGTTGTAGCTCAATGTCAAATCAAATTGAAATCCTATCTCTTTTGAAGCTTTATCATAATTTGTATTGTGAGTACTCCATCCCAAGTCTGTACTGTCTACCGGTACAGAAGGCGAAACCAAAGAGGTCGTTATATCACTTGTCAGCCCGTTGTATGCGTCTACAAGCTGTAGGTTCGATATGCTCATGGTGGTATTGCCGCCTGTATCTACATCGAGTGAACTTATACCGCTCAATGAGATATTTAAGTCAAACGGTTTGTTTACTATCTTGGTTCCTACTGAGTTTCTGCCGGGGTCTTTGAACAGAGTCACTATATGTTCCCAGTTAAATGTTACAGTACCGGAATCCACAGGTTCACTTTGCTGAGTTTGGAGATTGTTTATACCGGCATCAGAGAGGGTTTGGTTGGTAAAGTTTATAGAAACGGCATTTTGGAAGCTTTGCCCAAGGGTGGCATATCCATTTATCTTGGTATAAAATTCTATCCATGTTACACTTTTTTTAGGGAAAGCAGGATAGTTGAACACTAAAGTAGTGCCGTTTGCATCTGATGAGCAAGTTGTACCGTTGTATGATGGATCTATAAGATTCATAGTTTCCCCATTACCATCAGGCATGGTGCCAAGAGGTGTAGTTTCATTGCCATCTATGAGTACGGCTTTTATGTCTGCTACACATTCATCTCTTACACTTTGATTGTAATCATAAAGAGTACTTTTACATTCGCCGCTTATGGATCTTAGCGTACTGTTATAGTCGAAATCAAGATCTGAGGCACCGCCAATAATACCATCAGGGAGATCATATATGTTCGTAGCTGTTATATCACTGTTTGGAGATGCACAGCTTCCATTAAAATCAACCTCTCTTGGCAGAGGATCCGTTACATGTACATCAATGGCATCATCGGTTCCGCTGTTTATGATGGTTATCCTGTACTTGAGCATGCTTCCTCTGTGTATAGGAGGCATCGGATCGCTACACGGTACCCAGTCATCATTACTCAAGCTTCCAGGCTCTTTTTTCTTGAAGCACTCTTTGTACGAGTCTATGAAGTCAGGGGTAAATATCTGAGTATTAAATCCCAGCATATTGACAAATGCGTACTGCGCAGGGTACTGTGTAGTACCCGGTATAGGGGTATCACTTTCGCTTACTTGAAGATTGATCTTGGTAGATGTTTGGGCATTACTTAGGTAGCAAGGTGAACTTATGCAGTTTCCACTGCTGTCATACTGGCTTGTCAAATCAAATTCATCCAAATCAATACCAGGATTGTAATTGAGATTGAGATTTTTTACTATCGGTGTCGTATCGATATTTTGCAATGAAATGGTATCATTGAAGATATTGTCTGTATTGCTCGCGCCCTCTTTCACGAGATGAGGTGTATTGGAGATATCAGTAACCGACATGCTTTCATATGGAAGTGTCATATCACCTGCAAAAACCATGGAAAAGAGAGTTGATTCGATATCGCCTTCATGAGGAGTGATAAAGCCGCTTACATTTAGATCTAGTGAAACAGATTGCCCCGGAGATCTTGGCATAAGAACTTTAAATCCGTCAAATATAGTGCTGTTTTTATATCTTACACTTCTGTACTGTCTGTGATCTACTGAGTATATCACGACAAGCTCCCAGCCTCCAAAAAATCCGGAGTTGAAAAATGACCAATGGCTTGGTGAAGTATCATCAGGGATGAAGCTTGCACTGTTATCAAGCCCATAAGATACATTTAGATCAGATACTATAAATATACCGTTTATATTTCCGTTTGTAGCGTATTCGTTTCTTATGATAGAAGTAACATTCGCTTCGGAAGAGTAGTATAGTCTTCCGGTTGAGCTGGCAAACCTTTTAAATCTGTAAAATCCTGTTGCATTGTCATCACTTATGATACTGCCGTTTTCCTGATCGCCGCCGACGATAGTAAAAGTGTCACCCGATGGCGTGGTAAGTTTTATGGTATTGAAAGTGCCGGTTAAAGTATCATTGTTGTCCTGACCTTTTATGTGACCTCCCCAGTAAAGCCCTGCATACTCAATGGTCACATTGTTTTCAGGTATGTTGAGTGTAGCACTTGAAGAATTCAATGGCTGTGAGGCAACGTTTACATAGGAAGTGTTGACATCAGTCAGAGATGTGTTTCCATCTTGATTATTTGCTTGTAGTATGGTATTTCCTATAACTACCATATTGCCGTAGTTGTTGGTGCTGACATGTTTTCTAAAACCGTCTTTTAGTTTTACGGGAGCATTTGAACCTGATACATTTATATCCAATGATACTTGAGTGTGATTATTGCTAAGATCCGTATCTACGGTGTGACTTGTTACATTTATATCATTTACGATGTCCGTTCCGCTTTGAGCTTGCATGGTGGAAGTAAAACTTAACGAATCCCCTGGAGCGATATTAGGTAATGTACAAGTAAAATAGTGTTCACTTGCAGGTATGGTACAGCTTATGCTATCAGGAGGGGTTATAAGTGACAATCTGCTATCATAAGTATCTATTATCGTAATCCCTGTAGCAGGAGTTAAGCTACTATGATTGGTGACTGTCATCGTGTAGTGTATGAGGTTTGAGCCATTTGTATCCAAAGTGGCTGTTTTTGTTACACCTAGATCGGTTCCGAGTGTCATTACTGTGGCAGAGTCACTGTTGTTGCCGTTGTTAGTATCCGGTTGTCCTGTAGTTCCGGCTACTCCAGTTTGAACGGTTGCTGAGTTTGTTAAATGTTCACCTGTACTGTTTGGAGCTATAGCAGTGATCGTAACTGATCTTGTATCATTATGGTATAAGATATCATCTGTTAAAATTGTACAATTAAAGTCATGAGTTCCCACACAGGTAAATCCTGGATCTGAGTATGTAGTACCGTTTGTATCCAGAGTCAGTCCTGCAGGCATTGTATCATACAAAGTAAAACCTGTAGTAAGAGGTTCTGATGATCTGTTTTTAACTGTTATGGTGTAAGTAAAAGCAGTTTCAGCCCCCACAGGAGACATACTTGGTACTTTTGTGACCCTTAGATCTACTCCACAAAGAGGTTCATTTCTCGAAGTGCCATCATAGTTTTTATGTGCTTTTTCATTGTTGTAGATATCTTTTACGGCTCTGTCATCAAGAGCGATGTTGTATATCTCTACTTCATCGATGTTTCCCTTGAAATATCCTGCATATCCTTTTCCGATATGAATATTTTTTGTACTAGCTACTGCTTGAGAAAAATTTGCATTTGTACTATTGGTTAGATTGCCGTCAATATACCAATATAATTTCATATTATTTAAATCTCTCACAACACAAATATGATTCCAATAATTTTTTCTTAATGAGCGGTTTGATTCAAAACCTTGATATGGTGAACCATTTCCACCATTGGTACCATAATAGTAACTTAAAGTACCATCTGCTTCTTGTGTTATGGTTCCTTCACCACCATATGCTTTTTCGATTATGTTTCTTCTATTATGAAAACTTGTCGGTTTTACCCATGCGCAGTATGTTTGATCTTTTACAATTTGAAGTTGTGCGTTGTTTGTTATACTTATATAGTCATTGTTTCCATCAAATTTTCCTACTCTCCAAATGGTTGAAAAGTTATTGTCATCTTGTGTCAATATATAATTTAGTGTTTTGGCTCCATTTTTGGCAGTGCCGTTCAATCCATTTATACTGTCTATAACTACTCCGTTTGTACCGTTCCATTTACACTCATCAAACCTATAATCAGCTACAGGTTTTATCTTGTGCACAGTGACTGTTGCTTGTTTGGTATCGTTTGCAGTATTCTCCTGAGTAGAGGTTGTGTTTGTTTCAACCGTACTTGTTAAAGATACGGTATCGTTGTTTCCTGCAAAAGGCATAGTAGCTATGATAGTTATATTTTTATCTGCATTGTATGCAAGATCCCCAAAGGAGCAAGTAACCGACTGGTTGGCATCAGTAAGGTTGCAATCGCTTGAACCGTTTATAATGTACAGAGCATTTACCGATTTGTCAAATGTTTGCTTCAACGTTACATTTTTTGCGGTAGAGATATTGATATCTTTTACATTTATGTTGTAAGTGACATTTCTATCTTCGAGTACATCATTTGGAGTAGCGTTTATATCTGCTGCTATATCCGCTCCTATGACTCTGACATTTGGCGCGACGGAGAGTATGGAGTTCTCTATGGAGTTTGAACTTATATTTATATCATTTGGATATGTGCCAATGGTGTTGGCAGGTGCCTGAACATTTAGTATAAGTTTTGTAGTGCCACCGTATGCCGGGATATTCGGCTGATTGCACGTAGCATGATTTCCTGCGTTAGAGCATGTCCATCCACTGTCACTACCGTTACTGTCCATATATGTAAAGTCTGATGGAAATATATCGGAAGTGTTGACATCAACAGCCGGATTTCTTCCAGAGTTGTTTATGTCAAGTATATATGAGAAGATTTCACCCATAGCCACTTCTGTTTTGGAAGCGTTAAATGAGGCATTAAGTGTCGCACCTTCCAATTTTATGTCAATACTGCTACTATTGTTAGTCGTATCTACTTCAGCAGTTGAAGTATTTATATGAGCGGTATTTGTCGCATTGCCTATGTAACCGGGCGTTGTAGCCGAGTATAAGATATCGGATGCATTCGTATCTGCATCGAGCGAAGTTCTAGAGCAGACAATAGTGCTTGAAGCTATCGAACAGTTCCAATCTCCCGGATTTGTTATATTTATATCGCTAAAGCCGGCAGGCAGAGTGTCCGTGATATTTATATCTTTTGCCAAACCTAAGTTTTGATTTGTTACGCTTAGTTTAAAATCTATCTCTTTTCCTACGCCAACGGTTATGTTGTTATCATGATAAAGTCCGTCACTGTGAGGGTCAGGGTCTCTTGCATACTTGGTTATCTTCAAGTCTGAGCCTTTGACATTTGTAGTAGGATTTGGCGTTAATGTAGAAGAGGTTGTATTGCCCTCGCTGTCTTTGGCTGTTACAGACAGGTTGTATGATACTATCTGATTGGCATTTGGTGCAAGTGCATGGATATGTATCATAGAAGTTGTATTTGATGGTGCAAGTGTTGGCAATGTACATGTAAGTTTTATATTTGTATCGTCGAAATTACAACTCCATGGATCTGAACTGTTTGTGGATGTGACATTGAACTCTTGTGAAAATCCGGTTGGGAACTTCATGGTAAAATTAATATCTTGTGCTTGTGAATATCCTTTGTTTTCGATAGTTACATTATAGTCTATAGCATGATAAGCACCGACAGGTGAAGGAGACTGAACAAATGGATTGTTTGCAAAATCGATATCAGCTCCTTTTATAAGTGTAGGAAAATCAGCAGTTACATTGTTGTCTCCAACTGTGCTCGAGGTTGCTATGGCTCTGTTGACTATAGTACCTGTATAATTAGGTGCTTTAGTATAAATCCTAAATCCTATTGTGGCTCCAGAAGCTAAATCTCCACCTTTATAGCTACAAACAACATTATGAGCAGATGATGCCGAATTGTCGATACAATTCCAATCAGCTGTATTTATATCACGATTCCATCCACTGCTCAAAGATACACCGCTATGAAGTTGGTCATATACCAATATGGACTTTGCGGGTACATTTGAAACATTTGTAACATTTATATCATATGTAAGTTCATCACCCATACCGGCTACTGCTGTACCGCTTTTTATGACACTTAATTTAGTACCTATGATATTTGTTGACACACTATCATTGTTGTCATTCAGTAAAGATGTAAGTTCTGGTGTATCAGTCGTAACATTTGCTTCATTTATTACGGTTTCAATGGCATTGGGAGCCGAAACATCTACTGTGATATTTGGAGCTGAAGCATTTGGAGCAAGAGTTCCTGAGTAATTACATGTTATGATATGGCTTGCTTCACTACAACTCCAGTTCGTACCACTTGCACTTGTATAGTTTACATCATTAGGCAATACATCTTTTACCACTATATTTGTAGCTGTTGTACTTGGTATATCATGTGCAGCATTTCCTGTTCTTGGATAGTTTTTGGTTGAAATAGTATAGCTAAACGGTTGATTTGCACCTATAGGGTCTGTAGATACCGTTTTTGTTATAGACATGTTTGCACCTCTTATAAGGGTGTCAGTCTCAAGATATCCATTTCCACCAGGTGCATTATCAGCCGGTATACTATCGCCCAAAGATGTTACAGCATGGTATTGGTTGATTATCCAATTGTGTGCAGCATCTATAGTATTTGCATCAATATCATAAAAATTTGTAGTTGCTTTGGCTGTTATCGTGGCAACAAGAATCCACTGCTCAGATGTTTGAAGAGCTGAGCCGGACAATTGACAGTTCAATGTATCTCCAGGTGATGGTGCATTCGAATCACATGTAAACCTTGAACTGCTTGGCGTAACAGATATATTGGTGATATTTGTTGGTAATTTGTCAGATATATTGATGTCAGTTATGGGTATATTGACAGTCGTAGTGCCATCGACATTGCTGATTACTTGGTTTCTTACATATAATTTATAAGTGAGATCACCACCTATACCTATATATGTGGGATTGGTATTCCATGGATTTATACCATTGACATCTTTTCTGGCCTGGAGATTGATATTTATAACTCTGGTAGTTTCCGTATCATGATTGTTGTTTTTGTTGGATTCCGAGGTATTTGTATCAACATAAGCTGTGTTTGAAACTGTACCCTCAGATGAAGGTGCCCGTACCTGAAATGTGATAATATTGTGATTATACGCATTGCCTGAGGCTGTACCCGGTAATTCCATATTAGGATCATTTGTATAGCAATGTATCTTTGGTATTGCAGAAGTGTCGCAAGTCCAATTTGCATCTGTAGATATGACATGATCAAATGTTAGGCTTGAAGGCAGAGTATCATTGATATCAGCCCCAAAAGCCGACGATCTACCTATATTTGTAACATTGATTGTATAGTTATATAATGAATTGACCGCTACCGGATCAGCTGAGTCAATTTTGTTTATCGCTAAATCAGCTCCCTGTACATTTACTGTTGCATTGTCATCATTGTTTGTATAATCAGATTCAGGTGTAGAAGTTGACACTGTTGCAATATTATTAAAGATACCATTGGTTGTAGGAGCGTTTGCCGTGATGGTAAAAGATGATGTTCCTCCATTATGTGCTAAGGTACCAAGTTGACAAGT
The DNA here is from genome assembly GCF_055384375.1 of Thiofractor thiocamini. Classification (NCBI taxonomy): domain Bacteria; kingdom Pseudomonadati; phylum Campylobacterota; class Epsilonproteobacteria; order Campylobacterales; genus Thiofractor; species Thiofractor thiocamini. Next base: position 1,065,760 of record NZ_AP042389.1, on the reverse strand, counting down.
AACATTTTGACCAGAAATACTTTGGTTGGCACAATCGGTTGAAATCGAGCTAAATCCGGCAGGTAAACTATCTGTAACATTTACATCCTGTGCATCAGCCAAGTCATTATTGGTAACCGTTATGGTAAACACAACTTGTTCACCAAGTGAAACTGTACTCTTGTTAACTGTTTTCGTAATATTAACATCTGCTCCTCTAACGGTAACAGGTGAAGTTCTTTGATTTGTATTGATATAATCTACCTCAGCTGTATTATTTGATACATTGACATCGTTATTTAATTGTGTATTGATTGGTGCATTTGTCGGTACAGTTGCATCTATTGTGATATTTGATGCAGATTCATTTTTTGCCAAAGAAGAGTTATATGTACAGTGAAAGCTAGATGGGAATGAAGTAGTACAATTCCATCCTGCCCCAGCGTTTAGATTTGACAATACAAGTGGAGTAGTGCTGGTATGTACTATGTCATCCAAAGATATATTGGTTGCATTCGCATCACCTTGATTTTTCAGTGTTATGGTGTAGGTTACTGTTTGTCCGACTGCTACATCCTGGCTACTTGGTGCTTTATTAACTATCAAATCTGCACCATTTATAGGTACAGACCAGGATGTATGGTCGTTATTTGTATTTTCTTCTGGTGTAGAAGTCGTAGCTATAGCGCTGTTTGATATATTTTTAGATGCATAAGTGCTGTCAAAGTTTGGTGATACAGCTCTTATGTGTATAGTCTTATTGCCATTGTTACCTGGTATATTTCCTAAAGAACAAGTAAACGGTTCTGTAACCGAACTGTAAGTTCCACTTCCACAATCAGTTTCAATATTGGTAAAATCAGCAGCGTTATTGGTGTTTAGATTGATAGTTAGATTAACATCATTAGCATCTGCACTACCGTCGTTTTGAACTTCAATCGCAAAATATATAGGTTCATTAGCGGTTCCTATAATATCTCCGGTTTTAGTCACGATAAGATGAGAACCTTTTATAACTGTCGAAGCGGTCGCACTGACAGTCGGTTTTGGAAGAGTTGAAGTGTTTGCTTCGGCTGTATTTGTAACCGTGCCAAGAGCCGCATTTAGAGGTACATTTACATCAAAATGTATGGTTGAAGAGTCGCCTTCGGCTAAAAGATCACTGTCTTTTGTACAAGAAAGCTGTGATGTATCGACTCCGCTACAACTCCAGTCCGTGGCATCTATGATGGAATTTACCGTATATCCCGCACCCAAATAAGTAGCCAGATTATCAGTGATCGTTACATTTTGTGCATCGGAGTGGGATGCATTGGTTACGGTTACATTGTAGTCTATCAAACCGCCTACGGTTGCCGTGGCACTTGCACTTTTAGAGATGCCTAGAGTTACACCTGTGACAGTTACTGTTTTGCTGGCACTTCCGTCGTTTTGATTTAACGATTGGGATATGACGACGTTGTTTGTTATATCCCCTGTAACATTTGCAGGAGCTTTTGCAGTAAGGACTATGGTATCGGTTGCGTTTCCTTGAAAGTTTGATTTGGTACAAGAAAAAGTACCTGTTATCGGTGTTGAGGGGCAGTTAAAAGTGCCGCTGTTTATACCGGTTATCTCAACACCTGCAGGTAGAGTATCGGTTATATTTACATCTGTGGCATTTATATCGTTATTGCTTGTTATATTTAATGTATATGTAAATGATTTGCCCAGTCCTACCGCACTTACATTGGCATCTTTTGTGATGTCTAAATCTGGTCCCATAAGATGTGTCGTAGAAGAAACATTATTGTCTAAGGAGTTTTCCTCATCTATGTCATTTGTGACAGATGCACTGTTCGTTACATCATTTAAGCTGTCAGTAGGCATTTTTACGGTTACATCAAAACTGTATGAAGCACCGCTGTTCAATGCTCCATGAGCACAAGTCATGGTACCTGTATCACCTGTGGCGACACCCGTACATCCTCCTGTATCACTTACATAAGTCATTCTGGAGTCTAAAATATCTGTGACCACCACATTTTGGGCATCGACAGGACCATTGTTTGCGACAGTGATAGTGTAGGTATAGTTTGAACCCACTTTGGCTGTAGCATTATTGCCTGTTTTTGTGATCCTGAGATCAACTCCTCTTACGTAGGTAGTCAGTGTGTCACTGTCATCGGATGTTTGTCCACCCTCATCTGTTGAAGTTACCGCTGTTGCGGTATTGTCAACTTGCTGATGGGATGGGGGCATTTTGACTGTTATATTCACATCCTTAGTTTGATTGTAGGCTAAAGGTGACGGTAAAGAACAAGTTATAGTTGAAGAGCCTGAACAGTTCCAACTGCCCTGAGATATACCTACATATGATACACCCGCGGGCAGAGTATCTGTAAAATTTACATCTTCGGCAGAAGTTTGTCCATTGTTCGTGACAGATATGTTGTATGTCACCGTAGAGTTTACTTCGGCATTGTTGGCATCGATTCCGCCCAAAAGAGTTTTGCTCAAAGCTATGTCGGCAGGTTGTACCGTAACATTTACGCTTGGAGTTAATGGTAAAGTGTTGTAATCGGACGAATCGGTATCTATAGAGGCTGTATTGGTTTTTATACCTCCGCTTACAGCCTGTACGGTTATGGTAACCGACCTACTACTGCCCGGGTCCAAATCTGCCCCGCTACAGCTGACAACCCCACCACTTTCACTACACCATGAAGTATCGCTTACCGAAACAAAACTAACGCCGCCTGGTAAATTGTCGGTTATAGTAACGTTTCTTGCCTTTACTGTCGGGTTACTCCCGTTGTACGGGTTTGATACGGAAATGGTATAAGTAAAATTCTGATTTAGTCCTATATTAGGAGATGAAACTGTTTTGTCTGCATTTAAGTTTGATTTGCCAAATTCCACAGGAGCCGTGGAGTCGTTGTTTGTTGTATTGGCATCGGTCGTGGTCGCTATGACCGTTAAAGTGGGATTGGAGCTTCCTGTTGTGCTAGGAGCTGTGAGTATTATGTTTAATGGATTTGATGTATCCCCGTTGTTTAATGTCTGATTGTATTGACATGAGATATTGTTATCGGCATCTGCACTTCCGTTACAATTCCATCCGGCTCCGCTGTAATTTCCTGAGTATGACGAACCGCTGGGGATATGGTATTTTATGGTAGCACCGTTACCGTCGAGAGTGGTACTGCCGGTAGTTTCATTTGTTATGGTGATGGTACTGTTAAAGTCTTGCGAAACTTCAACCGTAGCCGGTACTATGCTTAAGTTGGAACTTAAGTCTATGAGAACGGTATCGGCTTTAAGTATAGTTATCATAAACAAAGGGAGTATGATAATCATTTGAAAAATATTTAGAATATTATATAACTTCTTAGGTTTTTGTTTTTTATGATGCTGCATCGCTATCTCCTTGCCAACGGTACAAAGGAAAAGAGTAGTGGAGATAAAAAATATTTGCTACCCAACCACCCACCTTTTTGTAGCTAACTTTACATTTTATAATTATTAGTATTAATCTTTACTTAAATAGTTTGATAATGTTTCTACTATATGGAAATTTGGATATTTGATATTGTCAAGTATGAGTTGTCCCATGGTTTTGTTTTCATTGTTAAATATGATCGGTGCTAAAAAATTGATAGCGGATTTCTCTATGGGTTCTTGGATGATCATGGTGTTGTAAACAAGGAGTTTGGAGTCTGTTTTTATATCAAGTGCTTTTTGAAAGTCCACAGGTATGTCAAAAGAGTATGATCTTAAGGCATAGGGATCTATAAGGGTAAATGAAATGCCGCTTTCTTCGCAATCTTCAAGTTTCATAAAAATATCATCAATCTTTGTGAGTTTCATCTTTTTTATATCGTCAAATCCCAAAAGAGGACTTTTAACTTCATATGTCATTATAAAAAACCTTTATATATTTTTTTACTATATCGACCGTTTTAATCTTTTGATAACAAATAAAAGGGTAAAATAATATTAATTTTATATGCTGGAGAAAATATGAGATATATCATGACATTTTTCATTGCCGTTTTTTTACTACTGTTGAGCGGGTGTTCGACAAAAAAAGAGGAAGTTTACAACAAACCTGCGATATTTTGGTATCAGGGTATTATGAAATATATAAAAACAGGTGACCTTGACAAGGCTGACGACTACTATACGTCACTTTCATCAGAGCATATCGAATCACCGCTTTTGAAGGAAAGTATGCTTATCTTGGCTCAGGCCCATTCAAAAGAGGAGGAGTATATACTTGCAAATTTTTATCTCGATGAGTTTATAAAAAGATTTGGCGATAGCAGCTCGATAAAATATGCGAAATTTTTGAAGATCAAGACAAATTTTTACGCTTTTGCCTACCCTAAAAGAGATCAGGTTCTACTAAACGATACCATAAAAAAATCGTATGACTATATCAAGAAGTACCCGAACTCAAGGTATGTGCCTTTGGTTCAAACGATGCTTACAAAGCTATCTTTGGCACAAAAAAGTATGGATCTGCAGATCATATCCTTATACAAGAGGATAGGCAAGCCAAAAGCTGCCAAGATATATGAGGCAAGACTTAAAAAAGCATGGTACAAAGATGTGAAGATGATAAAACCTGATACCGCATGGTATAGAGAAATATTTGAATAATTTTATATATAGGGGGTCAAAATGCAATTAAGCGATTACAATAACTTTCCGACTGATTTACCTGTTGTTATAGAGGATGAACAGTTTTTATACCCTTTTATGATATCTCCTATCTTTTTAAGTGATCAGGAAAATATCAATGCCGTAAACAAAGCTTTAGAAGATAACTCGTTGATACTTGTGGCATCGACCAAGCTCGCTCATGAGGGTGAGAGAAGTTTTGAAAGTGTTTATGATGTGGGGGTTATCGGCTCTATTATGAGAAAAGTCATGCTGCCGGACGGTAGAGTGAAGATACTCTTTCAGGGCATGGCAAAAGGCAAGATCATAAAAGAGGTATCTAAAAATCCTTTGGTAGCGACAGTTGCCGTTATGGAGCCTACAAATATAGAAGATATAAAAAAAGAGGCTTTGCTTTCCGTACTTATGGAAAAACTCAAAGTCCTCTCGTCTGTCAATCCTTACCTTCCTCCTGATTTTTTGAGGACTATAGAGGAAAACAGTGACATAGACAGGGTCGCAGATCTTGTCTCTAGCACTATACGGCTAAAGAAAGAGCAGGCTTACAAACTTTTTGTAGAGCAGGATGTGGAAAAAAGGCTCATGCAGCTTATAGACTTTTTGGTCGAAGAGATAGAAGCTAGCAAACTTCAAAGAGAGATAAAAAGCAAAGCCCACTCGCGTATAGATAAAGTAAATAAAGAGTATTTTTTAAAAGAGCAATTAAAACAGATACAAAAAGAACTCGGAGCCGATACTCAAAGAGATGAAGAGATCGAAGAGTATAGAAAGAAACTCGAACTTAAAAAAGCTTATATGGGTGAAGATGCTTACAAAGAGATAAAAAAGCAGATAGACAGGCTCTCAAGAATGCATCCAGACTCAGCTGATGCCAATGTTTTGCAGGGATATCTTGACTGGGTTTTGGAAATTCCGTATGGAGTTTACTCAAAAGAGAAGCTTGATATCGTAAAAGTAAGAGAACAACTTGATAAAGATCACTTTTCACTTGAAAAGCCAAAAGACAGGATAGAGGAGTACTTTGCCGTAAAAGAACTTTTGGAGCTTAGAGGAGCTAAAAACCAGGAAAACAAAGGTGCTATCATCTGTTTTGTCGGACCTCCCGGAGTCGGTAAAACATCTTTGGCAAACTCTATAGCAACGGCGCTAAAAAGACATCTTGTGCGTATCGCTCTCGGGGGTTTGGAAGATGTAAATGAATTAAGAGGACATAGAAGAACTTACATAGGCGCAATGCCCGGGCGAATCGTGCAAGGTCTCATAGAAGCGAAGCAGATGGATCCGGTTGTGGTGCTTGATGAGATAGATAAAGTTGCAAGAAGTCACAGAGGCGATCCTACAAGTGTTCTGCTCGAAGTACTCGATCCCGAACAAAACAATAAATTTAGAGATTATTATACCAACTTCAACATAGATTTGAGCAAAGTCGTTTTCATAGCGACTGCAAATGATGTAGGCTACATTCCCGCACCGCTTAGAGACAGGATGGAGTTTATAAGACTTAGCTCATATACTCCACAGGAAAAGTTTCAGATAGCTAAAAAGTATCTAATCCCACAAGAACTAAAAAAACACGGATTGAATGCTTATGAAGTAAGTTTTACCAAAGCGGCACTTGAAAAGGTTATAGAGAATTTTACAAGAGAAGCGGGGGTTAGAAATCTAAGAAGAAAGATAGCCCAGATACTTAGAAAAGTAGCTAAAAAACTGCTTTTGGATCCAAGTATCAAAAAAATTTCCATAACTGTTAAAAACTTAAAAGAGTATCTTGAAAAAGAGGTTTTCGAGATAGAAGAAACAGATAAAAAAGATGTGGTAGGAGTAGTAAACGGACTTGCATGGACGGCAGTCGGCGGTGATGTGCTCAAGATCGAAGCTATTAAGATAAAAGGCAAAGGTGCATTGCAGCTTACAGGATCTTTGGGCGATGTTATGAAAGAATCAGCCAAGATAGCCTTTAGTGTCGTAAAAGTCCTCATAGATAATGACAAGATAAAAATATCACAAAATATCATACCAAAAAGTGAAAAAGAGAAAGATGAGAAGAAAAAACTTCCAAGTAGTGAAGTGTACAGAAGATATGATCTTCATCTTCATGTTCCAGAAGGTGCGACTCCAAAGGATGGTCCAAGTGCCGGTATAACCATGGCTACTGCCATAGCTTCCATACTTTCAGAGAAAAAAGTAAGAGCCGATGTGGCGATGACCGGAGAGCTTACTCTAACAGGTAAGGTTTTACCGATAGGCGGACTTAAAGAGAAGATGATAGCTGCATATAAAGCAAAGATAAAAAAAGTGATAATCTGTAAGAAAAATTATGAAAAAGATCTCGATGATATTCCGGATGAGGTAAAAGCAAATATAAAAATCGTATCGGTTACAAATATAGAAGAAGTTTTAAAAGAAGCCTTGGTTTAGAAGATTTAGGGTGTTTTAAAAACACCCTAAATGGTTATTTTAAAAGTTCAAACGGAGTAACGGCTACATTTTTTCTATCTACAATGTATGGGATAAATGCAGCTTGTCTTGCTCTTTTGATAGCTTTTTCAGCCATCTCCTGATGTCTTTTGCAGTTGCCTGTAAGTCTTTTAGGCATGATTTTATATCTTTCGGATAGAGTTTGTTTTAAAAGACCCAAGTCTTTATAATCTATCATTTCAACTTTTGCTTCACAATATTTACAATATTTTTTTGAATATTTTCTTCTTTCTGCCACTTTATTTCCTTTTATATTTTTTATGTCTTAAAACGGTATCTCTTCGTCATCTATGTCAATTTCTGGAATGTTGTTTTCCTGTGATGAAGAAGGTGTCGGTTTGTTTGGCTGATTGTACTCGTTTTTTGGAGCATATTCTCCCTGACTTGGAGCATTGTAGGAATTTTGGCTATTTTGTGCCTCCGCTCTTGTCTCCATAAATTGTACACTATCAGCTCTTACTGTATGCTTGCTTCTGTTTTGACCATTTTGGTCAGTCCACCTGTCAAGTACGAGTCTACCTTCAACCAAGACTTTGTTACCTTTTTTTAGATACTGGTTCACTATCTCGGCACTTCTTGCAAATGAAGTAACATCTATGAACATTACTTCCTCTTTTTTTTCATTGGTGTTTCTATCTGTCCAGCTTCTGCTGGTTGCCAAACCAAATGTCGCTACCGCAGTACCGTTTGGTAAGTATCTAAGTTCGGGATCTCTTGTTAGTCTGCCTACAAGTATGACTCTGTTGTACATGGTGTTACCTTTTTATCTTTTAAGCTTCTTCGCTCTTTTCTTCCTCTTTTTTTGGAGTCGGAGCTTCTGAAGTTTCGGTTTTTTCTTCTGCTTTTTTAAGGGTCTTTTTAACATTATTGCTAAGAGTTTCCCAAAAAGCTATCTCTTTTTTATTTTCGTATTTGACTGTCATGAACTTTATGATCTCTTCATTGAATCTTATCATTCTCTCTATCTCAGTTATAGAGCTTGAAGGTGCTTTGAAGTAGATCACGTAGTAGTGACCGCGCTTATGCTTTTGGATCTCATATGCAAGATTTCTTGTGCCCTTGTCCTCGATAACTTCGATAACAGCTTCGTTTTTTGCAAACAAATCTTTCAAGAAATCAACTTGTGAAGACTTCTCTTCATCCGTAAGAGTCGGTTTTAATATAACCAACAGTTCGTAGTGCCTCATTTTTTCTCCTTATGGCTTTCTAACTTTTGAATTTGGCTTTTCAAAAGTAAGGACCTTTTTTATCTCTTTGCTTTTTGCAAAGGAACGAGGATTATACTATAAAAAAGTTTGAAGTTTTATTAAAGAAGATATGAAATATGATGTTTTATCCATATGTGTATCTGTTTTTAGTTTGAGTTCTATCTCGGAAAGCTCCATAAAAAGAGTTTTGTAAACGGGTAATTTTATCTTGATGGACAAGTCTGCCTTTTTTTTTGCTATCTGTGGAGGAAGCGGGTATCCCAGTATAGCTTTTGCATCAAAAGTGCCGTATGCAAGAATGTAACTGTAAAACATAAAAAGAGTGGTCAGGTAATTTTGCAGTGAATTTATGATAAATATCTCATTTGCACCGGATACTTCAAGAAATTCACTCATCAATTCTTTTATATCCTGTTTAGTAAAAAATCTTTCCATCAAGTCATCCATATCCGAAACACCAAGAGCAAACGAATATCTGTCTATATCGTTTACAGATATGTTTTTGTCGAGATTTTTTAATTTTTTCAACTCTTCAAAGCATAAAGATATATCTTCGTTTTCTATCTTGTAAAGATGCTCTATGGCGTATCTGTTTATATCTAGTTTTATCTCTTTTGCAAAATTTACAAGAATATTTATAGCTTCGTAACTGTTTGGTTTAAAGAATCTTACAAAATCTGCATTTAGTTTTTTATTGAAAACTTTTGCTATATCTTTGGCCTTTTTGTCATCTCCAAAATACTCGAAAAGAAAAAAACTGTTTTCATTTGTTTTACAATTTTGTAAAATCACTTCAAGCTCTTTTTTTGGTATGGTTTTTTCCGTTTTTATGATGAGTATGTTTTTATCACCGAAAAGTGATGATTGTGATACAAAGGTTTTTGCACTTTTAAAATCATACTCGTCAAAATAGTATCTTAACTGCTCGTTCTTTGTACCATATATGGAAGCGATTTTTTTAAGATAACTGCTTCGGTAGTATGGGCATTGCCCGTAGAGCATGAGTGATTTTGGCAGAGAGTTTTTTTGGATGAGAGTATCTAAAACTTGTTTGTACACTACTCGACCCCTTCTCTTTCCACTTCGGTTATATCCCCTATGATTTTGGTGGTAGCTATATCAGAACCCAAAAGCCTGATATTGACTTTTTCCAAAAATTCCACATCATTTTCCATAAGATGAACCCTGGCTCCTTCTATATCACCTTCTATGACGGCTATAGGCATAGAGTGAGTACTTGTGATGACTGCTTCAAAAATTTCATCAAGATTTTCTTTTGCCCATCTGGCATATTTTCTATCCATAAAGTCATATGCCACTTTATCGCTCTCTCTTTCAAGTTCACTTAGTCTTTCGCAGAGAGGCTCGATATCTTTTAGTAAAAACTCTTTTAATTTTTTATCTTTTCTTATGATACTTTTTAAGAGTCTATGAAGAGTCAAGTCACTGTATCGTCTAATAGGTGAAGTAAAATGTGTATACCTGTCAAATCCAAGACCGAAGTGTCCGCTATTTGTTGCACTGTAACGAGCTTGTTTTTGAGCTCTTATGATAAGCATATCCACCATCTCCTGCAAACCCATCTCTTTTGCTTTTTTTTGGATCTCTGTTATAAGAGAGTGGATATCGGTTTTGAATTTTACAAAAATACCTAACTGTGCAACTTGTTCGAGAAGTTTTGCTATGTCATCATAAGAGGGAGGCTCATGTACCCTGAAAATCCCATAATCTATCATTTTAGCAGCAGCTTTGTTGGCTAAAAGCATACACTCTTCCACCAAAGAGTGGGAGGGCGTTTCAACTTCTTTATAAGTTTTTATCAAGTTTTGTTCATCATCAAGCTCCATTCTTATATCGCTTGTATGAAAATCAAAACCTTTTTGCAATCTTTTTTTTCTTATCTTTTTGGCTAATTCGTTAAGTGGCAGTAAAAAAGAGACCATCTCTTCATCTTCTTCGTTTTCACATTTTTTTGTTTGAAGGATTTTATCCACTTCTTCATAGTTGAATCTTCTTTTGGAGTTTATAATGGTTTCTAAAAGCTCCTCTTTTTTTACTTCAAGGGTTTTTGGATCTATTGTCATCTTATAAGTAAAAGTAAGCCTGTCTTCATAAGGTTTGAGTGAACAAATGTTTTCACTAAGAGTTCTTGGAAGCATGGGGATGGATTTGTGGGGGAAGTATATGGAAAAACCCCGTTCTTTAGCTTCTTTGTCAATACTTCCTTTGAAAAACACATACTCACTGACATCAGCTATAGCAACATAAAGAGTATAATTTTTCGTATCAAAATATATAGCATCGTCGAAGTCTTTCGCGGTAACAGGATCTATGGTACAAAACGGCAGATGAGTTAAATCTACCCTGTTTGGGTACATGCTTTTATCTACGAAATTGCCGAAACTTTTTGCTTCTAGTTCACTTTTTTTATCAAACTCCTCTTTTTTTTCATATAGTGCCAGAGAAATCTTCTCATCAACTTTAGGATCATCCAAAACACCTAAAACTTCTTCAATAGATCCGGTTTTGCTATCTATCTTCAAAACAGTTTTAGTAGGTAGTTTTTTAAGTGATTTTTGTGAAGCGGTTATAAAGTTTTGAAGCCCGGTTTTTATATTGATGCCTAGAATCTTACCGTTGATATCTTTTGTGTAAACTACTTGATAATTATCTTTTTTCTTTACTATGTAAACTACTTTGGCTTTGGGTCTTCCGTAATTTGAGTAAACTCTTTTTGCAAGGACAAGATCGCCCTTTGAAGAGTTTAGTAAATCTTTCGACTCGATAAGCAGATCTTTGACTTTTTTTGGAGAAATTACTTCCAAAAATCCTGTATTTGACCTGCTGATATCCAGCGTACCAAATCTATAATCCGGATGCAGTTTATATACATTTTTGTGCTGTTTTATAGCCTTGTATTTTGAAAGATCGTTTATAAGATAACTTAGGTTTTTAGGTATATCTTTCTTTTGGATACCTTTTGTAAGTTTGTATAAAAATTCTCTCACCCGTTGACACTCTCCAGAGCTCTTACAAATTTCTCTCTATCCAAATCATACTCGTCAATGGTTTCATAAGCTTCTTTCAAGCCTTCGGGCTTAAACTTTCCTGCAGTATTGATACTGTTTAATACGACATTCAAAGCTATGGCGTAATCCTTACTCTCTTCGTCCGCTTTTTCTATATTGAGAGCATATCTGATGGCATTCACTATCTTTGGCTCAAGATTCCAGTGTTCCAGTATGGCAGCTGTTATCTCTTCTCCACTTATATTTAGATAGTCTTCTTCGAGAGTCGATACTTCAGATGCCGTTTTTCTGTTTTGAAGTTCCGCTTTGAATTCATCTGCTTTATTGTCTTCTTTTAGTTCGTCAGCTAGAATGATCCTGCCTGTTTCAAGTAAAAAAGATGCCGGCATAAGTACATCCATCATTTCTCTATTTATTTTCGAGTACCATGAAAACATAAGAGCGTTTTGCGATAGACTTGTATTTAAAAACTGCTCTTTGGATAAGCCATATGGTGACATATCTATCTTGATGCTTGTTTGCATCATCGAAGCCAAAGCAAAACCTCTTATGGTTGCCATACCAAAAAGCGATATGGCTTGATTGATACTTTTTATCTCTCTGCTAAATCCGTACAAAGGAGAGTTTGTCGCTTTTAGTATATTGGCTGTTAGCATAGGGTCTTTTTCAACCACACTTGTCAATTCTCTTAAAGAACTGTTTTTCCTTGACGTTATCTCTTGTACTTTCATCACCGTTTCATCAAGCGGCGGAAAGTTTTTTACCCTTTTTATAAGTGATTCATCCATGTTTTTCCCCAAATTTAAACTTTTTTGCAATTTCTGGCATTATTTTATCTTTTAATAGTTTATATTTTGCTTTTAAGTAAAGTTTTTGTAAAATATCGAAAATTATTTAGAAGGATGAAAAATGTCATTGAATGTTTATTATGACAAAGATTGTGATATCTCTTTGATAAAGAGTAAAAAAGTTGCTATGATAGGTTTTGGAAGCCAAGGCCATGCGCATGCTGAAAACTTGAGAGATAATGGGGTTGATGTTGTAGTCGGCTTGAAAAAGGGTGGAAATTCATGGAAAAAAGCAGAAGCAAAAGGCTTTGATGTTTTTGAAGTAAGTGAAGCAGTCAAAGGTGCTGATGTGGTTATGATACTTTTACCTGATGAGACTCAAAAGTCTGTTTATGACAACGAAATAGCACCAAACTTAAAAAGTGGAGCAACCATAGCATTTGCTCACGGGTTCAATATCCACTACGGAAGGATAAGACCGGCAAGCGATATCAATGTCATGATGGTTGCACCTAAAGCTCCCGGACACACTGTAAGAAGCGAGTTTGTAAGAGGCGGTGGGGTTCCTGATCTTATAGCGGTTTTCCAAGATCCAAGCGGTAATACAAAAGAGTTGGCACTCTCTTATGCTTCAGGCATAGGTGGAGGTAGAACAGCTATCATAGAGACAACTTTCAAAGATGAGACCGAGACTGATCTTTTTGGTGAGCAAGCAGTACTTTGTGGAGGTTTGACTTCGCTTATAAAAGCTGGTTTTGAGACACTAACAGAAGCCGGTTATCCTCCTGAGATGGCATACTTTGAATGTTTGCATGAAATGAAACTTATAGTTGACTTGGTTTTTGAGGGTGGTTTGGCTGAAATGAGATACTCTATAAGCAATACTGCTGAATATGGTGATATGGTAAGTGGTCCAAGGGTTATAAACGAAGAATCCAAAAAGGCTATGAAAGCTATACTTGCTGAGATCCAAAATGGTAAGTTTGCTAAAGATTTTATACTTGAGGGTGAAAGTGGATATCCAAGAATGACAGCTGAGAGAAATATGCTTAAAGCTCATCCTATAGAAAAAACAGGTGTCAAACTAAGAGCCATGATGCCTTGGATCAAATCAAACAAACTAGTTGACGAAGACAAAAACTAATCAAACCTACAGGGCATTTTGCCCTGTAGATCCATAATCGATAAATTTATGATAAAAAAAAGAAAAATAAAAAAAAGATCGAAAAAAAAAGTAGGTTTTTGGCAAAAATATAAAAAATCATTTTCTATCATACTGTTCATAATTTTAGCATCCTTTTTGATATACGGAAGTTTTGACACTGTTAAAACACTTTTTGTGTCCAAAAAAAATACCGAAAAAAAAGCGTATCCAAGCAAAGAGCTTTTGGAAAAAATGAATAAAATGCTAAAAGAGGAAAAAGAGAAAGTCGATATTTTAAAAAAAGAGTTGATTAAGGCCAAAAAAAGTCAAAAGCAATCTTTAAAAACTCCAAAAAAGCCAAAAAAAGTACTTTCATCCGAAGCTGTTGATTATAAAAAAAGCTTGGAAAAGTATGACAATATCAAACCCAAGCAAACAAAAACGACACTTTTTGTACAGTCCAAAAAACCACTTCTTGCTATCATCATAGATGATGTTGCTTTTGCTTCGGAAGTCAGCAAGATAAAAGCTCTTCCTTTTAAAGTCACGCCTTCATTTTTCCCTCCTACTAAAAGACATCCCGATACTCCAAAGCTTGCGAGTGAGTTTGATTTTTATATGGTACATTTACCTCTTGAAGCACTTCATTACCCTCATCCTGAGCCAAAAACACTTTTGACCACTGATAGTTTGGATACGATAAACAACCGCATAAAAAATATAAAAAAGTGGTTTCCAAGAGATAAGTTTTTAAACAACCATACAGGCAGCAAGTTTACATCCGATTATGACTCGATGATGAAACTTTACACTGTTTTAGGTAGGTATAATTTGATTTTTATAGACAGTAGAACGAGCGCCGATACCGTTGCATCAAAAGTTGCTAAAAATTTTCACAAAAAACTTTTGAGCAGAGATGTGTTTATAGATAATGTCGCCGATATATCCTATATACAAAATCAATTAAAAAAAGCGGTTGCAAAAGCAAAACAAAAAGGTTTTGCCATAGCTATAGGACATCCACATCCAAAAACTCTTCAGGCTCTTAAAATGTCAGCAGCTTTACTAAAAGATGTAAAGCTTGTTTATGTAGGTACAATTTATGCAAATCTTAAAACAAATCCCAAGTGAGCTGCAAGATTTAAAAGTTCCGGTAGAAAAGCTGTATTATAAAGGAAATATCGAACTTTTAAAAAAAAGAAAAATCGCCATAGTAGGAAGTAGAAGACCCATAAACTACACCAAGGTATTTACTTATGAGTTGGCAAAAAAATTGGCAAATGTTAGAGTGTGCATACTAAGCGGTGCTGCTATGGGAGTTGATGCTTTGGCTCATCAAGGAGCGGGCAGCAGCAATACCATAGCGGTAACAGGAAGCGGCTTAAACCACAGATATCCCAAGGTCAATAAAAATATCATAGAAGAGATAGAAAAAAATGGATTGGTTATAAGCCGGTTTGAGCCTGATTTTAAAGCAACTCCATGGAGTTTTGTCATAAGAAACGAGATAATCGTAGCTTTAAGTGAAGCTGTCATCATAACTCAGGCTGATTTGAAAAGCGGTTCGCTTAGAAGTGCCGAGTTTGCAATGAAACACAATAAACCCATATATGTTCTTCCTCACAGAATAGATGAAAGCAAAGGAACAAATCAGCTCTTAAAAGACGCACTGGCCACTCCCATATATGATATAGACGAATTTGTCAAAACTTTTGGTGCTACTGAAGAGACGGAACTTAAAAAGGATGAATTTTATGAGTTTTGCAAAAATTTTCCAAGATATGAAGATGCCTTGAAGATATATGGAGATAGGGTGTTCGAGGCTGAACTTGACGGAAAGATACTGATAGAAAACGGTAGAGTGAGGCTGACATGAGCATAGTAGCGGTAGATATAGGACTTAAAAGGATAGGTATAGCCGTTACTTATGATAAAAAAACTGTTTTACCCCAAAAAGCGATCTTAAGAAAAAATCGCAACCAAGCAGCGGAAGAGCTTGCAAATCTTTTAAAACAAAAAGAAGCCGATACATTGGTAGTAGGTCTTCCAAGAGGAGGCAGCAGTGAAGACGAGATGCAAAGACGCATAGAGCATTTTGTAAATTTAGTTGATTTTGAAGGCGATATAGAGTTTCAAGATGAATACGGCACAAGCAGCGAGGCAAAAGAACTTTTAAAAGGTGAAGTGAAGATAAAAAGAGACGGGAGAATAGACAGTTTATCTGCATCCTTGATACTCAAAAGATGGCTGAACTTGCCCATATAATTCACAATGTTCACAATATCTGTGGTATAATTTTTTCCAGGTATGCCATAAAATAAAAAAGGAGTAGAAGATGGATATCAATCTTGATGCCGTTATGGGATATATAAGTGTTTACGGCTTAAAAGTCATAGGCTCTATACTTATATTTTATATCGGGAAAAAAGTAGCTTCATGGCTAACTAATTTTACAAAAAAAGCCATGCAAAAAGCTAAAATGGATGAAACCATTGTAAAATTTTTAGGTAATGTTATATACGGAGGTTTGTTACTCTTTATTATACTGGCAGCTTTAAGTAACCTTGGAGTTAACACCACATCATTTATAGCAGTTTTGGGTGCAGCAGGTTTGGCAGTTGGTCTGGCTTTCCAAGGTACACTTTCCAATGTCGGAGCCGGGGTACTTTTGATATTTTTCAGACCCTTTAGCGTGGGCGATTTTATACAAGCAGCAGGTGAAAGCGGAATGGTTGAAGAGATCAACCTTTTTAGCGTACTTTTAAAAACAGGTGACAATAAACAGATCATCATACCAAACTCAGCTATCATCGGCGGAAACATTACAAACTTTTCTGCTAAAGATACCAGAAGAGTGGATTTTACATTTGGCATAGGGTATGATGATGACTTAAAGTTGGCAAAAAGTACTTTGGAAGAGATCGTAAAATCAGATGAAAGGGTCTTAGATGATCCGACACCTTTTGTCGCAGTGAGTGAGTTGGCTGACAGTAGTGTTAATTTTGTGGTAAGAGCATGGGTCAAAAGTGGCGATTACTGGGGAGTTTACTTCGATACTTTGGAAAAAGTAAAACTTGTTTTTGATGAGAAAGGTATATCCATTCCATATCCACAGCTCGACATACACCAAGATAAATAAAATCATAACCGGGAATGATTCCCGGTTATAAGCCAAAAATTTGTCTGTATAATTCTTCGTCAAATCCTACTATGACTTGATCGTTATACTCTACAACAGGTCTTTTTATAAGCATATTTTCTTTTGCAAGCCATTCTATCTTACCTTCATCATCCAACTCAAGTTCTTTTAGTTTCAACACTCTGTATTTGGTACCGCGGTTGTTGAAAAGTTTATCTATGGAAGTTTTTTTAAGCCACTCTTCTATCTTGTCTCTATGGATATGTTCTTTTTTAAAATCTATAAAATCAAACTCTATGTGATTGTCGTTTAAAAATTTGATAGCTTTTTTAACACTACCACATGTTTTTATGCCGTAAACTTTTACATTGCTCATGCTTTTGCTCCTTGTTGTTAGATTTTACAATATAAGCATCGCATCTCCGTAAGAGAAGAAACGATACTCATTTTTTATGGCGATATTGTAAATCTCCAATGTTTTTTCTATGCCTATAAAACTTGCAACCAACATCAAAAGGGTTGATCTTGGTAAATGAAAATTGGTTAAAAGATGATTTACTCTAAGTGGCGGGTTTTTTGGATGGATAAAAATATCGGCATTTGAGATGCTGTTTTTTTCTCTTATGTAGTACTCTATCGTTCTAGCTACAGTTGTGCCTACGGCAAGTATATCTTTTTTCGAATTTATAATTTCACAGGTTTTTTTTGGTATGGAGTAAAATTCGGAGTGCATTTTATGCTCGAGTATATTTTGAACTTCAACAGGTTTAAATGTCCCGGCACCCACATGTAAAGTCAAAAATCCGACTTCATGCTTTTGTTTCAAATCCTTTAAAAGTTTATCACTGAAATGAAGTGAAGCTGTAGGGGCTGCAACTGCTCCTATATTTTTGGCAAAAAGAGTTTGATAATTTTTTTCATCATCTTTTGTATCTTCTCTTTTTATATAAGGAGGTAAAGGAACATGACCTATCTTTTCAAGGATGTTATTTAATTTTTCAAAATTTACTGTTTTTTCATCTATGAAAAATTTTACTACTCTTGTTCCGTCATCATTTAACTTTTTTAAAAGTGCCGTTAAGCCCATATCAAAAACGAGTTTGGTATCAACTTTTACTTTTCCTCTTATATATACCAGGAAACTATCATTTTCCAAAGGAGAATTAAGTAGCAGCTCAACTTTGCCTCCGCTCTCTTTTTGACCGTATATCCTGGCTTTTATCACTTTTGTATCGTTTAGAAGTACGGCACAATCTTTTGGTAAATATTTTAGGATATTGTAAAATTTGTCATGTATTATTTTATCTTTTTTTCTATCATACACCAAAAGTTTGCAGTGATCTTTTGGGTTTGCGGGAGATGATGCTATGAGATGCGAAGGCAACTCATAGCTGTAACTCTCTATGTTTAGCGGATTCAAGTTTATTTGTCTTTGTTTATATCTTCTTTGTTTTCTTCTGTGTCATCTTCGCCTATATCCTCTTCTTCGCTCTCTTCTTCATTTTTTTCAGGATTGACATATCTAGCTATGAGAACCGAAAAACCGTAAAGCAGTATAAGAGGACCGGCCATAAGAAACTGGGTTAAAACATCAGGAGGGGTCAAAAGTGCAGAAACAGCAAATATGATAACTATAGCATATCTAAAAAAACCTATCAAAGTTTTATCAGTTACCATGCCTATCTTGGCTAAGAAAAATGTTATAACAGGCAATTCAAAAGCTATACCAAATCCAAACAGAAGCTTCGTGAAAAATCCTACATACTCACCTATACTTGGAAGAGCAGTAAATAGTTTGCCTCCAAAATTCACCAAAAAAGCAAATCCAAAAGGTATGACCACAAAGTAACAAAATGCCGCACCCATTAAAAACATAATGGTTGCAAAAAAGACAAACGGTAGTATCATCTTTTTTTCATTTTCATAAAGCCCCGGGGATATAAAAAGCCATAATTGCCAAAATACGACAGGCAAAGAGAGTATGAAACCTGCAAAAAATGAAACTTTAAGTGCCGTAAAAAGAGGTTCTTGAACTTTGGTGAATATAATGCTACTAGTTGAAGGAAGTACTTCTTTAAGTGGATGTATCATCCACGATAGAAGCGGTTCCCAAAAGTTGAAGCATACAAAGAACATAACTATAATTGTAGCCAGGGAGATGCCAAGTCTCAGTCTAAGCTCGGCAATATGCGGTTTTAACTCTTCAAACATTATCTATATCCTCAGCTTGAGACGTATCCTCTTTTTTGGCTGTATCTTCTATCTTTTTAGGGGTGCTTTTTTTCTTTTTCTTTACTTTTTTTTCTATTTTTTCAGTGCCTATATCATCTTTTGTAGCAGTAGCGGCTTCTTCAACACTCTCTTTGAAAGTTTTATTTATATCTGTTGCGGAATTTTTTATCTCTTCAAACTCATCCATGTAAACCGAGTGCTTGACACTATTTGTCGTTTCGTGCAGTTTTTTCTTATATTCAAGAGCTTCTTTTTTGAGCTCCTCGATTTTGAGTTCTTGATCGATACTCTCTTTTGCTTCGTTAATAGTCTTTTTGAAGGTATTGAAAAATTTTGCGATTTTAACCATGGCTTCTGGAAGCTTTTCAGGACCTAAAAAAATGATACCGATCACCAAGATGATCATTATCTCGGAAAAACCCATTCCAAACATATATCGATTACCTGCTTTATAAAGAATTTTGAAAAGTTATTTTATCCAAAGTATAATTAGTCTAAGATAAATAGTGCAATCTCATCACTTAACAAATAATCCGCATTGAAAATCTTACCCTCTTTTTGCATCACTTTATGCTCTTTTTCAAGTATGTCAACTCTATTTTTTTCACTATCTGTTAGTATATCTTTATAAAATCCCACACATGATCTAAGTCCCAAAAAAACTTTTTCCTCTTTGATTTGAGAAATATTAAGAATCTCTTTTTTGTGTAACAATGGATCTTGGATATATTTTTGTATATCTTTTTGGGGATAATATCTTGCATCTTGGTTGTATCCTACTGCTCCCGCACCAATGCCGATATAGTCATAATGCTTCCAGTAGCCAACATTGTGTCTGCAGATATATCGTCCAAAATTTGATACTTCATATCTAGGGAAACCTGCATTTTCTATCATTTCGTAAAACCACTTTTGAGTATCTATATCCTCTTTTGAACGCTCTTGTATCTTAAAAAACTTTGTATCCTTTTCAATAGTCAGCGAGTATGAGCTTATGTGATTGATAGGAAGCTTCGATGCGGTATCTATATCGTTTTGAAGAAGTTTTTCATCATCCAAAAGAGTATCATGTATCAAATCTAAAGATATATTTTTTATATCTGCTAGAAAAGCGTTTTCTATGGCTTGCAAGGCACTATTTGATGTATGGTTTCTTCCAAGATATATCAGTTTTTCATCATCAAAACTTTGCACTCCAAAACTCATCCTGTTCACACCAAGACTTTTCATGCCTTTTATCCACTCCAAAGATGCACTGTTTGGGTTGGCTTCAGTAGTGATTTCAACATTATCACTCAAGTATGGGGATATCTTTTTGAAAAAATCTTCATAAAGCTTTGGCGAAACGGTTGAAGGAGTTCCGCCTCCTATAAAAACTGATGATATCTCTTTTTTTTTCAAGCCAAATCTTTTTATCTCAAAATCTACTTGTTTTATGATGGCTTTCATGTATGAACTGCGTAAGTTAAACTTGTCCACATAAGAGTTGAAAGAGCAGTAAAAACATTTGCTGTCACAAAAAGGTATATGAAGATAGAGTAACAAATAAAACCTTAATAGTAATTTTGATAGAATTCTATCAAAAAATAAGTAAAATAGTTATGGAAAAAAAAGAAAAAAGATACAGGCCCAATGTCGCTGCGGTTATACTATCGCCGAAATATCCTTTTAAAAGTGAGATATTTGTCGCTAAAAGAAATGATGTCAAGGACAGTTGGCAATTCCCGCAAGGTGGCATAGATGAGGGAGAAACCCCAAAAGAAGCACTTTTTAGGGAATTAAAAGAAGAGATTGGAACTGACAAATTCGAGATAGTTGCCGAGTATCCAAAATGGGTAAGTTATGATTTTCCAAATATTATCGCAAAAAAAATGTATCCGTATGATGGTCAAATACAAAAGTATTTTTTGGTAAGATTGAAAACTAAAGCAAAGATAGATTTAAAAACGAAACATCCCGAGTTCGATGACTATAAATTTGTCAAATATCAAGATATATTCAAATTTGTCACATATTTTAAAAGACCAATATATAAAGAGGTTCTTAAATATTTTAAAAAAGAGGGATACTTATAAAAATGAATAATGAAAAATTAAAAATGAGAAATTAAGGTAAATAATGTTGATAGTTCAAAAGTATGGCGGGACGAGTGTCGGAAATCTCGAGAGGATAGAAAACGTCGCCAAAAGAGTAGCAAGAGCGAAAGATGAGGGAAATGATGTAGTTGTTGTTGTATCGGCAATGAGCGGTGAAACCAACAAGCTTATAGAGTATGCCAAGTATTTTAGTGACAATCCGCCTAGGCGTGAGATGGATCTGCTTTTAAGTTCCGGTGAAAGGGTTACAAGTTCGCTTTTAAGTATCGCGCTTGATGCGATGGGGTATAACTCCATAGCGCTTACAGGAAGGCAAGCCGGTATTTACACGGATGATTTGCACACAACCGCCAGGATAGACTCTATAGATTCATCAAAGATAAGAGAGCATTTGGACAATAATGAGATAGTTGTCGTCGCAGGTTTTCAAGGTATTACAAGCAGTGGCGAAGTTTCAACTCTTGGTCGCGGAGGAAGTGATCTTAGTGCCGTAGCGATAGCGGGAGCTTTAAGGGCTGATCTTTGTGAAATATATACAGATGTTGACGGTGTTTATACCACTGATCCCAGGATCGAGCCAAAGGCTAAAAAACTTGATATCATAAGTTATGATGAAATGCTTGAACTTGCCAGTCTTGGAGCTAAAGTTTTGCAAAACAGATCAGTTGAACTTGCAAAGAAACTTGATGTGACATTGGTAACAAGAAGTAGTTTTAACGACAATGAAGGAACACTCATAACAAAGGAAGAGAATATTATGGAAAAACCACTTGTAAGCGGAGTCGCACTTGATAGAAATCAAGCTAGGGTGACATTAAGAGGTGTAAAAGATGAACCGGGCATAGCTGCTAGGATATTTAACAGACTGGCTAGTGAAAATATAAATGTCGATATGATCATACAAAATGTAGGACTTGACGGAGTGACCAATCTTGGTTTTACGGTTCCGGAAAATGAACTAAGTGAAGCCAAAAGAGTCATGAACGAGCTTAATGCTTCAGAACTTTTGGAGTTCGATCCAAATATCGTAAAAGTTTCCGTAGTTGGTGTAGGTATGCAGTCTCACAGCGGTGTAGCAAGCAAAGCTTTTGATACTTTGGCAAAGGAAAATATCAATATACAAATGATTAGTACCAGTGAGATAAAAGTTTCCATGGTGGTTGATGAAAAGTACGGCGAATTAGCCGTAAGAGCTTTGCACCAAGCATACAATCTGGATAAATAATGCAAAGATTTCTTCAGTGGACACTTGAGACCATAAGAGAAGATGACTCTTTGATGAGCTGGATGGAGGAGAAGAGGTTCGAATGGGTGCCTTTGGTCTCTTCAGCTCTTAAGAGTATCCTTGTGGGTCATACATTTATCATTTTGACCGATAAAAAGAGGGAGTGGTTTGGCAAGTACTTATCCCAAAGCCTTAACGGTTTTGAGAAGAACAGGCCTCTGCTCCCGATGGTCACACTTGAAGAGCTTTGTATAAACATAGATGAGGCAAATTCAAAAGAGAAGTTATCTATGATAGAGGATATGCTTAGTGTTTCTTTTCCAAACGGTTATACATTTTTTTATATAGGTGAGAGCAATTCACCTAGAGCCAAGATAGTAAAACACAGCGAAAGAAGTTTTTTATGGGTCATGGATGAGCAGTTACAAAACAGTTTTTATCTAAATTCCGTCGATGAGCTTTTGGATATCAAGCTTATACAGCTTGCAAGACTGTTTGACAAGAGTATAAATGCTGTTTTGTTTGGTGAGATAACTATGGAAGATCTGGGATAAGTAGTTGATGGTGAATGGGTGAATGGGTGAGTAGCGGGTTGGATATATCGTCAAATATTATAGTTATTAGTGATGATTTGTCAAGTGCTAAGGAGAAGATGCTAAATGGTATAAACTCGAAACTCATAAAAATTTTTGAAAAAGATGATTTTTTGCTTGAAGATGCCAAAGATGTTACAAAAGAGGCATATATAAAAGAAGAAAAAGACAAATACATCTTAATCATAGCAAAAAGTTTCAATACTTATGCCCAAAACTCACTTTTAAAAATACTTGAAGAATCTCCTGCAAATACGATATTTGTTATCATTTCAAACTCCAAGTCAAACTTTTTACCGACAATTAGATCAAGGCTTCCGGTTGTAAACTTGAAACAATCAAAAAAAGAGAGAGAGATAGAGATAAATCTTTCAAAAATGAGCTTAAAAGATATATTTGATTTTGTAAAAGAAAACCAAAGGGTTTCAAAAAATGAGTTAAAAGAGTTACTGCAGGATATTTTTTATGAAGCTGTCCACAAATACTCCATGAAATTCAACGAAAAGGAGTTGGAAGTCTTTGAAAACGCCATAAAACTTGCAGATCTCAATACGAGGGCAGCTTTTCTTTTGAATTTGGTACTTACAACCATAATAGATAGGGAAGAATTAAAAATTAAAAATGAAAAATTGGAGTTTTTGTGAAAATCATTAAACTATCAAATAAGACGGATAAAGAGAAGATATTTGCTAAAATAGGCTCTACAAAAGAGGGAAATGCTATCTTGAAAGATAAAATGGTGTTAAACTATATCTATCTAAAAGATATAAAAAATCCGGCAGCTTTGATACTAAAACAGGATGCACTCTCTATCGGAGCTGATTTGGTAGTGCATCGCGATACCATACTTTGTAAAAATGACAAATCAGATGCTTTGCTTATAGCTACGAATGCGCAGCTAAAAAAGTTATCGAAAAAAGAGTTAAGCCAACCTTTCGGGCTTAAAGAGTTTGCCAAAGAGATAACAAAATATATCGGCAAATCCAAAAACAGTGATACTCAAATCATGGGTGTTATCAATGCAAACGATGACAGTTTTTTTGAAGGCAGTAGATTTGAAGGAAGCAGTGCTGTAAAACAGATAGAAGTAATGATTGGTGATGGTGCCGATATCATAGATATAGGCGGAGTATCTTCAAGACCGGGCAGTGAAGCCGTGAGCGAAGAAGAGGAGCTAAAAAGAGTAAAGCCCATTATAGATGAGATTTATAACTCAAAACTGTATGAGAAAGCTATGTTTTCGCTTGATAGCTACTCCCCAAAGTGCCTTGGATACGCACTTGATAAAGGTTTTAAGATAGTAAATGACATAACGGCACTTTCAAACGATGAGGCAGCAAAAGTAGCTTCGAAGTATAAGGCAAAAGTAGTTTTGATGCACATGAAAGGAACGCCAAAAGATATGCAAAAAAATCCAACTTATGATGATATTCTTTTGGAAGTTTATGATTTTTTTGAACAAAGGATAGAAAAAGCTCTTAGCTTTGGCATACAAGATATAGTTTTGGATGTCGGCATAGGATTTGGAAAAAAACTTGAACACAATCTTTTGCTTTTAAAGAATTTGGAGTATTTTTTATCTTTGGGGTATCCACTGCTTATAGGAGCAAGCAGAAAGTCGATGATAGATATGATAACTCCCTGCGAAGTAAAAGACAGACTGCCCGGAACTTTGGCTTTGCATTTACAAGCGGTAGAAAATGGAGCTGACATCATCAGATGCCATGATGTAAAAGAGCATTATCAAGTACTAAAAGTGTGGGAGGCTCTTGATAGAGCCTCTTATTGATTGATGATATAGGTATTGTTTCTTTGAGGGCTGAAAGCGTTTGAACCTATGAAAAGTACATTATTTCTATGGAGTGATTCGGTATCGAATATATTTCTTAACATGCTGTTGTAAATATCTATGAGAGTTCCGCTTACCGGTCTGTTGTCAAAAATGGAAAGATCATTATCGGAGTGTTTGTTTTGCTTCGATGCGATACCGTATATATAAGCTGAGATAAAATTGTCTGATTTTTTCGCTTTTACCGACAAGTCAGTAGTGGAAGATGCAACATATATAGGCTTTTGAGGAGTTCCAACAAAACCGTTTAACGCAAGAAGGATGATATTTCTACCTGCGGTGATATTTGGTTTTGTTGATTTGTTGCCGTAGATGTTGCTCTCCCTTGAGCGAAGCATTGTATCTCTGCCTGATTGGATTTTCGATATATAGATATCATTTTGTGCGTCAACCAAAACATCCTTGTTTGCAAATATCGAAGATGCAGGAGATTGTACAAAGTCTCCTTTCGTTTTTATATCTATACTTCCACCTCCGTTATATAGTGCATATCCATCGCCGTCAAGGTCGTTTGCATGAAGAGTTTTATCGTTGACTATCGCTATATCATTTGCCGTAGAATTGTATATATCAATGACATTGACTGAAGTGTCCAAAGCATTTTTTACTATAGCGTTATCTCCCACACCGTTTCTTGATTTGAGTAGCATTTCATTCGCTATGATATCCAAGCTGTCATCACCGTTTTGATAAATCCCTCCGTTGCTAAAAAGTGTCAATCTTTTTGGAGTTTGGATCAGGTCTATAAAGATATTGTTATTTGAACTTATATAAATATCTCCGCTTTGACTGTTTGCATTTAAAAGATTTGCATTAACGGTTAGAGGATGCAGAGCATCACCTATATCATTAGCGGCATTTAGCTGTAGATCATCGGCTGTTACGGTAGGATTGTTCTGTGCTAAGTCTATGATGCTTCCTCCTGTTTGAAGCCAGACATCATTTGCTGCTATTTGGCTCAAAGTCAAATCATTTAGCGCATTTACAAATACATTGCCGTTTGAGTGAAGAGATAATTCACCTGTCAATTCTATAGGTGTTGTAGTATCAGATGCATTGATATTGCCGCCTTGTAAGCTTGCTATATCGATTTTACCGCTATCATAGCCTGTTGGAGTAAAGGATTGTTCTACACCGTTTAGAGTAAAACTGCCAATGGTTTTTACGCCCATTTGCAAAGAGTCTGTGTGTAAATTTTTAGGGGTATTGTTTTGTATATTTAGGTGCATATATCCGTCAAGTATAGTAACATAGCCGGATGATGCCTCATTGAAAGTACCGTTTGCCAAAGCTATACTTACCAATCCTCCTGTCGGAGCTATAGGGTTTAGATATATATCATTCGTACCTATATTTTGGATATGTTCGTTTAAAGTAGGATCTGTTGTATCGTTTATGTTTAAGGCTATATCTTTGTTGCCGCTGTTTATAGCTTCATAATTTACCAAAGAGACTCCGTTTTCTCCGGTTATGTAAATGTTTCCTTTTGATATGATGTTATGTAGGTCATAATTGCTACCAATATTTGAGGTATGTGCTATGACTTCATCATGAGTGTTGCCGTTGGCATCAGTTACGGTATTTGTACTGTTCCAGTAAGCATATCCCTGATACAGTGTCAGATCTATATCATCATTTGCGATTATATTGTTTAGCAAAGAGCTATATAGTACATCACTCGGTGAGGGCTCTGTATTTGATAGAGTTGACATTCTGATACCAAGATATGTTTTACCAAGTGAAGCGGAAGTCATTGACGGGAAGTTCGTGTTTGAGCTTTGTTGTAATTCGACATTTATCCTGTTAGCCGATGTGCCTATATATCCTCTTGGGGCTTGTAAGCTTAAAGTTTCGGTTTTTATGACAGGATTACCAGTTGATAGTATATTGCCGCCTTGATTGAAAACGCTCATTTGTCCGCCGTAATTGTTGATATCTCCTTTGAAAACTATGTTCGAATTGGTAAGGTTTTTTATATCAATGGTATGAGAGAGTGTTTTGGCAACGACATTGAAATTTGAGAAATCTTCTCCGTCGTTTGTAAATATCTCTATAT
This sequence comes from Thiofractor thiocamini, assembly GCF_055384375.1. Lineage (NCBI taxonomy): Bacteria > Pseudomonadati > Campylobacterota > Epsilonproteobacteria > Campylobacterales > Thiofractor > Thiofractor thiocamini. The sequence goes on along the minus strand of NZ_AP042389.1, from coordinate 1,039,279 downwards.
TGGGTTCGCCTGCATTGTCGCTTATAGTGTTGATCTTATTGACAAGAAGATTTTTATCACTATGGTTAGTAATATCAACCGAAGGATAGGAGTTGCTAAGATATATATTTGCATTACCGCTTAGCTTACCGCTTGCATCGAGAGTTATCTTCCCTATATCTTGATTGATGAGATCATTTACCGTTATATCGTTTGCTCCTAAATTTGCTGTAATTGAGCCAAGTGTACTTATAGTTCCATCCGGTGCAACGGTAAGTTTTTGAGGAGATGATGATAGTTGGTAAACATCACCATTTAGTGTTATATCGCCTTTTGAAGTGTATTCTCCTACTATATCACTTGAAGCATCGGAATGGAGTATGTGTTTAACCCACTCTTTTACTTTTTTCCAAACCCATTTTACAAACCATCCTATGATAGGGATCTTTGAGACTTTTTTGATAAGTTTGTCAACAGTCGTAAGCACCCATTGCACTATCGTATTTGATTTTGCTTCCGCATTTAGTTTGTATATACTTTCACTCTTATCGGGAGAACTTGACTTGATGTTTAAATTTCTTGTATATATCGTTGATCCGCTTTGTACATTTACATTTGAGTTTATATGGGCATTGTTTGTTACTTTTGCATAAGTCGTGCCTGTAAGTCCTGCTTTGATCTCGGCTTTTGCATAAGCATCAAGGTAGACATAATTTTGTAATGCATTTATATTGACACTGTTGTAACCGGTCAGTTTTGCTCCAGGTTTTATATCTACATTTACATTTGAAGTCACATCCAAATTTGCATAAGCCTTTGAAGTTGAATCGGCAGCTATAGTTTTTGAGTTTGAATTTATAGTAGCATGAAGATGATCAACTTTTGCATTTAGATATATGTTGTTAGCTTCTAGTTCGCTTGAAGAGTTCAGTATGATATCGATATTTTGATTGACGTTTATATTTGCTTCATTTTCATTTATGGTTTCAATCCCACCTGTTGATATGCCAGTATCACTTGAAGCATCTATATATCCTATGGCATTTGCATAAATGTCACCCTTTTTGGCATATACTTTAGTTCCGTCTCCAACGGTAATTTTAACATTGTTGTCTATATCGCTTTCAGAGAGTGTTCCTGCACCCGATATCAATCCTCCGGCTCCTCCTACGGTTGTTGAGCTTGAATCTATCCTTGAGTAAGCCAATATATCGATATTTGCATTTTGTGATTCGATTGCGTTATTGTTACCAAGATCAACCGATACATCGGCATTACTGTTGGAAGTAGCATGTGTCGAACCACCTGCGGCTGCACCATAGTTATGCCCGTTGCTTGAGGAGACTGTTTTGGAGTATGCTTTTGATTTGATATATATATCATTTTGAGTATTTAATATACTTGAGCTTCCAAAATTTACTTTTACTTTGACATTTGAATCAGCTAAAGAGGTTGAGCCTGAGCCTCCTATGAGTGAACCGGTTGCCGTAAAGGCCGCCGCTTTTACACTATTTGATGTTATAGCATTGCCGTAAAAGTCATGGTTTTCGTAAGCATTGATATTAGCATTGTTACTATATAATTGTGTGAAGTTTCCTATATCGGCACTTATATATGGGGTCCAATAACTTTTTGCATCAGACACTCCTACACTTATACCACCATAACTGTTTCCGTCAGCCTGACTCTTAACATTGCCGTTTGTGAAAGATTTGATATTGATATTGTTTGTAGCATTTATCAATGAACTGTCTCCAAAAGCTGTTACCACGGTTGGGCTTGCTTTTGCTGTACTTTCAGAGCCACTGCCGGAAGCTATTCCGCCTGAGGAAGCTTGCGAATATGTATCTATATCGGTATTGTAAATTGCACCGACATTAATATTGTCTGCCTGTAAATCCAAATTGTTTCTACCGTATGCTTTTGTTTGTCCGTACTGTAGTGTTGTTGATTCTACAGTACCGGCAGCTGCTTCTGCTATGGATGCACCATAGGCTTTGGATGAAGAGGGAAGGTCTGTTGTTGCTTGTAGATTTATATCTCCTGTTGCACTAACATGAGTGTTATTGTCTATAAAAGAATAATTCTCGTAACCTTTTAGATTCAGTATCGATACAGCTGCACCCAAGCCTACAGCCCCGGCACTACTGGCATAACTTCTAACTTTTGCTGTTGTTGTTTTAAATTCACTGGATATATTGAGGTTTTGTGTATTTATAGTATTTGAAGGCCCTACAAAAGCTCTTGTACCGGAATTTATATTGGCGATAGCCACGCCCCCGCCTATAGCAATTGTTCCTAAAGAAGCTGCTCCCGCTGCGGTATCTAAGGATATATGATCGATTGAGTTTATATTTGATGTCCCGCCTACTTTTATCTCCGAATCTCCTTGTATATCAGCATATATCGTACTTGTAGGCTGAGTTGTGGCAAATGAGTCATCCACATTTGTTTTTGTCTCATCAAATGCCGACCCATCTGTATCTCCCAACCTTCCCTCTACGATATTGCTATTTGTTTTTCCATCTGTATAAGAATTTGTATTTTCTGAAGCTGAGAGCGATTTACTGTCAATCGCATTATTTATATTCATTACTGAAACCGCTCCGGATACCGCTATGCCTCCGCCTCCAAAAGCTGCCACTTCACTGTTTCCTGTTTTTAAAGATTGGGCTTTGACGCTTAAGTCTCTTCCTGCATTTAAAGAGGTGCCGCTTCCAACTTGTGCAAGAAGTGTATTTTTTATAGTTGTTACTTCTATCGAACCGCTGACTCCGGCAAAGCCTGCTCCCAAACTCCCAAGTGTGCTGTCTGTTTTGGAATCACTGTTAGCAATGATATTTACATCTTGTTCGGCTGTTTTGTAACTATCATCTTGATTAATAGACATAGTATTACTTCCACTTTTTAAAGTATAGGCTTGTGAAGTTGCATCAATATTGTTAATAACCACCGACCCCGCGATACCTGCAGCTCCTCCAAGAGAAACCGTTCCTGAATAGTTGAGTATATCCGCATTTGCATTTGTTAGGATATTAGTTGATTTTTTAGCATTTAGTATGCTGTTATCCGCATGAGCTTTTACACTTTGGTTGATTTTGTTTACTGTTACCGAACCGCCTATGCCGGCTACTGCTCCCCCTGAAAGACCGCCTGTAATAATCCCGATTCTTGTACCGTCTTTTTTAGTACCCAAATTTGTAGTATCATTAGCCAATATATCTATGATACCATTACTGTATGTTTGTGCATTGTTAAAATAAGATTCAACCATATCATCAACATTTACAACTGAAACTGAGCCTTGAAGAGAGGCTACTCCACTAAAAGAACCGCCTACGACTACATTGTTGATCCATTTATAATCATCACTTCTTGTTTGAATTTTGCTATTTGCATATAAAGTTGAGCTATCTATGTAAGATCTGTTTTGATTTTTTAGAGTTGTTACCACAACAGAGCCGCCAAAAGAAGCATCCCCACCTATAGCAAGCCCTCCTATAGCGCTATCTATATCATCAAGCAGCAAAGAACGCACTCTGACATCTTGTAAACTTGAGGCACCATTGTTGGAGCCATTTATGGTTGAGCTGTTTTCGATATAAGAAGAAAGATCGTCTTTTATCAAATTTACCGCTGCACTGCCTACTATAGCCGTACTTCCTCCCCCACCAAGTGTTGCGGTTCTTATCTGGATATTTTCTTTTGCCAAAGAGAGCATATCCAAGCCATTTACCACTTCATTATTTCCACTTGAATCACTTTTTAAGACAGATAAAGTATTGCCGTTGCCTTTTGCGTTTACGGTAGAGTTTGAAATATAAGTTTTTATATTGTTTGCCAAATTATTTGCTACTGCAGTGCCTCCAAGTCCAAAAGTACCTGCTATCGCACCGGCTCCACCCCAAGTAGTCAAGTCATTGGCTTCAAGTGCTTTCATGGATAGTGTTTTTTCTACATTAAATACACTGTTTAAAATATAAGAGTTAAGAGTATCGCCTACGGTGTTAACAACAACACTTCCGGCAAGTGCCGCTGTTCCAGCGCCACTTCCTCCAACTGAGAGCGTCTTTATACTTTTGTCGCTATTTGCAATTATTTTACTGTTTGCATTACTTGAGGCAACAGTATTTTCTAAATATGCCAAAAGAGTGTTTTTAATGGTATTTATAAGAACCGAAGCTCCAAGTCCGGTAGAACTTGCAAAAGCACCGCTTCCGCTGTTTGCTTCAATATCTGAATTATCAAGTGCTTTTACATTCAAATCACCGCCACTTTGTATCCCGTTACTTTTTTTGCCAGATATATATGCATCAATAGAACTTTCTATATCATTTAAAACAACACTTATAGCTCCTGCCATACCATCCAAAGCTCCAGCGGCGGCTGCGGCATAAATTTTTATATCACTTGTCATGCTTGATAACAACGATATACTTCCACTTGATGTGACATCGCTGTTTAAAAAGTAAGACTCTGTATCATCTTTGATACTGTTTTTGGCAAATGACGCCCCAACTCCGGCTGAGCCTCCAAGTACTGCCGCACCTGCTATTGATTTTATAGACGGTGTGTCATCTGAACTTAACGAAATATCTGAGTTTGTAGTCACATCTGAACTGTTTGTTATATATGAGAGTGTATCGTTTTGGATATCATTTATGGAAACTGAACCTGCAAGTGCCAATTTTGAACTCCACGCAAAGCTTCCACTGGCACTTATGGAATTGATACTTCCTGTATTTGTTGCATCCATTGTTAGTTTATTTATATTTAGTGTTGAATTGTCTATAAAAGATTTTGCACTGCTAGCCAAATTATTTTGACTGTATGAACCTGATAATCCAACAGATGAAGTACCTATGGTAACTGAGCCTGTAAAACTGTCTATTTTATTGTTGTTGTTTGCTCTTAAAGTAAGATCATTTGCATTTGTATTTGCATTAAATACAGAGTCTTTTATGGAAGCTTCTGCATTGTCCGAGATATTATTTAAAGATACATCACCGGATATCCCCACACCAAAACCACCGCCACCATCAGGCGCACTGCCACTACTTCCTGTTGGTGCTTCTTCTACCGGAGGTGCATTAATTGCTCCAGCCAATGAATAAGCGCCTATAAGACCTGTGTTATAAGCTTTTAGATAATTATCACCTGATGTTACATAAGAATTTATAGTTGAGCCTGTAATCCTTGCATAAGTATCTCTGCTTATATTATTTATTGACACTGAAACTCCAACTCCTACATTTGATGCTTTTGTTACACCACCTGTGATATTGTAAATAGTAGCATCATCTGTAGATTTAAGTTTTAATATGTCATGATAACTGCTATTTGTCGGATCATCAAGGACTATAGTAGAGCCGTCTATGCTCGTATGTGTTTCATTGTTGATTCTTAGATATGATGCCGAGCCTGATACTCCAAATTTTCCGGCACTCCCTCCTGCTTCTGCTATGGAGATATTTTTTGTCACGCTATCAGCTTTTAAAGATAGCGTCTTGGATTTTGTTTTTGCTCCTGATTTTATGGACGATGTTGTAGTATCATCATACAAAACATCAAGATACGAGCCTCCTATGCTACCTTTTCCTCCTCCTGCACCTATGCCTTTCAATCCAAATACTCCGGAGAGATTTAAACTCTGCAGATCTGTCTCAGATAGAAGTGTAAGATTTGCAAAGTTTTGTGTAGTTTGATTGATTTTTGCATTGCTATCTATATATGAATTTGTATTGTTTTTCATGTGGAATATATTGACTGAACCGGCAATAGCTACTTTTTCTCCAGATGAATTACTTTGTGTCCAAGTTGTAAAAAAGCCACTTTGAATTCCTAAGTTTGAATTAAATTTATCTGTTATGTCAGATACACCGGTAATTTGATGCCATAGTATTTCATAAGGAAGATATGTTTTTGAATGCAGATATATATCGCCATCACTATTAACAATAGTATTTTTGCCTATATATGCATTTGTATTATTGTTTATGTTTGTATAAAGAAGTGCGCCAGCAGCTGAGTTGTTTTTTGTATCTGTGTTAGAACTATCAACTGTTGCAATAGCGCTGGATTTTATGCCTTTTGAACCATGCTCTAAATCTATAGGATAAGCGGTTACGGCTTCTATGTTTAGCTGATTTGAAGTAGTCACTTTTGCACCATCTGCTATATAAGCATTAGTATTTGTGCTATGATCTCCGTATGCAAAAGCTGCAGATATAGCATAAGGGGCTGTACTGCTTCCTGATTGAGCTGATGGAATCAAATTTGTATATTTGCTAAGTTTATCTAAAACATGATTTGCTACTTTTACTGCAGCTTTCGTAATCAAGCCATTTCCTACTGCGGCAGAAGCAGATGATTTGACCAGGTTATTGTTTGTGGTTGCTTTTACATTTAAATTATTTGCACTTATCACTCCTCCCGCTATTGCATAAGTTGAAGTGGTTGATTCTGATATTGAAACAGCTGCCCCCAATGTTCCATCCGCATAGGCACCGGCAAGTGCACTTGATTGGATGGTTTTATCTGAAGTTGCTTCTATGTTGACGCCCCCACTGTTTGCTGTAACGGAAGCCCCGTTTTGAACTTCACTTTTGGATGTGGTTGTATTTTTGGCATAAGATAGCGTAACATTTACTTTTGTTCCTCTTGAACCGCCTAGATTTATCGTATAAGCTTTAACCTTATTGTCAGTTGTTGCATGAGACTTGATATCAATATTTCCAGTATTTGCCATAATGGAAGCTCCGTTTTCTATCGTTGTTACAGCACTTGCTGTTGATTTACCGTATCCTACCGCAGCTCCTGCAAACACAGTTAATACATTACCGTCTGTAGTTGCTACTGAGTTAATATTTACACTGTTTCCTGTAATGGAAGCCCCGTTTTGTATATCTACTGAAGCATCAGCGTTGGTTATACTAACTCCCGCAGGAGATATTGGACTGTTTGCCAAAAATGTTAAAGCTTGATCAGTTGCAGTTGAAGTTCCATTTAAATTATCAAAATGATTTGTTGAAGTAGCAGTAGAAGTTATATCTATCTTGTTACCTGTTAAAATAGCTTTATGTATAACAATATTTGAGATTGCGGATGTAAATATATCATTTTTTATCGTTGTAGCATTAAGTGTTATATCTCCACTGCCTGCATCAAGTCTTGAGTTATCCAAAAGAAATATGGAAGGTGCGCTAAAATCAATATCTCCTCCATTTGTAGTGATACTCACACCATTTTTTAAAGTGATAGAGCTATCAGCTAAAGCAGTATAATTTGTATTTGAGAGTGTTACATCACTTGTAATATCTAATATATTTGGATCTATTAAAAAAGTACCTTTTTTACCATTTCCAAATAAATCTACCTTACTCCCGTCAAATATGACTTTATCTTTTGCACTGACTTCCGCAAAACCTCCATCGCCTGATATACTGCCGCCTTTTGCGGTATATGATGCTCCTTTATCAGAGTAAGTCAAGTTATTAGAAAATACGCTTATATATCCGCCGTTTCCTTGTTTGTTTGCATTTGAAACGAGATTTGCTTTATTTAATATAAAAGCGTTGTATTGTGCCTTTACTTCTATCTTTCCGGCTTTTTTACCATCTACGGCTGATGTGTCTATCTTTGAGGATACCAAAGCATTTCCTTTTGCTCCGGTTAGCATAATCTTCCCATTTACGTTTTCAAGTTTTACGGCATCATTTAGCGAGTCGGTATTGATGACATTGTCTATGATCTCTCCTGCGTACTCTTTTGGTATGGCTATGGGAGCATCTGCGTTATCACCGGTATTTTTGTAGTCATACTTGACCAAACCGTTTGAATCAAACTGTATATAAAAGTTATCCGTTGCACCTATGCTCACTCGTCCCGCTTTTGCAAGGATGGTCCCTTCACTTGATACAAAAGGAGATGCAAGTATGACAAAACCCTCCGGAGATACAGTGATAGAGCCTTTTTGTATGATATAACTGCTTGGTAAATTTTTTACCTGGTTAAATTGATAATTGCCTTTTAAAAAGTTTTCATTGCTTATATCTAGAGTAGTAGCAAGAAAACTGTTGGCATTTACCTGTGAATTAGCTCCAAAATATATACCCGCCGGATTTACCAAGAAAAGTCTTCCGTTTGCGTTTAAGGAGCCAAGTATGGAAGATGGATTGTTTACATTTGTTACTCTGTTTAGTACAACTGATGAGCTTGAAGGCTGGATAAATCTGACTGCTTCATTTTTGCCTATATTGAAGCTATTGTAATTAATGATAGCTTTATTGGATGTGGTTATATTTAACTTTTGTAGTATTTTGGTAAATTTTGCGGTTCCTGCTACTACTTTTTGCCCAGACGGAAGTGCCTGTACATCTATAGGAAGCATCACTATGGCAATACTTATCACTAAAGATATATGCTTTTTGAAACTTAGATTTATAAAGTTGTTTATATAGTATTTCATTTTGATTCTCCTTGATTTACCACAGTTTTGCACTGAGCCACAGGTATACTTTTGCATTGTTATCAATATTTGAGCTTGATGAATGCAAAGGAAAACCTACGCTTAGTCTTGCAAAATATTTTTTCTTTATGTTTAGCATCATTTCAACGCCTGAGCCTAAAAGTGAGACAGATTTTTCTTCTCCCGGTACCGGGTCATTTGCGTATGCTTTTGCATAGTCCGTAAAAAGACCGAGAGTGACCCCGTCTTTTAGATAGGCATTTTTGAAATAGGGTTTATAAAACCACTCCAAAGATGCTCCATATCCGTAATCTCCCAGTTTTACCGCACTGTCATATCCTCTTACACTGCTTAGTCCGCCGATAGTGAACATTTCCGAAAGAGGAAGTCTGTCAGAACTATATTGAGAGTTGAGGTTCAATTTTATATTGTTTTTTGTATTTATGTATCTGTTGTATTCTATATTTAAGTTGTATCTTGTAAAAGTAGCGACTTCATTGAGCCTGCTTCCAAAAGATACATCTCCGCTAAAACCTTTTGTGATCAAAAAATTCAAACTTGTAGCATCAAAAACCCTTGTATGCTGCCAATTGGCTGACAATTCAACTGTATTTATATTGTTTTTAGAAGAGAGCGATCCTAAAAGATAGCTTTTTGTATCTTTTTTATTGTAAGTCAGTGATAAGTCAAGTTTGTTTGATGGTGTGCGAACTAGAGGCTGTAAAACACCAAAAGAGTAAATGTTGGTATCACCTTTTAGCTCGAGCACGGCAAAATCACCCGAAGCTATATAATTTGCATACATATACCCCAGAGTCAATCTTGTAAAGTAACTATTTAACGGAGTCGTTTTGTAATTTACTCTAAACAACTTGGTGTTTGCACTGTTTAACCCTATGGTAGCAAGTATATCACTCTCATCTCCTTGAGACAGAAAATTGCCGTATGATACATCTGCCGAAGCTCTGTATCTTGAAGTATCTTTTGAACCAAGATTGTCAAATGACAAGTATCCGTGGAAAGGTTTTGTATCTTTTATAAGCAGATTTACATTTGTTTGAGCGAAGTTTTTGCCTTTTTTTAGATATGATTTTACTTGAAGGTCATTGTATTCGTTTAACAGCATAAGTGATTTTATGAGTTTGTTATAGTTGAAGAAAGAGTCCTTTTTCAAACCCGTATGTTTTAGTATGAATTTTTTTGTAAAATATTTATTGCCCGTTACTTTTACGTCCCCGGTTTTTGCTTTTATGACTTTGTATCTTAGTATCCCTCCGCCTAGATCTTGAGCCGGAAGTATGACTTTTACAAAAAGATGGCCTTTGTCATGATAAAAGGATGTTATACGACTTTTTATCTTTTGGATGTCCTGAAGAGTTATATTTTTGTTGAAGTATGGCTTTACTATCTTTTGCAAGGAAGTTTTTTCATCTTTTGTCAAATTTCCGTCAATAAGTATCTTTTTTATGAAAACAGTTGAAACGGCCGCTTCCAAAGATAATGCTAAGATCATTAAAGTTATCACGAAGATTTTTATGATCGTTTTAAATGATTTATTTGGCATAACTATCCTTTCAAGTAACTTTTTTGTTACTTTTTAAAACTTTATCATAAAGTTGTCGGAAAAGTGTCGGAAAACTATATGATATAATTTTGTTATGAAACCAAAAAATGTAGTATGGATTTTTATATTTTTATGTATGGCAAATATCATATTTGCAAGTACCCTCAAACTTGATGATAAAAAAGATATTGTAAACTTTGAGTTGGGATACTTTCATGACAGGACAGGTAAACTCGATATAAAAGATGTGAAAAAAATAAGAAATTTAAAAAAGATAAACAACAGTTTCTCTTTTGGGTATGAAAAAGGTAATATCTGGCTTAAATTTTCTGCTATAAACACTCTTTCTAAAGAAATCTCAAAAGTGATATATTTTAGTGAAATTTTTTACAATGTATTTGACTTTTATGTACTAAATGCTTCAGGTAAATTGATAAATATAAAAAGATTTGGTTTGCTTGAAAGAGGAAAGACAAAAGATATACCTATCGCATTTAGGGTATCTTTTAAACCCTATGAAAAAAAGATCATTTTTGCAAAGCTAAATTCCGTCTACAGTATAGTCGGTAGTTTGAAGATCTTGAATCCTGAAACTTTTATGGTTGAAAGAAATCATCAAAACTATTTTTACTTTGTATATTTTGGAGTATTTTTGACGGTATTTATATACAATTTTTTTCTATATTTATACTTGAAAGACGCAAACTACCTTATATATGTCACATATATCAATACTTTCTTCATACTTGTTCTGCTCTACAGCGGTTTTATATTTTATTTTATCGATCCGATATATTACAATAAGATCCAAGTGGCATATCCCGCGACATTTTTTATCCTCGCTATATTTACAAAGAGGGTTTTGAAAGTAAAAAGACATTTGCCTCTATATGACAGGATCGTCGATGTGATAAATATATGTTTGATCATATCGATGGTATGGGTATTTTTAGATATAGATACGGGTTTTTTCGTTTCAAACCTTATTGCCACCACTCAGCTTTTTGTACTCTTTATCATAGGTATAATATCGGTAAAATACAACACTATCACTGCCAAACTTTATATGATGGCTATAGGTTTTTTTATAATCGGTATGTTGGTTTTCAATGTTGTTATACTGATGTTCGGGTTTATGCCTTACAATATAATCACAAGAAACATTCCATTGGTAGGTTCGATGCTTGAAATGATATTTTTATCTTTGGTTTTAGCCAGTAAGATTTATAATTTGAAAAACGATATGATAAAAGCAAATGAAAAACTTTTAAATATCAAAACAAACCAAAACAGACTCCTTGCACTAAAAGTCGAAAGTCAGACAAAAGATATAAAACTCCTTTTGTCAGAATTGAATCATAGAGTGAAAAATAATTTTCAATCGATTTTATCCTTTTTGCATATCCAGAAAAGATCATTTAATGATCAAAATGTTACAAGAGCATTTGATGTAGCTTCAAAAAGAGTTATGGCTATATCTTATATACATGAACTATTGCACAACGAGCCAAAAAAATCATTTTCTTTCAAGATGTATATAGAAAATTTTATAGAGCTACTTTTCAGGGATAAAAAAGAGATAAAAAAGGATATCAAGATATCAAGTATTGAAGTTTCTACAGATGATATTATGACACTTGGTATGATCTTGAACGAACTTATAACCAACAGTTACAAGCATGCTTTCTTAGATACTGAAAAACCTTTTATAATTATAAAATTTTACCAGGAAGAGGATTATAATGTCCTATACTACAAAGATAACGGTTGTGGTATATCTGAAAATGACATACAAAAAAAAGAGAGATCAGGGTATAAAATCATAAAGGCATTCGCCTATAAGTTAAAAGATAGCTCCATAGAGTTAAAAAACAGTGATGGGCTTACATGTGTCATAAGATTTAAAGGATTGAAATGACGAAAGAAGATATAAAAGTCTTGATAGTTGATGATGAACCGATGATCACCCTTTTTATACAAGATATAGTAATGCAGGAGGGGTATACAGATATAACCATATCGCATGACTCACAAAGTGCGGTAAAAATCATAAAAGATAAAAAACCGGATATCATCTTCATGGATATCAACATAAGTGGTCCCCAAGATGGCATAACTATCATAAAAAACCATATAAACAGTGACAATACGGTAGTTTTTTATATAAGTGCATACAATGACCCATACATCATAAATGAAGCACTAGAAAGTCATCCTTACAACTATCTTGTAAAACCCATAAGTGAAAACGATATAAAGATTTCACTAGGAGTCGCTTGTAACAGGCTGTGCAGAAAAATCGAAACACAATGTGATAAAAACAGTCAAATTGTATACCTGAGCGATAAATTGCATTATGATAAAAATCAAAAAAAACTTTTTTATGAAAATGATGAAATTTTACTTAGTAACACGGAAACAAAAGTAGTGGATTTTTTCATGCAAAATTTAAACATAAATATAACTTGTCAAATGCTAAGAGAGTTTGTTTGGATCAAAAGAGATATCGCCGATACAACCATAAGAGATACTATAAGCAACTTGAGAAAAAAGATACCCCACTTGCCTATAAAGACAAGATTTGGTTCGGGGTATATGCTAAAAATTTAAACCCTCGAGTTTTAAAAGTTTTCTTTTTGTATCCAAGCCTCCGCTATATCCCCCTATGGTCCCGTCTTTTGCTATGACTCTATGGCAAGGCACTATGATAGCTATGGGGTTTTTACCGTTTGCGTTGCCTGCAGCTCTTGAAGCTTTGATATTGCCGGCTCTTTTGGCTAGTTGCTGATAGGATATGGTTGAGCCATAAGGAATCTTTATGAGTTCGTTGTAAACTCTTTCTTGAAAAGGGGTAGCTTTTATCTTTAATGGGATATCAAAGACTTTCAACTCTTTTTTAAAGTATCTTTCAAGCTGACTTATAACATTTGCAAATGCCTCTTTGTTGTTTTTCCAATTTTTATCGATATTTTGATCTTTGTAAAACTCCAAACCTTCAAGATAGCCATTGTCCCCATAAAGTAAAATATCACCTACCAAACTATTCTTGTATATGGTATAAAACATAATACAGCCTTTTTGTGCTAAAATTTGAGATAATTTTATCATAAAGAGACATCATGACCAAAGAAGAGTACAAAAAAAACGTAGAACTTTTGAAGAAATGGGCTGAAGCTTACTACACTGAAGACAACCCCATAGTAACCGATGAAGTGTATGACAAGCTTTATAAAGAAGTTGAAAAGTTTGAGCAAAAGCACCCAGAACTTATAGATCCGACTTCTCCTACGCAAAAAGTGGGGGGAGAAATTTTGGAAGAGTTTGAAAAAGCGAAGCACTTGAGCAGAATGTGGTCTATGGAGGATGTTTTTGATGATAAAGAGCTTGAAGAGTGGATAGACAGGGTTTATAAAAATGTAGGTATTTGCGAATTTTACTGCGAGCCCAAGTTTGATGGTGCAAGTTTAAATCTCATATATGAAAACGGTAATCTTAAACAAGCCATCACAAGAGGCGATGGAGTAGTCGGAGAAGATGTCACGCATAATGCAAAAGTTATAAACTCTATCCCAAAAATGATCAAATACGATCCTCTTATAGAGATAAGAGGGGAAGTTTTGATGCCAAAAGATGAGTTTGAGAGGTTAAATGAAGAGAGGTCAAAAAAAGGTGAACCCCTCTTTGCCAATCCAAGAAATGCCGCAGCAGGAAGCATGAGGCAACTTGATAGTTCCATAACTGCAAAAAGAAAACTGGTTTTTCAAACATGGGGAGTAGGGGTAAACTCTCTACCTTATAAAAAACTTTCCGATATGATGAGTTTTGTTTACTCTCTTGGTTTTAGAGCACCTCCAAAAAGAAAAGTTTGTGAAAATTCAAAAGAGATCGAAGAGATATATAAAGAATTCGTCCATATCAGAGATAGTTTGGATGTGATGCTTGATGGAGTTGTGGTAAAAGTAAACGATATATCTTTACAGGAAAAACTAGGATATACGGTCAAATATCCAAGATGGATGTGTGCATACAAGTTTCCGGCGATTGAAAAAATGACAAAGATAAAAGATGTGATCTTTCAAGTGGGAAGAACCGGTGTGGTAACTCCTGTGGCAGTTGTAGAGCCGGTCAATATAGAAGGAGTTGTAGTTGAAAGAGCTACTCTTCATAACTTCGATGAGATTAAAAGAAAAGATATCAGGATAGGCGATACCGTTATCATCATAAGAAGCGGTGATGTTATACCAAAGATCATAAAGGTACAAAAAGAGTTTAGAAACGGAAGTGAAAAAGTTGTCATAAGACCTACTCATTGTCCGGTTTGTGGAAGTGAACTTTTGGATGAGGGGATTTTGCTCAAATGTCAAAACCTTTTGTGTGAAGCAAGAGTGGTAAATTCCATCATATATTTTGCAAGTAAACAGTGTCTAAATATCGATGGACTTGGCGATAAAATCGTCAAACTTTTATATGAAAAAGGAGTTGTAAAAAGTGTTTTGGATCTTTTTGAGATCAAAAAAGAGGAACTTTTGAAGCTCGAAGGATTTAAAGAGAAAAAGGTAAATAATCTTTTAAACTCTATAGCTGACGTAAAAGGAAGCGAGTGCTGGAGATTTGTCAATGCTTTGGGGATTGAGCATATAGGGGAAGTGGCAAGCAAAAAAATATGCCAAACTTTTGGACTTGGATTTTTAAATGTTACAAAAGAGCAACTACTTGCTATAGACGGTTTTGGTGAAGAAATGGCGGAGTCATTTTTGGAATTTTTAAGAGTTAACAAAGATTTGGTTGAAAAACTTCTTCACATCATAGAGCCTAAAGAGCCCGTAAAAGAAGAGGTAAAAGAGTCATTTTTTACAGGAAAGACCGTAGTATTAACAGGAGCTATGAGTGAACCAAGAGATAGTATAAAAGAAGAGCTTGAAGAGCTTGGAGCAAAAGTGACAAGTTCTGTCAGTAAAAAAACAGACTTTGTCATATATGGTGAAGACCCCGGCAGTAAGCTTGAAAAAGCAAAAAAGCTTGGAGTTGGCATAATGAGTGAAGAAGAGATGAGAGAAATCGTGAGTAGCTTGCCTGCTACCAATCTTTGATTGGGAGGCAGGTGAGTCGTGAATTTAAAATATTGACAATGTTACCATATTTATATATAATATATTTAGTATATATAAAAAGGATACAAAATGCTTAGTATGGGTGTGGGTGAAATCCAAAAAAACAGTGGTATATTTTCTAATATTTCCGAAACTATACAGATAGTAGATAAGCGAAAAAAAAGAGTTCTTGCTATGGTTTATCCGGTTAAGACAAATAGTGTCATAGATAAGTTAGCCGGTAAATATAAAAATAGTATAAAAGATAGTAATATGGATTTAAATAAAATTAAAAAATTAGCTATGCAAAAAGCTATGGAAGAGAAGTATGGTTTATCTAATTGATGCCAATATCATTATAAGATTTTTAGTTGGAGACCATCAAGGGTATTTGGAAAAAAGTATCAAAATCTTTAAAGATATCGAACAGGTAAAAATGCAAGTAGAGATACTTGACGGGGTTTTGATGGAAGTATTTTTTGTATTGACAAAGTTTTATAAACTTCCTAAAAAGAGCGTGATAAACGATCTTAAAACTATCCTATCTTTAAATGGTGTAGTCAATACCGATAAAACTATCCTGTTTGAAACTCTTTCACTTATAGAAAATAAAAATATCGATTTTGTAGATGCTCTTATATGTGCAAAAAGTAAGCTTCAAGGGTATAAAAAACTAAGTTTTGACAACGATCTTAAAAAGTATTAAGATAAAGTAGATATGAAAAGATTAGATCTATTTTTAGTAGAAAAAGGTTTTTTTGATAGTAGAAACAAGGCAAGTGAAGCCATAAAAAAATCAAATGTTAAGGTAGATGGCAAGATCATCTCTAAGCCTTCGTTTTTAGTGGATGATGAGAGTACTTTAGAAATCCTTGAGGAAAAAAGTTATGTCAGTAGAGCCGGATATAAGCTAAAAGAGTTTTTAAAACAACATTCCCTAAATCTAAAAGATAGCGCTTGTCTTGATATAGGAAGCAGTACCGGAGGTTTTTGTGAAGTGTTGCTCGAATATGGTGCAAAAGAAGTATATGCGGTTGATGTAGGAAAAGATCAGCTGCATTCACGCTTGAAAAATGACCTAAGGATCAAGTCATATGAAGAGTGTGATATAAGAGAGTTTGAAAGTGATAAAAAGTTTGATATGGTAACTTGTGATGTATCTTTTGTTGGGATTAGCCATATATTTCCAAAGATAAAAGAGTTTGCAAGAGATAAGATCATTATCCTTTTTAAGCCTCAGTTTGAAGTAGGAAAAGATGTAAAAAGAGATAAAAGAGGAGTTGTAAAAGATCAAGCAGCTATCAAAAGAGTCATGCAAAAGTTTGAATCATCTCTTGTGTCGCAAAACTTGAAGCTAATCACCAAAGAGATATCCAAGATAAAAGGTAAAGAGGGCAATGTCGAGTACTTCTACTATATCCAAAGATAAGATAAAAAGCATAGCTATAGGGGGATTTGACGGGATTCATTTAGCCCATCAGGAACTTATAAAAAAAGCCCAGGCTTTGATGATAGTATCCAAGTATGATTCAAATTTGACCCCGGGTGAATATAGGTGTAAATTTGTAAAAAAGCCCTGTTTTTTTTATGATCTTAATAAGATAAAAAAACTAAGTTGTGTTGGATTTGCAGAGTTTTTAAAAAATGAATTTAAAAACTTGGAAAAAATCATAGTGGGGTATGACTTTAGGTTCGGATATAAAAGATTATGCGGGATTGATGACTTAAGAGAGTTTTTTGCCGTAGAGGTCGTGGGTGAGATAAAGGTTGATGGTATATCGGTTCATTCAGGAGTCATAAGAGAATTTTTAAAAAAGGGTGAGATAAAAAAAGCAAATACACTTCTTGGAAGAGCTTACAGTATAAAAGGAACACTCATAAAAGGGCAGGGTATAGGCAAAAAAGAGTTAGTACCCACTATCAATCTATCGGTATGTGATTTTCTGCTCCCCAAAAACGGAGTATATGCTTCAAAGATCTTGATAAACGACAAGTTGAAAAATTCAGTGACGTTTATAGGCATCAGGGAAACAACAGATGGATGCTTCAGTGTTGAAACTTATGTAATCAATGAGGATATCAAGCATATCTCAAATGATGTGGAACTATTTTTTTATGAAAAGATACGAGACAATAAAAAATTTGACTCTTTGGATAAGTTAAAACAGCAGATACAAAAAGATATAAAAACAGCAAAGGGGCTATTGGGTGAATATAAAAAATGATTGTCTTGTTTGTATATACAATCAAGCTTTAAAAACCGCTAAAAATTTGCATTGTGATGATAAATTGACAAAAAAGATTATGGATGATACCGCAAAGATACTTTTAAAATATGATCTTGATGTAACACCTCCTTTTATAGCTAAAGATGTCTATAAAAAAATATCAAAAAGAGTAGGTAAAAAAGACCCACTTGAAAAGATAAAAGAAAAAAGTACAAAAGAGGCTAAAAAGTTAGAGTCTTTTATAGAAAATAAGATACAAAGTAGTAGTGATAAACTACTTGCTGCCATAAGAGCTGCAATAGCCGGTAATGTCATAGACTTTGGCGCTCAAAAAGAGTTTGACCTTAAAGAGGCGGTAGAGGAAATATTTGAAAAAGAGTTTGGGGTATGTGACTATGAAAAGTTTAAGAAAGATTTGAAAAAAGCAAAACTTATACTTTATATCGCTGACAATACAGGAGAGCATATATATGATAAGATATTGCTTCAAGTTCTAACTGAACAATATCCCAAAAAAAAGTTTGTATATGTTACAAGAGGAAAGCCCATCATCAATGATGTAACGATAAAAGAGGCAAAAAGGGCGAAGATAGATAAGATTTGTAAAGTTGTAAGCAGTGGAGTTGATACACCCGGTCTTGTTCTTGATAGAGCCAATGAAAAATTTAAAAAGCTTTTTGAAACAAGTGATATGATTATAGCCAAAGGTATGGGAAATTACGAAACACTATACGGCGTTACGGATAAAAATATCTACTTTTTATTTAAGATAAAGTGTAATGTCGTAGCAGATAGCTTAAAAAGGGAAATAGGTGATATCATGCTTTTACAAAATAAAAAATCAAAAGTGAAAAATAAAAAATGAAAGAGATAGATAAAGTTTTTGCCAAAGAGATAGATAAGCAGTTTGAGTTTGATGAAGAGGTTGCTACTGTATTTGATGATATGCTCGTAAGATCAGTACCTTTTTACAAAGAAGTTTTATCCTTGATCTCTACTTTGGTGGATAAAAATACAAAAGAGAATGACACTGTTTGTGATCTTGGCTGTTCTACAGCTTCTACGCTTCTTGAGATATATGCTAAAAGCAATAAGAGACTCAATCTTACAGGCATAGACAATTCAAGTGCCATGATAAAAAGAGCCAAAAGAAAAGTTGCGGCTTTTGGAGCTGATATAGAGATAAAAGAGGGTAATTTTATCTCTGATAGTATACCACCTTCTAAAATCATTCTTGCAAATTATACTTTGCAGTTTGTAAGACCTGCCAAAAGAGAGGATGTTGTAAAAAAGATATATGACTCACTTGAGGATGAGGGTATATTTATCTTCAATGAAAAGATTATATATGAAGATAAAAAGCTCAATAAACAGATGATAGATATATATTATGACTTTAAAAAAGAGAAGGGCTACAGCGAGTACGAGATAGCTAAAAAAAGAGAAGCTTTGGAAAACGTTCTTATCCCATACACTGAGGAGGAAAATATATCTTTGGCAAAATCAGTCGGTTTTAAAAAAGTTGATACTATCTTCAAGTGGGCTAATTTTGCCTGCTTCCTTGCTAAGAAGTAAAAAGTTCCGGCTTTGTTTTTCTTATATGCTTTATAACTTCTATGATCTCCTCCACTCCCATTTCACCATCATCATTGTTTGCGTAAAATTCATCTATACCGTTTAGGTATATCTCTATGGCATTTTTGAAATGCTCTTTTTTAAGCCCGGCAAAATAAAATGCAACCTCAAGCATATCAACAAGTTGTGTTGAAAGCTCTTCTATCTCTTTTTCCGCTTCGTTTAGTTTATCCTGCATATCGTTCCTTTTGTATTATTGATTTTCTGCTTTATATATCGCATCTTCTACCTGTTTTTTTATATTTTCATATAAAAAACTGTCTTTATAGCTTTTAAGTATCCCGCCGCTTGCATTTGCATGCCCTCCACCTTCGAACAACTCTTTTGCCATAACGCTGACATCAACTTTGCCATTCCCTCTTAGTGAAATGTTTCTTCTGGCATTTATATTTAAAAAGAAGTCAAAATCAGGATTTTTTACCAAAAAGTCATTGCCGATGACCGAAACATTTGTAATGGCATATGTAAGTATACCTTTTGCTCCCTTATAATTTATACTCATTTCATCTTTTTTCTTTGTTAAAAGTTCAACGACATATTTTGATACGAGATTGTCAAGCGTGTCATCTTTGCTAAATCCTTTAAAAAACTTCTTTTTGAGCTTGTGCAGTGCATTGTCAAGTGCTATATTGGATGCTGATTTGTCGTAGTATTCATAGGAATTTTCAAGCATACTGAAAATGTATTGATTGTTTTCTCTTGGGAATATTACTCTGTTTACCTCTTTGGCATCGCTGACAAGTTTCAGGCAAACTTTTCCCAGTTCAAAGTATTTGTCGTTTGTAAGCCAAATATCTATGGCATTTGTGACATCGGCAAATTTTTTAAGTTTGTCGTTTGGATGAAACTCTTTTGAGAAATGATCATATGTTATCTTCGTAGCACATCTTTTTTCATCTAAGTTGTACCAGTCAAATTTTTGCGCACACTCAAGTCCTGTTTTGTGATGGTCCAAAAGCAAAAGCTCTATATCTTTTTCGCTCTTTTTTACTTTTTTATCCAAGTCATTTGCCTGCTGCATTGTTAAGTTGAGATCGGTTATGAGTATAAAAGATTTATCCTTGTTATCTTTTTCAATATCATTAAATATTTGCTCTATTTTTTGTGTTATTTCATTGCCATAGTTTGAATTGTAAAAGTTTATATCTTTATAGTACTCTTTAGTTATCAGTTGGCAGCCGTAACCGTCCAAGTCTATATGTGAGAGATGGTAAAGTTTCATTTTTTTCCTTTTTTCAGTTATAAATTTGGTATATCCACGCTTTTTAGCACTTCAAAAGTTACATTTGGATCTATCTCGGCATGACTTAGCACCACTATATCAAGTCCAAATTTTTCAAATATATCCTTGATTGATTTTCTAAGAAGCGGGTCTACTATGAGTATCACAGGTGCTACTCCTTTTTGTAAGACCTCCGCGGCTTCATTGCTCATAGTATCGACTAGGGCGTTAATCTGCCCTATGTTTAAAAGCAAGTCTCTAACACCGTTTTTTTCGCTTAGTTTATCAAGAAGTTTTTGTTCGGTTTGGGTATTTAGTGTAAGAAGTTTCAAAACACCTTTGTCATCTTTGTAGAGATTTGTGATAACTCTTGAGAGTTTGGCTCTTACTTGCTCTACTATGATATCTACATTCTTCGTTATCTCGGCGACATCACTTATGCTTTCAAGTATGGTTATCATATCTTTTATAGGTATCTTTTCATGAAGTAGTGCTTTCAAGACTTTTTGGATGAGTCCTATGTTGGCTACTTTCAAACAGTCCTCTACGACTATAGGATAATCTTTCTTGACATTTTCTATGAGCTTGTTTACTTCCTGGCGAGATAGTAACTCTTCAGCATACTTCTTGATAAGTTCACTCATATGAGTCGAGATCACCGTAGCCGGATCAATGACGGTGTAGCCTTTCATAATGGCTTCATCTTTTATATCGGCATCTATCCATATGGCTTCGAGTCCGAAAGCGGGCTCTTTTGTCGGTATACCTTTTATATCATCTGTTGCAAGCCCACTGTCCATAGCCAAAAATTTATCGGCATATATCTCAGCTTTGCCGATCGATACACCTTTTAAGAGGATTTCATATTCGTTAGGCTGCAAGTGTAGGTTGTCTCTTATCCTAACTTGAGGTATCAAAAATCCATAATCTGTAGCTATCTTCTTTCTCATGCTTTTTATACGGCTTAGTATATCACCGCCTTGAGCGGGATCGGCAAGCTTGACTAGCTGATATCCCAAATCCAACTCCAAAATTTCCTGTTTTAAGATATCCTCAAGATTTTGTTCTTCAAGTTTCTTCTCTTCTTCAGGTGTCAAAACAGGTTCACTCGCAGCTTCTTCCTCACCCTCTGTTTGGGCGAACTCTTTGCCTAAATGCCCCTCTTTGCTCATTTTTATAAGATATCCAAGCGCTAAAAACAAAGCTCCTACAAAAAGTAGAGATATAGTTGGAAGCCCAGGAACCAATGCAAACATAACAAGTATAAACCCGACTATAAAAAGTGTTTTTTGTTCATTTACGAGTTGATTTATGATACCTTCTGCGAAGTTTTCAGTCGATCCGCTTGAACGGGTTATGATGATACCGGTTGCGGTTGAAACTATAAGTGCCGGAATTTGTGAAACCAATCCGTCACCTATGGTTAAAATGGTAAAAGTTTTGGCACTGTTTGCCAAGTCCATGTCGTACTGAAACATACCTATCAAAAAACCGCCTATGATGTTGATAATGGTTATGATGATCCCCGCAATCGCATCACCTTTTACAAACTTACTCGAACCATCCATCGCTCCGTAAAAATTCGCTTCACTTATGATGGCTTCTCTTCTTTGTCTTGCTGTTTTTTCATCAATCAGTCCGGCATTGAGATCTGCATCTATCGCCATCTGTTTTCCGGGCATTGCATCAAGGGTAAATCTTGCCGCTACTTCGGCAACCCTGGTCGAACCTTTTGTGATGACTATAAAGTTTATCAGTACAAGTATGGTAAAAACGATGATGCCAATGACATAATTACCTCCCACTACAAACTGCCCGAAACTATCTATAATGCTACTTACTGCTGAGGGACCCTCATAACCTTTGCTTAAAATCATCCTTGTAGTAGCGATATTCAGCGAAAGTCTATAGAGGGTTACTATGAGTATCAGTGTCGGAAAAGTTGTAAGGTCTGTCGGTTTTGGAACATAAAGTGATATAAGAAGGATCAAAACCGATACCGAAATGGAAATGGTAAGAAAAAAGTCAAGCATATAGCTTGGCAACGGTACTATGATGATGGCAAGTATCGCTATGATAAGAGCGACTATGGTCAAATCTTTCGATCTGACTATAAAATCAACATATGGTGATAAAAATCCTAAAAATTTTCTCTTTCTTGAGGACATTTTACATGATATCTTTAAGTGAAATTTCCGATAAAAAAAGATCTATCTTCATCTGAAGTCTGTTTAAAAAAGGCCATATCAAACAAATATCGGCTTTATTGCTTTTGCATTCGCTTTGGGAAGAAGAGCATTCAAAAACCGTAGGAGATTTTTTCTCTGCAAACTCTATCACTTCCAAAACAGATATATCTTCAGGTTTTTTTGAAAGTTTGAAGCCGCCTTTTGCACCCTTGTAAGAGACAAGTATGCCATTTTTTGCCAAGCTTTGCAGTATCTTGGCTAAAAAACTTTTTGAGATATCCAGCTTTTTTGATAATGTTTCAACATCAACGGCATCATCTTCTTTGGATATTACTATAAGTGAAAGCAGGGCATATTCACTGGCTTTTGTGAGTAGCATAATGTTCCTTTGATGTAAATAGGACTAATATTGTACTAAATATTATCTAATCTTTATATTAATTTATCCATCCTTTTATATCTAATTTCTATCTTATTTGTAAATTTTCAACATAAAAGGACGGATTTATGTTTTTTTTTGTATAATTCCATTCCAATTAAATTTGAAACTGATAGTTTCAGGTTTAAAATATACCAATCAGGAGGTCATTATGGCTTTGGATTCGGCGAAAAAGATGGAAATCATCAAAGAATTTGCCAGAAAAGATGGAGATACAGGTTCTACTGAAGTTCAAATCGCACTTTTAAGCGAGAGAATCAAGTATTTAACAGAGCATTTAAAAGTCAACAAGAAAGATCACAGTTCAAGACTCGGTCTTTTAAAACTTGTCGGACAAAGAAAAAGACTCTTAAGATATCTTAAGAAAAAAGATTTTGATACTTACACAAAAGTTATCACCGCTCTTTCAATAAGAGACAAATAATACAAGGGAGAGATAAACTCTCCCGATATTTCTTCATACTATACACCCATTATCGTATCTAAAATACCCAAATTTACACAATAAAACAGAAAATTAACCAAAAAATCTAATATTTAAGTTTAAATATATATTATTTTTTCTATAATATACGCTATATCGTATATAACAACAGAAAAAGGATGCTGTTTTTCTTATATCATAGATATATTTAAACAAATATCTACCGTTATATACTTTTATGGGCATCTCTAAAAACCCTATACGGATCATAGAAGCTTAAGTTGGGGTGAGATTTGAATAATAAAATTTGAAGTACTAGCCATAGCTAATTCGAAAATTTTATTATTTGAAGATCGCCCCAAATTAAGCTTCCCTTCGGGCATTAAGAGGTGGATTATATACGGCGTTAAATGTTTTTGAATTAGCTACGGCTAGTCCTGCAAACATTTGCCTTGTCTATAACCCACCTCTTAATGCTATGACCGCATAGGGTTTTTAGAGATGCCCTTATTTTAAAAAATATGGTGCTTAATGGAAATAAATGATATATTCAATCTTTTGCATAACGCTATAGAAGCTCAAAATTTTGGTAAAAAAATTTCCCAAAAAGAGATGGCAAAAAAACTTGGAGTTTCCATGAGAACATATCAGGATTGGAGGCTTGGCAACTCCAAACCCCAAGCGGTGATGGCGGTTTTCAAACTACTTAGCGAACTTGATGATGATGAAGTTTTAAGAGTGGTAAAAAGAGTAAAAAAAGAGATAGGATGATTTTATGGCAGTAACACTAAGCGAACAGGAAAAACAGGCTTTAAATGATGTCTTTATCTCCATAGGACAAAAAAAGAGTTTATTTTATAAAATCACTAACTACATAGGAATTTTACTAGCTTATATGTTAAAAGCTAAAAAGAATAGAATAAAAAAGATATAAATTTTATCCTATCCTTCCTATCTTGCAACCATAAAACACTACAAATATAAAAATTTTTCTATCATTTGATTTTTCTTACATTTTTTTTTAATATCATTACGGTAATTTTATTGTAAAGGAGAAAAAATGAGAAACCAAATCGGTAAAGTTTATAGAAATGTTATTTTAACATTTTTGTTTGTATCGGGAATGGCAGTAAGTTCTGTCGCAAGTAGTGTAAATTATATACATTTTTTGATTCCAGGTGGAGCCGGAGGAGGCTGGGACGGAACAGCCAGGGGTGTCGGTGAAGCTTTGACAAAATCAGGTCTTGTCAAAAAGGTTTCATACGAAAACATGTCAGGAGGCGGAGGCGGAAAAGCCATAGCTTATCTTATAAAAACCGCACCAAGACAAAAAGATACCATGATGGTAAACTCTACTCCTATCGTTATAAGATCACTTCAGGGAGTTTTTCCTCAATCTTTTCGTGATTTGACCCTTATCGCTTCAGTTATAGCGGATTATCAAGTCTTGGTTGTCAGGCCAGATTCTAAGTACAAGTCTTGGGTAGATGTCTTAAAAGCCTTTAAAGCAAATCCGAAAAAATTAAAAATCGCCGGTGGAAGTTCAAGAGGAAGCATGGACCATCTTGTAGCAGCTGAGATATTTAAAGCTGCAGGAGGAGACCCCAAGGCTGTCAGGTATGTTCCTTATGACGCAGGTGGTAAAGCATTGGCAGGGCTTTTAACCGGTGAAGTTGATGTGCTTTCAACAGGTCTTGGTGAAGTTTTGGATAAACATAAAAAAGGACAAGTCAGGATAATAGGTGTAACATCAAAAAAACCTTTTGAAGGGATACCTTCCTTTATCAGTATGGGTACAAATGCTTATTTTGCAAATTGGAGAGGATTCTTTGGGGCACCGAATTTAAGTAAAAAAAGAGTAGCCGCTTTACAAGAAGTTTTGAAAGAGATGTACTCTACTCCTGAGTGGGAAGTGGTGAGAAAAAGAAACGGTTGGACAAATCTTTATCAACCCGGAGAAAAGTTTAGAGTTTTTTTGGAAAATCAAGAAAAAACTATCGGTTCTTTGATGAAAGAGATGGGATTTTTATAATAGCTTAAAAGGAGGGTGAAACAGCCCTCCTACCTGTTTACAAACGAAGGAGGATACAATGGTAAAAAGTCGTATAGGGGCGCTGTTTTTTTTCATATTTTCAGCGTTTTATTTTTATAAATCCTTTGAAATACATTTGTTAAGAAGTACACTCTCAGATGTTATGACAGCCAGGACATTTCCATATTATCTTGGTATTATGGGGATGGTAATTTCCGCATTAATTTTAATTTTTTCATTTATCAAAATAGATAAAAACGATCTGCTTGATTTGGAAAAATTAAGAACATATGATTTTAAAAAGGGTATTTATCTGGTTTTAGCGATGCTGTTTTACGGATATACGATAAGAAGTCTCGGATTTGTCATATCCACTATCATCTTTTTGATCATCGGTTTTAAGGTGCTTGAAGAAAAAAACTGGAAAGTCATAATCTTGACATCTTTTGGTGTAAGTATCATCTTTTGGCTTCTTTTAACGCAGCTTTTGGGTATATATGTTGAAAACGGTATGATTTTTAGATATTTTTTAGGAGCACAGTCATGATGCACGGTATTTGGCTTGGCGTTACGACGGCTTTTTCCGGGTACAATATTTTCATGGTCGCCATAGGTGCATTTGCAGGAACATTTATCGGTATGTTGCCCGGTCTTGGACCCATTTCGGCTATAGCTTTGATGATCCCTGTCACTTACGGCATGGATCCGTCTTCGGCTTTGATATTGATTGCGGGAGTATATTACGGCGCTATATTTGGAGGTTCAACATCTTCCATACTTATCAATGCTCCGGGTGTTGCAGGAACTGTGGCAACCTCATTTGACGGATATCCGATGGCAAAGCAGGGTCATGCAGGAAAGGCTTTGGCTATAGCTGCTTACGCTTCTTTTTCCGGAGGAACGATAGCTGCTATATTTTTACTTTTTGCAGCTCCGGCACTTGCAAAAGTATCGCTTAGTTTTCAATCATCTGATTATTTTGCATTGATGGTTTTAGGACTTACGGCAGTGGCGGCATTTGCAGGGAAAGGCAAATTTTTAAAAGCTGCTATGATGACGATATTTGGCTTGATACTGGCAACTGTAGGTACAGATGCGGATAGTGGCGTGTCAAGATATACATTTGGTAATATGAATCTAATAGACGGCATAAGTTTTTTACTTTTAGCCATGGCATCTTTTGCCCTTTCGGAAGCTTTGATGAATGTTATAGAAAATAACAAATTGACAAAAGAGGAGAAAGAAGCTTTAAAAAAGGAGATAGGAAGTTTAAAGCTAACCAAAAAAGAGTTTAAAACCATTGCCCCTGTTATAGGCAGGTCTTCGATACTTGGTTTTTTTATAGGGGTTTTACCGGGAGCCGGAGCTACTATAGCTTCATTTTTGGCTTATGGTATGGAAAGAAGTATAGCAAGTGCCAAGGAAAAATTAAAATTTGGTAAAGGCAGTCTTAGAGGCTTGGCAGCGCCGGAGAGTGCAAACAATGCCGCAAGTTCAGGCTCTTTTGTACCGCTTTTAACTCTTGGAATACCTGGAAGTGGAACAACGGCAGTGATACTTGGTGCTTTGATATCCTATGGTATACAGCCAGGACCAACTTTGTATACTGAGCATCCGGCTCTTTTTTGGTCGGTTATCATATCCATGTATATAGGAAATGTTATACTTTTGATTTTAAATCTGCCTCTTATTCCCTATATCGCCAAGCTTTTGGCAACGCCAAAACAGATACTTTTACCTTTGGTAATGTTTTTTTCACTTATAGGGGTCTATCTTGTTTCGTTTAATACTTTTGATATATATTTAATGGTAATATTTGCCATAGTTGCGGTTTTTTTAAGGATTATGGACTATCCTATGGCTCCTATGATACTGGGTTTTATACTTGGAGGTATGATGGAAAACAATCTTCGCAGAGCTTTAACCATAAGCGACGGTTCGCTAAGTTTTCTGTGGGAAAGACCTATAACGGCTACTATACTGGTCATCACAGTTATACTACTTGCCTGGCCATTGATAACTCCGTTTATAAAGGGTAAGATGGAGGAAGGTGAAAACAGATGAGGCAAAAGGATGGAAGATTTCAGTGATTTTACTATACTTTATATAGAAGACAATAAAGGAGTAAGAGAGGTAAATATCAGAATTTTAAAAAGAATGTTCAAAGAAGTTTTTGAAGCTGATGACGGGGAGGCAGGATATAGGTCATATCTTGAAAAAAAGCCTGATATCATTATAAGTGATATCAAAATGCCAAATATGAACGGTATAGAGCTTGTAAAAAAGATAAGAAAAACCGATGACAAAACAAAAATCATCATCACAACGGCATTCAGTGATGAAAAATACCTTATCGATGCAGTCGAACTTGGACTTGAACGCTATATAGTCAAGCCCATAACAAAACGAAACCTTATACCGGCACTGAAAAAAGCCGTATCAGGCATAAAAAAACAAAAAAGACTCTATTTTGATAAAAATTTTTACTACGATTATGAAAATCGACTCTTTTATCACAATGATAAAGAGATAGAAATGACAAAAAAAGAGTTGTGTTTTTTAAGATTGTTGGTAAAAAATATCAATAGTATCGTTTCATACAATATGATAGAACAGGAAGTCTGGGAAGATGAGTATATGAGCAAAAACTCACTTAGAACAACTATAGGATTTTTGAGAAAAAAACTACCTAAAAATATCATAAAAAATATATCAAATCTTGGATATAAGCTGGTACAGTAAATTGGACATCCAAAACAAAACCAATGAAGAAAAAAATATAAGGAAAATAATCCTCTTAAGCTCCACAGTTATCATTACACTCGTTTCATTTACTATAGCTTACATGCTTATAAAACTTCAGTTAAAAGAGTTTAAAACCCATCTTGATACTTTTAAAAATACTCTTATCCAAAGAGAAAAATTCACCATAAAGTCAAATATAGAAAATTTGAAAGAAGATATAGCTTATGAAAAAAAAGCCAACAAAGCAAGGATAAAACAAAGCATTGAAAACCAAACGAAGATAGCTGTCAAATTGGCAAGACTGATTTATCTTGAAAATAAAAAATTACCAAAAAAAGAGATAATTCAAAAAATTAAAAAAGCCATACAAAATATTTCCATAAAAAAAGAGGGTGTGAATTATTTTATATTTGACGGCAGCGGTACTTTTTTGTTGAATACAAAATACAAAAAATATGAAGGAGAAAATTTTCTAGACTTTAAAGATTTAAATGATAAAGAGTTTGTTAAAGAAATCATAGAAAAATCAAAAACAAAAAATTCATTTGTCGATTTTTTGTGGTACAAGCCAGACAGTAGTAAAGCGGAGAGAAAAATAGTATATGCGAAATATATAAAAGATTTGGATATAGTTATAAGTTCAGGAAGATATATAGGAACAAATGAATTTAGCGAAAGATACATAACAAACAAGTTGAAAAAAAGAAAGTTAAGTGATGATGATTTTATACTGATGTATAAAATCGGAAGTTTAAGCGATATAAAAAGATACTCCAAGTTGATATTGGCACGTAATATAAAAGTATCCAAAAATACACTAAATTTAGTTCAAAAAATTCTACTCTCAAGCAACTATGGTGGAGATATATTTTTTGAAACAAAAGATAAACTTATGTATGGAGTTTTTTTTCGCTCACTTAGGATATTTTTAGCCTACGGCATGGATTTAAAACGCTTAAATGAAATCATAAATGCCGAAACCAAACTGTCAAATGAAAACTTACAGGAAAAAATCATATCTTTGGTTTTGAGCATATCAGCCATAACGCTTATATTTTTCATATTTTCATATTTTATTTCAACAAAAATCGAGACAATCTTCAAAGATTATCGTCAAAAAGTTATAAACAATGAAAGAAAATATCAACTACTGTTTAACCATAGTAATGACGGTTTTATCATATCAAAGATAACTGATAGCAAAAAAGCTATCATCATCAGTACGAATATGATAGCGAAAAAGATCAGTGGTTACGGGATGAATATATTGGGTAAAAATTTCTTTGATCTTCTGGAAGAGTTTGATACAAAATCCCTGCTCAAACATACAGAATCATTGGGGAAAGCTATCTTGATAGCAAAAGACGGTAGTAAAAAAACCATAGAATTAAGTTGTGTCGTTTACAGGCATGATGAGGAGATACTTCTTTTTGCGTCACTTAGGGATATAAGTGAAAGAATTAACCTCAAAATAGAAAAAAACAGACAGGAAAAACTTTTGATTCAAAAGTCAAAAATGGCTTCGATGGGTGAAATGATAGGCAATATCGCTCATCAGTGGAGACAACCTATCTCTGAACTTTCAGGCCTGT
This sequence comes from Thiofractor thiocamini, assembly GCF_055384375.1. NCBI lineage: Bacteria > Pseudomonadati > Campylobacterota > Epsilonproteobacteria > Campylobacterales > Thiofractor > Thiofractor thiocamini. Next base: position 1,009,673 of record NZ_AP042389.1, on the reverse strand, counting down.
TTTTCGATATAGAATCAGCTTATGATTATGGGGAATTGGATAAAAAGTATCTATCAAAGCGAACAGATGAAGCAAACGACTTACTGGAGTATCTATCAAAAACTATAGATGATTTTAAAGAATTTTACAACCCAAATTCCAAAAGAGAAAATTTTTATCTATTAAAGAGTATCAAAAAAGCTCTTTCTATCATCCACTCCTCTTTTAAATATCACAATATAAAAGTTCATGTGGATGTAGATAAGGATATAGTCTTATACGGATATTCCAATGAATTTTCCCAAGTATTGCTAAATATCCTCTCAAATGCAAAAGAGATAGCGCTTATAAGAGAAGTAAAAAAACCAAATATAAAAATATATGTAAAGAGACAAAAAAACAAGACCATGCTTTTTATAGAGGATAACTGTGGCGGGATAGAAGAGGAGAATGCGGAAAAAATATTTGAGCCATATTTTACGACAAAATATGATTATGGAACGGGCATAGGGCTGTATATGTCTAAAATCATCATAGAAAACAAGATGGAAGGCAAGATATATGCAGAAAATTTTAAGTCAAAAGGAGCGAGGTTCGTCATAGTGATATAAATCCATTTTTTGGAGAATTGATGAAAAGAGTTATTGAAAATATAGACAAAGGCGTTATGTATATGCTTGTGGCATCTTTGTTTTTTGCCATAGTCGGTGCATTTGCCAAGATATTATCTCGCCAAATACCATCAGTTGAGGTAGTATTTTTTAGAAATATCATAAGTTTTATTTTTGTGATATCAACCATATATAAATATCCCATAAAGCAAAATGGCGGTAAGTTATGGCTACTGATATTTCGAGGAACTATGGGGCTTTTGGGGGTATTGGCATTTTATTATAATATTGCACATATCACTTTAGCCGATGCTATGACATTTTCGAGGACTTCTCCTATATGGACAGCTATTTTTGCATATATATTTCTAAATGAAAAGATAAACAAAAAAGGATGGATAGCTATTTTTATAGGTTTTTTCGGAGTTGTATTGATCATGAAGCCAGACGGTTATACTTCGTTAAAAACTGATATCATGGGAGTATTAAGCGGGGTTTTGGCAGGTTTGGCTTATACAAGTGTTAGAGAATTGAGAAAGTATTATGATACGAGAGTCATTGTTTTGGTGTTTATGGGGATGGGGTCGTTTTTCCCTGCAGTTTTTATGTGGATTTCAAAATATTATCAATTTCAAACTCTTGATTTTATAAGTGCGAGATTTGTTTTACCTGAGGGGATTTTATGGTTGTATATAGTAGGGCTTGGAGGTTTTGCGGCACTGGCTCAAATCTTTATGACAAAAGCATACGGAACAACAAAAGCAGGTATAGTCGGTGCCAGTAGTTATGCAGTTATCATATTTTCCATTTTTATAGGGGTTGTGCTTGGCGATCCGTTTCCTGATACAGTAGGATTTTTCGGGATAGTGTTGGTTATAGCAGGTGGAGTTTTAGTATCTAAGAAATAACTAATTTATATCTTTCAGTTTGAATGAGAGTAAAAATGAGTAGCAAAGTAGCACAAGAGTGAATGCATATAACAAATGATATCCCAGATACTCCACTATAAATCCTCCCGGAATTGAAAAAAAGAGTCCTAGCGAAACTATATTGGTTTGAATTGCAACATATACGGGTCTTTTGTCTTCAGGTGCCAGGATAAGTATGAGATTGCCAAAAGCCAACCTCAATCCGTCAGTTGCAACTCCGAAAAAGAAAAATATCACATAATAGGCATATATGTAATTTGTGCTAAAAGCCGCAAGTGTTATGATGAATATCAGGAAAAAAGTCGAGATATTGACTATGATCCTGTTTTTTCCACTTGAAGATAGTTTGCCCCATATGAAATTGCTTAACATCGCTCCTATCATTTGAACAGATATGAATACTCCTATATCAGTACCGTTTAAAGAGATATATTTTTTTGCCTGAAGTATGATAAATGGAAGTGCCAACATATACGAATATGAAAAAAGATAGGATTTTATCTGAGTTTGTAAGTGTTGATTGCTTTTCAATAATTTTAAAGAATTTTTTAAAAATTCTTTAAAATTTGACTCTTTTTTTGAAATCTTTTCCTTTTTAGGTTCTTCCACTTTACTAAATATAAAAAAGCCTATACCCATAAAAGCCGCACTTATGATAAAAAGGTAGCCGTAACTTTTAGGTGCCTGAAAATGGTTTAACACCCATCCGGCGGCTGCTCCGCTTAAGATAGAGCCAAGTCCGGTAAAAAACTGTCTGTAAGCCATAGTATAACCGCGATATTTGTGAGAAAACATTTTACCCATGAGTTCTCTAAAGTATATAGCTCCAAAACCGGCTGAAAAACTAAAGAAGAAAAGCCCGAGGCCTATAAAAAAAAGTGTGAGACTTTTATGTTTGTCACCTATGGAAATGATGGCAAAACCTATACTAAACCATGAGATAAACCTGACTAAAAAAACTCTTTTTAAAAAAGGAAGTACATAAAAAAAGCTTTGCGCATAAAACGCCGCAAACATTTGTACCAGTATCGCTCCACCTCTAAGAAGCGAAACAAAAAGTCCAACAATTACAGAGCTTGAGCTAAAATGATGAACGATAAGCGGAAGTATAGTGGAAGGTTCGGCTATAGCAGTTCCGATTCCTAGAAAAAAACCGTGGCAAATATTTTTTATATGGTTTGAAGTTTTATCGATAAGAGTGTTTTTATTGTCCACATCCATCCTTTTAAAAAAAGCGAATTATAACTAAAAAAAGCTTAACATTTAAACCTTGAGATACTGACCGAATAAAACTTTCTAACGGTTCTAAAATTTAAAAGGATTTGCAAGGATGAAAATCCAAATTTTAGCCTCGGAGAAATTGCAGGATGCAATTTTGAGAATGAGTGTAAAAGTTTTATTCGGTCAGTATTAACCTTGAGTTATATAGACTAAAGTAAATTTATATAAATTTTTTATGTAAAATACTTGACAAACATACACTCAATGTTGTATAATTTCATCAGCAATTAAAAGAAGTGAGTGCTAAAGCATAAAGGAGAGCAGAAGATGAGCAAAAAAGATATCATCTTAAACAGCGTTATAGAAGAGTATCTAAGATGCAATGCTCCCGTAGGCTCATCTCAGCTAAAAGAGAAGATAGAACTTGATATATCTCCCTCAACTATAAGAGTATATTTTAAAAAGCTCTCCTATGAGGGGATTTTGATGCAGCTTCATACAAGTAGCGGAAGAGTTCCGACTTGGATAGCTTTGAAAAATTACTGGAAAGAGCAGTTTGATGAAGTTGAAGAGATTAAGATAAGTAGTGTAGAAGAGTTAAAAAACTGGGTTAGAGAGTTTGGTCTATACTGTATGTTAAGACTGAAAGATGATATAAAGCTCAGTGAAATCATCAATATAGACGATAGATTTTTGCTTATAGTATTTGAAGATAAAAGCGTAGTTTTGAAATATAATGAAAAAGTTGAAAAATTTTTAAACGGTTTGATCGGATATGATATAGCAAAAGTAAAAGAAATCTCTTTAAATGTAGGTTTATATGATCTTAAAAAAAAGATAGAACAGTTGTTAGCAGATAATATAATCCTAAAAGAGAAAGAAGAAGTTTTGTATGATATGATGAAAAGTTCAGGATATTATAAAAATATTAAAAGCTTTATGGATTCATCTTTGTTTGATGCTCTTGAAAACGGTGTTTACTTTGAAGAGTTGGTCCCGCAAGGGTATATGGCTATAAAGTATGATACCCAAATTGATGAAAAAGAGGCAAATCTTTTTTGTCTAGGTAGAGTAAACAAGGATTATAAAGAGTTTATAAGGGCTATAGCTTAAGGAGGTGCATATGAGTAAAAAGAAAGAAAACAAACAAAACGAAGAGTTAGAAGAGGTAAAAGAGGAGAGCCCGGAATCTTTGGAAGAGAAGATAGAAGAGCTTGAAGAGAAAAACAAAGAACTCGAAGAGAAATATCTAAGAGCAGTGGCTGATTTCGAAAATATCAAAAAAAGGCTTGAGCGAGAAAAGATGCAAGCGGTAAGTTATGCAAACGAAGAGTTTGCACGAGATTTGCTGCCTGTTATCGATTCGATGGATTTTGCGGCCGAATCGGCTGAAAAGATAGAACAAAACAGTGAAAATGACGAATATGTCAAAAAGATAGAAGATGGAATTGCTCTAACAATTGAGCAGTTTAAAAAGGTCATGCAAAAGCATGGTATCGAACTTATAGATATAGACAGTGGTTTCAACCCTCACTTTCATGATGCGGTTATGCAGGTTGAAAGTGAAGATCATAAAGAAGGAGAGATAGTTCAACTTCTTCAAAAAGGTTACAAGATAAAAGACAGGGTTTTAAGACCCGCTATGGTTTCCATAGCCAAATAAAAAAAATTAAATAAAAAGGATGAAAAATGAGTAAAGTAATAGGAATAGACCTTGGAACAACAAACTCTTGTGTTGCGGTTTATGAAAGAGGAGAAAGTAAAGTTATAGCAAACAAAGAAGGTAAAAATACAACTCCATCAGTTGTAGCTTTTACAGATAAAGGTGAAGTTTTAGTGGGAGATCCTGCTAAAAGACAAGCAGTTACAAACCCTAAAAAAACTATATATTCTATAAAAAGAATCATGGGGTTAATGTGCAATGAAGATAAAGCTAAAGAAGCTAAAAAAAGACTTCCTTATGAAGTTATCGATAGAAACGGAGCCTGCGCTATAGATGTGGATGGGAAAGTTTATACTCCTCAGGAGATAAGTGCCAAAATACTTATGAAACTAAAAGAAGATGCCGAAGCTTTCTTGGGAGATAAAGTAACAGATGCCGTTATAACAGTGCCAGCATACTTTAATGACTCTCAAAGAAAAGCTACAAAAGAGGCAGGAACAATTGCCGGGCTAAATGTACTAAGGATCATAAATGAACCAACTTCAGCGGCTTTAGCTTACGGACTTGACAAGAAAAATGCCGAGAAGATTGTAGTTTATGACCTTGGCGGCGGTACATTTGACGTTACCGTACTTGAAACCGGTGATAATGTTGTAGAAGTTTTAGCCACCGGCGGTAATGCGTTTTTAGGCGGTGATGACTTTGACAACAGGATTATCGACTGGGCTTGCAATGAGTTTAAAAATGAAAGCGGCATTGATCTTAAACAAGATGTGATGGCCCTTCAAAGACTTAAAGAAGCGGCAGAAAATGCTAAAAAAGAGCTTTCAACAGCAACTGAGACTGAGATAAACTTACCGTTTATCACAGCTGACGCAACCGGTCCAAAGCACTTTGTAAAAAAAATTACAAGAGCGAAGTTCGAAAGTTTGATTGAAGATTTGGTTGAAGAGACTATCACAAAAATAGATCAAGTTGTAAAAGAGGCTGATTTAAGCAAAGATGAGGTTAAAGAGATTGTAATGGTAGGTGGAAGTACAAGAGTTCCACTTGTTCAAGAAAAAGTAAAAGCGTACTTCGGCAAAGAGCTTAACAAGTCTATGAATCCTGATGAGGTCGTAGCTATAGGTGCTGCGATACAAGGTGCCGTTATAAAAGGTGATGTAAAAGATGTATTGCTTCTTGATATCACACCTTTAAGTCTTGGTATCGAAACTCTTGGTGGGGTTACAACAAAGATCATAGAAAAAGGTACAACCATACCTGTTAAAAAGTCTCAGATATTCTCAACTGCTGAGGATAACCAAAGTGCGGTTACTATACATGTATTACAAGGTGAAAGAGAGTTTGCAAAAGATAACAAATCTTTGGGACAGTTTAATCTTGAGGGAATCCCACCTGCTCCTAGAGGTGTGCCTCAGATAGAAGTTACATTTGATATAGATGCAAACGGTATCTTAACTGTTAGCGCTAAAGACAAAGCCACAGGAAAAGCTCAAGAGATCAAGATCACCGGTTCAAGCGGACTTGATGAGGCTGAGATAGAAAAAATGGTAAAAGATGCCGAACTTCACAAAGAGGAAGATAAAAAAAGAAAAGAGTTGATCGATGCTAAAAATCAAGCTGATGCTTTAGCCCATCAAACAGAAAAAACTCTAAGTGAAGCGGGTGACAAGATAGATCAAGCTGAAAAAGATAAAGTTCAAGCCGCTCTTGATGCATTGAAAGAGACATTGAAAAATGAAAATGTAACCAAAGAGCAGATAGATGAAAAAGTTAAAGCATTGACTGAAGTAAGCCATAAGCTTGCTGAAGCTATGTATAAAAAAGATGAAGCCGGTGCAAATGCCGGCGGAGGGCAAGCAGGCGCTCAAGCAGGAGGTAAAAAACCTGAAGATGACGATGTCATAGATGCGGAAGTAGAATAATCCGGTTTTTAAATCAACACACAAAATATGCCAATCCGAAGTAATCTTCGGATTGGCACACTTTCTTATCCTTAAAAAATCTTACAAATATCCAATTTAACCAAAAATATAGTCAAAATATGCAAAAATTACCAAAAATAATAGAGGGCATCTCTAAAAGGTTATAATTGTGAGAAAAATTCTTTTGGCTGTTTTGTTTTTCGGTTTGACGTTTACAACACTTTTTGGTGTAGGAATTGAAGATGAAGTTTTGATGCCTGATCAGGCTTTTAAACCAAGTGCGGTTTTGAAAGACGGTAAGATAAATGTTGATATAAAACTCGGTGATAAGATATATGCTTATAAAGATAAGCTCCATTTTTCTATAATTTCACCAAAAAATATCTCTCTCGATAAAGATTTGAAACTTCCAAAACCTGTAAAATATCATGAGTTTATAGTATATTTTGATGAAGTCAAACAAAGTATCCCTCTCTCACTCATAGAAAAAAAGCTTGGGAAAAATACAGACAAGATAACCCTGAGGGTAAATTTTCAAGGATGTTCAAAGCTTGGGCTTTGCTACTCTCCAATGAAAAAAGAGTTTACATTTGATTTGAAAAATATCAAAAAAACCCTCTCTCCAGCTACCGCTTCAGTATCAAGTAACAGCAATAAAAAAATATCAAAGTGGAGTATCGCTTCAAACTCGATTAAAAAAGAACCTAAAGTAGAAAAAACCGCTCCTAAAACTCAAACAGTCTCAAAAAGTAAAACCAAAGCCAAGACGCACCTTTCCCAGGAGGGCTCTATCGCCGATACTTTGGCTCACAGCAGTTTTTTGGTAGTTCTTTTGACATTTTTTGGTTTTGGACTTTTGCTTTCATTGACTCCTTGTGTATTTCCAATGATACCGATACTCTCTTCTATCATAGTTTCTCAATCCAAAGAAAATATGAATGCTAAAAGAGGTTTTATACTCTCTTTGGTTTATGTACTCTCAATGTCTATAGCATATACGATAGCGGGAGTTTTAGCCGGACTCTTTGGAGCAAATATACAAGTAATGCTTCAAAACCCTTGGGTTATATTTGTATTTGCCGCTATCTTTGTAGCTCTTGCTTTTTCCATGTTTGGCTACTATGAGTTGCAACTGCCAGCATCTTTGCAAAGCAGGATAAACAGGACTACTGATAAAGCCCAGGGTAGAGGATTTGCAAGTGTAATCATAATGGGATTTTTATCCGCTTTGATAGTGGGACCTTGCGTCGCTCCTCCGCTTGCCGGGGCATTGATATATATAGGTCAAACCGGAGATGCGTTTTTAGGCGGAGCAGCACTGTTTGTTATGAGCATAGGTATGGGTGTTCCTTTGCTTCTTGTAGGTATAGGGGCGGGTAAATTTATGCCAAAACCGGGTGGTTGGATGCAAAATGTTTCTAAGATATTCGGTGTTGTTATGCTTGCGGTTGCCATATATCTTATATCAAGAATTATCCCTGATATGTATACCATGATACTATGGGCATTTTTATTTATAGGCTCAGCTATATATCTTGGAGCACTAGAGCCTATAAAAGAGGGAGTAAGCGGCATAGTTAAAATGTCAAAAGTCATAGGGATACTATTTTTGATATACGGTATCATGCTTTTTGTAGGAGCTTTCATGGGCAATACCAACCCATTGGATCCTCTTGAAAATACCAGAAAACCGGCTTTTGCAACTGTGACCCAAAACACTCAAGCTATACCTTTTAAAAATAATTTCATAGTGGTAAAAAATCAAAAAGAGTTAGATAACGCCATCGATAGCTCTACTAAACCTGTGATGGTGGATTTTTCCGCAAAATGGTGCGTTAGTTGTAAGGAGCTTGAAGAAAAAACTTTTAAAGATCCAAGGGTAATGGCTCTTTTTCAGCATTTTACACTCATAAGAGCGGACGTTACCGAAAATAGTGATGAACAAAAAAGAATGATGAAGAAATACAGGGTTTTCGGGCCTCCGGTAATGGTCTTTTTTGACAAAAATCACAAACTTTTGAATGATAAAAAACTAGTCGGATATATAAATGCTGATGATTTCATAAAACATTTAAATAAAATTTTGCAATAAATTAGATATAATGGCATAAATTAAACAGGAATTTTTATGCTGATAAAAAATGCTAATATTGTTAAAGATGGCGGTATATATAGAGGTGATGTAAGAGTTGAAAATCATATCATAAAAGATATATCAACAACTCTTCAACCAAAAAAAGATGAAGACATCATAAATGCCAACGGTAAATACCTTCTCCCAAAACTCATAGATACCAATGTAAGGGTTTTGGATGATACTCTCAGTAAAAAAAATCTTGATACTTTATACCAAAAAGCAAAAGATGGTGGGGTAGGAAGCTTTGTTTTGATAGATGATTTTGCCCCAAAAGTTGAAAATGCCACACATTTTGAGCTTTTAAAAACAAAAGTGGATACAAACCAAAGCGTTAATGTTGTCTTGAGTGTAAATTCACAAAACAAAGAAGAGAGACTTAATAATATCGCCACATTCCTAAAAAACGGCGCAAAAGTCATATATACAAGATCGGATATAAACGGCAATACACTGACAAGAGTCATGCAATATGCCGGTATGAAAAATGTACCTGTTTTTTGTTTTGCGGAAGATAAGGATATAAAAAATTGTGGTGTCATAAATGAGGGAGAAGTTTCATTTAAGCTTGGACTTCCGGGAATTTCCAAAATAACTCAGATAAGTGAAGTTTCCAAAATAGTCGAATTTGCAACGTATTTTGATATAAAGATACTTTTTCAAGGATTGTTTACTTCAAAATCACTGCAAATTTTAAAAGCGGTTAAAAAAACCAATAAAAAAGTTCATATCGAAGTTCCTATACACAACTTGATGCTAAACGATAAAGAGTGCGACGGATTTAATACAAAAGCAAAGCTTATATCACCTTTGCAAGAAGAGAGTGAAAGAGAAAAATTGATAAAGTTTTTGCAAGAGGGCGTTATAGACATCATCAGCTCCAGTCATTCCCCAAAGTCATACATATACAAAGATGTAGCTTTTGAAGATGCAAAAGATGGAGTTGATGCTTTGGATTTGACACTGAAACTAGGCTATACATATCTGGTTAAAGAGGGGATCATATCTTTTGAAGAGTTAGTTAGGATGCTTTGTATAAATCCAGCAAAATTGCTTTTTGAAAGTAAGATACAAACTATAAAAAAGGGATATGATAGAGGGTTGATACTGTTCGATCCAAATCACAAAGAGATGATAAACGATGAATCAAGTCTTTATCATAAAAGAGAATTGTATGGCAGCATAGAAGAGATACAAAAGGAGTCATAGTGGAAAAATTTTTACAAAAAACAAAAGAAGCAAGCAGAGTCGTAGCGACACTTTCACCGAAGAAAAAAACAGATATATTAGAGCAGATGGCAGACAAACTTGAAAAACATTATAAAGATATACTTTTGGCAAATAAAAATGATATGGTGCTTGGAAGAAAACTCGATCTCTCTTCGGCACTTTTAGACAGACTATTTTTGGACAAAGAGAGAGTTTTTTCCATGGCAAAAAGCCTAAGAGAGATAGCTGTTTTAAAAGAGCCGGTCGGAAGAGTGCTTGAAGGATGGGTAAATAAAGATGATCTTCGCATAGAAAAAGTAAGTGTTCCCATAGGTGTTATAGGTATCATTTACGAAAGCCGTCCAAATGTGACAAGCGATACAGCGGCACTTTGTTTTAAAAGCGGTAACGGCTGCATTTTAAAAGGTGGAAAAGAAGCAAAGGAGAGTAATGTTGCCATAGCTAACCTTTTATCTCAGGTTTTAGAAGAAAACGATATACCAAAAGAGGCTATAACACTGCTTCCAGACTACTCAAGAGAAGGAGTAAGCAAGCTTATAAAAATGGATAGATATGTTGATCTTATCATTCCAAGAGGTGGAGAGAAACTTATAAGATATATTTCTCAAAATTCCATAGTTCCGGTTATAAAACACGATAAAGGTCTATGTCATACTTACATCCACTCTAAAGCTGATATAAAAAAGGCTGTAGAGATAGCGATAAATGCAAAAGTTCAAAGACCTGGGGTTTGTAATGCTCTTGAAACACTTTTGGTCGATAAAGAGATAGCAGGAAAAGTTCTTCCGCTTCTAAAAGATGAGTTTGATAAGCATGGTACACTTTTAAAAGGGTGTGAAGATACACTAAAGATTGTAAAAGTTGATAAAGCTACCGATGAAGACTGGGATATGGAGTATCTGGAAAATATATTGAGTATAAAAGTTGTAAACGATTTAGAAGAAGCGATAGAACATATCCAAAGACACAGTTCGTTTCATTCTGAAGCTATCATAACGGAAGATTACAGTGTCGCAGAAGAGTTTATGAACAGAGTTGATTCATCTTGTGTGTATGTCAATGCAAGTACAAGATTTACTGATGGGGCTGAGTTTGGATTTGGGGCTGAAGTTGGTATCAGCACAAGCAAGCTTCACTCCAGGGGCCCTATGGGGATAAATGACTTGACTACTTATAAGTATAAGATTTATGGAAACGGGCAGGTGAGAAATTGAGAATTGAGAATTGAGAATTGAGAATTAAAGATAATGAAATTTTACTGGAGATCAAAGAGGTTACTTTCGGATATGATCCCAAAAGACCTCTCTTTAAAGACTTCAATCTTACATTAAAAAGAGGTGAGGTTGTTTCCATAGTCGGAAAAAGCGGGGTTGGAAAAAGTACCCTTTTTTCCTTGATAACAGGAGAGGTAAAACCTCAAAAAGGATATATAAAAGCAAAAAAAGTTTCTCAAATATTTCAAGATCCATACTCCTCATTTCATCCCTCTTATAGTATTATCAATCAAATCAAAGATGTAGCTGATATATCTATGATGGATGATTATCTTTTGGAGCTAGATTTAAAAAAAGAACTTTTGCAAAAATTTCCACACGAGTTAAGTGGCGGACAGTTACAAAGATGTAGCATTTTAAGAGTACTTTTAATGAAAAGTGATATAATTCTGGCAGACGAACCAACTTCGGCACTGGATAATATAGTCCAGCTTGACACCATGAAACTTCTTTTAAAATTTCTAAATGATGTCGGTATAGTTTTGATAACTCACGATAGTGATCTTGCGAAGTGGTGCAGTGATAAGATAATAAAATTAGGAGAGTAAAATGGGTGTTTTTGCAAGAGTTTTGGGTATTATAGTTTTAGTTTTTATCATTTTCCAATTCATTCCGTACGGGAAAGAAAAAACCAACCCAAAAACCGATAAAGCCCTTGAGATAACGGCTCCCAAAAATGTAAAGTCCATACTTGAAAAGTCATGTTATGATTGTCACTCAAACAAGACAAAATGGCCATGGTGGAGTTATATAGCACCGGCTTCATGGAGTATAAGTGATGATGTAACCGGTGGAAGAAAAGCTTTGAACTTCAGCATATGGAAAAAATATCCGATAAAAAAGATAAAGAAACTAAAATCTGATATCTATAGGACTGTTGCAGGTCCCATGCCTTTGCCACAATATACATGGGTACATAAAAATGCAAAATTGACCAAAAATGAGGTAGATTTGCTTAGAAACTGGGCAAGCGACGGTAAAGGTTTTATAAAAACAAATGTTAGATAACCGGTGTTGTGTGTAACACCGGTTAAATATCTTATGTTGAGTTAAAATCCCTCTAATACGATATTGAACAATTGCAAAACTTCACTGTCGTTTAAAAGAATTGAGTTTTTTTCTGTAAAAAAGTGATCTATTTTTGAAGTATCAAATCCATTTTTCGGTATACACTCTTTACAAGCCGGCAAAAAACCTCTTGCTAAAACGATACTGTTTTTTATGGTTCTGTTGCAGATAAAACAGTTAAAATCTTTATGAATCCTTCCTTCAAATTCCAAAATTTTTACATATGATTCTATGGCTACTCTGTAAGGATTTTCTTTTTCAAGATATAAAGACATCTCTTCCAAGAGATTGAAGTAGTCATCATCTATCTCATTTATATCTCTTAAATGTTTATATAAAAGTTGTAAAAACTGCTGCCAGACATAAAACTTTTCTCTTTGAAGCATCCATTTTTTTGGCAAGGAAGAAACATTCCTAAGTTGAAAAAGATTTTCCCTTTTTGTTGGATGGGCTTCATAGTCTATCTTATATCCTAGATGAATATGGGAGTGTCTTGCCCCATAAAATCTATATAGAGTTTTTACTTTTTTTGGGTTCAAGATAGTGACCAAAAGGTCTTCGTCCTTTACCTTTGAAACATTTATGATATATCCCTGCATAAGGCGTATATTATCATAAAAAGACAGTTTTATCAAATTTTTACCATACTTTGGATATAATCTCTGAATTTACATAATGATAGAGTTAGAAAGGTTGCTATGAGAAAATATACAAACTTTAAAGATAATTGCGGCTTTGGGCTGTTGGCAAATATCGACAACAAAGCTACCCATAAAAATGTTGAAGATGCAGTAAATGCATTGGAGAGGATGATGCACAGAGGTGCGGTAGCTGCTGACGGAAAAAGTGGTGATGGAAGCGGACTTCTTTTTGGAATGCCAAAAGGCTTTATGAAAAAAGTGGCCAACGAGCATGACTTGGATCTGCCAAAACAGTTTGCTGTTGCTATGGTTTTTATGCAAGAAAATAAACAAAAAGATATCATTGAAGAAGTTTTGCAAAAAAATGATTTGAAAGTTCTTTTTTACAGGGATGTTCCGATAGATACAAATGCCCTTGGAGAATTTGCCCTTAAAAGTCTTCCACAAATCGTCCAGATATTTGTCGCCCCCAACTCTCTTTCGGCAACCAAGAGATTTGGTACGGCTTTGTATCTTGCAAGAAGAGAGATAGAGAGAAAACTAAAAAATTATGATGAATTTTACATATGTTCTTTTTCTGATAAAACCATATCATACAAAGGTTTGGTTATGCCTACTCATATCAGAGAATTTTACCCTGATTTGAGTGATAATGACTTTAAAACATCTTTTGCTCTTTTTCATCAGAGATTTTCAACCAACACTCTACCGCAATGGAAACTTGCCCAGCCTTTTAGAAGTATAGCACATAATGGTGAGATAAATTCCATATCTGCCAACAGATTTAATCTTTTGGCAAAAAGCGAGTATATGAAAAGCTCTGTTTTTACTGATAAAGAACTTAAAAAACTTTTACCTATAACAAGCAATGAAGTAAGTGACAGTGCCAGTTTGGATCATATGTTTGAATTTTTACTCCAAAACGGGATGGATTTTTTCAAAGCTGCAAGGGTTTTGATACCTGCAGCCTGGCAAAACGCTCCTCACATGGACTCTGATATGAGAGCCTTTTATGAGTATATGAGTACCTGTTTTGAAGCATGGGACGGTCCGGCGGCTGTTAGTTTGACTGATGGAAGACATATAGGATGTATCTTGGATAGAAACGGTTTGAGACCTGCCAAATACATCATTACCAAAGATAAAAGAATTATCATTTCAAGTGAATACGGCATACTCGATATGGAAGAGAGTAATGTGATAGAGCGAGGTAAGCTAAAAAGCGGTGAAATGATAGGGGTGGATTTAAAGTATGGAAAAGTTCTTAAAAACTGCGATATAGATAATTATCTAAAAGATTTAAACCCTTATGGCAAATGGCTCAACAAAAACATGGTTTATCTTCAAGAGTTCATAGATATGCCGTTTTCAGATATAAGCGATTATAAATTAGATAAGATAGAAGAGAAGCAAAGAGTTGCCAATATAACATATGAAGCCAAAGATATGGTTATCATACCTATGATGAAAGAGGGAAAAGAAAATACCGGTTCCATGGGTGATGATACACCTTTGGCTGCATTTAGCAATAAACAAAGATGTTTTACGGACTTTTTCAAGCAAAAATTTGCCCAAGTTACAAATCCTCCTATAGATCCTATAAGAGAGCGAATAGTAATGAGCCTCAATACCGGCTTTGGAGAGATTAGAAATATTCTTGAAGAAGATGTGTATCATGCAAAAAGATTGAAAGTCATAACCCCGGTATTGATGCATGAAAAAATGGAAGTTTTAAGATCTTTTGGCGACCCAAGCAAGCCAAGATACGATAAATACTATAAAAATAAAACTTTCTCAACTCTTTTTGAAGAAAATCTTAGAGGAAGTTTGAATGATTTGGCATATGATGTCGTAGATGCGGTCAAACAGGAGAAGATTAGAGTTGTCATACTAAGTGACAGATGCATAGGAAAAAACAAAAAACCCATACCTATGGCTATGGCAGTTGGAAGGGTCAATCAAGTACTTCTTGAAGAGGGAGTTAGACACTTGGTATCTATAGTAGTTGAAAGTGCCGAGCCGTATGATTCTCATTCGATGGCAGCCTTGATAACTTACGGAGCAAGTGCGATATATCCATATCTTCTTTTTGCGACAGTTTTTGAGGAGTGCGAAAAACAAAAACTTTCATCATATGAGAGAAAGATAAGATTTAAAAATGTTTTAAATGCCCTAAATCTGGGTCTTTTAAAAATTTTATCAAAGATGGGTATCTCAACGATCGCATCGTATAGAAATTCTGCTTTAATGGATGTTGTAGGTCTTTCAAATGAAATCGTAGAAGACTGTTTTAGAGGATCAGCTTGTATCATACCAGGTTTAAGTTATGAAGATATAGAAGAGAGACTAAACAGGGTTTACGATGAAGTATATGCACAAAACGAGAGAAATAGAGTATTTCCTATCAAGATAGGAGGTTTTTACAAATATCTTCAAGGTGAAGAATTTCATGGATTTTCTCCTAATGTTATCTTCGCCATACATCAAGCCGCAAAAACCGGTAAAAGAGAAGACTTTAAAAATTTGAAGAAACTTTCTGATGGAGCAAAATTCAAACGAATAAGAGATTTTTTTGAGTTAAAAAGCGATAAAGAACCTGTATCATTAGATGAAGTTGAGCCAAAAGAAAATATCTTTAAAAGATTTTCAACTGCGGCAATGAGTCTTGGCTCTATCTCACCTGAAGCTCATGAAGCTTTAGCGGAAGCGATGAATACAATAGGCGGTAAATCAAATTCAGGTGAGGGTGGAGAAAAGCCAGAAAGATTGAAAAGTCCTCAAAGATCCAAGATAAAACAGATAGCTTCAGGTAGATTTGGTGTAACACCAGAGTATCTAAGAAGTGCAGAAGAGATACAGATAAAATTAGCCCAAGGTGCAAAACCCGGTGAAGGCGGACAGCTTCCAGGACACAAGGTAAGTCCGCTCATAGCAAGTCTGAGATATACTATGCCGGGAGTTACCTTGATATCTCCTCCTCCTCATCATGATATTTACTCCATTGAGGATTTGGCTCAGTTGATATTTGATCTCAAACAGATAAATCCGGATGCTATGATATCAGTCAAACTTGTTTCATCTTCGCATGTCGGAACGATTGCAGCGGGAGTTGCAAAGTGTTATGCAGATAAGATTATCATCTCAGGAGGCGACGGAGGAACAGGAGCGGCACCTTTGACATCTATCAAATTTGCAGGAGATCCTTGGGAGATAGGTCTTAGTGAAACTCATAACACTTTAAAAGCCAACAATTTAAGAGAACTTGTAAGACTTGAGACGGATGGTGGACTAAGAACCGGTTTGGATATAGTAAAAGCGGCAATGCTAGGTGCGGAAAGTTATGCGTTTGGAACAGGAGCTTTAGCGATACTTGGTTGTAAGGTTCTTAGGATTTGCCATCTAAATAAATGCAGCACCGGAATCGCTACACAAAATGAAGTTTTAAGAGAGCATTTTACAGGAACTGTAGAAAAACTGATAAACTACTTCACTCTTTTGGCTGAGGATATAAGAGAGATTCTTGCCTCTTTAGGTTACACATCAATTGATGAGATAGTAGGTAGAAGTGACCTTTTAAAAGTGGCTGATGATGAATTTGCCAAAAAATTTAACTTTAGTAGGATACTTGAAAGAGTTGAGGGCATAGATACTTGTCAAAAAGAGAGAAATGAACCCATAGATAAAAATCTGTTTGAAAAAGAGATATTAAAAGAGATATATCCTGTCATTCAAAATCCTGAACAAAAGATGGTTATCAAAAAAGAGATCAAAAATATAAACAGAAGCTTTGGTGTTTTGATAAGTGGGGAAATTGCCAAATATTATGGAAACATAGGGTTGCCTGAAGATAGTTTGATATTTAAACTAAAAGGGACTCCAGGACAAAGTTTTGGAGCATTTTTGGTAAATGGTATGACTTTAAAGCTTGATGGACTTGGTAATGATTATGTTGGAAAAGGTATGAATGGCGGAAAGATCATCATCATGCCAAAATACCAAGGAGACAATTTCTCGAGTGCTGGAAATGCTTGTCTATACGGTGCAACAGGTGGAAAGTTTTATGCAGTCGGTAGTGTAGGTGAGAGGTTTTGCGTTAGAAATAGTGGTGCTACGGCTATAGTCGAGGGTACCGGAGATCATGCTTGTGAGTATATGACAGGCGGAGTTGCTATCATACTTGGCCAAACCGGAGCTAATTTTGCAGCAGGTATGACAGGGGGTGTAGCTTTTGTATATGATAAAGACAGAGGCTTTATAGACAGGCTTAACCAGGAACTTGTAGTTGCAAGAAGGATTGATAGTGATGAAACGGACGAAGCTAAACATTTCTTGAAAAAATTACTCAGGGATTATATAAATCAAACAGGTAGTGACAGAGCCAAATACATTTTAGACAATTACAGACATGAAGTAAGAGAGTTTTGGATGGTAAGACCGAAAGATTTGACTAAAATTCCTTTAAATCCGGACGAGGGGGACTAAGATGCAAAATTTTACTGAAGTTGAGAGAATAGATCCTTTTAGAAGAGGATCGAACGAGAGAATAAAAGATTTTAAAGAGATATATGAAGTTTTTAAAACACCAGATGCGGCATCTCAAGCAGAAAGGTGCATCCAATGTGGTGATCCCTACTGCCATAACAAATGCCCTTTGCACAACTATATACCTTTTTGGCTAAAGGCTACTGCAAACATAGATAAAGAGTTGGCTTTTAAGTTATCAAATGAGACCAATCCATATCCTGAGATAACAGGAAGAATATGTCCCCATGATAGGCTTTGTGAGGGGGATTGTACACTAAACCAGGATGGATTTGGAGCTATTACCATAGGAGCTATCGAGACTTTTATATCAGAAAACGGGTTTAAACATGGCTTAAAACCGGCATTTCCCGGTGTAACAAGTGATAAAAGGATAGCCGTTATAGGATCAGGACCAGCCGGTATGGCAGTGACAACATATCTTTTAAGAGCGGGCATCGGGGTAGATATGTATGAGAAAAGTTCCCGTCCGGGTGGACTTTTGACTTTTGGGATACCAAACTTCAAGCTTGATAAAAAGATAGTTCAAAGAAGATTTGAGTGGCTTGAAGAGGCGGGGTTGAATTTGCATTTAAATTGTGAAGTTGGAAAAGATATCTCATTTTCTGAGATTTATCAAAAATGTGACGGTATTTTCATAGGTATGGGAGCACAAAAACCAAGAGTTGCAAATATAAAAAATGAAAATGCTGACGGCACTTTAAAAGCACTTGATTTTTTGGTCAATATCCAAAAAGAGCTTTTTGGCGAAAATATAGATGAAAAATATAAAGTAAAAGATAAAAATGTAGTAGTTATAGGTGGCGGTGATACTGCGATGGATTGTGTTAGAACTTCCATAAGAGAGGGTGCAAAGAGTGTCAAGTGCCTTTACAGGCGCGATAGAGCGAATATGCCCGGAAGTAAAAAAGAGATAAAAAATGCTTATGATGAGGGGGTTGAGTTCATTTTTAACGCAAGTCCTAAAGAAGTTGTTGTCAATAGTGAAGGAAAAGTCATAGCCATAGAGATGCAAAAGACAATGCTTGGAGAAAAGGATAGCTCAGGCAGACAAAGAGTAGAAGTGGTAAAAGGCAGTGACTTTAGGGTGGATGCGGATGTTATTATATTTTCACTTGGTTTTACACCTGAAGTACCATCATTTTTGGCTGAAAATGGGATAGAAGTAAACAAATGGGGTGGTATCGTTATAGATAAAAATTATGAAACCAGTAAGAAAGGCATATTTGCCGGAGGAGATTGTTTTAGAGGAGCTGATTTGGTGGTTAGAGCTGCAAATGACGGTAAAGAAGCAGCACACCAGATAATTAAAAAGTTAAAGTAAATATGGATTTTATAGACAGTGCTATACAAGCCAATAAAAAAGTATTGGAATTTTTAGATAGCAGCAAGCTGGATTTAAAAGAGGAATTACAAAAAGGTGCAGGCGGAGATATCAGCAGAGTAGTCGATATGGAAGCTGAAAAAATTTTTATAGAGCATCTTGCAAAATTTGGACAAATCATATCCGAAGAATCAGGAATCATAGGTGACGGAAAAGACAAGATCATCATCGATCCTGTCGACGGAAGTGAAAATTTTATATCCGGTCTGCCATATTTTGGAAGTTCGGTTGCGAGAAAAAGAGATGGAAAAGTTTTTGAGTCAGTTGTAGTTAATTTTGCAACAGGGGATTTGTTTGTAAAACAAAATGAAGATTTTAAAAAAGCAAATATATATAAAGAGAATTTTTCAGAAGTTACAAGCAATAATTATGCTACAATTGGCATCTATGAAAGGGTTTATGCTTCTTCAAAACTTGTTTATGAAGTGAATAAAGCAGGTTTAAAATATAGAAGTCCCGGAGCATTGGCACTCTCTTTGGCAAATGCACACAGTTTTGCTTTTGTGATTTTTGAAGGTAATATGAGAGAGTATGATGTAGCGGCAGGTTTGCATATGTGCAGTGACATGAACATATCTTTTGAAAATGATATATTGATTGTTTCAAAGGATAAGGCAATATTTGACAAATTGATAATTATAGCACGAGGTATAAAATGAATTTCGGTAATATATTTAGCAAAATGAGAAGGCAACAACCTACAAAAGAGGAGGCCCCGAGCCATTGGGTGAAGTGCCCGTCATGTAACTCTTTGATGTATTATAAAGAGGTAGAAAATCTTTTAAATGTTTGCCCAAAGTGCAACTTTCACATGAGAATATCCGCAAAAAGGCGTATAGATATGCTATCTGACGAGGGTACGTTTGTTGAGTTCGATACTGACTTGGAGCCAAATGATCCGTTGCATTTCGTTGATAAAAAGTCTTACAAGAAAAGAATAACCGAAGGATATGAAAAAACCGGTAGAAAATCATCAGCCATAAGCGGAGAGTGTAAAATAGATACAAAACCGGTACAATTGATCGTGTTTGATTTTGCTTTTATGGGAGGAAGTTTAGGTTCAGTAGAGGGAAAAAAGATTGTAAGAGCCATAGATAGAGCCATAGAAAAAAGAACACCTGTTATCATAGTCAGTGCAAGTGGAGGCGCTAGGATGCAAGAGAGTACATTTTCACTTTTGCAAATGTCAAAAACAGCTGCGGCTTTGGCAAAGTTGGACGATGAAAAGCTACCGTATATCTCTGTTTTAACAGATCCTACGATGGGTGGAGTAAGTGCTTCGTTTGCCTGGCTTGGTGATATTATAATGGCTGAACCAAAAGCATTGATAGGATTTGCGGGTCAAAGAGTCATCAAACAGACGATCGGTACTGATTTGCCTGAAGGTTTTCAAAGATCGGAATTTTTACTTGAACACGGGCTTATAGACATGATAGTTCAAAGAGGTGAAATGAAAAAGACCATAAGTGATTTTTTAACATTTTTTGAGAAAGAGCAAGAAGAAAGCAAAGAAGTTGCATAAGATAAAAGTTTTTAGTATAGAAAAGGAGATAAAAGACGAATTTGAGCAAATATCTAAAAATTATGAAAAAATGATTTCAAGATATGCAAAATTTGAGCATATGGTATGTTTTAATAAAAAAATAATCCAAGCTCAAAAAGCAGGCAAAGAGTTAGCTAAAAAAAGCTATACTCAAACATATAAAGATAAGATAAAAAGATATAGTATATGCTTGGATGAGAGTGGAAAAGTTTGTGATAGCATGAAATTTAGCGAAATTTTTAAAAAAGAGGATGAGATAATTTTTTTTATAGGCGGTGCATACGGTTTTGAAGATGATTTTTTAAAACAGTGCGATGAAGTGATATCACTGTCCAAGTTGACATTTTCGCACAAAATCGCAAAGATAGTTTTGTTTGAGCAAATATATAGAGCTTTATCTATAATAAATAATCATCCTTATCACAAGTAGTTTTTTATAGCGGCCAATAGCCATTATGCAAAGTTACTGACTATACTAAAAGGAGAATATGTGAAAGAGAGTGATTTGAGGTTTTTTGAGAATTTGCTAGATCTTAGAAAGGAGCAAATCCAAAATAATATAAATCATGCATTGAAAGATATGCAAGAATTACAAAAAACAGATGTATCAGATGAAGCTGATCATGCTTCTATAAGTTCTGATAGGCTAACTAAACATGCAATCAACAAACAACAAGCCGAGGAACTAAGAGAAATAGAATATGCAAAAAGCAAGATAAAAGAGGGCAGGTACGGGATTTGTGAAATGTGCGAAGAGAAGATTTCGGTTCAAAGACTTAAAGTAAAACCACACGCAAGGTATTGTATAGTGTGCAGGGAGATTGTAGAAAAACAAAATTAAAGGGTTTATTATGGGATTGAAAAAATATATTTTGTTTGCGATAATTTTTATCGTAGCAGTTGGGGCTTATGTTTACAGTTTTAACGGCGATACTTATACATTGACATTTTTTGGAGTTCCCGTATCTTTGAAGATCGCTATATGGGTAGTATTGCCGGCAGCTGTTTTAGTGATTGCTTCGGCACTACATATGCTGTTTTACAGTTTTAAAAATTATCTGACCCAAAGAAATTTACAAAAAGATTATAAAACTTATCTACAGTATGCAAAACAACATATGCTTGGTAATGATATAGATATGAACTTTACCACAAAATGGTATGATTTGCCCTCAAGAGTTTTAAAGCATTTTAAATTCGATGCTTCTAAAGATGCAAGTGATATCAACAATGAAGAGTTGAAAGAAGTCATAGAAAGTCTAAGAAAGATAGAATCAGGTGAGTTTGTAAGCTTGAAAAAGTTTAAATTGCCAAAAGACAACTATTTTGTGAAAAAAAATCTTCTGAATAAACTCTCAAGCGATAAAAAAGAATCTGAGAATATCTTGAAAAACTGTGAAGACAAGAGTGACGAGATATGTAAAAAGGCTTTTGAGAAATATTGTGAGTATGCAAGTTTTGGTGATATCAAAAAGCAGGGTTTTAAGATAGAAAGGGAACTTTTCGATAAACTTCTAAAAAGATTTGAAGACAGTAATGATGAATTCAAGCTAAATGTAGAAGATATCAAAGAGCAGTTAAACGGCTATGATTTGGATAAAAAAGAGTATTTATCTTATGCAAAAAGATTGAAAAAGCTTTTAAATCCTGAAGCGGTTTTATCGATTTTTGAAACAATTTCAAATGAGAAAGAGGAGGCTTTGCAGGCTTACTTGTATCTTCTGTTTGAATTTCAAATGATAGATAAAGCCAGAGAAGTACTTTTGAGCCTTCGTGAAAATGAGTGTGAAAAGTTCAGATATATACTTGAGTTGAAAGATTGCGGCAAAAATTTCGATATAGATATATTTTTTGATATATAATCTTCATTAAGCGAGAGGTGTTATGATTGATTTTTCTAAAAAAGATCTTCTTTTTTTAGCACCTCTTGCCGGTTTTACAGATCTTCCTTTTAGACAAGTTGTAAAAAAATTCGGTGTTGATGTAACCGTCAGTGAAATGATAAGCTCCAACGCACTTGTTTACAACTCGAAAAAAACATACAAAATGCTTGAAAAAGCTGATAATGAAACACCTTACATCGTACAAATTGCAGGTAGTGATATAAATGTCATAAAAGAAGCTGTTTTTATCTTGAATGATATGGAAGATATCGACGGTATAGACTTGAATTGTGGATGTCCTGTACCTAAAGTTGTAAAACAAGGAAGCGGCAGTGCGCTTTTGAATGATTTGCCAAAAATGGGAAAAATCATAGAGACTATCAAAAAATATTCAAACAAAAGATATACTTCGGTAAAAAGCAGGCTCGGCTTTAGTGATAAAAAACCTGAAACAATAGCTAAAGTATGTGAAAACAGTGGAGCTGATTTTGTGACTTTTCATGCAAGAACCAGGAGTGATGCTTACAAAAAAGAGAGGATAGATTATGACTCTATCGCAAAAGCGAAGAGCGCCATAAATATCCCCTTGGTAGCAAACGGTGATATAACAACGCTTACAAAGTACAGGGAAGTTAAAGATATAACCGGCGCGGATGCTGTGATGATAGGACGAGCAGCCGTAGGAAATCCATGGATATTTTATCAGATAAAAAATGACTTGGAATTTGTCAAAAAAGAGAAAATCAAAGAGATAGTTTTAGAGCATTTTGAAAGTATGTTGGACTTTTATGGCATAAGAGCGGTCGGAATATTTAGAAAGCATATACACTCATACTCTAAAAATTTCCCAAATTCAACGAACTTTAGAGATAAAGTCAACAGAGTGGAGAATCCAATAATTATAAAAGAGTATATAGAGGAATTTTTTAGTTAATCCGCTGTTGTCAAATCAAGACTTGCCTTATCAGCATAGCTTGAAAGTTTGTCATTTCCTACTTTTAAAAATTCATCAAGTTTTTGCCTGTTTTTGGCAAACATTTCCTCAAACTCTTTGTCATCATCATTTATAGGAGCATTATTACTTGAGAATTTATCCAACAGCTGGTTGGATGAGCCTGTAAGTACCAGATATCTTTTATCCATATATGATAAGACCAAAACACTGTTTTTCGCATCTATGGTTTTTCTATAAAGTATCTTTACTTCATTTTCATTGACACTGTTTTTAAACAGCCAGTTTTTCTCATTTGTGGGTTTTGTAATCCTCTTTTTAACAATCCATAAGACGATAAGCAACAAAAACAGAACAAGAATAACCATATAATATTTACTGTCCGCATAACCGGTTTTATCAAGAGGAAGTGAACCAAAAGCTTTTGTGTTGTCATTTTTCATACTCTTTTTTTGAAAAGAAGTTTTTTTAAGTGTGGCACCGGATATCATAGCTCTTAGTCTCAAGCCAAAACCGTCAGTTGTTTTAGATGCTATTATGTTTATCTCTTTTTTACTCTTTAGTATGATGTTGATATCTGTTTTTTGAGGGATTATCTCTATACTTGATATAATGGGCGAATTGATATTTTTAGTGATTTTTTTATTGAAAAGGATATTTTTGAGTGTTATTGTGAAATTATGCCCATCTTTTTTTAAAAATACTTTTCCATTATATGGTGTATCAAAAGAGAGCATGAGATCCACTCTATCGTCTCTATCGTATGTGTTGTAAGTAAGCAGTGTTGTTGCGAAAATATTTAAATGTAGCAGGAATATGATAAAAAAGTATTTGAGAATCTTAGGATATGTCATGAGAGTTCCTTGCTAAAATACTGTATAACGGATTTTGAGTCAAGGATTTCATTGATCCTAACTGCTAGGTTTTTTTCATAAACCATCACTTCACCTTTTCCGATGATTTTGCCGTTTATGAAAAGTTCTACACTTTCGCCTGCCGGTTTTTGAAGATCTATTACAGAGCCTTTTGATAGTTTGAGTATCTCATCTATGGCCAATGTAGTCGAGCCGAGTTCCGCAGTAAAAACAACACTTATGTCATCTAGTTTTTCATATTGTGATTTATCGAATTTTTGTACTAAATTATCCAAATCAAACTTCCTCTATCCCCATTACAAAACATCTGTTGTTTATCTTACTTGCACTGTAATATGATAAATTCACTTCTTTCAAGTCCTTTATATATCCTAGATATTCAGGTGTTGAGAGTTCATATGAGGAGTCTGGATCAAATTCTTCTATCATTGTTTTTGCCGTTCCTCCTATGAGGTTTGCCGTTTCTTTTAAAAGGTCTATCGTTGCTTCTTCATCCAAGTTATCTTCAAAAAGAAGATTTTGCCCTATAGCTTTTATCGTATCTTTTTTAAATAAAAACACGGCATCGTATTCTATGTCATTTTGATATATGGCAATCTTTGAACAGTAAAAATCATGAAATTTTTTCGTTTTACATTTGTCTGTTTCAAGTCCCAATATATTGCAAAAAAAGTTATCACTGGCATTTTTTAAAAACTTAAAGACCAAAGCCAACCCTTTTATTGATTATTAATTATTTATCATAGTATACACTATAAAAATTAAATAATTGTTTAAAGAAAAAATAGTATCATTCAGCGAGGAGAATTTCATGATAATTTTATCTGTTCTTGGTGTTTTTATAGGGTTTTTATCCGGTTTTTTTGCTATAGGCGGTGGTACTATGCTAGTGCCTGCTCTTTTGATGTTGGGATATGACATCAAGTATGCCATAGGTATTTCAGTTACCCAGATGGTTTTTAGTTCACTTTATGGTTCATATTTAAATTATAAAAAAGGAACACTCAACCTTCAAAACTCCATCTCAGTAGGCATTGGAGGATTTTTCGGAGCGGCAAACAGTGGGTATATAGTAAGTCATCTTTCATCCCATACTTTGACACTGATATTTTTATCCTTCGTTATTTTAGCGATTTACAAATTTTTCAAATCCCCTCACCAAAGCGATAAAGAGGAGATAAACAACAACACACTTCTTTTTTTTATAGGGTATCTAGTAGGAACTATGTCTATAAGTGTAGGTATAGGAGGAGCTTTGCTGATAACTCCCATACTTGTAGGTTTTTTGCATTTTCCACTTAAAAAAGCACTCTCTTCAGCTCTCTTTTTTGTTATATTTTCTTCGGTTTCAGGGTTTGCAAGTCTTGCTTATCATGGATTTGTTCACTATAAAGAGGGCTTTTTAGTAGGTATCTTTTCTTTGATAGGAGTATATTTTGGCATCAAACTTTCTCACAAAACAGAGCATAAAAGGCACAAAAAACTACTCCTGATCTTTTATGTGGTCATAATGCTTTTGATACTAAAAAAGCTATATTATAGATAAAATTCGATAAAATATATCCTTTTAATGAGGATACAAATGATAAAAATTTATAATGCAAAAGAGAACAATTTAAATATAACAAAACTCCAAATTCCTAAAAATTCACTTGTAGTGGTTACCGGTATAAGCGGAAGCGGTAAGAGTACTTTGGCTTTTGATACACTCTATGCCGAAGGACAAAGAAGATATATCGAGTCACTCTCGTCTTATGCCAGACAGTTTTTGGATCGTATCGGAAAGCCTGATGTTGAACGGATAGAGGGATTGACTCCGGCGATTGCCATAGATCAAAAAACCACCAGTAAAAACCCACGATCAACAGTAGGTACGATCACGGAGATATATGACTATCTAAGGCTTTTATATGCAAGAGTAGGAGAGCAATACTGTTACAGTTGCGGTAACAAGATATCTAAAATGTCCGCTAGTGATATAATTGAACAAGTACTTTCTCTACCCGATGGCGCAAAACTTGTGATACTTGCACCATTGGTAAAAGAGAAAAAGGGAACATTTGCCGATATGCTTGAGAGTTTAAGGCATTCGGGATATATAAGAGCCGTAGTTGACGGAGTGATGGTTAGACTTGATGAGGAGATAGAGTTAAGCAAGACAAAAAAACATACCATAAAAGTCGTCATCGACAGGGTCATCAAAAAAGAGGGATCATATGAGAGGATTGCACAGGATGTCGAAAAAGCCCTGGGAGAGAGTTACGGTGAAGTTGAAGTAGATGTCTTAAATGCTGACGAATTTGATAGGCTTGATAGCCATATACACTATAGTGAACACAATGCCTGTTTTGAGTGCAAGATAAGTTATGAGCCTTTAGAACCTTTGTCTTTTTCTTTCAATTCTCCAAAAGGAGCATGTAGGGTTTGTGATGGTCTTGGTATAAAGTATTCACTTGATATGAGCAAGATCATAGATGGAAATCTTAGTATTGAAGAGGGCGCAATTAAGGTGCTTTACGGGTATAACAAGGGGTATTATTTCAAATTTTTAAAAGCTTACT
Organism: Thiofractor thiocamini; assembly: GCF_055384375.1. Taxonomy (NCBI): domain Bacteria; kingdom Pseudomonadati; phylum Campylobacterota; class Epsilonproteobacteria; order Campylobacterales; genus Thiofractor; species Thiofractor thiocamini. The sequence goes on along the minus strand of NZ_AP042389.1, from coordinate 983,255 downwards.
GTGAAGCTGCCGGAATTGATACAGGTATACCTTTTGACAAACTTGAAGAGCATCAAAAAAAGGCTATTTTACATGGTGGAGTGGAGATAGCGGAGTTTACCTGGAAAAGGCATAAGCTTAAAAGAAAATGGGAAGGTGCGATAAAACTTGCCTATGATATGCTAAAAGGTGAAAAAGATATCAATGAATTTATGAGCGAAAAAGTGTGTTCGAACTGTAAAGGCTACAGGCTGAAAAAAGAGAGTATGGCGGTGAAAGTAGCCGGATGCAATATAGCTGATATCCTTGATATGCCCATACAAGATGCTTATGCTTTTTTCAATGATGAGAAAAATTTCGAGTATTTGACACCTCTACAAAAAGAGATAAGTACCCCGATACTAAAAGAGATAAGAGAGAGACTTTTTTTCCTACAAGATGTAGGACTAGGTTATATAACTCTTGGCAGAGACGCTAGAAGTATAAGCGGTGGAGAAGCTCAAAGGATAAGGATAGCTTCTCAGATAGGAAGCGGACTAAGTGGTGTAATGTATGTGCTTGATGAGCCTAGTATCGGACTGCATGAAAGAGATACTTTAAAACTCATAAAAACTCTGAGAAATCTTCAAAAAAAAGGTAACTCGGTCATAGTGGTTGAACATGACAAAGAGACTATAAAAGCAGCCGATTTTATAGTGGATATCGGTCCCGGAGCAGGTGAAAGAGGAGGGGAGGTAGTATTTAGCGGAACATATAAAGAGCTTTTGAAAAGTGATACTTTAACAGCGAAGTATTTAACAGGCAAGAAAAAAATCGAACATAATAAAAAGAGAAAACAAGAGATTTTTATAGAGTTAAAAAATGTCAACATAAACAACATAAAAAATCTCTCGGTCAAAATTCCTCTTAAAAATATGGTTTGTGTGACAGGAGTCAGTGGGAGTGGAAAGAGTTCACTCGTATTGCAGACACTTTTGCCTATAGCCAAAGAGGATTTAAACAGAGCCAAAAAGATAAAAAAAGTAAGTGGAGCATACTGTGAAGGACTTGAACAGTTGGATAAAGTCATATATCTTGATCAAAGCCCCATAGGAAGAACCCCAAGAAGCAATCCCGCAACTTACACCGGAGTGATGGATGAGATAAGAGTACTTTTTTCTCAGACCAAAGAAGCAAAGATAAGAGGTTATAAAGTAGGCAGATTCTCTTTCAATGTAAAAGGCGGAAGATGTGAAAAATGTAAAGGTGAGGGAGAGATAAAGATAGAGATGCATTTTTTACCTGATATTATGGTAAAATGTGATAGTTGTAACGGTACAAGATATAACGCTCAAACCCTGGAGATCAAATACAAAGGGAAAAATATCAGTGATGTTTTAAATATGAGCGTAGATGAAGCAACGGAGTTTTTCAAAGCCATTCCGAAGATTTACCAAAAATTGAGAACTTTGCAGGATGTCGGTCTTGGGTATATAAAACTTGGTCAAAATGCCACGACTTTAAGTGGCGGGGAAGCTCAAAGGATAAAGCTTTCAAAAGAACTTGGCAAAAATGCGACCGGCAATACTTTGTATATCCTTGATGAGCCTACAACGGGACTTCATTTTGCGGATATCGACAGGCTTAACAGAGTTTTGCATCATTTGGTTGATCTTGGTAACAGCGTTATAGTGATCGAGCACAATATGGATATCATAAAAAACAGTGACTATATCATTGATATGGGTTATGAAGGCGGCGATAAAGGCGGAGAAGTCATAGCCGTAGGAAGTGTCGAAGAGATGATAAAAAATATGAAAAAAACAAAAAGTTATACTGCAAAGTATCTTAAAAAGGAGATTGATAATGACTGAAGGATTGATAGACAGGATAAGATCCATTCCACCGTTACCGGAAACTTTCATACAGATCGATGCTATTTGCGATAGTCCTGATGGTACTATAGCTGAGCTTTCCAAGGTTGTAGAGAAAGATCCTATGCTTGTGGCAAATATACTTAAAATTGTAAACTCTCCTTTATATGGGCTAAGATCGGAAGTAAAAAGCGTGGCACAAGCGGTAAGCTTACTTGGTATGAAAGAGATAAGTTCACTAAGTGCCACAATATCGGTTAAAAAACTTTTAAAAGTAGATATGGAACCATACGGAATAGCTCCTGAAAAGTTTGCTCTCATTTCAAATATGCAAGGCGCACTTGTCAAAAAATGGGTAGGTAGGATCGATAGAGGAAAAGCCGAGACACTTTTTATGCCGGCACTTTTGCAAGAAACAGGCAAGATCATCATAGCAGATGAAATCGTAAGAAATGATGAAGTTTTTCAATTCAAATCAGACGTACAGACCGCTATAAATATAGCTCAGATAGAAAAGATGTATGTTGATACGACTTCAAGTGAAGTAACGGCAAGGATATTTGAGCACTGGGGATTCGATGAATTTCTTGTCGACATCATAAGATACAGTGATGCACCGCAAAATGCCGATGATGAATATCAAGAATATGCATGGTATCTAAATATAGTAAAAACCATACTTGCTATCAATGCTCCACTTAGTGAGAGAAATATCAACATAGGTTTGAATCATGCCAAAAAAGCAGGCTTAGACGATGTCAGACTACTTGAAGCCATAGAGACTTTAAAAGAAGATTATAAGGGTGAATTGTGAAGACATTGACCATCATCGATACATTTGGATTTTTTTTTAGAAATTACTATGCATTGCCGTATCTAAAAAGTAAAGATGGGTTTCCAACAGGTCTTTTGACTGGGTTTATAAACTTTATAGCTTCCATAAACAAAGAGCATGGGACTGATTATCTTCTTTTTGCACTCGATTCCAAAGAAAAAACGATTAGAAGCGAAATGTACCCTGAGTACAAGGCAAACAGACCCACACCTCCTGAGGATCTTCAAAAACAACTTCCTGTTGCTATAGAGTGGATAAAAAAGATGGGTTTCAAGTCACTGGAAGTTCCGGGATATGAGGCTGATGATATCATAGCTGATATCGCCGAAGATGCAAAAAAGAGAGGGATTAAAGTCCAGATAGTTTCATCAGATAAAGATTTGTATCAACTTATCGATGATGATAAGGTTTTGGTTTATGATCCTATGAAAAAAGTAAAAATCAACGAAGAAGTGTGCGTCAAAAAATTTGGTGTAAAGCCATCGCAGATAGTTGACTATCTTGCACTTGTAGGTGATAGCAGTGATAATATACCCGGAGTCAAAGGGGTAGGTCCAAAAGGGGCAAGAACGCTTCTAAAAGAGTTCGGCTCACTTGAAAATATATATAAGAATTTAGACAAAATCGCAAACCCAAGAACAAAAAAACTGCTTATTGAGTCAAAAGATAGTGCATTTTTGAGTTACAAATTGGCATCTTTGCATTATGGAATTGTAAAAGATGTAGACTATAACGAGTTTGTTTTTCCAAATTCTAACCCGATACTTAAAATCGAAGACGAATTAAAACGTTACGATATGAAAACGATCCTAAAAAGAGCAAGTGAAGCATATGACAAGGAAGAAGAGAAGATAAAAGAGGTGAAAAAAAGCTTTGATCCTGTTTTGCTTGATACAAAAGAGAAGCTTTTCAAGGTTATTGACAATATCCCAAAAGATTCCATAGTGGCATTTGACACTGAAACTACCTCAACCTCCTCCAGGACAGCAAAGATAGTAGGGTTTTCATTTTGTTATGATGAAAAAGAGGCTTATTATGTACCCATCAATCACTATTATCTAGGAGTCGGTGATCAAGTGGAACAAGATATCGCCAAAGAAGCGATAAGAAAGCTTTTTGCATTTAAAATCGTTGGACAAAATTTAAAATATGACTACAATATCCTTTTGCAAAATTTTGGTTTCCAAGCTGATGTACCGGAGGCCGATACGATGATAGAAGCATGGCTTAAAGACCCCTCAAGTAGTGTAGGTATGGACAATTTGGCAAAAAGGTATTTTGCATATGATATGGTTAAGTTTAAAGATGTGGTTAAAAAGGGAGATGATTTTAGCTCGGTCGATTTAAACGAAGCTACCGTGTATGCAAGTGAAGATGCATGGATGACGCTGAAACTTTACCGTTTTTTTCAAAATGAACTTGAAAGCGATCTGCAAAAAGAAGCTAAGGATGTAGAGTATCCTTTCATACTTACTCTCTTGTCCATGGAAAACGAAGGTATAGGTGTAGATCAGGAATTTTTGCAAAAACTGTTGCAAAAAGCGAACAGTACGATCGAATTTTTAACAAAAGAGATATATGAATTGGCAGGAAGCGAATTTAATATAAACTCTACAAAACAGTTAGGTGAAATACTTTTTGAAAAATTGAAGCTAAAAAAAGGAAAAAAGACCAAAACGGGCTACAGTACCGATGAGAAAGTTTTGCTATCTTTGAAAGATGAACATCCTATCATAGGTAAAATTTTAGAATACAGAGAGAGTTTCAAGTTAAGAAGTACTTACATAGAGCCTCTTTTAAAACTTTCCAAAATGGATAAGAATAGTAGGATTTACACCTCTTTTTTGCAAACCGGAACCGCAACGGGAAGACTCAGCAGTAAAAATCCAAACCTTCAAAATATACCGGTTAGAAGTGAACTTGGAAGAGAGATAAGAGAAGCATTTGTAGCTAAAAATGGATATAAACTCATAAGTCTTGATTATTCGCAGATAGAGTTGAGACTTTTGGCACATTTTAGCAAAGATGCCGCATTGGTCGAAGCTTTCAAAGAAGATAAAGATATACATCTTGAAACCGCTATAAAACTTTTTGGTAAAGTTGAAGCCCATGAAAAGAGAAATATAGCAAAAAGTATCAATTTCGGACTACTGTACGGGATGGGAAGTAGAAAACTCGCCAATGAGATAGGCAGCACTCAAGCTCAGGCAAAAGAGTATATAAAGAGTTATTTCGAGAGTTTTCCCACAGTTAAGACTTACCTTGAAAGCATAGTCGAGTATTCCAAAGAGCATGGGTATGTAAAAACACTGCTTGGGAGGAAAAGGTATTTTGATTATGAGAATGCCAATGCATTTTTAAAAGCGTCATATGAGAGAGAATCGGTCAATACGGTTTTTCAAGGAAGCGCGGCAGATCTTATCAAGCTTGCTATGAATGAAATGTATAAAATACTACAAAACAGTCAAAATGCCATGCTTTTACAAATCCATGATGAGTTGATATTTGAAGTTAAAAATGATGAAGTTGAAAAATTTAGTAAAATCGCAAAAGATACAATGGAGCAAGTATATCCACTTAATGTACCTCTGAAATGCAGTGTAAACACAGGAGATAACTGGGGAGAGTTGAAGTAATTTTTCAGTACATGATTGATTAGGTTAATATTGTTTCCAATATAGATATAAAGGAGTTTGTATGAAAAAAGTTGTTATTTTAGGTGCTGGATTTGCAGGATTGCATATCTTTTATAAAATTCGCCATCTTATAGGTGAAAAAATAGATGTAACAGTTATTGATTCGCGTTCTCATTCGCTTTTAAAGCCATCATTGCCTGAAGTTGCCTTTGAAGGTAAATCAATGTCACACTCTCTTGTAGAATTAAAACATACTATTGAGAGTCGTGGAGCTGAATTTATTCAGGATGAGGCTGTAAATATCGATGCAAAAAACAGTTCTTTATCGCTTAAAGGTGGTGAAAATATTGAATATGATTATTTGATGATAACACTTGGCGCAGTTAAAGATTATGATTCTATAAAAGGATTTAGGGAACATGGTTACTCTGTTTGCGATGATGAGCAAGTTCAAAAACTTTTTGAAAGAGTGAAAACTTTTGAAGGGGGCAAAGTTGTAACCGGTGCTGCAAAAAGTAATTGGGGAACGCGTGTAGATGCTCCGCCACTTAGTGCTCCTTGCGAAGGACCTATCGGTGAGATTATGTTTATGATGGATTATTATTTGCATGAAGATAAGCATAAAAAAAGAGGAGAAGATTATAAAATTGATGTTTTTACACCAGGTGAGATTTTCTTTGAAGATGTTGGAGATGTGCCTCGTAATGCTGTGGGCAAACATATGCAAGAGCGTCAAATCGCACTTCATAACAATAAAGTGCTTACCGAGATAGGAAAAGATTTTATAGCTTTTGAAGACGGTACAAAAATGGAGTGCAATTTAGCGATTATTATACCGCCATACTCAGCTCCTAAAGTTTTAAAAGATTCAAACATAGGTGATGAAAAAGGTTTTATACCGACAGATAAGACAATGCGTCATCTTGATTTTGAAAATATTTTTTCAGCAGGTGATATAGCAGCTTTAGCTCAACCAAAATTGGGTCATATTTCTATCATTCAAGCTGGAATTGCAGCTGCAAGTTTGATAAAAGAACTAGGTGAAGATGTAGAGATTCCACCTCACAACCTTGAAGTATTTTGTATTATGAATATGGGTGGACACGAAGCAACACTTATAGAATCAAATGTTTTATATGGCGGAAAAGTTGATGTAGGTTTTTATTCACCTATTGCAAGAGCAATGAAGTGGAGTTTTGATAATTATCTTTATTTTAATCGTGGCAATATGCCTCCGGAGTGGGCTACGAAAATGACGGATGTATTGACTAAAATGATATGAATGATGATTCTAAAAAAGGCATAGACCCCAGAAACTTAATGGCAGTAGAGCGCGCAACAACTGCACTCATAGGTACGGCGATCTCTTTGATAATTTTGGGGTTTGTAGTAGAAAAGTTTGAACTGTTTTTGCATCTTATCAGCATTGAGCTTAAAGGTAAAGATACTTCATCTGTACCGGAGCTCTCTAATGCAGTGTATTATAACTATCTTGGTATATTTATTGTCTTGGCTGGAATTGTTCTTGCCCTTTATACATATCGTTATTATACTCGATGGATTAAACATTTAGAAGAAGGCGTTATTGATACAGATAAAAAAATTTATCTTGCACTTTCTATTTTTGTTGCAACAATCGGTGGGTTATTGCTTGTTAGCATGGTTATACTTTAAGGATTTTATATGGATATGAAAAAAGCACTTATACAACAGCAAAATGAGATCAATGATTTCGCACTTTACAGTGTACTATCACACAGAGAAAATGACCCACACAATAAAAGTGTTTACGAATCGATAGCGTTGGAAGAAAAAGGGCACTATCTGTTTTGGGAAAAAATTACTGGAAAAACAGTTAAGCCGAATCATCTTCTTATAAAGTGGTATATTTTGCTTATTATACTCTTTGGCACATCTTTTGTGCTAAAACTTGCAGAAAAACGAGAAAGCGATGCAGAAAATTTTTATAAATCACTTTTTGAAACATATCCTGATGCTAAAAAAATATACACTCAAGAGATGGAGCACGAAAATAAACTTATAGATATGTTGCATGACAAAAAGTTACTTTATGCAGGAGCGATTGTACTTGGAATGAATGATGCATTGGTGGAACTTACCGGAACACTTAGCGGTATTGCACTGGCATTTGATAAAAGTATTGTTGTTGGAATAACCGGAGCTATTATGGGAATAGCCGCTTCAATGTCTATGGCGGGCTCTTCTTACCTTGAGGCAAAAGAAAATCCTGATGAAGAGATAGCTCCTGTTGTGTATGCTTCTTATACAGGAATCTCCTATATCGCTACAACTTTTTTTCTTGTTTTACCTTTTTTTATTTTCACTTCGATTAACATATCTCTTGTAAGCATGTTTATAGCAGCGTTTATAGCTATAGTTCTATATAATTTTTATATATCTGTAGCCAAAGATCAATCTTTTTCGCACAGAACAGTACAAATGCTTTTGATAACATTTGGTGTGGCACTTGTCTCATTTGCTATAGGTTATGGTGTGCACCATTATCTTGGAATTCAAATCTAAAAGGATAAAAAAATGGCCGAAAAAAAGATAGGTTTAAAGAGACATTTAGTATAGGCGTAGGCGGTATGGTTAGAGGAGGAATTTTTTCTGCACTGTCAACAATCTTATGCTAATTAGTTATGTTGTCATACTTGCAGTAGCGATAGATGCTATTGATAATTTTTCTCCCGACTTCCGCATTTTCAAAGCAACAAATCATAACTTCCCTAAAATAGGGCATTTTATAGGATAAAAAAGCACATTTTGTGTGTCCGGTGCTAAAAATAGCTATAATTTCATATGGGTTATCGCATTAGAAAAAAGAAAAATAGTAGCGGAAGTATAAGTATTCAAATCATTGATAGAAAAAATAGAGGTTATAAAGTCATTGAAACAATTGGATGCACTAAAGACAAAGAAGAGATTGAAGCTTTTTACAAGAAAGCTCTACAAAGAATTGATGAACTGGAAAATAATCTGCTACATCTTGCTAGAAAAAACAGAAGTGAAGAGTATTTCCAAAAGTTTTTCTCTTCAATAACAAATGACGATATCATTCCAATAGGTGATGAATTGATCTATGGAAGACTTTTTGATGAACTTGGCTGCAGTACTATGTTTCAAACTTCTACTCTTAAAAAAAGAGAAGAAAAACAGTCTCTGTTTAGAGCGCTGGTGATATCGAGGGTACTCTATCCAGGTAGTAAATTATATCTTGTTGATTATTTGGAACATTTTAAAAAAAGGAGTATTCAAGTAGATACAATATATAGATTTTTAGACACCCTCTACCAAGAAGAGATAAAGAGTGAGATAGAAGCGTGTATCTTCAACCATACAAAAAGTATAATGGATGATACTATCACCGTTACTTTCTATGATGTAACAACTCTTCACTTCGAAAGTGAAAGTGAGGATGATCTTAGGCGTATCGGTTTTTCCAAAGAGGGAAAACTAAATCGTCCTCAGATTCAATTAGGATTATTTACTACACTTCAAGGTTATCCGCTCTCTTACGAAGTATATGAGGGAAACAGATTTGAAGGTCATACACTTACTGATGTGCTTCAAAAGTTTCAAACAAGATTTCAAATAAAAAACAAGCCGATAGTAGTAGCTGATAAAGGGATGTTTAATAGTGCTAATATTGCTTATTTGGAGAAAAATGGCTACAAATATATCTTAGCCTATAAAATCAAAAATATAGATAGAGAGCTTAAAGAAAAAATCGCTAACCTTACCTTTTTAGATGATGGTGTTATTCATGCACTTGAAGTTGAAAAAGAGATACACTATAAAGATGATAAAGGAGATAATCAAAAGCTTCCAATTAAACAAAAACTCATTCTGTCATACTCTAAAAAAAGAGCAAAAAAGGATAAAAGAACAAGAGAGAAAGCACTCCAAAAGATAAATACTGCTCTTAATGAGAAAAGCATTACCAAATCAGATTTAAAACTATCCTACTATGCAAAATATCTTGATATAGATGATAAGTGTACTGTTAAGCACAAGCTCAATCCAAATAAAGTGGAAATGGATGCAAAACTTGATGGTATTAAAGGATTTGCAACAAATGATTTTACACTAGAAGCTAATGATGTTATAGCTCATTATCAAAACCAATATGCAGTTGAGAGAGCTTTTAGAATTTCAAAAACTGATTTAAGGATTAGACCAATTTATCATAGACTACAAAATAGGATAAAAGCACATATCCTTATATCCTTTGTAGCTTATGCTATCTATATGGAGTTCGAGAGAAGGCTCAAGCTTAAAAATATCAAGTTTAAATTCTCGCAGAAGCTTTTACGCAAGATAATTGAACACTTCTTTGTGATAAAAATAGGAGATAAAACAATTCCTATCAGACCTTCTGAAGTTCAGCAGCAAATCCTAAAAATATTTGAATAATGGATTTGTGTGTCCAAGTGCGGAAGTCAGGATTTAGTATAGGCGTAGGCGGTATGGTTAGAGGAGGAATTTTTTCTGCACTGTCAACAATCTTATGCTAATTAGTTATGTTGTCATACTTGCAGTAGCGATAGATGCTATTGATAATTTTTCTCTTGTAAGTAGCGGCATAGTTATTTTGGTTGTTAGTGGTTTTACTTATGTTTATTATAAAATCGAACAAAGAGGCAGTCTTAGTCAGTATATAGATAAAGCACTTGAAAAAGATGAAACAAAAAAACATATCCTTAAATGAAAAAGAAACTAATATAAAATGTGATAAATTCCTTTTAAGAGGCTTTTAAACTAAGAGAGAATTGAAGAGGGCGAAAGTAGCTCCCCTCTTATTTTTTATTGATCAATTCCTCAATATCTTGCTTGAACTCTTTTTCACTTTTAAGACCGAGATAAATTTTGCTGGCATTTCCCTTTCTATCAAACAGTATGGAAAAAGGTATGAGTCCTTTCCATGAAGTTTTGGCAGTTATATAATCGGCAAACTTAAAAACTTCAGGGTCACTGTCGTTGATAACGGGGTAGTTTATGCCTTTTTCTTTGACAAAAGCTCTCAAATCATCATCACTTATCCTGGTTTGAACTTGAAAGCCTTCTATAAGAAAATTATCTTTGTATTTTTCTTGCAAATCAATAAGTTCGGGCATCTCCATAAGGCACGGTGGACATTGGTTACCCCAAAATGCAAGAAGTACCACTTTCCCTTTTGCATTACTGAAGTGTATGCCCTCTAAAAAAGTATTGAGTACTATGGGATTTCCGTTTAAATCTTTGAATTTAAAGGTAAAATCTTCTTTGTGATTCGTCGCGGTTAATGAACTTACTGCAACTGATAAAGCTACAATGATACTAACGATTAATTTTTTCATCTATTTTTCTCCTATTTTTTAAACCATTTTTTTATCTTATCAAAAACACCTTCAAACTTATCTTCATGCGGACTGCTTTCATATCCAAATGAATCTTGTAACTGTTTTAAGAGCTCTTTTTGTTCATTGTTCAGCTTCTTGGGATAGGTTATACTGATCTGTGCTATAAGGTTGCCCATCCTTTTTGTGTGAACATTTTTGATACCTTCGCCTCTGAAGATAAACTGTTGCTTATCTTTTGCACCGATAGGTAGTTTGAGCTCCGTTTCTCCTCTAATGGTCGGTATCTTGATAGTTTCTCCAAGTGCCGCCTGAGTGAAAAATACCGGGACTTCAAGGTATACATCATCATTATGTCTTATAAAATGCTCATCTTCTTTAACGCTTACTCTGACATACAAATCACCCCTGTCGCCATATTCATTTATATTTCCTTTGCCGGTAACTCTTATCTGATTACCGTCATCTATACCTTCGGGGATTTCAACTGTTACATTTTCTTCAACTTCTTCGTATCCGTGACCATTGCAGTTTTTACACTTGTTTTTTACGATTTGCCCACTTCCGTGACACACTTCGCAAGTTTGTGAAAATGTCATAAAACCTTGTCTATAGTAAACTTGACCTCTACCGCCACAGTTACTGCAAGTTTCGGTAGCTTTATCTTCCGAGCCGGTTCCTTCGCAGACATCACACGGTTTTTTATATTTGAATTTGATATCTTTTTTGACGCCAAATACCGCTTCATGAAAATCGAGTGATATCTTTGTTTCGATATCAAGAGGATATTTTGATTGTGATCTTGAAGAGCTTCTACCAAATCCTCCAAAACCACCAAAACCCTGGCCAAAAACTGACTCAAATATAGAGCTTAGATCATCCATGATATCTTCACTGTTCATATTTGAGTAGCTGCTAAATCCCTGTGAATCAAGTCCTGATTTGCCGTATCTGTCATAAATAGATCTTTTTTTAGGGTCACTTAGGGCTTGATATGCTTCATTGACTAGTTTAAACTTTTCTTCAGCCTCTTTGTCTCCCTGGTTTCTGTCAGGATGGTATTTTAGAGCAAGTTTTCTGTAAGCCTTTTTTATCTCACTTGCGTCAGCGTCTCTTGAGACTTCCAAGACTTCATAATAATCTATTTCCAACTTTTTACTCCATTTTAATAACTGATATTACATAAAATTTGTTCACGGTGCTAATTTACCCTGCGGGACACTACAAATTAGCTAAAAACTGCAAACACAGGAGTGCCCTTCGGGTTGAGTGCAGTTTTTTTAACGCTAATTTTCCGTTTAAATTAGCAATGCTCACAAATTTTATATAATATCAGTTAAATAGTATATTAAAAGCCGAATTATACTTTAAAGTTCTTTTAAAGTCTATTAAAATCATACAATACTTATGAAATTGTTTATAAATTTTAGATACAATATGCAAAATTTTTTATAAGGCATTTTATTGAAAAGATACGGTTTGGAAAAATTTGACAATTTGGTAGATGCTCTTGGAATGCTGCCTACTGTCGGTAAAAAGTCTGCTATGAGATATGCATATCATATGGTTTTAAAAGATTCGTTTTCGGCTTTAAAGATAGCAAATGCGATACAAGAAGCCGTTTCATCCATAAAAGAGTGCCAAAGGTGTGGTGCACTTAGTGAAGATGAAGTATGTGGTATCTGTCTGGATGAGACAAGAGATGAAACAAAACTTTGCATAGTCGAAAATGCAAAAGATATATTTATCATAGAAGAGAGTACGGACTTTGACGGTAAGTACTTTGTGCTGAAATCTTTGGAGGATTTGGATATAGAAAAGTTAGAAGATATCGTAAAAGAAGATGTCAAAGAGATCATCTTTGCACTGACTCCATCCATATCAAATGATGCAATCATTATATTTTTGGAGGATAAATTAAAAGAGTATGATTTGAATTTCACAAAGATAGCTCAAGGAGTACCCACAGGTATAAATCTGGAAAATGTGGATACTCTCTCACTATCAAAGGCTTTAGAGCTTAGAGTTAAGGTGTGATAGAGTTTTATAAAAGATTATCAAAAACATATCTCATATGTTTTTTAATCTCATCTTTTTTGTATCGATAGTCAAAAAATATCTCAAAAGCTAAAACAGCTTGATAAAGAAGCATATCTGAGCCGTCTTTGTAAGGTTTGTTTTGTTTGATTGATAGTTTTAAAAACGGGGTAAGTTTACCGTATATGACATCTACACAGTAATTGCTTTGCTTTATGAGAGTTGTAAGCAGTATCTCATCAAGTGGAAAGGATTCATCTTTTAAACCTGCCGAGGTTGTATTGATGATGATGTCATACTTTTTTTCTTCAAAATTATCCCAGCTATAAGCTTCAAAACCATTGCTTAAAAAGTACTCAACTCTTTTTTTACTTCTGTTTAAGATAGTAGGTTTTATGTCTTTTGCTTTTAAGATATTTGCTATCGCTTTTGCGGTACCTCCTGCCCCGAGAATAAGGGCATTTTCTATATCTTTAAACTCTTTTATGCTCTCGTAAAATCCAGGAGCATCAGTATTGTATCCTGTTAGTTTACCGTTTTTTTGTACTATCGTATTGACAGCTTTTATATCGTTCGCTATGCCTTTTACTTCATCACAACTTTTATATGCTACTTCTTTAAAAGGTACAGTTATATTTGCTGCATCAAATTTGGATCTTATGAAAGTATCTCTAAACTCTTTTGGATTTTGAAGGATAGTTCTTGTGTAGCAGGCATCGATACCGAGTGATTTGATAGCGTAATTATGTATGAGAGGAGATATGGAGTGGGAAACGGGATTGCCAAAAATCGTAAAAAGTTTACTCACTCAAATCATCCAGTGAACTCATCAAAGCTTGAAGTTTGTTTTGGACTTCAAGGTATTCGAGCTCTTTTTTGCTATCCGCTACTATACCGGCTCCAGCTTGAAACACTATCTTTTCATCATCAAGATACGAAGTTCTTATGACTATGCAACTGTCCATATTGCCGTCAAATCCAAAGTATCCTATAACACCGCTGTAAAAGCCTCTTTTTAGTTTCTCAAATTCCGCTATAAGCTCCATAGCCCTTATCTTTGGAGTTCCGGTCATCGTTCCGGCGGTAAAAGTGGCACGAAAAAGATCGAACATATCATATTCATCATCTAGTATACCCTCGACATCACTTACCATATGCATAACATGTGAGTATTTTTCCACCCTCATCATATCTTTTACTTTTACGCTTCCCGGTTTTGCGACTTTTCCGACATCATTTCTTCCAAGGTCTATGAGCATAAGATGTTCGGCTTTCTCTTTTTCATCACTTAGCATATCAAGTTCAAGTTTCAAGTCTTTATCGATACTGCCGCCTCTTTTCCTGGTTCCTGCTATCGGTCTTAAGAGTATGTGACCATCTTTTAAAGCCACCATCACTTCCGGTGAGCTTCCTACTATGGAAAATGCCTTGTAATCAAGCAGATACATATATGGTGAAGGGTTTTTACTTCTTAAGATTCTATAAAAGCTGAGTTTGTCTATATTTGCATATTGGGTGTATCTGTTTGATAAAACTATCTGAAAGATATCGCCACTTCTTATCATCTCTTTGGAATTTTCAACCATATTGAAAAACTTATCTTTGGAAAATTCGAATTTGCCTCTATCTTTCTCTATCTTTGTTTTCTTTATATCAAACGGTTTATACGGCTTAAAAAGTGTTTTTATGATCTTGTCAAAATGTTTAGATCTATCTTGCACTTCACTGATGATAGTCAATTTGTTGGTTTTGTGTGAAAAAGCTATGGTGATCTTCGGTCTTATGAGTTCAAGATCTGGCATATGTAGATCATCTTTTAAATGTGACATACTTTTTTTGAGTTTTGGCTCGAAAACTTTGCCCATATCGTATCCGATATATCCTATGAAACCGTCAACGAAACCGACGTTTGCCTCTTTTGCCAATTTTTTATATTTTTTAGTATCTATATTTTGATAATATTTTTTTAAAAAGTCAAGCGGGTTTTCGTCTATCTCTATTTTGTTGCCGCTTTCGTCTATGTGAAAACTTTGTCCGTTTTCTCTTATGACTTTTTCTCTAGCACCTATAATGATAAAAGAGAAGTTTCCCTCACTTGTGTTGATGGCACTTTCAAACAGTAGTGTAATCTCATCAGGATAGATCTCTTTTATCTTCTTATATATCGCTATGGGCGCCAATTGGTCAAAAAGTATGGTTTTAAACTCTACCATGCGGTCACTTTATAACATATATGAATGCGGCTTTATTGATATCTTTTTTGACTTTTGATAAATTTGATTTGGCGGTTTTTCTATCTTTGTAAGGTCCGACCAAAATCTTTGTGGCATTTTTACCTGATATTTTTATACTGTAAAGTTTATATGAGTATCCTGCTTTTGAAATCTTTTGAAGATATTTTTTATCCGGCTTTGTTTTGAAGGTGACCCCGACTTGTATATATGTATTGCCGGCAACTGCAGGTTTTTTTACGGATTTGGTCTGTTTTTTAACATTGTTTAAAACAGTTTTTACATCTTTTGCTGGAGTTTTTTCAGCTTTTTTGACTGTGGTTTTAACTGTTTTTTCTTTTTGCTGCTCTTTGTTTTTGAGTTTTTCAACCATAGCATTGAAGTTGTCTTTTTGGGTTGTATTTTTTTCCTCGACTATCGGGACCTGCTTGAAAAGTTCCTCTTTTTTAGGTTCGACTTTTGCTGAAGGCTCCGGAGGCAATACTATATTGAAGTGGTTTTTTTTGACTTCCGGTTTATTGAAAAGTTTCATCCCGACAATAGCAAATATAAATATCAAAACAAGGATAATTGCCAAAAAAAGAATCTTTTTGGTTTTGCCGGAACTATTTTTTTTATTATCCAGTATGATATCGCTCAATTCGTTTTTTTCTTCCATGCTATACTCCTGTTACATATGTTTTGACCAAGATGAACCCCTCTCTTTTTTATAAACTTCATAAGGAAGTACCAGTATATTGAATTCTCTTGGAATATTTGGATC
This sequence comes from Thiofractor thiocamini, assembly GCF_055384375.1. Classification (NCBI taxonomy): domain Bacteria; kingdom Pseudomonadati; phylum Campylobacterota; class Epsilonproteobacteria; order Campylobacterales; genus Thiofractor; species Thiofractor thiocamini. The sequence goes on along the minus strand of NZ_AP042389.1, from coordinate 967,561 downwards.
AGGGAAAACTTTCCACTGTCTTGGCATTTTTTGTTGTAGTTTGGCCGAAAGCAGTTTGGCAAGCTGGTAGCCTTCATGCAACGTTGTGTGACCTTTGTGAACATATAGATGAAGATGCCCTTCGGTTTTGCTTTTGTATGCGGTGAAATTGATGTATCCTTCTTCTCTAAGCATAAGCTGGGCTCTGTGCCAAAATCTCTCAGGATCTCTTCCGTTATAATCAAATACAATATTTTCCACTATATCTCTATCTGAGATCAAAGAGTGAGCAACCGTTATCTTTCTATCACCATGCTCGTTCATGACTTGTCTTGTCAATGTAGAATCAACCCGTTCAAATTTATCGAAAAAAAGTTTGCCTTTATAGTTTATCTTGTTGACAATTTTATCTCTTTTTATGTAGTAAAATTTCGTTATCATTTTGATAAGGGTTATATCTACATTGTACACATTATATCCTTAGTAAGTCGGTCTATCATATATGATAAAGTTCCCTGCCATTTTTGTCAGTTCCTCTTTTATCTTTGCCTGAAGTTCGTGGTTATTTATATCATCCAAAACATCAGCTATCTTATTTGCGATTAACTCAAACTCTTTTTCTTTCATGCCTCTACTTGTAAGAGCAGGTGAGCCTACTCTGATACCGCTTGTTACAAAAGGGCTTCTTGTTTCGCCCGGGACTGTATTTTTATTGACAGTGATACCTGCGTTTCCAAGAGCTATATCAGCATCTTTACCACTAAAATCCTTGTCAAGGAATGAAACGAGTATCAAGTGATTGTCTGTTCCGCCGCTTACTATATTATACCCTCTTTTTAGTAAAACTTCGGCTAAAACTTTTGCATTTGCTTTTACCTGTTTTGCATATTCTTTCCAACTTGGCTTTAAATTGTACCCAAAACCTACCGCTTTTGCAGCGATAACATGTACCAAAGGACCTCCCTGGATACCCGGAAAAATCGCACTGTTGATCTTTTTGGCTATATCTTCGTCATTTGTAAGTATCAGTCCGCCTCTTGGTCCTCTTAGAGTTTTATGGGTAGTTGTGGTTACAACATGACAGTGAGGAAACGGATGAGGATGCTCACCTGCTACTACAAGCCCAGCTATATGGGCAACATCGGCAAAAAGATAAGCTCCTACTTCATCGGCTATTTCACGAAATTTTGCAAAGTCTATCTCTCTTGGATATGCGCTAGCTCCACAAACTATCACTTTCGGTTGAACGATTTTTGCGATTTTTCTAACTTCGTCATAATCGATCCTACCCTCATCGTTTACTCCATAAAAAAAGCTTGAGTAAGTTTTACCAGAGCTGCTTACTTTTGAGCCGTGAGTCAAGTGTCCGCCCTGGCTTAGGTCCATACCGAGTATCTTATCATACGGTTTTAAAAGTGCCTGATAAACTCCTTGATTTGCCTGAGAGCCTGAGTTTGGTTGAACATTTGCAAATTTGCAGTTAAAAAGTTTACAAGCTCTATCTATCGCCAATTGTTCAACTTTATCGGCATATTCACATCCGCCATAGTATCTTTTGTTTGGATATCCTTCAGCGTACTTGTTGGTAAATACACTTCCCATAGCTTCCATAACAGCCGGATAAGTGAAATTTTCACTTGCTATCATCTCAAGATGATCACTTTGTCTTTTTAACTCTTCTTCGCAAAGTGCATAGATATCGGGGTCGTTTTCTTTTAAAAAACTCATTTATCTTCCTTTTCTTCTTTTTGTTTATTTTCCAATGGTTTCATAGCTGGAAACAGTATAACGTCTCTTATGGAGTGCTGATTTGTCAAAAGCATTACAAGTCTGTCTATCCCCAATCCTTCACCGGCGGTCGGAGGCATTGCATAACATAAAGCTTTTACATAGTCTTCATCCATCTCATGAGCTTCATCATCTCCCGCATTTTTTGCATCAATCTGCCCCTTGAATCTCTCATACTGATCCAATGGATCGTTCAATTCGTTAAATCCGTTCGCTATCTCTTTTCCCGCGCAAAAAAGTTCAAACCTCTCTGCGATATTAGGATTTTCATCACTTCTTCTTGAAAGCGGACTTATCTCGATAGGGAAGTCGATGACAAAAGTAGGATTTATAAGTTTTTCCTCTACGAAATTATCAAACAACTCCGCTTTTAAATGTCCCAAATCACTTTTTTCATTTACTTTTATATCATTTTCTTTTAGAAAATTGATAATCTTTTCTTTATCGTTTATGATATCGCTTGGTATATTGCCTATTTGGACCAAAGAGTCATCGTAAGTTACTTTTTTAAACGGAGCAGAGAAGTCTATCTCTAAATCACCGTATTTTAAAGTTTTGGGTAAGTTAAGTTTTTCCAAAATTGTTGCAAAAAGCTCTTCAGTCAGTGCCATCAAGTCTTTGTATGTATGATATGCCCAATAAAACTCTATCATGGTAAACTCAGGATTGTGGGTTAAATCCATCCCTTCGTTTCTAAAGTTTCTATTTATCTCGAAAACCGCTTCAAATCCACCAACAACAAGTCTTTTTAGATATAGTTCAGGTGCGATTCTAAGATATCTCTCAACTCCAAGAGCATTGTGGTATGTTACAAAAGGTTTTGCATTTGCCCCGCCTGCGATCGGGTGCATCATAGGAGTTTCTACTTCCAAAAAGTTTTTACTCTCAAAAAAAGATCTTATAGTGCTTACTACTATACTTCTTGTTTTAAAGACTTTTTTGACATCACTGTTCATGATCATATCAAGATATCTTTGCCTGTATCTAAGCTCTTTATCGCTAAGTCCGTGAAATTTTTCAGGAAGCGGTGTGATGGACTTTGTAACAAGCTCCAAACTTTTGGCATGCAAAGTCAATTCACCTGTTTTCGTAACGAATGCAAATCCGCAAACTTTTATGATATCACCGACTTCAATATACTTTTTTATATCTTTAAACCATTCGACTCCAAGAGCATCTCTGCTGATATAAACTTGAAGCAAACCTTCGCCATCTTCTATCTTTAAAAAAGCGGCTTTTCCCATAAGTCTTAAAAATTTTATCCTACCACTGACACATCCAAGAGAATTTTCATCTCTTTTCTCTTCGCTGTTTAATACATAAGAGAATTTATCCAAAAATTCTTTAGTTGATAACTCTTTTGTTATGTAGTGGGGATATGGGTTTATCCCTTTTTGTTTTAATTCATTTGCTTTTTGAACTCTTTGTAGTTCATACTCGTTTAAATCCAACTATATATCCTTATATTTTAGTTTTTTTCTACACTCTTTGCATATACCATGAAGCTGCAAAGAGTGACTTTTTATCAAAAAATGATATTTGTCCGCTATTTCGATTTGTCGTTTTTCTATCTGCTCATCCTCAAACTCTATGATAGTTCCGCATATATCACATATCAAATGATCATGATGAGGCTTTATGGCTATCTCGTACTTTTTGCCTGATTGTCCAAAAGATATGGAAGTTATCATTTTATTAACTTCTAAAAGATTCAAAGTCCTGTAGATGGTAGCTATGCCTATATTGAGCTTTGGATACTCTTTTTTTATATGCATATACAAATCCTCAGGAGTGAAATGTTTATTGTATTTGTATAGAATTTCAAGGATAACTTCTCTTTGGGTCGTATATTTGAGATTGTTGTTTTTCAAAATATCTTTAAAGTGAGTTATCAATTCTTCATACGTATAGTTAAGCATATAGCTATATCCCTGTTTTTTCTATTTGTTGCTTTGCGAACTGTTTTGTTCGGTTGTCAAAGTCTGTCCGATACTCTGCATGGCTTTTTTGGTATCATCAAATTTAAACTTGACTATATAGTTTCCACTTTTGATAAGATACGGATATATGTATGAATTTTTTAGCTTATTGTCTATATTGTCTTTGAAGATATCCATGCTTCTTAAAGCGAAAATAAGTATGGAAAAGAGCAGGAAGATTTTCAACGAACCTACCAAAAAACCCAAAACCCTGTTTAGCAGTCCAAGACCACTCAAGCTTACAAGCTTTGTAAACAAAAAGCCTACCAGGACCGATGCAAGCCAGAAAAGAAGAAGAGTAACCAAAAAACCTATAAAATATACTGAAGATTTGTTGTTGATATGATAAATGGAGTTATCTATCATATCTCCCACGCTTTGTGCATATCTGGAAGCTACAAAAATACCTCCCACTATACCCACTAAGCCAAATACCTCTTTTATCAATCCGCTAAACAATCCTTTGATACCGAATATCAAAAGAAGTATGCCAACAGATAGATCAAAAAATGAGATATTTTCCATCATATGATCTCCACTCTGTTTTTACCGTTATCTTTTGCTTTGTATAAAGCCTCATCCGCTCTTTCGATGATGCTGTCAATGCTGTCTTTCGCTTTGTGCTTTGTTATGCCGCCACTCATAGTGATCTTTATGGTACTGTTTTTATATATCAGTTTACTGTCGCCTATGGTTTTTAAAATTCTGTTAGCTATTTTTTCAGCCTCTTTTACATCTATCCTGTTCAAGACTACCACAAACTCTTCCCCTCCGAATCTGTAGGTTTTAACTTCACTTCTAAGGCTGTTTTTTAAGACTTTGGCTACATATATAAGTGTTTTGTCTCCGGCAATGTGACCGAATGTGTCATTGATCTTTTTAAAATCATCAAGGTCAAATATGATCAAAGAGAGATCAAGGTCTTTATCCTTTCCAAAATCAAGAATCGTTTCCAAATCTTTCAGCAAGGCTCTCTTGTTGTATAGTTTGGTAAGTGGATCTATGTTTGACTCTTTTTCAAGCTGAAGGATCTCTTCTTGAAGTTTTACGATCGTGCTGTCGGCTTCTTTCAGGGTTTTGAGTAAATTTTTATGAAAATCGTTAAAGCTCTCTAAAAGTTTGGTATTGTCAAGGTCTTCAAGGTCTTTTGTGATTTTACTTAAATCAATCGAACTTTTTTTGATATGCTCATTGGTTTTGCTGAACTCTTTTATCGACTCTTTTGCTATATGATAACAGCTATCGACCATTTTTGAATCTTGGTTATCTATGATGGGCTCGATGAGATAAGAGTTTTTCTTCATCAAGGCATCTATCTCTTTGTTTTTTCTATCCTTCAAGAACTCTTTGAAAGAGTCTTGATAATATTTTGGATACGGAGGTATGTTCAAATCTTTTAATCGTTTGAAAGCATCATCACCTATATGATTGATATAGTCGTTAAGTTCTTCGTTTTTCACTTTTTTTCCTTGTTTTGACAGAACATTTTACTGATAAGTTATACCTATGAGGTTTGCCAACTCTTGAGGCTGTGTTGAAAATCTTATCGCCGTATTTTTGTCTATCAAATTTTGTTTTATGGCTTCTACCATAGACTGTGTTTGCGTTCTCATTCCGGATTTCATTTGGTTTAACTGCATTTGTGAATATATCTGATGGATTTTGTTTTCTCTTATCAAGTTTGAAATAGCTGAATTTGTCAGCAGTATTTCAAGTATTGCAACCCTGCCTCCTCCCATTTTTGGAAGAAGACTCTGCGAAATGATAGCGGTTAGTGAAGTTGAGAGCATATTTCTTACTTGTATCTGTTCTCCTCCTTCAAAACTATCAACTATCCTGTTTACCGTTTGGACTGCCGAGTTTGTGTGCAAAGTGGCAAAAACGAGGTGACCGGTTTCAGCTGCCGTTATAGCTGTAGAGATGGTTTCCCTGTCTCTCATCTCACCGACAAGTATGATATCAGGATCCTCTCTCAAAGAAAATTTCAAACCGTTTGCAAAACTGTATGTATCCACCCCTACATTTCTGTGTGAAAAAAGAGATTTTTTATTTTGATGTATAAATTCCACCGGATCTTCGATGGTTATGATATGTTTTTCTTCCGTTAAGTTGATTTCATTGAGCATCGCTGCAAGTGTTGTCGACTTACCGCTACCGGTAGGTCCTGTTACAAGTATGAGACCTTTTTCTTTTTTTACTATATCTTTAAAGATTTCCGGTAGTTTTAATTCATCGATAGAAGGTATATGCATAGGAATAGTTCTAAAAGCTGCCGCAATATCACCGTTCATAGTATAGTAGTAATTTGCCCTGAACCTTCCTATGCCTGGTAGTTCTATGGCAAAATCTAGCTCTTTGTTTTCTTCAAGTTCCTTTTTTTGCTTGTCTGTTATGAGTGAATAGCACATGGCTTCTGTGGTTTGTCCGGTAAGTTTAGGCAGATCCAAAGGTGTTAGTTTACCGTCGATTCTTATCTGAGGTTCGCTTCTGCTCACCAAGTGCAGATCCGAAGCTTTATACTCGGATATGGTTTTTAAAAGAGCTCTTATATCTATGCCTGCCATTTGTATCCTTACTCTATGATTTTTGGTACCACAAAAAAGCCATCTTCCTGTTCGGGTGCATTTTGCAGTATGATTTCTATAACTTCTTTGTTTTGCGAAGGTTCATCTTCTCTAAAAGGTGTCCCGCCCTCTAGGGTCGCAAATGATGCATCTTTGTCGTCCAGGTCAAGTTCATTCAAATTTTCCACAAAATTGACAATCTCACTTAGGTTATCTATGGTTTCTTCTTTTTTTTCCGGCTTGATTTCAATATTTGATAAAATTTCTAGTTTTTTCAATATTTTTTGATCTACTTTCACCTGAACTATCTCCTTGCATATACATATCCATTTATATAAAATTTCGCTATTATATCAAAACAAATTTGAAACTATGCTTTGTAATATTGCAAATATAGGCAATACTTATATACAAGTTAAAAGCAAAAAATATACCAAGTCTTATATCCTTCGCCGCTGAAAGATGTGATATAATGCGAGTTTAATTTTAGTTATGTTAGTATGCTAAAAATTTTTTTAAGGAATTTATTTTGAGTTTAAAAGAAGATTTGAAAGCAGTTAAAGAAGAGTTAAATACTGAAGAACAGTTTTTAGAAGGGCTTATTAGGGCTGAGAGATTTTATAAAAAATATAAAAAACCCATCATCGCATTGGCTGCTGTTTGTGTGATCGCATTTATAGGGTTTTCAATCAAGTCATATATGGATGAAGCCAACTTGAAAGCTGCCAATATAGCTTACCTTAAACTTATCAAAAATCCAAATGACAGTGAAGCCGCAAAAACTCTAAAAGATAAAAATATCAACTTATACTATGCTTATAAATTGCAAGTTTCTTCTAAAAACGGTGATGTAAAAGCTTTACAGGAAGTGAAAAACGGTGCAAAAGATATATACATATCCGATTTGGCTGATTATCAGTTAGCATCACTCAGTAAAAAGCCGACTGCTCTAAGCGGATATGTAGACAGTTCAAAAGCCGGACTTCTTAAAAACTTCGCTTTATTGGAAGATGCATATCTTTTGTTAAAAGAGAAAAAGAATGATCAAGCCAAGATCAAGCTCTCATCTATAGAGCTGGACTCACCTCTTAAGAATATAGCCAAAAACTTAGAACATTTTATAAAATATTAAGGTTTTAAAAATATGAAAAAAATATTTAGTCTTATAAGCGTATCAATATTTGTTTTATTGATTGCAGGTTGCTCATCAAAGTCTTTGTACGAACCGCAAAAAACTGCAGGAAGTGTCAGTTATGATGGAAGTCTGCCAGCCCCCATAGTAGATGTAACAAGAAGTGGGGCTACCTTGGCAAATGGGCAGATAATATCGAAAAAAACAGGTCTTACGGATATTTTCATACCTAAAAAAGACAGGTTTTTAAACGTTCAAAACGAGCTAGTCATATATACGACTCCCATGGGAAAACTGACTATAAAAGATAAAAACAACCGTGTGATTTTCAGCCATGATTTTTCAAAAATGATAGCAAGTGCCTCTTTGAAAAAAAATATATTGGCCTTGGTGTTTGCAGACAATAGTTTGGGAGCTTATGATATAGATAAAAATGAGATGAAGTTTTCTAAAAAACTTGATGATGTATATGCTCTTGATGCAAGGATAGTAGCTCCTTATTTTTTGGGAAAACTGATAGTGTATCCGACGCTTGATGGAAGATTGGTTATAGTCGATTCGTCACACTTTAGGGTTATAAGAGACATAGTGGTAAGCTCGAAACCATATTTTAACAATGTGATTTTCATGGATGTGCTAGATAACAGACTCGTTGCAGCTACTGCAAACAGGGTCATATCCATAGATCCCAAGTCGGTCTCATTTATGAATGTAGGTGTAAAAGATATTATTTTTCTTGGAGAGAGAGTATTTATATTTACAAAAGACGGGAAAATCATACTGGCAAATTCTAACTTGAAAAGACTAAAAGAGAGAAAATTCAAATTTGCAAACTTTTCAACCGCTATTTACGGACAATTCATATATGTCATAGAAAAAAACGGATATTTGATAGCGACAGATAAAGATTTGATAACGACAAATGTATACAAGCTTCCAAATGCCATAGACAATCTTATGTTTACTACAAGTGACACCCTTTATTACGATGACAAGTACTTTAAGCTCAATAAAATAAAGTAAGGCTTTTATGTCAGACACCCTTGAAGCTTTTATGGAGTACATAACGGTAGTAAAAGGGCTTTCAAAAAAAAGTATAGAAGCTTACGGCAGTGACTTGAATGAATTTGAAACATTTTTAAAAAAGGATATCATTTATGCCGATATGGATGATATACTTGATTTTTTGGGAACTTATACAAATCGTAACACTATAAATAGAAAACTTTCATCCATAAACGCTTTTTTCAAATTTTGTGAAAAAGAAGACTACATAGAGAACAGACCGGTTTTAAAGCAATTAAAAAGCAGTAAAAAACTGCCTTCATTGCTTGAGTACGATGATATATTGAAAGGTTTGAAACTTATAAAAAAAGATAGTTGGATAAATTACAGGGATTATGCCTATATCATTTTTCTATATGCTACGGGAGCCAGGGTAAGTGAATCGATCGATATAAAAAAAGATGACATTAATGACGGATGGTTAAAGATAAGAAATGCAAAAGGGGACAAACAAAGAATCGTCCCTATAGCAAAAATCGCTTTAAAGGCGCTGGATGAGTATCTAAACAAAAGAGAAAAAAAGAGTGAATATATCTGGATAAATTATCAGGGAAAGAAGATGAGTAGGATTACCGCCTTTAATATAACCAAAAAATATCTCGGAGTCTCTCCCCATGTTCTTAGACACTCATTTGCCACGTCTTTGGTCTTAGGTGGAGCGGATTTGAGAGTCGTGCAGGAACTTCTTGGTCATTCAAGCATACTTACAACCCAGATATATACCCATATCCAACAAAAAAATCTTGAGCAGACCGTGAGAGATTTCCATCCCTTGTCAAAGGATCATATTTGAAAGAGATAGTAGAATTTTTATCTAAAAAAAATTTGATTTTTAAAAAACTTCATAAAATTGATATAAAACTTCTTGGAAGTAGAAAAAAGATCGATATTTATGAAGGAGTTGACACAAAGTCAAATTATACCGCTGTATTTAAGGTGGATGCAAAGAGCAGATTTTTGGTAAAAAATGGTGAAGATATATCATCTTTGCTCCAAAAACTGATAAAATTACAAAATCATAATTACAAAAAAAAGATACTTATCATAAGTTCACCTTTGTGCTCGAAAGCAAAGGCTTATCTTGAAGATTTAAAATGGAAGATTTATAAAATTGAGAATTGAAAATTGAGAATGGAGAATTGATATAAGATGTTATTGTGTGAAATAGGCAATACAAACATACACTTTTACAAAAAAGGTGCCAGTTGGAGTGAAAAAGCAAATGTTAAAAATATTTTACAAATAAAAGAGAAGTTTTACTATATAAATGTCAATGAAAGCTTGAAACCAAAACTTGAAGGTTTGGAAAACGGTATGGATTTGAAGCCGTATATAAAAATCGATACGGCATATAAAGGTCTTGGCATAGATAGAGCAGCAGCTTGCAAGGCGATTGATGATGGAGTTATAGTTGATGCGGGAAGCGCTATTACTGTTGATATCATGGCGGGAGGATTACACCTTGGTGGATATATTATGCCGGGGCTTTTTGCTTTGCAAAAAAGCTTTGCATCTATTTCACCGAGATTGGATATGACTATCAATCCAAACACACCACTTGATCTGCTTCCGCAAAATTCTCTCGAAGCTATAAGTTACGGAGCGATAAAACCGATCATACTTATGCTCAAGGAGAGTCAAAAAGACAAAAGATTATATTTTACCGGCGGTGACGGGAAATTTTTTGCAAAATTTTTTGACAATGCCATATATGACAGCAGCCTTGTTTTTAAAGGCATGTTAAAGACTATAAAGGAAAAAGGAATAGTATGATAACCGTAGCTTTACCAAAAGGAAGAATTGCTGAAGAGACTTTAGATATATTTGAAAAAATATTTGATAAAAAGTTTATCTTTGAAGATAGAAAACTTATCTTAGAAGAACAAGATTTTACATTTTTGCTTGTAAGAAACCAAGATGTTCCGACATATGTTTTGCATCAAGCGGCAGATGTAGGTGTAGTAGGACTTGATGTACTTACTGAAAAAGAGCTTGATTTGGTTGATTTGTTGGATTTGAAGATAGGAAAATGCAAAGTTTGCGTGGGTATGAAAAATGAGGATAGTTTGGATATCAACAAGCCAAGCATAAAAGTTGCGACAAAGATGGAAAATATAGCAAGAAAACACTTCTCTTCAAAAGCTATGGCGGCAGAGATCATAAAACTTTACGGATCTATCGAACTTGCTCCGCTTGTGGGGATGTGTGATGCCATAGTCGATATAGTTGAAACAGGAACAACCATGAAACAAAATGGTTTGAAAGTAGTAGAAACCATCATGGACTCATCAGCTCACTTGATAGCCAATAAAAACAGTTTTATATCCAAAAAGAGTGAAATATTAAGCTTGTATGATAAAATCTCAAAGTTTATTTAACTTCGAAGTTATTTTCCCTATAACTTTTTCTATCTCCTCTTTTGATGCTTTTTCTATGGCTTCAAAGGTTCCGAAGTAGTTTAAAAGTTTTGCTACTTTAGCTTTGCCTATACCTTTTTTCTCCAAGAGGGAGATTTTTTTATCATTTTTAAGTTTTTGGCTTCTATGAAATTTTATAGCAAACCTGTGGGCTTCATCCCTTAGTTTTTGGATGAAAAGTTTACACTCATCCTCATCTTTTAAAGTGATTTCTCCGCCAACTCCATATATCTTGTCTTTTGCTTTACCTTTGCTTCTTACAGTTCTCTTGCCGCTTTTCTCTTTCGATATGGCTATAAGATCTATATCTACCCCAAAACTTTCACATATATCTTTTGCAAGGTTTAGTAAAGTCATACCACCATCTATCACCCAAAGATCAGGAGGAGGATTTTTCTCAAAACTTTCACATCTTTTACTTAAAAGCTCTCTCATCTGTGCGTATTCATCTTTGCTTGATAAGTTGTAGTGTCTGTATTTTGACTTTATAAAGCTGTTTTCATAAAAGATCATAGAACCTACCGGTGATGAACCTTGTAAGTGAGAGTTGTCATAAGCTTCTATGGTGTAAGGAGTTTTGGATAATTTTAGTTTTTCTTTTAAAAATTTTTTAAACGATATATCCTCTTTTTTCTCTTTGAGTGATTCTATAGCGTTTTGGTGTGCTATGTTTAAAAGTTCCTTTTTTGCTCCTCTTTTTGGTGTGATGATATGTATCTTTTTTGAACTTTTTTTGTTGATAAAATCTTCCAAAAGTTTTAATTCGTTAAAATCTTCTCCGACTATGATACTGTTTGCGATGATAGGCTTATCATCTTTGTAAAACTCTAAAATTGCACTTTTGTATATCTCATCTTTACTAAAACCGTTATCGTTTTTTAGTCTATTTGAAACGATGGATACGATTTTGCCGTCTCTTACAAAAATTTTAACAAGGACAGCCTTCGTCTCTTTTGTAAAAACATAAAAAAGATCCAAATGATCAGAATTTTTCATATCTATCTGAGAAAAAATAGTACTGTTTTTTATCCTTTGGAGTGCATCTCTAGCTTTTGCCGCTTCTTCAAAAAGTTCACTTTCGGCATAAAAATCCATCTTCTTTTTTAATTTTTCTACTATAAGGTTTTTATTTTTCAAAAGTATAAGAGAATTTTGCACTATCTTTTTATACTCATCTTTGCTGATTTTACCTTCACAAGGTGCTAGACATCGTTCTATCTGATAAAAAAGACAAGCTTTTTTTCCTTTTAAACATCCTTTTTTTTGAACAAGCGGATTTAACTCGTAAATTGCACTTAGTATATCTCTTGCTGCGGTAGTGAAAGGACCGAAATATTTGATGTGCGATCCTTTTTGAACATGTCTTGTTATCTCAAATCTTGGAAAATCCTCATTTAAATCTATGTAGATATACGGATAAGTCTTATCATCTCTTAGGAGTATATTGTACTTCGGTTTCAACTGTTTTATGAGAGAGTTTTCTAGGATGAGAGCGTCATGTTCGCTTTTAACCACGATATACTCAAGAGATGTGGCTTGAGTTATCATATTGTGTATGCGAGCGGACAGTCTTGGAGATGGTAAGAGTTCTGGGGTAAAACTGAAGTAGCTTTTAACCCTGTTTTTCAAGCTTTTTGCTTTTCCAACATATAGTAATTTACCATTTTTATCAAAAAATTGATAAACTCCGGGCTCATTTGGAAGGTTTTGTATCTTTTTTAACATTTTTTTACAAAAGTTTCAAACTCTTTATTGCTCTTTTGCCTGCAAAAAACTTCATAACCCTTTTTCTCATACTCTTCTATCAAAGGTTCAGGTTTAAAGTCTGATACTATCTTTAAAACCTCCCCTTTTTCAAACTTTTTGAGTATTTTGGATGAGATAGCCAAAGGGTTTTTATCTTCATTTAAAAGTTCATTTGCATTTATACTCTCTTTTGGTGCTATTTCTTTTATCCAATTCTGTGTATCTAGTGGAGTATTATTGGTTGTATTATTATCGGTATCTATAGGCTCTTGTCCCACCGCAATCCTTAGTTGATTTAGTAAATTTTCAGGTTTCATGCCCCCGACTATGGCAGCTTGTTTAACGGTAGCTACTTTTGCTAAAGTTCTTTTTAGGACAGGATTGTTTAGTTTTTTAAATTTTGGATTTATCTTTATAAGTATATCTTTCATATTTTCATAGTCGTTTAACAGTTCGGCGACTGTTGTGCTCATAGTTATCTTTTTCACTTTTTAGACTCCTTGCTTAGAGATGCCCTTTAAACTGTTTAATATCTCTTTTTCTATTTCCCAATCTTTTGCATCGACTGATTTTTCGGACTTTTTTGTTATGCCGTCTATCGCACCTTTTTTTAAAATATGCTCCATATAGTTATCGACCTCTTCAAAGGTCGGTAAAAGTTTTTTATCCAACAAAGATATAAGTGCATAAGCTCCCCAGTTTGATACAGAAGCTATCAAAGGTATATCGCATGTTACTATGGAGTGAAATTTTGTATCTTTAAAATGCTCTTTAAAGTTTCCCATACCTATCTCATTGCCTCCATCACCTATGGCGACAGTAGGAGCAGTTGAAGACCCAAGCATAAAAAGCTCATCAATATCGGCTGTGTAAGCTGTAATAGGATCTAACTTATGGTTTATATACTCTTTTTCTCTGTTTTGTCCGCATCTTTCACATGATATATGAAGTACAGGATTGTATGATTGCAGTAGATCCGTATATAGATTTTTATTGTTCTTGTTTATGGGTATGTATAAAGTTTCAATATCTACAAAAAAATCTTTACAGTAAATGTCAGTTATAATTATAGGGAAAAAATCAAGCTTCGCAAAAGCTTTTGCCAAAAAGTATGTACCTATAGGACCGTCAGTTTCAGCACTCCCGTCAACATAAAAACCGGTATACAAAAAAACTACCCCTCTTTTACTTTTTTTTACAAGGGCAGAAGCTTTTTCATACTCGTTTTGCGGATATTTTTCTTTTATTTTTTCTATACCTCTGGTAGAATATTGTAGTATAATGTCATATATGTTTTTCATAATAATACCATTCCCAACTAAAGAGTATATATTTTAAATAAAAGATAAGCTGTCAGATGCAAGGCAAAAGTTTGCAGGACTACTTGTAGGTAATTCAAAAACTTTTAACGCAGTCAGATGATGGCTTATCTTTTACCAAAGGCAAACATATTGTATCATATTGCTTCGTTACATTTCCTTGAATTAGCTATGGCTAGTACTTCGAAAATGTGCCTCGCACTATAATACAATATGTTTGTTTAAAATATATACTCTTTAGTTGGGAATGGTATAATATTATATCCAAAAAGGTTGAAAATGAATCCAAAAGAGTTAAGAAAAGCTATAAGCAGCGGTAAATTTGCAAGAGCGACCGCCGGAGTATGCCCCGGTTACGTTCAGACAAATATGGTCGTACTCCATAAAAGATATAAGGAAGATTTTGAAAAATTTTGTAAATTAAACAGCAAAGCCATACCGCTTTTGGAAGTGGTTGAAGATGGCTTTCATACTTCATTTTTAGCCGATAACGCCAATCTTTTGGACGAACTTCCAAAGTACAATATCATAAAAAACGGAGAAGTTATAAAAATCGTTAAGGATATAAAAGAGTTTTACGATAGTGATATGGTATTTTTTCTTATTGGTTGTAGTTTTACTTTTGAAAACTCTTTGATAGATGCCGGTATACCTTTAAGACATGTGGAAAATTGTCAAAATGTATCTATGTACAATACTGATATAACCTTAAAAAGCGTAGGTGATTTTAAAGGGAAGATGGTCGTTAGCATGAGGCCGATAAAAAAAGAGTTGATACCGCTTTGTTATGAAGTGACTTCACACTATCCAAAGATGCATGGAAGTCCTTTGCATCACGGCGATCCAGGAGAGATAGGCATAAAAGATATAGATTTGCCCGATTATGGAGACAAAGTTGAGATAAAAGATGGCGAAGAGCCTGTTTTTTGGCCTTGTGGGGTTACTCCGCAAAATGTTTTAAGAGATATGAAGATAGAGTTTGCCATCACTCATACTCCTGGGCATATGTTTGTAACCGATAGACAAGATAGTGAGTTTTACGAAACTGATGCTAAGCAGTTTGAATAATTTTTTTTATATCTTCAAATATCTTTTTTAATTTTTCATTATCAGTTTGGATTTCAAATTTGCCCTTCGCTCTCTCTTTGTAGATGAGTTTTTCTTCTTTGAGATTGACATTTTCATCTTCCATTTTATTGCTGACAAAGCTTCTTATATCCTTAAATTCCAAATCTTTACACGCCAACTCTCTCTTTTTTAACTCTTTTAATGCTCCCTTTATTAAATTAACATTATAATTAAATTCCATTTTATAACCTGGATGATTTAGAACAAAAAACAAAATGTTGTTTTTTATATACATAAACAAAACGGCATTTTGAAGTCTAGGAGGCAGAAGAGACTTGATCTTTTCAAAGCATTTGACGGTTTTTAATTTGGCATATAAAGGTTGGTTTTTTAAATGATTTATTATATTAGAAGATTTTTTCATGTGATTATTATAGCAAATTTACTGCTGTTTTTTAGTGGATGCGGATACAAAAGTGCACCTGTTTATCAAAATGGTGATAAAAGTAAGCAGTATCTCTCAAAAAATCATACTACGATCAAGGTAAGAAATATTGCAAATATATGATGTTTTAATTGTAGGTGCCGGTATCGCCGGCTTGAATGCAGCCGTTAATTTACCTCAAGATAAAAAAGTATTGATACTTTGCAAAGAAAATTCATGGGATTGCAACACTTTTTACGCTCAAGGCGGTATAAGTGTGGCAGTAGATGAAGATGATGTCCAAGCCCATATACAAGATACTTTAAATGCCGGTGCCGGACTTTGTGATAAAAAAGCTGTGGAAGTGATGTGCAGCGAAGGAAGAAGTGCCGTAGAATCTTTGATAAAAAGAGGATTTAGGTTTGATACTGACGAAAAAGGAAATCTTCTCTACACTAAAGAAGCCGCACATTCTCGCAACAGGATAGTTCATGCAGGTGGAGACGCCACAGGTAGAGAAGTGCATCTGTTTCTCATGCAAAACAATCCACATCCTTTGATGTATAAAACCACCGTAGTTGATATATTGAAAAAAGATGACCAAGTTCATGGGGTAAGAGTTTATCATCAGGGAAAATTTAAAAATATATACACTAAAAACCTTATCATAGCAAGCGGCGGCATAGGCTCTCTTTACGAGTATCATACAAATGCAAGAACGATAAGTGCAGATTTGCAGGGCTTGGCGCTGGAGTGTGGCTGTGAGCTTAGGGATATGGAAATGACCCAGTTTCATCCGACTGTTTTTGTTAGCATGGAAAAAGCGAGAAAACAACTTCTAAGCGAATCGCTAAGAGGAGAGGGTGCGTATGTGGTCAATGAAAAAGGTGAAAGGTTTTTGTTTGATTATGATAAAAGAGGAGAGCTAAGCCCCAGAGATATAGTAAGCAGAGCCATATATGACTACAAGCAAAAGCACAAAGGTGATATAGTCTATCTCTCTTTTGAAAATTTTGAAAAAGAGTTTTTCAAACAGAGATTTCCTACTATTTACTACAATCTAAAAGGCTTGGGATTTCATCTACCTGAAGACAGGGTACCTATCTCTCCCGCATTTCACTACTCTATGGGTGGTATAAAGTGTGATATAGATGCAAAAGTGGAAAATTTTAAAAACCTTTATGTTGCAGGGGAAGCAGCCAATACTAGGGTGCACGGCGCTAACAGACTAGCAAGCAATTCACTGTTGGAGGGTCTTGTTTTTTCTATAAGAGCAGTAAAAAATATAGTTGATAACAAAGATGATTTTATGCCGATTAAATTTGAGGAAAAAGATGAAATTTTATTTGGTGATGGTGATAAAGCCTTAAAAAATGAACTAAGAGAGCTGATGTGGGAGAAAGTCGGCATAATCAGAGAAAAAAAAGAGTTAAATAAAGCTTTAAGTAGGGTTGAAGATATGCTTTGTCAAAATATCGGTAAACTTTTAAAACTTAGACTTATAACTTCAAAAGAGATCATAAAAAGTGCTTTAAAAAGAGAGAAGTCTCTTGGAGCACACTATATAAAGGAGTAGTATGAAAGCGTTATGGGTATTGTTGGGATTGGTCGGTACTCTTTTTGCAAGTGAAGGTGCCAAAGCGGCATCAGGTGCGGTTGATCTGACCGGCAGCTGGGTAGGTATAGTCTGTTTGGCTATATTCGTACTTGGATACTATACTATAGCTATGGAAGAGAAGTATCATATAAACAAGGCAAAAGCAGCTCTGTTTATCGGTACTTTTATGTTTATGCTTATAGGTTTTTACTATGCTATAAACGGAATGAACAAAGACTATCTTCACGAAGAACTTGGCAGGTTAATACTTGAGATTTCAGAGATTTTCTTCTTCTTGTTTGTTGCTATGACTTATATTGAGACGATGATAGAGCGAAATGTATTTGAAGTTTTAAAGTATAAGCTCATCTCAAGAGGATATACATACAAGAAAATTTATTGGATAACAGGACTTTTGGCATTTTTCATCTCTCCTGTTGCAGATAACTTAACTACTGCTTTGATACTATCAACTGTTTTGGTTACCATAGATAGAACTCATAAAGAGTTTTTGGTACCCGGTGCTATAAACATAGTTGTAGCTGCCAATGCCGGTGGTGCTTGGTCACCGTTTGGTGATATAACTACACTTATGGCTTGGACTGCCGAAAAAGGAACCGTTATAGACTTTTTGGCACTTTTCCCGGCGGCAATTGTCGGATGGTGGCTTACCGCATTTTTACTAAGCAGAGTTGTTCCTGAAGGTCAGCCTCATTTTGATATACATACTACTGAAAAACTTGAGCTTAAACCCGGAGCAAAAACTGTCATATACCTTGGTGTAGCCACTATACTTACAGCTGTTTTTACTCATACTTTCTTTCATTTTACACCTGCATGGGGTATGATGTTTGGCCTGTCTCTTTTGAAACTCCACTCTTATAGGATCAAAAAGAAGTGCGATGATCCATATAATGTTTATATCAATATGGAAAAAGTTGAGCATGACACTCTCTTCTTTTTCTTCGGTATTTTATCCGCTGTTGGAGCATTACACTTTTTAGGTTACCTTGAGTATGTTGTGAAGCTTTATGATATCATAGGGGATATAGCAGGAAACGTGGGGGTTGGTTTTGTTTCAGCTATCATAGACAATGTTCCTGTTATGAGTGCGATCCTAAAAGCAAATCCGCCTATGGATGATGCCCAATGGATGCTTGTAACCATGACAGCCGGTATCGGAGGAAGTCTTATAAGCTTTGGAAGTGCCGCAGGTGTCGGAGTCATGGGTAAGATAAGAGGCATATATACTTTTGGAGCCCACATGAAATACGGCTGGACAGTCTTAGCGGGATATATAGTAAGTATCGCTATATGGTATGTACAATTTGAGATACTTGGAATTTACTAAAAAAATAAGGAAATACATAGATGAAAAATGTGCCGATAATAGTTTTGGATTTTGGTTCGCAATATACCCAGCTAATCGCAAGAAAACTTAGAGAAAACGGAGTTTACTCTGAAATAGTACCCTATAATGAAGATATAAAAAACATTAAGAAAAAAAATCCAAAAGGCATCATACTCTCAGGCGGTCCTGCTTCAGTATATGCAAAAGATGCTTATCATCCAGATAGTAAGATTTACGATCTTGGATTACCGATACTTGGGATTTGTTACGGAATGCAGCTTATCGTCCAGCATTTTGGAGGAGAAGTGGTACCGGCAAATTCACATGAGTATGGAAAAGCCACCCTTGTTTGCGAAGAACACCCTTTGTTTACAGATACTCCAAAAGAGCAGATAGTATGGATGAGTCATGGTGATAGAGTTGAAAAGTTGCCAGAAGGTTTTAAAAAGATAGCTCATAGTGATAACTCGCCTTACGCAGCGATAGCGGATGAGAGAAGAAAAGTGTATGCTTTTCAGTTTCACCCGGAAGTTCATCACAGCGAATATGGCTCAAAAATGCTCAAAAACTTTGCCAAATATATCTGTGGATGTGAAAGCACTTGGAATATGGGAAGTTTCGCAAAAGAGCAAATCGAAAAATTAAAAAAAGAGATAGGTGACGGCAAAGTACTATGCGCAGTAAGCGGAGGAGTGGATAGCTCTGTAGTTGCCGCACTTTTAAATGAAGCTATAGGAGATAAACTAGTAGCGGTTTTCATAGATACGGGACTTCTAAGAGCAAACGAGAGAGAATCAGTCGAAAATATGTTTAAAGCAAAGCTAAAAATCCCACTTATCACCATAGATGCAACTGATATATATCTTGAGAGATTAAAAGGCATAATCGACCCTGAAGAGAAAAGAAAGATCATAGGACACACTTTTATAGAACTGTTTGAAAAAGAAGCAAAAAAACATGATGATATAAAGTACTTAGCTCAAGGCACACTATATCCCGATGTTATAGAGTCTGTTTCAGTAAAAGGACCAAGTAAAACCATCAAATCTCACCACAATGTAGGAGGCTTGCCTGATTGGATGAAGTTTGAGTTGGTTGAGCCACTAAGAGAACTTTTCAAAGATGAAGTAAGAGAGCTTGGAGTGGAGCTTGGCATACCAAAAGAGATGGTTCAGCGACACCCTTTTCCCGGACCCGGACTTGCCATAAGAATTATGGGAGAAGTAAAACAAGAGAGCTTAGACCTTCTTAGGCGTGCCGATGTCATAATGCTCGAAGAGTTAAAAGCCAGCGGCTACTACACAAAAACTTGGCAAGCCTTCACAGTACTTCTAAATGTAAGCAGCGTAGGAGTCATGGGAGATAACAGAACCTATGACAATACAGTATGCGTAAGAGTAGTAGAAAGCGTAGACGGCATGACAGCCACCTTCGCCCACCTCCCCCACGACCTCTTAGAACGAATGAGCACAAGAATCATAAACGAAGTAGACGGCATAAACAGAGTAGTCTACGACATAAGCTCTAAGCCCCCTGCGACTATAGAATGGGAGTAAAACCGTAAGGAAAAATGACAACTGCTTGTCGTTTTTTAGGTTTTACTGTAGCTTTTTGTGTTGAGCCCGAAAACTAAGAGTTTTCGTGGTGAAACCTAAAAGCTACTGAGTACCTTGAAGTAAATCGTGGCGAGTGAAACGAGGTAGATTTACGGTTAGTTTAACGAAGTTAAACAAAGTAAAATATACCCGTTAAAAAATGACAATCGTTTATTATGTTTATATTTTCGGTTTTTTTGTATATTTTTTCATTAGCAATTTGAATTAAAATAATATCAGCTATAAATCTGAGAGTAAAACTTAAAAAACAGTATTAGATTTGCCTATCTTTATATTTACCGATCCTACACTTAAGAAACCATTAATTTTGAATTGCTATAATTTAAAAATTTTTGCTAAAGGAATGTAGATGAAAATATTTAAGGTTATAATACTTTTTGTAGTAGTTACACTAGGACTAAATTTGTATGCATCAAGCACGAGAGTTACACTTAAGGCTGCCAAGTCCACATCATCATATTATCAAATGGCGGTACAAATTGGTGAAAATATAAACAAAGAAACAAATGGAAAACTAAGTATAACTATTGAAGAGAGCCAAGGGTCTGTTCAAAATGTTAAAGAGGTAAAAAAAAGAACAGGAAATTATGTTTTTACAACACCTCCTGTACTTGTTAAGCTTGCACTTGCAAAAAAGGCTATGTTTAAAAATGACAATACAAATGCTTATAAAAAGATAAGAAGTCTATTTCCTATTCCTTTTTTAACCATGCATATAGTTGTTAGAGCTGATGCCGGTATAAACAATTTTTCAGATTTGGCAGGTAAAACTATTTTGATTGGAAAAGGAAGTTTTGGAGCAAAAGAAGCAAAAAAATATATGAAACTTTTTGGTTTACAGGGAAAGGTGAAGCTGATAAATGCAGAGCTTTCAGGTGCCGTAGCAGCACTTAAAAATGGACAAATAGATGGATTTGCAACTGCAGGTTCATATCCTGCGCCAAATGTCATTGAAGCTGCAGCTAGCACTAAAATAAAAATTTTAAGCATGAGTGATGAGCAAATCAAAAAAACCAAAAGAAATAAATTAATTATCCCGGCAGGAACATATCCGGGTATAGATAAGGATGTTGTCACAACTACACTTCCTGTGGGTGTTTATACTACTACTAATATGAGTGAAGAGACCGCTTATGAGTTTACTAAAGCATTTTGGAAATCAAAGAAGAATCTTGAAAGACAGAGCGTATGGTGGAAAGCAATAACAATCAAAAATCTTAACATATTTAATGTCAAATTACACAAAGGTGCACTTAAATATTATAAAGAGATAAATGCAAATATTCCTTCTAAAATAAAATAATAGTTTATGAATATTCCCAAAACAAGGCTGCATTTAAGCAAAAATTTACTTGTAGCCTTTTTAGCCTTTATTACAGTAGGCTTTCATATATACCTTGTTTTTACAGGATTGGTGTCTAACTTAGTTAGTAGACCTTTACATCTGGCTTTGATTTTACCTTGGATCTTTTTATTTTCAAACAACAATAATATTTCGAAAACAACAAGATATATTGGCTATATACTGTTGGTTTTTGGTCTATTTTCTTCTTTTTATATTGTTTTCAATCATTTTGCACTCGAAGATCAGTATGGTTCACTTGAAGGTGGAATTCAATATTTTGTTGCGATTACACTTTTGCTTACAGTTCTAGAGTCAGCTAGAAGAGCTGTAAAATTAGCTCTCCCTCTAACTGCTTTGATAGCTTTATTGTATGGTCTTTTTGGACATTACATACCGGGTACTTTTGGGCACCAGAAGATTCCACTAGATAGTTTTCTAGGAACACTTGTAATAGCAGAAGGTGGGATATATGGAAGTTTAACAGGAATATCTGTTTCTGTAATAGCAGTTTTTGTTATATTGGGAGCATTTGTCGGTATCGGAGAAGGTGGCAATGGTTTTATGGCTATTTCAACAAAAATAGCTGGAAAACTAAGAGGAGGAGCGGCAAAAGTATCCATATTGGCTTCCGCTTTTTTTGGTTCAATTTCAGGTTCAGCTTCTGCAAATGTTGCATCAACAGGTGCTTTTACTATACCAACTATGAAAAGACTCGGATATCCTGTAAGTTTGGCTGCCGCAGTGGAAGCAGTTGCAAGCACCGGTGGACAAATTATGCCTCCGCTGATGGGTGCCGGTGCATTTATTATGGCTGAACTTTTAGGAGTTAAATATTCAATTATTATGGGAGCGGCAATATTTCCTGCTATACTGTTTTTCTTTACAGTATGGATTGGTGTAGATATTTTTGCAAAAAAATATAAACTTGAAGCTATGAGTGATGAAGAGATACCTTCTTTAAAAACTGTATTTAAACTATCACCATTTTTTCTTTTGCCTTTCTCTGTTTTGTTGATTGAACTATTAATACTAGGAAAAACTCCACAATATTCAGCTGCAATTGCAATATTTATAAGTTTTTTTCTTTTAGCTATAGACAGGAATTGGAATTTTTCTGCCAAAGAGTGGTTTTTAAAGTTTTTAAAATCTTGTATAGAAGCTTCAAGGCAAATTTCTGTAATAGCATCTGTTATTATTTGCGCAGGTATTATAATAGGTGTATTAAATATTACTGGAGTCGGTGTAAAAATAACATCTCAAATACTATTTTTATCAGGGGGACAACTATGGTTAGCTCTTATATTGACAGCAGGTGCCTGTCTAATACTAGGTATGGAAGTTCCTACTACCGCTGCATATATAATCTGTGTTGCTGTAGCAGGGCCAATTTTAGAGGATTTTGGTCTCTCTCCTTTGCAAACTCATTTGTTTATCTTTTGGTTTGCTCTGTTATCGACAATTACCCCACCTGTTTGCGGAACAGTTTTTATAGCTTCAGGAATAGCTCAAACAAATTGGCTTAAAGTTGCTTCCAAAGCTATGCGCTTAGGTATTGGCTTATATATTATTCCTATAGCTTTCATAGCAAATAAATATTTAATATTTCCTGACAAAAATTTTATTTTATCTATAGTTTCTTTTATAAAAATTTCTATTGGCTTGATATTTTTATCTTATGGCTTGGTTAATGATTCTAAGAAAATTATATTAAGAATACTAATAGCTTTAACTGGGCTTGTGGTTGTAATTTTTCCATTTTATAGTACATAGACTATATTATTCTTTATTATTCTTTATTATTCTTTATATAAATATGTATTTTTTATATGGTTTTGGGATATAATGGTAACAAGGTTATGCTATTGTTATCATCTAATTTTCTACTCTTAAAGGAGTAGAAAGTCATAATTTTGCCTTTAATCTTTCAGTGCTAAATCATAAATATTTTCTTAATCTTAACAAAAGCCTAAAAAATATTACGATATGATGGAAGTAGTACTTAGTAGAAGCCACTACGATGATAAAAAGATAATAGATATTGCTTTATGTTGTATATGATTAGAGATATTTTTGCCAAGGAAACACAATTTGAAACAGATATTTGAAATAAAAGATAAAAAAATCATAAAAGAAGTTTTAGAAAATGCAGAATTTGGAACATTAGCCATTTGCGATGAAAATAAGCCTTATAGCTTGCCTGTCAATTTTGTCGAGTTAGATGGTGAGATATATTTTCACGGATCAAAAAAAGGCAGAAAGATAGATATCTTAAAGAGAAACCAACTCGCTTCATTCTCGGTTGTAGAATCATACTCACTCATTCCTTCATATTTTAGCTCAAAAGAGGGGCTTGCCTGCCCGGCTACGCAATTTTTCAAGTCGGTTATCATAGATGGTCAAGTCAAATTTGTCGAAAATTATGATGAAAAAGTGCAGGCATTGTCCACTTTTATGAAAAAACTGCAAAAAGAAGGCGGATATCGGCCTCTTGATGAAGAGATATATAAAAAAGCGATAGATGCAACAACGGTTTATAAGCTGATACCAAATGAAACAAGAGCAAAGTTTAAATTTGGACAGCATTTAACCAAGGAGAGGTTTGATATGATAATAGAGCAGCTAGAATCAAGAGGTGATAAAAAAGATATACTTACGATAAAACTTATGAAAGAATTATGGAAAAAATGAAGATACTTTTGGCAATTTTTATAAGTATATCTTTTTTATATGCAAATCATGTAAAATGGTATGGCGATTATGACAAAGCACTAAAACAGGCTATTAAAGAGCATAAAGTTTTGATGGTTTTATTGATAAAAAATAATTGTTTAAAATGTAAAGATGCGGTGAGAGATATATTTACCGACAGAACTTATGTGGATAAGATAAACAGACTCATCGTGCCTGTTATAGTAAACATAGACAACAAATACAGTTATCCTATGGAAATGTACTATGCAAATAATTTTCCTACGCTCTTTTTTGTAAACAGTAGCAATGAAACTTTTATAGAAAAACCTTTGTATCCTGTCACAAGAAAAGATATACTAAAAATTTTAGATAAAATAAAACTTGCCAAATATTATAGGTAAAAGTGAGTTTTTTATGATTTTAAAAAAGCGTGATTCAAGAGATAAAGATTTGAAAGAATTGCAAGCATTGTTGACATATGAGCTATCGGAAAAACAAAGATTTCTTATTGAACGGGAGATAAATGCTATCAAGATAGGTAAATTTGGAGAGGATGATTCTGCATATTATATAGATTTTTATTATGGAAATTCTAAGCGCTGGATAGTTATACATGATCTAAGAATCGAACTTGAAGGTAGAGTTGCCCAAATAGATCATATTTTGATAAATAGATTATTTGATGTATATATATTAGAAACAAAAAATTATAAATATGGTATACGAGTTTCAGAAAACGAAGAATTTGAAGTTTATTATAAGAACCGTTATTTTGGTATACCATCCCCCACAGAACAAAACAAACGGCATATTGAAGTTTTAAAAAGTCTTATAAAAAAATATGAATTAACACCCAGCAGACTGTCTATGCAGATCATTCCTACATTTCATAATTTTATTTTGCTTTCACCAAGCTCTATCATCAAAAGACCAAAAAGTAAAAAAACCGTTTTCTCTGA
Source organism: Thiofractor thiocamini (assembly GCF_055384375.1). Taxonomy (NCBI): domain Bacteria; kingdom Pseudomonadati; phylum Campylobacterota; class Epsilonproteobacteria; order Campylobacterales; genus Thiofractor; species Thiofractor thiocamini. The sequence goes on along the minus strand of NZ_AP042389.1, from coordinate 942,521 downwards.
TATAATAAAAGCTGATAATTTGACAACGGTTATAGAAAAGAGTGCAGATAACATAAATGCTTTAGAGGCTTTTGCAAGTATAAGTAAAGTTTCTTCATTTGAGAGTATTAAAGAATTTGGTAAAAGATTAGTTAGGTTTCATAAACAGCCACATATTGATTGGAAAAAGAAATTTGGTATAACAGAAAGTCAAATCGCAGACAAAAAAACAAAAAGATATTTTTGTGCAAAATGCAAAGCAAACATATCTTTTAAAGAAGCAAAATTTTGTTGGAATAATAAAGAAAGATTTAAAGGAAGAGCCTTTTGTTATAATTGTCAAAAAGGTTTTAAATGAGTAGTATCTACATCCTAAGTGAAAAAAAATTTGAGGGTGCTAAAAACTTACCGGTTATCAAGATAAAATTTTTAGACAAGAAGATTGACTTGTCAAACTATGATGCTTTAATATTTACCTCTAAAAACGGTGTAGAAGCTCTTGATAGAGTAGGATCTGACTGGATGGATAAAGAGATATACTCTATAGGAAGCGGTACTACAAAAGCTATAAAAGAAAAAGGTGTACAGGTAGCTTATACCGCAAAAAGTTCTTATGGAGATGATTTTGCCAAAGAGATAGGCGGTTTACTCAAAGATAAAAAAGTACTTTTCCCAAGGGCAAAAACCGTAACATCAAAATTGAACGAGATTCTAAAAGATTTGGGGGTTGATCTTGATGAGGTGATTGTTTATGAAACTATCTGCAATGAGTCAAATCTCAACAAGCCGGAAAAGGATAGCGCCATCATCTTTTCTTCACCTTCGACCATAGAGTGCTTTTTCAAGATATTTTCCTGGGATATAAGCTACAAAGCTGTTGTGATAGGAGAAAAGACGGCATCTTTTATGCCCAAAGATATAAAATACGTACTTTCAGCCAAACAAACGATACCTGCTTGTATCGAAATTGCCAAGAGCCTTTAGATTTATTGCACATTTAAGTAATTTTTTTGTAAAATACTCTTAGTAATTATTCTGAATGATTCGATACCTGCTCACCAATGAGGGTCCAACAGATTTCACTGTTTGGAAGCTGTATGCAGGCGGTGTGACTGTGACTTCGTTTGAGTCTTCTTTTTGAAGACGAGAAGCTGCAGCCTAAAGTTTGCATCGCTTCCAAGTTTTTTGGCTTTTTCGGGCCACTTACGAGCAGACCGGTCATTCGGGTAATTACTCTTCAATCTAAGGAAAATAAATGACGATTCTCATTGTTGGAAGTGGCGGAAGAGAATACTCCATCGGCTTGGCTCTTCAAAAAGATAAAAATGTAAGTAAACTATATTTTGCTCCCGGAAACGGCAAGAGCAGTGGTCTTGGCGAAAATATCAATATAAAAGATTTGGATAAATTAGCCGGATTTGCAAAAAAAAATGAGATCGATCTTACTATAGTCGGTCCTGAAGCACCATTGACCGAAGGTATAGTCGATATATTTGAAAAAGAGGGACTTGCTATCTTTGGACCATCAAAAGAAGCTGCAAAATTAGAGGGTTCAAAAGCCTTTATGAAAAACTTTCTTTTTAAAAATTCCATCCCTACCGCAAAGTATATAGAAACTTCCGATTATGGTAAAGCATGTAAATTCATAGATAGTTTAAAAAGTGCTCCTGTGGTAAAAGCCGACGGACTGTGTGCCGGAAAAGGCGTGATCATATCAAAAGATAAAGAAGAAGCGAAGTTTGAAGCAAAAAGAATGCTAAGCGGAGAGAGTTTTGCGGATGCGGGAAAGAAGATAGTCGTTGAAGAGTATCTTGACGGTTACGAGCTTTCAGTTTTTGTTGTATGCGACGGAGAGAATTATAAAATTTTACCGGCAGCCCAGGATCATAAAAGGCTGCTTGATGGTGATAAAGGACCAAATACCGGAGGAATGGGGGCTTATGCGCCCACGCCCCTTATAAATGACGAGCTTTATAAAAAGATAGAAGAGAGAGTCGTAAAACCTACTTTAAAAGGCATGAATGATCTTGGAACTCCTTACAAGGGAGTTTTGTTCATAGGTCTTATGGTGGTGGACGGTGAACCGATAGTACTTGAGTACAATGTAAGATTTGGTGATCCTGAATGTGAAGTTTTGATGCCTCTTTTAAAAACTCCGGCAAGTGAACTTTTTTACAAAGCCGCTACAAAAGAGCTTGATAAACTCAATATAGAGTTTTATGACAAATACTGTGTAGGCGTAGTAATGGCAAGTGAAAATTATCCTTACAAGAGTTCAACCCCTGCTGAAATCATAGTGGATGACATAGTAGATGATGAGATAAAAAACAATACCCATATATCTTATGCCGGTGTTTCAAAGATAGACGGAAAGCTGTTTGCAACCGGGGGCAGAGTACTTCTTTGTATAGGATTGGGAGATAGTATCAAAGAAGCAAGAGATAGAGCTTACGGGCTTTGCGGTCAGGTGCATTTTGCGGGTAAACAGTTTAGAAAAGATATAGCTTATCAAGCTTTAAAGGTTTGAGCTTGGTTGAAGAGATTTTAAAAAAACTACAATATGAAAGATTGACTCTTGCTACGATAAATAGAAGAGGTATAGCTTTTTTTATAGATGAAATGATCATATCGGTACTTTTTTATATCATATACGCAGGCAGTTTTGCAAAAGCCACCTCTTTGGAGAGTGTTATAGAACTTACCAATATGCTGTTTTTTCAAGTGATTTTACTAAAGATCATATATCATACTTTTTTTGTATGGATGTATGGGGCGACTGTAGGCAAGATACTTTTGAAGATAAAAGTTGTCTCTATAGATGAGCTTGACAACCCAAATCTTATGAATTCGTTTATCAGGGCTGTTGTAAGAATCATAAGTGAATTTTTACTCTATTTGGGCTTTTTGTGGGCATTTTTTGATAAAGCAAGACAAGCCTGGCATGATAAAGCCGCAAAGACCGTGGTAGTTAATGTTTAAAATACTATTTTTTATCATCTCTTTTTCTATTTTTTTATTTGGTCAGACAGATAATGTTAAAATATTGGCAAAAAATATAAAAGGAGAGGGCAACACTCTCGTTGCTACCGGTGATGTTGTCATATACTCCGATAGATATGTCATTACTTCGGATAAAGCAAGGTACAATAAAAAAACAAAAGTAGTAAAACTGTACGGCAATATAAATGTCATAAGAGATTCAAAGCTTTTTGCAAAAAGCAAGTATGCCGTTATAAACTTAGATGATGACTCTTCGGTTTTTGATCCGCTTTTTTTGGATGATTCTGATAGCGGTATATGGATAAGATGTGATAAAGCTAATGTCGAAGGCAATGTTTACTATACCAAGCATGCTATAGTTTCCAGTTGCAATGTGTACGACCCTGACTGGAAGATAACTTACACCAGTGGTGATTATAGTAACAATACAAAATATGTAACTTTGTACAATGCTCTTTTTTATATAAAAAATATACCTGTTTTATATACTCCATATTTTAGATTTTCAACCGACAAGACAAGAAGAAGCGGACTTTTAAGACCAAGTTTCGGATATAGCAGTGATGATGGTATATACTATAGGCAGCCGGTTTACTTCGCACCTTTTAAAAGCTGGGATTTTGAGCTTGATCCTCAAGTTAGAACCAAAAGAGGTGAAGGGGTTTATAGCACTTTAAGATTTGCCGATTCGCCATACTCTACAGGAAGTATTACCGCCGGTGAATTTAAAGAAAATGGTGATTATGTAACGAAATATCAGCTTAAAAATGACAAACACTATGGATATGAGATAAATTACAACAGAAGCAAGCTTTTTAGTGATTATTTTGGCGGTGAGACGCAAGATGGCCTTTTGATAGATTATAAGTATTTGAACGATGTTGACTATCTAAATCTTCAAAAAGAAAAAAGTTATATCAGCTCAAGCCTTATAACTTCCAAACTTAACTATTTCCTAAGAAGAGACCAGGATTATGCAGGACTTTATTTCAAGTACTTTACCGATACGAGCAAAGTTTCCAATGACGATACTTTGCAAACATTGCCAAAACTTCAATATCATAGATTTACCGAACCTGTGCTGCTTGACAATCTTTTGTATTCTGTAGATTATAAATTCAATAATTATTATAGAAAGATCGGTATCAACGCAAAACAAAATGAAGTTTTACTTCCGGTAACTCTTACATTCCCTTTGCTTAATGATTATCTTGATTTTTCGGTATCTGAAAATGTGTATATGACATATATCAGCTATAAGAACGATACCGTTGAACGTAACAGCGGTCAGTTCATAAGTAATTATCATAAATTTTCACTCAGCAGTGATTTGACAAAGAAGTATGACAGTTTTATACATACTATAGGTTTGAGTGTGGATTATATAGTTCCTAGCTATGATGATAAAAAAGGTTATTTTGCCGATTTTATCACATTGAACAAAGAGAGAAAAAGTATAAACTTTCAACTTGAAGAGTTTTTTTATTATACAAACGGAGAACTTTTTTTAACACACAGAATGAGCCAGTCTTACTTTTTTGATGAGTATGATTATAAGTACGGTAATTTGCTAAATGAGTTGATTTATAAATTTTCCGACAGACTTAGTTTGACAAACGATTTGACATATTCACATAAAAACAAAGAAGTATCAGAACTTCAAACCGGGATCACATACAATGATCCTCTATACACCTTGTCTTTGCTTCACACTTATAAACATGGGAAACAAGTAGGTGACTCCAATCTCATAACTGCAAATATCTCAACAACATACTTCAGCAAGTACAATTACTTCGCCAACATAGACTATGATATAAAAAATGGCTATACACAAAACTGGGAAGTCGGAGTGATTATGAAGAAAAAGTGCTGGGACTACAGGATAAGCTACAAAGAACACACCACCCCGATACTTACAAGCAGCGGCTCGAACTCTTATATAAGAAGAGGTATATACTTAACTATAAACTTTACCCCTATCGGCGGTATAAATTATAAATTTGAAAAAGATACAAGTCAGGACAACAGTGAATAAAAAAGATAAAGTAGAATTATTGCATAATGCTTTGAAAGTTTTGGAATTACCACAATTTGTATCATATAAAGAGATAAAAGCAAAGTATATCGAATTATCCAAAAAATATCATCCCGATATCTGCGAAGATAAAGATAAAATGACAGAGATAAACAGTGCATATGAATTATTAAAAGAGTACATTGAGAATTTTAGATACTCTTTTGATGAAAATGAGATACACAAACAATACCCGGAAAATTACCATGCAGATAGATTTAGATTTTAAACTGCAAAACAGAGCTGATAGTGCTATAAAGTTCATAGAATCCCTTTCGGATAAATTTACCAAAAACAAAGAAAACTGGATTTTTTGCGCGCTTTCTTCAAATGCCGTACCTTTGACGAACATACTTTCAAAAAGATTTGATATAAGTTATGATATATTGTTTAGTGATATTTTGTATGCTCCACAAAACAAGGAGTGTGAAATAGCTATAATAGACGAAAACAGTGAACTTGTAATACACGAAGAGTTGATAAAGAGTTTTGATATAAGCTTGGATTATGTATATGCTCAGTCTCAAAGATTATATGAGGAGGAAACGTTAAAGAAGATAGATAGATTTAGAAACGGTAGAAAATTGATATCATTCAAAGATAAAAACCTGCTTTTTATAGATGATGAAGCCAATTCTTTAAGAGCATTGGTAGGCATTAAGTCAGCTTTGAAAAGGCAGGCGAAAAATATTTCTTATATGTGTGCGGTTATACCAAAAGAGATGGAGATATTGCTTGAAAAAAATATTGATCATATCTTTTATCTGTATAGTGCCGGTAATTATATAGATAATCAGCATTACTATATAGAAAAGTTAAGAGAATTAAACGATGATGAGGTTGTGGAAATTTTAAAAAACAGTGAAAATTTTGTAGTGAACAAAGAAAATATTAAAGGAGAAAAACAGTGAGATGTCATGTTGAAGTAGAGGTAAACAATAAAAAAGAAGAGTTTGAGATAGGATATGTAGCAAAACAAGCAGCAGGTTCAGTGATGATGAAGATAGGCGGTACTGTTATGATAGCCGCTGTTGCAAGAGATGAAAAACCGGTTGATGGTGATTTTACACCCCTGACAGTCCAATATATAGAAAAATCATATGCCATAGGAAAGATTCCGGGCGGTTATATAAAAAGAGAGACAAAACCCGGGGATTTTGAGACATTGACTTCAAGAGTGGTTGATAGAAGTTTAAGACCTCTTTTTCCAAAAGGTTATGCTTATCCTACACAGATAACCATACTTGTTGTAAGCAGTGACGGAGAAACCGACTTACAGACTATGGCTTTAAATGCCGCTTCAGTTGCGCTTTATCTTTCTGATATACCTGTAAACAAACTAGTCTACGGAGTAAGAGTCGGCAAGGTTGACGGAGAAATAGTACTAAACCCAAAAACTTCGCAAATGGAAAACAGCTCTTTGGATCTTTATGTGAGTGGTTCAAAAGATGAGCTTTTGATGATAGAGATGAGAGCTATACCAACACTAAAAACGGATGTAGCTCCTATAGCTGCTATAGATCCTATGGTAGATCCCACACTTGCCGAAGAGATGATAACAGAACAGTTGCCAAACGAGCTTAGCAATGATGAGACGATGGAAGTTATAGAGGTTGCTTCAAAAGCGATAAAAGAGGCTACTGAAGCATATGAAAAAGTATTTGTCGAGCTTAAAAAAGAGGACGCCGTACTTGAGCTTAAAGATGAGAAAATCGATGAGTCTATTTATACATATATTGAAGAGTTCTATAAAGATGATGTTTACAACGCCCTTTCCAATATGGCAAAAAGTGAGAGAGCGGGTGAACTTGAAAAAATAGTAGAAAATATAATGAATGATGAAACAGCTCAAAAAGAGGAGTGGGACAGGGATGTGGTATCTAAGGTTTTATCAGCTTTTAAAAGAGAAGTCGTTAGAAAAATGATAGTCAATGACAAAAAAAGAGCTGACGGTAGAAGTTTGACTGAAGTTAGACCTATCACAATAGAGACAAATATCCTCCCAAGAGTTCACGGAAGCTGTCTTTTTACAAGGGGGCAAACCCAGGCTTTGGTTACTGTTACTATAGGAAGTGACAGTGATGCACAAATGTTCGATCTTTTGACAAGTGACGGACCTAACTACGACAAATTTATGGTCAATTATAACTTCCCTGGATTTTCTGTAGGAGAAGCAAGCCCTATGAGAGCTCCGGGAAGAAGAGAGTTGGGACATGGCAACTTGGCAAAAAGAGCTTTGGCACCTTTAAATGATATGAATTATCCTCAAGTTATAAGAGTGGTTTCTGAGATATTGGAGTCCAACGGTTCATCTTCCATGGCAACTGTTTGCGGTGGCTCTTTGGCTTTAAGGGCAGCAGGAGTTCCTACTAAAAAATTGGTTGCGGGAATTGCTATGGGATTGGTTTTTGAAGATGATAAATATGCCATACTAACTGATATAATGGGCTTGGAAGATCACGACGGGGATATGGATTTTAAAGTTGCGGGTACTAGAGACGGTATAACAGCTCTTCAAATGGATATAAAACTAGGAGGCATAGAGCCTCATATACTAAAAGAAGCATTGGAGCAGGCAAAAGAGGGAAGAGATCATATACTTGGCATTATGGAAGAAGCGGATAAAAAGATAGTGGTAAATGAAGATCTTTTACCTACTACCGAAGTATTTGGCGTACATCCTTCAAAGATAGTCGATATCATAGGAAAAGCAGGTTCTACCATTAGAGAGATCATTGAAAAATTCAATGTTTCCATAGACCTTGACAGGGAAAAAGGTGAAGTAAAAGTCGGCGGAACCGATAAAGCCAAAGTTAAAGCAGCATGTGATCATATAAAAGAGATAACAAGCAGAAGCGGTGGCAGGGATCACAGGCGAGAAAGAAAGACTATCGAGTTTAAAAAAGGTGAAGAGTTTCACGGAAAAGTGAAAAAGATAGTCGAATTTGGCGCATTTGTTGAACTGAAAGATGGAGTCGATGGTCTTCTTCATATATCAAAGGTTGCAAAAGACAAACATACAAAAATGCAGGATATCTTGCATGAAGGTGATATGATAGATGTGGTAGTTTTATCACAAAAAGGCCACAAGGTAGAATTGGATCTTAAAAAATAAGTCTTTTTTAACAAAAAAAAGGGTAAAATACGCCGAACAAAGTGATAAGTAGGGATACGCAAGCCGAACGGACTTTGTAAAATCTAAGGAGTTTTTATGAAAAAAGTATTTTTACTTTTATTGGCTATAGCCGGTGTTGCATTTGCCGGTGAGGATGGAGTTAAAGTTTTAAAGGTTGCCGAGAATGCTTCAGGTTTGGCATCTTTTTCAGTAGTTGCAGCCGGTATAGGTCTTGGACTTGCAGCACTTGGCGGTGCTATAGGTATGGGTAATACAGCAGCCGCTACAATCGCCGGAACAGCAAGAAATCCAGGCCTTGGCGGAAAATTGATGACAACTATGTTCATCGCCCTTGCGATGATCGAAGCACAGGTTATCTATGCGCTTGTTATCGCATTGATAGCACTTTATGCAAACCCTTTCTTAGGATAATTGACAAAAATTACTCAAAGCTATGAGCTTTCGCTTTTAGCTTTGAGCTTCTCTTTTGCGACCGTGGTGGAATTGGTAGACACGCTATCTTGAGGGGGTAGTGAGCCTAGCTCGTGCGAGTTCAAGTCTCGCCGGTCGCACCACTACATTAAGGACAAATTATAATGAATACCAAAGAAGAATTACTACAAAGAAGTTCTCATAGTTGTGAACTGTGTGGAGCAAAAGAAGATCTAGATACTTACAAAGTTGAACCAAAAGACGAATATATCATAGTTTGCGAAACTTGCAAAAATCAGATGGAAAATCCCGATACCATAGATACAAATCATTTTAGATGTCTAAATGAATCCATGTGGAGCGAGATACCCGCAGTTCAGGTTACGGCATACAGGCTGTTAAAACAGATGGCAGGCGAGGGATGGCCACAGGATCTTTTGGATATGTTGTATCTTGATGATGAAACAAAAGAGTGGGCAGAGTCTGTTTTTGAAGAGTCAGACGATACAATTCCTACAAAAGATAGCAATGGCACGGTACTAAACAGTGGAGACAGTGTAACCATTATAAAAGATTTGGAAGTAAAAGGTGCAGGTTTTACGGCTAAAAGAGGCACGGTCGTAAAAAATATAACTCTAACTGACAACCCTGAACAGATAGAAGGAAGGGTAAACGGTACAAAGATAGTGCTTCTTTCAAAATTTTTAAAGAAAGTATAAAAGGTACAAACTTATAGAAAATATCTTTTTTCTTTATTACTACAAATACACATCAAAATATAATACTTGTATTTAACAAGATAAATAATCAGGATTAATTCAAAAAAGAGGTTAATGGTACCTGGGGCCGGACTCGAACCGGCACGGTATCGCTACCACCAGATTTTGAGTCTAGCGTGTCTACCAGTTTCACCACCCAGGCACGTAAAATTAGAATGAAATATTAGGATTTTATTGCTTAAAAACTTGTTAAAAAACAAGCTTTTAAGCAAAAATGAGAGAAATTACTTGGCTACTGCCTCTTTTAATTTTTTACCTACTTTAAACTTAACAGCAGTTGTTGCAGGAACATCTACAACTTTATCAGTTCCGGGTACTCTTGCTTTTCTAGCGGCTCTTGGAGCAGTTGAAAAAGTACCAAAACCTATAAAACTTACACTTTTACCACCTGCTAGTGCTTCTGTTACAGTTTCTAGCATAGCATCTAGTGCAGCATTTGTATCTTTTTTTGACAATCCTGCCTTCTCGGCAACTACTTGAATAAAATCAGCTTTTTTCATTAGCAATCCTTTAAGAAATTATGTTTGCCTAAATTGTACAGTTTTTTTTCAAAAAAGACAATAATATTTTCAAAAAAATTAAAAAAAAATTGAAAAAAACCGATATTTTCGTATAAATGTAACCAAAATAGGCATTTTCCGGGATATATGATCGTAAAAAATATCGCACAATTACGGAATTAAAATTGCTTATTTGATATATGTCTATATAAAAAAGGATAAATATGAGGATTACCAATCAACTTTTATACAGTAATTTTAGCAGAGATTATAAAAGAGATACTTTACTGCTAAACAAACTAACTTCACAAATATCATCAGGACACAAGATACAAAACAGTTTTGATGACAGTTCCATTTATATAGACTCTTCAAGACTTGAGTATGAAAAAACATCACTTTCTCAGATAAAAGAGAGTTCAAAAAGTGCTCAAACTTTTGCCAACAACAGTGATACGGTTTTAAATGAGTTCAATGACAGACTTGTTCAGTTTAAAACGAAGCTTATCCAGGCGGCAAATGCTTCTCATGATGAAACTAGCTTAAATGCCATAGCTGACGACCTGCAAGCGATAAAAGAAAATCTTGTGGATTTGGCTAATACATCGATCGATGGAAAGTTTCTTTTTTCAGGTACGGCTTTTGCGGTAAAACCGATAGACAGTGAGGGAAATTATAAAGGTAATGCGAACGAAGTAAAAGCGACAACCGGTACTGACGCGGCATTGGCATACAATATAGACGGAAGCTCACTTTTTTTAGGAAGTGACAGTGACTATAACAAAATGCTCTCAACAAATGTCAAAATGTACAGCAATGCAAATGACAAAACAATCCTCAAAGGCAGTGATACCATAAAGGATATGATAGAAAACAATGGAGACAATACAGGTAGTATCGGAACACAAACCAATGCCTACTTTTATATGCAGGCAAAAAACAGTGATGGCTCATCATTTAAAAATAAGCTCACAGTCAATGTAAATGATACAGTAGATACTCTTTTGGGTAGTATAAAAAACAGCTTCACTCCAAGTGACGGTATAAATGTAGTTTTGAACGATTACGGTCAGATAGAGATAACAGATAAAACTAATGGGCAAAAATCTTTGGATTTTAGCATAGTTGGAGCAGTTGACAAAGATGGTGGTAACGATGCAAATGTAAACGATATAGATAATTTGACAAGCGGAAGCAATGTAAACATCGTCTCTTTCATAAAAAGTGGCTTTACACACTCAGTGGATGCAAGCAGTGAAGAAGTATCGTTTGATAGAAACTATTTTACGGTAGAGGGCAATAAGCTTAGCGGTAATGTATCACAAATTGATAAAACTACAAATGAATTTGCAACCGCCAAGACAAAGCTTGTTGATACATCCGGAGTATCTTCGCTTGATGGCAAAAGACTCTATCTAAGACTTTCTCAGATCGACGGGACAACTCAAAACAATGTTCAGATAGATTTTCACAATGCCGGCTCGACTTTTTCGCTTGACGGTGGAGTCACTAATTACAATATATATGATGCCGACGGAAATGTAGCAGATGCCGACAAGATGACATATCAACAGTTAAATGATGTCATATCGATGATAGTCTCAAATAACTTACCGGCTACCAATGATAAAACCGGATATGATACTGCCGTTTCAAATGCAAAAGGCAGCGTGGATGTTTCGCTTGATTATAGAGGTAGGCTTAATATCGAAGACAAGCTTAACAGTTCGACTTCCATGAAATTTTCTATGTATGACAGCAGTAGTGATGATTTTAGCTCTGCTTCCGGTAATGCGATATCATTTATGTCAAATAATTCTGTATCTATAGATGAACCAAGTGTCGATATGTTTAAGGATATAGATAAAATGATCCATGCAGTTAGAGAAGGAAAATTCTCCATGGATGCATCTTCTTTGACGGACAAAAGAAATCCCGGCATAGAAAATGCTATCAGGCGAATCGATCACATAAGAGACCATGTGGCAAAAATGCATACAAAGATAGGCTCTCTTTCAAATGCGCTTGACGGTGCATATCAAAGGAGTGATATGCTCCATGTTCAAGTAACTACTCTCCAGTCAGATATTGCTGATGCGGATATAGGAGAAACCTTGGCTAAATATAACCAGATAAGCGTCAGTTTTCAAGCCCTTTTATCAACCATATCGAAAGTCAATTCAATCTCTTTGTTAAATTATTTATGATATAATTGGATATATCAACCAAAGGATATATTATATTAAGAGAGATTTTATTTATATTTGTTTTAGGCATATTGCTTTTTTGCGGGCTTTCCACCATCTTAGTAGATGCTTCGGTGGTAGGCAAGATAGGTCATATGTTCGGTATTTACAACAGAGAATACTTTGGTTATATATCTTTTGTATATCCTTTTTTATTTATCATTCCTTCATTTTTACTATACAAATATCCAAAACTTGACAATAGAAAAACAGAGATAATACTCTCTGTAGTTTTACTTTTTTTTGTTGCAGTGATGCTCCAAAGTGCCGTAGTGGATGGAAAGTACAGCGGTTATATCGGTAATGCCATAAACAGTGTCATATCAAAATTTATAGGCATAGGAGGACTTTGGATATTTATAGGTATGTGTTTTACCTTGAGTATCGTTATACTCTTTAATATATCTTTTGAAGAGATTATGGGGTGGTTTTCTCTTTCAAATTTAAAAAGCAAAAACAAAACAAAACCGGCAAAACAAAAAATCAAGTCAAAAAGCATATCTATAAAAGATGAGAAGCCGACAAAAACAGAAAAAAACAAAGAAGAAGTTAAAGAGACAATAGAGGATAAAAAATCATCTTCTGACAAATCAGTTGAAATTCTAAGCGAAGTAGAAGAAAATAAAAAACTTTTACAAATGATAGATATGGGAGACAGCCAAAAACCAAAAGGCTTCAAACTGCCTCCAACATCTTTCTTGGAATCCGCCCCTAAAAAATCTATCCATATAAATGAAAATGAGATAGATAAAAAGATAAAAGATCTTCTAAGTAAGCTCGCAAAGTTTAAGATAGAGGGTGATGTAGTAAGGACTTATACAGGTCCTGTTGTAACTACATTTGAGTTCAAGCCGGCTCCTCATATAAAAGTTTCAAAGATTTTGACACTTCAAGATGATCTGGCTATGGCACTAAAAGCCAAAACCATAAGGATACAAGCCCCGATACCTGGAAAAGATGTAGTCGGCATAGAGATACCGAACAAACACATAGAGATAATTTATCTAAAAGATATACTCGAGGATAAGATTTTTCAAAAGTCAACTTCACCATTGACTATAGCCCTGGGCAAAGATATAGTTGGCAATCCTTTCTTGACTGATCTTAAAAAACTTCCTCATCTTTTGATAGCGGGAACTACGGGAAGTGGAAAGAGTGTGGGGATAAACGCCATGATACTTTCACTTTTATACAAAAATTCTCCTGATACCTTGAAACTTGTCATGATAGATCCTAAAATGCTTGAATTTTCTATGTACAATGATATACCTCATTTGATAACACCGGTTATAACCGAACCGAAAAAAGCCATCATCGCTTTGGCTAACACTGTGGCCGAAATGGAAAGACGGTATAAGATAATGAGCCAAACTAAAACAAAAAATATCGAAGGATATAATGAAAAAGCAAAAAAAGAGGGTCTTGAGACTTTTCCATATCTCGTAGTTATTATAGATGAGTTGGCTGATCTTATGATGACAAGCGGAAAAGAGGTGGAGTTTTACATAGCAAGGCTAGCTCAAATGGCAAGGGCAAGCGGTATCCATCTCATAGTTGCCACACAAAGACCTTCGGTTGATGTAGTAACAGGACTTATCAAAGCCAATCTTCCCTCAAGGATAAGCTTTAAAGTCGGTCAAAAGATAGATAGCAAGATCATACTTGATGCCATGGGAGCGGAGTCGCTTTTGGGAAGAGGTGATATGCTTTTTACGCCTCCGGGAACTTCGGGACTTATCAGACTTCATGCACCTTTTACAAAAGAGGAAAATATAGAAAAAATCGTAGAATTTCTAAAGGCTCAAAGAGAAGTGGAATATGATGAGAAATTTTTAAAAGAGTCGACTGGAAGTGGTACTTCAAGTGAAAAAAGTGACAATAGTGATGAACTGGATGAATTGTATGAAGATGCCAAAAATATAGTCTTAAATGAAAGAAAAAGCTCTATAAGCTATATACAAAGAAGACTTCAGATAGGTTACAACAGAGCCGCAAGGATAGTGGAGCAACTTGAAAATATGGGAGTGCTTTCTTCACCAAATTCCAAAGGTCAACGTGAAATTCTGTAACACTTTTTAGTTATAAAATTTGCCATTTGTTTAAAAAAGTAACACTTCTTATAAAATATCAAAATTCCTCTTTTTAAAACCTCTTTATTAAAAATATTTTGGTACAATTTTGTCAATTATTACATAAGGAGTTTTTATGAGTATTATAGAAGAGTATAAAGCTCACACTAAAGAGAGGGAAGCTTTAGGCGTACCGCCGCTTCCGTTGACTGCCAAACAAACTGCAGAGTTAGTTGAATTGCTAAAACTTGATGAAATTCCAGAAGAGAAGTATCTTCTAGAATTGTTGAAAAACCATGTAAGTCCGGGAGTTGATGAAGCGGCATATGTAAAAGCCGGATTTTTAAATGCCATTATCACAGGAGATGCGCACTCAAAAGCTATAGACAAAGTGGATGCTGTAAAGCTGCTTGGAATGATGTTAGGAGGCTATAATGTCTCTCCTTTGATAGAAGCTTTAAAACATGACGATGTAGCTGTCGCACAAGAAGCTTGTGATCAACTCAAAAAAACTCTCTTGGTATATGACTCATTCAATGATGTCAAAGATTTGATGGATGAAGGAAATGCATATGCAAAAGAGCTTATAGAATCTTGGGCAAATGCCGAGTGGTTTACAAAAAGAAAAAAACTTCCAGAAGAGTTGAAAGTTACCGTTTTTAGAGTTCCGGGCGAAACCAATACAGACGATCTTAGTCCCGCTAGTGAAGCTTTTACAAGAAGTGATATACCTTTGCATGCCAACTCTATGCTTGCAGCAAAGATGGATAATCCTATAGAAACTATAAATGAACTTAAGAAAAAAGGCAATCCCGTAGCATTTGTAGGAGATGTTGTAGGAACAGGAAGCTCAAGAAAGTCAGCTATCAACTCTGTTCAGTGGCATATAGGAGAAGAGATACCCGGAGTTCCAAACAAAAAAACAGGCGGAGTCATCATAGGCAGCATAATAGCTCCTATCTTTTTCAATACCGCCGAAGATAGTGGTGCATTCCCTATAGAAGCTAATGTTGATAAGCTTGAAATGGGTGATGAGGTAGTTATAAAACCTTATGAGGGAAAAATCTATAAAAACGGTGAAGTGGTAAGTGAGTTTGAGATCAAGCCAAATACACTTCCGGATGAGATACAAGCAGGCGGAAGGATACCGCTTATCATAGGAAGAAACTTAACTACAAAAGCAAGAGAAGCATTAAAACTTGGAACGGATGAGATATTTGAAAGACCTGAACAACCCAAAGATGATGGAAGCGGATATACTCTAGCCCAAAAGATGATAGGTAAAGCTTGCGGTATGGATGGTGTAAAGCCGGGGATGTATTGTGAGCCTGTAGCAACAACCGTCGGAAGTCAAGATACTACAGGAGCTATGACAAGAGACGAGATAAAAGAGTTGGCAGCTCTAAGTTTTGGAGCTGATTTTGTATTGCAAAGTTTTTGTCATACTGCAGCTTATCCAAAGCCGGCCGATATAAAACTTCAGCATACATTGCCTGAGTTTTTTATCAACAGAGGCGGAGTATCTTTACGACCCGGAGATGGCGTTATACACTCTTGGCTTAACCGTTTTTGTTTGCCTGACACTTTGGGAACCGGTGGGGATTCGCACACTAGATTTCCTATAGGGATTAGTTTTCCGGCAGGTAGCGGACTTGTAGCATTCGCCGCAGTTGCAGGAAGTATGCCTCTAAATGTACCTGAGTCAATCTTGGTAAGATTTAAAGGTGAAATGCAGCCTGGAATCACTCTAAGAGATATGGTAAATGCTATACCTTACTATGCTATCAAACAAGGGCTTTTAACTGTTCCAAAAGAGGGTAAGATTAACGCATTTGCTGGAAAAATACTTGAGATAGAGGGACTTGAAGATCTAAAAGTAGAACAAGCATTTGAGCTAAGTGATGCTTCAGCTGAAAGAAGTGCCGCTGCTTGTACGGTAAAACTAAATAAAGAGCCGATTATCGAGTATCTCAAGTCAAATATAGCGATGATAGAAGCGATGATAGAAAACGGATATGAGAGCAAAAGAACGCTTGAAAGAAGAGCCAATAAGATGAGAGAATGGATAGCAAATCCCGAACTTCTCGAAGCAGATAAGGATGCCAAGTACTCAAATGTTATAGAGATAGATATGAATGAAATCACTGAGCCGATATTGGCTTGTCCAAACGATCCTGACGATGTAGCGACTCTTAGTGAGATTTTAGCTGATCCAAACAGACCAAACGGAAAGATAGATGAAGTATTTGTTGGAAGTTGTATGACAAATATAGGCCTTTTTAGAGCTTTGGGAGAAGTTTTAAAAGGAGAAGGTCCCGTACCTGTAAGGCTTTGGATAGCACCGCCGACTAAAATGGATCAAAAAACTCTTACTGAAGAGGGTTACTATTCTATCTTTGGTGCAGCAGGAGCTAGGACAGAGATACCCGGATGTTCACTTTGTATGGGTAACCAAGCAAGAGTTGCCGATAATGCTATAGTTTACTCCACAAGTACAAGAAACTTTGACAACAGGATGGGAAAAGGAGCTAAAGTTTACCTTGGATCATCTGAACTTGCCGCAGTTACTGCGCTTCTTGGAAGACTCCCCACAAAAGAGGAGTACCTAAGTATAGTTCCTAAAAAAATTACTCCTGATATGAGGGATAAGATATATAAATATCTTGACTTTAGCAAACTTTCCAAAGAGGAAGCAAAGGAAATGTTCTCTTAAAAATAAAAAAGGCTGGAAGTTATCTTTTAGCCTTTTTTATACTAAGCCACAATCCCAATCCTATACAAAAACCACCAAGTATATGATATAGATGTATTTTTTCTCCAAGAAATACCACAGCCATCAAAGCACCGAAAATCGGCATCAAGTGTATGTATTGTCCTCCAGTTGCGGCTCCAATTTTGTGAAGACCATAATTCCAGGCCAGATATGAGATGATAGAGGGAAAGATAGCTATATATAAAAGTGCATATATGACATCTTTGTTCAGTGTGATCAAATGCTCGTTGAAAGGATTGTAAAGATACAGTGGAAAGAGCAGTATGGTACCTATGATCATCATTACTCCAAGAAATGTCATAGCTTCCAACTCTTTTGGTCTTAAGTATTTTAAAAGTAAAGAGTACATAGCCCAATCAAGTGCGGCAAAGAGCATCCAAATATCACCTTTGTTGAAAGAGATATGTATAAGTATATTTATATTTAGCTTGGTCAATATGATCATGACGCCTATAAGTGATATAAATATACCTGTGATTTGAAACTTTGAAATTCTTTCTTTGAAAAACAGTGAAGCTATGATGAGTATAAAAATAGGTATCAATGAATTCAGTATAGTCGCATTTGTAGCTGTTGTATAAAGTAGTGAAATGTAAGCCAAAGTATTGAAAGAACTGATGCTAAGGAAAGAGAGTATGATGATATTTGGTAAATTTTTTTTGATAATCTCTTTTTGTCTAAAAATTGACTTGATAACAAACGGAGTAAATATCAAGGTTGCCAAAAACCATCTCCAAAAAGATAAACCTATGGGGATATGCTGATAACTAACAGCCTTACCTACTATGAAATTGCCCGCCCAAAAAAGAGGAGGAAGCAACATGACAAGATATGGGATATATTTCTTCAAATAAGCTCCTTTTTGGAACAAGTATTATACTTAACTTGGTATAATATAATTATGAAAGATAAGATAGTAAAACTTTTAAAAACCAAAAATGTTTTTTTAACCGGTGGTGCCGGAGTCGGAAAAAGTTACCTAACCAAAGAGATAATCCTTGAGTATAAAAAGAGTTTAAAACATGCGGTCGTGCTTGGAAGTACCGGTATAAGTGCTGTCAATATCGGTGGTCAAACGATACATAGCTTTTTTGCTTTTGGCATTTGCTCAAATCTTGAAGAACTTGTGCTACAAGATAAAAAAAATAGAAAAAGAGTAAAAGAGATAAATGAACTTTTAAAAAGTTGTGATCTTATCATCGTAGATGAGATAAGCATGGTAAGCAGTGCGATGCTGGATATGATAAGATACAGGGTTGAAAATGCCGGATATGAGGGTACATTTTTATTTGTCGGGGACTTTTTTCAGCTGCCTCCTATCATAAAGAGTGGACTTGGCAGTAACCTTTTTGGCGGAGTTTATGCTTTTGAAAGTAGTTCATGGGATTTTTTCGATCCTGTTGTGATAGAGCTTGAAGAGATGAAAAGGACAAAAGATAAAAAATTTTTTCAAATACTTGGCAAGATAAGAGTTGGAATCATAGATGAAGAGGTGGATGACTATCTTGTAAATTTATCGAACAATATAGAAGTTTTAAAAAATGAGCCTACATTTTTATATGGCAGAAATAAAGAAGTAACTTTGGTAAATGCTAAAAAACTTCAAGAACATCCTAAAAAAGAGGTGATTTTACAAGCAGATATAACATTGCATGACAAAAGAGTCTCAAACAAGAGGCTTGAAAGCTGGATGAACTCTTTGCCGGTAAATGAAGAATTGATACTTAAAGAGGGAGTTCCCCTACTTTTTACATCGAACAAATGGGGTAAGTTCTATAACGGCGAAAGAGGAGTGATAAAAGAGATACTTGAAGACTCACTCATGATAGAGAAAAACGGCAGGCTTATAAAAGTGCAAAAGCAGGAGTTTGATCTTATAGAGTATAAAAAAGATAAAAATGATGAACTTAAAGAAGAAGTTTTAGCTACTATGAGTCAATATCCCATAAAACTTGCCTATGCTATAACCATACACAAATCCCAAGGAATGAGCATAGAAAATCTTGTATGCAACATAGACAATATCTTTACCCCAAGTCAATTTTATGTAGCCATCGGAAGAGCCGTAAATCCTAAAAAGCTATATATACAATACTCAAGAGGTGATATAAAAAGATATCTAAGAAATATCATCAAAGTAAATGATGAAGTCAAGCAGTATTATAGGCTTTATCAAAAATGTACTTTCTGCTAATATGTCGAACAATGTATTTGATTATTTATAATGTAAAATTATGCTTAAATTATATACTATATAGTATATAATTATATAACAATTTATAGTATAATGTTTCAATTAAATATTATTTGACACAATGAGTATCAAAAGTATATAGTAAGGAAAAATAATGAAAACAAGTCAAAAAGTACTGTTTGTTGATGCGTCAACATCATTTTACCGTGTAAATCGTTATAAACTAGGAGAATTTTTTGGCCCGATCGATTTGGGTTTACAACTTGCCGGAAAACATAACAGTTTAAATATAGGAACAGGGGTTTTGGCAGGGTCTATCTTTCCTGGATCAAATCGATTGATATTCAATGGTTTTTCTCCTGCATGGGGAGGATTTTATATATCATCTATGGGTGGTGCAGGATTGGTTTTTGATAATCTTGGGATAAATATGCTATCTATAGTCGGAAAAGCACCAACGCCTTCAATCTTATATCTAAATCGAAAACAAGGAGGAGAGATCCAATCTAGATTACACCCTGTTGATATAAAAGAGATATGGAGAGAAGGGCGTGGTGGGGTCTACTCTTTGATGCAATATGCACTTGATGTTTTTGGAAATGAATATGGTGCAGATCCGAGAGTTTTAGCAACCGGTCCTGCATCCGCATCTACTGATTTTGGGTCTATTTGTTCGGCCCCAGTTAAAAAAGGCAAATTAACTTTTGTGGACACATGGGCTGGAAGAGGGGGTTTTGGTTCGAAAATGCTCCAAAGTCATGGTATAGCAGCTATTATATACGGCGGTACATTTATAGAAGATGATTTCAGAGATCGTAAAGTTGCTGATCAGTGGTTTAAAGATAAGTATAACATGAAATTATCTACAAAAGATTTGGAGTCTACTACTAAATATCGTTTTGATCCTCATTTTGAGACAGGAGGAACACTAGGTGTAAATTATGCAAGCTTGGGTGGAAGCATGTTCTCTTTTAACTATAAAAGTATTTATATGAAAGAGGAAGAAAGAATCGAAATTCACAAAAAATTTGTTTTAGAACACTATCTAAAGCAATTTAACGAAGAAACAATATCTGTAAAAAATGAAAAAAATTGTGGAGAACCGTGTGCGGCACTTTGTAAAAAGATGAAAGATGAGTATAAGAAGGATTATGAGCCATATCAAACTATGGGGCCGTTATCCGGTATTTTTGATCAAAGAGCAGCTGAAAAACTAAATCATCATGCTGACATGTATGGCTTTGATGCTATATCCATAGGAGGAACTATCTCCTGGCTTATGGAGTGTTTGTCTGAAGGATATTTGTCACCTGAAGAGTTAGGGGTGAAAGATGTGCCGAAATTTTCCTTGGAAGGCTTTGATGTAGTTTCTTCATCTATGCATAACGCGGATATTGGAATTGATATTCTTGATAATATCATTGATAAAAACGGAAAAATCGATTTAAGTGATGGTGCTAGAACATATGCGCGTAAATTGGCAAAAAGTAAAAACAATAAAAAGATACTTGATGCTTTTGTTTATACCGCTTATGCGAGAAAAGGGTGGATGGTTCCAAATCAATACTGGACACCCGGAGTTCTTTCGCCAATGTCGATAATGGGAAAATATTATATGTATTATGGTCCTGATTTTGTTCCTCCTAGGGAGCTTGGAAGGTCAGGGGCTGCGAGACTCAAAGGTGAATTGATACTGGATAATATGGGATTTTGCCGTTTTCACAGACAATGGGCTGAAGAAATGATGCCCGATGTTATGGAATCCTTATACGGGCTGAAAAAACAGTATTTGGAAAATGGAGCTATAACTGCCAGTCGGATTAACGGGCGTAATTCATCAGTATTTTGGGAGTCGGAAAGAAATGTGGATATCGTGTACACATTTTTACAAAGAAAACATAGTATAGACAACAATAATGATACTGAACTTATAAAATGGCTAAATTATTTCAATAAGGACAAATATGAAGCAGCTATGAGTTTTTGGTATGAAATGCACAAAGGTATACAGGAATCATTAAGAGATTTTTGAATCATCTCCTAATGATAATAAAGATATAAGCATAGTTTAAAAAAAAGTTATTATAATACCGTTATGTATTTTAGTATATAAGGCTTTATATTGGAAAAAACGGTATTATTTGACTTTTCTACTCCAAATTTACTTGAAAAAGAGATAGCGCTTCTTGAAGCTATAAATGAGTATGGTTCTATCTCAAAAGCGGCAAAAGCTTTACCTGTTAGTTATAAGTCTGCCTGGGAAATCATAGATAGTATCAATAACCTTGCAAAAGAGCCGGTTGTTATAAAAGCTATAGGTGGAAGCGGAGGAGGGGGGACAAAACTTACTTCCTATGGTGAGAAACTTGTAAAAGATTATCATCTTATAAAAAAAGAGTATGACAAATTTATCTCTTCCATTTCAAATGTATCCGATATAAAAACCATAAAAAAATTAACCCTAAGGTTGAGTGCAAGAAATCAACTTTTTGGAAAAGTTACAGAGATAAAAAAAGACAAAGCAAGCGCAGAGGTTAGTTTTGAGCTTAAAAGTGGAGTAATTTTAAAATCATCTATAACAAAAGAAGCTGCCGATGAACTTGAGCTTGATATAGGAGATGAGATAGTAGGTATCATAAAGGCAACTTCTGTGATGATATCCGATAAAAATGAGTTCAAAAAAGCTGCCAACCTTTTTGAGGGAATTATTGAAGAGTTGGAAATCGGAAAAATCACTACTAATATAAAACTGCATATAGACAATCTTGATAAATTTTGGGTAACTTGTAAAAATGATTTGACAAAAGAGTTGAGGTTAAAAAAAGGTAAGAAGGTTTTTATTTTTATTAGACCAAAAAATATCATCATAGGAAAATGAATTATAAATTAAAAATTAGAAATGAAAAGTTGAAGGGAATTATATGATTAGAAGTATACTTTTTTTGGTTTTGTTTTGTTTTTCACTTTTTGGTGGGACTATAAAGGTGGCGGTCGCGGCAAATATGAGTTATGCTATGCCTGAAATCATCAATGTTTTTCATGAAAAATATCCTGGTACAAAAGTAGAGATGCTTCTTGGTAGTAGCGGTAAGCTTTTTGCTCAGATCAAAAACGGAGCACCTTTTGATCTTTTTTTATCGGCAAATATGAAATACCCTGATGCTTTATATAAAGAAAAACTCTGCATAACCAAACCAAAAGTGTATGCTACCGGAAGTTTGGCACTTCTTAGTAGTCAAAAAAAAGATTTTTCAAAAGGCATAAAGCTTTTAGAAGATAAAAATATCAAAAAAATAGCCCTTGCCAATCCAAAAACCGCTCCATATGGTAAAGCTGCGTCAGAAGCCATGAAAAGCTCCGGTATTTACGATAATGTAAAAGATAAGTTTGTATTTGCCCAGAGTGTAGCCCAGGCTACCACTTACTCCATTATAGCTGCCGATATAGGATTTGTCGCAAAATCCACTCTTTTTAGTAAGCATATGAAAAGATATAAAAAAGATGTAAATTGGATAGAGGTAAAACCGACCCTTTATACTCCTATAAAACAAGGTATTGTTTTATTAAACGATAAAAAAGAAGCAAAAGAATTTTATAACTTTGTCTTTAGCAAAACATCAAAAAAAATACTAAAAAACTTCGGATATAATATAAAATGAATGAGATAAAAGCCAAGGTAAAAGCCATACAAGAGAGGGGTTTTTTGCATGTAGTAGAGTTTCAAATCGTCAGCGAAACACTTTATATGATGGGGCTTGAATTGCCTGATATCACAACAGGTGATGAAGTAGTGCTGTCAGTTAAACCGACTCATATATCCTTGGCGAAAAAGTATCCAGAGCAAACAAGCATAAGCAATATCCTAAAATCAACCATAAAAGAGGTAAAAAACGGAGAAGTTTTAAGCTCTATTACATTAAAATTTGAGGATAGTTTTTTTGAGAGCATCATAACAACCGAAGCATCAAAAAAATTAAATTTAAAAGAGAATGATGAAGTTTTTATGCTTATCAAATCAAGTGATTTATTTATTAAAAAAGTGATCAAATGAGTGAGATAAATTTTACTCCCTTTGTTATTTCTTTTAAACTTGCAGCCATAACCACTTTGATACTCTTTTTTATCTCTTTGCCTTATGCTTGGTATCTATCTCAAACAAAGTCAAGATTGAAGCCTTTTTTAGAAGCCTTGACGGCTTTGCCGATAGTATTGCCACCTTCAGTTTTGGGATTTTATATACTTTATGCACTCTCATACAATTCTCCTCTGGGAAGATTTTTAGATGAGTATCTTGGAGTGAAATTGGTTTTTAATTTCCCGGGACTTGTGGTGGCAAGTTGTCTTTACTCTTTCCCTTTTATGCTCCAGCCCATACAGAACGGTTTTGAAGGGTTATCAAAAAATATGCTTGAAGCATCATATCTAGGCGGAAAAAGCAAACTTCAAACTATCATTAAAGTTGCTATGCCAAATATAAAACCATCACTTTTAAGTGCCTGCGTGATAACATTTGCCCATACGGTCGGTGAATTTGGAGTGGTTTTGATGGTGGGTGGAAGTATACCCGGAAAAACAAAAGTGGCAAGCGTTGCCATATATGAGATGGTTGAAGAGATGGATTATACTACCGCTCACATATATAGTGCTATCATGGTACTTATCAGTTTTACGGTGTTATTTGTAGTTTACATATTTAACAAAAAAGCAAAAAGCAGGTTTTTATGATAGAGATAGATATAAAAAAAACTCTGAGTGGTTTTGAAAGCAAAATGGTTCTACAAATAAATCTCAAGATAGATAACAATCAATTTTTAGCCGTAAGTGGTAAAAGTGGAAGCGGCAAAACAACATTTCTTAGAGTTTTAGCAGGGTTGGAAGATGCGGAAGGTTATATAAAAGTTGACAATATTGCTTGGCTTGATAAGAAAATTTCTCTTCCGCCTCAAAAAAGAGGGATTGGGTTTGTTTTTCAAGATTATGCACTTTTTTCAAATATGAACGTAAAAGAAAATCTTTTATATATCAATGATGATAAAAAGTTGGTAAGAGAGTTGCTTGAGATATGTGAGATAAGTGAACTTCAAAACAGATATCCTTCTACTTTAAGTGGTGGACAAAAACAAAGAGTAGCACTTTGCAGGGCTATGATGAACAGACCTAAACTTTTACTGATGGATGAGCCTTTAAGTGCGTTGGATCCCAATATGAGAGCAAAACTGCAAGAAGAGATCATGGCATTTCATAAAAGATTTGAAACTACAACTCTTTTTGTAAGCCACGATCCAAGTGAGATATACAAGATGGCAAGTAGAGTTATCATGCTTGAAAACGGCAAAGTCATAAAAGACGGAACCCCTAAAGAGATATTTTTAAAAACAAGTGGCTCTCAAAAACTCTCTTTTGAGGGAGAATTGCTTGATTTAGTAAAAGTAGATGTCGTCTATATAGCTATCGTTTCCATAGGACAACAAATAGCTGAAGTTGTCTTAAGTAAGGGCGAAGCGAAGGATTTGAAAATAGGTCAAAAAGTTCGCATCAGTTCAAAAGCTTTTTCACCTATAGTTTCTTAGGTATATAATTTGGTATGTTTTTTAAATACCAATATCTCTATACCAAAAGTATTTAAAAATATATACTAAGAATAAATACTAAAAATGATATGGTATATAAAGAGCCAAACCTTGCCAAAACCACATGAGAGTTGCAGTAAAGAGCATGATAAGAACAAAAGGCCAAACACCTTTTACTATCTCGGTTAATTTTGCATTTGATATAGCTTGGATGATAAAGAGATTCATCCCTACCGGTGGTGTGATGAGAGCAGTTTCTATGAGTATCACAAAAAATAAACCAAACCATATGGGATCTATCATCTTATCCATTATGGCCGGAAATAGTACCGGTACCATGATAAGAAGCATAGATAATGACTCTAAAAAAAATCCTACAAACAAAAGTACCAAGCCTATAGCAAATATGAAAATCGTTGGATTTGATATATTTTGCACTAAAAGTTCGGATATATTTTGTGGGATCATATATAAAGTTATAGCATAGGAGAAGACTTTGGCTCCTGCTATGATGATAAATATCATGATGGTGGTTTTTGCCGAGTCATAAACTGCTTCTTTTAAGTTTTGCCAATTTAATCTGCCCATCAAAAAAGTAACTACCATTGACAAAACAAATCCCACACCCGCACTCTCTGAAGGAGTTGCTACACCTAGATAGATAGACCCTATGACCGATGCAGCGATAAAGATGGTAGGAAGTGCCATTTTAGTAGCTTCCATTCTTTCTTTCCAAGTGGCTTTGGGTATGGCATGATACTGCTTGCTTATCCTAGAATATAGCATACCATATGAGATAAATAAAACTATCAAAAACAGTCCTGGTCCGATACCTGCTAAAAAGAGTTTCGGTATGGAACTTTCTGAAACTACACCATATATGATAAGAGGGATGGATGGAGGTATCATGATGCCAAGTGTTCCGCCTGCTGCTAAAAGTCCATAAACAAAATGTTTTGGATAACCTCTTTTTGTCATTTCAGGTATCGCTACTGTTCCTATGGTAGCCGCAGTTGCCACAGATGAGCCCGAAACCGCTGAAAATATACCGCAAGATAGTATAGTGGCTACTCCCAAGCCTCCCGGCCAGTGTCCTATCCAGCTTTGAACCGCGGCAAAGAGGTCTTTTCCTACTTTTCCTTTGAGTAAAACATTTGACATAAGTAAAAACATAGGAACAGCCAAAAGCTCAAAACTATCCATAGTGCCGTAAAGTCTTTGGGGGATTGCATTTAAAGGAAGCGGAAAGTAAGCTAAAAGTGCAGCTCCTAGTCCACCGAGTGCAAATCCAACCGGAACTCTTATGACAAGTAAAATTATAAGTATGAAAAGTATGATAAAAGCACTCATTTAAACACTCTCTTTGATCATTTCAAGTTCTTCATTTGGATCTATCCCTTTAGTCCAGATTTTAAATATCTCAACGATACCTTGTAAAAAAAGTATAAGAAAACCTATCCAGATGGAGGCTTGAGTAAACCACTTTGGAAGTCCAAGTAATGTGTCGGTATGATGCCCTTTTAGGGTGGAATCAAGCCATATATCAAAACCGTATTTGACAGTTATAGCGCTAAATGCAATGATAACGACCAAAGAGAATGTTTCGACAATTTTTCTAGATAAGCTGTCATGATTTTTAAAGGCTATATCTATAACTATCATATCTTTATGTTTTAGTGCATATGCTATACCTATATAAGCGGCCCATATCTGCGAAACGGTTGAAACTTCATCAACCCATATGGTTGGAGCATTGAAAACATATCTTGCTATCACTTCATAAGTTACGATCAATCCTATAAAGAAAAAGAGCCAAGCTGAAAATTTGCCGAAAAATTCTGAAATATTATCTATGAGTTTTATCATTATTATCTTTTTGTATGAGTTCAAGGGGATATCCATCCCCTTGTTTGACTTTGTTACTGTACTTTGGCCATATCTTCTTTGGCTGCTTCAAGTACCTCATCAGCCATAGGTCCGACTGATTTTTTGTATCTTTCTATAACCGGTTTTGTAGCTTCTACCCATTTCGCTCTTTCTGCCGGAGTCAGTCTTACGACATTCATTTTTGATTCGAGATATTTTGCTATCTTGTCTTCACTTGAGTAAACTTGCTCTCTTAAATGTTTCTCCACTATGCCGGCTGCATCCATGATAATCTTTTGATTTTTCTTACTTAGGGAGTTGAAGAATTTATTGTTCATTATAGCAACGAACTCTATAACGTTATCAAATGATAGCGTCATATCGTGCATAACTTCATAAAGTTTTCTACTTTTTACCGCTGAAAGTCCTGTCATACCTACGTCAACCGCACCTTGTTGATAAGCTAAAAACTGCTTTGAGCCTGACATGATGACCGGATTGCCGCCAAGTGCTTCAACCGTCCAGCTTAGTATCTTTCCGTAAGTCCTTACTTTTTTGCCTTTTAAATCACTTGGCAATCTTATAGGCTTACCGTTTGTCAAGTAAACATTGTGACCAAATGCCTGCCACCAAAGGATTTTATCTCCAGTCTCTTTTAGTATAGCTTTATCTAAAATCGCTCTTGTTTTTGAACCGTTTGATACAACCGCACTTAAAAGTTTGTCATTTTTAAAGAAAAATGGAAGACTTACTATGTCAACAGCCGGAACTGAACCGGTAAATCTGCCAAGAAATGCTGAACCTGCCTCTATAGCACCGCTTCCTACGGCTCCCGGGACTTGCTTATCTTTATACAATTGAGCAGAAGGAAAGATAACGACTTTCAAATCACCGTTTGACTTTTCCTCAACGATTTTCTTAAACTCCAGCCAGTTCTGTCCCAAAGAGTGGGTTATAGGCAACTGCAGTGTCACTCTGATAGTGGTTGCGGCCTGTGCAGCCATACTTAAACCTGACGCCAAAAGTATGCTAAGAGCAATATTTTTTAACTTCATCTTTTTTGTCCTTTTTTTAAATTTTTATCATACTACTATATGAAATCTGATGTTACGCACCATATATAATTTTAGACAAGACAAGAAGGCGTTATATGCAAGGCAGATTTTTGAAAGCCTAACCGTAGTTAAGGTGAGAAAATCTAACACAGCAGATAATGCCTTATTGTCTTGCCCTTTGGGTGCTTTTTGCAACACTCCCTTACGGCGTTAGAAAGTTTCAAGTTACAGGAAGTAGCTTTTCAACTTTCTGCCTTGTAATGAAATGTTGCAAAAAACATCTAAAACTATATATGGTGCATAATATCAGATAAAATATTAAATTAACACTACATTTTTAGTTTTACTGCTGTAAAATTAAAAATATGTAGAGAAATGTAACAAAATAGTTCTAAATGATACCCTTCTTGCTTAGATCTTCCAACTCTTTTTTGCTCAACCCTAACTCTTTTATATAAATCTCTTCATTGTGTTCACCAAGTTTTGCTCCCGCCCATTTTATCTGACCGGGGGTTTTACTGAATTTTGGTATGATGCCGGGCATTTTAAGCTTTCCAAGGTTTTTAACATCTACATCTTTTATCATATCTCTTGCTTTGTAGTGGATGTCATTAAATATATCTTCTATGTTGTAAATCGGACCTGACGGTATCTGATACTCATCAAGTATCTTTAAAACTTCTTTCATAGGCATACTCTTCGTCCAGGCTTCTATCTGTTCATCAAGATACTTCATCTTTTTTGCTCTACCGTCATTGTGCGCAAACTCTTCATTGTCAAGATCACTTCTACCCATAGCTTTTGTCAATCTTTTAAATATGCTATCCCCGTTTGCCCCGATAGCTATGTATTTGCCATCTTTACAAAGATATATATTAGATGGTGCGATACCTGGAAGTGTGTTTCCGCTTCTTTCCCTTATATATTTAAATTGATCATACTCAGGCACCATGCTCTCCATAAGACTAAATATAGCCTCATATAGAGCTACATCTATATACTGACCTTCGCCGCCTTTTATATCTCTATGATAAAGTGCCATCATACCACTCATCACCGCATATATGGCAGCTATGGAGTCTCCTATACTGATACCGGTTCTAACAGGAGGAAGATCAGGATAGCCTGTAAGGTATCTGATGCCTCCTATGGCTTCGCCGATACTGCCAAATCCCGGCTTTTGACTGTATGGTCCATCTTGTCCGTATCCTGATATCCTTATCATGATGATCTTGGGATTGATAGCTTTTAAATCCTCATAACCTATGCCCCACTTTTCAAGAGTACCTGGCTTGAAGTTTTCTATGATGATATCAACTTCTTTGGCTAATTTTTTGATGATTTCCTGCCCCTCTTTTTCTCTTAGGTTCAGGGTTATGCACTTTTTATTTCTTGATTGGACATACCACCATAAAGAGGTATCATCTTTCATAAGCCTCCATTTTCTTAAAGGATCACCGAGTTTTGGAGGCTCTACCTTGATAACTTCAGCACCAAATTCGGCAAAGATTCTCCCTGCAAACGGACCTGCTATAAGGCTACCGAGCTCAAGTACTTTTACCCCTTCAAGCGGCATTTCATTTTTTTCCATTGTTTTTCTCCTAAAATATGTGTCATAGCTTGTTTGCCACCAATCTTTGATTGGGAGGCAGATGAGTCAATATTTCGACTACATTCTAAATCCTACACTCTATATCTGCATAAGCCAAATGACTTGTTAGTACAGGCTTGATTTTCTCTTTTATAGTCGGTATGATTGATAGTAAAACATCCAGTTTTACATCTGTTTTTACTCCCATTTTTTCAAGCATATTTACCAAATCTTCACTTGCTATATTGCCTGCGGCTCCGGGAGCAAATGGACATCCTCCAAGACCTCCTATGGCTGATTCAAACTTTGTCACTCCATTATTTAGTGCGGCTATGACATTTGCCAAGCCCATTCCTCTGGTGTCATGCAAGTGAAGTGAAAAGTCTATATTTTTAAAAGTTGAAGTAAGTTCACTCAAAACCTCTTCAACTTGCAAAGGGTTGGCAACTCCTATGGTATCAGCAAGACAAAACTCATCCACTCCTATGTCAAGTCCGTTTTGCACCATCCATTTGACTTCTTCTATCTTTATATCACCTTCATAAGGACAGCCAAATACCGTGGCAACGGCAAACTTGACTTTCATATCTGGAAAGATTGTCTTTATTTCCCTTAACTCATCAAAAGATTCTTCTCGTGTACGTCTGACATTTGCTTTGTTGTGGGAAATACTGGTCGATATGACATAAGTTATCTCCCTCAAACCTGACTCGTAAGCCGCTTTTGCTCCGTAGAGATTTGGTACAAGTGCATGGAAGATATCTTTTTTATCTTCATACTTGTTTAAAAGATATGAGACTATCTCTTTTGCATCTTTCATTTGCGGTATGGCTTTTGGACTGACAAAAGAGGTGATCTCTATCTTTTTAAAATTTGCTTCTATAAGTTTTTCTATGATTTGAAGCTTCAAATCGGTTGGTATCCACTCTTTTATGCTTTGAAAACCATCTCTTGGTCCTACTTCAACTATAGTAACTGCTTTTGGAAGATTCATACTGTTTATCCTAAAAATATTTACAACAATATTACAAAAAGAAATATTAATATATCTTGTAAATAGATTATTTGTGTTGAAAAATAGTTCTAAGATGTTACATAGTGTTACAATGGCACTATATTTGCTTGATATTTCAAAGAGGAGAAACATATGAAAAAATTAATAATCTTGTTTTTATCAGTACTGATGTTGCAGGCCCAGACTTTACATATAGATCATTTTACCACCGATATATTTTCGTCAAGCTCAAAAAGTTTAAAAAAGATAGAGATGAGCTTGATCATAGAAGGAAGATATGTCGAAGATGAAAGTTATAAGGTCATCGATGCACTCAATGTCGTCATAGGAAGCTTTTATGTGGAAAATCTTGCAACTTCACAAGGTAAAGAGAGTTTTAAAAAACTATTAAAAGAGTACAGTGCCAAAAAACATGATGTTGACATAGATGATGTTTATATCACAAATTTCGAATCTGTTGACAAATCTTCTTCACTATCTGTTGATGACATAGTAAAAGCTTTAAAAAAAGAAGGATGCTGTAAGTAAGTATTTTTATAATATTTCTTAACAGTATCTTTTTTATAAACTTATTTTTTAAAAATCTTACTTTTTTACAATTATAGTGTAATCATTTTGTTATCATTTGTTGTTACAATACGCTTTGTAGCTAAAATTTTAGATAATTTTAGTAAAAATTATAGGAGCGTAAGATGAAGAGTAAAATAGTGTTATTTATAGCTATTTTTATGGTAACGGTAAGTTTAAATGCTGGAACCAATATAACTTGGTGGCATGCTATGGGCGGAAGATTGGGTGAAGTAGTAAATGAAATGGCAAATAACTTTAATGCTTCCCAAAATGAGTATAAAGTAATTCCTGTATATAAAGGTGGCTATGAGGATACCATGACAGCCGGTATAGCTGCTTATAGGGCACATAAATCACCTGATATTATACAAATTTTTGATGCAGGCGCGGCGACTATTATAGGAGCAAAAGGTGTTGTATATCCGGTGGCTAAACTTTTTGACAATTATGGTGTAAAGTTTAATGCAAAAGACTATATAAGTGGAGTAAGAAATTTTTACGCGGATTCAAAAGGTAGAATGATTGGATGTCCGTTTAACAGTTCAACTCCAGTTTTGTATTATAATAAAGACGCTTTTCAAAAAGCAGGTATCAAAAATCCTCCAAAAACTTGGGAAGATTTTGAAAAAATTGCTCCAAAGCTTAAAAAAGCAGGATATATAGGTTTTTCACAAAGCCATAGTCCATGGATATTTGCAGAGAATTTCCATTCGAGACATAACTTGCAGATAGCAGATAAAGATAACGGTTTTTCAGGTTTTGCGACAAAGTTATATTATGATAATCCTGCTATGGTTTATCATTGGGATAAGCTAAGAAGCTGGTTGAAGTCCGGTTATTATGGTTACTATGGAAAAGGATGGGCTGATAATCAACAAGCATTTTATGACCAAAAGGTTGCAATGTGGATTGGTTCAAGCGGATCTTTCGGTGGTTTGAAAAAAGGGGCAAAATTTAATTTTGGAACTACATATCTTCCATTTTGGAAAAAATTTATCAAAAAAGGTGCACAAACTTTTATAGGAGGTGCGGCACTGTTTGTATTTAGTGGAAAAAGCGATAAAAAATACAAAGGTGTTGCCAAGTTTTTACAATTTTTAACCAGCCCTCAAAATCAATATTTTTGGCATAAATCAACAGGTTATGTGCCTATTACAAATGCAGCATACGAATTGGCAAAAAAAGATGGATACTACAAGAGAGTTCCTGATGCTGAAATTGGAATTAAGCAGTTAAGCCTTCCTACTCAAAAGTGGACAAAAGGGTACAGACTCGGTAATTATGTGCAAATTAGAGAAGTAATGGTAGTAGAATTTGAAAATATTTTAAACGGTAAAAAAAATGCTGAACAAGCTTTGAGAGATGTAGATATCAAAGGTGACAAGCTTTTAAAAAGATTTGCCCAAACTTATAGATAAATTTATCTGTTAGCAGCATTATTGCTGCTAACAGATGATAAATTAGGAAAAAAGAAACTGTGAAAAAAGTTCAATTTAAAAGTAAATATATACAGTATTTGTTTGTATTTCCTCAAATGATTATAATATTAATTTTTTTTATATGGCCTTCTATTATGGCTTTTTATTACTCCTTTATAATGGAAGATGCTTTTGGTATCAGTTCACATTTTGTTTGGTTTCAAAATTATAAAGATGCAATTTTTAACAGTGACTACTATTCGAGTATTGTTTTTACACTGATATTTGCTTTGCTTGTAACACTTTTTTCTTTAAGTATAGGTCTTATGCTTGCTTATAAAGCAAACAATGTAATTAAAGCAAAAGGTTTGTACAGAACACTTTTGATGTGGCCTTATGCCATAGCTCCAGCAGTTGTGGGATTGATTGCAACTTTCTTTTTTAATGAAAGCCATGGTGATATGTATAATTTTTTAAACTCTTTAGGTTGGAAATTTAATCCAAAAAGTGATCCTTTTGATGCGCAAATTATGTTGGTATTTGTGGCAACATGGAAACAGATAAGTGTTAATTTTATCTTTTTTCTTTCAGGTCTGCAAGGAATACCAAAATCAATCATAGAGGCCTCATTGATAGATTGTAAAAGTTCTGCAAAAAGATTTTGGACTATAATTTTTCCATTATTGGCACCAACGACATTTTTCTTATTAATTACGAATATAACATACTCATTTTTTGATACATTCGGTCTTATAGATACTACCACTAGAGGTACACCTATGGGGCAGACAAAAACTCTTGCTTACAAAATTTATCAAGATGGGTTTTTGGGTGCTGACATCGGTGGTTCGTCGGCACAATCGGTTGTACTTTTTCTTTTTGTGCTTTTGATAACAATATTTCAATTTAAGTATATAGAAAAAAGGATTCATTATTAAACCTATATCATTTGTTAATATTTTTTCACATATTATCTTGATTGCAGGAGTTTTGATTTTTTTAGTGCCTATTTGGGTTATATTTGCATCCTCTACCCACTTACCTGAAGCAATCTTGTCCAATGGATTGCAGTTTTTACCCGGAAATAATTTTTTAAAAACTTATCATAGTATATTTTTTGAACATACTGGATATACTAAAAATGTAACAACTGCAAGAATGATGCTAAACTCTTTGATACTTGCGATTGGTTTTGCGGTAGGTAAAGTTATCATCTCCTCTATGGCTGCTTATGCGATAGTGTATTTTAGATTTAAATTGGCAAATTTCTTCTTTTGGATTATCTTTTTCACACTTCTGTTACCTGTTGAGGTAAGAATCGTTCCGTCATTTGAAGTTTTGGCAAAATTAAATATGCTAAATAGTTATACAGGATTGATCATCCCCTTGATTGCATCTGCAACAGGAACATTCTTTTTTAGACAATTTTATAAATCTGTACCGGAAGAGCTTCTAGAAGCAGCCAAGATTGATGGTGCAAATAGCTGGCAATTTTTTATAGATATTTTAGTGCCGATATCCAAAACAATGATTGCCGCACTATTTATAGTTATGTTTATAGTTGGATGGAATCAATATCTATGGCCTGTTATGATGACAACAAAACCTGAATATAACACAATACTTTTAGGTATCAAAGAGATATATCAAAGTAATTTTGAAGGGAGTTATCTGCCGGAATTCAATAGAGCATTTGCAATGATTATAGTAGCTTTAATAATACCTGTATTGATAGTTGTATTTTTTCAAAGATGGTTTATTAAAGGCTTGGTAGATTCTGAGAAATAAGGAAAAAAATATTGAGATATTTAGATATAGAAAATGTTGTAAAAAGTTATGATAAAAAAGAGACGATAATTAAAAAAATCAATCTTAATGTAAAAAAAGGAGAATTTTTAGTAGTCGTAGGGCCCAGTGGATGTGGAAAATCAACACTTCTTAGAATGATAGCCGGATTAGAAGATGTCACTGACGGATTTATAAAAATTGAAGGTAAAATTATAAACAATATACCTCCTGCCGAAAGAGATATTGCCATGGTGTTTCAAAATTATGCACTATATCCTCATATGAATGTAGAACAAAATCTTTCTTATGGTTTAAAAAATAGAAAAATACCTAAACAAAAAATATCTGTTAAAGTAAGAGATATAGCCACTTTATTGCAAATAGAAGGATTGCTCAAAAGAAAACCAAATCAGCTTAGCGGTGGGCAAAAACAGAGGGTTGCCATGGGAAGAGCAATTATCAGGGAGCCAAAAGTATTTTTATTTGATGAACCTCTTTCCAATCTTGATGCAAAATTAAGAAATATAATGCGTATCGAGATAAAAAAACTACATGATAAATTAAAAATTACTTCCATATACGTTACCCATGATCAAGTTGAAGCTATGACATTAGCTGATAGAATTGTGGTGCTTAACAGTGGAAAAATTGAGCAGGTTGGAACACCGGATGAGATATATGACAACCCATGCACACTTTTTGTTGCAAAATTTATGGGGATTCCTCCCATGAATATCTTTAAAACCAGAGTAGAGGATAATTATATATTTTTTTGTGATGAAAAAATAGAGCTTTCAAAAACAATATATGATAAAGATGTATTTATAGGTATTAGGGCCGAAGATATCTTGCTAAAATATTTTATCGGAAGCATTAAGGTGGTTATAGATATCCAAATGATAGAGAGATTGGGAAGCGATAGTCTAATTTACGCACAAATAGATACTCATAAGATTATTGTTAAAACGAATGAGCATATAGATAAAGCGAAAAAAACATTAACGATATATATTGATCCAAAAAAGTTTTATCTTTTTTCTACCGATTCACATAAAAGAATTTAGGAAAATATCTAAATTCTTTTATGATTTATAAGTTAAAATTAACATCCCTGATAAAACCCTGAAAAAAGAAGTACATCGTCACTTTTTTTGTTTTCTATCTCTTTGTCTATAAGTTCACTGACCAAATCACCTATGGCAGGACCGAAAGTGATGCCAAGCCATCCTAAGCCGTTTGCATGTATGACATTGTCATATCTCTCATCTCTCCCGAAAAGGGGGATATCATTTGGTGTTAAAGGTCTAAAACCTGTCCAGTACTCTGGATCTTTCATCTCAAAATCTTCGACAAAAGGTTTTAATGTATTTAGTATGCTTTCAAATCTGCTCATTTTGTAACTGTAGTCATGGTTGCCAAGTTCAAGTTTACTTGTTATCCTCACGCTGTCACTTCTTGGTATGAAACCTATGAATTGGTCTTTAAACAAAAGCGCTGTTTTTGGTTTCAGCTCTTCATCCATTTTAAAAGTCATACTGTAGCCTTTTGCGGGAGTTAGCATCAAATCAACCCCTGTTTTCCTGGAGAGTGAGACATCGCTGCCGGTTGAAACTATGAAATTGTCAGCTTCAAAGGCATCATCTTTACTCAAAGCCTTTATGGCTTTGTCATTTTGAAATTCAAAATTTATAATCTCGGTATTCAAGACAAATTTCACACCTTTTTCTTTTAGGTATGCGGTTAAATTTTTCATGAGCATGGCAGGATTTAAGTGGGCATTTCTGTTGAGAAAGATGGAACCTACCACTTTTTCGTTAACACATGGTGCCATCTGTTTTGTTTTTTCATTGTCCCAGGCTTCTTTGTAGGGATTGTTTTCACACTCTTTGGCATCTTTTTCGAAAGATTTCATATCAGTATATACCATAGCTACACCTGTGTGATGAAAATCAAACTCAAACTCTTCGGCCATTTCCTTGTAGTGAGACATTGATATTTCGCCATATTTTTCAAAGAGTATCAATGTTCTTTTGAGTCTCTGTTCGTTCGCATTTTTGGCAAAGAGCCACAACCATTTGATGATCTTAGGAGAGATTCCGTTTATAAGTAAGGGGCTTTGGTTCTTTAGCATCAGTTTGATTGTGCTGGCTATGATGCCCGGTCTTGAAAGAGGCGGCTCTTCAAAGGGTGAAACAAGTCCGGCGTTTCCAAAAGAGGTATTGTCACTGATATCACCTTTATCTATCACGGTAACCTCATGCCCTCTTTTCATAAGCATATACGCACAACTTAGTCCAACTATCCCACCACCAATAATTATGGTTTTATTTGTAGCCATTATCTTTCCTTAGTTAACTGATATTGTTTACATCAGTTTTGTAATATATCATAATCTTCAGGTATATTATACTTGAAGATTTCATCATCAATGATAAGATTGGTATCTTCGTTTTTAAAGAATATCCTTACATTGTTTCCAACTTTGTCTTTATAGGAAACTGAGATGATTTTATCATTTTTTATAGTTATATGGTAAGTTGTATCACAGCATTTTGCTAGAAGTTGATCCCCGTTTTTTTTAGCCGTTTTTAGTATATCTAGGATTTTGGGAAGTTTTTTTGCTCTTGAAAATATGGCTTGTTCAAGTTCCGGCTCGATTATGATAACTTTTCCATTTAAAAAGTATAGTTTTTTAAGGATAGGTTTTTGATATATCCAAAGAGCTTTGTCATCACTTCTTGCATAAAATTTACCGCTGTATTTTATGGTGCTGTTTTGTTCATTTGTTATGGTTTGTATAAAGTCAGCTTTGATGGAAGATATATCAAAAGAGGCATACAAAAAGAGAAAACCGCTTGTAAAAAATATAAAAAAAAGTTTCAATTTGTTTCCCTTAATAAGAAAAAATAAAAATAACCTATCCAATTTATCAAATAAATATTAAAATTATGATAAAATCTCCTCTAATTTTAAGATAAAGGTTTAAAAGCTATGGTTTCCGGACTATTCAAAAAAGTATTTGGTACAAAAAATGACAGAGAAGTAAAGAGATATGCCCAAAGAGTAAAAAAAGTAAATGCTTTGGAAGAGAAGTATGAAAAACTGAGTGACGATGAGTTGAAAGATGCTTATAATGCTATGAAAAAAGATGTACAAGAGGGTAAAAAAACTCTTGAAGATGTGATATATGACTCTTTTGCCATAACCAGAGAAGTTTCAAAAAGAACCACAGGGTTAAGACATTTTGATGTACAGATGATAGGCGGTTTTGTTTTAAACGACGGAAAGATAGCCGAGATGAAAACAGGTGAGGGTAAAACACTTGTCGCAACTCTGCCGGTTGTTCTAAATGCAATGACCGGTAAAGGTATACATATAGTTACAGTCAATGACTATCTTGCAAAAAGAGATGCAAATGATATGGGTCCGATATATAACTTTTTAGGGTTAAAAGTAGGCTCTTTGACTTCGGAGATAGAAGATGATGCCAAAAGAAAAGAGCAGTATGATGCCGATGTCACTTATGGTACGAACAACGAGTACGGGTTTGATTATCTAAGAGACAATATGAAGTACTCTTTGGAAGAGAAAGTCCAAAGAGACCACTACTTCGCCATAGTGGACGAGGTTGACTCAATACTTATAGATGAAGCAAGAACTCCTCTTATCATCAGCGGCCCTACCAATAAAACTCTTGATAATTACAAGATAGCAAATGAAGTTTCCAAGAAATTGCTCCGAGCTACCGAAAAAGATGAAAACGGTGAAGTAAAACCTGAAAGTGGAGACTTTATAGTAGATGAAAAAAACAGAACCATAACTTTAACTGAAAACGGTATCAAGAAAGCTGAAGAGCTTTTTGGAGTTGACAATCTTTACAGTCTTGAAAATGCCATACTCTCACACCACTTAGATCAAGCTTTAAAAGCTCATCATCTTTTTGAAAAAGATGTGGATTATGTGGTGAAAGAGGGTGAGATAGTTATAGTTGATGAATTTACGGGAAGGCTAAGTGAGGGAAGAAGATTTAGCGAAGGTTTACACCAAGCACTTGAAGCAAAAGAGGGCGTTACTATACAAGAAGAGTCTCAAACACTGGCTGATATAACTTTTCAAAATTATTTTAGGATGTATGAGAAGTTAGCGGGTATGACAGGAACAGCGCAAACTGAAGCCAGTGAATTTGCACAAATTTACAATCTCGATGTTATATCAATCCCTACAAATGTTCCTGTTACCAGAAAAGATATGAATGATCTTATATATAAAACTGAACAGGAAAAATTTAAAGCAGCAGTTGATACCATCAAAAAACTTCATAAAAAAGGGCAGCCCGTCCTTGTAGGAACGGCATCTATAGAAAAGAGTGAGATACTCCACCACTATCTAAAAGAGGCAAAAATCCCCCACTCCGTACTAAATGCAAAACAGCATGAAAAAGAAGCTCAGATCATCAAAGATGCAGGCAAAAAAGGTATGGTAACCATAGCTACCAATATGGCAGGTCGTGGTGTGGATATAAAACTTGATGATGAAGTTAAAAAACTTGGCGGTCTTTTTATCTTAGGTACAGAAAGACATGAAAGTAGAAGGATAGACAACCAGCTTAGAGGAAGAAGTGGAAGACAAGGCGATCCTGGAGCTAGTCAATTTTATCTAAGTCTTGAAGATAATCTTTTAAGAATCTTTGGAAGTGATAAGATAAAAACCATCATGGAGAGACTTGGTATAGAAGAGGGTGAACATATAGAGTCTAAAATGGTAACAAGAGCGGTAGAAAATGCTCAAAAGAAAGTAGAAAGCCTACACTTTGAATCAAGGAAGAACTTACTTGAATATGATGATGTTGCAAATGAACAGAGAAAGACTATCTATAACTTTAGAAACAACCTTTTAGACCCTGAGTATGACTTAACTCATAAACTTGATGAGATAAGAGAAGAGTTCGTAGAGTCACTTTTGTATAGAGCAGAAATTTTTGAAACGGGAATCAAGGAGGATTTTGATCTTAAGAAATTGGCTGCTATTTTGAAAGAAGAGATAAATGAAGAGATAGACATAAAAGAGCTTGAAGGGCTGGATTATCAAGCACTCAAAGATAAAGTCATCAAGTTTTTAAAAGATAAGTATGAAGAAAAAATGAGTGTGGTAGATAGTGAGCAAAAGAAAGAGATAGAGAGGATACTATATCTTCAAATCCTTGATAACGCATGGAGAGAGCATCTGTATCAAATGGATATCTTAAAAACAGGTATCGGCCTTAGAGGATACAACCAAAAAGACCCGCTTGTAGAGTATAAAAAAGAGAGTTACAATATGTTTTTGGAGCTTGTTGACAGGATAAAATTTGAAAGCTTAAAAACTCTTCATTTGGTTCAACTTAGAGATGAAGAAGAAGAGAGAGAACGAGAGAGAATGCAGCAAATCCTAAATGAAATGCAGCTCTCAAACGATGATATGGAACTTTTGCACGAAAGTACACTTACACCTGAAGAGAAGAAGCCTTTTGTTGCTGCCAAGAAGATACCTAGAAACGCTCCTTGTCCTTGCGGAAGCGGTAAAAAATACAAAAATTGCTGTGGAAAAAGCGGTCCCAAAAAAGGTGCTTTAGCGCAAAATGAAGAGTAGTTTATAGGAGATTTGTCATAACACTATCTAAATATCTCATAAAAAAGTATCTAAGGTTTGACAAATCCCAACCTTTCATCACTATAAGCGCTTTGTTTGCTTTTGTGGGAGTTTGTGTAGGCGTTATGGTACTTTTGATAGCTATGGCTATCATGAACGGATTTGATAAAAATTTTGAGGATAAGCTTTTTACGATGAATTATCCTCTTAGCATCTATCCAAAAACTTTACAAAATATAGACAACACTCTTTTGCAAAAATTAAAATCCCGCTTTCCCGATATGAAATTCAGTCCATATATCAATTCTCAAACCATTATAAAAAAAGGCGATCAACTTGAAGGCGGTATGCTTTTTGGAGTAAATTTTAAAGATGAGTCGCTTATAAATCCTATAGTGAAAAAAGCTGTCAAAAATAAACATATAAAAAGATTTGAAGTGATTGTGGGTAAAGGTATAAAGGATATGTTTTTTTTAGAAGTCGGTGATAAGTTGACACTGATCTTCACCCAAAACTCACCTGCGGGTTTTTCTTTGATACCTACCATGAAGAGGTTTAAAGTCGCGGGAAGTTTCAACTCCGGTCTTATAGCATATGATAAAGTGTATATGTATACGACTTTGGAATCCTTACAGAAAGTTTTACATTTTAAAAAAAATGAGTTTAGCGGTATACATGTTTATTCCAAAACTCCACAGGTTGATATAAAAAAGATAAAAAAGTTTTTACCGCCAAATGCGGGAGTGGTTGGATGGTGGCAGCAAAACGGTAACTTTTTCGCTGCACTCGCACTTGAAAAAAGATCTTTGTTTATAGTTTTGATGCTTATCATACTCATAGCATCACTAAATATCATAAGTTCACTTTTGATGATAGTGATGAACAGAAGAAAAGAGATAGCGCTTTTACTCTCTTTGGGGGCAAGCAAAAAAGAGATAAAAGATACTTTCTTTTATCTAGGACTTGCCATAGGTGGTAGCGGGATAGTTATAGGGGTTATTTTAGGGCTACTTGGGATGTATATACTCGGTTCGTTTGATATCATAAATCTTCCGGCCGATGTTTACGGCATGAGCAAATTGCCTATAGATTTATCTTTAAGGGATTTTATCTTCATAGTTACAGGAGCTTTTTTCATAGTCGCTTTTTCTTCATACTACCCATCAAGACAAATCAGCAAGATAGATGTTTTGGCTACTTTGAGAGATTAGTTTCATTTTTTGGTAGTAACAATTTAAAAGGCAGCTTTATAACTCTAAAAATTATATTTAGAGGTGATTTGATGACATCTTTTGAAAAGTCTGTTTGAATCTGAGGGTTGTCAAAACTTCCCGTTATGGTTACTTTTGAGCTAAATTTACCATCTTTTCCAAGAAGAATATAGCCTATCAAAGGTATGGATTTTATGGTTTTTCCCAAATCTTTCAATATATCGACATTAAAATCAAGATTTAACTTTTTGTTTTTCAAGTCAATATAGCCGCTTCCTTTCAGGGTGGAAAAGTTGTTTCTTAAAACTATATCTTTAAGTGTAAGTATGGAATTTTTCAGGTAAAAATTAAATTCTCCCGTATCTATCTTGAAGTCACTTCCTCCTTTTTTAGGACTTTTTATAGTCGAATCCGCTATCTTACAGTTACCCCAGAAAAGATCGTTCGATTCTTTTATCAACAATTGAAAAGAGCCGTTTTTAAACAAATCATGATGGATGATCATATCGATATAATCGGCACTTAAAAAATTTGTATGTATGTCAACCATGCCAGCATCTTTGGAATAAAAGATATGATTTTTACCATAAACACTTGAAAATATCTTTTTGTCCCTGTTTAGAAATAGCGTAAAAGTAGTTGTTGGAAGAGTTAATGCCTTGCTGATATAAATAGTCGCATCAAGTGCATTTAGAGTGATAGGCTTTTTGAAGTAACTCTTTTTATTTTTATCTTCACTTAGAGAATTTCTTAAGTCGTATGAGATATTGTTGGTATTTATCATTATTTGGTCTGATATGTCGGCTGTTATCAAGCTTTTGTTGATATTCAGTTTGATATTGTTCATATCTATCGAACCGTTTATATCAAAATTTTTTAAAAGTTTATCATTATACAACAAAATTTTATTGTTATCATAATGTATATGACTTTTTATTTTAAAAAGTTTAAAATCCGCAGTATAGAGGTTTGTTTTACCATATTTTATGTCATATTTTCGTAAAAACGGAGAAATTCCATATAATTTTCCAAGGTCGTCAAAAGTGAATTTTTTTGTTTTGTCAAACGATAAAGAGGTGTTTAAATCTTTCAATGATATTTTGCTTCGGTCGAAATCAATATCTATAGCACTTTTAGTCTTGTTCGTATCGAGCAATACTTCATCTTTGTATTGCAAGAAGAGCTTGTTGACATTTATCCTCCCTGTATAGCGGTTTTTATCTGTTTTGAAAGCTCCTGTGGTATTGATATCGAAAAGTTTTTTATAAGATATGTTTGTATTGTTTAGATCTACAATGTTATCTTTAAGAGATATTGTTGCCTGTTTTGTATGAAACTTTATTTTCTTGAAGTAGATATCGGAATTTTGTGTGTAAAAATATCCTTTTATATGAAAACTGTATGGAACAAACGGTATATAAAGCCTAAGGATTGTATCTGTAGAAGATGTTTTTTGATAAAGCGGTATATCGACATCGTAAACTTTTAGTATACGCTTAACTTTTTTATCGAGTGGATGTTTTGCTTTGAGTATCACTTCTATGGCTGCGCCTTTGCTTAGTAAATGCGTTATCGTTACTTTGGATCCGTTTAAGTCAATCTCTTGATAAGAAGGTTTGAAAAGTTTAAAATAGAGCGTATCGTTTTTAAGTGTTATATCTATCTTCTTAGCAAATGCACTTTTTAATTTTTTGTGAAATTTTATCTTTACGTTTTTCGCCGTAGCTTCTGCTTTTATAAGTTTTGGGAAAAAAACACCCGTTCTTATGTTAAACTTGCCGGTTATATAGTGT
This sequence comes from Thiofractor thiocamini, assembly GCF_055384375.1. Lineage (NCBI taxonomy): Bacteria > Pseudomonadati > Campylobacterota > Epsilonproteobacteria > Campylobacterales > Thiofractor > Thiofractor thiocamini. The sequence continues at coordinate 899,852 of NZ_AP042389.1, read as the reverse complement.
AAGTCATACTGTTTTGCTATGATGTATCTGTATATCCAGTTTGAAATCTCTTCATTTATATTTATTTTGGAATTCAAATAATCCATAAAAGTAGCGATCTCTTTGGCGGAAACATCATAAAGATAATAATCCAACATATCATCTTTTAAAGTGAGTTTGGCAAAGCCATTTAATCCATGAGTTTTGAATGAACCGTCAAAATCTATCCTGTTTTCATCCAGGTTTATGTTCAGATTCCCTTTTAAGTATGTAAAATAATTTTTAAGATAGAGATTTTGTATATTTGCATGCACACTTGATTTGTTTGATATTGAAATGGAAGCTAAAAAATACAACTCATTCGTATCTAAAAAGAATTTATTGTATATATACTTCAATCTTATGGTTTGATTTTTGTATTCGAGCTTTTTTATATCTAATTCTTTAAAGAATTGATGAAAATATTTTAGATAATCCTTTATGGATAAAAGCTGACTTTTGGTATCAGTTTTTTTGTAACTCTTTTTTATTTTTAAGTAGTCTGCTTTTACAATGAGTTTTTTATCTAATTTAATGTATAATTTTTTGATATTGGCATAAGGAAGGATGAGGCTATCTATCTTGATGCCGTGTAAAAGAAGAAAATATACAATAAGAGCAAGAGAGATAATGAAAATAACCAAATATGATATTTTAGCTATAGTATTTGACATAATTCTTATCATTATATTATCCCTGTTGTTCTATCTAGCCCAAGATATAAAATCATCCAAAGTCGTATATATTCCATCCGGTTCTATAAATCGAATTATATCATATCTTGAGGATAGAAATTTTGAAGTTTCAAAAATAGATGCATATTTGATAAGATTTTTCGGTACTCCTCAATCTGGCTGGATAGATATAGGAAAAATAAGACTCAGCAGAGGGGATTTTTTATATAAGTTGACTCACTCAAAAGCTGCTCTTATGAAGATAACTCTGATACCGGGGGAAACAAAAGAGATATTTTTTTCAGAGTTGGCAAAAAATATGCATTTGGATTATAAAAAATTATTGAAAGAGTATAGCAAAATAACTCCCATAAAAGATGGTGTGATCTTTGCGGATACATATGAAATTCCTATGGATATGAGCGAGAGGCATTTGGTAAGTTATCTGGTATATAACTCGCTTTACAAACACAGAAAACTCTCACAAAAGATTTTTGGTGTATATGACAAGAAAAAATGGTTCTGGTATGTAAGTATAGCCTCTATCATACAAAAAGAGGCGGCAAATAAAAAAGAGATGCCTCTTGTCTCAGCCGTCATTCACAATCGTATAAAAAAAGGTATGAAGCTTCAAATGGACGGCAGTTTAAAGTACGGTATATATTCGCATAAAAAAATCACACCCTCGAGGATACGAAACGATAACAGCCCATACAATACCTACAAGATAAAAGGAGTACCCTCAAATCCGGTATGTTCGATCAGCCTAGATGCCCTGAAAGCCGCGATATTCCCTGCAAAAAAAGAGTATTTGTACTTTGTGAAAGGAAAAAATAAAACCCATATATTCAGCAACAATTACAAAAGGCATCTTCAAAATATAAAAAGAAGCAACAGATAATTATGTAACTAAATGTAACATATATGATACCTATAAAATATATATTGTGTAAAAATGTAACATTTATTTATTTTTTCCTTCGATAGTATGTATATTAAAATTATTTTATGTTTACTATTATATACTTATATAATAATTTTAAACTGTAAAGGATATACATGGCAAAAAATATAGTATATACAAAGATAGACGAGGCTCCTGCATTAGCGACTTATTCATTGTTCCCGATACTTCAAAAAGTACTTCCTGAAGCCGGAGTGGATATAGAAGAGAGAGATATATCACTCTCAGGCAGGGTGTTGGCGACTTTCAGTGATATGCTGCCTGAAGATCAAAGACATCCTGATGAATTGGCTTACCTTGGTGAGTTGGTTAACAAGCCAGAAGCAAATATCATAAAACTACCAAATATTTCTGCTTCGATACCTCAACTTAAAGCTTGTATAGTCGAGCTACAGAACCAAGGGTACAAGGTGCCGGATTTTCCGGAGAACCCTCAAAGCGAAGAAGAAAAAGCCATAAGAGCAAGATATGCCACATGTCTTGGAAGCGCAGTAAATCCGGTACTTAGACAAGGAAACAGCGATAGAAGAGCAGCTCCTGCGGTAAAGAGATACGCACAAAAACATCCTCACAGACTAAAATCTTACTCAAAAGATTGTAAAGCTTATGTAGCTCATATGAAAGAGGGTGATTTTTATGGCAATGAAAAATCTGTCATAACCGAAAAAGCCACTACACTTTCAATCGAGCTAAACGGTAAAACTCTTACTACTTTGGATGTTGATGCAAAAGAGGTGGTATCCTCAAGTTTTATGTCAGCTGAAAAACTAAGAGAGTTTTTAGCCGGGACTATAAAAGATGCCGATGCAAAAGGTCTTTTGTGGTCAATACATTTAAAAGCTACCATGATGAAAGTGAGTGATCCAGTTATATTTGGACATGCTGTTAGTGTATTTTTCAAGGATGTATTTGATAAATACAAAGATGAATTTGAAAAACTTGGAGTAAATCCGGATCTTGGTATCGGAGATCTGTTAAAAAAGATAGAAAAGAGTGATAAAAAAGATCAAATCGAAGCGGATATCAAAGCTGTCATACTTGATGGACATCCAAATATCGCTATGGTTGACAGTGACAATCTTGTCACAAATCTTCATGCTTCAAATGATATCATCATAGATGCTTCCATGCCTCCGGTCATCAGAGAGGGTGGTAAAATGTGGAACAAAGATGGGGAACTTCAAGAGTGTGTAGCGGTTATCCCGGACAGAAGCTATGCTACGACTTACAGCACTATCATGGAGGATTGTAGAGTTAACGGTCAATTTGATGTAACTACTATGGGACATGTCAGCAATGTGGGCTTGATGGCTATGAAAGCAGAAGAGTATGGCTCTCATCCATATACATTTACATGTGCCGAAGATGGAGTGATGGAAGTAAAAGACAGTGACGGAAATACTTTGATGAGTCACAATGTTGAAAAAGGTGATATTTGGAGACTTTATAAAGCAAAAGATATCGCTATAAAAGATTGGATAAGATTAGCCCATGAAAGAGGTAGCTTAACTGGACTTCCTATAGTGTTTTGGCTTGATAGCAACAGAGCACATGACAGCAATATGATACAAAAAGTAGTAGAGTATCTGCCTGCATACTTGGAAGAAAAAGATATGGAGTATCACATAATGGCTCCAAGCCTGGCTATGAAATATACTCTAAAAAGAACAAGAGCTGGGCTTGATACTATATCAGTTACCGGAAATATCCTAAGAGATTATCTAACCGATCTGTTTCCTATACTTGAACTAGGTACCAGTGCAAAAATGATGAGTATAGTTCCATTACTTGCAGGTGGAGGTCTTTTTGAAACAGGTGCCGGCGGAAGTGCTCCAAAACATGTAGAGCAATTTTTAAAAGAGGGGCATTTAAGATGGGATAGTCTTGGAGAATTTTTGGCTCTTGGCGAATCTCTTAGAATGATATCGCAAAAAACAGGAGATAAAAAAGTAGGCGTTATGGTAAAAGCATTTGATAGCGCCAATGAAGCGTACCTTGAAAACGACAAGTCTCCAGGCAGGAAAGCAGGGCAACCTGATAATAAAGCCAGTCATTACTACTTCGCAATGTATCTAAGTGAATATTTGGCAAATCAAAATGAAGATAAAGAGTTGGCTGATGTTTTCGCTCCTGTTGCAAAAGATTTGAAAGAAAATGAAGAGAAGATAATGAAGGAACTTTTAAGTGTTGAGGGTAAACCTCAAGATATTGGAGGTTATTATCATCCCGATGATGACAAGGCTGAACACGATATGAGACCTAGTGAAACGCTAAATGAGATTGTTGATTCATTAAAATAATTTGCATTATATGAGATTTGTGGTACAATTCCGCAAATCTCTAAAACAGACACTAAATCAAGTAAAGGAAAACAGTGGAGAGACAAAGCAAGGTAACTATTATAGGCGCTGGAAATGTCGGCGCGACAGTAGGGTATTCTTTGGCGATGCATGGAACTTGTCACAGACTTGTCTTGGTCGATAGAGATGAGGACAGAGCAAAAGGAAAAGCACTCGATATGAGCCAGGCTGCGGCTGCGGCAAGAAGTCATACCATTGTAAAAGCTGCCCAGAGCTATAAAGATATAGAAAATAGCGAAGTGGTTGTTATTACTGCCGGAAGCCCCAGACTGCCTGGTATGACAAGAGATGATCTTTTGATGATAAATGCTCAGATCACAAAAGAGGTTATCTTAAAAGTAAAAGAGTATGCACCAAATGCCATAGTTATCATGGTCTCCAATCCCCTTGATACGATGACCTATGTCGCTTTGAAGGTAGGAAATTATCCAAGAAACCAAGTTATAGGAATGGCGGGAATTCTTGACAGCGCAAGAATGGCACATTTTATCTATGAAAAGCTTGGATTTGGTGCGGGTCAGATAAGAGCTACCACTATGGGTGGACATGGTGATTATATGGTGCCACTTCAGAGGTACTCAACGGTTGCCGGTATTCCTTTGACGGATTTACTAAAAGCTGATGAGATAAAAGAGATAGTTGAGAGAACAAAACACGGTGGAGCGGAGATAGTAGGATACTTAAAAACCGGTTCTGCTTATTATGCTCCCGCAAAATCAACCGCACTTATGATAAATGCCATATTGAACGACTCTAAACAGATTTATCCTTGCGCGGTGTATCTTGAAGGAGAGTACGGGTATAGTGATATAGTAAATGGAGTTCCTGTAACTTTAGGGAAAAATGGGGCTGAAGATGTGATAGAGATCAGTTTGAATCATTGTGAAAGGGAGCAATTTAGAAAGAGCATTGATTCTGTTCAGGTGCTGATCGATACACTAAAGGAGAAAGATTTTTTATAAATCTTTCAGGTTGTTGAACAATATTCATTGAAAAGGAGATTTTCAAATGAGAGAGGTTGAATTTGACGATATCGTCAATAGTATAAAAAACTTGATAATCCATACGGCATATAATTTGCCCGAAGATGCGTTAAACGCTCTTAAAAAAGCCATGGATGAAGAAAAAAGCCCGGTTTGTAGAGAAGTTTTAAGGCAGATCTTAGAAAATGCACAAATCGCTAAAAATGAGGATAGACCTTTGTGTCAAGATACCGGTTTGGCAGTATTTTTCGTAAAAGTGGGAGAAGGTTTCAAGGTAAAAGACGGTACACTAAAAGATGCCATAAACAAAGGAACGGAACTTGGATACAAAGAGGGATATCTTAGGGCTTCTACTTGCGATTGCTTTACTAGGGCAAATTTAAGAGATACCGTAGGATACAATTTGCCGGCAATCATACATTTTGATATAGTTGAAGGCGATAAACTCGAGATTGAATATGCGGCAAAAGGCGGTGGAAGTGAAAATGTAAGCCGTGCAACAGTGCTTGCTCCCGCTCAGGGAAAACCCGGAATTTTAAATTTTGTAAAAGAAGTAGTTTCCAATGCCGGACCAAATCCTTGTCCTCCTATCATAGTCGGAGTAGGAATCGGCGGAACTTTTGAAAAAGCTGCAATTTCAAGCAAGCATGCACTTTTCAGGGAAGCCGGAACAAGAAATGACAATCCTGAGCTTGATGCTTTTGAGCAAGAGATACTTGAAGAATTGAACAAGCTTGGTATCGGTGCGATGGGAATGGGCGGAACAAAAACAGTACTTGCCGTTCACATAGAAAGAAACCCATGCCATATAGCTTCTTTACCGGTTAGCGTAAATGTACAGTGCCACAGTTCAAGACACTCACATATCACTATATAAGGATATATCATGAGCCAAACATATTATTTAACAATGCCACTTAGTGACGAAGATGTAACACAGTTAAAAGCGGGAGATATCGTATATCTAACAGGAACAATGTACACCGCAAGAGATGCGGCGCACAAAAGAATCGTTGATTTGATAGAAGAAGGAAAAGAGTTACCTTTTGACTTGAAAGGTTCAGTTATATATTTTGTAGGACCTACTCCTCCAAAACCGGGTGATCCCATAGGAAGTGCAGGACCTACAACAAGCTACAGGATGGATGCGTATTCGCCTATACTTATAGCTCACGGGCAAAAAGGTATGATAGGAAAGGGAAAAAGAAACCAAGAGGTAAAAGACGCTTGCAAAAAGTATAAAGCTGTTTACTTTGGTGCGACCGGAGGTGCCGGTGCATTGATAGGAAAAACGATAAAAAGTGCCGAAATCATTGCTTATCCCGAACTTGGACCTGAAGCCATAAGAAAGCTTGAAGTCGAGGATTTTCCTGTAACTGTTATAAATGATACTTACGGAAATGATTTGTACGATATGGGTAGAGCCCAGTTCGAAGTAAAAGATTGATAAAATGGATTTAAGGAGGGGGAAGTGACTAAAATACGAAAAAGGAGAGTAGGTTGAATATACATGAATATCAAGCTAAAGAGATATTTAGACAGTACGGTGTTCCGACGCCAAGGGGTAAGGTTGCCTTCACGGTAGATGAAGCTGTAAAAAATGCTAGAGAACTCGGAGGCAATATTTGGGTCGTAAAAGCTCAGATACATGCCGGCGGTAGAGGGCTTGGCGGAGGAGTAAAGCTCGCTAAAAGCCTAGATGAAGTCAGGGAATTGGCGGACGAGATACTCGGAATGACTTTAGTAACTCATCAGACAGGGTCTGAGGGTAAACTCGTACAAAAAGTTTACATAGAAGAGGGCGCGGATATAGAGAGTGAATTTTATCTTGGTATGGTTTTGGACCGCGCTAAGGAAATGCCTGTTATGATGGCAAGTACCGAAGGGGGTATGGAGATAGAAAAAGTTGCGGCTGAAACACCTGAAAAGATTATAAAAGTAGCAATTGATCCAAGTATCGGTTTTCAGGGATTTCACGGAAGAGAGCTTGCGTTCGGTCTTGGACTTCCAAAAGAACAAATAGGTAAATTTATCAAGTTTGCTTCAACTTTATATAAAGTATATATGGATAAAGATGTTGAACTTATAGAGATAAATCCTTTGGTAAGAACCGGAAGCGGCGATTTTTTGGCTCTTGATGCGAAGATAGGATTTGATGATAATGCGCTTTACAGACATCCTGATATCGAAGAGATGAGAGACTTGAGTGAAGAAGTCCCTACTGAAACAGAAGCTAAAAAGTATGGTTTGAGTTATATAAAATTAGACGGTGATGTAGGATGTATGGTAAATGGAGCCGGACTTGCTATGGGTACTATGGATACGATAAACTATGTCGGCGGAACTCCCGCAAACTTCCTTGATGTGGGTGGTGGAGCAAATCCTGAAACGGTTGCAAAAGGATTTGAGATCATTTTAAGTGACCCAAATGTCAAGTCTATATTTGTCAATATCTTTGGCGGTATCGTAAGATGTGACAGGATAGCAAACGGTATCATAGAAGCGACTAAAAAAGTGGATGTTCATGTACCTGTTATAGTTAGACTTGACGGCACAAACGCACCAGAAGCTGCAGAGATTTTGAAAAATTCAAATATCAGCAATATAATTTCAGCAACTGATTTGCTTGACGGAGCGAAAAAAGCGGTTGCAGCAGCTAAAGGAGAGTTAAAATGAGTATTTTGGTAGATAAAGATACAAAAGTAATAGTTCAGGGGTTTACAGGTAAAGAGGGTACTTTTCATGCTGAGCAGTGCTTGGACTATGGTACCAAGATCGTTGGGGGTGTAACCCCTGGTAAAGGCGGTCAGGAACATCTTGGAAAACCTGTTTTCAATACGGTAAAAGAGGCTGTAAAAAATACAGGTGCAACAGTTAGTATGATATTTGTTCCGCCTGCATTTGTAGCTGATGCGGTTATGGAAGCAGCTGATGCCGGAGTGGAACTTGCAGTAATCATTACCGAAGGTGCTCCTGTACAGGATATGATGAAAGCAAAAGCGTATGCCGTTAAAAACGGTATGAAAACCATAGGACCTAACTGTCCCGGTATCATTACGGCTGAAGAGTGCAAGATAGGAATTATGCCAGGCATGGTATTTAAAAAAGGAGATGTCGGACTTATATCCAAAAGCGGAACGCTTACTTATGAAGCAGCCAATCAAGTGTGCCAGGAAGGTCATGGCATAACAACCGCTGTCGGTATCGGCGGTGATCCTATCATAGGACTTAGCTATCTTCAACTTTTACCTATGTTTGAAAATGATCCTGATACCAAAGCGATCGTTATGATAGGTGAGATAGGCGGTGATTTGGAGATCCAGGCAGCCAAATATATAAAAGATAATGTCTCCAAGCCTGTTGTAGCGTTTATAGCAGGTCAAACCGCACCTAAAGGAAAGAGAATGGGTCACGCCGGTGCGATTGTCAGCGGTGGAAGTGGAACAGCAAAAGAGAAGATGGAAGCACTTGAGGCTGCTGGAGTTAAGGTCGTAGTAAGTCCGGCAGAAATCGGCAAAGCAGTAACTGAAGTTATGAAAAAATAATAACTAGGAGAAAATATGAGTACTATGAAAGCACCGGAAAATACTCCGGTATGGGTAGATGTAAGCAGGTGTAAAGCTTGTGATATATGTGTAGAAATGTGTCCGGCAGGGGTTTTGGCAATGGTACCGGCTGATACAACTATCTTGGGAGCTACTATATCTGTAGAAAATCCTGAGAGTTGTATAGGGTGTAGAGATTGTGAACTTCATTGTCCGGATTTTGCTATTTATGTAGCTGAAAGAGGAGAGTATAAGTTTGCAAAACTTACTTCTGAAGCTAAACAAAGAGCAGAAGCTATAAAGAAAAATCATTATATGAAATTGAGTGCTTAAGGAGTATTGATGGCAAGAGAAGTTATTTCAACAGGTAATAAACTAGCAGCCAAAGCGGCTGTTGAGTGCGGATGTAGATTTTTTGGTGGCTATCCTATCACTCCTTCAAGTGAAGTAGCCCATGATTGTAGCGTACTTCTACCTAAAGTAGGTGGTAAATTCATACAGATGGAAGATGAGATAGGTGGTATATCGGTTGCGCTTGGCGCAAGTATGAGTGGTGTAAAATCTATGACAGCTACAAGTGGTCCCGGAATCAGTTTAAAATCAGAACAAATCGGCTATGGTTTTATAGCTGAAATTCCTTTGGTGATAGTAAATGTTATGAGAGGAGGACCAAGCACAGGGCTTCCAACAAGAGTTTCTCAAGCTGATATAGGACAGGCTAAGTATCCTACTCATGGGGATTATGCAAGTATAGCACTTTGTCCGGGTAGTTTGGAAGAAGCTTATACTGAAACAGTTAGAGCGTTTAATTTGGCTGAAAAGTATATGACCCCGGTATTTTTACTTCTTGATGAAACACTTGGTCACATGCAAGGTAAAGCAGTGATTCCAGATATTGAAGAGCTTGAGATAGTAAAAAGAGAAGAATTCACAGGTGATCCTAAAGATTATCTTCCTTATGAGGCTGAGATGGATAAGCCCGCAGTTCTAAATCCTTTCTTTAAAGGATACAGATATCATATCACAGGACTTCATCACGGACCTACAGGTTTTCCAACCGAAGATGCAAAGCAGAGCGAATATAACATAGAGAGACTTATGGGTAAGATAAATAACAATGCCGAAGATATTGTAGCTTATGAAGAGTATAAGCTTGATGACGCCGAAGTTTGCATGATAGCTTACGGAAGTATTAGTAGAGGCGCAAAAGAGGCAGTAGAAAAACTTAGAAGCGAAGGTATAAAAGCCGGACTTTTTAGACCAATTACAATATGGCCAAGCCCTGCTAAAAAATTAAAAGAAATAGGTGAAAAATTTGATAAAATTTTTGTAACTGAATTAAATATGGGTCAATATCTTGAAGAGATACAAAGAGTGATGAAAAGAGATGACTTTACTACTCTTCATAAAGCAAACGGTAGACCTATCGCACCAAGTGAAATGGTAGCAAAAGTTAAGGAGATGTTCTAATGGCTTTTAATTATGACGAATATTTAAGAACAGATAAAATGCCAACACTTTGGTGTTGGGGATGTGGCGATGGTGTCATCCTAAAAGCTCTTATAAGAGCCATAGATAAGCTTGGATGGAACATGGATGATGTTTGTATAGTTTCAGGTATCGGATGTAGTGGAAGACTAAGCTCTTATGTGAACTGTAACACCGTTCATACTACACACGGAAGAACTATAGCTTATGCAACAGGTATTAAACTTGCTCATCCAGATAAGCATGTCATAGTCGTAACAGGTGACGGTGACGGTTTGGCAATAGGTGGAAACCATACGATTCACGGTTGTAGAAGAAATGTTGACCTGAACCATATAGTTATCAATAACTTTATATATGGTTTGACAAACTCTCAAACAAGTCCTACTACACCTCAGGGTATGTGGACTGTTACAGCCCAGTATGGCAATGTGGACCCTCACTTTGATGCTTGTAAACTAGCAGAAGGAGCAGGAGCCAGTTTCATAGCAAGAGAGAGTGTTTTGGATCCTAAAAAACTTGAAAAGATCTTTGCAGATGGTTTTTCTCACAGAGGCTACTCATTTTTTGATATCTTCTCAAACTGCCATATAAATCTTGGTAGAAAAAATAAGATGGGAGAAGCTGCACAAAATCTAAACTGGATAGACAGCATAACCGTATCGAAGAGAAAATTTGATGCAATGGATGAAGAAGAGAGAAAAGGCAAATACCCGGTAGGTGTTTTGAAAAAAGATGAGGAAGCTGCAGAGTATTGTGACTTGTATGACAAAGTTATAGAAGCAGCCCAACATAATACAAAAGTACAATTATAAGGAGAACAGATGAGACATCAATTGAGATTTACAGGTGTTGGTGGTCAAGGTGTTCTTCTTGCGGGAGAGATTTTGGCTGCTGCGAAGATAAGAGAGGGGGGATATGGCGTAAAAGCCGCAACTTATACTTCTCAAGTCAGAGGCGGTCCGACTAAAGTTGATATCCTGCTTGATGATAAAGAGATACTCTATCCATATGCCAATGAGGGAGAGATAGAGTTTATGCTTTCAGTCGCTCAAGTTAGTTATGATGCTTTCAAAGGCGGAGTAAAAGAGGGCGGTATCATAGTTGTTGAGCCAAATCTTGTACATCCTACAGATGAAGATAGAAAAAAGTGGAAGATATATGAAATACCGCTTATCACTATAGCCAAAGAAGAAGTCGGAAATGTTGTAACGCAGTCAGTTGTCGCTTTGGGCATTACCATCACTATGGATCCGGTAATGGACAGGGACTTTGTTTACAACACAATGATAGAAAAAGTTCCTCCAAAATTCGTAGAGCTTAACAAAACAGCTTTTGAACTTGGTGAAAAATATGCCAAAATCGCTTTAAAAGAGCAGCAAAACTAAATATACTGGAGGAATTTTTCCTCTAGTATATCTCCACTCTGTTCCTTCCGTTTTCTTTTGCTTCATATAGGGCTTCATCGGCCTCTTTGAGAAGTTTTTGGATATCTTCTTTTTTATTTTTTATAGTTACCCCGATGGATACTGTGTATTTTATGGCATGGTTTTTTATAGTTATCTTTTCTTTCGAGATGAGGTTTTGCAGTTTTACAAAAAAGCTTACGGCATTTTTTTCATCAACATTGGCTAGTGCTATACAAAACTCTTCTCCGCCAAATCTTGCAACTATATCAGAGCCTTTAGTATTGTTTTTAAGGGTTATTGCCAAATGTTTCAATACCATATCACCTATATCATGACCATAGTTATCGTTTATCTTTTTAAAATAATCAATATCGAGCATAGCTATGGCATAATTTTTATATTTATTTATAAAGTCATTTATATGTTCAAAGAAGTATCTCCTGTTGTAAAGATTGGTTAAAAAGTCAAGATTTGCTACTTGTGAGAGTTTTTCTATGGCTTCTTGAGCTTCCAAGGTATTGTTTATCCTGCAGATAAGTTCTTCATTTGAAAAAGGTTTTGTTATAAAATCATTTGCCCCAAGCTTTAGAAATTTAGCAGAGATCAAATGCTCGCTACTTCCTGTCAAAGATATGATGGCCATTTCTTGTTTTGAGAATCGTTCTCTGACTTGTTTAGTGAGTTCTATGCCGTTGATCACCGGCATATTGTAATCAGTGAGTATCAGTTTTACATCATTGTTTGTTTCAAGATAATTCAATGCTTCTTCACCGTGTGCCGCTATCAAAACTTTGAACATATGTTTTTGAAGTATATTTTTTATATGTTTTCTAACTGTTTGAGAGTCATCTACTACCATAAGTTTTACATCTCTGTTTTTAGAGAGTCTTTCAATAAGAGAAAATATATAATTTACATCTTCGATATTGCCTTTAAAAACATAATCGATAACTTTCTCTTTTTTGAGCATTTCGTCTCTGACATCCTCATCTATGGTTCCTGTAAGTATGATAGAGGGTATATTGTATGACAAAACCAGATCTACCACTTCACCATCAGGCGCATCAGGGAGATTTAGATCTAAAAGTGCGATAAAGTAATCATCATTATCTTCTAGTAGTGCGGCGGTTTCTTCAAGGCTGTAGGATTGGATGATTTCAAAATCCAGATTATCTTCCATTTTTCTCTTTATGAGTTTTGAGAGTGCTTTATTGTCTTCGACAAGGAGTATTCTTTCTTTCATCATTGCAAAGCCTCCGTCAGCTTATCTTTAAATTTATCGAAATCAGGTAAAACAAGTTCGTTTTCTCGTTGTTTTTTACCCCACATAGGCTCGGGAAAGTGGGTATCGTTTTTAAATCTTGCCATGATGTGTATGTGTAGTTTTGGTAGATAATTTCCAAACATAGCAATATTTATCTTTTTAGGTTTGTAAAATTCAAGCATTAGTTTTTCGATTTTGAGCATAGTGTCTAAAAGAATTGCTCTTGTAGTCTTATCGCAATCGCTTAATTCTTTGCATGTAGTTTTTGGGAAAATTTTTACCCACGGTATGGTTGAGGGTTCTTTTTCAATGTAAAGTATATTGTTTTCATATATGATATTGTTCATATGAAATTATACAATTTTTAACTTAAAGGATTTGTAGTATAGGGAGTGTAGTTTTTATCCATGCTGCCTTGCGGCAACATGGAAAATATTTTAGTATCTGTTGAAGTTTCTAGGTCTTTCTTCTCTAGGCTTAGCTTCGTTAACTCTTAAAGTTCTGCCATCATATTCTTTACCATCAAGATCTTCGATAGCACTTTTTGCAGCACTTTCGTCATTCATAGTGATAAAACCAAAGCCTTTGGCTCTTCCTGTTTCTCTGTCAGTTATAATTTTAACTGCTTCTACTTCGCCATAGCTGCCGAATAGATCCTTAAGTCCTTCTTCTGTTGTCCCGTAAGACATGTTACCTACATAAATCTGCATGTGTTCTTGTTCCTTTGAAAATTTATACCACTTAACAATAAAACATAAACATTTGATTTCTAAATAAGAAGCAAAAGTGAATATATCAACCATTAAGTAATACTTGAGAGTATTATATCATAAAAAAACCAAATATCAATGCTTTTTTAAAAATAATTGTAAAATATCCGTTATTTGGCCAAAGGTTTAAACTTTATGATAAGCATCGGTAGTAAAAGAAGAGCGCAAAGAAGGGCTATGAACATAACAATGACGGTTAAAAGACCAAAGTATATAGTGGGAATGAAATTTGATGTTACAAGGATACTAAATCCTAGAACTATAGCTAAAGTGGTATAGAACATGGCATATCCTATACTTTCGTGTGATCTTCTCATAGATTTTATATAATTTTTATCTTTTTTGAATTCCTCTTTGAAGCGATGTATATAGTGAATGGTATCATCTACTCCTATACCCATACTTATAGATGCTATGGTTATGGTCATCATATCAAGAGGTATCTCTCCCCATCCCATTATGCCAAAAACAACACCTATGGGGATGACATTGCTAAATATCGCTATGAGTGCAATTTTAACTGAATTGAACAGTATGACAAACATGATAAAAAGTGCTATAAGAGTTATACCCATGGTTAGTATCTGTGAATGGTACAGTGATTGTAGTACATTGTTGTATAGTATCATGAGATTGCCTAGTCTGAAAGTAGCGATTTTGGGATTGATCATCTTTGAGAGGTCTTTGTTTATCTTATGTATCAAAGCATTTCTTCTAAGGCTTTTATCAGAATCGATTATCCTTGTAGTAACTCTTAGTTCATTTTTTGAGATATTGACATATGGTGATAAAAGTATCTTTTTGAATTTTTGAGGAAGTTTTTTATAAACAAGAGCCATATCGAAACTGTCAAAATCTTTACCTTTTTTAAGGATCTTTCCTATCTTAAGAAGTGTTGCAAGTGATTGAACGCTTCCTATATAGGGATTTGCTTCAAGATAATCATGGACTTTTTGAACAGTTTGCATTTTAGAAGGTGTAAACCAGTACTTAGGATCGTTTGCATCACCTTCATACTCCTCTTCGAAGCTGTCAAAACTATCTCCTGTATCCAAAGTATCAGGTTTTGAGACACTTTTTGCGGGTCCTTTTTCTTGTTTAAATGTTATAACAACATCAAGAGGTGTCGTGCCTCCTAGTTTTTGATCGATGGTTTTTAAACTTTTATATATCTCCGTAGTGGATTTAAAATAGTTTATAAAACTGTTTTCAACTAAAAGTTTAGGAGCACCACTTAGAGAAAAGATTATAATGATAAAAGTCACGCCTGTGATAATTTTCTTTCTTCTTTCTACACTAACTATGACATGGTGCATAAAAGAGAAATTTTTATCTTCATGCTCTTTTATTTTAGGGATTTTTTTTGAAGTCAACATCATCATAGCGCCAAATAACACAAAGGATATAACAAGTGATACAGATATGCCAAGACTCATCATAAGTCCTAGATAAAGTACCGGCTTGATACCGGAAAAGATCAAAGAGGCAAACCCTACGACTGTAGTGGCTATAGCGAAGAAAGATGGTGTGGCTTTCGATGTAATGGTTGTCAATATAACTTGCTCTTTTGTAAATTTAGGCTCAAGCAAGGCAATCTCCCTGTATCTTACTATGAGGTGCAAGATAATTGAAAGCGTGATGATAAGTTGCAAGGAGACGAAGTTCGATGAAACTATGGTTACATTCCAGTTAAAAAGTACGATAAGCGCCGAAGTCGTTATGATAGAGAGTATGGATATCAAAAGTGGCATAAAAACCCATATGAATTCTTTAAATATTATCCAAAGTATCACGATAAGTATAAGAGTCAAGGTCGTTCCATAAACGAATATATCATTTTTTACAAAACCTATCATATCATCACTTATCATATCAACCCCGCCTAGGAAAAGTTTCCCTTTTTTGGAGTAAAGCGAGAGTACATCTCTTATCTTTTGTAAGAAGATATGTCTAGGAAGTAAAGTGGCATCTTTATCTGTTTTTAGATTGAGCACGATAGCTGTCGTTTTAAGATCGCTACTTACAAGGTTGTTTTTATATAAGGGACTTGTTAGAAATTCTTTTTTTGCAAGCGGAAAACTTACATTTTTATCCTGTAGGGTCGGGACTTTGTCAAGCAGGTCGGATATCGGCAAATCTTTGTTTTGAAGTAACGGAACATTTAGTATGGAAGTTATGGAGTTGATATTTGGGATATTTTTTAACTTTTTGCTTAACTCTTTTATGGTGTTTAGGCTCTCTTTTGAAAAAAGTGAACTGTTCGGGGTAAAAGTTACGACAAGTATGTCAGGGTTATAAAAGTCTTTATCGATTTTGTGTAAAAAAGCAAGATCCGGGTCATTATCCATCAGGAGGCTTTTTGAACTTGTATCTATTCTAAGATGAGTTGAAACAAAGCCAAAATAGACAAAGACCGGTACCAAAAGTATCAGTATGGTTTTTGGATACTTTAGTATGAAATTTTTAAAAAAAGATTCAAGCATTATTGTCAGCAGATGAGTATTTCATCCTCTTTAAAAACTCTTCAAAATCATTGTTTTGCAAAAGATCCGCAAACTGTTTTCTGTAACTCTGTATGATGCTAACTCCCGCAACTATCACATCATATATGATCCAGCCTCTTTTTTTGGAGCGGTAAAATTTGTAATCAACCTCGGTTTTATCTTTTTTATCTACGATGGAGGTTTTCAAGATGGCTCTAGAGGACCTTGTTTTCAAAAAGTCTTCTATCTTTATCTTTTGGTCATTGTAAAGTTTTAGTTTTTCTATGAATGACTCTTTTAAGAGTTTTATAAAATTATCTACATATTTTTTTCTTTGGTCATTGTCGATATTCATCCACTCTCTTTTACCCAAAGAGAGTCTTGCCATAAGGTTGTAGTCAAACATTTCATCAAATATTTTAAAAATCTTTTGCGCTTTTTCTTCGGTAGTTTCTTGTTTGTTTTTTAAGATTTGTAAAGCTTTATGGATTTTTGTATCCATGGAACTCTTGACATCATCACTTTGCATGGCAAAAAGAGAAGTGCTGAAAATCAACAACAAAACAATTATGATCTTTTTCATTTTATTTTCCTCTATTCTTTTATAAGTTTATCTCTGTGTTTTTCATAAAGGTCTTTTAAGACAGGATAAAGTACGACATTTCCTTTTTTTATCGCTTCATATTTTTTATAATCGAACGAAGCTCTGTTTATGACATTGAAACTACTGACTCCAAAAGACTCAGTATCATTGTCTGTCAAGTTGTATCCTCTATCTTCCACATATATTTTAGGATCAAGGTACCAATCGCCGACCAAGCCTACCGTATCTCTTAGATTTGATGGTCCAAGTATGGGCAGCACTATGTGAAATCCTCCTCCAAGTCCGTAAAAACCGAGTGTTTGTCCAAGGTCTTCATTGTGTGGGTATATCTTCATTTTGCTGCCTGCTACATCAAAAAGACCGGCAACCCCGACTGTTGAATTGATAACAAATCTCTCAAGCTCTTCAAAAGAGTTTTTAAACTTCAACTGCAAAAGATTGTTTACAAATCTAACCGGAAAAAAAAGATTGTGAAAAAAGTTCGATACTGATGTTCTTGCACCTTTTGGAACGATTTTTTTATATCCCTTTGCTACCGGAAAAAGAATATGAGTATAAAATTTATCATTTACATTTGTCATAAAGTTGTTGTATCCACTTAATGGATCAAAGTCCTGTTTTACTTCCTGGGTATATTCGCTGTCAAAACTATCAGCTATATCATCTTGTACATTTGAAGCAGCAAATATCACCGAAACGAAAACCAAAATAGATAAAAAAAACTTCACACAGATACCTTTAGTAAAATTTAAAAGGTTTATTATACCAAAAAAGTAAACTTTTTAAAAACTTTCTAAAAACTTTTTAATCTCTCATCAACTTTTTGTAAATTTTCTTCCGCTTTTTCAAGAGCCGTTTTATTTTGTTCTACCACCTCTTTTGGCGCATTTTTAATAAATTTTTCATTTTTTAACATACCGTTTAATTTGGCTATCTCTTTTTCAAGTTTTGTTTTTTGATTTTGAAGTCTTGATATGATAGGCTCAAGATCAACACCCTCAAGAGGTATAAAAACTTCAAGATTTTCACTTACGTCACTTATGGCATTTTCAACGGTTTTATCACTAAATTCCACTTCGTTTACTTTTGCAAGAAGTTCGATAAAATTTTTGACTCTTTTTAGCTTATCTATATCTTCAGTTTTTATGATAGCATTTTCTATCTTTTTATTGGCAAGTTCGATGTTTGCTTTTGCTCTTCTTATGGATATGACCGCTTCCCTGGCCAAAGAGAACAACTCTTCGGTATCTTCATCTCTTTTGCTCTCTTTTGGATATCTTAAAACCATTATGGAGGTATTATCTTCCAAGGTAGTATCGGACATACTTTGATAGATATATTCGCTGATGAAAGGCATAAATGGATGAAGCAGTTTCATAGCTTCTTTGTAAATCGATCCAAGCTCGCCTATACTCTCTTTTGAAGCTTTTGAAAACTCTATACCCCAGTCACAAAACTCTCCCCATAAAAATCTGTAAAGCGTAGTAGCTGCGTCATTAAACCTGTAAACATCCAAAAACTCTCTTGTCTCTTTAACCGCAAGTGCAAACCTGCTTTTCATATACTTTCCAAGGTCGGTTTTAAAATCCACTTCATTCATATCTTTAAAACTATCTTGATACATTAAAAAGTATCTTGAAGCATTGTATAGTTTATTGGTAAAGTTTCTAATTTGCTCGGTTTTTTCTTTTGAAAGCTTTATATCTCTTCCTTGAACAGCCAAAACTGCCAGGGTAAATCTCAAAGTATCGGCACTGTACTCATTTATCATATCAAGTGGATCTACCACATTTCCTTTGGATTTACTCATCTTTTGACCATGTTCATCTTTTACAAGTGCATGAAGATATATATCTTTAAACGGAAGTTCTCCAAGGAAATGCTCTCCGCTGAACATCATCCTGGCTACCCAGAAAAAGAGTATGTCAAATCCGGTTATAAGTATGGAGTTTGGATAAAACTCTTTCAAGTCATTCTCAAACCATTTAATACCCTTTAGCTCTTCACCGTTTCCCCATCCAAGAGTTGAAAAAGGCCAAAGTCCACTACTAAACCAAGTATCAAGTACATCTGGGTCTTGATGGAAGTTTTTAGAACCGCACTTCGGACAAGCTTTCGGCTCATCCTCTTCACTTGCCCACTCATTACCGCAGTCATCGCAGTAAAATACAGGTATCCTGTGTCCCCACCAAAGTTGTCTTGATATACACCAATCCCTTAGGTCTTTCATCCATGCATTATATGAGTTTATCCAGTGTGAGGGATAAAAAGTAGCTTCACCTTCGTTTGTCTTTTTGATTGCACCCTTAGCTATCTCTTTTTTAACGAACCACTGTTTTGATATATAAGGCTCAACTACATTTTTACACCTGTAGCAGTGTCCCACCTGATTGGTATAATCTTCAAGTTTCTCTACAAATCCTTCCTCTTCAAGTTTCTCTACGATTTTATCCCTTGATTCAAGTCTTTCCAAGCCTTCAAATTCACCTGCATACTCATTTAAGATACCTTTTTCATCAAATACGGTGATAAACTCAAGGTTATGTCTTTTCCCAACTTCATAGTCGTTTACGTCATGAGCCGGAGTTACTTTAACAGCACCCGTTCCAAACTCCATATCGACATGCTCATCGGCGATGATAGGTATCTCTCTATCTACCAATGGAAGCACAACCGTTTTTCCTACCAACTCTTTATATCTTTCATCATTTGGATTTACCATCACGGCAGTATCACCGAAGTATGTTTCAGGTCTTGTTGTGGCAACTACTATATAATTATCACTATCTTTTATAGGGTATTTGATATAGTATAGTTTTTGATGATTTTCTTCGTATTCGACCTCTATGTCACTTAGTGCACCATCATGCGTACACCAGTTAACCATATAATTTCCTCTAACTATCAAACCTTCATTGTAAAGCTGAACAAAAGCTTTTTTTACTGCCTTTTTAAGCCCCTCATCCATAGTAAATCTCTCTCTACTCCAAGCAGGGGAGATACCAAGTTTTCTCATTTGATGTACTATCGTTCCACCGCTAAACTTTTTCCACTCCCAAACTCTTTTTAAAAACTCTTCTCTTCCAAGTTCTTCTTTGGTTTTGCCTTCAGCTAGGATCTGTTTTTCTACGACATTTTGTGTTGCGATTCCGGCATGATCGGTTCCCGGCTGCCAAAGAGTTTTAAAACCGTCCATTCTTTTGTATCTTGTAAGTATATCCTGGAGTGTAAAAGTAAGTGCATGGCCTATGTGCAGGCTGCCTGTGACGTTGGGCGGAGGCATCATGATACAAAATGTTTTATCTTTTTCTTGTATCTCTTTGTTGCCCTCTATCTCGAAGTAGCCTCTCTCTTCCCAAATTTTATAAAATTTGTCTTCTATTACTTTTGGATTGTAAACTGTACTTTTTTTATCGCTCATAACCGTAACTCTTTATAAAAAATTTTGTGCATTTTACCAAAATATCACTTAATTATACCTCTAAAATATATATCTTAAGTTATATTTTTGAATGATTGTGTATAATTTTGTAAAATTTAAACTACTGCCATTGTTACCGGGGGTGCTTTGCAAAAGCAAGGCTGAGAATATACCCCTAACCCAAATTTGGGTTTGAACCTGATCCGGATAATGCCGGCGTAGGAAGGAGAAAATATGAAATCAGATTTACTACAGACACTTAGAGAAGTTGATCCAACACTTTTAGAGAATTTTCCAAGTTCTCAAAAAGTTTATGAAACGGGTTCAAGAGAAGATATAAGAGTTCCTTTTAGAAAGATCATACTTGAAGACACGAGAAAAAGTGATGGAACGATCGAAAAAAATCCACCTTTGTATGTTTACGATACCATGGGGGCATATACCGATCCTGAAGTTAAGATAGACTTGACAAAGGGCATAAACCCCATAAGAGAGCCTTGGATAAAAGAAAGAGTTGAGATAGAAGATCTTGGTGACTTTACTTCAAAGTATTTTCATAAAAGAAATGAAGATGATAGTTTAAGCGGAGTTAGATTTCCAAATGTAAGAAAACCTAAAAGAGCCAAAAAAGGTAAAAATGTTACCCAGATGCACTTAGCCAAACAAGGTATCATAACCCCTGAGATGGAGTTTGTAGCTATAAGAGAAAACCAAAAACTCGAATATGCAAAAGAAAACGGGCTTTTAGCCGCCCAACACAAAGGCGAAAGTTTTGGAGCGAATTTGCCCGAAGTTTATACTCCGGAATTTGTAAGAGATGAGATAGCAGCCGGTAGAGCTGTACTTCCTGCCAATATAAACCATCCTGAGTGTGAGCCTATGATCATAGGTAGAAACTTTATGGTAAAGATCAATGCAAACATAGGAAACTCAGCTACCACTTCTTCGATAGCCGAAGAAGTAGAAAAAATGATATGGTCTATTAGATGGGGTGGCGATACCGTTATGGATCTCTCAACCGGAGCCAATATACATGAAACAAGAGAGTGGATAGTAAGAAATTCACCTGTTCCTATAGGTACCGTTCCTATATACCAAGCACTTGAAAAGGTAAATGGAATTGCGGAAAATCTAACATGGGAAATCTTTAGAGATACCCTTATAGAACAAGCCGAACAGGGAGTGGACTACTTTACCATACACGCCGGAGTTAGACTGAAGTATGTTCCTATGACTGCCAAAAGACTGACCGGTATCGTCTCAAGAGGAGGCTCCATCATGGCAAAATGGTGTCTTTTTCACCATAAAGAGAGCTTTTTATATGAGCATTTTGAGGATATTTGTGAAATCATGAAAGCTTATGATGTGGCTTTTTCATTGGGGGACGGTTTAAGACCGGGCTCGATTTATGATGCGAACGATGAAGCCCAGTTTGCCGAACTTGAGACTTTGGGAGAGCTTACCAAGATAGCATGGAAGCATGATGTACAGGTCATGATAGAGGGGCCAGGGCATGTGCCGATGCATATGATAAAAGAGAATATGACAAAAGAGTTAAAAGAGTGCTATGAAGCACCGTTTTACACTTTGGGACCATTGGTAACTGATGTGGCTCCGGGATATGATCATATAACTTCAGCCATAGGTGCAGCGCAGATAGGATGGTATGGAACGGCGATGCTATGTTATGTTACTCCAAAAGAGCATCTTGGACTTCCGACAAAAGAGGATGTAAGAGAGGGTATAGTAACTTACAAGATAGCAGCTCATGCGGCAGATTTGGCCAAAGGTTACCCGGGAGCTCAGATAAGAGATAATGCCATGAGTAAAGCAAGGTTCGAATTTAGATGGTATGATCAGTTCAATATCGGCTTTGACCCTGATCGAGCTAGAGAGTTTCACGATAGCACCCTTCCAAGAGAGAGTGCGAAAGTAGCTCATTTTTGCTCAATGTGCGGACCGAAATTTTGCTCTATGAAGATAACTGAAGATGTTAGAGAGTATGCAAAAGAAAAAGAGATAAAAGATGAAGAAGAGGCTTTAAAAGAGGGTTTGAAAGAGCAGGCTGAACACTTTAGGGAAAAAGGAAGCGAGATATATCTCTAATCCCAAAAAAGTTTTTTATAGCAACTCCAATCTTTTGAAAAGATTGGAGTTTTTCTCTTGTAAACTTCATAATCTTTGCCAAATTTTTTATAACACTCCATCTCTTCAAAAATCAGTACCATTATGAGGATAAATACCATCTCAAGTGGAGCTATAAAAAGTATGAAAGTAACTGAGCCTACCATGAGAGCCAAAGCAAGTGGTATGAAAGAGAGTCCAAAGAGCATAGGATGCCTAAAACATGAAAATATCCCGCTAGTAACCAGCTTGTTTGTCTCGAGTCTTGGGATATCTCCTTCTCTGCCATGTTTTTTAAGTTCTCTTCCTCCTACTTTCGCCGCGTGAAAAGAGAGTTTCATCAAAAAAAATCCTATGATAAATGAAAAGATGTGAAAGATAGGATTTTTTACCCACTCTTTAAAGTAGATACCATCAAAGTAAAAGCCAAAGTATATGCCACCAATGAGTATGAATATCCAAAGAAGTATTCTGATGACGACTGAGGGGGTGGTTTTGATTTTCATAGGTATATTATAGCTGATTAATATTAACATAATTTTTAATAAGATAAAATAAATCACAAAATTGTTTTATAGAAGGAGGAGCAATGTTTTCAGGAGGAAGGATAAGAGAGCTTGAGGAAGAGATAAAAAATCTAAAAGCTGAGAATGAAAGACTTAAAAATGAGTTGGATGAGTGTCAAAAAGAAAAATCATCCTACAGTTTCAATGAAGATAAAAAGAGTTGTACGAGTGATGATGAAGCCAAGATAAAACTTCTTGATGTTATCTTGAAAAGTTATGACAGCGGAGTCAGATTTTTGCAAGATACTATAGAAGAAAATCTAACTATGCTAGAAGCTGCAGATAAGCTAAACGGCGAAAATGCATCAGAGATGGATAAGATAGAAACCAATACAGACAGTGTGGTGGAGTCTATGCAAAAGATAGAAGAGATGACAGTCGGACTCCAAGATGACTCGAATGCATTAAATGATCATGTAAATTCCATTGCCGATATCATAAATCTGATAAAAGATATAAGTGATCAGACAAACCTTTTGGCACTAAATGCCGCTATAGAAGCAGCACGTGCCGGTGAGCACGGCAGAGGCTTTGCAGTGGTTGCCGATGAAGTCAGGAAACTGGCTGAGAGAACCCAAAAAGCTACGCAAGAAGTAGAGATAAACATAAGCACTCTAAAACAAAGCACTTCTACCATACTTGCAGCAACTGAGACTTTCAGGGAAGAGGCAGATAAAGGAACTTCGATACTTGGAGAATTTAAAGAAGCCGCCGATAAAGCCAGAGACAATTCTAAAGAGATACAAAATCTAACTACAAATATCACAAGAGAGATGCATGTAAGTAACGGCAAGATTGACCATATAAAATTGAAACTTCAAGCATATAAAGCTATGATAGATAAGAAAAAAGTCAATCTTGTCGATGAAAACAGTTGCAGGTTTGGCAAATGGTTCGGAAGTGAAGTTAGAAAACTTTTAAGTAAAAACCAGCAAGTTTTGCAAAAAATAGACCAAGAACATAGAAATGTACATCAACTTCTCAAGAAGGCTTTGGATGAGTACTTTGAGAAAAATGATATGGATAAGGTTCTTGCGGATATAGAACAGGTTGAACACTACAGTGAGGAATCTTTTGAGTTGTTGGTTCAAGCTATAAAAGAGGTAAGGATTTAAATTCAAAGGGGAATTTTCCCCTTTGAATCAAACCAGACCATACTCATCAGGCATATAATCAAGCTCTACTTTATGTCTTTTGGCTCTTATTGTCACGCCTTTCTTTGCTTTCAAATCTTCAAGAAAATCTTTGATCTTTTGATCTAGTCTCTCCTCATCATCTATCAATTCAGGATCATAAGTGATCTTTATATCTATGACTTTATGGTTTTTCATACTTTGCTCCTAATTTTTTTCTTTGAAAAGTTTTTCTATGGTTCCGACTATGGAAGGATCCTCTATGGTAGAGATATCCTGGGTTATCTCTTCACCTTTGGCGATGGATCTTAAAATCCTTCGCATAATTTTACCACTTCTTGTCTTAGGTAAGCCTGGAACTATCAAAATGGATCCGACTTTTGCGATAGGTCCTATCTCTTTGGTTATAAGTGCATTGATACTTTTTAAAAGAGTCGCTTCATCTACATCTTTTTTGGTAACGATATAAGCAAATACATCCTCACCTTTTATCTCATCAGGTTTTCCTACAACCGCAACTTCCGCTACATGTTCTTCATGACCTATAACGCCTTCTATCTCTGCAGTTCCTAGTCTATGACCTGAGACATTGATAACATCATCTGTTCTTCCGGTTATAAAAATGTATCCGTCTTCGTCATATATAGCTGCATCGCCTGAAAAGTAAACAGGTTTTCCATCTTTTTTACAATCCCCAAAATATGATTTTTTAAACCTTTCAGGATCTCCCCAGATAGTTCTTATCATACTAGGCCATGGTTTTGTGATGCAAAGAAGTCCTTTTTCTCCTGTTGGCATTTTATTACCCTCTTCATCTATGATCTCAGCTTTGATGCCAGGAAGCGGGAATGTAGCAGAACCCGGTTTTATAGGAGTAGCTCCTGGAAGTGGGCTTATCATATGACCGCCTGTTTCGGTTTGCCACCAAGTATCGACTATAGGACACCTTCCTCCGCCTATAACATCATAGTACCACATCCATGCATCAGGGTTGATAGGCTCGCCGACTGTTCCAAGAACTTTTAAGCTGCTTAAGTCATACTTAGCCGGTTCATCGGCTCCTACTTTATGCAAAAGTCTTATAGCTGTAGGTGCAGTATAAAACTGGTTGACTCTCAACTCTTCTATCATTTTCCACCATCTGCCGGCATTTGGATAAAGTGGAACACCCTCGTACATTACTGTAGTCGCGCCTATGGCAAGAGGCCCATACACTATATATGTGTGCCCTGTGATCCAGCCTACATCAGCTGTACACCAAAAAGTATCGTTTTCTTTTACGTCAAAGACATTTTCCATAGTGTATTGAGCCCAAAGTATGTAGCCAGCTTGAGAGTGCTGAACACCTTTTGGTTTTCCGGTACTTCCAGAAGTGTAAAGCAAAAAGAGAGGATCTTCACTGTCCATCACTTCCGCTTCACAAAATTCACTCTCCTGACCTATAAGATCATTGTAGATATGGTCTCTTCCTTCTACCATATCAACTTCTTCAAAGTTTCTTTGCACTATAAGTACATTTTCAACGCATTCGCATCCCTCTTCCAAAGCTTTATCCACTATTGGTTTTAAAAGGTACGGATTTCCTCTTCTGTAAGCTCCATCAGCAGTGATGACAAGTTTCGCTCCGGCATCTATGATCCTGTCTCTTAAAGCTTCAGCGCTAAATCCTCCAAAAACAACAGAGTGAATAGCGCCTATCTTTGCGCATGCCAACATTGCAAATGCAGCTTCAGGGATCATAGGCATATAGATAACTACTCTATCACCTTTTTTTATACCAAATCTATTTTTCATGAGGTTTGCAAATCTATTTACCCTGTAGTAAAGCAAAAGATAAGTGATGATTCTTCTTGATCCATCTTCCCCCTCCCATATAATGGCAGCTTTGTTTTTCCTGGTATCTAAGTGTCTTCCTATACATTGGTGAGTGACATTTAGTTTTCCGCCTGTGAACCATTTGTAAAACGGTGCATCGCTCTCATCTAAGACTTTATCATAAGGCTTATACCACTCGATCTTCTCTTTTGCCATCTTGTCCCAGTATGCTTCATAATCATCATCGACTTCAGCACAAATCTCTTTGTACTCACACATATTTTTCACTCTAGCTTGTTTGCTAAATTCCCTGTTGGGATAAAATATTTCGCTCATTTAGCCTCCTTTAAATTGTTTGTTTGTATATTTGCCTCAAATACACAAAAAAACAATCAACTGTAAGCACCCTTGTACTCAGGTATGTTTTTTAACTTCAAATACATCATGGCCGACATGATGGCATCGTTCAAAGCATCGTGCTTATAAAGTCTTGGCAAATCAAGCTCCTTTAAAATAGTATCGAATTTCAAATCAACAAACTCATAAGCCGAGGATCTCTTCCTTCTTTTGTAATACATCGATGAGAGTTCTATGGTTTTGTTGGGTAGTTTACAGCCTATCAACTTTGTGGTATATTTACTTAGCATTTCATAGTCAAATTTTATATAATATCCCACAAGGGTTCTACCTTCTATGAACTCCAGTACTTTTTTTATAGCATCATCAGCTTCGATTGCATTTTTTAAATCACATGGTCTTATGTGATGAATTTGTATGCTTTTTTCGCTTATCTTATATTTTGGTTTTACAAAAAGCTCCAAACTTTCATTGGTAAGAATTTCATTGTTTCTTATCTTTACCGCACCTATGGATAGTATCTCGTCTTTTTTGGGATTTAGTCCCGTCGTCTCAAGATCTATCGAAACTAACTCATTATACTCCTTGTTGTTGAAAAGGTACTCATATTTTTGATCTTTGAGTCTTCTTTTGTTTAAGTTATATTTTATTCTATTTATCATAAAACTTTCTCTAAAGAGAAGTGATGTGATATGAATTTCTTGAAATTGTTTACAATTTGTAAACTATCTTTGAGCAAATCCTGTTTGATCTTGGTCAAATCATGCGGATCGATGATATTGTCAGGCTTTTTTGCCTCTTCTATTTTTTTAAGTCCGGTTTCCACTCTTAGTGACGAGAGGATTTCAAATGCTTCTAAAAGTTCATCTTTAAGCGAGTCACTTATGATATGTTTTTTGTTTAGTGATTCTATTCTTTGGAATGAGGAAAACTCTTTTATCTTGTATTTTAAAGAAAATGCTCTTACTCCCTGAACGATAGGAAAAATACCTGCTTTTTTGATATCTATCTGTCTGTTTTTTCCTAAAATTGCCGACAAAAATCCTACAGGTGTTTCAAAAAGAAGTGATAATTTTGCAAAATGTGCCATGTAAATATCATTTTTACCATCAAATTGTTCAAACATATAATCCTTAAGACTTTCAAGTATTTTCTCATCTCCCGCTACGCTTCTTGCATCAAAAAATATGGAAAAGTACATAAAACTCTCCTCATCAGGAGAAAATATCCATTTATCCAACTCTTTTTTATATTCGTTTTCGTTTTTGCACCAGTAGTTGTTAGAAAGCATGATGTCACCGTCACACTTGGGATAACCGAAACTTAAAAGTGCTTCATTTATCTTTTTGGCATAAGGGTAAAATTTCTCTTTGTCTATGCCGTCTTTTATGATAAGTGCATTATCTTGATCGGTTCTTATGACCTGCTCCTCTCTTCCTTCACTTCCCATGACTATAAAAGAGCATTTGTCTCTTAGTTCAACAGGGATTGTAAATTCGAAAAGCTTTTGAAAGATTTTACTGTTTATCTCTGAGATGAGTTTTGAAATATATCTAAATTGTACATTTTTTGCATGCAGAGCTTTTACTATGTTGATGTAGTCTTTGCTTGCCTCTTTCAGCTCTTCTATATTGGTTGCTTTTTGGGTTTTTACTATGGCCAAATGTGTTTGATTGGCAAAGAAACTAAGTAGGTCTATCTGTTCTAAAACACCTACTAAAATACCATCTTTCAAAACGCCTACTCTTTTTATGGAGTATTTGGTAAAAACAAAAAGAGCGTTATATAAAAAATCATCCCATTCTATACAGACAAGAGGATAATTTGCCGCATTTTTGACTTTGGTTTTGAGGTATTTCAGACCGAAAAGCAGGTACTTTTTAAGATCACTGTCGGTTATGATGCCATATCCGTTTTTTGTTTGTATGATGATGGATGAGCTGTTTTCTTTTATGGAAAATTTAACGGCATCTTCCAAAGTAGAATTTTCATCCACTATACAAGGTTTATGAAGATATGCCTCACTGACTTTTGAAGTCATAAAATCACTTATATCTTCGCTTTTGTTCGATCTTTTGCTAAGGGCTTGTAATTTGCCGGTTATATCCAGTAGAAAAAAGTTTTTAAACTCTTTGTTGGAATTAAAAAGAGTTAAAAAACCTTTTTTGCTCAATTCGTAACATATCAAATCCTCCGCCGTTATAAATATATGCTCACTTTTATCGTACAGCAGGGTATCTTCATCAAAAAAATCTTTCTCTCTGTATTCTCTTATGAGTTCTTTCTTGCTGTATTCGTTAACGACTCCTTTGATGATAAAAAATAGTTTTTGGGGTATCATCGTTTCAGATATAAGTATGCTCTCTTTTGGATAATACGCTATGGTTGTCTCTTTGATGGCTATATCAAGCTCCTTATC
This sequence comes from Thiofractor thiocamini, assembly GCF_055384375.1. NCBI lineage: Bacteria > Pseudomonadati > Campylobacterota > Epsilonproteobacteria > Campylobacterales > Thiofractor > Thiofractor thiocamini. The sequence goes on along the minus strand of NZ_AP042389.1, from coordinate 871,455 downwards.
GCTAAGCATATCAAACGGATGAATACTTTTTAAAAACTCTTTTTGGTCATGTAAACTCATATCACCTCTTTAGATATACAGAGGGGTTTCCCCCTCTGTGTTTTAGTGTGCTACTGCCGCACCGGCTCCTCTAGGAACTCTTATGTTTTCAACAATTTCCTGTATCTCTTTTGGAGGCGGCGGAGTCATGTTCGATACGATGATAGCTACAATGAAGTGAAGTACCATACCTATCGTTCCAATGCCTGTAGGTGCTACTCCAAAAAGATAATCTTTTGGATCGCCACCCATAAATACAAAGTAAACTATATATCCAAAGGTAAAGATAAGACCGGTTAGTATACCGGCTATCGCACCTTGCTTGTTCATTCTTTTATAGAATATTCCCATGATAATCGCAGGGAAGAAACTAGCTGCAGCCAAACCAAATGCAAATGCAACGACCTGCGCAACGAACCCCGGAGGATTGATGCCCAGATACCCTGCCACCAGTATCGCTACGACTGCTGCGATCCTTGCCCACATAAGCTCAGCTTTTTCACTAAGTTTTGAAAGACCGGTAGTCGGGTCTTTGAAAAGTACCTGTCCCATCAAATCGTGTGAAATAGAAGAGGAAATGACCAGCAAAAGTCCTGCGGCAGTTGACAAAGCAGCCGCCAAACCACCCGCTGCGATAAATGCTATGACCCAGTTAGGTAAGTTCGCTATTTCAGGGTTGGCTAAAACCATGATATCCCTGTCAACATATATCTCATTGGCTATACCATGATTTTTTTTCAATTCTGCTTCTGTTGGTGGTCCGGCTGGATTTGAGGTAAGCCTGTGACCATCGGGCGCTGTTTTGCCGTCAAAATGAGGTTTGCCTTTTTTACCGATAAAAGCTTTACCGTGAGCATACTGTATCTTACCGTCTTTGTTTCTGTCATTCCATGCCAAAAGACCTCCGTCTTCCCATGTTTTAAACCAGTGACCGTCATTTGGAGTGCCATTGAGATGTTTGACTTTTCCTTCAACAAACTCTTTGTATGGTACATTTTGTACATTTTTGATAAGATTCACTCTTGAAAAAGCCGCTACGGAAGAAACAGTGGTATATAAAATGGCTATAAAAAGCAATGCCCACCCTGCACTTATCCTGGCATCTCTTACTCTAGGTACGGTAAAAAATCTTACGATAACGTGAGGAAGACCGGCAGTTCCGACCATCAAAGCAACTGTTAGCATGAACATATTCCAAAGACTTCCAGGCTGTGTGTATGCACTAAAGCCTAAATCCTGTATGGATTGGTCAAGTGCATGCATCAAAAATGTACCAGACGGTATGGTTTTAACTCCATCATGAAATGCAAATGTGGTTTGACCAAAAATACCTAATTGAGGTATTGCATTGCCTGTTACCTGAATAGAAAGGAATATGGCAGGAATGGTATAGGCAAATATCATAACTGTGTATTGGGCAACTTGAGTATAGGTTATACCTTTCATTCCACCAAGTACGGCATATATAAAGACTATGGCCATACCTATGATAACACCGGTATTGACATCAACCTGTAAAAATCTTGAAAAAACTATACCGACACCTCTCATTTGTCCGGCGACATATGTAAAGGAGATGAAGATAACCGCTATAACGGCAACGGTCCTGGCCAAGTCCGAGTAGTATCTATCCCCGATAAAATCAGGAACTGTGAATTTTCCGAATTTTCTAAGATAAGGAGCTAAAAGCAGTGCCAAAAGAACATAGCCTCCTGTCCAGCCCATAAGATACGCTCCGCCGTCACTTCCTTTGAAAGCGATAATACCGGCTAGTGATATAAATGATGCCGCACTCATCCAATCCGCAGCTGTAGCCATACCGTTTGCTATAGGGTGAACCCCGCCTCCCGCAACATAAAACTCTTTTGTACTTCCTGCTTTACTCCAAATGGCTATACCGATATATAGAGCGAAAGAGAGTCCGACAAAAAGATAAATTAAAGTTTGTAAATCCATGATTTCTCCTTACTCGTGTACATCGTATTTTTCATCTATGCTATTCATCCATTTTGCATATACAAAAATCAAAATAACAAAGACATAAATAGAGCCTTGTTGCGCAAACCAAAAACCGAGTTTTACCCCGCTTATTTCGATGGCGTTAAGCTGGTTGATGAAAAGTATCCCAGCACCGTATGAGACTATAAACCAAATAAATAAAAGCTTCAGTATGGTAGAGATATTCTCTTTCCAGTAAGCTTTTGCATTCTCTTCAGTCATAAGCTTCTCCTTTTTAATTTTTTGAACGTTATATTATAAAAAGTTATCATAGCAAAATCGTAGCATTACTCTAAATGTTATAAAGATGTCACTAAAAATTTTATATATGTGTAAAAATGAAACAAATTAACCGTTTGTTTGCTTAATGGTGGTATAATTATGATAATTTTAAACAGGAGAATGAAATGTCTATAGCTATAATGTGTTCAGGTGGTGATGCACCCGGGATGAATCCGGCTCTTAAAAGATTTGTGGATTATGCCGGATTCAATGGCAAAACCCCATATTTTATATATAACGGACTTGAGGGGCTCATAGATGATAATATCAAAAAAGCCACTCACCATGATGTAAGTGGAATACTGCATAGAGGCGGATCTATCATAGGAACTTCAAGATCAAAAAGATGGTACGAAAAAAAGTACAGACAAATCGCATTTGAAAATCTTGAAAAAAAAGGTATAGATTCTTTGATAGTGCTTGGAGGTGACGGAAGCTTTAGGGCGATGGATCTGTTTTGTAAAGAGTTTGATATAAGATTTGTAGGGATTCCCGCTACCATAGATAATGATATAGCAGGGACTGAGTATTGCATAGGGGTCGATACGGCTTTAAATGTCATAAGGGATGCAAGTGACAAGATACGAGATACCGCTTCAACTTTTAAAAGAGGTTTTGTCATAGAGACCATGGGCAGGGAGTGTGGATATCTTTGTGCTACATCCGCTATAGCCTGTGGGGCTGAATTGTGTTTGATACCTGAAGTAGATCTTGACCTTAACCTTGCTAAAGAGCTACTTTTAAAAGAGATAGAAAATGGAAGAAACTATGTTCTATGCTTTATAGCCGAAGGAGTTGGAAAGACAGACTGTATGGTTGAATGGATAGAGAAAAATCTGGGACTTGAAACGAGAAAGAGTGTGCTTGGCTATATACAAAGAGGTGGGAATCCGACGGTATTTGAAAGGTTGATGGCATTTGAGTTTGTAGTCAAAGCTGTAGACGTACTTCTTAGAAGTGACAAGTCAAATATAGTGATAGGGTATAAAGAGGGAAAATTCGTCGAACTTGATATAAAAGATGTTGCAGGCAAGAAGTATCATATATCGCAGCATATTTTGGATATGCTCAATTATATCGGTTAATATAGTGTTAATATGTCGTTCAAACCTAGTTTAAGGGAGGGTGTTACAATTTCATCACAAATAAATCACGGAAGTGATAAAAATTAAAGGAGATGAAATGAAAAAGAGGATTTTGGTTACAGCGGTAGCTTCTTTGGGTTTGGCGACAGTGCTGATGGCGCACGGTGGTGACGGAGACAATGACACTATGATGGGGCAGGGAATGCAACAAGGTATGATGGGCTCTCAAATGATGATGCAAAGAGGAGGGCAGATGGGGCCAAAGTACATGATGAACAAACATCAAAGAGGAGCTATGGGTATGAGAGGTGGCATGATGCAAAATCCCATGCAAATGATGAGAAATATGAGAAAAATGCATACCAAAATGATGATGAATATGCTAAATAAACTAAATCTCAGCGATACCCAAAAAAAAGAGATACAAGCACTTCAAAAGAAAAATATGGCAAATATGGATAAAATCCTTGATGCATTTGGCAAAGACAGTTTTGATAAAGATAAATTTATACAGATTATGAAATCCAAAAGAGAGAATATGATAAAATCAAGAGCAAATATGCTTGATGGTATATTTAAAATCCTTGATAAAAAACAAAGAGAGGATTTTGTTGCACTCATAAGAGCTAAACATATAACAATGAGGTAAAGAAGTTGATAAAAATTGCGATGATAGAAGATGATGCGGAATTAGCCGGAGTGCTGATAGAGTACTTAAAGGATTTCGGTATAGAGGTTGAAAATTTTGAAGATCCATATATCGGCCTTGGAGCACTCTCTTTAAAAGAGTACGATTTGCTTATACTTGATCTTACGCTTCCCGGAATGGATGGACTTGATGTCTGTAAGGAAGTGGTGGAAAATGCAAATATACCCATCATCATTTCATCCGCAAGAAGTAGCATAGTAGATAAAGTTACGGCTCTTAAACTAGGAGCTGATGACTATCTGCCTAAGCCTTATGATCCAAGAGAGCTTGAAGTAAGGATAAAAGCCATACTTAGAAGATATGAAAAACATACACACACAAACAAAGAGTATGATAAAAAACATATGTTTGAACTTGATCCTGAAAAAAAAGAGATCAAGAAAAACGGTGAAGTACTCAAGCTAACTGCCGCTGAGTATATGATCCTCGCTTTTTTCATCAAAAAGCGAGGATACATCATCCCAAGAGAAGAGCTTCTTTCTCAAGGAAGTTTTGAAAATGAAGAGTACAATTTCGACAGCTCCTTAGCGGTTATCATAAATCGCATAAGAAAAAAAATAGAAGAAGATCCGAAAAATCCCAAATATCTTCAAACGATAAGAGGGATGGGGTATAAATTGGACTTTTCATAGGTGTTAGGAGAAGTCCGTAAGTGAAGATCAATAAAAATTCTATATTTTTCAACATTACTACCGTTTTTTTGATATCCATATTTTTTATCGGTATCACATTTTTTATAGTCATAAAAAACAGTGAAAAAAGACACAATAATTTTTTAAAAAGAAAATACTCTACCATAGTAAACACTGTCTTGTTCCAACTTCATAACAATCACGGAACGATATCCAAAAGGCTATCAGAAAAACTGGCAAATTTAAATATAGAGATACTAAGTGCCAAAGAGATAAAAGAGAATATCCATGATGACATGGATCATGTTTGTAACATTTATACTCCTATGTACAAGATGAGGATTTTTAAAAAAGATAAGAAGTACTATATATTTTTTAAAAATCCTATGTTTGAAATGGTTCTAAGAGATAACAACCCAAATATGTTAAATACCAGATATATACTTATAGCTCTTGTTATCATCACTTTGGTACTGTTCATATCTTATATATCCATCATTAAAAAACTTTATCCTCTTAAAATACTTCAAAAAAAGATACAAAGCCTTGGCAAAGGTAAACTTGAAGATATAGATATAAATATCAAGGGAAATGATGAGATAGCCAATTTGGCAAAAGAGTTTGACAAATCCATAGACAACTTAAAAGTTTTACGAGAGTCAAGGGATATATTTTTGCGAAATATCATGCATGAACTTAAAACTCCTATAACCAAAGGAAGGTTTTTGACAAAACTTCCTCAAACCGAAGAAAATCGTAAAAAAATGGAAAAGCTTTTTTTGAGGCTCGAAACTCTTATAAGTGAATTTGCAACTATAGAAGAATTGATCTCAAGGCAAGGCAAGGTACAAAAGAGTGAATACTTTGCCATAGACATCATAGATAATGCACTTGATATACTTTTTGAAGATGAAGAACATATAACTATCATAGAAAAAGATGAAAATACAAAACTTTTTGTCAATTTCAAACTTTTTAGCATTGCCGTAAAAAATCTTTTGGATAACGCCTTGAAATATTCAAAAGATAAAAAAGCGACTGTCATCATAGAAAAAGATAAGATATCTTTTATCAACAACTCCCAAAAGTTAAAATACCCTTTGGAGAAATACTTTGAGCCGTTTTTTAAAACCGGCGACACAAACAAACAAAGCTTTGGTCTTGGTTTGTATATAGTTCACAGTATTCTTTTAAATCACAATATGAAGCTAACTTACGAGTATAAAGACTCACAAAGTATATTTATAATGCATACTTCTTAACACTATCATTTGCTTTATCTTTTAACCGGATGGATAATATAACTTAAAGCTTGTTTTAGTTATGATACTCATTATCATTATCATATAATGATAATTTAACAAAATTTACGGGAGTTTAGTATGCAAGAGTTTATCATAACTTTTAGGGACTTTTTAGAAGCGTCACTTGTAGTCGGTATTATATACGGATACCTTAAAAAGAGTAACAATACACACTATATCAAGTACGTCAACAGAGGTATACTTTTTGGTGTGATAGGAAGTATACTTGGTGCGATAATGTTTCATAAAGTTCTTGGAGGTTTTACGGGAGTCAAGGAGCAGATATTTGAGGGTGTCACGATGGCTGGAGGAGCAGTGCTGATGCTCTTTTTTATCATTTGGATGTCTGCCAATCAAAATATCAAAGAGAAACTGTCGCTTAGTGTCGATAGTAGTATCCAAAAAGGCGGCAATATGGCATTGTTGCTTTTGGTATTTTTTTCAATTTTAAGAGAAGGTGTTGAAACAACTATCTTTTTAAATTCCGTAGCATTGAATCAAAACGGCTTTTCCTTTTTGTTTTCATCTTTGGGAGCAGCTGCCGGGGTTGGAGTAGGATATCTTGTCTATAAAGGAGCAAGATACATAAAACTAAGATATATATTTGCTATAAGTTCATTTGTATTTGTCTTTTTTGCCGCCGGATTGTTGGCTCACAGTGTATATGAATTTCAAGAGGCGGGAGTATTGCCTGTATTTATCGAGCAAGTATGGGATATAAATCATATATTGAGTGAAGAGAGTATAAGTGGTAGTTTTTTAAAAGCCCTCTTTGGATACAATGCAAATCCATCCTTGCTTGAAGTTTTTTTCTATATTTCAACCATTGTTTTCATATTTGCATATAATATTTATTATAGAAATTTGGAAAAAAGAAAGATAGGGTAATATTGCGTTAATATGGCATTTAGAGCCTATTTATTTTGTAATGTTATGATAATCCCAAAATCTGGATAAAGCAAAAAGGATCAAAATGCTAAAAAGAAGGACATTTTTAAAAGCAATGGCAGCAGCTAGCGTAGCTCCTGTCGGATTTTTGGAAGCAAAAGAGTCTATCTCTTCAAGGAATTTTTTCGTGCCTCCTTTGGAGAAAGGAAGAAGAGAGGGTAAAGAGTTGTATTATGAGCTTAGTTTGCAATCATCTCTTGCCCAACTCTTGCCAAAAGGCAATCCAAAAACCAAAACATACGGTGTAAATCTTCCATATCTCGGAACGACTCTAAGAGCCAAAAAAGGTGATAATGTACATATACTCAACTCAACCCTAAGTTCCCTATTTTAGCAAATGGAGAGTTTGGCAACTTCTTCTTTTGAGAGGGAGGTTATCGAGTCAGTGCATCGACAATTTCGTACCCTTACCAAGAGCAAAGGTGCTTTTCCAAACGATGAAAGTTTACTCAAATTACTCTATATGGGAATTAAAAATGCTCAGGAAAAGTGGACTATGCCAATCAGAAACTGGTCGCTTACCATCTCTCAACTTACTATCTATTTCGATGGTAGGTTGAATGATGCTTTAGATTTATGATATAATTTTAGGAATTATTCGATGCTGACACAGATTGTTGAACGCTACCTACTTGGACTCTATCAAGGTGTTCCCTTTTAATGTTTTAATCATATGCACCTTGTCTATGGCTAAAATCTGTTACCACTATCACCACTTTCTCATCCTCGATAAGGTAAAAAAGCCTATAATTTCCAAGTCTGTATCTATAATATCCTTCAAACTTGCCTTTAAGTTTTTTTATATTTGTTCCAAAGTATGGATTTATTTTTAATTGAGGGTATACTATATTGATAATTTTATCATATATTTTTTTGTCAATCTGCTTTTTGATTTTTTGAAAATTTTTTGTTTCTGCTATCTTGAAGTTATACAATCGTATAGTCTCCGTTTTTTACCTCTTTTAAACCAATTTCCAAATTTTTAACCAATTCTTTATCATTTAATATATCATTCATTTCATTATCACTAACATATTGAGACGAAGTCAAATATTGTAGTGTTGCGTACTGGATAAAGTTTGAAATGTTTCTTCTTTGACCATCGGCAGCTGTTTTTATAATTTTATAAATTGCATCATCAACTCGCATTGTTACAGTTTTCATAAACAATCCTCCTACATAAAATATAATACATTGTATTCAATAATATTCATTTTGTCAAGTCTTTGTATTGGTCCACAACATTTAGATACTTATATTACTTTCAACCTGCACAAAACCTACTTAAAAGATCGTCTTTTAGTTGTGTTACCTATTCATAAAATATATTCTGCTATAATATCATCCAAAAATATAGACAAGGAAATATGCATGAAAGTTTTACTTATAAAAGATGTTAAAAGCTTGGGAAAAGCCGGTGAAATTAAAGAGGTAAAAGACGGATACGGTAGAAACTTTTTGGTTGCGAAAGGTTTTGCGAAAGTTGCTACCGCTGAAGTTATAAAAGAGTGGGAAGAGGAGCAAAAAAGAAAAAAAGAGGAAGAGGAAGCCCTTATAGAAAAGCTTAAAGAGATAGAGAAAAATTTAAAAGATAAGAAAGTCGTTATAAAAAGAAAGCTTGGGGCTAACGGCTCACTTTTTGGAGCGGTAACAAAAGAAGAGATAGCAAAAGAGATATTAAATCAAACAGGCTATGAGATAGATAAAAAGCATGTTGAACTTGATAAAGCCATAAAGGCTACCGGTGAGTATGAGATATCACTAAAGCTCGGTCATGGTATACATGCCAAAGTTCAAGTTGAAGTAACAGGAGAGTAGGGTGTTTGAAGCTACGACCATACTTGCTTTTAAGGGCAAAAATAAAGCCGTTATAGGCGGTGACGGACAGGTGACATTTGGCAATACCGTCTTAAAAGGAAATGCCGTAAAGATAAGAAAACTTCATAACGGTAAAGTTTTAGCCGGATTTGCCGGAAGTACTGCAGATGCTTTTAACCTTTTTGATATGTTCGAGGGGATTTTGGAGCAGAGAAAAGGCGACCTTTTAAAGGCTGCCATAGAGTTTTCAAAAGAGTGGAGAAAAGATAAGTATCTAAGAAGACTTGAAGCTATGATGATAGTGCTAAACACAAAGCATATCTTTATCCTAAGTGGAACCGGAGATGTAGTGGAGCCTGAAGATAAAACCATAGCCGCCATAGGAAGCGGTGGAAACTTTGCCATAAGTGCCGCAAGAGCTTTAAAAAAGCACTCAAACCTTGATGAAGAATCCATAGTTAAAGAGTCACTCCAAATCGCCGGCGAACTTTGCATATATACCAATACCAATATAAATATCTATACTTTAGAAGATAAGGATGAAAAGTAAATGAATTTAACACCAAAACAGATAGTATCATACCTTGATGAGTATATCATAGGTCAAAAAGATGCGAAAAAAGCCATAGCCGTGGCTCTTAGAAACAGATATAGAAGAATGAAACTTCCAAAAGAGATGCAAGAAGAGATAATGCCTAAAAATATCCTTATGATAGGATCAACAGGTGTCGGTAAAACCGAGATAGCAAGAAGGTTAGCCAAGATGCTAAGCCTTCCTTTTGTAAAAGTAGAAGCTAGCAAATATACTGAAGTGGGATTTGTCGGAAGAGATGTGGAGTCTATGATAAGAGATCTCGTTTCAAATGCCATAAATCTTGTAAAACAGGAACATAAAGAAAAAAACAAAGACTCTATAGATAACTATATAGAAAAAAAGATACTTGAAAAACTACTTCCTCCATTACCAAAAGGAGCAACCGCCGAAAAAAAAGAGGATTATGAAAAAAGTTATCAAAGAATGTTAGCCAAGCTTAGAAACGGTGAACTCGATGATCTAAAAATAGAGCTTGAAATGCAAAAAGGATTCGGTGAGAGTAGTGACAGTTCTTTGCCTCCGGAAGTTATAAAAGTGCAAGAATCATTTATCAAGATACTTGGAAGCGGCAGAGAAAAGATAAAAAAAGAGGTAACCGTAAAAGAAGCGAGAGAGATACTCAAAAATGAAGCAAGCGAAGCTTTACTCGATATGGACTTGGTAAAAAGTGAAGCATTAAAAAGAGTGGAAAACGGCGGTATAGTTTTTATAGATGAGATAGACAAGATAGCGGTAAGTCAAAAAAATAACTCAAGACAAGACCCAAGCAAAGAGGGTGTTCAAAGAGACCTTTTGCCGATAGTCGAAGGAAGCAGCATCAACACAAAATACGGTGTGGTAAAAAGCGATCATATACTTTTTATAGCCGCGGGTGCTTTTCACTTGACAAAACCGAGCGATTTGATACCGGAACTTCAAGGAAGATTTCCTTTGAGGGTAGAACTTAGCTCACTTGATGAAGAAGTTCTTTATCAAATTCTTACAAGACCTAAAAATTCACTTCTTAGACAGTATGAAGCACTTTTAAGTACAGAAGGGGTTGAGTTGAAGTTTGATGATGACGCCATAAGAGCGATGGCAAGAATCTCCCACATAACCAATGAAAAAACTGAAGATATAGGTGCAAGAAGGCTGCATACTGTCATAGAGAGAGTCTTAGAAGAGATAAGTTATGATGCGGATGAGCATAAAGGCGAAACCATAACAGTAACCAAAGAGTTGGTGCACGAAAAGCTCGATGAAGTGATAGAAGATGAGGAAGTTTCAAGGTATATACTTTAATGGTAGATTGTGGAATGATTTATGCTTTTAACTTCAAAGGGCATATCTAAAGCCAATTAATTGTAGGGAGACTATATAATGAGTGAAACAAAAGCGGGCTTCGTTTCGGTTGTCGGGCGACCAAACAGTGGTAAAAGCTCTCTTTTAAATTGGCTTATCGGTGAAAAGTTAGCTCTTGTTTCTCACAAAGCAAATGCTACTAGAAAAAGAATGAATTTCATAGTAATGCACAAAAATGCACAAATTATTTTCATAGATACTCCAGGAATCCATCAGAAAGAGAGACTTCTAAATCAATTTATGCTCGAAGAAGCTCTAAAAGCCATAGGGGATTGTGATCTTATACTTTTTTTAGCCTCGGTTAAAGACAGTATAGAAGAGTATGAAAAGTTTTTGGAGCTCAATAAAAAAAACACTCCCCATATAGTTTTACTAACCAAAATGGATCTAGTTAGCAAAGATGCTTTGCTTAAAAAGATATCCCAGTATCACAAATATCAAGAATATTATAAAGAGTTGGTTCCCATCTCCATCAAAAAAGGAACGAAACAGAGTGAGCTTTTGGATATCATAATAAAATATATACCCGAACATCCCTATCTTTATGATCCTGAACTTTTAACTACCGAAAATTTAAAAGAGATATACAAAGAGTATATAAGAGAAGCACTCTTTGACAACCTAAGCGATGAGATACCTTACCTTAGTGACGTTGTGGTTGAAAAGGTTGAAGAGTTACCTGATGTAGAAAAAGTATATGCCAATATCATAACGGAAAAAAAGTCACAAAAAGGTATGATCATAGGAAAGGGCGGAAGTGCCATCAAAAGGATAGGTACACAAGCCAGGAAAAATATAGAAGAAATTTGTGGTAAAAAGGTGTTTTTAAAGCTTGAAGTAGTTGTGAAACCGGGCTGGAGTAAAGATAAAAAAGCTTTGGCCGATTTAGGATATAGGGTTGAAACTAGGTAATAATAGATGAAATATTATTATAAAGTATCAAATAAAGGTTGGATTAAGCTAGAAATATATAAAATACATATTATGTAAAAATGGATGGCAATATGGCAAAGAAACAAGTAACCAAAACAAAGCGATACAGCTCTATCGTAACGATAGATCCAGCTTCAGGAAAGTCGTATAGATTTCAAAACAATGAGATAAAACTAAACAAACTTTCCGGCTTCAAAAAAGAGAACTTTTATATATCCATACTAAGTTCCAAAAACCTTATAACTGATTCCATAGAGATAAGTAGAAACATAACCGATGAAGATCTCGAAAGTGCCATAGATATACAAGTCTATGATGAGCTAAACTTCGATCCGGCTGTTCAGTACACTATCTTTTACAAAGAGTTTTTTGGTTTTGAAAACAGTAGTAAAAGAAAATTCAATATTTTTGCCATTGAAACCAATAAAATAGAAGAGGAATTTAAAGAAATCGTAAAAAAGGTAAAATATATAGATTATATTTTGCCAGAACCATTACTGATAAAATCCGTTTACAATAAAAACTTACTTGAAAAAGACAGTGTTGACTGCTTTTTATACTTTAAGAAGAGTGATGCTTTTTTGGCTATCTATGCTGATGGTGAGTATATATACTCAAAATCACTCAATTACTCTCTTGAGAGAATGCATGAAAAATTTTGTGAAATATCCGGCGAGAGTTACCAGTATGAAGATTTTACCAATTTTATACTAACCGGACACTCCGCCAACATATCGGAAGAAAATCAAAGACTTATCATAAAACTCTATAAAGAGATGTTCGTATATGTAAATGATGTTATATTTTACGCCAAGAGAGCATATATGGTGGAAAATATCAACAGAATCTTTATAAATTCAAGTATCGGTATCTTTAAAAATATAGACAGATATATAAGAACATATATCGATATTGAACCGCATGAGCTAAACTTTGTCATAGCAAAAAATGCAAAAGAGGTTCAAAGCGAGCAACTGCACAACTTGATGATACTTGCCGCAATGGACTATATAGAAGAACCTGATGACAGTTTGAACTTTTCTATATTTAAAAGACCTCCACCGTTTAGGCAAAGACCTTTAGGGAAGATATTTTATGTATTTATACTTTCTCTTATCGTATCTCTTGCCTATCCGGCATATGAGTTTGGTTATGCATACTTTATGAAACTGCAGCTCGCCGGTTTGAAAACCGAGGAGCATAAACTATACCTTGAAGCGACAAACATAAAAAATCAATTGCTTGGGCTTGAGAGACAGCAAACAGCCATTCAAAAAAAGCTTGATAAAGAGTTTGCGAAGCTAAGCTTCAGAGAAAAACTGTTAAATCAGATTTATTCCAAAAAGATACACTATCCTATGAAGGTAGAGTTGCTTGTAGAAATCTTCAAAAAGATAAATAAATACAGATCAAAGATATATAATGTTGAGATAGAAACGGACAAAGATGATAAAATGTCGATGGTGCTTTCGGTGTTTAGCAGAAAAGATAAAAACATCACCGAACTTATAAAAGCATTGACGCAAATGAAAAAATACAGCGTAAGTACCAAGGAGATCAGAAAAGACAATAAGAAAAGAATTTATTTAAGTGATATTAAGGTAGTTTTAAATGGCAACATCTGATAAATTGTTTGAAAAAATCGACACGGCGTTAAAAGATAAGAAAAGCAGTGAACTTTCCATCATATATGCCGGTATATTCATCATCATAGCGACGATAGTGTACTTGTATGTTTTTCCTGTTAGTGAGCAAATGCTTAAGCAGACTAAAAATCAACTAAAAGCTATGAAAACCAAGATAGCCAAAGAGAAAAATTATATAAGATCAAAAACCGTTGCAGGAGACAAATTCTTTTATGTCAAGAAAGCGAAAGCCAAGATAAAGCAGACTAAAGAGAAGTTAAGCTCAACGATTTTTACAAACGGATATATAGATACAAAATTGAGAGAATTGTCATATCTTTTGTACAACGACGTAAACTGGGCTAACTTTATAGATGATATAACAAAAAATGCAAAGAAATATAAAGTCAATATCAATTTTATAAAAAATCAGTTCAATGAATTGAATTATAAAAAAGTTGAACAGGCTTTGGATATAGAAGTCGATGCAAATGGAAATTTTAACAATCTTATAAAGTTCATAAATTCAATTGAAGAGAGCAATCTGGTCGTTGATGTCCACAATTTGACCATGGATATCAAAAAAACCATACATGTCAACTTCAAAATAGCAGTATGGGGGATAAAATATTGAAAAAATTACTCCTTTTTATGATATGTACAATTGTTTTTTTGCAGGCTGAAGTTGCAAGTAAAGCCGTAAATACCAATAATGAAGTAAATATTCAAAAATATGATGCGATTTTCGAGCAGATAAGCACAAAAAGAGAGGGTCCGAGCGATAAAGAATTGAGCAGGGTGCCGACCCCTTTTGTTAACAGAAGCTTATTGAAGATCATAAAAGACAAGAATGCGACAAAACCCAAGCCTATAGTCTTAAAGCTTTACGGTATTTTTGACGATAAGGCAAATATAAACAAAAAATGGTATAAAATAAAGTCTAAAGTATACGGTTACAAATTGGTAAAGATAAAAAATACCAGCGTAATACTAAAAAGAAAGAGAAAAAAACTCGAACTATTTTTAAGGAAAAAAAATGATAAAATTCAAATTACTAAAAACTTTTAATGTAGCACTGTTTGTAGTCATGAGTCTGCTTGTGACACAAAATAGTTTGAATGCGGACAACAGTTGCAAGTATAGAGCTTTCAATATCAAAGTTCTAGATGACATAACTACCAATGAGCTTCTTTCGCAACTAAGTTTGGAGTGCAATTTCAGCATACTGATAAAAGATAAGATAGCAAAAGATCAGATCAATGAAAAGTTGAACGGGATAAATATAAACAATATGTCTTTGCAGGAAATTTTTGATATCCTTTTAAAAGACAATAACCTTTTCTACACTTTTGAAGATGGGGTACTGAAAGTTTCGGCAATTACAACAAAAACGTTTAAAATAGACTATATAACTTCAGAAAGAACTGGAACAGCTGTCATAAACGCTTCTGTACAATCTTCAAACTCAGATACGGGAAGTAATGCCGCTTCTGATGAAAATCAAATATCAACTAGTGAATCTTTTAATTTTTGGAAAGATATATCAAAAGAGATACTATCCATTGCAAATTCAGGAAGTGAAAAATATGTCGTTAAAGATCCCGTTGTAAATCAAAATGCCGGGCTTATAACAGTAACTGCAACAAAACAACAGTTAGACAGGATAGAAAAATATCTCAACGATATCAAAAAAAGACTTGACAAGGAAGTTTTGATAGATGTTTCAATCATCTCGGTAATACTCGATAAAACACACTCAAGTGGTGTTGACTGGACACAGTTTGCACTCGCGGTAAATAACCCTACAGGATCAGGGGTGCCGGCATTGAGCGGAGTTTCTAACGGATCCAATACAGCTCAGTTCACTTCTGCAGGTGATAGACTTTTTCATTTGGGATGGAATAACGCTTTTAACTTTACAAACACTATATCTTTTACGATGAACGGTTTGATGAATTTCCTAAAAACACAAGGTCGTTCAAGAGTTGTTTCAAATCCAAAAGTTTTAACTCTCAATAACCAACAGGCTCTTATAACTATTGGTGATAACATAAACTATAGAATTCCTGAAACTGCTCCAGCCAATACAGGAGGAACGATAACAACGACTTCATATACGAACGAATCTATATTTGTCGGGATTTTGCTAAATATAATGCCTCAAATCTCAGACAATAACGAGATAATGCTAAGGGTAAATCCGTCTATTAGTAGCTTCAAGTATGCAGAAGACAATGTAAAACAGACTCAGCCAAGAGAGATAGCTCCTGATACTACCGAGAAGAAACTATCAACTGTCGTTAGAGTAAAAAATGGTGATACTATCATACTCGGAGGACTTATAGGAAAAAGCAAAAATATATCAAAAAACGGAATCCCGGGGCTTAAAGAATTGCCGATACTTGGTAACTTGTTTAAAAGTGAAACAGCAACAAACAGTGTAAGTGAATTGATTTTTGTAATTACTCCTAGAATAGTCAACTCTAAAGATCATGGAAATATATCTTTAAGACAGCTAGGATATGACAATGTACAGGGAAAGTAGCTATAGTATTGCTAAAGAGATTTTTAGTGATATATATGATGATGATTATGTAAATCTTGACAGCTCGGTAATAGCCTATGAAAAGCTTTTGGAGGTACTTGATAAACCCATAAAGCTTGCTTTGCTGTATGGAAAACCTGGAACGGGAAAAACGTTTCTACTTAAAAAGATTTACAGGGATTTGTCAAAAAAAAAATCTATCATTTTTGTACCGACTCCATTTTTTGAAGAGAATGAGTTTATAAAATTCTTATACGAAAACTCTTTTGATGAAGAGTGCCCGGGTATCAAGACATTTGATGAATTTTTTAAAGCTTTAAACAACAAATCAAATCACGAATCTTTTCCTATATCTGTTTTTATAGATGAAGCTCAAATGTATCCTTCTCAAATAGTGGAAAAGATAAGGCTACTTGCAGATACAAGAAAATACAAGTTTATATTTACCGTACACAAAACCGAAGAGCAGGAAGATGTTTTTGCAAAAGATTACTTTAAAACAAGAATCTGGGAGAGTGTAGAACTGAAAAATATATCATATGATGAGTTTAAACTTTATATAGAAAAAAAATTTCTCTATCACAATATGTTTGATTTTGTAGGGAAACTTTCCAAAAAGCAATATAAATTGATATATGAGCTTTCAGGTGGCAATCTTAGAGAAACAAACAAGATACTTTTTAAACTGTTTGAAATTTGTGAATATTATGACAAAGCCGAACCAAGCAAAATAAGCCAAAAAATGATCAATCAAAAATTTATAGAAATGACAGCAATAGCCTTGGGACATATAAATGCTTAATATCAACGAAATAAGAAACCTCGAAGAAAAATGGAAAAAATATAAAAGAAAAAAGTATATAAAGATAGTTTTGTATATTTTTTTATTAGTAATTATTATTTCTATAGCTGTATTGTATTATATTGGTTTTATTGATAAGGTATTTGATAGATATATTCATAAAGATCAAAAAATTGAGAAAATTAAAAAAGCTACAAAAGCAGAACTACCGAAAGAAACCATCAAAAAAGAGAAAACCAAAAATCAAAAAGTATCTGAAAAACCTCTGAAGGCTGAAAAAGTCGATGTCAATCACTCAGATAAGAATGATACAAATATGACAAAAGAGACTTCTATGGTAGAAGATAGCATGAAAACTGTAGATAATGAAAAACAAAAAAATATTGTAAAAAGTAGCAATTCCACCATGTTTCCAAACAGCAATGAGATGTTGCAACTAAATACCAACTTTTTGAACCATATATACAGTAAAACAACAGATAAAAATCTATCAAAAGCAACAGTAGAACAAAACATAAATCAAAATCATCCTGTAACAAAAGAGATAAACGATACAGAGTCAAATATATCAAAAACCAATAAAACAACCCCTGAAAAAATTATCTCCAAGTCAAAAAAGCCAAAAATTATAATTTCCAGTAAAAAAATAGACAAATTAAAATATTTAAAAGAAAGATACAATGAAACTGGTAGATCTATGTATGCTATAATGATATCAAAAGAGTACTATAGAAAAAAAATGTATAAAGAATCCTTGATATGGGCAACAATGGCAAACAGTATAGATAGTACAAGTGAAGAAAGTTGGATAATGTTCGCTAAAAGTAAAGTAAAATTAAATCAAAAAAATGATGCCATCAATGCTTTAAGAGCTTATCTGAAGGTAAATAGTTCAAAAAGAATCAAAATACTACTGACAAATATAACAAACGGAGTTTTTAAATGAGATTTTTTTTGATAATCGCGGTAATGTTTACATTTTTATTTGGTGTTGATAGAAGCGATGTATATAGAGCTTATAAAGACAAAAGATACAGAGAAGCGTGTACGCTTGGTGCAAAGATATATCTTGATCATAAAAAAGACAATGATTTTTTGACAATGTTTGCGGACGCCTGCTTGAAAGTGGACAATATAAACCGTATGGCTTTTCCAGCAATGCTACTTATAAGGGATGCAGCCGCAAGAAGTAATTCGGTTTATTTTTTAACTATTTTATATCAAAAAAAGTTGCTTTATAAATCATTGATAGATGGTTTTGATGTTTCAAAGTACAAATTTCCTACTACAAACTATATACTTTCCAAGATTTTTGTCAAATATGCAAAAAAGGATTATAAAAAATTCAGAGATATTTATATATTTAAAGATGATAAAGAAAAACAAAAAAAGTATGAAATGAGTCTTATAAAAGATAGAGGGGTGTTTAAGATTGTGCTAAAAACTTTCTTGAACAATAGTTTGCAAAAAACAAGGATTTATTGGTAAAAACTATGACAAATACACAGCTTGATATTATAAATTTTATAAAAAAGAACCGGATTGCCAATGAGGATAAAGTCAATGAAATAAAGATGAGAGTTGACGAAGGTGAAGTGCTCAGTGATATTTTGCTAAATGAAGTCTTTTTTGACGAAGAGAGTATGTTTATATTTGTTGGGGAACTTTTAAAGAAAAATATCATAAAAATAAGCGATATAACAGAAAATTTCCCTGTCGATCTGGAAAAGGTACTTACAAGTTTTGCCGAGAGCATAAATGCTATATATTTGGACTTAGACACTGTAGATATAAACTACAAATTAGCATCGAAAGTACCTCTTTCGCAGCTTAGAAGATATTTTACACTTCCTCTTTATGATGATGAAATAAGTATATATATAGCTTTTGGCGAACCATACAATATAAAAGCACAAGAAGCCCTTCAGAGATACTATCCAAAAAAACTTATAAAGATTGTAGTTACAGACCCTCTGCAGATAGAAAAATATTTTAACAAGCTGGAGATAAGTAGTGGTACAAAAGATCTAATAAGTGAAATAAGAAAAGAACTCACAACTAGTGCGGCAGAGAATCCCGGTGAATCCTCCGGAATCATGAAACTCATAGAGTCCATCATAAAAACCGCCATACTTTACAGAGGGAGTGATATACATATAGAACCTACCGAGAATAACTGTATAGTAAGAACCAGAGTTGATGGAATGCTTATAGAGTCTTTCGTTTTTGAAAAAGATATCTATCCGCCTCTTAGCTCAAGGATAAAACTGCTTTCAAATTTGGATATCGCTGAGAGAAGAAAGCCTCAAGATGGAAGGTTTTCATTGCAGGTAATGGATAAAGAGTATGATTTCAGGGTTTCAACCCTTCCTATAACAAACGGCGAGTCCATCGTTATGAGGATACTTGACAAATCAAAAGTTATGATTAAACTCGAATCTCTTGGAATGAGTGAAGTGACTTTTGAAAAATTCAATAAGGCTATGAGAGTGCCCTATGGTATCGTTTTTGTTACGGGTCCAACAGGAAGCGGTAAAACGACGACACTGTATGCCGCTTTGAATGCCATAAAAAATATCACTACAAAGATAATTACAGTCGAAGATCCGGTTGAATATCAGCTAAATTTAACCCAGCAGGTACAAGTAAATGAGAAGGCGAATCTTACCTTTGCAAGTGCATTGAAATCAATCTTAAGACAAGATCCAGATGTTATAATGATAGGTGAGGTTAGGGATCAGGAAACTCTCAGGATCGCTATACAAGCTGCTCTTACGGGACACATGGTTTTTTCCACTCTACATACAAATGATGCTATAAGTGCAGTAAACAGGGTGCTTGATATGGGGATTGAGCCGTATCTTGTAAGCGGGGCACTGATAGCTATCGAAGCACAAAGACTTATAAGAAAACTGTGTCCACATTGTAAATCCAAGATAACTTTGCCTAAAAATACTGTCGAAGAGTTCGAGAGCTTTTTACCGGAAAATTATCAGTTTTACAAAGCTGTAGGATGTGACAAATGTGCCAACAGTGGGTATTTTGGAAGAGAAATGATATCCGAGATACTTGTTGTGAGTGAAGAGATACAAAGTATTATAGCCAGAGGAGGCTCAAAATCAGAGATAGAAGAGCAGGCAAAAAAAGATAATTTTGTAAATATGTTACAAGATGGTATAATAAGAGCGGCAAACGGCATAACAAGTATAGAAGAAGTATACAGAGTGGTAAAATCTTAAGGTGAGTGTATGAATTATTTTGAAGTTACATATCTTTTCAAGGGAAGAAAAAGAAATAAGATTTTAAGAGCACAAAACAGGATGGATGCGCTTTCTATAGCAAAGATAAGACTGCCTGGTATCATTATCAAAATTACCGAGACTTCCGCTCCTGTTGAAGATCAGTTAAAAGAGTTCAAAAAGCAGTTTGTCAATACTCTTTTAAAACCAAAAATCAAGATAGACAACCTTATCTCATCCATAAGACAACTTGGCGTTATGACAAATGCCGGTATTTCCATACATGACAGTGTTAAAGAAGTCATAAAAACAACAGAAGATAAAAGGCTTAGAGCAATCTTTGAAAATATCGATGATGCGTTGAATTCAGGACAAAGTTTGACCGAAGCACTCTCTGTTTACAGGCAGGATGTAGGCGATGTAACCATAGCCATGATAGAGCTTGGAGAAAATACAGGTAACATGTCTGAATCGCTTTTGAAACTAGCAACTATCCTCGAAGAGATAAGAGACAATAGGAAAAAATTTAAAAGTGCACTAAGATATCCTATCATAGTGCTTGTAGCCATATCTATAGCTTTTACGATACTCATGGTATATGTTGTACCTAAATTTAAAGAGATATTTGCAAAGTTTCACACGCAGTTGCCTCTTCCAACGAGAATACTGCTTTTTTTGGAAAACATCATACATAACTATGGGTGGTACCTGCTTATATTTATCATCGGTTCCATTGCAGTGACTAAATTTTTGTATGTAAACAACGAAGGTTTTAAAAAAGGATTTGACAAGTATATACTAAAAGTATATCTTTTTGGAAAAATCATCTTCAATGCTACAATGTACAGGTTTACTATGATATTCACCCAGTTGATAGCTGCGGGTATCCCGATAGCCGATGCGCTTGATACGGCTGTTTTAACCGTAGGTAATACTACCATAAAAGAAAAATTGTCAAATGTGACTATATCGGTTCAAAGAGGTATGTCACTTTCGGATGCTTTTAGAGATACCGGGCTTTTTACGGGTATGCTCTTACAAATGGTAGGAGCCGGGGAGAGAAGTGGTACTCTTGATACAATGCTTGAGAAAGTATCTGATTATTACAAGATGAGATTTGATGAGATAGTCGATAATATATCAAGCTATATAGAGCCTATACTCATAGGTTTCATAGCAGTTATGGTTTTGATGATGGCGCTTGGTATATTCTTGCCTATGTGGGATTTAGCTTCTGCCGTCAAACATGGATAAGCCCTGCTTCCTCCAAGAAGGGGGAGTGGGTAAAATCCATCTTTTTTATCTTGTCATATTTTGCATATGAAAGATATAGAACTTCTTTAGCTCTTGTAGTTGCAACATAAAAAAGTCTTCTTTCTTCCTCGAGCGAGCCTCCTTGAGCCATTAGCTTTCTGTTTGGAAATCTTCCATCCATCAAATCGACTATGTAAACTTCTTTGAACTCCAACCCTTTACTTGCATGTATGCTTAAAAGGTTGACTCCTTCACCTTCGGTCATTTCACTGCTTCCAAGTACCAAAGCATTTAAAAACCTTTCCATATCATTGTAATTTTTTGCGATATTTGCAAGTATCCATGCTTTTGAGATAATTTTTGATGAAATTTCTTTGGCAAGCTCCATATCTACCCCACCGCTTTTTGAAGTTGCCCTTGTTCTTGCAAGAGTGTCCGCTATATGGTGATAGAGTTTTGAGTTTATCAGATTTGAAACTATCTTATAAGGAGAGTGAGTTCTGCTGTTGGATTTGACAAATTTGTAAAGTTCATATATAAAGAGTGCTCCGTCAGTTGAAATCTTTGGATGCTTGAGTATGGGATTTGATAAAAATTTCTCTTCAAAATTCAAATCCTTAAATCTGCTAAGAGATCCCAAATTGTCAAAATTGTCAAAGAGCCCTAACTGATAATTTTGTCTTTTATTTCCGTACGGGTTCTTGCAGTTTAAATCAGGAGTTATCAAGCCTTTTAAAATATTTCCGTCTCCTAGCTTGATAAGACCTTCATAAACCTCTTTACCTATGACCGAGCCTATACCTCTTGCGTATTCAAAAACTCCGACAAATGCCATGATATCTTTTGGATTTGTCAATATGGAAAAAAGATTAAGGATTGCTTTTATCTCTTTTGTTTCGAAAAAACTGATGCTGCCTTTTCTTTTGCAACTTATGCCGTACTCCCTTAGTGCCACTTCCATTCCATCCGCGCTGGAATTGTTTCTAAAGATAACAGCTATTTGTTCATGAGGTGTATTGGAGTATTTTATCTTTTTTGCTATAGCTTCGTACTGGTCGTAAACTTCACCAAAAACTAAAAGTTTAGGGGGATATCCTTTTTCTTCTTTTGTAACGATTAACTCTTTTTGATAAAGTCTCGGGTTTTTTTTGATAACTCTGTTTGCCAAAGAGAGTATATCTTTGGTTGAGCGGTAGTTTTTATTGAGCGAGTATATTTTGGCATTTTTGTATCTTTTTTCAAAAGTACCTATGATATTTATATCAGCACCGTTAAATGCATAAATACTTTGATCATAATCTCCCACACAAAAAAGTGACTTGGGAGCAAAAGCATCTATGACTTTACCCTGCAATGTATTGGTATCCTGGTATTCATCTACCAATATTTCGCTAAAGTCAAACTCCCTTTTTTTGGCTTCGTCGATGATATTTGTCAGCAAATCGTTATAATCGACATATCCGTAACTTTTTTTAAGCAAATCAAACTCTTCAAATATATCTTCATAAATATCCAAAAATGGCTCATGTTCCGGATTTTTCTCTAAAAGCCAATTAGAAAAACTTTCGTTATCCGAGCTATTTTGATAAAGTGAGAACATATCGTAAAGATATGAGTATTGGTACTGTTTTGTTTTACTTTCAATATGGTGAAACACTCTTTTTTCATAAATGCTTTTAAGAAGAATTTTCAGCTCTTTTGGTTGTTTAAGTGTTATGGAGTGGTCTTTTTGTTTTAACAGTCTGTAACTAACAGAGTGAAAAGTTCCTGCGGTGATATTTTTGATAATCCCTTTGTCAAAATAGTTTGAAACTCTCTCTATCATTTCACCCGAAGCCTTGTTTGTAAAAGTAAGAAGCATGATTTTTCTAGGATCTATACCGCTTTTTAAAAGATATGCGATCCTTGCAACGATAGTAGAAGTTTTTCCGGTTCCGGCAGATGCTATAACAAGATTGTGGCCAAGTTTGGCCGTAGCAGCTTTATGCTGCTCGTCATTTAACCTGCTTAAAGGCAAGGAAGGCTCTTTTTATCCCAATGTATCACAGCCCAGCATACATAGTCGCTCTCTTTTTGTTTTTGAACTCTCAATTTTTCACGGTAGTATTTTTTAAGCAATTCCATCTGTTTTTCATTCAAGTCGCCGATACTCCATACAATGCTTTGCACAAAGCTCTCTTCATCCTTATACTGTTGTTTCCTGCCTTCGCTTTTTATATAGTTTATGCTTGGCATGATACTCATTTGATATAGTATATTGACAGTATAGATAAAATCAGGTTTTTTGCGGATTTCTTTACCTATATATTCCAGTATGTCATCACTTATGAAACTTCCTCCTACTTTATATGTTAGATAAACCCTTTTATTGGCTTTTTCATTCAGTTTCATAAGAGCATCTTTCATATCACCAACTTCCATGGATCTTGAAGCAAGGATCATATCACATTTGGGGACGCTTTCCCAGCTATCTTCCCATGAGAGATGTATGGTTTGTATATTGTTTATGCCTCTATCGTATGCTTCTTTTTCAAGGATTTCAAGCATATTTTTGGAAAAATCCAAAGAATATATCTTTTTAAATTTATCTGCAACCAGTAAAGATATATTACCAACCCCACAACCAACGTCTAAAAAAGTTTCACAGTCTTCAAAGTTCATTTGGTTTAACAACTCTTCGTTATAGATACTTTTATGGATTCTTTTGGACATTCCCGGAGCTTTTTTATCCCAGTCATGTACATTTTTCGGCTGAAAGGTTGAGTTTTGTTTTTGGTTTATGTATAGCTGATTGAAGTCGATTTGATTTATCATTTTGAAGCTCCTTTGGTGAGCGAAGAAGGAGTGGTGGGTTCACTAGGATTCGAACCTAGGACCGCTCGGTTATGAGCCGAGAGCTCTAACCAGCTGAGCTATGAACCCTCCATTTAAGAGTTGAAATTGTACCTAAAGAATTCTTAAAAAATGTTTATTTGTATTTGATTTTACTGTACATTGTGTCATATCTGAAAGAAAAAAGATTTTCAAGTATTCCAAAAATCACCATAAATGTTATAAAACTGCTTCCTCCATAACTGAAAAACGGTAAAGGTACACCTACTACAGGGGCTAGTCCTATGGTCATGGCTATATTGACACTCATATATATAAATATCATAAAACTCACCGAAGATGTCATGGATTTTAGAAAATAATCTTTTTCTATCTTGAAGTTGAGTGTCATTAGATGCAGTATCAAAGAGATATAAAGAAGTATAAGCCCAAGACCTCCCAAAAAACCGAATCTTTCGATAAAATAAGCAAATATAAAATCACTTGTGGAAACAGGCAGAAATTTCAAATGGGTCTGCGTGGCTTTTTCTTTGCTTTTCCCTTTGAGTCCACCTGAGCCTATGGCTATGATGGATTGTCTTACGTGATAACTTTTTTTATCTCCCAAAAAATCGGTAATCCTCTTTTTTTGATAATCATGCAAACTGTTATACAAAAGTGGAGCGGAAACTACTACTAAAACAGAGAGTATGATCCATATCTTCTTGTTGACCCCAATGATGAACAGAGTTGCATATCCTATAAGTAAAAGTATCAAAGCAGTACCTAGATCAGGCTCTTTCAATATCAAAAAAAACGGAAGAAGTATATAAAAACTGAGTTTTATAAAAGATTTCCATCCGTACCCTTCAGGAGGCGGAGGATTTGATTTGACAAGATAAGCAAGCATTAGTAAAAATGCCGGCTTGAAAAGCTCAGAAGGTTGAATGGTAAAATTTACAAACGGTATCTCAAGCCATCTTCTGGCCCCCAGTTTCACTACACCGAAAAAATCCACGCTAAAAAGTAAAAATATACTGATCCAGTATAAAAACGGTATGATCCAATCAAGCTTTCTTATCGGCATGATAAATGATATAAAAAAGGCTATCAATCCGATACTAAAATATACTAACTGTTTGTAGGCAAGTGTCTGATTTGCCTCGTTAACGAGATAAAATGATAAAATAACGATAGGGATAACCAAAATAGGTATTACAAAGTCAAAATGTGTTAATATTCGTCTATCTATTTGTAGCAAAACAGTAAACCTTTTGTTTATTGTTATTATACTAAAAAGAGGATAAATTGGAGTTTATAGCAAAAGAGGGAAGACTTGATAAAGTTTTGCAAGATCATATAAAAACAACCAGAAATCAAATCTCGAATTTTATAAAATCAGGTAATGTAAAAGTTAATGAAAAAGTCATAAAAAAATGTGGATACAAGCTTTATGGTGGAGAAAAAATCATATATGAAAAAAAAGAAGCCGAACCCAAAAAAGAGTATGAAGTTGATTTTGATATAGAAAAACTTTATGAAGATGAAGATATACTTATAGTGAACAAACCTCCTTTTTTAACCGTCCATCCTGCTCCTAGTGTAAAAGAGCCGACTTTGGTAGATTGGTTAAAAAGCCAAAATATCTCTTTATCGACCATAAGCGGAGAAGAGAGACACGGTATAGTACACAGGATAGACAAGCAAACCAGCGGTGCTTTAGTGATAGCCAAAAACAATGAAGCTCACAGAGCATTGTCCAGGCAGCTCGAAGATAAAAGTATGGGCAGATACTATCTTGCTATCATCGATACTCCTTTAAAAGATGATGTTATCATCGAAAAAAGTATAGCAAGAAACAAAAACAACAGACTTAAAATGGCAGTGGATGAAAAAGGAAGAAAAGCAAAAAGTGCTTTTTTAAAACTCTCAAGTTCGGTTGATGAAAAAAATGAACTAATTGCTGCAAAACTGTATACTGGAAGAACGCATCAGATAAGAGTTCATCTTTCAAGTATCTCAAGACATATTCTAGGTGATGATTTATACGGTTTTAAGAGCAAAGAAGGTAAAATAAAAAGAGTAATGTTGCATGCATATATACTTTATCTTACTCATCCAAAAAGTGGGAAAAAGATATATATAAAAGCACCGTTGCTTGATGATTTTAAAGAGATACTCAACAAAAAATTCATAATGGAGAAAATATATGAAAAAATTGATACTGATTATATCATCGATCGTTTTAACACTCGTTTTTAGCGGTTGTCAAAATATAACGCCGACTCCTCCTAAAAAGATAGTCGATCCATCCATGCCTATAGTAAAAGATATAAAGATTTTAACAGATATGACCGAAGTTGCTTTTGAGTGGAAGCCTGTATATACGAACAACATAAAAGGATATCGCCTTTACAGGTCGGATCCTTTGAAAAAAGATGGAAAACTTCATCTTATAGCAACCATAGATGACAGATATGTTTCTCATTATGTTGATACTAAATTGATTCCAGGTACTGTTTATTACTACAGAATGTCAACATTTACTGATGGCAACAGAGAGTCTGAACCAAGTAAAGTCATCGAAGCTAAAACTTTGCCACTTTTACCTTCAGTTCCTTTTATCAAAGCCATTTCCGGTTTGCCTCATAGGATAAAGATCATATGGAGACCGCATCCAAACCCAAGAGTGGAAGGTTATATCATACAAAGAAATGATTTGAGTGATTTAAAGTGGCATGATATTGCAACTATAGACGGAAGATTGAATGCTGAGTATATCAATAAAGATTTAGGAGACAATAGAGTTTATAGATACAGAATCAAAGTAAAAACTTATGACGGCATAGTATCTATGCCAAGTGATGTGGTAGAAGGCAATACAAAACCGTTACCTCCTATAGTTTCCGGCGTAAAAGCAAGCAGGGATTTGCCAAAAAGGATCGAGATAACATGGGATAGAAGCCCCAAAAAAGATGTAGTATACTACAATGTCTACAGAGCTATAACCCCATATCTTTTTTATACATATTTAGCCAAGACAGCCGACACAAAATTTGTCGATGTTATAGGAAAGGACGGAGCCGCAAGATACTATAAGGTTACTGCAGTCGATAATGAAGGGCTTGAATCTTTAAAGCAGGAAAATCCGGTAATGGGAACCACGCTTCCAAAACCCGCAAGTCCGGTTTTGACAAATGTCGTTATGGATGGTTCTTTTGTAAAGATCACCTGGAAAAGCGGAGATAACAGAGCTGTAAAGTTCAATGTCATAAAAACATACTCAAAAGGTTTTTCCCAAAAAAAGGTGAAATATATCAATATCTATGATACAAAATATATAGATAAAGATATAGTACCGGGTACTAGCTATACATATACCGTTGTTGCAGTCGATAAATACGGTATAGAATCCAAACCCACCGAAGAAGTCAGTATAGATGTCCCAAAAAAGGAAAACAGCAACTAATGCCTAATGCTCATATAAAAAAGAGCAATTGGCTCGAATTTCCTTATCAAAACGAGGATTTTTACTATAAATTCAAGGCAGTATCAAAATATGATACTTTAGTGATGGTCGAATCAAAAGATAGTAATTTTTTTTTGCAAGTTATCGATAAAGATGATGAGATATTGCTAAAATCAGACAAGATCACAAGACCATCAAATGTAAAAACAGTACAGGATGCCATGAACTCTTTTATAGAAGCGAACGGTTGGCAGGTTATCTCTTCAAATATAAACTCTACTAAAAATCATTTGCAAAAAAAGTCAAGATATCTTAAAGATATAAAAGAGTTCATATCATTCTCTTGCGAAAAACCGGTAGAGATAGAGATAGGTTTTGGAAGCGGAAGACATTTGTTATATCAGGCAAAAAACAATCCCCAAAAAGTTTTTATAGGAGTTGAGATACACAAACCCTCAATCGAACAATTGTTAAAGCAGTGTGAATTGCAGGGTATTGACAATATAATGGTTTTGGATTATGATGTGAGGATCTTGCTTGAAGTGCTAAGGTCCAACAGTGTCGAAAAGATATATGTGCATTTTCCTGTTCCCTGGGATAAGAAACCGCATAGAAGGGTTATAAGCAGGGAATTTTTAGAAGCTGCCATAAGGGTTTTAACGGTTGGTGGAAAGTTGGAGCTTAGAACGGATAGTGAAAATTATTTTCACTATGCAAAAGATCTGTTTTTATCTTTGAACAGATGTGAGTTCGTTGTAAAGAAAAATATAGAACTTGAGATATCTAGCAAATATGAAGATAGATGGAAAAAAATGGAAAAAAATATATATGATTTGCATTTAAAAGTTTTTGAAAAATCAAATAACAATGAAATATCCGGCCTGGAAAGCTTTGATATGAGTATTGATTTTAAAAAAATATATGATAAATTTACCAATAAAACCATAAGGGAAAAAGATTATTTCGTTCACTTTGAAAATATATACAGGATAAATGACAGCGAGGGAATCTTGAAGTTATCCTTGGGGGCTTATGATAGACCTGAGCATAAGTATCTGTTGATTGGTAAAGATGAAGTATCGTATCTGCCGGACAATCTCTTGCCGATATGGCAAAACACAAATTCCCATAAAATAATAAAAGAGTATTTAAATGGTTGAAGAAAAAAGTAGTGTTATTATAGCCGATAACTTGGCATTGTCATACAGAAAAAATGAACCGATTTTGCAAAATGTGAGTTTAAATATCAAAACCAAAGATTTTGTTTTTATCACCGGTAAAAGTGGAAGTGGTAAATCAACCTTTTTAAAATCACTGTATGCTGTACTGCCGCCTATGATGGGCAATTTAAATGTATGTGGTATAGAGCTAGAGCATATAACGACACAAAATAAAAATTTTCTAAGAAAGCATCTTGGAGTTGTTTTTCAAGATTATAAGCTTATAGATAATTGGACGATAGAAAAAAATGTTATGCTTCCTTTGTTTATAGCCGGTTTTTCAAAAGATGTATGTCTTTCTCAGGCTCACAAACTTTTAAAACATGTAAAGCTTTTACACAAAGCCGACAAATACCCTCCTGAACTAAGCGGTGGCGAGCAGCAAAGAGCAGCAGTAGCTAGAGCTTTAGCGCACAATCCTGTTTTGATACTTGCTGATGAGCCTACTGGAAACCTTGATGATTATTCAAGTGGGGTTATATGGGATTTGTTAAAAGGTGCAAATGAGCAATTGGGTACAACTATAGTGACAGTTACGCACAGGATTCCTTCTTTGCTCAGGGTAAACTACAGGCATTTTATCATTGATAACGGAGGCATGGATGAAGTTTGTTAAATATCATATCTCTATCATACTGCCTCTTTTTTTACTGCTCTTTTCGATAGAGAGTTTTTTCGTTTTAAAAGGCATCATAGACAATTATGAAAAAAAACTAAGTGACGAATACTCCATAGTGGTAGTTTCAAAGGTTCCGCTTGATAAAAAAAGTATCAAAAAGGATACCAAATATTTTGTATCATTAAAATTGGTCGGTACCGATAAAATGATAAAAAACCTTAAAAACAGTATAGGAGAGAAAAATCTTCAAAAATTAAAAAATGCTCTACCTCTTTTTTACTCTATAAAACTTAACCATTTGCCCACAGCCGATGAATTGAAAAGTATCAAATCCAAGTTATCAAAATATACCGGTGTTGAAAAAGTGGTAACTTTCAAGAAGAGTTACAGTAAATTTTACAATTTTTTACTGTTTGATAAAACCATACTGTTTTATTTTACGATATTGGTGATGGTCATAGTTCTGTTGCTTATCATAAAACAGGCTGAGGTATGGATATATGAACACAGGCAGAGATTTGAGATAATGACGATACTCGGAGCTCCTTTTTGGATGAAAAGTGCCATGCTTTACAGAGTTGTTATAGTAGATGCCATTATAAGCTCATTGGCAGTTTCTTCCATATTTATCTACCTTTCACACAGTGCGGTTTTTCTTTCGTATATAACAAATATGGGAGTTGAATTTCCAAAGTTTGATATATTGAGAGACAGTGGCATGCTGCTTGGTATCGGTATCATAGTTTCTATCATTTCCGTTACTTTTGCAATTTTACAACTCAACAAAGAAGAATGAATTTGTTTAAGATATTGTTACTGATTTTGACCGTACCCTTTTTGCTTTTTGCAAATATAGACAGTTCTATTAAAAAAAACAAAAAGATATTGAAGGTAAAAGCGTATAAAGCTACCAAGATAAAAGATAAACTCGAAGATATAGCCGCAAGCATCAATAAAAAAAAGAAAGAGATATCGGGTATCGATAACAAAATCAAACAGATCAATGACTTTCTTTCCAAGCAAAAAGATATATACAATACTAAACTGAAAGAATTACAGGAGTTACAACAAGATATAACTTCCCTGAATAAAACAAAAACAAAAACACAAAAAGAGATCATAGAGATCATATCCAAAGAGTTGTCATTGGGGATCGTTCAAAAACAAGATGCTGTAGACAGTATAGATAGAATAGTAAATGAAGAGAGTGTCAAAGTCCTAAGTCAAATGCTTCAAGACAAATTTAAAAATATAAAACAAAAATATATCAATACCAACAAGAAGATAGATGATACTTCCTCAAAGATCAAAGAGTTGAAAAATTATATCAATTCAATGCAGAAGAAAAAAGCATTACTCTCAAAAATGAAGTCAAAAAGGGTAAAAAGTATCAAGTATTTAAAATACACAAAGATAGCTTATGACAGAAAATTAAATAGAATATTTAGAGAACAAAATGCTATAAAGCAGACTCTAAACAGGCTAAATATCTTAAAACTGCAGGCAAAGAAAAGACAAAAAACATCCAAAAAAGTCAAAGCAGCCAATGTCAACAATCAAAAAGTAAGAAAACTGGGCAATTCATATCAAAGAACAAAGACCATAAGATACAAGGGTGCAAAAACCATAGCACCTTTGAAGAGTTTTTATGTAAAAAGAAAATATGGAGAGTATTTCGATCCTATATACAAGATAAAGATATTTAACGAATCCGTTACGCTGAAATCAAAGATAAAAAATGCAAAAGTTAAAAATGTTTTAAACGGAAAAGTTGTCTTTGCAAAATCAACCCCGATGCTGGACAATGTAGTAATAGTGGAAAACACACATGGTATTCATACCATTTATGCGCACTTGTCTAAAATAGCACCTACAGTTAGAAAAGGTGTTAAGATAAGAAAGGGATATGTCATAGGTAGAGTAAATGATGAGTTGATTTTTGAAGTGACTCAGAGAAACGCTCATATAAATCCTCTCAGTTTGATAAGATTTTAAATAACTTTTTAGTAAAATAGCAACCCCAATTAGGAGAAAAGAATGGAGCATAAAAGAGTACTAGTTAAATTTTCAGGTGAAGCGTTAGCGGCAGAGAACGGTTTTGGTATAGATACCACTATACTTAAATTTATCGCCAAAGAGATAAAAGAGTTGGTGCAAAATGATATAGAAGTAGGCATAGTTATAGGTGGCGGAAACTTCATACGAGGGGTAAGTGCCGCTAAAGACGGTATCATACAAAGAACAAGCGGGGATTATATGGGGATGTTGGCAACTGTTATCAATGCTGTTGCAATGCAGGAAGCTTTGGAATACACAGGACTTCAAGTAAGAGTTCAAAGTGCCATAAAAATGGAGCAGATATGTGAAACTTTTATAGTAAGAAAAGCAAACAGACACCTTGAAAAAGGAAGGATAGTTATATTTGCCGCAGGTACTGGCAATCCGTTTTTTACAACCGATACAGCCGCGACTTTGAGGGCTATCGAGATAAAAGCATCCATGATCATAAAAGCGACAAAAGTTGACGGTGTTTACGATAAAGATCCAAACAGATTTGCTGATGCCAAGAAGCTTGATACTCTAAGTTATGATGACGCATTGAAAGATAATATAAAAGTGATGGATGATACTTCCATCGCATTGGCTAAAGACAACTCTTTACCTATCGTAGTATGCAATATGTTTAAAGAGGGAAATCTTTTAAATATCATAAAAAACGGTGACCTTTCAGGTTGCTCTATAGTAAGATAAATATCAAATAAAAAGAAAAAAAGGAAAAAAATGAGACTAGAAAAGATAACAGCGCAGGCTTTGAAAAATATGAATGATGATAGATATCTTTTATCTATCGCGGTAGCCAAAAGAGTGGAACAGTTAAGCGCGGGAGCAGATCCTGTAGTGGAAATCGATAAGAAAAAGTATAAATTTACCGATATCGCTCTTATGGAAATCGCTCAAAACAAGTTAGATTTAACTGAGATCACTGCCAAGAAGTAGAGATATTGACCAATCTAATCAATGAAGTCAAGTCCTGCAAAAGTATAGAGCAGGCAAAAAATTTACTATATTATAAGATCGAGTTTGATGAAAGTATAGAAAAAGCCCTAAATTTTTGCATATTTTATCATGAGGGTCAATACCGAAAAAGCGGAGAAGATTATGCTGTTCATCCTATACTTGTAGCCTATATCGTTGCAAATTATGGTGGAGACAAAGAGATGATCATTGCTGCACTTTTGCATGATGTGGTTGAAGATACGGAGTGCACCATAGAGCAGATAAAAGATGAATTTTCAGACTCTGTAGCGAATTTGGTGGAAGGTTTGACAAAGATAGTCGAGATAAGAGATGAAAATCTGGCGCCTTCGACTTTTGGAGTGAAACTTGCAAATTCTGCTTTGTCTTTTAGGAAAATGCTTGTAGCTTCCATAAAAGATGTAAGAGTTTTGGTTATAAAACTTTGTGACAGATTGCACAATATATTGACCATAGATGCCCTAAAGCCTGAAAAGCAAAAAAGGATAGCCGAAGAGACTCTTGTGGTTTATGCCCCGATTGCCCATAGACTAGGTATTTCAACTATAAAAAACGTTTTGGAAGACATATCTTTTTCCATCGTTATGCCAAAAGAGTATGAAAAGATAGACAATTATCTAAAAGAACACTCTCAGCAACTTCAGCTGAAACTTAACCATTTTATATCAAAAGTTCATAATCTTCTTATCAACAATGGTTTTATAGATGGTAGTTTTGCTATGGAGAAAAGAGTAAAGCATCATTACTCCATTTATCTAAAAATGCAAAGAAAAGGTATAACCATAGAAGAGGTTTTGGATCTTTTGGCCATTAGAATTATAGTAGACAAGCCTCTTGAATGTTATAGGGTTTTAGGTGTTATACATTTAAATTTCAGTCCTCTTATATCAAGATTTAAAGATTATATTGCGGTACCCAAGGAAAACGGTTATCAAACTATTCATACGACTGTATTTGATGATAAATCCATCATAGAAGCCCAAGTAAGAACGCAAGATATGCATAAGTCTGCAGAATATGGTTTAGCGGCACATTGGAAATATAAAGAGAGTGGTCTTAGCCCAAAACTTGAATGGCTTCAAGAGCTACAAGAGAGTGAAAAAGACAATGAAGACATTCAAGAGTTTTACGAATATGCTACAAATGATCTATATAGCGAAGATATATCAGTATTTTCCCCAAAAGGTGATATTTTTACTCTTCCAAAAGGTACAACCGCGTTAGATTTTGCATATATTGTTCATACTGAAGTTGGAAATCATGCAAAAGAGGCTTATGTTAATAAACAAAAAGTTCCATTGCTTACAAAATTAAAAAATGGAGATATTGTAAATATTATAACTTCTGATAAGCCTATATATAGATGTAGTTGGGTAAAATCTCTTAAAACTTCTAAAGCTAGAAATTCTATCAGTCTTAGTTGTAGACAAAAAATAAGAGAGTTAAGCCAAAAGACAGCCATAAACATTCTTAGTACGATTTTTCATGTAAGAGAAGGAAGACTTTTGGCATGGCTGAGAAAAGAAAAATTTTATAACAAGATAGAAAAAGCCGCAACAGACTCGCAATTTTTAAAAGATATTGTGAGTGTTTTAAATAAATATTCTAAAAATGACAAGATATTTTTTCCTATATTGAAAATAGGACAACATAAAATAAAAAAGCAAAAATTTGATCATTTGGTATTTTATGCTGATTTTTCCATATCAAATATACTTTTTGATTACTGTTGTCATCCAAAAATCGGGGATGATATAGTAGCTTTTAAAAAGGGATCAAATGTTATAATTCATCATAAATTATGCGAAAAAGCCATGAGACTTATAGAGTACAGAGAGCCTATGGTATTTGTTAAATGGTCAAGAGACCTTCCCAATAGAACAAAGATCATAGTGACTTTGGAAAACAGAAGAGGCTCTTTGGCGGTATTTTTGACATTTTTAGCTAAAATAGGTATAAATGTCATCAGTATAGAACTTGGTAACGATGAAGAGCAGTTGGCTGACTTTTTTGAGTTGATCGTGGAGATACCAAGTGCTAATTATGATAAAATAACAAAACAGTTAAAAGAAAAATACAAAACTATTGAATTGATAAGTGTAAATCATTCAAACAAGGTAAGATAATGGTAGAGAAAGCTTTAAAAGAGATAAAAAGAGGCGTTAGCGAAATCATAGACGAAGAAAGAGTCAGGAAACTGTTGGAAAATTATTATGAAAATGGTGAAAATTATCATATAAAAGCAGGTTTTGATCCAACCGCTCCGGATCTTCATCTTGGTCATACGGTTCTTATACAAAAGATGGCTTTGATGCAAAAATATGGAGCCAGGGTACAGTTTGTCATAGGTGATTTTACCGGTATGATAGGTGATCCTACAGGTAAAAACGAGACTAGAAAGAAACTAGACAGAGAAACGGTTTTAAAAAATGCAAAAACATATGAGGAGCAAGTATTTAAGATACTTGATCCGGATAAAACAGATATAGTATTTAACTCTACTTGGTTTACCGAAATGGGCAGTATCGGACTTGTAGAACTTACGACGACTTTTAACGTAGCTAGAATGTTGGAGCGTGAAGATTTTGAAAAAAGATTCAAATCAAACACTCCTATAAGTATCAGTGAATTTTTATACCCATTGTTGCAAGGATATGACTCGGTTGCACTCAAAAGTGACATAGAACTTGGAGGAACGGATCAAAAGTTCAATCTTCTAATGGGAAGGCATCTTCAAAGAGCCTATAATGTCGGAAAAGAGCAGGCTGTTATCACTATGCCTCTACTTGAAGGGCTTGACGGGGTCAACAAGATGAGCAAGTCACTTGGTAACTATATTGGCATTACAGAGAGTCCTGATGATATGTTTGGTAAGATAATGAGCATCAGTGATGATTTGATGTGGAAATATTATGAAGTTCTAAGCAGTAAAAATCTTGATGAAATCGAAGAGCTAAAAAAAAGTGTTTTTGAAGGTTCATTGCATCCTAAAGTTGCAAAAGAGATGCTTGCGATTGAAATCACGACAAGATATCATGATGAAGATAAAGCTAAAAATGCAAAAGCCGAATTTGAAAAAGTTCACTCCAAAAAAGAGATGCCAACAGATATGGCAGAGTTCACTTTGAGTGCTCCTGTATGGATAGCGAAAGCTTTGGTTGAAACAAAGTTGGAAAACTCCACTTCCCAGGCAAGAAGGGATATAAAGCAGGGAGCTTTGAAGATTGACGGACAAAAGTGTCAGGATGAGCAATTGCAGCTAGAAAAAGGTGAGTATATCTTGCAGGTTGGAAAACGAAAATTTGCTAAAGTAAAGGTTGTGTGATGTCATATAAAAGATTGAAGATAGGTAAGCACAGCGTCAAATTCCCAATCGTTCAAGGCGGAATGGGTGTTGGAATAAGCTGGGACAAATTGGCGGGCAATGTAAGCAAAGAGGGAGGTCTCGGGGTAATCAGTTCTGTTGGTACCGGATACTATAAAGATAAAAAATTCGTTCATAAAGAGATCAGCAACAGACCATATGAAACGGCAAATTTTTACTCCAAAGACGCACTGAAACAGATATTCAAAAATGCCAGAAAGATTTGTGGTGACAAACCTCTTGCCAGTAATGTTTTGTATGCTATAAACGATTATGGAAGAGTAGTGGAAGATTCCTGTGAAGCAGGAGCGAACATCATCATCACCGGAGCCGGACTTCCTACAAATATGCCCGAATTTACCAGAAATTATCCAGATGTTGCATTGGTTCCTATCGTTTCTTCAGCCAAAGCGCTTAAGATCATATGCAAACGATGGACACAAAGATACAACAGGGTGCCTGATGCCGTCATAGTGGAAGGACCGCTGAGCGGAGGACATCAGGGGTTTACTTACGAGCAGTGTTTTGATGAGGCTTACAGACTTGAAAATCTCATAGCCCCTATACTTGAAGAGATAAAAAAATGGGGGGATTTTCCTCTTATTGCAGCAGGCGGTATATGGGATAAAAACGATATAGACAAGTTTTTATCTTTGGGATGCAGCGGAGTACAAATGGGTACAAGGTTTATAGGCACCAAAGAGTGTGACGCACATGAAAATTTCAAAGAGATACTCTTGAGTGCAAAAGAAAATGATATCAAGCTTTTCAAATCACCCGTAGGTTATCCCGCAAGAGGAGTTAAAACCGATCTTTTTAAAAAAATCGAAGATGGAAGTGCCCCAAAGATAAAATGTATCAGCAATTGTGTTGCACCATGTCACAGAGGAGTGGAAGCAAAAGCGGTAGGATACTGTATAGCTGACAGACTATCTGACGCTATCATGGGCGATAAAGAAAATGGACTTTTTTTTACGGGCAGTAACGGATACAGGCTAAAAGAAATCATTACAGTAAAAGAATTGATACATAGATTGGTTAATGGGGAAGAAAGTTAAAGTTTTAGTATACATTTTACTGTTTCTCTTAACGGTAACTCTACATGCATCATCTTTGAACAACTCTATCGTGCAAATATCATCCAAGCTAAAGAGTGCCGGAAAAAGTGATATAGTAAGAATTTATCACGATTTAAAAAGCCGTTATATCAAAGCTATCATCATAGATGACAAAGAGGCTCAGATATCAGCGATAAAAGGCTTGGTGAAGTGTTCTAAGATACTGAAGCTTCCTTATGGACACTATCTTGACGAATTGAAACTTCTCCAAAAAGATAACACAATAAAGAAAAAAGCAAAAAGTTATGTCTCCTCTTCAGTAGCTAAAAAATCTTCCTATATCAAATCCATAGCATCTTTCAAAGATAAAGTCATTTTGACTTTAAATCGAAAAATAGACAAATCCGATATAAAATTTTATGAATTAAACGGTAAAAAGAGATACAGGGATGTATTTGATATAAAAACCAAATTGAAATTTAAAGTTAAAAAAATCTCCCTTTACGGTGTAAAAAGTATAAGAATTTCACAATACAACAGCAAGACCGTCAGGATAGTTTTAGAATCAAACAAACCTATTAATACGATATTCAGTATAGAAAAAGATAAAGTTATCATAAAAGTTGACTCCAAAAGTTATCAAACTTCTAAAAAAACATACTATAAAAAACCGGTCAAAAACAGTTACGTCAGCAAATATTTCAATCCTGTAATAAAACAAAGGATCATTATCATAGACCCAGGTCACGGAGGCAAGGATACAGGAGCGATTGGATATAAAAGGTTGAGAGAAAAAAATGCCGTACTCAAAATAGCACTAAAGCTTGGTCGATATTTGAAAGAGTACGGATATAAAGTTTACTATACAAGAAGTAGAGATATTTTTATAAAATTAAGAAGCAGAACCCACTTTGCCAATTTGAAAAAAGCAGATATATTTATATCCATACATGCAAATGCCGCTCCTAAAAAAAGCCAATACCTTGTAAGTAAAGGCATAGAGACATACTTTTTATCACCGGCTAGAAGTGCCAGAGCTAAAAGAGTTTCAGCTCAGGAAAACAGCGTTGATTTAAGTAGTATGGATTATTTTTCCAAGCAGGTATTTTTAAATTTTTTAAACAGGGAAAAAATCGTCTCATCCAACAAGCTTGCCATAGATATACAAAGAGGCATACTCAAAAATATAAGAAAAAAATACAGAGTTGTCGACGGAGGAGTAAGAAAAGCTCCTTTTTGGGTATTAGTAGGTGCCCAAATGCCCGCAGTTCTCATAGAAACCGGTTATATAACAAATCCTACAGAAGCAAAAAGGCTTTTCAATCCATATTACGAAAATTTACTTGCAAAAGGTATAGCTGACGGAATCGCCAGCTATTTTGAAAAAAATAGATAACAACATCATTTAGTTTATGCCTCTTGCTCCAAGATTGCCATATCTGTGATAGCGATATGAAATGCTTTGTTCCTGTAGATAGTTCAAAAGCTCCAGTCGTCCTTCCATCATAGGTTTTTGTCTTATGATAAATTTTGTCTCTTTTGCCGCTTCTTTGAAAACAATATCAGATACCTTGGAAATATCCGAGTAAATAATCCTGTCATATTTATCAAAGTTTTCGATAAACTCTTTTTCCGTCTCTCTTTGGATGGTATCGTCATCATTTAAAATATCCGTTTTGTTTTCATATATGAATGAAGCAGCATCATTTTGAATATAATCAATACTCAAATGTACTTTTACTTTGCATATATGAGCAGCCATTACCCTGCTTAAAATCTCAAAAAGAGTATCACCTTGCATAACTCTTATGACAACTCTATTTAACGGAATGTATCTAAAGATATTGTCCTCCCCTCTGATGTGGCAATAATCCTTTTCAACTCCAAATTCGTTTTCATAATTGTCTATATAACTTGCCAGGGCAAATTTAAGGTTGTCATAGTCAACATTGAACTCTTTGTACAATCCTTTCTTTGCTGTGGCTATCCAGTTATCGATGCGTTGGAGCATAGGATGGTTTATATCTTGACTCAAAGTTGGTTTATCTATCTCTTCAAAGTTCATAAACTGGGTTATATAGTTGTATATGCCTACTTTCCTTCCGGCACCTATGGCTGATTTGCCCATTCCCCCAAAAGGTTGCCTAAGCACTATGGCGCCGGTCGTACCCCTGTTTATGTAAAGATTTCCTGCTTTCATATGTTCTCTCCAGTATTTTATCTCCCTTTCATCCAGAGATTCAAGGCCTGAGGTAAGTCCATATCCTGTTTCATTGACAAGTTTTATGGCATCTTTTAAATCATCAGCTTTCATAACTGAGAGTACAGGTCCAAAAAGTTCATGCATATGGCAAAAAGCTCCACTTTTTACACCCCATCTTATGGCGGGTTTTAGCATATATTCATTTTGATTGGCAAACTCCGGTTTCAAAGCCCAGCTTTCACCCTCTTGCAGTGAGTCAAGTGCCTTTTTTAAATTTCCTCCTATTTTGTTTGCCAAAGTTCCTATCTTATTTGAAAAATCCCAAACAGAACCTGTTTTCATACTTTTTGCGGCATCTATGAGAGTGGCTTTGAAGTTTTCATCGTTGTAAACCTCATCTTCCAGTATGAGTAAAGAGGTAGCGGAGCATTTTTGTCCACTATTGGAAAAAGCGGAGTGGATGACATTTTTGATGGCTTGGTCTCTATCGCTTAGTGCAGTTACTATGGTCGCATCTTTTCCGCCTGTTTCGGCGGTCAAGAAGATATCCGCTCTTTTTTGCAATATTTTTTTGGCAGTATCTTCACTACCGGTCAATATCACAAAATCAACATCCTTATGAGTTACCAGATGTTCTCCCGCCAAAGTGCCCGGTGTAGGTACGAACTGAAGAGTACTTTTACCCACTCCCGCTCTCCAAAAACATTTGCATAGCTCATAAGCTGTAACTACTGCCGAAGTAGCGGGTTTTAATATAACACAGTTTCCGGCAGCCAAAGCGGCAGCTATACCGCCTGCGGGGATAGCTATGGGGAAATTCCATGGAGGTATGATGACACCTACACCTTTTGGAGAAATTTTTAAATGTTTAAATTTTTCAAAATACCTGCTTGAATGAGGATAAAACTCCAAAAAATCAACCGCTTCACTTACTTCGACATCACTCTCGCTAAAAACTTTGCCTACTTCAGCCGCTGCAACACCTATAAGATCACCCCTTGACTTTCTTATCTCATTTGCCACGCCGGAAAGTATCTCGTGTCTTTGGGCATAGGTTTTGCTTCTCCAACCATCTTTATTTTCTTTGGCGGCTTTTATGGCACTCTTTATATCATGTTCATTTGCCAAAACAAACTTTCCTACTGTAACTTGTTTTGGCAGTTGTGATTTATCAATGGCCGTTTTTATGTCTCTATCGTTTGATATCTCTTTACCGGCAATAACAAGCGGTGTGATTTCAGGGATGAAGGTTTCATCTTTCATCCATTTTTCCCTTATATTTTTTGCCCATATTTTATTGTTCGGAAGGACAAAGTCCGTATCGGGTTCATTTGTAAATTTTCCGGTTAGGAAGCTACTGTTTTTAAAATTATCCCAATTTTCATTTAATCTGTCCTGCTTTCTTTTTGAACCTATGAAAATATTTTTTCTGTTTTCAAATGATTGGATAAATTTATTTTTTAACATATTCCATTCGTTCGACCCTGTTTTCAAGCCGAAAGAGTATCTTATGAAATTTTCTTTGCCTGTGTTTTCATCCAATCTTCTTACAAGATATGCTATAGCATTTGTAAACTGCTCTTTTTTTGCCGTAGGGGCGTATAGTATCATATCTTTACTTAACTCCTTTATGGCAAGTCTTGCCGGTTCGCTCATACCTTCTAGCATTTCCATGGAATGGTATTTTTCTACTCCGTATTTTTTGGCAAGTTCGTATGCGTATGCCTGTTCGAAAAGATTGTGAGAAGCTATGCCTAAATGTACACACGATATGTGCTCTTTTCTCATGCCGTATTCGACCATGATCTTATAGTTGCTGTCCGTATCTATCTTTTTATCATACGGAGCGCTTGGCCATCCCATCAAAGATGCTTCGGTTTCTTCCATTTCCATATTCGCGCCTTTTACCAATCGCATTTTGATAGGGCTTCCGCCTTCTTGTACTCTTTTTTGTGCAAATTCTACAAGTTTTTTTTGCCAAAGATGAGAGTCTGGAAGGTAAGCTTGTAAAACTATACCGGCATAGAAATCTTTAAATTCGGGTTTACTGAGTGCTCTGGTAAAGGCATGATATGTTAAAGCCAAATCTTTGTACTCTTCCATATCAAGATTGATAAATTTGTTTTGCTCTTTACCCTCTTTGTTTATGAAGCTGTATTTTTTTGCCTGAGTGAAGATTTGAATCAATCTCTGGGTCAATTCTTCAACACTCTCTTCAAAAGCCAACGGATTTATCTGTGAAAAAATAGTGGAGATCTTGATGGAAATATAATCAACATCCGGATTTTCTAAATGCTTGAGGTATTTTTCTATTCTTGATTTGGCTTCATTTTCTCCAAGTACCGCTTCGCCTATAAGGTTTATATTGACTCTTGTATTCTCTCTTTTTCTTTTTTTCAAATATGCGTTAAAATCATCATCCTCTCCTTTTATAACAACGGTTTTCGTATCTTCCCTTATATTTTTTATAAAGAGAGGAACACTGATGTCAGGTAGATATATACCGATATGTAAAAACATAAATACCAAAAATCTTTCACTTGTCGTAAAAAATGATGCCATACCGTACTTGTCAAACAGATACTCTATCTGATTCGCAACCCTTTTATTGTTTTTTGCTCTAAAAGATTGATCAAGAAGTTCTATCAACAAAATCTTGTCTTTTGGATGCGCAAGCATTTTGTTGATCTTTGCGTGGAAATTCTTGTCAAAATCACTAACGAGTTCA
Source organism: Thiofractor thiocamini (assembly GCF_055384375.1). NCBI lineage: Bacteria > Pseudomonadati > Campylobacterota > Epsilonproteobacteria > Campylobacterales > Thiofractor > Thiofractor thiocamini. Next base: position 829,798 of record NZ_AP042389.1, on the reverse strand, counting down.
TCAGCTCTTTCCTGCCATTTTTGAGCCAACTTTACTGAACGATCGATTAACTCTTTATCATTTAACATGTTCATCCTTTGGTGTGTTGATTCTTTCTATGATGTATGCTCCTGCGATACATTCTCCTATATCTTTTATCTGCATAATTTGCGTGCTTTCAAACCTGTTTGCAAGTCTTGGGTATTTTTGTACAACTTCATTGAATTTTTCCAATATTGCAGGAATTCTTGAGGATAGTTTTTTCCTTGCTTTTTTAGGAAGATCCGAGTAAAATGCAAATACACCCATACCCAGACTGGAGTATTCGTCTTCATTGCCATTTAGCATTTTGCATATCCTTTCTATCTCGTTCAAGTACTCGATCTTGGGGTTTCTAACCCCGTTTTTTACAGTGATTATGACTCTTGAAATAGAGTCGTTGTCATTTTTGTGTTTAAATCTCTCATCAAGAGTGATGCTGAAAACCCCCTCGCTGATCTGGTATTTTTGCATATATTGTAAAAATGAATTTCTATCTTTAAGAGAACATCTTAAGATATCTGATACACTTGCATCGATAAAAATTTCAGGTGGGTTTTTTATCTTTGCTATTTCCTGGGCTATATGAATACTAAGCATTTTAGAGGGGGCATATGATAAAGAGAGCCTGTTGTTCGTCCATTTCAAAAAATTATCTTTTGCCTTGACTAAGCCTTTTAGGGTGGCATTTACGATATCTTGTTTCGATGAAAACTTAGCCACAGTAATTCTCCTCTACTTCATCAATTATACCGCTTTCATACAATATGTCCTCTATGAGTCTGTTTTTAGATATGTTTAAAGCGCTGCTCAGTTTTTGAAGGGCATTATCGAGCTTTTTGTCTATTTTTATGCTTAGCTGTGCTATTTCTCTTTTGTTTTTATTTTTCCTGATAACATTTTTTATAACATTTTCCGAGTATTTCATCTTTGCCATCTATGCTCCTAAAAGTATTACTAAAAGTATTACTAAAAAATTGATAGAAATATCATAGTATAATATTTTTTAATTTTAACTTAATTATGGTATAATTCCAGACAAGGTATGGCAGATGGCTGCCCGCCCATACTTTTACGGTTTTTGGTATAGATGTTACATTTGGACTGCGAGTATCGGATGTGCCTATATGATAAAGTAAACCTTAGAAGTATGGGCGGGAGGAAAGTCCGGGCTGCTATAGGACAGGATTTCGCATAACATGCGACGAGAGCGATCTCAGGGAAAGTGCAACAGAAAGTAAACCGCCCGCCCATACTTTTATGGTTTTATTATAGATGCTTTAGGTGGACTGCGAGTAGCGTAGTAAACTTTATAACATAGCAAACCTTAGAAGTATGGGCGGGTAAGGGTGAAACGGTGGTGTAAGAGACCACCGGGCTTCAAGGTAACTTGAAGTGCCATGTAAACCCAATCCGCAGCAAGAAGAGACGGTAAGTCCTATATTATGCTTTTAAAGCATTTTACTCTTCGCTGAAGCTCTGCTGTAAAGCAGTAGCTTAGATGAATAGCCATCCATCGACAAAACCCGGCTTATCGCCATACCTTATTTAGAGATGCCCTTTATATGGAACGGTTTTCCTTCCTTTTTCTATCCATCCGTATATGATGCCACCGTTTAATTCATTTACATTTTTGTATCCTAGCTGTTTGTCTAAAAAGTTTCCAACTACTTTTGAGCGGTTTGCGTGTGCACAGTATAAGATAAAAGGCTGATTTTTATCTTTTACAATTTTTTGAAACTCTTTTAGCCATTTGTTTACATCGTATCTTCCATTTGCATCAAAAAACATCAATGGAACCGCTCCTTTTATGATACCTGTTTGTCTCCATTCCCCTGGTGTTCTTATGTCTATGACAGGAATTCCCTGTTTGGCAAGTTTTATGACTTCATTGTCACTTAAGTGATTGAATTTTGCAAAAGCAAAACTGCCAAGAAGTAAAATAGAAGCTACAATTTTAAGAATGTATTTCATTATTATCCTTTGTATAAAATTTGAAGCATAATAACTAAAATACATTAATGTAAAATAAACAAATTTTGAGTATAATGTCAGCTCAAATACATATTTTAGGGAGATGGATTGCTTTTTGATATCATACTTTTCACTCACATACTTGCAGCAGCCGCTTGGATAGGAGGTTCTATCCTTCTTTTTGGAATGGGTCTTTATTTTCGTGATAAAGATGCTCAAACTACGGTGTATTACTATATAGGTCCTTTTTACGGATATTTTGAAATGGTTGTCTTGACTATCCTTTTAATAACAGGAGGATATTTCATACATGCACTTAGTATCGGTGAAGTTGTCATGCATCCTCAAATGCTTTTGGCAAAATATTTCTATATCAAGATAACATTGGTCATACTTATCACTATCTCAACTATCATACATATGTATATATCACTAAAAGCTCACGGCAGGGATAGATCGATGAAAGAAAAGATTATCTCAAGAGGTACTTCACTTGCCATATTTATTTTAAATCTTGGAATTTTATGGTATGCCATAAAGATAAGAAGCTTGATTTAAATCAATGATTTTCAAAATTTTTGTGATATAATTCCATAAAATTAAAAAGGAGTAATTATGTCTGATTTTGATATAAAAAGACCGGAAGATGCCGAAGAGTTAAAAGTAGAGGGTCAAACTGTACCGTTTTATAAGTATAGAGTAGGAGATACAACCTATATAGAGTTTGATACAAGTAGATGTGGACCGCCTGAGCCTATGGTAAATGCAATGTTAGCTCTTAAGCTGATAGATAACCCAAATACAAAAGTACATATGCTAAATCATAAAAAACCTATGGGACTTTTGCCAAAAATCGAGGGAGAATATGACTATATAGATAAAGAGATAGATGGCATAACTCATCTTATTTTTACCAAAAAAGAGAACCCTACCTCAAAAACTGATTTTAATGATACAAACTGTCACGGATAAGAGATGGCAAAACAGTTAGCAACCGAGATGGCGCCACCTTTTAAACTGGTGGCTCATTACTTTATAGCAGGATCTATTTTTTACATTATAGCTTCATTTATGTTGCCTTTTTACTCACATGAGTTTGGTTCATACTTTTTATCTCCACAAATAGCAAGTTTGATGCACTTGTATCTTTTGGGATTTATCATGATGATAATATTTGGAGCTATGTATCAACTTGTGCCTGTTGTGCTTGAAATCCCCATATTTTCAAAAGATTTTGCTTATGTGCAATTTTATCTTTTTGTTACGGGTGTAGTTATCTTTTCATTGGCACTTGGAGTACCGGGATATACCAAAATGTTACCTTATGGGGCAATGCTTATGTATATCTCTATGCTGATCTTCATAGTCAATATCTTTTTAACTTATACAAGAATTGAACTATGGAGTATAACGGCAAAATATATACTTGTTTCAAATATATTTTTACTCATTGGTGTTAGTGTGGGTTTTTACATGGCACTTGATATCATCTACGGCTTTGGTGCTGATATAGTAAAGCTTGTTACACTTCATATATCACTTACCATAGTAGGATATATACTCATGACTATCATGGGTATAGGCATGATACTTTTACCTATGTTTTCTCTTTCGCATGGCTTTGGTGAAAAGTCTATAGTTGTAGCATTTTATACGGTTATAAGTGGTTTGGTTTTGTATATCGTATCCATATTTGCCAAATCCAAAAGTTTGAGTTTTGTTGCAGTTGCCCTTATAGCACTATCGGTTGTTTTGGCTCTTTATCAAATGTATGTCATATTTAAAGGAAGAATTAGAAAACAAAATGACTTTTGGGCAAAAAATATGATAGCTTCGTTTATAGCTTTGATAGTTGCACTCACGGTGCTTGTCGCAGCGATTGTTTTGGATTCGCAAATTTTATATATACTTTTTGGTTTTATACTCTTTTTTGGATTTTTTGTTTTTTTTATAGTGGGACATATTTATAAAATCCTTCCATTTTTGGTATGGTATCAAAGATACTCTCCACTTGTCGGAAAGATAAAAGTTCCAATGCTAAATGAAATGGTAAAAGAAAAAGTTGCAGATATACAGTTTTACATAACAACTGTTGGAGTTTTGGTGTGTAGTATAGCTATAGGATTTAAGATAAGCTTTTTGTTTATCATGGGGGCAATTATCATGGCTATCTCTACATTGTTAGTTATTTACAACATATACTATACTTTGGTATATGGACTTGATAGATTAAAAGATTTAAAGGATTAAAAAATGGCAGTTACAAAAGAACAGGTTGAAGATGCTATAAAAACGGTAGTTGACCCTGAGGTGGGATTTGATATATTTTCTCTTGGATTGATTTATGGTATAGATATAGATGGAGATAAGGTAAAAGTCACTATGACACTATCAACAAGAGGTTGTCCTTTGCATGAGATGATGAAGCAGTGGACAAAAGAGGCTGTTGAAAAGCTTGACGGTGTAAATGAGTGTGAAGTAGAAATCGTTTGGGAGCCGGCTTGGAATATCACTATGGCAAGCGATGAAGTAAAAAAAGCATTGGGAGCTATGTAATGAGTGATTTTCCTGAATTTTTTAAAAAAGTACCAAGTATAGTTACTTATGATCCATTGGCCGAACTACTTGGTACTTTTAAAGACGGCAAGATAAAATTTAATTATATTCAGATAGTAAAAGCTGCCGGGCATAGCTGTCCTACGGTTGCCGGAGCTTATGCTATGACTTATCATGCCCTAAAATCAATTTATGGCGAAGAGTTGCCTGTAAGAGGCGAGATAAAAGTGGAGTTTAAAGAGGGTTTGGAAGATGGAGTAGCCGGAGTTATAGCAAATGTGATAACCAACATAACTGGCGCTACAAGTAAGAGCGGTTTTAAAGGACTTGGTGGAAAGTTTGCCAGACACTCATTGATGTTTTTCGATGCTCCTATCGATTCTTCAGGTAGATTTACAAGGCTTGATAGTGGAAAAAGTGTGGATGTTTACTATGATCCAAGTCTTGTACCGGGTGATCCAAGAATGCAGCCTTTGATGCAAAAAGCTATGCAAGGAGTTGCCACAAAAGAAGAAAGAGAACTTTTTGGCAAACTTTGGCAGGAAAGAGTAAAAAAGATACTTATCGATCATCTTGATGATGTGGTAAAAGTGGTTGTTAATTAAAAATTAAAAATGAGAAATTAATAATGAAAAATATCATACTTGTCGGTTTTATGGGGGTGGGGAAAGGTACTATCGCTAGAGCATTGGCAAAAGAGAGTGATCTTTTTGCCATAGATACTGATGATTTGATAGAAAGTTTGGAAAATAGAAAAATCAAAGAGATATTTGCCAAAGATGGTGAAGAGTATTTTCGAAAGCTTGAAAAAAAGTGTGCTTTATGGCTTCAAAAAAGTGTTAAAAACAGTATCATTTCAACCGGTGGAGGTTTTTACAAACAAAAAAATATTAAAAAAATAGGTCAAGTAATTTATCTAAAATCCTCCTTTGAAGCTATCTTAAAAAGACTTCAAGATCACCCTAATGCTACAAAAAAACTGGCTAAACGACCACTTTTACAAGATATTAAAAAAGCAAAAGAGTTATATAATCAAAGAGTTAAAGAGTATGAAAAGATAGCGGATATAACTGTAGTGGTAGAAGATAAAAGTATAAATGATATAACAAAAGAGATCCTATCGCAGGTATAACCCTGCGATAGAAATATTTTAGAATTTATATCTCATAGAAAAAGCTACTGAAGTTTCACTATGTTTTACTTCGATATTTCCTCCGCCGTAACCTGTTGCGTTAACGGTTTTTTCCGGTGCATATACAATATCAAAATCAAGTGATAAATGTTTTGTTATCCTAGTTCCGGCACCTACGGAGAAATGGCTCTCTTCAGTAGCCGGGAACATTATGTAGTTAAATGAGTTAAGTTTTGCATTTGTGTCCATACCTGTAGTTTGATAGTTAGTAATAGGATTTTTTGCATAGTTGTAACCTATACCATACCAGGTTCCGTCTTTTTCATATTTGGCACCTATCGCATATACGTTTTGATCTTTCCAGCCAAAGTCCTTATATCCGTCAGCACTTCCCCATTTGATTCTTTTGTAGTCAAAAGATATATTTATATTTTTATTGAAATCATATGAAAAACCCGCACCAAATTCTGCCGGCTGCTGTAACTTGTCGCTCATGGTCATTCCGAAGCCGGCTGCTGCAGTGCTTAGCGTATGATCGTAGGTCATACTGATTGCCGATTTGTAAACGGCGCCAAAACGAAGAACAGGCACAATGTCATAAGTGAAACCTGTTTCGAACCCTATACCAAAATCGTCACTGCTTCCTTCTCCAACCGGAGCACCGTTGTTATATGATATGTCCAAAGAACCGTATTGTACGACAGGAGCAAAGCCAAATGCGAATTTATCATTATGATAAGCTATCGCGGGTGCAAATTTCATAAGAAGTAGGTTTGTTCTTGAATTCATGAGGCTGAGATTGTTGCTGTCTCTAAAATCTACACCCATTCCGGCTGATCCGTACATGCCTATACCATAAGAAAATCTTTTATTGATATTTTCTGAAACGGAAACTTCTGGGATGACGTTTTTATCTGCATCACTTGTTGAACCGTTGGTTTTGATAGTTGGAGCAAAGTAGGTTGCGCCAAAGTCAATCTCACCGCCTTTTGAATTTGATATAAGAGCAGGATTTGACAAAACATTTTCAGCTCCAAAGAAAGTAGCGATTCCTACTCCACCCATAGCTCTTGATTTGGCACCTAGACCTATGAGGGTATCACCGTTAGTTGCAAAAAGCGCTACGGCACCTACTAAACTCATACTAATGATTTTTTTCATTATTTCTCCTTAAAGATATTGCACATAATGTATGATATATGTGTGTTACAAAAGAATTATAATAAGTTTTTGTTATATTGTCAAGTTTTATTTTAATATTCTAAAATTTTATATATAGCTGATATAAAGGTGCTACATTAAGTAACATTATAAGAAAATCAAATATTTTAATTTAATTTTTTAAGAAAATTACAAAAAAGTATCTTTTTTATTTTAATAATTTAACAAAGCTTGACAATCATAAAAAAATATTATACAATTTCATCACAAAAATTAGTTAAGTATGTTAACTATTTATGGAGTAAACTATTAAAAGTATAGATAAATACACCCAGATGATTGTCGAACTGACTTATGAGTTGGAGAAAAATTGCCAAAAAAAAGAGACGATTTTTTGTAAACGCATAAAACTAACTCCTATGGAGTTTAGATGTGTAAGAAATCTATATGAAAATGAGACTATTTTAGCAAATGAGTTGGCAAGCCATCTTGGAGTAACAAGACCAAGGATAACAAGCATACTAAATAAACTTGAAGAAAAAGAGCTTATCCAAAGAGTTATAGATGAAGATGACAGAAGAAATATCAAAATTTCGCTAAGTCAAAAAGGAAAAGAGTTTGCAAAAGAGATGTGCAAAGAGTATATGTCATTTCATAAAGATATACTCAAAGAGATAGACAAAGATAAAATGGAAGAGTTGTTTTCAAACTTGAGTACATTTCACAAAGTGTTATCAAATTATATGATAAAAAATCAAACAAAAACAGGAGGGAAGTAGTACAATGGAAGAAAAAAAGTACTGGAATCCTATATTTAGCGGATTTCTACTCGGTACGGTTTTATTTATCGCTTATGCTATAGCCGGACAGGGCATAGGTGCAAGCGGTGCATTTGCAAGAGCGACAGCACAGCTTAGTTATCTAGTCGATCCAAGTTTTGCAGAAAACGCATATGCAGGCAAATATCTAAGACATGGAAATGCTCTTGGAAACTGGATAGTGGTTGAGCTTGTAGGAGTTATGATAGGCGGATACTTAAGTGCGGCATTTTCAGGCAGAATAAAAAATGCTGTAGACAAAGGTATAGACTACCCGGTAAGCAAGAGGCTTTTTTGGGCATTTTTAGGCGGTGTTTTAGTGGCTTTTGCTACAAGACTAAGCAGAGGATGTACAAGTGGACAGGCTCTTAGCGGCGCAGGCGGATTTTCAGTGGGTGCTTGGATATTTATGCTGAGTGCTTTTGGAGCGGGTATGCTTTTGGCTCCTTTTTTTAGAAAACAGTGGAAAGGACTTAAGTGATGGATTGGCTATTTCCTCTTTTTACAACGGGACAAATTACAAACAATCTAAATCTTTTTATAGGACTGTTTATAGGTATAGGTTTTGGGTTTGTGCTTGAAAAAGCCGGCTTTGGAACATCAAAACATATAGCAACGGTTTTTTATTTTAGAAATTTAAGAGTTACCCAGACTATGATAGCTGCCATAGCAACCGCCGCTACTTGGGTAGTGATATTTAGTTATATGGGATGGATGGATTTTTCAAAAGTTTTCATACCAATTACTTATGTTTGGCCTTATTTGGTTGGCGGAGCTATATTTGGTGCCGGTATGATAATGTCAGGATGGTGCCCGGGGACTTCTGTGGTAGGATTGGTGTCAGGCAAAATCGATGCAGCCGTTTTTGTTGTCGGGATGTTCGTGGGGATGTTCGTATATTTTCAAACTTATGCATCATTTGAGAGTTTTGCAAATTCGGGTAATCTTGGCAGATATACCATAGATAAACTAATAGGCGGAGATATGTTCACTACTTCCTATCTTGTAACTATTGTTTTGGCTATCGGGCTTGGTATATTTATGAATGTAATGAAAAGTATAGTAGATAAAAAATTAAGGAGTGAAGCATGAGTAGTTATAAAGTACCCGCAGTCGTAGGTGCTGTACTCTTGATTTTTGCGATCATCTTGTCTGTTGTATCAAACGGCAATGCAAATGTGCAAAAGCAAAGAGTGCAAAAGATTGTTTTAAAGTATAAACAATTATCAGATGAAGCTTTGAAAAATGGTGACACAGCTAAGGCGGTCAAGTTTGCAAAACTTGCCATAGAAGCAGATCCAAACGGAAAAGTAGGATATGCCTGCCTAAGTAATGCCATGGCTTCAAAGTATAAAAGTGTCGCTGCGCCTGCAGCTAATGAACAACCGACTCAGGCTCCGGCAAATGCACCGACACCTGATGATTCAAGTGATGACGAACTTGGTTGTTAGAATATATCAAATATAAGGAGTTTACATGAAAAAGTTTTTTTCAACATTAGTTTTAGCATTAGTTTTGGCTCTGCCTTCGTTTGCACTCAGTGTGCCTTCAACTCATCTGGTTTCAGCAGATTGGTTGGCGAAAAATGCCTCAAATGTAGTCATAGTTGATTTAAGTAAGCCAAAAACTTATGCAAAAGGTCATATACCAGGTGCCGTTAATGTACCTAAGAAAAAGTTTTTTATGGGTTATATGGGAGATATAAAACATCTTTTAAATACTCCTGAGCAAGTTCAAAAGCTTTTTAGAGATGCGGGCATCAACAATAACAGTACAGTTGTTTTTACCGCTCATGTTAAAAAAGCTAAAAAGTTTACAGATATGACAAGAGGCTTATGGACCGCATGGGTTTATGGTTTAAAAAATGTAGCAATCCTTGATGGTGGTATAGAAGCATGGAATGGTAAACTTTCAACTGTAGCTGCTACACCTTCAAAAGGTAACTTTACACCTGCAAAACTTTCAACTACAGATGTAAAAACTTGGAGAGATGTATACAGTGCAATGATAAACAAAGATGCTCAAATCGTTGATGCAAGAGAGATGAAGCACTATGTTGGAAAAGATAAAGATAAAAGACTTAAAAGACATGGACATATTCCTGGAGCAAAAAAAGTTTCAGCTTATCTATTTGCAAAAAAAGATGGAAAACTTTTCAAGCTTGTTTCACCTGCTGAGGCTAAATCTATGATAGAAAAAGATGGCGTATCTTTGGATAAACCTATTGTTACATATTGCAACACAGGTCATCTTGCAACTGGTACTTGGTTTGTGACAAAATTTTTAGCAGGAGCTAAAAATGTAGGTGATTATGATGCTTCTATGTATGAATACTCAAGATCAGCCATGCCAGTAGCTCAAGGCAAATAACATTCAAGAGCAGGATTTCCTGCTCTTTGTCTTATGAATATATTTTTATCTATCTTTCTTATATTTTCTCTTTTTTCAAATTTATATGCAAATAAGCCTGATAATTGTTTACTGTGCCATCAAAATACAAGCAAGATAGATAACTTTCACCCGTATAAAACTTTTGGTTGTTATAGTTGCCATGGGGGTAATCAGTATGCAACCACTAAAAAAGAAGCTCATAAAAATATAGTCTTAAACCCCGCAAGACTTGAGCATGCCTCTTTATTTTGCGGTAAATGTCATGCCAAGATCATTCATCGTATAAAAAACTCCATAATGAACAATATGCATGGTATCTATGATATTTTAAGATACCAATTCCATGAAACAAAAACTATAAAAACTACAAAAGGTATCCAAAGTATAAAAGGAACCCCCTTAAACAAACAAAGTTTGGCCCAGAGTCACTTTAGAAAACTTTGTGCTGCTTGTCATATCAATCAAGATGAAAAAATTTTTAAAAGTTATGCTCCAAGGGGTGGAGGATGTGTGGATTGCCACAGAGTTGAATTAAAAATGAAAAATGAAAAATTAAAAATTAGCAAAAGATTTGTACATCCGAGGTTTACAACCAAGATACCTTCTAAAAACTGTTTGAAGTGTCACAATAGATCAAACCGTATAGGGCTTTCTTACTTTGGGAAGTATGAGAGTGAGAGTTATGGGACTCCTTATAAACATGGTGAATTTACTCATAAGATTGAGAAAAATAGATACTACTATAAACTAAAAGCAGATATTCATCATACAAAAGCAGGACTTGATTGTATAGATTGTCACACGGAAGTTGGAGTTATGGGTGACGGAAAAGTGCATAAGCATATGGAAGGAGCAGTTGATATATCTTGTAAAGATTGTCATAAGCCAAAGTTTGCAGATTCATCAAAGTATGCTTTGCCTTCACTCTTGAGTGTTGTAAATGCTAGTGTGCCTATCGGAAAAAAAATTGCCTTGACAAAAAGAAAAAAAACTCCTTTATATAATCTCCAAAAAGATAAAAACAGCATAAAATTTTATAGAAAGAGAGATGGAAAAAGTTTTAAATTAACTTTCATGAGTGATAAGCCATATCATACGCTAACCATACATAAAAGACTTGATTGTTCGGCATGTCACAGCTCATGGGCGCCAAGTTGCTATGGATGTCATGAAGTTTATCTTGATAAAGGAAAACAGTTTGACTGGGTAGCAAAAAAGGTGACCAAGGGGCAATGGCAGGAGTTTAGAAGTTTTTTAAGGTGGGAGTCACCGAGCCTTGGCATAGGATATGATAAAAAAATCATGCCTTTTGCTCCGGGATGTCAAGTGATAGGTACGATATTTAAAGATAAAAAAGTAAAGAAATTTCACTCTATGGCGATGGCGGGATGGGACCCTCATACTACTCGAAAAACTTCAAGGAACTGTGAAGACTGTCACTTCAATCCGGCAAGCCTTGGGCTTGGCAGGGGGATATTTGATATAAAAAAGGGAAAGATAGTTTTTGAGCCGTTTTATGACTCCAAAAAAAGCGGGCAACCTTTTTCTTATCCGATTGACGCATTTGTTTCAAAAGAGGGTAAGCAGTTTCAAACTACATCAAGAAAAAATGCCAGAAGTTTCAACAAAAAAGAGATACTAAAGATAGTAAATGCCTATAAGTGCATCATTTGTCATGATAAATATAGTGATAAGATATATAAAGATTTCAACAAATCAAAAAAACTTTTTTATAGCGGTAAAGCAAAATGTTTAAGATAGTTGTTGGTTGTTGGTTATTGGTTATTGGTTCGTGGGGCGGAGAATGTTTGAAGTGTCATAAGAGTATGGGTGAAAAGTGTCAAAAATCTATCCACTATACTCTAAAAAAAGCCATCAATATCACAAGAAAAACCTGGGGGATAAAAAACAGCAATGTAACTTTGCAAACTCTTCCACAACCTAAAACAGATATAAAAAAACCAGCTGATTTGGTGGATGATTTTTTAAGAAGAAAGTGTTTGAAGTGCCATATAGATATAAGAAATAGTGACGGATGTCTCTCTTGTCACAATAGACACCAAGGGGAGGGTACATATAAAAATGCAAAACCTACTATGGATAAATGCTTGAAGTGTCACAATAAAGAGTATATAGGTACCGACTACAAAGGGATGTTTCCAAAAGATTTTGAGCATAGCTACAGAGCACCGCTAACTAAAAAAGGGTATTTTCCTCCAAAAAAATATGGTATGGATTTTCATCATCTAAGTGAGGATGTGCACTATAAAGCAGGTCTTGGTTGCATGGACTGTCATGACAAAAAAGATATGCAAGGTGAAAAAAAAGTAAGTTGTGTAAAATGCCATAAAAAGATAAGTAAAGAAAATCACCCGTCTTATCACAAAAAGATTTCATGTATAGCTTGCCACTCCTCTTGGGGGGTGAACTCTTATGAATTATCAGTTTTTAGAGATGACACAGCTGATTATAAAAAGTGGAAAAGATTGACTTTGCAAGAGGATGAGTATCTGTATAATTTTTTGCAAATTGCTTTAAAAAGCAAAAAAAAGATAACTCCCGTTATGCCTGATTGGCTAAGCCATAAGTTAAAACCCGGGATTTGGTACAGTGGTTACAGATATAGAAGATGGGAAGATCTTTATCTTGCAAATGATAAAGACGGTAAAATAAAACTCTTTAGACCACTTTATCAGTACAGGATAAGCTATAGAGATAAAAATGGTAAAATGGTTTTGGATGATGTAGGTAAAACAGATGGAAAAAAGATAGAAATTTGGTTATCTTATGCGCCCCATACCATCGGCAAATATGCAAAAACATGTGAAATGTGTCACAATAATCCGCTTTTGTTTAATTCTAAAAAAGATGGTACGGTAAGAGACTTGAAGTTGCCAAATCATTTATACAATGCCACATCTTTAACCAAAGAGCAGTTAAAAAGAATGAAATCAAACAAATACAAGAAAATAAGAGCTGAAAAATTATACTTTTTAACAGGTAGTGGAATCAATTTTACCGGAGATAAAAACTCCGGTAAAAAAGGTAACTAGAAATCATATCTTATAGAAAAGGCTATGGATGTTTCACTGTGCTTGACTTCCATGCTTCCACTGATTGTATCGACAGTTATGCTCTTTTGAGGTGAATACACCACATCAAAATCTAATGCAAGATGCTTGGTAATCTTTGTTCCGGCACCAATGCTATAGTGTTGCTCCGATGTTGCAGGAAACATCAGATAGTTCAAAGTGTTGAATACATTCTTGAAAGCACCCCCATAATCTTTTACAAGTGGATTTTTCGCATAATTAAATCCAACAGCATACCATGTGTGATCTTTTTCATATTTTATACCGGCAGCATATACATCTTGGTTTTTCCAGCCAAAATCCCCATATCCTTTTGCTTGAGACCATTGTATATTTTTATAATCAAATGAAAAATCACAACATGAAAGTTTATAGGAAAGACCTATGCCATACTCTGCAGGTTGTTCTAAATCATCACTTTTTATATAGCTCCCTATACCAAAATCATTTGCGGCAGATTTTAATTGGTGAGCATAGCTCATGTCTATTGATGATTTGTATACTGCACCGATTCTAAGGGAGTTATCAAATATATATGTAGCTCCGATTTCGTATCCTATGCCAAAATCATCACTACTGCCTCTGCCGGTATTGTTGTATGATATATCCAGTGAGCCGTACTGGACCACCGGAGCAAATCCTATAGAAAAAGATTCATGTCTGTATGCAACCGCAGGAGCAAATTTCATAAGTAGTAAATTTGTTCTTGCCGCCATAAGTCTTGGATCTCTACTGTCTCTGTAGTCAACCCCCATGCCGGCCGATCCGAACATCCCTATACCGTAAGAAAAAGAGCCATCTATCTTTTCAGATATGGATACCTCAGGAATAACATTTTTGTCCGCTTTGCTTTTGTATCCATAAGCTCTTACGCTTGGGGCAAAATATGTAGCTCCAAAACTAACTTCCCCTTTTTTTGAATTACCGATAAGAGCAGGATTTGAGAGTGTATTTTCCGCACCAAAGAAAGTAGCTATGCCAACACCACCCATTGCTCTTGATTTTGCTCCAAGACCTATGAGGTTGTCACCGTTTGTAGCATATAGTACTGCCACACTTACCAAGCTTCCAATAATGATTTTTTTCATTATTTTTTCTCCTGTAATTTTTTTATTTTTTGTCAAGATATAACAAAATTTTGAAATTATAGTTATAATATCTTAGTTTGTCAAGTTAAATATAATAAATAAGAAATATGTACTAATACATCAATAAATCCCTAAAATCAGGTAACTGTAACTTGGAGTGGATTATGAAATAAACTTGTTTAATTATTTAGATAACTAAATAATTAAAGATAATGTAATAAAATAAAAATAATTTTATAATCAAATAAATATAATCTATAATTATATGTAAAATCTATGTGTGTATTTTATGATCATTATATTTTTATGGCGGTATTATGACTATGCAATAAAAATGGTATAATTTCTAAATAATTTGTTTTAGGAGAGTTTATGAAAAAGATATTTAACGGTTTGTTGATATTGATGATCGGAGTACTTTTTAGCGGTTGCATGATAAACAATGTACCTACATACGATGAAGAAGTAAAGGCAGCTTGGGCTCAGGTGGAAAACCAGTATAAAAGAAGAGCTGATCTTATACCAAATCTCATAGCTACGGTAAAAGGTTATGCAAAACACGAAAAAGATGTTTTAACCGAAGTTACAAAAGCAAGAAGCAAAGTTGCAAATATGACCATACCAAAAGATATACTGACCAATCCCGTAGCTTTTAAAAAATTTCAAGAGGCTCAAGGACAGCTTGGAAATGCACTTTCAAGACTTTTGGCGGTAAGTGAAAGATATCCGGATCTAAAAGCTGATAAAAACTTCCTTGCACTTCAGTCACAGCTTGAGGGTACTGAAAACAGGATAGCCGTTGCAAGGAGGGATTATATACAGGCAGTTAAAAAATACAATCTTGAACTTAGAATCATACCGAACAAGTGGATAGCGCATCTTCTCTATCCGGATGCAAAGCTGAAACAGACTTTTACCATAACCAAACAAGAAGCAAAAGTTCCACAGGTTAACTTTAACTGATGAAAAAAATCCTGCTGGCACTCTTTTGTACCATTTTTGTATACGGAGCCTTAACTTTTCCAAAATTAACAGGTAGAGTTGTTGATGAAGCAGGTATTTTGTCTGATGGAGCCAAAATAAAGATAGAGGGTCTGTTAAAAAGTGCAGAAAACAATTCATCGAATCAAGTGGTGGTTGTTACTTTAAAATCCCTTCAGGGGAATGATATAGCCGATTATGGGTATCAGCTTGGAAGGCACTGGGGTATCGGGCAGAAAAAGTTAAACAACGGAGTTTTACTCATAGTTGCACCAAACGAGAGAAAAGTCCGCATAGAAGTCGGCTATGGACTTGAGGGAAAATTGACCGATGCCATAAGTTCCGTTATCATAAATTCGGATATATTGCCATATTTTAAAAGAGGAGATTTTGACGGAGGAGTCATAAACGGTGTTAAAGCCATACTTTCTGTTTTAAAAGGAACCTATACAAAAGATGCAAAAACTTCCAAAAAAGATGATCTTGCGCCAATTCTGTTTTTTGCATTTATATTTTTTATCATGTTCACTCAGTCACTGTTTTCGCATAAATACAAAAATATTACTTCAAAGATCATTCCAAGTAGCTTCATAGGCTTTTTTGCATATGTATTTACATCTTCTTTGATCATAGGTATATTGATATTTGTTTTGGCATTCATACTTTTTTTATTTTCAAATGCGTTTAGCGGGACTTCGTCTTCAACGCCTACACTTATGGGTGGGGGAGATGATTTTTTTGATGACGGAGATAGTGGTTTTGGAGGATTTGGCGGAGGCTTCAGCGGTGGAGGCGGAGGCTTTGGCGGAGGAGGAGCAAGTGGGAGTTGGTAATGAACGGCATAAGTAAAGATACAAAAAAAATTATAGAACAATCGATAGCCGATATTGAATCAAAAAGTGATGCGGAGATCAGGGTGGTGGTAGCAGGCAGCTGTGACAGGTATAGGTATTCGATATTTATATACTCTCTTTTTGCTACGCTTTTGGTGCCTTTTGCAGTAAAAGTCGCAGGAATTCATATAACACAGACAAACCTTACGGCTTTGGTCGTAGCGACATTTTTATTTGTCTCTTTTGTACTTGAATACGGTAACATAAAGTACAGGATAATCCCCAAAAAAGTAAAAAAAGATAGATGTGAAAAGATGGCATTAACCCAATTTTACAAACTCGGTATCGATAAAACCAAAAACCATAAAGCCATACTTTTGTTTGTCAGTTTGAATGAGAGGTATATAAGAGTTGTGGCTGATGAGAATATCCAAAAAAAGATAAAAAATAATATTTGGCAAGGTATTGTAAGAGAGTTTTTAGAGTATGCAAAAAATGCTAAGGTAGATGAGGGTTTAGTACATATCACAAAAAAATGTGGCAAAATCTTGAAAGATAATTTTCCAAAAACCAATATGCAAAAAGAGAATGAGCTAAATAATGAAGTTGTAGAGATATGAAAATCATAAGTTTTTATCAATTATCGTATATGCTCATACCGCTTGGAATAACATGGTTTATATATAGCAGTTGGACTAAAAATAAAAAAGAGGTTGCATTAGCAACTTTTAGAATGGTTTTACAACTTTTAATGGTTGGTTATATCTTAAGATATATATTTGGTAGTAAAGATTCTGTTTTGGGATTTTGTGTTATTTTGATAATGATTAGTGCTTCAAGTTTTATAGCTTTGAGAAATGTAAAGGATAGAGATAGGAAAAACTATCTTCATTTTTTTATCTCT
The DNA here is from genome assembly GCF_055384375.1 of Thiofractor thiocamini. Taxonomy (NCBI): domain Bacteria; kingdom Pseudomonadati; phylum Campylobacterota; class Epsilonproteobacteria; order Campylobacterales; genus Thiofractor; species Thiofractor thiocamini. The sequence continues at coordinate 812,850 of NZ_AP042389.1, read as the reverse complement.
GTATTACTTGGTAGTAGTTTTAACCTATTTTTGGTTTTTTATTTTGTTTTGGAGTTGCATCCTTTTTATCAGCCAAGATATATCATACCACTTTCGGGTATGGTCTTTGCAAATGCCATGAATGCACTCTCTTTAACAGCAGAGAGATTTGAAAATGAGATAAAAAACCATAACTATGAAATGGCTAGAGCTATTTCATACAAAGCTTCCTTGATACCTCAGATAAACTCATTTTTTGCTGTGGGTATCGTATCGCTACCGGGCTTGATGACAGGACAAATCCTCTCAGGTGTAGATCCTATCATTGCCGTTAGATACCAGATAGTTATCATGGGAATGATACTTGGAAGTGCTGCTATGAGTACAGCTATATATCTTTTTTTGCAAAAAGTAAGATAACTATACAAGTTCGTTTTCTACAATATTAAGTATTGTTTTCACTATTTCTTCTTCTGGCAGAGTACATTCTATGCCATAAAGATCATCTTCGCTCTCAATAAAATTTTCTATCTCTTTTAAGCTTCTGATTTTTTCTTTTAAGAGTGGTAGCTTATCTATTCCTATGGCATTTTGCACTCTTTCATTTATGTAAACTATATAGTTGTAATCTTCAGGGTCAAATACATCCACTTCTTCACTGTCTTCGTCATCATAGTTCACGTCGACATTTACAAGGTCATTTAAATCCTGTACAAATTCCTTATCCTCTATCTTTTCAAAAAGTTTCGGATATTTCTCTTGTATATTCATGTTTTCTCCCTCTATTTTTTCTTCCAATTAAGTAGTTTGTCCCATCCCATGGAAAAAACGGTCGCTAAAAATGATAAAACCACAAAGTTCACTATGTTGAAAGCGATACCTTTTTCAGGCCTGTAAGTAAGATAAGAAAAAACAAATCCTATAACTACACCACTAATTATATTTTTATACCAGAAATTTTGCCATATATTATTCATATATACTCCAAATTTTTGATATATTATACATAAATTTCGCTATAATTTCCCAAAAATTACGGATAAGATATGGCAATACTGGATTTGTTGGAAGTTAGTAAAAATTATGAAATACAAAAGATACTTTGTGAAGTTGATTTTCACCTAAACGAGGGTGAAAGAGTAGCTATCATCGGTCAAAACGGCGGAGGGAAATCGACATTTTTAAATATACTTAACGGTTCACTCGAGCCTGATAATGGAAGAAGAGTGCTTAGTAACAATATAAAGATAGACATACTTCAGCAACAACCGGTGCTGAATGAAAACTTGAGCGTAAAAGATGCCATAGAAAATGAACTTCAAGAATTAAAAGAAAAAAAAGCAAGATTTGAAAAAGTCAGTGAGCTTTTGGCTGATGATTTCGAAAACAGAGAACTTCTTAGAGAGCAAGAGGAGTTGTCTCTTTATCTTGATATGCATGGAGCTTGGAGTATCGATGATAAGATAGAGAGAGTCTTGCAGGAGTTTGATTTAAAAAGATATGAGGATAAACAGGTCGGTATGTTAAGCGGTGGAGAGCAAAGAAGGGTTGCTTTGGCATCTTTGCTCCTTAAAAAACCGGATATCCTGCTTCTTGATGAGCCTACAAACCATCTTGATGTTTATATGGTCGAGTTTTTGGAAAGTTTGCTTTTAAAAGAGAAATTTACTCTTGTGTTTATTTCTCATGACAGGTACTTTATAGATTCACTTGCCACCAAAGTCATAGAGATAGATGAATGTAAACTAAGAAGTTTCAATGGAGGATATACCAACTATCTAAAACAAAAAGAGGAGCTTTTAGAGTCTGTGAAAAAAAGTCATGAAAATCTTTTGAAACTTTTAAAAAGTGAAGAAGAGTGGCTGAATCGTGGAGTAAAAGCAAGACTCAAAAGAAATGAAGGCAGGAAAAAAAGAGTATTGGAACTTCGTGAACAAGCCAAAAAAAATCCCTCCGTCATACGAAAAATGCAACTTCAACTACAAAGAGAGCAAAAAAATTTCAACCAAAGTGAAAGCAAAAACAGAAAAAAAATGCTCTATGAGCTGGAAGATATCTCTATCACACTTGGAGACAAAGAACTTATCAAGGATTTTACCGCCCGTATACTTCAGCTTGATAAGATAGCAGTTGTAGGGAAAAACGGTACCGGAAAATCGACTTTTCTAAAACTTCTGCTTGGAGAGATATCTCCTTCAAAAGGAACTATAAAAAGAGGCGAATTCAGAGTGGGATACTTTGACCAGGATAAAAAGATGCTTGACGATGACAAGACTCTTATAGAGACTTTTTGTCCAAATGGCGGGGACAGAGTGGATGTAAGAGGAAAAAATATGCATGTCTACGGATATCTAAAGAGTTTTCTTTTTCCAAAAGAGCATCTCGATAAAAAGATAGGTATCTTAAGCGGTGGTGAAAAGAGTAGGGTGGCTTTGGCGCTTTTGTTTACAAAGGAGTATGATTGTCTTATTCTTGATGAGCCTACCAATGATCTAGATATACCGACAATCAATATACTTGAAGAGTATCTGCAAAATTTTCAAGGAGCTTTGATATTTGTAAGCCATGATAGATACTTTGTCGATAAAATTGCAAGAAAACTTTTTATACTAAAGGGTAGTGGCAAAGTTGAAGAGAGTCACGGACAATACAGTGAGTATCTCGAGATAGAAAAAGAGTTGGAAGAATTAAGCGAATTCGAAAAAGATTTAGGCAAAAAAGAGCTTCCAAAGAAACAAAAAATCCAAAAAAAACTAAGCTATAAAGAAAACAGAATACTTGAAGAGTATCCGCCGCTGATAGAAAAACTCGAAAGTGAGATAAAAGAGATAAACGAGTGCTTAAGTGATCCTGAATGTTATAAAGAAAAAGGACTTGAAGAGTTATATAGAAATCTTCAGGTAAAAGAAAAAGAACTCGACGAACTTTTAGAGATTTATCTTGAAATTGAAGAAAAAAGAGAAAAATTAGAAGGTGAGTAGTAATTTGCTACTAACCACTCATTACTCACCCTTCACCATTTTATCGTTTTAGTTGATTGACGGTTTGAAGCATTTGATCCGAAGTCGTTATGGCTTTTGAGTTAGCTTCATATGCTCTTTGGCCGGTTATGAGATCTGTCATCTCTTCGACAAGTTGGACATTGCTCATCTCTACAAAGCCTTCTCTTATCTCTCCTATACCGTTTAGTCCGGGAGTTCCCACTATCGCATCGCCTGAAGCTGAAGTATCTATATAGTTATTGTTTCCAAGTGAGTGAAGTCCGGCAGGATTTACGAAATTTGCAAGTTGGATTTGTCCTATCTGGGTCATTTGGGTTTGACCGGCCTGCAAAACCGATACCGTTCCATCAGTTCCTACGGATATGGCGGTCGTATCGGAAGGTACTACTATCTGAGGTATAAGTTTGTAACCGTCTGAGTTTACCACATTTCCATCAGCATCTAGTTTAAATGCCCCGTTTCTTGTGTAAGCTGTAGTGCCGTCAGGAAGTTCGACTTGAAAAAAGCCGTTTCCCGTTATCGCCATATCTAAGTTGTTGCCGGTTTCTTTGAAATTTCCCTGTGTGAATTCTTTTGTTATGGCTGTCGGTCTGACACCAAGTCCCACTTCTATGCCTGTCGGCGAGGAAGTGTTCAAACTCGTCTGAGTTCCCGCATACTCCATCGTTTGATACATAAGGTCGGCAAATTCGGCTCTTTGCTTTTTGTATCCTATCGTGTTTACATTTGCTATATTGTTTGAAGTGGTATCTATCTGAGTTTGTTGCGCCATCATGCCCGTAGCTGCAGTGTATAATGCTCTTATCATTTATCTCTCCTATGCTTTCGTGCTTGCGAGTTTATTTATCGCATCACCGTTTAAGTCGTTCATTTGTGAACTCATCACTTTTTGGTACATTTCTACTAGTCTGTTGGTCTCTATGAGAGCCGTCATCTCTTTTACCGGATTTATATTGCTCATTTGTAAAAAACCCGAAGCTATATAATCCCCGTCATCACTCAATGATATATCGTTCAAATTGTCTATATCATAAAGGTTATCGCCAAATTTTTTTAAATTTGATAAGTTGTGGTTGAATTTTGCGATGTATAGCTTTCCTATCTCTTCACCGTCAGCGTATATGTTGCCATTGTCGGTTATACTTACACTCTTGCCGGCTGGAATGCTGATAGCCTGATGGTTTTTGAAGTAATTTGCCCCAAGTACCTGATATCCCTCTTTTGTACTTAATTCACCCTTTTCGTTAAGTATAAAAGCTCCGTTTTGGGTCAGTTTTAAGCCATCAGGGGTTTTAGCCAGGAAAAATCTATCACTTCTTTTAAGTGCTATGTCCAAAGGATTGTCTGTTTTTCTCATGGCTCCTTGAGAAAAGTCTGTATAATCTCTAACAATATGAGGAACTCTATCAAGAGATCTGTTTATGAATTTTGCGGCATCTTTTGTATTGTCTTTTATGGGTAGTTCATCTCTTTGCTGTTTTAAAATACTCAAAAAATCACCGATAACCACATCATCTCTTTTGAAGGCTGCAGTGTTAGTGTTTGCCAAATTGTTCGATATGGTATCAAGTCTGTTAAATTGTGTTACCATTGCGCCTACTGCCTGGTAGTATCCATTTTGCATAACATATCCTCATAAAATTCTTTAATTCTCACTTTGATAAAGCAATATATGTTCCAATATTTGGTATAATTAGTGAATAGTGAGTAGTAAAGAGTGAAGAGTTATAGGAGGTTGGTAATGGATATGGGAAATATTTATCTTAAATTGGCAAGAGCCGCCATAGCGCAGTCAGTTGGTATAGATTATGATCTTGACTTGGACAAACTCTTGAGTGATTATCCCGAACTTAAGGAGCTTGGCTCATCTTTTGTTACGATCACCAAAGGGGAAGAGCAAAGTTTGCGTGGATGCATAGGCTCTTTGGAGGCTTACAGACCCCTTTATGAAGATATTATACTCAATGCAAGAGCGGCTGCTTTGCATGACCCGAGATTTCAAGCTCTTAGCGAGTATGAGTATAACGACATAAAAGTTGAAGTTTCCATTCTTTCAAAGCCTGAGAAACTTGATTATGTTGATATAGAGGATTTGAAAAACAAAATCAGACCTGATGTTGATGGAGTGGTTTTAAAGCTTGACGGTCATCAGGCTACTTTCTTGCCACAGGTTTGGGAGCAGTTGCCGTCATTTGATCTATTTTTTGCTCATTTGTGTCAAAAAGCAGGATTGCAGACAAATTGTCTGATACATCATCCTGAAATCTATACTTATCAGGTTAAGAAATACAAAGAAAAGTAATTGCTTTAGAGTTCCCCTTAAGCTAAATTTTTGTATAATGTATCTTTTATTATGTTGTAGTGGAGTATAAATGCATAACAGTTACATTATAAAAGTAGATTGTCCCGATAAAAAGGGACTTGTATATACTGTATCGGAAGTTTTATATAAAAACGGTGTAAATATCATAACCAATAGAGAATTTGTCGACCTTGAAAACAGAAGATTTTTTTTCAGGGCGGAGGTTAACGGTGAAGTATCCATAAAGGATATAAAAAACGAACTCCAGGAAAAATTAGGAAACAACGCAAATATATACATATCCCAAAGAAAAAGAAAAAATATAGTCATAATGTGTACCAAAGAAGCGCATGCTCTTGGTGATATACTTATAAAACACTACAGCGGTGAACTAAACGCAAACATACTTGCCGTTATATCAAATTATGAAGTGCTGAAGTCACTTGTTTTAAAGTTTGATATACCATATCACTCTGTTTCTCACGAGAATCTAAGCCGCGCCCAACATGAGGAAAAAATACTACAAATCCTCAAAAATTATGATGTAGACTATATCGTACTTGCAAAGTATATGAGGATATTGACTCCTGAGTTTGTAAACAATTATAAAAACCGTATCATAAACATCCATCACTCATTTTTACCGGCTTTTATAGGAGCAAATCCTTACAAGCAGGCTTATAACAGAGGGGTGAAGATTATAGGAGCAACTGCACATATAGTAAATGACAATTTGGATGAAGGACCGATCATATCCCAGGATATCATAAGAGTAGATCATACATATAGTTGGAGAGATATGCAAAGAGCGGGAAGAAATGTCGAAAAAACGGTTTTATCAAATGCTTTGACTTTGGCACTTGATGATAAGATATTTATCAACGGTAACAAAACTATAATTTTTTAGGATTTATCATGGGAAATCATCTTTTGGATATAAGTGAAAAAATTACTAAAAGTATCTCCGTATGCCATATATATGCCGATAAAAACAGTTTGGAAGTTATGGATGAATATGCAAATCTTTTTTTAAAATATGACATTATAGATATAAAAGATGAGTACACGCTGCCTCCAAAAGCGCATATATTTATATTGGAATTTGAAAAAATTGATAAAAATATCCTTAAATTTATCCAAAAGATAGCTAAAAATTATAATTTTTCGCATATATATCTTTTTACCGCCATGGACACCAATACTTCGGTTTTGAAATTTTCATTGAATTATGATATAAAAAATGTATATAGCTTGAGTTGTAATGAAGATTTTATAAAAGAATTTTTAAATAAATCCGTAAAAAAAGCTGCTTTTCATTTGCATGAGATAAATATCTCATATCTAGGCGAACAAATGGATACAGTTTATCCTGTACTTGTTTTTGAAAGAAAAAAATTAAGTTATATAAATACAGGTGCAAAAAGATTTTTTAGTACGGATAATCTTCAATTTATAGAGAATATAATTAGAAAAAACAGAGACTTATATGCTTTAGTGACGGACTATAGATCATCTTTTTCAAGAATGCTTGTAGAAAACGGAAAGAAAGAGCACAAAGAGTTGTATTGTTCTATAAACTATCTTGAAAAAGAGCAAAAAACCATACTGAGCATACTTCAAAATGAAAATCTTATAGAAACCGATATAGAGGACTTGACGCAAAACAGGTTTATTTTCATAGAAAGATTGAAAGATAAAATAGTTCAGGCAAATATAACAAAAAAAGATTTTTTTATTGCTATGGTTTCCATAGATAACGGTGAGAACCTTCAAAATGTTTACTCAAAAGCCGAATATTACAATTTTTTAAAGGATTTTTTGTTAAATCTAAACAATTTCAAAGACAACAGTGAAAAGATAGTAGAGTGGAACAAAAATCTTTTTATCCTGCTTTACGAGGGAATGAATTTTGATAACATGAAAAACTTTGCTTCCATTTTGCACAACAATATCATAGAAAGTCAAAAAGAGAGTAAATTTGCACCTATCATAACAACATCGTTTTTTTCCATTATCAATAAAGACTTAAACAGCATCATTGAATTTATAGATAAAGTCGACAACAACACTTTGAGTATGGAAGAGATAGTAAAAGAAAATTATTTCGAGTATAAATTTTTAAATGACAGGATAAGCGAGCAAGAGCAGATAAATCATCTTTTGCATAATTGTATAAACAATAAAATACCAATAAAACTGTTAAATATTTACAAAGGTCTTTGCGTCAACACGGAGTCCAAAGTACTCAAATATGCTGATGGATTTTTTTACCTCAGTTGTGAAAAGCTTCAAAGATACATCATCAAGATAGACAATGAAACTGTTATACAAAGTCCTGCTTTTCCGCACGACATAAGAGCCGTGGTAAAATTTATCGATTTGTCAAAATCATATATAGTGGTCGAGAAATTTGAATTTTTAAAACATAGTGCCAACAACAGACAACATACAAGGGTTCAGCCGACAGTTAGAATCCCCATAACCATAAGAAAAGGAAATTTTGTAAAAAACGGGGAGATACTTGACCTCTCCATAAATGCTATAGCCGTTAAAGTAAAGCAGAGTATCGATAAAACACTTGAAGGAAGTGTTGTGCGAACCATGTTCAAACTTCCAAACAGAAAAAAAGAGGATGGATTCAGCCTTGTTGATGTGGAAGCTGAGATATTGATGGTTATCAAAATGGAAGATTTTACAAAAGTCGTTTTGAAACTAAAAGAAGAGGACGGAACCAATTCGGATATCCTTCAGTATGTATTTACCAGGCAAAAAGAGTTGGTGGTTGAATTGAAAAAAGCCATAAAAGTCCTGTAGGAAAAAATTTGTTCAATATCGTACTAGTTCACCCCCAAATCCCGCAAAATACCGGCAGCATAGGAAGAATTTGTGTAAATACGGACTCAAAGCTTCATATCATAAAGCCTATAGGATTTGATTTGAGTGAAAAAGCGGTAAGACGTGCAGGACTGGACTACTGGAAACTTTTGGATCTATATATCTGGGATAGCTTGGAAGAGTTTTATGCACATCACAAACAATTTCAAGATAGATTTTTTTATGCTACGACAAAGACCGATACCCCTTACTTTAAAAAAGAGTTCAAAAAAGGTGATTTTCTGTTTTTTGGCAGTGAAACAGCCGGCATACCTTTGGAATTTATGAAACTAAACTGGAAAAACAGTATGACCATACCGATGGGAGAAAATGGAAGAAGCTTAAATCTTTCAGTTAGTGTAGGTATAGTTTTATATGAAGCGATAAGACAAAATTATTTAATTTTTAATCAAAATTAAATAATTTTTGGGTATAATATAGGCTTTTCATACGATAAGACAGCATCGAAACAGGAGACTTAAATGACCACCAAAGAACTCTACCAAAAACTTGAAGACTTGATTTCCCAAAGAAAGAAAGATTATGTAACATACGCAGAGGTAATGAGTCTCTTTGAAAAACAACCCACGGCTTCAAATGCAAAAAAGCTCTTATCGCTTTTAAAGAAGTATGATGTAAAACTTATAACTTCAGCCGAACTTGCCAAAAGAAGAAATATCCAGGAAGCTAAAAAAAGAGAAGAAAACAGAAAAAAAGTACAAGATAAAGCTCTTGAAGAAGAGTTTGACTTGGCAAGCGAAAAAGAGCTTCTTGAGTGGAGCAGAAGTGACAGTCCTGTTAGAATGTATCTAAGAGAGATGGGAAAGATAAACCTTCTTACAAAAGATGAAGAGATAGATATCTCCAAACAGATAGAGTTTGGTGAAGATATCATCATAGATGCCTTTTGTTCAGTTCCATATCTTATAGATTTTATACTCGATTATAAAGAACCGCTTATAAACAGAGAAAGAAGAGTAAAAGAGCTCTTTAGAAGCTTCGATGATGATGACAGTGATGAAGATGAAGAAGAGGATGAAAACAGTACCAAGTCAAAAAAAGTAAGCTCTAAAATCCTAAAAAGAACCAAAAAAGTACAAGAGAGTTTCAAACTTCTTGAAAAAGCCAAAAAAGATTGGATGAAAGCAAGAAGCAAACCTTTAAAAGAAGATGCAACAGAAGAAGAGCAACTCCACTATGATTTAGTACTTGCTTTTAAAAAGAAGATACTAAAAGAGAGACTTCTTGATCTTGGACCTACAAGTAAACTCATAAACCAACTTGTGAAATCTATGGAGACAGTGTTAAACAGTGGAGATGACTTTGAAAAAGAGTTAAAAAGACTTGAGTATAAGCTACCTCTTTTTAACGATACTCTAAAAGAGAATCATAAAAAGATACTATCAAAGATAACAACCATGACCAAAGAGGAGATAGCTGACGCAGTTCCTGAGACTACCATGGTATCTACTTATGTGGAGATAAAAAAACTCTTTAAAACAAAAGAAGCAAGTAAAAACAGTTTCAACCTTGACCCTGAGATATTAAAAGAGATAGTAGAGCAAATCAAAAGAGGTAAAAAGATAGCAGATAGAGCCAAGTTTAGAATGGCAAAGAGCAACCTTAGACTTGTAGTATCCATAGCCAAAAGATATACAAACAGAGGTCTTCCTTTCCTTGATCTTATACAAGAGGGAAATATAGGTCTTATGAAAGCAGTAGATAAATTCGAGTATAAAAAAGGGTATAAATTTTCTACTTATGCAACCTGGTGGATAAGACAGGCTATCAGTAGAGCCATAGCTGATCAAGCTAGAACCATCAGGATACCTATACATATGATAGAAACTATAAACAGGATAAATAAGATCATAAGAAAACATATCCAGGAGAACGGAAAAGAACCGGGAGTTGACGAGATAGCAGAAGAAGTAGGTCTTAGTGTGGATAAAGTAAAAAATGTCATCAAGATAACAAAAGAGCCTATAAGTCTTGAAGCTCCTATAGGAAATGAAGAAGATGGAAGATTCGGTGACTTTGTAGAGGATAAAAGTTCAGTCTCTCCTATGGACTTCATGCTAAAAGCTGATCTTAAAAACCAGATAGATGATGTGCTTTCCCAGCTGAATGAGAGAGAAAAAGCGGTTATCAGGATGAGATTTGGTCTTTTAGAAGATGAGAGTGATAGGACTCTTGAAGAGATAGGAAAAGAGCTTAATGTCACAAGAGAGAGAGTAAGACAGATTGAGTCAAGTGCTATAAAGAAGTTGAAGCATCCGAAGGTTGGAAGAAAACTTAAAAAATATATAGGCGAGTAATATTTCATTTTGAAATATTACTGCCTAAATACTCCTAAAATATATATAATATCCTTATGAAAAAATTTTTACTTTTACTTTTACCATTTTTTTTACAGGCTGTTACATTTAAAGTAGCTACTTATAATGTAGAAAATCTTTTTGATATGCAATTTTCAGGCCATGAGTATGTGGAGTATATACCTGATGGAAAATATGGTTGGAATAACTACATATATAAAAAAAAGTTAAAAAATATATCCAAAGTTTTATATGATTTGAATGCAGATATCGTCGCACTTGAAGAGGTCGAAAGCAAAAAGGCTCTGCTGGACTTGAGAAAAGCATTGCAAGGCAGAGGTTTGTTTTACAGGTATTATGCGATTGCTGATAAAAAAAACAGCACGGTCAAAGTTGCACTTTTATCAAAATTTGAGATAACAAAGACCAAAGAGATAAAAGTATCATATGCTCAAAGATATAGAGACATTCTTGAAGTTTGGTTGATGATTGACAAAAAACCTTTTGTTTTGTTTGTCAATCACTGGAAGTCAAAAAGTGCAGGTGAGAATGAAAGGGTAAAATACGCAAAAGCTCTTAAGAGAAGATTGGAAAAATTACCAAAGAATATACCATATCTTATACTCGGAGATTTTAACTCAAATTACAATGAATATATCACCTTTTTGAAAAATAAAAAGTTAAACAACACTCATGGAAAAACGGGTATAAATGATGTTTTGAAAACAACCCTTAATGGAAAAATGACCACAGTAAATGATATAAAAAAAGATTGCTCATTGCTTTATGATTTATGGATGGAGCTACCTTTGTCAAAAAGGTATTCATACATTTTTCATGGTGAAAAAGATAGCATCGATAATATAATCGTACCTTGTAGTTTATTCGACGGTAAAGGAGTTGAGTATATAAAAAACTCTTTTGGGGTATTTAAACCAAATTATCTTTTTAAAAACGGTGTTATTTTTAGATGGCAAAGAGCAGGTGGTTACGGAAAGTTTAGCGGCAAGGGATACTCTGATCATTTGCCTATATTTGCCTACTTTACAACTGATAAAAAACATAAAGAGTTTAAGAAAGTAAAAGAAGATATTTATAACGATATGAGTATAGACAAGTTATATGATAACACCAATCTTGCCAAGCCTATTACCATAAGAAAGGTAGCTGTTATATATAGAGACAAGACGGGGGTTATCATAAAAAAACTACATCAAAGAGCTATATATATTTATAGACACAATAAAATCTTTAAAAAAGGATATTTTTACAATCTTATTATAAACGGTATAAAAAATTATAGAGGAAATCTTGAGATAACATCTATAAAAGATGCAACAAGGCTTGAAAAAATTGCCGATTTGAACAAATACTTTTTGCACTATAAAAAAGGTATGGATTTATCGAAAAAAACATATATCAATGAAGTCATATATAAACTAAAAGGTATATATGATAAAGGGTATCTTTACTATGACAAAGGTAAAAAGATAAGAATTTATAACAAAATAAAACATTACCTTCTACAAAACCATAAAAAGATCATAATCAAGCAAGCAAGGATAGTTTCATATAAAAATGAACCAGAACTTATACTTTACTATAAAAGGCAGGTAAAATGATAGATGATATAATGCTTATCCTTTTTGTTTTGTTTATGATATTTTTAGTTAGAGGATTTATGCTTCAATCTGCAAGTAAGCATAGGGACCAAATCAACAAAGATGACAAATAATCAGATTTAAAACTTTATTTTGATAAAATACATCCAATTTTTACAAAAGGCAAACAATGTTTAAACCATTGCTTATAGAAGTAGGCGTTGAGGAGCTACCGGCGATTCCTTTTTTGAAGGAGTTGCCAAATATCGATAAAAAATGGAGTCAGGTTTTAGAAAAAAATTCTTTGCTTTGCGAATTTGATTTTTACTATACGCCAAGAAGGATGGTGTTATGGCATAGAGAGTTCCCTGTAAAGCAGCCTGATGCAACTGAAGAGTTATTTGGTGCACCGCTTAGTATAGCTTTCAAAGACGGCAAACCTACAAATGCGGCTTTATCTTTTGCAAAAAAATGTGGGGTAGAAGTCGATGAGCTTGGAAAATCTCAAAAAAACGGCAAAGAGGTACTTTACTTTAGAAAAGAGATCGAAGGCAAGCCCGCAAAAGAGCTCATAAAAGATATGTTACATTCATTTTTAACTTCGCTTAATTTTGGCAAATCCATGAGGTGGGGAAATCTCGAAGAGAGCTTCATAAGACCCATAAGATGGATAGGCGCCATGCTTGGTGATGAAAAGATAGATTTTGAATTGTACAATGTAAAATCAGATAGTATCTCTTATCCACACAGATCTGTTTCATATGATCCTTTTAAGTATGATTTTGCCGGTGGTTTCTTCTGCAAACTTGATAAAAACGGTGTAATTTTATATCAAAATGAACGAAAAAAGAGAATCTTAGAGCAGTTTAAAAAAATTGAAGATGAGAATAGTATAAGTATTGAGACGGACAATGATCTCTTGGATGAGATAGTGACTATCACGGAGTATCCAACCGCTCTTCTTGGAACATTCGATGAAGAGTTTTTAAGATTGCCAAATGAAGTTATCATAACTTCCATGAAAGAGCATCAAAGATATTTTCCTGTTTTTAAAGATGGCAAGCTCTCCAACCGTTTCATAGTGGTGTCAAATGCCATAACAGATGATTTTTCACTTATAGTTAAAGGAAATGAAAAAGTTTTAAGAGCAAGACTTAGTGATGCTATATTTTTCTATGACAATGACTTGAAAAACGGACTTGGATATGAGGGGCTCAAAGATATAGTTTATATGCAAGGTCTTGGTTCTGTTTACGATAAGGAACTTAGAGAAAAAGAGATAGCTTTATATCTATCCGATATGTATGGAATAGAAGAGAAAAACATGATAGAAAGAGCTGTTTTGCTTAGCAAGGCAGACCTGTTAAGTGAAATGGTATATGAATTTACCGAACTTCAGGGGATCATGGGGTACTACTATGCAAAAGCTTTTGGTGAAGATGAGAGAGTTTGTTTAGCTATAAAAGAGCAGTATTTACCAACAGGAGAAGATTCACCGTTGCCAAGTTCACTTTTTAGCTCTATTATAGCCTTATCCAACAAACTTGATACCATTTTAGCTCTTTTTGACATAGGAAAGATTCCAACTGGCAACAAAGACCCTTATGGCTTAAGAAGAGCAGCAAACGGTATCATAAAGATAGTTTTAGGATATGAGTTACCGTTTGATATAGATAAGGTTTTTGATGAACTCTCTAGCAATTATAAAGATATAGATAGAGCTAAAGTAAAAGAGTTTTTTATAGAGAGGCTTTATCAATTTTTCAAGGTCAACCCTTCCGTTGTCAAAGCTGTGCTTCAAAGTGGTGAAAAAGATATAGTTGAGATTTCGAAAAAAGTTGAAGCACTCAACAAAATTGTTACAAGCAGTGAGTTCAAAGAGATATTTACCACCTTTAAAAGGGTTTCCAATATAGTAAAAGATGTCGATATTGGAAGCGATCTAAGTATAGATACATCGTTATTTGAAAAGGATGAGGAAAAAGCCCTTTTTGATAGATTTATCCATGTAAAAGATAAAGATTTCAGTGACTATGAGATAAGACTTGAAGAACTTTTCTCATTAAAGCCTGAGATAGACAACTTTTTTGATAATGTCATGGTAAATGTAGAAAATGAAGATATAAAAACCAATAGAAAAAATCTTATAAGCTCTATCTATAAAACTTTCAAGGATATAGCGGATATAAAAGAGATAACAGTTTAAAAGAATGAACAATTTATAGTGAAAAATAAAAAATTAGTACTGTTCTATCTTTTTTTTGACAGTTTGAAAGTTACCGTAGCCAAAACAGCTTTTTAAGTCACAACTTAAAAATTGATTTGATTTTATGGCTTCTTTAAGTAAGAAGGGATAGTTTATATGGGCTATCTCTTTTTTATATTTTAAAAGGTTGCTTTTAGAGCTTTTTATAAGAATGATACCTTTTTTATATCGCAAAAGATCATTTATCATCTGTGCGTATTTTCCGGAGTTGTTTATCATGTTGTGATAAAACTCAGATATACTTTTTTCAAATATTTTCTTTAATTTTAATGAGCTTTCAAATGTCGAGAGAGTAAGTATATTTTTTAGCATCATTGAAAGAGGTGCGCTATAGTATGTGTCATCACCATCAGCCAAGACGAGTTTATCACTGCTGAGATACCATTTACCTTTTTTGTAAAAATTTTTTATAGCGGTATTGTTTAGTATAGAGGCTTTTTTAAGGTATGAGTTTTTTAGAGTTATCTCATATGCGTATAAAAGAGCATCGATCATATAGGCATAATCTTCCAAAAATCCTTTTTGTAAAGGTTTTTTGCCATCGAGTGCTTGATGGTAAAGTATATCGTTTTTTTGCATCAAAGAGAGAAGGTTGTCCAGTGATTTCATTGCCTCCTTTTTGTAGGAGTGTTTTATGTAAGAGGCTTGAAGCTTTGCTTTTATCATCATTGCGTTCCATGAAGTTATGATCTTTTTATCCAAAAAAGGAAAATCTCTTTTTTCTTTTACAGTTTGGATGATTTTTATAATTTTTGTAAAATTTTTCGGTTTTTTATCCCCTTTTATAAAAGGCAGAGCATACTCACTGTCGTAATTACCGTCTTGTTCGATATCAAGATATTTGAGTGTTTTTAAAGCATCACTTTTTTTGATACCTTTTGATAAAAGTTTATGTAAGATATCCTGATATCTAAATATATAATACCCTCCCTCTTTTGAATTACTCTCGGCATCGCTTGCGCTGTAGTATAGGCCGTTTTTATTTGTAAAATGTTTATCAAACTCATCTATGCTTTTTTCTATCACTTCTTTGAAGTACTGATTTTTTTCCAAATGATAAGCTTTTGCATATGATGAAATGATTTGCGCATTGGAGTAGAGCATCTTTTCAAAATGAGGAGATTGCCAAGCTCTATCGGTTGTATATCTGAAAAAACCTCCGCTTATCACATCATAGATGGAGCTTTTTTGCATAGCTTTTAAAGTTTGAAGAGCTATTTTTAAGGATTGTTTATCTTTGTAAACCTTGTAATAATCCATCAAAAGGTTTATCTTGGAGCTTTCAGGGTATTTTGCGCCTTTTCCAAAACCTTTGTATTTTTTATCAAAACTCTTTTTTATATTTGATATTGCTGTTTTTATAAGATTTGTTTGTAGATTGTTTTCTATCCTTTGTTTATGGTGATATTTTTTTATCATATCTTTAACGAGTTTATATATACTACTTCTATCTTTTTGATACATTTTGGAAAATTTTTGAAGTAGCTTTATAAGTCCAGGTGAGCCATAGCCATCCTCTTTTGGTATGTATTTACCCATATAAAAAGGTTTTAAATCCTCAGTTAAAAAAACACTCAAAGGCCATCCGCCTTTTTTATGATATATCTTTTCATAAATCCTTTGGTATTTTTTATCTATTTGAGGCATCTCTTCTTTATCGACCTTGATACTTACAAAATATTTGTTTAAAAGCTTTGCAACTCTTTTATCATTGAACGATTCTCTTGCCATCACATGACACCAGTGACAAGTACTATACCCAATGGATAAAAATATCATCTTATGCTCTTTTTTAGCCTTTAAAAAAGCCTTTTTACTCCAAGGGTACCAATCAACAAGGTTGTATAAATGTTGCTTTAGATAAGGAGAGGTTTGCCCAAGAAGGTGATTGGGCTCATTTGCCCATAAATTGATTGCAAATAAAAAGATTACAAAAAAATTTTTCATTTTTCATTTTTCATTTTTAATTCTTCATAGTATTTTCTCATATAAGGTACTTTTATACCATTTTTATCAGCCTCTTTTACGATATACCCGCAAAGTGCTTCAACTTCACTCTTTTTACCTTTTTCATAGTCGAGTTGCATAGATGTTTTTGACTCATATGGCAGCGTTACTACTCTTTGGAGGATTTTCTTGATCACTTCATCTTTTATATCTATATCTTTTGCATTGGCTACACTTTTTATCTCATATAAAACTTTTTCCAATTCGTCAAGCTTTTCATTTGCTATAAATCCTAGAGGTTGTTTGTAGTAAGAAGTCATAGAAGCGTAAGCACTGATAAGGAGGTATTTTTTCCAAGTTTCAAGTTCTATGTCGTCAGTTAGTTTATTTCTAAGACCTGCTTTATCAAAAAGTTCTTTTATATGTTTAAAATCTCCAAGAGGATACTCTTTAGTGCCGTAAATAAGATTGAAAACGCCGCCGTATTTTTTGACAACTCCCGGTTCTTTTACATTTGAGAGTATGTATATACAACCGTTTAATACTTTTGCATTTGGAAAAACCTCTTTTACCTCTTTGTCATGGTCCACTCCATTTAAAAGAGGAAGCAAAACGGTATCATTTGAGACATTTTTCTCTATCAGTTTTAAAGCATGTTGCAAATCATAACTCTTTGTACAAAGTAAGATAAGATCAAACAGACCCAAATCTTTTGGATCGTTTGTTATCTTGTCAGGATGCACTATAAACTCATCTTTTTCATCCAAAAGTTTCAATCCCGACTTTTTTATAACTTCAAGCTGTTTCCCTCTTGCAACAAAAGTTATCTTATCATCGCCAAAAAGTTTTAACTTTCCACCTATATATCCCCCAACACCACCAACACCAACAATCATAATCTTCATAAATTCTCCATTCTCAATTATCAATTCACCATTTACCATTAACTCTTCACTCTTCACCATTAACTCTTCACTCTTCACCACTTATCGGTAAAAACTCATTTTCATCATCATCGTAGTAGAGTATCTCTCCGGTTTCGATTTTGTAGTACCATCCTCTTATGGAAAGTATCCCATCTTGGACTTTTTTGGCAACTCTTGGATAAGTAAGTATGTTTTGCATGGAAAATACGACAGAGATTTGCTCGGTATGTTCAAGCTTTTCTTCAAAGCTAAAATGCTGTTTTTTATCCATATTTTCTACTATCGATTTTGCTCTTTCTCCAAGTTCAAGCCATTTTTTAAGATGTGCCATAGAGTTTTCATCAAGCTTGTCTCTTTTGTAAACTCCTTTTATAGCCCCGCAGTGAGAGTGGCCACATATGATGACATCACTTACCTTTAGATGAGATACCGCATACTCTATAGCTGCGGCAGTTCCGTGAAATAAAGCTTTAGGGTTAAAAGGAGGTACGAAGTTGCCTACATTTCTGTAAACAAACAAATCTCCAGGTTTTGACTGGGTTATCAAATTTGGAACGATTCTCGAATCACTGCAACCTACAAAAAGAGCTTTTGGATGTTGACCGTTTTTAACCAGGTCTATAAAAGTCTCTTTTTTTCTTTTGAAAACCTCTTTTTGAAAAGAAGTTGCGCCATTAAGTAGAGTTGAAATTCCCATTTGTACACCTTATGTTCGATTTTTTATTATATATCAAAAACTCTTTTAATTTCATTTAGTGTATAATGCAAATAAAAAAAGGATAAACTTGAGACAAATTATACTTCTTGTTTTTATATCCGTTTTTATGTATGGCGATATTTACTATGCTAAACTTGAGCCTTATGAAACATATGTCATAAAGTCCGATGTAGCCGGGAAAGTTGTATATAGTGACCTCTCCAAAGAGGGCAAATGGGTAAAAGATGCGCTTGTTGTAAAGATAGATGATAAAACAGACAAAGATGATTTGAAAACTTCTATGAAAAAACTATCTGACTTAAAAGAGATGGAGAAATTAACCCTACAAAACATAAAAGCTTTAAAACGCACTTATGAAATCAAAAAAAGAAACTATGACAGGATAAAAGATTTGAAAACCAAGTCAAATTTTGAAAAAGATAACCAACTTATAACGGTCATAGCCGCAAATGCTTCACTTTTAAATGCCAAGCAGTCACTAGTCAATCTTCAAAGTAGTATAAAAGACCTCGAGTATAAGATATTTGTGCTAAAAGATAGGATTGAAAAGAAAAATATAACTATAAAAGATAGATTTATCTACAAACTAAATGTCAAAAAGGGTGACTATGTAGCTCCCGGGGTTTTGGTGATGAGTGTTATGGATACTTCAAAAGCAAAAGCTGTAATTTATCTTAGCTATGAAGACAAGGAAAACCTTGATAAAAAAACTATCTACATAAACGGTAAAAAAACAACTTTCAAGTTCAACAAAGTTTGGAATGTAGCTGATAGTGTAAATATCAGTTCATACAGAGCGGAACTTTATCTGCCAAAACCAAAAGAGTTTTCAAAGGTTATAAAAATTGAACTTAGATAATCTGACAACTTGTCCACTTGATTGCTATGACGGATGCTCTATAGTTTATGAAGACGGTAAGCTAAGGGGGGATAAGTCTCATCCTGTAACCAAAGGGTATCTTTGTTCAAAAATGAATAAATTTTTAGAGTATGACAGGTTGGATTCAGCATACTTTGAGGGTAAAAAAATCTCACTTGATAAAGCTCTTGAGATACTTTTGGAAAAACTTGATGAGTGTAAAAACGGTAAAAATCTCTTTTTTCAAGGCAGTGGTAATCTTGGAAGATTGCAAGGCATAACAAAAGAGTTTTTTGTCAAGAGCGGTTTTTTTAAAACAAGCGGTTCTTTGTGCGACGGGGCTGGAGATGCCGGTATAGTAGAGGGCAGGGGCGCAAACCTTCTCTTGCCGCCAAGTGAGATAGATAAAAGTGAAGTCATTGTCGTATGGGGTAGGGATCCGGGTATCAGCAATACTCACATACTCCCATATCTAAAAAATAAAAAGCTTATAGTGATAGACCCTTATAAGATAGAGTTATCCAAAAAAGCTGATATATACTTGCAGATAAAGCCACGGGGGGATTTTTTCCTGGCACTTATGATAGCTCGTATAGTTTATATGCAGCAACTTGAAGATAATGAGTATATAAAAGAGCGTACAAACGGTTTTGATGATTTTGTGGAACTGTTTGAGAGTTATCATATGAAGCAGCTTTCTTTTAGAAGTGGCATAGATATAGACAAAGCTTGGGAAGTTGTTGATCTTATGCAAGACAAAAAAACCGTTTTTTTAGTCGGTATTGGAGTACAAAAGTATTTTACCGGTCATTTCATACTTAGAGCGATAGATAGTTTGGCTGCGATAATGGGGCTTTTTGGGAAAGAGGGCTTAGGAGTTAGTTTTCTAGGTGATAGTTTTTACGGATTTAAAAGCAGTTTGCCGAGCTTTTCAAAAAAAGTAAGTATCCCTACGGTTGATTTTTCAAAATTTGATATGGTTTTTATACAAGGAGCAAATCCGGTTGTCAGTATGCCAAATAGTAAAAAAGTTTTGGATGGACTTGAAAAAGCAAAGTTTAGTGTCTATTTTGGTCTGTACGAAAATGAGACTTCCAAAGCAGCTGACCTTGTACTTCCTGCGGTTGATTTTCTTTGCAAAAACGATATAAGAACTACCTACGGGCATGAGTATGTCGGTTTGATGCCAAAGTTAAAAGATGATGAAAACGGTATAAGCGAGTATGAACTAACTTGTTTTTTGATGGATAAAATCCATAATGAAAAGTTAAAAGATGAGAAAGTTTATATAGATGAAATACTCTCTTCAAACAGTATAAAAAAAGATGGCTTATATATCTCAAAAACTTATGAAAAAATTCCATATAGCGAAGGATTTTATACAGAAGATAAAAAGTTTAACTTTTTGGATGATTACGAAGATGATTTTGAAGAGGATTATGAAGATGAGGATGATGGGAGATATTATCTTATAACCAAAAAAGATAAAAATTCGCTAAACAGTAGTTTCAAGTATGATAACTACCTCTATATTCCGCCGCTTCTTGGCTTTGAAGATGAAGAAAAGGTAAAACTCGTATCAGACTATGGAAGTGCCAAGTTTAAGATAAAGATAGATAAAAATCTAAGAAATGATACACTTATGTGCTATGCAGGCAACAGATTTTATAACTATCTAACTCCTTCTATGACTTCTTTGGAGGGCGAGTGTGCTATCTATCAGGAGTTGAAAGTCACTTTAAAAAAGGTATAGCGTTTGGTAAGTGTCGTTATCCCCGCATACAGCAGATACCACACTCTAAAAAGAGCTATAACTTCAGTTTTAAATCAAACTTATAAAGATATAGAGATCATCATAGTTGATGACGGATCGGTAGATGATACAAAAAAGATAAAATATGAGTTTGATGTAGCTTATATCTATCAAGCCAATCAAGGTGTAAGTAGTGCAAGAAACAAAGGCATAAAAGCTTCCAAAGGGGAGTGGATAGCATTTTTAGATAGTGATGATGAGTGGCATCAAAAGAAACTTCAAAAGCAGATCGAGTTTTTTAAAGACAATCCCCATATCAAAGTTTGCCATACGGGTGAGAGATGGATAAGAGATGGTAAAGAGATAAAGTATCCAAAAAGACTGAAAAAACCAAGCGGATGGTGCTTCGAGGATAATCTTCAAACTTGCAAGATCGCGGCAAGTTCTATCATACTAAAAAAAGAAGTATTTGAAAAAGTTGGATATTTCGATGAGAGTTTTAGAGTTTGCGAAGATTATGACTTGTGGCTTAGAATCTCAAAAGAGTATGAGATAGGCTTGCTTGAAGAAAAACTCATCACAAAGCACTATTCAAATGACGGACTTTCAAAAAGTATTAAATTTATAGATTTACATCATATAAACTCACTTTTAAAATTTAGAGATGATAAAAAAGTGATACAAATGATAGAGAAAAAATTGGCTATACTGAAAAATGGAGCTATAAAGTATAACAATCAAGAGATATTGAATCAAATCAAACAAATAAATTTAACAAACTTTTGATATACTTAGCTTATTTCATATATAAGTTGAGGTTGTCATGCAAGATAAAAGTGATTTGATAAAGCTAAAAAAACTTGCCAAAGATTTGACTATATTGTATGTAGATGACAATAAAGGATTACAGCATCAAGCCCTGAAACTTCTAAAAAATTTTTTTTCAAAAGTATATACCGCAACAAATGGTAAAGAAGGAGTTAAATTATATAAGGAAAATTCTCCTGATATTGTCATAACGGATATAAAAATGCCAGATATGAACGGCTTGGAAATGGCTAAAAAGATAAGAGATATAGACTATGATGCTACTATCATAGTTGCTTCGGCATTTGACGAAAAAGAGTATCTCTTGGATGCTATAGAGATATGTATATCCAAGTATTTAAAAAAACCTATCGCTGTTGATGAGTTGGTTAAAACACTCATAAATATCATAGAAAAAAAAGAGAAAGAGCAAAATATCAAGATATTTGACAAGTATTCGTCAGATATGTTCGAGTATCAAGACTTGATACTTGTACTGCTTGAAAACGATGAAGTGCTCACTATAAACAAAAAAGGTATGGAATTCTTCAATGTTGAAAGCATTGAAGAGTTTAAAAAGCTTTTTAAAAACTTTCGCACTCTGTTTTTAAAATACAAAGACTTTTTAAGCGATGATCCAAAATGGCTTGAAACTATAAAAAACAATGAGGGGAAACTTTTTAGTATCAAGATAAAGGACAGCGAAGAACAAAATAGACACTTTCTGATAAAATCAACGAAAATCCCCAAAAAAGAGGATTATTATATGCTCTCTTTGGATGATGTCACTCAGCTTGGTCTTGTGGATGAAGATGGCAAAGAGCTTAGCGAAGAAGAGAAGCATAAACAGATAGTTGCCATACTAAATGTGATAAAAAGAAACAATTCACCGGTTAAACTGTACAATTACTACAAAGGTTTGTCTATCACAAATACCGGAAATATCACAGAAGCTGATGAAAAACATATTATGATAAAAACGACTTATCTGCAGCTAAGAGCCATACATATAAACAAGTCAACTACGATAGAATCAGAGCTTTTTGGCTCTTACGCACTTGAATGTCAAATGTCGACATTAAATTTTCAAACCCAAAGCGTTGAACTTCAAAATTGCTCATACATACCTTACCTTCCTTCAGAGCAAAGATATGTAAGAGTCATGCCTGAACCTGAAACCAAGGTAGAGTTGCGATTCAATTCCATATTGCTCGATGATCATGTAAATATCATCGACATAAGTTTAAACGGCTGCAATCTTTCACTAAAAACCATACCTGCAGGATTGAAAGAGGGCAGTGTTGTTTTGTTCAGTGCAGAATTGGCCGATAAGGATATGCTCGTCAAATTGGTAAATATAAAATCACAAGTTTTAAAAATTAGAGAGGAAGAAAAAGATTTTAAAATGGTAGTAAAATTTGAGATCCAGCAAGAGCAGAAAAAAAAGCTTACAAATTACATAGCCAAAAGACAGATGGCTTTGATAAGAGAGTTCAAAGGATTGGAATATGCAAAATGAGCAAATTATATATGATGATGGTATACACAAATGTATAAAGTTTAGTTTTGACAACGAGGAAGTCGAAGAGAGCTTTTTGGCGGTAAATCAGTACCTTATCATTCAAAACAATTCTGCCGTTCTTGTAGATCCAGGAAGTCAGGCAAGTTATGATGAACTTTTTGATGCCATAACAAAATATATAGATATAGAAAATTTAAAATATATATTTTACTCGCATCAAGACCCCGATGTTGCAGGATCCATTGCAGAGTGGTCGGTAAGTTCTCCGGCAAAACATATAGTTTCAAAACTATGGGTAAGGTTTATGAGCCATTACGGTCTTATGAACTTCAATAAGCTTATACCCTTAGAAGATGGAGGGGCTAAGATATCTTTTGGAAAAGATTATCTAAAGTTCATTCCGGCTCATTTTTTGCATAGTCCGGGTAGCTTTTCATTGTATGACAGTAGATCGAAGATACTTTTTAGTGGTGATATAGGAGCAAGTATCACAAAAGAGTATAGCAGTGATAAAAAAAGTGTAAAATTTGATGATATAAAAGAATCCATGGAGGCTTTTCATCAAAGATACATGGCAGGTAATCACCTTTGCAGACTTTGGTGTAAAAGAGTAAAAAAGTATGATATAAATCTTATGGCTCCTCAACACGGTTCGCTTTTAGAAAAAGAGGAGTTTGAAAAATTTCTTGTCTGGTTCGAAGAGTTACAATGTGGTGGAGATTTGATGTGAAACTAAGAACAAAGATAACGGTCGTAACCCTGCTAAGTGCTATGGGGCTCATGGCACTTATGGCGGTTGTATATCTTAAATTTTCATATGATGAAGAGCTTGGCAATACAAAAAGCAAACTCATAACTTATAGCAAAGATATAGCTTATCATATAGAAAAAGAGCTTTTAAAAGACTTGGAAATAGTCAAAACTTTACAAAGTGCGTATATGGTCAAATCTTATCTTTATGAAAGTGACAACGCATATGCAGGTTTATCCCTGAAGGAGAGAGAAAAGAAACTCATAATGCTAAATAAAAAATGGATGCAAACCACAAACCCAGAAGATCCTTTTATAAAAAAATATACGGACAATCTACTTGCAAAATATCTAAAAAAACAAGAAGCCATACTTCCCGGTTTTTATGGAGAAATTTTTATAACAAACAGATATGGAGCTGTAGTAGCATCAACAAGTAAGCTGACCACTTTCGAGCATAACCAAAAGTACTGGTGGCAAGAGTGTTATGCAAATGGTAAAGGAAAAGTCTTTTTTGATGACAGAGGATATGATGATAGTGTAAAGGGGTATGTTCTAGGTATCGTTGTACCTATAAAAGATAGAGGCAACATCATAGGTATCATCAAGGCAAATATAAAAGTAACCGCGCTTTTAAAAGATGCCATAGATGAGTATAGCAAGATAAATTTTGTAAAAGCCAAAGTAGTTAGAACCAAGGGCTTGATAGTTTATGAAGAGGGAGTTATACCACTTAGTCAAAGAGTTCCTTTATCAGTTGTCAAAAGGCTGAAGACTTTAAAATCCGGAAGTCTTGAGCTAAACTCAAACGGTAAAAGATATCTTGTAGGTTACTCGCCTATAAAACTGTCTTTAAGGAGTAAGGGCATAGTTTTTGGTGGAAGTAAAGCAAGTATGGACCACAAACTTGGAAATGATGGTGAAATCTGGCATGTATTGGCAGGCATAAATGAAAGGATAATTTTTGATGGAGTTGTAAAACATACTTTAAAGATATTTGCCATAGGTGTACTCTTTACTGTTATAATGCTGCTGTATCTTTTTTATCTTATATCCAAGATAAGCAAACCATTGGTAGAGTTGAGTGAAGCTGTAAAAGAGATTGGAAAGGGAGAGTGGGGTATAGAGTTGAATCCTCAAAGTGATGATGAGATAGGGGAATTGACCAAGTCGTTTATGGACATGTTGGAAAATCTCAAAAAAACAACTGCTTCAAAAAAAGAGTTGGAAAAAGAGATACAAGAGAGGATAAAAGCTCAAGGAGAGTTGAAGAAAAAGGATAAACTTCTTCTACTGCATGCAAGAGAAGCGGCTATGGGTGAAATGATGGGCATGATAGCACATCAGTGGAGACAACCCATAAGTGTAATGTCTATGGCGGTAAACAATCTCTTGGTTGAGATTGAGCTTAGGGAGTTAAAAGAAGAGAGTGCTAGGGAGTGCGCTAAAGATGTGCTGTATGAAACTTCATATCTTTCTCAAACCATAGATGACTTTAGAAATTTCTTTAAACCAGATAAAGAAAAAGAGTTGATAAAGATAAAAGATGTATTTGACAAATCTCTTAAAATAATTGGGAAAACACTTGAAAATAACGATATACAAGTGGATTTATCCGGTGATTTGGATACGAAAGTATATACTTACGCCAATGAACTTTCCCAGGTTTTTATCAATCTTTTTTCTAACACAAAAGATGCGTTTTTGGAAAACAATATTAAAGATAGATACATAAAAGCAGAAGTAAAATCAGATAAAAATAGTATCCATATAGAGATATGTGATAATGCCGGAGGGGTGAAAGATGATGTAATGGATAAGATATTTGAGCCCTACTTTAGCACAAAAAATGAAAAAAACGGTACCGGGATAGGGCTTTATATGTGTAGGATGAT
Source organism: Thiofractor thiocamini (assembly GCF_055384375.1). Taxonomy (NCBI): domain Bacteria; kingdom Pseudomonadati; phylum Campylobacterota; class Epsilonproteobacteria; order Campylobacterales; genus Thiofractor; species Thiofractor thiocamini. Next base: position 787,331 of record NZ_AP042389.1, on the reverse strand, counting down.
CATCCAAAAGCATAATCAGGGTAAAATTTATGCAAAAAATGTAAAAGATGGTGTCTGTTTTGTGATAGAGCTGCCTTTGTCGGAGGATAAAAGAAGTGAAAAATGATTGGAATCTATAAGGTATATTTTTACGGAAGTTGAGTATTTTTATATACAGAGGATGATGAAAAAGATAGTAAAATATAAAATCAAATTTTAATCTAAAATTTCGTAGATAAAAAACCAAATATGATATAATATTCTATACTATAAAAATACAATAGGTGGCTGTATTGGAAATAAGATGGCTTTAAGATTGATAGAAGTGATAGCTTCAAAAACAAAAAAGATGCCATTGATGCTTTTAAAATAAAAGAAAAGATAGTAGATGCATGGCAGGAAGAGAATTCGAGGTCAGATTTTATATTTAAGTTCTTGGTGGAAGCTGAGAATTCTTCAATTCTTATAGATAAAATTTCAAGACTTTTCACAAAAGAGGAGAAATTTAGAATTATTGTGCAAAATGTCGAAGCAACACTACCTTTCGTTGAAGTACCTTCTCAAAAAACCATTGTTAAAAAAGAAATTGGAAAACTTGCCATCAGTAGAGAAGAACTTTACAATCAAGTAGTCGGTATGGTCCGGTTAAATTATCTATATATTTTCTTGGTAACACTCTCTGCTATCATAGCAGCTTTTGGATTTATGGAGGATAAATGGAGCGTTATCATAGGTTTTATGGTTGTTGCACCTTTGATAGCTCCAAATATTGCTGTTTCATTAAGCATCGTACTGGGTCATAAAGAGTTGGGAAAAATGGGTTTTATATCCATGGGAGCAGGTATAGTTTTGACTCTGATTTTATCATGGATAATAGGAGAAATTTTTCATCCTGATTTATCATCAAAAGCTTTACAAGGATCATTATTATTTGGTTATTCTGATATCATAGTAGCGTTTGCATCAGGTGTTGCGGGTGTTTTGGCTTTTACTACTGGTACATCATTTGCACTTATTGGAGTTATGGTTTCTATCTCGCTTCTTCCTCCTTTGGTAGCAGCAGGGCTTTTGCTCAGTATGGCAGAATATCCCTTGTTTATTAATGCTTTAATACTATTCTTTATCAATTTCATATCTTTAAATTTGGCAGGTGTTATAACATTTTGGTTTCAAGGTATTAGACCCAAGAATTGGTGGGAAGCAAAAAAAGCGGTCAAATACAGAAAAATTGCAATAGCTGGATGGTTCATCCTTTTAGTATTGCTGATAATAGGCATATACGGAAAACACAACGGGTGGATATATTAGATTTGAGTTCAGGTGATTAATGAGCAATGCCACTAACGTGACATTCTTTTATCTCTGATGTACATTGATTTTCCATCATTTCTCATCTCTTCATCAAACAAATCAGTTGCTCTTATCAAATCACCCAGTTTTTTGTAGCCGTAGTTGATGGCCGAGAAAGAGCTGTTGTTTGATATATAGTTTCCAACTTTGCTCATAAGTGCCCAACCGTCATCCTCGGATGACTGTTCTACAGCTGTTCTTAAAAGTCTTACAAGATAAGTATCTTTTCTCAATTTTGTCTTACTCATTTTTTCAGGTTTTTTGGCGGGATTTAGCTTGTCTTCTATCTCAGCAACAAGATTTTCCGTATAAATAAACGGTGAGCAGGCATCAACAAAAGGTTTGGGGGTTTTCTTCTCCCCAAAACCATATACAGGTAACCCGCTCTCAAGTATCCTGAGCACCAAGGGAGTAAAGTCACTATCGCTGGTCATAAGAGCAAATGCATCAATATTCCCGCTGTAGAGAAGATCCATTGCATCTATGATCATTGCCGAGTCAGTAGCGTTTTTACCCTTTGTGTATGCAAACTGCTGCATAGGCCGTAAAGCATGAGGGTGTAGCTTTTCTTTCCACCCTGAAAGAGAAGAGCTGTTCCAGTCTCCATGAGCATGGCGTACATTTACCATCCCGTACTTTGCCAACTCTTCCAAAACTCCCTCTATGGAATTGTGGCTTACATTGTCACAATCTATGAGTAGAGCTATTCTTTTTCTTTCCTCCACAATTTTCTCCCTTGATATGATGCTATTTGTCGTTAAGTCTTATACGATAAAATAATTTGTATGTTATTTTCGGACTTTTCCTTCTATGATAAGCCTTAAAGCCTGAAGTTTTATAAAACCTGCCGCATCTTTTTGGTTGTAAACTTCATCCTCTTCAAATGTGCAATAATCAGCATCAAAAAGTGAATTTGGCGACTTTCTGCCGACTACCGTGACATTTCCTTTGAAAAGCTTTAGTCTAACCGTGCCGTTTACGCTTTCTTGGGTTTTATCTATGGCAGCTTGAAGCATCTCTCTCTCAGGTGCAAACCAAAAGCCGTTGTAAACCATAGTGGCATATTTTGGCATGATTTCATCTTTGGTGTGGGCTGCTTCTCTATCAAGTGTGATGCTTTCTATGGCTCTATGGGCTTTTAAGAGTATAGTGCCACCCGGAGTTTCATAGCAGCCTCTACTTTTCATACCGACAAATCTGTTTTCAACTATATCAACTCTTCCTATACCGTGAGTTCCTCCCAAATCATTTAATCTTTTTAACATAGTAGCAGGAGATAGTTTTTCACCGTTTAAACTAACAGGGTCTCCTTTTTCAAACTCTATCTCTATATACTCAGGAGTATTTGGAGTAAATTCTATGGAGTTTGTCCATCTCCACATACTATCTTCAGGCTCAGCCCATGGGTCTTCAAGTATGCCTCCCTCATAAGAGATATGAAGCAAGTTTGCATCCATAGAATATGGTGATTTTTTACCGTGTCCTTCTATCTTGATACCATGTTTTGCGGCATAGGCAAGTAGTTTTTCTCTGCTGTTTAAGTCCCACTCTCTCCAAGGAGCTATAACTGTAAGATCAGGGTTTTTGCTCAAATAACCGAGTTCAAATCTTACCTGGTCATTTCCTTTGCCGGTTGCTCCGTGACTTACCGTATCAGCTCCGGTTTGTTTAGCGATTTCTACTTGTCTTTTTGCTATAAGTGGTCTTGCTATGGAAGTTCCAAGAAGATACTCACCCTCATATATGGCATTTGCTCTAAACATTGGAAAAACATAATCTTTTACAAACTCTTCTCTTAAATCCTCTATAAAAATATTTTCCGGTTTTATTCCAAGAGCCAAAGCTTTCTCACGTGCCGGCTCAACCTCTTCGCCTTGACCGATATCTGCTGTAAAAGTTACAACTTCGGCATTGTACTCATCTTGAAGCCATTTTAGTATAACACTTGTATCAAGCCCGCCGCTATAAGCTAAAACTACTTTTTTTACATTATTTTTCATCATTTTTCTCCATACAATATATTTTATTTAAAAGATAAAAAACCACTACATACCTTTCCAATTGGCATGTTCTAATTTTAAAAATCTTTGTTTTTCTTCTTCACTCATTATCTTCTCATTAAATTCAAATGAAACATTTAAGCTTTTTAAAGCCGAAGTGACGGAATTGATAAGCATATCTCTTATAGGTATACCATCAAACGGCCATGAAAATGTTGCTGTTACTTTATTTTTTTCAGGGTCTATATCGATATTTTGAAGTATTCCCAAGGTTGTTAAACTTGCATTGATAGCCGGATGTTGAACTGATTCTATGGTTGATATCACTTTGGCGAAATCCATAATAATCCTTTAATTATTAAAATAAAAATGTATTATACCACTTTTTAAAAATTTTATGAAATAAGCAAAAAACATTCCATTATATAAGCACTTTTTATAGTAAAATTTTATAAAATACACTCTAAAAGGTAGAAAATGAGAATAGATAAATTTTTAAACAGTGTAAATATAACCAAAAGAAGAGCGGTTTCTGAAGATATGTGCAAAAGTGGAGTTGTTAGCATAAATGGAAAAGTTGCAAAACCTGCAAAAGATGTCAAAGTGGGAGATATCATAGAGATAAAATATCTTGAAAGAGTTGAGAGATATGAAGTTTTGCAGATTCCGGTAACTAAAAGTATCCCAAAAAGTAAAAAAGATGAATATGTGAGGTTAAAAAATGTTTAATGAAGCTAAAAAGAGGTTTGAAAAACTGTTTGAAGGTAAGATGGACGAAAATGAGGCAAGAGAGTTTCTCGTGGAGCTTTATAAAAGAGGCGAAAGTGCTGAAGAGATAGCGGCAGCTACAGAAGTTATGAGAGAGCATTCTATAAAGCTCGATATTGATGAAGAGTTGAAAGATAAGCTTATCGATATAGTTGGAACAGGTGGAGATAAAAGTAACAGTTTCAATATCTCAAGTACGGTAGCTTTGCTTTTGCCAAGTCTTGGATGTGCGGTCGCAAAACACGGAAACAGAGCCATAACAAGCAGTAGTGGAAGCGCGGACATGCTTGAAGCACTCGGAATCAATCTAAATTTAGGCATAAAAGAACAGACCGCTATGCTAAAAGAGTGCGGTTTTACTTTTTTATTTGCGATCAATCATCATCCGGCTATGAAGTACATCATGCCGGTTAGAAAAAGTTTGAACCACAGAACTATCTTCAATATCCTTGGACCTCTGACAAACCCTGCAGGAGCTAAAAAGTATCTCATAGGAGTTTTTAGTGATGAGTTTTTAAACAGGATAGTTGTGGGTCTTAGTATGTTAGATACAAAAAGTGCCATAGCCGTAAGCAGTAGAGACGGATTGGATGAGGTAAGTATATGTGATATAACGTATGCTACTTTACTAAAAGATAAAAGAACGACTGACTTTATCATAGATCCTCAGGAATTTGGTTTTAAGCTGTATCATAAAGATGCCATAAAAGGTGGAAGCGCAAAAGAAAATGCGCAAATCACAAGAGATATACTTGAGGGAAAAGAAGAGGATGCAAAAAGAGATATAGTTTTACTAAATGCCGGAGTTGCTTTGTTTGTTGATGGAAAAGCAAGAGATATAAAAGAGGGCATTGAGATGGCTAAAGAGGCTATCGGTAGTGGCAAAGCAAAAAATAAACTTGATGAGATCATCAAAGTATCAAATCAATTGGGCACTAAAGCGTGAGTAAAATCGAATGTGGTTTTAATGAGATAGGTATCGTCATAGACAAGCTCAAACAAGTCATAGATGAAAAAGATATCATCGTGCTTCTTCAAGGGGACTTGGCTAGCGGTAAAACCACTTTGGTTAAAGCCTATGTAGAGTCACTTGGCTTAAAAGATGAGGTTACAAGCCCTACATTTTCGCTTCAAAGCCGTTATGGAGAGAAAATATATCACTATGATGTTTACAATACAACTTTGGAGGATTTTATCTCTCTTGGTATGCTTGAAGAGCTTGAAAAAGAGGGAATTCATTTTGTAGAGTGGGGTGATGAAAAATTGGAAAAACTGCTTGAAAATGTAGGTATGGACAATATTAAGGTAAAGATTTCCATAAAAGATGATAAAAGAGAGTATAATATAGATGCATAAGTTAAAAGTTCAACATTTAGAGAAGATTATAAAAAAGACAAAGATCATAGATGATATATCACTTGAAGTAAAAAGTGGCGAGATAGTGGGGCTTTTGGGACCAAACGGTGCGGGTAAAACCACTACTTTTTATATGATATGCGGTCTTATAGAAGCGACAAACGGCAAGATATACCTTGACAATCAGGACATATCGCTTTTGCCGCTTCATAAAAGAGCGAAGATGGGCATAGGGTATCTTCCACAGGAGTCCAGTATCTTTAAAGACTTAAGTGTGGAAGAAAATATCGCTTTGGCATGTGAAGTGATATATAAAACAAAAGAGGAAGTCGATAAAAGAGTAGATGAACTGCTGGAGCTTTTAAATATAGAGCCCATAAGACGACGAAAAGCCCAAAATCTAAGCGGTGGAGAGAGAAGAAGATGTGAAATAGCAAGAGCTTTATCATTAAAACCGAAGTTTTTACTTCTTGATGAACCTTTTGCCGGAGTCGATCCCATAGCCGTTGCAGATATACAAAATATCATAAAAGAGTTGGCGTCACTCAAGATAGGTATACTTATAACCGATCACAACGTAAGGGAGACACTCTCTATCTGTGATAAGGCTTATGTTATAAAAGACGGAGCTTTGCTTGCTAGTGGAAGTGCCAACGAGATATTTGAAAACAAACTTGTTAGAACTTACTACTTAGGTAGTGGTTTTAAATTGTAACAAGGAAGGGCGGTGAAGTTAAGGCAGGCTGGCACTACTAAGCTTTCACTCTCCTCAACTCTAAGGAGTTGGCTTCCTATACTTCAAGCCGATTTGGAATCACTTGAAGAAACACTAGAACCATTTGTTGAAGAAAATCCTTTCATATCCATAAAATCCGGTTTTGAAAGAAGTTCACTTTACAGCGACAAAGCATATACCGGTGAAATTATAGAATCACTCAGTTTTAGTGAAAAATCTCTTTATGATGTATTGAACGAACAGGTAACCCCACCTCTTTTTCCAACCCAAAGATCACAAAAGATAGCATATGCTATCATAGAAAATATAGACCAAGAGGGGTATTTTGCAGGAGATATAAGAAAGATAGCAAGAGAGATAGGCTGCGATAAAGAGGGCGTTGAAAGGATAAGACAAAGGTTTTCCTATATGGAGCCTGTCGGTATAGGTGCAAAGGATATCTTGGAGAGTTTTCTTTTTCAACTGAATGATTTTGATATAGATAGTGATATAAATACACTTGTAAAAAAACTCATATACAATTTTGACAATATGCAGGAATTTTGCAATGAAAATGGGTTTGAAGAAGCCATAGGCATCATAAAAAAATTTAAAAATCCTCCGGCCATAGAGTATATGCAAGAATCAAAACAAGTCATACCCGATATCTATATAAATGAGAGCAAAAATGGTATCGAGATAGATATCAACAGTACCTTTTATCCTCAGGTAGTACTTGATATCGACGGAGTAAATGAAAGCGAAGAGTATGTCAAGCAAAAAGTAAAAAGTGCCAAAGACCTCATAGATGCTTTGGAGATGAGAAAAGCTACACTCTACAAGATAGGGCTTATGATACTCGAGTATCAGTATGATTTTTTCAAAGGCGGGGCCATAAAGCCTATGAAACTTAAGGATTTGGCTGTTGAGTTGGAAAGAAATCCTTCGACCATATCGAGGGCCATATCCAACAAATATCTCTCTTGCAACAGAGGTATATTTGCATTGAAAGACTTTTTCAGTACTGCAATCGACGAAAATATATCAAGTGCATCCATAAAGGAGTTTATAAGTGATTTGATAAAAAAAGAGGATAGAAAAAAGCCTATAAGCGATATGAAAATCCTTCAAAAAATCGAAGAGAAATTCGGTATAAAAATAGTACGAAGAACTATCACAAAGTACAGAAAACAACTTGGCATTGCAGGATCGAGTGAAAGAAAAAAACTATATCTGCTAGCTTGAAAAAATCAGCAAAAAGTATCCAGTGCCTTTTGCAAATCCTCTTTTGTATCTATGCCAAAACTCTTGCTCTTAACTTTTATCATAGCTATCTTTTTTCCGTAGTATATGGCGCGTAACTGTTCTAGTTTTTCTATATCTTCAAGAGGTGATGAATGCAAAGTGCAAAAAATGCCAAGAGTTTTTTTCGTAAAACCGTAGATGCCCAAATGTCCGTAGTAATTGTCATATTTTTCTCTATCATAAGGGATCTTGCTTCTTGAAAAATATATGGCATTTTCTTGAAAATCAGTAATGACTTTTACATGGTTTGGATCATTTGCTTCCTTGTCGGTTATGGTCTTATAGCAACTTACCATAAATACATCTTCATTTTTCTCTTTTGCGTTTTTTAATCTATCAAAAACATTTTGGATGATATAAGGCTCTATAAAAGGTTCATCCGCTTGGACATTCACTATGATTTCATCTTCATTTAAGTCTAATTTTTGGACTACTTCGTTTACTCTGTCTGTCCCGCTTTTGTGTTTGTCGCTTGTCATAACGGCTTTATATCCATAATCATTTGCTATCCTTATCACTTCTTCACTATCGGTTGCAATAATGACTTCATCTATGTCTTTTACTCTGTTTGCCGTGGCTATAACCATGGGAAAGCCGTTTATGTTGGCTAAAATTTTTCCTGGAAATCTATTGGAAGCCAATCTTGCCGGTATAATAATCATTTTTTAATACCCTTTTTGATAAAATAAGTATAACTATATCAAAAAGGTATTGAAAATTTGTTTATCTATCAGCAAAAAGGCGGTTACTGTTATAACAGTGACACTCTGTTTTTATATGATTTTATCTCCGGTTTTTCCCCAAAAGGTGATATTTTGGATGTCGGATGCGGATGTGGAGTACTAGGGCTTTTGATAAAAGAGAATTTTCAAGTGAATTTAACCGGCATAGATATACAAAAGAACAATGTCTTTTTATCTGACGTCAATGCAAAAAACAATGACTTTGAAGCCAAATTTATAAACGATGATTTTATAAAGCATAATTTTGATAAAAAGTTTGATTTTATCGTTTCAAATCCCCCATTTCATAAAGGTGATAGTAAACAAAGTCAAAATCTATCAAAAAAAAGAAGTCGTTTTAACGACTCTTTACCGTTAGAGGAGTTCATAAAAAAGTGTAACACTTTGTTGAAACCAAGAGGAGAACTTATCTTTTGCTATGATGTCAATCAAATGGATAAAGTTATAAAAACCCTTGAAAGTTACAAAATCAAAGTAAATGATATAAGGTATATACATCCTTTAGTAGATAAAAATGCTACGGTTTTCTTTGTAAAAGCAAAAAAGAGTTCAAAAAGCTTGGTAAAATGTCATCCACCTTTGATAACACATGAAAATGGGGATTTTACCAAAGAGGTTCAAGAGATATATAAAAAGATAAATTTAAAAAGTTTAAAGTGTGAATTGTGAGTGAAATTATAAGAGAAGATGGATTTGAGTACGGTTTTAAGCCTTCGGCCTGCGAAGAGTGTGATGGCAGATGCTGCAGGGGTGAGAGTGGTTATATATGGGTGAACAATGAAGAGATAAAAAAAATAGCTGAATTTTTAAAATTAGATGAGGAAACCTTCAGAAAAGATTATTTAAATAAGGTAAAATATCGTCACAGTATAAAAGAGGTGAAGATAAAAGGTGAATTTGAATGCATATTTTTTGACAACCAAAAAAACAGTTGTCAAATCTATGAAGTAAGACCCAAACAGTGTAGGACTTTTCCATTTTGGGATTACTTTAAAACACATATAAAAGAGGTAAAAGAAGAGTGTATAGGTATAGTCTGATCATATTTTCCATATTTGTCTTGTTGTTTAACAGCGGATGTGCTCCTAAAAAACCGGCTCCTAAAACCACGACGATAAAACCGTATAAGAATGAAAACAAGTATCTTTTGTATGCTTTTATGCTATCGCAAAATGGTGATCTTAATGGAGCATACGGGTACTTTGTAAAACTCTATGAAAATACAAAAAATATAGCTTATCTGAAGTACGCCATAAGTTTGAGTGCGAAACTTAAAAAGTATGATGATTTTCATCGATTGATAAAGTTGGGTTTGAAAGATTATCCTGATAGTGATGTGCTTAAAAGAGAACTTATCAGATACTATCTGTATAAAAAAGATGATAAAAAAGCCAATGATATGACATTAGAGTTGATTAAAAACTCAAAAAATGAGGAAAATTACAAATTTGCGGGAAGTGTATTTTTAAATCTTAAAAATTATGAGCTTTCATACAAGGCTTTTGAGAAAGCGTACAGTTTTCATTACAATGAAGATATACTCAATAGCATCGCAGATATCCTCTATCTATTTCTAAATAAAAAAGATGAAGCTGTAGCTTATCTTGAAACACATACAAGACTTAGAGGATGTTCAAAAAAAGTATGTTTCAAACTGCTTGATATATATGCAAGAGAAAAAGATATCAACGGATTGATCTCAGTTTACAAAAGACTTTATAACAAGTTCAAAGATGACAAATATGCAAAAAAGATAGTAGAACTTCTTATGTATCAAGGAGAGAAAGAAGAGGCTATAAAATTTTTACAAAAAAACAAGATAGACAAAGAACTCTTAGCGGATATATACATATCCATGAAAGATTTTGACGGAGCATATAAAGTAACGAAAGAGTTGTATGAAAAAACTCACAACTTGAAATATCTAGGTAGAATGGCTATATATGAGTATGAGAGCCATCCCGTAAAAGACAGAAAGCTTTTAAACTCGGTAGTTGAAAAATTTGCAAAAGTGGTTAAAGGCTTGAAGGATCCTTTGTATCTTAACTATTACGGGTACTTACTTATAGATCATGATTTGGATATAAAAAAAGGTATCAAACTTGTCAAGGAAGCACTCAAATACGATCCAAACTCTCCATACTATCTTGACTCACTTGCTTGGGGATACTACAAGATAGGCAAATGCAAAGAAGCTAAAAAACTTATAGAGAGAGTTTATCAAATGAGTAAAGATAAAGAAGTCAAAAAGCACATAGATGCCATAACAAAATGCGTAAAGGAAAAAGAGTTAAAATGATACTTGATGATATACTGAAAAAGACAAAAGAAGAACTAGAAAAAAAGAAAAAAGAGTTCCCTCTTGACTGGCTTGGAAGAAGTCTTGCATATAACCCCTATGTTCCAAGAGATATAAAGCCACATCTTACTTCCACAAAAGATGACCCATGCAGAGTGATAGCTGAAGTAAAAAAGGCAAGTCCCAGCAAAGGTGTCATAAGAGAGGATTTTGATCCGCTCTTTATAGCGCAGGAGTATGAAAAAGCAGGAGCAAATGCTATATCGGTTTTAACCGAGCCATTTTTCTTTCAAGGGGATTTGGAGTATTTAACCGGCATCAGAAGATATGTAGCTACTCCGCTTTTGAGAAAAGATTTTATCATAGATAAGTATCAACTTGTTGAAGCACTTGTTTATGGGGCTGATTTTGTACTTTTGATAGCCAAGGCTTTAAGTAAAAAAGAGTTAAAAGAGTTACTTGAGTACACAAGACATCTTGGCATGGAAGCACTGGTGGAGATACATGACAAAGAGGATCTGAAAAAAGCCATACACGCCGGAGCTGACATCATAGGTATAAATCACAGAAACCTTGAAACATTCGATATGGATATGCAACTTTGTGATAAACTTATACCACTTATGCCAAACGGTAAGATCATAGTGGCTGAAAGCGGTATCAATGAAAAAGAAACTATAAAAAGACTTAACAGCATAGGCGTGGATGCCTTTTTGATAGGAGAGCATTTTATGAGGCAGGAAAACATAAGTAAAAGTTTACAAGAGATAAAAAAGGCTGATTGATGGAGTATCTATATGCACCTTGGAGAAGTGAGTATGTTACAAGAAAAAAGATAGAAGGGTGTGTTTTTTGTCATATAAGTAAAAATCCCAAGCTTGATGAGGAGCATTATGTACTCTATAGGGATGAAGTATGTTTTATGGTTATGAATAGATACCCTTACAATCCCGGACACTTCATGATCATCCCTCATCTTCATACCGATACTTTGGAAAAATTGGATGATGATACATGGCTTAGAATGTCAATCTTGGCTAAGAAATCAGTAAAAATGATGAAAGAGGGCTTTGGAGCTATCGGAGTAAATATAGGTATGAACCTCGGAAGTGCCGCAGGAGCAGGCATAGCAGAACATATCCATATGCACATAGTCCCAAGATGGGAAAGAGATACAAACTTCATAACAACCATAGGAGAAACAAGAGTTTACTCTACGGAGTTTCTAAGAGTTTATCATAAGATAAAAGATATGCTACCACAGTATAAGATACAATAAAATTGACATTGTAAATACAAAATGCTATAATTGACTTGCGACATTAACATTCTATAAGTTAGGAATGGCATCATATGAAATTTGAATGGAGTGAAGAAAAAAATAGAGTCAATATAAAAAAACATCATATAAGTTTTGAAGAGGCAAAAGAAGTTTTTATAGATCCTATGCAGATCTCAAAACTTGATCATCGTTTTGATTATTTTGAAGAGAGATGGATTACATTGGGTAGTGCGATAAGAGGCAAAATCGTTGTTGTTGCACATATGTTTTTTGATGAAAATGGAGAGGAAATCATCCGTATCATAAGTGCAAGAAAAGCAAATCAAAAAGAAAGGATTTTTTATGAGCAACATTAAAGATAGAGAAAAATATGATGATTATGAAATATTGGATAATTATGATTTTAGCGATGGTGTTCGAGGCAGGTTTTACAAACCTAAAAAAATACCTGTTACCCTTAGGCTGGATAATGATATAGTCCTGTATTTTAAAAAATTGGCTAGTGAACAAAAAGTTCCTTACCAAACACTTATAAATTCACTACTAAGAAAAAAGATACAAGAGATATAATTCAAAATATATTTAAGGAGTCAAAATATGAGTGTTTTGATGGAGTTTGCCATATTTCCTACGGATAAAGGCGAGAGTGTAAGTAAGTATGTAAGTAAAGTTATAAAAATGATAGATAAAAGTGGGATTAAATATCAATTAACTCCCATGGGAACAGTGATAGAGACAAGAAAACTTAAAGATGCACTTAAAATTCTGGATAAATCATACAAAGTTTTAAAGCCGTACTCAAACAGGGTTTATGCTACGGTCAAATTTGACATAAGAAAGAGAAGAAAAAACGGTATGAAATCAAAGATAAAATCTATAAAAAATAAGATGAAATGAATTTGTAACCATATTATAATAAAATACAACAAGGAGAATTAAAATATGATAACAAAAAGAGTTACTTTCATAGCAAAAAAAGAGTATGTAAGCGAGTTGAAAGAGTTACTCGAGATGATGGTCGTGCCAAGCAAGATGGAAAACGGATGTTTGAACTATAATATTTACCAATACAAAGAAAATCCTCAAAAATTTACAGCTGTTGAAACATGGAGAGATGAAAAATCGCTAAACGGTCATAAAACTTCACCTCATTATAAAGTATACAAAAAGTATTTTGAGCAGTATTGTGAAAAAAAATATACCGATGAGCTTGATTTTTTAGTGACTATTGATGATGTCATAACAAAAGACTGATATATGGTTGCAAATAGGTATGATGACAACATAGCGAAAAAATTTGTAGAGGATGAACTCTCTTTAAGAGTTTATACTTCAAATCTTTTAGGTAGCGATGACGCTCTTGTATTGCAAGGAGGCGGCAATACCTCTTTGAAAAAAGAGGGGATACTTTATGTAAAAGGAAGCGGTTGGGATCTTTCAAGTATCAAAAAAGAGGGTTTTGCTCCGGTTGAGCTTGAAAAACTTCTCGATATGCTTAAACTTGATAGCATGAGCGATAGTAAAATGGTGTCACTGCAAAAAGAAGCTATGATCGATAAAAATGCACCAAACCCTTCCGTTGAAGCCATACTGCATGCCTTCATACCTTTTAAATATGTAGATCATACCCATGCCGATGCTATCGTAACTATCTCAAACTCCAAAAAAGGCAAGGAACTAATAGATAAATTGTATTCAAACTATCTTATTGTACCTTATGTGATGCCCGGATTTGTACTTGCCAAAGAGGTTGCCAAGGCTTCAAAGAGTGTGGATTTTGGTAAGATAGAAGGGATTATACTACATCATCACGGGATTTTTACTTTTGATGATGATGCCAAAAACTCTTATGAAAAGATGATAAAAAGTGTCAATATAGCTGAAAGTTTTTTGGAAAAAAATGCAAAAATTGATTTGAAAGAGATAGAAAAAAGGGATTTTGAGATAGATAAACTAAAAGATTTACTATCCAAATACAAGGGATACGAAGTTGTGTTAAAAACAGACTCTTCAAAACTCTCTTTGAACTACAGTAGGTTACAAAAAGATGAATTAACTCGCGGTGTTTTAACACCTGAACATATCATAAGGACAAAAAGAAAACCTCTTGTTTTAAAAAGAGGAGATGATATGCAAAAAGCCTTGAATGAGTACATAAAAGAGTATAAAAATTACTTTGATAGTTATGCAAAAGATGAGGTGATGTCAAATCCTGCGCCAAACTATGCCGTAATAGAAGACTATGGGATAGTCAGTTTTGGTAAAGATGAAAAAGAGGCAAATATCATACAGGATATAGTTTTACATACGGCAAAAGCGGTTTTAAGAGCCCAAAAACTTGGCGGTTATCTGTCTATATCAGAAAAAGAGAGTTTCGATATGGAGTACTGGGAGCTTGAGCAGGCTAAAATTAGGAAGTGAGGATTTGTACTCTTTGTATTTTTCTTAGGAGGTTTCGATGAAAAAGGGATATTTGCTTGCTTTGGATGCCGGGACGGGTAGTTTTAGAGCCGTACTTTTTGATACTAAGGGAAAACAACTTCATATATCTCAAGAAGAGTGGACTCATCTAAGTGAAGATGGGATTGATGGGAGTATGGGATTTGACTGCATAAAAAATTACGAAATCATCAAAAAGTGTATAAATGATATAACTAAAAAAGTAAATCCCGATGATATCTTAGCTTTAAGTGCCACCTCTTTTAGAGAAGGAATAGTGGTATATGATAAGGATAAAAAAGAGCTTTGGGCAGTTGCAAATGTCGATGCAAGAGCTTCCAAAGAGGTAAAGCATTTAAAAAATGAGTATCAAGGGTTGGAAGAAAGATTTTATGAGATTTCAGGTCAAACTTTTGCTCTTGGCGCATTGCCAAGACTTCTTTGGCTAAAAAACAATAAACCTGATATTTATAAAAAAGTGGCTTTTTTCTCTATGATAAGTGATTGGATACTTTATAAATTAGGTGGTATTATCGCGAGTGATCCAAGCAATGCCGGGACAAGCGGGATTTTTAGCCTGAAAAAACGAAAATACTCTAAGAAAATGGCAAAGATAGTTGGCATTAAGAGTGATATATTTCCTAAGATTTTAGAAAGCGGTGAAGTTTTGGGAAATGTCACGAAAAAAGCTTCGAAAGAGTGTGGCTTGAGTCAAAAAACAAAAGTTGTGATGGGTGGCGGAGATGTGCAACTTGGATCAGCCGGGCTTGGAGTAGTAGATGAGGGTGATGTTGCCGTGCTTGGAGGAAGTTTTTGGCAACAGGTCGTAAATATACCTCTTTCAATGAAGCCTTCAAAAGATATGAGTATCAGGATAAATCCACATGTCATAAAAGATCAATCCCAAGCCGAAGGGATAACTTTTTTTAGCGGTTTGATAATGAGATGGTTCAGGGATGCTTTTTGTGATAGAGAAAAAGAAATAGCACTAAAAAAAGGTAAAGATGTATATGATATACTCCAAGAAGAAGCCAAAAAAGTACCTGCTGGATCTTATGGAATTTTACCTGTATTTAGTGATGAGATGAAGTATGGCAAATGGTATCATGCAAGCCCAAGCCTTATAAATCTTTCAATAGATCCAGAAACTTGTAACAAATACTCTATCTTTAGGGCTTTGATGGAAAATGCAGCAATTGTTTCAAAACTCAATCTTGCCAAAGTCAGGAAGTTTAGTAAAATTCAGCCAAAAAGTATCATCTTTGCCGGAGGTGCAAGCAAGGGTGAGCTTTGGTCACAGATACTAAGTGATGTTTTAGGAGTGGAAGTAAAAGTTCCCAAAGTTAAAGAGGCTACCGCACTTGGAGCGGCTATGAGTGCGGGTATAGGGGTTGGCATATATAAGGATTTTAAAGATGCTTCCAAAAAATTGGTAAAAATCGAAAAAATATACCAGCCAAACAAAAAAAATGAAAAAATTTACAAAGAGATAGCAATGAGATGGAAGAAAGTATATAAAGTACAGCTTAAACTTGTCGATAAAAACTTGACTGATTCTTTGTGGAAAGCACCCGGAATATAAAGGAGACATTATATGAAAAAAAGAACGAAAATATTGGCTACGGTCGGACCTGCAAGTGACAGCATTGAAGTATTGGAAGGGCTTATAAAAGCGGGAGTCAATGTATTTAGACTCAATTTTAGTCATGGTACGCACGAGTATCACTCTAAAGTTTTAAGTCATATAAGAGAGGCTGAAAAAAATATATCTGCCTATATCGGGATACTTCAAGATATCTGCGGTCCTAAGATAAGAGTCGGAAAACTTGAGAGTGATTTTGAACTAAATGAAGGTGACATACTTCTTTTTGAGAAAAAAGAGTGTATTGGAAAAAAGATAGATAACGGCAAATACAAGATAAGTATCAATAGACCTGAAATTCTCGATAAATTAAAAGCGGGTGAATATATATATCTTTATGACGGCAATATAAAAGCAAAAGTGATAAAAACCGGTGATAAAGTGGAGGCTTTGGTTGAAAATAATGGAAAACTCTCTTCGAACAAGGGTGTAAATTTCCCAAATACCGTGTTAAATCTTGATATCATCACAGAAAAAGACGAAAAAGATTTGGAATGGGGAGCTAAAAACGGAGTAGATTTTGTAGCAGTATCTTTTGTGCAAAATGCCAAAGATGTACTGAAAGTAAAAGAGCTTTTAAAAAAGTATGGCTCAAGAGCACAAGTTATAGCTAAAATCGAAAAGTTCGATGCAGTTGAAAACATAGATGAAATCATAGAAGTAAGTGACGGCGTAATGGTAGCAAGAGGAGATCTCGGCATAGAGGTACCTTACTACAAGGTTCCAAGTATCCAAAAAAGAATCATCAGAAAAGCAAATGCAGCTTCAAAACCCGTCATAACAGCTACTCAAATGCTTTTATCCATGGCTGAAAAGGAGATGGCAACAAGAGCCGAGATAAGCGATGTGGCAAATGCGGTACTTGACGGTACAGATGCGGTAATGCTCTCAGAAGAGAGCGCCATAGGAAAGTATCCTGTCAATGTTGTTGAAGTCATGTCAAATACTATCATAGAAACCGAAAGTGTATATCCTTACAATAAATTTGACAGATACAAATTTAATGATGAAACAGACATCGTCTCTTCCGCGACCGCAAAATTGGCAAAGGATTTGAATGTAGAGGGTATATTATCCATAACCAGTTCAGGCGGATCAGCAAAAAAACTTGCAAGGTACAGGATAAAGCAGCCGATTTGTGCGATAACGCATGATGATATAACCGCAAGGTCTCTTACTCTGGTTTGGGGTGTAGTTCCTACTATGAGCGTTGAAAAGATGAATCTTAATTTGATACTGGCTTCCGTTTTAAGTAAAGCCATTATGCAAAAGATAGTTGATCTGGATAAAACATACATTGTAACAGCCGGATTTCCTACAGGAGTTCCCGGAAGTACGAACTTCATAAGGATTTTAAAAAGAGAACAAATGGAGTATTATGCTGATTTTGTCATGTAGTTTTGTATGGTGAGGATAAATGAAACTTGAGGAGTTGACTCATTTTTTTCTTATCCCGTTTGCCATAGGTCTTATAGGTGGAGCATCGGCATATATTTTTCGTATTCTTGTCAAGTTTTTTACTACGATTTTTGATGCTGTGTTTGTATTTCATTCTCCTTATTTTGTATTTGTAACTATGCCTCTTATCTTTTATCTTTCCAATTTTTTGATATCTCACCATTTGATAAATTCATCAAATGTCACATTGGACAATATAGCGAAAAAAATATCTCTAATGAGTGGAAAGTTTTCACATATCAAGGGATTTTTGGTTTTACTTTTAAGTTCATTTAGTATAGGTTTTGGAGTTCCCATAGGAAGAGAAGGTCCTATCGCAAAACTTGGAGGTTTAAGTTCTGAAGTTTTTACGAAAATCATCAAACCCCAAGGCTAAATTTACCCATATATCTTAGTGCCGGTGTTTCAGCAGCCATCGCAGCTACGTTTAACGCTCCCATAGCAGGTGTGATTTTAGGCATAGAGATCATCATAGGTAGGATAAACTCTTATATAATCATCCCACTCATGGTAGCGTGCACTACGGCAACTTTGGTTTCAAGGGAATTTATAGGGGATTTTACTGCTTTTTATGTACCTCATCTTAGCTATGATAACAAGTATCTTATATTTGTACCGCTTGAAGCATTGTTGCTTGGTGTGGTATCTGTTTTTATAGCGGTATCTTTGAAAAAATTTCGAGTTTTAAGAGTAAAATATAGAAAAAAATGGCACTTTGTAGTTGTAATTTTAGGTTTTTTAGTAGGACTTACTATATTTTTAGTGCCTCAAAGTCAAGGGGTCGGATATGACTATGTAAACGGTATCTTCCAAAACTATTTTAGTGGCGTTATAGCGGCAAAGATAATGCTGGCAAAGATAGTAGGTATCATCTTAAGTATAGGAAGCGGTATCTTTGGCGGACTTATGTCGCCTAGTATCTTTATAGGTGCTTTTGGAGGGTATTGGTTTGGAACTGACATGGTAACATATGGAATAGACCCAAGAGTTTTTGCTCTCATTGGAAGCGCAGCAGTTCTTAGCGGAGTTTCAAAAGCACCTCTTAGAAGCTCTGTTATCATTACCGAGTTAACACACTCTTATCAGTTACTTATACCCATACTTATAGCTTCATCCATTTCTGGCTACATAGCATCAAAGTTTGAGCCCGGGTCATACTTCAAAAGAAGTCTTCTTCAAAGAGGTATAGATATAGAAAGTTCATTGGTAGAAAAATACCTACAAAATAGAAATCTAAATAAATTTATAGATAAAATTTCTCCAATTTCTCCTGACACTACTATAAGAGTTGTTTTAAAAATATTTAAAAAACTGCATATAAGGTATTTGCCTGTTGTAGAAGATGAAAAGCTTGTAGGTGTAGTTTCACTAAGGGATGTAAGAAAAAGGTATATTTTAAGGCGTAAAGATATCAAAGTGGAAGATATCGTGAGCGAAAGACCCTTTGCTATAGAGGAGCATCATACGACTGATGATATTTTCAAAGCTATCGCGATACTAAATGTCCACTATGTGCCTTATGTAGATAAAGATGGACGATATATAGGTATGGTTGATCTTGATAAATTGATAAAAGATTTATCGACATCCATGCAAAATTATACCATTAGATAGATATGACTTTTTTTTCAGTTAAACACATCGCAAAATTTTTCTCATAGTATGCAGCTTCATTTATAAAAAGAGGATATAGCTCTTTATCTCTATCATATCTTATGGTTTCACCCTCAAGCGTCATAAAAAGAGGATCTCCCTTTTTTAATTTTGTATAATCCCTGTCTTGAAGTTCTGGGTGTACCATCGCTGTTATATCACCGTTTATATCTCTTGGATAATCAAGTAGTTCCACATGGTCATATATCTCAAGATTCGTATAATTCTTTTGAAATTTTTCATTGTTTGATTTTTCTATAAAATCAAGTATATGATGTATGAGTTTTTCCGTATCAAAAAAAAGATCCGCTCTTAAAACTCCCTGCGGTATGGCACCCACTTCTATAGCAAATCCATTTTTTGCTATGGAATTGACAAAAGATACATCTTTCGTATCTCCTTTCCACCTGAAGATATTGACTCTGGGCTCTTGCTCTTTCAAGTATGCGGCAATTTGCCAAGTTAGCTTACTCCCTTCATCTATAACTAAAGAAAGTCCCATATTGGAAGTGGTTGAATGAAGGTCTACTATAAAGTCAACATTTGTTTTTTTTGCGCCCTTTGGACCTAGTTTTGTATTGATGACTTTTGCGAGCACATCTTCGTAGTCAGCTTTATTTGGATCATTTAAATCCTCTATTTTAAAAGTTCTGTTCAAATCTTTATCTATATATCTTGTGCATTTTTGTATGGCTTTTAAGTTGTTATGCATTATAACGGTTTCAAATCCGTCTCTTTTTACCAATTTAGGATATTTTTTAAATTTATTGATTAGGTAAACTCCGGTAAGTTCATTGCCATGAGTTCCGCCTGTTATAGCTACTCTCTTTACTTGTTCGTTCATTTTAACTCCTTGAAAAAAGTATTATATCATATAAATTCTAAAATTGTTTTATTTTTTTATCTATGGCACTGACCAAATAAAACTTTTACACTCATTCTCAAAATTGCATCCTGCAATTTCTCCGAGGCTAAAATTTGGATTTGCATCCTTGCAAATCCTTTTAAATTTTAGAACCGTTAGAAAGTTTTATTCGGTCAGTGCCTTATCTATTAACAATATATAATCAAGAAGTTTTAATCTACTTTAGATACAATACGGAAAAAATATAATCATACAAAAAAGGTCTTATTTATGGTTTTAGAGATAGGGATAATATATTTTTTATATATATTGGTAAAAGTTTATGTGAGTGTCATGGAAATCGGGTATGTTTCAAGAGCGAAAAATTTGACTCCTGTCATACTTGATGACAAAAGGTATAAAGATGCGGCTGACTATAAGATAGCAACACAAAGGATGGATATACTAAACTCTTTGTTTGATTATGCGTTGTTTATATTTTGGGTGGGTTTTGGCTTGAGATGGCTTGATAATGTTTTGCATATAGATAGCATGTTGCTAAAGTCGGTTGTTTATATAGATGTTTTCATAACGATAAATTATCTGTTTTCTTTACCGTTTGAAATTTATGGTAAATTTTATCTCGATAAAAAATTCGGCTTTAGTAATATGACGGCAAAAATGTTTATAACCGATCTTTTGAAAGCGGCACTATTGTTTTTGGTTTTTGGTTCTCTTGTAGTGTACGCAGTTAGTTATATCATTCTTACATTTTCTTTATGGTGGCTATGGAGTTTTGTTTTTATCTTTGCTATCATAGTTATCATAAATGTAATCTATCCTACTTTTATAGCACCTATGTTCAACAAGTTCGTGCCTCTTGAAGATAAGGAGCTGAAAGAATCCATCGAAGAGCTTATGAAAAAAGCAGGACTTAAAAGCAGTGGTATCTTTACTATGGATGCCAGTAAGAGAGATAACAGGCTAAATGCGTACTTTGGAGGACTTGGAAGCTCAAAGAGAGTCGTACTTTTTGATACTTTGATAAAAAAGCTTTCAAAACCTGAGCTTCTCGCTGTTTTGGGGCATGAGTTAGGTCACTTCAAACATAAAGATATCATAAAAAATATCTTTATGATGGGCGGGCTTTTGTTTTTGATGTTTTTTATATTTGGCAATTTGCCTGATAGTCTGTTTTTGAGTTTTGGTCTTTATAAAACTCCTTATACGATTATCGCTTTCTTTTTGCTACTGTCTCCTATAGTTGCTTTTGTTTTTATGCCCATAATGGGACTTTTAAGCAGACACAACGAATACGCGGCAGATGAGTATGGAAGTGAGTGTGAGAGCCCTGAGGTTTTGGCAAGTGCTTTGGAAAAACTTGCAAATGAAAACAAATCTTTTCCAAGATCTCACCCGCTTTTTATCTTTTTTTATTTTACGCATCCGCCACTTATTGAGAGACTCAAAAGACTTGGGAAAAATTATGCAAAAGGTGATGAAGCTTTGAAAGAGAACTGTGGTGTTGATGAACAGCCTAAAATGCACAATGAACAAAAATGAATGATGAAAAATATCAAAAAAGCTTTAAAAGAGGGCAGAGAGCTTTTAAAAGAGATAACTGACATCCCTCAAAAAGAAGCTATGATACTTGCCTCTTTTGTTTTAAAAAAAGATGAGACTTATCTTTTTTTACATGAAAATGATGAGTTTAAAGAGTATGATGAGTTCATGGCGTTTATAAAAAGAAGAGCGGGCGGTGAGCCTATAGAATATATTACAAAAAGTGTCAGTTTTTACGGATATGATTTTTTTACAGATAAAGGCGCATTGATACCAAGACCGGAAACTGAGATACTTATAGATGAAGTTGTAAAAAATCTTAAACAACTTGAGCTCAAGAATCCAAAAATAGCCGAGATAGGTACGGGCAGTGGTATCATAAGCATAATCTTATCTTTAAAGCTTCCAAAAGCTAAGATAATAGCTACGGATATATCAAAAGATGCACTTAAAATTGCAGGGAAGAATATAGAAAAATTTGGTGTAAAAGATAGGATTGAGTTGGTAAATGCTTCATATCTTGACGGAATAGATGAAGATATAGATATCATAGTATCAAATCCTCCCTATGTTGCAAATGACTTTGAGGTTGAAAAACCTCTTTCTTATGAACCAAAAGATGCTATATTTGGTGGTGTTAGAGGAGATGAGATACTTTTAAATATCATAGAACTTGCAAAAAATAGGAAAGTTGTATTTTTAGCATGCGAGATGGGATATGATCAAAAAGAGGGATTGACAAAAGTTTTAAAAGAGAAAAATTATAAAAAATTTTATTTTTATAAAGATTTGGCAGGACTTGATAGGGGGTTTGTAGGTTATGTTTGAAAAAGGAAAGATAAAAAATAGTATTTTTATAGTATATATTTTAATGCTTGGTGTCGCTGCAGGGGCGGTGCTGACTCTAGGAGTATTTGTGGCACCTGTTGTTTTTCTGCCTGGTGCTATTTTGGGAGATGGTGTGCTATCACACTTTCAAAGCGGATTGCTGATGAGTCATATATTTGTACGCTTTAACTATCTTCTTAATTTTGTGGCTTTATTTATCATCTTTTATGAGTTTAAAGCCTTTTTTTCACTTGATAGGGATAAGTTTAGTTTTTTTGTATCTATACTTACAGTTTACTGCATAGGACTTTTTACTCTTTATTATACGCCTTACATGCTAAAAGCTCAGGCTATAGGAGAAAAAGCTATAACTTCATCCGCATTTGAAAATATGCACAAAGGAAGTGAGCTAGATTTTAAGATACTACTAATATCACTCATAGCACTTTTTGCAAGAAGAGTTTATCTAAGGTTAAAATCTTGATAAAATCTTGATAAATATCCATTATAATGCTCCTTGAAAATACATTTTAAGGAGAAAAAGAATGAGAAAATTAGGTTTGAGAATAGCATTGGTTGCTATGGCGGCTTCAGCTTTGTTTGGTGCGGATGTTTATCTAAGTGACAATGCAAAAGTGCCAGATATGCAAATGCCAAAAACAGGTTTGAATTTCAAAGATATCGAGGGTTATCAAAACTATAAACTCGTAGCTACTCACTTTAGAACGGATAAAAATGAGATACGATACATATTGGCAAATCCGGTTGCTTATAATGCTTTAAGAGCGGGTAAAAATATTATGCCAAATGGTAGTAAAGTCGTCAAAATAGGCTGGAGTGTTAAAAAGATGTCAAAATTCCCGTCAGCTTTGGAAGCAGATAAAATCCAAAGAGTTGAGTACATGATAAAAGATGCTACAAAACACAAAGAGAGTGACGGCTGGGGCTATGCAAGGTTTGTAAAAACAAACGGACAGTATAAAGCCTGGGGTGGAGATCCAAAAAGTTGTGTGTCTTGTCATGCAAGTGTAAAAGATCATGATGCTTTATTTACAAAATTTCAAAAAATGTTTTAAGGATAAAGAGGGCTAAGTAGCCCTCTATTATGATATGAAAAAAAAGAAGATTTTAATAGTAGAAGATGAGAAGTATATAATAAACTTTATCAAAAATCGTCTCAATAAAAATCTTTATGATATAGATATGGCAGTTGACGGCAATGAAGCTATGTCGAAAATCTTAGAAAAAAAGTATGACTTAGTTACACTTGATTTGATGCTACCTTTTGTTGATGGGTTTGAGATATGTCAGCAAATAAGAACAAAAAATAAAAAATCTATTATTGTTATAGTCAGCGCATTAAATACTCTTGAATATAAAGAAAAAGGGTATGAACTGGGAGCGGATGACTATATTTCCAAGCCATTTTCCGCAAAAGAGTTGTCTATCAAGATTGATTCATTGCTAAAAAGAAAAAAGGAACTCATTGCAGATGCCACAAACAGTGAAATTTTTAAAGATATTATCATAGATGAGGGAAAAAAAGAGATAATTATCAACGGATTCAAGTTGGATTTTACTCCAAGTGAGTATTTGATACTCGCCACTCTTATAAAAAATAAAAATATTGCTTTTTCAAGGTCTGATTTGGTAGAATTGATTTATTATAGCAATTATGGACAAATAGATGAAAATGGTATAAACACTCATATATACAACATAAGAGAAAAGATAAAAAAAGTTTATAAAAAAGATATCATAAAAACAGTGAGAGGGATAGGGTACAGGATAAGTGAAGATTAAATTTTTTATAGTTTTAGTTTATGCTTTAGCGGGACTTTTTATATCGGCTATTAGTGCTTTTATGACGTACTTGATCATTGGAGTACCAATCGGCTGGTATATGTTCTTTAAAATTTTATTGACTGTTGTCTTTACTCTGCCCTTGATAGGTCTTATAAGCTATATACTTGGCAGTTATCTATCGAAAAAGTTTTACTCCATAAAGAAAAATTTAGAGCAAATCAAAAATGAAAATTTTAATTTACCAAGAGAGGATAATTTTTTATATGAATTAAATGAGATAAATGAAACTATCTGCTATCTATCGTCAAAATTGGATACTTTGATAACAAGTTTAAAAAAGAAAAATAGAGATTTGTCTAATATGTTGGTATCTTTAGCTCATGACATAAAAACTCCCATAGCAGTTATAAATGGTTATATAGAAGAGATTGAAGATGGAATGATAGTAAAAGATGACTTGCCAAAAGCATTATACCAAATGAAAGAGGAGATAAATTTTATAACTGAAATAACAGATGATATGATAGAGTATATAAACTCTATAAAATATAAAAAAGAGCAACAACAAATCAAGTTGTATGATTTTGTAGAGGATGAGATTTATCTGATTTTACCTATGAAGCATAATATAAAATTTATAAATGAAGTCGATAGAGATTTTGTTATATCGTTCAATAAAACAGATCTAAAAAAAGTTTTGCTTAACTTGCTCATAAATGGTATAAAATACACAAAGCAGGGATATGTAAAGATTTACAATAAAGGTGATCAAATATATATAGAAAATTCCGGTAACAAGATACAAGATGAGTATAAAGAGAAGATATTTGAGCCGTTTTTTAGTATAGACAAGAGTAAAAACAGGCAAAATAGCGGTTTTGGTTTAGGTTTAAGTATCGCAAAAAATTTATCATATAACAATAAATTTGACTTAAATCTATATACAAGTAATGATGAAAAAACAATATTTTATCTAAAGGAAGTATAATATGAGGTATTTTATTTTAATTATAGGGATAGTTATGACAATGTATGCTAAACAACAAACCATAGTTTTTGCAGCAGGATGTTTTTGGGGGGTTGAAAAATATTTTCAATCATTAAAAGGTGTAAAAGATGCTGTAAGCGGTTATGCCGGAGGAAATTACCCGGATCCAAACTATGATAAAGTCCTCTCATATAGATATGATACACCAAAAGGGATAGTTAACTATACCGAATCGGTAAAAGTAGTGTATGACGACAGTGTCATAAGTACGGAAGATTTGATAAAAAGATTTTGGGAGTTGCATGATCCGACCCAGGGCAACAGACAAGGTAACGACAGAGGCAACAACTATAGAAGTGCCATATACTATACGAACGATACCCAAAAAGAGATAGCTTTGCAGACAAAAGAGGAGTACCAAAAACTTTTAAGCAAAGCAGGTTTTGGAAAAATTACGACTGAGATAAAACCGCTTGAAAAGTTTTATCCGGCTGAAGAGTATCATCAAAACTATCTTCAAAAACATCCATACGGTTACTGCCCGAATCACAAAACAGGAGTAAAATTTCCTGATTCTAAAAAGAAAGATACAACTTCATACATAAAACCTCTAGGCGGAAAAGAGATCATTGTAGTAGATGCGCCTTTTTGTCCGTATTGTGAAAAATTTAAAAAAGATGTTATATCAGGTTACGAAGGGGATACTCCTCTTAGGGTTGCGCACAAAGAGAGATTGAAAGATTTTAAGATAAATACGAAACTAGATGCAACCCCTACCATACTTTTCATAAATGATGGCAAAGAAGTTTTTGCCCACAGGGGATACTGGGATCCAAAAAGTTTTTATGAAGCTTTGGGTAGATTCAAACTAGGAGCAGATAGCGAAGCTTACAGGGTTGCTTTTAACAAAGGAACTGATAACAGATTTTGTAAGCAGTACGATATTTTCAAAAATACACCTGATGGTGTTTTTGTGGATAAACTCTCTGGCGATCCGTTATTTGATACAAGAGACAGGTTCAACTCTCACTCGGGTTGGCTTAGTTTTTATAAACCGATAGATGGTTCAGTTGTATATAAAGATGATAACAGTTACGGAATGCACAGAGTTGAAGTATTGGCTAAAAAAAGCGGGATTCATTTGGGACATGTGTTTGATGATGCACCGGGAGGCAGAAAAAGATACTGTATAAATGCTACGGTTTTGGAGTTTGTACCAAGAAATAAAGTTAAATAATATGAACATTTCCCGCAAAAAAGCGGGAAATGCTATCAATCCATCTGATTTCTTATGAAAGTCGGGATATCCAAAAGATCTCCCTGTTCTTCATAACCGCCGCTTACTTTTCTAAGCTCTGCGATTCTCTTTTTTCTTGCTTCGTTTACAGGGTCAACCAAGGTTAAATTGTCCTGTTGTTCTTTTTCACTTTCAAATCCTGTAGCTACAATAGTTATCTTCACTTTGTTTTCAGGCATATTTTCATCGGTTGTAGTACCAAATATAACATGAGCGTCCTCGTCGGCATTGTCATATACTATGCCCATGGAGTCGCTTATCTGGCTAAGCGGACAATTTGGATGGATATTGAAATGTACCAAAACACCCAATGCCCCATCTATACTCATATTGTCCAAAAGCGGTGATTCTATGGCATTTTTCATAGCTTCTACAGCCGCATCCTCACCTTCAAATTCGCCAACTCCCAAAAGTGCCATACCTCTGTGACTCATGACTGTTTGAACATCTGCAAAGTCAAGATTGATATCGTTGTTTCCGTAAGAAAGTACAACTGAACTCATACCGCCAACAGCACGGGAGAGAATGTTGTCAACTATTTTGAAGCTGTCTTTTATGCCAAGACTTCTATCGATGATGCTTAAAAGTTTGTCATTTGGGATAACGACTATGGAGTCACTCTCTTTTTTGAGCTCTTTTAAACCCTCTTCTGCTAGTCTTGCTCTTCTTCTTCCTTCAAACATAAAAGGCTTTGTCACAACAGATACCGTTAAAGCTCCTACCTCTTTTGCGGCTTGAGCTATTACAGGAGCTGCACCTGTTCCGGTACCTCCTCCAAATCCGGAAGCTATAAAGACTATATCGGCATTTTCCAAAGCACTTCTTATCTCTTCATAATTTTCAAGTGCGGATTCTCTGCCGATTTCCGGCTTCATTCCCGCACCAAGACCTTTTGTCTTTTTTTCGCCAAGTTGTATCTTTGTAGGAGCAAGTGATGCATCAAGAGCTTGTGCATCGGTATTGGCTACTATGAGATCAATCCCGCTTACACCTTCGTTTATCATATGATTTATCATATTTCCGCCGCCACCGCCTACGCCGACGACTTTTATACAGGCTCCCGCTACTTGTTTTGACTCTTCCACTTTAAAATCATTCATTTAAATATCTCCTTTGCTCCTCAAAATAGTTGTGTTATCGTATTCCAAAATTTTGACATTTTTTCTTGCAAACCACTTGTTTTTTTCATCTTTTTTATATCTACTATATCGTCTTTTACGGCTTTTTCTTCACTTTTTGTTTCTTGTATATCTTCAGTTATATTTTGAATATTTTGTATATTGTTTGAAGGCTCGATGATCTCATTTTTATATCTTAGTTTTTTGTTTGAGTCTATTTCATACGGAGTGAAGTGCCCGCCACCATAAAGTATGAGGCCGACTCCTGTTGAATACATGGGATCTTTTAAGGTTTCAAACATACCATCTATCTTTTTAGGTTTTGCTATACGTACAGGCATATTGTCAAATATGGCGATAGCCAATTCTCTCAAGCCCTCTATCTTGGTAAAACCGCCGGTCAGTACCACTCCCGCACCGATTTGCTCTTTAAATTCACTTTCATCTATAGATTTGGCAAGTATCATCAAAGTCTCTTCCACTCTTGCATAAATGACATTTGATACGATTTCAAGTGAAATTTCATTAGTATTTGCATCATCTCCTATGATAGGCAGCTCTATAAGTTCATTGCTGACTTTTTTAAGTGAACCGTACTTGATCTTTACCTCTTCGGCAGCACTTAAAGGTGTATGTAGTGCCATAGACAAATCGTTTGTTATATTGTTTGAGCCGACTCCTAAAAAGTCATTGTATCTTATGCTGTTTGATGTATTTATACAAAGGTTACAAGTAGCTCCACCCATATCTATCACGCAGACTCCAAGCTCTTTTTCATCATCATTTAAAACCGCAATGCTTGAAGCGTAACCGTTAAGTACTATATTGTCTATACTAACACCGGCTAACTCTACGGCTTTTTTGAGATTGTTCAGTGAAGTTTTTTGTGCGGTTATGATGTGCACATGCACCTCAAGTCTGTTCCCGGTCATCCCCAAAGGATCATCTATGAATTCTTGATTGTCAACTTTAAAATTATAAGGTAAAACATGGATTCTTTCATAGTCAGCCGGTATGTTAGCATTGTGATCAGCCATCATCATTACACGGTTTATCTCCTTGATACCTATCTCTTTATCGGGTATATTTACTACTCCGTAGCTTTCGACACTTTTTGTGTAAGCTCCTGAGATGGAGATAATAACTTTGTCTATATTGGTTCCGGCTACTTTTTTTGCCTCATTCAATGCTTCTTTTATAGAGTTGGAAGCTAACTCTATATTGGTTATGATACCTTTTTTTATACCTTTTGATTTGGAGATACCACTTCCTGCAATTTTTAATGTATCACTGTTTTGCTGTGCTATTATGGCACATATCTTTGTTGATCCGATATCAATACCAAGTATTGTTTTACTCAACTATTGTCCTTTATAGAAGCTTTCTATCTGATACTTTTGTCGTAACTTTGAAAGCAGCTTTTGGTTTATCTCTGCTAATTTGGCATTTTTTACATTGCTTTTAAGCAACATATCATACGTTTTAAGTTTATTTTTATCAAGCAATTTTTGTTCCAAAACTTTATACACTATAGCCTTGCTACCAAATACTTTGTAGCCTTTTTTGCCTGGCGAGTTAAACACTTGATTTAAAAAATCAACCGCTTCAAGTTCGTTTAAGCCTTTGATCTTTTTGATATCGTCTCTACTTACAAATCCTATGACATTTGCATTTTTCAAATCGGCAACCAGCTTTTTAGCTTCATTTTTAAGCTGTTCTTTTTGTGCAATTTTGATATAATCTTTTTTCACTCTCTCTTTTGCTTCGTCAAAACTCATGGGTTTTGGCATATCTATCTTGGTAACTTTTGCGACAATATATCCATCTTTGTATTTAAACGGTTTAAGCACATCTCCTACACTAGCGGTTTTAAGTTTGTCTTGAGGAAAAAGACTCTGCTTCACGCTTACACTCATTTTGCTATCAGGTTGTATTTTTCCTTTTTTAAGCGCAAGGTATTTTTTAAGTGCGAATCTTTTGCCTTTTTTAAATTGCAAATCTTTTATAACTCTATCTTTTGCATCTTCATAACTTAAAATCTTTCCATCTTTATCGGTATATCCGTATCTTTTTTTGGTGTAGTACTCTTTTGACTCGTTTTCGTCAACCTGTATAAAAGATACCGGTATTTTTATGATGGAGAGTTCATATGTTTTGGTTGTAAGATATGATTTTTTCCTTTTTTCCCAAAAATTCTTGAGTTTTTCATCATTTACGGTTATCTTTGAAGGATCAGCATATATGATCTTGGTCGCTAACTTGTCCTGCATGAACAAAGATGCTCCAAAAGTCTCGATCTCCAAAGGAGTGGGGGAGAGTTTGAGTATATTGTTCAATTTCCTAAGAGTGATCTCTTTTTTTAAAGACTCTTCATAATCTTTCGCTCTTGTTCCTATATTTCTTAATACTCTGTAGTATTGGTCTTTGTTAAATACCCCATTTTGCTGAAAAGCTTTTGTATTTTTTAGGGCATTTTCAACTTCACTATCAAGTGTAGTAAGTCCAAGATCATCCGCATAATTTAACATTAAAGCTTCATTTATGAGTTGTCCGAGTGCTACTTTTTCTAACCCCATTTCTTTGGCTTTTTCCCTGGTCAATCCGCCTTTTAACTGCTCTTGATAATAGTTGTATATATTGCTGTAAGCATTGTTCAGTTCATTTATGGTTATCTTTCTATCTCCTACAACCGCAACCGCTCCTGCTCTGTTTCTGTTGTAGCTGTAAGCTCCCCATCCGACAAAACCCGCACCTACAAAGGCAATGGTGCTTATCCAGATGGTGATAACCAGATATTTTCTGTGTTTTTGCATCCATGTAATCATTTACAATCCTCTAACCGTTAATTTTAGATATAATTCTATATAATTTGTTATTAATTTATGATGAAATGTATGTAATTTCTTTAAAATCACAAATAAACAGGGGTAAAAAATGGATAATTTGTCTTTGATGCAAGAGGATTTGAAATATATCTGGCATCCATGTACTCAAATGAAAGATCACGAAAAACTACCTTTGATACCCATAAAGTCTGCCAAGGGTGTTTATCTGGAAGATTTTGAAGGCAACAGATATATAGATGCCATAAGTTCCTGGTGGGTCAATATCTTCGGTCATCAAAACGAATATATAAAATCGAAAATTAAAGAACAGCTTGATGAGCTGGAACATGTTATATTTGCCGGTTTTACGCATGAGCAGATCATAAAACTCTCAAGAAGACTAGTGGATATCACTCCTAACAAGCTAACAAAATGTTTTTATGCCGACAACGGTTCAAGTGCCATAGAAGTGGCTATAAAGATGAGTTTTCATCATAACAAAAACAAAGGTCTTACTAAGCCGTACTTTGTATCTTTGGAAAATTCATATCACGGTGAAACCATAGGAGCTTTGTCTTTGGGTGATCTTGGAATCTATAAAGAGAGTTATGAAGAGTTGCTATTAAAGTCCATCAAAACCTATGTTCCAAAAGACCAAAGTGAAAATGAAGCCGTAAAAGCCGCTAAAAAGCTTGAAGTGATATTTGAAAAAAGAGTAGGGGAGATATCGGCTTTTATAGTAGAGCCTCTTGTTCAGTGCGCCGGAGGTATGCATATGTATCATCCGCTTTTTTTGAAATTATCAAGTGATCTTTGTAAAAAGCATGATGTGCATTTTATAGCGGATGAGATAGCAACGGGATTTGGAAGGACCGGTTATATGTTTGCATGCGAGAGTACCGGAATTGAGCCTGATTTTATGGCACTTTCAAAAGGTATAACAGGAGGCTATCTTCCGCTGTCAGTTGTTTTACTGAGCGATGAAATGTATGATAGTTTTTACTGTGACTACAATCTTAACAAATCATTTTTGCATTCACACTCATATACCGGCAATGCTTTGGCCTGTGCTGCGGCAAATGCGGTACTGGATATATTTGAAAATGAAGATATACTAAGCAAAAACAGAGAAAAAAGCAGATATATAGCAAAGAAACTAAATTCATTTTTAAAACTTGAAAATGTTGAAAGTATAAGACAAACAGGAATGATAGCCGCCGTTACTCTAAAAGGGTACAAACCCGAAGAGAGAGTGGGCTTGAGAGTGTACGAGTATGGATTGAAAAACGGAGTTCTTTTAAGGCCGCTTGGAAATGTCATATACTTTATGCCTCCATATATCATAACTTATGAAGATATAGACAAGGTAATGGATGTGGCATATGAAGGAATAAAAAATTTAATGGCATTTTAAAAGGAACTATAATAGAATTATTGTAAAGTTTTGTGAGCACTTAAAAGGTAAGAACAAGTAGTATTTAAAATATCAACTCACAAAACATCGACTTACCAACCTAAGGGAGATACTAATGAGACGACTTTTGCTTTTGATGATAGTGGCTGTTTTTGCTTTTGCAAAGATGGATTTCAGTGATCCGAAACCTACATTTGACAATCCACGCAAATGGGTTATAAAGATGAATTTCAATGACATTCACCGTGTCAATGAAACTTTGGGTGCTATTTATAATGTGCTAAAAGAGTATCCTTCCGATTCGTTAAAAGTTGCCGTAGTCTGCTACGGTAAAGGCATGAGGGCTATAAAAAAGGATTATGATGCTCATACACTTAAAAGAATACGCTCATTGATGGCGTATGATGTTGAATTTGTAGCCTGCAAAAATACTATGGCAACAATGAAATGGACCAAAAAAGATATCATAGACGGTGTAAGTTATGTACAAGCCGGAATCGCTGAAGTGATAGAGCGAGTAGCCGGCGGTTGGATAGATGTTACGCCGTACTGATTGATAAGGTGAGGATTCTGCAACTGTTTTCTATCAAAGATAGAGTTTGAGCCATATTGTATAAGTCCCTGTCATAGATATATATACCGTATCCTCTTATAATGATAAAACGTTTTTCGTTTTGTTTTAAGTAATTGTATATCTCGTATTCGGCTCTATCTTTCCAAGTATCGAAGTTTTTAGGATCATAAACCTCTATATCCCCAAGATGCAAATAGCCGAAGTAATCCTTTGGAGATATAGTATCGTTGTTTAAAGAGTATGCGGTGGTATAAGGCGGCATGGAAAAAGAGATGTATTTTGCCGTTTCTATGTTTTTATATATCTGTAAGTGTACAGAGGCATCCTCATCGGCCTCTTTCCATCTATAATCTCTTTTGAAATAAAGCTCTATGAGTGAATCGCTCTCGAGTCTGTCAAAGAGAACATTTTTTTTATTGATAACGAAACTGTTGTTGTCGTTTCTTAAAGATATGGAGCCATTTTGGATACCAAAGAAATTTTTTCTAAAAAGTGATAGAGATATATCTTTCACCTCTTTTATTTGCCAATCATTAATCATAATGTTATTCTATCATATTATAACTGATGTTACGCACCATATATAGTTTTAGATGTTTTTTGCAACATTTCATTACAAGGCAGAAAGTTGAAAAGCTACTTCCTGTAACTTGAAACTTTCTAACGCCGTAAGGGAGTGTTGCAAAAAGCACCCGAAGGGCAAGACAATAAGGCATTATCTGACAGCGTTAGATTTTCTCACCTTAACTACGGTTAGGCTTTCGAAAATCTGCCTTGCATATAACGCCTTTTTGTCTTGTCTAAAATTATATATGGTGCGTAACATCAGTTATTAACCTCAAAATAATGAAATTTTTAGTAAAATCTCTTAAAATTTAAAAGGATTCTTTTGGATACTCCTCATATACCGGTGCTTTACAATGAAGTCATAGAGGCTTTCAGTGATATAGAAAACGGATATATTGTTGATTGCACGCTTGGTTACGGGGGGCACAGCGAAGCACTTTTGAAAAATTTACCAAATGTGAAACTTATATGTATAGACCAGGATAGTGAAGCTTTGGAATTTTCAAAAAAAAGACTTGAACCTTTTTGTGATAGGGTTATCTTTGAAAAAGGGAGATTTTCTTCTGTTATAAAAAAACATCTTGATAAGGATATCAGAGGCATTTTAGCTGATATCGGTGTCTCTTCTTTGCAACTTGATAAAAAGGCAAGAGGTTTTGGCTTTGATAGTGATGTTCTTGATATGAGAATGGATCAAAATGCAACACTTAGTGCCAAAGATGTTGTCAATTCTTACTCAAGAGAGCAGCTTGAAGAGATATTTAGAGATTATGGCGAGATAAGAGAGTATAAAAAAGTTGCGAATATCATAGTGCAAAACAGACCCATATGCAGTGCAAGAGAATTAAGCGAACTGATAGAGAAAAACTTCAAAAGAGGGAGAATTCACTCCGCTACTTTGGTGTTTCAAGCTATAAGGATAGAGGTCAACGACGAGCTTGGAGAGTTGGCAAACCTTTTGGATAGCATAAAGAATTCTCCTCTTGAGCATTGTAAAGTCGCTATTATCACATTTCATTCATTAGAAGACAGGATAGTTAAGAGAACTTTTAAAGAGTGGACAAAAAAGTGCATATGCACTCCTGATGTTTACAGATGTGAATGTGGGGGAAATCATGACATAGGTAAAATCATCACAAAAAAACCTATAACCCCATCAAAAAAAGAGATAAAAGAAAATCCAAGAAGCAGAAGCTCCAAGATGAGAATATTTGAGATAAAAAAAGCGGAGAAGGAGTAGTGAGCGTAAAGGTAAAAACAAAAGTAAAAAAAGCCAAATATACTCTTCTTGATGAGGTTGAAAGACATAGAACAAGACATGTAGACAACCTGAGTTTCAAACTGTTGCTTGGGGTTTTGCTTGCCATATTTACTGTTTTATTGATAATCCTGCCAAATATATATCTTAAAAACGAGATATATTATGAAAGCAGAGATATAGCGAAACTTTACAACGAATACTCTGTTTTAAAAGAAGAAAACAGAGCTTTAAAACAGAAACTTGAATATATAAAATTTAAAAATCAAGTTTTAGATACGATATTTTAATGAGGTTTTTATGATAAAAAGATTTATAGCATTTGGCGTTGATAAACCGGTGTTAAATCATATATTTTTGATATTTCTATTTGTGTTGTCGGTTATCTCTTACAACAAAATTCCAAAAGAGATATTTCCTTCTTCATTGCTGGATGCCATAGTTATCACAGGCGCATACCCGGGAGCTAGTCCGGATATACTTGATAAAATGGCAGTTAAAAGTATAGAAGATGATATAAAAAATTTAAGTGATATTGATGAAGTATCAAGTGTTATAAAAAATGGTTTTTTTAGGATAAAAGTTGATCTTAAAAAAGGTGCAAATTCACAAGAGATACTTGATGATATAAAAGATATCATAAGTAATCAAAAAAGATATCTCCCCTCAGATATGAATATGCCAACTGCAAAAATGATAAAAAAAAGTTTTCCTCTTATAACAGTCACTGTAGCTTCTAATAAAGCCTCCACAAAAGATCTTTTGGATTTGGCAGTTAAGTTGAAAAATGACCTTTACAAGATACCAAACCTTAACGATATATCTATAAGAGGTGATGCTGATACGGAGCTGGTTTTTCAAATTTATAACAAAAAACTTTTAGCTTATGGTTTAAGTGAAAATAGTGTAGTAAATGCTTTATCATCCATTAGTTCGATTTTTCCGATAGGTATCATCAAGCAAACAGGAAATCATCTATATCTAAGTACTATCAATGGTGAAAAAGATGTCCAAAAGATAAGAGATACCATTATATCCGTAAACGGTAAAAAAGTAAGGATTAAAGATATAGCTGATGTTGCATTTAAACTTAGCGATCTGAATGAAGTATCTCATTTTAATGGCAAGCCAAATATCGCGATAAATATCAAAAAAGCCGAACAGGGTGATGCGATAAAGTTGGTTAAAAAGATAAAAAAACTTTTAAAAATATATGAAAAAAAATATAAGAATTATAGCTTTGACACTTACACAGATACTTCTATTTGGATAAGAAACAGGTTAAATACGGTTATATCCAATATAATTTTTGGCCTCATTTTGGTTACTCTTTCGGTTTATATATTTGTCAGCGGAAGGATTGCATTTGTAGTAGGTCTAGGGATACCGGTTAGTTTTATGATAGGCCTTATAGCAACTGAGCTTTTAGGCTACTCACTCAATATGCTTTCACTTTTGGGGGCATTGATGGCACTTGGTATGCTGGTCGATGAAGCCATAGTGGTGGCAGAAAATATATACAGGCATCTTGAAAACGGTGATGACAGTAGAACGGCAGCTATAAATGGAGCGGCTGAAATGTTTCCGGCTGTTTTAACCGCTACTTCAACTACTATATTCGCCTTTTTACCCCTTTTGATAGTCAGTGGAGAAATGGGACTTTTTATAAGGATCATACCTGTTATGATATCCATACTGCTTTTAAGTTCACTCTTTGAAGCATTTTACTTTTTGCCGTTGCATGCAAAGGATTTTTTAAAAGCACACAAGAAAAAAGACAGGACAAAAAAGTTGTGGGACTGGGCAAAAAAGGCATATGCAAGAGTTATGATGATAGCTATGAAATATCAAAAGACTACTTTGATACTTTTTTTGGTACCTATTTTGACATTGACCGTTTTTTTGCTCAAAAAAAGCAAGTTCCAACTTTTTCCCGATTTTGACAATACACAGATATTTTTAGTGGGGAAGGTAAACGTAAACAATGACTTGTATCAAACACAAAAACTCGTTACGCAAGTGGAAAAAATACTGCTTAAAAAACTTCCCAAGGGAGATGTGGCATCTATAACATCTATAAGCGGCTTAAAACTTGACAATAAATTCAGACCCGATATCGCGGAAAACAATTTTCAAATTTTTATAAATCTTTATGAAAGAAAACCGGAAAACTTTTTTGATAAGTACATAAATCCTTATCTTTCGCCAGAGTATGATGATACAAATATGAAAAGAAGCCACAGTGCACAAGAGATCGCCAAAATGATAAAAAAGATCACTGCAGACATAGCAAAAAACAAAGAGTATGAAGAGTTTTCAGTAACGGTACCGGGCGCTGGCATAGTAAAAAGTGATATAGAACTCTCTTTTAGCGGAAAAACCAAAGATATCAAAAAAGCTTTGAAGATAGTGGAAGATAAAATGAAAACGATAGATGGGGTTTTCAATGTAAGTGATGATATGTTAAGCGGAGAAAAAGAGTTGAAACTTAGAGTCAACAGATACGGTCAAAGTCTGGGTTTCAATGAGATAATATTGTCCCAAGTTCTAAAAAACTATTTTCAAAAAGCCGAGATAGGGAAGATGTTCAAAGGTGACGAACTTATAAAGATAAAGTCCGAACTTCTCGATAAAGACAGTTTTGAAAAATTCAAAGATTTTTATGTAGATATACCGGGTACGGTAAAAAAAGTAAGGCTTAAGGATATAGCTGATTTTATCATAAGACCGAGTTATACCGAAATTTTCAAAGATAACGGCGTGAGGATAAGAACGGTTTTTGGTTCACTCGATAAGAAAAAACTTACTTCGGCAGAATTTCTTAAAAAAATGAAAACGACTTTTGAAAAAGTTAAAGATATGGGAGTGAATATCGACATAAAAGGTGAGCAAAAATCAAACAGACAAATCCAAAAAGAGATGGCAGAAGCTGCTATCATCGCACTGTTTCTCATCTTTATAGCACTTGTTTGGATGTTTGACAGCGCCATACTCTCCTTGGTGGTTTTAAGTACTATTCCGCTTTCTGTTCTTGGAGTGCTAGTTGGCAATCTTATAATGGGACTAAATCTTACAATGCCTGGACTTTTGGGACTCGTGGGACTTAGCGGTGTTGTGGTAAACGATGGTATCATTATGATAGATTTTATAAAAAAGA
The DNA here is from genome assembly GCF_055384375.1 of Thiofractor thiocamini. NCBI lineage: Bacteria > Pseudomonadati > Campylobacterota > Epsilonproteobacteria > Campylobacterales > Thiofractor > Thiofractor thiocamini. Next base: position 750,103 of record NZ_AP042389.1, on the reverse strand, counting down.
CAAGAAATCTTAAAGAAGCGGTTGCCCTTGCATCATTAAGGTTAAGACCCATATTTTTAACTTCCATTACCACAGTTCTTGGGTTGATGACTTTGATGTTTTTTGCCTCAGGTCAATCAGTCATACTCCAGCCTATGGCGATAGCGCTTGGCTTTGGAGTAGCTTGGGCTACGGTACTAAATCTCTTTTATGTACCTGTATTGTATTCAGTAATTTATAGGGTAAAATAAGATATAATGTGCGTTTGTATAAAATACAATATATATGGGAGGATAGCAAATGTGGCTTGAAGATGATGATATATTTGGCGGGAAGCCGGAAGATAAATTTTTTGATGTAGTTTACAATGCAAATAGAAACTTAGTACAGAATGAACTTGCAGATGCAGTATCGAAAAGTGCGGCAATGGAGCTTTTGCTTGAAGAGATGCTAGGTGAGGAAAAAGATATAGAAGCGATACTTGCAAATTATCATGCAAACAATACAGACAAAGTAAACAGCAGGATGAATGATTTGTATATTCAAATGATGGGAAATATCTTAAGCCAAAATGAGTAGACTTGTTACTGTTTTTCTTTTTTGTATCGTACATTTGTATGCCGCAAAATGGAAATATCAGTACCGATTTGATTTGAAAAAGGATCAGATAGCAAAAGTTAAAATCTCTTATAGAGATAAAAAAGTTTTTCTAAGAGACGGTGAGTTTGATTTTAGATGGACGCTTTATAAAAACGGTGCTTTGATAACACATAGTTCATATCAAAAAATCAAATTCCAGCACGTTTTGTATGAAGGTTACAGACTAAATAGTTTTGAAATCGATCTTGTGCCCGTAGGAAGCAATATATCAAACAGGATATATCTTCTGGTCGTATTTGAATCATTTGACAAAAAGAGTCAAAAAGCGACCGTTGATATGTTCATAAAAGATGATCAGGTAAAGATTTTGGCTGATTTTATAGATCCGAACAGTAAGGGAGTAAATGTTAAGTAAAGTTGATAAAAATATAGAAAAATTTATAAAAGATTTAAATGAGGATATAGTTTTTAGACTGTATGCCAAGATCTCTTCGGGGAAAAAACTTCGAGCGAAGCTGATACTTAAAATCGCTTCTTCTAAAAATGAAGAAGCCATAAAACTTGCTTCCATAGTCGAAATGATACATGCGGCAAGCCTTTTGCATGATGATGTGATAGATGAAGCCGATACAAGACGAGGGGAGGTGTCCATCAATGCACTTTTTGGAGATAAAACAGCCATAATGCTTGGGGATATTTTATATTCTAAAGCTTTTTTTGAGCTTTGTGATTTTTCAAAGGATGTCGCTAAAACTATCTCAAATGCCGTAACTCTCCTATCAGTCGGTGAACTTTTGGATGTCGAGTTATCAAAAAGTTTCAATGCAAACAAAGATAAGTACTTCGATATGATATATAAAAAAACAGCTTCACTTATAGAAGCAGCTTCCTCAAGTGCTGCAATGCTTGAAGGATACGACGGTGATAAATTTGCACTCTACGGTAAAAATCTTGGACTTGCCTTTCAAATCATAGATGATGTACTCGATATAACAAGCGATGAAAAAACTCTAGGCAAACCTGCAATGAATGACTTTAAAGAGGGTAAAACTACGCTTCCGTATATATTTTTGTACGAAAAATTAAATGATATGGAAAAAAAGAAACTTTTAACCCTTTTTAAAAGAGACATAGATAAAGGTGAGCAAAACTGGATAAAACAGAAAATGAAAGAGAGCGGGGCTTTGAGTAAAACTCTTGATATTGTCAATGATTTGGCTTTTGAAGCATTGAATGCCATAAAAGAGTATAAAAATGAAGAGCTTGAAAAGATCATAAAAGATATGATTCAAAGAGAGTATTAACAAGGAAAGATATGAATTATTTGATAGTTAGTTATTCGCACAAAAATACAGACATTGCAACAAGAGAAAAGATAGCTTTCAATAGCGATGAAAAAAAGATAAATTTCTCCAACAAACTCTTAGAATGTGAAAGCATAAATGAAGTATTGATACTTTCAACTTGCAACAGAGTGGAACTTCTTTTGAGTGTTAAAGATTGTAACAAAGCATTGGAACATATATTTTGTGAATTGGAAGAATTTACATCTATACCGGCAAGTGAACTAGAAGGAAGAGCTGATATCTATGAAGACAATGGCGCGATTCATCATATATTTGCAGTGGCATCATCACTTGACAGTGTCGTTATAGGCGAAACGCAGATAGTAGGGCAGATAAAGGATGCTTTCAAGTTTTGTTTTGATCATGGATTTTGTTCACAAAAAATTGCAAGGGTTATGCATCACACTTTCAGGTGTGCCGCAGCGGTGAGAAGTTCTACCGAGATAAGTTCATCTCCGGTATCCATATCAAGTGTAGCCGTAAACAAAGCAAAAGATTTAGCCGGTGGCTCCTTGGCGGGCTTTTCCGCTCTTGTCATAGGAGCTGGAGAAATGGGCAGGATTTGTGCTGAACATTTGATAAAAAACGGATGTAATGTTATCATCATAAATAGAAATATAGAAAAAGCTGAGGAGTTAGCCAGAGAGCTCGGTGAAACTACTATAGCTGAAGGCTTTGATAAATTGGAGAATTTTATAAACAAGTATAGATTTTTATTTAGTGCTACAAGTTCAGATGATCATATCATAACAGAAGAAATGGTAAAAGAGGTCGAATTTGAAAGGCACTGGTTCGACATAGCGGTACCTAGAGATATAGAAGATAGCTGCAAAGAGAAAAATATCAACCTTTTCAGTGTAGATGACTTAAAAAGCGTTGTTTCGCAAAATAGAGCTTTTAGAGAAAAACAAGCCGGTATCGCTTTTTCCATCATAGGAAAATTTACTATGGAGTTTTATAAGTGGCTTCAAACTCTTCAAGTTGAGCCTATCATAAAAAGAATGAGAGAAATGGCAAAAAGAAGTGCTCAAAAAGAACTTGATAGAGCTATACAAAAAGGATACCTTCCAAAAGAGCAAAAAGATGAAGTGGAAAAGATACTTCACCAAGCTTTCAATACTTTCTTGCATAAGCCTACTTGTAACTTAAAAAAAGTTGCCGAAGATCCTGAGTTTGATACGATAGTTCAATCATTCCAGTATCTTTTTGGCATCAACGAACAACAAAAAAAGCAAATGAATATGTATAAATGTGAATATCATATGGAAAAAGGACCCACAAACCATCCCCACAAGGAGCAAAAGTGAGATTTTCAAAATGTTTTATACCAACCACCAAAGAAGCACCAAGTGATGCGGTACTTCCTAGCCATAAACTTTTGGTGCAAGCCGGTTTCATTTCTCAAGTAGGAAGCGGTATATATAACTTTTTACCTCTTGGAAAGATAGTTTTGGAAAAGATCAGAAAAATCGTAAAAGAAGAGCTTGATAGTGCAGGATGCCAGGAAGTACAACTTGGTTTTGTAACGCCTGCGGAGCTTTGGCAAGAGAGCGGCAGATACCTAAAATACGGAAAAGAGCTTTTAAGGTTTAAAGATAGAAAAGATAATGAGTTCGTATTAAGCCCTACTGCTGAAGAGATGATGGTGGATTTGGTAAGAAACAGGATAAAAAGTTACAAACAACTTCCTTTGCACCTGTATCAAATCAATACAAAATTCCGCGATGAAGCAAGGCCCAGGTTTGGACTTTTAAGAGGTAGAGAGTTTTTGATGGAAGATGGATACAGCTTTCACTCAAGCTATGAAGATCTTGATAGAGAGTTTGATCTTATGGAAAAGACTTACTCAAAGATTTTTGAAAGGCTTGGGCTTGATTTTAGAGTGGTCGATGCCGACAGTGGAGCGATAGGAGGAACAGGAAGCAAAGAGTTTATGGTGTTGGCTGATAACGGTGAAGATGATATCATCATTTGTGAAAACTGCTCATACGCAGCCAATATAGAAGTAGCCGCCAGGCAAAAAAGAGTGCCTCCTTATGAAGAAAAGCCCCAAATGACTCCGGGTGATTTTTATACTCCTGAAGTTAAAACGATAGAGGCTTTGGCAGAATTTTTTATGATAGAGCCTTACTATCTTATCAAAGCGGTAGCAAAAAAAGCCCTTTTTGAAGATGGAAGTCAAAAGATAGTCGTTTACTTCTTAAGAGGAGATGATACACTTGAAGAGACAAAAGCATTAAATGCCATAAATGCTTTGGAACTTGTGGATGTTAGCGAAGAGGAACTTGAAGAAAACGGTGTAACCCCCGGATTTATTGGACCTGAGGTTAAAAATGTCGAGATAGTCATCGATATTGACTTGAAAGATGATGATACTTTGATATGTGGCGCAAACAAGGTGGACTATCACTATGTGGGCTACTCTTTGAAAGATAAGTTTGAAGATAAGTATCATGATATAGCAGAAGTTAAAGAGAGTGATTTTTGCCCTGAATGCGGTGGGAAGTTAAGCAAAACAAAAGGTATAGAAGTAGGGCATATATTTAAACTTGGCGAGAGATACTCTGCTCCTTTGCAAGCAAATTTTCTTGATCAAAACGGTAAGTCAAAACCTTTTATCATGGGAACATACGGCATAGGTGTCAGTAGACTTGAAGCTGTCATTATAGAGCAGCATCATGATGAGAAGGGATGCATTTGGACAAAAGAGAGTGCCCCTTTTATGCTTGAGATTATAGTATCAAACCCTAAAAATGAAGATGAGCTTAAATTTGCAGATGAACTTTACAATGAATTGAAAAGTTATGGCAAAGAGGTTATAATCGATGATCGAAAAGAGAGATTTGGTTTTAAAATGAAAGATTTTGAGCTTATCGGGTTTCCTTATGCTTTGATAGTTGGTAAGTCGCTAAAAGACGGAGTTGTTGAATTGGTTGATAGAAAGACACTTGAAAAAACAGTTATAAAACAGGATGAAGTTTTGCAAAAGTTAAAAGAGTTGATATAAATGGTTTACTTTCTGATATATCTTTTTCTTGAGATAACAGTAACACTGAATATCGCGGCAAAGATAGGCAGTTTTGCTACATTTATCGAAGTGATAGCCTCTGCTGTGGTAGGTTTTATCATCATAGCAAACCTTGGCAGCAGTTTTAATGAAGGTTTTAGAGCTTTGGTTGAAAGAAGGATAAGCGAAGAAGAGTTTTTGCAACTCCATCTTTTTATGCTTATAGGTGCGATTTTACTGATCATACCCGGTTTTTTAAGTGATATAGTGGGTATTTTGTTTCAATTTCCATATATAGGGCTTAAAATAACAAAAAGATTTTACAGATTTAAAAATAAAGAAAAAAGGAGTGACGATGTCATTGATGTCGAAGTTATTGACGATATGGATAAGTAGTGTTTTGTTTGTTTTTGCAGGTAGTTTGACTACTAAGCAGAAGGTTCAAAAGTTTCTGACTACTTCCATAAAGCCGAACAAAAATATAAAAGTTCTTGGGTTTCATATAGCCAAAGTTGTGGATCTTAAAGATATCCCCGGATGGAAAGCTTATGTACTTACCATAGATATAGAACTTTTAAAACAAAACAATAGAGTCATCACCATAAAAGACGTTATCTTTTCAAACGGTAAATACTTAAGCAGAGCTTTTGTCGATATAGATACAAAGAAAAAACTAAAAGATAAGATTTTAAAGAGTTTTTCCCCCGATGCCCCGATGAGTTACTATGATGATGAGCATTTGCTTTATGGAAGCAAAGATGCAAAGTATAAAGTTTTGGTTTTTAGCGATCCTCAATGTCCATTTTGTATGGATTTTGTTCCTGACGTGATGGAATTTGTAAAAAAACACCCAAAAGAGTTTGCCTTGTATTACTACCATATGCCTTTATCGATACACCCGGGAAGTGACACTATAGTAAAAGCTGAAATTGCCGCACGAAAAAAAGGGTATAAAGATATATTCTATAAAGTTTACAAAAAGGATATGGAAGTCGATACGAAAGATCCAAAGAAAGTACTTGCAGTTTTCAATAAAAAGTTAAATACCAATATAACCATCGATGATATAAAAAACAAAGATGTCGAGAAAAGATTTAGCAATGACTTATACAAGGCCAATAAGATACTTGTTGGCGGAACCCCTACGGTATATGTCAATGGAAAGTATGATGCAGGAAGAGAAAAGTTGCAAAAACTTATGGATGAGTACAGTTTGAAATGAAAAAGTTAGTTATAGCCACAAGAGCCAGTGACTTGGCTCTTTGGCAGGCATATCACATAAAAGATAGGATTGAAAAAGAGTTTCCTGATATAGAAGTGGAATTAAATAAGATAACAAGTAGAGGTGATAAGATACTTGACAAGCCTTTGGCACTCATAGGTGGAAAAGGGCACTTTACAAAAGAATTAGAAGATGAGATGTTAGCCGGCAATGCAGATATGGCAGTACATTCGCTAAAAGATGTACCTACATTTATACCAGAGGGTTTGGAGCTTATAGCTATCACAAAAAGAGAAGATCAAAGCGATGTTTTTTTATCCCATAAGTATAAAAGTTTTGAAGAGTTACCGAAAAATGCCATAGTGGGAACTACAAGTCTAAGAAGAAGAATGCAGTTAAAAGCCAAAAGAGCGGATCTTCAAATGAGAGACTTAAGAGGCAATGTAAACACGCGCTTGAGAAAACTAAAAGAGGGACAGTATGATGCTATTATCTTGGCCTATATAGGTCTTCACAGGCTTGATCTTTTAAAAGATATACCTTATGTTCAAAAGTTACCGACTTCCATGATGCTACCACCCATGGGACAAGCGGCACTTGGTATAGAGATAGTAAGCGGCAATGAAAAATTATATGAGATAGCATCATTTCTAAACGATCCCGATACCGCACTTTGCACAAAACAAGAAAGAGACTTTGTTAGAGCCATAGGTGCAGGTTGTTCTGCTCCTGTTGCAGTCAATGCTACTATAGAAAATGATAAAGTAACCATAAAAGCTATGATAGGATACCCTGACGGTACTCACATCCTACAAGATGAGCTAAAAGCAAGCAAAGAAAGAGCAGACAAACTTGGAAAAATGCTTGCATACAATATGATAAAAAACGGTGCCCTTGAGATACTAAAAAGCGCTGAAGAGTTAGCCTTTAAAGAGGACAGGGCAGAGAGAATTTAGGTTAGGCACGGGAGAGAAGTAATTATGAAAAGAGTTATTGAATTATTTGAAAAAGAGGGACTTTTAAAAGTTATAGAAGAAGAAGTGGATATTGACCTCGAAATCGCTCATATAGCCTATATAGAAGTAAAGAAGGATGATTCAAAAGCTCTTTTGTTTACTAATGTTGTATCAAAAAGATTGGGTAAAAAGTTCGATATGCCGGTACTAATGAATACTTTTTGCTCTTATAAGGCAACTGAGCTTATCTTTGGTAAAAAACCGCAGGAAGTTGCCGATACCATCGAAGAACTTTTACATTTAAAGCCACCTCAAGGGTTTGCTAAAAAGATTGAAATGTTTGCAAAACTTTTTGAACTTAGAAAAGTTTTTCCAAAAAGAAGTACGAAAAAAGGCGAATGTCAAGAGATAGCATACAAAGGTGATGAAGTTAACCTGTTTGATATACCTATCCTAAAAACTTGGCCTGAAGATGGTGGAGCTTTTATAACTATGGGGCAGGTTTATACACAAAGTTTGGATGGTACTAAACAAAATCTAGGAATGTACAGACTTCAAGTATATGATAAAAACAGACTTGGAATGCATTGGCAGATACATAAAGACGGGGCTCACTTTTTTCATGAATATAAAAAAGCCGGCAAGAAGATGCCTGTTTCTGTAGCCATTGGTGGAGATCCGCTATACATCTGGTGTGGACAAGCTCCTATGCCAAATGGGATGTTTGAACTGCTTTTATTTGGCTTAATAAAAGAGGAAAACCCTAGTCTTGTAAAATCTCTAACCAATCCTATCTATATACCAAATGATGTAGATATCGTGGTAGAAGGGTGGGTGGATCCTGCAAAATTTGAGATAGAGGGACCTTTCGGGGATCATACCGGATATTATACTCTAAAAGAGCCTTATCCGGTGATGGATGTAACTTGTATCACTCACAAAAAAGAGCCTATCTATCAGGCAACGGTCGTTGGAAAGCCACCACTTGAAGACAAGTATATGGGGTGGGCGACTGAGAGGATATTTTTACCACTGTTAAAGACTACCGCACCCGATCTCATAGATTATAGAATGCCTGAAAACGGTGTCTTTCACAATCTGATACTAGCTAAGATGAATGTAATGTACCCGGGTCATGCCAAACAGTTTATGCATGCATTTTGGGGAGTAGGACAGATGAGTTTTGTAAAACATGCCATATTCGTGGGAAATGATGCACCTGAACTTACCAGTTATGATGAACTTAGTGATTATATACTCGATAGAGTGAGTGTTGAAAATATCATCATAAGCGAAGGTGTGTGCGATGCTTTGGATCACTCCAGTCCAAGTTATGCATATGGTGGAAAACTTGGGATTGACTGCACAAGTGATAATGTAAACTTTCCTAAAAAAGAGATACTAAGTGATGAAGAACTGTTAGAAAAGATTAAGAATATTACAAAAGATGTAATTGAAATAAAACAGTATAAAACTTATACAAAAACCCCTATAACTATCTTGAAGATAAAAAAAACAGAGCCAGTTTTTAACCTGTATGAAAAACTAAAAGGTATAAAAAAATATACAAAACTGCTTATCTTTGTAGATAAGAAAAAGAATGATTTGAACAATCCTTATATGCTTATATGGAGAGTAACAAACAATATAGACGCAAAAAGAGACATATATCTCGAAGAAGAATTCATCGGTATAAATGCAACTGACAAAAACACTCTTGACGGATATGAAAGAGAGTGGCCTGGAGATACGGACTGTGATAAAGAGACCATCAAATCACTTCAAAAGAGAAAACTTATAGATATAGATGAAAAGTTTTTGAAAAAGTTTTATATCTAATAGTGTTTTAGTTCAGATATTCTTTTGTTTTTTTGAGTTTTTGCATTTGAGAGAGTATTTTTTCTTTCTCATTTTTCAAAAGAACATTCACCTGCTCTATAAGTGCCAACGCTTCTTGACTCTCATTAAGTGTTTCAAACTGTGGTACATCTTTGCTTAACTCTTCGATTTTGTCGAAATCCTTGTTGATGACAGCCAGTTTTAGAGCACTAATCCAGCTCTTTTTTCGCATTTATCTCTCTCCAGGCTTCCAAAAGCCCTTTAACCACTTTGTTGACAGTATCCAAATCTTCTAGGGAGTTTTTAGCATTTGCGGTTGAAAGCAGCTGGATCTGATAAGTGTACAATCCGTTTAAATACTGTGCAACTTCACCACCGTTGAAATTGAGTGAATTTATTAGTTCTACGAAGATATCCACAGATCTGTTTATCCAGTATGACTTTCTTTCAAAATCTTTTTGCTCTATCGCCTTTTTTGCTTGAAAGTTAAATCTCAGTATTCCTTCATACAGCATTTCTATCAATTTTTCTTTGGATTCTATGGATATATTGTTTTGTGTATATTCATTGTATGCCAGATTTGTTCTCATGTTTATATCCTTTTTACTGTTTTGTAGTTAAAAAACTTTGTATTTGCATTTGCAAAGATTGTGATTGGGCATTGAAAGTCGATATTATTTTATCATATGCGGCAAATTTTTTTGCGAGTATATTGTATTTATCATCTATCATTTTTGTTTGAGACTCTTTTTGATCGGTTAAAGACTTAATGTTATTATCAAGATATGTTTTATACAGACCAAGATCGCTACTGTTACCCATAAATTTTGATTCGAGTTCATTGTTTAGTTTTACAAACAGACCATCGCTACTGTGGGTACTTGTTCCGCCTTTGAAAAAATCAACTATAGCTTGAGGATCGCTTGACATTTTACTATCAAAAGTTGATTCGTCAAATTCCAAATGACCTGTACTGTTTTGAGTGATACCAAAATCAGATAGTGAACTACCTGAATTGTCATAACTAAAAACTATATCGTTTATATCATACTTTAAGTTTCTTATCTGGCTTACGCCTTGAAAGATACCTTTTGTATTGGTTGCAGAATCATACTGCGTAGCGGCATCTAAGTTATCTACCACATCATTGTAGGCAGATACAAATGATTTTACCGCATCTTTTAAACTAGCGGTATCTTGAGATATAGTGATAGTTGTTTTTCCTGTATCTGTAAGCTTGAGATCCACTCCGTTTATCAAATCACTTATATCATTTGTACTTCTTGTGATGCTTACTCCGTTGTAAGTGAAGTTTGCATCCTGGGCACCGCTTCCAACAACACTAAAACCAAGATCACTTGCAGCGGTTCCGCCTGATGATACGGTTATAGCATTGTCTGCACCTGTATCAGTTGATTTTATAACAAGTTTATATGGATCTGTTCCACCCACATTTAGCAAAGAAGCTGTAATTTTACCGTTTGAATTATCATTGATAAGTTGTTGGAGCTGCGATATAGTTGTTGTGCTATCAACATTAACACTAAAGCTATCACCGCCTGCTAATTGGAAAGTTAATGTATCAGAGCCACTAGAATCAGTTAAAAAAGTACTTGTTTCTTTATTGAAAGCATTTGACTCTTGTACATCATTTGTAGCAATATTTGATACATCGATGGTGATAGTCTGTGAGCTTGTGCCGTCTTGTACGGTTGCTGTTGCAGATGTACCGCTTATATCAGCTGTAGTTTTAGAGTATATATTATCATATGATAAAGTACTGGCACTTCCTTTTAAAGTTGAGAGTAAGGTAGTTAGTGTAGTAAGGTTTTTCTCTTTTGATTTATCTTCGGATATTTTACTCTCTATAGGTTTTATGATAGTATCTTGGTCAGCTTTTTTTAACTTGTCTATAATGTCATAGTTTAAAGCTCCCTGACTACCAAGACCTAAACTACTTAACGCTCCAAATTCAGCCATCTATCATCCTTTTTTATCGAAAATCATACCTATGATCTCTTTCATTTTCTCAGCAAGCTTCATTGTCTCTTCAGATGGTATCTTTCTGATGAGTTTGCCGGTACTTCTTTCGGTAACGTCAACAAACATAGAGTCAATTTTGTCATTGAAACCAAATTTTATGTTGATATTGAGTGAATCCATTTGGTCATTCAATCTTTTGACGGTATTGTTCAAGTGCTGTTGTATCTCTTTTTTATCCTGCTTATTTTTTACTTCACTACTTGTGGTGGTCGTATTTTGCTGAACTTCCTGTTTTTTTTGCACGTTGGACGTTTTAGCATAATCGGTACTGTAGCTCGATGTCGAGTCGATTTGTTTGCTTACGGCATTAAATATATCCATTGCATAACTCCTTTTGCTTTTGATCGCTTATCTCTAAATCGTCAGTTATATGATAAACTTTATATTTTTTTGGTACAATAAAAAGAAATTTTTGAGGTTTGTGATTTGAAGATATCTATAATGTGCGATTCGCTGCTTTTGCAAAACAGTCTGGAGATTTTTCTAAGAGATTACCTCTCGTCATATAAACAGTGTGAACTGGTACTAAGCGATAAAGAAAGAGAATTGCAAAAACCTGTAATTGTCATTAATTCATCAGATAATGCCGATATAAACATACCCTTTTCAAAATCAACTCTGCTGATGGAGTTGCAAAAGTTTTATAAAAAAAACTATCCGGATAAGGTAAACAAAAGTACAAATATCAAAAAAGACAAGCTTTGGAAGCTTGAGAGAAAGATAGACAAGCTAACTCTTCAGTTTAGAGAAAATCTTATAAAAACCATCAGAGATTTTTATGAAGAATAGACTTTTTACCACCATCAACAGCGGCAAATACAAAGGTAAGAAACTTTTACTACCCTCTTTGTCTACGACAAGAAGTACGAAATCCATCATAAAAGAGTCATTTTTCAATACCGTACAGTTTGAAATAATCGGAAAAAATTTCGTAGAAGTGTTTGCCGGAAGCGGGTCAATGGGTCTTGAAGCATTAAGCAGAGGCGCAAAAAAAGCTTTTTTTATAGAAAAAGATAAAAATGCTTACGATACGCTTTTGCAAAATATAAAAAATTTAAATGTCCAAGAGGAATCCATAGCCATAAATGCAGACAGCTTTATCAAGTTTTATGATATATTGGAAAACGATATAAAAGAAAAAAGCTATTTTTATTTTGACCCACCTTTTGAGATAAGAAGCGGTATGGAAGATATATATGAAAAGTGCTATGAACTCATTGCGCACATTCCCGCTCAAAAATGTGAACTTGTAGCCATAGAACATATGAGCGGTATCCCATTGCCTGAGAGTATAGGTGAGTATAAGGTAAAAAAAAGTAAAAAGTTTGGTAAAACCACGATAACATATTTGGAATAGTATTTGCTTTTACTCAGATAACTTATTTTTAAGGGATTTGGAGTGAAAAAAGTACTATTTTTGTGCATATTTGTTTTATCTTTTGTAAATGCTGAAAAGGTAAAAAATATAGCAAGCGTCGTAGGTGTGCGAAACAACCAGGTCATAGGATACGGTTTGGTCGTGGGACTTAACGGTACCGGTGACGGTACGACTTCGGCTTTTACAGTCAGATCGCTTTCAAATCTTCTTCAGACGGTAAATGTAAAAATAGATCCGAAAGATATCAAATCAAAAAATATAGCGGCAGTAATAGTAACGGCAAAACTTCCGCCATTTGCAAGACAGGGAGACAAGCTTGATGTAACTATATCATCCATAGGAGATGCAAAATCCATAGAAGGCGGAACCCTTTTGATAACTCCTTTAAAAGGTGTTGATGGCAAAATATACGCTTTAGCCCAAGGTTCGGTAAGTATAGGCGGAAAGAACGGCAGGGGAAGAGGAGAGTTAAATCACCCGACTGCCGGAACCATACTAGATGGTGCTTTAGTGGAGCGAAATGTGGCATATGATATATATGATAAAAAATATCTCAAACTTTCACTAAAACAATCCAGTTTTCAAACCGCTATGCAGATAGAAAAATCACTAAATTCCATATTTGACGAAAAAGTGGCTGTTGCGATAGATCCAAAAACCATCAATCTGAAAAAACCTGACGATATGAGTGTTATATCGTTTATGGCAAAGATACTCGATGCCGACATAGCCTATAAACCCGATGAAAAGATAGTCATAGATGAAAGAACAGGCACCATAGTAGCGGGTGTGGGTATAAAGATAGACCCTGTAGTTATAACGCACAAGGATATAACCATTAAGATTGAACCCGTTAAAGAGTTAAACAATGACAAAAACAGTATAAAGATAGGAAACAAAGTAGCGATCAATACAAAAGATTTTGCTCTTCATATGGAAAAAAACAGTGTCACTATATCTAACTTAACAAGAGCATTGCAAAAACTAGGAGCAAAACCAAAAGATATCATATCTATCATAGAGAGCATAAAAAAAGCCGGTGCCATACGGGCTGATGTGGAGATAATATGATGGTGAAGGGTGAATGGTGAAGAGGAAAAGCTTTTGGCTTTATGCTTTTAGCAATTGACCGAAGGGAGATATAATGAAGATAGATAATTATGCGGCTTTGGCTCAGGCAAACAGTTTGCCAAAAATAGTAAAAACCGATAATGATACAAAACTAAAAGAGCAAACAGATAAATTTGAAGCTTTTTTTATTAAAAAAGTTTTGGATATTTCCATCAAAACAGACAATGCACTTTTTCCCAAAGGCGCAGGGGATGAGATATACAGATCGATGTATAACGACGCTTTGAGCGATAAGTTAAGCGGAAGATTCGGTTTTAGTGAATTATTGTTTAATTATTTAACTGATGTTACGCACCATATGTAGTTTTAGATGTTTTTTGCAACATTTCATTACAAGGCAGAAAGTTGAAAAGCTACTTCCTGTAACTTGAGACTTTCTAACGAAGTAAGGGAGTGTTGCAAAAAGCACCCAAAGGGCAAGACAATAAGGCATTATCTGCTGTGTTAGATTTTCTCACCTTAACTACGGTTAGGCTTTCAAAAATCTGCCTTGCATATAACGCCTTCTTGTCTTGTCTAAAATTATATATGGTGCGTAACATCAGTTATTTACAACAAAAGGGTTAAAAAAAAATGAAATTATCCGATATGCAAGTAGATAAAAACTGCAAAGGATAAAAGATGATTTCAAAAGTAAACGTTGGAAATGTTTTGGCGAACAATTACAAGATTTCCAATGATCAAAAAAACCAGGAAGTTCAAAATAAAAATTTAAAAAGCAAGGAAGAGAGTAAGTTAGAGTCCATAAAAAAAAGCATTGAAAACGGATCATACAAGATTGATCTTGATAAAACTGCAGACAAGATAGCTGATACTCTACTTTAACTCCTCCTTTGCTCTATAGGAGCACAAATATGATAAATCATTACCTTGAAAGTTCTATTAAAAATATCGAAGATTTGATATCTTTGACCAAAAGTGATATAGAAGATATCAAACAGGCAAACAATGATGCCATATATAAAAGAACCAAGATAAAAGATGAAATTATAGATATATTTGAGAGCCAAAAATCATTGCTCGACAGTGAGTTGGTAAAACTTATGAAAAAAAATGAAGGCACAGCGCTGGATGAACTTTTAAGTGAGGAAGAGTTAAAAAGTCTCGATATATTAAAAACAAGACTTAAAGAGTTACATAGACTCAACAAAGACTATGCCAGGCTGGTAGTGGCTGTAAATGAATTTTATACCTCTCTATTCGATAAAATCTTTCCGACAGAGATGGAGAATTATAAAAAAACCAATCCAAAAAGTTTTTCTTTGCTGAAAGTGAGTGCATAATGAGTCTTTTTAGTACATTAGATACAGGCTATACAGGTCTTAACGCATCTCAACTTCAAATGGGAACGGTAAGTCAGAACATAGCCAACGCAAATACTGAAGGATATACAAGACAACGTGTTGTAACAAGGGCACAGGAGCCCCTACATACAACTCCAGGTGATATCGGAAGAGGTGCAAAATTTGTCTCTGTAACAAGAATACATAATGAATTTGTTTTTTCAAGACTAAGGGATAGCTCAGGTAAGCTAGAATACAACGACTTTTCCAAACAGACTCTCGAAGAGGTTGCAAAAGTTTTTCCTGATACTGACGGTGTAGGTTTGCAAAATGATATGAAGAACTATTTTGACGCATGGAATTCCTTAGCTTCCAATCCTACAAGTTCGGCATCAAAAACAGATCTTGCCCAAAATACCATAACTTTTTTGGATAATTTAAAAGATACGAAAAAAAGAGTCAGATCGACCCAGGATGCACTAAATGCTCAACTTAAAATCAGTATAGATGAAGTAAATTCCATAGGTGAGAAAATAGCTGATCTAAATGCAAAGATAGGCAATGTAGAGTCTATAAAGAACAATCATGCAAATGACTTAAGAGACGAAAGAGACAAGCTTGAACTTGCTCTTTCAAAACTGCTTGATTTTTCCGTTTTCAAAGGTGATATGCAAAGTGACATCAGTATAGACAGGGATTTGACTGATGGAGGAAAAGAGTATTATTTGAACATATCCGGGGAGTCATTTGTTGACGGCTCTACATTTCATCCACTTGTTTTGGATAACAAGGGCAACAAAAGTGCATACTACTCCGTTTATCATGAAAGTCAAGACGGCAGTAGAGTGGATGTTGGCAAAAAGATAACAGGCGGTAAGATAGGTGCGATTTTGGATCTAAGAGGAAGGGAGATAGATGGAACTACATCTTATCCAAAAGATGGGACAGTTCAAAGTTATATCGATTCTCTTGATGCTTTTGCCAAAGGCTTTGTAGAAAAAACCAATTCCGTATATGCGGGAAGTGCAGTTGAAAAGATGGATTCGCCATTGCTTAATCTTGATAACAATGCTTCACTTGTAAAAAGTGATTATAACTTTAAAAAAGGCAGTTTCGATGTTGTCATGTATGATGGTGACGGCAATGAAATAGGAAGAAAAAGTATTACTATAGATGAAAATACAACTATGGATGACGGAACCGACAGCAGTATAATAGGTCAATTGAACAAATCAACCGATGATAATCAAGATAATAATTCGACAAATGATTTCGATGATTATTTTTCAGCTTATTACTCTACTAACGGTCACATACTCTCCATTGAACCAAAGGGTACTCACAATTATAAGATAGCTATAGAAGATAATGGTACCAACTTTGCGGGTACAACAGGTATAAACGCTTTTTTTACCGGGGATAGTGCCTCAAATATATCTTTAAAAAGAGACTTTATAGATGATCCGACAAAGATAAACGCCTATAAAAATCCGATTGACGGTGATAATCAGATAGCCAACCAAATACTTCAGATCCAATACCACGATGTTGAGTTCAACTATGGTAATGGTCTGAGCGTAAGTGATACCCCTGATGGTTTTTATAGGAATATCACAGGTAAAATAGCAACTGATGCACAAAACAGTGGAAGAAACCAGGAAGCTTCACAAGCTATTTTCAATGCTGTAAATCAAGAACAACAATCAATCAGCGGTGTAAATATAGATGAAGAATTGGCAAATCTGCTCAAGTATCAAACGGCGTACAGCGCCAATGCAAAGATCATCAGCACGATAGACAGGATGCTTGACGCATTGTTGTCGATTAAACAGTAAAAAAGAGAAAAAATTATATAATACCCTATGGTTAAAATTCCCTATGGTAGTATAATAACTCTTTTTTTATTGATTAGCATCGTATATCTTGGCGGTTATTTCTATGATGTATCGCCATATCTCATACATAAAAACAGTATACTTCTGCCTCCAAATTTCGCTCACCCTCTTGGAACTGACAGATTGGGTAGAGATATCCTTGCAAGGATCATAGAGGGTGGCAAGATATCACTTGATATAGGTATCGCAAGCTCGGTAGTGACAAGTTTTATAGGACTTGCCGTGGGCATAAGTGCAGGCTTCTTTCAAAAAACTACAGACAAAGTCATCGTGGTCTTGATAGATCTTTTTTTAACTTTTCCCACCTTTTTTCTTCTTTTGGCACTTGTAAGTTATATAAAAGCTTCCACTTGGGTGCTTATATTTGTCATATCCGTTACAGGATGGATGGGGATGGCAAGGATGATACGAAGTGAGAGTTTTGAAATCGCTTCAAAACCATATATAAAGATACTCAAACTAGCCAAAGTAAGCAAAGTAAAAATCATATTCAAATACTTCGTACCGCTTCTTGCTCCTATATTTTTCATAAGTTTTACTTTCGGGGTAGGGGGAGCCATACTTGCTGAGAGTGGGCTGAGTTTTTTAGGTATTGGCATAACTCCTCCACAAATGAGTTGGGGTACGATACTAAATGAAGGCAAAGAGGTCATCGATATAGCATGGTGGGTAAGTTTTTTCCCGGGGCTTTGTATATTTTTGGTCATTTTTGCATTGGTTAACATATCTGATTACCTTCAACATAAAACAAACCAAAAAGAGAGCTTTGGTGCTTGATATCAAAAGTGTGCTTGATGGAGAACTTTTAAAAAGAGATAGAATCGATGAACTCTCTTTTGACAGACCCGATCCACTAATGGTGGCAAAAAGATATAATGATGAATATATCTCTTTGATATGTGCTCTGTTTGCTTACGGAAATGCTCATCAAATCGTAAAATTTCTATCAAGTCTTGATTTTTCCCTGCTCGACAAAGATGAAAATATCATAAGAAAGAGTTTTGGGAATCACTACTACAGGTTTCAAACAAAAAAAGATGTTTTGGAACTTTTCATTACCCTAAGCAGGATAAGAAAAAAAGATTCTTTGGAGGATATTTTTTTTCAAGGATATAAAAAAGAAAAGAACATTCTTGACGGATTGAAAGAGGTGATCACTCTTGTATATGATGTAAATCCCTACAGGTCGAAAGGATATGAGTTCCTTATAGGCAAGATCCCTATATACCCGGTTAAATCCCCGTATAAAAGATGGAATATGTATCTTAGATGGATGGTAAGAGATAAAGGTCATGACATTGGCTTATGGAAAAAGGTTGACAAAAGTACTCTTCTTATGCCATTGGATACCCATACTTTTAATGTATCTAAAAAGTTAGGATTGCTAGATAGAAAAACCTATGATTTTAAATCGGTACTTCTATTGACTGAAAAGCTAAAAGAATTTGATGAAAAAGATCCCGTAAAATATGACTTTGCACTTTATAGAATAGGACAAGAGAGGATAATTTAAAGTAGTATTAAATGATTTTTTGGTAAAATTCGTCTAATTTATTTTTAACATCAGTTATAAGGATACAAGGAATGAATGAAGTTTTTACTTTTCTGGGATTGTTCGGTGATGGACATACATATCTTTTTGCTTCACACGTTATACTTTCAGCTCTTATAGTCTTGGTTTTGGCTAAAAGTGCAACATCTTCTTTGCAGATAGTTCCAAAAGGTATGCAAAATGTGATGGAAGCATATCTCCAAGGTGTTATTGCCATGGGAACTGACGTTATAGGCAAGAAACAAGCTAAAAAATACCTTCCTTTGGTGGCAACTTTGGGTCTTTTTATCTTTGTATCGAACCTGATGGAAATAATACCGGGTTTCGAACCGCCTTCAGGCAATATCAATATGACTTTGACTTTGGCTGTTATTGTATTTTTATACTATAATTTCGAGGGTATCAAGAAGAACGGAGTCATTCACTATTTTGCCCACTTTATGGGACCAGTTCCTATACTAGCACCCTTGATGTTCCCTATAGAGATAGTATCTCATTTATCAAGAATCATATCACTATCATTTAGACTTTTTGGAAATATAAAAGGTGATGATCTTTTTGTCGCGGTTCTTTTGATGTTGGCTCCTTGGGTTGCTCCGCTTCCGGGATTTGCATTGATGAGCTTTTCTGCGATACTTCAAACTTTTATATTTATGATTCTTACTTATGTGTATCTTGCCGGTGCGGTTACCATAAGTGGAGAGCACGAAACCATCTAATCATAAATGAATAAAGGCATTATAGCAATCATTATAAATTTATTACAAGGTGCCTCATGGGCACTTGTAATAATTATCTCAGTATATCTCTTTATGCACATGTTGCCTTATGGATTTTTTGTCGCACTTTTTTCAGCACTGTTCGGCTCTTTTGTCGGCTTGTTCTTTGTCAGCTTCTTTGAACTTATCAATATAGCATATAAAAACCTTTTAGAAAATCAAAAACAAACAAAACTTTTAGAAGAGATAATCAAAAAGCTGAAAGCATAAAGCTAAAAGCTTATTGCTACTAACCCTTCACTACTCACTCTTCACCATTTAATCGCATTTAAAAGAAAAAAATGATAAAATCTTCTCATATATTATCATAAAGGTTTCTAATGTTTGAAGTTGTTATCGGCTTGGAAGTACATATCCAATTAAATACAAAAACCAAGATATTCTGCTCTTGTGCAACATCTTTCGGTGAAAAAGCCAATACAAATGTATGCCCTGTATGCTTAGGACTCCCGGGAGCTTTACCGGTATTGAACAAGGAAGCAGTGAAAAAAGCCATCAGTTTTGGATATGCTATCAATGCAACAGTACACAAAAAATCAATCTTCAATAGAAAAAATTATTTTTATCCAGACCTTCCAAAAGGGTATCAGATAAGTCAGTTTGAGATACCTATAGTAGAAAACGGAGAACTTTATATAGATTTTGAAAACGGTAACAGTAAGCGTATAGGCATAACCAGAGCCCATTTGGAAGAAGATGCCGGTAAAAATGTACATGAAGACGGATATAGTAAAGTAGATCTAAATAGAGCCGGAACGCCTCTTTTGGAGATAGTCAGCGAACCAGATATAAGAAGTATTGATGAAACAGTTAAATATCTTAAAAAATTACACTCTATAGTAAGATACCTTGATATTAGTGATGCAAATATGCAAGAAGGCTCTTTTAGGTGTGATGTTAATGTCTCTATAAGACCAAAAGGGGATGAGAAACTTTACACTAGAGTCGAGATAAAAAATATGAACTCCTTTAGATTTATACAAAAAGCGTTGGAGTATGAAATACAAAGACAGATAGAGGCTTGGGAAGACGGAGTTTATGAAAAAGAAGTCTTTCAAGAAACCAGACTTTTTGATACCTCCAAAGGTATCACGGTTAGCATGAGAGGAAAAGAGGATAGTGCCGAGTATAGATATTTTCCAGAGCCTGATTTATTGCCGGTGATTTTAACCCAGGAGATGATTGAAGAGGGTAAAAATATACCCGAACTTCCTGATGAGAAAAAAAACAGATATATAAAAGAGTACAAAATAAAAGAGTATGATGCTTCGGTTCTCACTGCATCGCTACCGATGGCAAAATTTTTCGAAGAGATGATAAAAGAGGGTGCAGGTACTAAAAATGCCGTAACCTGGCTTAGTGTTGAACTTCAAGGGAGATTAAAAGATGGGTTGAGTCTTGAAACATCACCTGTTGATGCCAAGAAGCTAGCCTCCATTGTAAAAAGGATAGAAGACAATACCATAAGTGGAAAAGCTGCCAAGGATGTACTTGATTATTTGATGGAAAATGATGAAGAAGTTGATAGTGTCATAGAAAAACTGGGTCTCAAACAAGTTAGTGATGACGGAGCACTGCTATCTATCATAGATGAGATACTTTCACAAAATGAAGATAAAGTAAGCGAATACAAAGCCGGCAAAGAGAAGCTTTTAGGCTTTTTTGTCGGACAGTGCATGAAAGCTAGTCAAGGCAAAGCAAATCCCGCCAAGATAAATCAACTGTTAAAAGAGAGACTTGCTTGAATAAGCTGACTAAGATTTTAGTTGAATTTTCATTTTTTTTAGATGAGTCCGTAAGGTATAACAAAACAAAAGCACTGATAAAAAGGATACTTGAAGATCACAGTTACAAATACGGTAAGTATTTTAACTACTTTATGATCTTTTTGATTATCTCAAGTGTTATCATCATAATCGACGAAGTAAAACATCCTATAGATCATTGGCTGATTTTTTATGATATTTATATAGTTACGGGTTTTTTTATCATAGAGTATATTTTACGACTATGGGTGTACAGTGACATACATAAAGTTATCATCGAAGAGTTCCAAGACAGCCTTTTCCTGGATAAAAAATTTGATACATTCGGAGTCTTAAAAAAGATCATATCCAAAAAGATAGAGTATATCATCTCTCCTCTTGCCATCATTGACATGCTAGCAATTCTGCCAAGTTTCAGAGAGCTTAGGATTCTTAGGATTTTTGTACTTTTCAGAGCTTTCAAACTTCTTAGATACTCCAATCATATAACACATTTTATGAAGATCCTGGTTTCAAAAAAATCAGAACTTTTCATGATAATCTTTCTTTTTATATTTGTTATATTTATTTCAGGAGTTAGTATATATGTTTTTGAAGAACATATAAACCCCAATATAAAAACCATATATGACGCATTTTACTGGTCTTTGATAACTATCACATCAGTTGGGTACGGAGACATCGTACCTATCAGCTCAGAAGGCAGAAGCGTTGCGGCTGTTATAGTGTTCATAGGGATTGGGTTGGTTGCATTGTCAACCTCGATCATCGTCTCAGCTTTCAATGAAAAAGATGAAGAGCTTCGAGGTGAAAAGATAAAAAGTACTATAGAAAAATTTTCAAACTATTATCTTATATGTGGGTACAGTCATTTGGCCGAACTTTTAGCGGCTAGGCTTAAAAAATCAGAAGATAATTTTATCATCATAGATAATGACCCCGAGAAAATAGACCAGGCGATAAGTGATGGTTATCTTGCATATAAAGCCGATGCAAGCAGTAAACAAGTGTTGATAGATCTGCAAATGAGTAAAAAAGCTTTGGCCGTTATCACATTGGCTCATGATGATATACAAAATATTTTTATATCTTTGAGTGTTAGAAGCTTGTCTAAAGATGTTATGCTGATTTCAAGGATGAGACATAAGTATTCATACAAAAAACTAAAACTAGCCGGAGTCGACAAGATTATATCGGCTGCAAATATGGCTTCCATGCTTGTAGGAACATTAGTAAACAAACCATTGGCAACCGAAGCTATCAACAGTATACTTTCAGGTAAAAGAAATGCAAGATGTGAGCAGATAGAGATATATAGCGATTCTCCGATAGTAGGAAAAACCATAGAAGATATAGATATCAACTCTTACAGGCTGATACTTCTTGGCATATCAAGACCAATTGAAAGCAAAAGAGAGTTCATATTTAATCCAAAAGATGATTTTGAGTTAAAAGCGGGAGACATACTTGTTGTTTTGGGATACAGCATAAGTATAGCCAACTTTAAAAATATCATGAAGAAAAGAAGTGTAAAACATGCAAGAACAAAAAGATAGTATTTTACTTTTCGGATACAAAAAGTATGGTGAAAAGATAGCCAATGCACTTGAAAACAGTGCCTATTTGGTTGTTATAGCCGATAGAGACAAGGAGAATGTGAAAAAAGCGGAAAAAAACGGACATAAAGCTTATCTCATAGATATAGAAAATGATGAAGATATTGTACAAATCCTGGTTTCATATACTTTCAATCATGTTTTTTGTGCTATGGATAATGATGAAGAAAATATATACCTTGCAATTACCATGAAATCTATCGATAATAACATAGATATAGTTTCCATATGTCAGTCAAAAGACAGCGAGCAAAAACTTGAACTTGCAGGAGTGAGAGGCATACTAAACACCCTTGACGCAACTGCCCAAAACATATATCATATGCTTAAAAATCCTATAATGATAGAAGCTATAGAGGATATACTATATTTTAATTCGGAGATAGATTTTGTAGAATTTGAAGTTCCGAAAGATTCTTTTTTAGATGGGAAGTTCATAAATGAGATAGATTTTAAAAAAGAGTACAATATCATACTTTTGGGCTTAATCGATATAGAATTTGCAGATAAATTCATATTTGCCACCAAAGGGGTAAACCACAAGATAGATGAAGGAGACATACTTTTGCTTATCGGGCTTAAAGAGGATCTTAAAGCCTTCAAAGATATATTGGTCCAAAGTACCGTGAAGGAGTAAGATAGATGGATATAGGCGTTATAGGTGCAGGAAAATGGGGGCAGGCACTACATTTTTCTTTTTTGGAAAACCATAACTCTTTTATAACCTCAAGAACAAAACGTGATATAAAAAATTTTACTGATGTCAGTCATGTACTAAACCAAAGATATATAGTATTTGCACTTTCAGCCCAGTATGCAAAAGAGTGGATGAGAAACAATTTTATATACAATGGACAAAAAGTTTTGGTTGCATCAAAAGGCATAGAAGCTGATAGCGGAAGATTTTTAAATGAAATATTTATGGAATTTATCCCGAAAGAAAATCTGGCTTTTTTATCCGGTCCTTCATTTGCCTCTGAAGTTATGAAAAAATTACCGACTGCTTTGGTCATAAGTTCTGATTCTTTAAAGACGGCAAAAGAGTTTGAGCAATTTTTTCCTAATTTTATCAAAACTTACCACGATAATGATGTTATCGGTGCTGAAATCGCCGGGGCATACAAAAATATATTGGCGATCGCCAGTGGTGTGTGTGACGGTTTGAAACTTGGCAATAACGCAAGAGCCAGTCTCATATCAAGAGGTTTGGTGGAGATGAGCAGATTTGGGGTTTATTTTGGTGCAAAAGAGGAAACTTTTTTGGGATTGAGCGGTTCGGGAGATCTTTTCTTGACTGCCAGCAGTGAACTTTCAAGAAATTACAGAGTAGGGAAGTATCTGGCTCTTGGCAATACGCTTGAAGATATACTTATAGAACTTGGAGAAGTGGCTGAAGGTGTAGCTACTACATATGCAGTTAAACGCATCTCCATAAAGAAGAGTGTATATACCCCTATAGCAAATGAAGTATATGAAATATTGGAGGGAAAACCGCCACTTGAAAGCTTGAAAGATTTGTTGAAATCCTAACTATTTAAATAGTATAGAACCCAGTCTTACCATATTTGAGCCGCATTTTATAGCGAGTTCAAAATCCCCGCTCATACCCATTGAGCATATAGTTGCTCCTTTTGGTTTTAGAATTTCGTAAATTTTGTAAGTCATTTCAAAACTTTTTTGTATCCCTTTTATATCTTCGCTGTGAGCTCCTATGCTCATGACTCCCTTTAGGGTTAGATTTGGACACTCCTCTTTGATTTGATGATATGTTTCTACCGCAACTTCAGGCATGACTCCGGCTTTGCTTTCCTCTTTTGCACTGTTTACTTGCAACAAAACAGGTATCTTTCTGTTGTCTTTAACTCTTTTATCTATTTGCTTTGCAAGCTCTAAACTATCGCAAGATTGTATCAAAGAGGGAGAAAGTTCAAGCAGATGGTTTATCTTATTTTTTTGCAATCTTCCTATGAAATGCCACTCCAAAGGTAGGTCGTCAAGCTCACTCATTTTCTCTTTCAAATCCTGTACTCTGTTTTCCCCAAAGGCTCTTTGACCTATGCTGTATAGTTTTTTTACATCTTCACTGCTGCTATATTTACTTACAGCTACGATCCTTATGATATTGTATTCGCTTGTTTCAATCCTGGCCTTTTCTATCCTTTGTAAAACTTCATCAAAATTCTTTTCAAATCTATTCATAAAATTCTCCTAAAATTTGTATCCTATTATACCTATCCCAACAACCTTGCCAAATCATTGTAGGTTGAAAATATCATAAGGGTCAAAAGCAATGCCCATCCAGCGTAAGTAAGTCTTTCATAAACTTTTGTGCTGGGAGCTTTTTTCGTGATAAGTTCATAAAGATTGAACATTATGTGCCCACCATCAAGTGCAGGTATGGGAAAAAGGTTTAAAATACCCAGATTGACTGATATAAGTGCAGTCAATCCCAATAGTGCAACTATACCGGTTGCCGCTGCTTGTGAAGTTACATTGACTATGGCTATGACACCGCCTATATCTTTTGTAGGTACTACACCTTCTATCATTTTTTCTATGCCTGTTATGATAAACTTCGAAGCTCTTATGGTTTCATTGTAGGCAAAGGAGATAGATTCAAAAAATGAGTATTTTTTTACAAAAGTGTTTCCAAGAGGCAGTATGCCTATGATCTTTCTTTGCACCTCTTCACCGAAAATATTTTTGGTTTTTTCTACTTTTGGATAAAGTAGTTTTTTTATAATTTTGTTATCTCTTTTTACCTTAAGTATGAGTTTGTCATCGGAGTTTTCTATGATATTTTTCAAATCACCCCAGCTTTTAACTCTTATACCGTTTATTGCAAGAATGGTATCACCCTTTTTAAGTTTTGCTTGAAAAGCTGCTGAGTTTGGATAGATCTTTCCGATTTGGGGTGCCAATTTATGAACACCGATGATACCGATAGCCATATAAAGAAAAAATGCAAGTAAAAAGTTCGCAAAAGGTCCCGCAAAAAGTATGGCTATACGTTGTAAAGGTGTTTTTGCGTTGTAGCTGTCTTTGTCGTAGCTTACTTTGGAAGGATCCAGATCATCTTGTCCTTTCATTTGAACATATCCTCCAAGAGGTATGGCACTAAGACAGTAGTTTGTTCCATTGTAAGATTTACAAATAAGTTTTTTCCAAAAACCAATACTAAAAACTTCAACTTTTACTCCAAGCAGTTTTGCTATGATAAAATGTCCGAATTCATGAAAAAATATTAAAAATGAGAGTATGAAAATTGCTATGATAATTACCATCAACTCTCCTTTATGTAAGTATATATGTATTCATATCCAGAATACAGGGTGATAAAAACCGCAAACCACAAAAGAAGTGTACCGCCACTCCAGTTCATCATCAAAAATCCTATGGCGAACATTTGTGCTACCGTTTTGGTTTTTCCGACAAAAGAGGCTTTTACGCTTCTTCCTTCGCTTGCCATTAGCACTCTAAGTCCTGTTATAAAAAATTCTCTAGTCAGTATCAGAAAAATCGCCCATGGACTGGCTCTATCTATATACATAAGACCCAAAAAAGCCGCAAGTACCAGCATTTTATCTGCAAG
This sequence comes from Thiofractor thiocamini, assembly GCF_055384375.1. Lineage (NCBI taxonomy): Bacteria > Pseudomonadati > Campylobacterota > Epsilonproteobacteria > Campylobacterales > Thiofractor > Thiofractor thiocamini. The sequence goes on along the minus strand of NZ_AP042389.1, from coordinate 724,119 downwards.
AGGATCCAAGATAGCACCAAGTTTTGTCATCTGATTCCAACTTCTTGCTATAAAACCGTCAAAAAAGTCCGTGACACTTGCAAGCACAAAAAGCAAAGCGGCAAAATAATCAAGCCAACTTGAGTGAATACCTTGGAGAAATGAACTGTTCCTATCTACGAGAAAAAAGAACATCATCGGAGCCATTAAAACCCTGATAAAAGCCAGTATGTTTGGAAGATTTATCATTATTTGAAAGTTGTTCCTCCGTCGATGATGAGCGTTTGACCGGTTATCCAGTCAGCTTTTTCACTGCATAAAAAAAGACATGCTCCAGCCAAATCTTCAGGCTTACCCATTCTGCCAAGAGGGGAGAGTTCGACAACTTTTTGTTTTACCTCTTCATAATTGGTAAAAGCTTTTAAAGCATCCGTATCTATGGGGCCTCCGCTGACTGCATTTACTCTGATACCCATCTCTCCAAGCTCTGCTGCTGCATATCTTACCATCGTTTCAACTGCCGCTTTGTTTGTTCCATGCCCGGCATAGTTTTCTATATATACAAGGTTTCCGGTACTGCTTATAGAGAGTATACTACCACCTCCTGCTTTTTGTATCCTTTTAGCTGCTTCTTGGGCTCCTATGACAAAAGCTACCACGGTTGCTGTGTAGATATTGTTAAGGCCTCTTGGTTTTAGTCTCATAAACTTGCCATATCCGCCTACAACCGCACGTCCGGAAATGATAGCGTTTGAGATAAAGAAATTTATCTCGTCAAAATCTTCATCTATCTGCTTGAAAACATCTTTGTAAGTTTCAGGTTCCAGGATATTTAACTGATAGTATCTGGCTTTTACATTATAATTTTTCTCCAAATCATCAGCTATCTTTTTGGCCTCTTCTTCGTTTGAGTGGTATGTAAAAGCTACATTTGCCCCTGCATTGGCAAACTCATATACTATAGCTTTTCCTATACCTCTTGTTCCACCGCTTATTACAAGCGTTTTTCCTTCTATACTGCTTTGTACACTCAATTAAAATCCTTCTATATCAAAATCTGTCATTGCTTTTTCTATCTTAACCAAATTTTTATTGCTTGGCATTGTGAGTGGGAGTCTGTACTCAAGCGTATCGATAAGACCCGCTATATACATTGCCGCTTTGATAGGTATGGGATTACTTTCTATAAAAAGTACTTTATTTAGATTGTACAATTTGTCATTGATCTCTTTTGCTCTTTCAAAGTTCCCATCAAGTGCGCTATGAACCAATTCACTTTTTAGTTTTGGTAAAAGGTTTGCAGTTACTGAGATGATACCATTTGCGCCATTTGCAAGCATCGGGTAGTCTATCGCATCATCACCGCAAAATAGGCTAAGAGCCGGTCTTTGACTAAGTAGTTCTATAGCTCTGTCAACCGAACCTGTAGCTTCTTTTATAGCGAAAATCCCAGGCACATCATCATAAAGTCTAAAAACTGTTTCAGGGAGAAGATCAACTCCTGTTCTACTTGGTACATTATATAAAACAAGAGGAATCTCTACAGCATTCGCTATAGTTTTATAATGCTGGTAAAGCCCTTCTTGAGTTGGTTTATTGTAGTATGGAGTAACTGAGAGTAGACCGTCGGCTCCTTGAAGTTCGGCAAATTTAGCCAAATCAACCGCTTCATGAGTTGCATTGCTGCCTGCTCCCGCTAAAACTTTTACATTTGTATCTTTACAAGTTGCGGCGGCGATCTCGATACATCTTTTATGCTCATTATGCGAAAGTGTGGCACTTTCACCTGTCGTGCCAACCGGAACAACTACATCTATACCGTTTTTTATCTGTCTTCTTATAAGTTTTTCATACGTAACTTCATCGAGTTTACCATCTTTAAATGGTGTTATAAGTGCAGTCATGGCACCTTGAAAATATTTCATTTTTCATCCTTTAAGATTATCATTGTAGAATTTTTTTTGTCAAAGTATTTGTTTGCCACCTCTTTTATCTTTTGAAGCGTCAAAGCGTTAATATTTTTTTCATACTCAAGCAGCGGCTTTATATCTCCTCTTGCAAGATAGCTTCCATAAAGATTTGCCACGCTTGAAGAGCTCTCTAACGAATAGATAAAATCAGCTTTTGTATTGGTCTTTATCTTTTGTAACTCTTTTTTTGTGACTTTACCATCTTTTATCTTTTGTATCTCTTTTAATATCTCTTTTTGTACTACTTCGCCTTTGATGCCGGGGTTGCAAACTGCCATGATGATAAAAAGTCCAGGATATCGCTCTTCCATATTGTAAGCAAAGATTTGATTGGCAAGTCTCTTTTTATCTACAAGATTTTTTACGAGTCTGCTACTTTTGCCTCTGCTTAAAAGTTCGCCTATGGCTGAGAGTGCAACTTGGTTTTTATCTTTAAAATCAGGTATATGATATGCTATACCTACCATTTCAACTCCGGTTTTTTTATGAACTATGATATTTTTTTGTCCGTCTTGCACAGGTTCAACCTGATGAGATCTTCTTATCTTACCATCATTTTTTATATCTTTAAAGTATTTTTCAGCCTCTTTAAATACTTGCTCAGGCTCTATATCGCCGGCAACTACGATGATGGCGTTTTTGGGCTGATAGTACATCTTGTGAAATGCTCTTATGTCATCTATGCTCCAGTTTTTTATATCATCTATAAAACCGATAGGTGTCCAATGATAAGAGTTGTAAAGATAAGCATTGTTAAAAAGCCTAAAGTAGAGATAGCCCATAGGGGAGTTGTCAGTCCTCCAGTATCTCTCTTCAAGTACGACTTTCCTTTCGGTTTGAAACTCTTTGTCTTTTAAGCTTAGATTTGCCATAAGTTCGGCAAAAAGTTTTAAAGATTTACCAAGATTCTTTGAGCTGCTTTTTATAAAATAATGTGTAAAATCAAATCCTGTAGAGGCGTTGTTTACCCCGCCGTATCCTTTGACGATTTTATCGAATTCGCCTGCTTTTAAATGTTTTGTGGATTTGAAATTCATATGTTCAAGCATATGTGCTATGCCGCTTTTGCCCATCACTTCATCACCGCTTCCGACTTTATAGTATACATCGGTCGTTATGACATTTGAGCCTTTGTTGAGCGGTATGGCAACCACCTCAAGAGAATTTTTGAATGTCTTTGTGTAATATTTTGGAAGAGTGCTTCCCATTAAAACTCCTATAGTTGATATGGTTAGAAAGATAATTTTTAAATTCAATTCTTTTGCTCCTTTAGGTCCGCTCCGATAGCTTCGCTAATATGACTGTAACCGTCCTCTTTTAATTTGGCGATTAAACTTTTGTTTATATTTTCTATGACTTTGGGTCCTTGAAATATAAATGAACTGTATATCTGAACCAGTGATGCTCCGGCTTTTATCCTTTTGTAGGCTTCTTCTGCACTATCTATGCCGCCTACACTGATAAGCGTAATTTTACCAAATAGTTCTTGCGAGAGGCTTTTAAAAAAGTTGTAACTTTTCTCTTTTAAAACTTCTCCACTGATGCCGCCGAAATCTTTCGCATTTGGCAAAAGAGAGTAGTCAACGGTTGTATTTGTAGCTATGATGCCTTTTGCACCGCTTTTTTGTGCAACGGTCGATATATTTATAGCTTGTTCTATGCTCATATCGGGAGCAATTTTAAGAAAAACAGGTTTGTCCGTTTTGTGTGAAGCCATATCGAAAACGGTTTTTATAAAATCCTCGTTTTGCAAATCTCTCAAGCCTTTTGTATTTGGAGATGAGATGTTGATGACAAGATAATCTGACAAATCTTTAAATCTGTCGATAAGTACACTGTAGTCGTTTATAGCGTCTTTTAGAGGTGTTACTTTGTTTTTTCCTATATTTGCCCCAAGCGGTACGGTGTACGGGTACAATTTTGTCACTCTTTTGGATATCGCTTCCATCCCATCATTGTTAAAACCCATAGCATTTTGCAAAGAGTTAAATTCAGGATATCTAAAAAGTCTTGGTTTTGGATTGCCGCTTTGCGGTTTTGGTGTAAGAGTGCCATACTCTACAAAAGCAAATCCAAGAGCGTTTAAAGTTTTTATCATAGTAGCATTTTTATCAAACCCCGCAGCCAAACCCACAGGATTTAAAAAATCCATATCCAATATATTTTGCCTGATGCTTTCATCCGTTACAAAATGCTTTTTAGCATAAGAAGATAGCGCAAAAGGACAAATGACAGGCGCATATCTAAAAACAAATTCAGCGATATTATGAGCAGTTTCAGGCTGAAACTTGAACATTATCTTTTTTATATTTTGATACTCAATCATCAAAAACCTTGTAAATATAATAACAGACATTATACAAAATATTCCCTTAAGCAGCGGTATAATATAATCTTTAAAAGTTTTGGCGGGGTAGCATATGATACAAGTTTTGATAGTTTTGTTTGCGATATACTGGATATTGGTTATATACTTGGAGTATTTGGTTTCAAAGCTCTATAAAAAACTGTGTAAAGAGCCAAAAAGTGGCTTTAAAATGTTTTTTGTCGGATACAGAAAAAAGGTAAATTGTTTAGAAGAGTTAAAAGAAAAACACTTAGAAGTGGAAAAAGTGCTTTCCATTGATAGAATCATAAAAAAATTATCACTCTTGATGATCGTCATGGTACTTATATTGATAATAACCCAAAAGTTTAGTTAATATATAAAGTTTAGTTAATATATTATGCAAGATTTCTTATAAAATCCTTTACATTTTTTTCTTTTGTTGCCCAGGATGTTATGAGTCTTATGACTGAGTTATTGTCGTCATACTTTTGCCAAATGTAAAAGTCGTATTTTGTTTGGAGATTTTTTATAAGAGTGTTTGGCAGGATGGGGAAGAGTTGGTTGGTTTGCGGTTTTGTAAAAAAAGTATAGCCTCTTTGGCTGATGCCTTTACTTAAGAGGTTTGCCATATCATTGGTATGTTTTGCCAGCTTGAAGTATAAGTCCTCTTTAAAAAGCTCGTCAAATTGGATACCAAAATACCTTCCTTTTGCCAGTAGCGCACCGTTTTGTTTGAGGATGTATCTAAAATTTTCTCTAAAATTTTCATTTGTTATGACTAAAGCTTCACCGAACATTGCCCCGTTTTTTGTACCGCCTATATAAAACATATCACAAAGATCAGCTATATCTTTAAGTGTCACGTCACTCTCTTTGCAAGTAAGCGCAGATGCTATCCTTGCGCCGTCGATATAAAGATATAGATCGTTTTCTTTGCAAAAAGATGATATCTTTTTGAGTTCTTTTTTTGAGTATATTGTTCCGTATTCGGTTGATTGGGAGAGAAAAACGACTTTTGGTTTTACCATATGCTCGCTGAAATGCTCATCTAAAACCTTTTTTATACCACTTGTATCTATCTTTCCTTCATTATGCATTATCTCGTGTATTTTATGTCCGGTATGTTCTATAGCTCCTGTTTCATGTGTGGCTATATGGGAGGTTTTGGCTGCTATGACAGATTCATAAGGTTTTAACATCGCCTGAAGGGCTATGAGATTGGTTTGAGTTCCGCCTGATAAAAAGTGGATATCACACTCTGTGTCAAGCAACTCTTTTATCCGTTTTTTGGCTCTTGAAGAGATATCATCTTCTCCATATCCGGGCAATTGTATGGGATTTGTTTTCAAGAGGCTTTCAAGTATGGATGGATGTACACCTTCGCTGTAATCATCCTTGAAACTGTATATGATTCGTTTACTCATAGCGCCATTTATAAAGATATCTTGCAATTCCCCTTAAAGTCTCTTTGTCGATGCCAAGTTCAGGCATAAGGCCATAATATTTTATAGCTTTTGGAAAGAGAGAATTTTTTTTGTTTGGGGAAAATACCCAGTTTGAAAGAGCATTTACAAAATCTTTTTCTTTTGGGTATTTGTTTTTGTATCTTTTTATTACTTCAGTTACCAAAGGAGCTGATGACCTGTCTTTTAGAGTATGACAAGAGCCGCAGTTCCCTTCAAATATAGTCTCATATATATCTGTTCCAAATGCGATATTAAAAGCCAATATGGAGATGATGACTACTTTTCCCACTTTGTTCCTTCACTTGTATCCATGATCTTTATATCCATACTTAAAAGTTTTTCTCTGATTTCATCAGCTTTTTTGTAATCTTTTTCTTTTTTTGCCTTGTTTCTCTCTTCGATAAGACTCTCGATCAACTCTTTTTTTTCATTGGAAACCCCCAACTGAAAATACTCAAAACTGTCTTTGCCTGCGATGCCTAAAACTTTTGAAATCAATTCCAGATTTGCAACCAGCTCTTTTTTAAGGGCTTTATCTTTTGGGTTAATATCAAGTTTTTCATTTGCCTTGCTTGTCATATCATCTATGACGCTTAAAGCTTTGGAAATATTAAGATCGTCTTTTAACGCTTCAAGCAGGGCGTTTTCAAACTTTTCGTTTGCTTTGGAACTTGATGAAGGATATATCCTTTTTTTAAGTCTATATATCTTATCGAGTCTCTTTTTTGACATAAGAAGATCTTCTTCGTTGAAGTTAAAATTTTGCCTGTAGTGGGTTGAAAGCAGATAAAACCTTAAAACTTCCCCGTCATAAACCCTCAAAGCATCTTTTATGAAAAAACTGTTTCCCAAAGATTTGCTCATCTTTTCGCCGTTTATATTGACAAAGCTGTTATGCATCCAGTATTTGGACAAGTTTTGATGAGTGGAGCACCTTGTTTGAGCGGCTTCATTTTCATGGTGAGGAAAAAGAAGATCCGCTCCGCCTCCGTGTATATCTATCTGGTACTCTCCTTGCTTTGCAAGATGTTTTTTTATCATAGCCGAACACTCTATGTGCCATCCCGGGCGACCATCCCCAAAAGGTGCATCAAAAGTCGGCTCTCCCACTTTGGAAAATTTCCATAAAGCAAAATCTTTCTGATCTTTTTTGCCAAGATGACATTCGACTCTGTTTTGCAGGTTTTTATCATCAAATCTACCACTTAATGAGAGATACTTTATATCTTTGGTCGTATCAAAGTATATACCGTCTTCAAGTCTGTAGGCACAACCGTTTTTTAAAAGAGAATCCACCATGGATACGATTTCTTCAAGATTCTCGGTCGCTTTTGGTTCCATGTCGGCATCAAGTACATTCAATGCATGCATATCCTCTTTGTATCTTTTTATATAGTGAGTTGTTATCTCTTTTAAAGAAGATCCGCTTTCTTGCATTTTTTTGATGATCTTGTCATCTATGTCTGTGAAATTTTTTACAAATGTCACTTCATAACCAAGTGTTATCAAAACTCTTCTTAAAAGATCAAACACTATGGAACTTCTGGCATGTCCCAAATGCGCGTCATCATATACAGTAGGACCACAGACATACATAGAAACTTTATCTTTTTCTATCGTTTCAAGCGGAACTTTCTTTTTCAAGTGCGAATCATATATAAACATCTATAAAATCCTTAAAAAATATCAAGATAATTATCTCAAAGAGAACTGCTACTAAGAGATATGTCATTTTTTTATCCCGAATTATATCTAAAAATCTTTCTACTCCAAACTCTTTTATAGTTAAAAAAAATAGAATAAATCCCGAGAGTGATCCGGCAAGTGCCAGTCCTGCAGCTTTTAGAGGGATTATCAAGGCTAGTGAAAGCAGTATATTCGCTCCAAGAGAGATGGAAGCTATCTTGGCTGCCGTTTTTTGCTTGTGCATCGAGTAAAGCCATAAAGAGAATATTTTAGAGAGTCCAAAAGGCAAAAGCCCTATCATGTACATACTTAGTACCATTGCGCTTTTAGCTGTATCATCAGCACTGAAGGCTCCTCTTTGAAAAAGAAGCCATATTATTTCTTTTGATAGCATTATACCGCCGATAGCGGAAAAACTAAGAAGATAAGCCAATATCCAAAAGCTTTTTTTTATCATTTGATGTGCATTGTTTGTATCATTGTTTTTTAAATATCTTGCTACTTTTGGAAAAATCGCTACTGAAACGGCTATGGCAAAGAGAGCTAAAGGGAGTTGAAATATCCTGTTTGCATAGTAAAGATAGCTAACTGCTCCACTATATAAAAAAGTAGCAAGAAAAGTATCTAAAAATGCTGAGATTTGTGCGGTTGAATTGCCGAGGACGCCATGAAAAAAGAGTTTGTAGAAGTGATTTATCTCCTGTTTGTCTCTCTTTTTTCTTTTTATGGCTTCAAAACCATAGACAAATATCTTTAAAAGCCCAAGTTTTTTTATAGCTATGATATGGGTAAAAAGTTGTAAAATTCCACCTGCTACAACCGCATAACTCATATAGTAAACTATGATCTTTGCCGGCATTCCTTTTGAGTAAAGCAGGGCAAATATAAGAGATATGTTTAAAAGTGCGGTCGAAAAGGCTGTGGTTGCAAAATGGTTTTTGTATTGAAGCAAAGTAGATAAAAATGTAACACAAAATATCAGTAAAAGATAGTAAAAGTTTATAGCAACCAAAGGAGCGGCTTCTTTTATCAGTTTTTCATCAAATCCGTATGCTATGAGCTTGGTAAAAAAGGTATCAAATATCGTCACAAAAACAGACAAGATCAATAAAACGGTAAAGAACCTTAAAAATATGGAGAGAGCAAAATATGACTTATGTTTTGAAGATGTAAAAGAGGGTAAAAAACTTTGTGTAAAAGCACCTTCGGCAAAAATCCTTCTAAAAAGATTGGGTAGTTTAAAAGCTACAAAAAACATATCGCTGTATATGTTAGCGCCCAGGATCGAGGCTGTAAGAAGATCTCTAACGAAGCCAAAAATCCTGGATATCAATATACCGAAGCTATTTGTAAAAATTGATTTGAACAAAAAATATATCCTGTTTTTACATCTATTTTAACACAGATATACTTATGTTTAACTCAACTTTCAATAATTTTAGACTATAATAAAGCCCTTGTAAAATGCAAAAATATAGAAAAGGTACTGTTTTGGCTCTTTTTGGCAAAAGTAAAGATGAAAATGAAACTCAAACTGATGAGGTAAATTTTCAAAACATTATAATCGATACTGAAAATATAAATCAGGAATTAAAAAATATCTCTTCCTCGCAAAATATACCGTTAAATCAATTGGACTTTACCATAGTGTCATTTAAAAGTGTTTTTAAAACCCACAAAGATGACGAATGGATGGAGATAAACAAGTCAAATATAGAGCAGTTCAAAGACGAGGATTTTCTCCTGAACGAAGAGTTGCAGATAAAACAACAGTATAAAGTGGAGATTTTCCTAAAAGAAAAAAACAGCAAACCCATACTCGATATCGTTCTAGGCGGCAATAAATTTCTAACAAAGATCATAGCTACGATAAAAAAGAATTTTGATATAAAATACAGCAGTAAATTAAAAGAGTATATCATAGGTGAGATCAACAAAAGACTTGTAAAACAGTCTATGCTCATATCTATCTTTCAAAGCGAAATGGAAAAAGAGGTAGAAAAAATAGTATCAAAGATCAGGATCAACAATTTTTTAGATGAAGACCATACATTTATAGTGTGTAACTGCGTAGAGCCCATAGCTCCCATCAATGACAACCTTATATTTCACTACAAAAAAAATATCAACAAAAAAGATGAACACGGGAGGATAGATTACTCTAAAAGAGGGTATATCCAAGCAGTCCAAAAGGGTGATATCATCATAGAGTATATAAAAGCCAAAGAGGGAAAAAACGGAAGAAACTGCAAAGGCGAACTCTTAAAAGTTAAAGAGCCTGTGCAAAAATACTCCATAGATTTCACCGTAAGTGAAAACATAGAGAAAAAAGAGGATGAAAACAGGATAATCTTTGTTGCCAAAAAAGACGGATATGTGAACAAAGAGGGCGACAAATACGATATAAACGACAATATGGAAGTTGATGAAGTTTCATTTAAAACAACGGGCTCCATAGAAGCCAATCTTGAATCAAACGTCAAGATCAACATAAAAGAGAGTGATGTTCTAAAGGATGCCATAGGTCCCGGCATGAGTGTCGAAACAACCGAGATAACGGTAGAGGGAAATATCGGTAGCGGAGCGGTGGTCAAGGCAAAAAAAGCCAAGATAGGTGGCCAAACACACCAAAAAGCCTCCATATATGCAGACGAGCTGGACATCAGTGTCCACAGAGGATACGCCGAAGGCAAAGATGTGACTATCAAAAGATTGGAGGGCGGCAGAGTCAATGCCAAAACGGTCAAAATAGATCAAGCCATTGGCGGAGAAGTGATCGCGGAAAAGATTTTTGTAAAGCAGTTGGTTTCAAATGTAACATTAGTAGCATCCGAAATCATAGAGATCAATGAAGAGAAAGGAACGAACAACAAGTTTGTAATAGATCCTTCAAGAGTGCTTGGTTTTCAAGAGAAGATAGATGAATTGGAAAAAAAGCTTAAAAAGATAGAAGCTACCATAAATACAACCAAAAAAGTTATAAGAGATAAAAAACTTCTTATAGAAAAAAACAGAGAACCGGCCGAACTTGTCAAACAAAAAATCATCGAGCTTAAACGTTCAGGTCAAGAGCCGGCAAAAACACTTGTAAAAAAGATCAAGGATTTTCAGCAGTTGATAGCGACATACAATGCATTGCTTGAAAAATACAAAAAAGAAAAAGTTGAAAGAGAGAGTATAAAAAAAGATATAGAAGATATCCAATCAACCATACTTAAAGCTAAGATTATAAATCACTCTCTTTGGCACGAATACAATGAGATAAAATTTGTACTGCTTTCTCCAAAAATAGAGATAACACATGTAACGAAAGAGGGAGAGATATCGAAAAGTATAACACTTTCCAAAGTTGAAGAGGGCGAATACCAGATAAATAGAAAAAGTGAGTTTGACGTATGATAGTGGCGATCGAAGGAGAAGTGGTCAAAAAAGAGCCTACGCTTTTATATGTAAAAACTTATGGGATTACAAGAGCGGTACGCATCTCGCTCAACTGCAGTTCAAAGATAGATACACAAAAGAGCATATCTTTGCATACTACTCAGATCATAAAAGAGGACAGTGACAATCTTTACGGTTTTTTAGACCTTGACGAAAAGTTCATGTTCGATAGGGTTATAAAGATAAATGGAGTGGGACCAAGCACGGCAATGGCGATATGCTCTACTTTCACTCCTTCGGTTTTTGCAAAAGCCATAGCTTCAAATGATATAGGCAGTATCAAGATGGTTCCAGGTATCGGTCCAAAAAGCGCAAAGAGGATACTCATAGAATTAAGTGATTTTGCTTTGGATGGCGTTAGCACGTCTGAAAATAAGAGCTTCAATGAGGCTTTACAGGCACTTGAGAGTCTTGGATTTAACAAAGAAAAAACCAAAAAAATCTTGCTTCAATGCAAAAGCAGCGATACGGCAACTCTTATCAAAGAGGCATTAAAAAAACTAAGCTAAGGATATCAAATTGAGTCATTTTGCCATACTGTTCGGTGGAGTAAGTTACGAACATGAGATAAGCATCGTAAGCGCTATCACGCTAAAAGATGTTATTGAAAAAGAGAAGATATTTATATTTTGTGATGCGAAAAGAGAATTTTATCTTATAGAAGAAAAATATATGAAAGCCTCTTATTTTAGTAGAGGCGAATATAAAAAATGTGAGAAACTGACCTTAAAGCAGGAAGGCTTTTATCAAAAAGCACTCTTTAAAGAAAAAAAGTTAGAGTTTAAAACTCTTATCAACCTCATACACGGTAAAGAGGGAGAGGACGGTACTATCTCTTCACTTCTTGATTTCTTCGGTATTGGATATATAGGTCCAAGGATAGAAGGAAGTGTTATAAGTTACAACAAAGAATTTACAAAACTATATGCCTCATCAAAAAGTGTGGATGTTTTGGATTATCAAGTCTTGAGTAAAAATGATGAGAGAAAATGCTCGTTTGAATATCCAGTTATCATAAAGCCGCTAAGGCTTGGAAGCTCCATAGGTCTTAGTGTAGCCAAAGATGAAAAAGAGTTCGATTATGCTTTGGATGTAGCTTTCGAGTTCGATGACAGCGTCATTATAGAGCCTTTTTATGATGGTATAAAAGAGTATAATTTAGCCGGGACAAAGACAAAAGAGGGTTATACTTTCTCTTTTATAGAAGAGCCCCAAAAAGAGTCCATTTTGGATTTTGACAAAAAGTATCTTGATTTTTCAAGAAGCGGGGGAGTAAAAAAAGCTTATATATCAAGTGATATGCAAGAAAAGATAAAAGAAGCTTTCAAAAAACTATATGATGGGCTTTTTGAGGGTGCGATAGTAAGATGTGATTTTTTTGTAAAAGATGCGAAACTCTATATAAACGAGATAAATCCGGTCCCCGGAAGCCTTGCAAACTATCTTTTTGATGATTTTAATGCGATTTTATCAGATATTTATATCCCAAAAAGCAGAAATATACCTATAGAATACCGCTATATAAACTCCATAAATGCAGCAAAAGGTAAATAATACTATAAAATATGCTATAATACATAAAATTTTACATAAAATTTTATGTAAATTAGTCAAAAGGCTGAAATATGGCAACTTTTAACAGTGACGAGATATACACGGCTACCGAAATGGTCAGGAATTTTAGCTCGATTTTAAAAAGTATAACTTCAAAAGAGAAAAAAAGAGTTTTTGTGGTGAAAAACAATAAACTTGAAGCAGTTATGCTCAATATGGATGAATATGAAAAACTAAATGATGCTTTTGAATTGCTTCAAAAATTGTATAAAAAAACAAAAAAGGCTTGAAAATTGGCTCTTAAAGAGGTGACTTACAAAAATAACACTTTTAAAATATCTTATGAAATTTTAAACCTTGACAAAAACAAAGATATAATTTTTTTACATGGATGGGGAAGTAATAAAGAGTTGATGAAGCAAGCATTTGGAAGATATATCGAGGATTTTAGGCATATTTATATAGATATGCCGGGTTTTGGGGCAAGTTCGAATGAGATGGTTTTGGATACACATGATTATAAAAATATAGTTGAAAAGTTTTTAGAGAGCATATCATCAGATGGCTACGCCATACTTGGTCATTCATTTGGCGGAAAGGTTGCACTTCTTTTAAATCCCAAAAAACTCATACTTCTAAGCAGTGCCGGAATACCGGTGGAAAAACCGCTGGACATAAAGCTTAAAATCCTACTTTTTAAAAGTTTGAAGTCGTTAGGTCTTGGGAAAATGTATAAAATTTTCGCTTCAAAAGATGTAGAGGGAATGAGTCAAGATATGTATGAAACTTTCAAAAACGTGGTAGATGAAGACTTCAGTGGTGATTTTAAGAGCTTTTGCAATGATACATTGATACTTTGGGGGAGAAATGACAAAGCGACTCCTTTAGCTAGCGGAAAAAAGATAGCATATCTTATAAAAAAGAGTAGATTTTACGAATTTGACGGGGATCATTACTTTTTTTTAAAAGAACCCGCCAAAGTAGCACAAAAAATAAAAGAATTTATCGGAGAATAGATGGATTTTAAAACGATATTCGTACTTGTATCCCATATTATCTTTACACTAAGTCTTGGTTGGTATCTTATAACCAACCTTCAATGGTACAATTATAAGCTCGATAGGGTCGTTTTCAGGCACAAAAGGCAACTTTGGCATCTTGTTTATTTTATCATTCCTATATTTGCCTACTATCTTACCGGCATATACTTTTGGATATATTTTTATTTTGCGCTTTTGCCTTCATATTATGTCTGGCAAAGGAAATTGGATAAAAAACTTGTTTATACCGCAAGGATTAAAAGATTTTTTCTGTTTTTGCTTCTTGCAACCATATTTGAGGATATGTTGTGTTTGGCAACAGGGCGGTGTCAAGTTTACGGTGTTATACTCCCTTTGGTAGTTGCAACTCTCACAGGAGAGATTTTTGAGAGGATTTTATTTGCAGGGTTTAAAAAAGAGGCTAAAAGAAAGCTTCAGGGTATGGATGATCTTAAGATCATAGCGGTAACTGCTAGCTACGGTAAAACAAGTATCAAAAACTTTTTATATCAAATTTTACAAAACAATTTCAAAGTTTACAAAACCCCAAAAAGTGTCAATACCGAAGCCGGCATAGTAAAAGATATCAATACCTCTTTACCAAACGATACAAATATCTATATAGCTGAAGCCGGTGCAAGGGAACAAGGAGATATAAAAAAGATAGTCAATATCCTGCAAAACCAGTATGCCATAGTAGGCAAGATAGGCCCCGCTCATATAGAGTACTTTAAAACTCTTGAAAATATAAGAAACACAAAAATGGAGATCATAGATAGCAAAAGACTCATACGTGCTTATGTCCATAAAAGTGCAAATATCAAACCCAACGACAAAGTAAAACTATTTGGTGATGAGATCAAAGAAGTAAATTCATCACTTGATGGATTGAGTTTCAAGCTTGAATTGAACGGAAAAACAGAAGAGTTCGAAGCCAAAAATATACTAGGTGATTTCAATGCTATCAATATAACTGCAGCCGTGCTTATGGCACTGGAACTTGGTCTGGACTTGCAAACCATAAAAAAACAAGTCTCGAAACTAACTCAAGTGGAGCATAGACTTCAAAAGATAGAAGCAGGAGGCAAGATCATCATAGATGATAGTTACAACGGTAATTTGGAAGGTATGATCTCATCATACGATCTTGTCATATCTTATGAAGGTAGAAAGGTTTTGGTAACTCCCGGTATCATAGAAAGCACCAAAGAGGCAAATGTAGAGTTGGCAAAAAAAATAGACAAAGTTTTCGATCTTGTTATCATCACCGGCAAAGTAAATGCCGTTACTTTGATGGAACATATAAAAATTCCTAAAAAACTTTTACTATCAAACAAAGATAAACTTCAGGAACTGTTGGCTAAAGAGACAAAAGCAGGTGATCTTATACTCTTTTCCAACGATGCTCCGACATTTGTGTAAAATATGCAAAAAGATATCGTACTGCTTGGCATAAACTCGAGATACTCCCATACTGCTTTGGGACTTAGGTATATACGAGCCAACTTAAAAGAGTTAAGAGATAATTCACTTATCTTAGAAAGAACCATCAATGAAGATATATATTCCATAGTTGAAGAGGTTTTATCATATCATCCAAAAATAGTGGGAATAGGTACATATATATGGAATGCCATAAATGTTAAAAAAGTAGTATCGACCATAAAAAAAGTCTCTCCCCAAACCATAGTGGTACTTGGCGGTCCTGAAGTTAGCTACTCTCCTATGAGGGTTGATTTTAGCGAGGCTGATTTTATCATAAAAGGTGAGGGTGAGATAACTTTTTATGAATACTCCAAAATGATACTTAGTGGAGTTTTGCCAAAAACAAGAACCATTCAAGCGGTTACACCGGATGTAAAAAAGATAAAACTTCCTTATAATGAGTACAGTGACAGTGATATAAAAAATAGATACATTTATGTCGAAAGCAGTAGAGGGTGTCCTTTTCACTGTGAATTTTGTTTGAGCTCTTTGGATAAAAAGGTAAGATATTTTGATTTTGAAAAGATCATATATGAGTTTGACAAGCTTTGGAGCAGGGGAGTTAGGAGCTTTAAGTTCATAGACAGAACTTTCAATCTCAATATCAAATTCGCTTTGAAGTTGATGGATTATTTTTTATCGAAAAAGGAAGAGTACTCTTTGCATTTTGAAGTGGTGCCGGACAATTTTCCAAACAGACTCAAAGAAAAACTAAAAGAGTTTCCACCTCATTCATTGCAGCTTGAGATAGGACTTCAAAGTTTAAATGAAGAAATCCTTGAAAATATCAATAGAAAAATGGATATCAAAAAGACAAAAGCAAATATAAAATTTCTTAAAAATGAGACAAAAGCGCATCTTCATCTAGATCTTATCATCGGGCTTCCAGGTGAAAGTCTTGAGAGTTTTAGAAACAATTTAAACGAACTCACTTCTATAACAACAAGTGAAATTCAGCTTGGAATCCTTAAAAAACTCTCAGGAACTCCCATATCAAGGTGGGATGAAAAGTATGAGATGAGATACTCCGATGATCCTCCCTACGAAATCCTGCAAAACAGTCTGATAGATTTTTTTACAATGCAGGAGATGAAAAGATTTGTAAGGTTTTGGGATCTTATATACAACAGTGGAAACTTTCATAAAACCAAAGAGTATATATGGCAAGACAGTAGCGTATATGACGGTTTTTTGAAGCTTAGCAGATGGATATACTCTCAAACCCAGGCAACTTACCAGATATCTCTTATGAGGCTTAGTGAGTTGATATTTAACTACCTGACAGAGTATAAAAAGCTTGATAAAAAAATGATAGCAAACTCTATCTTAAATGACATCATAAGAGTTGAAGGTAGAAAAGTTCCCGGATTTTTGCATGAATATATCGATCATATCCCAAATCTAAAACGGCTGGCTTTGGATAAAGCCAAAAAAAGACAAATGCTACGCGAAAGATCATAAATCTTTTAAAGTTCTCTCGAAGTCACCTGCTATCTCTTCCAAAGCCTCTTTTGTGTCGGTTGTCGTAACATCGATCCAGTGTATGAAAAGAGTGTCACCCCTTACATCCATCGTAATGGTGCCTGGAGTTAAGGTTATGCTGTTTGCCAGGATAAGTTTTTTGTAGTCTTGTTTCAAGTCTGTTTTTATAGCTACGATACCAGGATTGATCGGTAGTTTTGGATCTATAACCCTTTTTGCAACATCTATATTTGCCAAAATTAATTCCCTGATGAATACTATTAGATATTTTATATATGGTATCGGTCGTATACGAAAAGTTTTGTCACCCTCATAATTTTTTGTATATAGTATGGCAATTATAACCGAAACAAGCATACCTGTGGTAAGTTCTTGTATGTTTAGACTCATTGTCAAAGCAACCCATATCACAAAAAGAAAAACAGACCAAAAAACCACTCTCATTTTAAATCCTTATTTATAGGCATATATAAAAAACTGTCTCCGTCATAATCTGCATGTATACATATATTGTCAAGTTTTAAGGAACTTGGAGGGCATACGTCACAGCAAAGTGCACACCAACAGCATCTTCCATAATCGATTCTTGGTATACATCCGCTGGTGTTTTTCGGATTGTATTCTTTGTCGGCATGGACCATGTCTATGGCTTCATTCATACAGACATCCTGGCAACTTGCACATCCTACGCAAGTATAAAGGTTATTTACGTGAAATCCTCTATACCCCTTTGGTATATCTTTCTTTACCTCAGGATATGTTATGGTTTTAGGGTGTTTTAAAATAGTACCTACCGCACTTAGCGGTGAAAAAACACCTTTTATATCTATTCCCATCTTCTCCTCCTATCTTTCTATTTCAGGCGGGCATATACCCAAAGAGTTCATAGTCATGGCAACATCGGCAAGTTCACTTCCTACAAGAAGGTTCTCTAGAAGAGTGTATGCATGTATCAAAGAAGGACCTCTTACTTGCATCCTTCTTATCTTTTCACTGCCGTCACCGGCCATATAGTATGACATTGCACCTCTTGCACTCTCAGTCTGTACGTATGTATCGTTTTGTGGAAGTTTAAAACGCCTGTGTTTTGGTATCTTTTGCATTATGTCACCGTCTTTTGGCATTTGTTTGATGATTTGTCTCAATATCCTTATGGATTGAAGTATCTCATCTCTTCTTACTAGCGCTCTTGCATAAACATCACCGTCACTGTATGTCGGTATATCAAATTCCAATTTGTCATATACAAGATATGGCATATCGACTCTAACATCTCTTTTGATGCCGCATCCTCTTGCGACTTGGCCCACATATCCGTTTCCTAAGACTTCATCTTTGTTTACTTTGGCCGTCCCTATGGCTCTTGACTTGAAAGTCGTATTGTCAAAGAAAGTATTGTTGTATACGTCTATTCTTTTTTCATAATAATCCAAAAGTTGGCCTAATTTATCCAAAAATCCATCAGGCAAATCCCTTCTTACGCCCCCCGGGAACGCATACATGTGATAAACTCTTCCTCCTGTCAACTCTTCAAAGAGATCAAGCATGTAATCCCTATCACAAACTGACCATTGAGGGATAAGCCCAAGTCCTATAGAGCCGGCTTGACCGCCCATCCATAAAAAAAGATTGGCGATTCTTGCCATTTCCAAAACCATGGTTCTTATATATTTTGCTTTTTCACTTATCTCTATACCTGCCAAATTCTCAACGGCTCTTGCATAGTTTTCTTCATTTGGATCCGGCTCGGGAACGCAGATCCTGCAGACTATGGTAAAACCTTGTATAACGGTTCGTCTTTCTACAAGTTTTTCAAAACCTCTGTGAAGGTAGCCCACATGAGTTCTGGCTTTTTGTATGGTTTCACCTATAAGATCAAGCTCTACACTCATGTTGCCGGTGATTCCGGGATGTTGAGGTCCATGAAATATTTTGATAATTTTTTGCTCATTCATCACTCAACTCCTCGACTTTTATTGCTTCATCTTTTTTTTCCAATGCTTCTTCTTTTGCTTTCGCTTCGGCTTCGGCTTTAAGCTTGGCGGCTTTTTTTGCCTCTCTTCGTTTTTTCATCTCTTCTTTTACATCAAGATTGTCATCTCTTTGACCTTTTCTAAAAGGATCCATTTTGTTTACATACTCCAAAGTATCGAAATCTCTCCTAAGAGGAGGGATGTCATTCCAGTATTCAAGAGCAAAATCGATCAAAGAAGGATGTGAAGGAAAATCAACACCGAACATTTCATGCATCTCTCTCTCTATGATTTCAGCCTGAGGCCATATCCTATACATCGTTACCAATGATGCGCTTTCTCTTTCTATGAAAGTTTGCACCATAAGTATATGGTCTCTTGAGGCGGTTTGCAAACAGTATGTTATGCAAAATTTACCATCTTCTATATCGTCTCTGCAATTTATAGAGTCAAGGGTAATGTAGCCATACTCATTGTATAGCTTCAACAAAACCGTCTCCAAGTCTCTTTCTTCTGTAATTATCTTGTAAAGATAAGGCTCTTTTTGCTCTACTTCAAAAGAGTTTAATCGTTCAATTATATTGTTTTGCATCATCCAAGACCCCCGCCGTTGATGTTATACCAATCGGTTTCATATGAAGGTAATATATGATCTCCTAAAACTCTTTTTTGATTTTCTTTATAAAAGTCATAATTTTCTTCGTATAGTTCCCAACCGCATTTTTGCCCTTCTTTTATACGTTTTTGGAGTTTTACAAAACCTTCTATGACTGATTCGGGTCTTGGCATACAGCCCGTAACATATACATCCACCGGCAGATAATCATCAAGCTTTTTGATGGTATTGTAAGAATCCCAATACATCCCTCCGTTGATAGGGCAACTTCCAAGAGTTATGATGTATTTTGGCTTTTGCATCTGTTCGTAAGTTCTTATGACTCTTCTTAGAGTTTTGTATGCCAAATAACCGGACAGTATGATAAGATCCGCTTGCCTTGGGGTAGCAACACCTACGACACCCATTCTTTCAGCGTCATATCTACTGGTAAAAGTCGGAGGCATTTCTATAGCTCCACATCCTGTACCGTATGCCACTACAAATATACTTCTGCTTTCAAACCAGCTTACAGCTTTTTGCATAATGGCATGAGTATTTGCCAAACCACTCTCTTCGAGTTTACATTTCAAAGAGTTACCATTAAAACCCTCTATCATTTTTTACCCCTTTTTAACTATAGATAACTCTAACAAGCCCTATAAGAGCTATAAGAGTAGGTATGCCCATCAAAAAATCAACAGCTTGTGAAACTTTGTATCTACCATAAACCACTCCTATAAAGATAAGTGTTACAAATATGGCAAATGTTTTTATAACCAAATCCAACAAAGAGTCAGCTCCCCCTAAAAACAGATCAACAACCAAAGTAAGCTTGGCAAATGCAAAAAGAGATCCCTGGCTCATCAAAAGAGCTAAAAATTTACCGCTGAATTCCGTTCTTGGACCTGAGTAAACTTCCTGAGGAGCTCCGGGGATATCAAAAGGAGACTGACCGAAAAAACCTACCATAGATATCATAGCCGCTACAAATAAAAAAGGATGGGAGAGTATATTGTAACCGTGTATTTGTTGGTATTGCATGATAGTGTAGATATCACTGCTGTTTGTTGCCAAAATGATACCTATAATCGCTATATAAAACGGTAGTTCAAGACCCAAAAGTCTTGTCAGTCCCCTTACGACACCCATGACTCCAAAAGGATTTCCTCCTGTTCCTACCGCTAAAGCATTTCCAAGAGGTCCCAAAACCATAAGATAAAGAATTACGAACAAATTTATCTGTGAAGTAAAATCTCTTAAAAAGTCACTGTTTGTAAGTATGGGTATGCTTAGAAGTGTTAAAACCGAACCCGTTGCCATGATGACAGGCCCTAGATAGAACATCCATCCAAAACACATTGTCTCTTTTTTTGAAAAAAGCTTTATACTGTCATAAAAAGACTGTAGTACCGTAGGTCCGTATCTTCCTTGTATTCTAGCGGTTATATTTCTGTATAGACCAAAATATAAAAAACCTACACAGTATGCCAAGAGTATCAAAAGTAAAATCTGCAGTAACATTATCTTACTCCTATAAAATATAAAACAGTGAAAAATAACAAAATGGTAATGGCAGTATTGTGTATGTTGCCACAATACATCCTGCTTAAGAGTTCAGAGCTTTTTTTTACTTGGGTAGCCAATGCTTCATAAAAATTGGCTACACTTCTTTTTAGTATCATATTTACAAAAGTGATCCTGTGAAGTTCTTGACCTATGGAGTAGCCATAGTGCAAAGGTGTTTTTTCATTTGGTACTTCACCACAATAGCTCAGATCAAATCTATCTTGGTTTTTGATAGTTTTTGAACGAAGCAAAGTTACAATAATAAGGATGACTATGAAAATCGAAGCAAAAGCACTCATGATGAAAAAACCATTGAAATCGCCTATAAAAGTATGCATTGTACCTACTCCCTTATAGGGGATAGGAGTAAGTGAAAATTGTTTCAATATAGGATTTATCACTTTTACAAATATTCCCGGAAATGTTCCTGTTGCTATCAAAAGCAGTGCCAAGAATATCTGAGGTATCAGATATGATATGTGAACTTCATGCTGGTTTTTGACTTCACTTGAGCTTGGATGCCCAAGATAAATACCATAAACAAGTTTATAGCAATACAAAAAAGACGCAGCTCCGGAAAAAAGCATAGCCACCAGGACAATTGCAAATTTTGTCTCGATCAAAGATGAATATATCATGAATTTGGAGGCAAATCCGCCAAGAGGAGGCATACCTGCCAATGCGATTATACCTATAAGAAGCATTACAAATGATACCGGTGTTTTATATATCAGACCGCCAAGCTCACTAAAACGGGTTTTTCCTGTTTGAGCTATGATCGCTGCAACATTTATAAACAACAACAGTTTTATAATAGTATGTATAAGAGTATGATACAAGGCTCCTCCTATACCGTAAGCCACTCCAAGTCCGATAGCGCTTATAATATAGCCAAGCTGTGCTATGGAGGAGTAAGCAAGAAGTCTTTTGACCTCATCTTGGGTGATGGCTTTGAATGTTGCGATAATGGATGTTATAACTCCAATCCATGCCAAGATATAACCAAAACCAGTTCCATCCAGGAATGTTCCAAAAATTATCTGTAAGTTTGAATACCCAACTATAACACCATATATTAAAAAAAGTCCATATATGCCCATTTTTGACATTACTGCCGACAAGATAGCGCTAAAAAGGTCAGGAGCTTTTTCATAAGTATCAACAACCCAGTAATGAACCCCTATAACACCGACTTTAACAAAGAAACTGAGAGAAAACAGGATGATTATAGTAACCTGAAGTGCAAAAGGGATCTTGTAAAATACATTTTTTATAGCTTCAAAATCAAATGAATTTGCAAATGAAGCCGATATGACCACAGCAGCAATCAAAAAGAAAGCTGAGGTCAGAGAAAAAAGTATATATTTTTGCAGTGTTTTAGTATTTACATGAGAGGATTTGGCTATAAGGAAATAGCTGCTCCATGTCATTATCTCCCAACCAATGAAAAATGTTATGAAGTCTCCCGCAAAAACGATACAAAACATTGCCAAAGATAGCAATAATTCCAATAAATAGTAGCTAAAAGACAATTTTTTTCTATTTTGTGCGATAATGACCAGCAAAAATGATACAAGTGACAAATAAGCGAAAAAAGTACCCAGAACACTCTGGTGCAATGAAAGAGTAAAATTATTTGAAACTTGTATGCTGGCATGGAAATTTCCATCAAGACTATATAAAAATAGTATCGGTATGAGATTGATCAAAAAAAATAAAAAATTCATTTTAAAACTCCCAATGCAAACTGAATATAATGTTCAGGATTTAAAAGAGCACTTCCGGCAATATTTGTAAAATGTGTCAAAAGAGCAGGGTAGATACCAAACAACAAGATCAAAAATGCTAACAAAGAAAGAATGATCTTGTTGAGTATTCCTATTTTTATAACCATTTTTTGAGTATTTGTTTTTGTCATCATTGAAATAAGTCTGAAAAAATAAACAGCTTCTATGATGGAAACCGCCAGCATGAATGCTATGGCAAAATAGTTATGAACTTTCGCAAAACCTTCAAGGATCAATATCTTACCTACAAAACCGCTAAATGGCGGAATACCTAAAATTGATAAAAAGGATATACCGAAAATGATAGCTAAAAATTTTGATTGAAATCGTTCAAATATATCGGTTTTGTAATCTTTTAAATTGTAAATGATTATACCTAAAGCTAAAAATATTGTTATTTTTCCCAAAGAGTGACTTACTAGATAAAACAAACCTCCCTGGATAACTCCAAGGCTCCCGGAGGAGAGTGCGAAAAAGAGAAGTCCTAACTGTCCTATGGTCGAATATGCAAAAAGTCTCATGATGTTTTTTTGATTGAGTGCTGTAAGTTCAGCGACCAAGAAAGTCACTGCCGCTACACTCATGAGAAATATCGTATAGCTTTTTTGTAAATTGAACAGATAAAATAGATGAAAAAAGACAAACATATATGCTTTGGAGACTACCGAACTAAAAAGACCTGCTACCATAGTCGTGGAGCCTTGATATACATCAGGAACCCAGAAATTCATAGGAAACAATTCTGCTTTTGTTCCAAAACCTATAAAAAGCATAAGTATGACGAAAAATGCGACATTTGGATTCATTTGGTCAAATCTTTGTGCAATCAGACCAAGATTTACCGTTCCGATTTGAAGATATATGATCATTATGGCAAATACGATCAATAAAGAAGCTATGGAACCTACAATAAGGTATTTGATACCGCCCTCTAGGGCAAGCTTGTCTTTTTTGTATGCCGTTAGCACATATGAGCAAATCCCGACAATTTCAAAAAATATATAAACATTGAAAATATCACAGCTCAATATGAGTCCTAGAGTACCGGCTATAAGCATATTGAAAAATATATAAAATCTGCTTTCATTTTTACTGTCATTGACACTGAAGTACCAAGGCAGGTACAAAGACACTATAAATCCCAAAAAAGTAAAAAGCAGTAAAAACACTAAAGAGAAATTATCCAAAACAAATGCGATTCCAAGAGGTGGTGCTATGGAAAATTCAGATATTTGAGGGAGTTTCATCGTTGTATATATGCAGCTTTGTACAAAAAGAATAAAATACAATAGGATTGAACTGCCTCTAAGGTAAAATGTGCCCAGTTTCTTAAAATAAGGTGTTAAAAATGAAAATATTACGGGTAGTAAAAAGTAGTACCCCAGGCTAATATAAGATTCCATTTCAATCCCTCGCTTCATTCATTAGAGATATATCGTTTTTACCGGTTAGCTTGAAGTATTCTATACCAAAAGAGATACCAAGAGCCAAAACGGCAAGACCGATAACAATAGTTGTCAATATCATAGCTTGTGGCACCGGGTCGACCATGCCTGTAAAATCTTTTTTTACACTATCAACTATAGGAGCGACCAAGCCGACTTTATAGTGTAATCCTATAAAGAATGTAAAAAGGGCGGATTCCATTATGGAAAATGATATAAGAACCCTTAAAAGATGTTTTCTGGTAAAAACTCCAAAAAGTCCTATGCAAAACAGTATAAGACTTCCGAAGATAACTATGAAATGTATGGCTTCCACAGAATTTAAATAATCAAGCATATTTCACCTCTTCTTCAGCTTCCTCTTCAGCTTCCTCTTTGATAAAGTACTCTACTATAACGCTCATTTCACTGCCGACCTTTATGCCTACTATAATGTATATAACAGGAATGATACCACCACTTATCAAATTGCCCATCTGTGTAATGTTGTGGGGCAAAAAGTTACTGAGCAACGTTCCTGTTTTAAAAAGACCGATAATGACTATAAGAACATAGGCGACTCCGCTTAATGATTCACCCAATGTTAAAATAGAATGGTTAAGGCTTATGTTTGGATTTGCAAGAAATAACAGTAAAAAAGCTGTTGCTATAACGACACCTCCTTGAAAACCTCCACCTGGGCTCAAATGACCGTGAATGATGATATAAACACCAAAAAGCACTATGACGCTAAAAAGTAGCTTGCTGCCGGTTTCCAGGATAAAACTTCTTTGATGGATTAACTTTTCGCCCAATCTTTGAGAAGAGGAGAGAATCATGGCAACACCTGTAGTGGCCAAAAACAGTACTGTAACTTCACCTACTGTGTCGATACCTCTGAAGAATGTCACTACAGATGTCACGGCATTTGCCGTAGCGGTACTTAAGTTGAGTGACAAAAAAATATCTCCTACGGTTTTAAAACTATCTTCTTTCACACTAAGTAGAAGATTGAGTACCGAGAGCATAAAAACAGAGGTCAGGATAGAAAAGAGTATGCTTTTTAGCGCTATATCTTTTTTCAAATTCATTTTTTTGCCTCCTCTTTGGATGTGTGTCTAATACCCAGTAAAAATACTGCTGTACTAAGGCCACTTCCTATAACTGCTTCAGTCAATGCAACATCCGGGGCTTGAAAAATGAAAAAAAGTACTACACTTCCCAAACCTACACCCATAAACAGTATAACGCTTTGAGTTATATCTTTGGAATTTATAGAATACAAAGCAACCACTATCATCGCCAAAAAAGTAAATAAAACGATAAGACCCATCATTGTTCTGTCTCCTCCTCGGATTTGTCATCTTTTTCCAAAAGAGTTTTGAAAGCATCTGCACCACTGCTGTTATATATGTATTTGGCAAATCTTTTGTAAGTTGTCATAGCTAAGATTGAAGATGATATGGGATTGGTTATCAAAATGAATATACCCAGTACGGCTAGCTTAAAAGACCAGGAGGGTTCAAAAAATGCTATACCTATAAGCACCAATACAGAACCAAGTGTAGATGCTTTTGTCGCTGTTTGCATTCTTGTTAAGGTGTCCGGCATTCTAAGAAGCCCGGTTCCACTCAACAAAAAAAGTATAACGCCTAAAAATATAAAAATATAACCTATCATATCGAGCATTACAACTCCTTGTCCAGAAATTTGGCAAATACTACAGTACCTGTAAATCCAATCAATCCAAAAATGAATGCAACATCAAGGTACAGACTTTTTCTAAAATAAAATGATAAAACAACAAGTAGAGATGTAGCGATGATACTCATAGAATCAAAAGCAACAACTCTGTCTGCAAGTGTAGGGCCGATCACAAAACGAATGAGAGTTAAAAATAGCGATAAAGCTATAAGTAGAATTAGAAAACTAAGCATATTTACTCCAATTTGGCAAAATATCTTTTCTAATATGAAAGATTACTCCTATTTAACTGTTTTATAATTAAACTATTTATATTAATTATAAATTTAAGACAAAATAAAAAAATAAGTATTAGAAATTTTATATTTCTTATATTAAAATATTACAAAAAAGTTTTATGTATTTTATTTTTATTTATATATACATAATAATATAGGGTTTTAAATGAAATATATTCATATACAACTTAAAAATATGTTCCGATAGTTTAAATTTAAATATTATTTTTAATAAAATTCAAAAAATTAAATAATATAAAATATACTTATGATAAACATTATTTATATAAAATATTACACTTATATATTTAAATAATATATCTAAAATATATGATATGCTTATACATAATAATTATGTATATTTATGCTAAAAAAAAGCTTTTTTTAAGCTTTTTATGAAAAAATTGTTGTATAATTTGGGTTTATATACTACTACAATAGGAGATCGATATGAAGATAAAAAGTCTTTTCGTAGCATCGTTAGAGGAAAATGCCGGAGGACTGGTTGTCTCTATGGGATTGATGGGCATCTTGAAAAGAAAGATTCAAAAAGTAGCTTTTTTCAGACCTATAATCATAGAAGAGTCTCCAAAACTTGATGACGATATAAAGTTTATGATGGAACATTTTCATTTGAAAATCGATTATGAAAACACTTATGCTTTTACAATGCATGAAGCCGAATCTCTTATAGCCAATAATCAAACAAATGAACTGTATGAAAAAGTTATCGAAAAGTTTGAAGCTTTGGAAAAACAGTATGATTTTATCCTTTGTGAAGGTATAAGCAAGTCGCTTTTTACCGCTACGGTTGATTTTGATATCAATCTTGAGATCGCTAAAAATATCGGAAGTCCTATTGTCGGAGTTTTAAGTGGAAAAGATAAAACTTCAAAAGAGATATGGGAAGAAGCAAAGATAGAGGAAGAAACTATAAAAGATGAGGGCTGTACACATTTTGCTACATTTATAAATAGACTTGATAAAGAATCATTGATAGACTTGACCAACAAAGTAAGGTTTTTGGAAAAAGATGATGTTCCTGTATATCTTTTGCCTGAAGTCAGAGAACTTTCATATCCTACCATAGGTGAAGTAGGGGATAATTTAAATTCCAAATATATAATAGGAAAAGAAAAGGATTTGAAAAGGCTGGTAAAGCAAAGCAAGATCGCCGCTATGAACCTGGATCATTTTTTAATTCGCCTTGAAGACGGTGACCTTGTTATCACTCCCGGTGACAGACTCGATATGATACTTGGATCAATCGCAGCAAACTATTCAAAAGATTTTCCTTCCATTTCAGGTATCGTACTTACCGGAGGTTATGTGCCTGATGAAGTCTTTATGAGACTTATCGGAGGTGTAGGAGAGTTTACTATACCTATACTGACCTCAGGGGATGATACTTTTCAAACCGCTATGAAAGTGAGTGAGACAAGAGCGAAGATAATGCCAAACAGCTTGAACAAGATCGCTATCATAGAAGGACTGTTCAATACATATATAAACCTTAAAAACATAGAAGAGAAGATAGATACCGCTGCATCAAGCGACATCATGACCCCTGCTATGTTCGAGTACAGGATGTTTGAAAAAGCAAGAGCCAATCCAAAAACCATAGTTTTGCCCGAGAGCGAGGATGAGAGGATACTAAGAGCTACGGATATACTCCAAAGAAGAAGAGCGGTCGATGTGATACTTTTGGGCAATAAAGAGGAGATAAGTTCAAGATGTTCATCTTTGGGTATAAAACTGCATGACAGTATAAAGATAGTAGATCCAAAGACCAGCAAACTCAAATCAAAATATGCCAAGAAATTTTATGAGCTTAGAAAACATAAAGGTATGACGGAAGAGGGTGCACTCGATATAATGAACAACAAAAATTACTTCGCTACAATGATGATATATATGGGTGATGCCGACGGTATGGTAAGTGGAGCCAACAATACCACAGCAGATACGATCAGACCTGCCTTACAGATTGTAAAAACAAAACCTGGCATCTCCATAGTTTCAAGTGTATTTTTCATGTGTTTGGACACTAAGGTACTGGTTTACGGTGATTGTGCGGTCAATCGTGATCCAAACGCCGAACAGTTGGCCCAGATAGCTATATCTTCAGCAGATACAGCCAAACTTTTCGGTATCGAGCCTATAGTTGCAATGCTTTCATACTCAACAGGAAGTTCAGGTAGCGGCGAGGATGTGGAAAAGGTAGCAAAAGCGACACAACTTGTTAAAGAGTTAAGACCTGATCTTTTAGTGGAGGGTCCTATACAGTACGATGCCGCCATAGATGAAAAAGTAGCGAAGAAAAAATTACCCAACTCCAAAGTCGCAGGCAGAGCTACCGTTTTTATCTTCCCGGATCTAAATACCGGTAACAATACATACAAAGCGGTGCAAAGAAGTTCGAATGCAGTAGCCGTAGGTCCTGTTTTGCAGGGTCTTAAAAAGCCGGTTAACGACTTAAGCAGAGGCTGTTTGGTGGAGGATATAGTAAATACAGTTGCTATAACAGCCATACAGGCGGGTGAAGAAGAATAAAACTCATTGCTGTTTCTTAATACCTTATCTTATGTTACAATAGAAATACAAGGTTAAGAAAAAACTTTGTATAGTATATAGAGGGTATTTTTAAAACGTTATAGGTGAAGCAGTAATGAAAAAAACAGTTGATGAAGTTTTAAAAGAGACTGGAAAAGTCATATTTGGCAAAGAGTTGCAGATCAAGCTCGCGTTGGCGACTTTTATGGCAAAAGGGCATATACTCATAGAAGATATCCCCGGAGTCGGTAAAACCACTTTGGCTAAAACACTGGCAAAAGTCCTAGATCTCGAATACAGCAGGATACAATTCACCAGTGATCTTCTTCCTTCCGATATACTTGGGGTAAATGTTTTCGACCAAAAAACATTATCTTTTTCTTTTAAAAAGGGATCTATATTTTCACAGTTCATCTTGGCTGACGAGATAAACCGCTCAACCCCTAAAACCCAAAGTGCTTTACTAGAAGCCATGGAAGAGCATCAAGTTTCCATCGACGGAGTTACTAGAAGTCTCCCGGAGCCTTTTTTTGTTATAGCGACACAAAATCCTCTTGAAGAGATAGGGGTTTTTGATCTTCCTTCTTCTCAAAAAGATAGATTTTTCATATCCATGAATATAGGATATCCCGATAAGAACGCTGAAGAAGCGATCATAAGAGGTGAAAACAAAAAGGATATCCATAGTATAAAATCTTTGGAGTTGGAAGATATCCTTTCTTTGCAGGAACAAGTCGATGATGTCCTGCTCTCAGATGCAGTGGTATCATACGTACAAGATATAGTTTCTTTTACCAGAAGCAAAATATTTCATGTGGGAATATCCACAAGAGGAGTCATAGTTCTTGCAAAAATGTCAAAAGCATGGGCACTTATAGAAGGCAGGGATTATGTTTTACCTGAGGATGTGCAAACCGTACTGCCGTATGTTGTAGCCCATAGATTGAAAAAAGTAGATGAAAATCTGACTCCAGACGATCTGGCAAAAGAGATAATCCATAGCATAAGTATAGATTAGGCTTGAAAGTGTGAGAGTTGAAAAGTTAAAAGTCAGCATACCTTTCAAAGAAAATTTTATATTTTTTATCTTTGTTGCCGTCTTTTTGCTTCAAGCATATATGCACAATAATAACATAGTCTATATATTTGTATTTTTCATATTGGGTATCATTACGAACAATTACTTTTTGCTTAAAAAAAACCTAAAAAATTTGGAATTTTTTTATATAAGCAGTGATAACAGATACGCCAAGGAGAGTGCCAACATCCATATAAGAGTACAAAACAGGGAGAATTTTGATAAATATGATATAAAGATCAACAATGAGATAGTTATATCTCTTCCCGCAAACAGTAGTAAAGAGATAATTTTGAAAAAAATATACAACAAAAGAGGCAAAGCCAAGATACCCATACTGCACATAACCTCCGCTTTTCCTTTGTATATATTTGATCAATATTACTGTGATCTGGACCTTGACAAAGAGATCATCATATTTCCGGAAAAAAGAGGTATTGGGCTTGAGAGTTTTTTTGATTCGAGTATGGGGATTTTTGGTGAAAGAGAGGATTTTAAAGGTGTAAGAACATACTCTCAAAATGATTCGTTTTCTAGAATACACTGGAAAAGTTTGGCAAAAGGATCGTTGATGAGCAAGGAGTATTATCGCTCACATAAGAAAAAAAGCTACATTTTTGACTACAATGCGATAAATGGGGATATGGAAAAAAGACTTTCCCAGTTAACGCTTTGGGCAGTTGAAGCCAAAAAGAAAGGTTATGATTTTGAAATAAAACTACCCGGCGGTTTGGTATTTGACTCGAAAAAATACTCTTTAAATCAGATTTTAACCGCATTGGCACTTTATGGATAAAATATGCTGGTAAATATACTTGAAGAAAAGAAAGTCATCTATATACTTTTGGCATTGACTTTGATACCCCATATGTTTCATCTACCTTTCTTGCTAAATCTGTATATCTTCTTGTTTGTGGTGTATCTGTACCGTTTTACATACTTGAGTAGAACCGTCGTTTTAACTTTTTTTATAACCACAGGTATCGTTTTCGGACTTTTTGAATACATAAGATATATAAATGTATCAAGTCTCGTTAGAGCGAAAATTTTTATAGATATTGTTACATCTTTGCTTATATTTGTTATATCCTTGCAGCTTATAAGTAACTACAAAAGTACGCTCATAAAAATAAGTCCGGTTTTATTGTTGATAACTTCGCTGTTTTATTATAACAATATATACTATCTCATCTATACCGTACTGGTCTTGTTTGCGGCGATTAATGTCATCATGGTGGCAAATACATCACTAAGTATAAAGCAATCCGTAAGATATACATTTTTTATCTTTGTGACTTCCATACCGTTTGTTGTGGTGTTGTTTTTGGTATTTCCCAGAATTTCATTTCAAAAGCAGGATTTTGGTTTCAAAGGGCAGACCGTAAAAGTAAGCGGTTTTGGTGATACCGTAGATCTTGGAGAGGGAGAAGAGCTTTTAAACTCCGATACTCTGGTTATGGAAGTCAACTTTATAGACAAATTGCCAAAAGAGGATATGCTTTATTTCAGGGGTGCCGTACTGTATAATTATGACGGAAACAGGCATTGGTCTATTTTAAGAAAAACAGTTCCCGCTCCTAGGCTATTGGTTGATAAAAACTCTTTTGTCACTTATGACGTTACTCTTTATCCAACACAAGAAAAAGTGTTATTCAGTATGGATATGCCTGTAAGTATACCAAAAAACTCATATCCGGACGATGCCTATATAGATGAGGATTTCATTTTAAAAACATATAAGCCGATAAACGGGATAAAGCATTATGTCATGACCTCCGCGACCAGATATAAGATCTTGACACTCGATAAGATAACAAGAAGTTACTCTCTTGTATCAAGTGCATATCTAAACCCCAAAACAAGGTCTTTGGCAAAAAGTATACTATCCAAATCAAAAAATGATGAAGAGATACTACAGTATATCATAGAATTTTTCAAAAAATCGAATTTTACCTATATTCTAAAACCTAAAAAATTAACTTCAAAAGATAAAGTGGATGAGATACTTTTTAAAGAAAAAGAGGGCTACTGCGTTCATTTTGCAACAGCTTTTGCCATACTTGCCAGAGACGCCGGGCTTCCGACAAGATTGGTCAGCGGATACAAGGCCGATTACAAAGAGAGAGTCAATAACTATATACTGATAAGAGAAAAAAATGCCCATACATGGAATGAAGTTTACTTGAAAAAGAGAGGGTGGGTCAGGGTCGATCCCACAGTTTATGCATTTGTCAAGAATACCGCAAATGAAGCCGAGCATATAAGAGCGACTTCAAGTACACGAACAAAGCAAAATCTCACCATAGGTAAAAAAATATATCTATATATGATGTATGTAAAATACACTATAGATAACTGGATTTTAAATTACGATTATTTTAAACAGTTGAGGGTTATAAATGCCATTGAAAGAAACAGGTCGGTACTATTTTATTTCCTTATTGTTTTTGTGGGATTGGCTATGATGAGTTATCTTTCGTACAGGTATTTTTTCTCTGCCAAAGAAGAGGATAGGGTGCTAAAGGAGTATAGAAAGCTTTTAAGAAAGCTGGAAAAAAAAGGTTATAAAAAAGAGCATCATGAGGGAGCGTTGACTTTTTTAAAAAGTGCAGGCGATATGCCTGGATCAGCCAAATTGAAAGATATCACGGATATTTATATCAAGCTAAGATATCAAGAAAAATTTTCCCAAGAGGAGTATAGGATCTTTAAAAAAATGATAAGAAAATTTAAACCCTAAAGATTATTCAATTGGCTTGACTTTTAAAGTTTATTTGATTATAGTTATCTTTTTTGTAATTAAGGAGTATGTAGTATGAAGATTTTAGTACTTAACAGCGGCAGTTCTTCCATAAAATTCCAGATATTTGATATGGGCAAGAGCATATCTGTTTGCCAGGGTATCATAGAACAAATCGGTGAAGAATCCGGTCATATAAAATTCGCTTATTCAGATGACGGGGTGATTTCTAAAAATACAAAGATAGAAAATCATTCTAAGGGCATCAAACTTTTAGAAGAACTCTTGATAAAAAACAAAGTACTAAATAGTTTCGACGAACTTGGAGCGGTCGGTCATAGAGTGGTGCATGGAGGAGAGTATTTTAGCCAACCTACCGTTATAAACGAGGATGTGATAGAGAAAATAGAAAAAGTATCTCCCCTGGCACCGCTTCATAACCCTGTAAACCTCATAGGTATAAAGGCAATCATAAAAGTAAACCCGACTCTGAAACAAGTAGCCGTTTTCGATACCGCCTTTCATCAAAGTATTCCGGACTTTGCATACCATTATGCTTTGCCTTACAAGTACTATACGGACAATCAAGTAAGAAGATACGGTTTTCACGGTACTTCTCACCACTATGTCGCAAAAGAGGCTGCAAAACTCTTGAACAAAGACATGGATGAATGCAACCTCATAACTTTGCATCTTGGAAACGGTGCAAGTATGGCAGCTATAAAAAATGGAAAAAGTATAGATACATCCATGGGACTGACTCCACTTGAGGGTTTGGTTATGGGTACAAGATGTGGTGATATCGATCCTGCCATCATATTTTATCTTGCGAAAAATTTAAATCTTGGCATAGAAGAACTCGATAATATCTTGAACAAAAAAAGTGGTTTAAAAGGGTTGTGCGGGACAAATGATATGAGAGAAGTTGAAGAAAAAGCCAAAAATGGCGATGATAAAGCAAAACTTGCTTTCGAGATATTTTGTTATCGTATAAAAAAATATATAGGTGCTTACTGTGTAGCCATAGGAAAAGTGGATGCTTTGGTTTTTACAGGAGGTATCGGGGAGCACTCGTCAAAAGTAAGGCAAAAAGTATGTGAAGGACTTGATGAGAGTCTTGGCATCAGACTTGATGATGAAGCCAATGATACTCACAAAACTCTCATAAGTGATGATAAATCAAAGATAAAACTCTTTGTAGTCGCAACTAACGAGGAACTTGAGATAGCAAAGCAGACATATGAGCTACTAAAGGGCATCTAAAGTAAAAGAGTTATCCCAATAACTCTTTTACTATCACATTGATCCTTTTACCGTCGGCTTTTCCGGCTGTTTCTTTTATGGCCAAACCCATGACTTTACCCATATCTTTCATGGAAGCGGCACCGGTTTTGGAGATGATTTGAGATATTACCTCTTTTAATTCATCGTCGCTCAACTGTTTTGGAAGATATTTTTTTAGTATCTCCACTCCGGCTTTTTCCTGTTCATACAAGTCGTCTCTTCCGGCATCTTTGTACTGCGTCATGGAATCTTCTCTTTGCTTGATGGATCTTTGGATGATTTTTATGATATCTTCATCACTCAACTCTTTTCTTTCATCAACTTCAACTTGCTTTAAAGAACTCATGAGAAATCTTATGGTATCTCTTGTAATATTGTCCTTGTTTTTCATGGCATTTTTCATATCAAGCTGTAGTTTTTCTTTTAATTTGCTCATGCTCTTTCACTCCTTGAGGGTATCTCTAAATTTATTTGGAACTGTTTTTGCTTAATAACTTGTAATTATACCATATAAATATGATGGAGAACCCATGAAGAAAAAACTTATGATATTTTTCTCTAGTCTGAGTATAGTGCTGTTTTCAGGATGTGCTACAAAAAGCGTGGATCCAAAGATAGCCATGAAACCGCCGGCTTATGTGGAGCAGTTGCCTTCTCAAGAAAAAGAGGGGCAGATCCAAAACGAAGGAAGTCTTTTTGGAAAAGGGGACAACCCCTTGTTTTCAGATAGAAAAGCGATGAATGTGAATGACCTGGTTACAGTTGTCATAGATGAAAACATTCTTCAAAGTTCAAGCGCAAAAAAGAGTTTGTCAAAAAATACCAATGATCAGTTGGGAGGTGGAATCTTCACTAGTACCGGCAATAATGCGGCGGTAAACGGAGCAGTCAATAAAGTAAACGGACTTACAAATATAGGATTTGGAACAAATTCGCAAAACAGTTTTTCAAGCAAAGGAGACAACACCAGAAGTGAGCAGTTTACCACAACCATTTCAGCCAGAGTTGTTAAGATACTGAATAACGGCAACTACTTTATAGTAGGAAGCAGAGAAATGCTCATAAACGGCGAAAAACAGATCATACAGATAAGCGGTGTTATAAGACCTTACGATATAGACCAGACCAATACCATAAGTTCAAAATATGTTGCCGATGCAAAGATACTTTATAAAACAGAAGGCTCGATGGATATAAATTCTCACAAAGGGTGGGGCACGAAGCTTGTTGAGAGCATTTGGCCTTTTTAGAGATATCACAATCTTAATAAGAAAGAAGTTTTTATGACTATAGATACTATTTACTTGGTTTATGCTCTTGTTGGTATAATTATCTTGATGATAGTTTTTTTCTCTTTTACCATCAAGGAAAAGAATAAACAGTTAAAAGAGGCATATCATGCTATAGAGCAGAAGATATCGGATATCGGGCATTTAAAAGAAGATATATCAAAACTCAAAGCTCATCTTGAAGAAAAAGAGCACAATATAGAAAATTTAAAGAAAATATGTGATGAAAAAACACTTATTATCAAAGATTTGCAAGAAAAAAACAGTCACAACGAAACTGTTATAGCAACACTTAATACAACCATAAAAGAGCAGAAAAAAAGCATAGAAGAAAAATTGAAACTTCTCGAGGAAAACAGAGATAAACTTACCAAGGAATTTCACTATATCGCAAACAAAGTGCTGGAAAACAACAGTAAAAAGTTTACCGAGCAAAGCTCTCAGGGGGTAAAAGAGTTGATAACCCCGGTAAAACTGCAACTTGAAGAGTTCAAAAAAAGAGTGAATGATATATATGATAAAGAATCAAAAGAGAGAAACACTCTTTTAAATGAGATAAAAACCCTTAAAGAGTTAAATGAAAAGATGAGCCAGGATGCTCTCAATCTTACAAATGCTCTAAAAGGAGAGTCAAAACAGCAAGGCACATGGGGTGAAATGATACTTGAGAGAGTTTTGGAAAGCTCCGGGCTTAGAGAAGGCGAAGAGTATGAACGAGAAGTGGTGCTAAAAAGCGGTAACGGTGAGAAATTTCGTCCAGATGTGATAGTCAAACTTCCCGGTGACAGGCAGATCATCATAGATGCTAAAACTTCATTGACTCATTATGAACAGTATGTATCAAGTGAAGATGAGGAGTCTAAAAAGAGATATCTATCCTTGCATCTTAACTCCATAAAAGAGCATATAAAAGAACTTTCTAAGAAAGATTACGAAAAACTGCAAGGGGTGAACTCTTTGGATTTTATATTTATGTTCATTCCTATCGAGGGAGCTTTGCTTTTGGCTTTAAAAAGTGATCCACTTCTTTATGACAAAGCTTTTAAAGAGCATATAGTTTTAGTCAGTCCGACAACTCTCCTAGTCGCTCTAAGAGCAGTAGAAAATAGTTGGAGATATGAAAAACAGGCAAGAAATATAAAAGAGGTGACTATAAAGGCTGAGAAGCTCTATAGTAAATTCGTGGGCTTTTTGAAAGATTTTGAAAATATCGGAAAAAGCATCAAGAAGAGTGAAGAGAGTTACAAAGAAGCTCTCAAAAAACTCTCAACCGGAAGAGGCAATATCATAAGACAAATCACTCTTTTTAAAGAGAGTGCCAACATATCCCCCAAAAATGAAATACCCCAAGAATTGGTCGATGCATCAACCGTAGAGTAGTTTAGCTCATGCGCTTATCATTTCCCAAAAGAAATCTATATGTTTTTCAAAGAGTGTTGCTTCAGTTGTAGTCGATACACCGTCAAGCCTGAGAAGTGTAGTTTGCATCCTGTAAAAGAAAAGAGGAGCTAAAAATTCTCTTGCCATTAGCATAGGATCGCTTGAGCGGATCATGCCTTCTTGCATCATTATGAAAAATGCTTGAGAGAGGATCTTAAGATGTGCCTGGTGAAAATCATTTAAAAATATATCTCTTATATTTTTATTTTGCATCAGCTCAATCATCATAAATCTAAAGAATTTTTCAGATCTGTCATCATAGGATAAAAGCTTGAATGAAGTGGCAAATTCTCTTAAAAAACTTTTTCCTTTTTTTGCGGAAACTTCCAGAGGCCTATCACCTTGAACCAGTGAAAGAGAGGAAGAGGATAGGGTGGATACTATAGTGTTAAGTATATCCTCCTTGTTTTTAAAATGATTGTACAAAGCACTCTCTCTTATACCCACTTTTGATGAAATCATTCTAACCGAAGCTCCTTTATATCCTTTTTGAGAAAAAAGCTCCAATGCAGCATCAAGAATCTTTTCTTTAGTTGTTTTACTCATTCAAATCCCTTTATAATGGTCTTTGTAATTATACTTAACAACTGTTCATTTGTCAAGTATATTTATATGAACAACTGTTATATTTACTCTAAATTAGCAAGAACAAGTGTTCATATGATATACTTTACGGTTATGTGCACTATAGAGTAAAATAAAGTTGTTTACTCTGATGTCTCTGATACTTATGGTTGGGTGAGTGGTTGAAGTTGTGCTTGTATTGGGCTTATTTGCCCAAGTAAATCAATATGCCTTACATACTCATTCGATATATTCTGCACATCATAATCTAAATCTTCAAGTATATGGATATGCAACTTTATTTGTTATATCATCTGTTAATTTTTCCATAGAATATTGTATGTAAAATTTTATGTAAAATTTTACATACGTTCACCAAATGGTTTTATTTAGTATAATGCATGCTGTCATATAATATTGCACAAAATAGTATTAAGGAATATTTAGTATTTTCAAGAGAATATATATTATGTTAACCAATATGAAATTGGATAAAATAATATGTAACATATAAATAAATATATCTCGATTCTTGCTATTGGCGATAGACGTAATTTTTAAAGATTTGTAGGACTATTTCTAATCAACTACAAAAATCTCATATGTAAAAATCCCTCTGTTTGTTCTTATCTGCTTAGAAGACGAAAACTTTTTTGATAAATTTTTATCTATGTCTATAGGTGGACTTAGTATAGCTTTTTGATAAGAGACAGGAAAAGATGATATAGATAAACCTGCTATAGTGTTGGCTATCTCTTTTGGTAACTCTTTTAACAATTCTAACTTTTCAGAGGCTTCTAACTCCATCGGAAAAAAAATCTTATATATGTGATTTGACAACTCTCTATCCATATAAATAACAAAATATATCTTTATATCTGCACTAAAGCTTACGGCACTTATATACTCTTTGTCAGTATAGTCAAAAGTTACACCTGTTGCGATATCCTCAATATCAAGAGATATATCATGTTTTAAAAAAGCTATAGTTGTGTTACTTATGCTATCAAATATAGCTTTTACATATTTTGACATTCTGGATATACTTTTGTTATGGCTTTTGTAAGCTTTTCTTCAGTTATAGGTTTTAGCACATAACCTTTTGCTCCATTCATGATAGCTTCCATCACCATATTTTCTTCACCATGGGATGTTATCATGATGATTTTTGCATCTTTATAGCTTTTTTTTATCTGCTTTAGTGCTTCTATTCCGTTCATAACGGGCATTGTTATATCCATCGTGACCAAATCCGGTAGTGTTTCCCTGTAAAGCTCTATAGCTTCTTTACCGGATTTTGCCTGTGCTACGACATTGAACCCTATGCTTTCAAGCTTCATTTGTAAAGTTTTTCTGATGATTGTCGAATCATCAACTATCATGATATTTAACATAATTCCTCCTTTAGTAATGGTATAACAAAGGCAAAACTTACGCCTTTGTTGATTTTGTTTTGTATTTTTATATTTCCGTCTATTTTTTCTATTTCATTTTTGATTGCACTCATCCCTACCCCTCTTCCAGAAAGCATATCTGCACTATCTTTGGTAGATAAATTATCAGCAAATATCAAGCTCAATTTTTCATCTTCACTCATATCTTTAGATTGGGATGAGTTTATGATATTTTTATCTATGGCATTGGATACAACTTTATCTATATCTATACCCGAGCCGTCATCACTTATATCTATATATAGCTTATCTTGTTCTATTTTATAGGCACATTTTATCGTGGCATATATATCTTTTCCCATTTTTTCTCTTGTACTACCCTCTTTTACTCCATGATCAACACAATTGTTAAAAAGATGCACTAGTGAGTCAACAAACGGTTTTAATCTCTTTGGCAATACCCACTCTTTATCACCCTCTATCTGAAGTGGATAGATGAGTTTATCTAACTTTTTGGCAACTTTTTCAACTTGTATAGAGTATTGCTTTAAGATATGATATAAAGGAGTATATCTCATCCCTTTTAACCTATGTATAACTTTATCAAAACTATCTTTATAATTTTTATCAACTTTTATCTGTTCAAGTTCTTCAATGATATTATCTAACTCTTTAACATCAACTTTCAAAGAGGATTTTTTTAGAAAATTTTCTCCCAATGTTTCATCTATGATTTTTATATCTTTTTCAAAAATCGCTTTTAAGTTAAAATCATCAAATACTTTTGATATATCTTGCAAAGCAGTATCCTTTATCTTTGATTCAAGATCATGTATAGCATTGCTGATATAAAGCATATCTTTTTGTGCAAAAATCCCTTTAAAAGTGTGAAGTTTTCTAAGTAGTATATCTTTATCTTTTGGTGGATTTGTTATAAACTTTTCAAAGTCAGATTTTAACTCTACAAACTCTTCCTGATTGCTAACAACGGAAACTATCATCTTTTGTATCATGTTTTGTCTGTCTATCTTTTTTTTAAGTTGTTTAGTTTCAGTTATATCCTGTATAACCAGCATAAACCTATATCCGTCCAATATCTTATAATCTATCCGTATGTTTTTACCGTGTAATTTCAACTCTTTTGGAAAAAGAGAGAGTATCAAATCCTTACTTAAATCATCTTCTATATCTATGATATTTTTTATACCGTTTCTAAATAAGTTTTTACTTGTATTGTTATTTTCAAATAAAAGTTCACTTATATCTAACCCTGCTATATCATCTTTTTTAAAGATTTTCAAACACTCTTTTGAGTAGCTATCTTCACACTTAAAATTTTTATCAAAAGATAAAAAGCCCTCTCCTGCATTATCTAAAAGAAGATTGACTTTTTTATGAAGCTCTTCAACTCTTTTTTGAGCAGTTATATCCAGTCTTATAGCACTATATCCGACATGTTTTTTATCTTTATCGTAGTAGGGTGCTATGTAGGCTTTTACCCAGTAAAAACTACCGTCTTTTTTTAGATTTTTTACTTCACCGACCCATAGTTTTTCCTGTTTTATCGTATGCCACATATCTCTAAAGGCCGACTTTGGCATATCGGGGTGTCTTACTATGTTGTGCGGTTTTCCTATCAACTCCTCTTTTGTATATCCTGAGATATCTTCATAAGCTTTGCTTGCATAAGTGATGATACCTTTTAAATCTGTTCTTGAAGCTATAACATAAGTATCAAAACTATCTATCATAGCATCCAATTCTTGATTTAGTTTTTCTATCTCATTAAGTTTTTCTTTCTCTTTCTTTCTCTCTTCTATCTGATTTGTAATCTTTGAAATTTTTTCAAAAAATACTTTTGTATCGATAGGTTTGTTTACAAAATCATCAATACCTATATCGATAAGCTGTTGTAATTTTTCTGATTCATTATATGCGGATACGATAAGTACAGGTTGTATATGGTTCAACTGCTTCATCTGCCGACACATCTCTATACCATCCATAACCGGCATAGCTATATCACTTATAACCAAGTCGTAGTGATGTTGATATTTATCATATTGTTCTATATATTTTGACAATCCCTCTTGACCATTTTGTGCTATGTCGATTTTATCAAAAAAATTGTACAAAAGTTTTAGTGTCTGTTCTCTTGCTTCTTTGTTATCTTCTACATATAACACTTTTAACTTTTTACTCATTGAGATAAGTTTTATCATAATGTTTCATCCTTTATGTCATCTATACTCATCGGTTTTCCAAAGTAATACCCTTGAAACTCATCTACACCCAATTCATAAACTATATCGAAGACCTCTTTATCACTTACAAACTCTGCTATTGTTTTCATCCCCAAGGATTTTGAAAGATTTACAACCGCTTTTATCACTCTTCTTGATCTAAGATCTTTTACTACATTTTTTACAAGAGTTGAGTCTATCTTTAGATAATCAGGTGATAAACCTATAACATGTGAAAGATTTGAGTATCCGCTGCCAAAGTCATCTATAGCTACCAATGCACCAAGTTTTTTTAACTCTTGTAACTTACTTGCAAATGAGTGATAATCTTTTATCTGCTGATCTTCAAGTATCTCAAGTATGATTTTATGTTGTTTATCATCCCTTTCTTGCAACTCATTTTTTATCAGGCTTATAAGTTTTCTATCATACAAATCTTGATAATCCAAATTGATTGAAAATGATATAGGCTTATTTCTGGTCAACTTAAAAGTTTTTTCTATCATTTTGTATGATAATATTTCATATTTTTTAGTCTGTCTTGATATATCTAAAAAGTTATTTGGAGTTACGGCTATGGTATTGTTATCTTTATTCTTTTGTAAGATTCGTATGAGTGATTCATACTTAATGATTTGTTGTTTGCGATTTACGATAGGTTGAAAGTATGGAGTTACTCTATCTTCTTCTATAGATTTTTTTATCTCTTTTCTCCAGTATAAATTGTTTTGCAACTGCTTAGTTCTATCTATCTGAGAACTATATGCACTATATTTTTTCCCGTTTGATTTGGCATTGTAAAGTGCGATACTTGCTTTTGCCAAAGAGTTACTATTGCCAAAAGACATCCCTATGGCTATATCAAGTTCTATATCTTCATTGAGAGATTTGATATGAAGTCGATTTTTTGCAAAATACTCAAGCAACTCATATGTAGTCTCTTCATATCTTTGCATATCGATATACTCTACCATATCAAAAAGTACAAACTCATCTCCAAAAATTCTAAAAACTTTATAACCTTTATCTTTAGCAAATTGACTAAGAAGTTTTGAAAATTGTACAAGTATCTCATTTGCTATATCTATACCGTACAATTCATTGTAAGTTCTAAAAGAATCTATATCTATCATAAAAATGATAGGTATATAGTTTTTGTCATATTTGCTAAACTCCTCTATGATAGCAGCTCTATTTGGTAGTAAAGTCAACTCATCGGTATATAATCTTTTGGATAACTCTTTTGTTTTTTTCTCAACCTCTTTTTCTAATTTGTCGGTATAATTAATGTTTTCTCTTTTTAGTTTTAACTTTTCTAAAATCTTATAAAGAAGCATAGAAAACTGCTTTATATCTATGGGTTTTATGACAAAACCATCTACTCCTAACTTAATCGCCTCAGTAAAATACCCTATTTCATTGTGTGCCGATATCAAAACACAAGGTAAGTTCTCATCAAGTTTCCTTATATGATTTAGCATCTCTATGCCATTCATAAAAGGCATACTTATATCTGCAAAGACGATATCTACTCTCTCTTTTTTAAACTCTTCAAGACCCTCTTGTCCATTGGTTGCTATAACTATATCGTTAAAAAAATTTTTAAAAAGTTTTAGCGTTTGCTCTCTTACTTCAAAATTGTCTTCGACGTATAGAACTTTTAATGTCTTGCTGAAATTTAAAATTTCTTTCATATGTTTTTTCATTTTTTATCCAGTATCAATTCTATGAAAAATATTGCACCATCTTTACCATTTTGCACTTTTAAGCTTCCTCCGCAGTGATTTTCTATAATGATTTTAGACATATACAGTCCAAGTCCGGTTCCATCCTTCTGGAATTTTGTAGAAAAATACGGATCAAATATCTTATCTGCAACTTCCGAAGGAATCCCCCCTGCGTTATCTTCGACAGTCATTATAATGCTATCTTTAGTATTTTCTGCACCAAGGATAATATATGGATTTTTAATATCTTTTTCAAGTATGGCATCCTCGGCATTTTTTATGATATTCAGTATTACCTGTATAAGTTCGTTTTTATATGTCCAAAATTTTTTATCGGAATTATATTTTTTAATGATTTTTATGTTTTTATTTTCCAAAGATTTACCTATGATCTTAAGCGTATCTTCAAATATTTCTTTGGGAGTAACGTTAGTTTTTGTCTTGTTTTTCTTGAAGAAATTTCTAAAGTCATCTATAGTTTTGCTCAGATATTGAGAGTATCTGTCTATGAGTGTGATTTCCTCTTCAAAAACTTTTTTGTCTATCTTGTCAAGCATTATTTTCATTTTTAGGTTACCCGTGGTTGCACTTATAGCTGCAAAGTGGTTGTCTCCATTGATGTGCTATCATGGAGAGCATCTCTCCCATTTGAGCCAGCCTGGATTGTTCAAAAAGTTTTTGGTCTTTTAGTCTGTTCTTTTCTACCTCTTGTTCGATTTTATTTTTTAGTGATAGATTCAAATTCTCTAATTTATCCTTAAATTTTTTCTGTCTCATATATAGATATAGAATGATGAATAAAACAAACATAGAAAGCATCACGGTTATGATGATAGCCTTGCTATGATAGCGGTCGACATATTTGACAGTTGTCCATTTTTGGTATATGATATTCTGTGTGTCAGGAGATATGCTTGATAGTGCTTTGTTTATGGTGTTCAGTAAAATCCTATCATCTTTTCTAACAGCGATAGAGAGGTTGTATACCATGTTGGTGTATCCTGCAATCTGTAGATCCGAAAAATCATACTTCGCTTTATAGTATGAGAGTACAGGCAGTGTTGCAATAGTAAAATATACTTTATCGTTTAAAACATATTCAAATGATTGTTTATACCCTGTTGTCTCTATGATCTTTAGTTTGGGATATCTTTTTTTAAGCAAGGAGATAAGTCCGCTGCCTTTATTTCTGGACATAGTATTATTTGTGATTGATTTTAGATCGGTAACAATCGGCTTATCTTTTTTTGTGATTATCGCCAATTTGTATATAAGGTATGGCTTTGTGAAGTTGGCATATTTGAGCCTTTCTTCTGTTTTTGCAGTTGCAGGTAAGATATCACATTTCTTTTCTTTAAGGAACTTTTGCGATTGGCTCCATGTCTTTGTTTTGATAAAATCCAATTTTAAATTTAATCTGCTCGCAACTATCTTTACCGTGTCTATGGATATGCCGTTTGGGGTATCATTTTGCCAAAACTCTATGGGTGCTACATTGGGATTGATGCAAACTCTTATAGAGCTTCTTTTTTTAAGGTATTCTTTTTCTGTTTTTGTAAAATACCATTCCGCTTGAGTATTTATAAAATTGTAATAACCAAACCATTTTTGTTCCAATTTTATCAATTTATTTTTATCGATAGATTTCTCGGCTTTTGATAAGATATCTTTTAACTCTTTATTGCTTTTTGACACTCCTAGCCTTAACTTTTTAAATGTTCCCTCGCTTTTTATATAGCTTGATATTTTTATGTTTGGAATGTTTTTTTGCCTGATCAAAAAACTTAAAACTTCTTTTGAACCGATAACCGCATCGACTTTGCCTTTGGATAAAAAGTTTAAAGCTTCCAATTGATCATGAACCGATATGCGTTTTATGCTTGGAAAGTATTTTTTCAAGTTATATTCTATCAAGGAGCCTTTGACGACAGCCACTTTTTTAAATTTTAGATCACCGATATCATCTATGTTGTCACTATGGACATTTGTATATATCACTGTCTGGGTTGTATAGTAACCATCGGTGAAACCTATATATTTTTCTCTTTCTTTGCTTTTTATTATATTTGGTATGATATCGATTTTTCCGGCTCGCAATAATTTCAAATACTGATACCGACTGTAGTTGCTTATATATTTGATCCTTACATGAAGTTT
Organism: Thiofractor thiocamini; assembly: GCF_055384375.1. Lineage (NCBI taxonomy): Bacteria > Pseudomonadati > Campylobacterota > Epsilonproteobacteria > Campylobacterales > Thiofractor > Thiofractor thiocamini. Next base: position 679,888 of record NZ_AP042389.1, on the reverse strand, counting down.
TCTCGCCAAAAGGTTTATATAGTCGATAGAAAAACCTTTGGCCTTGCCGTCGACATTGTAGTTAAAAGGAGGAAAATTTTCAGTATTGGCAACAAACAGTACAGGATGTTTCTTCAAGTATTTTTTTTCCCGGTCGGTCAACTTTATACTTGAATCATATTCGGAGAAAATCAATTTATCATAGTCGGCTCTTTTTTTGGTATACCCCATAACATTGTATATATCATAAATTTTTTCTATTTTATTCTTGTTTATATATCCTATGTATTCTGTTTTGTAGTACGCAAGCTTTTTTAAAACTTTGGCTTCATAAAGCAAGGCATCTTTTGTTTTGTGTTGAGTGTTATATTTTTTATATATCAAATCAACACTCTCTTTTATATGGCTGAAGGCATATCTCCAACCTCTTAGGGATGCATCTTTGAATTTTTTCACTCTTTGTCTGTGTTTGGCTACTTCCATACCGCTTGTATAGAGAATATCGGAGTAAAAATCAAATCCATATGTTGCCGGGTCAAATACTATAATATCATTGAACTTTTTTTTCAGTATATATAGCTGGTTGGATTTATATACGGAAATCACATCAACTTTTCCGGATATAAAATTTTTAATTTTATCAACCTTTGGATTTTTCAACAGCATTATGTTTTTTGGAAAAATGTGATTGGCATGAAGCATGGCAAGGATAGGAGCGGATTTTTCAGCCGCACCCAGGATAAATCTTTTATTTTTTAAATCTTTTATATCTTTGATGCCGGATGATTTTCTGGCAATCAAAACAAAAGGAGAAGACTGAAATATCGCTGCTAAAAGAGTGATGTTTCTATCGTTTGCGGCATCTATGAGCAGAGAACTTCTGCCTATTGCGTATTGGACTTGGTTGGATAAAACTTTTTTTAAAACGTTATCTCTTTTTTTGTAGCTTATGATGTTTACATCAAGCCCTACATCTTTATAGAAGCCTTTCTCTTTTGCTATATAACAACCGGCAAATTGAAATTGGTCATACCAGTCAAGTTGAAGTGAAACTTTTTCCGGTTTCTGTCCTGCCAGGAGGCTAAAAACTGCCAACAGATAAATTAATATACTCTTCATTTATACCCCAAAAAAATATTTGAAGTATTTTATCAAAACTATGTCTCAGAAAAGTCTCATTTTACCTTCAGTCTGTATCCGTTTGAATAGCTTGACTCTATTATATCCTTATCTAGTTTTTTTCTAAGCCTTGAAATGAGATTTCTGATTTTTTTTGTATCATCCGTATAATCTCCAAATACATAAAAGTTAATATTTGAATTACTCGTAAAGCCGTTTATGAAGCAGGCAAGTATTTCAAATAATTTTATCTCATTTTTTGTCAGCTTTATAATCTGACCGTTTTTTTCCAGTGTTTTATTTTTTTTATTCCAAATAAAATCATTTACAAGGTATATCTCATCAGTTGTTTTTATATTTTTTTCAATCTTTGAGATGATATTTTCTATGACTTTTGCGATTTTGTCGAAATCATAAGGTTTCAGGATGTATCCGTTTATATCTAGATTTATGGTTTGAATAAAATACTCAGTATCTGAATATGCCGAAAAGATAACTATAGGGATATTTTTATCTATAGACCGGATATTTTTTATCATATCTATACCGTTCATTATCGGCATTTCCAAGTCTGTAAAAATGATATCAAATGAATTTTTCTTAAATTTATCCAACCCCTCTTCACCGTTTTTTGCCAAATGAATATGACCAAAAAAATTTTCAAGTATCTTTTTGGTTTGCTGCCGTACGTCCTCCTGGTCTTCAATATATAAGACTTTAAATTTTTTTCCTACAGATGTGATATATTCTAAATTTGTATTCAATTATATTGTCCCGTTAAAATTATTTAGTATTTTACATTATACTAAATAATGCCTTATTGTAACAATAAAATTATTTTTTTATACTCTATTATAGAATCTATATATAACTTTTTGTAACATTTTAACAGTAAAATATATACAATATTAAACTATTTTATAGTACTATATCAAAATATACAATGTAATTTTTAAGGATATATTTTGGACTATCTACAGATAACCGGTGGTAATAAACTAAATGGAAAAGTTAAAATCTCAGGGGCTAAAAATGCGGCTTTGCCACTTTTGGCTTCTACTATTCTTTCAAAAAATCCTCTTTGCATAAAAAATGTTCCAAATGTAAAAGATATAAACACTCTTTTAAAACTACTTTCAAATCTTGGCTCGAACTTCACTTTTGAAGACGGTGAAGTCATCATAGACTCATCTTGCATATCGAGTACCATGGCAAACTATGATATAGTAAAAACGATGAGAGCTTCCATACTTACTTTGGGGCCTCTTTTGGCAGCTTTTGGGCATTGTGAAGTATCACTTCCAGGAGGTTGTGCCATAGGACAAAGACCTATAGATTTGCATTTAAAAGCGTTAGAGCTAATGGGAGCGGATATAGAGATAAAGCAGGGCTATGTCATAGCGAAAGCTCCAAAAGGACTTAAAGGCACAACTATAGTTTTTGATAAGATAACAGTTACGGGCAGTGAAAATATCATCATGGCGGCAGCTCTTGCAAAAGGTAAAACCCGCATAGTAAATGTTGCAAAAGAGCCTGAAGTCATTCAGCTTTGCGAAGTTTTAAGTGAGGCGGGAGTTGATATAGAAGGTATCGGAAGTGATGAGATAGTCATAGAGGGCACAGATAGGCAAAAATTGGATATGAAAAACTTCAGTGTTATTCCCGATAGGATCGAAGCCGGTACTTATCTTTGCGCGGGAGCTATCACGAACTCTAATATAACACTGAAGCATATCATCCCTGAACATTTAGAAGCGGTTATGACAAAGCTTGAAGAGATGGGATTTTCTTTTGAGACTGAAGATAACTCCACAACCTTGCTTCCGGCAAAATCCATAAAACCAAGTGAAATCATCACTACGGAGTATCCGGGTTTTCCAACAGATATGCAAGCACAGTTCATGGCTCTCATGACCCAAGCACAAGGTGTCAGCATAGTTGAAGAGAGACTCTTTGAAAACCGCTTTATGCATGTTAGTGAACTTCAAAGGATGGGTGCAAGTATAATGCTAAGAGGAAACAGTGCTACCATACAGGGGAAGATAAGGCTCTATGGAGCTGATGTGATGGCGACGGATCTACGAGCCAGTTCAGCTCTTGTTTTAGCCGGTCTGGTTGCTGAAGGAACTACAAAGGTTCACAGGATTTATCATCTTGACAGAGGTTATGAAAAACTGGAAGAAAAGTTAAGAAAATTAGGGGCTGATGTAAAAAGATTAAATGAGTAAAGTTTTCTAAGAGCTAAAAGTGTTAAACTTTTAGCTCTTGTGTTGTTTAAGCATATCAGCTATCAAAAAAGCCATTTCAAGGGCTTGGTCTGCATTTAGCCTTGGATCACAGTGGGTATGGTATCTGCTAGATAGTTTCTCTTCGGTTATATCCCCTGCTCCACCTATGCATTCCGTTACATTTTGTCCGGTCATCTCAAGATGTACACCACCTGCGTAAGTACCTTCGGCTTTATGTATCTCAAAAAATCTCTCAACCTCTTTTAGTACATTGTCAAATACTCTAGTTTTGTAATTGTTAGATGTTTTTATGGTGTTGCCATGCATCGGATCTATACTCCAAAGCACTTTTTTACCTTCCCTCTCAACTGCTTTGATGAGTTCAGGCAGATATTTGCCTATCTCTTCGGCACCCATTCTTACTATCACATTTAATCTTCCGGCTTCGTTTTGGGGATTTAGTATATCGGTCAGTTTTACAAGGTCAGTTGTGCTCATAGTGGGACCCGCTTTTACACCTATGGGATTTTTGACTCCTCTTAAAAACTCCACATGTGCTCCATCAACATCTCTTGTTCTATCCCCTATCCAAAGCATATGAGCCGAGCAGTCATACCAGTCACCACTGGTACTGTCTTTTCTTGTCAATGCTTTTTCATAATTCAAAAGTAACGCTTCATGCGAAGTATAAAGAGTGGTTTGGTTTATATTTGGTGTATTTTTTGAGTTTATGCCACAGGCATCCATAAAAGTCAAAGCTTCGGTTATCTTGTCTGTAAGCATATTGTATCTGCTGTCTAGTTGATTGTCTTTTAAAAATCCAAGATTCCATTTGTTTATCTGATGAAGATCGGCCAAACCGCCTCTTGCAAATGCCCTTAAAAGATTGTGTGTGGCAGCTGACTGGTTGTATGCTCTTATCATTCTATCAGGATCGGGGGTTCTACCCTCTTTTGTAAAAGCTATATCGTTGATGATATCACCTCTGTAGCTTGGAAGTGTTACACCGTCAACCGTTTCGGTATCGCTGCTTCTTGGTTTTGCAAACTGTCCGGCCATCCTGCCAACTTTTACAACCGGGCAACCTCCAGAAAAAGTCAAAACTACCGCCATTTGAAGTAGTACCTTAAAAGTATCTCTTATGTTATCTGCATTGAACTCCGCAAAACTCTCGGCACAGTCTCCGCCTTGCAACAAAAAGGCTTCTCCTTCGGTTGCTTTTGCCAAGTCCCTTTTTAAATTTCTTACTTCTCCCGCAAAAACCAAAGGAGGAAATTTTCCCAGTGTATCTTCTACTTCGAGCAGTTTTTCCTTATCGGGATATTTGGGTTGCTGTTTTATCTCTTTATTCATCCATGTTGAAGGATTCCATTCAGTCATTTATCAAATCTCCATATATAAAATTATAGGGCATCTCTAAAAACCCTATACACCAATAGAAATCAAAGAAAGGATAAGATTATGCAAGAGAAATTTGAAGTACTAGCCGTAGCTAATTCGAAAATTTATCTTGTGAAAGATTGTCCTTTATTTGACTTCCCTTCGGGCATTATGAGGTTTCTCATCTACTTCGTTAAACTTTCTTGAATTAACTAGTTAGTCCTGCAAAAGTTTGCCTTGTATATGAAAAACCTCATAATGCTATTGGTGCATAGGGTTTTTAGAGATGCCCTTAAGCTATAAAATACTCTTTTTTTACTTTAAGATAAGTTAAAACAGATGAAAATGGTTATATTTTTTACTTTAAGTAACAATTTGTTATCATTGTTGCATAAAGAAAACTGTAATGGAGGAATATATGGAGCACTTGGTACCTGTTTTGGTAGTATCGGCGATAGTTGCGTTTTTTATGTATAAAAATATCAACAAAATAACTTCAAATATAGATACTTTGGAAGATAAATCCTATGAATTATACGCAAAATATGCCAGGATAGTCGAGGGCTATATAAAAGAGTTACAAGAAGTGATAGAAAAAAATAGTGTTTTAAAAGATGAAAAGTACAAATTGGCCAAAGATATCGACGCAAGCGAAGTAGAGGATGAACTTTCCTCACTGATAAGAAAATTGGCATTTTTTGAAACTTTACAAGCCAAACAAAAGAAAAGAAAAGAGTTGGAGGGTGATTTTTTTGAAGTTTTATCCTCTTTGGATGAGACCATTCAAAGAAGTTTTGAACATGGTGACACGCTTGCAGACGATATGAGAGAAAAATTACATGAGGAGTATGTAAAATTGAAAAAAATGTATGAAAGTTGAAACTTATGGCATAAAAATTGCTTTTTGAAAGTGTAGTTATACAATTCTGCACAAGGAGTCGTAAAGATCATGAAAATAAAGCAAAACGATAAAACACTGAATGTCGTCATAAAAGAAGATACTCAGACATTCTACTTCCTAAAAAGTCTTATAGATAAAAATTTTTCCAATAAAATAGGCAATAAAAATAAAATCATCATTTTCAATGACTCTTCCGAGGAGGTTGCAAGAAAGTATTTTTTAAAACTGCTTTCAAGGATATATGCCAGAAAAACAGGTAAAAAACTAAAAAAAATATGGCAGATAGAAAAAGCGGTACATAAAACCATCAAGATAACCCTTGTACGAAAAAATCAGTTGCAAAATATCATCAACTTGAACCTAAATCTTTGCAGAAAAAAAGAAGCCATAGAGATAAAAATGGATGTGAAAAACAGGCTGATTTTAAGAGGATTGCAAAATATCTTCAGCAGTTACAGACTTAGATATCAACCATCAGCCAATAAAGTTCTGATATATAATTTTGATAAAGATATCAAAAAAGTTTTACAAGAATTTATCCATACAAAAGAGATATTGGGAAATTTTATAAATTTTACTTTTGAAGATGATTTTTTTGAAGATTTAACCCGGTTTTTAAAGTGCTATAGTCCAAAAAAGGTAAGAAAATCGGTCAATCTGCTGCTGAAAGATTTTTACAAACTTTTACACTGTTCGCAAGATGACTCATATGAGAAAGTAAGAGCAAACTACTTATCGCTTGTAAAAAAGTATCATCCGGACAATATCATAAGTGACAATACTTTGATACTGAAGGTTTACAGTAAAAAATTCCAAAGAATCCAGGAAGCATACAAAACTATAAAAGAGTATCACAGATACATAGGAAATGTAGCCTAATATATCATTTTTATCGCTAATATGTAAAGTATGATGGCAATAATCTTTCTGATTTGTGCTTGTGTGAGTTTAAAGTGCATTAAATAATTTCCGATATAGCCTCCTATAATAGCTCCTGTGGTTACACTGATGAGCAATATCCAATTTATTTGGACAAAGCTTGCATAGCTTAGAAATGATGTAAAAGCTGAAAATGGAACTACAAAACTAACAGTTACGGCTACCTTTTTAGGTTCATACCCTAAAAGTACCAATATGGGCAAAAGCATATTGCCCCCTCCTACTCCCAAAAGACCGGATAATAGACCAATGATAACTCCTAATGCGGCAAGTATTATCGGAGTCTGAAGATGTGCTTTAGCTCTTTTTTTGAAAAATATCATCATTGTCGCACTGGCGATAAGAAATATGGCAAAGAGTATCTTAACTACACCTTTGTCGACAAATCTTGAGAGTTGCGCACCTATAGGTGCGCAAATAAGTAGAGTAATTGCCAGAGGAAATGCAAATTTTATATCCAAAACTTTTCTTTTTAAGTTCATAACGGTAGAGGTGAATGTTGTTGTAAAGCCTATAAACAAGCCTGTCATTTTTGCTAGGTTCAAATCTATGCCAAAAAAGTTTAGTATAGGTATCATGGCTATACCCGCCCCTGCTCCACCCATAGAAAACAGAGTGGACAATATTACTGTGATAAAAAAATATAGTAGATATTCCATCAAATCATTGTTTCTAATATGCTTTTGATATTCTGTGTATTATTTCTTGAAAGTATAAGGTCTGGATTTTTACACTCTCCAAATCCCCAGTCAGTGAAGATATACTTGATACCCGCATTTTTTGCACACTCTTCATCTTTTAAACTGTCACCTATGAAAATAGTACCGTTTTTGTCTGCGTTATGCCTGCTTAAAAGATGATAAACTCCTTTGGGGTCTGGTTTTCTTGCGTTTATATCATCCGAGCCGATAATCTCTGCAAAGTATCTGTCTACTTTTAAATGTTCTAGCATCTTTCTCGCAAATTCGCCATAAGCGTTTGTCAAAACAGTCAGTATATAATCATCTTTCAAACTTAAAAGTATATCTTCAATTCCTTCAAAAAGATCCATATCTATGATGCAGTTTTTCATATAATGCTCTTCAAATATCGCTCTGCACTCACTGTAAGGTTTTATGTCTTCATAAAAAAGCTTTGGCAAATCATTATCCGGTTCGTTTATGATTTTGACAACCTCTTCAACGCTAAAAGGAGGCAACCCAAGCTCTTTTCTTACATGATTTATACTGCCTGTCATGGATCTGCTGCTGTCAAGAAGCGTACCGTCCATATCGAAGATGATGAGCTTATTGTGCATTTAATATCTTTTTTAACTGTTTTACATCTTCTGCAAAATTTACTTTTATGATTTTAAACTCTTTGAGGTCTGCTACCATAATTTTATCACTTTTGTCAGGATAGATAAACTTAGTTGATTTTTTGCCATCAAATATAAGCCATATAGGATACTTATGCTCTTGAAGATCGCTTTTTGCAAACATTTTATATATGATTGACGGCATTCCTGATACATCAGCTATAAATACATAGTGATGTTTTTTGAGGTAATCAACCGGTTTAGTGTTAAAGTATTTTCTTACCGCATGACCTGATTTTTTAGCAAATACAAAGATAATCTTTTTAGTATCTTTTGTAAGAGTATGAGGTTTTTCAAACTGGTCATCAAAAGTAAAAGGCTTCAATACATTGCCGACTTTTACAACAGATACATTTTCCTGTCCGCTTTTTGAACACCCCAATATAAAAAATGCAAAAAATATAGAAAAAATTATATTTTTCATAAACCAACCTTGTGTACAGGGTTTTTTAGAGATACCCTGTGTATATTTTTTGAGCATTATACCTAAAAAAGGCACTGTATCCAACATTATATTTTTTAAAAAAAGCTTAAATCCTTATAAATATTTAAACTTAAAAATATATAAATGAGACTTTTTAAGTCCTTTTTATGTAATATTTCATTGTTGATAAGCAAATGCCCTAACCCAGCAAGTATATTAACAAACATAACCTAAATTTACCCATACATTATCAGAGAGAATAGTTCCTCCTCCTTTCTATTCTCTCAAATTTTCCTAAATATGCTATAATAAACTCAAAAAAAGAGTTGACAAATGAAAAAAAATGAGATAAAATTCCATCAAATTTTTGCGGGAATAGCTCAGTGGTAGAGCACAACCTTGCCAAGGTTGGGGTCGCGAGTTCGAACCTCGTTTCCCGCTCCACTACAATACTTCTGTTTTTTATATCTCTGCTTCCATTATACGCAAAGACAAATATCATAATCAAAGAGCATTACTGTGTAAAAAAAAGTGTCCTGACTCTAAAAGATATCTATCCTTCATATAAAAAAGATATTACCCTTATAAAAGTGAACAATGCTCTATCTTCATACAGAGTTCCGTCACTTGAAGTCCTGTCAAAAGTCAAACGTTATGTAGCCCTGCCTGTTATGGATAAAAGTGGCGGTATAGTTACACTTGACAAGCAGTGTGATATCAAGTATCAAAGAAACAAAATATTGCAAGAATTGAATAAAGCTTTTAAGTTGACATATAAAAATATCAAGATCATAAAACTGGATATAAAACCCATCAATCCCTTTCCTCAAAATTTTTCAGACTTTTCTTTTGAAAAAATCATAGCCAAACATAACAATATAAGAAAAAAAAGTGGAAATTTTACAGTTATATATAAAAATAATGATAAAAAAAATATAAGAATTTTTTTTAAATATAAAATTGATGCAAAAATTTCTCTTTTTAAAGCAAAACATAATATCCCTAACGGTAAAATCCTATCTCAAAATGACTACGAGAAAGTCATAACCGATTTTGACAGGATTCCGTCAAATTTCGTAAGTGATTTAAAAAGCGGAGCTTTTATATCGAGAAATTATATAAGAAAAGGCTCTGTTATAACCGGATATATGATAAAAAGAGTCACTTTGGTAAGAAAAAAGGATCTTTTAAGATCTGTCATAAAAGACGGCAACCTTGAGCTGGAATTTTTTACAAGAGCATTGCAGGGCGGAGACAGAGGCGATATCATAAAAACCATCGGAAACAGTGGTAAAATTTATAAAGCAAAGATCATAGATAGAGGATTGGTGGAAATTCAATGAGAAAGATAATAGTTGCCATCAGCGGCAGCAGCGGAGTAAATCTCGGGAGAAAGTTTGTAAAAAACCTGCCTGAAGATATAAAAAGTTATCTTGTTATATCAAAAAATGCAAAAGTGGTATTTGAGGAAGAAGAAAATACAACTATATATGATGACGAAGATATAGGGGCTGCAGTGGCTTCTGGTTCATTTGGCTGCGATGCTATGGCTGTAATCCCAACAAGCATGAATACACTCGCAAAGATAAGCTGTGGTATAGCAGACAATCTAACCACAAGAGCCGCAAGTGTAATGATAAAAGAGAAAAAAAATCTTCTTTTAGCACCAAGAGAGATGCCCTACTCTTCTATAGCATTGGAAAATATGCTAAAATTATCAAACTTGGGTGTCATCATAGCTCCTCCGGTCTTAGGATACTATGCTGATCCTAAAACTTTGGAGGATATGGAGGATTTCATGATAGGCAAATGGTTTGATCTTTTAAATATCGAACACAATTTATATAAAAAATGGAAGATAAATGACTAAAAATATAGCTATATATCCCGGAACTTTTGATCCGGTGACAAATGGACATCTTGACATCATAAAAAGAGCGAAAAAAGTTTTTGACAAAGTCATCGTAGCCGTTGCCGTCTCAAAAGATAAAAACCCTATGTTTTCCATCGATCAAAGAGTTGGGTTTATAAAAGATAGCATAAGCGATATTTGCGGGATTGAAGTAGAGCCCTTTAACTCCTTGCTGGTCGATTTTGCTCATGAGAAAGGTGTAAAGACCATCATAAGAGGGTTGAGGGCTGTGAGTGATTTTGAGTATGAACTTCAGATGGGATATGCCAATAACTTTTTGGATCGTGAAATCGATACCATATATCTTATGCCGTCGCTAAAGTATGCTTTTATAAGCTCTTCGGTGGTAAGAGCTATCCTAAGGCATGGCGGTGATCCTTCCAGTTTGCTTCCTGAAGTTGTAAGAAAGAAGATAGAATGTATGTAATCATAGAAGGGATAGATACAAGCGGAAAGTCAACACAGATTGAATTGTTGAAAAAAAAGTTTAAAAATGCTGTCTTTACCAAAGAACCGGGTGGTACAAGTCTGGGAGTAAAGATAAGACAAATGTTGCTTGAAGGTCATGTGCAAAGTACAAAAGCAGAGCTTTTTCTCTTTTTAGCTGATCGTGCGGAACTTTTTGAAGAAGTTATAAAACCCAACCTAAACCGTCTTATCATAAGTGACAGAGGCTTTGTATCAGGTATCGCATATGCCATGAGCAATCATGTCGAAGTAGGTTTTGACGAGTTTTTAAGGTTAAATACTATGGCACTTGAAGGCAATTTCCCAGATATTGTCTTTTTACTTAAAGTCGATAAAAAGACCATACTTCAAAGACTTGGAAAAAAAGAGAAGGACAATATCGAAAAAAGAGGCATCGAGTACCTTATGGATGTTCAAAAAAATATGCAAAATATCATAAAAAAAATAGATACCAAATACATAGAGATAGACGCATCGAAGAGTATCGATGAAATTCATGAAGAGATAGTTAAAAATATAGGAGAAAAGTTTTGATAAACGCTTTAAGAGGTATGAAGGACATACTAAATCCGGAAAATGAAAAATTTATATATTTTATAGAAAATGCAGCCAGAATTGCCAAAAACTATGGTTTTGAATACATAGAAACCCCTATCTTGGAAGAAACGGCTCTTTTTAAAAGAAGTGTCGGAGAGAGTAGCGATATAGTCGGAAAAGAGATGTATGAATTTACTGACAAAGGCGGAAACAGTGTATGCCTAAGACCGGAAGGAACCGCCGGTGTTGTTAGATGCTTCGTACAGCATAAATTTGACAGGATCTTGAATGTAAAAAGATATTATTACTATGGGCCTATGTTTAGATATGAAAGACCCCAAAAAGGAAGACTTAGAGAGTTTCATCAGTTTGGAGTGGAGTGTTTTGGGGAGAGCAGTCCGTACGAAGATGTCAATATCATTTTGCTTTTAAAAGACATACTGGACTTTTTCGGTATAAAATACACTCTAAAGATCAATACTCTTGGATGTCAAAAGTGCCTCCCTCCTTTTAGAGATAATCTAGTCAAATTCTTAACTGATATCGAGGATGATTTGTGCGATGATTGCAAAAGAAGGATAAAGACAAACCCTATCAGGGTATTTGACTGTAAAAACGAGCATTGTCAAATGCTTCTTAAAGTTGCTCCCAGGCTTAACGGCGCACTTTGCAAGGAGTGTGAAGCGAGTTTTGAATTTGTAAAGAAAAAACTTGATGAGCTTGGTGTAGAGCATGAAGTGGACAGTAACTTGGTAAGAGGACTTGACTACTATACAAAGACTGCTTTTGAGTTTGTCTCAACCGCTCTTGGAGCGCAAAATGCGGTCGCAGGTGGCGGAAGATATGACAGGCTTGTAGAGTTTTTAGACGGTAAACCAACTCCCGGCATCGGTTTTGCTATCGGGATAGAAAGAGTGCTCGAACTTGTAAAAATGCCTGAAAAACAAAAGAGAGGTTTTTACTTTGGGGCGATGGATGAGAATGCGCTATCTTTGGTATATAAGTTGGCCCATAAATATAGAAAAAGATATGAAACGGAAGTTTCCTATCAAAAAAAGAGTTTGAAAGCCCACCTGAAAGCCGCAGATAAAAAAGATGCCAGATACTGCGTGGTTGTGGGTGAAAATGAGTTGAAAGATAACAAAGTATGGGTTAAGGACTTGGTAAAAAAAGAAGAATATTTGGTAGAGCTAAATAAGTTTGAAACCGGCTGGAGAGAATGATCCATGAACAGATACGGAATAGACATATGGGGAAAAAAATATTTTGAGATAAAAGATGATAAAGTCATCATAAATCACAAATCAAAACCTTTTCTAGTTGATATAGTAAACAGTATCAGAGAAAAAGGCTTGAGCGGTCCGTTGCTCGTAAGGTTTCCCCATCTCATACAAAAACAGATATCTTTGCTTTACAATACATTTTCAAAAGTACAAAAAGAGTTTGATTACAAAGGCAGTTTCAATGCCGTTTTTCCCCTAAAGGTCAATCAATACCCAGGATTTGTGAAAAATTTGGTACATTTGGGTCAAAAATACAATTATGGACTTGAAGCGGGAAGTAAGCCTGAACTTATACTCGCTATGAGCTATAACCATTTAGGCTCACCCATAACGGTCAATGGCTTTAAAGACAACGAAATGATAGTGTTAGGCTTTCTGGCTGCTAAAATGGGACATAATATCACTTTAACCATAGAGGGCATAAACGAGCTTGAAAGTATAGTGGAAAATGCTAAAAATTTTGACGGCATTATGCCAAATATCGGACTTAGGATAAGACTTCACAGTTCAGGTATCGGCATATGGGCTAAAAGCGGAGGGATAAACTCAAAGTTCGGTCTTACTTCATCCGAACTTATAATAGCTGTGGAAATGTTAAAAGAAAAAGGTCTTTTGAAATATTTTAAAATGATACATTTCCATATAGGTTCACAGATAGAAGATATTGCGCCACTGAAAAAGGCTCTCAGGGAAGCCGGCAATATCTTTGCAGAACTTAAAAAGATGGGGGCGGACAATCTAACTTCTATAAACCTTGGCGGAGGACTTGCGGTGGAGTACTCCCAAAATGAAGAGTCTTACCACAAAAATTACTCTTTGGAAGAGTATGCAAATGACGTGGTCTATCTCTTGCAGGATATCGCAAAAAGAAAAAATGTTGAAGAGCCTGATATATTTATAGAATCAGGCAGATTTATAGCGGCTTATCATGCTGTTTTGGTAGCACCCGTTTTGGAGCTTTTTTCAAAAGAGTACAGCCAAAAACTTTTAAGACTAAAAGAAAAAAATCCGCCTCTTATCAGTGAACTTTATGAACTTTACAAAGATATGAATAAAAAAAACGCTTTGGAATTTTTGCATGACAGCTTGGATCATATGGAGTCGCTTTTGACTCTTTTTGATCTTGGATATATAGATCTTGAAGATAGATCCAATACTGAGATACTCGTAAACTTGATCATAGAAAAAGCGATAAAACTTTTAAAAGATAAAAACCACAAAGAGTTACTCTCCATACAGGACAGGGTTCAAGAAAGATATCTTTTAAATTTTTCTCTTTTTCAAAGTCTGCCGGATAATTGGGGATTGAAGCAGAATTTTCCGGTAATGCCTCTTAGTAAACTAGGTGAATCTAACAAAAGAAGTGCGTCACTTTGGGATATAACATGCGATAGCGACGGAGAGATAAGTTTTGATATAAAAAACCCTCTATTCTTACATGATGTAGATCTAAAAGAGGAGGATTATTTTTTGGCATTTTTTTTAGTGGGGGCTTATCAGGAAACCATGGGTATGAGGCACAATCTTTTTGCCCACCCTACTGAATTTAGCGTGGATATCACCGATACATCATACAGTATCACAGATATAAGAGAATCAAAAGATATACTTCAGATACTAAATGAGATAGGATATGACAACAGTGAAGTAAAAGATATGCTAACTAAAAAGATAAACTTAACTTGCAATTCAAAAAATGAGAAAGAAACTATTTTTGATATGATAGAAGTATTTTTAAAAGACAATGGTTATCTAAAAACTGATATAATACAGCCTGATTTTTTTAGTCAAGACAGGATAGGATGATGAACACTAAGCAATCTTTATGGAAGCAGATAAAAGAAGACTTTATGATGCCCTACCATTGCGATCCGGCGATCAATTCAAAATTTGAGATATTTTTCAATTATCCTGGTGTTTGGGCACTCATCAACTATAGAGTTGCTCATATACTTTATATAAACGGATGGAAGCTTTTAGGTAGAATGTTGATGGGAATTTGTCAAATATTTACCAGTATCGATATACATCCCGGATGCGAGATAGGAAGAAGAGTCTTTATAGATCACGGAACAGGCGTAGTTATAGGTGAAACTACCAAGATAGGCAATGATGTGCTTATCTATCAGCAAGTGACTTTGGGCGGGGTCAGTCTTCAAAGAGGTATCAAAAGACATCCTACATTGGAAGATGGAGTAGTCGTCGGAGGCGGAGCCAAGGTACTTGGAGACATAACTATCGGGAAAAATTCCAAAATCGGAGCAAATTCTGTAGTGATACACGATGTCCCGCCTGATTCTACCGCCATAGGAATACCGGCAAAAGTTATACAAAAAGGAAGAGACAAATCACAGTACTCTCACAACAAGCTTCCTGATATCAACAAAGAGTTGTTTGACTATATCATAAAAAGACTAAATGTTATCGAAGAAGCTATAGCAAACCATGATGAAGATATCGTGATAGAAAAAGATAAAGAGTTAGAAAAAATATATGAAGCTTTCATAAAAGCTTTAAAAGGATAAAAAATGTTAACTAAAAGAGTAAAGAGACTAAATGAGTCCATGACCATTGCCATAAGTACTTTGGCAAGAAATTTAAAGGCAGAAGGCAAAGATATACTTAGTTTTTCTGCGGGAGAACCTGACTTTGATACGCCTGAAGTTATAAAAGAAGAAGCCATAAAAGCCATAAAGAACGGTTTTACCAAATACACTGCAGTTGCCGGTATACCTGAGCTTTTAGAGGCGATCGCTCATAAGCTTCAAAGAGATAACTCTCTTGTTTATAAGCCTTCGAACATCATCACAAGTAACGGTGCAAAGCACTCTTTGTTTAACCTCTTTCAGTCTCTTATAGAGCACGGCGATGAAGTCATCATCCCTGCCCCTTACTGGGTTACATATCCCGAACTTGTAAGATATAGCGGCGGTATCCCTATAACTGTAGAAACAAATGATGAAAGTGGTTTTAAGATAAATGCAAAACAGTTAAAAGAGGCTATAACGCCACGAACGAAAATGCTTATACTTACAACTCCGTCAAATCCGACTGGTTCGGTTTACTCAAAAGAAGAATTAGAAGAGATAGCTGAAGTTTTAAAAGGCAGTGAAATCTTTGTATGCTCCGATGAAATGTATGAGAAGTTGATATATGACAAGGAGTTTGTCTCAGTTGCAAGCATAAATGAAGATATGTTTCAAAGAACTATTACTGTAAACGGTCTTAGCAAGTCTGTTGCTATGACAGGATGGAGATTTGGTTATCTTGCAACGCCAAATGACGAACTTATAGACGCCATGAAAAAACTTCAAAGCCAAAGTGCGTCAAACATCAACTCTACAACTCAACACGCAGCTATCGCCGGACTAGACGGTAGAGCGGACAAAGATATAGAGTATATGAGAAAAGAGTTTCAAAAAAGAAGAGATTTGGCGGTTGGATTGATAAATGACATAGAGGGACTTTCCGTGGTAAAACCTGACGGTGCGTTTTATCTCTTTATCAACATAAAAAACTTCAGTAATGACTCTATGAAATTTTCAAAAGAGCTTTTAGCCAAAAAAGGTGTAGCCGTAATACCAGGAGTCGGCTTTGGAAGTGAGGGATATGTGAGATTTTCTTTTGCGACAGATGAAAAAAGCATAGTCGAGGGAATTAAAAGGATAAAAGAGTTTGTCAGCTAAGGAGAAACTGCTTGTAAGTGCATGTTTGCTTGGAGAAAATGTAAAATATAACGGCAAAAGCAATAAAATCGAAGATATTGAGAAATTAAGTGAAAAGTATGATTTTATACCCTTTTGTCCTGAAGTTGAAGGAGGTCTGCCAACTCCAAGACCTCCTTCTGAGATAACATCCTCAAATCCTTTAAAACTTGAAAATATAAATGGAGCAGATGTAACATCATATTTTATCGAAGGATCACAAAAAACCCTCAATCTTTGTAAAAAATATGGTATAAAAAAAGCTCTTTTGAAAGAAAACTCACCTTCTTGCGGCAAAAAACAGATATATGACGGAACTTTTAGTAAAACATTAAAAAAAGGAGAAGGAGTAACGGCTTCTTTGCTAAGTAAAAACGGTATAAATATTTTTAGTGAAGATGAAGTGCCTAAGCTGATGAAAAAAGCTTTTTAGCTTTGTTGAAAAAGTATAGTGTTATGGGACTTCTTTTTTCTAGTTTTTGTATGTAACCGTTATAGTCCGTACCCTGCCCCGCTACAAAATCCAGGAGATACTCAACGGATACTTCCATGCCATCTGCTTTTTCGATCTCTATAAGTTTTTTATACAGTGGCTCTATCGTTCTTACTATCTTTTTAGGTGCAGCCTGTCTAAAAGCCATGTATCTGTTGATGTTGCCGTCATGGTCTCTTCTGATTTCAAAATCCGTTATAACCCAGTAGTGATCTCCGTTTTTTGCCATATTTTTAACTACTGCAGTGATATTTTGTCCCTTTTGTATATATTGCCACATGAGATAAAAGATGGCTTTTGGCATATCAGGATGTCTTACTATGCTGTGAGGAGCACCTATGAGCTCTTCTTTGGAGTATTTGCAAATTTCCAGAAAATAATCATTGACTTTTGTGATATTGCCATCGAGGTCAGTTGTGCTTAGTATGTATTTTTTGGGATTTAGTTTGATCTCTTTATTTGTCGGTATTGGTTTCATCTTCTGTTACTCCTAAGGTTATTGTGATTTTGATTCCGTTTTTTATATTGTTTATGTTTATGCTTCCATTCATATGTTTTTCTATGATGAGTTTGGTCATATAAAGACCTATCCCATCACCGCCGCTTCTTTGTTTGGTCGTAAAATACGGCTCAAAAACATAAGGTATGATATCTTCTTCAATACCTCCTGCATTGTCTTTTATGACTATGACGGACATATGCTCTTTTTGATATTTTGTTATGATGATCTTTCTCTCTTCTATGTCTCTTTGGATGAAGGCATCTATGGAGTTGTTTATGATATTTAGTATGGCTTGTCCAAATTCGTTTTTGTATCCTAGAACTTTTGATTCTTCGCCTAGATCCGTTATGAGGCTTATCTTGTTTTCATCCAGGATGGGTTGTAGGATCTCTACGGACTCGACTATGGTATCGTTTAGGGAAAAGAGGCTTTTTTCTTTTTCGGGTTTGAAAAAATTTCTAAAGTTATCAACGGTTTTTGCCATTTGGAAGATGATCTTACCCGATCTTTTTTCAAACTGCTCCATTATATCCTTGGTTATGGAGTTGTTTTTATATTTGGCGATTATGGTACTGTTTAAAAATATAAGAGTATTTAGCGGTTGTTTCCACTGATGTGCTATCATGGATATAGCTTCACCCATTTGAGCAAGGCGGGATTGTTGAAGCATGATAAGTTGATGTTTTTTTTCTTTTTCTATAGCTGTTTCAATTCTTTTTTCAAGTGTCTTGTTTAAATTTTCAACCTCTTTTTTGAGTCTTTTTTGCCTGAGATAAGAGTATAGTAAAGTTACAAATACAACCAAAAAGAAAAGGGTTATTTTTATGATGAGCATATAATCCACCTGTTCTTTTTTGACGCCCATCCATTTTTTATATATTTTTATCCTTTCCTGGTTACTTATAGAACTTATGGATTTGTTCAGTATCGAGATCAATATACCGTAATCTTTTCTTATCATGATTTGCAAGTTGAAATCGACCCCGGTGATTCCGGTGATAAATATATCTTTAAAGTCATTTTTTATGATCTGGTATCTTAATGACGGCTCTATATCCACTGCGGCAAAAACAGTACCGTCTTGCACTAGCTGGAGAGCTTCTTTGGTGTCTTTGGTTAGAACGAAATCTATCTTGGGATACATGTTTTTTAGTAAAAAATATGTACTGTAGCTTTTTCCGACAGCAACTTTTTTATGCTCAAGGTCCACTCCGGTTGTTATGAAACTGCTTATTTTTTTTGTAGCTATCGCTATGGGAAATTTTTCGTATGTTTTGGTAAAAAGTGCAAAAGACTCTTTATCAAGTGTTTTACTGGTAGCTATGTTCAAATCATACTTTTTATTTTTGATATTTTTTAAGACTTCGGGAAAATTTTTTGCTTTGAAAAATCTATACCTAAGGTGAACTTTTTTCGCTATAAGTTTCCAGTAGTCGACACCTATACCTACGATATTGCCTTTTTTATCTTCAAAATTGAAAGGTATCCAGCTTGTTGTGGTGTTTATATTGACAATGTGACTTTTTATAAACTTTTTCTCTTTGTCACTCAAGTATATTTTCTTTGTCAATGGCATAGGAAGCCATTTGGACTTTAGCAGATATATCTCTTCTTTGTCTATTTGAAGATATGCTTTGTCAAATATATTTTTAAGCATTTCATTATCTTTGCTAAATGCTAAAAATTTGGGTATGCCTGTGATATTTTTATCTTCGTTTTGTAGTTTTATACTTAAACCCGATAGAAAATTTTTGTAAATCAAATATTTGAACGTGAAAAAATTGCCAAGTGCATAAGAAGCTTTTTTTTGTAGGACAAATTTTAGGGCATCATAGTTTGTAGCACACTCTATGAGTCTGATATCGGGATATTTTTTTCTTATATAGTTTATCTTTTCACTGCCCTGGACTACCGCAAGAGCCTCTTTTTTTCGGTTCAACTCCCCAAGTGAGGGATTTTTTTTATGCAAAGGTACGGCAAAAGCATAAAATATATCAAATATTTTAAAATCACTATAGATATAGTATCTCTCTCTTTTGGGATTTTTTCCAAGAACACATACGGTATCGATATGTTTTTCTTTTAAGACATTGCTTTTTTCATTCCATTTGATATCTTTGACAAATACGATTTTCTTTTTTAAGACTTTTTCATAAAGCTTCATGTAATTTTTTAAAAAATTGTAAATTTGGGGAAATTCATTTTCATCTTCGGGCATCCAGTCTTTTTTGAGATAAACCTTTATCTCTTTTTTACTTTTTAGATAGTCATTTTCATTTTTATTTAAAAAGTCATAGTTAAAGCCGGTAGCATTTATTTTTGCCAAACAAAAAAGAAAAAATGCAAATACAAAAAAAGATTTTCTCAAGATATGCATACTCTGTTCTTTCCTAATTTTTTAGCCTTATAAAGGGCATTGTCAGCTTTTTTGATGATCTCTTTTATGTCTTCGCTTGATCTGCACTCCGCAACTCCAAAGCTTGCGCTTTGTCTGCCTACTTCACTGAAACTGTGAGAGTTTATCTTCTCTTTTAAATGTTTTGCAAGTATTGCGGCATCTGTTTTTTCAGTTTGAGGCAGTATGACTATGAACTCTTCGCCACCCCATCTTCCGGCGATATCAGTGACTCTTGAACTCGTCAGGATAATATCCGCAAACTCTATAAGAACCTGATCCCCCGCTATGTGACCGTAAGTATCGTTTATCATTTTAAAATCATCTATGTCGATAAGTATGATCGAGAAATGTGCACCAAACCTGCTGCTTCTGTTTTTTTCATTTGAAAGTATTTCATTTATCTTGTATCTGTTGCATAGACCCGTCAATTGGTCTGTTGTAGCCATTTTTAAAAGTTTTTCGTTGGTATTGTGGATATTTTGGTTGTTTTTAACCTTTTTGGCGAAAGCTTCGAGTTTTCTCAATATCAATGATGTATCTACGATGGGTTTTGTTATGAAGGTATCGATTTTTATCTCTATGGCTTCCTTTAGGACATTTGTATCTTCTTTAGCCGATATCAACATGATAGGAGTTTCGGGATTGCCCTGCTTGATAATCCTTGACATTTCTATACCGTTTAAAGAAGGCATATTTACATCGGCTATCACGATATCGGGTTTGCACTCGTAAAATATATCCAATCCTTCTATGCCGTCTTTGGCAAGGTATAGATCTTTTATGTTGTCTCTCATAAAAAAATCAAAACTTTGTCTTAGATCCGTGTTGTCATCAACAAAAAGTATGCTTACATCTCTTAAATTCATTTTTCCTCGCAAAATAATATCAGATAATATTTTTAAAAATTTATTATACAATGTTATTATAAGAAAAATGTGGGTAAAATATGAAGATTCTGTTTTTTTGGAGTATATGTATTGATAAAAAATAAAATTCTACTTATCGAAGATGACACGGAAAGTGCACTATCCTTGCAAGAGTTTTTAACCGAGAAGGGGTTTGATGCTGAGATATTTACCACTATAACGGATGCTATATTTAGGATAAAATTCAATAACTACAACTTGATTTTGCTGGATTTGAATCTTCCTGATTATGAAGGGTATGAAGTGTTAAAATTTTTAAATTCGGAAAACTTCAATATACCAGTCATTGTCATCAGCGGATACTCGGATACTCAAACGAAGATCAAAGCTTTCAAATTCGGTGCCAGTGATTATCTTGTAAAACCTATAGATCCAATGGAGCTGGAAGCCAGGATATGGGTGCATCTTGGAAAAAATACCAGCATAAAAGATTTTTTGCCGGAAAACGTCTTTAAGGTAGACAATAACAGTATATATTACAAAAACAGTTTGTTGAAATTGACAAGAACGGAATTTAAAATACTAAAGATCATCATAGAAAATCCAAAACAGATAATATATAGAGAAGATCTATACAAAGTACTCTCGCCAAAAAGCAATCAACGCACACTTGATGGTCATATAAAAAATATAAGAAAAAAGATCAAAGATATTTACCCTGAGGATGAAGACATCATAACTACGGAGTATGGTCTTGGCTACCGTTTAAACATTTAGTCTGAAGATAAGATACCGTTTTTGTTATATCGTTCGCACCTACGATTTCACTGACAAGACATACTCTTTTTGCTCCGGTTTTTAAGATATCGTCGATATTGTATCGTTTGATACCACCTATGGCAACAAAGGGAATCTTTACATTTTCTACCGCCCATTTTAGATATGTCAACCCAACCGGTTTAGTATCTTTAGTGGTTGTAGGGAAGATGGGTCCTACACCTATGTAATCAGCCCCGCCTTCTTGAGCTTTTATGGCATCCTTGGGAGCATGCGTAGAAACTCCTATGATCTTATCGTCTCCCATGAGCTTTCTAACATCGCTTATATCCATATCATCTTGTCCGACATGAACACCGTCGGCATCAACTAACATGGCTATATCGATATGATCATTAACTATGAAAAGCACACCGTTGTCTTTGCAAATTTTCGTTATCTCTTTTACCTCTTTGGTTTTTTCTTTTATGCTTTTATATTTTTCTCTGTACTGGATGATTTTAATGCCACCTTTTATCATCTCTTTAACACACTCTACATTGCTTCTGCCGTTGGCAAAATTTTCCGCCGTAATCCCATAAAGCCCCAAAGGTATCTCTTTCATCTTCTCCTCCTCATCTACTCATCTACTCATCTACTCATTCACTCATTCACTCATTCACTCATTACTCACTCACAAATCATTTCCCAATCTTTAAAAACAGGCTGATAACCTTTTTGTTTTATGACTTTAACTATCTCTTCAACGCTTCTTTCGTCACTTATGTCAAATTGTGGGGTGGAAGCATCTATACCCTCATATCCTCCGACATCGGTTTTTGAACCGGCTGATAGTTTCGTAACTCCCAGCCCTAGCAAATTGTCTCTAAAAGATGCTCTTTCTCTTGTGGAAACATTGATGCCGATCATCGGCATGAAAATCCTGTATGCAAGCATGATTTGTAAAAAAGTTTTATCGTCAAGCTCGTATCTTGGTTTATAGTCGCCTTCTGCATGATTTATCCTGGGAAGCGAAAGTGATATTTCACATTCAAGGTATTTGTCCATAAGATGCTTTGCATGAATAGCGCTGAAAAATGCCTCTTTTTGTATATCAGCCAAGCCAAACAAAACTCCTATATTTATAGCTCTAAAACCTGCTTTTGCTCCTCTTTCAGGAGTATCGAGCCTATAAAGATAATCTCTTTTTTCTCCAGAAGTATGAACTTCTTGGTATATATCTTTATCATAAACTTCTTGGTAAACAGTCAGCGAATCAACTCCAGTATCTTTTAACTCCATATATTCATCTATATCGAGCGGATATATCTCTATGGCGATAGAGCTGAAATATTTTTTTAGCACCCCTATTGCCATCTTGAGATAATCCAAATCAGCGATCTTCTTCGCTTCACCTGTTAAAAGAAGGATGTGCTTTATGCCGGTTTTTGCTATCTCCTTAGCTTCAGCCTCTATCTCATCTTTGGTTAAATGTTTTCTTTTGATCTTGTTTTTTTTACTAAAGCCGCAGTATGAGCAGTCACTTGAGCAGTAGTTTGATACATATATAGGTATATAAAGCTGTATAACTCTTCCAAAATGTCTTAGATAATTTCTTCTTGAAATTCTTGCCATATCTTCAAGATAGTTTTGAGCCTTGTTGCTTATAAGGTTTAAAAAGTCAAATTCATCAAGCTTCTCTTTTGACAAACTCTTTTTTATGTCACTGTCTGTTACATTTTGCAGATATGTTTTAAAGTCAAAATTTTCATAACTTTCAAGTATATCCTTGAAACTGTCAAATCTTTTAAAATCAGTCATGCAAAAATCCGGTAAGCGGAGAGGACGCTTTGGCTTTAGACGAAGTTTCAGCTATTTTTGCCAGGTATGCTTTTCTGCCGGCTTTTACCGCAAGCGAAAAAGCTTCCGCCATACTCTCGGGGTCATCGGCATTTGCTATGGCAGAATTTACCAAAACCGCATCCGCTCCCATCTCCATAGCCTCTGCGGCTTGGGATGGTCTTCCAATGCCAGCGTCCACTATGATGGGTAAGGAGATATTTTCTATAAGGATCTCTATCATAGACTTTGTCTTTAATCCCTGATTTGATCCTATGGGAGAGCCAAGAGGCATCACTGCTGCAGCTCCAGTGTCTTCAAGTTTTTTTGCAGTTATGAGATCCGGCATAACATATGGTAAAACGACAAACCCCTCTTTTGATAGAATTTCAGTAGCTTTTACGGTCTCTTCATTATCCGGCAGCAGGTATTTCATATCATGTATGACTTCTATCTTTATGAAATCACCACAACCTGCTTCTCTAGCAATCCTAGCTATCTTTACAGCCTCTTTGGCATCTCTGGCTCCTGAAGTATTGGGCAAAAGTGTTACACTCTTGTCTATATACTCCAACACATTCTCTTCAGGCATAGAAAAATCCACTCTTCTTAAAGCTACCGTTATCATCTCCGAGCCGCTTGATTTTAGAATCTTTGGTATCATATGTTTATCGGGAAATTTTCCCGTCCCCGTAAAAAGTCTGTTTTTAAACTCTTTTTCACCTATCTTTAGTATATCGTTCATTTTACCCTCCCGAAACAAATCTAAGAATTTCTATCTTGTTACCATCTTTTATCATGACCCTTTCAAAATCATCTTTTTTTATAACATCTTCATTTATCAGTACGACGACGCTATCTTTTTTTATACCTTTTTTTGATAAAAAAGTCATTACATCCATCTCTTTTTCAAGTCGCTCCTCTTTTGAGTTAATTGTTATATTTATCATATGATGTAATTTACCCCCATTGAAGATATCTTGAAACTGTGTTCAATTTTTTTGGTTATGAATTTTTTTGCTCTTTTTACCGATTTGTGCATACCGTATCCATTTGCAAGGTTGGCGGCAATTGCAGAAGAGAGAATACATCCTGTACCGTGAAAATCTATATTACTTTTGACCTTCTTTTGCTTTAAAGTATAAAATTTACCCCTAGTATATAGTAAATCTATCGCATATTTACCCGATAAATGACCGCCTTTCATTAAAATGGATTTGGCGCCCATCTTGTGAAGTTTTTTTATAGCTTTTTTCATCTCTTTTATAGAGTTTATCTTTATACCTGTTAGGGTCTGGGCCTCATTTATATTTGGTGTAATGATATCTGCCAGGGGGATGAGTTTGTTTTTTAGCCTTTTTATACCTTTTTTACTTAAAAGTCTGTATCCGCTTGTCGAGATGATAACCGGGTCCAAAACAGTTTTTGTTTTATATAGTTTGATGAATTTTGCTATAACTTCGATATTTTTACTATTTGGTATCATCCCTATCTTAATGGCATCGATCTTTATATCTTCAAAAAGTGTTTTTAATTGTTTATGTAGAAATTTTTTATCTATATCAAGTTTATCTTTGACACCGGTTGTATTTTGTGCGGTGACGGAAGTGATTACGCTTAAGGCATACAAATCATGAGCCAAAAATGTTTTCATATCAGCCAGGTTTCCTGCTCCGCCACTCCCGTCAAATCCGGCGATACTCAAAGCCACTCTCTTTTTCATCAAAATCCTTGTTGATTTGTTCCGGAAAATGATAGTGAAAGGATGTTTTTTGTAGTAGCAAACTTTCCCTCCGCCGGCATTATCCGGATCAGGTTTAAGTACCAAACCATAGTTGGTCTTATCTATGGTTAGGTACTTTAGGATAAAGAGGTACACACCCCTACTCTCAGCCGATTTTATCAGCTCTCCTAGTTCAATTTAGCAGAATTATATCTAAAAGTTTCTAATTTCACAAGTTTTTTCTTTGATGTCGGTATGTAAAATTGTTACTCATTTAAAGCTTAAAATGAATAATTAAATTCAAAGTATTACTTTATTGATTTTAATCAATGCAATTTTTATTTGAATTAATTATAATAAATATAAAATTTACAAGGAGGAAGCATGACATTTCAAAATTCTATAGAATTATTGAAGTTTCACAATGTTGCTTACACTATTTATGCTTTGTTAATTATATCTATCGTTGGGTGGTTCGGATATAATTTAACAAGAAAAGAGAAAGTGAAGTCAATAGTGAAAATACCTTTTTATGGGTATATAGCTTTTTTGGTAATCGGTGGTGTCGGTCATCATATCTTTACATACAATACAATCCCTTGGGTGCAAGAAGATATGATGAAAGATCAAATAAAGCCGGATAAGGTATTTCATATACAGATAAAAGATCACAAATGGGTACTTCCAAAAACACCAATGGTGGTAAACTGCGGAAAACCTACACTTTTTGATGTTACAAGTGGAGATCTTATGTATGGTTTTGGACTTTTCAGACAAAACGGAACCATGGTCACTCAAATGCAAGTTGATCCCGGTCATGAAAATAAACTAATGTGGACATTTAATTTTCCGGGTACTTTCAACCTTACTTCGACAGAGTATTCCGGACCGGCTCAATACAGCGAAGATGGAAAAGATTTACTATTTGTAAAAAATGCCGTAAAAGTTGTAGGCTGTGACAATAATAAAGGAGGCAATTAATGAGTTTTGCTAACAATCTTATAAATGGAACGAATTTTGACCATACAAAGCTTAACGCTTTACAAAAAGTAGCCCTAAGAGGCGTAGTGATGTCATTTCTATTTTTCGGTCTTGTGGCGATCGAGGGAATGATAATGAGAATGGTGAAATTGGGACCGACCAATCCTTTGCCGGACATGTTTTCCCATGCTCCTCACTTTTTTGCCATTATGACAGCTCATCCGATAGTAGGAATCTTTGGCTCAACTTATCAGCTTGTATTTTCTGCTTTTATATTTTTGGTACCGTTTTTGGCAAAAAAACCACTTTATAGTGTAAAATTGGCAAATGCAACATGGCTTCTTATAACCATAGGTACTGCATTGGCTTGGTTTGCTGCATTTGCTTGGCATTATGCGCCTTTATATACACTTTATTGGCCACTTCCGGCTGATCTTAAGCAGTTTGAAGCGATAGGCGGTATAGTATTTATAGTAGGTGCGGCACTTATAATGGTTGGAACACTGTGCTTTATCTACAATATCTATGCAACTATATTTGCAAGAGTAGGTGTACATAAAAACAAAACTACAAAGGAGCTTTTGGTAAGTGGTTTTGGTATTGACGGTATGTTAAATCTTTTACATAAGATCACTGGAAAACCACCATATTCAAAAGAGCCGGCTTTATCACTTCCGGTTGTTGCGATATTTAGAGGTACGGTTGATACATTTCTAGATGCACTTGTTATACTTAGCGCCGGAGTATTGGTTCTGGTTTATCTTGTTTTTTCTGTCGCCGGACACTCTTTGGATGTTGCAACTATAGATGCATTACTATATAAAAATTACTTTTGGTGGGGTCTTGACCTAGTTGCTGACGGGTTGGTACTTATATATGTAGCAGGAGCATGGTATCTTTTGGCAATGATTATAACAGGTCAAAGACTTTTTATGGAAAATGTAGCTAGAGCAGCCCTTATGCTTGAGCTTATCGTTTCTTGGATGGTTTGGTCTCATCATCTTTTGTCTGATCAACCACAACCTGAAATGATGAAACTTATCTCAGGAGAGATGGTAACTGCATTTGAGCTTCTTACTCAAGGTTTGGCACTGTTTATCACGCTTGTAACTTTATGGAAAGCAAGGCCTCTTAAAATGACTATGGAATTAAAGTATCTTCTTGGTGGTTTGATAGGTTTTGGATTGGCAGTTCCTGCAGGAATCATTCAAGCAGATATGGGTATGAACAGAATTTTGCACAATACTAGTTGGATATCTTTTGCCCACTTCCATATGGCATTGATAGTAGGTCTATATATGACACTATATAGTGCTTTATATGTACTTTGGCCTCTTGTTACAAATAATACAAAAATGTACTCATTGAAATTGTCCAATGCACACTTCTGGTTATATTTCATAGGTGGTATAGGCATGGGCGCATTTGTAGGTATGGCAGGACTTCAAGGAGCATTGAGACGCCATCTATATGTAAATGGAGAGTTTCATACTCTTTATACGCTAGGGGCTATTTTTGGGTCGATGATATTAATAGCATGGGCAATATTTTTGTATAATATTGTTATGAGTATAGGTATAAAAGGACTTATGGGTATCTTTTTGCCGGCTCAAGATAAAACTGCTTCATATGGCTTGGAATTAGAAGCGGCATAATTTATATGATTTCCGACAGTCTTTTGACTGTCGGAAATACGGGAGTGTGTATTGACAAATATAAAAAGAGTAGCCCTTGAGATAAAAGATGTCGGCTTGTATGATTTGATACTTCAAGAAGTACAAAAAGTTGCGGGAAAAAGAAAATTGAGTGTTCAGGAAATCGAACATATTCTTATAGATCATCCTGAAATATTTGAAGAATATAAGCAGACAAATATCGAGTATAATTTAAGTAATATACATTTGAAAAATATAGATATAACGACTTTAAAAGAAGATTGTAAACAAAAAGCAGAAACGATCAATACAAATCTTGATACTCTTAGAAAAATAGAAAAATATACACTTGCCTTTGAGCATAGTTCGGTTTTGGTTATTATATTTTCTATAGAATTTTTTGTACTTTTTTCAGTCCAATATTTCATAGTCCTATTGAGCCTTAAATCATGGCAATGGTACATATATGGATTTTTTATGCTTTCGATTGTAATTGCCTGGTGGTATGCAAAAAAAGAAAAAAGAAAATACAAAGAATTTAGTAAAAAATATGATGAACTATATGTGCAAACACTTCAGATGATCGATGATTTGGAAGAGAATGGATGTATAAAAAAAGATAATTTGTGGATAATGGAATCAGATGAGCATGTCAAAGCTTAATTTATCGTACAAATGGGACAAACAGACATATCTACAAGGCAGTAAAAGCCTGTATGAAGATATGCTAAGACACTCACCTAAAAGATTTACCGGATGGTTTTTTATAGCTCTTTCACAGTTTGGATTGGTTGCATTTTTTAAAAAGGGAGCATTTGGACTTCTTTTTATATCTACTGTTTTTTTAATATACTGGTATCTATTAAGATGGCCGTTAAGAAAACTTTTTATTTTAAACGCATTTCAAAAATCTCCTTTAAAAGATAAAACTATTACTGTAGAGTTTGATAGTAAAAATGTTACCATAAATGAAACCGCTATATCATGGAATGAGATACAAAGAGTTTTACTTGAAGATAATGGTTTTTTACTTTATTATAGAGAAAATTATATTTTTATACCAAAAAGTGCTTTTAATAAAGAAAGTGAGAAAATTTTTTTAAACATCATTAAAAAAAGAATTGAAAATCATATTGTGGATGATAGGAGAAAGTCATAAATTATTTATGACTTTCTCTTGCCTCTTGAAGTGCTTCTATGAGTTCATCAAGATTTTCATAAGGGATATGCGCTTTCCAATCAGGCTCGTCTATATCGCCTTTTAAAGATATTCCTATACTTACTACCGGATTTGATTCTTTGCCGTATGGTTCGTTGATATGTGCAACTGAAATCAAACCTTTTTTTGTTCCTGCCAATGCAAATGTTTTTATGATTTTGTGTTCTCCGCCCATTTTTTCTCCTATTTTTTAATTAGTTTTGATATTTTGGCTTGAAGTCTTAGCCAATCTTTTTGAAGTGTCAAAGGAAAACCTCCGTACACTCTGCCTCCCTCTATACTTTTTGATACACCACCTCTAGCGGCGATTGTAGCAAAATCTCCGATTTTTAAATGTCCTGCCGTGGCACTTTGTCCTCCCATCACTACATTTCTTCCAAGCTCGGTCGAGCCTGAAAGTCCAACTTGTGAAACAAGGATGGAATTTTCTCCGATATTGCAATTGTGCCCTACCTGAGCCAGGTTGTCTATCTTTGTTCCTTTCTTTATGAGAGTCGATCCAAATACCGCCCTGTCTATAGTACAGTTTGCCCCTATCTCCACATCATCTTCTATGATGACATTTCCATTATGATATATTTTGATGTGTCTGCCGTCTTTTGTATGAGCGTATCCAAAACCGTCACTACCCACAACAGTCCCGGCGTGTATGCGGCAATCATCACCTATAACGGTATCATTATATATGGTAACATTTGGAAATATCACACAGTTTTTGCCGATTTTTACATTGTTTCCTATGACTGCTCCGGCAAGTATGATGCTGTTTTGACCTATGGATACGTTTGAACCGACTGATGCCTTATCGGATAGTTCAACTTTTTCACCCAAAACAGGTTCGATATACTCTTTCGTGACCAAATCTTTTTTAAAAAATTTACTTGCATAAGCCATATAAAGATACGGATCATCACAAGTAATGGCAACGGAACTTTTAGGAGTATACTTTTCGTAATCATTTGCAACCAAGACTGCTCCGGCTTTTGTGTGTTTTAAATCATCAAGGTATTTTTTTGAAGTGATAAAGCTAAGAGAATCTTTAGTTGCTTTTGACAAATCCTGTATGGATGTTATATCTATATCTATATCTTTATCAACCTCGTTTAAACCGATATTTTTTAGTAAATTGTTTAATTTCAATGAATCTTCCTTGTTTTGGCTACTTATCTTTCCATGGCCACTGAACCGCTTCTTACAACATCTATGGGATTGTATTTGCCCATAGCTTCTATAAAATGCCCTACTCTGTCACTGTCATCAGCTACCATCACTATGATGAAATCTTTTCCTGCGTTTGCAACAGTCCCGTTGTAGGCTTTTAGTATAGCGTCAAGACCGTTAAGATCTGCATCTAGAGGAAGTTTGATGAGTGCCATCTCTTTTTCGACAAAATCAACATTTTCTATAACTTTATAAGTAGGTATAAGTTTATGCAGTTGCTTGACTATCTGTTCTATGACTCTTTTATTGCCTTTTGTGACTATGGTAAATCTTGAAAATTCCGTATCAGGTATGGGAGCAACGGTTAAAGATTCTATATTGTACCCTCTTCCGGCAAAAAGACCGGAAATTCTTGAAAGCACACCATGCTCATTTAAAACTATAACAGAAATTACTCTTCTAGTTGTTTCACTCATAATCATTCCTTAAAATCAAGCATCATATTGTACAGTGTTCCGCCTGCCGGTACCATTGGTAAAACATTTTCCATTCTATCAACCACTACATCTATAATCGCAACTCTGTTGGATTTGACAGCTTCATCCAATGCCTTGTCAAACTCCTCTTTCGTTTCAACTCTAAAGCCGATACCTCCAAAACTTTCAGCCAATTTAACAAAATCCGGTTGCATGGAAAGATCGGTAGAAGAGTATCTTTTGTCATAAAAAAATGTCTGCCATTGTCTAACCATTCCAAGGTAGTTGTTGTTCAGGATGATATTTATGACCGGGATTTTACTCTCGACTGCCGTCATAAGTTCTTGTATATTCATCAGTATCGATCCGTCACCTGAAAAATTTATACTTATCTTATCCTCTTTCGCTCTTTTTACACCCATAGCGGCAGGAAATCCAAATCCCATCGTTCCTAAACCGCCGCTTGTTACAAATTGTCTTGGTTTTGTAAACGGATAAAATTGTGCAGCCCACATTTGATGCTGTCCGACATCGGTTGAGATGATAGCTTTGTCTCCTAAAAGTTCACCTACTCTTTTTATAGCCCATTGTGGCTTTATGACTTCGTTGCTATCTTCAAATTTCAAAGGATGTATCTCATCATATCTTTTTAAGAGTTCAACCCATGGAATATACTTTTCTTTGTCTATCTTGTCTTTTGCCTTTGGTATCATCTCTTTGATGACATTTTTAACATCACCTACTATAGGGAGATCCACATCCACAAGTTTGCCTATGCTGCTTGGATCTATATCGACATGTATGATCTTGGCATGTTTTGCAAATTCACTGAGTTTTCCGGTAACTCTATCATCAAATCTAGCTCCGATAGCTATCATAAGATCTGCTTCGCTCATCGCCATATTTGCTGCGTAGCTTCCGTGCATTCCA
Organism: Thiofractor thiocamini; assembly: GCF_055384375.1. Lineage (NCBI taxonomy): Bacteria > Pseudomonadati > Campylobacterota > Epsilonproteobacteria > Campylobacterales > Thiofractor > Thiofractor thiocamini. The sequence continues at coordinate 648,658 of NZ_AP042389.1, read as the reverse complement.
AGCATTCCAAAAAGAAGCTCATGATCATGAGGAAGTGCGCCTCTGGCCATCAATGTTTCAACCGTCGGTATCCCGGTGATTTCAACAAATTCCCTTACAGATTTTGTGGCACTTGAACTCATGACACCACCACCAAGGTAAAATACGGGTCTTTTGGCATTTGCTATAAGTTCTATCGCTTTTTTGATTTGTCTTGGGTTTCCCACATAGTTTGGTTTGTAAGTTTTTAGCTTTATGGATTTTGGATAGACAAATTCACCCATTTGAGCTGTAACATCTTTTGGTATATCTATGTGTACAGGACCCGGCCTTCCTGTTCTTGCTATATAGAATGCTTCTTTTAAAATTCTCGGAAGTTCACTGACATCTTTTACCAAATAATTATGTTTTACGCAAGGTCTGCTTATACCAACAGCATCGATCTCTTGAAAAGCATCCGTTCCTATCATGGTGATAGGGACCTGCCCACTTATAACAACCAACGGAACAGAATCCATATACGCCGTAGCAAGCCCGGTAACCGCATTGGTAAATCCGGGACCACTGGTAACAAATGCAACCCCCACGTCCCCCTTGGCTCTTGCATATCCGTCAGCAGCATGAACCGCGGCTTGTTCATGTCTGGTTAATATATGTTCAAAAAAATCCTGTTTGTATACTTCATCATATACATTCATGATAGCACCGCCGGGATAACCAAATACGGTTTTTACCCCTTCACGCTTGAGTGCTTCGATGACCATTTGTGATCCTGAGAGTTGCATACGCTCTCCTTTATTATATTTCATTTTTATTGATGTTACACAAAGGCTGTATTATATCAAAACAAAATTAATATTATATAATATTGGAGTTTAGCTCGTTGCATTTATCTATGGCCACACCTTCCCTAAGACCGTCATCTATAACAACCATATTGTCAAACTCCGTGATTTTAAGTATCTTTTTAAGTATCGAAATACCACTGATGATAAAATCACTTCTGCCTACTCCCACCCATCTGTTTCTCTCCTCTTCGCTCATGGATAGAAGTTTCTGCAATGCCTGATCTATATCGTTTATACTCAAGATGACCCCTGTAACTTTAGCGTGATCATAATGCTCATAATCGATACCTTGTTTAAAAGAGGCTAAAGTCGTAGCAGTGCCGGCGGTACTGACAAACAGTTTTGGTTTGGAGAATTGCTTGTAAATCTCGTCTATAAATTTTCTTATCTCTTTTGTCTCATTTTCCAAACTCTCTTTTACATCGCTTATAGAGTCATATTTTTGGGTAAGGGTTACTATGCCCAAAGGAAAACTTTTGATAAAAGATCTCTGCTCTTTTTTTATATAGATTTCACTTGAACCTCCACCTAAGTCAAGAAGTAAAAAGTCTTCATTTTGCAAGCCCAGTTTTTTAAGTCGCTCACTAACTGCAACTGCTGTATAGTTTGCCTCTTCGGTGCCGCTTATAACTCTAAAATCAACCCCGGTCTCTTTCTTGATGATTTTTAAAACTTTTTCACTGTTGGATGCTATCCTTAAAGCAGCGGTTGCAACCGCTGCTATTTGTTCATCTTTTGTATCGATTACTTTTTTTGCTTCTTTGATGGCTTCAACTATCTTTTCGATAGTGATTTTTTTGATTTCTCCACTTTCTTGCAGTCCGTCGGCAGTTTGTACTATCTTTTCATACTCTTTGACTCTCTCTTTGGCTTCGCAGTCGAATTTAACCGCTCTTAGTGTGTTTGACCCAAGATCGAATGCAACCATATTTTTAAATCCTTTATAAAAGATTTTGGTATAATACCCAAATTTTATAAAAAAGGTTATAAATTATGAAATTAGGTGTAAATATAGACCATATTGCAGTTTTGAGAGAAGCAAGAAAAGTCAATGACCCCGATCCGCTTGATGCAGTACCTTTGTGCAGGCTTGCAGGAGCCGATCAGATAACTATCCACTTAAGAGAAGATAGAAGGCATATCCATGATGATGACGCAAAAAGGATCATCCAAAACTCTCAGCTACCTGTAAATCTTGAGTGCTCCATAGATCCAGATATCATAGAAAAAGTAGTGGAATTAAAACCCCATAGAGCTACTATAGTTCCCGAAAAAAGAGAAGAAGTAACGACTGAGGGAGGTTTGGATATCGCCTCGTATCACAGCAGGCTTGACAGTGTAGTTCATTTTTTAAAAGCCAACGATATAGAAGTATCTCTTTTTATAGACCCTACTATCGAGATGATAAGAGCTTCTAAAGTTCTTATGGTTGACTGGGTAGAACTACATACCGGACGATACGCAAATATACATTCCATGCTTTATAGTAACTTGAGATACAACAAAAATTCCATAAAAGAGTTTGATATACAAAGAAGAGAACTCGAAAAGATGCTAAGAATTGAACTAAATAAACTGGCAACTGCAGCAAATGAAGCCAATGAATTTGGTATAAAGGTTGCCGCCGGTCACGGGCTTAACTATCAAAATGTAAAAGATGTAGCCGACATAGAACATATAGAAGAGTTAAATATAGGCCAATCAATCATAGCAAGAAGTATGTTTGTAGGCTTTCAAAAAGCCGTAGAAGACATGATAGAGTTGGTGAATGGGTGAATGAGAGGATGGGTGAAGAGTTGAGAAAAAGAATTGCCATCAGTATAGGCGATTTGAACGGTATAGGATTTGAGATAGCTTTAAATACCCACAAGAGGATAAAAAAGCTTTGTAAACCCATCTATATAGTGGATAAGGAGATGGCTTTACAAGCTTGTAAACTTTTAGACGAGCCACTTCCGGATGACTTTAAAATGATTGGCATAGATAAAAAATTTACCATAAAACCTGGTACCGTAAGTAAAAAAAGCGGTTTTTACTCTTATATGTCATTTAAAAAAGCCATTGATTTGGCGATCAAGAAAGAGGTGGATGCCATCACAACACTTCCAATCAACAAGGAAGCCTGGAACAAAGCCGGTATAAGATATAAAGGCCATACCGAAGTTTTGCAGGATGTGTTTAAAAAAGATGCTATCATGATGATAGGATGCGAAAAACTTTTTTCCATCCTTTTCACTCAACATATACCTATAAAAGATGTATCAAAAAATATCAAAAAAGATAAATTGTATAGCTTTTTTATGGATACTTATAATTCTTTAAAAAAAGCCCAAAATATAGCAGTTTTGGGGCTAAACCCGCATGCCGGAGATAACGGAGTGATAGGTGATGAAGAAAAAGCCATAAAAAAAGCCATAAAAAAAGCGAACAAGAAGATAAAAAAAGAGTTTTTTTACGGTCCTTTGGTTCCTGATACTGCTTTTAGTCCCAAAAATTTAAAAAATTTAAACTACTTTATAGCTATGTATCATGATCAGGGATTGATACCCGTTAAAATGAAATACTTTGAAGAAAGCGTTAATGTAACTTTAAATTTACCTATCATCAGAACTTCAGTAGATCACGGGACTGCTTTTGATATAGCATACAAAGATAAAAATCCGTCACCAAAAAGCTATATAAATGCGATAAAGAGTGCTTTAAAGCTTGATGCTTAGTGATATTGGGCAGTGATCACTACCGGTTATGTCTGAGAGTATTTTTGCATCTGTTATATTAACTTTTAAGTCATCGCTTACAAAAAAGTAGTCTATCCTCCAGCCAGCATTGGTCTTTCTTGCGTTAAATTTGTATGACCACCAGGTGTATTGGTGCTCTATATCACCGTTTATATATCTGAATGTATCCACAAAACCTGAAGCTAAAAACTTATCTATCCAAGCTCTTTCAATCGGCAAAAATCCTGAAGTTTTTTCATTGGCTTTTGGTCTTTTCAAGTCTATCTCTTTATGAGCCGTATTTACATCCCCGCAAACTATGATGGATTTGCCGGTTTTTTTAAGATCAAGACAATACTCCAAAAATCTATCATAAAAATCAAGTTTATACTGAAGTCTCTCTTCGCTCATTTGACCGTTTGGAAAGTAAACATTGAAAAAAGCTATATCGTAAGTATCCGTTTTAAAATGTATCTCGTTTATCCTGCCCTCTTTTAGAGTATCGATGTGTTCGGCATTATCTATAAAGTAAGGCTCTATATCGCAGTACATAGCTACTCCATGCCTTCCTTTTATAGAACCTGAATTTACAAATATATGCTTAAAATGTTTTTTAAAAAGAGTGGTAGGTATCTGCTCTTTTGTGGCTTTTATCTCTTGCAGAGAGAGGATATCGACCTTTTCGTCATCCACCCATTTCAAAGCACCTTTTTTATCGATAGCCCTTATGCCGTTAACGTTCCATGAGATAAATCTATAATTTTTCATGAATGTATACTTAGGATTTGTTTTTTTCTAAATTATAAAAGTAGTTTGTTGCCTCAACAAAACCTTCAACACTTCCGCAGTCAAATCGTTTTCCTTTAAATTTATATGCTAAAACCATACCTTTTTTTGCTTGCTCACACAAAGCATCCGTGATTTGTATCTCTCCATTTTTTCCAGGTTTTGTATGTTCGATAGCATTAAATATATCCGGAGTTAAGATGTATCTACCTATAACGGCAAGGTTTGAAGGTGCTTTATCGTTGTCAGGTTTTTCTACCATATTTGAAACCATAAACACTCCATCTTCTATTTGGCTTCCCTCGATTACACCATACTTGTGTACCTCTTCTTTTGGTACTTCCATGATTGCCACGATGCAACACTTGTATTTTTCATAAAGATTTACCATCTGTTTTAAAACGCCGTCACCCTTAGGATTGATACACAAATCATCTGCCAAAATAACTGCAAAAGGGTTTTTTTCTCCAACAAGGACATTGCCCTTATATATTGCATCACCCAATCCTCTCATTTCATTTTGCCTGGTATACGTAAAAGTGCATCGATCTATAAGCTTACGAATATCATTCAGTAAATTTTCTTTAGGTGTCCCTTTTATCTGATGTTCTAACTCATATGATATATCAAAATGATCCGTTATAGCTCTTTTTCCACGACCGGTTATAATGGCCATTACATCACAACCTGCATCCATAGCTTCTTCAACACCATACTGGATAAGCGGTTTTGTTAAGATTGGTAACATCTCTTTGGGCATTGCTTTTGTAGCAGGCAAGAACCTTGTTCCATATCCTGCCGCCGGGAATAGACATTTTTTTATCACTTTTTCTCCTTTAAATTTTTAAGCCAAATTATTTGATATGGCTGAAGTGTAATTTGTTTTTCTATCTTAATATTATAAGTTGACAAAAGATCGCAAAGAGGAGAGTTTATATCGTCAGGTAAAGATACCACAACCCTTTCATTGGAAAAATTATGAATAGCTAAAATATACTCTTTTTTGTCAAAAGAATACTTTTTTATCACAAAAAGTCTTTGGTCTAAATCATAAAATTCAAATTTCCCAAAAGGATTAAATGATGCTTCGTTTATACGAATAGAGATAAGCCTTTTGTAACTGTCAAGCATTGTTTTGGCCAACCCGCCCTCTTTTTTAAGCTCTTTTTCCAACCAGTCCAAATTGTACTTTTCACGATTGATTGTACGATTTATACCTGTATGTTTAACTCCGTCAATATAATTTCTTGAACCTACCAATGAATGAAAATAAATACCGGGAACTCCCGGCATCACCAAAGCCGTAGCTTGAGTTAGCAACATTTTTTTTACTCTTATATGATCATCATCTTTTATATGACTTATAGCATCAATATAGCTACAGTTTAATTCATATGGACTTTGAGAACCGTCAGGTTCATCACGATAAGATATAAGACCCCCATTATCTTTTACAAAATCAATCATATTTTGTATCTCTTTTTCACTTAATATATCCTTAACAGGACGCAAGCCTATACCGTCATGACTGGCTGTAAAATTAAAAAAACAAACTTTTTCACTTGGCAGAGTCAATGTCTTTGCCCAAGATGTCAGTGTTTTTGTATTGGAATGTAAAATTGAATGAACAAGAAGAGGTGGTAATGCAAAGTTATATACCATTTGTGCTTCATCGTTGCCGTTTCCAAAATAGGAGATATTTTCATTGTGCGGTACATTTGTTTCAGTAATGATGATAACTTCCGGTGCGACTTCATGCAACACTTCTCTTATAAGTTGTATCAATTCATGAGTTTGGGGTAAATGCACACACTTTGTGCCTATCTCTTTCCATATAAAAGCTATAGCATCTAGACGGATAAGAGTTGCTCCTTTTTCAATATAATAAAAAAGTGCATCCAACACACTACACAAAACACGATGGTTTTTATAATTTAAGTCAACCTGGTCTTTGCTAAAAGTTGTCCAAATATAATGAATTTTGCCCTCATTATCAATAAATTCACTCAAAAGTGGTGTAGTGCGAGGACGTACTACTTCAGATAGATCAGTATCAGGATCTACTTCTATAAAAAAATTTTTAAAATATGGATCACCTGATATATATGCTTTAAACCAGTTGGAAAATTGTGAAATATGATTAATAACACCATCAACCATCAAGCGATATTCTGCACTTATATCCTCTATCTCTTTCCATGAACCCATATAAGGATCAACCTCTTTATAATTGACAACGGAAAAACCACTGTCTGAAGATGACGGATAAAAAGGAAGTATGTGAACGGAATTTATAACTTCCTTCAAATAAGTATCCAAAAATATTTTTAAAGTGTATAAAGATGCCTCATGTGGACGACTAACTTGATCCCCGTATGTAATAAGTATGATATCTTTTTCACTTAAATGGTAATCTTTTGAAACTATGCGTTGCTTATATTTAGATATAAGATCAATGATATCATTTGTTGCCTGTTTAGCTACAAGAGGAGGGTAAAGTTTATGTAATCGTTTATTAATAGAATGTTTCGGATCGGATATGTCCATCATTGATTATCCAGCCTGACATACTCTGCAAGTTTGTTTGAAAATTCAGGCAATACAGAACGAACGGTAATCCAAGGTGAAAGAGAAGGTATCCCCATCGGATCCTCATAATATTCCAAAGCTGCCTCTTTGATTGCATTTTCAAAAGATTCTACCGCTTTTATCTCATTTTCACGTATATACTCAAGAGCGTTTAATTTGCTAAGAGCATTATATTTTGAGATTTCAAAACGACTCTCTTGATAATATGTCGCCTGTAAAGTTTTAAAAGCAGACTGAGAAAAGACAACACCCTCTTGAGCCATAACTCTAAAAATCGTTTTTGCTATATCATTTGCCATTTTATAAACACCGCCACCTGAACTTTGTGAGCCGAGTTCTTGATGTTTATGCTCATAAGTTTCAAGTATCTCTGTCTGGCATATTCTTCTGTTTGATGTGCTTTTATATACTTCACTGAGTGTTGATACCTCAAGTCCCCAAGTTGGAGATATGGCTATACCGCGACCTAAAGATCGGATAAATGCAAACTCTCCTGAAAGTGAGTACCTGAAACTTTCCATATACTCAAGATATCGGCTTATCCCAAATACTTTAACTAGTGAGTGGATTAATGGAGAATAAAACAATCTAGTAACTCGTCCATGTAGCTTTGAAGTAACTCTTGAGTAAAATCCCTTATTAAATTCAAAATCCAAAGCAGGATGAACGATAGGATAAAAAAGTCTTGCAGGTATCTCTCTTGAATAATTTACTATATCGCAATCATGCAGAGCAAAAGCGTAATTATCTTGTTCTGTCATTCCGTATCCTATCATTGTCCATACATTTCGCCCTTTTCCTGGAGTATTTAACCCCGGAAATCCCTCTTTTGTCAATTCATTATAAAGCTCTTTGATGCGGGGTCCGTCGTTCCACAATATATCTACTTGACAAGGTAAAGCGGACATCAACTCCTTGACTTCTTCAAACTGCTCTTTTGTCGCTTGATCCAATCCTAAAATAATCTTGTGAAGATAAGTAACACTCTTTAACTCTTCGATGATTTTATGCATTGCAGGTGTTTGAAACTCTGAGTAAAGTGCAGGTAGCAACAGCACCATATGATGCCTTTTGGCAAACGCATTAAGCTCTTTTTCAAGACTATCAAGTGTCCTATCTCCTAATCTTTGAAGAGTTGTTATTACTCCATTTTGAAAAAAATCAGCCATTAAGAGCTCCTTGTATATTTTTTGTATTTACCATGATCATAACAATATCCAACAAATTATTGTTTGTGGGACCACTGATGATCAGATCTTTTGTTTTAGAAAAAAATGTATACGAATCGAAATTTCTCAAATATTCTTCGATATTCAATCCCAACTCCATAGCTTTATCATACGTATAGTGATCCACAATGGCACCGGATGCATTCGAATTGCCGTCAACTCCATCGGTAGCGGCACTTAAAAAAGTTATATCTTTGTGGTTTTTCATGTAGTTTAAAAAACACAAAGAGAGATGTTGATTTCTCCCTCCTCTACCTTTGCCTTCTACCCTGACAGTTGCTTCGCCACCGGCTATATAGCATATTTTTTGAGGATTCTTTTCGCTTGATATTTTTTGATAAAGTTTTTTTGCCAAATATTCAACATCACCCTCTATGGGAAAATCCAAAGATGAAACTTTTATATCTTGTGATTGTATTATCTTTTTTGCCCTTTTTATTACTGTTTGATTGGAGCCTATAATAAAATGTTTAACTTTAGAGCTTACTGTTTTTTGTTTGTTTAAACCCTCTTGAAGTAAAAAATGTTGAACTTGTAGAGGTATTCTATCAAATACATCATATGATTTTAGTATCTTTATGGGATCATCATTTTGTTTACAGTTATAAAGAGGTGTTGAACCTATAACACTAAGATCATCTTTAAGAACATCAGATAAAACAAGTACGCAACCTTCTGCTTTACTTTCTCTTGCTAATTTACCACCTTTTATCAAAGAGATGGATTTTCTTACACTATTGATAGCATTTATAGGCATTCCGCTATGAAGCATAATTTCAGTTGTTTCTTCAAGAGCTTTTAAACTTATACTTTTTGGCAAAAGTTCTATAAGCGCTGAACTTCCTCCCGAAAGCAGATAAATATATAAATCATCCTTGCTCATTTTATTCATAAACTTTTTCAAGCTTATTGATGCCTTTATGCTTTTTTGGGAAGGCAAAGGATGTGAACTTTGTATATAAGTGGTATTTAGCAATATTTCTTTTTGAGCGTAAGCGCCTACCAAAAGTGTTTCGGGCTTATAGCTTTTTAGTAGATTTTGCATTGCCTTAGCCATGGGCATCACAGCTTTACCTGAACCCAATAGAAAGATATTGTTATATTTGCTCAAATCATATAGAGTATTTTGTATATACAATATATTTTTATCAATATGACACTGTTTTTCTATCAAAACTTCAGGTCTTATCTCATCTAACAATTTAATAAAACTTTCTTTTAGTATCATTTTATCAGACATTAAAAATCTCTCTAAGTGCGATATTCCATCCATCTGGTCCTGGAAACGGTGCTTTTTTAATGTTTTTTATATCACATTTTATATAACTGTTATCAATTTGTGGAATCAATACGGCTGTATCAACCGCTTGTAACATACCAAGATCATTTGCACTGTCTCCCAAAGCAATGGAGTGGTATTTTTTTTGATTATTTGTTTCATACAGTTTTATCAACTTTTTTACAGCGACTGATTTATCTTGATTAAGAGTAATCAAGTGATAAAATCTACCACCTTTTACGATATCTAAATCATCAGAGTTTGCAAGCTTTTTCAGTGCAGTAAAATCATTTTCATTTTCAAGCACAAACGGTTCACTAAAAAGGCGTGATTTTGCCTCTTTAGACTGTTTAAAAGGCAAGCCGGTCAATGTCATGATCTCTTCTATACCCATATCCCCAAAGCCACGAATTTTATATTTTTTAGCATATTTTTTAAAACAGTCTCTTATGTATTGATAATTATACCCAAGCTCCATATCCTCATAACCATCTTTTTTATGAAATATAATGCCGCCACCGTTTTCCACTATAAAAGGTGTTGAAATTCCTAAATATTTTTGTAACTCTATCACTTCATTTTTTGTTTTTGAAGTTGCGATGATCAACGGTATTTCATTCTCTTTTATAAAATTGAGTATAAATTTTGCAGAGTCATAGCTATAGTCACTATGATTTAAAAGTGTTCCATCAAGATCGGTAAATATTATAGCAGATTGAATTAAATTTTTAAACATATGTAATTATATTATTTTTTATGCAAATAGCAATCTCTTTAATGTTGATATTTTAATCAATTACAAAAATACCTTTTGGTTTGTACTAAAATTTAATTTTTTTTGGATGGGGCTATTGTATATTTAGAAAAAAAGTGTTATGATTAAATATTGTAACTAATTTGTAATCAAAAAGAGTTACAATTACAACTTTAAATCTATTTGTACAATAGAAAAATATTATTGGAGGTTAAAATGAAAAAAGTTGTTCTACTTGGTGCATCGGCACTTATGTTGACTTCAGGTGTGCTTATGGCTCAAGAAACTCTTAGGCTTATAACTTGGAAAGGGTATGCCCCAAAAGCACTTGTTAAAAAGTTTGAAAAAGAGACAGGCATCAAAGTTAAAGTTACATATAGTAACAATGAAGAGATGATAGCAAAACTTAGAGCTACAAGAGGCGGTGGATTTGACCTTGCTCAGCCTAGTGTGGACAGGATCAGTTTTGTACAAAAGAAATTTCATATCTATCACCCGATTGATTACAGTAAGATAAAAACTGATCAGATAGCAACTCCGATGCTCAAAGCTGCTCAAAGAATCAGTAAAGTTGACGGTAAAGTTTACTCCGTACCTTATATATATGGTACTACAGGATTGATCATCAACAAGAAAATGGCTCCTGAAGCAAATGACTGGTCAGATCTTTGGAATCCAAAATATGCAGGTCATATTTCTTACAGGTTAAAAAGACCTATCCTTATAGGTGCAGCTTTTGGAATGGGATATGATCCATTTAAGTTATATAGTGACAAAGAAGCATATAAAAAACTTATAGACAAAGTTACTGCCAAATTAATTGCGGCTAAAAAATATGTAAAAACATACTGGACAAGCGGAGATACTCAAAAAGCTCTTGTTATGAATGGCGATGTTTGGGTTGAATCAGGATGGGATGCTATAGGTTGGCAGGTGCATGACGTAAACAAAAATATCGATTTTGTCTGCCCAAAAAGCGGAGCGCTTGGATGGATAGATACTTTTGCAATTCCGGCAAAATCAAAAAATATCTCAGGGGCATACAAATGGATCAATTTTATATTGCAACCTAAAAATGCCGCATATGTTACAAATCAAAGCAGTTACATGACTGTTTCAAAAGATGCATCAAAATATCTTGATGATAAAATCAAGACTAACTATAACAGATCTTATTCACAAGAAGATTTAAAAAATATAAAATGGTATGATGCTCTTCCTGAAGGATTTGCCGATATCGAAGCAAAAGCACTTGATAAGATAAAAGCTGCAGAATAACCCCTTTGCTTCTCATTTCTACACTAGAGAATTTTCTCTAGTGTAGTATATAGTAAAGTATTTTATGAAATTTTTTACTATATAAGGAGAAACAAATATGGGTAAAATACTGGAGATAAAAAATCTTACAAAAGAATTTAAAGAATTTACTGCCGTAAAAGATGTTAGTTTTGATGTAGAAGAAGGAGGATTTTTTTCCATTCTAGGACCCTCGGGATGCGGTAAAACTACACTTCTTAGAATGATATCCGGATTTATTCCTCAAACATCCGGAGAGATATATATAAAAGGTAAGTCAATGACGGGAATCCCTCCTGAAAAAAGACCTGTCAATATTGTTTTTCAGAGTTTGGCACTTTTTCCGATGATGAATGTTAAAGAAAATGTCGCTTTTGGACTTAAGAGGCAAAAATTAAACAAATCGGAAATTGACAGTAGAGTGGCAGATATGCTTGAAAGAGTCAGTCTTCAGGGGTTTGAAAAGAAAAAGGTTACGGAACTCTCAGGCGGTCAAAGACAAAGGGTTGCGATTGCCAGAAGTTTGGTAATGAAACCTTCTATACTACTTTTAGATGAACCGCTTGGTGCGCTTGACAGGAAACTTAGAGAACATATGAAGATAGAGCTAAAACTTCTTCAAAAAGAGCTTGGAACTACTTTTATATACATTACCCACGATCAGTCCGAAGCATTGGTTATGAGCGATAAAGTCGCCGTTATGAACAAAGGCAGATTTGAGCAGATAGACACTCCTAGAAACTTATATAAAAATCCAAAAACTGCTTTTGTTGCCGGTTTTGTCGGGGAAAGCAATAGGCTTGAATTGAAAAAAAGAGAAGGTGATTTCATCATAACCAAAGCCGGATGGAAGCTTGAAAAGAAAGGTTTGGATTTTAATCCCGAAGTTTTATATATAAGACCGGAAGCTTTTATACTTGCTCCTACAGATGACCTTAAAGATATAACAAGATTTAATGTCAAGATCAAAACTGTTTTATTTGACGGCTCCAATACAAAAGTTTCAGCAGTTGAGCAGACAAGCCAAGCTGAGATACTGATATCACTTCCGCAAAATGCCAAGTTTGAAAATATACAAGAAGGTGACACTATAGAAGTCGGGATACATTATGATAATTTAAAATGCTATTAGGGAATAATTATGGAAAATCAAAAAGGGTTTAATTTTACATTTTATTTATTGATAGTGCCTGTACTGCTGTGGTTGGTGTTGCTGATAGTGCTACCGCACATAGATCTTTTTATAAGTTCATTTCAAGGTGATAGTGAAGCCGGTGGTAAAATGTTTACTCTTGAACATTATGCGACATTTTTTAAAAATAAAATATATTGGCTTACTTTTGTAAATACAGCTGCATATGCTATCGGAATTACGATTTTATCATTTGTCGTAACTTTTCCGGTTGCTTTTTATCTGACAAAAGTCATATCTAAAAAATACTCCAGTTTTTTGACTTTACTTCTTCTTATACCCATTTGGGTAGGAGAGTTGGTAACGGTTTACGGGTGGATGATAATATTGGGGGACCATGGAGTTATAAATGAATTTCTTATCTATATCGGCTTGATTGATAAGCCTATCAAAATGCTATATTCAAACTTCAGTATGACGATAGGGTTGCTTTATTTTTCTATGCTTTTTATGATAGTTCCCGTTATGTCAACATTGGAGAGTTTGGATGACTCTCTTATAGAGGCAGCAAGCGACCTTGGAGCGTCAAAGTGGGATATCTTTACCAAGATTATTATCCCCTACTCAATGCCGGGTATTACTTCAGGAGGAATTATAGTATTTATGCTTGTGATCGGTGATTTTGTCGTGCCTGATATACTCGGAGGAAAAAGCTCTCTTTGGTTTACCGAACAGATTTACAATGAATTTTTATCCACATTTAACTGGGGTGAGGGAGCGGCATTTGGCTTTTTGTTGTTGATAATATCATCATTCATAATCTGGATAGCTTTAAAGCTAACCGGTCAAAAACTTGAAAGGGTTGGATCATGATTCGCTCATTACCTAATTCACCGTTATACAAATACACATACAGATTTTATATCACATGTTTTTTTATATTTTTGGTTATACCTTTGATTACTATTTCTGTTTTGGCGTTTAACAACTCCGATTTTATAGCACTTCCTTGGAAAGGTTTCACTCTGGATTGGTTTTTTGCAAATACTGACCAAAGAACAGGATTGTTTGCAGATGAAGATTTGCTTGACAGTATAGTTGTCAGTATAAAAACCGCATTTTATGTTGCTACCATTTCTACTGTTGTCGGAACTATTGCAGCACTTCTTTTTGAGGAAGAAAAGTTTAGATTTAAGGGGCTTTTATACTTTTTGGCTCTATCACCGCTTGTAATTCCGGGAGTAATCTTAGGTATATCCATACTCATCTCTTCAACACTTTTGGGAAATTATCTGGAGCAAAAGTTTGGATGGAGTGTAGAGTTTTTAAGCCCTAGTTTTTGGCTTGTTGTTTTGGGTCAGTTTTCATTTTGTGCCACCTACGTAATGCTTTTAGTGGGAGCCAGACTTAAAAAATTTGACAGATCCTTAGAAGAAGCAGCCTTAAGTTTAAAAGCTACAAGATTACAATCCATCTGGTATATTACCATACCGTTTTTAAGACCGGCGATCATAGGGGCGTTTGTTGTAGCATTTTTGATAAGTTTTTCAAACTTCAATACCACTATATTTCTTATAGGTTCGGATCCTACTTTGCCGGTTGATTTGTATAGTCGTATCAAGTATAGCTCAACCCCTGTTTTAAATGCCGTATCTTTTATGATTGTGCTTGTCATAACCATAGTAGCATTGGTCAATCTCTATATCAGCAGGAAAAATTGAAGATAATCCATTTGAGTGATACTCATATCATACAAAAAAGTAGAAAAAACCTGTATGGGATAGACCCGTCTTTGAGATTGGCTAAAGCTTTGCAAAGCATCCAAAGAAACCATGGCGATGCTGATATGATAGTCATCAGCGGAGACTTGGTTGATACACCATCACATGAAGCTTATAAAACTTTTTTTGATATCATAAAAGAGTGTCAAATACCCATATACCCTATCATTGGCAATCACGATGACAGAGAGTTGTTTTTTAAATTTTTCCCTGATTTGCAAAATGACGGATTTGCCCAATATGCTATAGAAGATGATGACTTTGCTTTTTTATTTCTTGATACTAATGCAAAAGATAAGCCTTTTGGAACATTTTGTTCAAAAAGATTGGAGTGGCTTCAGGAAAATTTACAAAGTGTAGCTGACAAGAATATATATATATTTATGCACCACCATCCTTTACCGTCAGGCTTATATGAAATGGATACTGTTGCTAACTTGAAAGACAAAGAGAAGTTTTGGAATATAGTAGAAAAATATAATAATGTGAAACATATAGCTTTTGGTCATTTGCACAGAATCACTCAAATGAGAAAAGGTGGTATCTCATTACATTCTACCAAAAGTACAGTTTTTGAAGTTGCATACAAACCAAATGAACAAAAAGAGTATCTGACAAATGAAGAGAAACCGACATATGCTGTTTTAAATATCGATAAAGATGTATTGCTTATCCATCACCATGAATTTTTAAATGAAGATTGTTTTTATATAGGATATTGCTGATGAGAATGGAAAAGCTTTTTAAAGAGAAAGGGCATCTCATAGCCGCTCATAGAGGTGATAGATCTATAAAAGCAGAAAATACTATGGAAGCTTTTAAGTCTGCGATTGGCAAATGTGATTTTATAGAACTTGATGTATGTTTTACAAAAGATGCAAAGGCTGTTATCATACATGATGATACTCTTTTTAGAACAAGTGATGTAGATAAACATAAAGGTTTTACAAAACCGTATAAAGTTGCTGATTATACATATGATGAGATAAGTAAGCTTGATTTTTCAAGTTGGTTTTATAAAAAGGACCCTTTTAAAATGATGAAAAATACTCAAATTCATACTGATCCAAAGCCTCAGAGAATTTCCAAATTATCTGAAGTTTTGGAATTTTCAAGAGAGTATGATATGCCATTGAATATCGAGATAAAAGAGATGAGAGATACCCCTTTTGATAAAACAGCAGTAAAAAAAATCGCCGATATAATCCAAGAGTATCATATGGATGAATTTTTGCTTATATCATCGTTTAACCACTCTTATATAAAAGAGATAAAACAGTATATCCCGACTATTTTAACAGCCGCGCTTGTAGAAGAAAAACATCCTTCAAATCTTGTGTCTTATTTAAAGGAACTAGGTGTTTTTGCATATCATCCTTGTGTGAATTTAGCACAAGAAGATATAGTAAAAAAATTAAATGAACACAACTTTTATGTAAATGTTTATACGGTAAATTCTCAAAAGATAAGAGATAGGCTTTTTAGTGAAGGTGTCAAGTCTATCTTTACCGATTATCTTGAAAATATGCCTAAATGATTTTTTGTATTTTCAGGTAAAAAATTAATACCTATATCATTTTCAAGATATCAAGTATTATAAGTTTGTAATCTTCAATGTCTTGATGTTTGACTTCGCTTGATTTTCTAAACTTTATATGTAATTTTTCCAACTTTTTTCTTGTTTTGCTGTCTATGAATTGTTCTGATATATTCTCATTTGATTTTAAAAATTCTTTTTCTCTTAAAGCATGGCTTCTGTTTATGATGATTTTGGCATAAAGCAAGGAGCGATTCAGTAATATATAAGGGAAGTTTATATTTTTTACAGGACCTATTTTCAACTCTTTTTTACCTATTTTTTGTCCGAGGATTTTTATATCGGCTAATTTATCATATCCAAAAACCGCACCTGTTCCGCCTATTGCAGCACCTATAATACTTCCTGCCATTAAAGACGAACCACCTACTGCCATGTCCACTCCTGCTCCTGCAAGTCCACCCGAAGTAAGACCGGTTAAGAACAATAGGTTTTTAGATAATCCAAATATTGACTGGCTTTGCTTGGAGAAAAGACTGTTATCTAAGATATTTAACTCATCTTGTTCGATTTGAAGTATATTATGATGCCATAGTTTTTCAATATCTTTTTGAGTTTTTAGCTCTAAACTTATCAGTTTGTTTTTGTATTGCTGCTTAAGTAATTCTTTTTCTTTTTTTGTTGCTTCTTTTCCTTTTAAATGTATCTTTTGGGTCAAAGTTATAGAATTTACTATATTTTGAGCTATCACCAAGGCGGTGGTTTCTATCTTTCCTTCATGATTTGCTTTCAATATCAAGATAGAATCTTTCACCTCTTTTGTCCATTTTTCATTTAGATAAGATACAGCTTCAAGAAGTTCTATATTATCACTAAATTTTGCTTTTAGGGGATTATATGTTTTAACTATTTTAAAGTATTGGTTTAAAGCATTTTTCCATAGAATACTATAATCTTCATCTCCTATCATATTTATAAGAGCCATAGATGCTCTTCCTGTATATCTGAGTATTTCCATTTGTGGCTCATACTCTAATCCATAAGGTTTTGAACCATCTACGACATATATGATACCTGCTCCTTGCATTATCGGCTCAAGTAATTCTATCTCATCATTAAATTTTGGATTGTTTCTATTTTCATTTATAAATTTATTGATTCTTTCGAATTTTTCATGTGCACTAAGTCCTTCTTTGTTAATATAGGACAAAACACTCCTTGCTCTTTGAAATCCGGGAGTATCTATAAGCTCATAAATAACTCTGTTATCAACTTTCAAAGGAAAAACTCTTATTTTTTTAGTAGTCCCTGGGATATCTGATATTTGAACGCTGTCATCTTGTGCAAGAGCTGATACTATGGAGCTTTTGCCTTTATTTGGATGACCTACTACTGCAAATCTGGGTATATCTTTCATGGAAGCATCCATATATTTTGAAATTTTTTTAATTTATTATGCCATATTTTGATATCTTTTTCCGCCGGAATATATGAATTATGTGAAGTACCTATGGGCAAAATATCTATTTTTTTAGTTTTTCTTGATAACTCTTCTATAAAATCCAAAAATTCATCAGTAGGTGGTTCCCAAGATTTTATGATTATCGTTGGCTCCTCTTTTATAGAATGCAAAATTTTATTATCTTCTTCAAGTGTATTGTTTCCGCCTGCTAAAAAAGTGAATTTTGGTTTTATATTTTGATAATCAAGAACAATGTCCAGCCTGTTTTTATCTATATTCCATCCTATGACAGTAGAAATATCAGAACTGTCAATATCTTTTGTATTTATGAAATTGTTATTTTTTGATAAAACATTTTCTTTTGTATCTGCTTGAGTTTTAACTATCTGGGTATTTAAGTTGTGCAATAAAGCTTTACTTTTTTCATTTTGTAAATAACTTTTGTCTATAGCTCTGTTTAAGAAATATTTTGTAATAAAAAGTAAAACAACTCTTGAAAAAATTCCCCAAAAAATAATTGCAAAAGCTAAAAATTGCCACCAGTTACCAAGAAGTTGCGCATGGCTTATATACTCTTTTGAAAGCTTGCCACCTAATCTGAAAAATTGACTTTTTTGTATAAGCTCCAAAGATGGAGAACCGCAGTGACAAAGCCAATCCCATGGCAAAGAGACAATTTGAAAAAAGTCATATAATTCTTTTGGAGATATACTTAAAGTGCTACTCCATCCAAAAGCCAAATCTTTGGAGATAACGATTGCTATCAAAGATATTAGAATACCTGATAAAAAGGAGATTGTAAGCAATTGTATCCTGTTTAAAATCAACCAGTTTAAAATCAATGGTTCAAATATGAAGTTTAT
Organism: Thiofractor thiocamini; assembly: GCF_055384375.1. Lineage (NCBI taxonomy): Bacteria > Pseudomonadati > Campylobacterota > Epsilonproteobacteria > Campylobacterales > Thiofractor > Thiofractor thiocamini. The sequence goes on along the minus strand of NZ_AP042389.1, from coordinate 630,406 downwards.
CCTAAAAGAGGGAAATGTCTCTAAAAGTTTATCAAGCCAATAAGCCGGCGATATTTTCAATAAAAATTCACTATGAACACTTTTGTTTTTGACCATAGCAATAATATTTAAAAACAGTGTAAACAAAGGAAAAAGAACCCCGACAAATAAAAAATGAAAAATATTGATAGGTTCTTGTCCGCTGTAGCTTATAAGTCCATATCCTACAGATAACCCTGCTAAAAAAATGATAAAAATCAAAATAACAGTAACAGTATTTATGCCTTTTATTATATTTGCTGAATTTGATTGGTTTGTGCTTGGAGAATGCAGTGTACTCCACGCTTTTAACTGTTTTAAAGGGAACGCTTTTAAGTGTTTTAGCTTTATCCCATCAAGGCGATTTTTCTCTTTGTCAAGTTCTTGATATTTAAGCAAACAGATATAATCGATATAATTTTTAAGCCTTGAATTATGAGACATAAATTCCTTTCTGTTGGACTTGGTATTATTATATCAAATATCAACTTCCATTCAAATATTACAACTATTTTTGATATTTTTTGATGTTATTTCATTAATTATTCTGATTTTATACTCACCCATCAACCCTTTTCAGCATTACATAAATCTCATTACCGGATTTTAAATCTATGTTTAATTTTGGGATTTTTATCTTTTGGTGGCTTTTGAAGCTGCCGTTTTTTACAAGCATAACTTTCCCATCTAGTAAAATTTTTATCCTGTAACTTCCACTATCTTTTAGTTTCAGATTCGTTAAAACATCATATGGAGTGTTTATGTCTATCATAGAGGGATAATACCAATCGATATTTTCATCCACTTCAATGTTTACCAGATCTAAGGGTTTGTCATTTTTTAAAGAGTCAAATACCGCATTAGCACACTTTTTAGCTTCATAGTAGCAGCTAAAGGAACTTAAAGCTCCTCTTATGGCATTGCCGACTAAAAATATATCTTTTTCTTTTGTTTGAAAATTTTGTGTAATATGTGGTGAGTCATTATGAAAATTGAAACTCTCAAAATATTTCCTCAGAACAAAACTCTCCGGTACAAAACCGCCACTGCAAATAACTCCTTCACACTCTATCTTTTTGTTTTTCTCATTTTGGTTGAAAGTTATATTTGTCACATTTTTATCTTTACCGTTTATAAAAAGATCTTTTGCCTTTGTATAGATATCCGTTTTCAAGATATATTTACCGATAGGAGCAAGTAAAGAGTATGTTTGAATATCACTTTTGTTCTCTATTATTCCTTTTGGAGTGATATCGTGTCGTTTTAAACTAAAAAGTGCTGAAAAACTAACATCTTCACTTCCGATGACCGTTGCATTTATAAAAGGTACTCTTTTGTTTAGATACAAAAACCTTTGCAAAGCTCCGGTAGTTATGATATTGTGACTTCGTATGCCACCGATTAGTCTCGATGATCTTGGCGTTTCTCTGACACCGGTAGCAAAAACTATCTTTTTAGCCTTGTATTTCACAATTCCCGATGGCGTGCTGAAATAAAGCAGATTGTCTTTTTCTAGTTTATATGCACTATGTAAAGTTTTTATAGTGATATTGTTGTTTAATGCTTTACCATAAAGTTTTTTTGCATATTCCCCACCTGTTAAAAACTGTTTGAACTCAGCTATGCCAAAACCTCTATGTCCACAGTGTCTGGGGGCTCCTCCACACTCTTCCTCTCTTTCGAAAACCACTATATTTTTACAACCTAGTCTTGCTAATTCTATAGCGCAAGCAAGCCCTGATGTTCCTCCGCCGATGATGGCTATATCTATCTCATTTATCATATCTCACTCTCTTTTTCGCAAAGTTCTGCGATATTAGGCAGACAATTAAAACCCTGGCATCTTCCCATGGCTGCCCTTGTTCTTCTCTTGAGGCCTCCAAGAGTTCCGGCACCACACTCGCCTTTTAGTGCATTTTTTATCTCTCTATCAGTTACCAGTTCACAATGGCATACAATTTTCCCATATCCCTCTTTTTCAAAGTCTCTCTTGGTAAATTGTGATATATTGGGTACGGATATGGATATATCGTCAGGCTCTTTTTTCTCATATTTTTCTCCAAGCTCTTCAAATATGTATTTTGCTATACCCAATGATGCGGTCAGCCCCGTTGATCTTATGCCGCCAAGTGTTATCCATTTTTTTTCTTTATCAATATTGACACGATAATATGTTTCATCCGATGCCGGTCTAAGACCGGCAAAAGTTGCCGTTATATCATGATATTTTAGTTTGGGTACCATTTTTATAGCTTTTTTTTGCAAATCTTTTAAAGTCTCTTCAACTGTTGAAGAGTCTGTTTTGCTTTTCTGATCTTCGGCTGTAGGGCCGACAAGTATATTGCCAAAGGCTGTTTTTGTTATGACTACGCCCTTTGTTCTTTTTGTGGGAACAGGCAGGATGATAGCGTTTACAAGATCATAAGCACTTTTGTCATAAACTAAAAACTGTCCTTTTCTGGGTATGATTTTAAAGCTATCTTTTTTATGTATGTTTTCTACTTCATCACCATACAATCCCGCCGCATTTATAACGATTTTGGCTTTGATGTCTATCCTTGAAGTGTTAAGTTTCCAGTGATCGCTCTCAAACTCTCCATCGGTAATTTTACAAGAAAATGCTAGTTTTCCACCATGTGCGACTCCCTCTTTTAAATATGCCAAAGGGGCACTCCAGGCATCTATAACCGATTCTCCTTTTACCCATATGGCACCCTTTGCATCCTTGCTTAAGTTAGGTTCTCTTTTTAAAAGTGTATCTCTATCGATTATTTCAAGGTCTTTTACGCCGTTGGTAAAACCTTTTTCCAATATGCCGTCAAATTTTTCAAGCTGTTCATCATTCCATGCGACTACTAGTGCGGATGTTTTAGAGATAGGAAGATTTAACTTCTCTCTTATCTTTAGATACTCTGCATACCCTCTTTGAACACATTGGTGTTCAAGTGTGCCGACAGGCGCATCAAACCCTGTGTGCAGTAACGCACTGTTTCCTTTGCTCGCACCCTCAAGGATATCATTTTCCTTTTCTACAAGTACGGTTTTTGCTCCATTTAAGCAGAACTCTCTAAAAACGGCACATCCTACAACACCGCCTCCTATAACTGCCACATCAAAAAGCTCATTTTCGTCAAAATCTATTTTCCTTTTAGGGAAAAGATTGTTTAAGTCTATGGGTTTCACTACTTTCCTTTATCTAATTGTATTGTGCTATTACAGTCGCAACACTATCCAAAAGTCTATCAGCCTCTTTTTTGTCCGTATACTCCAACAAAATCCTTCTGGTTAAAAAATCTTGCGGTTTTTTTATGTATTCATATCTCATGCAGTATAAAATTTCAGCTTTTAAAATTTTATACTTGTCATCAATCATATAAAAACCTTCTTCCTTTGCAATTTCGATGACTTTGAGCGCTCTATCACCGTAAAGTGAAAGAAGTCTATCTGTCAGGACTGAATCTTTTGTTGTATCTAGAATTTCTTTCTTAACGGTTTTTAAATCATGCCTGCTACCTATGACCTTATAGTCATGAGTAAGGCAAGGATTATTGCTTAGTTTGTCAACCAAGCCTTCCGCCATATTTCTATAGGTGGTCCATTTGCCACCGGCTATGGTTATAAGCCCGCATGGAAGCTCTTCTATGATATGTTCTCTGACCAAACTTGCCGTATTGTCATCATGGTTAAGGTCAACCAAAGGTCTAAAGCCCACAAAAGAAGAGATGATATCTTCTTCGGTTATCCTGGCATCAAAATAATGATTGATATGTTCAAGAAGATAATCTATATCACTTTGGGGTACTTTTGGATGCTCCTCTACTCTAGCTTCATTATCGGTGGTACCTACGAGGCATTTTCCAAGATAAGGAAGCATAAAAAGAACTCTGCCGTCTTTTGTTTTAGGTATCATTATGCCTGATTTTGAAGGGAGGTATTTTTTGTCCAGCACTATATGCGTTCCACTGCTTGGCCTCATTATTTTTTTTATGGTATCATTAGCCATTTTTCTTATATTGTCGCAAAAAGGCCCTGTTGCATTTACTATATACTTTGCATAGATATCATGGTGTTCGTTATTGGTTTTGTCATATACGGTTGCACCGACAACCTTACCGTCAGTTTTTATAAGGCTTTCTACTTTCATATAATTTTTTACAATCGCACCTTTTTCTTCAGCTGATTGAATAAGTGCTATAACCATTCTGGCATCATTAAAAGCGCCGTCATAGTATTTAACCGCAGCTTTTAGCCCCTCTTTTTTTATGAAACGGTTTGAACTTAGAACTTCTTTTTTGCAAACTATAGTACTTTTGCCTATTCTATATCTACCGGAAATCATATCATACAAAAAAAGCCCTGCGTATATGTAAGGAACCTCCCACCAATGGTATAAAGGAGTCAAAAGTGAAACTGTATGTGAAAGGTGAGGAGCATTATGAAGCAGTTTGTATCTTTCTTTTAGCCCTTCTTTGACAAGGTTAAACTGTTCTTTATCAAGGTGCTTGACGGCATCTTCAAGATATCTTACGCCGCCGTGAACCAGTTTGGTGCTTCTGCTACTTGTGCCTTCTGCAAAGTCATTTTGTTCTACAAGTATAGTCTTGAGCCCTCTAAGAGTTGCATCCAAAGCTATACCGCCTCCTGTTGCTCCGCCACCTATGACCAACAGATCATATTGCGACTCAAATTCTTCAGACATTTTTTGCCTTTAAGTTTTATGTTAAAAAGTATAACATAAAAAGAGTTAACTATCGGAAAAGAGGTTGTAAAAAAGGTATGATTTGCTTTTTTCTACTTAAAACTCCATCAAGCCATACTTGATGATCTTTTAGCGGTTTATCAAAAGCTTTTTCTATGATGCTTTCATCATCGCTGGCACAAAGCAGTTGCGAACCCTCAGTCATGATATCGGTAAGTAGCAATATAATCGTATGAAGCCCACTCTCATCTTTTTCTTTTTTCATCTCTTTAAAAAGCATCTCTTTTTTATCATCAAAAAGACTCAAGTCAACTACTTCAAGTTGCCCTACCCCGACTTTGCTATCTCCCATATCAAACTCTTTGTAATCTCTTTTTAAAAGCTCTTTTGCGGTTGTATTTTTTACATCCGATTTGACTGTAAACATTTCCATGCCAAGCTTTTTATAGTCTGACACTTCAGCTATCTTGGCTAACTCTTTAACTGCTTTCTTGTCTATATCAGTGCAAGTCGGAGACTTAAATATGACAGTATCACTTAAGATAGCACATAACATCATGCCCGCTATATTTTTTGGTATTTGAACGTTATGATGATCATATATCTCTTTTATAATTGTATTTGAACATCCTACAGGTCTTATCCAACATTCAAGTGGAGTTGAAGTAGTCAAATCCCCAAGTTTATGATGATCTACCACTCCTCTTACGGTAGCTTCTTGTATATCAACAGGCAAAAGTGCCAAGTCGGTTGTATCAACTATAAAAACTTCCTCACTTGCATATGAAGTTTTTAAAACAGGAGTTTGTCCATCAAATTTTTCAAGTATAAACTTTGTCTCGGGAGATATTTCACCCTGCCTGGAAGGGATCGAATCTATACCTAGCTTATTGTTAAGATATGACAAAGATATAGCTCCCACTATCGAATCAGAATCCGGGGTTTTATGCCCAAATACATATGCTGACATTTTATGACCTTTTCTAGTTTTTAGAGTATTCTTAAAAACCCTATACATTAATAGTATTATAAGGTTTTTAGAGATGCCCCTTATCAGTTTAAACTTAATTATACCCATATTTTGATAAAATATCTCCTTAATTTGAATAGTAAGGAAATAATATATGGATACGATAACCGGAAAAGTTTGGAAATTTGGTGACAATATAGATACCGATTTGATTATAGCGGCAAGATATCTAAATACTTCAGATCCTCATAAATTGGCCGAACATGTCATGGAAGATGCAGATCCCCAGTTTATAAAAAAATTAAATCCCGGAGACATCATAGTAGCGGGAGAGAATTTTGGATGTGGCAGTAGCCGCGAGCATGCTCCTATAGCTTTAAAAGCAGCAGGTGTCGCAGCGGTAGTTGCAAAGTCATTTGCAAGGATTTTCTATAGAAATGCTTTCAATATGGGGCTTCCCATATTTGAGCTTAAAGAGTGTGATGAGATAAGCGAGGGAGATCTTATAAAAATTGATATGCAAAACGGAAAAATCGAAGATATAGATAAAAAAAATGTATATAACTTTACCCCGATACCGCCTTTTATGCAAGAGTTACTCTCAAGTGGCGGTTTGATGAATTATGCAAAAGAAAAAATGGTAGGGGCTAAGTAGTGAAAAGTTATGATATAGCGGTTATAAAAGGTGACGGTATAGGTCCGGAGATAGTTGATGAAGCTATAAAAGTTTTAAATGCCGTTGGAGCAAAATGTGATATAACATTCAACTACAAAGAGTATCTTATGGGAGGATGTGCTTATGATGCTACCGGTGATCCACTTCCCGAAGAAACAGTTAAAGGTGCTTTAAAAAGTGATGCGGTTTTATTCGGCTCTATCGGAGGTTACAAATGGGATGATTTGCCAAGAGAGAAAAAACCCGAAACCGGACTTTTGAGATTTAGAAGTGAACTTGGTGTGTTTGCCAATCTAAGACCCGTAAAGATATATGATGAATTGACTGAAGCAAGTACTTTAAAAAGAGAAGTTGTGGAAGGCGTTGACCTGATGGTGGTTAGAGAGTTGACAGGTGGTATATATTTTGGCAAGCCACGAGAAAAACTTGAAGATAGAGCTTACAATACCATGGTTTATACAAAAGATGAGATAAAAAGGATAGCCAAGATAGCTTTTGATATAGCAATGAAGAGAAAAAAAAGAGTTTGTTCGGTCGATAAGGCAAATGTTCTTGAAGTTAGTCAACTTTGGAGAGAAACAGCTGAGGAAGTTGCAAAAGATTATCCTGAAGTGGAATTGTCTCATATGTATGTCGATAATGCTTCGATGCAACTTGTAAGAGATCCAAAACAGTTCGATGTCATACTAACAGGCAATATTTTTGGGGATATTTTAAGTGATGAAGCCAGCATGATAAGTGGCTCCATAGGTCTTTTGCCTTCAGCTTCCATAGGTGGAAAGATAGGGGTTTATGAGCCTATTCACGGATCAGCTCCAGATATCGCGGGTCAAGGCATAGCAAATCCCATAGCGACCATAGCAAGTGCGGCAATGCTTCTTAGATACTCTTTGGATGAAGTAGAAGCAGCTGATATGATAGTAAACGCCATAGCAAAAACCCTGCATCTTGGATACAGAACTTCTGACATGGCAAAATACGGTGCAAAAAAGGTATGCTCTACAGATGAAATGGGAACTGCTATAGCAGAGAATATTTAGGGTTTTGTGATGAAAACATTGACTTTGGCTTCCATATATGAACTCCAGGGACTTAAAGATGAGGCTTTGGATATATATAAAGAAATTTTAAAAGAGAACCCTCACAACAAAGAAGCCAAGATCGCTATAAAAAGACTCTCGGGTATCAGAAAAAATTTTGACGGAGTCAACAAAGAGATGAAAAAGTTTTTTGTTCAGATGGACAGTGAGCCGGAATTTAGAGAATTTGAAAGGTGGATGTTAAAATTATGGAATTAAAAGATATAGTTTTGTCGACTCTGGCTGAAATTGACAAAGATTTGCCGTCCCAGGATGATGACATCATTGAAGAAAAAAAAGATGAATATGCCAATATATCGGATAAAAACAGTATGGATACCATCAAGGAGGAGCAGTTTTTAAAAAATCTAAGAGAAAGGATACTTGTGCTCTTCGAAGGCTTCAAATCTCCAAATACTCAAAATATAGAGGCAAAACTGGACTTGACCCTAAACTTTTTAGAGTATCTTTTAGCAATGATCGATGAAAGACTGAATGATAAAAAATAATATAGACCAATCCACATACAAAGACTTCATTTATACAAAAGAGATACTTTCAAAACATACAAAAAGAGCCTATATCGTCGGCGGTGCACTAAGGGATACAATTCTAGGAAAAAGAGTACATGATCTTGATATCGAAGTTTACGATATAGCTCCTAAAAAATTTTCCAAAATCATGCACAGTATTGGCGCCAAAGGAGTGGGGAAAAGTTTTTTTGTTTACAAATATAATGATATAGATATATCCCTTCCTAGAATCGAAAGAAAAACAGGCATAGGGCATAATGCATTTGAAGTTGAGATAACCAAAGATGAAAAAGAGGCTTCAAAACGAAGAGACTTCACTATGAATGCTTTGATGTATCATATATTTGAAGAGAGATTGCTAGATTTTTGGGGCGGCAAAGAGGATATAGAAAATAAGATCATAAAAATCATAGATGCTAAAAGCTTTAAAGAGGATAGCCTAAGGGTCTTAAGAGCCGTACAGTTTAGTGCAAGATTTGGATTTAAATGTGATAAGGCATCCATCTTGGTCATGCAGGAAATTGAACTGGATGATTTGAGTAAAGAGAGGATATTTTGGGAGTTTGAAAAACTTTTTAAAGGAAGTTATCTTCAGTTTGGATTTTATTATCTTCTAAAGCTTGGAGTTATGAAAAAACTTTTTGATATCGAATTGAAGTGTAATGATTTTATTAAAATAAGCAGGATATTTATCGATTATCAAAATATATTTGAAAAAGAGTTTTACAAATACTATTTTTTGTATATCATTTGCCAAACTTTAGATATCGATATATCCGTTTTACTGGAAAAGCTCAATGCTCCAAAAGAGTATGAAAAGTTTTATAAACTTCAACCTAGTCTCTGTAATAACCCAAGCGATAAAAAACTTCTTGAAATAGCACTTAAGATTCCCATCAAGATGTATCTTGCAAACTATATACCATCTATTAGAAAAAGGGCGAAAAAGCTCGGTATTTACTATGAAAGATTGAAGACAAATGTAAATGCCATGGATGTCGTAAAGGATGGATTTGAGGGAGCTGATATTTCAAAAGAGATAAAAAAAAGAGAATTAAAATATATCGATAATTTTTTATCAAGAAAATTTTAGATAAAATTCTAACTTTTATATAAGGATGATAATGTTTAGAAAAATTTTATTTTTAACTTTGTTTTGTATAAGTGCAGTTTATGCAACAAATTATATTGATATCTACAGACATAGCGGTATAGAAGAGGTTAAAAAACTTTTTGACGAAGAGCTTCAAGCGAAATCATACTGGGATAGTTATCTTAAGGATTACAATACAACATACGGATATTTTGAAAAAGAAAAATATATCATCGTAGCGGATAAAAAAAGTAAAAAATTAAACCTTTTTCATACCAATGGTAAAGGAAACCTGCAAAAACTGTTTGATAAGGATATAATAACGGGTAAAAACGGTGAAAAGAAAAAAGAGGGAGATTTGATAACCCCGCTTGGTGCATATAAAATAGTACAGAGATTTGTGCCAAAAGATACTTTTTACGGCCCGATAGCTTTTGCCATATCTTATCCAAATACATTCGATGAGTTAAACGGAAGAGACGGTCATGGCATATGGATACACGGATATCCTTTGGATCATGAAAAAAGACCACCTGTTACTAAAGGCTGCATGGTGCTTAAAAACAATCAATTGCTTGATTTAAACAGTACCATAGATCCAAAAAACAGTTTTGTCATAATCCATGAAAACAACTTAAAACCTGTTTCAAAAGATACCATCAGCTCAATCCTCACTTTTTTATACCGATGGAAAAGCGCATGGCAAAAGAATGACATAGATAAGTATCTTTCATTTTATTCAAATGATTTTAAAAGATATAACGGGCAAAATTTAACAGCTTTTTCAAACGAAAAAAGAAGGATTTTTTCCAGAGGTGACAAAAAGAGTATCATATTTAAATATATAAGCATTCTTCCTTATCCCAATTTAAAAAATGAACCTATATATAAACTCTTTTTTTATGAAATATATAAAACAAAAAATTATAGCTTTAATGGCAATAAGGAACTTTATATAAACGTAAAAGACGGTAAGATCAAAATCTTTATAGAGAAATAACCTTATGTCAAAAAAAGCTGTTTTTTCTTTTTTTATATTGGTATCACTGCTACATTCTTCGATACTTCATTTTAAAAAATATGAATTAAAAGGCAGACAAAAAGGGGATACCCTTTTAGTTATCGGCGGTATTCACGGTAATGAACCGGGAGGTTACTTTGCCCCCTCTGTACTTATTCAGCATTACAAAATATTAAAAGGTAACCTTATAGTGGTGCCAAATCTCAATTTTGACAGCGATATAAGAAATCAAAGAGGTCATTACGGAGATATGAATAGAAAATTTGCCCATATATCCAAAAAAGATCCTGATTATAAGATAGTAAAAGATATAAAAAAAATCATACTTTCCAAAAATATAGACCTTGTCTTGAATCTTCATGACGGGCACGGTTTCTATAGGCCTAAATGGGAAAATGTCATATTTAATCCAAAAGCCTGGGGACAGGCTCTCATCATAGATCAAATGAGTTTGAAAACGCCAAAATATTACAATCTGGGAAAGATTTGTCATATTGTAGCCGATAAGATAAATAATTCAATTTTCAAAAAAAAGCATATATTCGGAGTGAAAAATACCAAGACAAAATTTCATGATGAGCAAATGAGGCTCTCTTTGACATATTTTGCCATAACACACAACAAACCAGCCCTTGCCATAGAAACAAGCAAGAATATCACTGATTTGACAAAAAAAGTTTACTATCAGCTTTTGACTATAGAAGAATTTATGAAGGTGATGGGTATAAAATACAAGAGAGATTTTGAACTCAATGAAAAATCCATAAGACATATCCTTAATGATTTTGGATATTTGACACTAAACGGCAGAATGAAACTAAACCTAAACAGAGTAAAAAGATATATCGGTTACGTGCCCTTGAAGCAAAAGTATAACGATTTCACTTTTTCTCATCCTTTGGGAGCGATGCTTCGATATAAGGATGTTTACAATGTAATGATTGGCAATAAAAAAATCACAAAAATAAAAAGTGAATATTTCAAGCTATCTAAAGAGCACCCGAAACTTATCATAAAGACCGATCATAAGATGATAGATGTAAGTGATAAATATGAGGCTAAAGTCATGAAAAATTTTAAGATCATAGCCCCAAAGAATATAAGGGTCAATGTCATAGGTTATACTTCAAGAAGATATAAAAACGAAGCGAATATCTGGATAAAACTACAAGATATAAAAAGAAGATATTCGATTTATAAAAACAGTGATGTTTTTAGAGTGGAATTTTACGACAAGCAAAATAGATATATAAAAACTGTTCTAATATCAATAATACCCCAAGCATAAGGTTTTTGTCAATTTTATCTTTTTTTCAAGCGGTGCAAAATATCTGCATTTTTCTATATATATGATAGATGAATTATCTAGGTTGAATTTTTCAAGGAAAGATTTGAGGTTGACAAACTTCACACCCTCGATGGTTTTTATACCAAGGAGTTCGTATAGTGTGGATTTGTTACTCTTGGTCAAATGAGAAGATGGAAGATTTGTATACCTGCAAAATGGAGCTGATTGGATATATCCGTCGAGATTTGTACATTTTTGGACAAGATCTTTGTATTTTCTATGGATATATTTTCTATGGATATATACGATTCTGCTTTTGTCGTATTTGGCAGCTATGCAATCTTTCCAATACCTAAAAGCGTTTGGAGAAAGATTTGCAAGTTCCATTAACTCTTTAGCCAAAACATAATTGTCCAAGGTTGCATTGATACTTAGTTGATGCATATACATGGGCAAAATTTTATCAAAGATTTGCTATAATATTATTTAACTATTTAAAACAAAGGTATGATAAATTGACAAAGAGTAAAGATTTTTTGCGAACTATTGTCGAAAATGACTTGAAATCCGGTAAATATAAAAAAGTTATCACCAGGTTTCCCCCGGAGCCAAACGGTTTTCCTCACATCGGTCACGCAAAGTCCATAGCGATAAACTTTGGGATTGCAAGGGACTTTAAAGGAGAGTGCAATCTAAGGATGGATGATACCGATCCTGCCAAAGAGGATACAAAGTATGTTGAAGCTTTAAAAGATGCCGTTAACTGGCTTGGTTTTAAGTGGAGCGGTGATGTTAGATATACTTCTGATTATTTTCCAAAACTATATGAGTACGCAAGAGAACTTATCAAGATGGGCAAAGCTTATGTTGATAGTTTAAATGAAGAAGAGATGCGAGAATTTAGAGGAACCGTTACACAAGCCGGTAAAAGAAGCAAATATGCCAATCGTACCATAGAAGAAAACCTGGATCTTTTTGAAAGAATGAAAAACGGTGAGTTTAAAGACGGAGAGCATGTCTTAAGAGCCAAGATAGATATGAGTGCGGCAAATATGAAGATGAGAGATCCGTTGCTGTATCGCATAAGACACACTCATCACTTTAGAACAGGTGATAAATGGTGTATCTATCCGATGTATGACTTTGCACACTGTTTGAGTGATTATATAGAGGGAGTTACTCACTCATTTTGTACTTTGGAGTTTGAAAACAACCGTGAACTTTATGACTGGATACTTGATACTTTAGAGCTTACTCCACCTAGACCTTATCAGTACGAGTTCGCTAGACTCAATCTAAGTTATACAGTTATGAGCAAAAGAAAGCTTTTGGAATTAGTTGAGGGCGGTTATGTAAATGGTTGGGATGATCCTAGACTTCCAACAATTGCAGGCTATAAAAGAAGAGGATATACTCCAGAGTCCATACTTACTTTTTGTGATCAAATCGGGATTGCCAAAGCAAACTCCGTAGTTGATGTGGCACAACTAGAGTTTTGTATAAGAGATGATTTAAATAAAAAAGTACCTCGTGTTATGTGCGTACTTGATCCTCTTAAAGTTACTATAGTAAATTACGATGGAAGTGAAGAGATAGATGCTTCGTATTACCCCAAAGATGTACCCAAAGAGGGCACAAGAAAACTTCCTTTTTCAAAAGAGATTTATATAGAGCGTGAAGATTTTATGGAAAATCCTCCAAAAGGTTACTTTCGTCTTACCCCGACTCAGCCCGTTAGACTAAAACATGCTTACATCATCTCTTTTGTGGAAGCTATAAAAGATGAAGACGGTAATATTATAGAGATAAAAGTCAAATATTATCCAGATTCAAAAAGTGGAGCAGATAAAAGTGGCATAAAAGTAAAAAGTGCCATACAGTGGGTAGATGCCGCTAAAGCTAAAAAGGTAGAAGTTAGACTATATGATAGACTTTTTAAAGTAGAAAATCCATCAGGTATAGATGATCTAAATCCTAACTCTCTAAAGGTTATCAAAAATGCTTTGGTCGAACCAGCTGTAATAGAAGATAAACGATATAAGAGATTTCAATTTGAAAGGCAGGGATACTTTTATAAAGAGCCTGTAGATTATAGTGATAAAAAACCTGTATTTAATAAAATCGTAAGCTTGAAAGACTCATGGGCAAAAAAAACAAAAACTCCAAATCCTTCTAAAAAAGTTCAAAGTAAAAAGTCATCAAATGAAGGTCAAGTCACACCCATGAATGATGAGCAAAAATCTCTTTATGAAAAATATACTCATAAACTAAGACTAAACAGTGAAGTAGCCAATACTTTGGCAAGAGATAAAATGCTTTCAAACTTGTTCGAGCAAACTTTAACCTACTTAAGCAGTCCCGTGACAATCGCAAACATAATCACAACCGAAGTTGCAAGAGAACTTAAAGATAAAACGGTCGATACACTAAAATACAGTGCGAAAGAGATAGCGGATTTGGCCAAAATGTTGGATGATGAAACGATCTCCAGTAAGATTGCAAAAGAGGTTTTCAAGGATTTATCAAAAACAGGAGAGAATCCTGTAAAAATAGTAGAAGAAAAAGGATTAATGCAGATAAGTGATATATCTGTAATAGAGCCTATAGTTGATAAAGTGATCGCAAATAATCCGGAAAATAGCGCCAAATACAAAAACGGCAATACAAAACTTTTTGGTTTTTTTGTCGGTCAAGTGTTAAAAGAGAGCGGTAGCAAAGCGAATCCTAAGATAGTTAATGAACTTGTAGAAAAGAAATTGAGTGGTGAAGAGTGAATGGTTAGTGATGAAGGGAAGTCGAAACATCGTCTCACGACTCACGAAAAATCGACTAATCTGCCAAAGGGAGGTTTTAAATGGATATTTGTGAAGAGTGGCTAGAGTATGATTACAACCCTTTTATACTTTTTGACAAGGAAGGAAAAGTCATCAATGTAAATGCCGAAGCTCAATTTTTGCTTGGCCTTGTTTCTTCAAAAAAGATTTATGAACTCGCACTTGCATATGCAAGTTATGACTATGGATTTAAAACGACAATCTTGGATATCGATTTTGGGAAGTACAGCTTTTTTGCTATAACCGTCGGTTACAATGATGACAATCATATAGGTATAAAACTCTACAAAAAACCAAATAAGTCATTTGATCTTGATTCTCAGGATAATACGAAAGTCAATATATACTCTATTATTGATTTGTGCATAAGTTCACTCTCAACTACATCAAAAGCTATGCACAAAAAGTTACTGGATCCTACTTTTCCGGATATTTATGTAAAAGTTGACAATTTTTTAAAGTTACTTTCAAAGATATATGCTTCTTTTTCAAATTCCAAAGTCATAACTACAAAACTTCATTTAAAAACAGGTGAGCATATCAACTACAAAAATAAAAAATTTTCTATATTTATATTGGAAGTTTCAGGTGAAGAAAGAGATAAAGAAGATGATTATCTTATAAGAGAAAGTGCCCCAAAATCAAGTGCTGCCGTCAACATAAAAGATAAATCTATCTCAGTTGAACTTCCTTTGGTAGATGATATTTAAAAACCCTCCCAAAGGGATGATCGAGATACCGATGATATATGGGATGATAGAAAAACTCTCTGTTTTAACAAGAAGAAAAAAACCGGCAATGAGTATAATATATCCAAGAAGTCTAAAAAAGGAAAATGAGGCGCTTTTGCTTTTTCTTAAATTTTTCATCGAAAGCTTTACTTTACTTTTTTTATCTTTTATCTCTTTATCATGTTTATCATACAAGTCATAAGGATCATCCATCTCGTCGATGATATCTTTATCTTCTTCTATGATGTCTCCGAGAGTTTTTATCTGTTTGTTTATGTTTGAAAGATATGACAAAAAAGAGAGCAATACTATACTAAAAGCACTGAAAAAGGCTATCTGCGAATTTACCACCCACTTCCAGCCCAAAAATATAGAGATAGCAAATACGATCATATCGAGAATGATGTAGATATAAATCCCGGATCTAATACTCTTCATCCTCATCCTCGTCATATTTGTAGTTTTTATACCTTGTGTCATCTTTAAATTCTTCATACTCTTTTACCTGTTTTTTATAAGCTTTGTAAACATTCAAAATCGCTGCTGATACGCCTATAAAAACCCCTATCCAAAGAAGCCACCATATATGAAATATATTTTTTAAAAATATCCCAAGACCCACTCCTATAAGAACGGCTACCACCATAGATATACCAAGTGAGAGCTGTTCTGCCCCCTCTATGATTTTACCGTATTTTGGTTTTTTCTCATCCATTGTCTGTTTCTTTCCCAAGCTCTTCGAATACCGCTTTTGCTTTTTGAATCACTTCATCTATAATATCTTCATCCATAATGGCACTGATGAAACCTGTCTCAAACTGACTGCATGCAAAATAAACACCTTTTTCAAGCATTTTTGAATGAAAAGCGGCAAACATTTTCGTATCACTCTTAAGGGCGTCATCAAAATCTTTAACAGGATTTTCATTGAAAAAGAAACCAAACATGCTACCTCTTACTCTTGTTTGCAAACATATGCCGTTTTGTTTCGCGGATTCTTTAAAACCATTCATAAGTCTCAATGCTTTTGCGCCCATATCCTTATAAATATCAGGATTGCTTTTTAATTTTTTTAAAGATGTCAAGCCTGCACTCATGGCAACCGGATTGCCACTTAAAGTTCCTGCTTGATACACAGGACCTTCGGGACTTAATTTGTCCATTATGTCACTTCTTGCACCAAATGCACCCACCGGCATTCCTCCGCCAATGACTTTACCGAAAGTCGTGATATCAGGTTTTGTTTCAACCAGTCCCTGAGCGCCTTTCAAATCCGCTCTAAATCCGCTCATAACTTCATCAAATATAAGCAAAGCGTCATTTTCATCACATAATTCTCTTAAATCATGCAAAAACTCTTCGTCTGCCGGTACCAAGCCCATGTTACCGGCAATCGGCTCTATGATGACACAAGCGATATTATCAGAGTTTCTAAAACATTTTTTTACACTGTTTATATCATTGTATTTTGCCAAAAGAGTGTGTTTTGTAAAATCAGCCGGAACTCCCGGAGAACTAGGAGTGCCAAATGTCGCCGCTCCGCTTCCTGCTTGAACAAGCAAAGAGTCACTGTGGCCGTGGTAGCATCCCTCAAACTTCACTATATCGTCTTTGCCGGTATAACCTCTTGCAAGTCTGATGGCACTCATAACAGCTTCAGTTCCGCTACTGACAAATCTTATCTTATCAATCGTATCGAACATTTGTACTATTTCACCGGCAAGCTCAGTCTCTATAGTTGTCGGAGCTCCAAAACTAAGTCCTTTTTTAGCGGCATTTATGACACTCTTTTGTATATCTTTGTCACAATGACCAAAGATAAGAGGTCCCCAGCTTTGTACAAAGTCGATATATCTGTTTCCATCTATATCCTCAAGATATATGCCTTCTCCTTTTTCTATGAACAAAGGAGTGCCTCCTACACTTTTAAATGCACGAACAGGCGAATCAACACCTCCTGGTATGACTTTCTTGGCTTCTTCAAATGCTGCAACAGAATTTTTTATATTCATTTTTTCCCTCTCTTTTTTTTGGTTTTCTTTTTTTTGGTATTTTGCAAATAAAAATACAAACTGTTTATCTCTTGATAAGTTAGAAAGTATTTTGGCATTATCTTGTGTCTTTTCTTAAAGCTTTTGAAAAAATCCTCTTTTGAAACAGTGTTTATATTTGGAGATTTCAAGTATACTGTTTTGCCTTTTTCCTTGTATTTTGCCAGGATTTTACCCTCTCCGTTTATACCGTGACACTTGTTGCACCCTATGCCTCTAGGGTTTTTATAGAGCATTTTGGCATATTCCATATTGGTTATGAACGAATCACTGCCATAAGTGCTTGAAACAAAAAATAGTATAAAACAAAGAAGATACAGTTTCAATTTATTCCTATATAATAACATATTTGGTATTATACAAAAAAAATATTAAGGTTTGATATGATCGTATTAAACGGTAAAGAATTGGCCGGTAAAATTCAGGCAAAAATAAAAGAGGATGTGGAGTTGTTAAAAAAAGCTTCTATAACTCCGGGATTGGCTGTGATCATGATAGGAGATGATCCTGCGAGTCAGGTTTATGTAAGAAAAAAGGCTGAAGCTTGCAAAGAAGTAGGCATCTACTCCGTAGTTCACGAAATGCCTGACAATATAAAAGAAGAAACCATCATCAATACCATAAAACTGATGAATGAAAACCAAAATATAAACGGTATCTTAGTCCAACTCCCGTTACCTGAACATATAAATCAGACAAAGATACTTGAATCCATAGATCCCAAAAAAGATGTTGACGGGTTTCATCCATACAACATGGGAAGACTTTTCTTGGATCTAGACTCATTTGTGCCTTGTACACCTTTAGGCGTCATGAAAATATTTGAGGAATACGGCATAGATGTCAAAGGAAAAGATGTGTGTATAGTGGGTGCTAGTAATATAGTCGGCAAACCTATGGCTGCTTTGCTTCTAAATGAATTTGCGACAGTTGATATATGTCATGTTTATACAAAAGATTTAAAAGAGCATACAAAAAAAGCTGACATTATCATAGTTGCAGTCGGGAAAGCAGGACTTATAACCGAGGATATGGTCAAGGATGATGCGATAGTTGTAGATATCGGTATAAACAGGCTTGAAAGCGGTAAACTTGTGGGTGATGTAAAGTATGATGAAGTATCAAAAAAATGCTCATACATCACGCCGGTTCCAGGTGGTGTAGGACCTATGACCATCGCTATGCTTTTGTCAAATACCATCAAAGCTACAAAATTAACAACTTCAAAATAATAATTTTTATAATATTATACTAAGGATTGATTTGAAAGAGAGAATGAAAAAATTATATGACTTTTCAAACAGTTGGACAGGTACGATCATCATCGTACTTTTGGTTATATTTTTTATAGCCCAGGCTTTTGTCATACCAAGCGGCTCCATGAAAAGAACTCTTCTTATAGGGGATCACCTTTTTGTAAAGAAATTCGCTTATGGGGTGCCTGTTCCTCACATACCGTGGCTTGAATGGCCGGTGCTGCCTGATTTTAGAGGTGACGGGCATATCATCGAAGGGGATAAACCAAAAAGAGGTGATATAGTGGTTTTTAGATACCCTAAAAATATCAAGGTGCATTATGTAAAAAGATGTGTCGCTACAGGCGGTGATGAGATAATCTTTCAGGAAAAGAAACTTTTTATCCATTTTAAAGAGGGTGACGAGTGGATAAAAAAACATTATCCGCCAACCAGGATATATAAAATAGTAGGCAAGCTCTGGGTCATAAATCCATATATGCTGAAATTCCCGGGTATCCAGTACGATGAAAGTGTCAACCTTTTTAGAGAAATGCTTTTATATATGAGTGCGGGACAACTTGCAATGCAGCCGATGATGCTAAACGAATTGCCAAAATATCAAGATCTTATGATAAATGCTTTTTACTTCAAAGTTCCAAAAGGTAGATACTTCATGATGGGCGACAACAGAGACCACAGTAACGACAGTAGATTTTGGGGAAGTGTTCCTTACAGGGATATCGTTGGTAAACCATGGTTTGTTTACTTTTCATGGGATAAAAACTATAAGATTAGATGGAATCGTATAGGAAGAACGGTCGACGAACTTTCTTTAAATAAAAAATATATAGATAAAAGTGTGAGTTTAAAATAATGGCAAATATGAGTTATATGGAGATCATAGCTGCCATATTGGCACTTATGATAGCTATTATAGGGCATGAGATAATGCATGGGTTGGTAGCTTACAAATATGGTGACAATACCGCAAAAAATGCGGGAAGACTAAGTATCAATCCCATAGTACACATAGATCCGGTAGGAACCATACTGCTTCCTGCCATACTTTACTTCAGTGGCGCTCCCTTCATGTTCGGATGGGCAAAACCGGTACCTATAGACATAAGAACGGTTTTAAGAAACGGTGGATATACCGGAGCGATTGCCGTAAGCTTGGCTGGAATTACTTATAACTTTTTTCTTGCGGTTATAGCCTCTTTTATATTTCCATATTTTAATGTAGCAGGCTCGTTCATCGGGTATCTTTTATATATGATGGTAGTTTACAATGTAGTACTGGGGGTTTTTAACTTATATCCCATACCGCCGCTTGATGGAGCCCATGCGCTGGAGTATTTTTCAAGGATCATAAAGGCTGATTATTTAGCTGATTTTTTAAACAAGATGGAGAGATACGGAATGATCATACTTATCATTTTGATAGCTACTCCTATGGCGGATTATTTTTTCTATCCGGCTATTTATATCATAGATATATTGTTAAAGTAAAATTTGATATAATTAAAGAGCATCTCTAAAATAAAAAGGAATGAAATTGAAATTTTATATAGCTTGTGACCATGCGGGTTTTAACATAAAAGATAGTGTAAAAGAGATAGTTGAAAATCTTGGACATGCTATCATTGATTTGGGAACTAACTCAAATGAAAGAGTTGACTATCCTGATTTCGCACACAAATTAAGCCTCGAAGTTCTAAAAGACGAAGGAAGTTACGGCATCCTTATATGTGGGACAGGAATAGGTATGAGTTTGGCAGCCAATAAACACAAAGGCATACGAGCGGCACTTTGTCATGATGCTTATACCGCCAAAATGGCAAGAGCACACAATGATGCAAATGTGCTTTGTTTCGGAGAGAGAGTCATAGGTCTTGGAGTAGCGGCATCCATCATAGAAGCTTGGTGCGAAACAGAGTTTGAAGGTGGCCGTCATGCAAACAGAGTTAAAAAGATAGAGCTTGATTGATGATAGCTACCTGGTTTGTTTATACCGTTCTTGTCTGTATCGCTTTGTATCTTATGGTGATGATGTTTTACTATAGATCACTTTACAAAAGAGAGCAAAAGATGACCAAAATCACCAAAGATACCCTTGGTGACGCAGAGATAGTAGTCAGGAAGTATCAAGTACAACTTCAAAGAGCTTTGGGCAACATAGACATATTAAGTGACGAATTGACAAAAGTAAAAAACGATATAAAATCACTAAGACAAAGAAACGCCCAAACCAGGATAGAAAATGATAAATTAAGAGAAAAGATAAAAGAGCTTCAAGGTAAGATAGAAGCTTTACTATAGGGGATGATAATGGATGCGGCAACTATATCTTATGTAGCTTTCGGTGTTGTTATAGCACTGTTTGCAGCTATGAAATTTTTTATGTTCAAGGATAATAAATGAGCCTTTTGACTGACCAGGAAAAAAAGTATCTTTTAAGCAGGATACGAGATGTAAAAGATTTTCCAAAACCGGGTATTGTATTTAAAGATATCACGACTCTTTTGAAAGACAAGGATGCTTTTAACTTTTTGATCGAGCATTTGTATAATTACTATAAAGATAGAGATATAGACTTTGTTGCCGGTATCGAAAGTAGAGGTTTTATATTTGGTTCGGCTTTGGCAAACAGGTTAAAAACCAGTTTTACTCCTATAAGAAAAAAAGGGAAACTCCCATATACAACTATATCTGAAAAATATGCTCTTGAGTATGGCTTTGATGAAGTTGAGATCCATATAGACGCATTTGATGGAGATAAGGCTCATCCAAATGTTCTTTTGATCGATGATTTGATAGCTACCGGAGGTACAGCCAAAGCTTCAATCGATCTTATAAACAAAGCAGGTGCCAAATGCAGTGATGCCTGTTTTATCATAGATTTGACTTTTTTAAACGGTACCCAAAACCTGGATAAAGAGTGTGAAGTTTACTCAGTGCTGGAGGTAAACTGATGTATATACCAAAGCCGTCAAATTTTGACCCGGATGCAAATGGTCATTTTGGAAAGTTTGGAGGGAGATTTGTCCCTGAAACTCTGATGCCTATTTTACTGGAACTTGATGACATATATAAAGAGTTAAGATTTGACAGAGAGTTTTGGAGCCAAGTCAATGCATATCTAAAAGATTACGTAGGTCGCCCTTCTCCTTTGACATTTGCTGAAAATATCAGTAATGATATAGGAGCTAAAGTATATCTAAAAAGAGAAGATTTAAACCATACGGGAGCTCACAAGGTAAACAGTGTCATAGCCCAAGGCTTAATCGCTAAAAAGATGGGTAAAAAAAGAGTCATTGCTGAAACGGGTGCCGGTCAACATGGTGTGGCAACCGCTACCATAGCTGCGCTTTTGGGACTTGAATGTGAAATATTTATGGGTGAAAAAGATGTGCATAGACAAGAGTTGAATGTCTTTAGGATGAAGCTTTTGGGAGCCAAAGTGCACTCTGTAAAAAGTGGAAGCAGGACTTTGAAAGATGCTATGAATGATGCCATAAGATACTGGGTAACAAATGCAAGAGATACGTTTTATATCATAGGAACCGTTGCAGGTCCTCACCCCTACCCTGTTATGGTTAGAGATTTTCAGTCCATTATCGGATATGAGGCAAAAGCACAGATTTTAAGAATAGAGCATAAACTACCTGATTTTGTAATAGCTTGTATAGGCGGTGGAAGCAATGCCATGGGGATATTTAACCACTTTCTTATGGAAGACGGAGTTAAATGTATAGGCATAGAAGCCGGAGGACTGGGCGTAGATACCCACAAACACGGAGCCTCACTTGAAAAAGGAAGTCCAGGAGTTTTGCATGGACAACTTAGCTATCTTTTACAGGATGATGACGGTCAAATAGAAGAAGCTTACTCCATTTCAGCGGGGCTTGATTATCCCGGTATCGGACCGGAACATGCATACTTAAAAGAACTGGGTGAAGTTGAGTATGACAATATAACGGATAAAGAAGCACTTGATGCTTTTGTATGGTTGTCACAAAAAGAGGGAATCATACCGGCCTTTGAAAGCTCTCATGCCGTAGCATATCTTAAAAAAATGCCGGAAGAGAGACTTGAAAACTCTTTGGTGATCGTAAATGTTTCTGGAAGAGGAGATAAAGATATGATGCAGGCTAAAGAGATATTACATTTTAACTAATACACATTAATCAAGGATTTTTTTGGAACAAATATTTATAAATTGGCTTATAGAGTATGGGTATATCATACTGTTTTTCTGGAGTATAGCTGAAGGTGAAACAGGTCTTGTTATGGCTGGAGTTTTATCTCATACAGGCGATATGGACTTGACAACTTCTATAGTAGTTGCAGGTCTCGGGGGTTTTACGGGCGATCAGATATATTTTTATATAGGAAGGTACAACAAAAAGTATATACATAAACTATTTAAAACCCAAAGAAGAAAATTTGCTTTGGCAAACATACTTTTAAACAGGTATGGTTGGATAGTAGTGTTTATACAAAGATATCTTTATGGCTTGAGAACTGTACTGCCGATGTTTATAGGCACTACAAGATACAGTGCCAAAAAGTTTGCGATCATCAACTTCTTTGCAGCTATGATATGGGCAAGCATAACCATATGTTTGGCATACATCTTTGGTGAGCAGATCATACAGATTTTACATTTGGCAAAAACTTACTGGTACGTAAGTTTACCGTTGGCGATAGTCATTGCTGGCGGTATTTGGTACTACTTTCATAAAACCACACAAAAATAGATAAAGGGGAAACAGTGAAAATCGAAGTAATTGATG
Source organism: Thiofractor thiocamini (assembly GCF_055384375.1). Lineage (NCBI taxonomy): Bacteria > Pseudomonadati > Campylobacterota > Epsilonproteobacteria > Campylobacterales > Thiofractor > Thiofractor thiocamini. The sequence goes on along the minus strand of NZ_AP042389.1, from coordinate 607,379 downwards.
AAACCATAGAAAATATAGAGAGTGATTGTGAGATAATTTTAGTTATAAACAAAGAGTTGAATCACAAATGGATAAAAGATAAAGATGAGTTAGAAGTTCTGGGTTTTAAAGGTAAAGAAGATGAAACATTGCTTCTTCCATTCCAAAAAAGAGTTTACAGCGGATGCGGTTCGTTTGAACCAGATGATATAAGACTTAGTGTATCAAATGCCTTGAAAGCTATCAAAAAAACAAACTTCAAAAGTGCTAAAATAGGCCTTTATACCAAAAGCTGCCCTCCTATAAATGCAAGAGCTTTAAGTGAAGGCATAATGCTTGGAAGTTACACTTTTGATAAGTATAAAAGTGAAAAAGATGAAAAAAAACTTGAATCGATAAAGATATCGACAGAAGATTACAACGGAAACAGATACACTTACGAATCAACTAAAAAAGCTGTAGACGAAGGCATTGTCATAGCAAGTGCGACAAATAAAGCCAAAGACATTGTCAATACCACTCCTTATGATATGACACCGGAAAAATTGGCACTTTACGCTCTTGATATGTCAAAGGATTTGGAAAATGTAGAGTGTTTTATTGGCGATGTGGAATTTATGAAAAAAGAGAAAATGGGCGCATTTTTAGCAGTTGCAAAAGCAAGTGTAAACGAGCCGAGACTCATAAAATTAAGCTATAAGCCAAAAGATGCGACTAAAAGGTTCGTTTTTGTCGGTAAAGGTTTAACTTACGATAGCGGCGGATTAAGTTTAAAGCCAAGTGATTATATGGTAACTATGAAGTCCGATAAGAGTGGAGCAAGTGCGGCTTTGCATATCATAAAGGCTGCAAGCGAGTTAAATCTTCCGTTTGAAGTACATGCTGTTATAGGAGCGGCAGAAAATATGATAGGTGGCAATGCCTATAAGCCTGATGATGTACTAACATCAAGAAACGGAAAAACCATAGAAGTTAGAAATACAGATGCAGAGGGAAGACTCGTGCTTGCTGATTGTCTTGATTATGCTCAAGATTTAAAGCCTGATTATTTGGTCGATTTGGCTACTTTAACCGGAGCTTGTGTGGTAGCACTTGGAGAGTACACAACAGGCATCATGGGACACAGTAGTGAGCTTAAACACTCCATCGCCACTTCAGCTAAAAAAAGTGGTGAATTAACAGGAATGTTACCGTTTAACAGATATCTAAAAAAGCTTTTAAAAAGTTCAATTGCAGATATATCAAATATAGCAAGCTCAAGATACGGCGGAGCTATTACAGCAGGGTTATTTTTGGATAATTTTATCAAAGATGAGTATAAAGATAAGTGGCTTCATCTTGATATTGCCGGACCTGCTTTTATAGAAAAAGAGTGGGGATATAATCAAGCCGGAGCAAGTGGCGCGGGTGTAAGAATGTGTCTTTATTGGCTTAAAGATTTTGCTTATAAGATAAAAAATGTACATAAAGAGGTTAAATAATGGGCGTAAGTGTAGGTATAGTAGGTCTTCCAAATGTCGGCAAATCAACAACTTTCAATGCTTTGACCAAAGCTCAAAATGCCGAAAGTGCAAACTATCCTTTTTGTACTATCGAGCCAAATAAAGCGGTAGTTCCTGTTCCCGATAACAGACTAAATGAACTTGCAAAGATAGTAAATCCAAACAAGATACAGTACTCTACTATAGACTTCGTAGATATCGCGGGACTTGTAAAAGGTGCTAGCAAAGGTGAAGGTCTTGGCAATAAATTTTTAAGTAACATTAGAGAAGTGGAAGTCATACTTCATATGGTTAGATGTTTCGATGATGAAAATATAACCCATGTGGAAAACAGTATAAATCCTTTAAGGGATATAGAGATCATAGAGAGTGAACTTATTTTTGCGGACATCGAGCAACTTGAAAAAAAGATAGAAAAATTAAATAGAACGGCAAAAGCTGATAAAAAAGCCCTTAAACCGCTCGAACTTGCAAAAGAGCTCTTAAATCACTTAAACGAGATAAAACCGGTTAGTAGTTTTGCAAAAAAAGATGACGAAAACTTTAAAGAACTTGACAAAGAACTTAGATTTTTATCCAACAAAGATATCATCTATGGTGCAAACGTAGATGAAGATGCGCTGCTTGAAGATAATGAGTATGTAAAAGCCGTCAAAGTGCATGCCAGGGAAGTTGGAGCAGATGTCATCAAACTATGTGCAAAGATAGAAGAAGAACTTGTCGGACTTGAAGATGATGAAGCAGCTGAATTTTTAAATGATCTAGGTATTGAAGAATCAGGTCTAAATAAAATCATAAGACTCTCTTTTGAAAAACTGGGACTAATTAGCTATTTTACCGCAGGAGTTGTGGAAGTTAGAGCATGGACAATTAAAAAGGGATGGAAAGCTCCAAAAGCAGCTTCAGTCATACACAATGACTTTGAAAAAGGCTTCATCAGAGCCGAAGTTATCAGCTATGAAGACTTTGTAGCCTATGGTGGTGAAGCAGGAGCCAAAGAAGCCGGTAAAATGCGGCTTGAAGGAAAAGATTATCTAGTGCAAGACGGTGATGTCATGCACTTTAGATTTAATGTATAATTGATGCATAAAGAAGATGATCTTTCTAGAGGCAGTATAAAAAAACATATCAAAAATATAGCTTTGCCGGCAAGTATCGGTTACTTTTTCCATACAATGTTCAATGTAACCGATACATACTTTGCCGGACAAATCTCTTCAGTTGCTTTGGCGGCACTTTCGTTCAATTTTTCCATATTTTTTATGATTATCGCAATAGCTGGAGGAATGAGTCAGGGGGTAACCGCACTTGTGGGAAACGCTCTTGGTGAAAAAGATAGAGTAAAAGCCAAACATATAATGCTTAATAGTTTTTTCTTTGCTGCAGTATTATCATTTATCCTTAGTGTTTTGGGATTTTTGATCGCTCCTTTTTTGCTGAAGCTTTTGGGAGCAAAAGGAGAATACTTAAAAGAATCTCTTTCTTATATAGACATTATCATCGTAGCCTCTGTATTTTATGTGGGCGCATTCTTTTGTAATGCCACGTTAAATGCCATAGGCAATACTAAGGCTTTTAGAAATTTTTTAACAGCCGGTTTTATTATGAATATCTTTCTTGATTATTGGTTTATCGGCGGGGGATTGGGTTTGGAGCCAATGGGGATAGCAGGCATAGCTTTGGCTACTACGATAGTAGAATTTTTTGGGTTTTGTTATCTTTTTTGGATCCTTAAAAAAAGTTATCTTTTTAAAGATTTACCAAGATTTAAACTCGATATAAAAGTGATCTTTTCTTTATTGAAACAGGGATTTCCTCCAACGGTAAATATGATGCTGATGGCACTTGGGATGTATATCATAACTTATTTTATAGCAGGTTTTGGAGATAATGCGGTTGCCGGTTATGGAGTGGCAGTTAGAATAGAACAAATCGTTTTGTTACCAAGTATAGGCATAAATGTTGCAGTTTTAACCATAGTTTCACACAATAACGGAGCAAATAAGATCCAAAGGATCATCGATACTGTCAAGTATGCAAAAAAGATAGGTTTTATCTTGTGGATACTTTCCATGATGTTTATATTTTTCTTTGCAAATGAGTTGTTACATTTCTTTTCTAATAACAGTGAAATCATTGAGATAGGGAAAGAGTATCTGTTTGTCACTGCGACAGCTTTATATGCATATATGCTTGTTTTTATACATATATCTTTGCTTCAAGGCATAAAACAACCCTCTTTTTTGGTTACGCTAGGGTTGATAAGGCAGATTTTTATACCTGTATTGATATTTTCTTTATTAAAATATTTAAATTTGCCTATTCTGTATTATTGGATATCAATGGCAGCTACTATATGGTTTTCCGCATTTTTGATCATATGGTATTCCAAAAAGAAGATAGAAATAAGAAAATTACAGTAATTTTGCTATATTTTCACCAAATCTTATCTTTTGCATTCTCTCACAAGTAAGCTTGACGGAATCTTTTTCAAAAAACATTACTATAGTCGAGCCCATTTCAAATCGACCTAGTTCATCACCTTTTTTCAAGTGAATATCGGCATACTGGTAAGTGGTTATACTGTCTTTTTGTATATTTGTTTGAATTCTATCATCAAAATTAAACTTCATCTTTCCTACATTCAGTGCTCCTACAAAAACCATGTACAATACCTTATCTTCTTTTGTTTTGCACTCTAAGATCACTCTCTCATTTTTGACAAAAAGATCAAAGACTTTATTGAGATATTTTAAATTGACCGGATATAAAAGCCCTGGAACATGGATAACTTTCAAAATTTGCAAATCAACAGGAACGTGATATCTGTGATAATCCTTTGGTGATAGATAAAGATTGATAAATTCGCCATTGTATATCTTTTTTATTTTATTTTCATCAGCATATACACTCAATAACTCATCTGCTTTGTAGTAAAAGCCTTTTATCTGCATTGTTCTACTGATGAACATATCTCCAAGTTCGGTTATAAGGCCGTCACAAGGAGATATGATTATCTTTTCATCTGTGGATATTTCTCTTGGATTTTTCAATCTTCTTGTAAAAAGTTCGTTTAAGCTTTTATAGCTTCCCAGTGAGTCGAATTCACTCAAATCCACCTTCATGGTTTTTACATATATAAAATTTATGATATATTGCAAAGGGGCTATAAAACAGTGTGAAGCAAATTTGCCAAAAATTCTTGAAATGACATTGGTTACGGTAGGTTTAAATATCAACTATAGCCTTCAAAATAAAATAAGGCGTATTATACTATATTTTACAGATTTTATCTATAGGGCATCTCTAAAAAACCTTATACTCTATATGCCTTCTTGGCTCATTAAACTCTTCTTTCATTTTATCATATCTTATCTGGGCTTTTATCTTTTCTTCAAGAGTTATAGGCTTTCTTAAAGATTTGTACTCTACAAGTTTCCCATCTTTGTATACACCGTTTATGATCGCATATACCCAGTAGTAACCATTGTCTTTTCTTAGATTTTTTACATATCCTTCCCATTTGCCTGTTTTTTCAAGAGATTCCCAAAGCTGCCTGAAGATTTCTTTGGGCATATCGGGGTGTCTTACTATACTGTGAGGTTTGCCGATCAGTTCATCATCATCATCATATCCGCTAATGGCACAAAATATGTGATTTGCATATGTTATGATACCTTTTAGATCGGTTCTAGATATGATAAGCTCACCCTCGGGAACTTCAGTTTCAAACAAGAACATACTGCTGTCATAATCTCTTACTCTACCCATTGATCAAACCTTCTGTTTTTTTGCAAACTCATATATGTCTTTTTTCTTCAAATCACCGTTATATACTACAGTTGACGGGTCTATTTTTGTTGTATCCTGATCTAAAACTTTTGGCACGGCATCGGCATTTTCCAAAACTTTCATATGCTTGTCAAGTTCATCTTCAGAATAACTCATCTGCATATCCGCAGCTATGACATATTTTATTTGCTCTATAACTTTTAACTTTTGAAGCTCTTCGGATACATCTTCTCCCTCAATAGTCACAATGATCCTGCCTTTTTCATCGTGAAAATGATAATCACAAACTTCGCAGTTTTTTAAGTCCTGAACAACACTTTCAAGATATTCGGGTCTGGTCTGTACAACTATACTGGATATATTCATTTCAGTCTCCAAAATTTGATTTTATTTTTATCACTTGTGATAATATTTTTTTCATCAAGAAAAATAATATTTGAAATGGGATTGTCATTTTTTCTCAGTTTATATAGATTTTCTTTTGTATACACGTCAAATACAGTTATATTGTTTTTATCATCGCTTGCATATCCACAAAGTTTACCGCTTGGACTAAGACCGGTAGAATAAACGATAAAATTGCTCTCTTTGTGATATGCCATGCTGCCATCATCTTTGTATATACCGCATTTTTTATCTTTACTTGCAACCGCTATGATATGATTCTTGTAATCAAGCTGATATACATTATCCAGGTTTTGTCCACTGTATTCTTTAAGTATTTTAGCATCATTTACATCGATTATCTTAACACTTCCACTTTCATCTGAAAACGCTATTTTGGATTTGTCTTCATTGAACCTAAAATCAGAAAATTTTGATTGTGATACTTGTTTGTCATACAGTACTTTTTTGTTTACAATATCGTAGAGTATCAGTTCTGAACTGAGTAATGCCAGTAGGATTTTATCTGGAGTTACATATTTTACTTTCATTATAGCCATTTGATCTTCTTCATCAAAAATTTTATGAAGTTTGTCATTGTAATACAGATAAACTCTACTAAACCCTTTTTCGCCTTGAGAAGCCAAAAGTATCTTATCTGCAGAAACATCAACAGAAAAAACCCTTACATCGTTCAAGTCACCAAATAGATCTTTTATCTTTTTGAACTTTATCTCTTTTATCATCTTTTTTGTCTCAAGATCAAATATATCAACTTTGCCACTATCGGTTGTTGCATATATCTTTTGGTTTTTTACAGACATGTCGATGACTTCACCGTTTGTATCGATACTGCTATACGGTAACAGATCATGCGCTGCAATAGCAATACAGGACAATATTAAAAGAGTAAAGATTTTACCCATTTATAGCTTCCTCATTATATTTTTTTTGATATTTTGCCATTTCCATTTTTACCTCTTCAAAATGCTCCGGCGTGACATTGTCATCTTTTAGCCATTCAACTTCTATGTCACCGCCGTAGTCATCACCCATCTGCTCAATCGCATCTTCAAAAAGTTGCATATTTTTACATGTGGCTTTTCTGCCATCGAAGGTATCAAGCAGTTCTATATACCATCCGCCAAGACCGTTTTCTTTTATCGTAGCCGTAAATTTTACTGCCATTGTTTAACCTTTATCGCCTCTGTCGGGCAAACTTTCACACAAAACCCGCAATTTGTGCATTTTTCATAATCAATTTCAGCTCTAAAGAGTCCCAAAAATTCTATCGAATTATCAAGGCAAACCTCTTTACAGCTAAAACACATTGTTTTTTGCCAACTCAGACATTTTAACATATCAATCTCAAATTTGGCATTAATCAATTTTTTATTTTCAATATTCAGTACACCGTACTCACACTCTATCGCACATTTATCACAATATGTACATCCACCTTTTGTAAAATCCAACACAGGTGACCCATCCTCTTTGATAACGATGATATTTTCTTCGCAAATTTTTTCGCATTTTCCGTCACATTTTATACATTCCGAAAAAATTTCCTCATCTATAAAATAAGGTGGTCTTGCTTCAATACTCCCCTGCCCTTTTTTGCCAAAAGCAAGAGAGCTAAAAAGCTCTCTTCTTTTATTCATCAGTCTGTATTTACTCCCGCATTCAAATCATGTATAAGATTTGATCTTTTTGCACCGTTAGGAGATTTATAGCCTGGTTGAAAAGTATTGCCAACCAAAGGTTTTACATTGGCTTGAGGAACATGGCACTGAGTACAGTTGTATCTTCCTGCATATAACTTTCCATGCAATGGTGTCTCGAAAACTTCATTTGCACCACCATTTGGCTTTGCAACAACTTTACCTTTCTTGATCAATTTGCCATTTTTGGCTAACACTTCAACAGGTCTAAAACTTGTAAAGTGAGAAGGTGGTATAGGAGTTGCATGCATACTTTTTGCAACTTCAGGCATATGACAGCCAAGACAAGCATTATTACCTTTTGTTATAGGTACAAATCCCTTTACACTATGCGGTATCAAAGGTGGAGCATCTTGAAAAGATCTCTGATACAATTTTGCCTTACCCGGCTGTGCAGCTGTATATGTAACCTTTTGCGGAGTTACAGCCGCTTCGGTATGAACCGGAGCTTTTCTCAAGCTTAATGATTCAGCTGTTATGTCTCCTCCACCTGTTGCACAACCGACAACAAAGAGCGAAAGAGTAGCTACACTTAGAGCTATCTTAGTCATTTTTTTCATTATCATTCTCCTTTTTATTATTTACTTTTAAAAAAAACCCGAGGGCATTATCATCACAAACATCTATGCATCTTCCACAGTTCGTGCATTCACCGGAAGTAACCGGTACAGACTCTTTGGCAATCATATGCAAAACCTGATTCTCAGGGCATATAACCTTACATTTCATGCAAGCAGTACAAGCTTCACTATCGTGTTTGACTTTGAAAAACCTATACTTGCCGATGATCGCATAAAATCCTCCAAGCGGACAAAGGTGTCCACACCATCCGTTTTTTAGAACGAACAGATCGAAAAGATAGACGATCACGATAGTTGCCCATCCAAATCCCATGCCAAACACAAGTCCTCTGTGAACCATAGAGATGGGCGATATGAACTCAAAAGCCGCTAAAGCCAAAAAGTATGACAATACAAGACTTATCCCAATGATCCAGTATCTTGCAGATCTGCTGACGGGAGTTTTCTTCGCTATCATATCGAAGCCAAATTTTCTCCTGGTCCAGTTTGCTGCATCAGTGATTATATTAACCGGACATACCCAAGAGCAAAATGCTCTTCCGCCTATAAGTGCATAAAAAAGCGTTATAACTGCTGCGCCTATCAAAAGATTGGTCGATATGACGGCACCTGCTATGAACATTTGAAGCACTGCATAGGGATCACTCAAAGGTATGACTCCAAACAACAAAGAAGTACTCAAGTTACCGGCGAGAACCTTCCACCCATAGTAGTTTCCGGCGATAAAAAGCAAAATGATCGTAACCTGCACAACTCTTCTGGCTGTTAGATATATATAGTGTCTCATTCTAACAATCCTCCCAAGTCATTTAGTTTATCTATCGCTTTTCTTTTACTTCTTTCATCTATGGTATGGATCTCTTTCGCATTTTTCACTCTTTGCTGATCACTGCTATCCCATCCTTTTACATAATGAGTACCTACTTTTCCTTCTGCATACTCTAAGGGTAGTACGAATATAGCAGCTTTTTCAACAACGCAAGCATGTTCGCATAAACCACATCCCGTACAAAAGTCACTATGGACTACCGGAAGCAAAAATGCATGCTTACCTGTTCTTTTATTCATCTGCATATCTATGGTAAGTGCTTTTCCAAGCAAAGGGCATGCTCTGTAGCATGCGTCACATTGCAAACCCCAATACGCTATACAGCTCTCTTTATGCACAACTGCCAAGCCCATTTTGGCTTTGGTGATATCGGGTTTTTTACTCTTTTTATTTGTCAATTTTTTTATATCAAGAGCACCGCTTGGACAAGAGGCGGCACAAGGTATATCATCACACATGAAACAAGGCACTTCCCTTGCCGTAAAGTATGGAGTGCCTAAAGGCTTATTGTCTCCTGGTTTGGCAAGTTTTAAAGTCGGCTCTTTGGTGCCGATTCTTTTACCTTTTTCATCGTATATGATGTTGCCATCCCTGTTCCTGCAGGCCTCTACGCAAAGTCCGCATTTGATGCATGTTTTTAAAAAATCACTCTCCTTCAGAGCTCCGGGCGGTCGAAGCAAAAGTTTGTTGGCTTTTGCTTCATCCACATAGGCACTCCAAGCAAGGCCTCCAAGCACAGCAAGTCCAAGATTTCTAGTGGTTGCAAGAAATCCTCTTCTGCTTTCGCTGAGGGGCTTTTTGTATGAGTTTATCTTTTTTTGTTTGTGTTGCATTTCTTACTTCTTTATTTATACCTTATAGATTTTTACTGCACATTTTTTATAGTCTGTCTGTTTTGACATAGGACAAGTTGCATCGAGAGTTACCTTGTTGATAAGAATTTTCTCATCAAACCATGGAACAAAAACAAGTCCTCTTGGAGGTCTGTTTCTTCCTCTTGTTTCAATTCTTGCTTTAACTTTTCCTCTTCTGCTTTCAATCCAGGCAAGATCTCCTCTTTTTAAGCCTCTCTCTTCAGCAGTTTTTGGATGCATATAGCAAAGCGCTTCAGGAACCGCTCTAAATAGTTCAGGAACCCTCATAGTCATTGTACCGCTGTGCCAATGCTCAAGTACCCTACCGGTACATAGCCATACATTATACTCACTGTCTGGCATCTCGGGTGGATCCATGTACGGTCTTGCAAAAATCTTAGCTTTATTTTTAAGGCTTGATTTGCCGGCAGCTTTATTTGGCTTAGTAAGTGTTCCGCTAAATAGTTTTTTAGCCAACGGTCCGTAGAATGCAAAGTCTGCATTCTCGCCTGCAAAATGTTTAACATATGGGTCATACTTACCGTTAAACCTCCAAAGTGTCTCTTTCCCATTTACAACCGGCCATCTTAAACCTCTAACTCTTTGATATGTTACAAAGTCAGCCAAGTCATGTCCGTGACCTCTTCCAAAGTCTGCATACTCTTCCCAGAGGTATTGGTGAAGCATAAAGCCGTAACCTTTGAAGACTTTACCGTCACTTCCGACTACATTTCTTTCATCACCTAAACATTCTGAGTTGTCATATCCTTTTTGAGGGAATTTAGTAAGATCTATTTTGTAGGATTTTGCTCTATCATTTGCAAAAAGGATTTCATACATTGTGGTATCGCCTCTATAGCCCATCGCTCTTGCTTTACCTCTTACATCAGCAAGTTTTTTACCGTTTCTTAGAGTATATGGTCCCCAAAGATCATCAACTGTAAATCTTTTTGAAAGTTCAACCCACTGCCAAGTATCACTCATAGCATGACCTACAGGAAGAACCTGCTGTCTCCACCATTGGCTTCTTCTCTCGGCATTACCATAGGCTCCCCATTTTTCATATATCATTGCGCTTGGAAGAACGAGGTCTGAAACCATGGCTGAAATACCCGGATATCCGTCGCTAGTTACCAAGAAAAAGTCTTTCATTTCTCTTGATGCTTTAAGCCAATGTCTGGCATTTGCGGTATCCTGGTATGCATTACATACATTAACCCATGCAAATTTAACTACACCATCTTCTATGTCTCTATGAATTTTTACTATGTGTTGATTACCGACAGGGTTCAATGTTCCTTCAGGCACTTTCCAGCTTTTTTCAACTATCTTTCTATGTTTTGGATTTTTAACCATCATATCGGCTGGAAGTCTGTGGCAAAATGTTCCAACCTCTCTTGCGGTACCGCAGGCACTTGGTTGACCAGTTAGTGAGTATGCTCCGTTACCGGGTTTTGCCTGTTTGTTGACCAAGAAGTGAACATTGTAACTTAGAGTATTATCCCAACTACCTCTTGTGTGCTGATTCATACCCATTGTCCAAAAAGATACAACTTTTCTGTCTTTTTCTATATAGTAGCTTGCCATTCTTTTTAATTTGGCTTTGAAACTATCAAGTGATTCATCAGGATCACCTTTTGCTACTTTTGCTACATAATCAAGAGTATAAGGTTCGAGTGATTTTTTATACTCTTCAAAACTTATCATCCAGTGTGCTAGGGTGCCAGGTCTATTTTTCATAATCTCACCTTCGCTGTAACCGTAAGGTTTTAGTGCAGGCGCTTCAAGAGGGCTTACTTTTTTTGCCATCTCTTTCTTGATGATCTCCATCTCTTTCGCACTATATTTACCGGCACTTCCGTCAGGTCTTACTGGAGTTAGTGACTTTTCACCTTTTCTTCTCATGCCATAACCCAAGTTAACCGGGCCTGCGGTAAATACGATATGTTTTTTTATAAAATCCCAATCAATAGCTTCAGGATGATTATAAACGATTTCTCTGGCAACATAATTCCAAAGAAGTAAGTCTGTTTGAGGTCTGAAAATGATAGTATCATCAGCCAAGTCACAAGTTCTATGTGTATAAGTTTGGATACTTACAACCTTTACCCTGTTTGGATCACTTAGTTTTCTGTCTGTACATCTTGACCAAAGGATCGGATGCATTTCTGCCATATTTGAACCCCATACGATGATAGTATCGGTCAACTCTATATCATCATAACATCCGCTTGGTTCATCAATTCCGAATGTTTGATAAAAACCGACAACCGCACTTGCCATACAGTGTCTTGCATTTGGATCTATCGCATTACTTCTAAAGCCGCCCTTCATCATTTTCTGTGCGGCATAACCTTCGGTGATTGTATATTGACCGCTTCCAAATACCGCTACCCCTTCAGGTCCTTTGGCTTTGAGAGCATATTTTATATGTTTTTCCATTTCATCGAAGGCTCTTTTCCAGCTTACCGGTTGAAATTTACCGTTTTTGTCGAACTCGCCTTTGTCGTTAACTCTAAGAAGTGGTTGAGTCAGTCTATCCGCACCATACATTATCTTGGCATTGAAATAACCCTTGATACAGTTTAGACCTCTGTTGACAGGCGCTGCCGGGTCACCTTTGACCGCAACGATCCTTCTGTTAAGGCCTTCTCCTTTGGTTGCAAGCATGATACCGCATCCTGTACCGCAAAAACGGCAGGCTGCCTTATCCCATCTCCAGCCGGTTTCAGCTTGGTTTGCGGCAGCTTTGACTTCACTTGGTATATTCATACCAATCGCTGCTGCAGCACTGGCTGCGGCTGAACTTTTAAGAAAATCTCTTCTTGAAAGTGCCATATTCTCTCCTTTTTGAAATTTGAATAGCTTATTCTATCACTTAAAGGAGTATAAATTCTATGACTTAAGTCAAGAATGGAAGATACGAGTCTATTTTTCTTGGTAAGAGTCTATTATCTGTGAAAGATTATTTTTTAGTTTTTGAATCATTTTAGATACCTGGATAAGATTTTCAGCCGATTCAATCGCTATATCTTCAGTATCATCTATATTTTTGCCTATGTTTTTTCTATCTTTCACACCAAGTTCATCCAGTGCAACTTCTATGTTATCGGCAATGTTTTGCAACTCTTTTGCTGCGAATTCTGCTCTCTTTAGAGCTTCACTGGAGTGCTCAAAAGCATTTTTTACCCTGTCTGCAAATTTATTGATATGAGTAGATGCCTCTTTTAGTTCATCTTCTCCGCAGGTATCTATCATAAGAGGTGTATTTTGTGTTACAGGGTCGATTGTAGAAAGCTCTTTGGCACGTTTTACAAAGTTTTCCATATGTCTTTCAAGTGCTCTGGCGGTAAAATATGTAAAGAATATAATCAACAGAGCAAGGATGCCTGAGATATAAAGAAAATTTTTGATAAAATTCGTCTTTTCTCTGCTGTAGTCAGTATACAGCCATACAGCCTCATCCATAGTCTTTAAAAGCTTAGTATTGTTATTGTGGATATAGGTCATATTTTTATCTATTTTGCTCTCTTTTTCGATGAGATTATTGATGTATATTTTAAATTTTTTCCAATATTCAAAATTTGTCGACACAGCTTGATATACACTGTTTCTTTCTTTTATGACACTGTCTTTGATAAACGACTGTATCGTTCTGTCATACATCTTCATGGCTTCATAATAAGTATAATAGTAACTTTGGGAAAAAGTATCGATATATCTAACAAGATAGAGTCCCATTCTTTGTGAAAGCATTCTTTGTCTTCCCGAGAGATCGATATACGAGCCCGGTAATCCTGCTTTTACCATTTTTTTGACGACTATGTCCGAAATCTTCAGGATATCGTCGAATTTATTCATCATGATCTCTTTATCTTTTTTTACTCCTTTTATGTCTGATTCAAGTTGGATAATCTTATCTTTAAAAGGTTTCCAAAGAGAGAGAACCATGTCGAGTTTGTCTTTGATATCCTTATTTGGTGGTTTGTAAACTCCTAATTTTTTATTTCCTTTTATCAGTATATAAAGATTTTTTTCGAAAGCTTCAATATCCTCATTTAAATTTTGAAATTCAAAATTTTCAGAACTTTTTATATAGAAAATCTCTTTTGTAATTTTTTGGGAAAGCATTCTCTGGCGACCGGCAATGTTGATGATATATGAATCTCCTTCTTGTTTTTGATTTAAATATATGGTTAAAACGATATTTGTTATGACTATCAAAGAGAGCATACCACCGATAAAATGTATCTTGCTACTTATCTTGGTTAACATTTTCTTACCTCACTCATATATTTTTTTCAATTCTTCTATATCTTTGATATGTACTTTTCCATTTTCAAGTTCTATAAGACCGGTTCTTACCATTTTTTTCAATATTCTAGAAAGCGTCTCGGGCTGTAAATGAAGACAGTATGCAATTTCATGTTTTTTCATATTGTTAAAAAGTTCCAATTCGTTACAGATTTTATATGCTACTTTTGCCATTCCGTCATATACGATATCTCTGTTGAGTATATACTGTAGCTGCAGTATCGACTGGTAAGATTCTTGAAGTATGCCTCTCATGATCTCCGGCTTTGTCAAAAAAAGAGATTTGAATTTCTTGACGTCAATCAAGAGTATTTGACATTTATCTATGGCTTCTACACTGTAAAATACTCCTAGAGGATCATTATCGACGCATAGGTTCGATACGGTATATATAAAAGAATTCTCTCCGAGTCTGTTTAAAAATATCTCACTGTCAAATCTGTCAACTTTGTAGAGTTTAACTTCCCCTTTTACAAGGAAATATATAAAGTCCAATTTCTCTTTTTCATAAAAAACAGTACTGTTTTTAGGGTAAATTTCATATTTTGATATGGAGGCCAATAGTTCAAATTCATCGTGATTCAATGAGCTAAAAAGTGAAATCTGTTTTAATTTTTCAATTATAGTTCCATTAACCACTGCTTGCCTTTATTTTTCCGGAGTCAAGTCCACCACGCATCTTGCACTGTGAAATTTTTTGTGATAATCCGGTTTTGAAAATACTCCGTCATTCAAACTCCATCCCGCTTGTTTTTTTATAATCATACTGCCGGGACCTTTAAAAGTTTCCCTGTTTTCGCAGAGTATTGTCTTTCCCTCAAAAAAAGCTTTTTTAACTTCCGCCATTCTTTTGGTGGTAATATAATAGTGAAAACTTATAAAAGCGATGAGAAGAGGCAATACCATAAGCATACCTTTTTTCAAAGCACCTTTAGGCATAAAACTTCTTGTGGTAACTATATAAGTAACCACTATAAAAAACAGTGCGATTACAAGATATCCAGCTTCCAACTCAAAAAATTGTTTCATTTATCACTTCCTTTTTCCCATTTGTGTATATCATTCGTAAAGTATTTTACCCTGACTTTTTTAAATTCTCTTGAAGAGTATAAGTATCTGTTTGAATTGTAACTAACTTCATTTTCTATCTCTTGAACTATGCTATCAGTCTCCTCTTTTGTTTTCCCATGAACCATTGAAAAAAGATTGTATGGCCAGTTTGGATACTTTGGTCTAAGATAGCAATGACTAACAGCACTAAAAGATGCTATCTTTTCTCCCGTCTCTTTTGCAATATCCTCATCTATATCCCAAACAACCATAGCATTTGCATTGAATCCTGCTTTTCTATGGTTTAAAATGGTTGCAAATCTCCTCATATACCCTGCATCTTTTAATTCATTTAAAATATTAAAAAAAGTATCATAATCTATACTTAATTTCTCTATCATATCCAAAAAAGGCTCCGGTTTTATCTCTATATCCTCCTGGGTTAAAGCTATAACTTTTTTATGTAAATCAGTTAGTTCTATATCTTTAAAAACTTTCTTTGCTACTTTTTCTTTTTTTGCCTCTTTCCCTGTTGTGTCAAGTTTGACTGCTATCTTAAAAAGTTTAAGCGTAGGCAAAATGATATAATCTTTTGCATTTGTCATATGAGCTAAAACTTCAACTGTTTTTTCAAGCCCAAGCATACTATCAGGTGGAACTGCCAAAGTAAACCAGATATTAAAATCATGATTTCTTTCATAATTATGAGAGATACCAGGATGTGAATTTAATATAGCAACTGCTGTATCTATATCTTTTTCATCAATTTTAAATGCAACAAGAGAGGACTTATACCCAAGTTGTTTAGTATCAAATATGGCTGAAGTTTGACGAATGATGCCACTTTCTTTTTCATTTTTAATAATTTGTAAAACTTCATCTTCACTTATGCCAAGTTTTTGACCTATCTCTTTAAAAGGTCTTGGAACAAGCGGGAAGTTTTTTTGTATCACATAAAGTATCTTGTCTTTCAATGCTGTTTTCCTTTAGGGATGTCTTTAGTTTTATAATTTACTATTGTACCATTTAGACTCTTTAAAAAAGCTACGATTTGACTTATCTGTTTTTTATCAAGTTCAACACCCACTTGATGTTCAGCCATGATTTTAACCGCGTCTTCAAGCTTTTTTATACTTCCATTATGAAAATATGGTGAAGTTTTTGCCACATTTCTTAAAATCGGCACTCTAAATCTCTGTTCTGCGTCTTTCCCTAAAAAACCACCTACATTTTTAAAAGGAAATCTCTGATCACCAAGCGTACATTTAAGATCATATATGCTTTTACATCTTCTAAGTGGAAATCTTTGCAAACTTTGACCTCCTACGCTCATGCCGGTATGACAACCTTTGCAACCTAAGTCTATAAAAAGAGCGAAACCTTTTTTCGCCTCTTTGCTCATAGCATTATCATCACCCTCCAAAAATCTATCATATCCGCTTCTTGTTAAAAGTGTTCTCTCATAAGCCCCTATGCTTTTTTTGATATTTTCAAAAGTTACACCATTATTGAAAACTTTAACAAACATTTTTTTGTAGTGTAAATTTTTCTTTATCCTATCTACTGCTACTTTTGGAGTAAGATTCATTTCAAAATGTGACTGTATGGGACCACCGGCTTGTTCTTCAACATTTTTTGCCCTTCCATCCCAAAACTGAAACTTTGCCAAAGCAGCATTTAAAACCGTTGGGGAATTTAAATGAAAAGGATTTTTTCTGCCTTTGTATCCTATAGCAGTCGGTCTATTATCATCACCGCCATCACTTAGTATATGGCAACTTGCACAAGCAATACTCATATCTTTTGATAAAATAGGATCGAAAAACAACTCTTTTCCAAGTACTATTTTATCTTTTGAGAGTCGGTTTTTTGGATTGTTAACTACTTTCAAAAGTTTATCATAGGTTTTTGGAATTGGAAGCATATTTCTTGAAAGAGCAACATTTCTAAGCTCTTCATCACTATATGTTTTATATACTCTTTTTGGCAATACAAAAGGAAGTGAAAATACAATGGATATTACCATGAGAGCCAAAATAGCTGGTAAAATTATATTTTTCATAAGTATTCCTTATATAATACTTTACATATTTTATTATATCTCAATAATATTATCTATACATTGATATTCATCAATTAAAATAAATTTTATTTATGGTATTATTTGATAAAATCAAAAAAAGATAAATAATGAGTTACTTTCCGGCATATATGAAACTTGATAGTAAAAATATCCTTATCATCGGTGCAGGTAAAATTGCCCAGGATAAACTGAAGCATTTACTTGATTTTACCAAAGATATAACTATATTGGCTGATAAAATAAGTGAAGATATGATTTTACTTGCAAAAAGATATGACTTAGAATTGATAGAAAAAAAGTATGAAGATGGTGATATAGATAGGTTTGATATAGTTATAGTAGCTATAGATGATATTCAAAAGCAAAAAGAGATATATCTTGAAGCAAAAGAGAAAAAGATACTTTGCAATACCGTAGATGTTATAGAGTATTGCGATTTTATATTTCCATCATATATAAAAGATGGTGATTTGACTATATCTGTTTCAACTTCAGGAGCATCACCTGCGGCAGCAAAGTATCTTAGAAGATTTTTAGAAAACTGCTTACCTGACGGGATAAGTAAATTTTTAAAAGAGATGAAAGAGTTAAGAAGTAAATTACCAAAAGGAAAAGAGAGGATGGTGCTTTTAGATAAAAAGGCAAAAGAGTTCTTTCAAAAGGATAAAACAGGTGAGTAAAAAAATTTTTGTAGCATTAGTAGTTGTGATGTCTTTTTTAAGTTTTGTAGCATTTAAAAATGCTCTCCCTGAAGCTAAAAACAAAGAAGTTATGAATGCTATAAAACCATACTTTCCCTATAAACTTGAAAAAACTTTAAAAGGTCTTAAGATAGTCAATACCAAAACAGGTGAGAGTGAGGAGCCTAGCAACAGCGTAGTTTTTAAAAGAGTCGATGAGATAGAGAAAAAATGGGGTAAAACTCACTTGAAACTCGAAGGAGCGAATCTCATCATCTTAGATGATGATAATAAAATGATAAAAAAGATATACCTAAATGATAAAAAAGCTATCGACTTTGTTCACAAGTTTTTTGGATTATAAAAACCAGTTTAATTTTTCTCTCAAACTTACAACTTTTCCCACCACTATCATTACCGGTGTTTGAAGCCCTTTTGCATCTTTAAGAGCATTTTGTAAAGTTGAAATGACTACTTTTTGCTCTTTTAGAGTACCTTTACTGATGACAGCAATAGGATAATCTTTTGGTTTTCCAATCTCTATAAGATTTTTACATATTTTTGCAAGGTTATGATACCCCATAAGAAATATGATAGTTTCATCACCTTTTAGCATTTGCCAATTTACTTGAGAGCCTTTTTTGCTTGGTGCTTCATGTCCTGTTACAACCTTAAATGAAGCCGATATACCTCTATGAGTAACCGGTATACCTGCATAGCAGGGAACGCTAACGGCAGATGTGATTCCAGGAATTATTTCAAACTCTATGCCTTTTTCGCTTAGATAACTACCCTCTTCTCCGCCTCTTCCAAAAACAAAAGGATCTCCGCCTTTTAGCCTGACAACCACATCATGCTTTAGAGCATTTTGATATATCACTTCGTTTATCTCATCTTGAGGCAGAGTGTGTCTTCCATCCTCTTTTCCTACATATATAAATTCACACCCGTCTTTGGCATGTGAGAGTATATCAGGATTGGCAAGTCTGTCATATATGATAACATCCGCTTCTTTAACAACTCTAAGAGCTTTAAGAGTTAAAAGTTCAAGATCCCCGGGACCCGCTCCAGTTAGATAAACTTTACCCATGTACTCCCCTTTGTTTCTCATCAAGATAGCAAGAAGGATCTTCACTCCATAGTTCCCCATCACTTATAGCATAAGCTCTACTTCTACTTCCACCGTTGCAAATATCTATAACTTTACAATCTTTGCATACGCCACTTATCTCTCTTGGTTTTTTTCTTAATTTTTGTAAAATTTCATTATCTTTATCAAGCCATATCTTATCAAAACTTTTCTCTTTCATATCACCTATAAAAAATGGAAAAAATGGATCGGGTTTTACTCTGCCTTCCCAGTCAATGTTACCAAGTCTAACTCCGGCACTATTCCCACCCCATTTTTTAAGTCTTTTTAAAAGCTCATCTTTTTTGTGAGGATATAACTTTGCAAATTTTTCATACAGCATAATGGCATCCATCTCCATATTGCCTGTAACTACATCTATATCTCTACCGGTTTTATAGTACTCAAATGCCTTGTTTATGATAAAGTTGACAAACTCTTTTCTTTTCTCTTTTGTTATATCGATTTTTAGATTATCAAGTCCTCTTCCGCTGTAAACCAAGTGCGAAAGATAAAGCTTATCAACCCCTATATCTTCTGCGAGTTTGAATATATCATAAAAACTATCTTCAGTCTCTTTTGTCATGGTAAATCTAATGCCCGCATTTCCACCATGCTTTTGTATCAGTTTTATAGCATCTATACTCTTTGTAAATGCTCCCTTAAGCCCTCTAAATTCATCATGGATATCTTCTATACCATCTATACTGATACCGATATAGTTAAATTTTTCTATGATTTTATCTACATTTTTTTCATTGATATAAAGTCCGTTTGTAGAGAGGTATGTTACTATCCCTTCTTCTCTCATTTTGTCTGCGATCTTAAATACATCTTTTCTTATAAGTGGTTCACCACCACTAAATATAACAAATTTAACATTCGCATTTTTTAAGTCGTTTATAGCATTTAGTATAAACTCTGTACTTAAAACATCTGTAGAGTTAGGATCAGCATAAGAGTAACAGTGCTTACATGCAAGATTGCATCTGTTTGTAAAGTTCCATATAATTATATCACCGTTTAACTCTCTTTGAGGACAATCATCTAAAACCGAGCTTATAAGATTTGATATGCGAAGCATTATTTGCTCATTTTATAGATAAATATACCTGAAGGCTTTGGAACAGGCCACATAAAGTGTTTCCACCAACCATCTACATTGTATGCAAGAACTTCATTTTTACCGTTTACGGAAATATACAAGTGTCTTCCGTCACTTGCCCATCTGACATGCAGTACCATTCCGCCAAAATTAAAACTTTTTATAACTTTAAGTGTTTTTGTATCTATGATTTGGACTCTTGGAAAATCTTTCCCGCTAAAAGTCACGGCAAGGTACTTTTTGTTTGGACTAAGTGAAGTAAAGACAGGATTTCCTATGACATTTATAGCTTTTACAAGTTTAAAATCATGCGTGAAGACAAAAACTTTTTTAGCTCCGACCGCGGGAATGAAAAAATAGCCTTTTGAAACACTCCAAAAACCAAAATGGGGAACTTTTAGAACTCTATCTTTTTTACCGAGATTTAAAGGAACTCTTTTATACTTCATACTGTCAAGATTTAGTACGCCAAGAAAGGGGGAGTTGAAAAAACCGCTTACATAAAGATTTTTATCTATCAAGGCATCGAAAGGAACTTGCCCTACATTTTTAAACTTTTTATATAGTTTAAAATGAGGTTTTTCAGGATTTGTATCTTTCATGACCCATATCTCATCACTGTCCATACATTCAAATATAAGATAATTTTTATAGAGTTTGATGCCTACATTTCTACTGCCTGTTTTTATACTTTGAAGTGGATTTAAGTCTCTATCGAGGATTTCAACTGTTTTGTTGTCATAGTTGGCAACTGCCAAAAAGTTTTTACCTATGATAAACCCTATGGCACTTTTGCTTGTTTTATACTCTTTTTCTTTTACCTCTTTTATAGGGTCAAACTTTATAACATAACCGTCTCTTGTGATGATATAACCGTCCTTTCCCTTGAACTTTACAACTGCATGATTGAAGTTATGCATATTTTTTATCTCATTAGTCAACAGATTGTGATCTATGACTGCTAGAGCCGAGTTTTCTCTCTCAACAACAAATATCTTATCTCTTGCAGTCAAAGAGATGACAATGAGCAGAGTAAACAGTATGATTTTTTTTCATTTTTTATCCTTAAAACTTAATATATATGAAACTATTGCATTTATCTGACTTACATTCAAGTCACTAAAAGAGGGCATAGAGTTTCTTTTGTATCCCAATTTTTTATACATTTGTTTCGGTGTGGTTATCTGAGCTATTATCTCATCTTTTGTTCTTTTGTTTGCTATCTCTTTAAAAGGCGGACCAAAAGCCTCCGCTGTTTGATGATGGCATCCCCAGCAGTATGTATGAAAAACTTGCATGGCTAAACTTTCGTTTGCTGATAATGACATAGTTGCAAAAATCAAAAAAGCAAATATTTTCACTTTCCCTCCCTATTTTATTCTTTTTGTGACATTTTTTGCCAGCAACGGTTTATCAAGAGAGCTTTCGGCTAAACCTACATGATCGATACACTCTTTTTTTGCAATTATTATATAAAATGAAGCTGTTATTATATCACCTTTTTTTAAATCTTTTATCTTGTAGTCATACACTTTTTTACTTTTGGCCGCAAGGTTATTGAACCATTTATAGCCTGTAGCGTTATAAGGTATGATGATTTTCTTTTTTCCTTTTAGATAGTCATATCTAAAATAGGAGTATTTATCCGACTTGTTGCTCCATATGACTTTCCCTCTCCTCTTTACCAAAACCCTTAAAAACATTTCTCTTGCGGATTGAATGATAAGGGGGTGACTCATTTTATTTTTTAAAGTTACAATTATATGATGTTTTTTCTTAATGTTAAGTTTTAAATCTACGCTTTTTTTACGCATATCATCACTGTGCACACCAAAGAAATTGTGACTTCTGTGTTTTAGTCTGGCTTTTTTATTCATATTTTCATTGCCGCCACTGGCATAAGGCATATGGCATTTTATGCACTCTTTTGAGTTTTGATTTGAATTCATGGCTTTATATATTAGGAGGTCATTTTTATTTCTTTTATGGGAGTGACATCCCTTACATACGTTTTTATCATACAGTGGATTGTTTAGGGATGAGTGTTTATCATTTTCATCAGGATTCTTCAATGAACCGTAAAGGCTTGGTTTATAGCCGTCGATTTGTTTAGTTATTATGTTTTTGTTGAATTTGTGAGATTGTTTGACATACGCAATTTCATGGCAGTAAAAGCACGATATTGCATCTTTTTCCCTGGTATTGCTTTCATTTGGTCTTGTTTCACCTTTTATGAGGGCATTGAGGTTATCTGAGGCCGGCATGTGACAAGTGGCACAATCATATTTCTTTATACTTATTTTGTCGGCAATTCTTCTGTGTAGTATATCATTAAAATAACCCTTGGAGTGATACGAGCGTTGATACTCGTTATATATATCTTTATGGCACTCTTTGCAAGACTTATTTGAAAGATATACGGCATTTAAAAAAGAATATAAGACAATAATTATCACAATAGATCTCAATTTGAAACCTTTAAAAGAAGATTATCCGCCCTTTAAATAAGAGCGGATAGCGTATTATGCACCCGGAATTTCTTCTCTGTGTTCAACAGAGTAAGTAAAGGTAGGTGTGGTTAAATTGTAAATATATTTTACAAATTTTCCTTTATTTGTATAGATACCGATCCTTCCGGTTGTCCACTCACTGATAAAGACCCATTTACCATGATTTGCAGGTTCAGCATGAAGTAGTCTTGGTTGAACCGGTTTAGCAACTTTAGCACCATGTTTGGCTGTATAAGGTACCAATGTTTCATCTGAAATTTTAGATTTAACTTGTGCATGCTTAACTGTTTGATACTGTGTAGCATCCCAAGTTTGGATGACTTTACCTGAATGAGCATCGATAAGATGACCTTTTTTCTTGCCGACTTCTATGATTCTATCTACTTTTAAAGTTTGCTTATTGATAAGATAAACTTTATTGAAGTTATGAGGTCCGCCAAGTACACAATCAGACCAAATGTAAGGAGTATCTTTACTTGTTCCTACAAAAAGTCCGCCACCGGCAGTCAGTACATTTGCAACAACTTCATTATCTTTATTCCATATAACGACATCACCGACATTCATACTATTTGTAGCTTCGAGTTGACCGTATTTATCATTGTACCAAGAGCTTCCTTGTCCTGGATGCGGCTTTGTACCTGGACCGGTATATACCTTTGCCGCAAGTTTTTTGGTTTTAAGATCAACTACGCCCATAAGATCACTTCCTTGAGAAGCAACATAAACAAATCTACCTTCATCAATGCCTTCATTTTCAAAAGCATCGTGTAAAACTTTTCCGATATTTGGAATATCTCCGACGATTGGGAAATTTGGCTTAGAGTAGTCAACTATATAAACATGACCGGCATCTTTTAGTGCAAATGTAAAATATGGAGCATAAGGAGTATCAGCTATATAAGCAACCCTGCTTGGTCCGATATTACCTTCGGTATCTATAACGCTTGAAGTAGGATATACTTTTAACGGCTCAAGTGTTAAAGCATCACAAAGTACGGCGCCGCCTGGGTTATAGTCTCCCGCCATCACATACTTACCGTCAGGACTTACTGCAAGACCTCTGCTTTCTTGTCCAACTTGAACACTGGCGATTGCCGGTTGTCCCGGAGCATTAAGATCAAACATGGTAAGTCTTCCTGATCTACTTATAGAGTAAGCATATCTTGGAATTCTTTTGTTTGTTACTGTAACATGTACCGCAAATCCTGCTTTATGTCTGCTTAAAACTTTTCCCGTAGTATTGTCTATAAAGTCAACCAAAGATGCATCTCTTTCAGTAGCAAAAGAGATATCTTTTACACTTTTTACATCAACCGGAGTCGGATATTTTTTGTAAAGCTTGACTCTATCGGCCAATTTTTTCCAAGTTTTTTTAACATCTCTTAAAGACAATTTCAGAGTAACCGTATTTTTCCAGTTTTCCAACCAATTAACCATACCTGCAGCATCATCTTTTGAAAACATATGTTTCCATGAAGGCATAGCAGTTCCAGCTCTACCATTTAAAATTGTTTCAGCTAAAAAGTCAGCATTTTTCTTTTTCAATGCTTTTGGTCTTAAATCCGATCCTACACCACCTTGGTGAATCGGACCGTGACATCCTTGGCACTCTTTTTCATAAACTTTTGCAAAGTTCATCTTTGAAGTACCTGCCTGAGCCATAGTAGCTACGAGCATAGTGCTTGCAGCTAAACCTAGTAAATGACTTATTTTCATCTTTCCTCCTTTGAAAATATACCCCTACCCTACTTTTTACCTTAGCTTTTAAACTAATGGCTAAATCTTATCAAAATGATAAGTTATTTTTCCTTGACTTGTGTCAATTAATCTTTGTTTTCTCTTTCAAGTCTTTTTTTCTCTTGAAAATAGATAAAAAACATTGGAAGAATTATAACTGTATGTAAAAATATAGTCAAAGTTAAAGGACCTTGGTTTAAAAAACCAAAGAAACTTGGAACTACATCTGTAAATTGTTCAAACATATCGGACTCCTTTATTCGTAAACATTTTCAGGATTTTTACTGATTGTCAGCAAATCTTTTGCCAAGTAGAAAAATCCAACCGTGGTGACTATACCCATGATAAGTCTCCAATCCATCGCCTGAGACATCCAAAGTTGGTTTTGTGCATCAAAATAAGCCTGCCAAGTTCCGCCAAGCTGTGCCCTTGCTATAAGTACTTGCTCATAACCCGCTATAGTAAGTGCTACCGTCATTCCTAAAACTCCGAAAGTTATAAGGAAGATTGCCATTTTGGAAGAAAAAGTAGCTCTTAGTTTTTTGATGCCGTATTTGCCCTGTACGGCAATATAGAACATCGCTATAAGGATAGTAGCATATGCTCCAAAAAATGCCAAGTGCCCGTGAGCAGCAGTAAACTGAGTACCGTGAGTATAGATATTGACTTGTGGTAGTGTATGGAAAAATCCCCAGATACCCGCACCTAAAAAGTTACCAAAACCATTTGATACAAGCCACATGAGTGCAGGGGTGTTGTTCGAGCTGGTGTCTTCGCCTGTCCCGGCTTTTAAACCTTTTTCCTTGCCCCAATCATATAAAACATGGATAAACATACCAACAAGAGGCAATGGTTCAAGTGAACTAAACAGTGCACCTATCTCCCACCAGTACTCAGGTGTTCCTATCCAGAAGTAGTGGTGCCCAAGACCTAGTATTCCAGAGCCAAAAAGCATGGCAACTTCTATCCATAGCCACATTTCGACCACTTTTCTGTTTGCGCCTACAACTTTTATAAGACCGTAAGCAGCCAAAGCGCCAACCATAACTTCCCACGTAGCTTCAACCCAGAGGTGTATAACCCACCACCACCAGTATTGATCCATAGATATATTGTCTGTATAAAACATACCTGCTAAATATAAGCCGGCAAGTGCTATCATGTCAGATAATATAACTGTCATGATACCTGTTCTTCTACCTTTCATTGTTGTTAAGAAAGTATTGCCCAAGAAGCCCAGAACCACTACCACTATACCTATATCAGCCCATCTTGGAGCTTCGATATACTCTCTACCTTCGGTTATAAGCCATATAGTACTCTCTTTACCAGGTCCAACCTGGATAAATATATAAACCAGTACCACAACCGTAACTGCAAGAGTCAAGATCCAAAAAAGTAACTTGGCTATACCGATACCTACAACCTCTATGCCTGTTTCATCAGGCAACAGATAATAAACGGCACCTATCATGGCATATACCATCCAAACAACCAAAGCGTTTATGTGAATCATTCTTGTGATGGAAAAATCCAATACATCATACAAGAAACTAGGATATATAAACTGAATGGCCGATACCAAACCCAAAACCAACTGTGCACCAAAGAGTATCATGGCAACTGTAAAATACCAGCTGGCTAACTTTTGCCCTTCATATTTAAAATTACTTTGTCTTCGCATACACTGCTCCTTCCTTAATTTTTCCAAATCCTCTCGGGAAGCCATTTGTATCTATGGTTGCCATATGTTTTAAAAATGCAACCAAGCCTTTGGCTTCTTTTGGTGTAATACCAAGATTTGGCATCATTCTGGCATGAGTTGGATATTTACCCGGATCTTGCAAAAATTCAGCCATAGCTTCTTCTTTAGTGTTTTTGCCGGTCATTGCCTGCATAGGACCGTCTTTTTGCCACATTGGATCCAACCAGGCTTTAGTAAGATCAGGAGCATAGTATGCACCGTTTCCAAGCAACGTATGGCAATCCATACAGTTTTTAGCCTGAGAAGTCAATTTTCCTAGGTGCAAAAGCGCATCTGCTTCTTTTTGCGTATAATCATCTCTACCGAAAAACTTCTCTTTTACTTTAAACAAAGAGTTTCCCTTTCCATCATCTCCACCGATAACCGGTACCTCATGACCTCTTCTTTGGTTCATTTTGTACTCAACCTTATAATTTATAACAGTTGATGAAGGTACCCTTTTTGTGATATGTGCATTTATATCTTTTTGTGTACCCATGCTTATCTGCCCCATTGTGTCAAATGTAAGCCATATAAGCAGAACCGCTGAAAAACCTGTTACCCAAATAGCAGATCTCTGCCAAAAACGATTATCCGTCCAAACGGAAACTTTCTTAGACATTCGTCCTCCTTTTATGTGTTTTCATATCTTTCTTCAGATTTGGTTATCAAGTAGTAATATATATGAGGCACTATAAGATAAGCCACCATTGCAACAATCATCGCCTTTACAGTAAAAGGCTGAGAATGTATCTTCTCTGTCAAAAAATATGTACTATATACCTGCAAACTCCAAAAAAAGTATGCCGCCAGGTTATACCATTTTTTTAGAATCCCCATCTTGACAAGTACTATTATACTTGCATAAAACAGCCCAAATACTAATATTAAAGAAGCAGATACAAATACCGGCAGGAAATCCTGTACCTCTATAATAGGTCTTACGTAAATTGGTCCTGTCATATTCGATCCTTATTTTTAAATTAATATTTGTAACTATTGATTGTATTTTAATCAAAAAAGATGTAATATTCATTGATTTAAATCAATAAAATATAAATTTTACTTATAATATAATAATAACTGATAAATATTATAAGTAAAATTGATTATTTAAGATGAATTAAGATTGTTGATGTTGTTCTCATGATTTTTCAGATACAATTGCAAACAATATTGATTAATATCACGCCATAATAATAAAGGGATAGATATATGAAAGATATAGTTTTTATACTGGTTTTTTCTGTTGTTCTGCTTTTTTTTGCTATATATCCGGCTATGAAAATAGTGGATTTTATTGAAAAGAAAAAAAAACTTACATCAAAAGAACATGATATCTATACTATAATATTTACAATCATTATCTCTTTGATAGGCGGATTGTTCTTGCAATACTTCTAGGTACATTCAGTTTTGATTTATATCGTCAATGCTCTATTGGTACAGTGATTTTAGTGCATTGATATCCAAAATTTGCAACGGATGCTCTTTGTCAAGCGATATAAAATTTGATTTTTTAAATTTTGTAATGGTTCTTGAGAGTGTCTCGGGGGTTGTGTTTATAAGAGCAGCAATTTGACCGTTTTTAAGCTGTGAAAACAGTTCACCATGCTCAACCAAAAGTTTTGCTATCTTCGCTTCGGTTGTTAAAATCATCTCTTGATGTATTACATTTTGTAAAATTTTAGCCTTTTTCGATATGGACTTTATGATCTCCATCGAAAAGGTCGAATCTTTTAGTATGTTTTCACTCAGTTTTTCATAATCAACCTTTAAAATTTCGGACTTTATCACCGCTTCGGAAGTTGCAGGAAAAGGGAAGCTTTCAAAATTTGCCAATTCGCCTATGAGAGATACGGGAGTGAACTGGTATAAAAATATCTGATGGCCCTTTGCATCTGTTTTATATAGTTTTATGATGCCGTCTAAAATTATATGGAGATATTTTGGGTGATCTCCTTCATAAAAAAGTATATCCCCAGGATTTAGTTTTATGACAGTAGAAATATTTTCTATCTTTTTTATATTTTCTTCGCTTAAGCTGTTGAAGAGCGCTATTTCTTTTAGATACATCTTTGTCCTCTCATTCGCTTATCTTGACAAGTGCACTTTTATCGATAACGGTTATATTGTGCTTGTCATCTATATCTATGAGCTTTTTTCTTTTAAAATCGTTTAGTATCCTGGATAGTGTTTCGGGTGTCATATTGAGTCTTTTCGAAATGTCTGTATATGTCGCTCCTTGAAAGTCATCCAAATGGTGAAGAATAAATCCGGCAACTCTCTCTTTTGTCGTAAGAAAACTGCTATCCACAACCTGCATCAAAGCTATAATTCTCCCATATAAAGAGTTGACCAGTTCTTTGCAAAAAAACAGATCTTTGCAAAAATTTTTATCCAAGTTATGATAATCTATCTTTAAAACTTGACATTTTGATGCACATTCGGCGGTAATTGGATAAGGAATATCATAAAAAACAGCAAGTTCACCCAAAAAATCAACAGAGTTTACAGCATGGATGTGAAGTTGTTTTCCTTTGGAATTCGTTTTGTACACATTGACTTTCCCATCAATCAAAAGATATAGATATCTTGGCTCATCCTGCTCATAATATATAATATCACCTGTATTATAGTCGACTAGAGTTGAATGATCTTCTATGACTCGGATATCATCATCACCAAAATTTTTAAAAAATGATATATTCTTCAAGTTTATCATGCTTCTCCCACAAATATTTTATTAACTGATGTTACGCACCATATATAATTTTAGACAAGACAAGAAGGCGTTATATGCAAGGCAGATTTTTGAAAGCCTAACCATAGTTAAGGTGAGAAAATCTAACACAGCAGATAATGCCTTATTGTCTTGCCCTTTGGGTGCTTTTTGTAACACTCCCTTACGGCGTTAGAAAGTTTCAAGTTACAGGAAGTGGCTCTTCAACTTTCTGCCTCGTAATGAAATGTTGCAAAAAACATCTAAAACTATATATGGTGCGTAACATCAGTTATTAATACTTATTGTATAAAATATTTGCTTAATTACAAATCAGTTGCAAAATTAATAGCATCTCTAAGCTACTATTGGATAAAATTACAAATATTTAACAAACTAGGAGATGAAGTTGGTTTTAATAGTTACTATCGTTCAAATGTTGCAAATGGTTATAAATCTTTACATCTGGGTGGTTATCATAGCTGCCCTTATAAGCTGGGTCAGACCCGATCCTTACAACCCTATAGTTCAAACTTTATACAGGCTGACAGAACCGGTATATGCCTATATAAGAAGGTACATACCTACTGTGATAGGAGGTATCGATCTTGCTCCCATTATAGTGATACTGGCACTTCAATTTATAGAGTTACTACTTTCAAATATGCTCAGATCCATGTAATGCGTTTCTTCTTTATCTTACTGTTTTTTTCAAACGTGGTTTTTGCCAAAGAGATCACGCTTGATTTTTTAGATTCAAAGCCAAGAAGCATATATAAAGATTATTATATATGGCGCTATCTCGATCAAAATGTTTCTTCCAAAACAGCACTTAAACTTTTAGGCGATACAAAAAGAGTCAATAAAAAACTATTTATAAAATTTGCAAAAAAGATAAATGGCAAAAGTTATAAAAAGATTTTAAAATGTTACAAAATGAAACCAAAAGAGTTTGTAAAAAGTGATGCGGACTGCATAAAGATAGGCTTAAGCCCTTATGATGCTACCAAGCTCACTCGAAATGATTTGCGACTCATAGATAAAAAGATTGCTTCAGCTTATCCGAAATTGCATGAGATTTTTATGATCCTACTCAAAAAAAAACCGTTTGAAAGACTGCTGGAAAGCAACAAGGATACATTTTTTGATACCTTTAATAAAGTAGGAACCCTCTACAGAGAGAAAAACTTTAACCATCCCATAGATAAAAAATATCTTAAAAAATTTATAAAAGATAAAAAATTCAATCAGAGCGTAAAACTTATAGTTACAGACTTTAAACTTGATACATTGCAAAAATCCATACTCGATATAAACAGCTCAAACTTGAATGCGCAAACCAACTTCTTTCTTTTTTTGAACGCCGTAAAACATGGTGATAAAAAGATAGCAAAAAGGTACCTTGACCTGGCTGAAAAAAAGTTTTACTTTAGATTCGATAAAGACAAAGCACTTTTTTGGAGGTATTTGGTATGGAAAGATTTGGATGCACTTTATAAACTGACAAAGAGTTTTGATACAAATATCTACTCTTTGTATGCCAATGAAATACTAGGATCCAAACCTTCAAACATAAAAGTTCTTAAAAAATGCAAAGATATAAAACCTTCCATTGACATAACAAAACCGTTTAAATGGCTGTGGACATTGAGCAGGATAAATAGAAAAGATACAAACTTGACAAAATTTTCAAAACATTTTCAAAGTTGTCAAAACTTACCTGTTAAAGCTTTTTTACTTGAGAGAGTAAATTACAAGAGTTATAACTATTTTATACTTCCTTATAAAAAATATATACAATATTACGATAAAGATAAACAAGCTCTCATGCTTGCCATAGCCAGACAGGAGAGCCGTTTCATACCTGCTTCCATCTCATCTTCATATGCACTTGGTATGATGCAGTTTATGCCATTTTTGGCTCGAGCTACGGCAAAGCTCAAAAAGGTAAAAGATTTTGATCTTGATGATATGTTCAAACCCAAAACAGCCTACTCTTTCGCCTATGATCACTTGAATTATCTGCAAAAGAAACTAAAACATCCCCTTTTCATCGCTTATGCCTACAATGGCGGTATCGGTTTTACAAGAAGAATGCTAAAAGCTGGTTTTTTTAAAGAAGGCAAATATGAACCTTTTATGAGTATGGAACTCGTACCTTATGATGAAAGCAGGAGATATGCAAAAAAAGTATTGGCAAATTATGTCATTTACAAAGGAATTCTTGGAAAAAAAATTACCCTTAAAACTCTTTTGAAAAAGTTAAAGTAGTCTTGATATGTTCGGCATTTTCAAATGTAATTTTTAGAGTTTTGGTTTTTTGTTTTGGAAATTGAACAAGATAGTATTCGCTCCATCTGTTTTTTGTAGGTATGACCTTGAGTATCTTTGCATTTTTATCAAGTACCCTTATATCATCCATTAAAATATCGCCATTTAAATGTATCTGATAAAAAGGATTGTTGTCACCTTTACCGTTTTCATCTTTTTTACTGAGATAGATACTGATAAGAAAATTTTCTTTTGACTTATCGATCTCTGAGGTTTTTATAGGATTTAGATAAGTAGCTAGAATAATGATTTTGCTGTTTTGATTGGCAAGCTCTCCCTTGCGTGTATTTACGATAGTTAATTCCCCGACTCTTTGCGGATCGAGTTTGTCTATGGTTATATTTTTTGAGCAACCTATCATTAAAAAAGAGAGTAAACACGCAGAAACTATTTTTCTCATTGGAGCAACTTCCTATTTTATTTTGCGAAGTATATCATAATTTTATTAAACAATAAAAACAATTATAGTAGAATAACCGAAAATATATGATCAAGGAAAAATTGTGCAAAAAATTT
Source organism: Thiofractor thiocamini (assembly GCF_055384375.1). Classification (NCBI taxonomy): domain Bacteria; kingdom Pseudomonadati; phylum Campylobacterota; class Epsilonproteobacteria; order Campylobacterales; genus Thiofractor; species Thiofractor thiocamini. The sequence goes on along the minus strand of NZ_AP042389.1, from coordinate 575,813 downwards.
CCGTAGCTTTCACAGGTCCTTCAAACAGTGGAAAGACGACCGCTATAGTAAAAATAGCCCAAAATTTAACAAAAAAATACAAAGTAGCCATCATAAAAAACGACCCGGGTGATAAAGCGTCATTGGATGTCGAGGGAAAAGACAGCTGGAAGTTTTCAAAAACAGGTGCTAATGTCGCAGTCGTTTCACCTACAAGAACAACACTTTTCTTGCAGGAGAAAAAAGAGGTAAATGACGTAGCTAAGCTTTTTGGAGATTATGATGTATTGATAGTTGAAGGCTTGAAATACCTAGACTTACCTCGTATAGGTATATTTAGAAATGAGATAGATGAGAGTTACTTTCCATACATAAAAGCGATAGCGTGTGACAAATCGGTGGATTTGTCAAAATATGACATACCCAAAGATCTTGATATTCTGGATTTGAATGATATAGACGGATTGATAGAGTGGGTATTTGAAAATGGAGTTAAAAATGATTGAAGTTATCGAAGCAGTTGAAAAAATCGCACTAAGGATTAAGGATGCTTTTATTAGCGAAGATGTACTTTACAGTAACAGCATGAATGCCACAGGCGATATCCAGCTTAAGCTTGATATCAAGAGTGACTTGATAGTCGAAGAGGAACTGAGTAAAGTTTTTACTTTAAAAGACATAGTAAGCGAAGAGAAAGAGAAAATCCTAACAGTAAATCCAAAAGGCAGATACACCATAGCTTATGACCCGCTTGACGGCTCTAGTTTGGCTGATGTGAACTTGAGTGTCGGCTCGATTTTCGGGATATACGAAGGAGAACTTACAGGGAAAAATCTCAAAGCCGCCATATATGTCATATACGGTCCAAGAGTTGAGCTGGTCGTGGCAAGAGAAAATGTAGAGATTTATAAACTCAAGCAAAATAATAAATTCCAATTTTTAAAAGAGCTGCATTTAAATAAAAAAGGTAAGCTAAATGCTCCCGGAGGTACACAGCAGTACTGGGCGCCCTATCACAAAGAGATGATAGACGGTTTTTTTAAAAGAGGGTACAGGCTTAGATACAGTGGAGGAATGGTGCCTGATCTTCATCATATACTTTTAAAAGGCGGTGGAATTTTCTCATATCCCGGAACTGATGACAAACCAAAAGGCAAACTTAGAATGCTCTTTGAAGTTTTTCCGTTTGCATACATCTACGAAAAAGCCGGTGGTGAGGCGATAGACGGAGAAAAAAGACTCTTGGATTTAACACCGAAGCATATACATGATACAACTCCTTGTTTTTTTGGATCAATTGAAGAGATAGAGATAGTAAAAGATACTTACAAAAAGGCTAATTCATAGTGTCAAGTACTGATAAAAAAGAGTTGGATGAGTATGAAATAAATCTTAAAAAAATGACACGGGAGCTGCTTGAGTGTCAAACCAAAAATGACAAAAGCAGCTGCCTGAAATGTGACAAGATCATAGGTTGTGATACAAGAAACAGATATGTAAAAGCCGTATACGACAGCATGAGTAAAGGTCAAACCGGCGGATTTGAATTTTAATCGCTGATATTACACAAGATTTGTGAGCATTGCTAATTTAAACGGAAAATTGGCGTTAAAAAAACTGCACTCAACCCGAAGGGCGCTCCTGCGTTTGCAGTTTTTAGCCAATTTGGAGTATCCCGCAGGGTAAATTAGCACCGTGAATAAATTTTGTGTAATATCAGTTAATGAAGGAACAAAATGAATAACAAGTGCGAAAGAGCTTATATAACTACACCGATATATTATGTCAACGATATACCTCATATAGGGCATGCCTATACAACTATCATATGTGATACATTGGCAAGATACTCAAGGCTTATAGGGCTTGAGACATTCTTTTTAACCGGAACGGACGAACATGGCCAAAAGATAGAAGAAGCTGCAAAAAAAAGAGGTAAAAGTGCCCAGCAATATGCCGACGAGATAAGCGGATATTTTAAGAATTTGTGGGATGAGTTTGATATAAGTTATGATAAATTCATCAGAACAACCGATGAAGAGCATATGAGAGGCGTTCAAAAAGCTTTTGAAGTAATGTACGAAAAAGGTGATATATACAAAGATATGTATGAGGGTCACTACTGTGTCAGCTGCGAATCTTTTTTTACTAAAAATCAACTCATAGACAATGAATACTGTCCCGATTGTGGAAAACCTACAAATATAGTAAAAGAGGAGAGTTACTTTTTCAAGCTTTCAAAGTATGAAAAAAGACTACTCGAGTGGTATAATGACAAGGAAAACTGTGTTTTACCCAAGGGTAAAAAAAATGAAGTTATAAGTTTTGTGGAACAGGGACTTAAAGATCTTTCGGTCACCAGGACAAGTTTTGACTGGGGTGTAAAACTACCAAAAAGTATAAATGATCCCAAACATGTGATGTATGTTTGGCTTGACGCACTTTTAAACTATATTACTGCCCTTGGATACGGAAGCGATGAAAAATTGATGAAATTTTGGCCTGCAACCGTACATGTAGTGGGAAAAGATATACTAAGATTTCACGCTATCTACTGGCCGGCTTTTTTGATGAGTCTTGATCTTCCTTTGCCAAAACATGTAGCAGCTCACGGGTGGTGGACCAGAAACGGTGAAAAGATGAGTAAATCAAAAGGAAATGTAGTCAACCCGAGAGATGTTGCAAATGCTTACGGGTTAGAGAATTTTAGATATTTTATGCTCAGGGAAGTTCCGTTCGGCCAGGATGGTGACTTTTCTCAAAAAGCTTTGATGGACAGGATAAATTCAGATCTCAGCAATGATCTTGGAAATCTTGTAAACAGAGTTCTTGGAATGAGCGGTAAATACTTCGATATGAAAATCGATTCGAAAGATATCGAGAAATTTCATAAAAAAGAGTTAGACGAGGCGAATGAGATTATAGCGAATTTGCAAAGTTATATATTTGACATGCAGTTGAACAGATATCTTGAGAATCTTTGGAAGATACTTACTATCGCAAATCAGTCAATCGCTACATATGAACCATGGAATAAAATGAAAGAAGGCAAAAAAGATGAAGCCATGGCTCTTGTAGCACTTGTGGCCAATCTTTTGGTAAAGGTCAGTATTCTTCTTCATCCTGTTATGCCAAAGAGCACTTTAAAGATAGGAGAAGTTTTTGGTTTAGCGATAGACAAAGAAGCTTATATAAAATATATAGATAAAAGTGAACTTTTAGAAGTTACGACTCTTGAGAAAATCCCTCCTTTGTTTCCAAAGATAGAAAAAATGCTTATGGATTCACCGGAGCCTACAACTTCCAAAACAAAAGAAGAAAAAGATAAAAAAGCGGATAAAAAAGTGAGTGACGGCATCATCACCATAGATCAATTTTTTCAAACAAAACTCAAAATAGGAACTATTTTGGAAGCTGAGGAAATTGAAGGAAGTGACAAATTGCTCAAACTTCAGGTGGATTTGGGTGAGGAAAAGCCAAGACAGATAGTTGCCGGCATAAAAGCTTACTATAAACCGGACGACTTGGTAAATACGCAGATCTGTGTTGTCTCAAACTTAAAACCTGCAAAAATATTCGGTCAAAAGAGTGAGGGAATGCTTTTAGCTGCAAAAGATAAAAACACTCTCTCTTTAATGAGACCTCAAAGTAAAGTCACCAACGGCTCAGCGGTTGGATGAGAATAGAAAGTTTAGCCAGGATAATTGACGGAGAAATTTTAAATTTCCCGTCAATTACATATATAGATCAGATAAGAACGGATCCAAAAAAGATAAAAAGAGCAGATGCCTATATATGCAAAAATGATAAAGATGTAAAAAATGCCATAGATAACGGTGCATACGCCATCATCAGCGAAGAAAGACTCAGTATCATAGATGAGGAGATAGCCTGGATAACTGTTGATAGCATTGAAAAAGCAATTATCAGATACCTCAGATACAAAACCATTCAACTCGAATCAAGGTTTTTTCTGTGTGATGATATAATTTATGAGATACTAAAAAGCATCTCAATGTCTAAAGAAATACTATTTTTAAATGATGATTTGTTCGAGAATTTTTCAAGCATTGTCAATGCAAGTGACAATACGATCTTTGTTTGTAAAGATAAAAAGACGGTAAACGATATATACCCTGCTTATTTGTCTATCGATGAGACAAAGAAAAACTTTTTCAAAATCATAAAAAACTCCCTTTTTTTAACGGACTTGATATATAAAGATAAATATTATCATGATTTAAAAATTCCATACATCTTTATCCCTCAACTCAACAGTTCTATAACCTTCTTGGAAAAACTCTCTTTGGATTTTTCTTTGGAAAATTTATCTCTTGATAGGCATTTCAATCCCATTTTTGTTGATAATGCTTTTCATATCAAAGATTTTGGACAAACCAGCAGAGTTTTGATCGAAGAGATAAATGAGACTCATATAGAAAAAGAGTTGGATTATTTGAAAAAATATGCGAAATATGCAAAAATATCTCTCTTTATACCAAAGGGTTTTGTCGGTGATTTCAATGGTACCGATACCTGCAGATATGATGATTTTTATGATATAATAAATTCCAACAGGCAGGATTATAATTTTTTTCTTATTTTGAATAAAGAAAAAAAAGATATATTTGCATTTTTAAAAGATATAAAACAAACTAAAAGTGAAAGGAGTCTATTTTGAGTGATGAACCCGACTCGAGTAGTAACAGCTACATAAGAGAGTATTGGGATTTGGTCGGCGGCATATTGTTTGCCTTGCTTGCTTTATATATTGAACATTTGGACTTTCCGGGATGGGCGGCAATTTTTTCCGCACTTTCCATCGGATTGTTATCCATAACCGTATCTGAAATCGCTGAGATACTAGCGCACAGGATCAGTGAGCCTTATGGAAGTTATCTTTTGACATTCTCTGCAGTTACAGTTGAAATCATACTTCTTTTTAGTATCCTTTTGCAAAGCGGAAGCAATGCAAATGCCATAGAAACAGTAAAAGGAGGTATTATATCGGCTGTTTTAGTCGATATGAATGTACTTTTGGGATTGGCTGTATTTGTAGGAGGTTTAGCTTTTAAGGAACAACAGCATAACGAAGATACTTCAAGTTCATATACAACTATACTTTATGTCTCATCTTTGGCATTGTTGGTTCCGGGTATTTTAGACTACACAAAGCATGGCGAAGATGTCATAAGAAATGCAAGTCTTTCCATATCGCTTGTGCTTTTTCTTTTTTATATAGTTATACTTATATTTCAAACAAAAACCCATACACACTTTTTCAAATCAACTGCAAGAAGCAGAATCTTCAGATATAAAAAAATGATAAAAGAACACAGACATGATGACGAAGAAGATGACGAGGAAGAGCATGTTTACTATGTATTTGATCATTTGTCACTTATTTGGAATTTCGTCTCGATGTTTGTACTTATTTTTATCATAGGGGTAATGGCAGAAGTTTTTGCAAAGAAAAGTTTGCCTCTTTTTCACGAATTTGGCATATCAACCGGAATTGCCGGTCTTCTTATAGCGGTCATAAGTGTTACACCTGAAATATTTACCGCTGTCAAAGCCGCTAAAAATGATCAGATACAAAGGGTTATCAACATAGCCATGGGTGCTTCAACAGTATCGATACTGTTAACTGTTCCCATTCTGATGTTTTTGGGCTATATGGTTGATATAAATCTTACTTTAAATTTCAATCCTTTGGAAGTAGGAGCTTTGATATTTACCATCATACTTGCGTGGAAAACGACTGATGATGGTGAAACGAACTATTTTGAAGGCTTGTCTCATTTGATGCTGTTTATCTGCTATGCTATCATAGCGGCTTTTTATTAGGATTTAAAATTAATTTGGATAAAATCCATAAATTTTACATTAAATTTACATGAAAGGTATTTAAATATGAAAAAATATTTGAAAATAATTGGTATTGCATCATTGTTTGTGCTTTTTAGTACGTCAACATTACAAGCTAAAAAAATAAGGTGGCGTTTAGCTATGAGTTGGCCAACTTCTCTAACTCCCATATCCAATCCTTCAATTAAGCTTGCAAAGTATATGAAAGAGATGAGTGATGGAAAATTCATAATAAAAGTCGAAGGTGCGGAAAAAACAAAATCAGCTCTTGGTGTTTTTGATATGGTCAAAGGAGGCTCATACCAGATGGGTCACACCACTTCATATTTCTATATTGGCAAAGATCCCTCGTTAGTATGGTTCACAACTGTTCCTTGGGGAATGACAAAAGATGAACAATATGCCTGGTTCTACTACGGAAACGGTATGAAGTATATGGAAGAAGTTTACAATAAATATAATATGCTAGCTTTCCCCGGAGGCAATACCGGAGTTCAAATGGGTGGATGGTTTAGAAAAGAGATCAAAAGTGTTAATGACTTAAAAGGTCTTAAAATGAGAATCCCTGGATTTGCCGGCAAGGTTATGGCAAAATTAGGAGTCAATGTTGTAAATATCCCTGGCGGTGAACTTTATACTTCGCTTGATCGAGGAACTATAGATGCGCTAGAATGGGTAGGACCGGGAATGGATATAAAAATGGGCTTTTACAAAGTTGCGCCATACTACTATACCGGATGGCACGAGCCTGGAGCTGAGGCATTGTTTTATGTAAACAAAAAAGCTTTTGAAAAGCTTCCAAAGAAATATAAAGTTATGCTGGTAACCGGAATGAAAGCAGTTGCGGCGGATATGTTTATGGAAAATTTTGCTGACAGTGTAAATGCATGGCAAAAAATGATAAAAGAGATGCCAAATATCAAAGTTAAAACATTTCCTATCGCTGTTCTAAGAGCTATGAAAAAAGCTACTAATGAGATATTAAATGAGTATGCTGAAAAAGATCCAACTTTTAAAAAGATTATGAATGATTATATATCATATCAGAAAAAAGCAAGAGTATGGACAATGATGAGTGAATTTTATTATCTAAAAGCCTCTGAAGAAGTAGAAGATATCAAATAATTTTAATAATAAGGAAAAACAATGAAAAAGATTTTTAAATCATTAATGTTTGTCGGTGCATTGGCACTTCTTACAATGCCGGCTATGGCAAAAAAGATAAGATGGAGAATGGCACTTAGCTGGCCTTCAAATCTTACTCCTTTATCTTCACCTCCTATTAAGCTTGCAAAGCTTATGAAAGAGATGAGTGACGGTAAATTTATCATAAAAGTCGAAGGTGCAGAAAAAACAAAAGCCGCTCTAGGTGTACTTGATATGGTAAAAAGCGGCTCTTACCAAATGGGTCACAGCGGTTCATACTACTGGATAGGCAAAGATCCAAATACAGTATGGTTTACAACGGTTCCATGGGGCATGACCACTGCTGAACAATACGCTTGGTTCTACTATGGAAACGGTATGAAATATATGAAAAAAGTTTACGACAAATTTGGAGTATACAGTTTTCCAGGAGGCAATACCGGAGTTCAAATGGGCGGATGGTTTAGAAAAGAGATCAAAAGCGTTAATGACTTAAAAGGTCTTAAGATGAGAATCCCGGGATTTGCCGGTAAAGTCATGGCAAAACTTGGAGTCAGTGTTACAAATATCCCTGGCGGTGAACTTTATACTTCGCTTGATCGTGGAACTATAGATGCGCTAGAATGGGTAGGACCGGGAATGGATATAAAAATGGGCTTTTACAAAGTTGCGCCATACTACTATACCGGATGGCACGAGCCTGCAAGTGAAATGCAATTTTTGATCAATAAAAAAGCTTTTAACAAGCTTCCTAAAAAATACCAAACTATGCTTGTAACTGCTATGAAAGCTGTTTCAGCCGATATGTATATAGAAAACTTTGCTGATAGTGTAACCGCTTGGCAAAAAATGAAAAAAGAGTATCCTGGAATTAAGGTTAAAACTTTTCCTGTACCTGTTTTAAAAGCCATGAAAAAAGCCACAGATGAAATCATGAGTGAATATGCTTCGAAAAATGCACTCTTCAAAGAGATATGGACTGATTATAAAGCTTATCAGAAAAAAGCAAGAGTCTGGACAATGATGAGTGAATACTACTACTTAAAAGCTTCCAAAGAAGTTGAAGGAGTAAAATAAGACATTAAAAAAGTGCCATTTTTTTGGCACTTTTGTCTTAAAAACCAACAGCCATGATACTACTTACTATAGAAAAAAAACTGAACAAGCTTATAGACTGGTTGGGAAATATCCTTGTTGTCATACTTTTGTTTATGATAATCAACGTCTTTTATGATGTTATCATGAGATATGTTTTTCATGACAGCTCGATAGCAATGCAGGAGATGGAGTGGCATCTTTTTTCCATCGTTATACTTTTTGGGGTCTCATACTCTTTAAAAGAGGATGCACATGTAAGAGTCGATTTTGTTTATGATAGACTAAGTGTTAAAACAAGGGCTATGATAAATATAATCGGAACCATTATCTTCTTGATACCTTTTACTTTACTTATCATTTATGGTTCGTATCCATTCGTTATGGACAGTTATACAACCAACGAGACTTCAAGTGACCCTGGAGGTTTAAAACATCTTTGGATGATCAAAGCGGCAATCCCCATAGCGATGATAGTGCTGCTTATAGAAGCAATCCACTATATCATAAAAAATATCAATATATATAGAGGTATCGAGGAACTCCCCAAAGAAGATCCACAAGGAGCATTGTCGTGATAGGAATCTATATGTTTGCAGCAGCGTTGCTGCTGCTGGTGGTAGGATATCCTGTTGCCTTTACATTCGGCGCGGTTTCAATGTTTTTTGGAGCAATGGCCGCTTTTTTAAATATAGTTCCCGATAATTGGAGTTTTGTACATTTTTTTTCAGGCTGGGAATTTGCCGACTTTACTGACGAATTTTTGCAAATGTTTGCCATGATGCCTTTTAGGATTTACTCCATTATGACAAATAAAATCCTTATGGCTGTCCCGCTTTTTATATTTATGGGCATAGTTTTACAAAAATCGGACCTTGCTACAAGATTGCTTGAGTCTATGGGGATGCTTTTTGGAAAAGTCAGAGGCGGACTTGCCGTAAGTACAGTACTCATAGGAGCGTTATTGGCTGCTTCAACCGGTGTTGTGGGTGCAAGCGTCGTTGCTATGGGAGTTATATCCTTGCCCATAATGCTAAAACACGGTTACTCAAAAAGACTAAGCACCGGTACGATTTGTGCGGCAGGAACTCTCGGACAGATCATACCTCCTTCCATAGTGCTCATAGTTTTAGGAGATGTTTTTCAACTTCCCGTAGGCGATCTCTTTAAGTTCGCTTTTTTCCCGGGACTTGTGCTGGTTGCTGCTTATGTTATATATATACTTGCCGTATCTTTTATAGATAAAGATGTTGCTCCTGCTATTGAGATGGATGATCACTACACAAAAGCTCAAAATATCAAAAAAGCTCTTATATCCATCATTCCTCCTCTTGTACTTATAGTTTTGGTTTTAGGATCCATTTTTGCCGGCATTGCAACTCCGACAGAGTCAGCGGCAGTTGGCTCTATAGGTGCGTTGATACTTGCTGCGGGTTATAGAAAATTAAATCTTAAAATGCTAAAAGAAGCGAGCCTTGGTACCATAAAGATAACTGCTATGGTTTTTGCTATTTTGATAGGTGCTACGGCTTTTTCCATGGTATTTGTTTATAGTGGGGCAGATGACATCACAGCTCAATTTATGACACATTTGCCGGGGGCTAAATGGGGATTTTTGATACTCTCTATGCTAGCTATCATGTTTTTGGGATTTTTTATAGATTTTATAGAGATTTCATATATAGTTGTTCCCATACTTTTGCCTATAGCGCACACTATCGGACTAGACCCTCTTTGGTTTGCCATACTTATCGCACTTAACCTGCAAACATCATTCTTAACTCCTCCGTTTGGATTTTCTCTTTTTTACTTAAAAGGCGTAGCTCCTCCAAGTGTCAAGACAACTGATATCTATCAAGGTGTCATACCCTTTATCACTTTGCAGATACTAGTTCTTGTATCTGTAGTCATATTCCCTGGATTTTATGGATTTCACTCTTAAAAACACTCTGCCGCTTCTTGAGATACATAGATATCTTGGCGGCGGTAAAGTGTTCACCGTTGTCATAGACGGAAAATGCGGTGTCGGTAAAAGCACCTTGGCAAAAAAAATAAAAGAATATCTAGATACCAAGCAGCTTGAAACTTATATTTTACCTTTGGATGGTTTTATCCGTCCAAAGAAATATCGCACTTTCTACTCTACTCCTGAAGATTATGACTTAAATAGAGTAGTAAATGAAGTACTTATCCCCTTAAAAAACGGCGATAAAGCCATTTTTTACCTTTATGACTGGGATAGTGACAGTTTTAAAACAAAAACTCTCATAGAGCTTCCTGCAGTTCTTATTATTGAAGGAGTAAACAGTTGTGATGAATTGCTCAAAGATTATTTGGATTTTACAATATTTTTGAACTTGGATAAACAAACGAGGAATCAAAGAGTTTTAAAAAGAGGTGATTTTACTCAAAAAGAGTTTGAAACATGGAGTGAAACAGAGGATGAAATATTTAAAAAAAGAGATATTGAAAATTACTATGATTTGATATATAAAATAATTATCTAAAAAAATTAATTAATTGTAATTATTTTTTAGTTATAATTATGATACTTGTACAAGAAATATTTCATATTGACATATTTTTTGTATGTTTTAATATTTATGGTTATACTTCTTTTATATATTATTAAATATATATTATAAAAGAGGTAAGCATTATGAAAACATTAAATTTATTTGATTTTATTGAAAAAGGAAAAGATATTAAAAAAGGAAGTTTGACTTATATTTCACTTTTTAGCAGTGCCGGGGTTGGTTGTTATGGGTTTAAACAGCAGGGATTTAATTGCATTGTTACAAATGAGTTTTTAGAAAAAAGACTTAGCATTCAAAGATATAACAATAAGTGTATATATGAAAGTGGATATATTCAAGGGGATATTTCACAAAAAGAGATACAATATAAAATCTATCAAGAGTTAGAAAATAATAACATACAAGATTTAGATGTTTTAATAGCAACTCCACCTTGCCAAGGTATGAGTGTAGCAAATCATAAAAAATCCAATGATGAGATAAAAAGAAACTCATTAGTAGTAGAATCAATAAAAATAGTAAATAAAATTAAACCAAAAATTTTTATTTTTGAAAATGTTAGAGCTTTTTTAAACACTATTTGCACAGATATTGACAATATTGAAAAACCTATAAGTGAAGCTATCGAATTAAATTTAGGTGGTAATTATAATATTTTATCAAAAGTTATAAACTTTAAAGATTATGGCTCACAATCAAGTAGAACTAGGACATTAGTAATTGGCGTTAGGAAAGATTTAGTTCAAATTAGCCCTTTTAAACTTTTTCCAAAAAAACAAAAGGCAAAAACTTTAAAAGAGTTAATAGGGAATCTGCCATCTCTAAAAACAATGGGGGAAATTAATCCAAATGATATATACCATTCATATAGAAGCTTTGACAAAAAGATGTTGGCTTGGATAGAAGATATTAATGAGGGAGAATCTGCATTTGACAATAAAGACCCATTGAAGATACCGCATCAAATAAAAAATGGTAAAATAGTTTACAATAAAAATAAAAATGGAGATAAATATAAAAGATGGTATTGGAATGAAGTAGCACCTTGTATCCATACAAGAAATGACATTTTAGCATCACAAAATACTATTCATCCATCAGATAATAGAGTCTTTAGTATAAGAGAACTAATGAAGATGATGAGTATTCCAGATGAATTTAGATGGACTAATAAAAGTTTTGAAGAGTTAAATAATTTAACAATTGAAGAGAAAAGAAAGTTTTTAAAACAAGAAGAGTTAAATATTAGACACTGCATTGGAGAAGCAGTTCCAACAAAGATATTTGAGAAAATTGCAAAAAATATAAAAAAAGCATTAACTCAAAAATTATTATCAGTAAATGAGATAAATAAAATTATTATTAAGTATAATCTTACAAATGTTGAAAATCTAAGTAATTTTATAAAAGAAAATAAAAGTAAATACAATGCAAATGATTTATATAGTATTGTAGAACTCGCAAATTTAAATAGAGTAGAAAATAAAGCCTATTTTACAAGAGAAGATATAGTATTTAATATAATAAATAAACTACCAGAATTTAAAAATAAAAAAACTATAAAAATTTTAGAACCATCAGTAGGTATTGGAAATTTCTTACCACTTTTATTTGAAAAATATAAAAATATCCAAAATGTAATATTAGATGTTATTGATATAGACTCTAACTCATTGCAAATATTAAAAGTCTTATTAGATAAAATAAAAATGCCATCAAATTTTTCTATTAATTTTATTCAAGCAGATTTTTTGCTTTGGAAAAATAGTTATAATTATGATTTAGTTGTAGGCAATCCTCCTTTTGGAAAAATAACAAAAAATAAAGAGTTATTAGAAAAATATAAACAAAGTATCTATAATAAAAATACAAACAATATATTCTCATTTTTTATAGAAAAAGCTTTAAAAATTTCGCAATATACCTCTTTTATAGTTCCTAAAAGCCTTATAAATTCTCCAGAGTTTAATGATACGAGAGATGTTTTAGAAAAACAAAATCTACTTTCAATTACAGATTATGGGGAAAAGGCTTTTAAAGGTGTTAAAATAGAAACAATTAGCTTTATGCTTAGTACAGTGAAAAAAGAAAAATCAAAATTAATTAAAATAGAAAGTTATATTACAAATAGTATTTTTTATCAAAATAAAGATTATATATTTGACAAGAGTTTTCCTTATTGGTTGATTTATAGAAATAGCTTTTTTGATATGGTTGTTGAAAAAATGGAATTAGATATATTTGAAGCTTTTAGAGATAGACAAATTACTAAAAAACATACAAAAAATAGTGGAAAGTATAGAGTTTTAAAATCAAGAAATATAGATAATAATAGCATCAAAAATTTAGAAAACTATGATTGCTTTATTGATGAGATTGATACTTTTGCTGTTTCAAAATTTTTAAATCAAAATAATATTATATTGGTGCCAAATCTTACATATAACCCAAGAGCTACATTTTTACCAAAACACTGTATTACAGATGGTTCTGTAGCACTTTTAAAACCAAAAAATAATATTAAAATAAAAAAAGAGCATTTAGAATATTTTAGTAGCAAAGAGTTTACTGAATATTATAAAATAGCAAGAAATAGAGGAACAAGATCTTTAAATATAGATAATAATTCAGTAAAATTTTTTGGACTATTAAAAAATATATCATAAAAAAGGAAGTAAAAAATGTATAAAAGTAGTTTTGGAACAAAAAATCAAGTAGTATTTAGTAATGAAAGTGAGTATTATAAGGCATTAGGTTATTTGGCAAAATCAGATGAAACATCATCAATAGTTTGGGAACATAATGAGCAACAAGGAGCGTGGGGGAGCGAAGGAAGAATACTTTTTTATGTACAAAATCCTCCGATTCCAGGAAGTTTCAGTTTTACTGTGGGAACAGGAAACATAGTGCATAGAACGAATTGTAATGAATTTGTTCAACATATAGTTACAAATCATAATTTTCAATATGGAAATACTCAAAATATTCAAAATATAAGAAACACTATTCCACCTCAATATCTTAATGATTTTGATTATGGATTAACTTTATAGGTTTAAAATATGTTAGAAAAAATAAATAAATTTTTTGAAAGCAAAAATTTAGATATACGAAAAAACCATAATGCTCGGTTTTTTGACCAAAAAGTTCAGCCAGATGTTTTAAGTGCTGTTTGCGAATCTATCCTTTACTGCCTTGATGATACAACAAATACTTTTACAGTTAATGATATAAGATATTGTGATTACTCAAATGAATTGGTAACCGAAATATTTAATAAGCCTGAAATTAAAAAAGCTTCAAAAGAATATGATAAATTTTTTTCTCAACCACTAAAAATGTTAGCTTATGTTGGGATAATAAAAGAAAATAAAAAAGGGCGGGAAAATAACTATTTAGTAGTAGAGAAAAATATAATAGAATATATCTCACTAAGAGATAGAAATGCTTACTACGTGTTAACTATATATCTTGAAAAGGTTTTAAAAGATAGTGGTATTTGGAATTTATTTGATGATTTTTTTAAAGTTCAAACTCAATCTTCACTTGAAACTTTAAGAAAAAATTATGTTGATTTTATAGTTAAAAATACTCCTATCAATAAAGAGCTTGAACCTATTAGAATATTAAATCCAATGTTAAATATATTAAGTTTTAAATATAAAAAGAAAGGCACTATAAAAGGTAAAATAGGAGATATTAATTATAATGATTTACTCTATAATAGACCTAATTGGAGAGATATTAAAAAAGATAAATCGTTAACAAGAGTAGAATTTAATAAAATATTTTTTGAACAGGGAATAGATAATCAAAAATCTTATGAATATTATATTTCAAAAGCAAAAAGATTTGTCAAAAACATTCATAATATTAGTGAAATTCATAGGTTTAAAAATTATCCAGCAACTCAAGCACACCATATATTTTTAGCTTCAGACTATCCAGAGTTAGCAGATATGCCTGAAAACATTATAGCAATTACTCCCAATCAACATTATTATAGAGCACATCCGAATAATAAAACATCTGTATTAGATAAATCATACCAAATAATATGTTTAATTTCAAAATTAGATAGTATAGAAATTGATTATTATAGTAACACACAATATTATAATAAAAATAATTTTATAGATATTATAAATATTGCATTAGGGCAAAACTTTGACTATACAATGAATTTTGAAGAGTTAAAACATAAGATTATGAAATTATATATTTAACAGACAACAAATCAGAGAAATGGAGAATGGTATGAAAAAAACAGTATTAACAGCTATATTCTTAGCTTTAACATTATGTGCAACACAAAAACCTACTCTTAACATTTATACTTATGATGCTTTTGCGGCTTCTTGGGGACCGGCTCCCAAAATCAAAAAAGTTTTTGAAAAGATGTATGATTGCAAGCTTGTTTTTACGCCGGTTGACAGCTCCATCGGGGCTTTGAGAAAAATACAGCTTGAGGGTAAAGGCACAAAAGCGGATATACTTTTGGGGCTTGATACAAGCAGTATGCAAATGGCAAAAAATACCGGTCTTTTTTCGCCTTATAATGTTGACACAAGTAGCTTACGACTTCCCATAAAATGGAAAGATAAAATTTTTCTGCCTTTTGATTGGGGGTATTTTGCCTTTGTTTATGATAGCAAAAAGATGAAAAATCCTCCTCACTCTTTTGAGGATTTGTTAAAATTGGATAACAACAAACAGATAGTTATAGAAGATCCAAGATCTTCAACACCGGGACTTGGGCTTCTTTTGTGGGTCAAAAGTATATATAAAGACAGAGCAAAAGAGTATTGGCACAAACTTTCACCAAAGATACTTACTATCACAAAAGGATGGTCTGAAGCATATGATCTTTTTTTAAAAGGTGAAGCCGATATGGTACTTTCCTATACTACATCCCCGGCTTATCATATAATAGCCGAGAAAAAATACAACTACAAATATGCTCATTTTAAAGAGGGTCACTATATGCAGATAGAAGTTGCGGCTATCCTAAAAAGCTCAAAGCATAAAAAATTGGCAAATGATTTTATGAAGTATATGATAAGCACAAAATTTGCCGATATAATCCCTACTACAAACTGGATGTATCCAGTAACAAAAACTTCAAAACCATTGCCAAAACCTTTTATGGACAGACCAAAAAAGAGTCTTTTGCTTGATGCGAATGATATAACAAAACACAAAAAAGAGTATATTCAAGAATGGCTTGATGGTATCAAAAAGTAGCTTTATTCCAGGGGTGGTTCTATCTTTTCTACTTCTTTTTTTTATATCTTTTTTACTATATAAGCTTCTTTTTTTTCAAAATCCAAAAGATATACTGACAAACTACTCTCCTTATGTTATACATCTTTTGAAGTTTACATTTTTTCAAGCGACACTTTCTACGATATTATCCATGCTTTTTGGCATTATGCTCTCTTGGAGCTTGACTCATCTAAGAAATTTACCTTTTAGGGATACTGTCATATCACTCTTCTCTTCAGCACTGGTTTTGCCAAGTATCGTGGTGATACTGGGTATCATAACGGTATTTGGAAAGCATGGCTGGATAAATGAGATAACTTCATTACTTTTTGGTAAAAATTTCGGTGGTTATATATATGGCCTGGGAGGTATTTTGTTTGCCCATGTTTACTTTAACGCATCATTTGCTTCAAGGGTTTTTCTTGATGCTTTTGGCTCTATACCCAAACAAAGATACAAACTTTCCAAAAATATCGGACTAAATATATGGCAAAGATTTTACTATGTTGAACTACCAAGCATAAAGCCATACATATCAGGTCTGGCTTTGAGTATATTTCTTTTGTGTTTTAGCTCTTTTATCATAGTCTTGGTCTTAGGAGGCTCGCCGGCTTACAATACTTTGGAAGTTGCCATATATGAAGCTTTGAAATTTGATTTTGATATACCTTTGAGTATAAAACTCTCTTTTTTACAAATCTTTATCTCGACGATACTTCTTTTTTTCATGT
Source organism: Thiofractor thiocamini (assembly GCF_055384375.1). Lineage (NCBI taxonomy): Bacteria > Pseudomonadati > Campylobacterota > Epsilonproteobacteria > Campylobacterales > Thiofractor > Thiofractor thiocamini. The sequence continues at coordinate 559,192 of NZ_AP042389.1, read as the reverse complement.
CAAAAAGTTACACACCCTCAAATATATCGATAATTTTCACCAAAGATACAAAATGGCTTGAAACAAAAAATGAGCTACTTTATCATAAAATTGTAATTTTAACTTTTCTCATTGTTTTCACTCTGCCTCTTCTTGCCATAGTTTTTGACGGATTGCATGCGGATTTTACCAGACTTTTGAAAGAGAAAGAATTTATAAGGGCTTTTGGTTTTTCTATATATGTAGCCACCGTTTCTTCTATGTTCGCACTGTTTGTCTCACTTATACTCTCTTTTGCAAAAGCTGACCTTTTGATGAAATATAGCACTAAAAAATCATATCTTTACATTTTTTTTGAAAAAATGATAACTCTCTCTTCATCTATCTATCTTATAGTCCCGTCCATTGTGCTTGGAGTCGGGTTTTTTATCATTTCACAAAGCTTTTCTTTGCCTTTGCATTTTACAGCTGTAGTATCTTTGATATTTGCAAACACACTTCTTGCCCTACCCTTTGCATTCAATACACTCTATCCACAAATATATCAGATAAAAAGCAAATATGACAAGATTATCATATCCATAGGCATAAACTTTTTTTCAAAATTATTTTATATATATTTTCCAAACCTAAAAAAACAACTCGTTTACACCATAGCACTCTCTTTTTCGTTTTCTCTTGGAGATTTGAGCATCATTGCACTTTTTGGAGATAAGGATATAGCGACTTTGCCATGGTATCTCTATCAAAAGATGGGCTCATACAGGACTGAAGACGCAGCAGGCATCGCACTTTTGCTTTTGGTGCTGGTTTTGGGTATATTTTTAACTACTTTAAAGGCAGGCAGTGTTAGAGATAAATGATTTACAATTTTATTACGATAAAAATAAAAAGATATACCGCTATGATTTGACTGCAAAAAAAAGTGAAGTAGTATCCATCATGGGCAAAAGCGGAAGCGGCAAATCAACGCTTCTTGATATCCTTGCAGGTTTTTTGGAGCCAATTGGCGGAGAAGCTTTGTATAATAAAGAAAACTTTTTAAATTTGGAGCCTCAAAACAGACCCCTTTCCATCCTTTTTCAAAACTACAATCTTTTTGAGTATCTAAATGTAGAGCAAAATATAGCTGTCGGTATAGATAAAAGCTTTAAAATCACAAAAGACAAATCTTCTGAAATTTCTCAAATCCTAAAAGAAATAGGACTTGAAAATTATCAAAAAAGAAGCGTAGCTTCACTTTCAGGTGGAGAGCAGCAAAGAGTGGCACTTGCTAGAGTTTTAGTGATGAATCGTCCTGTTTTATTGCTTGATGAACCTTTTGGAGGACTTGATAAAGAGATAAAAACAGATATGTTAAAGCTTGTAAAAGAGATAACAATTGATAAAAAGCTGATAACTCTCATGGTCACACATGATAAATATGACAGCGATTTGATAGCCAATAAGCACTACTATATGTATGAAAACACTTATGTTAACGAACTAAAGAACAACTCCAAGTCATAGTGAAACACCCAGCCCATTAGAGTTTGAAAGTATTATATCACTCTTATCAAATATCACTTTGCCTTTTGTGTAATTCTCTTTCAAAAGTGCTACACCATCCAAATCCACAAACTTTATGATATCATTTCTTGCAGATACTACATGTGCTGCCGCGGCTATACTTATGGGACCCTCTAGCATACATCCCATCATGCACTTTATACCGTTTTTACCACATTCATCAGCGATTTGTAATGCTTTTGATATACCACCGCACTTATCTAGTTTGATATTTATATAATCAGCTGCATTTTTACTGATTATATTTTTTACATCATTTATGGAAAATGCGCTTTCATCGGCCAATATCGGTATCTTGCTACTGTCTTTTATCTCTTTTAGTCCACTGATATCATCTTTTTTGATAGGTTGTTCTATGAAGTCGATATTTATCTGATGATTCTCAATCTCTTTTAAAAATTTGATACTATCTCTCACACTCCATCCCTGGTTGGCATCAAGTTTTAAAGATACACTCTCATCTATCATCTTAGATATAGCAACTACTTTACTTATATCTTCTTTTACATTGTTACCAAGTTTTATCTTCAGTGACTTAAAGCCATCTAAAATGGCAGCTTCGCTTTGCAAGAGCATTGTCTCTATATCGCTCAAACTGATGGTCATACCTGTTTTGATATGTTTTTTAGTACCTCCTAAAAACTTATATAAAGGTTGATTGTTCATTTTTGAAAATATATCATACAAAGCTATTTCCAGTGCCGCTTTGGCACTATGGTTTCCTTCTGTGGAGTTATGAATCACACTTAGTATACTATCCAGGGAGTCAAAGTTTACATTTTTGATTTTTGAAGATATCGTGTGAATACTTTCTATAATGGATTCTTCATCTTCACCTGTTACTTCATAAGCAGCTGCCGTTTCACCAAAACCTATGATATTGTCGTTTACAACCATCGTCACTATGATAGAGTTTAAATGAGTTACACTTCTTAATGATGTGGTAAACGGCTGGTTAAGAGGAGTTTTTAAAGTAATTGTATCAACTTTCCTTATAATCATGTCCATCCGTAATATTAATTTTGTTTATTATACCAAAATGTTCTAAAAAAGTTGTATTTAATATTTATTAGGATATACTTGATATAACAAATTTTTATGGAGGACTTTATGAGAAAATTACTTGTAATATCATTGTTGTTTTTAACAACTCTCATGTATGCTGCGCCAAAATATGGCGGAACATTGGTTTTTGGAAGAAGCGGGGATTCTGTTTCCATAGATCCGGCTCATGTAACGGATGGTGAAAGTTTTTACGCTTCTACTCAGGTTTACGATACGCTTGTCCAATTTAAGCTAGGTACTACCAAAATTGAACCTGCATTGGCAACATCTTGGGATATATCAAAAGATGGTTTGGAATATGTTTTTCATCTTAGAAAAGGTGTATTTTTTCACCCGACTAAATATTTCAAAAAGAGAGTGGAATTCACTGCGGATGATGTAGTTTTTTCACTTGGAAGACAATATGACAAAAACAATCCATACAATAAAATAGGCGGCTCATATCAGTATTGGGCGGCTATGAACATGAGTGATATCGTCAAAGATATTCAAAAAATCGACAAATATACTGTTAAAATTACACTCAATAGACCAGAAGCTCCATTTTTGGCAAATATGGCAATGGACTTTGCTTCTATACTTTGTAAAGATTACGCTATGGATTTGTTAAAAAACAACAAGGCTGACAGACTTGCAAGATACCCGGTAGGAACAGGTCCTTTCGTTTTTAAAAAATGGGTAAAAGACGATAAGATGATATTTACTGCAAACAAAAATTACTGGGATGGAAGACCTTATATAAACAAACTTATACTAAAAGTCATCACAAACTCTTCAGTAAGAGCTGCGGAGTTGAAAGTGGGTTCAATTCATGTTATGGATTTTCCAAATCCTGAAGAGATACCACAACTTGCAAAAGATCCAAATATTAAACTTATAAAACAAGAGGGTTTAAATGTAGGATATCTGGCTTTAAACGAGTATAAGGTGAAAGCTTTTAGGGATGTAAGAGTAAGAAGAGCGATAAACTATGCTATCAACAAAGAGGCATTGGTAAAAGCAATTTATGCAGGCTTCGGAAGACCGGCTTATGCTCCTATACCTCCTACAATGTGGAGTTATAATCCAAATATCAAAAAATTCAAATACAACCCAAAAATGGCAAAAAAACTTTTAAAAGAAGCAGGATATGAAAATTTGAGCTTCAACCTGTGGGCGATGCCGGTATCAAGACCATATATGCCAAATGCCAGAAAAGTGGCCGAAGCTATGCAGGCAGATCTTGCAAAAGTAGGAGTTAAAACAAAAATTGTCTCTTATGACTGGGGAACATATCTAAGCAAAGGTAAAAAACTTGAAGATGATGCCTGTTTGTTAGGATGGACTGGTGACAACGGTGACCCAGATAATTTCCTAGATGTACTTCTTACCGCACATGCCGCAAATATTCCTGCAACCAACAGGGCTGCATGGAAAAATAAAGAGTTTTCAGATTTGGTCGCAAAAGCTAAAGTGATCTCAGATGTAAAAGAGAGAACAAAGCTCTATAAAAAAGCTCAGGAGATTTTTGGCGAGCAAGTTCCGTGGGTAACAGTTGCAAATTCTATAGTTGTTGAAGCTGTCAGAAAAAAAGTTATGAATTTCAAACTAAGCCCTATGGGGAAAAGAGTTTTTACAAAAGTATGGCTGGATAAATAGATGATAACATATCGGAGAGTATATCTCTCCGATTCTTTTGAATAGTTTATATATTTTGGGCACTGACCAAATAAAACTTTTACACTCATTCTCAAAATTGCATCCTGCAATTTCTCCGAGGCTAAAATTTGGATTTGCATCCTTGCAAATCCTTTTAAATTTTAAAACCGTTAGAAAGTTTTATTCGGTCAGTGCCTTATTTTGATATAAACTATTCAAAAGAAACAATATGCTAAGTTTATATCCGATTTTTATTTAGGGAGTTTTTTTGTTTTCTTACACATTAAAAAGAATTTTTTGGACGATTCCTACGCTTTTTGGAGTTACTCTTCTTGTGTTTTCCATGGTTCACTTGGCACCAGGCGACCCTGCTGTCGCACTCCTTGGGGACAAAGCGAACAAGACTGCCATAGAGCAAATGCGTGCACAACTAGGTCTTGATAAACCACTTTATACGCAATACTTTATCTATATGAACAATGTAATTCACGGTAATTTTGGAAAATCCGCAAAAAGTAATGAACCGGTTATGGATGAATTTATGGATAGATTTCCGGCAACTGTAGAGTTATCCGTAGTTGCGATGTTTTTTGCGGTTCTTTTTGGTATGTTAGCAGGCATCATATCGGCTGTCAAGCGCTACTCGGTTTTTGACTATGCAAGTATGTTCGGTGCTTTAGCAGGTGTATCCATGCCTGTTTTTTGGCTTGGCCTTGTTATGATATACTTTTTTTCCGTCAAACTTGGATGGCTACCTGTTTCAGGAAGGCTTGGATACGAATATGACATAGATCATATAACCGGATTTTACCTGATCGACTCACTTATACTAAAAGATTATGAAGCTTTTTGGGACGCTTTGAGACATTTGATACTTCCGGCTATCGCCCTTGGAACTATACCGATGGCCATCATCGCAAGAATGACAAGAAGTAGTATGATAGAAGTTATGAAAGAAGAGTATATAAAAACAGCAAGAGCCAAGGGATGTAGTAGATTTCAAGTCATTTTCATACATGCATTAAGAAATGCTATGATGCCGGTTATAACTATCATAGGCCTTATGCTTGGCAGTTTGTTTGCCGGCGCCATACTTACCGAAACGACATTTTCATGGCCGGGTATCGGAAAATGGCTTGTAAATGCGGTTTATCAAAGAGATTTCCCTGTTATCCAGTCAACTACTCTTATCATTGCAACCATCTTTATAATCGTAAATTTTATAGTGGATATTTTATATGCATTTATAAATCCCAAGATTAGGCTAAGCTAATGTATGTGCAAATATATGATTTTATAAAACAATACAAAAGAAACAAATCAGCCGTAGCAGGTTTTTTTATCGTTTTAGTTTTGATCGGCATGGCTATTTTTGCTCCATATATCGCTCAGTATCCTCCAACCATTCAAAATCTAGCCGACAGACTTATACCTCCCATGTGGGACACGAAGGGAGTTGCCTCACATATACTAGGTACTGATGATTTCGGAAGAGATCTTTTTTCAAGGATCATCTATGGATCAAGGATCTCTTTGATGGTAGGAGCCATATCAGTCGGTGTCTCTTTGTCATTTGGTCTTTTTATGGGTATTTTTGCTGCATATTTTGGTGGCAAAACTGATATGTTCATCATGAGGATAGTTGATATCATGCTCTCGATCCCAGCAATTTTGCTGGCTATCGTCATTGTATCCATACTGGGGCCTAGTCTCTTTAATGCGATGATAGCCATAGGAATAGTAGGCATACCAACATATGCCAGAGTGGTGAGATCTTCGGTTTTGGCAGAAAAAAACAAAGAGTATGTCATCGCCAGTAAAGTAAACGGCTCATCTCATATGAGACTGATGTTCAAAGTCATACTTCCAAACTGCGCATCTCCTATAATAGTTCAAGCTACTATGGGTTTTGCCTCAGCTGTACTTGAAGCCGCAGGACTTAGTTTTTTGGGGCTTGGCGCTCAGCCTCCCACTCCAGAGTGGGGAGCTATGCTCAGTGATTCGCTTCAATTTATAACTACTGCCCCATGGATGATATTTTATCCGGGCCTTGCTATATTTTTCACCGTTTTGGGATTTAACCTTATGGGTGACGGGTTGATGGATGTTTTGGATCCGAAGTTAAAGGATAAGTAGTGTTGGCTAAAATAAGAAATTTAAAAACATACTTTTACTCTGATGAGGGAGTGAACAAAGCCGTAGACGGTATAAACTTTGATATACCAAAAAGAAAAACAGTTTGTATAGTCGGTGAAAGCGGTAGCGGTAAAAGTATAACTTCACTTTCTATAATGAGACTCATAGACGCTCCGGGAAAAATAGTAGGAGGTGAGATACTTTTTGAAGGAAAAGATCTTTTAAAATTAAGCGATAAAAAAATGAGAAAAGTAAGAGGCAAAGAGATATCGATGATATTTCAAGAGCCAATGACTTCTCTCAATCCTTCATATACAGTGGGATATCAGATAGATGAAGCTTTAAAACTGCATCAAAAACAGTTAAACAAGCATCAAAGATATGAAAAAGTCATAGAGTCTTTGGAGTTGGTTGGTATACCAAATCCAAGAGAAAAGTATAGAGAGTATCCTTTCAAGCTAAGCGGCGGTCAAAGACAACGGGTTATGATAGCTATCGCGATGGCCTGTGAGCCCAAACTGTTGATAGCAGATGAGCCGACAACCGCACTTGATGTCACTATCCAGGCTCAGGTTTTAGACCTTATGAATAAACTTCAAAAAGAGAAAAATACTTCCATCCTTTTTATAACTCATGACTTGGGTGTTGTATCTCAAATAGCTGATGAAGTAGTGGTTATGTATAAAGGCCATATAGTGGAAAAAGCCAGCGCAAAAGAACTTTTTAAAGACCCTAGACACCCCTATACCAAAGCACTTTTACACTCTATCCCCATACCGGGTGTAACACCGAGGAAGAAAAAGCTTGACACCATTGATGATAATGTTGATTATCTTTCCTTTCCAAAGGAGATAAGATGAGTAAAAAAGTGTTTGAGATAAAGAATTTAAAAAAGTATTATGAGATAAATATGGGCTTATTTAAAAAGCCAAAGATCATAAAAGCCGTAGATGATGTAAGTTTTGATGTTAAAAAAGGTGAAGTTTTAAGCTTGGTTGGAGAAAGCGGATGTGGTAAATCCACTACCGCTAAACTGATACTGAAAATCGAAGAGGCAACAGGCGGAGAGATACTGTTTGAAGGCAAAGATATATCAAAACTTTCACACGAAGAACTCCATGAGTATAGAAAAAAAGTGCAAATTATTTTTCAAGATCCATACTCATCACTAAATCCGAGATGGAAAGTCGGTAGGATCATAGGTGAACCGCTTGAATTAAACACTGATATGAGTAAAAAGGATATAAAAGAGAGGGTTTTATATCTGATGGATAAAGTCGGCATGTATCCTGAGTGGTATGATAGATATCCCCATCAATTCTCAGGCGGACAAAGACAGAGGATAGGAATTGCAAGAGCACTGTCTTTAAATCCTGAAGTCATAGTTTGCGACGAACCTGTAAGCGCACTTGATGTATCCATACAGGCACAAGTTTTAAATCTTTTACTAGACCTTCAGGATGAATTTAAATTGACTTATATATTTATATCGCATGATTTGAGTGTGGTTGAGCATATATCCGATAGAGTTGTCGTTATGTATTTTGGTAAAGTGGTCGAATCCAAAAGTGTCGAGGACATTTTTACCAATCCTGAGCATGATTACACCAAAAAACTCATAAATGCCATCCCGGTCATAAAGAATTACCGCTAATTTAATCAACAATTTGATAAAATATAAAAAAATATACCAGGAATCAAATTGATAGATTTTACAAACGAAACAACCTTGGATATAGATATAAGTTTATGCGAAGAGATTTTGAATGATGTGTCAAATGATGATATAGAGCTTATTCTTGTTGATTCCAATGAGATAAAGTCTTTAAACAAAGAGTACAGAGGAATCGACAAACCAACTGATGTCATCAGCTTTCCTTTTGAAAAAATTCCAAATATTCCCATAGGCAGTATCGTTATCAATGCAGACAAAGTTGTGGAGAAATCAGCTGAGTTTGGACATTCAAAAGATGAAGAGTTTACTTTGCTTTTTTTACATGGGCTGTTACATGTACTTGGATATGACCATGAAAAAGACAATGGCGAAATGAGAAAAAAAGAGAGAGAAATCATAGAAAAATTCTCTCTGCCTAAAAGCTTGATAGTAAGGAGTGAATGATGGAGTATCTTATCTTTATGGTTTCACTCTCAGCTCTTATCTACGGAGCGGACTTCATCATAAACGAATCTGAACGCATAGCACTTCATTTTGGTATATCATCTTTTGTTATCGGAGCTTCACTGATAGCCGTAGGAACAAGTCTTCCTGAGATGGCGGCATCCATGACCGCAAGCTACTATCATAAAAGCGATATGGCAGTCGCAAATGTCATAGGAAGCGTTATCTTCAATATCTCACTGGTTTTGGGACTTGTTTTTTTAATAGCAAAAAAGATCAATCCAAAAAGAGACCTTTTTAAAAAAGACAGTGCTTGGGGACTTTTTCCCGTACTTATCTTCATCGTTATGATAATAGACGGAAAGATAAGCAGGATCGACGGGGTTTTGTTTATATTTGTTATGATAGCTTATGTTATCTTTTTATCGCAAGATGCAAAAGAGTTATCCGGTGAAGTGGATGAGAGTTTGAAAAAAGAGAAATTCAACTGGATAAAGAGTATCATACTGCTTGGTATCGGCTTTATACTTGTTGTCGCAGGGGCTGACTACACCATAGAAAGTGCATCAAATATCGCAAGAAATCTAGGAGTTAGTGAATGGATCATATCTTTACTTCTTATAGCATTTGGCACAAGCCTTCCTGAACTTGTAGTCAGTATAAAAGCAGCACGCAAAGGCAATGCCGATATGGCCATCGGAAATATCATAGGCTCTAATGTGGCAAATTTCAGTATGGTTTTGGGAGCATCCGCTCTTATAAATCCATTGAGTGTAAATATCTCTAAAAATATTTTTGATATCATCTCGGTTTTAGTAGTGTCTGTGATGCTTGTTTTCATAACCGCAAACAGACTGTACTCCAAATCAGCCGGCATAGTTTTACTCGTTATGATGGCACTGGTCATTCAAAACAGTATAGGTTAAGGGCATCTTTAATTTTTTGTTTTGATATATCCCAATTCATACAGTTTGTCAAAAATTTTGGAGACTATATCTCCAGCGGCATGCCCACCATGCCCACCGTGTTCCACAAGAACGGTTACGGCATATTTCGGGTGTCTGTAGGGTCCGTAAGTGGTAAGCCACGCATGAGATCTTTTGAAGTATGTAAGTTCATTCTCTTTCATTCTTTTTTTCTCCTCCTGTGGGATTCCTACAACCTGAGCCGTTCCAGTTTTTCCTGCAAGTGTTATCTTGGTATGCAGGTAATTGGTTGCCGTTCCATGTGGTGAGTTACAAACTTCATACATTGCTTTTCTTATGGTTTTTATGTATCTAGTCTCTTTTTTTGAGAATATGGGCTTGTTTTTAAATGTTACGGGTTTGTCACCTATATTTTTTATAAAATGCGGAGTCACTTTATGTCCTGTGGCTATCATGGCAGTATATTTTGCAACTTGCATTGGAGTAACCAAAAAATAACCCTGCCCTATGGATGTAATGATGGTTTCCCCCTGAAACCAAGGCTTACCGTATCTTCTTAATTTCCATTTTCTTGAAGGAAGTATACCTTTGGATTCATTTGCCAAATCAACCTCTGTTTTTTGCCCGAAGCCGAATTTTGCCAAAACTTTTGATATGTTATCGATCCCAACTTTAAGACTGCCTTTATAGTAATATACATCACAACTTTCCCTTATGGCTTTTATGATGTTTACCTTGTGATGACCCTCTTTTTTCCAACATCTAAATTTTCTATTGCCTAGTTCAATGAATCCTGGGTCATAAAATATAGTATTTCGATTTATGTACCTGCTATCTAAAAATGCCAGACCGACACCGGGTTTGACGATAGAGCCGGGAGGATAAAGTCCGTTTGTCAATTTGTTCGTAAAAGGGTGATTGAAATCGGTTGAGATTTGTTTCCACTCTTTAAAGCTTATGCCGTTTACAAATTTATTGGGATCAAATCCCGGATATGAACCTGCAGATAGTATAGAGCCGTCTTGCACATTCATGACTATGACCGCACCGCTTTTTCCTTTAAAGAGATTTGCTATGTATTCTTCAAGTTTTACATCGACACTTAATGTGATATTCTCTTTTTTCGGATCTATTTTTTTTAGTACCTTTACTTCCTTGTTGTAGGCTGATACTTCACTGACTTTAACACCCGCTTTTCCTTCAAGATAACTGTTGTAGTATTTTTCCACTCCGCTTTTACCTGTAAAACCTGTCAAATTCGCTACAAAATCCGCTCTTACATCTTTTATATTGGCTTTTGCGACATAGCCGAGTACATGAGAAAGTATGGCACCATACGGATAATACCTTTTTGATGCGGGTACTATCTTGATATCATCATCAAGTGATATCTGAGAAAAATATGGAATGATCTCATCATAAGGTAAAAATCTTATGACTTTGATATATTTGTGCACATAAGGAGAATCTTTTTTAAGGTACTCTTTTTTTAAAGTTGTCGCTTTCAAATCCGGAAAGAATTTTATCAGTTTGTTTATCTTCTTATCGAGTATTTTGATCTTTGCCTTTTTGCTCAAGTGTGGCTTTATCTCTATGGCAAATCCGAGCTTATTCACTGCTAATGCTATACCACGATTATCTCTTATGACTCCTCTAAGCGGCGGGATGTCTTCTCTTTTTATGATATTGTTCTTTGCAATTTGCGAATACAGAGCATTTGATTTTACCGATATATAGTATATCTTCACGACAAGTATGAAAAGTATGGTTATAAAAACAGCTATGGCTATCTTGATCCTTGTCATATGATTGCCACCGTTATTAGAAAATCAGTAACTATATAAAGCAGATATTTATAATCGATACCGGGCAAATCATAATTGAATAGATAACTTAGTATCAAATTGACTAAATAGTATCCTATATAGGCGTTTAATATATGAAAAAATATCCTATAGTTTTTGTTACTGAAAAATCTTTCTATCTTGTCTATAAAAAAAAGATAGTATATACCGAAAAAAAGTAAAAATGAAAGTGGTATGAAACCTTTATCTATCTCATAAATGAATATATAAAAAAAAGCCAGACTCACTCTAAATATGTGACTTTTATCATGTATGTATCTTACAATATAGTAAAATGCTACCCCATAAAGTGGAGATAGATATAGATATATGGAAGTCAGCGATTCATATACGACAAGCAGTAAAAAGATCAGCAGATATTTTAAATTTGTTTTATAAAGGCTATTTCGTTGCATACCGGGAAGTGTTTACATTTTATACAATCAGCCCAGATTTTCTGCTCGGGCAACTTGTCTTTATCGATTTCATTAAAACCGATCCTTGAAAAAAACTCTCTTTCATAAGTGAGCGCAAATATACTCTTTACACCTAGTGCTTTACCTTCGTCAATTAGAAAATTTACCAGTTTTTTACCAATTCCAAAACCCCGATACTCTTTATCTATGATGATGCTTCGTATTTCGGCTAATTGTTTTGAGAATATATGAAGTGCGCAAAAGCCGACTATTTTGTCTTTATCTCTAGCTACAACATATGATCTTATATTTTGTGCTATTTCATCATCGCTTCTATATAAAATCACACCGCTTTCAACTTCGGGATGAACTAACTCTTGCATCATATCTATATCAAGCAGGGTCGGTTTTTCATAAGTTATATCCATATGCCGCCTTTATGAAAAAAGTGTATCAAATATAACATCGTTGGCTTTTTCTATACCTTTTTTGTTTAGATTTGAAACCAACAATGCATTTGGAAAATCTTTTTTTAATTTCGACAACTCTTTTTGGTTGAGCTTATCAGCCTTTGTAAAAATTTCTATGATTTTTTGATCATCCCTTTTTATGGATTTTAAATACTCTCTTACACCCTCATCGATTTTTTGAGTAGGATGCCTGGCATCAAGAAGATGCACAAAAGTCCTTATAGAGAGCCTACTTTTTATGAAGTCGTTTAGATTCTTGCTCCACTCTTCTTGTATGGATTTTGAAACTTTTGCATATCCAAATCCCGGAAGATCGACAAATCTAGCCATAAATGTTTCTTCGTCTTTTTTGTATACAACTTCAAAAAAGTTTATAAGCCTTGTTTTTCCGGGAGTTGAAGACTTTTTTGCCAAAGCTTTTTTATTGGTGAGACTGTTTATAAATGAGCTTTTACCGACGTTGCTTCTTCCTAAAAATGCAACTTCACTTATGCCCTCTTCAAGCAAATTACTTCTTGAAGTTGAAGAAGTTAAAAATTTGGCGTTTACTATCCTGGTCACTATTTTTTATCTTCCACTTTAAATATGAACTTGACAGGCTTGTTTCCACTGCTTTTTACATCATATTTTCCGTTGAGCTGGTCGATAGTTATATCATCACCATAAATCTTTTTATGAGTATCGATATCCTGCAAAAAGGCATTTCCTATAAAACGATAATATTTCTTCAAAGGATTATAAATGATCTTATCCGCTTTTCCCGCATAATGTTTTTTGTTAAGTATCAGTTTAAATTTGGCTTTACCGGTTGCAGTATATTTTACAGGATTTTTGTTTTTGTCAAAATTTATGATCAAAGTGTTTGAAGTGATGGTATCATACCCCTTTACAACTTTAACATCACCGGTAAATTTGGATATAAGCTTTGCTTCGTCCGCTTCAAAATGTTTTGACGTGATTTCCACATTTTCACTTTTTGCCCACAAGATACCGCCAATCAAAAGGCTTGCCAAGATTATTTTTTTCATTATTTTTTAAATTCCTCCGTTACTATATTTGCTTTTATGTTATCAGCAGTCAATCTTTTTTCTCTTTTAAAATAAACAAATGAGCTACCGACAACCTCACTTTTTTTATATGTCGCTTTAAAAAGCGTATTTGATGAGAGTATATCTTTTTTTATATTGTAAATGACTCTATTTGCTGAAAGGGTTTGATCCTCACTGTCTTTATATAGAACATTTCCAAAAAGCGACAAGATATCATCTTTTAATACTCCTCTATCTGCCCACAGCTTCTCATCGGTTTTGTTATCTTTTTTGTTCGAGTATATCTTATATAGTTCATATCTGTCTTTATATCTTTTTGCGATTTTTGATTGAAGATATGCGCTTATACCTTGATAAGTTATATCGTACATTTTACTATCTTCAAGCTCCATCATGGGAGTGTCGGTCATATTTGCATATATGCTCAATGTCTTGGACTTTTGGTAAAACAAAAAGATCGATGCCGATAAAAAAAATATAATAAAAATTAAAAAAAATCTTACACCCAATGTTCTTTAAACCTCTCTTGTAAGTCACACTCTTTTAAAAGTATCTCTATCATTTCCCTTACCGCACCGTCACCGCCGCATTTGCTTAAAACTATCTTTGCGGCATCTTTGGCATAAGGTAAAGCATCTTTGGGAGCGAAAGAGTACCCTGCAACTCTCAAAATGGGGACATCGTTTATATCATCTCCTATGTAGGCTGTCTCGCTGTATTTTAGACCCTCTTTTTCAAGAATTTCATCTAATTTTTCTATCTTCTTTTTCACTCCCTGATACAAATATGTAATACCAAGTTCTTTGACCCTGTTTGTTACGATGGTCGAATCTCTACCTGTTATGATAGCGGTTTTTATACCCATTTTATGTAAAGTTACGATACCAAGACCATCTTTGACATTGAAAGTCTTTATCTCATTACCGTTACTGTCATAACTGATTGCGCCGTTTGTCATACAACCGTCAACATCAAAAACGACAAGTTTAAGACTCATAAAACTCCTTTCGTACTAGGAGTTGATATCCTGTCGTTATATGCCAAAGCTCTTCTTAGGGCTATAGCAAAAGATTTGAAAGCAGCTTCTACCATATGATGTTTGTTGACACCTCTTTCTTTTATGATATGTGCATTGATAGATGCATTGAAAACGAGGGCTCTAAAAAATTCTTCGGCAAGTTCCGCATCGAACTCCCCGATTTTACCAAAAACAGGTACTTCGTATACAAGATAAGGTCTGTTTGAAAGATCGATTGCACATTTGATACTCGCTTCATCCATCACTATAGTCGCATCTGCAAATCTTTCCATATTTTTTAAAGGGTATATTTCATCTTTTAAAGCTTTGCCTATAACAATGCCTACATCTTCCACGCTATGATGAAAGTCAACTTCCAAATCACCCTTACATACTACACTCAAATCGACAAGAGAGTGTTTTGAAAAAGATTCGAGCATATGATCGAAAAATCCTATACCGGTATTAATATCACTTTTACCGGAACCTCTTATATCCAAAGTTACTTTTATATCTGTTTCGTTTGTTTTTCTATCGATGGTGGTCATCTTTTATCCCTCTTATTTTCTCACTATGAAAGCACCCGGGAATTCTCCCTGTCCTATAAAGTCTCTTGCTTCATTCTCACTTTTAAAACCGCTTAGCCAAACCCTGTATATAGGATTTCCTTTATAATACCCTTTGACAATGGAAGTTTTGTATCTGTTTTGATAATTGTTATATCTGTTTTTATATATCTTAGCCCCCTCATATCTTCTAAAAGAGCCTATCTGTACTGAAAAATTACTTAGCGTAACAGATGATTTGGTTTTGTTGGATGCGGTGGTGATCTTTCCGTTAAAGCCTAAAACCTCAAGTCTGACCGGAGCCGTACCGCTTGCGACTACGCCTAATTTTTTGGCTGCAGCGTACGAAAGATCGATGATCCTGTTTTTTACAAACGGTCCTCTGTCATTGATCCTTACTATCGCACTTTTTCCATTCAAAAGATTTGTTACCTTTACTATGGTATTCATAGGGAGTGTTTTATGAGCAGCCGTCATGGCATACATATCATACCACTCTCCGTTTGAAGTTTTTTTGCCGTGGAAATTTGGTCCATACCAACTAGCAATTCCTCTGTATATATTGCCGGTGCGGACAACTGTCGGATAATACGTTCTACCGTTTACCATATACGGTCTCATTGTAGCTTTTTGAATACTTGGAGAATTGTTTATCTTGTGACTTCTTACAGGCGGATAGTAACCTCCATAGTAACTTCTTGACGAGCATCCGGCAAGAAAAATCAAAGCCAATGACACTGAAAAGATATTTCTAATTTGGGATAACAATTTTTACTCCGGGCTTCAATAAAGAATTTTTCATATTGTTTGCCTGCATTATCTTTTTGATTTTCACTTTAAATCTTTTTGATATAAGAGAAAGTGTATCACCTCTTTTGATGGTGTATTTTACAAATCTCGGACCGGTCGAAGGTATAATGAGTTTTTTTCCAAGCCTTAGAAAATTACTCTTTAAATGGTTGAAATCTTTTATGATCTTATATGATATACCGAACCTTTTGCCTATCTTGTATAGAGAATCTCCTTTTTTTATGATATATACATAAAATTTTCTATTGCTTTTTGAAGGTTTGTAATTTTTTTGAAAAAGAGAATATTTGTTGTATGGGATATATATGGTGTATTTTTTGTTGTATGGTGGAGTGAAATAATATCTTAACTGTGGATTGAATTCTTTGATCGTTTTTGCCGAGAGATGTATACTTTCACCGATACTTCTTAGAGAAACCCCGCCTTTTACTTCAACGGTAGCCAAAGTAAAAGTACTGCCTCTGTTCATCAAATGATCTGCTTTGTTTTCAGCTATAAAGTCTTCATCGTTTGAAAGATTTGCCATCATCACAATCTTTCTTATATACATTCTGCTCTCTTTTGGAAGATATTTTTTCCTGCCATCCAAAAGAAGACTCAATTTATCGCTTCCTAGTTTTTTTATAACCCTGCTTAGTTTTCCCTCTCCGCAATTGTATGCTATAGCGGCAAGATACCATTTCCCAAACCTTTTGTGAAGGAATTTCAAATATTTTATAGCGACTTTTGTGGATTTTATAGGATCTCTTCTCTCATCGACATACCTGTCCACTTTCAAGCCAAGCAGCTTTGCGGTTCTTGGCATAAATTGCCAAAGCCCCACTGCTCGGGATCTAGATCTTGCTTTAGCTGAAAAGTTCGACTCTGCCATGGCAAGATACAAAAATGCTTTTGGTATTCCTGATTTGGTTATCATTTGTCGTATTACAGGTATGAAAGTTCTGCCGTCTTCAAGTACTCTTAAAAAGTGTTTTGTTTTATATATTCCCAGGTTGTTTTTCATAGATACAAATACAGGATCTTTCAAAAAAGTTACATCGATATCCAGACTTTTAAGTACACGTATCTCTTTTGTATAGTCATCTTCAATCGTTAAAAGTCCCCATGAAAACTGCCAAATAAGTATCAAACCCAAAAAAACTCTAATCATTTACTAAAATCCTCAAATTTCAATCTCTTATTCTACTATAAAAACTCTTTAAAAACTCTTTTTGCGTTAGCGGTTGTGATATCACACACCTCTTCATAGCTTAATCTCAAAAGTTCTGCCATTTTTTTTGCTACAAATGTAGTATAGTATGGCTCATTTCTCTCTCCTCTGTGAGGATGAGGGGTAAGATAAGGGGCATCTGTTTCCAAAACTATCCTGTCAAGTGGGATTTTAGGTAATATTTCTACCAGCTTTTTGGCATTTTTAAAAGTCAAGACCCCTCCGATACCAAAATAAAATCCACTGTTGCTCAACTCTAAAAGTATTTCACTTGCATTGAAACAGTGAAGTACTCCAAGCTGTTTGAACTCACCGTAACTTTTTAAGATATCAAGACTGTCTTTGCTGGCTTCTCTGATATGCACTATCAAAGGTTTATCGAACTCGAACGATAATTCTATCTGCTTTTTAAATATCTCTTTTTGTCTGTTTTTGATACTCTCTTTATCCTCTTTTTCCAAGCGATAATAATCAAGTCCGCACTCTCCAACCGCAACGCATCTTTCGTCCTTGAGATAATCTCTTAGTATCTCTTCATCAAACCCTTCAAGGTTGTAAGGATGCACTCCTGCCGCGTAGTAAACATCGTCATATCTGTAAGATATCTCTTTGGCTTTTGGCAAATCTTTTATATCGGCTCCCGGTATAACAAAACCTTTGACTTCATGAGCTCTTGCTCTTTTGATAACTTCATCCAAGTCATCATCATATCTTTTATCATCAAGGTGACAGTGAGTATCTATGATCACTTCTTTTTCTCCTCATATAAACTTTTTGCAAAATCAAAAGCTTTTTGGTGTATCTTTTCTCCGCTTATCATTCTTGCCAATTCATCGATTTTGCTGTTTTTGTCTTTTAATTCTTTCACTTTTGATTGACCGTTTTCTTTGTAAACCAAAAAGTGCATATCGGCATTTGATGTGAGTTGAGGCTGGTGGGATATGGCAAAGATTTGGTAATTGTTTGATAACTTTTTAAGTACGGTAGCTATACTCATGGACTCTTTTCCGCTTAAGTTCGCATCCACTTCATCGAGTATCAAGATACCGTTTTGTCGGCTGTTTTTTATATCGTTAAAAGCGCTTAAAAAAGCCAGCCTGACACGATTAAACTCACCTGAACTTATCTTATCCAACCCTATACCCCATAGATTTATATCCACTTCATCTTTTGCATACTCACTCATGTCGGTTTGCTTTAAGGACAGTTTTATAGCGGGCAGATAAAGCATTTGAAGGTATTCGTTTATAAGAGTATTTAACTCTTTTAGCGCCGACTCTCTTTTTTTGGTGATTGTTTCACACATTTCATCGCATTTTCTTAGAAGAGTTTTCTCTTCTTTTTGAAGTTCGCTTTTTTCATAAGAGATGTTGTTGTAGTACTCTAACTCTTCTCTCTTTTTTTCAAGATATTCCAAAGATTCTTCAACCGAGCCGTATCTTTGTTTTAAGTGTGAGAGTTTCTCTATCCTGTCAAGTACTTCTTCTATATCTATATCTTCAAGCTCGCTTATCTTATCTTCTGCATTTTCAAGGTGGGCTCTAAGTTCATTTAAACTCTCATCAAAAAATGCACTCTCTACTTCAAGCAATTCAAGTGCTTCATTTACAAAATGCTCATAATCGAATATTGCTTTAGCATTTTGGACTGCTTCGGATATCTTCTCTTTTTTTGAGAGTGATTTTTTTATATCCATCAACTCTTCATATTCGCCTATCTTTGGCGAAATCTCCTCTATCTTTGCTATCTCATAAGCGGCAAACTCTTTTAATTCTTCTATCTTTTTCTCTTTTTCAACTATCTCCTGGAGATCATTGGCAACTTTTTTGTAATCATTATAAACTCTTTTGTAGTTTTTTAAAAACTCTTCATACTTTTTATCATCTTGCGAAATGATGGCATCGAGTACACTTAAGAGTCTATGGTTTTCAAACTCTTTGTACTCCTTCGGCGAAAGATAGTCTATGATATTTTTAGATATTTTGTTAAGAGTTTTCTTAGGTACTTGTGAACCGTTTATGAAGTATCTTGCACTTTTTGTTTTAGCAAATTTAAAGACATTTATCTCTTCATTTTCTATGCCAATATCTTCCATATCCAGCTCATTATCAAGCGATACTTCCGCTAATTTTGCTTGCAAATCCTTATATCCGAAAACTCCAAGAAGTGCGTTTAAAAGTATCGATTTGCCTACCCCGCTTGCTCCACTAAAGAGTATAAGCCCCTTCTTAAGCTCCAGTTCGACCTCTTTGAAAACAAGACACTCTTTTAAATAAAACCTCTCTATCAAGCATCACCCCATTTAAGTTTTTCTCTTAAAACCTTAAAGTAATTTCTCTCGACTCTATGTATGAGTCTTACTCTTTTCTTTGCCATTTTAAATTCAACGCTTTCATAGTCTTTCAAATGATAAATATCCTGTCCATCAATAGCTATGAGTACATTGTCGCTACTTTTTATCATCACTTTAAAATTTGCAGGCAGTATAAGCGGTCTTTGTGTTAGAGAGTGAGAACAAAGCGGTGTCAGTATAAGTGCCTCAGTAAGAGGAAACACTACCGGTCCACCACTTGAGAGATTGTAAGCGGTCGAACCGGTTGGAGTTGAGACTATAAGTCCGTCACCATAATAATTGTTGAAGTGTACATCATCCACATAAGCTTGAAGATCGACCATGCCTGCGACCATTGGTCTTGAAAAAACCACATCATTGAAAGCGAAAGCACTTTTTTGTTCATCTTGTTTGTTGAAAACTACCTCAAGTACCATTCTTCTGTCTATTCTATATTCGTTTTCAAAAAGTTTGTCTAAAAAACTCTCCAACTCTTTTACATCTATATCAACCAAAAAACCGAGTTTTCCTATGTTGATACCAAGGATTGGCTTATTGTATTTGAAACTTCTTCTACAAAGCGATATAAGCGTACCGTCTCCTCCAAGGGATATGATGATATCGCTCTTTTGGCACATTTTATCAAAATTTTCTCCGTTCTTGCCAAGCAGTGCTGCACTCTCCTCGTCAAGTATCAACTCTACATTATGTTGATCAAGTTTTTTTTGGATTTGATCATAGTATCGGTGCAAATTATGGGTATCAGGTCTTACAACAAGCCCTATCTTTTCTATCTTTTCGATCTTTTCATCTATGTTTATGATCTGCACCGTTTGATTTCCTTTTAAAAAAGTTAATTGTATAATACCAAAACTTTTTTAAAGGAGTGTTTATGAGTGTTAAAAGACTTAGCAAACTTGACGCACCGAAAGTTTTGAAAAATGATGAAAAAGTCATGGATGACAATGACTTTATAGTATCAAAAACTGACACAAAAGGCTTTATAACTTACTGTAACCAAATCTTTATAGATATGTGCGGATACACTCAAGATGAACTCATAGGTGCGAACCACAACCTCATAAGGCACCCTGATATGCCACGTATCGCATTCAAACTTTGCTGGGATCTTATACAAAATAGGCAGGAATTTTTCGGCTTTGTTAAAAACCTTAGAAAAGACGGTGGTTATTACTGGGTTTTTGCGAACATTACCGCTTCAGTTGATGAACATGATAATATAGTAGGATACTTTTCTGTTAGAAGAAAACCCTCAAAAAAAGGGCTTGAAGCCATCATACCGGTATACAGACAATTAGTCGATGCGGAAAAATCTGGAGGCATGAAAGCTTCAGAGAAAATCTTAAATGACTTTTTAAAACAAAACAACACAACATATGAAGAACTTGTTACATCGCTTCAGGCAATGTAATAAAATATTTAACTTATTTTAGATATAATCACCTCTTTAAAAAACATCAAGGAAACAAGTTTGAGAACACATTACAATACGGAAGTCAGTGAAAATGATATAGGCAAAGAGGTAAAACTTTGCGGATGGGTAAACTCCAGAAGAGACCACGGAGGAGTTGTTTTTATCGATTTGAGAGATAAAACAGGACTAATCCAGCTAGTTTGTGACCCAAATGACAACGAAGAAGCCTGGAAATTGGCAGATAGTGTAAGAGATGAGTTTGTTTTGGTTGCGAGCGGAAAAGTAAGACCAAGAGGTGAAGGACTTGAAAATCCAAATCTAAAAACAGGAACCATAGAAGTTGTAGTAGATAAATTAACTATAGAAAACAGAGCCTTGCCTATGCCGTTTGATTTGGGTGATGAGAGAGTAAACGAAGAGATAAAACTAAAGTATAGATATCTTGAACTAAGAACCAAAAAAGCACTTGATATCTTCAAACTAAGAAGCAAAGCTTCCATTGCGGCAAGAAATGCTTTGGATGAACTTGGATTTTTAGAAGTTGAAACTCCGGTTCTTACCAAGTCAACTCCTGAAGGTGCAAGAGATTATCTAGTTCCTAGTCGTGTTCATAATGGTGAATTTTATGCACTTCCCCAATCTCCTCAACTTTTTAAACAGCTTTTGATGGTTGGTGGATTTGACAGATATTTTCAAATTGCCAAATGTTTTAGAGACGAAGATTTAAGAGCGGATAGACAACCTGAATTTACCCAGATAGATGTTGAGATGAGCTTTTGCGACCAGGAAGATGTTATAAAAGTAGCTGAGCATTTACTATATAACATATTTAAAGCTTGTGGTAATGAGATAGAAAAAAGCTTTAAAAGGATCACTTACAACGAAGCTATGGAAAAGTACGGTAGCGATAAACCAGATCTTAGGTATGACTTATCCATGGTAGATGTTATAGATATATTTGCAAGAAGCACAAATGAGATATTTGCTTCCATTGCAAAAGATAAAGCCCATAACCGCATAAAAGCTCTCAAAGTTCCAAACGGTGACAATATCTTTTCAAAAAGACAGATGAAAGGTTTTGAAGATTATGTAAGAAAATTCGGTGCTAAAGGTCTTGGTTACTTTCAAATGAAAGAAGAGGGATTAAAAGGTCCTTTGACCAAATTTTTTAGCGAAGAAGACTTGAATGAGATCATAAAAGTTTGCGATATAAAAGTCGGGGATGTTGTATTTTTTGGAGCGGGTGATAAAAAAGTCGTTCTTGATTACATGGGAAGGTTTAGGATATATTTGGCTGAACTTATGGGCATCATCCCGCAAGATGAGTTCAACTTCGTATGGGTTGTTGATTTTCCTATGTTTGAGATAGAAGACGGAAAAGTAAAAGCTCTTCATCATCCTTTTACTATGCCAAAAGATTTGAACAAAGAAAATATTGAAGATATAAGCTCTATCGCTTATGATATTGTTTTAAACGGAGTTGAACTTGGTGGCGGAAGCATCAGGATACATAAAGAGGATATCCAAAATGAGATATTCAAACTTCTTGGCATAAGCGATGAAGAAGCAAATGAAAAGTTTGGATTTTTACTTGAAGCATTGAAGTTCGGTGCACCTCCTCATGGTGGTTTTGCCATAGGATTTGACAGACTTATCATGCTTTTAAGTGGGGCTGAAAGTATAAGAGATGTTATAGCTTTCCCTAAAACTCAAAAAGCCCAATGTCTTTTAACTTCCGCTCCAAGTGAAGTTGATAGTGAACAGTTAAAAGAGTTAGGACTTAGGATAAGAAACATCACAAAGGATATAAAATGAAAAAACTTTTTTTAATAATAGGAGCTCCCGGAAGCGGGAAGACCACTGATGCTGAAATCATAGCGAAAAACAACAGCGACACAATAGCCCACTACTCTACCGGGGATCTTTTAAGAGCAGAGATAGCCAGTGGGAGCGAGCTTGGAAAAACTATAGAGAGTTATACTTCAAAAGGCAATCTTGTACCACTTGATATAGTTATCAACACTATCGTAAACGCTATAAAAAATTCACCCAAAGATATCATTTTGATAGACGGTTTTCCAAGAAGCATAGAACAGATGGAAGCACTCGATAAAATTTTATGTGAACAAAAAGACATAGAACTTGTATCGGTTATAGAAGTTGAAGTCAGCGAAGAAGTGGCAAAAGATAGAGTTTTAGGAAGAGCCAGAGGCGCAGACGATAATGAAGAGGTTTTTTATAACAGGATGAAAGTTTACACTGAGCCTTTGAAAGATATACAGGAGTTCTATACAAAAAAAGGCTTGCTCAAAAAGATAAACGGTGAACGAACTATCGAAGAGATAGTAAGCGATATGGAAAACTTTATAAAAAGTAAGATTTAATGGCAGTTAAAAACCCCTCTTTTTACTCTGTTATCATAGGTACAGAACTTTTTAACGGCAGAAGAAAAGATAAGCATTTTGAGTTTATAAACAATGAACTTTTAAAAAGAGGATGGGAACAAAAGGCAAATTTTGTCATAAAAGATGACCCTTCTTTCATGGAAGATGTCTTTAATCTCGTAAAAAAAGATAAAAACTCGGTAATGTTCAGTTTCGGAGGTATCGGTGCCACTCCAGATGATTATACAAGAGAAGTGGCGGCAAGGGTTTTTACAGCAGGTATCATAGAACAGAACAAAGATGCACTTAAACTCATAGAAAATCAGTTTGGCAAAGATGCATATCCACACAGAATCAATATGGCAAATTTGCCAAAAAACGCAATCCTTTTAAAAAATGTAGTCAATCAAGTACCAGGCTTTGGGGTAGATGAGAGATTTTTCTTCGTTCCCGGGTTTCCTGAGATGGCTAGACATATGGTTATAGAAGCACTCGATAAGTTTTATCCAAAAAACACAAAGAAATACTCTTGTAATTTTACGGTTATATCAAGTGAAAACGAACTTATAGATACTATGCATTCTTTACCAAAAGATTTGGAATTTTCATCACTTCCGAAATTTGACGGAGATAAAAGATATGTTGAGATTTATATAGCTGATTATGACAAGGAAAAAGTTGAGAAATGGTGTACGTTTTTCAAAAATGAAGTTAAAAATAAAAAATTAAAGATAAAGGAATAACCATGGATATATCAAAGATAGGTTCGGGAGAAAACCCACAAAAAGTAAATGCCCTTATAGAGATACCATACGGCTCGAATATAAAGTATGAACTCGACAAGGACAGTGGCGCTATTTTGGTCGATAGAGTTTTATACTCCGCTATGTTCTATCCGGCAAATTACGGTTTTGTGCCAAATACTTTGGCTGATGACGGAGATCCTATAGATATACTTGTTTTAAATGAATACCCAGTTCAAGCGGGTTCTGTTATAAAGTGCAGACTCATCGGAGTTTTGATCATGGAGGATGAAGCGGGAATGGATGAAAAACTTTTGGCAGTCCCTACTTCCAAAATCGATCCAAGATATGATGATATAAAAAGTTGGAAAGATTTACCACAGGCAACTCTAAATAAGATCAAAAACTTCTTTGAAACATACAAGATGCTTGAACCAAACAAATGGGTAAAACTCAAAGATTTTCAAGATGCAAGTGAAGCAGAGGCTTTACTGAACAAAGCGATAAAAAATTACAAATAATACAAAAAGGAGGATTTTTCCTCCTTTTGTATTTACCTAAAGCTTTTAACGGCTTCGACCATATGTTTTAGACTTGGTTTAACTTCGTCCCATTTTCTTGTTTTGAGTCCACAATCAGGATTTATCCACAACTGCTCTTTTGGTAAAACTTCCAAAAGTTTTGAAATTTGTTTCTTTATCTCATCAACTGAGGGAATTCTTGGTGAATGAATATCATAAACTCCGGGACCTATCTCTTTTTGATACCCTACCCTTTTAAAGACTTTCAAAAGCCTGTTGCCGCTTCTTGAAGTTTCTATAGTTATCACATCTGCATCCATATCCTCTATGGTTTGGATGATGTCGTTAAAGTCACTGTAGCACATATGAGTATGTATCTGAGTTTTTGGCTTTGCAACCGAAGTAGCTATCTTAAAGCTCTCAACCGCCCATTTTTCATACTCTTTGATATCCTCCTTTCTTAGAGGATACCCCTCTTTAAAAGCTGCCTCATCAACCTGAATGATTTTGATACCTGCATTTTGAAGATCATCTATCTCATCAGCTATGGATAGAGCTATCTCTTTGGCTGTTTGACTTCTTGGCTGATCATCTCTAACAAAAGACCAGTTTAGTATGGTAACAGGTCCTGTTAGCATACCTTTCATGACTTTTTTGGTTTTACCTTGAGCATATGTTATCCATTCTACTGTCATAGGTTTTTCTCTTAAGACATTTCCATAAAGTAAAGGTGGCTTGACGCATCTGCTACCATAGCTTTGTACCCAGCCGTTTTGAGAAAATGCAAACCCTTCAAGCAACTCACCAAAGTATTCGACCATATCGTTTCTCTCCGGCTCCCCATGAACCAAAACATCAAGATCGATACTCTCTTGAAAAGCGACACATTCATCTATGTAATTTTTGATGAACTTTTCATACTCTTTCTTATCGATACTGCCTTTTTTGTAATCTCTTCTTACTTTTCTAAGTTCAGGAGTTTGAGGAAATGAGCCTATAGTGGTTGTCGGTAGCACAGGTAGATTCAACGCTTCCTTTTGCAGTTTTATCCTATATTTAAAAGGTAATTCTCTCTTGAATGATGTGATATTTTCAACCCTTTTTTTAACTTTGTCATTGTGGATCTTGTTCGAAGTAGCTCTGAAGTGAACCGCCCGTCTATTTTTAGCGAGTAACTCTTCATCGCTACTGCCAAGTGATTTTTCACCGTCAAAAAAGAGTTTTGTAACCACTTTCAATTCATCAAGTTTTTCCAAAGCGAAACTAAGCCACTCTTTTATCTCTTTACTTAGTTTTACTTCATATTTTAGCGTAAAAGGAACATGTAAAAGTGAACAACTTGTAGAGACTATGAGTTTATCTTTTGGGATAACATTTGCTATACTTTTTAGCAAATCAAGCTTTTTATCTACATCGCTAACCCATACATTTCTACCATCTATCACACCTGCGATTAAAACTTTGCCACTGTTTTTTATATCTTCTAGTACTTCAAAGTTTTTCTCTCCATAAACAAAGTCAAGTCCCAAAGCCCATACATCTGTATGGCAAAGCACTTTTGTAGCTTCGATTGAGTGCTCGAAATATGTAGTAACGGCGATTTTAACCTTATCACTTATGTTGGATAACTTTTCATAAGCGATTTTTAAAAGCGATAACTCTTTTGAAGTTATATCTTTAGAAAAAAGAGGCTCATCAAACTGCACGATAACTTCATCATCAAAAGTTGCTATCTCTTTGACCAACTCTTCATAAACTACAAGCAATTTATCAAAAGCTTCAAACTTATCTTCAAAATCCACAGCCTTGGAAAAAGCTATAAAGGTAACTATACCTATGAGATTTATCTTTGGTTTGATATCTGCTTTTTTAGCTTGAAGATACTCCTCTTTTATCTTTGTTATATCAAGCTTATACTCATCATCTTTTGATAGCTCAGGAACTATATAGTGATAGTTGGTATTGAGCCACTTTGTCATGCTCATTGCCACTCTTTTTTCATCACCTCTTGCCATAGAAAAGTATCTTTCAAGTGGCTTTTGTATATCTCTAAATCTTTTTGGAATCGCACCAAGAGTTATACTCATATCAAGCATATTGTCATATAGTGAAAAGTCATTGCAACTTATATGTGATATGGCTGCAGTATTTTGATAATTCCAATGTCTTAGTTTTAATTCATCCGCAACTTTTAAAAGTTCAGACGCCTCTATTTTTCCTGCCCAGTAATTTTCCAAAGCTTTTTTAAGCTCTCTTTGCTCTCCGATTCTTGGAAAGCCGACTACCCAGTTTTTTGGCATAGCTTTATCCTTTTATATTTATATTTATATTTGTAATGTTAGGTAAAAATTTATCGATTGTTTGAATGTATTAAAAAACTGGAGGAGCGATGCCGGTAAGTCTGTAGCTGTAGTTTGCACAGTTGCAGTGAGGTTTTCCAAGATTTTTTGTAAGTCTTAAGATAAGTGAGCATTTTCTTTTGAATATGCAGTTACAATGCACCGGGTTTTTAACATTTAACAATGAAAAAACAGCACATACCAATGTTCTTATCATAAAAACCTCAAAATATAATTTAACCGGTTATTATATCGTAATTTATCTTTTATGCAAAATCTCTTCAACCAAGACCGTGGCATACGAGCCTTTTGGTAAAAAAAAGCCAAGTTCAAACCATGCTTCCTCTTTTTTATATCTTTGCTCAAAAATTTCAGGAAATATCCAGGCAAATCTTCTTGAACCCTGCATTTTATGTATGACTTCTTCACATTCACCTGTAAAATCTTTTTCAATGATACCGGCTTCTTCACTTGCAAGTTTTGTTTTTTTACCGGGTAGTATACCGGTAACCGTTATATCCTTTTGTTCAAATCTTTTTGATTCTTCTTTTGTATCCAAGCATTCGAAAGCTTTACCGTATGGATAGTGATGAAGTATGTCTCCTGGCAGTATTTTAAAAAAAGTTGGCTGGTTTTTTATATCTTTAAGCAATGTTTCATTATAGATAAAGAGATTTTTCAACTCCTTTAAATTAAAACTCTCAAACATTTTGCTGAGCTCTACTCTTTTGCTAAGCCAAAGGTTAAATATATGGCTTTGGTATGCACTTATGAAAAAGTCTCTTTTTTTTCTGTTCTTAAGTTGCTTTTTACCAAAAAGTATATCTTTGCCTATTAGGTAGTTATCACCCTCTAAACCAAATCTTTGATAGCCAAAATAGTTTGGCATACCCTCATCTTGGATAATTTTTATAACATTTTCAATCTTTATAGCATCTACTTTGGATACTTTTTTAAATCTTATATAAAAGTTATTGCCTTTTAGATGACCTATTCGTATCTTATTGTTATGATAAAATGTTTGAAGTATTTTCACCTGTTTATCTTCTATGAAATTTATCCTATCTTCATACTTTTTATATATGCTTATATATTGAGTCGTGACACCGTCTTTGTCTTTCAGTCCCGCATAACCAATATCTCTCGTTTTAGAGCCTGTTGCTTCACTTATCTTTTGTACAAGTTGCCAAGTAGTCATATCTTTTTTTCTGATTTTAAGTACCAGATGCTCTCCACTACCGCTAAACTCATACAAAGGAACTTCCTCAACGACAAAATCCCTGCTTGTTTTGCTAAAGTGGACGTTTATGGCAGAGTGGTTTGTGTAGTAGAGTCTATTCACTGTCCTTCCTTAGCTTTATACTGAAAACCGCTCCGCTGTCACTATTTTTAGCTTCAAGTTTACCTTCACAATGATCATCAACTATGATCTTGCTCATATAAAGACCGAGTCCGGTTCCGTCTTTTTTGGTTTTTGTTGAAAAATATGGATCAAATATCCTGTCTATGATATCACTTGGGATTCCTTTGGCATTGTCACTGATATACAGCATCAACTCATTATCCTTTTCAAGAGTTTCTATCTTGATATAAGGATCTTGTACCTTCTTTTCCACAAGTGCATCTTCGGCATTTTTGATAAGATTTAGTATAACTTGCTTTAGCTCATTGGCATAGGAGATAAATGTAGAGTGTGAGTTTAGTTCTTTGATAACTTTTATCCTTTTATCATCAAGTGAAGGTTTTACTATCAAAAGAGCACTTTCAACCAGTATGTCAAGATTTGTTTCCTGTTTATCTTTTTTCGGTTTGAAAAAATCCCTAAAGTCATCGATCGTGCTGCTTAAATGTTTTATATAAAAGGATATCTTGTCGACATTATCTATGATCATCTCTTCATTTGCTTTTCCCATAAGAGCTTTTAACTTCAATGTAGTTGCCGTTGAAGAGATAGCGTTTAGTGGTTGTCTCCACTGGTGCGCTATCATGCTTAGCATTTCACCCATTTGTGCAAGTCTTGATTGTTGAAACATGATGATATCTTTTTCTCTTAACTCTTCAACGGTTTTTTCCACTTTTTCTTCCAGGATAGTGTTTGCCTGATTTAGCATTTTTGCTTTTTCCTGTATACTCTTTTCTTTTTGGGCATTTTCTATCAGAAGGTCGATTTTTAAGATAAATTCTTCTACCACAAAAGGCTTTTTAACAAAATCATTTCCCCCGCCTTTCAGAATCTTTCTTATGCTATCATGGGTCAATGCCCCGGATAGTACGATAACGGGTACATTGACATATGCCATATCTTTTCTGATTTTCTCAAGCATATCCATACCGTTCATATCAGGCAGCTCCATATCCAGTACCACCAAGTCTATCTCTTCTTTTTCAAGAAGCTTTAACCCTTCTTTTCCTGACTTGGCGGCATATACGATATAATTTCTTGGCAAAAGTACGGTTTTTACCTGCTTGATGATAAAAGATGAGTCATCAATAACCAAAATCTTTCTGTTTGAGAGCATTTGCATTCTTTGCAGGGTTTTGTGGATTTCATAGATAGAGTATATAAAATTTTTATCTTTTATGATATAGTCAAGTATTCCATACCTAAAAAGCTCTTCTCTTAGCTGCTCTTCATTTAAAGAAGTCAGGACGATTACTTTTGTGTTTGTTATATCATGTATATCATCAATGAGTTCATACCCTTCACCGTCAGGCAAATGCAAGTCAAGAACGATAAGCATATACTCGTTTTTTTCTATAAGATCTTTTGCTTTTGATATACTGAAGCTTTGATCCACCATATAGCCAAACTCTTCAAGTTTGTTTTTCAAGACATTGTTTATCATTTTCGAGTCTTCGACTACCAGTATTCTATTGCTTTGCATTGACATCCTTTTTAAGAACTATCCTAAAAACAGCTCCATTTATATCATTTTCCACTTCCAATATACCTCCACAATGCTTTTCTATGATCGTTTTACTCATATATAATCCCAAACCCGTTCCGTCTTTTTTGGTTTTTGTTGAAAAATACGGATCGAAGATCTTATCTATGATATTACTCGGGATACCACCTGCGTTATCACTGATCTCTAGAAATATTTCATTATCTTTTTCGTAACTTCTTATCTTTATATATGCTTTGGCTATTTTTTTACCTATCAAGGCATCCTCGGCATTTTTGATAAGATTGAGTATGACCTGCTTCAATTCATTTGCATAAGTTTTAAATGGCTTGGTATACTCCAGTTGTACGATGGCCTCTATCTTTTTATCATCCAGGGATGATTTTACGATACTCAAAACATTTTCTATCAATTTATCATACTGGGTAAAATCTCTCTTCTTGTCAGTTTTAAAAAACGTTCTAAAATCATCTATGGTTTGACTTAAATGTTTTGAATACTCATTGATGTTTTTTGAAACCTCTTCAACTGTTTCATTATCCAGTTTGTTTAATTTGGCTTTTACAAGCAACGATGAACTGGCTGAACTTATAGCGGCAAGCGGCTGTCTCCACTGGTGAGCTATCATATTTATCATTTCTCCCATTTGAGCCAGTCTTGATTGTTGTAAGAGTTGATGATCTTTTTTTCTGTTTTTTTCCACTTCTTTTTTGATTCTGTTTTCAAGAGTCTTGTTTAATTCTTCAAGCTTTTTTGTATCAGTTATATCCATTCTTACTGACGAATAGCCTACCTTTTTACCTCTTTTGTCAAATACAGGAGAGATGACAACATCAACCCAATAATAATCCCCATTTTTCTTTCTGTTTTTTATCTCTCCATGCCAAGTTTTATCACTCTTTATAGTTTCCCACAAATCTTTGAAAAATTCTTTCGGCATATCAGGATGTCTTGTTATGTTATGAGGTTTTCCTATAAGCTCCTCTTTTTCATATCCGCTTACGGTGCAAAAGGCTTTACTTACATCCAAAATCCTACCGTTTAAATCACCGACAGAAGTGATTACATACTCGTCAATGAGTTTTTTTAGCTCATCTTCTGTTTTTATCAAACTGTATATAACATATATAGCAAATATAAAGACCATCAAAGCCATAAAATTAAAAATTACAGCCCAAAGTAAACCGGTTTTGTTGTTTCGATAGATAGTATCTATCTGCTGCAGTATATAGTTTGAAATAAAACTGCTCAATTTATTTAAAACGTTTATTTTATGAGAAATTATCTCAAACCAATACTTTATGTCCAACTCTTTTATTTTTACTTTTTGTGCAGAGAGGATGACATATCTGTAGTGAACTATATCATTGAAATTTTGTTTTTCTATGATAGTTTTGTATTTATTTTTTATATCCTTATTTGCATATTTCAAAAAAAGATCTCTAAAAACCTTTTCCTTTACTATAACGGTATTGAAACCGTTTATCTTCTCTTGGGTGAAATCTTTTAAAGA
This sequence comes from Thiofractor thiocamini, assembly GCF_055384375.1. NCBI lineage: Bacteria > Pseudomonadati > Campylobacterota > Epsilonproteobacteria > Campylobacterales > Thiofractor > Thiofractor thiocamini. Next base: position 528,204 of record NZ_AP042389.1, on the reverse strand, counting down.
TATGATGCCCACTCCCAATGCTCTTTCCATGCCTGTATTTTCTATATAAAAGAGATAATTGCTGTATGCGATGATATTTTGAGTGATTTTTGGTTCATTGGATATCTCAGATACTTTGATCATTACATTTAAAAAATATTCATTATTTGTAGAGTATACTTTTAGTATATTATCTATACCTGCAACCATCTTGTCTACCCCGTCTCTTAGAGCCACAATATAATCAAAATACTTCAGGGCTTTATCCAAGGCAGCTTTTACATGTGGATTTATATTGTGAGATTGTGCAAAAATTTTTAATTCATAAAGTTTTTTATCTGTTTCTTTTCTTTTTACTTTCAAATCTTTAGAAAATTTTTTGCCGAAAGTCCCTATATATCCGATGGATAATCCTCTTTCTATCTGTACATCATGAATAAAGCGGGAAATTTTATCTATAAGCAGTATGTCTGTTTTTAAACTTGACAACTCATTTTGTGAATTATATTTTGCATCTATGATGATAAAACTGGATATTACAAACAAAATGATCAAAATCAATACCGGTAAAATAGTATATAAATTTTTTCTTTTTGCTTGTATGAACATTTTCATATCAGTCTTTGAGGTTTTCCGAAGTAATACCCTTGAGAGTAATCCACTCCCAACTCTTTTAAGATAAGGTATATATTTTCATTCTCTACAAATTCACCGACGGTTTGGATACCTTGCTCTTTTGCAAAAGAGAGGAAACTTTTGATAATGGAAAGTGACTTTTTGTCAAATTCGATATTTTTTATCAAGCTACCGTCGATTTTTATGATGTCCGCATCATACTTCATCAATCTTTTTAGATTTGAGTATCCGCTTCCAAAATCATCTATGGCTATCTTCACCCCGTAAGATTTGACATGTTTTATAAAATCCTTGATGACTCCAAAATTGACCACTTCTTCGCTTTCAAGAAGTTCAAAAACAAGTCTATGACCGTCTTTGTTGTATTTCTCAAGATAATCATATATCTCTTTCTTGGTTTTTTCCTTCTCTATATCGTAAGCAGATATATTGATGGTTATGTCTTTGTCCGTCATATCCAAAGCAGCAAAAGAGTTAGCTAGTATCTTGCTTGTCAAACTGCTGTAGAACATACCTTTTTTGGCGATATCCAAAAAATATTCGGGTGAAACGAATTGATCGTTTTCATCTAGTATCCTTACAAGTGATTCATACTTTTCAATTTCACCGGTTTTATTGTTGACGATTGGTTGGAAAAATGACATAACTCTCCCTTCGACAAGCGCACTTTTGATGATCTTTATGATTTTTATATTTTGCTCGGCTTTCTTATGTGCGATCTGAGAAAATCCATTTGCCGTTATAAAGAGTTTATTGTTTTTTATACATTCATATATACCGTACTTTGCATCATCCATGGCATTTTTTCCATATGCAAGACTCATAAGCAATGAGATATCATACCCTATATCATCGACAAAGACTTTTTGAGAGTTTAGTTTTTTATGTAGATTTGCAAAAAAATCCCTTATATCGTTTACACTTTTTCCACAACTATCCAAATCCTTAACGATAACAAATTCACCACTACCCAATGCAAAAACATTCAAATCAGCCTCTTTTGGCATGTTTGAAATGATCAAGTATCTAAGTGTATCTTCTATACGCATGGATAACTTTACACCGTAAAAAAACTGCAGATCTTCAAAATCATCTATCTTTATATACGACACGACTGCTTCTTCAGTATGTTCTATAAAATCCTGAAGTCTTCTTTTTGGATCCATTATGTCTGTTATAACATTTCTTAAAGCTATATACTCCTGGATATTTCCGTCTTTGTCCAAAATAGGACCCACTGTTGAACTTACATAGTATGCACTTCCGTCTTTTGCTCTGTTTTTGATGACTCCCTGCCATATCTTTTTCTCATCTTTTATCGTATGCCAAAACTCTCTAAATACCTCTTTTGGGACATCGGGGTGTCTGACGATATTATGATTTTTGCCGATGAGTTCCTCTTGGGTGTATTTTGAAATTTTACAAAACTTTTCGTTTGCATATGTAATGATGCCTCTTTTATCCGTTTTTGAAATGATAGAGGATTGATCGACTATGTGCTGATACTGCTTTAAAAGAGAACTCTGTTTTTCAAGCTCCTGTTTTAATTTTATCGCTTTTGCAATTTGACACAAAGATACCACGAACTGCTCTATATCTATGGGTTTTAAAAGATATCCGTTTATACCGACTTTTATACTGTCCATAAAATACTCTGTTTCGTTGTGAGCCGAAAGAACAAGTATGGGTATATCTTTCAAACCGCTTGCCTTTATCTTTTCTATCATTTCTATACCGTTCATTACAGGCATATTTATATCCGTAATGACAAGATCGATTTTCTCATAATTTTCTTTGAACTTCTCAAATCCGTCTTTGCCGTCAACTGCCGTATAAATTTCACCAAAAAACTCTTCGAGTATTCCAAGAGTTGCGATTCTGGCTTCAGGATTGTCCTCTATATATAAAATTTTTGTTTTAGAAAAAAACTGAACCACATACTCCAAGTCACATTTTTGCATCATCATCCTCCAATATTACTCTAAAAAGAGCACCGTTTTGTATATTTTTAACTTCTATCTTACCGCCGCAGTGTTCTTCGACTATGATTTTACTCATATAAAGACCAAGACCTGTTCCGTCTTTTTTGGTTTTGGTCGAAAAATATGGATCAAATATCCTATCCATTATCTTCTTTTCGATACCCCCACCGTTATCCGATACTTCCAGCACCGGTTTGCCGCCAGTTTCATAAGTTTTTATATAAATTTTTGGTTTTTTTATCTTTTTTTCCAAAAGAGCATCTTCAGCATTTTTGACAAGATTTAAAAGCACTTGCTTAAGCTCATTTGGATACGAATAAAATATTTTTTTACATTCAAGCTCTGCATCTAATTCTATATTTTTATTTTCAAAAGAGTGTTTTGTTATACTCAGCACCGAAGATACAATATCGTTTAAATCCGTCTCTTTTTTATCTTTGTTGGATTTGAAAAAATTCCTAAAGTCATCTATGGTCAAACTTAAATGTTTGGAATATTTAACTATATCATCCGCTTTTTCCATGATGATTTGTTTGTCTGCTTTATTAAGTGTCGCTTTCAATTTTAAAGCCGTCGCGGTAGAGCTGATAGCAGATAAAGGTTGTCTCCACTGATGGGCTATCATGCTGAGCATTTCTCCCATTTGTGCAAGTCTGGATTGTTGAAACATGGCTTGATCTAGTTTTCTGTTTTCTTCAACAGCTTTTGCTATCTTTTCTTCGAGTTCTTCATTTATCTTTTCAACTTTTTTCAATGCCTCATCTTTTTGTTTCTCCCGTTTTAAATCAAGGACAGAAAAGAGTAAAATTATAAAAAATATAACTACAAAAACAGTTATACTCATTTCATAGGTACCATCAAGTTCTTTCATGACAGAGACAATTATATTGTGGTATTTCATAGAAAAGTCAACTACAAGTATGGCATCTATCTTTCCATCTCTTACTATAGGCTTTAGATATGTCATCCATAAATTTTTCAGTTTTTTGTGTGTAAAATATACAGGCTTTTTGGTCTTATATACTTCTTGCCACTGTTTTATCTCAAGAGGTTCGTATGGCTCTGAAAATTCACTTTTTTCTTTTTTGTCCAAAGTTCCGTCAAGTATAAATCTGTAATTGCCTAGTTTTTTCGGGTTTTTTTCAAGTAGATATACATATTTGTATCTCTTGGTTATAAAAAGCTGTAGATATGTTTCATACTGTTTTATCTTATCGGGATACATTTTAAAGTATTCGTAAAAGTCGGTTTTTATGCTGGTAGTTAAAAGTCTACTTATGTTGTCTGTTATATCATCCACATACTCGATATTGGACTGCAGATTTGCCTGGATAACTTTGTTTTCCACATAATTGTATTTCAGGTAAACAGTGGCCGTAAAAGATATGATGACAAAAGCCAAAATGATAAAAATATATGAAAATCTGATATGAGGCGATTTCATTGTGCATACTTTTCTAAAATCTTCGGTAAAACCAAATGAAATCTTTTGAAAGCTTTTATGCTAAACCTAAGCTGTGGACGACCTTTTCTCCAGTAAAAAGCCCCTATGGCGTTTTTATCTTTGACAAAATCCTTGTAAGTTATGGCAAAATGCGGTTTTCTTAAACATTTGCCACCGTTTATCTTGCCATATACAATATCGGCGCTATCACAATCGTTTGTCAAGACTATACTCTTACTGTTTACAAATATATGTTTGTTTTTATCTGCAGTATAGACTTTGATGCTTTTTTTTTGGATCATCAAAGGGAATATTTTTTCATAAAGAGTCGTTTCGTATGTATTGTCGGCAAAAATCAGACTCGCTAAAGCCATTGCAAGAAAAAAATATTTTATCAAAAATACCACTCCAGAGTAAGCGTGACTTTTCTGTCAACAGGAGAGATAAAAACAGGCTCCAATGGAGTCAATGTTGTCGTATTTAACCTGCCATAAGAAGTCTCATGGGCTTTGTCCAGTAGATTTACACCTTTTAGTGCGATTGAAAAGTTACGATTTATATGATATTTTATACCTAAACTAAGATCATAATAACTCTTTTTTCTTATATTGTCCCTGTTAAAAACCAACTCTTCAAATGTATCGAATTTATCAAGCTGTTGTATATTTCTTATGGTCACATTGTATGTTTTCATATCATTTACATTGGGCAGATCATAAATATGTTTATATATAAACGATGTAGTAAGCTTGTTTAGTGGTGCGTATTTATATATCCATCTAAAATGCGCATAACTTGCACTCACTTTATGGTCGGCATTGTCCAAAAGACCGCTACTGTTTGCTATGACAAAGTCATTTGCTCTCAAATATTCAAGTATACTCTCAAAAGAGTGGAGGTTTTTGGTATATTTAAGATCCAGGATATAAGTATTTAATTTTTGTGTCTTTAGCATTTTGTTTGGAACAGTATATATGGAATTGATAAGATATGGGTCAACCGGTATCTCTATATGAGAAAGGTATGTTTTTATTACCCAATTGTCTTTAAGATATGTATGCCCCAGTCTATACAAAAGAGTGTGCTCGGAGGATACGTTTCCATTGTTGTTTATATTGCTGTATGATACTCCCGCAGTTAATACCGCATTATCGGCATAGTTATAATTATTTTCGGCAAATACGGTATTGACAAGCTGTTTTGTATGTCCAAATCTTGGAAGTTCAGCTCCATTCATCTTGATATTGTTATAAATAAAATGCTTATATCTGAACTTGTCACCCAATATGGTTTTATTGTTTTTAAAATCGTAAGTATAGTTTACTTTTGCAGTATATACTTCACTGGTTGATTTGACATAAAATGAGTTTATAGGTATGGAATGATAATAGTTTAGTATATTTTCTCTGTAGGTTGTTTCATTTTTTATCTTATCGAACATAAATGAAAGGTTGAATTTATCGATATCTTTTTCATATCCTAAGTGGATATTATCTGTTTTTATATCTGAATCATTTGGTTTTGCATCCAGGCTTATCCCAAAAAGACCGCCTTTGTCAGAGTGTGCCGCTTTCAGCATAAATCTGTTTTTATCGTTGTAGACGGAAGTAAAAATGTTATAATTTTTTATATCTCTTTTTGTATCTACATTTTCTATCGTATATATTTTTTTTCTATTTTCATCTCTTGATATATAAAACAGATATGAGAAATTATCAAGCGTATCGGCATATTGATAGCTTTGAAGATTTGAGCCGTAGCTTCCAAAACTGGCAGCAACTTTTCCACCCGTATCTCTTTCAGCCTTTTTGGAGTATATCCTTATAGTTACCATAGCAGGTTCGGTACTGTATGCGAATGTAGGGTTTTGTGCATATATCTCTATATGATCCACAAACCCAAGCTCCATATCTCCGATGATAGGAAAACCACTGCCGTACAATGCTGTACTTATCTCCTGATTGTCTATAAATACTTTTATCATACTGCTGCTAAAAGGAGTGGAGTTGAAAAACTTGAACGGATCTATGATGCCGTATCTGCTCTCTTCATATCCTATTTCGGTTGATTTTAGTACATCGCTTAGGTATTTGGCTTGCATGATATCGAGGTCATGTCTGGTATATATATAAGAAACTCCGGCATTTTCCTGCCTGGTTTTCAAAGAGAGATCACTTTTTTCTTCTATACTTGCAAGTAGATTGTCTATCTCATTGATAGCCAACAGGGGCGAACTTAGAGATATAAAAAAGATATAAAAAAAGAAAATTCGCTTAAACGACACCAATGTATTTATAACCTTTCTTAAAACTTTATCTTAGATACGATATTAGACATATTACTTATATTATCTTGTTTTAACTTAATAGTTATTAAATTGTTATTTATCTATAAGTATAAATTCCATTTTTGTTACAAAATTGTAAAAAAGAAATATGCTAAAAAAACATAATTCTTTATTTGTAGTTTTGCTTGCTTTTTGATATAAAAAAGTGCTAAAATAGTCCAAATTATTATAAGGAGTAGTTATGGCAGACAAAATTTATCGTGTCAACATGAATGATCTTAGCTTTAAGATAGAAGATGTACCGGCTGAATGGATGGGTCTTGGAGGAAGAGGATTGACTTCCACCATAGTAGCAGAAGAAGTCGATCCTGAGTGTCATCCATTGGGACCGAACAATAAACTTGTATTTGCTCCAGGATTGCTTTCCGGAACCACTGCGGCAAACAGCGGAAGAACATCTTTGGGTGCAAAAAGTCCACTAACCGGTGGCATCAAAGAGAGTAATGTTGGAGGTACTAGTGCCGGTATCATGGCAAAGCTTGGAGTAAAAGCTCTTATCATAGAGGGATTACCTGAAGATGACAGTACTTTTTATCACATACATGTTACAAAGGACAAAGTTACCATAGAGCCTGTTCCGGAACTTGTAGGAAAGCAAAATTATGAAGTTTTGGATGAAATGCTGGAGAGATACAATAAAAAAGTAGCTGTTCTTACCATAGGAACTCCCGGTGAAATGAGAATGCTTATATCGAATATATCTGTAAAAGATCCAAAAGGAAAACTAAGAAGTCTTGGAAGAGGCGGACTTGGTGCCGTCATGGGTTCAAAAAAGATAAAATGTATAACCATAGATGCCGAAAATTATAAAGAAGTAGAGTACGCCGAGCCGGAAAAATTCAAAGAGGCAAGCAAAGTGTTTACCAAATCTTTACAGGAAAACCCTATAAGCGGTGAGGGACTTCCTGCATTTGGAACAAATGTACTTGTAAACATCATCAATGAAGCCGGCGGACTTCCAAGTCACAATTTTAGAAGCGGTAACTCTGAAAATGCGGAAGATATTTGCGGTGAAACAATGGCTGAAAATATCAAAGAAAGAGGCGGTAGCACTACTCACGGATGTCACGCGGGATGCGTCATACAGTGTTCTCAAACATACAATGATAAAGACGGAAACTACCTTACAAGCGGTTTCGAGTATGAAATGATATGGGCATTTGGTGCAAATCTAGGCATAAAAGACTTGGATATGATTGCAAAGATAGATGCTCTTATGGATGACCTTGGAGTAGATGCCATAGAAACAGGCGTAACCTTGGGACTTGCGGCAGATACAGACATCATAGAGTTTGGCGATGGTGAAAGAGCTTATGAATTGTTAAAATATGAAGTTGCCAAAGGAACACCTCTAGGAAGGATCATAGGAGGCGGAACAGGAAATCTTGGAAGACTGTATGGACTTGTTAGAGTTCCGGTTGTCAAAAATCAGGCAATCCCAGCTTATGAGCCTAGAGCTGTCAAAGGTCAGGGTGTTACTTATGCTACTACTCCTATGGGAGCGGATCATACTGCAGGATATGCGGTTGCAACAAACATACTAAACAGTGGAGGATATATAGATCCTCTCAAAAAAGATGGTCAGCTTGAACTTGCAAGAAACCTACAAATCGCTTCAGCGGCGGTTGACAGTACCGGTATGTGTATATTTGTCGCATTTCCAGCCCTTGATGATCCGAAATGTCTTCCTGCGCTTATCGATATGATAAATGCAAGATTCGGTATCAATTTAACAGCTGATGACGTAACGAATCTAGGAGAAAACATCATCAAAAAAGAGAGAGATTTTAACAAAAGAGCCGGACTCGATAACAGCGATGACAGACTTCCGGAGTTTATGAAGTACGAGCCTCTTCCGCCTCACAATGTCGTATGGGATTTTACAGGCGAAGAGCTTGATAGCGTTTGGTCATATCTGGATGAAAAATAGCATAGAGATTACGGTAAAACTCTTTGCGCAATATAGAGAGGGTAGATTTAAAGTGGAGAAAAAAATCTACCCTCAAGGCATAAGTGCAGGAGAAGTCGTCAAGGATATAGGTATCAACGAAGAAGATCTTCCTATCGGGGTTTTGATGATAAATGGAAGACATGTCGAAAAAGATCATATACTCCAAGACGGAAGTATCTTTTCAATCTTTCCAAAAGTAGGCGGAGGTTAATCCTCCGTCTAAAAGTGATTTTCCTTGCAACTGTTTTTAAATTTCCCTCTTTTTGCTTTTGCAAATATGTTCAAAGGCACTCTATACTTTTTTGCGAGTGATAGTATCCTTTTTTTATACCTTTTATCAAAAGCAAAAAGTATCTCATACTCCTCCCCGCTACAAGCTACACATTTTGGTAACTTTTTAAAAAATTCAACTCCTGTTTTATTTATCTTTGCCAGCCTTGAAAGATCTTTGTACAATCCGTCCGATATATCAAGTGCACTGCTTATATACCTGCTTGCCTCATAAAAAAACTTAGCTTTTAGTTGTGGTTTTATGAATTTTGAATTTTTATGATTTTTTTGTTTTCTTTGTAATTTTTTAAGATCTTTTTTAGAGCTTCCAAGAGTTCCCGTATATGCAAACAAAAAGCCTTTTTTGATACCTTTTCTATGTACCGGAACTTTGCATTTGCTTATAAGCGTTACTGATATATCAAGTTTATCCCCGGCGACCGTGTCCCCGCCTATGATATCTATATCATACTCTTTGCAAACCTCACTAAAACCGCTTTGAAGCTCTTTTATGTCTTTATAATTGAACTCTTTTGGGATCTTGATACCCAAAAGCAACTGCTTTGGTATTGCATTCATGACTATCGCATCAGATATATTTACGAGCACACTTTTGGCAGCAATCTCTTTTAAGCTCATCCATTCGCGTTTAAAATGTATATCTTCACAAAAAAGATCTTTTGAAAATACCATATCTTTTATAACAGCTCCGTCATCTCCTATATATTTGCTCTCAAACAAAGATATAAAATAATCCTCTTTACTCAATTTTTACCTTCATATTATAGATATTTTGATATTATACTAAAAAATATATATAAAGTTTATCCAAAAAGTGAAAAATTGTAACATTATAACTTTTTATTATAAAAAAAATGTTACTTTTTGTATACTTTAAACTTTGTATGTGTATAATGTATTCAAAATTTTAAAATAAGGGATCGCTATATGAGCATACCAATATATCATTATGATGCGATAATCGTTGGAGCTGGGCTGGCCGGTCTTGCTGCAGCGAGAGAGCTTGAGGGGCATGGAAAACATGTTGCGGTTATAAGTAAACTTCATCCTTTAAGAAGCCATTCAGGTGCCGCACAGGGCGGTATCAATGCCGCACTCAAACCTGAGGACAGCATAGAATCACACATGTTCGATACTATCAAAGGAAGCGACTATCTTGCTGATCAAGATGCAGTTAAGCTTATGTGCGAAGGTGCGCCTGAAACCGTAAGGTGGGCTGAGAGTATGGGGGCAGCTTTTAGCAGAAACGAAGACGGTACTATCGCACAAAGACCTTTTGGGGGACAGTCGTTTCCAAGAGCATGTTTCGCAAAAGACAGAACCGGACTGACACTTTTACAAACCATGTTTGAACAAGCAGACAGAGATGGTGTAGAGTACTGGGATGAGTGGTATGTAGCTGATATCATCCAGGAAGATAAAAATGTCTACGGAGTAGTAGCATACAATATAAGAACACTAGAACCTGCTATTTTCAATGCAAGAGCGGTAATGCTTGCAACCGGAGGATACGCAAGAGCTTACAAGATAAACTCGAATGCTCATGCCAACACAGGTGACGGACTTTCCATATATGCAAGACACGGACTTCCGCTAAAAGATATGGAATTTGTACAGTTTCATCCGACAGGACTTGCAGGAACAGGTATACTTATCAGTGAAGCCGCCAGAGGAGAAGGCGGGAGACTTTTCAACAGTGAAGGTGAAAGGTTTATGGAAAAATATGCTCCTGAAAAGATGGAGTTGGCTCCAAGAGATTTGGTAAGCAGATCCATCACAAAAGAGATACTTGAAGGAAGAGGAGTAGGACCGAACAAAGATGCCGTTTATCTTGATCTTACCCATCTTGGAAAAGAGAAGATCATGTCAAGACTTCCTGAGCTTAGAGATTTGGCTATCACATTTTTAGGACTTGATATGATACATGAACCTATCATGATAGCCGCAACCGCTCACTACTCCATGGGTGGTATTCCAGTCGATAACGACGGAAGAGCCAAGCTAAATCAAGATCATAGAATACACGGACTTTATGCGGCAGGCGAATGTGCTTGTGTCAGTGTTCATGGAGCTAACAGACTTGGAGCAAACTCTTTGCTTGAGGCTATGTTCTTTGGAAGACATGTAGGACAAACCATCATAGCCGACCTGAGAAAAAAAGATTTTCTTATTCATAAAGAGCCTGACCAAAAAGATGCCGATAGAATGCTTGAAGAGATAAACAGGATAATGACATCAAGCGGTGATGAAAAAGTTCCACTTTTAAGAGCCGAACTTCAAGAGAGTATGACTGAAAACGCAGGTGTTTTTAGAACTGAAGAGTCTTTGCAAAAGCAAAAGAAAAAACTAAAAGAGTTAAGAGAAAGATTCAAACATATACGTATAGAGGATAAATCCAAAGTTTACAATACCGACTTACAAGAAGCCATAGAGCTTGGTCACATGTTAGACTACTCTATGTTTATAGTAGAAGGTGCGATCGCTAGAAAAGAGAGTCGTGGTGCTCATTTTAGGGATGATTATCCAAAAAGAGATGATGAAAACTTTTTGAAACACACTTATGCGCATATGGATGAAAACGGTGAGATACACATGGAATACAAAGATGTCAATCTTGGTATTTTTGAACCTCAAGAACGAACTTACTAAGTAGGGAAGGAGAAGTACGATGAAAAAATATGAAACAAAAAAAATAACATTTAATGTCTTCAGGTTCAACAGTGAAAAAGATCATCTACCCTACTACATCAAATATGAAATGGAAGTATCACAGGATGAAGTTGTCCTTGATATTTTAAACCGAATCAAATGGGAATTTGATGGAAGTTTCAGCTACAGAAGAAGTTGTAGGCATGGAATTTGCGGAAGTTGTGCTATAAAAGTGAACGGTAAACCGGTGCTTTCCTGTAAAGAAAACGTTTTTCATTTGGTAGAAATGTTTGGTGATGAACTTACTTTCGATCCTCAAGATGAAAAAAGAGCTATAAAAGATATGGTTATAGATAAGAAAAACTTTTGGCAAAAATATAGCGCCGTTAAACCATATTTGATTGCCGATATAGTCGATCATCCTCAAAAAGAAGATTTGGTAAGTCCAGAGCAAGCTGAAGAGTTAGACGAAGCTGACTACTGCATACAGTGCGGTAACTGTTTTTATGCCTGTCCTTCAGTCGAAGCCAATGATGACTATCTTGGACCTGCCGCACTTTTGAAAGCTTACAGGTTCAATGCTGATGTAAGGGATAATGCAAGAGGCGAAAGACTTGATATAGTCAATGAAGAGGGCGCTGGAGTTTGGGACTGTGTGAAGTGTTTTGAGTGTGCGGAAGCTTGTCCAAAAGATTTATCACCAATAAGCAAGATAACCAAACTTCACCTGCAAATCTTTGAAGACGGTAAGGCTATCAGCAATGTTGCTACAAGACATGCAGTCGGATTTAAATCATCCATTAGAAAGCATGGTATACTCGATGAAGGTGAGCTTGTAAGATACTCTGAAGGCAACATAGGAGTTCTGAAACATTTACCCGAAGCTTTTGAAATGTGGAAAAAGGGTAAGATAGTAATGCCTTGGAATATGCCAAAATCAAAAAATATGGATGAAATCAAAAAACTCGTTGATATCGCATCCACAGTAGATTTTTAAGGAGTACAAAATGAGTAAATTAAGATATGCACTATACACAGGATGTACGGCAAAAGAGAGTACTCCGGAACTTATGAAATCAACTATGGCAGTAGCCAAAGCTTTGGATATAGAGTTGGTTGTTTTAGAAGAAGCAAGTTGTTGCGGAGCTAGTCACCTGCAGGATTTTGATGACTTTTTGTCTTTGACTTTAAATGCAAGAAATATCTGTTATGCAGAAAAACTTGGACTTACTTTTGTGACTATCTGCAACACTTGTCAACTAAATACTTCTCTAACAAAGCAGAGGCTTGATGAAAACAGCGAATTGAAAGATAAAGTAAACTCAAAATTGAAAGAAGTAGGACTTGAATACAAAGGAAATGTCGAGGTCAAGCACTTTTTATATGCCATTATAGACGATATAGGCGTTGAAGAAATAGCAAAAAGAGTAAAAAAACCTTTGAAAAATTTAAACATCGCTCCTTTTTACGGATGTCACAATATAAGACCGTCTGAGCTTCAAAGTAAAAACAACGGTAATGAAAACCCTTATGTGCCTGACTCCCTAGAAAGACTTATAGATGCGCTTGGCGGTAACGCCATAGACTATGAGCATAAAAACAAATGCTGCGGCTTTCATGTAGAACTTCAAGCGCCAAAAACAGCAAACAGGCTCTCTGGTGACGCTATGACCGATGCGATGGACAATAACGCCGATGTCGTTGTAACACCCTGCCCTCTTTGCCACCTAAGACTTGACGTTCAGCAGCACAATATTTCCAAAGAGATAGGAAGAGATATAGATATGCCTGTACTTCATCTTCCTCAAATGATAGGTCTTGCTCTTGGACTCTCTCCAAAAGAGCTCGGTCTTGAACACAACGTAAGTGAAGTGACTTTTGTTTAAACCAATATAAATAGGATAATTTATATCCTATTTATATCTTTTGTCTTAGGCAAACTGAGATATAATAATAATACATTTTAAAAAAGGAGTTTGATATGCCAAAAATAAACAGATATGTTGACATAGATACAGTAGAGAGAGAAGCCAAGAAAGATTATATAGACAGACACTCTCCGTTTATCCACTGCGCGGATACCGCAAAAGCGGATGAAGTGTTTGAAGTGACAGTTAAAGTAGGAAACGAATATACTCATCCGGATGATTATGATCACTACATAGCCAATCTTGCACTTTACAACAAAGAGACACTTCTTGCAAGAGCTGACTTTATAGCCGGTATGCTAGGCGGTCAAGGCGAAAAAGGTCATGCAGAAGTAACTTTTAGAATAAAGCCTCAAGGTAAAAAAATGACTCTTGTAGCACAAAGCTACTGTACAAAACACGGTATTTGGGAAAGTGATCCAAAAACAGTAGAAGTTACAGAGTAACACCCCTTCCCCCGTCCAATCGGGGGATCACACATCATGCACAGAGTAAAAAAACTAAAAATCCTTAAATCTTTATATACTTACAAGTCACTTGGTCTAAAATATACAAATGACATACAAAATATAAACCAAGATAATCTTACAGCCAAAAACTTACCGAATGATTTAAAGCAACTCAAAAACATTGTCCAAAACTGCCATTTGTGCCAACTTTCAAAAACAAGAAAAAATGTTGTTTTCGGTGAAGGGGATCCAAATGCCGATATAATGTTTATAGGTGAAGGACCGGGTGCAAATGAGGATGAGACAGGCAAACCTTTTGTAGGAAGAGCCGGGGAGCTCTTGACGAAGATCATAGAAAATGTTCTTGAGCTAAAAAGAGAAGATGTATATATAGCAAATATAGTAAAATGCAGACCCCCGGGCAACAGGGTCCCTACTCCAGAGGAAGTCGAATCGTGCATGCCTTATCTTATAAAACAGATAAGTATCATAAATCCAAAGATCATCATCACTCTTGGAGCGACCGCTTATAACAACCTTACAAATGATACGACACCGATTTCCAAGATAAGGGGAGAAATTTTAACTTTTGCAAATGCCAAACTCATACCTACATTTCATCCAAGTTTTCTGCTTAGAAACCCAAGTGCAAAGAAGTTTGTATATTTGGATATGAAAAAAGTCAAAGCTCTTTTAAAAAACTAAGTTTTTAAATGATATAATACGCCTTTATTATATCAACAAGTCTAATTAACTGGAGTTTTTTTTGAGGATATTTTTAATACTTGTATTTATCACTCTGTTTTCCATGGCAAAAAGTCTGTATCTCTCAGGGCTTCCTCTTCCTGCTTCAAACATTATAGACTTAAGTATTAAAGAGTGTGATAGTGGTTGTTTGAATGACTATCTGCAAAATGGAGAAGTTTTTTCATTTTTATCAAACTACAAAAAGAGTGTCAATGATGCAAACTTGTCAAAAGAGTATGAAACTCTAAAAATAAAGCTCAATATTTTCAATACAAAAAAAACAAATATCGTAAAAATCGCTTTAATGGTACCCAAAAACATCATAGGAAGATACAGCATAAGCACTACAAATACCGTTTTGGCTTATCTCTTGCAAAAAGGGGTTGATTTTGATTTTGAATTGTTTGATTCAAAAGATGAAACACTCCAAAATATACAAGATACGGTCAAAAAGATTGAAGATGAAGGGTTTGACTTCGTTATAGCACCTTATACGGATACGGGTGTAAAAAGGCTACTTAGTATAGACACGAATCTTATATACTATGTACCCACTATTAACAAAAATGAGATACCGACCCAAAAAACCAATTTTATCTTTGGTGGGATCAACTATAAAAAACAGATAGAGAAACTTTTGGTTTTTACCAATGACAAGATAGCTATATTTGCCGATGAAAGCAATATGGGTTTTAAGTTGAGCAGCTACATACAAAGTGACGGTGACAGAAGAGTCATTTACAAAAAGATTATCCCGCAAAAACTGAGTAAATTCAAATCTTTTTTAAAATACAACAAAAAACTGCAAAACAGTTCGATATTTTTAAATACCCCTTTAGTTAAAACTTCTCTTTTGGCTTCACAATTCAGATTTTATAAAATAATACCTTATGCACTATTTTCCACGCAAATAAACTACAACCCTCTTCTTCTTGACCTAACCCAGTATGAAGATCGAAAAAATATGTATATCGCCAATTCCATAGGTGAAAGCGACGACAAGCTTGTTGCAACCAATAAAATACTTGATAACAATATACTCTATGATTGGATAAATTACTCGACTTCCATAGGAATTGACTATATATATACTCTCTATTTTGACAGTGATGCAACAAGGACTTTTAACGAAAATATCCTAAGTAACCAGGTAAATTACGACATAAAGGTCCTAAAACCAACCAAATCCGCCTTCAAAGAGGTTACCACATTCTAATTATGTGGCACAGCAACTCAACTCCTTGACATCTTTACTGAATGTGATAGCTGCCAATTTGATACCTTCAGAAAGTGTCAAATAAGGATGTAACATCTCTTTTATATCTCTGACTTTTATACCAAACTTAACAGCAAGGGATACTTCCATAAGAAGTTCCGACCCTTCAGGTGCTACTATCCTGGCTCCCACCAATGTATCGGTATCTTTGTCTCTTATAAGTTTTATAAAACCACGTGTATCATTGGCCGCTATGGATCTAGGGACATAACTTAGCGGTAATACCGCTGTATCTACATCTAGCCCCTTATCTTTTGCCTGTTTTTTATCCAGTCCTACGCCGGCTACTTGAGGATCTGTAAAAATCACCCATGGCAACACTGAAAAATCAGCCTCTTTTTTTATCGAAGCAAACATATTGCTAACTGCTAGTTTTCCTTCGTATGCAGCAGTGTAAACAAACATATTTTTCCCAAGAACATCACCTGCGGCATAGACTGTAGGAAGTGAAGTTTGCAGATAATCATTTGTTATAATCGCACCTTTGGAAGTTAGTTTTACCCCTGATTTTTCAAGGTTCATACCATATGTATTTGGTTTTCTGCCGGTTGCAACTATGAGTTTTTCCGAAGTTATGGATTTTTTCTTTCCATCTATCAAAGCATTAACGTTCACGATACCGTTTTTTTCACTGATTTCTTGAATTTGACAGCTGAGAATGATTTCAATCCCCTCATCTTTGAGATATTTGGTGATTTCATTCGCCACATCTGATTCCTGGGTTGATAAAACTTGTTTGGATCGTTGCAATATCGTCACTTTCGATCCCATTCTGGAAAACATTTGTGCGATCTCCAACGCTATGTAGCCTCCGCCCAACACAATGATGGACTTTGGAAGCGTATCAAGTTCAAAAGCTTCCTCATTTGTCAAATAATCAACTTCGCACAAGCCTTTTATATCAGGGATCAAAGCAGATGCGCCGGTACAGATCAAAATATGTGAACCCTCTATAATCCTGTCATTTACCTTTACTGATGTTTCTGAAAGCAAACTTGCTCTTCCCTCGATAAGTTCAAAATTATCCATATCTTTTATGATACTGATATATTTTTGATTGCGAAGATCAAGCACAAGTTCACGTTTGGCATCTATGAGACTTTTAAAATCTTCCACTTTTGCTTCACTTTTGATGCCGTGAAACGGATTGTTGTTTGCTTTATAGAGAGTTTCAGCTGCTCTTATAAGGTTTTTTGAAGGTACACACCCCACATTGACACAAGTTCCCCCTATAGGAAGCCCGTCATTGATCATGGTGACTTTTATACCCCTGCTATGCGCTTCGATAGTCGCTGAAAATGCTGCGGAGCCGCCACCGACTATGATAAGATGTTCAGGATGATTTTTCTCTTTTATCTCACTGTATGCCGTCACTTTATAATGCCCGATACTGTTTATAGCATCTTCTATGTCGTTTACCTGCACCAACCTTTCATCAAAGGTCACACTCGCTTTTCCTTTGGGGTAGCTTACAGACTTATCAACAACACCGCTTAGCTCAAGTCCTTTTTTTATGCTAAGAGCACAATGCTCGCAAGTCATACCTTTTATTTCAAATTCATATGTCTTCATGATATATCCTTTTTTGTAAAAATATTTAAAACTGTATGTGGCTCGCAATATGGTTACTGTATAATGTTTTCAAGTTGTTCTTTCATATCCGGTGATATCGAGTAAAATACAGTCATGCCCTCTCTTTTATTTATAAGAACTTTTCCATCTTTTAGTTTTCGAAGGTGCTGGGAAATCGGTGATTGTTTCATATTTAAAACATCAACGAGATCACATACACACATTCTCTCATATGTCAAAAACAGTTTCACTATTTTTAAACGAACTTCATTTCCCAAAAGAGCAAAAAGCTCCGCTTTTTTGATGATCGATTCCTCGTTTGTATTTAAAAGTGTTTTTGCATTTTCGATCAAATCTTTATCTACGGTTATTCTGTTGCAGTAAGTCATATTTTTCCTCAATAGATTTTAAAGTATTATTAGTATATTAGCATATTCTAATATACTAGTCAAGCTTTATTTGTATTTTTTATTGGTACAGAGTGGATCAAACGATCGTAGTTTTATTCTAAAATGAGGCTTTAAACAGATTTAAAAACTTTTCATCTATCTTAGATGGTTTTGAATCTTTCAAATATACCAGTTTTATATCCATTGTAAATATCTTTTCATTTTTTTCATTGAAGATATCCTGAGTTAGCATCATGCTGACTCTGCTTATGGAATTTATCTTTGTCTTTACTTCCAAAATTTCACCAAGTGTCGCACTTTTTAGATAAGAAGCTTTCAACTCCCTTACGATAAAAACCGCATCTTCTGTTTTAGGCGATAATCCTTTTTCAAAAAGTATCTCACTTCTTGCCCTTTCACAAAAGTTTATATATTTGCTGTGATAAACTATGCCGCCTGCATCGGTATCTTCAAAATATACACGTATCTTCATCTTACCCCTTTTTTGTTACTAAATATACACTAAACATATCTTAAACAAAAATTATAGTATAATTTTGGTTATGGAGATATTAGGATGAAAATTTTACTTTTGGAAGATGATACGATACTTTCGGATATTTTGACTTGTCATTTAAAAGATGAATGCGGATACGACGTTGTATGTGTAGACAATGGAGAAGAAGCTTTAGATGCTGCCAGTGAAAACAAGTTCGACCTTATGATATTTGACATAAATGTACCCAAAAGAAGCGGGGTATCGGTTCTAAAAGAGATAAGAGAATTTCAAAATACTACCCCTGTTATCATGATAACCGCTTATCAGGATACTTCTCACATGATAGACGGGTTTAAAAGCGGATGTGACGATTATATAAAAAAGCCGTTCGATTTGGAGGAGCTGGACTTGAGGATAGAAAATATCCAAAAAAGATTTTCCATAGAGAGTGAAAAGAAAGTAAATCTAGATAACGATACTACACTTATACCGAACAAAAACCGTATAAGAGTAAAAGATAAAACTCATCAAATAGCAAACAAAGAGTGTGAAATACTTTTGTATCTAAGTTCCCACAAAGGAAGGGTCATCTCATCTGAAGAGTTGATGCAAAACCTGTGGGAGTATGAGTCTATGCCTACAGATGCTACCATACGTGTTTACATAAAGAATTTAAGAAACATCATAGGTAAAAAAAGGATACAAACTATAAGAGGAAGCGGGTACTACTTTGAATAAAGACGAAAAAAGAGCTCTTGTAAGTTTTTTGGCTATTTACATATCTTCCGCCTTGGCGCTGATATCCATCATCGCATTTTTGTATTACAAGAAAGAGGCTGTGATCATCACCGATGTTTGCTCCATTGAAATGAGAAACCAAGCCATGCAGATAGAAAAAGAACTTATGAAAGCATCCATGGAGCATAAAAAGTTCAAATTCAATCCCTCTTCTTACAAAATGAACGTTGGACTTTTTGACAGTAGTGGAAAGCCTATATATTCAAACCTCGAGTCTAAAAAAGTTCTACTTTCGAAAAAAGCATACAAAAATTATGAACATGAATACCACATAGCAAGACTAAACGAGCCGTTGTTTGATGTATCTTACATAGTTATAGAAGGAAGTCAAATAGCAAAACAAAAAACTAAGCTTTTACTTCTTATAGGAAGTGTAGTTTTGGTGTCACTTCTTTTTATCGGTATAGTCGGATATTTTTTAAGTAAACTGCTCATAGCTCCTGTAAAAAAAAGAGTGGAAAGGCTGAATTGCTTCATAAAAGACAGTGCTCACGATATAAATACACCGGTTTCAGCTTTGATGATGAGTGTATCATCTCTTAGAGGCAAAAACCACCTAAACCCAAAAGCACTCCATCATATATCCATCAGTGCAAAACTCATATCCCAGATATATAATTCACTCTCTTTCATAGCGTTCAACAATGAAGATAAAATTTTCAATGAAAATTTCGATTTGGCGGTTTTGACAAAAGAGTGTATCAAGTTTTTTGATGAGATTGCCGCTAGCAAAGGAAACAACATAGAGTTCAGCCTCGAATCCACTATGGTTTATATGGATAGGTCTCGTATCCAAAAAGCTATAAACAATCTTATATCCAATGCCATAAAATACTCATATCCAAATACAAAGATAAAAATAAAGCTTCAAAACAGGGTTTTTAGTATAACTGACCAGGGCATAGGCATAGCCGATGAAGATAAAGATATCATCTTCAACCGCTATGAAAGAAAAAGTGATGACAATGGAGGATTTGGCATAGGTTTGGACATAGTAAGATCAGTATGCAAGCAGTATAACATCGATATCAAGGTAGATTCGAAAGTTTCAAAAGGCACAACTTTTTTTCTTACATTTCCAAAGAGCCCTTAACTTATCTCTATCTCTTTTTCTATATTCAAACCAAAACCGCTAAGACCTACAAACTCCACACCTTTTTTGCCGACAAGTAGATTGATATTTTTAACTCCCATGTCTTTTAAGATACCCGCTCCTATACCATACTCTTTCATATAAGGATTTCTTTGCTCCTCTTTTTCTAAAAATATCAAAAGTCCGCCGTTTTTTTGCAGATATTTTATGGATTTTATGAGATTGTTGTATTTGTGGGTATTTGATAAAAGATCTATATCCAGCCCTACATTATGAAATCTTACATTTGTATTTTCACTGAGTATACCAAATTGATATACCACATGGTGAGAGCTTTTATGATCAACATAGTCTATACGTTTTGCTTCGCTATCCATGAACTTTACTCTAGCTTGTGCCACTTCTCTTACAAGTGATTCGTTTTGAAGTCTGTACTCAACCAAATCGGAGATATAGACTATATTTAACTTATGTTTTTTAGCGAATTTTTCAAGATCATCTCTTCTTGCCATTGTTCCGTCATCTTTCATGATTTCGCATATTACCGCCACCGGGGCAACGCCGGCCATTTTACAAATATCAACCGATCCTTCGGTGTGTCCGGTTCTTACAAGCACGCCTCCTTTTTTGGCGATTAGTGGAAATATATGGCCCGGTCTTACAAGATCACTTGGCTGAGACTTATAATCAGCCAATACTTTTATAGTCATATCTCTCTCGTATGCCGAGATGCCGGTGGTACACTCTTTTGCGTCAACCGTAACGGTAAAAGCTGTTTCATGTTGTGAGTCGTTGTTGGTAACCATAGGTGAAAGATGTAGTCTTCTTGATATATCATCAGTTACCGAAACACAGATAAGACCCTTTGCATGACTTGCCATAAAATTAACTTTTTGTGGCGTAGAAAATGTAGCTGCATACACCAAATCACCTTCATTTTCCCTATCCTCATCATCTATCATGATGACCATTTTCCCTGATTTTATATCTTCTATAGCCTGTTTAACCCTTTTTAATTGCATTTTATCCTCTTAATATTTTCAGTTTTATCTATGATTATATCATATTTTAAAGGATATTTAACTATAATTATCCAAATTTTGCAAATAAGGATGATAATGGCTGGACACAATAAATGGTCTAAAGTAAAACATATAAAAGCAAAACAAGATGCCATAAAAGGAAAAGCTTTCACAAAAGCCATCAAAGATATAACGACCGCGGCAAGAGCAGGCGGAGGCGACCTTGACAGTAACGCTGCACTAAGACTTGCGGTTGAAAGAGCAAAAGCGGTTTCTATGCCACAAAGCAATATCCAAAGAGCCATAGACAAAGCTACGGGCAATCTGCAGGGAGTTCACTATGATGAGATAACTTACGAAGGTTACGGCCCGGGAGGAGTTGCCATCATGGTGGAGTGTATGACGGATAACAAAAACAGAACTGTAGCAACGGTAAGACATGCTTTTTCAAAAAATGGCGGAAGCATGGGTGAGAGCGGGTGTGTTGCATGGATGTTTGACAAAAAAGGTATCATAACGGTTACAAAAAGTGATAAAGATGATGAAATCATGGAAGTAGCCATGGATAACGGCGCAAGTGATATAAAAGAGTTCGATGACTTTTTGCTTTTTGAGTGTGAACCGGGGGATTTTAACGAGCTTTTAAAGGCTATAGAAGAAACCGGAGCTGATATACAGGAAAGTTCCATAGAGCTTGTAGCCAACAATGAAGTGGATGTAGATGACGAAACAGCGGCAAAAGTTGAAAAACTCATAGATGTTTTGGAAGAAGACGATGACATACAAAATGTATATCACAATATGAGTTGATTTACTTTACAGTTACTTTTAAGTAGTATAATATTACAAAATTTTTAAAAAGGATATAGATGAAAAAGATTATTTTAAGCGTAGTAGCGGCATCAGTTATGATGACAACTTCAAGTTTTGCGGCACAAAAAGTGTATGCGAAAGTAAACGGTATGGATGTAACTGCCGGTGATATAGCGATGGTTATAAGAAATCCTCGTATCAATTTCGATCAGCTTCCCCCACAAACTCAGCAAAAGATACTTGACCAGGCGATAGACGGCAAGCTTTTGACATCAAAGGCGATAAAAGAAGGCGTGGAGAAAACTGAAGCTTTCAAAAAAGCCCTTGAAAAAGTAAAAAGAGATTTAGCTCTTGAAGTATGGATGAAAGAGCAGTATAAAAAAGCTAAAGTAACAGATGCCCAGGCAAAAGCTTTTTATGATCAAAACAAAGACAAATTCAAACAACCGGCTCAAGTTAAAGCAAGACACATACTTGTAAAAACAGAAAAAGAAGCACAAGATATCATAAACCAATTAAAAGGTTTAAGCGGTAAAAAGCTTGAAAACAAATTTATAGAACTTGCCAAAACCAAATCAACCGGTCCGAGCAAAGTAAACGGTGGCGAACTTGGATGGTTCAGTGCAAAAAGAATGGTTCCTGAGTTTTCAAAAGCTGCATTTGCTCTTAAAAAAGGTCAAATCACAAAAACTCCCGTTAAAACACAGTTTGGTTATCATGTTATATATGTAGAAGATAAAAAAGATGGCGGAAATGTAGCCTTTGCAAATGTAAAAGACAGGATAAAAGCACAACTCAAAATCCAAAAATTCCAAAAAAATGTCCAAACAATTGCAAAAAAACTTAGAAAAAGTGCAAAGATAGAAAAATTATAACAATACAAGGAAGCTAAAATGAGTACAAAAAAGGTTTCTGATTTTTTAAAACCGGGAGTGATAGCCGGAAGTGATATGCAAAAACTTTTTTCCATTGCCAAGGAACAAAAATTTGCCTTGCCCGCAGTGAATGTCGTAGGAACAGACTCCATAAATGCAGCTCTTGAATCGGCAAAAGACGTAAACTCGCCTATAATCATACAATTCTCGAATGGCGGGGCGGCATTTTTTGCCGGAAAAGGGATCGACAGCACAAAAGGAGCAGTTTTGGGCGCTATAAGCGGAGCTATGCATGTTCACACGATGGCAGAAGCTTACGGGATACCTGTTATCTTGCACACTGACCATGCAAACAGAAAGCTCCTGCCTTGGATCGATGCACTTTTGGATGCGGGAGAACAGCACTTTAAAAGACTCGGAAAACCTCTTTTTAGCTCCCATATGATTGATTTGTCAATTGAATCACTCGAAGATAACATATCAACCTGTGAAGAATATCTAAAGAGAATGAGTAAGATAGATATGACTTTAGAAATTGAACTTGGAGTTACAGGCGGTGAAGAGGATGGCATAGATCATAGCGATATAGACAATTCAAGACTTTACACTCAACCCGAAGATGTGGCGCTTGCCTATGAAAGACTTAGCAAGATAAGCGATAAATTCACTATAGCCGCATCTTTCGGTAATGTTCACGGAGTTTACAAACCGGGTAATGTCGTACTTACTCCAAAGATACTCGATAATTCCCAAAAATATATAGAAAATAAATTCTCCACATCCGAAAAACCGGTAAGTTTCGTTTTTCACGGCGGTAGCGGCTCAACCCATCAAGAGATAGAAGAAGCGGTAAGTTATGGTGTGGTAAAGATGAATATAGACACCGATACCCAATGGGCTTTTTGGAGCGGGACTAAAGGATACATAGAAAAATATCATGACTATCTGCAAGCCCAGATAGGTAACCCGGAAGGGGATGATAAGCCAAATAAAAAATATTATGATCCTAGAAAATGGCTAAGAGCAGGCGAAGAATCCATGAGAGACAGACTAAAAATCGCTTTTGGAGATTTAAACTGTATTGATAGATATTGAAAATTCTCCTGTTGAGGAAGTTTTTGTAAATGATAAAAAGATTTTTATCAAAAGGGATGATCTTTTAGATAGTGAATTTTCCGGCAACAAAGCCAGAAAATTTCACTATTTTTTAGTAAATGACTTTCCTCATATAAAAAAAATAATCTCTTACGGCTCAAACCAGTCAAATGCCATGTACTCACTTTCGGTACTTTGTAAGTTAAAAAACTGGGACTTTGAGTACTATACCGATCATTTACCCGATTTTTTGTTTAAAGACCCAGTCGGAAACCTAAAATATGCGCTGCAAAACGGTATGAAACTAAAACTTTTCAAAGATTGTCCGTATGAAGAATTGATCGGGAAAAATACTCTATCCAAAACTATCATAAAAGGTGACACTCTTTTTATACCAGAGGGCGGAAGATGTGAAACATCAAAATACGGCATCGCTCATCTTGCAAAAGAGATAATTGAATTTAAAAATGATAAAAACTTGACCGATTTAACTATCTTTTTACCCTCAGGTACCGGAACAACTGCACTTTTTTTGCAGCAGTGTATAAAAGAGTTAAGCGATAATTCAAAAGTTTATACAAACGCATGCGTAGGCGGAAAAGAGTATCTGAAAAAACAATTTTTTAAGCTTAACGATAACGAGGCAGACCATCCGGTAATTTTAGATACGAAAAAACACCGTTTTGGAAAACTTGATTGTAAAATGTATGGATTTTGGATAGAATTACAAAAAAAATTGAAAATTGAATTTGACCTTTTGTATGATCCTTTGGGTTTTTGGTGTATGATGGAATTTTTACAAAAAAATGATATTTCGAGTGAAGTTATGTATATACACCAAGGTGGTACAAAAGGCAATATTTCAATGATACAAAGATATAAAAGGAAATGTGGTGAAAATTTTCAGTATAAATGACAATGATTTTGAAAAGAATTTTAATGAATTGTTAAATCGCGGAAAAATGGATATACAAAGCGTATCCAACATTGTCGGTGATATCATAAACAATATCAAAGAAAAGGGCAACACTGCAATCATGCAGGATATAGAAAAGTTTGACAAATGGAAGCCAAAAAGTGATGATGATTTATCTATAAACACCAAAGATATGCAAAACGCTTATGACAATATAGATAATGACCTTAAAATTGCCTTGCACTTAGCATATGACAGGATAAAAAGCTTCCATGAAAAACAGATGCCGCGCTCCTGGTTCGATTATGATGAAAATGGTGATATTTTGGGGCAAAAAGTAACCAGTGTAGATAAAGCCGGTCTTTATATCCCGGGTGGAAAAGCGGCATATCCGAGTTCTCTTCTTATGAATGCGATCCCGGCCATTGTTGCAGGAGTAAAAGAGATAGTGGTTTGTACGCCTACTCCAAACAATGAGATAAATGAATTACTTTTGGCTGCTATGCATATATGTGGTATAAAAAAAGCTTTCAAAGTCGGAGGTGCCGGTGCGATCGCAGCTTTGGCATACGGAACGAAAACCATACCGAAGGTCGATGTCATAACGGGTCCAGGCAATATATTTGTTGCAACTGCAAAAAAGATGGTCTTTGGAGAGGTAAACATAGATATGATAGCAGGGCCTAGTGAAATAGGCGTTATAGCTGACAGCAGTGCTGATACAAGATATCTTTCGATGGATCTTTTATCTCAGGCGGAGCATGATGAGATGGCAAGTTCGATCATGATAACAACGGATAAAGAGATAGCTTTTAAGACAAAAGAGCAGATTTACAAAGATTTAAAAACATTAAGCAGAGTTAAAATAGCACAAAAATCCATAGAAACAAGAGGTGCTATCATAATAGTCGATACCATGGATGATGCAGTCGATTTGATGAACCAAATAGCGCCTGAGCATTTGGAGATATTGACAGAAAAGCCTTTTGAAATTTTGCCTTTTATAAAACATGCAGGAGCCATATTTTTAGGAAAAAATACACCTGAGCCTATAGGTGATTATATAGCAGGTCCAAATCATACTCTTCCAACAGGAGGAACTGCCAGGTTTTATTCACCTCTTAGTGTAGATAATTTTATAAAAAAGTCTTCCATTATAAGTATATCCGACAGGGGTATAAAGGAGATAGGTGAGGCATGTGCACTTTTAGCTAAAACAGAAGGTCTTACTGCACATCAAAAATCAGTCGAGATAAGACTGCAAAAGTAGCCCCAAAAAGCAAAATACTTTTCGGGGTTGAAACTTTTTAAGTTCTAAAGCTGTTTAGCTTTGCATTTAACTCTTTTGCGCTCTCTTTTATCTTTTTGGATATGCTCTTCATTTCATTGATGACTTTTATATTTTCTTTTGAAGAGCCGTAAACTTCTTCTATCTTTGTTAGTATCTCTTCCACGTCATTTGCAAGCTCTATAGATTCTCTTAGTGAGTCATCGGATACTTTTTGCGCAACTCTCACTGTGGAAGATGTTTCATCTATATCTTTGTTAATATCAAGTGCGTCATTTGATAATTGTTCGATGCTTTGGGCATTTTTACTAATGGCATCGCTTGCATTTGCAATTTCCTGGACCATGAGGTTTGTTGTCGCATCTATCTCAAGAAGTGATTTTTGGGTTTGTTCGGCAAGTTTTCTAACTTCATCCGCAACTACCGCAAAACCCCTACCGTGTTCCCCTGCTCTGGCAGCCTCTATGGCGGCATTTAAAGCTAGAAGATTTGTCTGGTCTGATATATCGGAAATCTTCGTCAAAACCAGCTTCGTATCCTCGGCAGTCTTGTTCAAGTCATTTATCCTGTTGGCTAACTCGATCCCCGCATGAGACTCTTCTTGCATCTTTTGGCTCATCTGATTTATGCTTTCTTTCACGGTTTGAAGCTTTCTATCAGCCTCTTCTATGTCTTCTTTACTCTTTTTGGCGCTTTCCACCGTATCTGCCAGGATAGATTTCATATTGCTACCCATGTCGTTGACGCTTTCTATCTCTTTAATGTTTTCAAGTATCTCTTTGCTTAAATAGTTTGAACTTTTTTCAAGCTCATTTGAAAGATGAAGATTTTGGGTGCTAGCATTTTTGGCTTCGATAACAGAATGCTGAACCTTTTCTATGAAAGTATCGACCCATTTGCCTGCAGCTGCCAATTCATCCTCTTTTACAAAGTTGAGTCTTTTTGTCAAATCGCCGTCCCCGGTTGCTATATCTTTTACTCTTATAGTTAAAAAATGAAGAGGTTTTAGTATCTCTTTGCCAAAAAACAGCAAAAACCCTATAGTAGCTATGATAGAAGCGATAATCAAACTTGCCACGATAAGGTAGTTAAAGTCACTTATCTCCTTGTCGGCTTTTTCCAAAGAGAGTTGAAGATTCATGACCCCCAAAACATCTCCCCTGCTTGATGTGGCATGACAGCCAAGACACTCTGTTGTAGCTATCAGTGGCTTGTGAAGTTCTAGTATATGTTTTCCATTTTCATTTTGCTCCATGATAACTTGTTTTTTGGTTTGAAAAACTTTTCTGACCATTTCATTTGTAGTAAAATGATCTTTAAGTCCAAATGCTTTAATAACCTCTTGTGACTTGTCTATCTGGATATCTTCTATACCCTTTATCTTTTTAACGGTTTTTAGGGTATCTTCAACGATTTTTGGATCTCCAAGATTCATAGCTGTTCTGATAGCTACAAATATAGTACTGCTTAAAGTTTCTATATTGTCAGTTGTGGCGCTTTTTATGATTTTATTCGAATTATATGATATAAAAAGAAGCAATATAATAGAACCGATGATAAAAAACGACAAAGTGGTCGCTATGAGTTTTGATTTTATGGTTTTTAACATTTTATATCCTTTGTATTTAATAAAAAATCGGGAAATTATTTTACTCTTTTATCGTAAAAATTTTTCTTAAATTTTAAAAATTTATTTTCCATTATAGCATTTCTTGCCTCTTTTACCAAATGAAGATAGTAGTGCAGATTATGTAAAGATGCAAGTCTGTAGTATGTGATCTCCTTTGCTTTGAAAAGATGATGTATATAGCCTAGAGAGTACCTTTTACAGGTATAGCAATCACACTCTTTGTCTATGGGTTCATCAAGTAGCTTGTATCTTGAAGATTTTATATTGATCTTGCCGTAACTTGTAAAAAGCGTTCCGTTTCGTGCATTTCTTGTAGGCATGACACAATCGAACATATCGACCCCTCTTTCGATATTTTCTACCAAATCCTCAGGAGTTCCCACGCCCATCAAGTATCTTGGTTTATCTTTTGGCATAAAAGGAGTGGTGTATGAAACTATATCATACATCTCTTCATTGCTTTCTCCGACACTCAAGCCCCCTATGGCATATCCGTCAAAATCCTCCAACCCTACCAACCCTTCAGCGGAAATCTTTCTAAACTCTTTGTCTGTTCCGCCTTGTATGATAGCAAAGATATTTTGTTGGGAGTTTCTTTCAAGTTGTTTCATTTTATTATGATACTCTATAGATCTTTTTGCCCATTCATAAGTTCTCTCAATCGAAAGCTTAACTCTCTCTTTGGTTGCGGGAAGTGCTACAAGATCATCAAGTATCATCATGATATCTGAGTTTAAGTTATACTCAATATCCAAAACTTTTTCAGGCGTAAAGTAGTGCATAGAGCCATCTATATGACTTTTAAACTTTATACCGTTTGGATCTGCTTTTGAGATGGAGCTTAGTGAAAATGCTTGAAAACCGCCGCTATCTGTTAAAAAACTTCTGTCATACGTAGTAAACCCATGTAATCCTCCAAAAGAGTTTACAACCTCATCGCCCGGTCTTAGATACATATGGTATGTGTTTGCAAGTATGATCTTGCTATCAAGAAGAGTTGTCATATCGTATGCGTCGAGGGCTTTTACACTGCCTACCGTACCAACAGGCATAAAAACCGGAGTTTGTATAATGCTGTGGGATGTTTGTATGGTACATGCCCTTGCATCGCCGTCTATGGCGTCTATATTGAACTTCATTAATCTTCCTTGCAATTTAAATTTGATATAATATAATTATGAAAGATATATTAATAATCGCAGACGGTATTGTAGCAAAACATTTTTTAGAAAGAGTTTGCAGCGATACTACATCCGATAACAATTACAGTGTAGTTTACTACAATGATAAAACGATTACCGATAAAAAAGCCGAACATGTAAAGTATTTCAAGTTTGATCCGACAAGTTTCTCAAAGCTTAGATCAGTTTTCAAAGATAGTATCGTCGAAGTATTCATAGTCGTAAAAAAGAGATTTGACGCATTGGAGACATACAAAAACATAAGGGCATTAAGTAAAGAGATACATATAGTTTTGCTAGATGTGTGGCATCTGAGCTTTGAAGATACAAACCTCTCTTTGCTAAATGCAAACGAAGTACTTTCATCAAGGCTTTTTGACTTTTTGCCGAATGTTTCTGTAATAGCACAAAATGTAGGTCTTGGCATAGGCGAAATAATGGAGATAGACGTACCTTTTGGAAGTCCTTATGTGTACAGACATATTTCAAGCATAAGACAAAAAAACTGGCAGATTTCCGCTATCTACAGAGCCAATGATCTGATACTGCCAAAACATTCGACCATGATATATCCAAACGA
The DNA here is from genome assembly GCF_055384375.1 of Thiofractor thiocamini. Classification (NCBI taxonomy): domain Bacteria; kingdom Pseudomonadati; phylum Campylobacterota; class Epsilonproteobacteria; order Campylobacterales; genus Thiofractor; species Thiofractor thiocamini. The sequence continues at coordinate 498,774 of NZ_AP042389.1, read as the reverse complement.
TATACTTCTTGTTATAGGAGATCCAAATATCCTAAGAAGCGTAAGCATAAGTATCAAACAGGAGTTTGGCTCTTTTCCCTCACCATATGGTAAAAATATATATGTTCTTATTGATATGCAAAGAAACGACCCTGATGATATAGAAAAAATGATCAACAACGCTTTTTTGCTCCACTCCATGCTAAACAACAATAAACTGATCATCAAGATAATAAACCCGACTTATTCAAAATGCTTTGATAAAATAAAAAGTTACGATAAAGGTTCTACTAGAGTCTTTATAGATTATGAGACGGATAATTTCAAAAATGCACTTTTTCAAGATCTCGAGATTGCCAATATAGGACTTATCATCGTTGATAACGATATATTTGGCAAATACAAACAGATACTATATGATGCCAAAATACCTGTCTTTAAAACAGGTACGTATGACTTTAGCAAAATAAAACAGAGTGTAATCATCCCTGAAGACAGTACAAAAATAGAAAAATTAACCGCTCCTATCTTTGATATATCGGCTCAACTCGATCTCGATATAGAGTTGTACGATTACGATCCTGAAGAGATGGGTATAAATGATGAGTTGATAGATCACTTTAAAAATTTGGGTAGCATGTTCAAAAGGAAGATAAAAGTTGTAAAACCAAAACACAATCCTATCATGGAATTGGAAACCAAAGATGATATCGTGCAGTTTTTGCCCTTTGACGAGAACGTTAAAAATGCAGGTATTTTCTCATGGTTTTCCAAAAGTTTTCAAAAATTATACTACAAGTTAAACGGGGTGTATCAAGTTTTTATCCCCGTACCAGAATAAAGAGGAAAGACATGCATATAAATATCGATATAAATGAACAAAAAAAGAGTTATAGTATTTTCATAAACGAGCTTGACAAACTTATATATGAAAAAAAAGTTGCCGTTATAACCAACCCGAGAGTTTCAGGTTTACATTTAAAAAAACTTTTAGAGCATCTTGAAGCCAAAGAGTTATATATCATTACGGTACCTGACGGAGAAGAGTATAAAAACTTAGATACGGTATCATATATACTTGACAGACTAAACGAGCATCGGCTAGATAGAAAATCTCTACTTATAGCTTTTGGCGGAGGAGTCATAGGAGATATGACAGGATTTAGTGCAGCCATCTTTTTAAGAGGCATTGACTTTATTCAGATACCGACTACCCTACTCTCTCAAGTTGATGCAAGTGTAGGTGGCAAAACCGGAGTCAATAACAGATTTGGCAAAAATTTAACCGGGGCTTTTTATCAGCCAAAAGCCGTTTACTGCGAAACGGCTTTTTTAAAAACTTTACCAAAAAGAGAGTTTGGTGCAGGAGTAGCTGAGATAGTCAAAATGGCTGTTACTTTTGATAAAGATTTTTTTAACTGGCTTGAAAAATACTCTCTTTTTGAAGAAGAAAATCTTGAAATTGCCATAGAAAAATGTATAAGGATAAAAGCCGATGTTGTCAGTAAAGATGAAAAAGAAGCAGGCATAAGAGCGGTTTTGAACTATGGCCACACTTTCGGTCATGTTATAGAAAATGAGACAAACTACAAAAAATATCTTCACGGAGAAGCCGTAAGTATAGGTATGGTTTTAGCCAATAAACTGGCTTTAAAGCTGGGGCTGATTGACAAAGATGAAGCTAACAGGATAAAAAGTCTTCTGCAAAGTTACTCACTTCCTGTAAATTATGAGATAAAAAACTATGAAAGTTTTTACGAGAGTTTTTTTCATGATAAAAAAAGTGCCGACCACAAGATAAAATTTATCTTACCAAATCATATAGGTTCATATAAAATGATCGATGATGTGGATAAAAATATAGTTATATCATCGCTTATGAGTGAGGGGTGAAAGGGTGAAGGGTGAAGTGAAAAAGGTTTATTTTAAAACTTTTGGGTGCAGGACAAATATATACGATACCCAAGTCATGATAGAAAATCTAAAAGACTTCGATATAGCCAAAGATGAAAATGAAGCAGATATCATCATCATAAACTCCTGTACCGTTACAAATTCGGCTGACAGTAGAGCAAGAGGCTATATATCCAAAGTATCAAAACTTGGCAAAAGAGTGATATATGCAGGATGTGGCGCCATAAGCAAAGGGGAGAAGCTTTTCAAGGAAGATAAAGTTTTTGGGGTTTTTGGCCACTCTGAAAAAGAAAATATCAACCAAATCCTAAAAAAAAGTGAAAGATTTATAAAAATCGGGGATTTGAGCTCAGTTGAAAAGAGTATAGTTTATAATTTTGAAGGGAAAAACAGAGCTTTTATAAAAATCCAGGAGGGTTGCAACTTTAGGTGTAGTTACTGCATCATTCCCTATGTAAGAGGAGATGCAAGAAGCCAGGATGAAGAAAAAATTTTAGAGCAGATAAAAATACTTACTCAAAATGACTACAATGAATTTATCCTTACAGGAACAAATATAGGAAGCTACGGAAAAGACAAAGGCACATCCCTTGGTAAACTTCTTAAAAAAATCTCTCTCATAAGAGGGGTAAAAAGGATAAGGCTTGGGAGTATCGAGCCTGTACAGATAGATGATGATTTTAAAGAGATACTTGATGAGAGTTGGCTTGAGAGGCATCTTCATATAGCTCTTCAGCATACAAATGAAGAAATGTTGAAGATAATGCACAGAAGAAACAGTTTCAAAAACGATATAAAGCTCTTCGAAGAACTATCACTCAAAGGTTTCGCTCTTGGGACTGATTTTATAGTGGGACATCCTGGTGAAAGCGAAGAGAGATTTGAAGACGGATATGAAAAGCTTGAAAAACTACCGCTTACTCATATACACTGTTTTACATACAGCAAGAGAGAAGATACACCTTCAGCTAAAATGGAAAATACTATTGGCGGAGATATTGCAAAAAAACGACATAAAAAAGTCGAAGAGTTGATAGAAAGAAAAAATTATGAATTTAGAAAAAATGTAAAAGAGCCCCTTTTGGTACTTGTTGAAGAGTTCAAAGACGGATATTTTAAAGGACTTGATCAATACTACAACAGGGTCTTGATAAATTCCAAAAAAGAGCTCAACAACGAATGGATAAAACTAAACAATTATAAAGTTAAAAAGGATATGAATTATGCCGAGTTTTAAAAATAAAAAATTTATCTATACCCTCACGGCACTTGTGATACTGTTGGCACTTTTTACATTTGCCTATATAAAAAACAGTGCCGACTCGATAAACTATGAAACTTACAAAACTCTTCTAGATGCAAACGATATAAAAAATGCCACCATAGATGGTGATCAAATCATCATAAAAACATATAACGGCCAAAAATACAAAATAGTCAAAGACGGTATAGATATAAAAGAGTTACTTAAATCAGCTCCTGTAGATATAGCTCAAAACAGTACTTTTTTAAGTGATTTAACTAGCGGCATCATACTTTTCTTGATGATATTCGCTTTTATACTCTATTTGCGTAAAAAAGATATGCAAGCAAGAAGTAAAATGGAAGAAAAAAGAAACAAACAGCAAGCTTTCGATATAGAAAGTTTCATGAGTACACCTGTAAAACCTGTAGTTTCAAATATAACATTTAAAGATGTCGCAGGCATAAAAGAGGTAAAAGAGGAGTTGGCCGAGATAGTTGATTTTTTAAGAAATCCCTCAAAATACAAAAACTTCGGCATAAAACTTCCCAAAGGTGTACTTTTGGTCGGACCTCCGGGTGTCGGAAAAACCATGATAGCAAAGGCAGTTGCGGGCGAAGCCAATGTACCGTTTTTTTATCAAAGCGGATCATCTTTTGTGCAGATTTATGTAGGAATCGGAGCCAAAAGAGTAAGAGAGCTTTTTGCCTATGCAAAAAAGTATGCACCCTCTATCATCTTTATAGATGAGATAGATGCCGTAGGAAAGGCAAGAGGAGGACTAAGAAACGACGAAAGAGAATCGACTCTAAATCAACTGTTATCGGAAATGGACGGGTTTGAAGAGAGTTCGGGAGTCATAGTCATAGCCGCAACGAACAAGATAGAAGTTTTGGATGAAGCACTTTTAAGATCAGGCAGATTTGATAGAAGAGTTTTTGTTTCACTTCCGGATAAAAGTGAAAGAGAAGCCATCATAAAGATATATCTAAAAGATAAAAAACATAAAGTCGATGCAAAAAATATAGCTGATATAACAGTCGGGTTCAGCGGTGCGGCACTCTCAACTTTGGTAAATGAAGCAGCCATAAATGCACTAAAAAGAGGCTCAAGAGTTATAGAAGAGAGTGATTTTTATGCGGTTAGGGACAAAGTTTTACTTGGTAAAAAGAAGATACTATCTTTTTCCAACGAAGAAAAAGATATACAAGCACTTTACCAATCAGCCAAAGCTCTTAGCGCATACTGGTTTGATGTAAGTTTTGACAAGGTTTCCATCATAAGTGACGGTACAAAGGATATAGATAAAGAGATAGAGTCAAAAAGCGCAATGCTTTCGAAGATAAAAGTTTATCTCTCCGGTATGGTCGCAACCGAGCTTTTTTATCAGGATAAATTTTCAAACAGTGTCAACGACTTGCAAAAAGCAAAAGATTTGGCAAATTTGATGGTAGAAAAGTACGGTATGGGTGAGAGTATATATCCAAACAAGCTTGACAGTGCAAACATACTAGAAGAAGCAAAAGAGGAAGTCAAAAAATTCCTTGAAAGATATGAAAATGCTCTGACAAAGGTTAAAGAGAGAATGCTACAAAATGAACTTGTTACAAAAGAGGAGTTAAAAGAGATAGTCAATGGTATATTTTAGCGGATTTTGTTTTCAAAACGAGCAAAAAATATTTGATAACTTCCTTTTAAAGAGTGATTTTACGGTAGCCGGTTTTAGCTACGGGGCTATCAAAGCATTTGAATATGCACTAAAAACCCAAACAAGGATAGATACTCTTCAACTTTTTTCACCTGCTTTTTTTCAAGATAAAAGTGAAAGTTTTAAAAAACTTCAACTAAGAGCCTTCAAAAAAGATAAAGATAGGTATCTGGATACTTTTTACAAAAATGTTTTATACCCATATGATTTTGATATATCGAGATATAAAAAAAGAGATGGTTTGGAAGATTTAGATAAACTTCTTCGCTATGAGTGGAGTAAAGAAAAATTGGATATAATTGTACAAAGAGGGATAAAGATGGAAGTCTATCTTGGTGAACAGGATAGGATCATAGATACAAAGCAGGCAAAGGAGTTCTTTATCCCTTATGCCACGGTTTACTGGCTAAACAACTGTGGACATATACTAAAAGGAGTTTGATATGAATATGGATATAAAGATAGGCATACTTACAGCGTCAGACAGAGCAAGTGCCGGAGTTTATGAGGATTTATCAGGTCAAGCTATCATAGATACGCTAAATGATTACCTTAAAAGCTCTTGGAGAGAGATATATGAAGTGATTCCTGATGACCAGGAAAGCATAGAAAACGCCCTTATAGATATGGCGGACAATGAAGGATGTTGTCTTATAGTAACAACCGGAGGAACGGGACCGGCAAAAAGAGATGTAACTCCGGAGGCAACTGAGTCGGTATGCGATAAAATGATGCCCGGATTTGGAGAGCTTATGAGGCAGGTAAGTCTAAAGTATGTCCCCACAGCCATACTATCAAGACAAACAGCCGGCATAAGAGGTAAAACTCTCATAGTAAATCTCCCCGGCAAACCAAAATCCATAAGAGAGTGTCTCGATGCGGTATTTCCGGCTATCCCATACTGCATAGACCTACTTGAAGGACCATACATAGAGTGCAATGAAGAGGTAATAAAACCTTTTAGACCTAAAAAATAGTTTTTTAACTACAGGACTTGCAAGGGCTCAGGCTCTTTAAAGTCCTCTTTTAGCAATCTTCCCTCAGGCTTTCCTATAAAATATCCCTGTGCAAAATCCACTTCATTATCTTTTAAATAATCAAATATATCTTTATCGGAAACAAACTCTGCGATAGTCTTTACATTGATATTTTTTGCAAGGTTTTGTATCGTTTTAAATATATCCTTTATTTTCTCATCTTTTAAAACCTTTGAAACCAAAGAGCCGTCAAGCTTTAGATAATCAAAGTCCAGTTTTGATATCTGTGCAAGATTTGAGAAACCGGTACCAAAATCATCCAGGGATATCTTGACTCCAAAGTATTTTACATCTTTTATAAATTCATTTATTTTTTCATAATCTTTTATAGCCTCTTCTTCGGTAATTTCTATAACGAGTCTTTTTGCGGTCTGTGGGTATCTGTTTATCAGTGCTTTAAGATATGCCACAGTATACCTGTTTTCTATATCCAAAACTGAGAAATTCACAGAAAATTCATAATCATAATCTTTGAAAAATTGAAAGCTTTTTGAAAGGATGGTTTTTGTAAACTCTTCGTATACCGGAATTTTCTTAAGGGTATCCAAAAATTCTCCTGGATTTAGTATCTTTCCGTTTTCCCTCACTCTCATAAGGCACTCGTATTTTGTAATTTTATCGTCATTAAAATTATAAATCGGCTGAAAATACACTATCACGTCATCCATCGCCAAGGCAGCTTTAAGCCTGTTTGTCAAAGACATCTCTTTTTTATAATTCTCCAACAACTCTTTTGCTTCGGCGGCATTTATGAGTTTTTTCTCTTTTGCTTTTACGAGTGCATACTCACACTCTTCAAGCGCATTTTCAGAAAGCTCCCTGTATGCTCCATAGAATTGTATGGTATAGCCTATCTCTTTTAACTCGATCTTCCCGTTTAAATTCTCAAAGGTGCTCTTCGCCAACTCTTCATTTTCAACCAATATCGCAAACTCGTCGGCAAAAATCCTATAAACTTTTATAATATCGAGTGTTTCGATAAATTTTGCAACTATTTTCAATACACTATCACCGAATTTATTACTGTATATTGTATTGATTTTTGAAAAATTTCTTATATTTACGAGTAAAATGGTTGGATTTTTGAATATCTTAAAATCTTTTTGAAGTTGGAATCTGTTGGGTATTTCAGTAATCGGATCGATATACAAAGATAGCAGTTTCTCTTCCAAAAAGAGTGAGCTAAGAAGTCCTTGAAGCTGTAAAACAAACGAAAGCATATCAAGATAAAGCGATACAAAATAAAAGTACTCATTATGCCTGTAAAAGTACAAGGCATCAGCCGCAACATAATGAAAAGAACTGCTTAAAGTCTCAAAATGTTTTTTTATCTTTTGGTCACTAAAGTATACCCCCTTGTACTCTTTTAACCATTTTCCAAAATCACTTTTTGCTTCTATGGTTTCAGGAGCGGGTGCATCATACAATATATGCTCGATAAATTCTATAAGCCAAAAAGTAAGATACTTTGAAACGACTATCTTGTCTTTTGATACAAATATGCCATTGTTGTGGACCTGATTGGTAAAACTTACTATCTCGACAGGAAGTCTTGCTTCTATATACCCTTTTGCAAAAATGTTTTTATTGGTATCTAATATCTTTTTTCTCTCACCGCTTAACTTTTGTGAGAAAATATCCAAAAAGATGGATATCTCACCAAACGGTATGGAGAGCTCATAGCACTTTTTTCCAAAATTTTTCAATTTTTTAGTGTTTGCTTTCTTTTTCAAAAGCGAGCTCAGTCCTTCATACATAAATTTCCAATTTTTCTTAACAATCCAAAATTGAAAATACTCTTTTTTCATCTCTTGTTTTATAAAATCTTTTATATCGATCTCCATTCCACCCTTCCGGCAAAAGATATACAAACTAGCTTGCATAGCGTTAAAAGTTTTAAAACCAACATATTGCTAACCATAAATACTACCGAAAGTTTTTTTAAACATTTCTAAAATACATTATGACAGAAATCGTGAGAATATTTTATAATTTTTACTTAACTATAGATTTTTGTCGTAAACTTTGATAGATTCATTTAAAAGTAAAATAAAATCTTTAACTAAATAATTCGGGGAAATGATAATAAGATCAGGAATCCACTTTTTAACTTCAAAAAGTATTGCGGTTTTTGAAGTTGTTTGAATACTAAAAACCAAACTTCCATCATCTCTTTTTTCTAAAATTTTTTGAGTTTTAAAAAAACTTTTTCTCATAAAGTATTTGGCTATATTGGCATTTGCATGCAAAATAACTTCAAATAGATCATTGTCAGGTTCGAACCATATGTTGATAGCATTTTCAAGTTTAGACATTTTTTCTTCATCTACTTCATATACTCTATCGCTCAATACTAAATTTTTTATATCTTTTATATAAAAAGTTTTAAATCTACCATCTTTTAAATCTTTGGCATAAAGATACCAAAAACCTTCAAATACTGTGATTCTATACGGTTGCAAAACTCTTTTTTCTTTATAGTACAGCTCGATCTCCACACTATTTTCTATAGCATTTTGGAGAATTTTTAAGTGATTTGCATATAAGCTTAAATCTTCCACAACCATTTTAGAAAGTATAAAATTTTCATCTACATTTACAATCTTGTTAAATATTTTTTTGCTTTTTTCTTCAAAAATAGTACCGAATGATTTTGAGATACCTTTTAAGATTTCAATTACCAAAATGCCTTCAGTATCCATTTGCTTATCAAGCCTATAACCAACTTCAAAACTGTATCTTCCCCTTCTTCTAACTATCGGAAAAATCTTACCAAGTCTTTGGTTTAAGTCTTTTTGTATCGTTTTTTCACTTACATTATACTCTATACTTAACTCTTTTTTTGTTACTTCTTCACCGCTATTTAATTTTTTAATTATACCAAGTAGTCTAAAAAGTATCTTGTCATAATCATGCTTTTTTCTCATAAAAAATCCTAAAAAATTTTTAACTGGAAGTTAAGTCTTCCATTTGTTCCGGTATAATTTTAACATAAAAATGATATAATCTTTAAAACAGGAGAAAAGATTTGAAATATTTTGAACTAAAATGCAAGGCATATTTGAAAAAAGATATAGAGTTTAAGATGAGCTTTGAAAAGATAGGCAGGTTTATAAGCTTTTGTTTGATGCAAGATGCCTACACAAAGCAGATACATCAAAAAAGAGGTTTTAAACACTATACATTTGGTAGTTTCTTTGAAGTAGAAGAAGATAAAGTTTATAAAAAAGATAAAACATACGATTTTACTCTACGAACACCCGATGAAAAAATGGCTCAAATCCTCCAAAAAACTCTAAGAGAAAATATCAACAACCCCTACTTTCAGATACTACAAATAACACAAAAAAATGTAAAGCAGTTTTTTATCACCGAACTATATACCCTCACTCCAACCATAGTTTCAGTAGAAAATGCCAAACTGTACTGGAGTATAGACAAAGACGGCGATATACTAAAACTCCAAAGACTTTTGCATGAAAATCTTGAAAAAAAGTATAAAGATTTTTATCAAAAGGAGATAAAACCGACTCAAAACTTCATCCAACTCCTCGAACTTAAAAATAAAAAACCCCAAACTATCACATTTCATAAAAACAATAAACCGATACCCCTCTTTGGAAACAAGTTCAAAATCATCCCCAATGAAGATAAAATCAGCCAAAAGTTAGCTTTTATGGCACTTGGAAGCGGACTTGGAGAGAAAAATAGCTTTGGTGGCGGGTTTATGATTGCTAAAGGAATTGAGATATGATAAAAGAGATAGTTGAGTTTATGGATGCAAATCCAAATATTGAAGATTATTTTATTAAAGATGAATTAAGTAATTCTTATCTTCATTATTATATCAAAATCAAAAACAATATGATTTGTAATAGTTTGTTAGATATTGAAAACTTAGATGATGAATTCAAAAATATTTTAAAATATATGACATATTATCAAAAAGGGATGCATAATAAATATCTTGATAAAAATAAAGGTTTAGGTGGAAGTTCCCCATATATATTAACTGTTAAAGTTTTTTATAACATTGATAACAACAAAGAAATTATAAAAACAAATTTATATAACATAAAACCTAATAATGCAAATAGAATAAAAGTACAATTTGAAAGTGCTATTAAATATTTGAGAGATGATAACGAGAAGAATGAATTATCCAGTATTCAAAAATATCTTGAAGAAAATCTTGAAGAAAAATTACTTGAAAATAGAATAATAATTCAAACATTAAAAAATAAATATAATAATCAAAAAAAAGACAAAAAAGAAGTTTCTATTGAAGTAAGAATATATATAGATGTCGGTTTAGAAAAAGTAAAATCATTTTATGAGAAGTTTGTAGAGGAAAGAGCTTTTTTAGATACAAAAAAGGCAGGTTTACATGATGGTAAATGCCATATTTGCAATAAAAAATCAAATCAATTATCGCTTCCATATATATTATCTACTTTAGGTGATGAATTTGGAATGAAACTAACAATGCCTTTGAAGATTACAAATGCTATATGCAAAACTTGTACTTTAAAACTTCATAAATTTAAAGTTATGACAGATGATAATCAACTCACAAAACCGTTTCCTCTTTTTATTGATAAAAAAAATCTTTTTGGGCAACAAAAAGAGATTTTAAAAGATAATGAAAAAAAGAAAAGTTATCGAGAAATTATTAAATCTATTTATTATACTAATCCAAAAGATTTGAAAAATTTCTATCTTTTAAATTATTATTCTAAAAATGATAATGGTTGGAAATTGCAAATTAGAGATTTAGATTATGTAGAAAATTTTCAATATATGACAAATTTAAAAATATATAATTTTATTCAAATATCTAATAGTTTTATATTAGATAATTTTTATAATGAAAATTTAAGTGTATTTCAATTTGAGAAAATTGTAAATGGGTTATTTTTTGAAGGAAAATTGCAAAATAATTATTTTTCAAACCACAAAGACTTTAAAATAACTTATTGGAAAATCAACTCTACAAACTCAAACAATTTACTTAAAAATTATCTTATTAAATATAGGCAAAACTTTTATGACTTTATATATAAATCTCATAAAAGTGCATTAGATTTAATAGATTTTAGAGAAATGTTAATTGATATAATAATCGATAACATTAAACACGATGAAAAAAATAAGGATGGATACTCAATTTATGAAAATGAAATAAAGGAAAAATTAAATTTTCTTTTTAGTATTGAAAATTATAAAATAAAGGAGAAAAATGTGCAAAGTGATGAATTAATAAAACTAAAAGAAAAACTTAAAAATACTCTTGGATATTTTGAAGAGTATAAAGATAGAAATGAGACAAAAACAAGATTTGTTAATGGGGTGGATCATATAGAGTTAAATGAAGAAAATGACAAGCTATTTGCTTTTTTAATAGGACAGTTTGCAAGGTATTTATTATCTTTAAGTAAAGCAAAAAAAGAAAATTTAACTCATGCTGATTTTGCGGGGTTTTTAGATTGGCAAGATAGTAAATTACTAAAAGAGTATGTTTCAGAGATATTTAATAAATATGCTCATGAACTCCAATATAATAAATATAATGGTAAAGTTGAAAATGCAATAAGCATAATACAAACTTATAAAGAGGATTTAAATATGGATAGTGTCAAAGAGTATTTAATTGCAGGTTATTTTGTAAATAATTACTTTTATGAAAACAAAGATAAATTAAATTAGGAGAATTAAAATGAGAAATAATGAATTTAAAAATAGAGTATATGGATGTGTTGTAGTAAAGGCGATTAATGCAAATTATAATGCAGATTTTAATGGATTACCAAGGAGATTAAAAAGTGATGGTAGTTTTTATGCTACGGATAAATCTTTTAAATGGTTAGTTCGAAACTATGTAAATAAGAACTATGAAAATGAAAAAATACTTTTTACTAAAGTTTTAGATGATAAGTTAAATACTTTGAAACTTAAAGAAGCATTTGAAACATTAAGTGATGAGAAAATTTCTAAAGATAATATGAAAGACACTATTTTTCCAAAACTTTTAGATTTTATAGATGTAAGATTATTTGGTGCAGTATTTTCGCCAGAGGGTAAAAAAGATAATAATATTTCTATTCATGGTCCAGTTCAAATAAATCATGCAACAGATCTTTACAAAAAGGGCAGAGTTTATACGGATGAAATTTTAGCACCATTTACAGCAATTGGCAGTGTTAGTAAAGCAACAGAAGCTCACTATATTCATAATTTTTCAATAAATCCTAAAAATTTATCAAGTTGGAGAAAAATAGTAAAAGATATAAAAGTGTTATCTAATAGTGATATAAATATCTTAAAAAATGCTTTTAATAATTGTGCAACTTATTATGATTCTCATGCCAAATCTGGAATTGAAAATGAGTTATCTATTTATATAACTTTAAAAGAATATTCAATTCTTACACTTCCAAGTTTTGCACAATTTATAAAATTTGAGAAAAATAATGATGGAAATATATCATTTGATATCACTAAATTTATAGATTATTTAGCTAAATATGAAAATGAAATAGAAAATATTGAAATATATTATATAGATGGCCTTTTAAATATAAAAAATGAAAGTAGTAAATTATCTAATAAAATAAAAATGCTTGACCTTTTAGAAGTGAAAAAAGATGAAGAAACTAATTAGTTTTACTATAAAATCAGAATTTGGAATGTTTAAAAAACCTGATATAAACGATAAGATTTTTGTTTCATATAATATGATACATAAACCTTATATATTTGGAATTTTGGGTGCTATTTTGGGTTATGATGGTTATGCTCAAATGGAAGATAACTCTAATATGCCTGAATTTTACAATAAATTAAAGGACATAAAAATTGCAATATCACCAAGTGATAGTAATAGTGGAATATTTAAAAAAAAATTTATTATATTTAACAACACTACAAATGGATCTATATCAAATATAACAGAACAAACTCTAATAAATCCTGCTTATAGGATTTATCTTGAACTTGATGATATTACTCATGTACAATTAATAAAAAATTTACAAAATAATAAGGCTATATATCCACCTTATATGGGGAAAAATGAGTTCTCTTTATGGTGGGATGATTTTCATATTCATGAAAAATTTGAAGAGATAAAAGAAAAAGAAAAATTTCAAGTAGTAAGTATTATAAAAAAAGATGAAAATTTTATTATTAAAGGAACAGGTTATAAAGAAAGAACTACAAACTATTTCTATCTATTCGAAAGATTACCTATAGAGTTTGATGAAAATTTGAAACAGTATATTTATCATGATTTTTTATATACAAATCATATATTTAAAAATAATACAAATTTAGAAAATCTTTATGAATGTGATGAAGGTGTGATATGTCTCTTTTAAAATTTAATAAACTGGATATAAAAATTGAATTAGATTCACATAAAGAATATAGAGCTCATAAAAGGTGCATTAGGTATAAAAAAGTTGATAGTAAAAAAGAATGTATAGAACATAAATATGAAAGCTTAAAAGAACATATAGATTTAGTTTATAAATATTTTTTACATTTAGTTGAAAAAAATAGATTAGAAGATCATTTGGATAAATTTTTTGATGAAAGTGTAACATTACTTGATGATGTATCAAAAGAAACAGAATTTGCAAATTTTGTTAAAAAACTTTTTATAAAAGCTATTTATTGGCATGATATGGGAAAAATGAATCCTAACTTTCAAGCAGATAAAGAGAAAATGGATAATAGTGAGTTTGAAAAGATAGAACTTTCAGAAGGAAATAATCACTCTCCATTAGGTGCATATTTATTTATCAATCACTCGCTACAAGAGTTATATGGTAAAAATTGGGATGAAGATGAAATAGAAATTCTAGAAACTGTTGTTTATATTTTTGGATATTTAATATCAAAACATCATGGAATTATTTATGCATATGACGATATTGATTTTAAAGATGATTTAGAACAATTTTTAAAGTTATTTAATATTGAAAAATGTTTTACAAAAATTCATAAAAATGAAAATAGATCTTTTTTATCTATTTGGGATTATATTGATAAAAATAAAGATACTTTATTTTTAATTTCAAAATCTCTATTTTCTTTATTAATTCTTTCAGACTATTATGCCACTGCTCAATTTATGAATTATGGAAATCAAGAAGAATTAGTTTATAATGATTTAGGTTTAATAGATGATAAATTTAGAAAAAAGATTTATGATGAATTTTATATAGATAAATTTGATAAAAATGGCAAACAAAAAATATTTAATCAATCTTTAAAAAATAAAACGGTTGAAGACTTTAAAGAATTTAACCAACTTCAAAAAAAATCTAATGATAATTTAAATCTTTTACGGGGCAAACTCTTTGTAGAAGTAAGAAATAATTTAAGAAAAAATATCGATAAAAACCTCTTTTATATAGAAGCACCTACAGGTGCAGGTAAAACAAACTTATCAATTATGAGTGCTATTGAAATTTTACAAAAAGATAAAACGATTAATAAAATATTTTATGTTTTTCCCTTTACAACACTAATTACTCAAACTTATGGGGCTATCAAAACAGTTTTAAATCTAAACAATAGCCAAATAGTGCAACTTCACTCAAAAGCAAAATACAATAGCAAAAGTGAAAGTGAAAAAGATGGAGTTTATGGAGATGAAAAAACAAATTTTTTAGATAACCAATTTATGAACTATCCTATTACTTTGCTTAGTCATGTAAAGTTTTTTGATATTTTAACAGGGGTTAGCAAAGATGATAACTATATTTTTCATCGTTTAGCCAACTCTATTGTTATTATAGATGAGATACAAACATATAATCCTGATTTATGGTCTCAAATGGTTTATCTTTTAGATACATTTGCAAAAAAGTTTAATATTAAGTTTATTGTTATGAGTGCGACTTTACCAAAAATTGGAGCTATTATTGATAGCAATTTCACTTTTTTAGTATCAAATAAACTAGAGTATTTTCAAAATCCAAACTTTAAAGATAGAGTTGAAATAGATACTAAAACTGTAAAAATAAAAGAACCAAAAGATATTTATAAAAAAGTTTTAAAAGAGAGTAAAGAATATCAAAAAGTATCCAATAGTAATAAAGTTAAAACAATTATTGAATTTATTACTAAAAAAGGAGCTGATGAGTTTTATCAAGAAGCAATTAGCAAAAAAGATATTTTTGATGCAATATTTATTTTAAGTGGAACAATATTAGAGCCAAGAAGAAAAGAGATAATTAATTTTATAAAAAATAATAATGACAAAAATATTTTGCTTGTAACAACTCAAGTGGTTGAGGCTGGTGTTGATATTGATATGGATATAGGACTTAAAGAAAAATCTTTAGCAGATAGCGATGAACAACTTGCAGGAAGGATTAATCGTAACTCTTCTAAAAATAACAATAAACTATTTTTGTTTGAGATGGATAATCCAAAAGCACAATATGTTTATAAAGGTGATAAAAGACTTGGAGTTGATTATGAGAATGTGTTTACTACAAAGGATTTTGATAAATATTATAATCAAGTAATAGAAAAACTCAAAAAAAGCAATAGTTTAAACTTTATAGAAAATTTAAATAGCTATATAGATAATATTAAAAATCTTAGATTTTCAGAAGCACATATAAAAATAATAGATATAGAGTCTATTTCTGTTTTTGTTCCTATAAATCAAATGGCTAAACTCTATTGGGATGCTTATGAAAGTGTTATAAAAAATAATGAAATGGATTTTACAAATAAGAAAATTAAAATTAAAAAATTATCTTCAAAGATGTCTAATTACACATTCTCTTTAGCAAAATATAATGGTAGTGGAATTGAATATCTTAAAAACTATTGTGAAGAAAAATATGGATATTGGTATTTAAAAGAGGAACATATTGCAAAAGATGACAAGTTTGATGAGTCGCATATATACACATATAATAATGGTTTAGATACAAGAGTTTTAAAAGGTAAAAATGTAGGAATGTTTATATAACTATGAAACTAACCGGCACCATTATAAACTACTATTTTCACTGCAAGACTCAAATGTGGCTACATGCTAACCGCATAAACCTCGAAGATAACAGCGAGGACGTGAGAATAGGAAAAGTTTTGCATGAAATTAATGGAGATAGAATTGATGAGGTTAGTTTTGAGAGTATTAAAGTAGATAAGATTACAAAAGATTATGTGATAGAGGTTAAAAAGAGTGATAGTGATATAGAAGCAAGTAAAGCTCAACTGCTTTTTTATCTCTACACTCTAAAACCAAAAGGGATTATCAAAAAAGGAAGGCTTGAGATTTTTGAAAAAAACAGGCAGGGCAAAAAGAGATTTGAAGTGGTTTTAGATGAAAAAAATGAGATAAAAATAAAAAAGATTATAGATGAGATTGAAAAAATTATTTTGCAAGAAAAGCCGCCAAAGCCAATTTTTAAAGCTAAATGTAAAAAGTGTGCTTATTATGAGTATTGTTTTATTTGAGGTGTAAAAATGAATGAAGTTATTAAATTTATAGATGGTGAGATTGAGGTTGCTACAAAGTTAGAAGATGAAACTATTTGGATTACCCAAAAGCAGATGTGCGAGCTGTTTGGAACTGTAAAATCTACAATAAGTGAGCATTTAAAAAATATTTTTCAAGGTGGAGAGCTTAATAAAGAATCAACTGTTCGGAGTTTCCGAACAGTTCGCATTGAAGGCAATAGAAAAGTAACAAGAAATATAGAATATTACAATTTAGATGCAATAATATCAGTTGGATATAGGGTAAATAGCAAAAGAGCCACAAATTTTAGACAATGGGCTACAAAAATTTTAAAAGATTATATTTTAAAAGGCTACACACTCAATCAAAAAAAATTGCAAGAAAATTTTGATGAGTTTAAGCAAGAGATAGAGCTACTAAATAAAGTTATAAAATCAAGCAATTTAAAAGAGATTGAAGCAAAAGGTTTTTTAGATATCATTACAAAATATGCTAAGAGTTGGATTTTGCTCAATCAATTCGATGAAAGTAGGATTGAAATTCCAAAAGGTAAAGAGGCAAAATTTATACTAGATTATGATGAAGCAAAAGAAGAGATTGAAAGATTAAAACAAAATTTGATAGCTAAAAAAGAAGCAACCAATCTTTTTGGAATTGAGCGGGAAAACTCATTTGAAGGAATTATAGGAAATATCTACCAAACATTTAGCAAGGCGGATCTGTTGCCTACTGTTGAAGAAAAAGCTGCAAATTTGTTTTACTACATTGTAAAAGACCATCCATTTGTAGATGGCAACAAAAGAATAGGTGCATTTTTATTTGTATTATTTTTATCTAAAAATAACTATTTATATGATTCAAATGGTGAGCTCAAAATCAACCCTAATGCCTTGATCTCTTTGGCACTGCTTATCGCCCACTCAAATCCTAAAGAGAAAGATTTGATTATAAAATTAGTAACAAATCTCATAAGTGAGTAGATATGAAAACAAGATATATCTTCTCAATGGGTGAATTAAAAAGAAAAGATAACTCCATCGCTTTTAAAAATGAAAAAGGTAACTTTTATCTGCCTATTGAAGAAGTTCGAGAGCTTTACTGTCTAAATGAAGTAAGTTTTAATACAAAATTTCTTGATTTTATATCAAAAGCTGGCATTGTGTTACATATATTTAACTATCACGGCAACTATAGTGGCAGTTTTTATCCAAAAGGGAAGTACATAAGTGGAGATTTAACAGTTAAGCAAAGCTTGGTTTATATAGAAAAAAGACTTATCATAGCTAAAGCGATAGTCCAGGGCATAGCGGACAATACCCACGAAACTCTATATCATTACTATCGCCATGATAAAAAGGAACTGAAGCCATTGCTCGACTGGCTAAAAAAAGATGTGGCAAACTTACTAAATATCGCAGACAATATACATCAAGTTCTCTTTATAGAAGGACAAATTTGGAGTAGATTTTATGATAGTTTCAAGTATTTTTTACCGGAAGATTTTTTGATAAATAAAAGAGTAAAAAGACCGCCGGATAACCCTATGAATGCACTTATCTCTTTTGGTAATACACTTCTTTATACAAAAACCATATCTGCTATCTACTATACTCACCTAAATCAAAGCATAAGTTTTTTACACTCTCCAAGAGAAGGAAGATTTAGCTTGAGCCTTGATATAAGTGAAACTTTTAAACCGATAATTGTTTATAAAAGTATATTTGAACTAGTTGGCAGAAGAAAACTGCAAGTTACAAAACATTTTGATAAAAAACTAAACTATGCTCTTTTAAACGAAGAAGGTAAGAAAATTTTCATAGAAGCCTTTGAAAGCAGGATAAACGAAAAGTTTTATCATCCAAAACTAAAGAGAAAAACAACTTATAGAAGTGCTATAAAATATGACGGCTACAAACTTATAAAATTTATCTTGGAAGATAAAGAGTTTAAACCGTTTTCTCTAAAGGATAAGCATTGAAAAGAAACTTTAACTACAACTATGCTATCGTGATGTATGATATAGCTGACAAAGAAAGCGATGCTGGAAAAAATAGAGTTTCAAAAGTTTTTAAAATCTGTAAAAAATACTTTTCACACCATCAAAAATCAGTTTTCAAAGGCGAAACCACTCCGGCTAAACTAATAAAATTTAAAAATGAAATCCAAAAAATTATAGATAAGAAATTGGACTTTGTCACCATCATAAAGTTACAAAGTCAAGCAGTTTTCGAGGAAGATACCATAGGAAACAGCGACAATAAAGAATCAATATTTTTATAATTTTTCCAATCTAAAACGTAAAAAATAGTTGTAAAAACGCTATAATAACAGCACTACAAAGTTATTTAACAATTTATTGTCAAAATCAAAGAAAAGAATGGAAAAAACAAACAAATTCCCTAAATGTTTATGCTATAATCACACAAAGGTCCAAGTGACCTTTCTTGAACCAAAACATGAGATGTATTGAAATTCATTAAAACCTTTTTCACTTGTAGCTCCTTTAACTTGAACCAAAACATGAGATGTATTGAAATGGAATTTCGTGCCATATGACTTTCATTTCAGGCAACTTGAACCAAAACATGAGATGTATTGAAATTTTTTTAGCAACCTCCACAAAAAGATAAACAGAGAACTTGAACCAAAACATGAGATGTATTGAAATTCTACATTAACTGCATCAGGTATTTTAGGACTTACTTGAACCAAAACATGAGATGTATTGAAATTGACTATATTGCTGCTTGTGCTTCAAATGATTATGGCTTGAACCAAAACATGAGATGTATTGAAATACCTCTCTTGTAGTTGCTTCCTCTGCAAACTTGTTTCTTGAACCAAAACATGAGATGTATTGAAATATACTTCACAAGAATATAGTATGCCTTCACACGATACTTGAACCAAAACATGAGATGTATTGAAATTTGATAGCTTATTGGCAAAAGGGTATAAATACAAAACTTGAACCAAAACATGAGATGTATTGAAATTAATATCCGTCGATTATATCTGAATTTTGTATCTTACTTGAACCAAAACATGAGATGTATTGAAATTTAGTTGAAGGGTCTAAATGCTGACCAGAAGGGCAACTTGAACCAAAACATGAGATGTATTGAAATACATAAGTATCAGGCTTGTCCCCCTCAACTAAATTTCTTGAACCAAAACATGAGATGTATTGAAATAATAACGGGATTGATAAGCTCAAGGGCGATTTGGTACTTGAACCAAAACATGAGATGTATTGAAATTAATTAACCCTTTGTAAATAAAGGGGGAAATCCCCCCTTGAACCAAAACATGAGATGTATTGAAATCTGATGCTTGCTATTTTAGCCCTTAATGCTTCATTCACCTTGAACCAAAACATGAGATGTATTGAAATGGCTTATAATCCATATCTATAACACCCTCGCCATTACCTTGAACCAAAACATGAGATGTATTGAAATAATGAAGCTTGTAAAGGATAACCCTTTTCATCTGTCTTGAACCAAAACATGAGATGTATTGAAATACAAAAAATCTATCCTCATCTGTTGTAATAAGTTCATTCTTGAACCAAAACATGAGATGTATTGAAATAAATATATTTTTGATTGGTAATTTGTTCAAATTCAAACTTGAACCAAAACATGAGATGTATTGAAATATAAATGTTCTTGAATTACCTATCGAAAAAGTATCTCTTGAACCAAAACATGAGATGTATTGAAATAAAACCGATAGCATATTACCCTATTTATAGAGATTTAACTTGAACCAAAACATGAGATGTATTGAAATAGCGAATAAAAAGTAAAGCTCGATGATGCACTTGTACCTTGAACCAAAACATGAGATGTATTGAAATCCTACTTTGGCAGAGCTTGGAAATGCTGTTGCTTGCTTGAACCAAAACATGAGATGTATTGAAATTCAAAAGATATTTAACACCTATTTCCCTCACTTCAACCTTGAACCAAAACATGAGATGTATTGAAATTCAAAAGGCTTTTATCGTTAGCTCTAAACTCTTTTTTCTTGAACCAAAACATGAGATGTATTGAAATTGGGGCAAAGTAAAACAAAAGTTTAGGAGGTCAGCTTGAACCAAAACATGAGATGTATTGAAATATACAAGCCTCTATAAATTTAGGCAAATTTTTATCCTCTTGAACCAAAACATGAGATGTATTGAAATTTATAAACCCCCTTTAAATTTATTTGTCTTTTTTTTCTTGAACCAAAACATGAGATGTATTGAAATAAAGCTTTTGGTTATTATCAATCAGATAATAATGTTCTTGAACCAAAACATGAGATGTATTGAAATTCGACTTTACCTATGAAAAAAGTTGTCATAATATACTTGAACCAAAACATGAGATGTATTGAAATGAATTTAAACCACCTAATATAAAAATATGTTTTTTACTTGAACCAAAACATGAGATGTATTGAAATTTATTTTTTATTATCTTTTATTGGTCGTTTAGCTTTCTTGAACCAAAACATGAGATGTATTGAAATAGTCCTGAAAAACAACCCCAGTAATAATGAAATGCAACTTGAACCAAAACATGAGATGTATTGAAATGTGGTGTTACTCCTGAATGGTCTGCTACTGTTTTCTTGAACCAAAACATGAGATGTATTGAAATTTTACAAATTGAAAGCTTTGTTTCTCTTCAGTAACACTTGAACCAAAACATGAGATGTATTGAAATATTAAAACCAATTATAAAAAAATTGGGTCTTGATCCTCTTGAACCAAAACATGAGATGTATTGAAATAAATCAGCATAGTAGGATTTCATTAGTTGGTTTTTCTTGAACCAAAACATGAGATGTATTGAAATTAATCAATTCCGAGTAAGACTTAAAGCACCAAATAACTTGAACCAAAACATGAGATGTATTGAAATAAATATGGTGAAAGAGTTGTTTATATGAAAACTTACTTGAACCAAAACATGAGATGTATTGAAATATGAGATAGAAAACAAAGATTAATGGTGCATAAGTCTTGAACCAAAACATGAGATGTATTGAAATAAAGTATCAACACCTTTAAAATCTTTGAGTTTATCTTGAACCAAAACATGAGATGTATTGAAATATGAAATTGAAAATGATATTGAAAATATCAATTTACCTTGAACCAAAACATGAGATGTATTGAAATTTTAAAGTGTCAGATAAAAGCACAAAAAACTTATGCCTTGAACCAAAACATGAGATGTATTGAAATCTATCGTTGCGGGAGTTAAGCTGTAGTTTAAAGATCTTGAACCAAAACATGAGATGTATTGAAATGCAAAATATCTACATGGGAATAGAAAAAGATAAGTACTTGAACCAAAACATGAGATGTATTGAAATGCGTTATGGGTGATGGTTGGGCTTTTACCCCTAAACCTTGAACCAAAACATGAGATGTATTGAAATCCAGCATCATTAGCATCTCGTCCTATTAGAGTTGTTTCTTGAACCAAAACATGAGATGTATTGAAATAATGTAAACAATCTTATAGGGCAGTATGTAAGACACTTGAACCAAAACATGAGATGTATTGAAATAAAGGTTATCTCTTTGTCTTGAACATGCTCGATGACCTTGAACCAAAACATGAGATGTATTGAAATTAAAATTTAGAACCAACTTGATAATAAGTAGAACCCTTGAACCAAAACATGAGATGTATTGAAATAGAAATTTTGCTAATTCTTTATTATTCATCATAAAACTTGAACCAAAACATGAGATGTATTGAAATTCTGCTCTCCAAAGGCAAATACATCAAACTTTGCGGGGACTCTTGAACCAAAACATGAGATGTATTGAAATAGTTTTAGACAAAGATCCTTTTGAAAAAACTGATAACTTGAACCAAAACATGAGATGTATTGAAATAAAGCTTTGTACTGTTCGTTTTCCCACTTCCAGGCGCTTGAACCAAAACATGAGATGTATTGAAATGGTCGATAGAGAGATAGTTAAGATCGTTCCTGGTCTTGAACCAAAACATGAGATGTATTGAAATAAAGGAAGTTTCCATTTCCACAATCTAAAATTGACTTGAACCAAAACATGAGATGTATTGAAATAGAACATTTATTGAATAAGTACCTATAAGATGTCTAACTTGAACCAAAACATGAGATGTATTGAAATCCGGTGGGGTATATGGGTTAGTAGTTGTAGGGCAGCTTGAACCAAAACATGAGATGTATTGAAATCTCTGTAAAGGTTTGTAGCTTCCGTTGTCTGCTCTCTTGAACCAAAACATGAGATGTATTGAAATTCAACAGATTGTAACGAAAAAAGCAAAAAGAGAGGCTTGAACCAAAACATGAGATGTATTGAAATAAACCTTGGCAGCTTCCAAACAGACGAGTCAACTGACTTGAACCAAAACATGAGATGTATTGAAATAGTAAAAAAGGTAAAAATTATGGAAAAAGAAATAAACTTGAACCAAAACATGAGATGTATTGAAATAAATCTTCGTCTTTGGAGTGTCTTACAGGAAGAACTCTTGAACCAAAACATGAGATGTATTGAAATATGGGTCACAGAGGCTAAATGTTTATCCCCGTTAATTCCTTGAACCAAAACATGAGATGTATTGAAATATTGCTATCTACTTCTTTAGATACTTGTCTATGTCTCTTGAACCAAAACATGAGATGTATTGAAATCCATAATATTGATTAGGTTTAACATTAGCACTCCTATCTTGAACCAAAACATGAGATGTATTGAAATTTGAAAAAAGTCAATACAACAAGAGAGAGTGCAAGCAACTTGAACCAAAACATGAGATGTATTGAAATTCAAATATGGCAATTTACCTGCAACGATAGTCGTCGGCTTGAACCAAAACATGAGATGTATTGAAATGTGTGTGTTATAGCCATATACGCAGGTCTGATAGGCTTGAACCAAAACATGAGATGTATTGAAATAGACTTTTATGAAGAAGATGTAAAACTTTACAGACACTTGAACCAAAACATGAGATGTATTGAAATGCGTCTCGAGTGAGACACTCCATCTCGGTATTCGCTTGAACCAAAACATGAGATGTATTGAAATTCTGACAACCCGCCTCTTTGCCCCGCAAGTGAATAGGCTTGAACCAAAACATGAGATGTATTGAAATAAGTCTATACTATCCCATTTGAGATTGATAAGATTTCTTGAACCAAAACATGAGATGTATTGAAATAGCCTCTTTCAAAAGAGCATGGTACATTCTGTTAAAATTCTTGAACCAAAACATGAGATGTATTGAAATAAGTTTTGTAGAGATGAGGGCATAAGCAGAGGGGTCAACTTGAACCAAAACATGAGATGTATTGAAATAGCCATCTCGCCATTGTTCACAATAATAACAAATAACTTGAACCAAAACATGAGATGTATTGAAATAGTTCTGCATCTACATCCTCATCACTTGTGATATTCTTGAACCAAAACATGAGATGTATTGAAATAGAGTTGTGAACTCTTTTTTAAGCTCTGTTCGTGTGCTTGAACCAAAACATGAGATGTATTGAAATTTATTTCCTGAAGAAGAGTTTGTAGGGGGGGTGTGTTCTTGAACCAAAACATGAGATGTATTGAAATTATCCACTATTTGCTGCACTGGATGAAACCTCGTATGCTTGAACCAAAACATGAGATGTATTGAAATACAAGTTGTATGCTGTTAATCAAGCTCCAAAGTTGACTTGAACCAAAACATGAGATGTATTGAAATTAGGTATATGTATGTCCGTTGTAAGTAAAAGTATCACTTGAACCAAAACATGAGATGTATTGAAATAAGAAAATCAAGCCGGTAAACAGTCCTGCAAAAGTCTTGAACCAAAACATGAGATGTATTGAAATTTTCGATTGTTGTATCTGCTGTAGGCTTTAAACAATCTTGAACCAAAACATGAGATGTATTGAAATCTTGTTAAAGAGGGGTTAAATAAAATCCTACCGTTTCTTGAACCAAAACATGAGATGTATTGAAATATAGTTTTAAAAGTATCTAAAACAAGACTATTCTTATCTTGAACCAAAACATGAGATGTATTGAAATATTAATGTATTGGTTTAGTAAAAAAGAAAAAATCTACAAACTTGAACCAAAACATGAGATGTATTGAAATTTATGTAAAAGTAATATTTTTATTTTTAACTTTTCTTCTTGAACCAAAACATGAGATGTATTGAAATAAACTTTGTAGCAAGTAAAGAATAAGCCTGTTGTAACTTGAACCAAAACATGAGATGTATTGAAATAAGAGATAGGAATAATAGAGGTGGAAAGGAGCAAAAAACTTGAACCAAAACATGAGATGTATTGAAATTCAATTCCGAGTAAGACTTAAAGCACCAAAAAGACTTGAACCAAAACATGAGATGTATTGAAATAAGGATTTCCCGGACAATTCGCATAATTGCATATTTGTCTTGAACCAAAACATGAGATGTATTGAAATTTATAATGATCTATAGACATTGTTATAATAGCTAGTCTTGAACCAAAACATGAGATGTATTGAAATAGTATTAGCAAATGAAAGCATTTACAAAGTTAATCTTGAACCAAAACATGAGATGTATTGAAATTATTCCATATTCTATCGTTAATATCAAGCTCAACCATTGAATAAAAACATGAGATATTAAGAATACCTCATATGTATATTATGTCTACTTTCACATCTCTTTTCCTTAACGCATTGACAAACTTATCTGGCGGAAAAAAGTTTTCGCCGTATCCAAAAGCGTATGTTTTTTCATCTTTGGTTATTATAGTGTAATGCACTTCTTTTTCAGAGTTTAAATCTTTAGGATATATGATTTGTATTTGTCGAACATTTTCCAAGGAGCATTCAAAGCTTGTTTCTCTTGAACTTTGTGGTGTTTTATAGTATATGTATTTATCATCTACTAATATATTCCAGTTTTCATCATCTTTTATCATTTGAACTCCTCTGTAGCCTTCCCATATAAAACCGACTAAAAATAAAACCGCAATTGTTTTCACGGTAAAATACATGATATCTCCTTTTATGGGACTAAGGGGAGGAGAAGGGTATAATACAAGAAGCAGCCCTATCACTCCAAAAACAGATGCACCGATCAAACTATAATAACCAAACCACTTGGCAGTAGCCTTATAATAAAACGGTTTTACTTTACTACCCTTGTCATGTAAGGGTTTATTGGGCTTGTCATTGAGTATTTTATAAGAATATTTTTTCCAAAACATGCCGAAAAGCCATCCTGCTACCCCACTCAAAAGAGAATAAAACATAAAAGATGCAGAGATAATAATCCCGATAGTTATATATCTCATATCATGTATGATATACATATATATAGTATCTCCTACAAGCATGCCCACAAGCAGCAGCAACATTTTTACAAAACCATATCTATATGCTATGATGAAAGATATCATGGGAAGGAAAAATATCATTACAAACGTGCCTATTGGAGCATCCCAAGGCTCTGTAAAGTCAGTAAATATCTTAGTTGCCGTCCACTCCGCCAAGCCTAAAAAAATACCTGTCGTAAACGCTACAGTACTATTCAATCGCTACTCTTTACATTTTGGGGATATTGATACTCTTCAAAAAAGAGATGACGTGCCATAGGTATATATTTTGCTAAATTTATCACAAAGAAATAAACAATAAAAAATATACAGAAGATTAATAATAATTTCATCACAAAACCTTATAATCCAAAAATTATATTTATAATAAAATTATATATTTTGAATGTTTAGTGTTTGTGTATCAAGTATATGGGATGATATTTGGTTGCGGGAGGAGGATTTGAACCTCCGACCTTCGGGTTATGAGCCCGACGAGCTACCAAACTGCTCTATCCCGCGATATGTGTAGCAACATGGATGGGGTAGAGGGATTCGAACCCCCGAGTGACTGGACCAAAACCAGTTGCCTTACCGCTTGGCGATACCCCATCAATGTAATTGAGGTGAAATTATAGTCAGATTTTCCTTAATTGTCAAGCGGATTTTACCTGAATGTTATTTATCGCATTTTTTATATTTTTTTGAGTATAATTATATATCGGTTTAAATGTTTAAGGAGTATTTTTGAAAAAAGCCACAAAAGAAGAAATCGTATTTATAAAAGAACAATTTATCAAGCACTATAAAGATGCAAAGACCGAGCTTAAGTACACTTCTCTTTATGAGTTGCTAGTATCTGTTATGCTTTCGGCCCAATGTACGGATAAAAGAGTCAACATCATAACCCCTGAACTTTTTAAAAAATATCCTTCCACAAAAGAGCTCTCAAAAGCGGATCTGGATGATGTAAAAGAGTTGATAAAAAGTTGCTCATTTTTTAACAATAAAGCCAAAAATCTTATAAAAATGGCTAAACAGGTCGAAGATGAATTTGAAGGCGAAATCCCTCTAGATGAAAAAGAGCTTGTCAAACTTGCCGGAGTCGGTCAAAAGACTGCTCATGTCGTGCTGATAGAATTTACCAATGCAAATTTGATGGCAGTTGATACGCATGTATTTAGAGTTTCTCACAGACTTGGCCTTAGTTATGCAAAAACCGTCAAAAAAACCGAGGAAGACTTAGTAAGGGTACTAAAAGATGACTTGCACATATTTCACCAGGCGATGGTTTTGTTCGGCAGATATATCTGCACCGCTAAAAATCCAAAATGTGATACCGAATGTTTTTTAACTCAAGTATGCAAAAGTAAAAAAAGTTTCAAGCCAAGGTAAAATCCAAAACATAAAAGTTTGTTTTTAAAAATTATATTATTTTTTTAACAACATACAATATTGCTCTATGATACAATCATTTAAATCTATAAAAAGGATATGATATGAATGGACCGGTAAAAATGGATCTAAGAGCAGATGAGGAGTACTACTTTTGCACTTGCGGCAAGAGCGCCGATAAAGTTTTGTGTGACGGCACACACAAGGGAAGCGGTTTTAAACCGGAAAAATTCAAAGTACACAAAGACGGCACTTTCCATCTTTGTTCATGTAAAAAAAGCTCAGAATCACCTTTTTGCGACGGCTCTCACAGTAGGAGAGTATAATTTACCCTACTACAGTATCAAGCCATTTTATCGAGCATCCCATCGAAGGATACTGAGGTGAGGGAGGTTCTTTGCCTGTAAAAAGTGACATGAGTGCATCTTTCAAATCCTCTTTTTCCACTTTCTCCTCATCTTGCCAACTATCATCGATACGCCCGTGATAATAAAGCTTGCCGTCTTTGTCAAAAAGATAGATATCAGGAGTACAGGCAGCATCAAGAAGTTTTGAAAATTCCTGCGTCTCATCCACAAGATAAGGAAAATCCAACCCCTCATCCTCGATCTTCTCTTTCATCTTTGAAGGTGAATCTTCAGGATAATTAGGATGTATGTTTGGATTTACCGCTATGGCGTTTACTTCAAGTTTTTTGGCAAAATGAATGATCTCTTTGACTCTTTCCCATACAGCTTGGGCATAGGGACAGTGATTGCAGGTGATAAATACCAACAAACCGTTTTTACCGGTCTGCTTTCTTATACTATACTCTTTGCCGTAAGGATCTTTCAAAGCAAAATCAGGAAGTTCGCTTCCTAATGGTATATTGTTTGACTCCAGTAGTGACATATCCTATCCTTCTTTTCTTTCTATTAGTTTTTCTACTATCTTTTCAATTTTAAAAACCGAGTCAATTTCACACTTTTCGTAAATCGAGTGTGGATTGTATATGGTGGGTCCTATCGAGGCTATCATTTTATCATCGGTAAATTTTTCCAACAAAACTCCGCATTCAAGACCCGCGTGTATAGCGGCATATGAAACATTTTCAAACTCTTCTTTGCATGCCTCATAAACATCTTTGCTAAAATCATTGATTTGCGGTTTCCAGCCGCCGTATTGGTTTGAAAATTTTGTTTCATAACCTAAGTTGGCAAAATATGATGATATTTCACTTTTTAATCTTTCAAGCAAAACATTGTCATTCGCTCTTGGAAATATATTTAAAACAATAGTATCATTTATAGTTTGAATTTTTGATAAATTGATACTTTTAGTAGGTATTTGCAACTCTTTGTCATACCCTCTTACACCGTTTGCAAAACCACATATCATGTCTATGATCTCTTTTGAATCGCTAAAACATCCCTCACATTCAAGATCAGTTTTTTCAATGATTATATTGTTTTCATCCGGAGGTATGCTCCCTTTTTGAAGTGCTATAAAAACTTCAGCACTTTTTGGTATGGAATTTCTTGCTTCCCCACCATTTATAGCTATAATCTTGGGATAAAACTTTTTAAGATAAAAACCCAACTCCTTTATGGCATTTGGTATATGTTTATCTATGTCAACTCCTGAGTGACCTCCCGGCAAACCGGCAACAGATATCTTGTAGATACCGTGATGCTCAAATGGTTCTTTTACATATATTTTTTTCGCATCCACATCCACTCCGCCGGCACAACCTATAAAAACTTTTCCCGCTTCTTCGGTATCAAGGTTCAATATCTTCATGGCTTTTACATTAAGCTGCAAGTTTCTAGCTCCCACCATGCCCACTTCTTCGTCACTTGTAAACAAAAGTTCGATATCGTCAAATTTTTGAGCGGCTTGCAGCATCAAAGCTACTCCCACACCATTGTCCGCACCAAGCGAAGAGTCTTTGGCTTTTAAAAACCCGTCTTCTTCGTAGATATCAATATCTGGAGCTTTTCCGACACATACCATATCATAATGTGCTTGCAGGCAGATACTTGGATATCCTTTTCTTGCAAGTATGTTACCTGCGGTATCGATCTCCACAAAACAGCCTTCTTTAAGACAAAACTCTTCTATATAGTCTCTTAATTTTTCACTTCTATGTGAACAGTGCGGTATAGTACAAATCTTTTTAAAAATATCTAAAACATCCATGAAAGCAACCTAATTTTAATTTTTGATATGTTATCATTATTTTTATGAAATATTTGTTAATGGTTGCCATACTTTTTTTACTAAGCGGGTGTCTGTATGTCAATGACAGAGGGATATCCAACAGATACTATAACGATTGCCATGAATATTATGATGCCATGGGAATATATCATAAAAAATGCGATAAAAACTTGATAGAGTTTGACAATAAAAAATGACGCCACTACAAATAATAAGGCAAGAGAGAAAAAAATCTCTTAAGTTTAAAAATATAGCCCCTTTAAGAGAAGAACTTTCAACCTTACCAGA
Source organism: Thiofractor thiocamini (assembly GCF_055384375.1). Lineage (NCBI taxonomy): Bacteria > Pseudomonadati > Campylobacterota > Epsilonproteobacteria > Campylobacterales > Thiofractor > Thiofractor thiocamini. The sequence goes on along the minus strand of NZ_AP042389.1, from coordinate 469,148 downwards.
TATCGATCAATGTAAAGTTATACTTAATGATATAGTAAGTATCGATTCAAACTTTGTAACACAAGATCAAAAAGAGAAGATAGACAGATATGCCAAAAAATTAAAACCTTGGAGAAAAGGACCTTTCAAGGTATTTGATACTTTTATAGACTCCGAATGGCAAAGCCAGATCAAATACAATCTTTTAGAGCCTCATTTCAACCTGAAGGACAAAACAGTTGCAGATATCGGCTGTAACAATGGTTACTATATGTTTAGGATGTTAAAACACCATCCAAAAAAGATTGTAGGATTTGATCCATCTGCTCTTTTTAAAACACAGTTTGACTTTATAAACAGATATGTAAAAAGTGACATAATTTACGAACTTCTTGGTGTTGAACATTTGGGCATCTACGATATGAAGTTTGATGTTATCTTTTGTCTTGGAGTGCTTTATCACAGAAGTGACCCTGTATCGACATTGAAGTCGTTAAAAAAAGGCTTAAACAAAAACGGTGAATTGATACTCGATACATTCATGATAGACGGAGAGAGCGAAATCGCACTCACTCCAAAAGATAGATACTCCAAAATCCCAAATATCTACTTCATACCAACCATACCTGCACTTAAAAACTGGCTCTTTAGAGCAGGATTTAGTGATATACAAATCTTACATATCAAAAAAACCGATACCCTGGAACAGAGAAAAACCGACTGGATAGACTCTCAAAGTTTGGAGAATTTTCTTGATGAAAAAGATTCCGACTTAACAATCGAAGGCTATCCCGCTCCAAAAAGAGTTTATGTAAAAGCTATCTTATAGATGCCTTTATCTCGTCGATAAATTCAAAAATATCATCATGAAGTGCTTGAAGATCTTCTTCATGCTCAACTTCATCTGCAAGTATCTCGCTGACCATATCATAAGTCACTATATCTTTTCCTTTTACGGTTTCAGCAAGTTTTGAGTAAGTTTTTATAGCGCACTGCTCTCCTTTGATGGAATCTTTTAGTATAGCTACCACATCGAAGCTGCTTGGCTCTTCATAACCACAATTTGTATGTATAAACCACTCTTTTGGATTTAAAAGTGGAGTACCGCCAAGTTGAGCTATCCTGTCCGCTACCATATTGGCATGTCTTAACTCATCTGTTGCATGCTGATCAAGTTCTGCTATAGCGGCATCTTTCATGATACCTTTTATAACTTTTGCCTCTATAAAATACTGATAATACGCCAGCCACTCATCTGCATAAGCTTTATTTAACAAATCAATGATCTCCTTTACTTCTATACCCTTGATGATAGAATTTCCAACTCTTGCCATCTTAAACTCCTTTTATTATTAAAAGAAAAAATATCTCTTTTGATAATTTTACAAAAATAATTCTTAAATAACAATTATTTACCTTATATAAAAGGGTATCTATAAAATCGATCTATAAAAATATTGTCATCTTGTCCGATGTAGAGATATGCATCTACATATAGTATAGGAGATAAAAGTGGATAAAAATGAAGAATCCAATCAATTAGAAGATTACATATCAGATGACGATGATGAAGCCATAAACTTAAAAACACATACAAAGATCAAAAAGTATTTAAGCGGAGACATTGTTAAACTAAAAGAGAATTATGCTGAAGTCAAACTAAGATGTACAAAAGAAATGGCAGTAGATGAGATGGGTCTAGTACACGGAGGATTTACTTTCAGTGCGGCTGATTTTGCCGCGATGGCGGCAGTGAACGATCCTTATGTTGTACTCATAGGTGCGGTAAGTAAGTTTTTGGCACCGGTAAAAGTTGGGGATGTAGTCACTTTTGAAGCACATGCAAAATTTGAAGATGCCAGAAAAAGAGAAGTAGATGTTTTCGGAAGCATCAACGACATAAAAGTTTTTGAAGGAAAATTCGATGCTGTCATCCTTCCTGAACATGTATTAAAATTAAAGCTCAAGAAAGTAAGGAAAAATAAAAACAGGAAAAATAAAAACGGCTAAAGAGTATCTCTAAAGATAGTTGAGCCAATATGGTACATTTTTTTGTTCACTTTTTATAGTTGTAGGATTTCCATGCCCCGTGTATACTTTTTTATCATAACTTATCTGTAAAAATTTTTCAAGACTTTTTTTCATCTGCTCCGGGCTTGAGTATGGGAAATCCACTCTACCGATAGAGCCTTCAAATATAAAATCTCCGCTAAACCAATACTCTCCTATCTCTATAACCGAGCATCCGGGAGTATGCCCGGGAAAAAATATATACTTTACTTTTATCCCCCCTATATCCAAATCCTCATCACCATCTACCAAAATATTAGGCATACAAACAGGCTGAGACTGATTAAAAATATCTTTTTCAAGCATGAAAGCATCATTTTTTGGTATATATACAGGGATGTCTAGTTCATTTTTAAGTTCACAATCACTCCATATATGATCGAAATGACCATGAGTGTTAAGTATGGCTACCGGATTGGTTACATTTTCCTTAACCCATTTTGTCGCTCCCATGCCAGGGTCTATGATGATATCCTTCTCTTTATCCTTTACAATGTAACAGTTGGTTTGATATACTCCAAAAGCTTTCGATAAAACTCTCATGTTTAAACTCCATTTACTTTTAACATATATAATTCTTAAGAAGAAGTATTATATCTAAAAGTTCTCATTAAGTAAAATTTTAGTAAAATGAGATGATATCAAAACAAGGCTACGGATGCAAAAAAGATTTGAGTTGTTGGAAAGTTTTTTGATAAATTTTTTAAAAGATGAAGTTTTAAAAACTTCTTTAAAAAATGCCGTTGTGGGCTTAAGCGGAGGAATCGACTCGGCGGTAGTAGCGGTTTTGGCAAAAAAAGCTTTTGACAAAAATCTTCTTTGCGTGATGATGCCCTCACAGTTTTCTTCCAAAGAGAGCATCGATGATGCCAAAGAGCTTTGTGAAAAGTTTGATATAAGATATGAGATCAAATCCATAGAACCTATGCTTAAAGCTTATATAGATAAGGATATGAGCAACCTAAGAGTCGGCAACCTAAGTGCAAGACTTAGAATGTGCATACTTTATGATATAAGTGCCAGAGAAAATGCTCTTGTTATCGGAACAAGTAACAAAAGTGAACTTTTGCTTGGATACGGTACACTCTTTGGGGATTTGGCAAGTGCCATCAATCCTATAGGTGATATTTACAAAAGTGATATATTTGAATTTGCAAGGTATCTTGGTGTGCCAAACAGTATCATCAAAAAGCCGCCCTCAGCTGATCTGTGGGCAAATCAAAAAGATGAGGATGATTTGGGCTACAGTTATGCTCAGATAGACAAAGTTTTAAGAAAGTATGTAGATGAAAGGCTTAGCAAAAACGAACTACTTGAGCTTGGATTTGATGAAGATTTATGTGATTTGGTGATAAAGAAGATTTATCAAAATCAATTTAAGAGAAAACCTCCTGTGATAGCGAAAGTCAGTGCAAGAAGTATAGGGCATGACTTTTTATATCCAAGAGATGTAAAACTATAATCTGATGTTACGCAAAATTTGTTCACGGTGCTAATTTCCCTTTCAGGGCACTACAAATTAGCTAAAAATCACAAACGCAAGCGCCCTTTCAGGGTTGAGTGTGATTTTTTTAACGCTAATTTTCCGTTTAAATTAGCAATGCTCACAAATATTGCATAACATCAGTAAATAAAATAAAGGATTAAATATGCAAAATATTCCATTTTTTAAACCCTCTATCGACGATAGTGAGTTAAAACAGATAAAAGATGTACTAAATCAGGTTGAAATCAATAAAACAAAAACGTTAGAAGATGATTTTACCAATTATGTAGATAGTTCGTTTACCGTATCCACTTCAAGTGGAACCGCTGCCATGCATCTTTCGATGATGAGTATAGAGCTTAAAAGAGGAGACAAGATAGTATGCTCTGTCAATGCTTTTCCGGCGGTTGCGGAAGTTATCAGACATTTTGACGCAGAGCCTATATTTGTCGATATAGATAAAGATGACTTCAATATAGACCCTATAAAGCTTGATGCGGTTTTAACCAAATCAAAACATAAAAAACTAAAAGCTGTTTTCGTTACACATATCGCAGGTCAACCGGCACCTATGGATGAGATATATGAAGTTGCTTTAAAGCACGGAGTTATGGTTATAGAAGATGCTTCCAATGCAATGGGGGCTACTTACAACGGTCAAATGATAGGATCACTGCCTAAAACAACTCTTACGACTTTTAGCTTCAGTCCACACAGTGTCAACAATGTCATAAATGCAGGATTGATAACAACAAATGATGAAGAACTCGATAAGAGAGCAAGACTTTTGAGAAATCATGCGATAGTCAGTGAAGGATGGGAAAAATACGGAGACCTTGACTATGTATACGATGTTGTGGATATCGGCGTCAAGTATGACTTGTCTCAGCTTGATGCGGCTTTTTGTGTAGCTCAACTAAAAAAGAATGGCTCTTTTATCAAAAGAAGAAAAGAGATAGCTGCCATCTATGACAAAGAACTAAGTGATACTCCTCACATTTCACTACCTGTAAAAAAAAGGGATCACATATATACAAGATATATCATAAAAGTCGATAAAAACAGAGATTCGTTTGCAAGAGAGTTGGCACTCAAAGGTATAAGAACAGGTCTGAATTATATACCTATCCATCTTTTGAGTTACTACAAAAGCAAATACAGCTTAAGAGTAAATGATTTTCCGACCGCTCTTACAAATTATCAGCAGATACTCTCACTTCCAATATATCCGGGATTAAGCAATGATGAAGTAATGTACATCTGCGAATCGGTTAAAAACATAGCTAAAACAAGAGTTTAAAAGCGTATGCGAAAGCTTTTTTTTTGGGTAGAAGAGTATCTTTTCTACCCAAAAAAAACTTCCCAAAAAATTCTCTCTTATTTGCTTTTACCAATCAGTGGCATATACTGCATCATTGTTTTATCAAAAAGAGCTTTTTCAAAACCAAAAGATTTCGGCTTGCCGGTTGTAAGCATAGGAAACTTGACTATAGGAGGGAATGGAAAAACCCCTTTCACTCTTTCACTTTTAAAAAACAGAAAAAACAGTGCAGTAGTTTTAAGAGGATACAAAAGAAAAAGCAAAAATTTACTCGAAGTCACATCAGATACGCCGGTCAGTGAATGTGGCGATGAGGCTTTGCTTTATGCTAGCAATCTCCAAGGTATTTTGGTATTGGTTTCAAAAGATAGAGCAGAAGCCATTAAGTATGCTAAAAAAAAGGGGGTTGAAAGCATATTTCTCGATGATGCATTTCATAGACATGATATAAAAAAGCTTGATATACTTTTAAAACCCTCATATGAGCCTTTCAATGACTTTTGCATCCCAAGCGGAGGATACAGAGAACCAAAAAGTTTATACAAAAAAGCCGATATAGTCGCAATTGAAGAAAAAGATTTTAAAAGAGAAGTCATCATCAAAAATCCTACGGATAAAATGGTACTGGTCACTGCCATTGCAAAGCCTGAAAGATTAGATAAATATCTCCCAAAAGACGGAACTTTGATAGCAAAAGAGTATTTTGAGGATCATCACTTCTATACAAAAAAAGAACTTGAAAAGATCCTTTTAAAATACAAAGCTACATCTTTACTTGTAACCACAAAGGATGAGGTAAAGACAAAAAGCTTCGACATACCGCTTTCGATCATGGAGCTTGAAGTAAAGATCGATCAAAAGATAATCGACAAGGTAAATGATTTTATAGATAATTATGGCAATATTTGATAAAATAAGCAACTTTTTAAAAAGGTGATACATTGAAAACCAAGATAGAAAAGGCTCAGATACTCTTAGATGCTCTTCCTTATATAAGAGAGCATGCAGGTAAAACCTTTGTCATAAAGTATGGAGGCTCTGCACAGGTAAATGAAATCTTAAAAGATAAATTCGCTCAAGATATTACTCTATTACATTTAGTAGGTATCAAGGTCATCATAGTTCACGGTGGCGGCAAAAAGATAACATCCTTGCTTGACAAGCTAAAAATAGATAGTGAATTTGTAGACGGTCTTAGAGTAACGGATAAAGAGAGCATGGAAGTAGTTGAGATGGTACTTAGCGGCAATATCAACAAAGAGATAACAACCATGCTCAACCACCATGGAGCAAAAGCTATAGGAATTACAGGAAAAGATGCCGATTTTTTCCATGCGAAACCTTTGGAAAACGGCAAATACGGTCTCGTTGGAGACATAACAAAAGTTGATACTACCGTAACACAAAAACTCATGGATGACGGTTTTGTTCCGGTTGTAGCTCCGATAGCGGCAAGCTATGACGGTGTAGGATTAAATGTCAATGCCGACTTGGTTGCAAGCAAGTTGGCTGCTAGCTTAAAAGCTGAAAAAATTATATTTTTAACAGATACTCTTGGAGTGCTCGATAAAGATAGAAACCTCTTATCGACCCTGAACAAAGATGAGATAACTACACTTATAGAAAAAGGTACGATAAGCGGAGGAATGCTTCCAAAAGTAAATGCTTCTCTTGAGGCGGTTGAAGCCGGCTGCAAAAAAGCTCACATCATAGATGGTCGCATCGAGCATTCCATTTTACTTGAAGTATTTACAAGCGAAGGCATAGGAACAGTTATAAAGGAGTAAGATGAATTTTATAGAAACAAGAGGAAATGACGGCAAAAAACCAAATAGCGTTACTTTCTCGCAAGCCATACAAAATCCCGGTGCGAGTTTTGGAGGGCTTTATGTGCCTGAAACTCTTCCACATATCGACAATGACTTTCTAAAAAGTTGCATAGGATTGTCATATAAAGAGTTCAGTAAAAAGATTATAAATCTTTTTCAAGTCGATATAGATGAAAAAGTTTTAGATAGTGCCTTGAATTTGTATGACAAGTGGGATGATAAGGATAATGTAGTTCCCGTTGAAAAAGTAGAAGATATACTCTTTGTAAGCGAACTATATCATGGTCCGACAAGAGCTTTTAAAGATATGGCACTTCAACCTTTTGGATATATACTTTCTCATCTTGCAAAAGAGGAAAATGAAGAGTATCTCATACTTGCCGCTACCAGTGGTGATACCGGACCTGCCACACTAAACAGTTTTGCCGACAAAGAAAATATAAAAGTAGTCTGCATCTATCCCGAAGGTGGCACAAGTGATGTGCAAAAACTGCAAATGGTCACACAAAAAGGTGATAATCTAAAAGTCATAGGCATAAACGGCAACTTCGATGATGCTCAAAGTGCTCTAAAATCACTATTGTCTTCAGATGACTTTAAAGAGGAATTGCAAAAAAAAGATATCAAACTAAGTGCGGCAAACTCTGTAAATTTTGGAAGGATAATATTTCAAATCATTTACCATATCTACTCTTATGTCAAACTCGTTGAAAAAGATGAGATACCTCTTGGAGGAGAGATATATATAGCAGTTCCAAGCGGTAACTTCGGCGATGCTTTGGGGGCTTACTATGCAAAAAAAATGGGCGTAAACATAAGAAAGATACTCATATCAGCCAATATAAACAATATACTAAGCGACCTCATAAATAAGGGAGTTTATGATATAAGAGGAAGGGAGCTTAAAAAAACCATTTCTCCTGCTATGGATATACTCATTTCATCCAATGTGGAAAGACTTCTTTATGACAAGTTCGGAGCTGTTAGATGTAAAGAGTTGATGGATTCATTAAAGCAAAAAGGATTTTACGAACTTACAAAAGAAGAGCATGAGAGTATCAAGAAAGATTTTAGAGGATATTACTGCAATGATGATGAAACCAAACACTATATATCTGAATATTCTGTAAAAAATTATCTCATGGATCCACATACTGCGACATGTATAAAAGCTTATGATGATATAAAGTGCTCAAGAAGAAAAACCGTTATCTGCTCAACTGCAGAGTGGACCAAGTTCGCTCCGGCGGTACTAAATGCCATAAGCTGTGATTTTAAAACCAAGTTTTCAGATCTTGAAGCGCTTGAGGGAGTTTCAAAAATCATGCACACCGATATCCCAAAATGCATATCGGAACTTTTCAAAGCTCCGATACTTCACAATACCGTTATAGAAAAAGATAAATTAAAAGATGAAATTATGAAGTTTTTAGGGTAATGACTTTACCCTAAAACTCTTCATGAAATCTATAGCCGTGCTCTTTTAAAGCTTCTCTTATACTGTTTTGATGCTCTTCACCTTTAGTCTCCAAAGCTATAGTGACATTTGCATCCCCGTAAGAAAGTGTAGTGGATGTTCTATCATAATCGATCTGTATGATATTGGCACTAAGTTCTTCAAATATATCGGTTAATTTTCTCAAAGATCCCGGCTTATCTATAAGTGTGATAAGTAACTTCATCTTTCTGTGAGCTTTTATCTGACCTTTTTCTATAATGACTGAGAGCATTCCGACATCTATGTTACCGCCGCTGATGACTACACCTACTTTTTTATCTTTGGCTTCTACCTTTTTATGTATCAAAGCTGCCACTCCGACTGCTCCAGCACCTTCAACCACTATCTTTTGTTTTTCAAGCAAAAATAAAACCGCATTTGCTATCTCATCATCACTGACTTGCACTATATCATCAACACACTCAAGTATGATACCCAAATTTTTCTCACTTGCATCTCTTACTGCAATCCCATCGGCTATGGTTCTTACATCTTTGGTACTAAGAGCCTTTTTTTCTCTAAAAGATTCATACATAGCAGGAGCTCCTTTTGCGGTTACTCCTATCACTTCTATATGAGGATCAAGCTGTTTTATGGCTGATCCTATACCGCTTATAAGCCCACCGCCTCCTATAGGAACAAGTATCATATCCAAATCATCAATCTCATCATGCATCTCAAGAGCAATTGTACCCTGCCCTGCTATGATCTTATCATCTTTAAATGGGTGTATGAAAGTAAGATTGTTCTCTTTTGCATAATTTAACGCATACTCATACGCTTCATCGTAGTTTTCACCCTTCAATATAACTTCCGCACCCAGAGCTTTTGTTCCTACGACTTTCAACAGCGGTGTTGCTTCAGGCATGATGATGATAGCCGGTACTCCAAAAGCCTTTGCACTGTATGCGACTCCTTGAGCATGGTTTCCCGCACTTGCAGCTATAACACCTCTTTTTTTCTCTTCATCACTTAAAGATGATATTTTATTGTAAGCACCTCTTATCTTGTATGCTCCGGTTATCTGAAGATTCTCCTTTTTTAAAAAAACATCACATCCGACCCTTTGACTAAGCAGTGGTGCATTGGCAAATGGTGTTTTGTTAACAACTCCGTTTATCTTCTTTTTTGCTTCTATGATTTCACTTAACGGTATCACTTATCTTACCTTATTGATTGTTTAAATTTACTCTATGTTCAACCATGGAGCATTTGTTTTGTACGACCTTTAAACCCATATCTTTAGCTCTTTTGGCAGCATTATTGTTTACTATACCTTTTTGAAGCCAAAGCACTTTTACATCACCTCTTTTTGCAATTTCATCTACGATACTATCTGCGATAGCCGGCTTTCTAAACATGTCAACCATATCTACTCTTTGCGGTATCTCACTTAAAGACCTATAAACCTTTTCTCCGAGTATCTCATCCTCTTTGGGGTAAACAGGTATGATTTTATAACCGACAGATTGTAGATACTTTGCAACCTTGTGACTATCTTTTTCAGGTTTAGGCGATAACCCTATAACAGCTATGGTTTCAACCTCTTCAAATATCTTTCTTATCTCGTCATTTTTCTCATTGACTGTAGGAAATTCACACTCCATATTCTCACCTTTTCATAATTTATCATTTCTCATCAAACCTCACAAATTTCCCAATACAAGGGAGTTTCAAGGCTTTTCTATGTTATCATACCTTATCAGAAAAAGTCCAATTTACTCATTTCATTTGGACTTTTTTGGGACTCAAATCGATCAAGGAGCCAGCCATGAAAACACTACTTAAACGCATACCCACCAACACAGCAGGAGTTTTTTATAAAGAGATTATATCGAAAAACAATAAAGTTATAGATAAAGTCTTTTTAATCAGATATACAGATGCAAACAACAAGCAAAGGTTAAAAACTATTGGAAAAAAATCTGATGGCATTACAGAAGCATACTGTAAAGCCAAATTAAGTGAAATCACTACCCGTATTAAACTTGGAGAAGAACTACCTCATATTGCTAAAAGAAAATCTAAACTTACCTTTGATGATTTAGCCCAAAAATATTTTACAGACAAAGAGTACACAACTAAAGAAGCTAAAAAAGAAAGAGCCAGATATATCAATCATATTCAAAAAGAACTGGGTCACTGTCTTCCTATCGTTGTATTACTTTCCTTACTTGCTTGCATTAACAATCTCTTTTTTTAAATTGTTACATTTTTACTTCACGTTTGTGGTACATTTTAGCACTGCGTTTGATAACGCCATTCCTACTATCATATAATTAATACACCTAAGTTATTACAAATAATCGCCGGCCTCCGTTAGCTTTATCACGATAGATGAATTGGTAAATCGTCTCATGATGAAGCTTTGTTCCGCGTTCTTGTTCGAGGTAGTTGACGATTTGCTCGGGGCTTAAGTCTTGCTCTATTAAGGTTCGTATCCAGCCTTGTACTTCAGGGGTGAGTTTTATGTGCTTTTTTGCTGTACATCGTCGTTCTACTGCAAAACGATTGGCTTGTTGATGGCGGTAGCCTTTTTTGCCTTTGTTTCGTTTTAATTCTCGGCTGATTGTTGAGGGACTGCGTCCTAGGTTTTGTGCTATGGCTTCTTGTGAAAAGCCGTTAAGTTTAGCTCAACTGGCTTTTCTTTTCTAGATTGCACTTATTATTCGAATCCGCCTCTAATTACCATTTTTAATGTTTGTAAAAAAGAAACTTTAATTTTTTCACCCCTAGAAGTTATAAAACATCCTAATGAAATAGGATCTTTATCCTCTATGTACATTCCTGAAAGAGTAAATAATATTTTGTTTTCTCTTATGATATTTTCTCGATGTGACATAATATTCAAAATGGCTGGTTCAGAATCAAGTTTATTTAAATCATAAATAATTTTAGCCTTAATTGCACAATCTATACCTCCCTTAATTTCTATAGTAATTTTTCTTTTTCCATATTTATTAAGTATTTCAGAATCTAGTTGATTTCCATTTGCCATATATCTAGAGTTTTGTTTAGCAAAGTTATTTATTTGTTCTATAATAATATTTTCTTCTTCTTGCATTAAATCTTTTAGATCATATGCTGAGCAAGAACCCTTTTCTTCATTTCTTTTTGCAACAGCTTTTTGATTTTCAGATTCACATTGTAAGCGAAGTTCTTCCATATCCGTAAGAATTTCAATTATATCATCGTCATCTATCCAAGTTATTTTTGGAAAAATTGTTGTACTCATATCTACTCCTATAATACATTTACACTTCTTATCACCCATGAAGGATAGGAAATGTAAAAAAGTTGTGTTAGTATAAAGACGGTTGATGTAACTGCTTTATGTAATTCACAGTCAATGGCACTGGATAAGACGATCGCTTCCTCCTTGTCAGAAGATGACCCAAGAAAGCCTATTGCGTTTAGTGCTACAACAAACTCACCTATGAAACGCTATTTGGGAACCTCCTTGTTTGAGGTTTACCAATCCATAGAGTTAGGAGGCTGTGAGACACAACTAAACACAATCAAGGAGTTTTTAGTATGTTTTATGTTGGTATCGATATAGCGAAAAGAAGTCATGTTGCATGTGTTATGCGTGATGACAACTCATTGGAGATCAGACCTTTTGAGTTTCCATCCACAAAAGGTGGATTTGAAAAACTAAGAGCACAGCTCTCTTCACTTGCTTGTGATGTGAGTGAAGTGCTTATCGGTATGGAGGCAATAGGGCTTCTGTTTGACAATCTCTACCGCTTTTTGCAATCTTTACACTATCGTGTGGTATTATTAAATCCATACCAAACAGCGAAGTTTAGAGAGATGGATACCATGAAGCGAGTAAAAAACGACAATATCGATGCACAGATGATAGCAGCGCTTATAAAGAGCGGACGCTTTAGTGAAGGGTATGTAAATGATGATCAATTACAATCTCTGCGAACACTCTATAGACACAGAGCAACTCTTGATGATCAGCTCAAAGCAATCAAGAGACAGACGCAAACGGTACTGACTGTTGTTTTTCCAGAGCTTGAACAAGTGATCTCTGATCCTTTTAACATCACAGGTTTAGCACTGCTTGAGAAGTATCCGACTGCAAAGCATTATGAATATGCCAGTGTAGAGAGAATCCTAAAAACCTTTCGAGGTATCAAAGGGAACAACTTCAATGAAGCAAAAGCCAAAAAACTCTTAGCACTTGCAAAAGAGAGCATCTACTCTGGCGCAGGCAAAGAAGGATATGAAGCGACTATTCGTTCAAACATCTCTCTTATGCGCCTGCTCAAAGAGCAGATGCACTCCGTTGAAGAAGCAATGCTTACTCTCTTTGAAGCCAAAGAAGCAACACAAGAAGAGCAACAGGAGATGTCAGATCTTATTGATAATTTGCGCACTATTCCAGGGGTTTCTGATAAAACCATTCTTGCACTGCTGGCGGAGTGCGGAAATCTTGACCGCTTTCATAATGCCAAAGCACTTACGGGCTATCTTGGACTCTATCCGACACTTGAGCAGTCAGGTGACAGTCAAAAAAACGGTCGCCTTGCAAAGCGGGGTGCCAGACTTGCTAAAAAGGCTATCTATCTGGCAGCCATTGCTGCTGTGAGACACAATAAAGAGCTCAGGCAGGTTTATATGAACTATCGAAGCAAGGGTCGAGCTAAAAAAGAGTGCATTATCATTACAGCAAGAAAACTGCTTGCTATAATCTATGCCATCTATACACACAATACACCTTACAATCCAAATAGGGTATTTGTAGCACAACCAAATCGATAAAACATATCTTGATTGTTTCTAATGCCATTGACAATGAATTGTTAAAGAGCACAACATCCATCCAATATCGGCTCTAACACATGCCGATACCTTTGTAATGTCGATTGATGGAACCATATGGTTTCATCTTCAAAACACTTCAAAATTGAAGTGCTTCAAAGATCAAACACACCTCTCGTGTTTTTTCTTTATTTTTTTATGCCGTTTAAGTTATTTCTTATAAAACGGCTTATAAAATATTCTCACATTTTACCCCCCCCAGTTAAAAACAAACTTAATTTAACAAATTTGTTACTTTCAAAACTGTGAGGTAAATATATTCTTATTCTCAGATCCATTGTCATACAATTGTGAATAAGGAATAGTTGCTGACATACTATCTAGATACGCTGCCCCTATCTGATCCATATCAAAGTAAACTGTAATATTTTTATCATTGAGTGTGAAATTATCCAACAGGTCTGTTTCGTTGAAGTCCATATCTTTAAATTTATGAGGATAGCGTTTGAGAAAATGTTCCTGGATCTTTAAACGCAGCATAGAGATTGCAGTCGTGTTGAGGATATCATTGATTGTGTATTGATGCCCATTTTTTAAATTGAAGTTGGCTGTAGAGTACCATGTGTAAGGATGCCTGTCTTCACAGTGCATTGCACTGCCTTTATATACTACACTTAAGAGATTGTTTTGAAAATATATGACTTTTGATGTTATTTTATAGGTTGTTGAACTTTGTATCTTCTCTTGTTGACTCATCTCTTTGAGTTTGCTGTTTATCTTTTTGGCAATTTTTTCACTGCTAAGCAATTGAACTTGAGGGTAACTGATATCTACACTGATATAAGAGGCTGCCGCATGGTAGGGACACTCAGGATCATAGTATTCATCTATACTGTAATTTGTCTGCAGAATGATATTTTTGTCATATGAATCTTCTTCTGCTAACATTGCTAACTTATTACTGTCTGATTCATTACTCTCTATGGTATCGTTATCCTCTGGGAAAATAGGATATAAAGGTAACTCAACTGCAGATGACTCTTCATTTTTATATGTGTAAAAAGTATAAATAGCTAATCCGGTAAAAAGGAAAAAGAAAAAGTAAAATATATATTTTTTCAATTCACTACCCTGCTAACAGAAACAACTTCACCACTTTCAACGCAAAAAGCACTCAGTTCATTATAGCCGTGTTTTTTGATATAGCATCCTGTATCAACATTGGTGTAGTTATCTTCTATCTCTACTCCAAACTCTACCGGGGTGTGACCGTGAATGTTGTAAATGGGTGTCTCTTTTTTGGGTGGCTGGCGATGCCATAGGGCATGATCTCTAAAGGTCTCTACTGCGTTTGGATTGTTATGATGGTGCCAGACATCCCCACAACTTGCATGGGTTATGACTACGGGCTTGCCATTTATCTTTTCATCAATTTCTATGTATAGAGGTAAAGTTTTTAGCCACTCAATATCGGATTGAAATTGGGTCATCCCTTCAGAGTTTTCAACACACTGCATCCCCTCTGTTTTATCATAACGCAAAAGTCCATATGAAAATAGCGTAGCATCACCGCCATTGTTATACCAAGAGTGCATAAAGCTGGCATTTGTAGAGTGTGGATATGTTTTTGTAAAACTTGTTCCATAGTTGATCATCAGATCTTCATGATTACCAAGAACACACCGATGATTGTTTTTGCGTACAAACTCTATCACTTCTTTTGATTTAGCTCCACGGTCTATCAAATCGCCTACAAAAATGAGTTCTGCATCTTTTGGGAGTTTTTGAGTAAGTTTGACAAGAGTGTCAAATTCACCGTGAACATCGCCGATGACATAGATTTTTTTCTTTTGACTCATAGCACTGCATCTATCCAGGCTTTCACTCTCTCGAGTCTATGTGGAGATGCTAGAATGTTAAGCATAACGACCACACCCAAACCAAAGATACCCACAAGAGAGAAGTTGTTATGTAATTTATTTCTAAGAACTATAAGTAATACAGATACAACTATAACAAGTGCAAAATATACATAAAAACCGTGTACACCCGTTAGTGTACTGTTCCGACCTAAAAACCATGTTGCTACCCAAATTATGAGAAGTATGACACTGCTTTGTGTTTTGTTCAAGCTCTCTCCTTATATTATATGTTTTTACATTAATTCATTATATATAAGTTTCATTAATATTTTCTTTTTATCATGTTTTTCAATCAGTTTTTCTATATATTGCTGATTGGATTAGGTTTGTAATGTTTTATCATTAGAAAATTTTTCTAACTTATCGATCTTTTTCATAATTTTTACAACATCTGGATAATATTTTGTATTGACAACCTTCAGCAAATCTTCGATCTGTACTCTATAAAAGCTGCATAACATTTTCGGCATGATCTGCGCCTAAAAATTGTTCTACATCTTTAATGGTGTATTTATTCACACAAGCCTGTTCAGGCAGTTTTTTAGAAATATACTCCACGCACATATCCTTGGCATCAAGGACGTTGAATTGTTCTATTGCCATATCAAAGGCAAATTTTTTACATCGTTTAAAATGCGCATTTCTTGTTGCTCATATGCATCACCATTAAATTTTGCAAATAGAATCTATTTTCCATTCCCATAGGAGAATCGAGAAAAAAATCACTACTGTCCACTACTTCAAATCTTTATTAAAACAATATTTATGGCATTTAAAATCTGTTCAAGCAGTTCACCAATAAGTGACTTATCATACATAAATTGCTTCTTTTTCTATGCGTTTTTTCAAATAAGGGTTCATTCTTTCTCTAAGTCTAACTATATCTACATTTTTATGAAAGAGATTTTGAAGATCTTCTTTTAAATGTACCAACATGAACATATCAGGGGTATTAGTTTTTATAAAAATATCAAGATCGCTCGACTCTGTTGCTTCTCCACGAGCTACCGATCCAAATATGCCAATATTTTCTATCCTATATTTATTAAGATTTTTTTGTTTGTATTGTGATAGCAATTTCAAAACATATTCACGATCCACAACCGCTCCTTTAGTATAATTATACCATTTTTGAAAGTATTATGCCACACTCCAAGTGGTTTGTATATGCAAATTGATCAAATATGGCAAATTTTTCAACTTTATGGGTTTCACTTAAAATACCAAGATCCCTTTTTAAAGTAAGAGGGTTACAGGAGATATAAATGATATGATCAAACCCTTGCAGTATATCCAAAGTTTTTCCATCAACTCCGGCTCTTGGGGGATCCACAAAAACCGTTTTAAAGTCATACATATCAAGATCTACCTCTTTTAATCTTCTAAATTCTCTCTCTTTCTTCAAAGCTTTACTCAACTCTTCACTAGACAGCCTTACGAAGGTTATATTATTTATATCATTTAGCTTGACATTTTCAAGGGCAGCTCTTATGGAATTTTTAGATACCTCCGTTGCAAGGACTTTGTTAAAATTTTCACTCAAAGGCAAGGTGAAGTTTCCATGTCCGCAGTAAAGCTCTAAAAAATCCCCTGTAAAATCGGAAGAATTTTTTTTGGCCCACGATATCATTTTTTCATTCACTCTTGTATTTGGCTGTAAAAAGGAGTTTTCTTGAATTTTATATATATACTCTCTACCGGAAATATTCAATCTTTGATATATAAAATCCTGACTTGCGATTAACTTTGTACCACGGCTTCTGCCTATGATATGGATATCCAAAGTTTTTTCCAATTCTTTGGCTTCATTTAGCCATGTCTTATCTATCTTTTTATGATAAATAAGAGTCACTGCCATGCTATCGCCGTTTATGAATTCTATGCCAAATAGCTTTTCTCTTAAAATAGAATTATTTTGGATATATGATATGATATTTGGCATCAGGCTTGCTATCTCTTTTTGAACGATTTGACACTTGTCTATAAGCACTATATCTTTTTTGTCAAATCCGTTCATAGCATAACTTATCTCATCACCCTTATGCCATATACGAAACTCTGCCCTATTTCTAAAGCTTTCTTCACTTGAGCTGAAAATTTCTATATCTTTATCATAAAACTCACTAAACTCATCTTTTATCTTTTTTGTTTTTATATCCAACTGCTCTTTATAGCTATACTCCCAAAGAGTACAACTGCCACATCTACCAAAATACTCACAATTCACTCACAACCCTTAACACTTTACTTATCCAGCCATTCACTTAAAACTTTCTACAAGATTTCCTACTAGAAGATTCCAGCCGTCGACCAAAACAAAAATAAGCAATTTAAAAGGCAGGGATATCATAACAGGGGGCAGCATCATCATACCCATACTCATTAAAACTGAACTTACGACCATATCTATAACCAAAAACGGCATATAGATAAGAAATCCTATCTCAAAAGCGGTTTTAAGCTCACTTATCATAAAAGCGGGAATAGCGACCATCAAGGGAACATCATCTATATTTTTTGGATTTTTCAAATGTCTTATCCTAAAAAATAGCGCCAAATCCTTCTCTCTTGTATTTCGTATCATAAATGATTTAAAAGGTTTGACGGCTTTAGTAAAAGCTTCTTGATACCCTATCTTTTTTTGAATATAGGGTTTTACGGCATTGTCATAAGCTTTTTCACCGACTGGCTGCATAATAAAAAAAGTAAGTATCATTGCAAGTGCGACCATCAATTGTGAAGGAGGCATTTGCTGCGTTCCCAAAGCTTGTCTTAAAAAAGAAAATACCACTACAAGCCTTATGAAACTTGTCATGACCATCACGATACTAGGAGCCAAAACCAATATGGTAAGAACAACCAAAACATTAAGGCTCGTAACAAGTTGTTCAGGGGTGTTTGGTGCAGAAAGCGAGAGGTTTACCGTTGGAATGGTAACTTTGTCCGCACCAAAAAGAGTAATGGAAAAAAATAACGCTATTATATATCTCATTTGCTGCTTTTGCTCATATCAAGTATACTTTTTTGAGCTTTGTTTTCACCATTTGTGCCGGCTGAGAAAAAGTAGAGTTCAACTCTTCTGTTTTTTGCTCTTCCTTCTGGTGTGGCATTTGATGCAACGGGGTTGTTCGAAGCTCTTCCGGAAGCTTTCAATCTTTTTGGATCGACTCCGTCTTTGATAAGCTCTTTTACCACCGAAACTCCTCTTGCGGCTGAAAGTTCCCAGTTGTCTTTATACGGACTGTTGACCGGCGGTGGAGTGGTATCGGTATATCCGATGGCATCTACTGTTATATTTTTTGGTAATTTTTGAACTATGAGAGATATTCGTTTTAAAAACAAGACGGCGTCATCATTGATGATCCTGGCATCTCCCGGTGCGAACAACAAGGTCGCAGGTAGTCTCAAAAGAAAACCTTTTTCAGCTTCTTCCAGGACTATATCCGGACTTCCTGTGGTTTTTAACATCTCATTTACTTCAGTAAGTGTTTTTTGAAACTGTTCGACTACATTTTTCTGTTGCATTTTTTCTTTACTGATTTTTATCTGCTGTACCGAAGGAAGCTCCACTTTTTCTCTGCTTATCTCCATCTTCGTTCCGCCTTCAAGCACACTAAGTGCGCCCGCTAACGATCCTATGGCTTCTTGAATCTTTTTGGCATCCATGCTCGACATCGAAAGGAGTAGAACGAAGAAAGTCAAAAGCAGTGACATCAAGTCACCAAATGCCGCCAGCCATCCCGGCAGACATTTCGGACAATCAGGTTCAGGACACTTTTTTGCCATTTAATTTACCTTATCATTTGTCAAACTGACTGACTCTCTCTTTTGGAGGTAGAAAAGCCAAAAGTTTTGCTTCAAGGTTTCTTGGATTGTCACCTGCTTGTATAGACATGATTCCCTCGATGATAAGAGTTTTAAGCAGTATCTCATCATTGTCTCTTATAAGAAGTATGTTCGCTATAGGAGCACCTACAATGTTACCAAGCATCGCTCCATACATCGTCGTAAGCAAAGCAACAGCCATAGCCGGACCGATAGCTGAGGGGTCACTCATGTTTAAGAGCATCGCAACAAGGCCTATAAGAGTTCCTATCATACCCATAGCACCGGCAAAACCGGCAATCTGATCAAAAAGTGAGGCATTTGACTTGTGTCTGTTACTGGCCTGGTCCATATCGATCTCCAAAAGTTCTCTTATGGTATCTGGTTCACTCCCGTCAACCGCCATAGAAAGACCTTTTTTCAAAAATTCATTCTCTTCGTTGTTTGCATCTGCTTCAAGCGCCAAAATACCGTCTTTTCTTGCCTTTGTGGAGTATTCGACCATTTTAGAGATAGTTGCTTGCAAATCAATCTGTGGAGGTTTTATAGCTATTTTGAAGACTTTTGCGGCAGCTTTGATCTGCTCCATTTTGAAGCCGACCATCAAAACACCTGTAGTTCCACCGAAAACTATAAGTATGGAAGGGATATCAATATATGGCCCTAACCCGACACCCATCGCCATCGCACCAAATAGCAGTGCTAAAGTTAACACTAAACCTATAACGGTTCCCAAATCCATATATCTACACCTTACATGAGAGTATTTGATATTTATTTTAATGACTTTTGCGTTAAAAGTTGATTAAATCTTTTATAATATCGTCAATTTATCCAATTAGATGAGAGTTTAATCATTTTTTCGATAAAATTCATTTTAATATTTGGGCAAGGATAAAATATATGCAAAAAATATCGATTGTTATTTTAGCGGCAGGATTTGGCACGAGGATGAAATCAGCCCTGCCTAAAGTTCTACATACTATAAGCGGCTATCCGATGATTTACTACTCTATAAAAGAAGCTAAGAAATTAAGCGATGATATAAAAGTAGTACTTTACAATCGCTCGGATTTGGTCAAAGAAGAGATAAGAAAATATTTTGATGATATAGAGTTTATCATCCAAGATGTCGAAAATTACCCGGGAACCGGTGGAGCTTTGAGAAATATTGACTTCAAATACGATAAAGTTTTGATACTAAACGGCGATATGCCTCTTATCAGCAGCAATGAACTTGAAAAATTTGGAAAGATAGAAGCAGATATAGTTATGAGCGTTATAAGACTCGAAGATCCAAGCGGATATGGAAGAGTAGATATAAAAAACAGTGAAGTTAAAAAAATCATAGAACAAAAAGATGCTTCACAGGAGGAATTGGCTATCAAAACGGTAAATGCAGGAGTATATCTTGTGAAAAAAGATGTACTTGAAAGTTATATTCCATTGCTAAAAAATGAAAATAGATCAAAAGAGTACTATCTAACCGATATCATAGAGTTGGCAAAAAAAGATAAGAAAGTTGTAAAACCCATCTATGTTGAAGAAGAGAATTTCAAAGGTGTAAACTCAAAAAAAGACTTATCTCATGCTGAAGAAATTATGCAAAAAAGGATAAAAGATAACCTTATGACAAACGGGATAACACTTAGACTACCTGATACTATATACATCGAAGAGGGAGTTGAGTTTGATGGAGAATGTACAGTCGAAAACGGAGTATCCATACTAAAAGGAAGCAAGATAACAAATTCACATATCAAGTCAAATTCCATCATAGAAGAAAGTACTATCATAAACTCTTCTATAGGACCATTAGCTCACATAAGACCCAAGTCACACATAGAGGATTCTCATATAGGAAATTTCACCGAAGTTAAAAAATCGACCCTAAAAGGTGTCAAGGCAGGGCATTTAAGTTATCTTGGAGACAGCGATATAGACGAAGGCACAAACATAGGTGCAGGTACCATCACATGTAACTATGACGGTAAAGCCAAGTACAAAACAAAAATAGGAAAAAATGTCTTTATAGGAAGCGATACACAGATAGTAGCACCCGTAACCATAGAAGATGATGTTATGGTTGCCGCAGGCACTACGGTAACAAAAGATATCAAAAAAGGCTCTTTGGCTATAAGCAGAACAGCGCTTAAAACCATAGAAAACTTTTTTTACAAATTTTTCGGGAAATAGACATGTATAAAAATTTACTAAAAGATAAAAAAATTGTAGTCGGTGTAACAGGCTCCATAGCCATATACAAATCACTTGAGCTTATAAGGCTTTTTATAAAAAGCGGGGCAAAAGTAAGAGTAGTTATGAGTGAGAGCGCAAAAGGGTTCATCACTCCTTTGACATTTGAAGCTATCAGCCAAAACAGAGTGCTGACTAAAGAGAGTGAAAGCTGGGCAAACGATGATAATCATATAGGCATATCAAAATGGGCAGATATATTTGTCATTGCTCCCGCAAGCGCAAACACTATCAATAAAATAGGAGCAGGTATCGCAGACAATCTTCTGCTTGAATCAATACTGGCTTTTAACAAACCCCTACTCATAGCACCTGCAGCCAATACAAATATGTACCTAAATCCCAATACCCAGGGCAATCTTAAAAAATTGAAAGTTTTCGGTCATATCATCATAGAGCCTCAAAACAAACTTCTTGCCTGCAATGATGAAGGCATAGGAGCGATGGCTGAGCCTATGGAGATATTTTACAAGTGCGCAAAAGAACTCATAAAAGATGACTTTTGGTGTGATAGAAGAGTTGTGATAACAGGAGGGGGAACGATAGAAAAAATCGATGATGTAAGATATATATCAAATTTTTCCAGCGGTAAAATGGCTTCGTCCCTTGCAACGGCGCTATATCTAAAAGGAAGTGATGTATGCCTCGTATCTACACGCAAAAACGAAAATTTGCCACAAGAAATTTATACACTTGATGTTGAAAGTTCTCAAGAGATGTTAAACATGACTCAAAAAACTCTAGAGGTCGCCAAGAAAGGTATGATGAGCAAACCCAATATCAACGAAAAAGAAGCTCCGAAGCTCATAAAAAAAACCCCCTATCTCTTTATGGCAGCAGCCGTGAGTGATTTTGTCCCAGCTTCACAACAAAACGGAAAGATAAAAAAAGAGCAGATGCAAGATGGTTTTGAATTGAAACTCAAAAAAAATATAGATATCTTAAAATCTTTGGATAAAAGCGGTATAAAAAGCGTAGGTTTTAAAGTGGAAACTGATCTGAAAACTGCCAAACAAAATGCAAAAAGAATGATAGAAGAAAAAGATATAGATGCAGTATGCCTAAATATCATCTCAAAAGAAAACAGTTTTGGCTCCGAAACGAATGAGATAGAATTTATGGATAAAGCAGGAGTTGAAAGTAAAATCGATAAAGATACAAAACTTGCCGTATCGTTTAAAATACTTGAATTAGCCAAAAAATTATAAGGCAAATAGCTTGAGTGTTGAAGAGTTTTTAAAAGTTTTTTTCAATTTGCTTTTTCAAGTAAAAAGAGATAAAGAGTTGACGCTTAAAAATTCACCCTTGGTCTCCATGAAAGTCCATAAAAAAATCGACTATAAAAGATATGAGCTTTTTGTAAACTCAAAAAAGATCATTTGTATCTCACACAAAGACCTTGAAGTATCAAAAAACTACTGGTGTATCATATCTATGGACAACGACGGCATCATCACGCTTTCAAACCTGCAAAAACAGCCCAAATTTTTCCAACAAAACAGTTTCTTTTCTTTTGAGATACCGTTTAAAAAAATTATTGATGATTTAAATTCTCATGAGTTTAAATCAAGCTACATACATACTTTAAAATCACAAAAAATCACAGATAAAAATATACTGAACAAATTTCTATTTTGCCTTGAAAATGATATACTCTCCTACCCTCTTTTTTTAAATAATGAAAAAATGCTGTTGCAGTTTAAAATCATAAATAAGAATTTAAATGAAAAAATTGTACAATATTATTTTGCATTTAAAAATTATGGTAGTTTTTTCGGAGAGATAAAAAAGAACTCTCCGGTTTCGATAGTATCAAAGTATCATATCATTGATACAGATAATCATGGGGGAATTATTTTTGAAAAAGGTAAAAAAGCGGAACCCTTGTGTGAAATCTCCAAGAGCATACTTGATATAAAAGGTTAGAATTGAACGATATAAAACATGTCGCTATCATTATGGATGGTAATGGCAGATGGGCGAATTTGAAAGATAAAAAAAGAATTTTTGGCCATGAAAAAGGTGCCGATACCGTTAGAAATATCACTATACATGCAGCAAATAAAAATCTTCCCTATCTGACTTTGTATGCTTTTAGTACCGAGAACTGGAAAAGACCTAAGATTGAGGTTGACTTCCTTATGAAACTGTTGGATGATTATCTAAAAAAAGAGCTTGACACCTATATAAAACATAATGTGAGATTCAATATCATCGGGGATATAAGCAAATTTTCACCAAAACTGCAAGAGCGTATAGAAAAAACAAAAGATGCTACAAAAGAGTGTAGCGGTATGACTCAGACTCTGGCTATAAATTATGGCTCAAAAGATGAAATAGCAAGAGCGGTCAACAAGGTGTGTAAATATAAAAAAAACGATATAACCGTAGAAGATATACAAAATCATCTTGATACCAAAGATATACCCGAAGTTGACATACTCATACGAACCGGCGGTCAAAAAAGACTCTCAAACTTTCTTTTGTGGCAAAATGCCTATAGTGAATTTTTCTTCAGCGATACTTTGTGGCCTGATTTTGGAGCAGATGAATTCGATGATATAATGAGTAGGTTTAAGACAATAAAAAGAAACTTTGGTGGAATCTAAACATGGTAAATAAATCAGGATTTCAAAAAATCGGCTCACAAATAAATAGGGAGATTGTTTAAGTGAATGAATTGTATCTTATACTGTTTGGTGTGCTGGGACTTGCTATAGGGTCATTTTTGAATGTAGTGATATTTAGACTGCCTAGAGATGAAAATATAGCATATCCCGCTTCTCACTGCACAAGTTGCAACAAGCCTCTTAAATGGTGGCACAATGTACCTCTGCTTTCATATATATTCTTAGGTGGAAAGTGTTACTACTGCAAAGAGAAGATTTCTCTACAGTATCCCTTGATAGAACTTTCAAGTGCCGCTATATTTGCTCTTTCATATCTAAAAACCGCTGATTTGACAGAGGGCTTGATAATAGCAAGTGTGTTTGATCTTCTTTTAGCACTATCCATGATAGACTTCAGATATAAAGCTGTTCCTGATAGCTTAAACCTTTTAGCACTAAGTTTGGCCATTTTTAACGGAGATATTCTTGCCTCTTTTACCAACGCTCTTTTGTTTGCCGGAGGCTTTACACTTTTGAGATTTTATGTATCATATGTCATAAAAAAAGAGGCTCTTGGTGAAGCGGATATCATGATAGCTGCTACCATAGGAGCGATACTTGGTGTAAAACTTGGACTTTTTGCCATATTTTTCTCCGCCGTTATAGCGTTACCTGTTTTTGTGATAGTAGGCAAAAAAGATATTCAGCTTCCTTTTATACCGTTTTTGGCACTTGCTCTTTTCATCACTTATCTCTTTGACGGATACTTTATGAAACTTTTGGATTGGCTTTATAAATGAACAAGATAAACAGATATATCCTTAAAAATTTTGCTGAATCATTCAATCCTATATTTTTTACACTTTTTTTTATGGTATCTATCATATATTTTATAAAAATTGCTCAGATAACAGCTATCATAAAAGTAACATTTTTGGAATTGAGTGAGCTTTATCTTTTTATACTGCCAAGAATCATCATATATACGTTTCCTTTGGTATTTTTTATAGCTATTGCCTTGACTCTTGCTAAAATGTCAAAAGACAATGAGATAAGTGTGATATTCTCTTTTGGCGTATCACCCAAAAAGATAGTCAGGCTTTTTTTCATACTCTCTTTTGTGGTATCACTTTTTTTACTGGTGAATGCTTTGTTTTTAGTACCTATATCAAAACAGCTTTATAAAAATTTCGTAGATGTCAAAAAAGCTGAAGCGAAACTCAATATAACCGCTATGGAGTTTGGACAGAAATTTTCCAATTGGCTTGTTTTTATCAACAAATCCAAAAAACAAAACAGTTTTCAAGATATCATAATGTACTCAAAAGAGAAAAACAAAGAGGATTTTATCATAGCAAAAGATGCTTCCATAAAAAACTCAAAAGGTGTTTTGAACCTACACTTGCAAAACGGAAAAGCTTTTGTCATAGAAAAAGACGATATCAAACAAACAGATTATAAAACCATGAATATATACAATAGTAAAAACCTGGAAATTTCCGGAAGCAAAGGGGTTTTGTCATACTGGCTAAAAGGACTTGAAGATAAAGGCAGAGCTAAAGATTTTGCAACTTTTATACTAATTTCGGTATTTCCTCTGTTTGCTTTTTTACTTTCTGTTAGCATAGGTATATTCAACCCAAGATATGAAAGAAGCAATGCTTACATTTACATCTTTACAGCTATCTTTAGCTATTATGTCATGATGTACTATCTTATATCCATAAACCCACTTTTAAGCCTTATGCTCGTTCCATTCATAACACTACTTTGTTCGATACTGCTTTTTAAAAGAAAAGTCTTAAAAAGGTACTGATGAATACCACCCACTCTTCAGCGCACACACTTCAGAGATTGCGAGCCAAGATAACTCTTGAGTATGACGGAAGCAAATTTCAAGGGTATCAGATACAAAAAGAGACTAAAAATACGATTTCACAAAAACTTCAAGATGCTTTTTATATGCTAAATATCACTTCCAAAGCCACTGCAAGTGGAAGAACGGACGCAGGAGTACACGCCACGGGACAAGTTATACACATAGACTTACCTGGATTTTGGAAGGATTTAAACAAGCTTGCATACTCGTTAAATAAGATACTTTATCCTTCTATCCGCATAAAAAAGGCTGAATTTACAGATAAGGATTTTCATGCAAGATTCGATGCTAAAAAAAGAGTTTACAGATATATCGTCTCAACCAAAGAGCCAAATGTTTTTTTGAACCCACATATAACTTTTGTTAAAAGTATAGAATATAAAAGCATCGAAGATGCCATCAAGCTGTTTGAGGGTGAGCATGATTTTGAATATTTTAAAAAAACGGGAAGTGATACAAAAAATTACACAAGAGAGATATATAAAACGGATTTTTACAGATATAAGGATTTTTATATATTTTATTTTGAAGGAAACGGTTTTTTAAGATCACAGATAAGAATGATGGTAAGCTTTTTACTTCAGATATCTGATGGAAAATTAAGTAAAAATGAGTTAAAATTACAACTTGAAAAAAAAGGTATATTTTCAACCTCTTTGGCACCGCCAAACGGCCTATACCTTGCAAAGATCAAGTATTAACTACATTTAATGTCGGAGCGTAGCGCAGCCTGGTAGCGCGCACCCTTGGGGTGGGTGAGGTCGCTGGTTCAAGTCCAGTCGTTCCGACCATTTTTTAAAAATCAAAACAAAGGATGATTGTGTCTTTAAAAACTTATGATTACTCAAAAGAAGAGTTGGAAAAATTCAAATATGCTATCATACACACAGACAAAGGCGATATAAAACTAAGACTCTACCCGGAAGAAGCTCCAAATACAGTAGCAAATTTTGCCACTTTGGCAAACGATGGATTTTACGATGATTTAAATTTTCACAGAGTCATTCCCGGTTTTGTTGCCCAAGGAGGATGCCCTCACGGCACCGGTACGGGAGGTCCCGGCTGGAGTATAGCGTGTGAATGCGATAACAATGTCCACAAACACGAAAAAGGTACACTATCTATGGCACACGCCGGAAGAGACACAGGCGGAAGTCAGTTTTTTATATGCTTTGAGCCTCAGCCTCACTTAGACGGAATGCATACTGTTTTTGGCGGTATAGAAAAAGATGATAAAGAGAGCTTTGAAGTTTTGAACTCTCTAAAGCAGGGTGACAAGATAAAGTCTATAGAAATTACCGACAGATAGTTCAGCCGCTTAATTTACTAACCGTTCCTATTACTTTTCCGATAATCTCAAAGCTTCCTGCAGGCATCCTCTGAGGGGGATATACGGGATTGTCGGAAATGATATCACAACTTCCGTCAACTCTATATAAAACTCTTTTGATAAAAAGACCGTCATCGGTAGAGAGTATAAAAATGCCTCCTTTTTTTATATTTGTGTCGCTTTTATCGACAAAAACCACACTCCCCTCTTTCAAAGTCGGCTCCATCGACTCACCTATGACATTTATGGCATCTATCTCTTTTGTATCCACTCTGCCAAGATGTTCAAGTATCTTTTTATCCACATTTATATATTCGCTATCCTCGTCATAGTTTAAAGCCCCTCCTCCCGCACTTGCATAGATATCGTTAAAATATCTGATACGTGCGAACTTTTCGGTTTCATCTCTGATACTCTCAACCACTTGATCGTATAAAAGCCAATTTATCGATATCTTTCTTTTCGCACAAAAATCAAGTACTCTGTCATAAGGCAGTTTACCTCTTTTTTTCATGGTAGCAAGTGTCATCTGATGCAAGTCCAAAGCTTTTGCCAAATCTTTGTCATACACCTTTTTTTCACCCATTTCAGAAGAGAGTATATCTTTCATAGTTTCAAATATTTCATTGATATTTTTCATACTGCATCCTATATATTTCATATTGAAATATTATTATATCATATTTTTCAAAAAATGTATAATTTTACTGTTTTTATAAAAATTTAATACAAGGAGTTTCTATGTGGATATTTGAAATACTGGATAATTTTATAGATGGCATTGTAGATAGATTTGCAAAAATCGGGGAGATAGCTTTTTAAAAAATATGATACTTCACCTTGATCTTGATTGTTTTTTTGTATCTGCTGAGAGGATAAAAGATAGTTCATTGATAGGTAGAGAAGTTGCCGTCGGCGGCAGAAGCGATCAGTTTATATTTGGTAAAAACTTACAAAATAAAAAAGCTATG
Organism: Thiofractor thiocamini; assembly: GCF_055384375.1. NCBI lineage: Bacteria > Pseudomonadati > Campylobacterota > Epsilonproteobacteria > Campylobacterales > Thiofractor > Thiofractor thiocamini. Next base: position 441,400 of record NZ_AP042389.1, on the reverse strand, counting down.
ATCGCCAATAGCGGAGCTTTTGTGCCATCTTTGTTTTTTTCAAAAAAAAGAGGCTACTCAAAAGAGTTTTTCAAAGATGGTGAGAGGATAAGAGGCATCATCACCACAGCAAGCTACGAAGCGAGAAAGCATGGCATCAAAACCGGTATGAGTATCAAAGAAGCACTTTTGCTTTGTCCTAACCTCATAGTACTGCCGCCTGATATGATACTATATCACACACTCTCTTTCAAGCTTAGGAATTTTTTACAAAAAGAGCTTCCACTTGTTGAACAGTACAGCATAGATGAATTTTTTGCGGATAGCTTTGGATGGATTGAAAAAGATGAGATTTTTGATTTTGCTAAAACTTTACAGAAAAATATAAAAGATAAATTTTCACTTCCCATATCCATAGGCATAGCAGACACCAAATGGATAGCAAAACTTGCCACTTCAAAAGCTAAACCAAACGGAGTAAAACTTGTCAAAAAAGAAGAAATAGAAGAGTTTATAAAAGACATTCCGATAGAAGAGTTTCCAGGAATCGGAAGAGCATGGAGAAAAAAACTATACAGTTATAAAAAACAGACTCTTTTTGATATTTACAATTCAAAAACCCTTCTTTACTCATGGGGCAGAGCCGGAAAAGAGTTGTATGATAAAGTAAGTGGAACTTTTTTTGAAGATGTAAACAGACAAAGAGAGAGAAAAACCATAGGTATTTCAAGGACTTTTGATCCTATACTTGATAGAAATGAGATAAAAAGAAGGATATATATCCTTGTAAGGCATCTTAGTTTCATACTTCAAAAAACCGGTAAAAGACCATCTACCATATATATAAGCATCAAGTATGAATTTGGTGAAAAATCAAAAAAACACAAAACATTCAATAGAATCTTTACCGAATCATTCTTAAAAGAGGAGTTTATAAAACTTTTTAATGAGATAGATATATATAAAAACAGTAGTATTATAAGGCTCTCACTATCTCTTTCTCATTTTTACAGTCATAAAAACCATATATTTTGCTTACTTCATTTTCAAAAAGATAAAAAAGAGGAGAAACTTTACAAAAACATAGGAAAGCTAAGAGAAAAATATGGTATAGATATAGTAAAAAATGGTGTAGAGGTATTGAGTTAGGATTTTTTAGTTGCTTTTTCCATATATACCCACATTAAATAAAACAATACTACAAGTATGACAGGTGTTATCCATATATGGTTTTTCAAATAGAGTACAATTTTCATGAGGTATTTTCCGGCATAAAAACTGCCAAGTCCAAAAACCAAAGCCCATACGAGAGCTGATATGAGATTGTAAATGGTAAATTTTTTAAAATCATACCTTGTAAATCCTATGGCTATAGGTACAAGTGTTTTTACTCCATATATGAACTTTTGAAAAAATATGATCTTATCACCGTACTTTTTCATCATCACTGAGCTAAGTGCTAATTTTCTTCTATGTTTTTTAATGTAGGGCATGATGATGGATTTATTGTATCTTGCTATGTAAAACAGTACCGTATCACCTATGAAATTTGCTATGAAAGCTACCGTTATGGAAACCGTTATATCCATTTTACCGGCATATGAGAGTATCCCCGCAGCCACAAGAGCAAAAAAACCTCCTCCAAAAGAGTACAAAAAAAGTATGACATAGCCATAGGTAGAGAGTGAATTGAAAAGATCGTTCAAAGCTTCTCTTTTATCTTGTATATCTTGATACTGTATCGATCAAAACTTGTCCGCTTTTTGGTACTCTTATATGATAGCCTTTAAATATGTCCGTAGGATATACCTCTTTTTTATAATATATCTCATTATAGTCATCATTTACACTCAAGGCTGTTCCATCGAGTGCAACGCCGGCAAAAAGTCCTTTGGATCTTGAGTAGGAGTATATCTCGGCATTTAGCGAGGCATCGGTCGCAGCCAAAGCATTTCTACCCACAGGTCCTGCCGCAACTGCCGCATCAGCCCCAAGAGTGAATTTTCCACTTACTATACCGTCAACAGCACCTGCATTTTTAAAGACAAGTATTATATCACTTGATTGGACTCCTATCTGCCATCCGAGACTTCCTCCTGCAAGATTTATAAAACATGGTGCACTCCATCTTCCGTTTCTTTTTACAAGAAGTACTCCTCTGCCAAATCTTCCGCCTACAACCAAGCCCGCTTTTATGACATGAGGTATGATAGCTATGGCTTTTGCACTCTCAAGTAGCTTTGGTGGTATGGATTTTTCAGGTATGCTCATGATATCATTCATGACATCTGCAGCAGCTACCACTATACTCTCTTGCTTTTGCCCGGCATACAAACCTACCGCGATCATCAATAGCAACACATATATAATTTTTTTCATCTTTATCCTCCTATATGTTTAGCGAACTTCCCCTCTTTTTCTATGAGTTCTTCTTTAGTTCCCTCTTCTATCACTTTACCGTCTTCAAGCATATATATATAATCCGCCTGTTTTATAGTGCTTAGTCTGTGAGCTATTATTATAACCGTTTTTTCTTTTAATATATCTTGCAAAGCTTCAAAAAGAGACTCTTCGGTATGGATATCCAAAGCACTTGTGGACTCATCGAGGATTACGACATTTGGATCTTGTATGATCATCCTTGCTATACTTATCCTTTGTCTTTGCCCGCCGGAGAGTTTTACACCGTTTTTACCCACATAAGTGTCCAATTTTTTATCAAAATTTTCCACTATATCTTTTAATTGAGCTATTTTTAGAGCTTGCCATATTTTTTCATCATTTATCTCTTTGCCAAGAGTCAGGTTGAACCTAACTGTATCATTAAAAAGCATGGGATTTTGTAAAACCAAAAAGACATTTTCTCTTACAACATCCAAGCCTATCTCTTTTATATTAGTCTCATCATAAAAAAGCTCACCTTTATGAAGCGGATAAAACCCCACCATGATTTGAGCCAGTGTTGTTTTTCCGCTACCGCTTGCTCCGACTATGGCGACATGAGTGCATTTTTTGATATGCATATTTATATCTTTTAGTATCATATTGGTTTGATCATAAGAAAAATATACATCTTTTAAAGTTATGGAGTTTGTTTTATGCTCTTTGAACGGATTTTTAAGATGTGGGTATGCAGGCTCTTTTTCCATTTCAAATATTTTATTGATCCTGTTAAGTGCTCTTTTTGCATTGTGATAAGAGTACTGGATGTTCAGTATCTCTTGGATGGGACCCATCATCACCCAAAGATAACCGAATATCGCAAGCATCAAGCCTATACTTAAACTTCCATAAGCTACGGTAAATATCGAAGCAGCCCTAAACACTTCAAATCCACCCAAAAAAAGTAAAAATGAAAACCTTATAGCTGCATCACTTTTGTATGCAAAGTTTATACCTGCTTTTTTAATATCTTCACTTTTTAAAAAAAGTTTTTTTATAAAGTTTTTCTCTTGATTTGAAGCTCTTATCTGCCAAAAAAGATCAAGTGTTTCGCTCAAAGCTTCACTAAAAGCTTCAAAAGTCCTATTTTCCTCTTTTTTATAGATACTTACTTTTCTTGCAAATTTTTTACTAAGTACGACTACGAAAGGATTGACAAGCAGTATGAAAAGTGCCAACTTCCAATTGATCAGCAAAAGCACTACTGCTACACCCAAAACAGTAAGCACGGAAACTATAAGCTTACTTATACTCATCCCCAAAAAGGTTTCAACAGTTGCAACATCAACTAAAAACAAAGATGATATTTTACCGCTTCCAAAACTTTCATACTCGTTCAATGAGAGCTTTGAGAGATGAGAGAGCATATCGCGTCTTATCTTGTATGTTATATTTTTTGAAATTTTGGAAAATATATAATCATGCCAAACAGTTAGACCAAAAAACATCGCCCTTAAAGATATAGTCATCATTAAAACGATGATGATATAAACATAAGCCTGCTGATGTCCAAAAAGTTTATCTATATGTTCTGTTAAAAATCCGGGCTTTTTCAAAAGAACTTCATCAACCAGTAAAGGCATCAAAAGAGGTGCGGGAGTACTAACTAAAACAGCTATAACGGCTATGATATTTGCTATGACAAACTCTTTTTTGTATTTTAACAATTCATTAAAAATCTTTGTAAAACTATATATCAATGAACTCTCCAAGCTTCTTTAAAAGTTTTATGTTTTTTATACATATCATAGCATAACTCTACAAGCCCCACTCTATTTAGTACCTTTATCACTTTTGGTGCCCAGCTTTTTCTGGTATTGAAAGAGTTTTTCTTGCCGCTTATAGTTTTTATGAATTTGATATTTAACTCTTTATCAAAAAGTATATCTTTTGATGAAGTTTTAACGGCGTTGTCAAGCAGTGCTCTAGCATCCTTAAAAGGTTTGAATTTTTTTTGTCTGCTTATCCAGTTTTTAGCAAAATCACTCAGGCATTTTTTGTAAGCTTTTATTTTTTCTTTAGGGTGATTATCAAAATAGTCCAGCTTCACATCTCTTCCGGCAATACTTTTGGGTCTGTAATCTTTTTTCAAACTCTTTTCTCTTCGTTTCCAGATAAGATCACTTTTTTTATACTTTTTTATACTGCTTCCATATATGACTTTATAAGGCTTTTTTTTCAAATGAGGAAGATACAAAGAAGGAAGTTCCGGCTCGTTTTTGCTAGCACCCAGGCTTAGAATGTTGCCTGTGATTTTAGAGACATATCCTCTTGCATAACCGGATTCTACTCCGGCAATTGCTAAAAGTGCGGGAGGAGGCACATCATATCTCAGTCCTACGTCTATGGCGATTTTTGCTATATTTTTATAGAAGTTTTTTACATGTGTGTATTTTCTATATCTGTAGATACTGTTTTTTGTTTTAAATTTTTCTATATTTTGCTCTATCTCTTTTTTTATAGTCTCTTTTACAGGTTTTGGTCTTTTTTGAGGGGGTTGATACTGAAGAAAAAGAAAAATGATAAAAAAACTAAGAGCAAGAACTATATACATCTTTTGAAATTTACTCATATAATAATCCCAACTTTTGTACAATTTTATCAAAAACAAGATAAGATAACACTATGAAAATAATAGTATGTGCGATTTTTAGCGAAGCTAAAGCTTTGATAGAAAAATTTGATCTCAAACAAACAGAAAAGAAACCTTTTTTGATATACGAAAACGATACCATATCACTTATCATAAGCGGTATGGGGAAGATAAACTCCGCCATAGCAACAACCTATATCGCAAAAGATAAAAAGATAGAAAGCATCACCAACATAGGTATCTGCGCCTCAAACGATATCACTAAAAAGATAGGATCACTTTGCCACATAAGATCCATAGTCGAAGCGGCAACCGGTAAAAAAACGGTTCTTAACACAGAGGGAGAAGTTTTATATACCTTTGATGATGTAGTACAAAACAAAAAAGATTTGAAAAGAGATATACTTATCGATATGGAGGGCTACGGTTTTTACAAAGCTTCTAAAAATTTGACGAAAAAAGAAAATATAAAGATATACAAGATCATATCGGACCATCTTGACACTTTTTACATAACAAATGATTTCATATATGAATTAGTAAAAAAGTGTATCAATGAGTCAAATTTAATCTTTTAAACCATACTTTCCTGCCAAAAACCGACTTTCTCTTTTTTATAGTCATAACCAACCTGTACCCAAGCAATATAACAGCCATCAAGATATAGGTATATTCGAATCTGCTTAAAACTTTTTGAGCCATTGACGCATGAATGGTTACAAGTATCAAAACTATATACACCGCTTTGTGCCATTTGTTGAACTTCCTAAAAAGTCTCTTCGTTGAAGTGATACCCATAAAAAGAAGCACAACAAGAGATATCATTCCAAGATACACAAAAGGCTTATCCATTATCTCTTTTAATACAAAACCTATATCGAACTGGGCATCGAGTATGAAAAAGTTTAAAAAATGTAAAAATGCGTAAAAAAGTGCAAAAAGTCCCGTAAAACGTCTATATCTCATAAAATTTTTTATCTTTCTCAGTGGAGTTATACACAAAGTCAGTATCAAAAGTACTATAGCGGTTATGCCTGTACAAGTATATATGTATTTTATAGGATCTATAGCACTTTGCAAACCGTAAACCATATAGAAAAAAGGGGATAAAAAAAGTAAAAACAATGATATTTTTCTTATCATATGAACACCCTCAGATCCATATCCTTATACATATCAGCCACCTCTTTTTCATAACCGTTGAACATCAGGGTATCTTGTTTGAAAAAGCTGCCCAATTTTCTCTCTCTGGCTTGAGACCATCTTGGATGATCCACTTTCGGGTTGACATTTGCATAAAAACCGTACTCTTTGGGGCTGATGGCATTCCATGTGTTGATAGGTTGTTTTTGTACAAACTCTATGCTTACTATGGATTTTATGCTTTTAAATCCATACTTCCATGGAACTATAAGCCTCAAAGGCGCACCGTTTTGATTTGGAAGTGTTTTTCCATACATTCCAACAGCAAGTATGCTTAAATCATTCATCGCTTCATCCATCCTAAGCCCTTCGACATAAGGATAGGGTATATTGGCAAACCTGCCTTTTTTTGATTGATCTGGAAACTGCTTGGGATCTAACAATGTGGTGAACTTTACATATTTTGCCTTGGAATTTGGATTTGCCTTTTTTATGATATATGAAAGAGGAAAACCTATCCAGGGAACTACCATAGCCCATGCTTCCACACATCTAAACCTGTATATCCTCTCTTCAAGCGGATATGAGTTTAGTATCTCATCCATACTTATCTTGAACGGGTTATCAACTTCACCTTTTATCTCTATCTCCCATGGACTTGGTTTTAGGGTATGAGCCATCCTTACCGGGTCCTTTTTGTTTAAAGAAAATTCGTAAAAATTGTTATAGTGGCTTGCTTGATAAAGAGTATTTTGCTTTAAGTTTTTACCAAAAGAAGTTTTTTTGAAACGAAGAGGAGTTTTATCTGTCATTTGCACGGCTGAGAGTTTTTCCATCACAGCTGACGCAGAAACCATAGTCGCAACACCAAGCTTCAAAAAATCCCTTCTTCTTTCAAAAAGTGTTTCATCCGTTACTTCGTTTTCACTGATATGCCAGTCGGGTTTTTTTATGATATTCATGATTTTCCTCCAAATATATTTGTAGAATTGTATTGGTATAATGTGTACTTTTTGTTTAAGCTATAGTATAATTGTATTTTAACAACTAAAAGATATCTGTAAAAATGGAGGATATATGAAAAGTGCTCTCATAAGCGGTGCAAGCAGCGGCATAGGAAAAGAGATAGCAAGTTCTATGCTCTCTATCGGTTATCAAGTCACAGGAATCGCCAGAGACTTTGAAAAATGTGATATAGAAGATGAAAACTTCATACCTGTTGTTTGTGATCTCTCCAATAAAAAGGAATTGCATAGATTTTTAGAGAGTTATAAAAAAAAAGATATAGATACACTTATCAACTGTGCCGGCTTCGGGAAGTTTGCTCCTCATGAAGAGTTAAGTATAAAAGATATAGAAAAGATGATAGAGGTAAACTTGAGTGCTCCTTTACTTTTATGCAAAACATTTTTAAGAAGCATCAAGAAAAACAACGGGTTTATTTTCAATATCAACTCCATCTCAGGTATCAAGCCGGCTCCCAGAGGTGCAGTTTACGGTGCAACAAAAGCAGGACTTAGACATTTTGGCTTGTCACTGTTTAACGAAGCAAGAAAGAGCGGTATAAAAGTTGTCAATATAAATCCCGATATAACAAATACCCCTTTTTTCGATGAACTTGACTTTTGCCCCAGTAAAGATGAACAAAGCTACATAGACCCCAAAGATATAGCAAACTTAATTCAAGATATAGTACAAAACAAACATAGTTTCATACCCACAGATATCACCATTGAGCCCCAACTGTTTAAGATAGATAAAAAGAGGGTTTAAGTACAATACGCCTATGCAAAACAAGACAGATATATTGAACAAATTCAACGATGCCATCAAACATACCAATTTTTACAAATTATCTCAAAAAGAGCAGAATTTTATAACGAAATTCAGCATAGATTTCTTTTTAACGGTTTCCGAGATAAAAAACCTCATACTTATAGCAAATGACATAAAGATTTGGGATGAGGGAAGCATTGTTAGGTTTACAAACTTACCTACGGGCGAAATAAAAGATGTAAAACAAACCAAGAAAAAACTATTGAACACTCTATATAAAAATTACAACGATTTAAAAACCAAACCAAACAATTACTCAAGCTTTTCCACAAAAAAAGAGTATCATCCAAAAGGAGTTAAAACAAAAACTCTTGAAAAAGAGTCTTTGGGTTTGGGGCAGTGCCCGGTTGCAAGTGAAAAAACAAGATGTTGCAATCTTTTCACTCTTGATGCGGTAGAGAGTTGCGGATTTGACTGTTCGTATTGCTCTATCCAATCATTTTACAACCAAAACCAAGTCATTTTCGATAAAAATTTTGCAGAAAAATTAAAAGATATCAAACTAGACCCAAACAAAAGATACCATATAGGCACCGGCCAAAGCTCGGACTCTTTGATGTGGGGAAACAAAGAGGGAGTGCTTGATGCTATTTTTGATTTTACCGCAAAACATCCAAATGTCATACTAGAACTTAAAACCAAATCGGACAATATCAAATACCTCCTGGAAAACGATATCCCTAAAAACGTCATAGTTACTTGGTCACTGAATACTCCTGTTATCATAGAAAACGAAGAGCATTTAACGGCAAAGCTTGATAAGAGGATAGAATCAGCCAGAAAAGTAGCCGACAAGGGCATAAAGGTCGGTTTTCATTTTCATCCGATAGTAGAGTATGAAAATTATCTTGAAGATTACACAAAAATTTATAAAAGATTGCAAAATGATTTTTCAAGCGACGAGGTTACTCTAGTCTCTTTTGGAACTCTAACTTTTATAAAACCGGTGTTAAAACAGATACGTTCAAGAGAGTTTAAAACCAAAATCCACCAAATACCGCTTACCGATGCGGAGGGTAAACTCTCTTATCCGTTTGAAACGAAGATAGAAATGTTTAAAACCTCTTACGAGGCATTTAAAAGCTGGCATGGCAAAGTCTTTTTTTATCTATGCATGGAACCTCACTCTTTGTGGAAAGAGTGCTTTGGATACGAATACAAAAATAATGACGAATTTGAACAAGATATGTTAGAAAATTACTTAAAAAAGGTAAACAGATGAATTTTTTATATGATAAACACTCCCACTTCAACTTGGCAAATCTTTTTACATTTGCCAATATATCTTTTGGTCTTATAGCCATATACTTTATCACTCACGGATACTTTTTTTGGGCAGCACTTTTTGCATGGTTCGGTGGTGCTTTTGATATATTTGACGGCAAAATCGCTAGAAAATATAACCTTTCAACAGAATTTGGAGTGCAACTTGACTCTTTTGCCGATTCACTCAGTTTTGTTTTGGTACCCGTTATGTTCATCTTTTTTGCTATATTTGATAAAAGTGGATTTTTTTATGAGATAATTGCTGGAATCGTCCTGATATACTACTTTATAAGCGGCATAAGAAGGCTTATAGTATTTAATCTGCACAACGATGCGGGAGAGGTAAGCAAATTTTTTACAGGAGTCCCCACCCCGCTTGGTGCCATACTTTTGTGGATATATTATCTTTTGTGGTACTTTTTGATTATACAAAACAGTTTTATCATACTGTTACTTATCATTGTGACAGGTTTTCTTTTAAACTCCAAGATAAAAATCCCCCATCCGTAAATCAAAATGTGTAAAAAAGTAATATATTAGAAAAAATTATATATAAACTATATAAAATATTTGATTTTATTATAATAAATCAGTATAATGTCTTAAAAAATCAAATGGGGATATATGGACAGTTTAGGAAAAGTTATAGATATTTTCAGTGCTCCAAAGGGAGTTAGCGGACTTCCAAGACCAAAAGTGAAAGAGTTGCAACTCATAAAAGATCATGGCATTTTAAATGATAAATTTGCCGGAGATGATATAGATAAAAGTGTTATGATCATCGGTCTTAAATCCTACGATATAGCTAAAGAAAACGGCATAGAACTCGTCTATGGAAGTTACGGGGAAAATATACTTTTCGACTTCGATCCACATCTTTTTAATATAGGAGATATCCTCCAAGTAGGTCAAACCCAACTTCAAATCACTGAAAAATGTACTCTTTGTTCGCATCTTGGTATATTTCACAAACACTTACCTAAAATCATAAAAAATCACAGAGGTTTGTACTGCAAAATTTTAAAAGGCGGTAAAATCAGCAGGCAAGATAAAGCTTCTTTGATAACGGTTTTTAAAAACGCATCATAAATGTTTCATAGCAAGCTCTTCGAACTCTTTTAGCTTGAGAGGTTTTGAAAAGTAATACCCCTGATATATATCACACTTGTTTGCCTTTAAAAAATCAACCTGTTCTTTTTTCTCGACACCCTCTGCAACAACTTTCATAGAGAGTATTTTACCTATATTTATGATCATCTTTATAAATGATTTACCGCTTTCACTATCGAAAATATCCAAAAAACTTTTATCTATCTTTATGGTGTCTATAGGTATATCTCTTAGATAAGAGAGTGACGAATACCCGGTTCCAAAGTCATCGAGTGAAAAAGTAATACCAAGGTCTTTGATCTTTTCTATGATTTCTATATTTTTTTGCGTATTATCCAAAAATGCAGACTCCGTTATCTCGATATCTAGTTTTTTAGTACACATATCTTTTGTGTATTTATAAACCTTTTCATAAAAATGTATATCTTGAAACTGTTTTGCGGATACATTAAAAGAGAGCTTAATATCCCTTAAAGGAGAATTTTCCCACTTTTTAACCTGTTTTGCAGATTCTCTTAAAACCCATTCGCCTATTTCGACTATATATCCGTTTTCTTCGGCAATCGGGATGAATTTATCAGGTGTTACAAAACCAAGCAGAGGATCGTTCCATCTTATAAGTGCTTCACAACCTATGACTTTTTGGCTTTGTATGTCGATTTTTGGCTGATAATAAAGTTCAAAATAATCTTTCTTTAAAGCTTTTTTTATCTTTTGCTGGATATTTATCTTTTCATGTAGAGTTTCATTTAATTTTCTTGTGAAAAAATAAAATTGATTTTTCCCGGACTCTTTTGCCTTGTACATGGCTATATCCGCATGTTTTATAAGCTCGGTTTTATCTTCCCCGTCTTTTGGATAGGTGACTATACCTATACTGGCACCGACACTGAAACTCTTATCATTTATACTTATAGGGCTTGATACATTTTTGATAATCCTATCTGCAACTTCTACGATTTGCATATTGTTTTCATATTTTGGCAAAACAACAACAAATTCGTCTCCACCGATCCTTGCGACAAAATCTATATCTCTAACAGAATTTTGAATGGAGTTTGCAACTATCTTTAAAACTTCGTCTCCTACATCATGTCCCAAAAAGTCGTTGATATTTTTAAAATCATCCAAATCTATAAACAATATCGCAAACCTGTCTCCATCTCTTTTTGATTTGGAAATGAGCCAATCTATTTTCTCAAAAAGGCTCAGTCTGTTATATAAACCGCTTAATGAATCTTTTGTGGAGAGATTATATAGCTCCTGCTGCTCTTTTTCAAGTCTGTTGAAAGTCAAACCTAAAGAATACCTGATGCTTTCAAGCTCTTTTATAAAAAACTCTTTTGGCTTTTGTGCATGATAGTATGCAAACTGCCTTAGTTTTTCCAAAGGAGTTATGATATCTCTCTCAAAAAATATCCAAAGCAGTCCAAGCATGACGATGCCTACAACTAAAAAATACTCCAATGACTCTTGCAGGGCATCTGCTACAAGTTTGCTGATATATTTATTGTCCGTTATGATATAAAGATGATACAGATACTTTTTTATGCCTCTATACAACTCCATATCTTTTTTGCAGGCATCAAATGAAAAAATATTGCTTTTGTTGTATTTTCTTATATTGTTACATATATTTTTTGGTATGGTTATATTTGATCTAAGAGATGAATACAATACTTTACCGTTTTCATCCGTTATGATGATATTTTTTATAAAATCATTGCTTATCTTTATATTGTCAAGCTTTACTTTTGCGGCATTTATATCGTTATCACTCTCTAAAGTTTTTTTAGTGATATGATATATGTTCAAAATGCTGTCTTTTACTGATAAAGATGCCAAATGACCAATGACACTTTTCTCTTTCTGATAAAATTTATAAAGAGAAACTATCTCCGCCAACCCCATCACCAATAAAAAAAGAAAGATAAAAAATCTTATGGATATCTTGCGCTTCACTTAAGGGCTCCTCTAAAACCCCTATGCACCAATAGCATTATGAGGTTTTTCATATACAAGGCAAACTTTTGCAGGACTATTCTAATAATCCAAAAAAGTTTAACGAAGTAGATGGGAAACCTCATAATGCCCGAAGGGAAGTCAAATAAAGGACAATCTTTCACAAGATAAATTTTCGAATTAGCTATGGCTAGTACTTCAAATTTCTCTTGCAAAATCTTATCCTTTCTTTGACTTCTATTGGTGCATAGGGGTTTTAGAGGCGCCCTTAATCAAACCATCCTCTTCGTATCCAAGCTGTTTTATGACATTCATGATATTTTTATCAGGATTGTTTATCCACTTTATAGTTTTAAACGAATTTACATAATCCTTGTAGGATATATTGTCAAGATAGGGTGATACAATCTTGTATGAATTTTTTTTATCATTTGTCAATTCTACAATGGATCTGTCTATGACTTTTTTTAGCTCATAAAGTCTACTTTTATATCTTTGAACTATATCTTTTGTGGCACACAGTGCATCTATAACGACTATGGTGTCAAGATTTCTTGTCGATGCAACTTCAAAATACCCCTCTTTTTTAAATGTCATGTCATAAGGCACATAAGTAACTATAATGGTTGGTTTTGATCTGCAACCTAAAGATTGCAAAGATGACTGGTCATTGTTGTGGAAAATGATATTTTTTTTGGATATGCCTGTCTTTTTTAAAAAATCGTCCAATATATCCATATTGATACTGTCAACTTCCAGATATGCATCTATCGTACTACTTTGTTTTAACTCTTTCGTGGTTTTATTGGAAAGTATCATATCCCCACCGTATGATCTATCTAGCAAGATGACCGGCTCAAGCGTTTTAAACTGTTTTTTTATCTTACGGTACTCATGCTGAGTGGAAGTTAGCATATCGGCTTTTCCGACCATAAATGTATCCATGGCTTCCGCAAGAGATACAACCGGTATGACTTTTATGTTTAATTTTTTTAGATATCCCTTCTCTTGTGCATAAAACAAAGGGGCATATCCTATCCATGCATTTGAAACTATACGTAACGGTTTTTTAGTATTTTCATCGCCACATCCGAAAAAAACAAAAGCTATAAATATGTATATAAAAATATTTTTCAACAAAATTACTCCTAATAAGGACGCTATTATATCATAATATTATTTTTATGTAGATTTTATTTGTTATAGGCACTGACCAAATAAAACTTTTACACTCATTCTCAAAATTGCATCCTGCAATAACTCCCGGGCTAAAATTTGGATTTGCATCCTTGCAAATCCTTTTAAATTTTAGAACCGTTAGAAAGCTTTATTCGGTCAGTACTTTGTCATGGTTTTGTATTGCCTCATTGAAAGATTTACACTTATAGCACTTACCGCATCTTTTGCCATTTACAGGATTTGCACAGGAAAAGACAAAGTTTATGGGGATTTTATCTTTATATGTGTCATAGATCACACCTTTAGTTTTTTCATAAAAAGGGGTGAGTATCTTAAAACTTTTGGATGAACTGATAGATATGAGATGCTCTATCTTATCCAGGTACTCTCTTGAAGTATCAGGATAATCTTTGTCACCAAAAAGCCCCATAGCTATGTTGAAGATATCCTTTGAAAGTGCATGATTTGCAGCCATAGTTGTTAGGGTCAGGTTTCTTGTAGGGATGATATTGTCTTCTTTGCATTCGACAAAACCAAGCTGCTTTACACCAAATGTACACTTTATGACATTCAATGGCAAGTCATAAAAGTTTGCGATTTTTTTTGCATATGAAAGCTCGGTATTTTCCCATGTATATCCGCTTTGTATATAAAGAAGCTCTATGTCATATTTTGACATTTTGAAGTACTCTATCAACGAAGTACTCTCAAGACCTCCGCTAAAAAGGATTAGAACTTCATCCATCCCATTTTCTCCATCAAGTGAGGTATGCTTATGGTAACTATATGGGCGACTTTTCTTGAAATTCTCTCTTTTTCTATATTGTTAAATAAAAAATCTTCACTGATGTCATACTTTACATCGAACCAAAGAAAATCATCTCTTGTATTTTTAGTGTATTTCGCACCTTCAAGATTGAGTGCTTCTTCCAAGGTTTTATCAAACTCGTCTTTGGAAACGCCGAACTCTTTTTTAAGTGCGACTGCTATCGCTATGAAATCCCCAGAATGCCATATGCTGTATAGTATGTATTGCGTTTTATTTATCTGATAATACACATACAAAGAATCTATCCCATCCACATAAACAGACTTTAAATTGTCCAAGCTTACCGTATGTATGACATCATTTTTTTTAAACTTTCCATTGTACTGTATAAGCTTTTTTATATCATTTTCAAAATTCAGGTTTTGTGTATCGAACCTGAAGGCAAATACCTCTTTTACTCTCTTAAAGGCACTTTTGTAAAAATTTTCTCGTAATTTTTTTATAGTCAAATCCGAATCACCTCGAAGTACATACATAACAACAAAAAAGATAAATGATAAAAATGAAGAATCAAATAATGCGGTAATAAAATTTGTGTAATTTTGTGAAAGCTTATCAATATTATCTAAAATATAAAGTTTTTTGACTATTATTATATTCAGTAGTATCAAAAATGATACTACTGAATATAAAACAAAAACCCATGAAATTTTCCATGCTCTTTTTGCCAAATTTTGAAAAATATCTAGTGAAAGCCCCTCCATGTTATATTATCTTGCATATCCCACGGCTCTTAACTCTCTTATGACATTTACTTTGATTTCGCCGGGATATTGGACTTTTTCTTCTATCTCCTTGGCTATCTCTTTAGATATAAGCACAGCTTCATCATCGTTAACAAGTTTAGCATTTGCTATGACTCTTACTTCTCTTCCTGCGTTTATGGCATAAGCTTGTTTTATACCCTCTTTTGAAGTTGCTATCTCTTCGATCTCCTGGACTCTTTTTAAGAATGCTTCAAGTACTTCTCTTCTAGCACCAGGTCTTGCGGCACTTAGAGTATCGGCAGCACAAACTGCGGCTGATTCTATACTTGTTGGCTCTTCGTGTCCGTGGTGTGCATAGATAGCATTTATGACTACAGGATGTTCTTTGTATCTTTTACAAAGATCAGCACCAAGATCCACATGACTTCCGGCAAAATCATGAGTCAACGCTTTTCCTATATCATGCAAAAGTCCCGCTCTTTTGGCAAGTTGCTCATCCCCTCCAAGTTCAGCCGCAATGATACCGGCAAGATGGGCAACTTCCAAAGAGTGTCCAAGTGCATTTTGACCGTAACTTGCACGAAATTTGAGTCTTCCTATGAGTTTTACGATTTCTGGATGTATTTTAGTTAGCCCCATATCCACTACTATCTCTTGTCCTTCATCCATGAGACTTTGATCGAATTCGGCTTTTACTTTCTCATATATATCTTCTATCCTAGCCGGTTGGATCCTGCCGTCTTCAACCAATAGCTCTATCACTTTCGTTGCTATCGCTCTTCTATAGAGGTTAAAACTGCTAAGTATAATAGCACCCGGGGTATCGTCTATGATAACATCAACTCCTAAAAGCATTTCAAGGGTTTTTATGTTTCTTCCCTCTTTTCCTATGATCCTTCCCTTTAGATCATCATTTGGAAGGCTGACGACATTTATAAGTCTCTCGGCGGCATAATCTCCTGCATATCTTGTAGTAGCCTGAGCTATAATGAAATTGGCTTTTTTCTTGGCTTCCTGTTTCGCTTTTTCTTCATATTTTCTAACTATGTGGGCTATATCGGCTCTGGAGTTTTCTTCAACTTTTTTTAGAACTATCTCTTTCGCTTCGCTTTCGGTAAGCCCGGCTGATCTTTCAAGTACTTTCAGTGCTTCGTTTAGTTTTTGTCTGTACTCGTTTTTAAGCTCTTCAACTTCTTTGGATTTTTCTTCCACATCTTTTTTTATAGCTTTTATCTCATCTTTTTCTTTTGTTATATTTTTAAGCTCATCTTTGAAAAGATCGTTTAAAGCGTTATCTTTCTTTTCAAGCTGAGCTAGTTTTTGCTCATACTCTTTTCTTAACTCTCTGGCTTCCTCTTCAAACTTGTTTTTTGCTTCAAGTTCAAGGTCTTTTGCTTTAAGGTTTGCATTTCTTAAAACCAGTTCAGCTTCATGTTCTATCGCTTTTGCTTTCGCTCTTGCTCCTGCTTCATAAACTTCAAATTTTGAAGACTCTAACTTTTTTTGGACTAATGCTCCTAAAACTCCTCCTACGATGAGACTTGCCGCAGCTAATGATATCTCTACTATCATATCTCTTTCCCCTTGTTATATAAATTTTTTTAGGAGTTATATAATAATCAGATTGTATGTCATATTTATCAGTAGTAGCATTTTTATTAAAACATTTTTCAATCTGCACAAATATAATTATCGGTTTGTAATCAAGACTTGCAAAATACCTGTCATACATACCTTTGCCAAAACCTACTCTTTTATAATCCTTGCCAACTCCTAAGACAGGGACTATAGCTATATCAACTCTTACGAACTTAAAAAAAGAGTTGCCCGGTTCTTTTATAGAAAATCTTTTTTCACATAATGGCAATCTATATTTTACAATTTTAAAACTGACACCTTCCATAAATGGAACAAATATGTTACATTTTTTTCTTTGTTTGTTTATAAAAGTTACTATATCCGGCTCAAATCCAAAAGGTATATACGTCAAGATATTTTTTGGTTTACAAGCATCGATGATCTTTTCCAAATGTTTTTCAACCATTTTATCTTTATAATATTTTGAAATTTTTGAACTTTTTAAAAGCTTCTCTTTGCACTCTTGTCTAAATACCGCTTTACTAACTGACATAATTTCAGACCTTTGGGATAATTTTATAATAACTTGATATAATACCAAAAATTATTTTACAAAAAGGCGTTAGTGTATATGAAATTGTTATATATGATATTGCCGGTTTTGCTTATGATCGGTATAACCGGATGTTCAAACACAAAAAAAGAGAGCCAAAAAAATGAAAAGAACAGTACACAAACCGTTAAACCCATCCAAAAGAAACCTGTAAAAACCGAAGTAAAGCTTCATGGCGTCAATGCAAAAGATATCACTTTCATAAAAAGTGATAAAGCTTTAAAACTCAAAGAAAACGATGACAAGATCATCCTGTTAAACTTTTTTGCTACATGGTGTCCTCCCTGCAAAGCCGAGATACCACATTTGGTAAATCTTCAAAAAAAATATCATGACAAATTGCAAATCATCTCCGTTCTTTTGGAAGATGACAAACCAGACAGCGAGATACAAAGTTTCATCGATTATAACCATATCAACTATATAGTCACAAACGGTGCAAACAATTTTAAACTCTCAAATCTGCTTGGCGGCATACAAAGCATACCTTTTATGATACTTTATGATAAAAATGGACATGTCATAACACACTATATAGGCATCATCCCTGAAGAGATGATAGACTCAGATATAAAAAAAGCGATCGCCAAATGATAGGATTTATAAAAAAATCCCTTAAAAAAACAACTGACGCCATAAAGCATATAGCACCTCAAAAAAAAGAAAAACTCTCCAAAGATGAGATAGAAGACATACTGCTTGAAGCAGATGTAACCTATGAAACTGTAGAAGAAATTATACTCTATCTACCTGCCGGGGATTGGGTAAGAAGAGATGATCTCAAAAGAGTTCTTTTGTCATATTTTTTGGAATCAAAACCAAAAGATATGCAAAATGAAAAACCTTTTGTAGAACTTATACTTGGAGTAAACGGTGCAGGAAAAACAACAACTATAGCCAAACTTGCCAATTTATATAAAAAATCCGGTAAAAAAGTGATACTTGGAGCTGCCGATACTTTTAGAGCAGCTGCAGTCGAGCAGTTAAAAAGATGGGCAGACAAACTTGATATCCCCATAGTTGCCACAAAACAGGGGCATGACCCTTCAGCAGTAGCTTATGATACCATCAAGTCTGCTGTCGCCAAAGGTTATGACAACGTTCTTATAGATACTGCAGGCAGACTTCATAACCAAACCAATCTATCGAATGAGATAAAAAAGATAGTAAGGATTTGCAACAAGGCAAAAGAGGGAGCACCTCACAGGAAGATACTCATACTTGACGGGACTCAAGGCAACTCGGCAATCAACCAGGCAAAAGCTTTCAAAGAAATCGTAGGCATAGATGCCATCATCATAACAAAACTCGACGGTACAGCAAAAGGTGGAGCGCTTTTCAGTATAGCAAGCGAACTCAAGCTTCCCATACTTTATATCGGAGTCGGAGAAAAAGAGGATGACTTGGTAGAGTTTGAACCTGAAGAGTTTGTTGACGGACTTTTAGACTCATTTTTTATAAAAGAGCAAAATGGCTAAATCAAAACGACTATATGAATGTCAAGCATGTGGCTACCAAACATCCAAATGGATGGGAAAATGCCCGAACTGCGGAGCTTGGGAGCAAATCATAGAGCTAAGCAAAACACAAGTTGAGGTTCTAAAACAAACTTCAGGCCACCCAAGAGATATACTTTCAGCACAGCCTATAACACAGATAAAAGAGGAAAATATCCAAAGATACTCATCAAATTCAAAAGAACTAGACCTTGTACTTGGTGGAGGAATAGTTCCTGGAAGTTTGGTTCTTATCGGTGGAAGTCCTGGGGTTGGTAAATCGACACTTCTTTTAAAGATTGCCGGAAATTTGGCAAAAAGTGGACAAAAGGTTTTATATGTAAGCGGTGAAGAGTCAAAGTCACAGATAAAACTAAGAGCGAACAGACTTGAAGTAAATCATGACAATATCTACCTTTTAACTGAAATTGAGCTTGAAAATGTATTTGTAGAACTAGAAAAAAACAGTTATGATATACTTATCATAGACTCCATCCAGACACTATACTCCAACAAACTAACCGCAGCCCCCGGAAGTGTTTCACAAGTTAGAGAGATAACTTTTGATTTGATGAGATGGGGAAAGGAAAATTCCACTGCCGTTTTTATCATAGGTCATATCACTAAAGAAGGCTCTATCGCGGGTCCTCGTATACTAGAACACATGGTAGATACCGTTTTATACTTTGAAGGAGATACCTCAAAGGAGCTTAGAGTTTTAAGAAGTATCAAAAACAGATTTGGCTCGACCAGCGAAGTGGGCATATTTGAGATGAGTCAAAAAGGGCTGACAAGTGCAGACAATATATCAAAAAAATTTTTCGATCGAGCTTCATCTCAACCGGGATCTGCTATCACGGTAGCCATGGAAGGCACCAGAGCTATCATCCTTGAAGTTCAAGCTCTTGTCAGCGAAAGCAATTTTCCAAATCCAAAAAGAAGTGCAACAGGGTTTGAACTAAATAGACTCAATATGCTTTTGGCCCTGCTTGAAAAAAAACTGGAACTACCTTTAAACAATTATGATGTATTTATCAATATCGCAGGTGGTATAAAGATAAATGAAACAGCATGTGATATAGCTGTCATAGCCGCTATCATAAGTAGTTTTAGAAATAGACCTCTTAGTAAAGATACCATTTTTTTAGGGGAGATCACACTTATAGGTAATGTTAGGGATATATTTAACCTGGATTTGAGGCTCAAAGAAGCTCAGATGCAAAAATTTACAAAAGCGATAGTTCCTTCAAAACCTCTTCAAGATATCAAGGGTTTAAAATGCTATGAAGTAAAAGAAGTTTCAAAACTCATAGATTGGATGTAAAATACTCTTATGTTTTATGATTAATTTATTTTAATTAGATATAATTTTTTGTATCAAAACAAACACAAAAAGGCCTAAAATGAGCAAGACCAAACCATGCATAGAAGCTTATCATGAAATGGAAGAGAGATATGCAATGCTCGAAATCAAATTTTTCGATAAAGACCAAAGTTCACAAATAAATGAAGCTGTTATAAAAGCCATAAAAGAGTTTGAAGTTTCTCCGGATATTGTCATAGAACATAGCAATGAAAATGAAAATGAAGGTATCTATATCGTAGAGTTTCATGATGATTATGACAGAGAATCAGGTGACTTTTTTGAAAAAATCATACAAGATCTAGGTATTGGCCGTTGTTCTATGGATTGATCCTTAAATAATTTCCAAAATATACGATATAGTATAAAATGAACCAAACCAAAAGGAATGATAATGGCTGATGAAGAAAAAAACGAAGAAAAAAAAGAGAAGAAATCTGGATCAAGTCTTGTACTTATCATCATAATAGTGCTTTTAGTTCTCATCTTAGTGGGTGGAGGATTGGCTGCGTATTTTTTACTGAGTGACAATTCGGCAAACCAGCCGAATATGCAACAAACTCAACAACAACCCCAATCAAAACAAATGAAAAGAGCTAAAGTATCAAGAAATTCTGATCTTATTGAGATTGGACCTATATATCCGTTGGATCAATTTATAGTTAACCTTCTTAGTGAAGGCGGTACGAAATTTTTAAAGGTAAAGATGGATCTTGAACTAAGCGGCCCTGAACTTACTGCTGAACTTGACAAAAAAAAGCCTCTTATTAGAGATATAGTCATAAGAACACTCTCATCCAAAACTTTTCAGGAAGTCAGCACCAACAGAGGAAAAGAAAAATTAAAAGATGAATTGGTTGATAGGATCAATGCTGTGCTAGCTGACGGACAAGTTAAAAATATCTTTTTTACAGAGTTTGTCGTACAGTAAATGTTGGGGATTGACTTAGTCAAGATAGAGAGATTTGAAAATTTTTATAAAAAATTCGGTAAAAAAGCACTTCTTAGATACCTAAATGAAGATGAGATAGAGTTATCAAAAGGAAAAATTGAAACTCTATCTGGTTTTTATGCTGCAAAAGAGGCTATATCCAAAGCTTTGGGATGTGGCATAGGAAGCGAACTCTCTTTCCATGATATTCGTATCCGTAAAACTTCAAAAAATGCACCCTATTTCACTCTTCCAAAAGATATCGTAAAGAAGTATAGTATCACAGAATCGTCACTCTCAATTACTCATGAAAAAGAGTATGCCGTAGCAGTAGCCTATATAAAGTCAAATAACACAAATCAACTTTGGCATTAGAACAACCTCTAAAACTTTCTAAATATCAAACACTTGAATCTCTCACCCATGAAAGCAGGGTCTATCAGCACTTTTGCTTTATTGAGCTCATTTAGATATGTTTTTTCATCACTGTTTTGTTTCAAAATTTCCAAAAGTTCTATAAGACCAAAATTTACCAAAGTTCTATTTTGAGTTTTATAGGAGATATTTTCTATACCATTTTCACTAAAAGTATCTATCAAGTGAGTAAAATTAACATCATATGTTATGTCGCTCTTTTTAAAGAGAGATTTTAAAGTAATGTCCTCATTTTCAAGTTTTTCATCTTTAGCAAATTTTGTAAGAGAAAAAAATGGATATACTTTGTGTTTGTCATAAATCCTGATAGAAAAATCATTTCTTATGTCTTTTTCACCATAATCAAATGTTACAAATTCAAATCTTTTGATACTTTTAGCCAATTTTGACGCAAACTCTTCATAGCCTACCGCAATCTCACCTTTTTGGATATCATATCTTTTTGCCGTTTTTTTTGCATATGAAGATATATCGGAAAATTTGGCTTCAAAATTCTCGATATAAAGCATTTTGTCATCTTTTACTACTTCGCAGGGAAATGCATCGAAGATTTCGTTTGAAATAATAAAAGCATTTTTTTCATCAATATCATCAAAACTTTTAAAATATTCGAATGTAACAGCATCTCCAAAAGAGTTCTTCATATACTCTTTTTGGATTTTCAGTATATTTTCCTGCTTTTCAAGGATAGCGAACTTTAAAGTTCCAAGAAATTCCGGTTTTAAAGTATAGATAAACTGCACTATATCAGCCAAAAGGTATCCCTGGTGGGCTCCTATCTCAAGTACGGTAGAGTCTTTAGGTAGAAAACCCTCCTCTATGATTTTTACGATTCTGCTCGCTATGCTTCCACCAAAAAAGGATGAAGCGCTTACGGCAGTATAAAAATCCCCCTCTTTTCCTATAGATTTAAAATTTGAGTAATATCCATCATCACCATAAAGCCACTCTTGCATAAAAGAGGAAAACTTCACATATTTCCTTCATGTTCGTATAGTTTGAAAAGTTCTATATCCAAGTCATTTTGATATATCTTTTTATCAAGCTTAGTACTTTGAAGTGAATTTTGCATAGTCTTTACATCATATATGGTTTTTTCTCCGCCGCTATACAAATCTTTTGTGGTTTTAAGAAGTGAAGCATAGAGTTTCTCTTCCTCTTTTGCCAACTCTATCTTTTTTTTATAAAACGATATCTTCTTGACTATGGCTCTATAGAGTTCTTTTTCACTGTTTTTTTTATCGATCAGTTCAAGTTTCGACTTTAAAACCTTCAATTTTTGAAGCTCTATATTTTTTCCTCTGTTTATATCAAACAGTGGCATCGAGACTGACAAACCGTAAGATTTGTAACTGTCATTTTGAACTCTCATATAATTCACTCTGCTCTTGTTATAATTTGCAAAGAGTGATATGGTTGGAAAATAGTTTGAAACAGTCATTTTCTTCAAGTAATCAAGCTGTTTTATATTTGCTTTTGAATTTTTTAGAAAAAGATTGTTTTTTATATATTCATCCAGATTTACAAGTTTCAAATGAGGAAGATGTACACTTTTATAATCAAGCGAGCTTAAAGTATGGAAAGTTTTCAAAAGATCGGCTTTGGTACTTTTCATATCCAAAAGTCCTATCTCGAGCCTGTTTTTACTTAAAATCGCATTGTCCAAAAAGCTGCTGTCAAGCACGCCGTTTAAATACTGCTCTTTTTTTCTCAGTATGTCTATCTTTGCATTTTTTATCAAAAGATTTTGTTTTTGAATATTCAGATCGATATTTTTAAGGTTCAACAGTGTAACAAAGGCGGATTTTATAAGTGCTTTTTCTTTCAAAGAAGTAGACAGCCTTAAAAACTCCCTATTTGCCTTCGCATACTCTATGGCATAATATATACCTCCACTTCTAAATATAGGCTGATTTAAAGATATGCTCCAAATATCACTTGTTTGAGATGGTGAAGTTTGATCAGTTTTTGTATGAGTATAAGAGAGATTTACAGGATTTATCCAATCAAACTCCAAAATATCACTGCTTTTTTTATTTTGTTGTTTTTCATTTTTTAGCATCTTTTTTTGTACGGGTGAAAGAATGTCTTCAGAGTTGGCAAAAGTTACAAAAATTATAACTATACTAAACAATACTCTTAAAAGCACTGTCCAACCTTTCAAAACCGGTATCGATCTCAGCTTTTGTGATAGTAAGCGGCGGTAAAAACCTCAAAGTGTTTCTTCCCGCTTTTAAAACCAATACCTTCTGCTCTGCGGCAGATTTGACTATCTCGTTTAACTTGTCACTGCTTTTTATCCTAAGCCCTCTCATAAGACCAAGTCCCACGGATTTGTCAACCAATTCTTTATACTTTGAAGCGAAACTTTCCAGTTTTTCACTAAAATATATCATGGTTTCATCAAGTCTGCCGCTTACTTTTTCATTTTCAAGTATTTCAAGCACTTTAAGCCCTGCTCTACTTGAGAGATAATTACCACCAAATGTACTTCCGTGATCTCCTGGGGAAAATATATCTTTGAGTTTGGTCATGACCGCCCCTATGGGTACACCTCCACCAAGACCTTTAGCTACTGTGATGATATCTGGGCTTATTTCATAAAGATTTGAGGCAAATAGTTCACCCGTTCTATAAATTCCTGTTTGAACCTCATCAACTATAAAAAGGATGTCTCTTTTTTTCAGTTCACTCTCCAATCTTTTAACTTTTTCCTTATCTTGAGGCTCAACCCCACCTTCTCCCTGGATAAGTTCTATCATTACACCTATGGTCTTATCATCACAAAGAGATATAACTTCATCCATATCGTTTGCATACACAAAACCGTCAGGAAACGGACCAAAAAAGTTGTGCATCTTTTCCTGACCAGTTGCTTTAAGAGAAGTTATGGTTCTTCCGTGAAAAGAGTTCTTTAAAGTTATGATCTTGTATCTTTTTGGCTCTCCGTCGACTTCACCGTATTTTCGTGCGATTTTTATGGCACCTTCGTTCGCCTCCGCTCCACTGTTTGCAAAGAAAACTCTCATATCATATCCGCTTAGCTTTACAAGTCTCTTGGCAAGTTCAGCCTGAGGTTCTATAAGATAAAGGTTTGATATATGAATGATATTTTTGATCTGTTCACACAAAGCATTTGCAAGTATCTCATTGCCGTGTCCCGCACTCACTACTCCTATACCGCTGGTAAAGTCTATATACTCTTCTCCGCTTTTATCAAATAATGTAGCATTTTTTCCTGATTTGAAATTGATATAATTTCTTCCGTAGGTATGCAGTACATATTCTTTGTCTACTCCTTCAAATGTCATCTTATCTCCTAAAGATTTTCATTGTCCTCTGTACCAAATATCCTGTCACCAGCATCTCCGAGTCCCGGGACGATATAACCTTTGTCGTTTAGTTTTTCATCGAGTGCCGCCGCTATGATCTTAATATCCGGGTATTTGTCATTGATCGCTTTTATACCCTCAGGTGCCGCTACAAGACATATGAAAGTTATCTTGGTCACTCCCTTGCTAATTAAAAAGTCTATGGCATTTAGTGCGGAACCTCCTGTTGCAAGCATTGGATCTATGAGCAAAACTCCACTTTTAAGAGCCATCTTTGGTATCTTGTCATAGTAACTTCTAGGTTTTAATGTAACTTCATCTCTGTCCATGCCTAAAAATCCCACTTTGGAGTTTGGCATAAGTTTCATAAACGGATCCAAAAGCCCTAAACCGGCTCTTAGTATCGTAACGAGTATAGGATGTTCCTCTAGTTTTTTTGCTTTTGTTTTGGCTACCGGTGTCGTTATCTCAACATCTTTAAGCTTCAACTCTTTTGTTACTTCATAAACCATCAAAAATCCTATCTCATCAAGAAGCATTTTAAATTCCGGCATACTTCTCTTTTCGTCTCTTAAAAGTGACATTTTATGTTCGATCAAAGGGTGGTTCAATATAACGGCTTTCATATCTTAACTCTCCAAAATTTTTTTTATATTATTCCTAAAATTCTATTACATATTGATAAAAATCTAATAAATGGTATTGTACAATAATATAATTTTTTTAAAAGGAGTTTCTTTGAAGCCGACTGATTACAACTTTAGACTTAAGGATTCCGTTGTAGGTTTGCAATTTTTATTTGTTGCATTTGGCGCATTGGTACTTGTTCCTATCTTAACAGGACTTGATAGCAATGTTGCACTTTTTACTGCTGGTCTTGGAACACTTATCTTCCAGATAGTAAATAGAAAAAATGTTCCTCCTATTTTTCTAGCCTCCTCTTTTGCTTTTATAGCTCCCATTATTTACGGGGTTCAAAAGTGGGGCATACCGGGAACTCTAAGTGGTTTAGCTGCTGCCGGTTTAGTATATGTGGCTCTTAGTTTTGCTATAAGGATAAAAGGAAGCGGTTTTTTACATAAGCTTTTGCCTCCTATTGTAGTAGGTCCCGTTATCATAACCATAGGTCTTATCTTGGCCCCGGTTGCGGTTCATATGGCAAGCGGACAGACAGGAGACGGCAAAATACAACTTGTTCCTTTCGATACGGCTATCATCATCTCTATGGTCTCACTTATAGCTACGATACTTGCCACACTTCTTGGAAAAGGTATGATAAGACTGTTGCCCATACTTATAGGCGTTATAGTTGGATATATTACTGCTTTGCTTTTTGGTATAGTTGACTTTGCTCCTTTTGCAAAAGCACCTTTGTTTGCTGTGCCAAATTTCGTTTTTCCTGAACTCAACTGGGAGGCAGTACTATATATCCTTCCTATTGCCATCGCTCCGGCAGTTGAACATGTTGGTGATATACTCGCCATTTCAAATGTCACCAAAGAGGACTATCTTAAAAATCCCGGACTTGAAAATACACTTCTTGGAGACGGACTTGCCACAAGTGCCGCTTCACTTCTTGGAGGTCCGCCAAATACGACTTACTCTGAAGTAACAGGAGCCGTAACCGTAACAAAAGCTTACAATCCAGCCATCATGACTTGGGCGGCTATATTTGCTATCATTTTAGCATTTTTCGGAAAACTTGGAGGATTTTTACAAACTATTCCGGTACCCGTGATGGGCGGTATACTTCTACTTCTTTTTGGCATCATTGCATCAGTTGGAATGGCAACCTTGGCAAATGCCAAAACGGACCTTAGTTGTCCAAGAAATATGATCATACTCTCTCTTATCCTTGTTTTTGCGATAGGAGGTATGAGTTTCAACTTCGGCGGAGTCGGGTTTAGCGGCATTGGGCTAGGTGCGATCATCGGTATCATACTAAATCTCATACTGCCTCAGCCTAGAAAAGATGAGAGTATAAGTGAAGAGTTCTTAGATATTTGATTAATGCAAAATATCGTTATAATCGCCCTTTTCTTTTTACTAGGGATAGCGTTAAGGGTTTTTAGAGATATAAATATAGCAAAATTTTTAAATCTCGCTATCATTTATATCTCTCTTCCCTCTCTTATACTTTACAAGATACCGACTCTTCATATATCAAGCAATACTCTTACCCCGATAGCCCTACCCTGGATTTTGGCTTTCATACTTCCTTTTATCGTTCTGTTTTTTTCCAAAAAATACAATCTTTCAAAGAAAGAGACAGGAAGCCTGCTTTTGGTTTCAGTACTTGGCAATACATCTTTTTTGGGTGTACCCATGATAGATCTTTTTTATGGAAGTGATTATGTACCTTATGCACTTTTGTATGATCAACTCGGATCATTTCTCATCCTCTCTACCTATGGCTCTATAGTTGTTAGCATATATGGATCAAGTAAAAATATAAATATCAAGGAAATTATAAAAAAGATTGTATTGTTTCCTCCGTTTTTATCTCTTGTATTGGCTTTTTTGCTAAAAGATTTTTGGACAAACGAACTGTTTGAGAGTATATTTTCACCCCTAAGCCTCACACTTGTTCCTTTTGCTTTGATGAGTGTCGGTTATCAACTTCGATTTAGGGTACCAAATGATGAAAGAAAAGCTCTGTTTTTGGCAATTTTCATAAAAAATATCATTTCACCGTTGATGGCACTTTTTATATGTCTGATATTTACGGATATGAATATGATAGCAAAGACAAGCATACTCGAAGCCGGTATGGGACCTATGATAACAGCCGGTATCATGGCCACTCTTGCCGGCTTGAAACCCTCTCTTACAAGTGCCATTGTAGGATATGGCATACTTTTTTCATTTGTTACGCTTCCTCTTTTTTATACCATACTTTCATATCTTTAGCTTATACACCTTCACCAGTGGCGACATTATAACCGGTTTAAAATATTTTTTGTCATAATTTTGAAGTATGAAAAGTTGCACATAAAGAGAGTTGTAAACCGTATCATCCAAAACAAGAAACCTTCTATAGTTTGTCATATAAATCACATTGATATTTGAATTTGGATCTATTTTGTCTACTTTTACATTTAAGATGCCGTTTTTATTATATATCGTCTGAACAAATCTATGCAATTTTACTATCTTGTCTCCAATGATAATCTTTCCTTCTTTTGTCAAAAGCTTTACTCCAGAACCCAAATCGATCAAATCCTTATTTCTATAATATCTTGAACTTTGGAACAAAAAGTGTCCTCTTTTTTTCTTTCCACTCATTAAGTCAAGATTGGAAAAAAGCTCAATAGTCGGATATATGCTTAACATTCTAAAAGGAAGATATATGTAGATATCTCTTGTTTTTTTAGGCAGTTTGATATCGGTTTTCAAAGATTCTAAAAAATCATTCGTATCTTTGAAACCATAATCTTTTGTCATCATTTCTATATTTGAAAAGAGTTTTCTCTTCTCTTCTTTTGTTTTGTTTTTATCTTCGTCTTCTATCTTAAATCTTTTTTCTACATACTCCACATCCAATCTCGCCATTTTTGCCGCAACGTCTTGAGGATGAGTGAGTATGAAACTAAGAGGAAAGTTTACGTCTCCACTATGTTTTCCACCGTCAGCCAAAGTCTTTACATCGGCATAGTATCTTATAGGATAACCGTAATCCCACCAGGATATGACATAATCCTCTCTTTTTGCAATTTTATGAAGTTTTTCCAGTACGGCAACTTCAGATGAGTTAAAAACAGTCGGTACTTTATAGTTGATAATATGTCTGACATTTGGATACAAAACGGCAATCGTAGAAAGAAGCAAAAATGTATGCTTTAGTCTTTTGTCTTTTATAAAATCACTTAATTTGACTATAACATATGCGGCTCCTAGCGCCATAACGGGAACTGCATATATGGTAAATCTAAGCCCACCGACATATGCCATAAACCCTAGACCGAGCATAGGAAGAGCGAAAAGAAAAACCCTATGCCTGTAAGAGAGCCACAAGTACCCAAAAAGTGATATAAAAAACACTACGATACTTCCGCTGATCCTTTTTGCAAAAAGTTCAAAGGGTATATGTCCGGCTTCTCTTATGGTTTGCATTACCGTAAAAAAATGAAGTCCCAAACCTTTATTTTCCTGACTTATGCTTGTTTTAAAGACATAACCCTTCAACTGACTCCAAATAGGAGAAAAACCTCCGCTGGCAAAAACTCCCAATATACCGGCAAAAAAGATATAATATATATACTTATCATACTTTTTATCCTTAAACAAAAGGTATAAAATGACAACAAGGGGCAATCTTATATAAATGCTTGTCATCATCATGGCAAAAAGCATTATAGTTAAAAGTTTGTAAAGGTATATGTTTTTCCTGTCAAATATCAGTATGTAAAATAAAATTAACCCAAAAAACGAAAAATCGAGTGCATAGCTCTGCGGATACCACCATCTATAAACCAATATATCCAGTGCCGCAAAAAGAAGATATCTCTCTTTTCCTGTTTTAAAAGCAAGTATGATACTCCAAAGCAAAAAAGTTGGCAATACGATATTTAGCATATCAGTATCATAGTATCCTATCATAGTCCTGTTATAATAACTCCATGCAATACTTGCAAGAAGTGCCGCGATAAGTCCCATTTCATCTTTTTTTATACTGTTTGCTATCAATATGATAGGTATGACAACCAATGAACCTAAAACTGCACTCATATAAAATATAACACTCTCGAAAGAAAATGGAAGTATCTTTACAAAAATTGCGCTCAGCAATGAAGCTGCACTGTGAACCGGCGAATAATCGTGAGACTGATGAAATCCTGCTAGTATGTCTCTTGCACCCTCTGCCCAAAAATACCCGTCATTCGTATTGATCATGAATTGACCGTTAAATTTAAACGTTGACATATCGGCAAATTGATACACCCATATGAGCCTCATGGCAAATGAAAAAACAAATGCCAAAACTATATACAATATAACTCTTTTTTTCTCGCTCATATCTTTTATCATCGATTATAACCTTTGTAGCTTTATATTTTTGTATTATATCATTTTATATTAAAACCCGAGTGTTTCATCTATGAGTATGATAGTCGTTCTTCCTTTTTTGTCACCATTTATATATGAAAACTTATTGGCTATATTGTTCTCATTGTAACTCGGCTCTTTGCCGTTTGCTATAGCCATTGCGTTTATCCTTTCTATATTTTTTGGAATAGCGACTTCTTTGATGCGTTTAAAACCTTCTTCTACATTTTTCACTATCTTGTTTTTTCCGGCAAATATAAGTACTTTTTTGGGTCCAAATATCTGGGCAGCAACTCTATTGCCACTGCCGTCGGCATTTATCAATTCTCCGTTTATACTCAAAGCATTCGTTCCGGTGATATACAAATCCGACAAAAGCCCCTCTCGTCTTCTTTTTTCATTTTCTTCCATAGTGATACCGGATTCATATTGATTATAGACCCTCACATCATCTCTTTTTAGTACAAAATCCAGCAGACCTATATCTTTTACAGTCGTTGAACCGCCTAGCCCTATGGTTATATCGGGTTTGATATATTTCTTAGCCAATTCAAAAGCTTCAGTTCTGTTTTTCACAAATATAAGCTCCATTGAATTTTTTTCAAAATTTTTTATCATTTCTTCTATCATCATATTTTTCTCATCCTTCATCTTGTACATTCATCTATGAGATAAAATATCGATTCATAATCGATTCCTCCATGTTTGCTAAGTCCCATCTCGCAAGTTATACTTGTGGAGTATCCTTTGTCAGCTCTATCATCAAGATCACTTTTAAGCCATCTTAGAGCAGACGCATTGAGTTCGGGAAAAGTAAATCCCCTGTCTCCGGCAAAACCACAGCATGTAACATTTGGCGGTACTATGACTTCATCACTACACATCTTTGCAAGTTTTACAAACTCATCTTTTAATCCCATTTTTGTTGTTGAGCAGGTGGAATGGATAGCTATAGGTCTGTTCACTTTTTTAAATTTCAACTTATCTGCTAAAAATTTCAAAGTGAATTCTATAGGCTCATATACTTTTATATCTTTTTCAAATCCTAAAACCATCGCTTTTACACAAGGGGAAGTTTCGCAAAGTACAGGATGCTCTCCAAAGTTACTTGCTTCAAAAAGGGCATCTTCAAGTTCTCTTAACTGTTTATTTGCTTCATCTTTGTACCCTTTTGAACTCATAGGTGTTCCACAACACAGTTTTTCTACTTGTTTTGGTATTACTATCTCATATCCGGCTCTGTTTATGAGATTATTGATCACTTCATAGAGTTCAAGTTGTTGATCACTTTTTTTACCGAAAGTCCTGCACAAACATGAGGGAAAATAAACAACTTTTTGAACGGATTTTTTTATCAAAATCCTCTCTTTTTCAAAGTTGGACTTTATAGGAAGATATGGTGTCCATTTTGGAGTTTTACCGTTTGTGATCTCTCTTATAAAATCCATACTCTTTTGCATGAATTTTTCGCCAAAAATACTTTTGGCAAGAGAATTTGCGGCAAGTGCAAATCTTACGGCACTCAAGGTTTTATCATAATGCTCTGCAATTTTTTTAGCTATTTTTTTACTGGTTTGACCAATCTCTTTGGCTCTTAATTTTTTTGTCAAAAGTGCCGTATCTATGCCGACTGGACAAGACAAAGAACAAAGAGAACAGGCTGCACATGTATCTACCCCTTCATACTTGTACAAATCTTTCAACAATTTTGCAGCTTTTTCATCTTTTTCTTCCGTTAAAAGTCTACTTATCTCTCTGTTTGCAACGATTCTTTGTCTTGGAGTAAGAGTTAAAACATTTGAGGGACAATTTGGCTCACAAAAACCGCACTCTATACATTTATCTATAAGCTCGTCACTTGGATATAACGGTTTTAAATTTTTTATACATACCTCACTGTCGTCATTGATAAGAACACCGGGATTTAAGAGATTTTTTGGATCGAATATGGCTTTTATATCCTTCATGATTTCATAAGCTTTTTTACCCCACTCCATCTCTACAAAAGGAGCCATGTTTCTGCCTGTTCCATGTTCGGCTTTCAAACTTCCTTTATAGTCAATCGCCACCATATCGGTGACATCTTTCATAAAATCCCTGTATCTTTCAACCTCTTTGCGTTTTGAGAAATCCTGATTGAAGACAAAATGAAGATTACTGTCAAGTGAATGACCGAATATGATAGCTTCATCATATCCGTACTTTTTAAAAAGTTCCTGGAGTTTCAAAACGGCACTGTCAAGTTTATCCATAGGAAATGCGATATCCTCTATGATACAGGTAGTCCCTGTTTTTCTCATGGAACCAACTGCCGGAAAAAGTCCCTTTCTTACAGCCCAGTATCTTTTGTAAACTTTTTCATCATCGCTGAACTCTATAGGAGTTACTGTTTTCAAGTCATCAAGAAGTTTGGTTATCTCTTTGATTTGTATTTGGAGTTTTTCTTTTGAAGATGCCACGCTATCTACAAGCAATGCTGCCACATTTTCATCAAGTCCTTTTAAAAAATCCATCCCTTTTTTATCTTCGACACTTTTTAAAGCCGCTCTGTCCATAAGTTCAGCTGCCGGCACCATACTCCTTGGCAAAGTTTTAAGCCTTTGGACTGCCCAAGCGGCACTTTTTATATCACAAAAAAGCATCAAAGCGCTGGCCTTTATGGGAGGGTCATCAACAGTATGATATGTGATCTCGTCTATATACCCCAAAGTTCCTTCACTTCCAATCATCAAATGCAAAAGTATATCAACCGGATCTTCATAATCAACCAAAGAGTTTATGGAGTAACCGCAGGTATTTTTAATACTGTATTTTTTTATAATGAGGTTTTTCAACTCTTCGTCTTTGATGATTTTTTCTCTTAAGGACAAAAGTTTTTTGCAGATATCTTTATGGGTTTTTTTAAATTCATCTCTTGATTTTTCCAAAGCGGTATCGAGCATAAAACCGTCTTGCAGGATGATTTTCATACTTTTTACCGTTTTGTAACTGTTTTGATCTATCCCGCAGCACATCCCACTGGCATTGTTTGCAGCGATTCCACCTATCATACATGCATCTATGGAGGCTGGATCAGGTCCAATTTTTTTATGAAATTTTTTAAGATGAAGATTTGCGTATGAGCCTATCACGGAAGGCTCAAGGGTTATGGTATCACCATTTTGTGAAACTTTTACTCCCCTTTTATCTCTTGAAGTGACAACCAGGATGCTATCGGTTATAGCCTGTCCCGAAAGTGAAGTGCCTGCCGCTCTAAAAACTACGGGCAGGGAAAGCTTGTCAGATAAAAAAAGTATCTCTCTTATCTCATCACCACTGTTACAAATGATAACGATTTTTGGTATAAGTTTGTAAAAAGAAGCGTCATGACCGTAGCATATGGTATTTAAAGGGTCGGTATAAATCCTCTTTTTTGGTATGATTTTTGAAATCACTTCATAAAATTCGATGTACTTTTGTGGTAAATGTTGCATATGTATCCTTTGGACTTATCCATAAATACATATTTTATCAAAACTTTAGTAAAATATATCCATGGGTAATATAAAAAATGACTTTAAAGAGTTTTGTAGTAATTTTACTTATCTTGACACAAGAGAGCTTATAGAAAATTTTGCTGTTTTTGACGGACTTGGACTTAACGATACCGTTTTGGACAATGACATATTTAAAAATATTCAAGTATTTGTATTGCAAAACTATAAAGAATTGAAAAAAAGATTCTCTTTGGATAAAGATAAGGAGTTGATATTAAAAAAATTGGCTTGGGGAGATAGAAAACAGTATGCGCTCTATAGAAATTCAAAAGAAATATCACAAATCAAAGGAAGAATCCTTCACAAAGAACTTTACAGTGAAAAAATCATTGAAAAAGAGTTGACAAGAGAACAAATACCCCAAAGAGGGAAAAACAGATATATAAAAAAAGAATACAGAGGTTACTCTCCGGAAGATAAGCTGAGATTTGTAAAAAATTTTGATAGATTCTGGTATACATTCATATCACCATTTAGCGATGATTTGGACGAAGGCGTACAACAAAATTGTATAAATGCTATCAAAAACGGTTTTGAAAAATATGTAAGCTTGACTTTTGAAGAGTTGTCAAACGAGCTTATACAAGAGCCTTGTTGGGATCTGGATATAGTTGAAAGCGGGGGATATTGGGATATAAATACAGAATATGATATGCTGGCAAAAAACAAAAATAATCGCTATATCATAGGCGAATGCAAATGGACCAATCAAAAGATTTGTAAAAACACTTTAAGAAAATTGCAAAACAAAGCAAAAAATCTTGATTTTGATATCATCAATTTCGCTCTTTTTTCAAAAAACGGTTTTAGCGAATCTTTGAAAAAAGAGAAAGATATACTACTTTTTAATATAGAGGATTTTAGGAAAATGATATGATAGATAAAGAGATGTTGGAAAAACTGGATTCAAAAGAAAAAGATATACTAAAAGATACTCTAAAAGGACTCATTGAGCAGACATATGCGGTCGAAAACGAGTATAAAGAATTAAAAAAGTCTTATGACAATTTGCAGAATTTCATCAAGCAGGTCGTGGAAGTTTTACCAAATGCCATATGGGTTATAGATGAAAATGAAGAGATTTTTTTAGAAAACTCCGAGGCAAAAAAGATTTCGAACTTGATAAAAAAGATAGACAAAAACCAAGAGAGTGACGAAATAGAGCATGACAGCAATTACTACCTTGTAAAAACGAGTCACGCTTTTGGCAAGAAGATAGTAAGTGCTACGGATATAACACAGGAAAAAAGAAGTGAAAGACTGGCATCCATGGGGCAGATAGCAGCTCACCTCTCCCATGAGATAAGAAACCCCATAGGATCGGTCTCCTTAACGGCTTCAACTCTTTTAAAAAGAGTAGCACCCAAAAACAGACCTTTGGTAGAGGAGATAAAAAAAGCCATATGGAGGGTTGAAAGGATCATAAAAGCCACACTTCTTTTTACAAAAGGTGTATCCATACATAAAAGCTGCGTCAAAATCAAAGAGTTTGAAGAAGAGATAAAAACCGCCCTTGAGTACTATGCATACAGTAAAGATATAGATATAAAATTCGATATGGATGAGTCTGTCATAGAAGTTGATTTCGATCTTTTCAGTATAGTGCTTCAAAACTTTATATTTAACGCCATAGATGCCATAGAAGAGGATGAGAGTGAAAACGGCTGGATAAAGATAATTTTTGAAAAAGGTTCATTTTCTATCCTTGACTCAGCACCCAAGATAGAAGATACAAGCATATTGTATGAGCCTTTTAAAACAACAAAAACCAAAGGTCACGGACTAGGACTTGCACTATCATTGGAGATACTAAACGCCCACAATGCAACTATAGAGCTACTTAAAGAGGATAAAGGGTTTAAGATATATCTTTAAGCAACCGCTTCAAATGATTCTAATTTTGAAAGCTCATCTATGATATCTTCATTGACTCTTTCGCTTACATCTATTACCACATCTTCTCTTTTGGAACTTATGACCAACTTCAACTCCCTGCCGCCTTGGTATCTTCTTACCAGCGAGTACAGTTTTTCAAGAATGTCAAGTTCGTGTGAAAGTTTGATCTTAATGAAGATAGGCTCTTTTGGGGCTTCTACTATCTTGGTATCTATCTTTTCTTTTTTTGATTCGTCGATCCCCATGATCTTGAGTGTTTTTATCCTTGTAAATTGATCATCTCTGTTTACCTGTACTTTAAATGCCAACGGTTTTTCCAAATCCATCTTTTCAAGTTGATAAAGCATCTTTTCAAATACGGTAAGCTCTATGTTGCCGTGAAAATCCATGATATTTATGATGCCGAATTTATTACCTTTTTTACTTATCTTGGTTGTTATATCCTCTACCTTGCCTATAAAAAGAGCTTTACTGCCGTCAGCTATGGAGTCTACTTCACTTGAGAGGGTATGAGGAATTTTTTCTATCTCTTCCCTGTAGCTATCAAGCGGATGGCCTGAGACGTAAAACCCCATGGTCTCTTTTTCAAGGTCAAGGATATCTTTTAACTCGAACTCTGGCATATCGACTATCTCAACCCTGGCTTCCACCATCTCCGCACTATCTCCAAAGAGTGAGTTTTCAGCCATCTTTTTTGCTCTGTTGCACTCTGCTCCGGCATTTACGATATGCTCTATATGATCCAAAAGTGCTCGTCTTGAATACTTAAATCCGTCAAAACTGCCGGACTTAATCAAAGACTCCAAAACTCTTTTGTTCACTTTGGATGTATCAATCCTTGAGATAAAATCGTTCAAATCTTCAAACTGCTTTTCGTTTCTGGCTTCTATAATGCTCTCTATAGCTTTCTCACCTACCCCTTTTATGGCACCCAAACCAAAAAGTATAGCTTTTTTCCCGTCATTTTCTATGGCGGAAAATTCTATATAACTTCTTTTTATATCCGGTGGCAAAAGCTCGATACCCAGCCTTTTCACTTCATCGATATATTTGACTATTTTATCGGTATTGTCCTGCTCACTTGTCAAAAGTGCTGCCATGAACTCTTGTGGATAGTAAGCTTTTAAGAAGCTTGTTTGAAAAGTTATCATGGCATATGCCGCAGAGTGAGACTTGTTAAAACCATACCCTGCAAATTTGACTATCAAATCAAATAATTCTTCGGCTTTTTTCCTGTCGAACCCTTTCTTTGCAGCACCTTCGGCAAACTCACCTTTTAGTCTGTCCATTTCAGATTTGATTTTTTTACCCATAGCCCGTCTTACCACATCAGCACCGCCTAGAGTAAAGCCACCTATGGTTTGAACTATCTGCATAACCTGTTCTTGATATACAATAACCCCGTAAGTCGGCTTTAGTATCGGCTCAAGCTCAGGAAACATATATGTTATAGGTGCTCTTCCATGCTTTCTTTCGATAAAATCATCCAACATACCACTTTCCATAGGACCGGGCCTGTATAGAGCCAAAACCGCTATAATATCTTCAAAAGTAGTAGGTTTTAGTCTTTCATTAAGCTGCTGCATACCGCTTGATTCTATCTGAAAGAGCCCCAAAGTATTTCCACTTTGAATGAGTTCATAAATCTTAGGATCATTTACATCAATGGTTGTAAAATCTATCTCTTTGTCATATCTTTTTTTTATAAGTTTTAGAGCATTGTCTATAACGGTCAATGTTTTAAGTCCCAAAAAGTCAAACTTGATAAGATCAACATCCTCAAGATACTTCAAAGAGTACTGGGTTACGAGATGTTCTTCTCCTGAAGGCTTGTATAATGGGGTTTTGTGCCATAACTCTTCGTTACTTAGCACTACTCCTGCCGCGTGCATTCCTGCATTTCTATTTAGGCCCTCCAAAGAGAGTGCAAATTTCCAAACCCTAGCTGCCGATGAGTCATTTTTTATAAGTTCTCTAAGTTTTGGCTCTTTTTCGTAAGCTTTTTCAAGAGTGATGCCAAGTTCATCAGGTATCAGTTTCGCCATCCTGTCCGCTTCACTGTATGGCATACCAAGAACCCTTGCCGTATCTCTTATGACTCCTTTTGCCAAAAGTTTACCGAAAGTTATAACTTGAGCTACATTGTATCTTCCGTATTTTTCAACGACATAATTTATAATTTCGCCTCTTCTTGCCTGACAAAAATCCATATCGATATCAGGCATACTGACTCTTTCGGGATTTAAAAATCTCTCAAAAAGAAGGTCATATTTCATAGGATCGATATCTGTTATCTTCAACGCATATGCCACCAGACTTCCGGCAGCCGATCCACGACCTGGACCCACGGGAATACCTCTTTTTTTAGCCTCTCTTGTAAAATCCCAAACGATAAGCATATACCCCGGAAATTTCATCTTGTTGATGATATCTATCTCTCTTTGCAACCTATCCCGGTATCTCTGATGCTCATCTTCAGGAACGATTTTAAGCCTCTCTTTCAAACCTTCTTTGCACTTATGCTCAAAATATTCATCATCACTTTCATAATCAAGTCCCTCTTTTTTTGCATACTCTTTGGTAAATTTGAATTTTGGAGGTGTAGGGTGACCAAGATCGAGTTCAAGATTACATTTTTCAACTATTTCTTGAGTATTTTCGATAGCCTCGGGGATATCGACATATAACTTTGCCATCTCCTGAGGCGTTTTTAGATAAAATTCGTGTACAGAGTGCCTAAGCCTGTTTGGATCATCAAACTCCTTGTTCATTGCAATACACATAAATGCTTCATGTGCGTCGGCTTCTTCTTGTTTTAAATAGTGGGTATCGTTTGTAGCTATGATCTTTATACCTGTTTCAAGTGACAATTTTATAGCCTGTTCATCTATAAAAAGTTGATCATTTATACCGTGTCTCATAAGTTCAAGATAAAAATCATCCCCAAATATATCTTTGTATTCAAGTGCTATCTCTTTTGCTCTTTCATACCCTTTGGCTCCAAATTTCCTGTTTCTTTCACTGTTTGTATTTAAGTGCCAGTTAACTTCCCCCTGGAGGCAGGCGGATGAACATATGATTCCCTCGCTATGCTCTTTTAAAAGCTTTTTGTTTATCCTTGGATAATAGTAAAATCCATGTATATAACTTTGAGAACTAAGATACATAAGATTTTTATAACCTGTCATGTTTTTTGCATACAAGCACAGGTGAAATCGCTGTCTGGTGGTTTTGTCTGAAATGTCATCTTGATTATGGATATAAGCCTCCATACCGATTATCGGCTTTATCCCCTCACTTTTCATGGTTTTATAAAAATCAATCGCACCGAACATATTGCCGTGATCGGTGATTGCAACACTTTGTACACCCTGATCTTTCAAGGTTTTTGCAAGTAGTTTTATCTTATTTGCCCCATCAAGAAGCGAATATTCGGTATGTAGATGTAAATGGGTAAATTTTATATTACTCACGGAAGCCTCCCTATAATTATAACTTTATAATTATAGGGAAAATTATATAATTTTGAGGTAAATTTAACAAAAATCAGCTAAAAGTCCGGCTTTTAATTCACTGTATTTTTCATCTCCGACAAGCATTTTTACAATTTCAAGTCCGAAACATATAGCAGTGCCGGGACCTCTTGAAGTTATGACATTCCCATCGATAACTACTTTTTGATCTGCAATATACCCCTCTTTGCCGGTATGGCTTTCAAAACCGGGATAGTTAGTATGTTTTTTCCCGTCAAGTACCCCGGCTTCTTTTAGTGCCCAAGGAGCTGCACAAATAGCACCAACCGGTTTATCTTTTTGGTTCAACTCTTTTATGATGGATTTAACTTTTTCACTTTTTGCCAGATATTCAGCTCCAGGAAGTCCACCGGGAAGCACGATCATATCTAGCGAGTCGACATCGACTTCATCCAAAACGGTATGAGCTATCACTTTAAGTCCGGTATTTGAGCCCTCGACTTCTCTTTTTTCAAGCCCTGCAACTACAACTTCGATGCCGGCTCTACTTAAAACATCTATGATACTCATAGCCTCTATCTCCTCAAAACCGTTTGCCAATGGAACTAAAACTTTTGCCATTTCTGCCTCCTTAAAAAGTTATTTAACTTTCTCCAAATACTCGCCTTTTGCAGTATCGACTCTTATGGTATCACCTTCAAGCACATGAAAAGGTACCTGTACAACCGCCCCACTCTCTAAAGTTGCCGGTTTTTTACCGCCTTGCGAGTCACCTTTGAAGTTTGGTGGGGTTTCTACGATTTTAAGCTCTACTACACTTGGAGCTTCCACACCTATAGCCTCTCCGTTGTGAAAAAGTATATCCGCATTCATACCGTCAATGAGCCACTGAGCGGCATCTCCTACTTGATCTTCACTAAGAGCTATTTGCTCATAAGTTGTCGTATCCATAAAGTGTAGCATTTTGCCGTCATTATAAAGATACTGCATAACTTTATCTTCCAAATCAGGTGACTGGCACTTATCTCCCGCATGAAAAGTTTTATCTATGACTTTACCGTTTAAATATGATTTTATCTTTACTCTAACAAACGCGGCACCTTTGCCGGGTTTTACATGTTGATACTCGACTATTTTATAAGGTATGCCGTTTAACTCTATCTTTAAACCTTTTTTCAAATCTCCCATTGAATATGTTGCCATTTTTTTTCCTTTATATTGCTTTTGTATTATCCATTAAAACCGGGATAAATATTAGTGATACTGCAACTGCCGCAACTGTACCGCCTATAAGAGCCACTCCTAAACCACCGAAAATCGGATCACTTGCAAGAAGTGCAGAGCCGAGTATGATAGCGATCGCAGTTAGCATGATAGGCTTTGCTCTTGTTGCCGTTGCAACTGCTATGGCTCTTTTTTTCTCCATCCCTTTTTCACTTATGAGTGCTTTTGCAAAATCTACAAGCAAAAGTGAGTTTCTTGAACTTATACCCATAAGTGCTATAAATCCTATAAGACTGGTCGCCGTTAAAAAGAAAGTATCTTTTGTAACCAGATCAGCTACCCAATGACCCACTATAACGCCTATGATAGACAAAAAACTGCCAGCCATTATGATGGAGCTTATAGAGTAACTCTTATAGTATATGACCATTAAAACATATATTAGCACAAGTGCAGCTATAAATGCAAGACCCAAGTCTCTAAAAGTATCAAGAGTTACTTTCATCTCTCCATCCCATACTATATCAAGTTTTTCACCTGTTTTTTTATCTGTTAAATGAAGGTCGAACATATGTGTAAAGTTTTTTACACTATCTTTTTTGATAGTGTAGTACTTCGATAACTCTTTTATCATTTTATCTCTTGCATCCAAAAGCGGATATACCTGGGATACTTCATCTGTTTCAGCGGTAACATTGATGTATCTTTTCAAATCCTTATGCGTTATCATAGGTTCATTAGTGGTTTTTGTTATATCAACCACTTCTCCAAGCGGTACCATCATCCCTTTTTGATTCATAAGCTCAAAAGATGATAGTTTCGCTTTTACATCATGTAGATTTGCCGCATCAAATCTTCTGGTTTTGTCGCTAAGTCTTAAAAATATACTTATCTGAGAAGGATAATCTTCAGAGTTTTTAACTCCAACTGCCATACCCTCAAAAGCAAGATAGAGTATCTTTTGGACTTGCTCTACTGAAAGTCCACTTTTTTGAATCTTGTCAACATTTGGTTTTACATTGTATTTTGGGTATATGTCATCATCCATGATATCCACATCAACTAGACCATCAGTTTTTTTAAGTATGCCTTCAACTCTTTTTGCAAGCTTTCTGACTGAGTTTAGATTTTGGCCGTAAATTTCAGTGACTATTGAAGCAAGCGTAGGAGGACCTGCGGGTTGCTCTATCATCTTTATAACAGTCCCTTTTTTTAACTTTTCGCAACTATTTTTTATCACAGGTCTAAGTCTATGAACCATCTCATAACTTGTCTCTTCTCTTTCATGTTTATCAGTTAGATTTATAACGAATTCGGCAACATTTTCACTGTTTTTAAACCCGCTTCCTTTTACAAGTCCTGCGTAATCAAGCGGGGCTCCTTCGCCGTAATAACTCTCTATATCTGTTACCTCTTTCTCTTTTTTTAAGGTATTTAAGACGCACTCTCCTACTCTCCTAGTCTCTTCTATGGAACTACCGGTAGGCAAATCAATATAAACACTGTATGTATTTGCGCTTTTACCAGGAAGCATCTTTGCTAAGACCACTTTGGTCGGTAGCATCATAACTGAACCTACAAGTGCAAGAAGTGTGATGATGATAACAAGTGATTTTAAAAATGTACTATTTATGATAGTATATACGAATTTTTCATAAAATTTCATTTCTCACCTCCATTTGCATCATTTTCATCCTCTTTTTGAAAATGGTGATGATGGTGATGAAGTTTTGGTTTTTTTAGTAATTTTTTAGATAAATATGGTGTAAATATATATGCTATAACCAAAGATGCTATCAAAGCAACCGGAACATTTTGAGGTATCGGTTTCATAAACTCTCCCATCATTCCCCCTACAAATGCCATAGGCACCATTGTAAGTATAATTGCAAGTGTTGCTATATTTGTAGGAGAGCCTATCTCATCTGTTGCTTCTACAACGATTTCATCCATACTTTTATCCACCGAAGAGTGATCATGCAAATGCCTGTGTATATTTTCTATAACTATGATAGCGGCATCTACCAAAAGTCCCAAAGAGAGTAAAAATGCAAAAAGCGTGATTCTGTTTATAGTTTGACCTGTTATATAAGCAACAAATAAAGTTATAGCTAAAATGGCCGGAACTGTAAAAGTAACGATGATGGACTCTCTCCAACCAAGGAAGAATACAAGCATAACGGCAATGATACCGATAGTTATCAAAAGATGATCTACTAGTTCATTTACCGCATCATTCGCTCTTTTACCATAGTTTCTTGTAAGTACATAACCAATGCCTTCTTTTTGAAGCATCGGTTTTAACTCATTGATTTTCGCTATGACATCGTTGGCTACAAAAACCGCATTTGTACTTTTTAGTTTTGCTATAGTCAAAGTATATTGCGGAGTATCATTTTTAAGATCTTTTGTCCATATATCTGCTTGTTTGAAATTTTGTATATCTATACCATCTTTTACCCTTGCTATATCTTTGACATAGATAGGAGAGTTCATATAGTTTGCAACCATTATATTTTTTACATCTTCTATACTTTCGATGCTATTTGGGACACCAAAGATGACTATCTTTTTATCTTTTGTTCTATTTTTTACTTCCGGTACCTCTTTGGCGATGGAGCTGACTGCTTTCATGATCTGCCCCAAAGAGAGATGATAACCTTTTAGTTTGTTCAAATCGACTAAGATATTAAATTGTCTTTTGTGTGCGCCTTTAACTTCTGTTTTTGAGACATTTTTTATGCCGTTTATTTGATACTGTATATCTTTTACTATTTTAAAAAGCTTGGCATCGCTTAGATTTTTATTTTTCTTATAAAACGCATAAGATAGTATAGGTATATCTATATCTATATCAAAAGGTTTAACTATCGGATTCATTGCATTTTTAGGAAGCTCATCCATGTGCTGCATAACTTTATCATAAAGTTTCAGATTTGAAATTTGTCTGTTTTGACCTATATAGTACTGTACATTTACGATTCCTACATTATGCATAGCCATACCATAAATATGCTCAACCCCTGAAATTTCTCTTATCCTCTCTTCAAGCGGCTTGATAATAACATTTTCTATCTCTTTTGGAGTAGCTCCCGGCATCGGCACTATAATGGCTCCTCCGCTTATGGCTATCTGAGGATCCTCCTCTCTTGGCATAATTTCAAGTGAAAGATAACCAATTGCCAAGATAAAGACCGCCAACATCGCAGTTAGCGGATTATGCAAAAAAGATAGCGCAAGTTTACCTGCATAATCTTTGGGTTTATAATTTATATCATTTTTATTTTCCATATATCCCCCTATTGTATATTGACTTCTGCATACATTCCCGGAATAATTTCACTTGAT
This sequence comes from Thiofractor thiocamini, assembly GCF_055384375.1. Lineage (NCBI taxonomy): Bacteria > Pseudomonadati > Campylobacterota > Epsilonproteobacteria > Campylobacterales > Thiofractor > Thiofractor thiocamini. The sequence continues at coordinate 398,083 of NZ_AP042389.1, read as the reverse complement.
TTATCTTTTTTGAATGCAATTTTAACTTTAAATTTATGTGTCATCGGATTTGCCGCAGGAATGATTGAAGCTATGGTTCCAACAGTTTTATATCCAATGGATGGGATTTGCACTTTTACTTTTTCTCCAAGCTTTATACTTTTTAAATTACTCTCACCGATTTGTACCATGATCTTCAAATCATTTAGTGAAGTAAGTATAAGTGCCGGCATACCAGGGATTGCTATCTGACCGACTTTTATATTTTTTTGTATGATCACTCCATCATTTGGAGCTTTTAGCTTTAGATAGTCATACTGATGCAAAACCTCTTTTAATTTGGCTTTTGCCTGAGCTAACTGTTTTTTGGAGATTGCGACCATATCTTTTGTATTTTTTTCCATAAGTTGCATATTTTCCATATCGTACTTGGAAACAAAACCTTTTTTGTAAAGTCTTTTATATCTTTCATAATTTAGATGCGCATTATTGTGCATGTTTTGATTCATTTGTACCGCAAGTTGTGCCTGAGATATGGCAAGTTCAACTTGAGATTTTGCCAAATCTATCTCTTTTGAATCTATCTCATAAAGAAGTTTTCCTTTTTTTACATAATCACCCTCATCGACATATACGTTTTTTACAAACCCCATAAATCTGCTTGCTATCATCTTTGTATCATCACTTACGACCGTACCTGAAAGCTTTATATCGGTTGCGTTTACAAACGTAACTGTCATTAAAAGTGCTATTAATATCTTTTTCATACTATCTCTCCTCCAGTAAACTTTCTAATTCGAAAACTTTTTGATTTCTATCGGTTTTAACTTTTAAAAGTTCAAGAAGCGCTTTTATCTCCTGGGAGTGCTTTATGAGAACATCGCTTATCTTCTCCAAGCCTTCTTTGTATTTGCCTTCGTATTGTTCAAAAACCTTTTTTGTAAATTCAAACTCTTTTTCTTTTGCTTTGACATCATAATCTTTACTTTTGACTTCTGTTATGATTTGTCTTATTTTAAGAGCTAGGCCTCTTTTTGCAAGGGAAAGTTTTTCGGCCATTTGCATATGTTTTACTTGTGCTTCTTGAAATTCAGCCGATTTTTTACCTCCGTCAAAAAGATTCCATTTCAACTGTGCACCAAACGTAACACTGTCATGTTTGAAAAAATCATTGAAAGGCTTGTCATCAGCCGTGGAGTACTCTCCAAATGCACCTATCACCGGGTAGTATGCACTCTTTTTCAGTTTTATATTTTCTTTTGTTATCTTTAGACCCAACCTTGCCATTTTAAGATCTATGGTTTTTTCTACCATTTGATCTATACTCTCTTTTGGCAAAGGAGCGAGATCACTAACATGAGAGATAGACTCGACTTTTTCTCCTATTAAAAATTCAAGATACTGATAAGCTAAGTCTCTATTCAATCTTGCCTGGTTCAAGTAGCTAAGCACACTTGCTTTTTTTGCTTCAACTTCGAGTATATCCGTATCTTTTGCATAACCTTCACTTTTAAAAGCTCTTATGATATCTTCAAGCTTGTCGATATTGCTTTTTAACTGCTTTAAATGTTTTATGTAGTTTTCTACCAAAGAGATATTGTAAAAAGTTTTTTTTGTTTGATATATCTCTTCATTTATGATTTTTTTCGTATCAAGTTTGGAGAGTTTTTCCATATCTTGCATAATGACTTTGTACTGCGTAAGTTTGTATCCGGTAAAAAGAGGAACTTTGTAAGTTAATTTATTTTGAAAATGGCTCCTGTATCCGGGGTAGTTTAAGTCATTTGGCTGAACTTGTAGTAAACTACTCATATCAGAAGGCGGATTACCTTGTGATGCTCCATATATAGCTCCTCCTAAAGGAGTTAGAAAATCCTTAAAACCAAAATCCCCAAATGTAGCTTCTCTGCTTTGCAACTTGAAACCAAAAACATTTCCGGCATCATTGCTTCTTAGGGCATTTAAAGTATAATCAAGATTTCCATAGTTGTAACTTTTTGCGATTTGGGTTTTAAAATTTGCTATCTTTTCATTGAATTTTGCAATTTTTATATTTGAGCTGTTTTTTTTCAACAAGTTGATCGCTTCATTTAAAGTCAACTCTCTTTGCATTGCAAAAATAGATGAAACCAATAAAAGCAAACTAAAAATGATTTTCATTAGTCCTCCTTATCATTATCATAAAAATATGAATTATATTAAGTTGGTACTTAATATCAGATAAATAGTTTTATAACATAAATTTATAATTATAGAATAACATAAGAAACACTAATGCAAGCTTCAAGCTTTGATAGTTGATTTAGTATATCTTTGTTAACACTGTTATCAACAAGAATTACAGCCAGTGCTTGAGATTTGTTGTTTCTGCCGAGTCTAAAATCAGCGATATTGATACCGTTTTGTGCCAAAATCGTACCTACTTCTCCGATAACACCCGGAACATCGGTATTTTTAAATATGATCATTTTTCCTTTAGGTTCAACATCCAATGCAAATCCGTCGAACTTGACGATTCTTTGTATATCATCACCAAAAGCCGTACCGCTTATCTCGATCGTACCTTTGTTTGTGCTAAGATAGATATCGATTCTATTTTTAAATGCACTGTTACCGTTGGAAACTTCGGTTAAAGTTTTTATATCTTTCTCTTCGGCAAGAAATTTGGCATTTACATAGTTTACCTGTTCACCCATTGATTCTCTAAGACTACCTACTAGCGCAAATGTAAGCAAAGAATCAAGATATTCAGATATTTCTCCTTCAGCTACAACTTTTATAGTTCTAATGGTCGCTTTATTGACCTGTGCGGCAAGTGAACCCATTTTTTGCATCAACTCCAGGTAAGGTTTTACAAAAGAAGGCATTTTGGTTTCATCTATAGGAAGATTTAATGCATTTGGATAACTACTTCCTCTGGCTGCACATATAGCTTGTTCAGCAGCTTGAGTAGCTATTTTTTCCTGGGATTCATATGTGTTTGCACCCAGATGGGGAGTAACAGAGATATTATCAAGGTCTAAAAGTTTATTATTTATCGCAGGCTCTTTTGCAAATACATCTATGCCCGCATATGCGATTTTGCCGCTTTTTATATTGTCATAAAGCGCATCTTCATTGTAAAGTCCGCCTCTAGCACAATTTACCAGTCTTACTCCATCTTTCATCTTCTTTATCTCATCATATGAGATCATATCTATAGTTTCTTTGTTTTTAGGTGTATGGATGGTTATAAAATCACAAGATAAAATATCATCGAAATTTTCCGTATATTTAACACCTAGATCTATGGCTTTTTTAGGATCTATATAAGGATCGTAAGTTATCACATCCATACCGAATGCCTTAGCTCTAACTCCCACTCTACTTCCGATGTTGCCAAATCCGATGATACCAAGTTTCTTTTCAAACAGCTCCACACCATACCATTTTTCTCTTTTCCAAACTCTATCGAGTTTTAAGTCATTGTTAGCATTTGGAAAAGATCTGGCACTTGCCAAAAGATGAGCCATAGTCATCTCTACTGCAGCTATAGTGTTTGCGGTAGGGACATTCATAACTATGATACCTTTTTTACTGCATCCTTCCATATCCACATTGTCAACCCCGACACCTGCTCTAACTATTGCTTTCAAGTTTTTAGCATGATCCAAAAATGCCTGATTGACCGGAGTAGAACTTCTAGTAATCGCGATATCATAATCACCCAAAATCTCCAAAAGTTCATCTTTTGGATAAGATGCCGCGTCAAATACTTCTATATCCTCTTCATTTTTTAACAGTTCTATACCTTTGGAGTGTATTGCATCACAAACCAAAACTTTTTTAATTTTCATTTACAAATCTCCTTTAATTCGTGAGTCATGAAGCGATATTTTGTAAATCGCTTATAACTATAGTGTTATTAAGATTTTATCTCTTCTTTATTTTTGAAGATATATCATATTTTTTCAGTTCATTGGATATACCTTCAAGTCTGTTTATCTTGTCAGTTTTTATAAAAATCTTTGAATTTTCATATCCGTCCTCTATGATATAAGGAACTTTTTTTCTATCCAATATCTGTAATATACAAAACAAAGAGTAGTTGTTCAAATCAGGAATAACCAAACTATAGTAATTTTCTCTTTTTGTCAAAACCACTTTTTTCTTTTTTGCAAACTTCATAGTCAAAAACAGTTCAGTTACGGGAAATAGATAATCTTTCTTTTGATATGATGAGAGTTTATCTGCCCAGCTGTTTTTACCGGTATAACGAGAACTGTTTTCATCTTTGGGGTTTTTTGGATAATTGTCATAATCACTATTTTTGATATTTGAACTATTTAGTAAAAATATCAGTAAAAACAGTACAAAAACAAGCAAAACCCCAAAGACTAAAAACAGTACTTTTTTTTGCATTTTTTATTGTAATTGATCTTTTATGATGTCACCAAGTGTCATTTTATCTTCTTTGTTGATTTCATTCAACATAGCTTTTTCTTTCATTCTTGAAAGTTTTCTAACAGATAATCTTATTCTATTTCTTGAGCCGTCTATATAGTCAATAACTGATTCTATCGTGTCACCTACGTTCAATTCGTCCATTTTAAGATCACCAAGATCCTCTTTTCTTATAAGAGCATCTACATTTTCATCCAATTGAACAAAAACACCAAAATCTTTTATGTCTCTTATGGTGCCTTCAACTATATCCCCGACTTTATGAGTTTTTGCATAAACTTGAACAGGATTTTCTAACAACTCTTTAACGCTAAGAGAGATTTTTTCATTATCTCTGTCGATTTTTGTGATCTTTACTTCAAGTTCCTGTCCTACTTCATAGAGATCTTTGCATTTGTCACTTCTATTCCAAGAAGTATCTTCATTGTGTAGTAAGCCCTCAACGCCGTCAATCTTTATAAATGCACCAAAATTTGTCAATGTGGTTATAACACCTTTTACGACATCACCGGTTTTGTATTTTTGTAAAAATTCTTCAAACGGTTTTGGCTTTAAATTTTTAAGGCTGACTCTGAGTCTTCTGCTGTCGGCATCTATCTCAATAACTTCCACATCAAGCTCTTCGTCGATGCTTACATACTCTTTTGGATTTTTGATATTTTTATCCCATGATATTTCACTTATATGTAAAAATCCCTCTATATCGTTACCTATATCGACAAACACACCGTAAGGCTCTATATTGCTTACAGTAACTTTTATAACATCGCCGACTTCAAGTTGATCTTTGATACCTTCCCATGGATCACTTTGTGTTGCTTTAATGGAAAGTGAAAGATGTCTTTTTTCCTTATCGTATTTTATGGCTTTAACCGCTACGCTTTCGCCCTCTTTATATAAACTTGCCGGATTTACAGGACCTTTATAGCTTATCTCGCTGTAGTGAACAAGGCCGTCAACTCCACCAATATCAACGAACATTCCATAAGTTGTTATTTTTTTGATGACACCTTCTACGATTTCACCGCTTTCAAGCAGCTTGTCAATCAACTCTTTTTTCTTTTTTCTGTCATCATCTAGAAATTTTTTTCTGGATATTATAATCGATTCACTATCTTTGTCAACTTTTAAAACTTTGGCTTTTATATTTTTTCCTACAAGAGCATTTACATCTCTGTATGCCGCCTGTGATCTTGGTAGGAAAAATTCACATCCATCTTCATTTTCCACTATAAAACCGCCTCTGTTTTTACCGACAACTTTACCTTCTACTGTCTCATCGCTCTCTTCAGAATAATTTTTTATAAATTCTTTTACTTTTGCTTTTTTAAGAGCTTTTTTGTGAGAAACGCTTGGTCTTTCATTTCTATATCCGGTTATGACAACTTTTATGCTATCGCCGACATTGTATTTGATATTTCCTTCACTATCGGTGATCTCCATAAGATTTAAGACACCCTCGCTTTTTTTGCCAACATCAACAAGAGCTATATTGTCGTTTATCTCAACAATAACACCGTCAACTACATTTTCTCCGCTTGTCTCTTTTTTGAAAGACTCCTCTAGCATTGTAGCAAAATCTTCTACATGCTCTACATTTTCACTTACCTCTTGGTCTGATAGAACTTTATCGTTCACCTCTGCCATCACACTTCCTTTGTAAAATTTTTCGAAAAATTTTAGAGTATAAAACCCTAAATTTTAAGCTGCAAGCAGCTTAAAATTTAAAATTTATCATACACTCTTCTACATTATACCATTTATTTCTTTAATTTTCTCAACCACATTTTGTATAATCCAATCAGGAGTAGAAGCACCTGCACTGATACCGCATATTTTTTTATCCTTGAACCATTTATTTTCAAGTTCATTTTCATTTTCTATCAGGTAACTGTCACTGCAGTTCGATTTTGCGATAGTGTAAAGCTGTTTTGTATTTGAGGAATTCTTTCCTCCTACTATGATAACTATGTCACACTCTCTTGAAAGCTCTCTTACGGCTTCCTGGTTTTCAAATGTCGCATTGCATATGGTGTTGAACACTCTTGTCTCTTTTGTTCTTGGTATGATATAGTTTACTATCCTTGTATAATCCTCAAATTTTCTTGTAGTTTGAGATATGACAGCTACTTTGGAATTTAACTTTATATTTTCAAGCTCATTTTCGCTTAAAACAACAACGACATCACCTTCGGCATAGCTTATGACCCCTTTTACCTCAGGATGGTTTATATCTCCGAACATTACGATTTGATACCCTTTTTTACTCATCTCTTCACAGATATTTTGCGGTTTTGAGACAAAAGGACAAGTCGCATCAACGATATTGACATTTTTTTCTTTTAAATTTTTAAAGCCTTCTTTTGTAATACCGTGAGTTCTTATGATAGCTTTTTTGATATCTTTCGCTTCGGTATAATCTTTTATAGTATCGACATTGAAACTGTTTTTAAGTCTGTTTATCTCTTCATTGTTATGGATAAGCGGTCCGATAGTGGTACTATTAGGGGATTCTTCGGCAATCTTTATAGCTCTTTTTACCCCAAAACAAAATCCGTAACTTTTTGCCAGTCTAATTTCCAATCTCAACCTTTGTAATTTTTTGTAAAATTTGCATAAAATTCGGAAAAGAGGTATTTATGCACTCTATATCTTCAACTTTCATACCGTTAACAAGTCCGGCTACGGCAAAGCTCATAGCGATTCTGTGATCCCCGAAGCTGTCGATCGTGCTATCTTTTATATCACCGCCTATGATCTCATATCCGTCTTCAAACTCTTTTGTTTCTATCCCGCACGATCTCAATCCTTCAACTACGCTTTTTATCCTGTCACTCTCTTTTACTCTTAACTCTTTTGCGTTTTTAACGACACTCTTTCCTTTTGCCATTGCCATTGCTATGGAAAGTGCGGGAAGTTCATCTATAAGCCATGCTATGTTTTCACTTACCTCCACCCCTTCCAAAGAGGAGCTTTTTACCACCATATCTCCGACTTTTTCATATTTTTCATCTTTTACTATATATTTTATATCTGCACCCATTTTTTTTAGGATTTCATACGCTTCGATTCTAGTAGGATTTAAAAGTACATTTTTCAAGACTATCTTCGAGTTTTTTGATATTGCTGCAGCCACGGCAAAGAAAAATGCGCTTGAAGGATCTGCGGGTATTTCGATCTCGATAGGATTTAGAGGTTTTTTTAAAGGCTTTATCTCGATTTTATTTTTCAAATCTTTTTGCAAGTGTGATTTTATATCCGCTCCCATTCCTTTTAACATTCTTTCAGTATGATCTCTGCTGATATATGGTTCGGTGTAAATTGAAGAAGTTTTTGCATTCAATGCAGCCAGTATCATGGCACTTTTTACCTGAGCTGAAGCGATAGGACTTTCATACTCGAAACCTTCAAGGTTTTCTACTCCTCTTATACAAAGAGGTGAAAAGTTTCCATTATCTCTACCGTCAATATGCGCTCCTATGCTCCTTAAAGGCGACACTACCCTTTTCATTGGTCTTTGGGCAAGATATTTATCTCCGTGAAGTACATAAAAACCGGTTCTTCCCGCAAGAAAACCACAAAAAAGTCTCATTGCGGTCCCGGAATTTCCGCAATCTAGTATTTCAGACGGCTCAATTTGATTTTTGGGCGGAACAATAGTGATGACATTATCTGTTTCTTCAACTTCTGCTCCAAGATTTTTTACTATTTTTAAACTGTTTAGTGTATCTTCCGCTTTTAGATAATTTTTAATCATTGAAGCTTTATCACTTAAAAGTGAAAATATGGCACTTCTGTGTGAAATTGACTTATCACTTGCAATTTCATCGATCTCAAGATCAAACCCTTCGCTTTTGCTAACCTTTAAAAAACTCATCTAAGTTTGATTCCGCTACTTTCTAATTTATTTAAGATAGGAGTTGTAATGGCATTTATATCATCATCATTGAGCGTTTTATCAAACGATTGAAGTATAAACCTTATAGTTAAACTTATATTGTCACCCAAATCACTACTTTCGTATTTGTCTATAGGATAGAACTTGATCACTTCTTTTGGCAAATCGGACGATATGATCTTTTTAACCTCAATATAAGGCATTTGCTTTGGTATCATAAAACTGAAATCTCTCTCAACGGAAGGATATTTTGAATATGGTTTTACGATCTTTTTTTCAAACTTCAATATATCAAAATCAATCTCACATATATATGTTTTTGGCAAATCATACTCGTTTTCAATATCCAAATGAACTCTTCCTATATATCCTATCACCGTACCGTCTTTTACAACTTTACCTGATTCAAACGGCGAGAGATAACTTTTTATATCACTGTCCTTTTCTATATCGAACTGTCCAATGATTGAAGAAATTTTCTGAGCGAATGTAAAAAAGTCTATAACATTTGGTTTCCCGCTGTTTCTAATGGCAGCTCTGCCGGTTTCGCCACTAAACATAAATGATATTTTTACGCTTTCATTTCTATCTTTATCAAAAACAGTGCCTACTTCAAAAAGTCTTATGCTTTTTTTACCGTATTTGTAGTTTCTTTCTACACTCTCAAGCAAACCTAGGAACAGAGTAGGTCTTAGGGTATTTAACTCTTTTGTTACTGGATTTAAAAGTTCTTTTTGTTTTGTAGTTTTTTCAAAACCAAATTTTTCAAGTTTACTACTGTCAGTAAATATATAGTTTGTTATCTCGAAAAATCCACTAGATGATGCTTTTTGTCTAAAGTAAACTCTTTTTTTATAATTTTGCAAAGCTTTGTTTTGATTGTTAGCTTCTATGAATTCAAGTGGAGATGAAGATATATTGTCGATACCGACAATCCTTACTATCTCTTCGGTTATATCCTCTTCATTGCATATATCATGTCTAAAAAGAGGTATCTCTACGCTCATCAAATCAAACTCATCTTTCATCTCAACTTTGAAACCAAGATTTTTGAGTATGGAAACTATAGTTCCTTTTTCAACTTTTTGCCCAATAAGGGCGTTAATTTTGCTGATATAGATATTTATGATCTTAGGCTCAGCTCTATTGTCAATGATCTCAAATCCACTGTACCATTTGACTTTTGAAAACTTTGAGAAGATTATCTTGAAAAGTTTGGCTCCAAATTCCAAATTCGGTTCGCTGCCTCTACTTGATTGGTAGTATATCTTATCTTGCTTGTTATCGATATACTTACCGGCTTTTGAAATAGTATCAGGATGTGCATAGCTCGCTTCGAATATGATAATTTCACTATCTTTAGCGGGCTTCAGCTCAGCTTTTTCATCAAACCCGACATATGACACTTTATCACCAATTTGGATAAACTCTATACCGTTTTTATCCTTTTTCAATTCAAGTTTGCATTTGCCGTCTTTTTCACACAAATCAAAAGAATATAGCTTTATGATAACACCGGTTGAATGGTTGATATAATTTTTATAAAGATCATATACATTATCACTTTTTTTATCGACCATAGCAGTTCTTAGTTTCAAAAGCAGCGGTTCGCTCATGCTCTCTTTTTGAAATACTTTGTAAAGTAGTGATGAATAGTTTCCATCTTTCGAGCTTAAGGAGAGAACTCTTCCAATCCCCAAAGTGCCGTCTTCATCTTCCATATCCTCTACATAGCATACTTCTCTTTCATAAGCTGCGCCAAGATCCCTTGCAACACCGAAAACACTCAAGCAGTCACCTCTGTTTGCGGTAAGCTCTATCTCTATGATATCATCATTTAACAGTTCATATTCACAGAGCTCTTTTCCTATCTCAAACTCACCTATACTATCATCAAGCTCCATGATACCATCATTGATCTCGGGAAGTCCGATCTCGGTTGAAGAACATATCATGCCGTTTGACTCTACGCCTCTTAATTTCGCTTTTTTTATCTTGAAATCATCTCCTAAAACTGCACCTATAGTTGCTACCGGAACAAATTGACCGGCTTTTACATTTTTGGCACCGCAAACTATCTGCACTGTCTCTTTACCCAAATCTACTTGGCAAACGGACAATTTATCGGCATCAGGATGTTTTTTGCACTCCTTAATAAAACCGACTACAACTTTTTTTGGAATTTCTATCTTTTTTAAACTATCTACCTCCAAACCTATGGAGTTTAACGTATCACATATCTCTTCGTTTGTTTTATCGGATAGATCGATCCACTCATTCAACCAATTTTTAGTAATTATCATTTAAACTGCTCCAAAAGTCTCAAGTCTCCTTCGTATAATGATCTAAGATCCGGTATTTGATGCAGCAGCATTGCAAATCTTTCGACTCCGAGTCCAAAAGCAAAGCCGCTTACATTTTCATAACCTACGGCTTTATAGACATTTGGATCCACCATGCCACATCCAAGCACTTCAAGCCATCCGGTATGAGAACAGACTCTACAGCCCTCACCTTTACAAAATATACAACTTATATCAACTTCCGCACTGGGCTCCGTAAAAGGAAAGAAGCTCGGTCTAAATCTTACTTTTACATCCCCGAACATATAAGTCAAAAAATCTTCTAGGATAAATTTAAGGTTTGAAAATGACACTTTATCACCCTCTTCCACAACTAGACCTTCAACTTGATGAAATTGCGGAGTATGGGTTAGATCCAAATCTTTTCTAAAAACCGCTCCCGGACTTATCATTCTTATAGGAGGCTTTTTTGAAAGCATTGTTCTTATCTGAACCGGTGAAGTATGTGTGCGAAGCAACATGCCGTCTTTAAAGAAAAAGGTATCTTGCATATCTCTTGCGGGATGAAATTCAGGAAGATTCAGTGCTTCAAAATTATGAAAATCATCCTCTACCAAAGGACCTTCTTGAATCTCGTAATTCATATTTAAAAAGTAGTCTATAATCTTATCCATTGTGGCTTGCACAGGATGCAAAGCCCCACTCTCCTGTGCAGCATCAAAAAGAGTGACATCCACTCCCTCCTTTTGCATGAGAGCCTCTGTATGTTTTTTGACAAGCTCCTCTTTTTTACTGCTAAATATATCACTCAACTCGATCTTTAAATCATTGATTTCTTTGGCATAAGCCTTTTTTTCCTCATTTGCCAAAGTTTTTAGCTTTGCAAAAGAAGCAGCCAAGACCCCTTTTTTGCCAAAAACTTCTATTCTTAATTTTTCAAGTTCTTCCAGGTCCAAAGCAGACTTTATTTTTTGAATATAGTTTTTCAAATATTTTACCTTACTAAAGTATTTATTTAAGGGGGATATTTTACTAAAAAGTATATTAAACTTGAGTAAAATCCTCAGGTTTTACCACTCTTGCTATCACAAGTATGATAAGCCAGGCTAAAAGCATTGTTACGATGGTATGGCTTAGATAGTGATCTCCTATCATCATTTTATACAGTCCCATAGACCAACCGACTACCATAGCCAGTGCAATCGCTCTTTTTTTATTTCTTGGAGTTTTAAACAGAAAAAAAAGTGACAACAGCGCAAATCCTCCACTTGCATGACCTGCAGGCCAACACTTTATCTTTCCTTTTTGGTGAAAATTCTTGGGATAGCTATCTAACACTTTTACTTCGGGATACACTCCACCGTAAATCACCGTATTTTTTGGACAAGGGGTATTTGTAACAGCTTTGAGCCCGCCTGCTACTACAGGTACGAATATAGCCGAAAGTACAACAACTATCAAGCCTTTTTTATACTCCTTGATGATTCTTCTTTTTCTAAAAAGTATAAGTGCAAAAAGCATAAAGACCGCTATAGCTATGAGTAGTTTTTTGATACCGTCATAAAAAATGAACTTGAGTATTTTTTCGTTTCTGTCTATAAGCCAGGTATGGGTTGAAAAATTGTAAAAGATATTTTCTACCCATATATCAACATTCGTGTACTCAAAAAAAAGTATGGTAAAAATCAAAAGTACAAAAGTTATGGTAAATTGTTTTTTAAAATTGATTAAAGTTGTATTCATTTAGAAATTATACATTTTTTTTGATATAATATCAACAGACTTGAAAAATAAGTCTAACAAAAAATTGGAGGAAATTATGTGTATATTTTGCAAAATTGTAAAAGATGAAATCCCCGCAAACAAAGTGCATGAAAATGATGATTTTTTAGCTTTTCACGATGTCAACCCAAAAGCTCCCATCCATATACTTGTCATCCCCAAAAACCATATAGAAAAATTCCAAAACGCTACCCCTGAACTTATGGCGAAGATAACACCTTTTATACAAGAAGTTGCCAGGATACTAGAGCTTGATCAAAGAGGATACAGGCTGATAGTAAACAACGGTGAAGACGGAGGACAGGAAGTCATGCATCTTCATTTTCATATGCTTGGAGGAACAAAACTTTTATGGCCACAACTTGCTCCTGATGAAAACAAAAAGTATCTTTAGCATCAAGTAAATAACCTTGGATAATTTTATATCTATATTATCTATATACTTTTTTGTCACTCTTGGGTATATCGCCAAGGCAAAATTCAAAGATGAGATAGATGAAAAAACGATAGTAAAATTAAACATATATTTTTTGCTCCCAATGCTTGCTTTTTGGGGGCTTTTAACAAAAAAGATAGACATTTCCATCATAAAGATACCTTTTATCTATCTTTTTATATCCTTGGTGGGACTGTTTTTAAGCATATATATAGCAAAAAAGTTTTTCAATGATCCAAAAGAGAGATCTATTCTTTCCATGGCAAGTGTTACAGGTGTGACCGGGAGTATAGGCATACCTTTGGGTATAGCACTTTTTGGAGAAGGTTCTGTTATATACACTTCACTTATCAACACAATGAGTATGTTTTTTGTTTATACGGTTGGAACTTATATCTACTCAAGGGGGAGTTTTGGCATATTAAAATCTTTTAAAAATGTATTTAAGATGCCAATCATCTGGGCTTCTTTGATAGCCATAGCATTTAACGTATTTGGCATAAGTATCAATAAAACTTTTTTTAAAAACTTACAGATGGGGGCTTATGCGGCCATCATAATGCAACTTTTGATTTTTGGTATGTTTTTATACAAAGCAAAAATCAAAGAGATAAATTTCAGACTTCTTACCATATCCATGAGTATAAAATTTATCCTAATCCCGGCATTGTCTATAGTTGTACTTTATATTTTGAGAGTAGAAGGAATCGCACTGAAGTCAACTATACTTGAACTTTTAGTACCGCTTGCCATAACAAATGTCAGTTTAGCCAGTATATTTGACTGCAAACCAAAAACGACCACCACTTTGGTTTTTATAAGTTCTTTGGTCTTTATCCCCTACATCATCTTTGTAGCTTATCTTTTAACCAGTTTTTAAAAAATGATATCTGTTCTTTTGTCTGCTTTTGTGAAGTTCCACCTTGTGAATCTCTTGCATTCATAGAGTTTTCAAGTTTCAATATCTCAACAATGTCATTTTCAATTCTTGGCTCGAATTTTTGTAACTCTTCTAAGCTTAATTCACTGATATCCTTGCCTTGGTCATCGGCATATCCCACTATCTCGCCTGTTAGCTTGTATGCATCTCTAAAAGCATATCCGCATTTTTTGGTCAGATAGTCAGCCAAGTCTGTCGCACTTAAGTGTCCTATTTTTGTAGCTTTTTGCATATTATCTTTTTTTATACTCATGGTTCTTAGAGCTTCAGTTAGGATTTTTATGGATATTTTAGCAGTTTTTACACTATCGAAAACTCCCTCTTTATCCTCTTGCATATCTTTGTTATAAGCAAGTGGCAACCCTTTCATAACAGTTAAAAGTGATATGAGATTGCCGTATACTCTACCGGTTTTTCCTCTTAAAAGTTCCGGAACATCAGGATTTTTCTTTTGAGGCATTATGGAACTGCTTGTGCTATAGGCATCACTTAACTCGACAAAACCAAACTCACTGCTACTCCAAAGGATTATCTCTTCGGAGAGTCTGGATATATGCATCATCAAAGTAGATATGTTAAAAAGAATTTCAAGTGCAAAATCTCTATCACTTACCGTATCGAGACAATTTACACTGACTTTATCAAAGCCCAAAAGCTCTGCTTCATACTCTCTGTCACTCTGGTATGGAGTTCCTGCCAATGCGGCACATCCTATAGGAGAAATATTATTTCTTTTGCAAGAGCTTTCAAATCTATCTATATCTCGTTTAAACATTGAACTGTATGCCAAAAGATGATATGCAAAGTTAATAGGCTGAGCATGCTGCAAATGTGTCATACCGGGAAGCAGAGTATCGGTGTGTTTTTCTTCGATATCAAGTAAAACTTCCTCGAGTTCAAACAAAAGTTCTATGATCTCTTTATTGTTTCTTAGAACATACATTCTAAAATCAAGTGCGACTTGATCATTTCTGCTTCTTGCTGTATGCATTCTTTTTGCATCATCACCTATGAGTTTTGTCAATCGGTTTTCGATAGACATATGGATATCTTCATCTTTTATATCGAACTTGTACTCACCCTCTTCTATCTCTTTTTGGATTTGTTCAAGTCCGTTTATGATCTTATCCCTGCCTTTTTGGGTTATGATGCCTTGTTTTGCAAGCATTTTTACATGAGCAATAGAACCTTTTATATCTTCTTGATACAACTCTTTATCGAAAAAAATGGATGCATTGAACTCATCCAAAAGTTTTGACGAAGGCTCTTTTATCTTACCTGAAGCTACTTTTGACAATACTTTTCCTCAAATTTTCATTATAGTGAAGGGCCGAATTTTGAATAATCACTCTCGTCGGTGATATATTTTTTAAAATTCTCTATAAACATCGAGGCTAGTTTGTCTCTTGTTTGATCGTACTTTTCTTTATCTATCCATGTATTTCTTGGATTTAGAATATTGCTGTCAACTCCCTCTAAAGTCTTTGGAATAGAGAGATTAAATACAGGAAGTGTTTCAAATTCACTATCATTGATACTTCCGTCAAGTATGGCATTTATACATCTTCTTGTAGCTTTTATACTCATTCTTTTACCAACTCCATAAGCTCCACCGCTCCATCCTGTATTGACAAGATAGACATTTACATTGTGCTGATCGATTTTTTCTCCAAGAAGTTTTGCATAAACCGTAGGATGCAAAGGCAAAAAAGGCTCACCAAAGCAAGAGCTAAACGTTGCTACGGGTTCGATTATACCTCTTTCAGTTCCTGCGACTTTTGCGGTATATCCGCTCAAAAAGTAATACATTGCCTGCTCTTTTGTAAGTTTACTAACCGGAGGTAGCACTCCAAAAGCATCCGCAGTTAAAAATATGATATTTTTAGGATGACCGGCCTGCAATGTTTGGCAATGATTTTCTATATGATAAATAGGATATGAAACTCTTGTATTTTCAGTTTTACTTTTATCTTTATAATCCACATGTCCTTTTTCATTTATGACAACATTTTCCAAAAGTGCATCTCTTTTTATGGCAGCGTAGATTTCCGGTTCGCTTGAAGGATCAAGGTCGATAACTTTTGCATAGCATCCTCCCTCGAAGTTGAACACTCCCTCATCATCCCAACCATGTTCATCATCGCCTATCAAAGCTCGATTTGGATCGGTTGAAAGTGTAGTTTTACCAGTTCCGCTAAGCCCGAAAAATAAAGCCACATCATCATCTTTGCCTACATTTGCCGAGCAGTGCATACCAAGCTTACCCTCAAGAGGTAACCAGTAATTCATCATGGAAAATACACCTTTTTTGATCTCTCCACCGTACCAGGTACCACCGATGACCGCTATATTTTCCTCCACATTGAAAACCACAAATACTTCGGAGTTGAGTCCCTGCTCTTTCCATTCGTCATTTGTTACTTTACTTGCTACAAAAAGTGTAAAGTCAGGCTTGAAATCTGCCAACTCTTCATCACTCGGTCTTATGAACATATTTTTTACAAAGTGCGCCTGCCATGCGATTTCAGCTATGACCCTTATGGCTTTTTTACTGTTTTTACTAGCACCTGCAAATGCATCTTGAACATACAGCTCTTTCCCGTTCAATTCCTCTTTCGCTTTTTCAAACAGTTTATCAAATACCTCTTTTGATATGGGATGGTTTATATCTCCCCATGCAATATATTTGTTTGAAGGCGGTTGATCTACAAAATACTTATCTTTTGGGCTTCTACCGGTAAATATACCTGTATCTACACTTACACACCCGCTGTCAGTTACGCGTCCCTCATGATTTTGTATCTCGTGTTTGTACAACTCATCATAATCCAAATTATGATAAACCTTTTTTATATCTTTTATACCCGTATTTTCCAACTCTTTCATAACTGACATTTAAAAACTCTCCTATTTAAATATTGAAAGCAGCACACCTGCTGCAACCGCTGAGCCTATAACACCTGCCACATTCGGTCCCATGGCATGCATCAAAAGCATATTTGTCTTGTCCTCATCCATTCCCACCTTGTTTGATACCCTTGCAGCCATAGGAACGGCGCTGACTCCGGCTGATCCTATAAGTGGATTTATCGGATCTTTCGAAAATTTGTTCATTGTTTTTGCCATCAAAACTCCGGCCATCGTACCTATGGCAAAAGCAAACAAACCGATAGCTAAAATTCCCAAAGTATCCGCTACCAAAAACTTCTCCGCAGCAAGTTTTGAGCCTACTCCAAGTCCTAAAAATATCGTAACTATATTTATCAAAGCGTTTTGCATCGTATTTGAAAGTCTGTCAACCACTCCTGAAACTTTCGCAAAATTTCCAAAAGTCAACGCTCCTATAAGAGGCGTTGATTCTGGTAGTATCAGTATGGAGAGTATCAAAACAGTCAAAGGAAATAGTATCTTTTCAAGCTTGCTTACTTCTCTTAGCTGTTTCATTTTTATCTTTCTCTCTTCTTTTGTTGTGAAAAGCCTCATGATTGGAGGTTGTATTATAGGCACAAGCGCCATATACGAGTATGCGGCAACCGCTATTGCCCCCATCAGATCAGGAGAAAGTTTGGATGCGACAAATATCGAAGTAGGACCATCAGCCCCGCCTATGATGGATATAGCCGAAGCATCTTTTAGTGTAAAATCGAAAAACGGAGTATATTGACTAAGAAGCAGTGCTCCAAGAAGTGAACCAAATATACCAAACTGTGCCGCAGCTCCAAGCAGTGCAGTTTTAGGATTGGCAAGCAACGGTCCAAAGTCTGTCAAAGCCCCCACTCCCATAAAGATTATAAGAGGGAAAAGTTCATTTTTTATACCGGCATCAAACAGAGTACCTATAAAACCTTCATGTCCTATGATATTTGCCAAAGGTATATTGGCAAGCAATCCTCCAAAAGCTATAGGCAGCAACAAAAGAGGCTCGAACCCCTTGGCAATCGCCAGATAAAAAAGCAAAAATGTTATGAGTATCATTATGACTCTACCCCAACTTTGGGCAAATTTACTCAAAGGCTCACCAAGCGCATTCGTTGCACCCTCTTTTGGATTTAAAAAAGCGTAAACTCCGGTTGTTTTATAAAAATTTTTAAAAAGCTGTCCTATAGAGACTGATTTGTACTCTTTTGAGTAGTGCTCTTTTTTTACATTTTCTTGCATATTTGTACTGCTTTCAGCGGCAGATAGATTTACCACGCCAAGGAACATGGTTGCAATCAAGACGATATAAAGGATTTTTTTCATTATTTTTTTCCTCAAAACTTTTTACATTACAAAAAGCAATTGGCCGTTTTCCACATTTTCGCCCTGACTTACATTGATGGACTTTATGGTACCGCTTTTTGGTGCGACAACCTCAATCTCCATTTTCATAGCTTCCAAGATCATTACAACATCATCCTTTTTTACCGTATCGCCGACATTTGCGATTATCTTAAATACACTCCCGGGAAGCGTTGAAAATACTTCATCCCCCTCGACAGAATCTATCTCTATAGGAGTCTCTTTTTTGATCTCCTTTTTTGACTCAACAGGAGTTACCGAGATATTTTTATCTTTGCCTTCGATTACATCCACATTATATTTTTTCCCATTTACTACGACTGTATAGCTTCCACTCATCTCTTCTCCACCTTTTTTTGTACTTTTTGTCTCTTTTTCTTTCATTTGTGAAATTTTTCTAACGTTTACTTTTGCTTCACCTTTTAAAAACGCTATGCCTTTTTCCTTGCAGGCTGCGGCTATGAAGATATTTTCTTCAGTTGTTTTTATCCCTTCATCTTCAAGCATTTTAACAAAATGTTCTCTTGATTTGTTTGGATCTTCGTTGGCAAGCTCTAATGCAGTTTTGGTTGTAGGCTCAAGTTTTAGCTGCTCACTTGCAAGCTTGATGATTTCAGCGTCAGGCTCTACCGGTGTTTTTCCAAAATATCCCAAAACCATCCTGCCGTAACCTTCGGCAATCTTTTTCCAAGGACCAAACATTACATTGTTAAATGCCTGTTGAAAATAAAATTGACTAACCGGTGTTACGCTCGTACCGTATCCGCCTTTTTCGACAACTTCTCTCATCGCATTTATGACTTCTGGAAATTTATCCAGTATATTGTTATCTCTCATCATTTGAGTATTGGCTGTCAATGCGCCTCCAGGCATAGGAGAAAACGGAATGATAGGAGAAACGGCCGTAGCTTCCGGCGGGATAAAGTAATCCTTCAACTTCTCTTTGAAAAATGTCTCATATTTTAAAATCTTCTCTTTATCAAGCCCTCCAAGGTCATAATCAGTACCCTTGGTAGCATGAAGTAAAGTCAATATGTCAGGTTGACTTGTCCCGCCACTTACAGGGTTAGCAGCAAGGTCTATACCGTCAACTCCGGCATCAAGTGCCGCAAGATAGCATGAGACACTAACTCCTGCGGTTTCATGGGTATGAAGTCTTACATGTATATTTTCCGGTAACAGTCTCTTTGCCATTTTTATAGTTTCATAAACTTTGTGAGGATTGGAAGTTCCGCTTGCATCTTTAAAGCATACACTATCATACTCTATGCCACTATCAAGGATATTTCTTAAAACTTTTTCATAAAATGCCACATCGTGGGCACCTGTACATCCCGGAGGCAACTCCATCATAGTCACGACAACTTCATGTTTCAAGCCATGTCTTTTTATGCATTCTCCACTGTATTTAAGATTTTCAACATCATTTAGGGCATCGAAGTTTCTTATGGTTGTAGTTCCGTGTTTTTTAAAAAGTTTTGCATGAAGATCGATCATTTCACTGCTTGCGGTATCAAGCATGACCGTATTTACACCTCGTGCCAAAGTTTGCAGGTTTGCTTCCGGCCCTACCACTTCTCTGAATCTGTCCATCATATCAAAAGCATTTTCATTTAGGTAAAAAAACGGACTTTGAAATCTAGCTCCCCCGCCAAATTCAAAATGGCTGATTCCTGCCTCTTTCGCAACAGACACCACATCAATGAAATCCTCTAAAAGAACCCTGGCTCCAAAAACGGACTGAAATCCGTCTCTAAAACTCGTATCCATTATATCTATAAGTTTTTTTGCCATATTTTTTCCTTATTTTTTTCTATGCTCTGTGATCGCCGCAGTGATCGCCGCTACTACTTCATCTTCATTTGATACTTTTACCGAAGATTTCTTTGCTGGAGGAGGTGTTTTTTTGGCAGGGGGAAAATATTTTTGGACTATTTTTGATTCTACTTTGAGGACTATGACCATGAGATAAAGAAAAACATATACTGTAGTCATACCCAGGACTAAGAATTTGACCCCTTCTTCTATAAGAACTATATTATCCATTTTGTATCCTAAAAGTTAATCTTATTGGAATTTTAACATTATAATCATTAAATAAAAGCTTAAAAAGAAAATATTTTTCCAAATATTCATTAAGTACAATACTAATTACACTACTACTACACTAATTATTGCAACTCGGGATGGATTCCGAATCACTTGCAAACTCTTGTAAAAAACGATACATTCGTCCTTTTTCCTTTTTAAAGTCTTGGGAATTTATGTACTTTAAAACATTAGGCTTATCTTTATGAAAATCTTTCAAATCTTTTATATCAGTTGTAAAAAAGCTCTTCCACTCATCCTGAGTTGCCATATTTCCCCACATTCTGCCGGTTCCATGGCAAGTTCCACACCTTTTCAAATAATACTTTTGCCCTTTTTTCTCTTTTGCCGCAAAACCTAAAGTCACAAATACCATAAGCATTATAATCATGATTTTTTTCATTTTGCATCCTTCAAGCCATATTTTTTACCATATAGTCTCTTAAACCTTCCTAATGCATCCTTGCTCCATTTTAACATTTGATCCACATTCCAAAATCCAAATATAATCATATGTTTTTTCCCGTTTCTGGCTAGTTTTTCCTCATTTGGTCCCATAAAAACAAATGCCGGAGTTATACTTACTATAAATCTAGGGGGTGCCTGGTCGGTTGTTTCATCTTCAATGGAGTCCGAACCCGTTGAAGTATCAAGCTCAAGTTTTACAAAGTTATTATCAAGAAAGTTTTTCAGTCT
This sequence comes from Thiofractor thiocamini, assembly GCF_055384375.1. NCBI lineage: Bacteria > Pseudomonadati > Campylobacterota > Epsilonproteobacteria > Campylobacterales > Thiofractor > Thiofractor thiocamini. Next base: position 377,237 of record NZ_AP042389.1, on the reverse strand, counting down.
TGGATCCGGCAAAATCTGCTCTATAACCTTTGGACAGTAAAAACAACTTCTAGAATGTAAAAAAAGTATGATCGGTTTTTTCTCTTTTTGAGCCGCTTGTTTTGCATCATCAAGGTCGTGCCTCCAATCCATTCCAAGCTCAGATCCAAATAAAAAAACGGCACTTACGATAAGAAATAAAACCTTTCTCATAATTACTCCTTATAATTATTATAATATTTACTATAATTAAATTTAATAATTTAGCAAAATATTACTCTTCATTTTCTTAAAATATTATAAATTGGCAAAAATAGTATAAATCATAAGAAAAGGCACTTTTATGGCACTTTTATTTGATACTATTTCGATAGTCAAGTATTTTGGCAAAAATAAAGGGCATCTCTAAAAACCCTATACACCAATAGTAGTCAAAGAAAGGATAAGATTTTGCAAGAGAAATTTGAAGTACTAGCCGTAGCTAATTCGAAAATTTATCTTGTGAAAGATTATCCTTTATTTGACTTCCCTTCGGGCATTATGAGGTTTCCCATCTACTTCGTTAAACTTTCTTGGATTATTAGAATAGTCCTGCAAAAGTTTGCCTTGCATATGAAAAACCTCATAATGCTATTGGTGCATAGGGTTTTTAGAGATGCCCTAAAAAAGGAGAGAAAATGCTAAGATCAAACTTAAGCAAAGTTGCGATCATCTTAGCTCTTATATCTACCTGGGCATTTGCAGACTGTATGTCGTGCCATAAAGGTATAGAAGATATAAGGCACAAAGATTCGCAGATGATGCAGCAGATCAAAGCTATGGGTGCGGGTGTGGGCGATCCAAACGGTTGTATTATATGCCACGGCGGTAATCCAAAAGCCACAACCAAAGCTGAAGCGCACAAAGGTGCTCCTGGACATCCGGGAGGATTGGAAGCATTTGTAAGAGATCCGGGAAGTTACTGGATTATGGATAAAACTTGCGGACTTTGTCACTCTGATACCGTAAACAATATGAAGAAAGCTTTAATGGCTACAGAAGCCGGTAAAATTCAAGGAAATCTTCATACTTGGGGAAGTTTGGATACTCAAAAGGTTAAATTTGGAGATTACAACGTAAAAGATACAGATGGCAAAACTCCGGCTTGGGGTACAAAAACATATAAAAAATATATGGTTGCCATGGCTAACAAATACAAAGACCAATTTCCTACCGAGTTAAAACAACTTCCACTTCCGCCACAATCATCAGCAGATTTGATGCAAAAACCGGGAGAAAGTAAAGAAGCCTTCTTGAAAAGAGTCGGTTATCATGCTTCTATCTCTTATCAAAGAAGTGACTGTCAAAGATGTCATATAGGTGTCAGAGGCAGAAAAGGAAGAGGTGACTGGAGAGGTATGGGATGTAGTGCATGCCATGTTCCTTATGGTAATGAAGGTATATATGAAGGAAATGATCCTACCATAAACAAAAAAGAGCATGGTCATTTACTTGTCCATGAAATACAAGGTACAAGAGATGCTAAAGTTCATGTTCCTACAACAGGTGTAACATTCAGTGGTATTCACCCTGAAACTTGTAACTCTTGCCACAACAGAGGTAAAAGGATAGGTGTTTCATTTATGGGTATGATGGAACAACCTTACGGCTCACCTCTTATGCCGGGCGGTAAAGCTCAAAGCAAAACTCACGGCAAGAGATATTTACACTTAAAAGCGGACATTCACTTTAAAGCAGGTATGACTTGCCAGGATTGTCATACATCTATAGATATGCATGGTGACGGAAATATAGCCGGTACTACTTTGGGTCAAGTAGAGATCGAATGTTCTGACTGTCACGGTACCACTACCAAATTCCCCTGGGAATTGAAAGTTGGTTATGGTGAAAATGAGTTGGCTGTCGGTGCACCTGAAGGCCCAAGAGGCTTGGCTAAAACACTTCCAGCTTGGATGCAACAAGGTATGGTTTATGATCCTGAGGGCGGATATTTACTTTCAACCAGAGGAAACCCTTTGGGCAATGTTGTCAAGAAAAAAGGATCAAATACTGTTATAGCTCACTTAGCTAGCGGAAAAGATTTGATAGTTCCTCAGCTTAAAACAAAACAAATCAAAAAAGAGTTATCCAAAGCAGGTGAAGTTGCAATGTATAGCGTAAAAGCTCACATGGAAAAACTTGAATGTTATGCTTGCCACTCCAGTTGGGCTCCACAATGCTATGGATGCCACGTAAAAACAGACTATAGAAAAGGCAAGAGTAAAATCGACTGGATAGCAAGTGGCTCAACTCACTTTAAAAACGGTGAAACAAGCGAATCTGTTCTAGGCACCAAAGGTAAGAAGCAGATGGGTAAATCAAGCGAAACCAGAAGTTATACCGAATGGGAAAACCCGATCCTTGGAATCAACGGAGAAGGACTTGTAACACCTATCATCCCTGGATGTCAAGTCACATATACCGTTATAGGTCCAAAAGGTGAAACTCTTATACTTAACAAACAGGCAAGAGTTCATGATAACGGACATATAGTCGATGCTATAGATATGTCTCCGGTTCAACCTCACACTACTGACAACAAAGCAAGAACTTGTGAGAGTTGTCACTCAAGTCAAAAAGCTTTAGGATACGGCAAAAAAGATCCTATGACCGATCAAGACAAAGATATCAAGATAGATCTCCAGGATCTTGCAACAGGCAAATTTGCTTCTTCTCATACAACCGTACAAATGGAAGCGATACCTGGTATGAACTTTGGATGGTCTCAAGTGGTTACAAGAGACGGCAAGCAACTTACCAATGTCGGATCACACTGGCCGGCTTCAAGACCTCTTGATCAAGATATGAGAGAAAAAATGGAAAGAACAGGCGTATGTATGGGATGTCATCAAAATATGACAAATGACAAACTTTGGAAGAAAGTCAATACCAACCCCGGTATATTGACAGACAAAGACCATATCAACAAAGTCAATGCTATCTTGCAAGGATATGCAAAAGGACTTAAAAAATGAAAAAAACTTTGAGTAAAGTTTTGATGGGGCTGCTTTTTGCAGCCCTTTTTTTATTAAGTGGATGTGATGAGAAAACATCCGTCAAAACAGTAAAGCAAGAAACTCCAAAAGTTACAACTACCAAATCCGAAGCGGCGAATACCGTCAAAACGGATACGGTTAAAGTTGCAAAAACAAACGATATACCGAAAGTCGATAACAGTGATATATTTAAAGATACGTTTTCACTTACGCCAAACGGCAAATATATGATCGTTATATTTGAAACTGACGAGTGTCCGTATTGCGCTAAAATGAATCTTGATATCCATAATGATAAAAAGCTTCATGATACACTAAAAAACGACTTCAGTGTTTATTCTCTTGATGCCATGAAAAACAGAATGCACAAGATTGAACACGAAGGCAAACCAATGGATGTAGATACGAAAACACTTATAGATATATATAGTGTCAATTCGACCCCTACACTTATATTTATGGACAAGCAGGGCAAAAGGATACTTATAGTTCCAGGATATATGCCTCCAAAACAGTTTGAAGTTACGCTCGAGTTCATAAAAAGCGGGCTGTGGCTTGGAAAAGATAGAAAAAACGGGGAAGTTTATAAAGCTTTAAAAGAGTTTTATGAGAAAAATGGCATAATGGTCGGTAAAAATAAGAAATCATAACCAAAAACTATGGGGGAAAAATGAAAAAATTTTTAAAATTGCTATTTTTTATACTATTTCTAGTAGCAAATGTAAATGCAAAAGATACGATACTTAAACATACGACAAAACTTGTGGCAAACGGAAAAAATGTTCTTTTACTTTTCGAGACCAAAACTTGTCCGTATTGTAAAGTTTTCAAAAAAGATATAGAACAAAATAAACAATTACACAAACTTCTAAAAGAAAATTTCAATGTTTACTCTATTCCGCTGGATGAGTACCACGAGTATGAAATGGGGGATACGAAGCCTCCTAAAAAAACAAATACCGTCTCTTTAAAAATGGGTTTTACCGTCAAGGCGACTCCGCAAATAGTAATGTTTGATAAAAACTGGAATAAGATCATCCAGCTTCCAGGTTATGCAGATCCTTCTCAAATGGTAATATTTGTAAACTATATCGTCAAAGGTTTATATAAAACGAAGGGACTTAAAGAGTATCTCCAAGAAAAAGGCATGATGTAAAGAGGTAGGGAACTTGAAGATACTGATCCTTGAGGATGATGACTTTATAAGAGAAGAGATTATAAATTATTTCACAGCTAAAAATCATAGTGTAACCGGCTACCAAAATGCTGAGGGACTTTTTGAAGATAGTGTTCTTGGTAGCTATGATATCTTTCTCTTTGATATCAATATGCCCGGACTCAACGGATTTGAAACTCTAAAAGAGTTAAGGGAATTAAAAATAGACACTCCTATCATCTTTATAACGTCCATGTCCGATATCGACTATGTAAAAGAGGCTTATTCTCTGGGGTGCAGTGACTATATAAGAAAGCCGTTCTTTTTTGAAGAATTGGAACTTCGTATCAACAAACTTATCTTAAAAGATGTTGACGATCTTATAAAATTAAACGATACATATACGTTTGATATCAAAAAGCAAGAACTTTATGATAATGATGGCAATATTGTAGAATTAAGCAAAAATGAGTTGAAACTCATATTTTTACTGGTTAAAAATATATCACATACCGTAAACTATGATACCATCATAGACTATGTATGGGAAAACAAACCCATAAACAGCAATACACTTAGAACTCAGATAAAAAAACTAAGGGCCAAACTAAAAGATAACTTCATAGAAAATATCAGAGGATTGGGCTATAAGATAAACAGATATGGTTGAATTAAAAGATTTACAAAAAAAGAAGAAAAGATTTAAACTATTTCTCTTTTTATCATATCTGCTTTTTGCCACTTTGCTGCTTACTGCTATATTTATGCTTCATATATATTTCAACAATTTAACTGCTATTAAAAAATTTGAACACCAGGCTACAGTCCATGCCAAAGACAAGATGGAATATCTGAACTTTTTTTATGAAAATGTATCAAATACACTAAAAGCTATAGCAAAAAACAGAAACTTTTTAAATTTTGTAGATAAAAACAGAGATAAAAAAGTGGTAGAAAACCTTTTTCTAACGATAGTCGATAGTGACAAATACTATATGCAGTTAAGATATATCGATACCAATGGTAATGAAATTTTGCGATTTGACAGGGATAAGATAGGTGCCACCCCCTATGAAGTTCCCAAAAACTTTTTACAAAACAAATATCCAAGATATTACTGTAGACAATGCCTTTCACTTCCAAAAGGCAAGATATGGTTTTCAAACATAGACTTAAATGTCGAACACGGAAAAATCGAAACTCCCTTTAAACCGGTAATCCGTATAGCATATCCCATTTATACAAAAGGTAAGTACAAAGGCTTTTTGATACTCAATATCTTCATGAGGGATTATTTAAAAATACTTACTCTTTCACCTACTTTCGATGTGTATTTGGTAGATGAAAAAGGATATTTTATCATTTCTCCCAATGGATTGTACAATTGGTCGAGATATATAAAAAACGGAAAAAATATCTATGATATATTTCCAAAGAATGCCGGGAAGATTATGAGTGCAAAAAAACCGCTTTTCTTAGAAAAGGAGAAGATTTTTGTACAGCCGTTGAAATTTAAAAATTCACAGAATTTAAAACTGATATATAAAGAAAAGATAGAGAAGATAAAAGATGCGGAGCATTATATAGCAAAAAGAACATTTTTTACTGTTTTGCTCGCTATCATAGTTGCCATACCTTTTGCATTTTTACTCTCAAGCCCCATAAACAAGATGTATGAATCACTTGAAAGCAAATCAAATGAACTTAAAGATTTGGCAAACAATCTTGAAACAAAAGTAAAAGAAGAGATAGCGAAAAATGCCAAAAAAGACAGACTCCTTGAAAATCAGTCAAAACTAGCCGCACTTGGAGAAATGCTTGCCAATATAGCCCATCAGTGGAGACATCCACTTACAAGACTCAGTCTCATTTTACAAAATATAAGGCTTTACAGTTCTCAGGGGAAATTAGATAAAGAAACACTGGATAGATATATACAAAACTCACTAGAACAGATCGAGTATATGTCACAAACCATAGATGATTTTAGAAATTTCTACAAAGAAGACAAGAAAAAAGTATCTTTTGATATAGAAAATTCCATCTTCAACGCTGTCAATATCATCGGAGCTTCCATTAAACATAACGGTATAGATATGCAAGTAGGTATCATGGACTCTATAACATATGACGGATATCCGAACCAACTCTCTCAGGTTATACTCAATATATTGCACAATTCCAAAGATGCACTTGAACTAAACAGAGTAAAAAATCCATACATCAAGATAAAACTGCATAAAAGTGCGAATTATGCAAAGATAGAGATAAAAGATAATGCCGGAGGAATCCCTGAAAACATCATAGACAGGATCTTTGAAGCAAACTTTACCACTAAAAAAGGTACCGGAACAGGCATAGGCTTGTATATGTCAAAAACCATAATCGCGGATAATTTTCATGGCGATATAAATGTCAAGAATGACGAAGAGGGAGCAATTTTCACTATAGTGCTACCTTTGAGAGATAAGGCCGGATGATATCCGACCTTTTTTAAGATTTATTTTAATCCCGCTACATACTTTGCAATCGTATCTATCTGCTCGTCACTATAGCTTGCAACCTGTCCTTTCATGACACCTTTCATAGGACCTCCAAAAGTTCCGGCTTTGTAACCCTTCAAAGCTTTTGCAATCTCTTCGGCTTTCATGCCTTTAACAACTTTTGAAACACCAAGAGCTTTTTTCTCAAAATTTGCCCCATGACATCCCGCACACTTGGCAGTCAAAGCCTTCCCATCCGGCGCCGCCATCAAAGACAAAGCCCCAACAGTCAAAATAGCTACTAAACTTAACTTTTTCATTTCATCTCCTTTAAATTAAGATATGAAATAATAAACAAAAATAGTGAAATTATTGTGAAAATCCTAAACAGTCAAACTGCGTTGCCTTCTTAGGATTTTCTATGCTTTTTAGTGTTTGAGTCCTAAAATCAAGGATTTTAGTGACGAAATCCAAAAAGTATTGTATCCTTGAAGAAAATCGTGGCGAGTGAAACGAGGTAGATTTTCGGTTAGTTTAACGAAGTTAAACAATGAAAAATACTTGACTTTTTAATTAAATTGCATTAGAGTATTCTTGCTTAAAACCATTGGCTTTAATGATTTACTCAAAAGTAGCCTGTCCCCTTTAATTCAAATAAAAATTATATGACAATCATATTAAAAAGTCAATATTATGACAAAGTCTATTGTCAAAAACTCACTTCACCCTTAATTTTCCAAAAACCTTATACTTATCCCAGTATATATCTATAGCTTTTTTTAGCTCCTTATCGCTTAACTTAGTCGAAAGTTTTATACCGTATCTGTTAATATATCCTTTTGGCATTACCGTTTTAAAGTATGATGGTTTTTTAAGATAGTCGACAAGAGCTTCTTTGACTCTTTTTTCACTACTGTATTTCAAAAGATACCTATAAAAAAGCTTATCCAAAGATACAGCCTGGTTTTTATGGCACTTAACACAATTTCTTTGATACACATTCTCTTTTGCATCCAAAAACAAAAGAAAAACCCCAAATAATAAAATAACTACTTTTTTCATCAATACATCTCCTAACTCATCCACTCATTCACCACTGCACTCTAACTTCCGTATACTCTCCCTCTTTTGAGTCAACTTTTATATCCAGGTTGTACTCTTTTGCTATCATCCAGACTATATTCAAACCTATACCAAAACCGCCGCTTGCATCGTTAAATCTTTTGTATCTGTCAAATATCTCCTCAAGTTTTTCATTTTTTATACCTATGCCGCTGTCTTTTATACTTAGATAATTAACTCTAAGTGTTATTTTGATCTCTCCACCGATTTTGTTGTATTTGATGGCATTTGAGATAAGGTTGTCTATGAGTTTTATGGCTCTGTTTTTATCTATATGAAGCTTTATATCATCTTTGATATCAAGTATGAAATTTATCTTTTTTGACTTTGCTATCTCTTTAAAGTATTCGCATCTGTCTTTTAGCAAATCACTCAAGTTTATATCTTTATCATCTTTTTGTAATTTGTGATTTAGCACTAGATAAGTCAAATCCTGATATATATTTGAAATGGTTTTGGCCGCTATGTTTATCCTGTTGATTTTTTTGATATTTTTTTCACTGCATGTTTTTGTATCGATTGTCTCTATATTTGCCAATATCGCACTTACCGGTGTATTTAACTCATGAGTGGTATCTTTTATAAACCTGTCAAGCAACAAAAGCGAATCTCTCATAGGTTTTAAAAAGAGTCTCATCAAAAAGTATCCCACTACGATGATAAGTACGAACAACGGGATACCGTAAAAAATTATCTTTTTATAAAACTCTTTTAACCATGCCTTATCATCATCTATCTCAAAAACTATATATTTGGCTCCTAGATAGTACTCTTCAGGCTCTTTTATGAAATGTATCTCACCGTTTTTTTCATATAAAACCTTATCCAGATCAGGCTTGGTTTTAAGTAGAGAAAATATCTTGACTCTGTCACTGTCATATATAGCGGTTCTTACTCTTTTGTCAGTGGGATATATGTGTGTTTTTGAAAAATTTCTATGCAATCTTTTTAATTTAGGTATAAAAACTTTTGAATAATTCTGTAAAAATTCTCTTTTGTTCTGTAGCATCAAATCTTTTTGAAAACTATAATACAAAAAAGCGATAAATGCCAGAATAATGACTGAAAAAAAAGCATAGAGCAAAAGAAAAGCGAAAAGACTTTTCCTTTCACTCTGTAACAATTTTGTATCCGAGCTTTTTGATACTCTCAATACTCTCTTTTCCCAAAACTTTTCTTAGATTCTTTATATATGTTCTTAATGCACTGTCACTGTAGGTTTCATCATAATCCCATAAAGTTTCATATATTTTCTCATGTGATATGATCTGGTTCTGGTATTTTAAAAAAAGTCTTAAAAGCTTGTCTTCTTTATTGTTCAAAACAACTTTTTTGCCCTCTTTTACAAGTTCATTATTATCCAAATCATAAAACAAATCCTCTTTTAACCTGATCTTGTTTTCAGCTTTATGAAAAAAGCTTCTTTTAAAAATGCTCTGAACTCTAAGAAGCAACTCTTTTAACTCAAAAGGTTTTCTTATATAATCATCACAACCGCTCTCATACCCGTCACTTAGATCATCGGTAGAGTTTAAAGAAGTTATATAAATTGCAGGTGTTTCATCACCCTCTTCTCTTATCTTCTTAAGCAGTTCAAACCCGTTAAGTCCTGGAACATTGACATCTAGAAGCAAGAGATCGAACTTTTCTTCGTATATCTTCTCATCCGCACTGTCACCGTCATAAACACAAACTACCTCATACCCTTCATCTTCTAAAAATTCCTCTATAGTTTCACTCAGATTGATATCATCTTCAAGGAGAAGGATCTTACTTTTTGGCATTTTGCTTCTTTAATATTTCAAGATTTTTCATATAAATTCTCTTCTCTTTAGGAGACATTTCGGAAACCCTGCTTTTAAGCTCATTTAGTATCTTGTTTTGATCTTTTTTCTCTATGGTGTAGTTCATGATAGCCAGCAGTTCCTGGGTACTCATAGCTCCAAAGTCGGCAGCAAAGAGGGTCAAACAAAAAAATATTGTCAAAAGAAGTCTTAACATTTCCAAGCTCTCCATGTAAGAATATAGTATATATTACCAAAAAATTGTTTAAAAATCGTGAAAAATAAACAGGTTTAGATACCCAAAACCTTCATAGCACCTCTTACGACCGGAACCATAGTTGATTCAAGTACCTTGTTTATCCTAAGAGGATGTATCATCATCTTTATAGCCATATTGTACGGATAATTTTCCGAAGCCATTTTATTGATATTTTTAAGAAATTCATCATACTCTTCACTGTTAAATTCACCGTTGTTCAAAGTTTCATATACGGCTCTAAAAGCCATTTCAACATCTTCGGAATTTACCTCTTTTAAGCGTTTGGATATAACTTTAAGAACCTGTGTTCTGGATAATTTCTCTTTTTGGTTATAAAAATTGTAATATTTGTCAAAGTAGCTGTAATGACTTACCTCATCTTTATAGATAAAATGTGCCAGTTTTTGCAAAACGGGTTCGTTTAGTTTGGAAGCATATTTTTCAATGGCACGGTAAAAAGTGGATGTACCGGTTTCGATGATCATCCTTGCCACCATCTCCAAACCTTTTGATTTTTGCAAAGCTTCTTCATTGCAAAGTGGCAGATACAGCTCTAAAAATCTCTTGTATGCTTTATCCCACTCAAAATCAGGCCAAACCGTAAGAACATATCGCTTTAAAGATTCTCCGTGTTGAATTTCTTCCTCTTCCCAGTCATCTTTAAGCCAACTTGTGATCTCACCATTGTCATCATAAAACTCTTTTAAATTGTCTGCATAAGTCTCTGAAGTTATCTCTATAAAAGAGGCGACAGACAACATATAAAAAAGCATTTCGTTATCTTGTACCTTCTGCTTATCTATAGAGTCATAATCTATATCTTGTTCATAATTCCATTTTCTCATCTTATCACTCCTTTTTCTTATCATTCACCAAACAGGATAATATCATAGACATGTTTTTTCTCAACCAGATTTTTGTCATTATCGATAGTTCCTTCTTTTTTTAAAATAGCTATCTCTTGTTTGAGTCTGTCTATCTCTTCCTCGAGTTCGTCAATTTGTTCTTTAAATTGCAAAACTATATCTACTCCGGCCAAATTCACTCCCAAGTCTCTTGTGAGTCTCAGTATCATTTTAATCTTATCTATATCCTTTTGGGAGTAGAGTCTCATTCTTCCTTCAGTTCTTGAAGGCTCTATCAACCCTTCTCTTTCGTATTGTCTTAACGTTTGGGGATGTATCGATAAAACTTTTGCAACAACACTTATCAAATAAACCGGTTCTTCATATCCATGCATATCTTAGCTCCTTACTCTGGTAATTTCTCTTTCATTAATTTTACCAAATCTTCATCCAAATCTTCAACTTTTGGTAAAATTATATTGGCTTTTAGGTACAAATCGCCTTTAACTTTTGTTTTTCTATCAATTACACCATAACCTTTGACTCTAAATTTTTGTCCCTGCTTTGTATTTTTGCCAACTTTCAGCGTTATCTCTTTGTAGTGGGATTGTACTTTTACCTTACCGCCAAACATAGCGATTTTTAACGGTATATCAAAATTTTTATAAAGATCGTTGCCTTTTCTTTCATACTCATTACTCGGGGCTACCTCAACTAAAAGATAGAGGTTTCCCCGTTTACCGTTATAGCTTTTGCCTTTGCCTTTGATACGCAGCTTTTCTCCATTTTTTATACCTGCGGGAATCTTCACACTAAGACTCTCTCCGTCGTAATTTATAGCATGAGTACCGCCTAGAACAGCTACATCAAAAGGTATAGTGATCCTTGCCGTTACATCAAGGTCAGGCTCTCTTTGTCTTTGATGCGAAAATCCACCGCCAAAACTTTCAAAACCACCACTGCTAAATCCTCCAAAGCCGCCGCCTCCAAATATATTCCTTAGTATTTCATCGAGGTCTGCCGCATTGCCTTGAGATGATGCAAAATCATGGAAATTTTGACCACCAAATATATTATCACCATGCATATCATACTGTTTTCTTTTTTCCGGATCACTCAATATCTCATATGCCGCATTTATCTCTTTAAATTTCTCTTCCGCATCCGGGCTTTTGTTGATATCAGGATGATATTTTCTAGCGAGGCGTCTATAGGCTTTTTTTATCTCATCTGCTGAAGCAGACTCACTTACGCCTAATGTTTCATATAGACTATTGCTCACTTTCAACTCCTTATTATATTCTTTGACCGTAATTATATCATAAATGTTTAGTCTATGTCAATCAACTATATACTTTTTTTCCATTTACCTCTCATTTACATTTATGTTTTATACTTTCATAACAATTTTTTTGAGGAGAGGATCATGAAAAAAAAGATTACTATCGCTATCATAGCGATCATGACTGTTTTTAGTTTTAACTTATCGGCAAAAGTTACATTTCAAAATGCCAAAGATATCACGCAAAGAGTAGTACCCGGCAGTGACGGAGATAAAATACTCTCATATTATGATGTGCTAAAAGAGCCACAAAAGAGTATAGTAAATATATCTACTACAAAAAAGGTGTTTGTAAACAATCAAATGTACAATTTATATAGAAATCCGTTTTTCAGGGATTTCTTCGGTCAGGGCTTTAACGGTAGAGTCCCAAAAAAACTTGAAAGAAAAGCTTATGCATTGGGTTCAGGTGTTATAGTAAGCAGTGACGGCTATATCATTACCAACAATCACGTAGTCGCAAATGCTGACAAGATAAAAGTAAGTATCCAGGGAAAAGGGAAAGAGTATGACGCAAAAGTCATAGGAAGGGATCCCAAAACAGACATAGCCGTCATCAAAATAGATGCAAAAGGTTTGACTCCCATCAAGTTTGGAAACTCTGATAACCTTAAAGTGGGCGATATTGTTTTTGCCATAGGTGATCCTTTTGGAGTTGGCAAATCTGTAACACAAGGTATCATTTCCGCTCTTAACAAAGACAAGGTCGGTCTAAATCAATATGAAAACTTCATCCAAACAGACGCATCGATCAATCCCGGAAATTCAGGGGGTGCCTTAGTAGACAGCAGAGGAGTTCTCATCGGTATAAACAGTGCGATTATAACAAGAAGCGGGGGCAACAACGGTATAGGTTTTGCAATTCCTTCAAATATGGTAAAAAAGATAGCTTTGGCGCTTATAAATAACGGTAAAATCATAAGGGGTTATCTTGGGGTATCCATCTCAGATTTAAACAGTGGATTAAAAACCATATACAAACACAAAGAAGGTGCTTTTGTTTTGGCTGCTTCAAAAGATGCTCCGGCATATAAAGCCGGTATCAGAAGAGGCGATCTTATAATCAAAGTAAACAATCAAGCGATAAAAGATGCCAATGATTTAAAAAATAAAATCGGCTCTATGAAACCAAACGAGATAGCAAATGTCAAAGTCGAAAGAGAAAACGGAGTTGAAAAAACTTTCAAAGTCAAATTGGCTCAAATGCCGGGTTCCACCGAAGTAGCCGCAAACAACAATGCAGTTATAAAAGGGTTGAAACTTGTTGATATCACAAAAGAGATAAGATATACTTATCAAATTCCAAAAGATATCAAAGGGGTGCTCGTCATAGGAGTAGAGGGAAATTCTCAGGCAGATAATATGGGATTTCAAAGAGGAGATATCATCATTCAAGTCAACAGCACTCTTATAAAAAATATACAAGAGTATGAAAAGGCTATACATAAGTCAAAAAAAGGTATAATATATGTTCAAAGAGGCAATTTTGTACTTCCTCTTGTTTATAAACTAAAATAGGCTTAAAAATGATAAAAGTTTTAATGATAGAAGATGATGCGGAGTTGGCTGAGATACTTACAGAGTATCTTGAACAGTTTGATATAAAGATAAAAAATGTGGAAGACCCTTATATGGGTCTTGCACTTTTGGAAAATGAAAAGTTCGATCTTATCATACTTGATCTCACACTTCCGGGAATCGACGGGCTTGATGTATGCAAAGAGATAAGAAAAGAAAGCTCCACTCCCATCATCATCTCTTCTGCAAGACATGATATAATGGACAAGGTAACCGCTCTTGAAAACGGTGCGGATGATTATCTGCCAAAACCATACAATCCAAGAGAATTGGAAGCAAGGATAAGAACAATTCTTAGAAGACAACCCATACTCAAACAGGATGAAAAAGAACAAGAAGAGAAAGATTTGGTTCTAGATGAAGATAAACAAGAAATCAAACACTTAGGGAAAGTTCTAGATTTAACTGCTGCCGAGTATGGTATACTGAGTTATCTAATGAAAAAAGAGGGAGGAGTCGTCTCCAGGGAAGAGCTTATATACAATATCGAGGCTATAAGTGAAGAGAGCAGTAACAAAAGTATAGATGTTATAGTCGGACGTATCAGGCAAAAACTTGGGGAATCGCCAAAAGAACCCAAACATATCAAATCGGTACGAGGCATAGGATACAAATACATCCCATGAAAAAATCCTCTATCTTTTCAAGTATAACCTTTATCTTCATCATGGCTTCCATAGGAGTTATCTTTACTTCCATTCTGTTTTATCAATATGATAAGGAGCAAAGCAAAAAGAACTTTTTAAACAGATATGCTCTTATGTCAAAATCCATCCAGTATCAGCTGGTCTTTTCGGCTGATTTGAAAGATTTTTTCAAATTGCTTGATGAATTTCATATGGAACCTATAAAAGATATAAAAAAAGCCCTTTATATCATCAATCATACTCCTATAGTTTATCAACACACTTCATCCATAGGAACAGCTCTTATACTAAAAGATAAAAAAAATGCATATCTGTACATAACTACCAAAAAATACTCACTTTTACTGAGGGATAAAAAATACGGCTCAAACAGAAATATCATTTTTGGCTCTATTTTCATCTCCATACTAATCCTTATCATCATAGCCTATATACTGACGATAAAAAAACTTTTACCGCTTAAAAAACTAAAGATAGAGATCGAAAAATTTGCAAAGGGTGATTTGGATATAGATGTAAAATCGGACAATGAAGATGAGATAGCTGATGTCGCAAACGCTTTTGACAATGCGGTAAAACAGATAAAAAGACTCAACAGTTCCAGAATACTCTTTTTAAGAAATATAATGCATGAACTTAAAACACCCATTACAAAAGGCAGGATCACAGCTGAAATGTTGCCGGATGGTAAAAACAAAGAGAGGCTTATATCGGTTTTTGAAAAGTTGCAAAATCTTATAGAAGAGTTTATCACGATAGAGAAAATTTCAAGCGGCTTCATGAACATAGAGCAAAAAAGCTTCAGGCTTATAGACATCATAGATGAAGCTATAGATCTTGCCATGGTCGACAAGGACAAGATCGAACTGATAAAACCTGATGAGATAAATGTAAAGGTTGATTTCAAACTGTTTAGCATCGCCATAAAAAACATGATAGACAATGCCATAAAATACTCTCCCGATAAAAAAGTACAAATCATTGCAAATAAAAAAGCGATAGTTTTTAGAAATCGGGGTGAAAAATTGAAAAAAGATCTCAAAGAGTATATGGAGCCTTTTACAAGTGACGGCAATCAAAAAGATAGTTTTGGCTTGGGACTTTATCTAGTTGATAATATTTTAAGGGCGCATAAGTTACAATTGTTATACAATTACAAAGATGGTTGGAATACTTTTGTTTTTAAGAATTTGGGAAATATTGTTGTATAGGAAGTAGCGATGGCATGTGTAGAGATGGATTTTAAAGAGATTTTCCCTATCATTAAGCATCATATTGCTTTGATAGAAAGATATGAAGACAAATACCACAGGGATTTTTCACTTATTTTTATCAAATCGAATAAAAACTTGACTGAAGATATAGTAAAAACACTTTCAAGGATACTTAGAAACAGCGATATCATTTTTAAGGGCAAAAAAAATATCGTCATATTTTCTCCAGGAGCCGATTGGAATGTAGCATATGATATAGCACAGGGCATAAAAGAATTTTACGGTATAAACGATAAAAAAGATGCCATAGTAACATATCCCGATGATGGATCGAATGCTCTGCTTTTGCTTGAGAAATTTTCTCAGGAAATCCATCAAAATTATGACGTAACTGTAAATTTTTAAATAATTGGTTTACAACTTAATATTTATTTTATTCCAAAAATCATATAATACGAAATGATAACAACACAAGAAAATCGGCTAAAGGAAGAACTTTCCCAGATTTATATCAGATATTTTATAATGGCGATCACAGGAGTAAGTATAGTTTTACTTTCCCCTGCTTTATTTAACAATTCTGTTTTTAGATATATAAGTTTGAAAGATATCTTCATAGTTGCACTTATATTAAATTCCATATATTTTATCACCATAAAATTTTTCCCGGATTTTTTAAAAGTAAGTCGTATATATATAGAACTATTCATGGATGTTTCTCTAACTTCCCTAGCATTGGTATGTGTAGGGTCATTTTCAGTTTATTTTCCAGCTCTTCTTTTATGGTATGTTGTAGGTTACAGTAGCAGATACGATCAAAAAATCGCTGTATTTGCCATAATCAACACACTGCTTGCATGGACACTGGTTATTTATTTTTCTGATTTTTGGGCATATCACTTAGATATTGCTATCGGCTGGTTTTTCGCTTTTTTGATCCTGCCTATTTATTTTTTGAAAGTATTGGACAAGCTAAACAATCAGTACTACTCACTCTATCAAGACTACAACGAAACACAAGAAGGTGCCAAATATGACTTTTTGACAAACCTTATCAACAGAAGTCATTTCGAAAAAGAGTTGGATACTTTCATATCAAAATCCATCTATAACAACAAAGGGTTTGCATTGATGTTTATCGACCTGGACGGCTTTAAAAAAGTAAATGACATTCTAGGTCATGATATAGGTGATGAAATTCTTATAGAAGTTGCCAACAGGCTTAAAATCGTCGCAAACAGTAATGATATCATAGCAAGGCTTGGAGGTGACGAATTTACCTTGATAACTCCTACGGACAATAAAGAACAATTGATAAAAAAAGCCGGTAATATTACAATGATCTTATCAAAACCGTACAGTAATGACATAAAACACTTATCGGCAAGCATAGGTATAGCCGCATTCCCCCAGGATGCACACTTAAAAACACTTTTGAAAAAACATGCCGATATGGCAATGTATAAAGCTAAACAAAGTGGAAAAAACAGATTTGTATTTTACAGTGATATAGCTATAGGAGATCTCTAAAAACCCTATACATCAATAGAAGTCAAAGAAAGGATAAGATTTTGCAAGAGAAATTTGAAGTACTAGCCGTAGCTAATTCGAAAATTTATCTTGTGAAAGATTATCCTTTATTTGACTTCCCTTCGGGCATTATGAGGTTTCCCATCTACTTCGTTAAACTTTCTTGGATTATTAGAATAGTCCTGCAAAAGTTTGCCTTGCATATGAAAAACCTCATAATGCTATTGATGCATAGGGTTTTTAGAGATGCCCTTAAATTTAGATACTGCCGGTAACCGACAGTATCCATGGCATCAGTGTAAAAAGTGTCTTGTTTGAGAAAAATACAAACTCATGCCATGCTCGTCGGCTGCTTGGATGACTTCATCATCTCTTATGCTGCCTCCCGGCTCTATCACCGCACTAACTCCCGCACTTGCCGCTGCATCTATGGAGTCACGAAACGGAAAAAACGCTTCACTAGCTAATGCACTTCCTTTTACATCAAGTCCGAGTTCTTTAGCCTTTTTAAGAGCACACTGAGCGGCATCAACTCTACTTGTCATACCCATACCGACTGCAACCATAGCTCCGTTTTTTACATATACTACGCAGTTTGACTTGGTAAGAGCTGCTACTTTATAAGCGATTTCAAGATCTTTTAACTCCTCTTTGGAAGCTGCTTTTTTACTAACAAGTTTAGCATTTTTTATCTCATCATTTTTTACTTTATCACTGTCTTGAAAAACAAAGCCGCCGTTTATATGCTTGAAGTCATGCTTATCTTGGCTAATTAAAAGTCTATCATTTCCATACTCGAAAAGTTTTATCCTTTTTTTCTTTTCAAAGACTTCTTGTGCCTCTTTTTCAATCTTTCCGGCTATGATAACTTCTAAAAATATCTCATTCATTTTCAAAGCCAACTCTTTATCTACTACACCGTTTACCGCTACAACTCCTCCGTAAGCTGAGATTGGGTCGCATTTGAGTGCTTCGGTATAACTCTCAAGCAGGGTGTCTTTTATAGCAAATCCACAAGGATTTCCATGTTTTACTATGCAAACTGCATTCTCATCTCCAAAAGCAGCAGCGATTTTAACCGCACCGTTAATGTCTGTTAAATTGTTAAAACTTGCTTCACCTTTTAGGGTTTTAAAATGTTTAGTGTAAAAATCCTCAAACTCATAAAGACTTCCTTTTTGATGAGGATTTTCCCCATATCTTGTATCTGCTACTTTGTTTCCGACTATAAACTGTTTCTCTCCAAATCCACCGTTAAATCTATCATTCATATAGTTTGCTATCATACTATCATAACTTGCCGTATGAGAGTAAGCTTTTATCATCAAATCTCTTCTAAACTCTTCGCTATCTTTACCGTTTTTAAGTGCCTCTACAACTTTTATATAGTCATTTTTATCCGTTACTATAAGCACATCTTTAAAGTTTTTAGCGGCACTTCTTACCATAGTAGGTCCGCCTATGTCTATATTTTCTATGATTTCTTCAAAATCATCCGTTTTTTCTATAGTCTCTTTAAAAGGGTATAGATTGACACAAACCAGGTCGATAGCTTCCACTCCCAGTTTTTTTGCTTCAGCTTTGTGTGACTCTTTATCTCGTCTATATAAAATCCCACCATGAACATATGGGTTTAGAGTCTTTACCCTGCCCTCGAAACATTCGGGAAATTTTGTAACTTCATCTATCTCTGTAACTTTTATACCATTTTCTTTTAAAAGTCTGTATGTTCCGCCCGTTGAAATGATTTCATATGATAACTCTTCCAAAGATTTGGCAAACTCTACAATCCCCTCTTTATCACTTACACTTAGTAACGCTCTCACTGCTTTCCTTTACATTTAAGATATTGATTTACTTCATTTGTATAATTTAAAAAGTGATAATCCACCACTGTATTTTTTAGACTCGTAGCATCTTCTTCAACTCCAAAAAGATAGACATTCAAAGATAGATAGTAGTTACCGTATCTTAGCTGTGCATCTTCAGGTTGCATCAAAAGAGCATAGTCGTCACCTCCCCACTTGTTCCATAACCCTTCAAAGTCACTGTTTACTTCATTGGCAACACTTTGGGCTCCATCTTTATAGCTAAAAGCATCTGCTATATCAAATTCATCAATTTTTCCATTTTTATCGATATGATATTTCCAAAGTCCAGACTTAACAGGATATATATAATCTTTCTCTTTTGTTATCATTTTTGGATTGATATAATATACTCTATCATCGATCACCATTTTTTTAAACCCAAGCTTGTTATAAGCATCAGCTTTCCCAAAAAGAGGCAACCCTTTAAGTCCGCTATCGATAATTTCACCAAGTCTCTCAGGAGCATCCAAAAAAGCTTCACTATCATACTGATCCGCACACTGCTTTGCAAAAAGAGAGATACCTATCAATAAAAAAAAGACAATCCTAATCACACAATTTTTCATTTTTAATTGTTAATTTTTAATTTTCTACAAGTCACTCTCAATAAGTTCGGTAAATGAGTCAAAATATATACTTTTAAGCACCTTTAACTCTCTATCTATCTCATCGACTCTGTATCTATCGCCGCCGACAACTCCTATCTTTTTATACTCCAAGCCTCTTTTTATAGCCATCTCCTCAAAAGCTTTCTCATCATTTACTTCCAAAATAGCCCTGCTAAATGACTCACTAAATATATCCAATTGATTTTCAAGAGCTGTTGTAACTTCTATACCTTTATCGCCAATTACAGCCATTTTATATAAAGCTATAGCGATACCGCCGACATTTACATCTTTTGCGGCATTTAATACACCTTTTTGGTTTGCTTCTTTTACCAAGTCCCAAAGTTTCAACTCTTTTTGATAGTCAAGCTTAGGCAAAGTCCCGCTAACTTCGCCGAACATCTCTTTTAAAAGTAAACTTCCGCCAAATTCACTTTTTGTTTCACCTATAAGATATATCGAACTTCCCTCTTCTTGAAAAGAGCTTGGAAGAGTTTTTTCCGCTTTTTCATTTACTCCAACCATTACAATAGCAGGTGTCGGAAAAATCCCCTCACCGTTTGTTTCGTTATACAAAGAGACATTTCCACTAACTACGGGAGTATTTAACTCTTTACAAGCCTCTTTGATACCCTCGCATCCTCTTGCAAACTGCCACATAATTTCAGGATTTTCAGGATTGCCATAGTTTAGACAGTCGGTTATAGCCTTTGGAGTAGCTCCACTAATAGCGACATTTCTACCACTTTCAACTACCGCGGCAGCCGCTCCACCAAAAGGATCGATATAGCAGTATCTTGGATTGCAGTCGCTACTAATAGCAAGTGCTGCACCGTTTTCTTTGACTCTTATAACAGAAGCATCGAGTGAGCCGGGAGCTTTTACGGTGTTGGTTTGCACCATTGAGTCATACTGCTTGTATATCCATGACTTATCAACTACTTCGGGAGATACCACAAGCTTATCAAAAACTTCATTTGCTTTTAGTGCATTTATATCTGCTTTTATCTCTTTGATTTCATCAAGATAAGCAGGTTTTTTAGTAGACCTATCAAGTATGGGAGCATTTTCGCCAACTGGATCTATAGGTATATCAGCTACTTTTTTTCCATGCCAAAAAAGCTCCATATTGCCGGTATCGGTTACTTCTCCTATCACTTTTGCATCAAGATCCCATCTCTTAAAAATCTCAAGAACTTTATCTTCATACCCTTTTTTAGCGCATATCAACATCCTCTCTTGAGATTCACTTAGCATAAATTCAAAAGGCTCCATACCATCTTCACGTGCTGGAACTTGATCAAGATGCATCACCATTCCGCTTCCACTTCGCCCCGCCATCTCAAAAGAGCTACTTGTAAGCCCTGCCGCTCCCATATCTTGGATACCGACTATATAATCATGTTGAAACAACTCCAAACAAGCTTCAAGCAAAAGTTTCTCGGTAAACGGATCTCCTACTTGTACAGTTGGTCTTAGTGATTTATTCTCCTCGGTAAAACTATCACTTGCCATTACAGCCCCGCCAAGGCCGTCTCTTCCAGTTTTACTTCCTACATATATGACGGGATTACCTATACCCTCGGCTCTTCCGTAAAATATCTCATCACTTTTACAAATGCCAAGAGTAAAAGCGTTGACTAAGATATTGCCGTTATAGCAATCATCAAAAAAAGTCTCTCCACCGATTGTCGGAACTCCCATGCAGTTTCCATAATCTCCTATGCCTGCAACTACGCCTCTAACAAGATATCTTTGATATTTTCCTATCTTATCATCATTTCTAATCCTACCGAATCTTAAAGAGTTTAAGTTCGCTACCGGTCTAGCCCCCATAGTAAAAACATCTCTTAAAATCCCACCGACTCCGGTAGCTGCTCCTTGATATGGCTCTATGTAGCTAGGGTGATTGTGGCTTTCCATCTTAAATACCGCCGCTATGCCGTCTCCTATATCTATAACTCCCGCATTTTCTCCGGGACCTTGTATGACCCAAGGTGCACTAGTAGGAAAACCGTTTAGATATTTTTTACTTGACTTATAGGAGCAGTGTTCACTCCACATGGAAGAAAATATCTGAAGTTCGAGTATATTTGGCTCTCTTCCCATGATATTTAGTATATTTTCATACTCATCTTTTGTAAGTTTTAATTTTTGAAGTGTTTCATCTATATTTTGCATTATACTTCCTAAGTTTATAGTAGGTTATATTATACAAAAAAAGAGATAATGAGTTTATAAAATCGCATTGACTTTTTTTACTAGTTTCATTATAATCAGTTCATTATAGAGATATAGGGGATTACTATGGGTATAGCTTTGACTTATCATGAAAGAACGAAACACTATTATAACCGATATGCCGTTTCGCTTGGTTATCTTAACTGGGCACACAAACCAAATCCCTACAGAAGTTATGTAGGTGCAAAAAAATATCAACTTAAGATCGAAGATGACATCGATTTGACTTATGATGAAATATTTAAAAACAACAAAACATCTTCATTGTCCTATAAAAATATATCCTCATTTTTCAGATATGCTTTGGGGCTTGCGGCTGTTAAAAAATATGGTGCCGATCAGTGGGAACTTCGCATAAATGCATCAAGTGGTAACCTTCATCCCACTGAAGCATACGCAATCTTACCTGAGTTTAAAGAACTTGCCACAAAAACAGCCTTATATCACTATCACAGCTATGATCACGCCTTAGAGCATCTCTACACTTACGAGTTTGAATTACCAAAGAACTCTTTTATAATCGTCATATCTTCTATCATCTACAGAGAAATGTGGAAATATGGCGAGAGATGTTACAGATACTGCGCTTTGGATCTAGGTCATGCTTACAGGGCTATAGAGATATCCGCAAAACTGCACGGCTGGAAGGTAAAACCCTTTGATTTTAGTGAAGAAAAATGCGAACATCTCATCGGATTGGATCAAAAAAACAGACATGAACCAAAAGAGCTTGAAAGTGGCGATATAGCACTGCTTGTGACACTCGAAGATGCAAAACTTGATACTTTTAAATTGTCTGATGAAGATATACGAACATTTGACAACAAAGCAAACAGACTTTGTGATAGTTATCAAGAGTATGAGATAGTCTCTTTGGTGGATAAAGCGACAAAAAAGAGTTGTATCACCGTTTCAAGCATGAATGATGCTAAAGTAAACTGCTTAAAAAAAGCAACCGATATCATACTGCAAAGGCGAAGTGCCCAAGCGTTTGAGAAGGCTGCATCCGTAATGAAGCTTGATGATTTTATGCGTATTTTAAAAGGGTGTGAAACTCAAAACAGCAGGATAAATTTCATACTCTATGTGCACAATATATCAGGATTGGATGCTGGATTGTATCTTTATAAAAGAAACGGTGAAAATATATCTTTTAAAGTAGATTTTTTATATGAGCATATTCAAGATGAATTATATCTTTTACAAAAAGGAGATTTCAGAGTAATCGCAAAAAACCTCTCCTGTATGCAGGATATCGCTAGTGACAGTGCTTTTGCCATGTCTATGCTTGCAAATTTTAGCGAAGTTGCAAAAAAAGACATCAGATACAAAGAGTTGCTTTTTGAAGCCGGACGCATAGGTCAACAGTTATATCTTGACGCAACCGCATCAGGCTTCAGTGCAACAGGCATAGGGTGCTTTTATGATGATGCCATACACAATCTTTTGGGAATTGATAAAAACAAAAATCAAGTCGTTTATAACTTCACAATAGGCAAAGCTATCATCGATACAAGATTGCAAACCCTGCCGCCTTATCATCACTTAAAAGAGTGAATTATTTGCCAAGGCAAAAGTTTCCAAACATTTTATCGAGGATTTCATCTCTTTCAAATTTTGTAGTTATAGATGATATGTGATCTATCGCTTCGTTTATCTCGTAGGCAAACAGCTCAAGCTCACCGTTTTCAAGCGGCTCTTTCGCTCTTTTTATAGCTTCAAGAGCATTTTGTCCGGCTTGGATCTGTCTAGCGGAAGTTAAGAGTAAACTATCATCTTTTGCGGTACTGTCAAGGTACTCTTTCAAACTGTTTACAACTATATCCACATCATTTTTGGCACTTATTTTAATCGGGGAAAATTCTTGTAGTTTAGATATGTCAAATTTTTGTTTCAAGTCAGATTTATTTAAAAAAACAAATATTTTTTTATCATCTTTTTGTTTTTTTAGCATCTCTGCAACAGCTTCATCTTCTTTGTCAAACTCTTTTGATATATCAAAAAGAGCCAATACGATCTCCGCATTTTTCATAGAATCAAGGCTTCTTTGAACACCTATCTTTTCTATAGTGTCTTTTGCGTCTCTGATACCTGCGGTATCGACAACTTTTACCAAATGGGTTCCGATTTTTAACTCTTCTTCTATAGTATCTCTTGTTGTTCCTGCTATATCGCTGATGATGGCTCTTTGATGATTTACGAGTTTATTTAAAAGTGAACTTTTTCCGACATTTGGCTTACCGACTATAGCTATATCAAATCCATTTACAAGTCCCTCTTTTTGAAGGCTTGCCTGAAGAGTTTTTTCTATAGTTTTTTCTATATATTTCAATCTCTCCTTGATACTTTCTTCCAAATCTTTTGGCAAATCTTCTTCGGCATAGTCGATATTTACTTCAACAAATGCAAGTATCTCTACAAGTTTATCTCTTAACTCTTCGACATAATCTTTCAAATTCCCCTTCAACTGCTTTGAAAGCAGGGAAAGAGCATCCTCACTTTTTGTCTCTATGATTTTTGCTATGGCTTCCGCCTTTGTCAAATCGATCTTGCCGTTTAAAAAAGCCCTTTTTGAAAATTCGCCCGGATTTGCAAGCCTTGCACCAAGAGACATGATCTCTTTTAGTATGACATTGGCCGCAACTATACCGCCATGGCACTGAAACTCCACTATATCTTCACCCGTAAAACTGTATGGGGCTTTGAAATATATGAGGATTGCCTCATCTATAAGAGTTTTGTCTTTTTTGTATAAAAACGAGAGAGTTGCATATCTTGGAGTGAGTTTATCTCTTTTTGAGAGTTTCAAAGCGATATCATAAGCTTTATCTCCACTGACTCTTACTATGGAGATAGAGCCTATGCCGTGAGCTGTTGCGATAGCCGCAATGGTATCCATCAATCTTTGTTTCTATCCCTGTTAAAGTCATTTACCAAAACATATTTACCACCGTTTCTAGCGGTTCTTATACCTACATATTTATCCGGAAATTGCTCTCTTAGCTCTTCTAAAGCTATTTTGACAAGTATTCCGTCAAGTACTTTGGTCTGAGCTCTTCCATTGTTTTTTATCTTTTCTATGACATGCTCAAGATATTTTTTTATCATCTCTTTTTGATTATTTAAAAATTCTGCTATTTCGAGTCTTACATTCACATCATATTTTATATTGGCCCAATTATACAAAAGATATGAAAAAGCTTTATATCTATAACCCTCTTTACCGATTAGCAGTGCCGCATCCTCACCGTCAACATAGATACAAACGGTATTGTCGTTATACTTTTCTATCTTTTTAAGTTCGATTTCATAACAGCTTGCATTTAAGAGTTTTTCAACACCCTCTTCGATCTTTTGCATTATTTCATCATTTACAGTACAAACAGGGGCTTTTTTTGATCTGTTTTTTGTCTTTACCGTTTCTTCTTTTTCCTCAAGGGGTTTTTCGCCTTTTTTGGTAACTGAAATGATGGCATTCTTTTTAAAAAGACCCAAAAGTCCGGCGCTTGGATTTTGCAATATGGTTATATCAAGTTCCACTATGGAACAGTTGAACTCCTTAACGGCTTTTTGATAAGCCTCATCTATCGTTTTTGCTTCTATTTTGGTACTCATTTTTCTACCTTTGCAACTTCTTGTTTTTGCATTTTTTTCTTTTCAAATATTTTATTGATATAGTACTGCTGAGCTATAGAAAAGAGATTGTTCACAAACCAGTAAAGCGTCAAGCCTGCCGGGAAAGTCATAAAGAAAAATGTAAAAATCACAGGCAGATACTTCATAATCTTTGCTTGAGTCGGATCTTGTATGGTATTTGGAGTGATATGCTGTTGCAAGAACATAGTTATACCCATCAGTACCGGAAGGATAAAGTATGGATCTTTTACCGACAAGTCATGTATCCACAGTATCCAAGGGGCACTTTGAAGTTCTGCAGAATTTTGCAAAACCCTGTATAGTGCGAAAAATATAGGGATTTGAAGTATCATCGGCAAACATCCACCCATCGGATTGGCGCCATGTTTTTTATACAGTTCCATTGTGTGTGCATTAAGCTTTTGTGGTTCGCCCTTGTACTTTTTCTGAAGCTCTTTTATCTTTGGACTGAGCTCTTTCATCTTGGTCATCGAAACCATACCTTTGTAAGTCAATGGGAAAAGTATGGTTCTTATGATAAGTGTCGTAGCGACGATAGCCCAACCCCAGTTACCTATAAGCGAATACAAAAAGCTAAGAAGTATAAATATAGGCTTGGCTATAAAAGTAAACCAACCATACTCTACTATATCACCCAACTCTTTATCTATAGAATTTAGTATCTTTAACTCTTTTACACCTATATATCCGTTTACAGTATAGTTTTGCTTACCTTTTACAAAAGCCAAAGGATTTTCATCTTTGTCTTTTGATATATAAACGTTAAGACCGCCTTTTAAGTTATAAAATGCAGTTGTATAGTATCTATCACTGTCAGCTACGATTTTAGCATTTGCAAAATGTTCATCACCTTTTGCATCTTTGTCCTTTATCATAGTCAAAGTATCATCAAGTTCTTTTACCAAAACCCCATGAAAGGTGTATCCGTCAACTTTTACGTCAGGTCTGAAACCGGGACTTATAAAATAATCTGCCGGTTTTGATAGAGATATGGACACACTGTATCTGCCTATAGGATATATGGTTATCTTTTTAGTTACGGTTAAAGAAGATAGTTTTTGGGTTAAAGTCAAACTTATCGGTTTGTCACCAAGCTTCAAGGATGATACATCAGTAGTATATGGGACTTTAAAAGCTTCACTGTTTAGCTTGGCATTGGAAAATCTTATCTCAAGAGGTAGAGGAAGTTTGCTGTCATTGAAGAGTTGTACTCTCTTACCTTCATGTATATATCTCTTTCCGTTAAGATAAAACTTGTTTACCCTACCAAAACTGTCTATACTCATATCAAATCTTTTACCTTTGACGGTAACTATGGTTTTTTCATTGCTGCTTTTGGGTGATTTTGAGGGAGCTGTTTGGGCACTAGCAGGAGTGGATGAAGCATTTGGAGCCTGTAAGGCACTCGGTGCTTTGGTTTGCACTTTTGATTGTTCTATCTTTTTTGTTGCATTGGCTTCTATCGGTTTTTGAACCTGCTTAGGTATAAAAAGATAATCATATCCCGCAAAAAAAAGAAAACTTAAAACCGTGGCTATTATAACTCTTTGTTGAGTACTCAATTTATCTAACACTGCTGTTACCTTTGAACTCTTTTATAACATAAAAGATATTGTTTTTTTTTCGAACATACCAATACTTTACTTTTATCTTTTTAGCGTCGCTTTTCATCATCAGTGAGTTTTTAAACTCTTTTTTCACTACAGGATACTCTATGCCTCCTCTAAAAAGCTGATTGCATCTTAGTATCCTAAAACCTGAAAGCAAAAGCGCTTTAAAGATATTGTTGTTGTCTATCTGCCATTTGGCATATTCTGAACACGTAGGATAGTACCTACAGCTTCCATATCCGAAAATGATACTTATATATTTTTGGTAAAAGGACAGTAGATAAAGCATGATACGCTTCATCTCTCATCCTTTTTTATGGCACCTACTTTACCAAGGGATTTTAACAACCCCTTTTTCAAGTCCTTATATTTTACATCGATGATATTTTGTCTGGCTACAAAGATATATGATCCGTTCTTTATCGTCGACGAAACTTCCAAAAAAAGAGATCTCAATCTTCTTTTGGCAAAATTTCTCTTGACTGCGTTTCCTATCTTTTTACTAGCTGTAAAGCCGACTTCTTTCTCAATGCTATCTTTATAAAAAAGAACAAATCCGAAAGAAAAATCCTTCTTTGAGTTTTTATAAAGATAAGAAAATCTCCTACTATCGGAGATAACCTCGAAACTACCTAAACGCTTAATCTTTTTCTGCCCTTTGCTCTTCTGGCATTTATCACTTTTCTGCCGTTTTTGGTCTTCATTCTCACTCTAAAACCGTGAGTTCTTTTTCTTGGCGTATTGTGTGGTTGAAAAGTTCTTTTCATCTCTTTGATCCTTTGGTATTTGTATAGTTTAAGGAATGGATTTTACTAAAATTTTACTTAAAAGGAGTTTATCTCCCTCGTCAAAGAGGGAGATTTTGTTATATGCTTTTTGCGAGAAGTTTGTTGATCCTTTTTACAAAATCACTACTGTCTTCTATCTTCATGCCCTCTATGAGTCTTGCTTGATCATAAAGGATGTGTGCTATATCATTTATGGTTGGAAGCGAGTCGGTTTGAGATAGTTTTTTTACTATCTCATGCTCTGGATTGATTTCAAGTATAGGTTTTACTTTTGGAAGATTATCCTGTCCCATTTGCTTTAACATCTCTTGCATTTGAAAGTCAGGATCGTTTTTGTCAAATACCAAACAAGCCGGAGACTCTTTAAGCCTTGAGCTGATCTTCACATCTTTGACTTCACCTTTTAAAGCTTCTTTCATTTTAGCCAAAGTTTTGGCTACTTCTTCAGTTGGTTTTTTCTCTTCTTCTTTTTTCTCTTCTTTTTGCTCTTCATCTATATCACTGGTCGATACTGACTTTACAGGTGTTTTGTCATACTCGTTTACCATAGGCATTATAAGAGCATCCACTTCGTCATCCATGATGAGAACTTCTATATCTTTATCTTTAAAACTCTCTATCAAAGGAGAGTTCTTAAGAAGTTTTTCATCCTCTCCGGTTATATAGTAGATGGATTTTTGATCTTCTTTCATAGCTTCTTTATAATCTTTAAAAGTTATATTTTCTCTTTTTGTGGATTTAAAAAGCAATAGGTCCAAGATTGTCTCTTTATTTTCAAAGTCAGTATATACCCCTTCTTTTAGAACCTTTCCGAACAGCTTCCAAAATTTCAAATACTTATCAAAATCCTTCTCTTTTATCTTTTTAAGCTCACTTAGTATCTTTTTAACAGAGCTTTTTTTGATCTTAGCTAAGATTGTATTGTGTTGTAGTATCTCTCTACTTACATTTAACGGTAAATCCTCGGAGTCTATGATACCTCTTGCAAATCTCAAATATGTAGGCATAAGCTCTTTGTCATCATCAGTGATAAATACTCTTTTTACATATAGCTTGACTCCCGGCTGATAATCGACTCTGAAAAGATCAAAAGGTGCGACTGAAGGGATATAAAACAGAGTTGAATATTCCAAAGTTCCTTCCGCATTTGTGTGTACCCAATGAAGTGGATCATTGCTGTCACCAGTTAATTGTTTATAAAAATCTATATATTCTTCATCGGTTATTTCATTTTTATTAAGTCTCCAAAGAGCTGAAGCTTTATTGATCTGCTCGAACTTTTTCTCTTTTTTACCATCTTTTTCTTCTTCTTTCAAAAGAAAGATAGGAAACGGTATATGGTTGGAATATTTTTTGACTATTCTCTCTATCGTCCAATCTTCAAGATACTCTTCGTCATCTTTTTTCATATGGAGTATGATCTCTGTTCCAAATCTCTCTTTTTTAGCCTCTTTTATCTCATACTCGCCTTTGCCGGTACTTATCCATTTATAAGCTTTGTCTTCACCGGCTTTTTTGCTGATGACCTCTATCTTTTTAGCGACCATAAAAGCACTGTAAAATCCTACACCGAACTGACCTATAAGAGATGAATCTTTCTTGGCATCACCACTTAGGTGTTCTAAAAATGACTTTGTTCCACTTTTTGCAATAGTTCCTAGATGCTCTATCATATCTTCATCATTCATGCCTATACCGTTGTCTCTAACTATAAGTTTTTTCTTATCTTTGTCAGCCTCTATCTCTATACGAGGCTCTAAAGAGAGATCTTTAAACTTTTCATCACTTATGGTTAAAAACTTTAGTTTATCAATGGCATCCGAAGCATTTGAGATGAGCTCCCTTAAAAATATCTCTTTGTTGGAGTAAAGAGAATGTATCATCAAATCAAGTAGTTGGTTTATCTCTGTATCAAATTGATGTTTTGACATTTTGCTATCCTTTCGTTGTTTTAATTTTTGCGAAATTATAGCAAAAAAATTATTTTTTGTAAAGATATCTAACAATTTTTAGTAAATATACTTGATAGTATCAATATCAAGTATATATTTTTCTAAACAGTGCGATAGCTGATATGGTAGCACTTATAGTCAGTATTACATTTAAAGTTATGTTTATACTGACTTTCAAGTAGTTACCGTCTTGAAGCATATTGACATTTTCCAGCGAAAATGTTGAAAAAGTTGTAAGTGCACCCAAAAATCCGGTTATCACCAATGCTTTATACTCAGGTGCAATCACTTGAGAAAAGTACATAGCCATAAAACCTATGATAAAACTGCCAAGTACGTTCACACTTAGTGTTCCTATGGGAAAAAGAGTATCAAAAGACTTTTGCATAAAACCTGCGATAAGGTATCTTGAAATTGCACCGAAAAACCCGCCTATACCTATATATATGAGTATCACATCAACCCCTACTGAAACTTTTTATGTTTATATCTGATAACTTCCGTATCACTTATGGTTGTCAATCCTTCTGCTATCATGTGATCGACCTTGTCGATAAAACCCATGATTTTCTCTTCATCATCTATGATCTCTATAACGATAGGTAACTCTTGAGCTAAAACCCATACATTGAAACTTCTAACTTCACTATGAGCTCCAATGCCTGCAACTCCTTTAAAAACCGTAGCTCCGGCAAGTCCATACTCTTTAACCTTTTTAAGCAAAACTTCCCACAAAGGTTCACCCTCAAATTTGTCCTGATTGTCTATGTAAATCCTGGCAATTTTCTTTTTTCCAAGATAGCGTTTCATAAATTCTCCCTTCGGTCATTTAATCAATCAAAGATGATATTTTACTCATCCACCCATTCACCCATTCTCATCCAACACTTCTTGCATATCATCTTTTAATTTTTCAAACCACTTGGGATCACTTTTTGGATCAACCGGATCAAGATATATGAGTTTTACTTTTGTTCCGAAATTGGCAAGAAAATTTTTCGAATCAAAAACTTTTATGGTATTTAACAAAACTGCGGGTTGGACTTTAAGATCGAGTTTTTCCGCCAAAAGTTTTGCTCCCGCTTTAAATGGAAGAAGTTTTTTTCCTTTTCCCCTTGTGCCTTCAGGAAAAATCGCTATAACTCTTCCTTTTTTAAGTCTATCTTTTGCATCTTTGAAAAGTTTTACAAGTGATTTTCGATTTTCCCTCTCTATGGAGATCATCTCCGGATAGTCAAGTATGTGACCAAAAAAAGGGATGTCACCTATCTCTTTTTTAGCTACCCAGGATAAATCTGCCGGATAAACAGCTTCGGTTATAACTATATCAGCGACACTTTGATGATTTAAAACAAGCATTTTGGCTTCTATGTCAGGCTCTCCTGTGATCTGCACTTTGATGCCTAGCATAAAAAGTTGAAGTTTAGCCCAATACAGTCTAAAAGTTTTGTGATGTTTTCTAAAGAAAAACATTAAAATCACTACAAAAGATATAGTAAAAAAGAAATTAACAGAAAAGTAAAATGCAGTCAACCTTTGTATCAGTTTATTCAATGTTTACTCCTTTTTTTATCCATCCAATTTTTCCGTTTGGAAGTAGGATTTTTATATACTCTTTTGTAGTATTCAATTTTTCAGCGACAATTTTCCTGTCGGTTATGTAAAATATAGTTGAATTATATGTAGGCAATATCCTTATCTTTGTATTTTTGGGAACAATTATACTGTCAAAAGGATTGTAAAAGATAAAAAGATAGATGGCAATTCCTAAAAATATAATGATATAAACCATTTTTCTTCTAAAAAAGAATATGATCAATGACAAAAATGCAATACCTGTCAGTATGATATTTTTGTACATCGATATTTTGCTCTCTTTGGGATTTAACTCTAATTGCGTACTTGTATCTTCGCTGACTACTTCAAGGGGGATGATAAAACTCTCAAATTTGTTTTTATCTGTGTTAAAATATGAAAATTGAAACTCTTTTTGGGTATTTGGCAATATCGCAAAATAAAAGATTTTCGAATAAGGTAAACTTTCTTTAAAAGAATCGATCCCGTTTTTTATAGTGCTTTGAACATTGAAGTCTCTGAGATTTCCCTGCAAAGCTTCTATCTCCATAACCAGTATGTTGGTTTTTTTATCAAATTTGGTGGTTTTACTTTTTATCACTCTTAGATTTTTTGCAATTACTCCGCTAAATGTTTCATTTTGTTTAAGCTTTATGACTTCAGGAGTGAAAGGTTTTAGTGTTTTTGAGACCAAAAGTTTGCTGCTTTTGTAAACAGAGATGTTTATACCGGGGAGTTTTGCCGTAGGTGATGTAACTTTTAGATAATACTCAATAAAGTATATGTTGTCATTGAACCATTTCCATGAATTTTTGGGATTTAAAACTTTTGTATACGTTCCGTCTTGAAAAGAGGTAACAATGTTATCAAAATCATTTGTTGCGATAACGGCTTTTATCTTTATCTTGAAGATTTGATTGACATAGACCCTCTGTGGCTTTTTTTCATAAGATAAAAATATGATATTTTCTTTTATAGCAGGTGTGGTTGTATTTAAATCCTCTGCATAGTTAGATGCGACAAAGATACAGCATATCAATATCGCATATCTTAGTATCTTCATCCCTAACTCATAAATCCTTCAAGCATTCTAACCCCGTCATCACTTCCAAGAATATCTTCCATAGCACGTTCAGGATGAGGCATCAGTCCAAATACATTCTTTTTTTCATTGCAGATACCGGCGATTCCCTCAACCGAACCGTTAGGGTTACAAAGGGTACCTTTTTCATCGCAATAAGTCAAAAGAATTTGATCATTATCCTTTAGTTTTTGCAAACCGATATCGTCTATATAATAATTTCCCTCACCATGAGCTATCGGGATATTTAGTATATCACCTTTGTTTAATTTGTGTAAAAATTTATTGTCATTGTTTTCTACTTTTAGGTAATGAAACTCTGAGATAAAATGAACATTTCTGTTTTTTTTCATTGCTCCAGACAACAATCCAAGTTCCAAAAGTATCTGAAAACCGTTGCAAATACCAAGGACATATCCACCCTCTTTGGCAAAGTCCATTACTGCATTCATAACAGGAGAAAATTTTGCAATCGCTCCGCTTCTTAAGTAATCCCCATAACTAAAACCGCCCGGCAAAATGACAAGATCCATACCTTCAGGTAATTCTTTTTCCTTGTGCCATACAAGATGAACATTTGCATCAAGTTTTTCATAGGCATATTTTGTATCGAGTTCACAGTTCGTACCGGGAAAGACTACAACGGCCACATTCATGTTTAGTCCTTCTCCTGGGTTTTTACTTCATAATCTTCTATAACGGTATTGGAAAGTAGTTCCTCACTCATCATCTCGACTCTTTTTCGCATAGCCTCTTCATCGTCACCATCAACATCAAGTATGATCTGTTTTCCTATACGAACATCCTTTACCTCGTCAAAACCCAAAGAGTTAAGTGCATGCAAAACTGCCTTGCCCTGAGGATCCAAAACTCCCTCTTTTAGTTTGACATTAACCGTAACTTTCATCATATATCCTTCAAAATTCTATTTAAAACTTCTTCATAGGCAACTTTTACATTACCCAAATCTTGTCTGAAAACATCTTTATCAAGTTTTTCATTGGTTTTCACATCCCAAAATCTGCAACTATCAGGACTTATCTCATCAGAAAGCAAGATATTGCCGGCTTTGTCTTTTCCAAATTCCACTTTAAAGTCAACTAGATTTAGATCCCTTTTCAAAAAGAAGCTTTTTAATATAACATTTATCTCTCGCCCCAGTCTCTTCAACTCTTCAAGCTCACTTTCACTTGCCAAGTCCAAAAGCAAACAGTGCTCATCATTTAAAAGCGGATCCCCAAGTTCATCATCTTTGTAGTAAAACTCCACCAAAGCAAACGGAAGCACCGTGCCCTCTTTTATACCTAGTCTTTTTGTCAAAGAACCTGTCGCTATATTTCTTACAACGACTTCAAGAGGTATTATCTCAACTTTTTTGACAAGCTGTTCATTGTCACTGATAGTTTCTACCAAATGTGTTTTGATACCTTCTTTTTCCAAAAGTCTGAAAAGTTCGGTACTTATCTTGCAATTTAGTGCACCTTTACCTGCCTCATTACCTTTTTTCTCGGCATTGAAAGCGGTCAAGTCATCTTTGAACTCACTTATTAAAAGATCCTCATCTTCACATTTATACAGTCTTTTTCCTTTGCCTTCATACAAAAGATCCAATTTGTCCATCATTTTGCCTTTTTTTCTATATCTAAAACTTTTACTATATCAAGAGCGGTCTTAAGCTGAATGTCCTTTAAGATATCCTCTTTTTTAAGTATCTTTTTGCCTTTTAGCTTATCCTCTTTTTTTACCACTTTTTTTCCATCCGTCTTTTCAAGTTCACTTTTTAAATGCTTTTTAAGCTCTCTCTCTTTTAGCATAAAATCATCTTGTTGTGTAGGAACTTTTCCGGGATATACGACCACATCGGGAGAAACACCGACAGATTGTATGGTTCTTCCGCTTGGTAAATAGTATCTTGCTATGGTAAGCCTTATGGCTTCGGTTTTATCTATAGGAAGGATTACTTGAACACTTCCCTTGCCAAAAGTTTTTTCGCCGACTATTATGGCTCTTTTGTGATCTTGTAAAGAGCCGCTTACGATCTCACTTGCACTTGCACTTCCGCCGTTTACAAGAACTACTATAGGTATATTTTTGACTGTTCCTTCTTCAGTAGCCTTATATTCGGTATTTTCACTCTTCACTCTTCCTTTTTGTGAAACTATCACACCTTTGTCCACAAAAAGATTGACCAGACCGACAGCTTGAGAAAGAAGCCCTCCCGGGTTGTTTCTAAGATCTAAAACTATCCCTTTTTTATGAGGATAATCTTTTAAAGCTTTTTTCACACCGGCTACCACTTTTTTATCGAAACTTGTAACTCTTACATAAAGCACATCACTGTTTTCTATCTCTTTTGCATAAACTGACTGGATCTTTATGATATCTCTTATGATGGTTATCTTTAAAGGCTTTGTTTCGCCTTTTCTTACAATCGTTAAAACTATCTTTGTTTTTGGCTTGCCTCTCATGAGGGAAACCGCATCATCTATGGTCATATTGAGAGTTGATTTATCATTGATCTTAAGTATGATATCCCCGGCTTTTATACCCGCTTTATAAGCAGGTGTATCATCTATGGGAGAAATAACCGTCAACACACCGTTTCTCATACCCACAGTTATACCAAGTCCTCCAAATTCACCACTTGTTTGGATTTGCATCTCTTTGAAAGCTTTTTTATCCAAAAATGAGGAGTGTGCATCCAGGTTGGATAAAAGTCCGGCTATAGCTTTGTTGACTATCTTATCCATTGTCAAATCATCGACATAATACTTTTCAACAGTACCCAGGACTTTTGTAAATTTGGACAGTGCTTTCAGCCTTGTTTCATTATCATGCTTTCCCTGAGCAAAAAGTGAGGAAGAAAACAGCAAAGCCCCTCCGACTAAAGTACTAACAAATCCTAATGCTACAAATCTATTTCTTTTCATTATTTTTATCAATCCTTGTCAAATATTTTAAAAAGATATTTTACTTAAAACATTCTAAATAGATTGTTAAAAATGAGATTAGCTTAAAAATAAAAAGTTTAATCTTTTATAACTAAACAATTTTTTTTAGTATATTTAAACAATTTTACTGATATAACTTGACAAAGATAGACTAAATGTTGTATAATTTCATCAAAAGTTTTAAATGACCATATCACTATGGTTAAAAAGGAGAAAAAATGAAACAGATATTTGAAAAATTAACCCATCAAATGACTCAAGCTCTTGAGAGCGGTATTTCACTTGCATTACACAATAAAAACAGTGAAGTAGAGAAAATCCATGTGCTTTGGGCACTTTTAACCAACAGCAACTCTATACTAAACCAGGCATTAAACAAGATGAATATCGACAAAGCCGCAATAGAGCTTGAAGTCAAGTCACAAGCGGACAGACTCCCGAAAGTTTCAACTGTTACAAAAGAAAATATAAAAATTTCAAGAAACTTGGCTGAGAGTCTACAAAAGGCAGAAGGCTTGATGAACAGTATAGGTGATAGCTTTCTTGCAGTGGATACCTGGATATTGGCAAATCTCGAAGATGAGCCTTTTAAAAGTATATTTTCAAAATTCCTTGATCTTTTGGAGCTTAAAAAAAGTCTTGAAGCCATAAGAGGCGGAAAAAAGATAGAGTCTCAAAGCGCTGATGAAAATCTTGAAAACTTGGACAAATACGGTATAGATTTAACCAAAAAAGCACTTGAAAATGAACTAGATCCGGTTATCGGAAGAGATGAAGAGATTCAAAGGATCATGCAAATCCTTATAAGAAAAACCAAAAACAATCCTATACTTCTTGGAGAGCCTGGAACCGGCAAAACTGCCATAGTCGAAGGATTGGCTCAAAGGATAGTAGAAAAAGTAGTTCCTCTTAGTTTGCAAAATAAAAGAGTTATAGCACTTGATATGAGTGCATTGATCGCCGGTGCAAAATATAGAGGCGAATTTGAAGATAGGTTAAAAGCCGTTATAGATGAAGTAAAACAAGACGGCAATATCATACTTTTCATAGATGAGATTCATACTATCGTTGGCGCAGGAGCCAGTGAAGGTAGTATGGATGCGGCAAATATGCTAAAACCTGCTCTTGCAAGAGGTGAACTTCACACTATAGGTGCTACCACTCTAAAAGAGTATAGAAAATATTTTGAAAAAGATGCGGCACTTCAAAGAAGATTTCAACCTGTAAAAGTTGAAGAGCCAAATATCAATGAAGCTTTGCAAATCCTAAGAGGTATAAAAGAGAAGCTTGAAGCCCATCACAATGTCACCATACTTGATAGTGCTTTGGTAGCTGCAGCGAAACTTAGTGATAGGTATATAACAGATAGATTTTTACCTGATAAAGCGATCGACTTAATCGATGAAGCCGCGGCTGAACTTAAAATGCAGATAGAGAGCGAGCCTATGGAGTTATCCAAAGTAAAAAGAGAGATAAATGCACTTTTAGTTGAAAAAGAGGCTCTCAAAATGGATAAGTCCAAAAAAAATGATGAGAGGCTAAAAGAGATAGAAAAAGAGTTGGCTGATAAAGAAGAGCACAAAAGAGCCCTGGAGCATCAGTTTGAAAATGAGAAAAAAGTTTTTAATGAAATCGCTGAACTAAAAACAAAGATAGATGAGTTAAAAAGAGAAGCCGAACTTGCAAAAAGAAACAGTGACTTCAACAAAGCTGCCGAGATAGAGTATGGAAAGATTCCGGAACTCCTTAAAAAAGAGGAAGAGCTAAACGAGCAGTGGAATAAAATGCAAGAGAGCGGAACACTTTTGAAAAACAGTGTCGATGAAGAGATGATTGCAAAGATAGTTAGCAAATGGACAGGCATCCCGGTAACTAAAATGCTACAAAGCGAAAAAGAGAAAGTTCTGCACATAGAAGATGAGCTAAAAAAAGAGGTAAAAGGACAAGACACTGCCCTAAAAGCTGTCAGCAGGGCTATAAAAAGAAATAAAGCCGGACTTAGCAGTGACAATAAACCTATAGGCAGTTTCATGTTTTTAGGACCAACCGGGGTTGGTAAAACACAAACCGCTAAAACTTTGGCCAAGTTCTTATTTGATAGTGAAAAATCACTCATCAGATTTGATATGAGTGAATACATGGAAAAACATGCTGTATCAAGACTAGTAGGTGCGCCTCCCGGATATGTTGGATATGATGAGGGTGGACAGCTTACCGAAGCGGTTAGAAGACATCCGTACAGTGTACTTTTGTTCGATGAGATAGAAAAAGCTCATCCTGATGTTTTCAATATCTTGCTTCAAGTTTTGGATGATGGAAGACTAACAGACAACAAAGGTGTAACGGTTGACTTTAAAAATACCATTATCATTCTCACTTCAAACATAGCAAGTGCGAAGATAATGGAGTTTGTCGATCCAAAAGATAGAGAAAAGGCTGTAATGGATGAGCTGAAACTTCATTTTAAACCTGAGTTTTTAAACAGGCTTGATGATATAGTTATATTCAATCCTTTGGGAATTGAACAGATAAAAGAGATAGTTGACATCATGCTAAATGACTTAAGAGCAAGGCTAAAAGAGAGAGATATAGGGATATCTTTAAGCGACAATGCCAAAGCTTTGATAGCCGAAGCAGGTTTCGATCCGGTTTATGGAGCAAGACCTCTAAAAAGAGCTATATATGATCTTGTTGAGGACAAGATAGCTGAAATGATCCTTGAAGATAAGATAAAAGACAGCGATAGCATACTTGTAGATGAAGAAAACAAAGAGATAGTTATAAAGGTCAAATAATTTTTCAACCCTTCTGCAAAAAGCAGGAGGGTTGTATACAATGATATATACCAAAAACATATTTTAAAAGTTTTCTTTAAGAAAAAATAGATATTATCGTCCTAATTAGACAATGAAAAATTTTGCTCATCAAATGCGACTTAGTTGCGATTAATGAGTGATAATCATAAAATGCGCTAAAGATTTCAATATCTGAGTAAAACAAAGCTAAGGACTTTTTTCGATGAAAAAACTTATATTGCTATTATTTGCTATACATCTATTTGCATACGATGTAACAGTTTCAATTATTCCACAAAAATTTGTGGTTAACAAAATTGCTGGAGATAAAGCTAATGTAAATGTGATGGTATTGCCAGGAAATGAACCCGAATCATATTCGCCTACGCCACAACAACTCTTAAGCTTAAAACATTCAGTCATGTACTTCAAAATCGGTGTACCGTTTGAAAAAGCATGGATAGATAAATTTATAGCAATCAATCCAAAGATTAAAATAGTTGATTTTGAAAAAGGTATCAAAAAAGATAAAAATCCTCATATTTGGCTTGATCCTGTTTTTTTAATGCAAGAAGCTAAAACTGTGAGAGACGCTTTGATAAAAATTGATGCCAAAAACAAAAATTTTTATGAAAAAAATTATAAAAAATTTATATCAGAATGTCAAACAATAAATAATAAAATCAAAAGTTTGTTAAAGCCGATAAAGCAAAGAACTTTTATAATCTTTCATCCAAGTTTATACTATTTTGCAAAAAGATATAACTTAGATGAAATTGCACTTGAAAAAGAGGGAAAAGAGCCGGGATTAAGATATATGATGAGACTCATAAAAACGGCAAAAAAGAAAAATATAAAAATTGTTTTAACTTCGCCTGAGTTTTCTCAAAAGTCAGCCAAATTTATAGCTGAAAAGATAAATGGAAAAGTTGTCAGTTTTTCTCCGCTTGAATACAATATATTTGAAAATATACTAAAGGTAGCTAAGCTTTTAAATGAATATAATAGAAATTAAAAATGTAAGTTTTGCTTACAATGATGAAATTGTTTTAAAAGATGTAAATTTAACTATTCGAAAAAATGACTATCTAGCCATAATCGGACCAAATGGTGGTGGAAAAAGTACACTTGTTAAATTGATTCTTGGTTTTATAAAACCAACAAAAGGTGAAATCAATCTACACACCCAAAAGATAGGGTATGTTCCTCAATATACAAACTTTTCACTTGATATTCCTATCACTGTTTTGGATATCGTGCTTCAAGGAAGACTTAAAAGATACAAGTTTTTTTATAATGAGGAGGATAAAAAAGAGGCTTATGAAAAATTAAAACTTGTAAAAATGTTTGAATATAAAGATAAAAAAATTTCAGCACTGAGTGGAGGGCAGCGACAAAGAGTTTTAATAGCCCGTGCGATGGTTAGCAATCCTGAAGTTTTGATTTTAGATGAGCCCACAAGTTCTATCGATGCGCAAGGTCAAAGAGATATTTATGATATTTTAAAATCACTAAATATCACTAAGATAATGATTTCACACGATTTGAACTTTTTACTTGAAGGCGTAAATAAAGTAGCATGGGTAAATAGAAATTTAGTTTTACATGATGCACCGGATTTACATTTTCATAGAAAAGATGGACATTTTTGTGAAATCGACTTTATAAATGAAGTTCATAAATGTAATAGAGGTAATCATGATTGATATCATAACTCTCATACCAAACTCTTTTTATGCAAGTTTTCTTATCTCTGTTGCAGTTGCCATTATAGGAAGTTTAATCGTAATAAACAAATCAAGTTTTATAGCAGGAAGCATAGCCCATGGAAGTTTTGGGGGGATTGGGCTTGCTTTATACTTTGCTCTGCCAATTTTACTTATGACATCTTTTTTTGCTCTATTTTTGGCACTTATTTTATCATACATAACACTTAAAATTCCCCATAGAAGTGATATCATCATCGCAGTAGTATGGGCAGTCGGGATGAGTATAGGTATCTTATTTAGTGAACTCACTCCCGGATATAATGCAGGGCTTATAAGCTATCTGTTCGGATCTATTTTGACTATTTCTAATGAAGATATTTATATGATGATTGGTGTTGATGTGGCTTTGATCATTTTTATCTCTATCTTGTATCATCAAATTTTACTCATAAGCTATGATAAGGATTTTGCAAAGGTAAGAGGTTTAAATGTAGGATTGTTACATACTTTGCTTTTGGTTTTAGTATCATTAACAATTGTCATGAGTGTTAGAGCCATAGGACTTATTTTGATTATTGCTATGTTTACGATTCCACCGTTTATCGCTGAAAAATTTACCAAAAATTTTAAAAGCATGATGATGCTATCCGGAGTTTTATCTGCTATTTTTATGATAAGCGGTATATTTATCAGCTTTTATTATGATATTTCAGCAACTGCTACAATTATTTTGGTATCAACTGTTTTCTTCTTTATCTCTTTGTTTAAGAAATAGTTTTATTTGTATAATAAGTACTAAAGAGACAAGTCACTTTTATTTTTTATCACTTTTTTGACTCTTCCTCATTACAATTTGCTATACATATCTTTTTTAGCTGTATCTCTCCTCCGCAGTTTAAGAAGCATATATCATACTCTTTTTGACACCCACAGTCACTCTTGCACAATTTTTGCTCATTTTTTACAATTTGGCTAAAACTCTTTTTTGTAGGAGCTCTTGGTTCTTTTGGTTTTGTTCTTAGTGATTTTCTTATGATATATCTTAGATCGTTTGCTCTGTCACATGCGTAGCTGTCATGATTTGCCTTGCATTTGTCTCTAAAATAACTCCAGTCTTTATAGTTTTGGTCATATTCGTTTTGCCAGTCAAACATCCTAGCGTTATAATCGTTCAATCTTACAATGTATCTGTCATATCTTTTTGCATATTGTCTGTCTTCTATGGCTTTGATATCTTTGGCTCTTAAAAAAGCTTCGTTTAAACATTTGTTGTAATTGTTTTGGCATTTTGTATCACAGTCAGCTTTTTCATATCTACAAGAGTTCAAACACTGCTTTGCTTTATTCCCCACAGGAGGTATATAGATATTTTTTACGGTATATTGAGGTGCGCAACCGCTTATAAACCATACAAATACAGACAAACCAAAAATGTACTTTAGCATATCAACTCCTATATTTTTTAATAATCCTATAATATTTTTGTGAAATAATTGTAAAATTTATTTGTCTAACTGCAAAAAACTGTCTTTATGGATATGCTCAAATGCAGCTTTTAAAGAGATAAAAAGTTCATGGTTGTTTTCTTCCATCTCCTTTAGCATCTTTTTTGTATTGGATCTAGCATATGGCATCTTTACATCAAATCTAAAAGCCGGGCATGCTTCATCACCTACCAAAGGAAAGTCATTGAGTTTTGCGGCATCTATGAGTTGTCTTTCTCTAACGAGTATGAGAGGTCTTATCACTTCAAGCCCGTTTGATGCTTTATACTTTGGAGGCAGGCTTCTTAAGGCTCCGTTGTACATAAAATTCATGAAAAAACTCTCTACCGCATCATCAAAATGGTGTCCCAAAGCCACCTTGTTATATCCGCCTTTTTGTGCGGCGCTATATAGCGCCCCTCTTCTCATTCTTGAGAAAAAACTACAAAAGGATGAATTTTTTCTTATCTTCTCTTTTGCAAGTTCGAAAGTTTCCGTCTCATAAACTTCAAAAGGTATCCCATGCTCTTTGCAGTGACTCTCTAAAGTTGAAAGATCCTCACCCATGCCATAAGTCACACATATAGCTTTAAACTCAAACTTAAAAGGAGCGACTCTTTGTACATGAGAAAGTATATGAGCCAAAGTCAAAGAATCTTTTCCTCCACTAAGCCCTAAAAGAACTTTATCCCCTTCTTTGATAAGGTCATATTTGGCATTTGTTCTGCCGGTAATTCTAAGTAATTTTTTACTTATATTAGCTTTTTTCAATAATTTTATCCAATATAGAAATGATAAAATCAGCACTGTTTTTGGCTGAACTCTTTAAAAATTCATCAAAATCAAATCCGGCATCCATATCTGCCGCGTCACTTATAGCTCTAAGAACTAAAAAAGGGATATTTAAAGCATTTGCAACTACCGCTACACTAGCTCCCTCCATCTCCAAAGCACTTGCCTTGAAAGTTTCTCTTATCCACTCTTTTCTTTTGGTATCAGCTACGAACTGATCTCCTGTGGCTATGATACCCTCTTTTAGCTTTATGCCTTTTTCTTGTGCCACCTCTTTTGCCATCTTATTTAGTACCTTATCACTCTCAACATAAACAGACCCTTCAGGTACATACCCGCAAGGATGACCAAAAGCAGTGATATCAAGATCATGCTGACAAAGTTTAGTAGCAATCACCAAATCCCCTATATGCAAATCCTCATCAATAGCTCCGGCAACCCCGCTAAAAAGAAGTTTTTCTATGCCAAACTTTTCTATCATAGTTGTAGCTGTTAAAGCGGCAAAAACTTTACCTATTTTACTATAAGCTATGATGACTTCATTACCTTTATATATGGTTTTGTAGTATTTATTGTCAGCATATTCGATAGTTTCATACTCTTTAAAAAACTCAAGAAGAGGTTCGACCTCTTCTTGCATTGCACCCATGATACCTATAGTCATATTTTCTCCATATTTGTTGTATTAATTATTCATCCTAAGCATATACTTTTGAGTATAAGAAAGTTGCTTTGAAATTTGTATATGTATTTGCTCTTCTTCAAAAAGTTTCGCTTTTTTTATGATTTTTCCTTTTGGATCTATAACTCTACTTCCTCCCCAAAAGCCAAGTCCATCTTCAAAACCTACTCGATTGACAAATACCGTATGAGTTCCGCTTAGACTTGCGGTAGTTGAAAGTATGCTGCTCCATCTATGTTCGATCTCAAGTCCGTCATCTTCAAATCCTCTTGCCGGAGAAGCGGATATGACATATATGAGATCCGGTTTTATGGATACGATCTTATCTATGATCTTTGAATTCCACAAATCTTCACATATTACCATTACCGCAGTTCCGAATCTTGTTTCAAACTCTTCGAGACTATCACCTGCGAAAAAAAATCTTGCCTCTTGAAACATACCATAATTCGGTAAAGAATTTTTATGATATATTTGAACGATTTCACCTTGGGAGAAGTATATAGCACTATTAAAAATCTTATGTTTTTGCCTTAAAGCGACTCCTGCTATGATATCTATATCTTTGCTCAAATTTTTGATTTCACCAAACTCTTCTATCTCATAAGCATCCTCATAAACCAAATCCATCATACTGTATCCGTTGAGTGACAACTCAGGGAAAACTATCACATCCGAGTTTTCATCTATGGCTTTTTGAATATAGCAGATATGTTTTTTGATATTGTCTTTTGAGAGTTTAGGTTTGATTTGAGCTAAAGATATCTTCATGACACTACCTCAATTTGACAACTCTTGATATATATTTGCAAGAGATTGCATATCTGTTATGCTGTAAGTAGGTTTTTTTGTAACTCTTCTATTTATACCTTTTAGTACGCTACCGCCAAATTCGATGAACATATCAACATTGTTTTCTATATTTTTAATCGACTGCTTATAAAGTACGGGCATTACCAATTGCTTTGAAAGCAAAGATACGGCATCGGCTTTTGTCTCATAAATCTCTGAAGTAACATTTGATACAACCGGAGTTATAAATTCATCTTTTAAAAACTTTTCAAGATATGGTTTTAGTGCATCCGAAGCTTCGCTTAAGAGTGGGCAGTGACTGGCTACCGACATATTTAAAAGCAAGGCTCTTTTTGCACCAGCATTTTTAAAGACACTCTCCATATCCACAAGGTCACTTTTTATACCGGCTATGACTATCTGCCCGTCACTGTTGTAATTTGCAGGCCATATCTGTTTACCGTTTTCTCTTGCTGCTTCACATATCTCTTCAGTTTTTTCATCACTCAATCCTATAAGAGCCATCATGCCCGCTTCAAAATTTTGACAATTCTCAACCATCAGCTTTCCTCTTTGATGAACCAATTCCACGCCATCGAGATAATCCAACGCTCCAACACTTACAAGCGCTGAAAATTCTCCTAGAGAATGGCCCAAAGCAAATGATGACTTTATCATCATCTCATCTTCAAAAAGTTTATGTGCAATCGAGCT
Organism: Thiofractor thiocamini; assembly: GCF_055384375.1. Lineage (NCBI taxonomy): Bacteria > Pseudomonadati > Campylobacterota > Epsilonproteobacteria > Campylobacterales > Thiofractor > Thiofractor thiocamini. The sequence continues at coordinate 332,961 of NZ_AP042389.1, read as the reverse complement.
TACAAGCAAGATCGCCGGCTGGGTAAATTCAGTCTTTTCAAGCTTATCATTTTCCTCAAAAAGCAGCTTTTTAAAATCAACCCCTATCCTCTCACTTGCATTTTCTATCATCTCTTTTGCAACATCACTCTCATCGTAGAAGCTTTTTCCCATTCCAACTGACTGGCTTCCCTGTCCCGGGAATATAAAAGCTGTTTTTTTACTGTTTTTCATTACTTCTCCTGTAAGTTGTACTCATTTATCTTTTTTCTTAGTGTATTTCTGTTTATTCCAAACTGATCGGACATTTTCAATTGTGACTTGAATTTGTCAAATCCTGCCATTATAAGCGGCATTTCATATATATACAAATTGTTCCTGTAGTCATTTTTGCTTCCAAGCCTTTTATAAAAAAGATCCTGTAAAATCTGCATGATATCTTCTTCGCTCATCAACTCTTCCATAATGGCTTTGTAAATACTGAGTTTCAATGAATAACAATTTCTTTCAAGATCAAGCTTGATTTTTTTTATATCAACATTTATATCATTCAATCCGAAATCTTTTTTTGCGTCTTTCAAAAATTTGCTAGCCAAAGGATAAATATCCTCTTTTCTTTCCCTCAAAGGCGGTAGGTTTATACTCAGGCTAAAAAATTTATCACTTATTTTACTGAAAACAGTTTTTTGTGAAGTTGCAATTATCCTTGTTTTATTTTTTTGCAAGGCATCCAACAGTATATCGATATGTTTTATTTGATCGAAATCTTTAATTATGACATTTTTGTATTGGGATATGAGACTTGTTATGATATTTATATCTTGTATACCGCTGACAACGGGAGCATTTATGATATATCTAGCCAAGGTGGTCTTGCCGGTGCCCTCTTCCCCGGTTATTAGAGCATTTATCTCGAGGCTTTTTAGTAGATTCGCGGATTTGAGAGCCTCCTTGGAGGCTCTGTTTTTAGCTATAAAATTAACTGCATCCACAGCCGGTTCCACAGCCGCATGATTCTTCACCACCGCCTACTACACCGCTTGCTGCTTCGCTCTCAGTTGCGTCTCTTACGCCCAAAACCGAAACGTTAAAAGTCAAATCTTTTCCAGCTAACGGATGATTGAAGTCAACGACGACATTGTTGTCATCAAAACTTTTTACAGTTACCTGGACTGTTTCTCCATTTTCTCCCTGTCCGTAAAGAACCATTCCTTCTTGCAGATCGATACCGGCAAATTGTTCTTTTGGAAGTGTTTGAACTGCTTCAGGGTTAACTTCACCGTATCCTTCATTTGCAGGAACCTGAACTTCAGCTTTTTCGCCTGCATTCATCTGGGTCAATTTTTTCTCAAGACCGGGAATGATTTGTCCTTTGCCACTAACAAACTCCAAAGGTTCTTTTCCAACATTGCTATCTAAGACTTCACCTGTATTTGCATCTTTAAGTTCATACTCAAATGATACTACTTTATTGTCACTTGTTGACATATTTTCTCCTAATATAAATATAGAAACCGATTTTAACGAAAAATAGATTTATTGTAGATTAATCCATACTCTTGTATCTATCTTTAAGTATAAAAAACCTAAAAAAGTTTTAAAATGCAAAAGAGAAGGATTACTTTGATCTTTTAACTAATTTTGCTACTTTACTTTTTGGATATTTTGCTATAAGAATATCTTTAAATTTCTTTGCATTTCTTTTGTCACCTAATTTTTTGAAAGAAATGTATGTATGATACAGTAAAGTCGGTGTAAAACTTGCCTTATCATAAAGTGATATACTTTTTTTATAATACTCTATGGCTTTGGCATAATGTTTTGTTTTATAGTTGATTTCACCAAGATAAAAATTGCTTGTTGCGGGGAGATATCTTTTTTTGATGGATGCTTTGAAAAGTTCCGCTGATTTGATATAATTTTTTCTCTCAAAATTTGTTTTTGCTTCCTTAAATATAACACTTCCTTTTTTTGAAAGCACTGTTTTGGTAGCTAATTTCTTTTCGAGTATCGCTATCTTTGTGTCAAAACTATCCTGTATATTTTTTAATTTCTCATCAAGTATATCTTTTGAAACATAAGAAGAATTTATAGAGTCTATCAGTGAACTCAGCTCGGAAAGCACCAATTTCACTTTTTTATTGTTTTCTATCTGTGTCTCTTTGGTGGCATTTAGATCATCTTTTAACGCTTGGAGTTCTTTTGTGCTGTTTTTGTCATTCAGTTTCAATTGACTTATGGATTGTTCTATTTTGTAGATTCTGTTATTTTGGGCCTCAACGACACTTTTTATACCATCGATCTTTTCTTGCATATCATTAAGTTCCGTTTTAACAAAACTGACATTGGTCGATAGTGTCTTGACCTCTTTTTTGTTTTTAAGGATTACTTTTTCACTACTTGTTAGACCGTAAGGATTTGGTGCATCCAAGTCACCGGCACCAAATGCCGATGGCTCAGCTGCATATACTGCTATACCAAGTAGAAATATTATGATATATTTATACATAAAATATTATGGTAAAAATTTAAATTCTACTCTTCTGTTTTTAGCCCAGCAAGCTCTATTATGCTCAGTACAAACTGGATTGCTCTTACCGTAACTTATGATCATAAGTCTGTTTGCATCAACTCCAAGAGTTACAAGTGCAGATTTTACGCTTTTTGCTCTTCTTAATCCCAAAGCATAGTTGTACTCATCACTTCCCCACTCATCACAATTTCCTTCAAGTTTAACGGAAAAATCTTTTGCATCATCTGAGTTTACTATATTTGCATCTTCCTCTACTAAAGGTTTTTGGTCTTCTCTTATATTGTATTTATCAAAATCAAAATGAATGATTTTTGTTTTTTGCTCTAGTTGAGCGATTTTATAATTGACATCATTGCCGTTATTGTTCATATTATTGACTGTTTGTTCACTGCTTGTATCCATTGAATTGCTCATGCTGGAAACTTTTGTATCAGCAGATTTTGCATTTTGATTTGCATTCATTTCACTTTTTTTAGTCATATCGACTTCCGGAGTTTTTTTACTACAACCTGTAAAAAGCAACAACGCAGTACCTACACTTATAAGAACTAATTTTTTCACACTCTATCCTTTTTTAAAAAATTTCTCTTATTTTAGCATATTTTTCTTAAAATTAGCAACTACCAGTCAAGAGATTGTATTCTTCCTGCTTTTAAAGGAAACAGAAAACTTTTATTTGAGTATAACCTGATAATCCCAAGGGCGGATTGTCTTTTGTAATTTTTTATAAACATTATGGTTTCGCCTTTGTTCGCAAATCTTGGAAAATAGTTTTTACCCGTTGCAGTCAACTGTCGTATATACTCGGTTTTTGTGGATATTAGATAAAGATTGAAACTGTTTTTACCAAATTCACTATCACCTTCACGCCTTGAAAAAACGAGATAATTTTCATACGAGCTAAATGAATTGTTGTTTTTGCCCTGATAAACCAACTGCTCAACAGGAGCATTCAATTGTAATCTTTTTGCAAAGATATTTGGATATCCAAGTCTATCGGATACAAATGCTATCCTTGTTTCATTATCTATAAAATGACCGCTTACATCTATACCCCTGAATTTTGTAAGTCTCTCTAATTTTTTGGTTTTCAAATCATACAGATAGATATCAGGCTGGTCGTTTGGCGCCATGGTAAGTATGAGTTTGCCACCGTCTTTGCTCACATCTGAACATACAAGCATTCCTTTGGAAGAAATTATCTTGTATCTTTTTCCTTTAATCAAATCCACTTTATACAAAACTGGAATTCTTCCATTGTATGAAGAGTAGTAAAATGCATTTTGCTCTTTATTCGCCCATTTTGGAAAGATATTTAATCCACCTGTAACTATGGTCTTTTGATAACTAAGTGTATAATCGGAAATTACTATATCACTTTTTTTCTTTCCTGTATATTTGGCAAAAACGACAAATCTCTGCATCCATTCGATCGAGGGAGCACCCAATTTGTCATTGATATCTATGATCATTTTATGAGCTAAAAACGGATATCTTTTTTTATTTGATATTTTATAAATATTTTGTACTATCACCGAACCGTTTTTGGCGTTTATGAGCTTCATATAACCCATAAGCATATTGTCACGATTTTCCAACTTGAATCGCGCGATAAGATCAGGCATTACATTGCTTTGAAAATTCTCTTTATAGTCGCCGTCATAAGAAGTTTTTATATATCTGTCATCAACTATGAAATTGGTGGAAATTTTCAAATCCCCAACTAACAGTTTAAGCATCTTTTTTTCTATAAATTTATCGGCAAATGAGTCACCGGTAGCGTCCTGAACAACGATCTTTGGAAGTTTATTGCCTTTTTTAACTATATCTATAGTTGCATCAAATGCCAACAAGCTTAAACAACTTATAAGTAAAACAACCAATATTTTTCTCACCCGCTTCTCCTTATTCGTCTTTAAAGTTTACTTTTATAGTTATAAAATCACCAAGTTTGTATGGTGGAAACTTTTCATCTTTCAAGCTTTCTAGAAAACTTTCCAACTTGGCATTGAACTCATTATTATATGAAAGTTCATCTATTTTGTAGCTGAAATTTCCAAACTTATCTATGGTCACAGTTACCTTTGCAACATTACCGGGAAGTGTTCCCGGAGTCTCTTGCCATTTCTCATCCAGCATATCGCTTATCTTTCCTATATACTCATTGTATTCACCGGATTTTTGACTTTTATGCTCGGAAGCAGCTTCGAGGGTCAGACTTTTTACTATGCTTGTCGCTGATTTTTGCTCATTTGGTATCTCTTGTGATATACTCTTTTTTACATATTTAGGAATTCTGCTGTTTTGGTTTGCTTTTTTTGTTAAATTTTGCTCTTTTTTTAGATATTTTTTTGTATCTATACCGCTAAATAAAGATTTTAACGATTTGGATTTCACTGTTTTTTTGGAAGATTTTTTTACTTTGGTTTTTGGTGCCTTTTTCTTAGCAACCTTTTTTTTCTTTGATATTTTCTTTTTAGGTCTACTTTTGGGGGTTTTACTTCTTCTTTTTATATTTTTCTTCTCTTTGATAGATATCTCAATGAAACTGTTTTTTTTAGTAGTATATTGTTTTGATTTTATTTCAGACTGAGCGATATATGAAAGTATAAACCACAATAATAGCACATACACAAGCAAGGAAACAAAGAGACCCAAAAAAAAGTATCTATCATTTTTTTCCATATTTACCCCTCGGTAACTAGGGAAACTTTTGAAAATCCTGCCTCTTTGACACTTTTTAATATATACATGATAGAGCCGTACTGCAGATCTTTATCCGCTCTTATGTATACGATCGTTTTTTTGGGGATTGATTTTGAAAAAAGTATGAAGCTGTCCGCAAAAGCGCTGTATTGGTACTGGTTTTTTCCTACATATACTTTTTTGTCTTTTGTTATCCTGATTTCAAGATCTGGTATCTTTCCAAGGGATTTTGTTTTTGAACCTTGTGGTAGTTTGATGTTTTCTTCATAAATAATTGCCGGAGTAGTTACCATGAGAATTGCAAGAAGCACAAGCATAATATCAACCAAAGGGGTGATATTCAAATCCGGTTTTTCATCCCAATCAATATACATCAATCCTCTGCATTGTTTTTTTCTAAATTATTAATAAGCAGTATCTTTTCTCTATCAACTACACTTAGATAGTCATATGCTTTTCTTTTCAGTATAATATAACCGCTATATGCCGGAATAGCCACAAGAATACCGCCTGCTGTTGCAACCAGTGCTTCGCTGATCGCCGGAGCTATGACATTCAAAGATGCACTGGTTGCACCTCCAAGCTTTGAAAATGTTTCAAGAATTCCAACAACAGTACCAAAAAGTCCTATAAAAGGTGAGGTTGAAGATATCACAGAAAGTATTGAAAGATATGCTGTTGAATTCTTTTGGGCAACATTTACACAAACTTCGAAGATTTTACTATTGCCTTTGTATCCGGTAGTGCATTTTCGCAAAATCGAATCAGCCCGTACCGTAGTAGCACCCATAAGCATGCTCTCTAAAGAAGATTCTTCTTTTTTTATAAGTGCGTTAATATAAAGATATCTGTAGATTATAACCCAAATGGTAATAAGAAAATACAAAGATAACCACAGCAAAACGGCTATGGTTATCTCGCTACTTCTTGATAAGTAATTTAAAAAGAGATCTATTAAATTCATAAATTATGATTTTTTTATATTTTTGACACGAGACAATACACTCTCTGTAACATAAGGATCACTTTTGATGCTCTCCAGCAAATCTTCAATTTTCTTGAGAGAATCGGCTATTTCACTCTCACTCTCATCTCCACCGACATATACCGCACCTTCAGCTAGTATGTTGACCCCGCTTTCATCAACTTCGGCATATCCGCTGTTTATCGCAACCAGGTCATGCTTTCCATCTGTATTTTCTATATCAATGATACCGGTTTTTAAAAGAGTAAGTACAGATGCATGGCCTGGCAATACACCAAATTCACCTTCACTGCCGGGAAGCGTAATGCTTTTAACATCTCCTTTAAATATAGGACCTTTGGGGGTAACTATCTCAAGTTTTAATGTATCCATAAACTTTTCCTTATAAAAAAACAGTTAGCCCAGGACTAACTGTTTTTCATTTTTTCAGCTTTCTCTATAGCCTCTTCAATGTTACCAACCATATAAAATGCATTTTCAGGCAAGTGATCATATTTTCCTTCAAGTATTCCTTTGAAACCGGCAATTGTTTCTTCAAGAGTTACGTATTTACCTGGACTTCCAGTGAAAACTTCTGCAACAAAGAAAGGTTGAGAAAGGAATTTTTCAATTTTTCTTGCTCTTTCAACGATTTGTTTATCCTCTTCACTTAGTTCATCCATACCAAGTATCGCGATGATATCTTGAAGATCTTTATATTTTTGAAGAACGGCTTGAACCCCTCTTGCAACTTTATAGTGCTCTTCTCCTACGATACCGGGATCTAAAAGTCTTGAAGTACTATCAAGCGGATCAACCGCAGGATATATACCTTTTTCAGCTATGCTTCTATTTAAAACGGTCGTTGCATCCAAGTGAGCAAAAACAGTTGCAGGAGCAGGGTCAGTCAAGTCATCTGCCGGAACATATACAGCTTGAACAGATGTGATAGAACCTTTTTTAGTTGATGTGATTCTCTCTTGAAGTCTTCCCATTTCACTCGCAAGTGTAGGTTGATAACCAACCGCACTTGGAATCCTTCCAAGAAGTGCTGACATTTCAGATCCGCTTTGAGCAAATCTAAAGATATTGTCTATAAACATCAAAACATCAAGACCCATTTCGTCTCTGAAATATTCAGCCATTGTAAGACCTGTCAAAGCGATTCTGTTTCTTGCTCCCGGAGGCTCGTTCATCTGACCGTAGCACAAGGCGACTTTGTCAAGCACGTTCGATTCTTTCATCTCGTTGTAAAGGTCATTTCCCTCTCTTGTTCTTTCACCGACACCGGCAAACACTGAGTAACCGCTATGTTTGAACGCAACATTGTGGATAAGCTCCATAATGATAACAGTTTTACCGACACCGGCACCACCAAATAGACCTATCTTTCCACCTTTGGCATAAGGAGCCAGCAAATCCGCGACTTTTATACCTGTTTCAAAAATCTCGCTTTTAGTACTTTGATCTTCAAAAGGCGGAGGATCTCTATGGATTGACCAGTGATTTTTAGCAACTACAGGTTCACCATTGTCAACAACATCACCGATAACATTGAAAATTCTTCCTAGAACTTCTTCTCCGACAGGAACTTTGATAGGTGATCCAAGAGCCTTTACTTTTAAACCTCTTACCAAACCTTCACTCATATCCATCGCAATGGTTCTTACCGTGTTGTCACCCAAATGTGCGGCAACTTCCAAGATAAGTTTGTGAGTTTTTCCCTCAACTTCATATACCACTTCCAGAGCGTCATTGATCTCAGGCAATTTGCCTTCAAAATTAACATCAATGACAGGCCCCAAAATCTGGCTTATAACTCCATCCATTAATTTATCTCCTTACTTAATTACTTATATAACTTTTTATTTCTGTGCTTCAACGCCACTAATGATCTCTATCAACTCTGTTGTTATAGCACTTTGTCTTGCCTTGTTGTACTCCAAAGTCAACTCCTGAACCCTTTCGTTAGCATTATTTGTTGCATTATCCATAGCCTGCATCCTGGCACTATGCTCGGCAGCCAAAGAATCAATCAGCGCATAATACATATTGTACTCAAAGTACATTTTAAGCAAATTTTCCAAAAGTTCAGTGTTGTCTTCGGGCTCAACCTCGATCATGGAAGTCGAGACATCCTTGGGAGGATCGAAAGTCTTTACCGGTACGATTGTATTGACCCTCAACTCTTGAGATATCATATTTTTATAGCCGTTATGTATGACTATGACTCTGTCTGTTTTATTTTCCAAAAAGTCTTCAATTGACTCGTTTATGATATCAGCTGCGATTTTAGGTGTAGGGGCGGAACTGACCCCGACTTTTTGATCATATAGCTCAACACCTTTAAAGTTAAAGTATCCTATACCTTTCTTACCGATCGCTTTCAATCTTACTTTTGTCTTTTTTGCACCATACTCTTCAAGCAGTTTGTTGACGGCTTTTATGGTTTGGATATTAAAGCCTCCGCAAAGTCCTTTGTCGGCTGTTACAAAAATGATATCCACTACTTTCGGATTGTCATTTATATCAAAAAATTTACTCTTTATCCCACCTACTCGGTACTTGTTGATTTTGTGGGAAATTTCAGACAAAACTTCATTTATCTTGATAGCGTAAGCTTGGGACTGTTCTGCCGCAAGTTTAGCTTTCATTAACTTTGCGGTAGAAACAAGCTTCATAGCCCTGGTAGTTTTTTGGGTATTTTTAACGCTACCAATTTTTCTTTTTATATCTTTTAGATTTGCCATTTTATAACCTTACTTTACTTCAAAAGTTGCTTTAAACTCATCCAGTATCTTATTTAATTGTGCTTTTATCTCGTCATCGATTTTTTGTTTTGTTCTGATATCCTCAAAAATCGAAGGATATTTTGCCTCAATGAATGGATACAATTCAGCTTCAAACTTTGTAACATTTTCAGCTTCTATATCATCAAGATATCCGTTGGCTCCGGCATATATGATAACGACTTGTTTTTCAACAGGAAGCGGAGAATAAGGTGGCTGCTTAAGAACTTCAACCATCCTCTGACCTCGTTCAAGTTGATTTCTGCTTGTTTCATCCAAATCACTTGCGAACTGGGCAAAAGCTTGAAGCTCTCTATACTGAGCAAGGTCAAGTCTCAATGTACCGGCAACTTGTTTGATAGCTTTTATCTGAGCAGCCCCACCGACTCTTGAAACAGAAAGTCCGACATTTATAGCAGGTCTTATACCTGAGTTAAAAAGATCGGTTTCCAAGAAAATCTGTCCGTCGGTTATAGAGATTACATTTGTCGGAATATAAGCTGAAACGTCACCTGCTTGAGTTTCAATGATAGGAAGAGCCGTCAAACTTCCGGCCCCTAGATCATCACTCAATTTTGCCGCTCTTTCAAGAAGTCTTGAGTGAAGATAAAACACATCACCCGGATACGCTTCCCTTCCAGGAGGTCTTCTTAAGATCAGTGACATTTCCCTGTAAGCAACCGCATGTTTACTCAAATCATCATAAATGATAAGAGCATGTCTAGAGTTGTCTCTAAAATATTCACCCATCGTTACACCGGCATATGGAGCTAAGTATTGAAGTGCCGCAGAGTCACTCGCACCTGCATTTACAACTATAGTATAATCCATTGCCCCGTACTCTTCAAGTTTTTTTACAACTTGTGCGACAGTTGACTGCTTTTGACCGATAGCAACATATATACAAGTAACATCCTGACCTTTTTGGTTGATGATGGTATCAACGGCAACTGTCGTTTTACCTGTTTGTCTATCACCGATGATAAGCTCTCTTTGACCTCTTCCGATAGGAACTAGTGCATCTATCGCTTTCAAACCGGTTTGCAAAGGCTCGTGGACTGATTTTCTAGCCATAATGCCGGGAGCTTTTTCTTCAACAAATCTATACTCTTCGGTTTCAATAGGTCCTTTTGAATCGATCGGTTCACCCAAAGGATTTACAACTCTTCCGACAACCGCATCGCCTACAGGAACTTTTAAAAGTCTTCCTTCTCTTTTAACCGATACACCTTCTCTGATGTCTTTACCGGAACCGAGTATTACTATACCTACGCTTGATTCTTCCAAGTTAAGAGCGATACCTTGTTCACCGTTTTCAAACTCGACCATTTCACCGGCCATTACGTTCTTGAGCCCGTAAACCTGTGCAATTCCGTCTGCTACGGAGATAACTTTTCCAGTCTCTTCAATATCCACACTCAATTCGAAATTATCAATTCTCTCTTTTATGATAGAGCTAATTTCGTCCGCTTTAATCTTTGAACTCACTTGAGCACTCCTTTAGTTTTTTATATTGCTTTTAGTATATGCTCAGTCATTTGAGCTTTTAATCTATCGATCGAAAAACTTATTTCGACACCTAAATCTTCGATTTCTATCTTAATACCGGGATAATCACTTTTTATACTTTCAAGTACAATAGTCGAATCAAATTTGCTGCTTAACTTTTCTTCGATGCTGTTTATACTTTTTTTATCGATCTGTGAATTACTTATGATTTGTCCTACAAATTTATTTTCTTTTATGGATAATTCATACCTTAGTTCATCGCAGATCGCAGGGATCAGATTCATCCTGTCATTTACTACTAGTATCTTGATAAAATTTTTAAATTTTTCATCGGACTCTTCTATGAGCGATACTACAAAATCAAATTTTTCGTTTTTTGAAATCGTCGGGGAAAGAAGTATGTTTTTCATCTTTTCCATAGAGTACGCGCTGTTTAAAACCTGCAAATCCTCATAATACTTTTTTACAGTTGGTTCATCAGCTGACTCGAACAGAGCTTTTACATATTTTTTGGCAATCGGAGGTATCATTTACGCAACCTTTTTCATAACGATATTGACAAGTTCACTGTTGTCAAAAGTTTGTAAGTTTTCTGCGAAAAGAGAGTTTACGGTTCCGGCAACGACAGTTTTCACCATCTTTCTTCTTTCTATTTCACATCTCTCTTCATGATATTTATCCAGAAGCTCCAACTCATTTTCCAATTCGTTCTTTATCTTTTGAGTTATAAGCTCAGCTTCATTTTTTGCATCTTCAACTATACTTTTAGCAAGTAGCTTGGAATCTTCAAGTTTTTTCAAAGCCTCTGCTTTGGCCTTTTTTGACTCTTCAACTTTATCTTGTATAGATTTTAGGGTGTCAACTATCTCTTCTCTTCTTCCTTTGAAAAAGTTCTTCAAAGGTCCTGCCACATATCTGTAAAGTATGGCAGCAAAAATCAAAAAGTTGATAGTTCTGGGTATTATATCCGTACTTCCTTCACCGGCAAACAGTGCCAATGGAGAAAGCAGTAAAACTAATCTAAAGAACAATTTCATCTCCTTATATTTGACTGAGTTTCGTTTTTAAACTATCTTTAAAAACCGGCAGTTCATTTTTCAATTTGGAACTTAGTTCCTCTTTTTCCTGGTTCAGTTCTACCAAAAATCCCTCATAAGCTTTTTCAAGAACCGCTTTTTTAGCTTCTACTTTTTCATTATATTCAGTCCTGGCTTCATTGATAGCTTCCTCTCTTATCTTATGAGCCTCATTTTTTGCATGTTTTATCAAGCTTGCAGCCTCTTCTTCAAGATGAGAAACATTACTACTGTTCTTCTTGGCTTGCGCAAGATCGTTTTGGATGGATTCATCTCTCTCTCGCATAAATGCAAGTAACGGTTTGTAAAGCATCTTGTTCAATACTATGATCAAGAAGATAAATATAACCGCAACTAACAGCAGTAAACTAGGATTTAAATCCAACATGATCGCTCCTTGGTTTTTAAAAAATTCAGGTATTTTACCAAAAGTTTCTGTAAACTTTTATTAAATAAACTAAAAATTATTATTAATATTTGATGTTACACAAAATTTGTTCACGGTGCTAATTTTCCGTTTAAATTAGCAATGCTCACAAATCTTGTATAACATCAATTAATTCTTGATTCTATTTAAAAATTTTTCAACTTCATCATTCGATTTAAATTCTATGATTATTTTATTTTCTTTTTTCTTGGTATTTACGCCCATAGTTTTAAATACTTTAACAAGTTTGTCAAGGTTTTGGATTTTGTTTTTTGACGGTTTGACTGCTGTAGAACTTTTGTCTTGGTTTTTTATATTTTTTACAAGATTTTCTGTTTCTCTGACACTTAGTTTTTGCCCGATTATACTGTTTACTATGCTTTCTTCCGTTTTAGGGTCTAGTCCTACAAGTACTTTTGCGTGACCTTGTGAAATCTTTCCCTGCACAAGTAAATCTTTTGTTTTTTCACTTAAATTGATGAGCCTTAGAGTATTTGTTATCTGGGTTCTGCTTTTGTGGATGATATTGGATAGTTCATCATGTGTTATCTTATACTGCTCTATTAGTTCTTTATAGGCATTTGCTAACTCTATCGGATTTAAATTCTCTCTTTGGATATTTTCTATAAGAGCCAATTCCCGAAGATTTTCAGACTCTATATCGGCTACTATGGCTTTTATGTGGGTCAGGTTGGCTTTTTTTGAAGCTCTTAGTCTTCTCTCTCCGGCGATCAGCATATAGCCATCATCTTTTTTAACCACGATGATAGGTTGCAAGAGACCGTGTTTTTTTATAGACTCTGCAAGTTCATTTAAAGCACTTTCGTTAAAATAGGTTCTTGGTTGATAAATATTTGGGATGATTTCATCGACTTCTATCTCTCGTATGAGATTTGATTTGTCTTCTATATCGCTTCTGTATGCCTCTTCGACATCTTCTAAGATAGCTCCTATGCCTCTACCTAATGCTTTCTTGGTTTTAGCCATTTTATCCTGCCATTATGGAAGTAGCCAGATTTTGATATGCTTGTGAGCCTGTTGATTTTATATCATAGAGTATGATAGGCTTTCCAAAGCTTGGACTCTCTGCAAGTTTGATATTTCTCGGAACCACAACATATGATGAATTTTTCTTATCTTTGAACAATTTGTTTTTAAAGTGTTGCTTAAGATCTGCAAATACCTGTTTGGAGAGATTGTTTTGCGTACTGTACATCGTTGGAAGAAAACCTTTGATCTTCAGCTTGGGATTTATCGTTTTTTTGATAAGTTTTATAGTATTTAAAAGCTGTGCCAAGCCTTCAAGCGCAAAAAATTCACATTGTATGGGAATGATCACAGAGTTTGCGGCACTGAGTGCATTTATCGTTATACTTCCAAGAGCCGGAGGTGAGTCTATGATGATATAATCATACTGATCTTTTATCTCTTGGATTTTATTTTTAAGCACCAGCTCCCTACCATCACTCTCTTGATCATAAAACTCCTTTTCTATTCCGACCAAACCTATGTTGGACGGGGCTAGGAATAGAGTAGGAATCGATGTTTTTAAAATGATTTGTGAAAGTTTTTTACTGCCTATAAGTACATGGTATATATTGTATTCGTAGTCGTTTCTGTGAAAACCTAGTCCTGTAGTAGCATTTGACTGAGGGTCTGCATCTATGAGTAAAACTTTCTTTTCGGCAACCGCTAAAGATGCCGCCAGGTTGATTGCTGTAGTAGTTTTGCCTACACCGCCTTTTTGATTGGCAATAGCAATTATCTCTTTCACTCTTACATCTCCTTATCTTGTGCTAAAGACTTTTTTGTCATTTATCGATATTGAACCATCTTGGTTTAGTGTTGCATCCTTTAAAAGGACGATATCTCCGTCAAGATGAAAACAGAACTTTTTTGCTTTTTGAAATTCTATCTTATATTTGCTAAAAACTTGCTTCCATGAAATATTTTTTTTAATTTTTTTTACAAATTCCTCTATAAGCAGATTTCTATCTACATCTATATCGAGTGTACCAAATTCGCGGGGTGCGTATGTCAAATTCAGTCCAATGGAGCATACGATACTATCTCCGGTTTTTGCAGTAATGACACCACCTATTTTTTTTTCGTCAAGATAAAAATCATTTGGCCATTTCAGCCATATATTAGAGCCCTTTAAGGATAAAAGATCTTTTAATATATAAGCAAAATATATAGAAGTTGATTGAATTGGCAAATCTTTTGGCAAGTGTTTCATTTCTACACAAAACGATAAAAAAAGATTACCTTTTTTGCTTATCCACTCATTTCCTCTACTGCCGACTCCTCCACTTTGCTCATCAGTCACTACCATAACAGGAGGAGCAATATCCCCATTTTTTAAGGTATTTAAAAGATACTTATGAGTAGATTCAATCCTATCAAAATAAACTATCTCCATTCACTACTCACTACTCACCAATTTATCTCCGACTTTCAATCTCTTACCCATTATATACTCTTTTGCACTCATCTCTTTTTTTGAAGAAGGTTGCACTCTAAAAAGTTTTATCTTTCCTTTTTTGCATCCTATGATCAAGCTATCGTTTTCCATATCCATTATCTCTCCAGGATTATATGAATTTTTACTTTCAACCAGATTCATCTTCTTGATCTTCAAGCCATTTTTCAGATAAATCCCAGGCCATGGAGTAAAAGCACGATATTTTAGATATATATCGTAAGCGTTGTCAAGCTCTACTTCTCCGTCACGCCTTGTTATCTTTTTACTGTATGATGCCAAAGCTTTAAACTGTTTAACAGGCTTGATATTTTTATAGCTCCTTATGGTGCTTAGAGTCAATTTCGCAGCCGCTAAAGACAATTTGTCAAAAAGTTCACCGACAACCATATCTTTTTTTATATCAACATATACAAATCCAAGCATATCACCGGTATCAAGACCTTCATCCATAAGCATTGCCGTAACTCCACTTAGTTTATCATCATTTAGCAAAGCTGATTGTATAGGACTTGCTCCTCTGTATTTTGGAAGTAAGGAAGCATGAAGATTGATACATGGCGCAATATCTAGTATATTTTTGGGAAGTATCTGTCCGTAAGCTGCAACGATGATGAAATCGGGCTTTAGTTTTTCAATATGCTCTTTTACTTTTTCATCTTTTAGCGTTTTTGGCTGATATATGGGAGTATCATATCCATTGTCCGATAAAAATCTTTTTACATATGGGGGAGTAAGGATCTGCTTTCTGCCGACCGGTTTATCAGGCTGGGTAAAAACCGCTAAAACGTTTATATCCTCACTTTCAAGCAGTTCTTTCAGGATTACCCCCGCATAATCGGGTGTACCCATAAATATTATATTTTTTTTATCCAAATCAACTCCTTTATTTATGAGTCGTGAGTGTAAATATTTAAGTCTTCCGGCAAAAAAAGTGTCCCACTTTTGTGGATTCCCTCAAGCAGAAAACTTTTTGCGTCACTTAGATCAAAGCCGCCTGCCATGAACATTACCTTATCTCTTTTCAAAAGAAAGTCCGCAGCTTTGAGCTTGGTTGCTATACCACCTGTAGCAAAAAAATCATTTGGATTGACTTTGATGTTTGCTTCATCATTACTTATAGAGTGTACTACTTTTTTAAGTCTTGCATCTTCATTGGCTCTGGGGTCCTTGTCATAGTATCCGTCGATATCTGATAAAATTACCAACATATCCGCATCAAAATAGTAAGCTACATGAGCCGAGAGTCTGTCATTGTCACCAAAAACAAGCTCGTCAGTCGCAGTAGTATCGTTTTCGTTTATGATAGGAATGACTCTGTTGTTTAAGCATACTTCTATGGCATTTTTGGCAAATTCGGTTCTTTTTCTAGAGTCAAAGTCGCTGGCGGTAAGCAAAAACTGAGCTGTCAATTTGTCATATTTTTCAAACTTCTTTTGATACTCTCTCATCAAAAAAGGCTGCCCTACCGCAGCTATGGCTTGCCTGTTAGAAACTATACTCTTATCGAGCTTGATTTTGGAGTATCCTGCGGCAACCGCGCCTGAACTTACCACTATCACCTCATATCTATCATGCAAGCTAGAGATAAACTCGACCAGGTTCATCATCCGTTCTTTGGCAATTCTGTTGTGTTCACTCAAAACATGGCTTCCGACTTTGATAACGATTCGTTTCAGCTCAAGACTTTTCATCTTCTTCCTTGGATATCTTGGTATGCACTCCATCAAACAGGGCAAATTTCAAAGCGTTTATATTGATATTGGCTACTGAGGATATAGGTATTGCAAAAAGTGGCTTTGCAGTATCTATAGTAAAGTCATTTTGATTGTAAAAAAGATAATTATCATCAAAACCGTACTTGTTGACTTTACTTTTATCCAAATCAAACTCTTTAAAAAAAGATTGGATTTTTTCATTTATTTCTTCATTGGATAAAGTATCGATCTTTGTAAATGCTATAGCATACAAATTGTCACTCAATTTTTCGGAGTAAGTTTTAAGCTCATTTTTAAGTGCTTCATACTGCTCTTTCAACTCTCTGTAGTTTGAAACATCAAGCATAAAAAGCAAAAACTTCGTTCTTTCTATATGTTTTAAAAATTCAAGCCCCAATCCTTTTCCGTCACTTGCCCCTTCTATGATACCGGGAATATCAGCCATTACGAATGATTTATACTCATCCACATTGACAACACCGAGTTTTGGAGTAAGTGTGGTAAATTCATAATTGGCAATCTCGGGAGTTGCATTTGAAAGCCTGCTTATAAGAGTTGATTTTCCTACATTTGGAAATCCGACAAGTCCGACATCAGCTATAAGTTTAAGCTCAAGTCTTACATCTTTCTCGCTTCCGGGAAGTCCAGGTTGAGCGTAAGTTGGTCTTTGGTTGGTTGAACTTCTAAAGTGCCAGTTTCCAAGACCTCCTTTGCCACCTTTTAAAAATATGACCTCTTTACCTTCTTCGACCATATCAAGCAGAACCTCGCCTGTTTCATTATCGATTATCTGGGTGCCAGGTGGGACTTTTATAGTAATGGATTCCCCTTTTTTGCCATATTTTTTTCTACCCTCACCCGGTCGTCCGTTTTCGGCTTTTAGTACATTTTTTCCTCTAAGATGGGAAAGAGTATGGGTATTGTTATCTACTTTTATGATAACATCTCCTCCCATGCCTCCGTCTCCTCCGTCAGGTCCGCCTTTGATGACAAATTTTTCTCTTCTAAAAGAGACTGCTCCCGCTCCGCCTTTACCGGACTTGAGGATGAGCTTTACATTATCGGTAAACATTATTTTATTTTCCTTGAGATATCTAAATGATTATCTAATTTTGTTATGAATTATATCATAATCGAGAGAAGTTTAGGAGACTTTGAAAGCCTCCTAAGAGTTTTATTTATGCTGCGGGGTAAACTGAAACTTTTTTTCTGTGTTTGTCTTTTCTTTCAAATTTCACATAACCGTCGATCAAAGCAAAAAGAGTGTGATCTTTGCCCATTCCTACATTATTACCCGGATGAGTTGCCGTACCTCTTTGTCTTATGATGATATTGCCGGCTCTTACGAACTCACTTCCATATTTTTTAACACCTAAACGCCTTCCTGCACTGTCTCTATTATTTTGGGTACTACCCTGACCTTTTTTATGAGCCATTTCTTCTCCTTATGCTGAAATCTTTGTAACTTTTACGCGAGTATATTCTCTTCTAAAACCTTTTTTTAGCTTGCTGTCTTTTCTTCTTCTTTTTTTGAAGATAACAACTTTCTTGGCTTTTGCGTTAGTTACAACTTCGAGTGTTACTTTTGCTCCATCAACAAATGGAGTACCCACCTTAAACTCACCGTCATTGACAGCAAGTACTTCTTCTACCTCTATGGTATCTTTTGGCTGAGCGTCAAGCTTGTCGAGATTTAAAAAATCTCCCTCTTGAACTTTGTATTGCTTCCCACCATTTTTTATAATAGCGTACATCAGCTATTCCTTATACAAGTATTTAGTCCATAAGACTATGAGGGCGAAGTATATCGTAAATAGTTTTAAAAGTTGATTAAAATAATATAAGTGGATAGAACTATCCAAAATTGGTAGTAAAAAGCTTGACTTGGCTCATTAGCTTTTACATGCTACCATAAACATAGTTATATCGTCACTCTGCTGGGCGCCTTGACAAAAGTTTGATATTTTTTGGCTTACTGTTTTTAGTACCGTTGATGCCTCTACCCCTGCAGCTTCCTTAAGGGTTTCTTCTATGCGTTTTTCTCCAAATTGTTCATCATTTATAGAAAAAGCTTCATTTACACCATCGGTATATAGGAAAAGCTTTTCTCCTTTTTGTAGCTTTAAAGTAAAATCTGTATATTTTATATCTTCCATAGCTCCTACTATAGGATCATTTTTGCTTTTGATTTGTATAGGTTTTTTTATTTTTGAAAAAAGATAGGGTTTTGTATGTCCAGCATTGACATAAGAGATTTCACTAGTTTTTAAGTCTATGATCGCCAAAAACATTGTAACAAACATACCGGTTTCATTATTGAGACAAAGTGCATTGTTTACTTTTTCAACTATTTGCGAAGGGGTTAAATCTTTTGAACTGTATGCTCTTATATAGCTTATACTAACTGCCATAAACAAAGCAGCAGGAACACCTTTGCCTGATACATCAGCTACAACGAAGCAAAGCTTGTTATCTCCCAAATGAAAAAAATCATAAAAATCGCCTCCGACTGCTTTTGCGGGTTTTAAAGAAGCATACAAATCTATACTATACTCATCTTTGCACTCTTGTGCTTTTGGAAGCATATCCATTTGAATTTTTGTGGCTATTGAGAGTTCACTTTTTATCTTTTCCTCTTTTTGGGTTGCGGTTTTTATGTTTGATATATACTCTTTTATTCTATCTTGCATTTTACTTACAGCTACAAAGAGTTGATATACTTCATCTTTTGTTTTTGGTTTTTGTATATGTTTATCAAAATTACCGTTTGAGATTTCATCCGTGATTTTTATAATCTCTTTTAATGGTTTTGTTATCCTTTTACTGACTGTATATATAGCAACAGCGAGTATCAATATGCCAAAAAAAGCTAAAAATATAGAAAGCATTGTAATTTTGTATAAAGAGTTAAATAATTCATTTGCAGGTATAACTATACCAAGTGTCCAACCTGTACTTTGTATCTTTGCATAGTAAGTCCAGCGGTTTTTTTCTTTAATGATTTGATTATATTTTATCTTATTTGTATATTTTTTCATGATTAATTTACTATCGGGATGTACCAAAATTATATTTGTTTGCGAAAGCAAAAAAGCATATCCTGTATGTAAAATATGGATAGAATTTATGATTTCTTTTAATTTTTTCAAAGCCAAATCAATAGTAACAACACCCGCAAATTTTCCATCTTGAAATATAGGATTGGAGTATGTTGCCATCAGAGTTTCTCCTCCACCTTCATCAAAATATGGCTCACTCCATTTGGCAATTTTATCTTTTTTTACATTCAAATACCATGGCTGAATAGGATAATTATATTTTTGTGTTGCTAAGTTTGTATATATGATATGGGAATCTTTTTTGTAAAAATATGGGCAAAATTGTCTATCATACACAACTCCAGGCTCCATTGCCAAAGCCATGCCGTATAAGTCAGGGTTGCTTTTTAAAATTTTGGTTAAAATTGCAGTTATACTGCTTTGCTTTAAGCCTTCTCTTTCCAGCATATTTTTTGCTTTTCTTGAAGATTTAATGGCTCTAAAGAGTATTTTATCGATTTTGTTTTGGCTTTTGATGATTTCAAGCTTGGCTTTATCGTTGGCACTAAGTAGTAATTGGTGTTTTATAAAGATATAATTAACCCCTATAATGCAGATCAATATCAAGATAGATATAGCCGCACTCCACAGAGCAAACCTTGTTGAAATACTTTGTTTCACAATATAACTCTCAATATATTGTACCCATCTTTATAATCATAAATCAACTCTTTAGAATATTTTTTAATCATAAATATCCCAAGTCCCCCAAGTTGAACTTCTTCTATATCTGTTGTTAAGTCAGGATCACTTTTGTCAAGAGGATTAAATTTTTTTGCATTATCTTTAAACAGTAAAATGATATGATTTGTATCATTTAAATCAAAGCAAAACTCTATATCTTTATCTCTGTTTTCAAAGTTGGTATGTCTTATCTGATTTGTGATAACTTCTTCACAGATCAACATGATTTTGTATCTTAAGGTACTATCTAAATTTGCTATATATTGCTCTATTTTGTCAAATATTTTTGCTATGTCATTTGGGTTTATCTGCAAACATTTCATAAAGAGTTTATCGCATCATCTTTTGTATCAAATGTTTTGATAAATCTATCAAATCCTGATAGTGTAAATACATCATTTACCATTTCATTCATACCGCAAACCGCGTATTTGATGTCTGCATTTTTTGCTTTTTTAGCACCGGCTAATAGTGCTTGAAGACCGGAGCTTGAAAGAAAAGATACGGCGCTTAAATCTATGATGCAACCTTTTGGACTTTTATCCAGTATGGCAAACAACTCTTTGCTAAACTCCGGAGCACTTACCGTGTCAAGTTTTCCGCTTGGTGATACAATAGTAAAATCTTGTTCATTTGTAGTCATTTTATTCTCCTGATTGATTTGGATCTGATTTTTGAATATAACTTTTAAGTTCTTCTGCCATTTGAGTAAGAACAGTGATAGCATCATAATCAAATTTAATATTGTTTACATATTCCATAACAAGTGTGTGATTGTGATGATAGTATGGAAAAATACCGACAAAGAAGTATCCCATTTTTTCAAACTCTTCTATGTTGTCTATGACATTTTTATCTTCTAAGTCTATATACAAGTATATTATATCTACTTTTGCGATACATAGTTTTTTAGTTATTATAGACATTTGCTCTATTATATCATTTCCCGCAACTTTTAAAATTATCTCTGCACTGTTTAGAGATGGTGTAATATGATGAACAAATTCACTTTGTTGAGATATAGTTTTTACTTCATCTTTGTTTTGTTTCACTTTTATGCCCAAATTTTTATATAGTTTTTTAATCATTTTTTTATGTTTTTTAGGTAGATAAAGTTTTACTTCTTTTATCTCTCTTAATAGTTTAAAATTGATAACAGTGGACTCTCTTTGGGAGGGCTTGCCATCTGTATCTCTAAATGATACATTGGTATCAATATATCCTACAAGTATTGCTATATCACAAAAGCCATGATTCTTCCAAATTTGTTGTGTAGCTTTATAATTGGCAAGAGAGTGTGAAAATACTCCGTAATATATTGAACTTTCTGCTCTTTGCATAATGGTATCAATAAGTTTTGGCATAATATCATCTTCTTTAAAAAAGGAGTTGATTGTAGTCATACCCAGTTCTGTAATCTTTAAACCCTTGTATGGTCTTAGCAAGGATATGTGTCCGATAATATTATTTTTATTTGATACCGCAACAATACTTACCATGGAAACACTTTTTAAAAGATCCTCAAGTCTATCTGGATAATATACAACATCATTTGGATAAGTATAGCCATAAGTGCCATGAAAAAGTTTTGATATAGATATAGCATCATTTGGCTTGGATAATCTTATACTCTCAAAGTGTTCATCTTTATCTGTAGAAGTTGTTTTTTTCTTTTTTACTTCATCTATTTTGCTATCTTGAGAATATATACTCATTTTTATCATACGCCCCTTGCTTCCAAGGTTTTCATAAGTATAACTATCTACTATCTTATGTATGACAAAATCACTGACTGCCGTAATATCATCACTGTTTTTACTTGTAATATCATCAAAAGACAAATTTTCTACCAATTCATCGATATTATGGGGTACATGTACAAATGGATTTTTAGAGATTCCATGATCTTTTATGATAACTTCTATACCGGAAGGAATAGCACTTATATCTATCTGTATTATTTCTTCACTGCCTGAATCAAAGCAAAATGATATACTATTTGTCAAACTCTCTTCTAAAGCATAACAAATCCTGTTTCTCTCTTTTTTGTTTAGATTGAGTTTTTTTGATATGACTTTAAGATACTCCACCACACCATCAATATAGTCTAAATCATTATATATCTTAATACTGCTATTTTTGTACATGCTTAATCCCTTCAACTCTAAATTATGCTTATCTCTAATTATTAATATATTTTTTAAGCTATTATAACATAAAATATAAAAATTATGCTATAATTGTGATAATTATTTAAGGAGTCGTTATGACTACTCTAATCATTCCAAATGATACTACTTATCTTCCTATATTACAATCTTTTATTTTAGAAAATGCCAAATTAAAAAAACTTGATGAAAAATTATCTTCAAAGTTGCAGTTAGTGTGTGAAGAAGCTTTTATTTATGTCCTTAAAAATTCTTTTGAAGAGGGTGAAAAAGCTTTTGTAAAAGTTGTAGTAGAGATAACAAATTCTCTTTTTATTCTATCATTTTTTGATAAAGGATTGCCTTTTGATGCTTCTTTGTCAAAAGAGTATAAGATAGAAAATTATACAGTTCAAGAGTTGGAACTGTTTTTGATAAAAAAATATAGTGACAATGTAGAGTGGATAAACCATGGAAGCAGAGGAAAAGAGTTTAGACTTACATTTGAAATTCAAAGTCAAGATATATTTGAAATCATAAAAAATGAAAAAGAAGAAGCAAATAGTGATATAGCATTTGATTCCAAAGATATTATTATCAGAGCTTTTGCAAAAAGCGATGCTATAAAAATATCAAGAATCATTTATAGAGCTTACGGTTACACTTATCCAAATGAAGATATGTATTATCCGGAAAAGATTATCAATTTAAACCAAAGCGGAGAATTGATAAGTGTCGTGGCGTACGATGAAAAACAAGATGAAGTTGTAGGGCATTATGCGCTTGAAAGACCTGGTCTTGGAATGGTTGTGGAGAGTGGTCAGGCAGTAGTTTCACCAAAATGCAGAGGTTTTGGCTTGATGAAAAAGATGAGAAATCTTTTGGAAAATATAGCAAAAGAGTTAAATCTTGAAGGTATTATATCTCAACCTGTTACTTCTCATACCTTTTCTCAACAGGTAAATGAAAGTTTTGGCTCATCTCCTTGTGGATTTTCATTTGGTTTAGTGCCTAAAAAATTGAGCTTTAAACAAATCAATCAAACACTATCTCAAAGAGAGAGTTGTATGCTCTATTTTAAAGCATTAAGACAAAGAGAAAGAAATTTATACTTTCCCAAAAAACACTCACATATTTTGGATACCATTTATCAAAATATAAATTTAAAATATTCTAAAGCAAATCTTGATAAAAGCAATGATGATAGTATCGTTACATCAAGTTATTCTCCTACTTGGGGGATAGGAGTGATAAATGTAGAAGCTATAGGAAAAGATAATTTTACCCACATCAAAGAAGCATTTTACAATCTTCTTTTTAGTTTAAAAGCAGAAGTTATATTTTTAAATATTACACTTGAGGATTCATATATAAATGATTTGGTTGAAAATATTGAAAAAGAAAAGTTTTTCTTTGCCGGAATACACCCCTCTCTTTTAAACAATAAAGATGCTATAAGATTTGAATATTTAAACGGGACTATTGATGATAAAAAGATAAAAATATACTCCAACAAGGCAAAAGAATTGTTCGAGTATGTGTTAAAAGAAAAAGAAAAAGTTTTATTGTGATAAGTTTATTGAGGCGATATCCTCTGTTTTTTAGATTTTTGATAGCTACCGTTGCATCAGAATTGGCTTCAAGAATGCATTCACTGATTTTGATTTGGATAGTTTACAAAATGAGTAATTCAGCTCTTATTGTTGGCTTGACAATGATTTCAGCTTCACTTCCTTCGGTTTTAATTTCTCCCTTTGCAGGAAGCTTGATAGATAGACATGATAAAATTACTATAATGTATATAGCCGATTTTATAAGGATGGGCGTCATGGCACTGTTTGTATATTTATCTTATACAAATGCTTTATCCATCTCCCTCTTGATAGCAGGTACCGTTGTCATATCCGTTGCATCAGCTTTTTTTAACCCCGCGTCCATGTCTATTTTACCGCAATTTGTAGATAAGAGTGATGTTACGCAGGCAAATGCTATAGGTCAGATAAGTTCAAGTATTAGCTCTATTGCCGGTCCACTTTTTGGTTCAACGTTGATAGCAACCATTGGTGTAACAAATGCTTTTTTGGGTGCCGGATTATTTTTTTTAATTTCGGTTATTTTTCTTTTTGGCTTACAGGATGTCAGTGTAAAAATGAGTATTTTACAAACTTCACTCTGGCAGGATATAAAGGGTAGTTTTGGCTTGATTAAAAAGTATGATATAGTTTATAAAATGATAACCAAGATGGCTGTTGTTAACTTTTTTTTCTCTTCACTTGTGATCATAGCCCCTATCATTACCAAAGGAGACGCACAACATATCGCTTATCTTATGAGTTCTATGGGTGCCGGTATGCTTTTTAGTTCACTCTTTTTCTCTTCAAGCAAATTGACAATCAAACCGTCAACTTTTCTCTCTTTTTGTCTTGTATTGATGGGACTTTCTTTTATACTTTTATCATTTGCGGTAAATATATATTTGCAAAATTTGTATATGTTTATCATAGGTATTACTCTAAATGCTTTTAACATTATATTAACCTCCATCTATCAGATAAAACTTCCACAGGAAAACTTAGGTAAGATTATGGCATTTATCATTGCTATTTCTTTATCTCTGCAGCCGATAAGTTATGGTGTAATGGGTGTGTTAATCGAGTATTCAAGTGTAATGGTAGTATTAATTGCAAGCGGAGGAACTATCATGCTTGCCTCTTTTGGGGTTTATAGATTAAAAAAATTAAATAACTGATGTTATGCAGAATTTGTGAGCATTGCTAATTTAAACGGAAAATTAGCGTTAAGAAAACCACACTTAACCCGAAGGGCGCTTGTCGTTTGTGGTTTTTAGCTAATTTGGAGTGTCCCGCAGGGGAAATTAGCACCGTGAACAAATTTTGCATAACATCAATGTCACGAAGGAGTAAAAGTGAAATATATAGATAAATTATTTGAGATTGAAGATGCTCTAAATCATACAAAAGAGAGTAACCATATCTTTTTTGAAGCTATGAAAGAGGCATTTTCCCACCATTATAAACACAATCAAGTATATAAAAATATTTGTGATAATGAAAACTTTGATATAAAAACCATAAAAAGTTATAATGATTTATATAAAATTCCACACATTATAGTTGATGCTTTCAAGTGGCATGATTTGCTTTCTATCGATAAGTCAAAGGTGGTAGCAACATTTACTTCAAGTGGAACAAGCGGGCAAAAAAGCCATATATCGTGGGATGAAGCTTCAAAAACAAGACAGGCACAAATGAGAGAAAATATTGTGAAAAGTTATGGATTGATAAATGATAAAAGTGTAAATTATCTTATATTTGCTTACTCTCCAAAAGTCTCAGAAGGAAAAGGTGCCGCACATGCTCATCAAATGTACTCCACTTTTGCTCCGTCCAATAAAAAGTTTTTTGCCATAGACGCAGATGAAAACGGTAAAGCATTTTTTAGTGAAAAATTGAGTATAGAAAAGTTTGAAGAATTTAGCAAAGATGAACTTGCATTAAGAATTATAGGATTTCCCGCTTTTATATATGACACACTCCTTTATATGAAAGAAAATAATATAAAATTTAACTTTCCAAAAGAGAGTCTTATTATCATAGCCGGCGGATGGAAAAGTGCTCAAAACAGAGCTATACCTTTTGATGAATTTTCTAATCTTACAAAAGAGTTTTTAGGTATTGATAGCACTCAGATAAGAGATGTTTACGGATTTGTCGAACATGGAGTTCCATACATCACATGTGAACACAATCACTTTCATGTGCCTATTTATGCTAAAGCATATACAAGAAAACCCGGAACTCTTGAAGTTTTAAAAGAGGGAGAGAAAGGACTTTTGCAACTGCTCACTCCGTACAATTATGCCCAGCCTAATTTATCCATACTTGCTACTGATTATGCAATCATACGCTCAAACTGTCCTTGTGGTATAAGAGGTCAATATATCGAGTTAAAAGGAAGAGCAGGACTTAAAAAACACGAAGGGTGTGCCATCAGCGCAACAGAGCTTTTGAAAGAGAGCAAAAGAAAAGACAAAGAAGGATAAAAAATGTTTGATTTTTTTGAAAAAACAAAAACAAGTGTAAAAGCATATAGAGATTTTTTACAAGATAACGGTGCCAATGAAGTAAAAAGATGGCAGGATATCCCTATATGCGACAAGCAGAATTATCTGCTAAAATACCCCTTAAAAGATATGGCAAAAGATGATATATCCAAAGCATTTTTGATAGGCACATCAAGCGGATTTTCAAAGAGCGGCTCTGTTTTTTGGCTGAAAGAAGCTATAGATGAAGATGCTTATCTTAAGGCTGTAAAAGAGCTTTTGATAGACAATTATGCCATAGATAAGAAAAAAACACTTATCATTGTATCATTAGCTTTTGGAACATGGATAGGAGGTATGCAGTTAGCTTCTACTCTTAGAAATCTTGCCTCATCTATGGATGGCATAACTGTCGCTACACCCGGACTTGATTTGAATGAAGCAGTCCAAATCGCCAAAGAGTTTGGCAGTTTTTACGACACCATTCTTTGGGTAGTTAATCCCTCAAGTATCAACATAATATACTCTCTACTAAAAGATGAAAAAACACTTTTGGATAAAAAGATAGCTTTTCCTGTTGTCGGAGAGTATTTTAGTGAAAATTTTAGAGAGTCAATCGCCATGAAGTTTGGATATGATAAGAGTTATCCTTTTGCTTTAAGGACAGGATATGGCTCAGCTGATGCGGGAGATTTAGGGATTGAATCCAAAGAAACTATAATTTTGAGAAAATTTTTAAATAACGATAAAGAGTTATGCAAAAAACTATTTTTACAAGATGAAGCTCCTATGATGTTTGAAAAAAACAGCAAAACACTTTTTGAGTTTATAGATGGTAAAATGATAGTAACAAAAGAGCAGTTTATACCGCTTATAAGATATAACACAAAAGATATAGGCGGTATGTT
Organism: Thiofractor thiocamini; assembly: GCF_055384375.1. NCBI lineage: Bacteria > Pseudomonadati > Campylobacterota > Epsilonproteobacteria > Campylobacterales > Thiofractor > Thiofractor thiocamini. Next base: position 305,878 of record NZ_AP042389.1, on the reverse strand, counting down.
AAAAAAAGAGAAACTAAAAAATATCATAGATAAACAACTCTATGAAAAACTGCCTGATGAAATCTTGTATGTATTTGGCAGAGTAAGTGACAATATCATCTTTTATGGAACAAATCTAAATGTAAGTAAAATCGGTGATTTTTTATCCTCTTTAAAAGATATGAGCTATGGAGGTCTTTTTGAAGTTAGTGAAATAAAACAGGATGATATATCTTTTTTCAAATTTGATATATTTGTTCAAAATGTCCAAAAAAGTCTTGAAAAGATTTACTTAAAAGAGTTGATTAACTTTTTAAAACATAGTTCAAATGAGTTTACAGCCAAATATGAAAAACTTTCCGGTGCAGCGGGGGAAGATTTGATACAAGTTGATCTAAAATCGATAAAAGAACTCAAAATCGATAAAAAACATAGATATATAAAGGGTTAAAAATGCTTAAAGATTTTATAGCACAAGAGAGTTTAAACAAGTGAAGTCATTTTTGTAGAAATCGGCTCAATTCAAAGAAGCCCTATAACAGGTAAAATAAAACATTTATTGGACCTGAGAATAAACTAAGGAGTAGAAGTTATGGAATTTTATATTTTTGGTGAATTAAAAAATGTAGAGAGATTGACAGTTGATGAAACAAGAGAGATACTTAAAACTGCAAAAGAGTTAAAAAGTGAAATTGCAAAGATAGATATCAGTACGATTTTGGATATATTTCAAAAGGTAAGTGATGCTTGGTTAGAGGAGGATTATGAGTATAGAAAAATTGCATTGGATTTCTTACCTTCTCGTATAGGATTTAGCAAAGAGATGATAGTAGAGGGCATAAAAACTATGTCTTCGCTTTTGAGTAAAGACGGTATGCAAACAAGACTGCTTAGCGATTTGGAGCAAATCAATTATCTTGACGATTGGACTTACAATCATCATTTTAGAGGATATATCAAAGCTGAACCAATGGGTGTTGTAACTCATGTATCTGCAGGAAATGTTTTTGTCGGCGGTGTTGATAGTTTGATACAGGGGATTGTTACAAAAAACATCAATATCATGAAAATGTCCACTGTTGATCCTATCTTTCCGGTTCTTTTTGCAAAAAGTTTAAAAGATTTTGACTATACCGGAGTTTTACATAAAGTTATGGCATTGATAAATTGGAAAGGCGGAACTGAAGAGATAGAAAATATCTTAAAAAGAGAGTGTGATGCCATCGTAGTTTACGGTGGAGCCGATACCATAAGAGCATATAGAAGAAATCTTGGCATTCATTGCAAACTTATAGAGTATGGACCAAAATATAGCTTTGTCATGGTAGATAAAAACGAACTTCATAAAAAAGGAGTTGAAAAATCGGCAAAACTTATAGCAAGAGATGCAATCATGTGGGAGCAGTCAGCCTGTTCATCTCCGCACACGATTTATGTAGAGGGTAAAGAGAGTGCGAAAGAGCTATTGGTGGCAATCGGAAAAGCTTATGATGAGTGGGCAAAGGAGATACCTCAAGGAGAAGTTTACGAAGATGAGGCGGTTGAGATAACAAAAGTTAGAGAATTGGCAAAAGTAAACAAAGCTTTAAGTGATGGAGATTACTATTTTAGCGAAAAAAATCTCAGCACTATCGTATATCAAAGCTCAACTGAGTTTCAAATATCTTGTCATAATAGAACTCTTTTTTTAAAAGCAGTTGATAGTTTGGATGATGTGGTTAAAAGTGTTTCTTCTATGGGAGAGTATATACAAAGTGTCGCTATTTTGGCAAATGATAAAAGGGCGAAAGAGTTAGCTAATAAGCTGGCTTTTTATGGGGCAGATAGATTTGTAGAGATAGGTAGAATGGCTGTTAGAAAACATGGAACTCCACATGACGGCACAAGAGGTTTAAGCGAACTTGTTAGATGGGTTTCACTCAGCAGAAATGATTTGGAGATTGATTGGCAAGTCGGTGCATTGTGGCAAAAGTACGATAAAGATTCAGATGGATTTGATTATTTGCCAAATCATGCAAGAGATAATATGACACTAAACAGACTAAAAGCTATAGTAAGAGTCGCAAAAGAGAAATCACCACTTTTATCAAAAAGATATGATGGCTTAGAGTTTGAAGATTTTACCTCTTTTAGAAAATTACCGTTTTTAACAGGAGATGATTATAAAAGATATCTTCCTCCCTCAGGAGAAGGGTTGCTAACCGGGAATATCAATGAAAGTGGATATGTATTTTCAAGCGGTGGTACAACAGGTAAGCCAAAAAGTGTATATAGAACAACCATAGAGCAACATTTCAACACAGTTAGAATAGGAAAAGGTTTGGCACTATCTGTTTTTGATGAAAATGACATAGTAGCAAACCTTCTTTTTGCAGGAAATTTATGGGCTTCGTTTGTCTCTTTCAACCAATCACTTGAGCATACAGGATGTACGATACTCCCGATTGCAGGCAACCACCCTATGGAAGAGATAGTCAACACTCTTGTACTATTTAAGGCAAATGCTATCATTACAATTCCATCAGTTCTTCTTTCTGTTGCTGAATATGTGGAAAAAAACCGTATTGATTTGAAGATAAATAAAGTTGCAACCGGAGGGGAACATCTTTTTAAAGAAGCAAAAGATTATCTTAGAAAAGTACTCGGTGTTGAAAAGTTTGCATCAACCGGATATACGACAAATGATACCGGAACGATAGGGTATCAATGTGAGTATTTAAGTGGAGTATATCACCATGTCCATGAAGATTTGCATTATGTTGAAATATTGGATATGGAAACAAATGAGCCGGTAAAAGATGGAAAAATCGGAAAAATCGTAGTAACAAATCTACAAAGAACCTTGATGCCGACAATCAGATATGAAGTTGGGGATGTTGGAAGATGGGTTGATATGAAGTGCAAATGTGGAAGAAAAACAAGGATTTTTGAACTACTTGGAAGAAGTGATGATATAGTGATCATAGGCGGTGGCAATATAACACCGGAAGTTATATCAACAGCTATTTACCCCTTTGAAGAGTTAAGTTCACACTTTCAAATGCTTGTCAAATTAAATGACCATAAAGATGAATTGAGTGTACTTATTGAAGCAAAAGAGGAAAATTTTAAAGATATATCCAAAGATGTTAAAAACGCTATACTTAATCTTTCAAAAGAGTTGTGGATCATGAGCAAAGAGGGTCTTATCAGTGAAGTTGTAGTAAAAATCTTAAAACCAAACAGTCTAAAAAGAAACATGAAAACGGGAAAAATTCAACTTATAGTTGACGAAAGAGAATTATAAGACTACTTCAAAAGGTATTAAAAGATTAGGATTTGACTTTTGAACAGTTTTCAAAATTGACTAAATTAACTATAAATTTAAAGAGAATATAATTTAATATTGAGGAGGTTTTATAGATACAAGTTTAGTTGCGATAGCAGTATTTATTGACATCACTTTGCTTCAAATCAAACTCTTTAAAAAAAATTTTAATTTTTTTATTTATTTCTTCATTGGATAAAGTATCAATTTTTGTAAATGCTATAACATACAAATTGTCACTCAATTTTTCAGAATAAGTTTTTAACTGAGTGTCAAGCTTGTCAAGAATTAAAAAATCTCCCTCTTGAACTTTGTATTGCTTCCCACCATTTTTTATAATAGCGTATATCAGCTATTCCTTATACAAGTATTTAGTCCATAAGACTATAAGGGCAAAGTATTTCGTAAATAGTTTTAAAAGTTGATTAAACTGACTATACAGAAAATTTACTTACAAATTATACCTTTAACCTCAACTCCCTTTTGTTTCTTGACATACTGACAATCTTTTTTATTTAAAATAACTTTTTTTAGAGAACTTTTCCATAAAATGGTATCAGTTAAGTTTGAACTTCTCAAATCAAGTCCGTCAAGTTCACTCGAGCCTATGGCGGCATTTTTGAAATTTGTATTTTTTATGGTAGTGTTTCTTAAGTCCAAGTGCCAAAGTCTTGCATTTTGGAAATCAGCATTTATGATTTTTGCGCCTCTTAGCAAAGTTTTTTTTAGCACCATACCTTCACCGTTTACATTTGTCAAATTTGCATTGACAAAATCTGCACCCCTGGCATTGGCATTTGCTAAATTGGCTCCTTTCAAATCAGCATTTGAAAAGTTGCTAAGCATCAAGTCTGCTCCACTTAAGTTAGCTCCTTCCAAGTTAGAACCACTTAGATCAAAACCTTCAAGATACATACCCTTTAAATTCGCATTACTCAAATCACACTCTACGCAGTCATCACCGTTTTTTAAAGCCATTAAATCTTCTTTATCATAACCATATAAGTTTAAAAAAGAAAAAAATAATATGCAACTGATAAGAAATTTAGACATTTTGAAACTTGTATATCACTTTGTCAGAATCTTCTGAAAAGAGGTCTATCTCCTTCTTATCCACAAATTGCAAAGGAGTAGAATTTATAATATCCTCTTCTTTATGAAAATATTGCAAAATCGCACCGTTATATTTTTTATACCATTCGCCCTCTTTTTCAAAAAAAGTTATATTTGTATCAAGTATTTCTCCGTCAAATACCGCATCTATGGCCAAAAATATTTCATTGTCCTCTTTTACTAGCGTTCCGTCTGCCACATCGCTAAAACCATGCAGAGTATTGATATCACATATGAAAATCCCGCCTTTTTTCAAGACTTTCTTTATGTATCCAAGAAACCTTTTTAGTGAAGATATATCCATATAGTTAAGCACATCGGCAACAGCTATGACGGCATCATACTTTTCTTTTACTTCGGATATATTTTGATGCCTTGCATCAACTCCTCTTTGTGTTGCGATCTCTATCATCTTAGAACTTAGATCTATTCCTCTTGCTTCATAGCCGTTTTCACTCAATATTTCAAGCATCCTGCCGTTACCGCATCCCACATCAAGTACGGTTGATATATCATGCTCTCTTAAAAGCTTTAGATAGTATCCGTAAAGCCTCTCGTAATTATCGTAAAAACCTATATAAGGCTCTATTTTAGCATACAGATCCAAACTCACAGATGACTCCTTAAGAACCCTTTTACAGCTTGCCAGTACCCCCCGCTGTCCGGATACCTGTTCCAAAGAGACCTAGAGCCATGATGACCTTTGGATGTAGGAAGATAAAACTCTTTGTTTGCCGGTATGGCATCATATATGGGCTTCCAGTAGGGCTGCTCTTTTTTTGCACTTGTTATAAATATGGGAACTCTTAGTTTTTTTGCTGATTCCTTGATCCAATCAGGTGCTTTGTTATACTTAGTGAAGTACTCACCCGGGGAAAAAGAGATAACTTCATCAGCGAGCTTCTTATCATCAGCAACCATTTTGATAACAAGCGCGGCAGAGTATGAACTTCCCCACGCTATAAGCTTGCCTTTTGCAAAATGTTTTCTTGCAAACTTCAAAGATGCTTCTATATCTTTCATAGCATCTACATATGTTGTTGATTTGCCGTTTTTAAGAGCATCCAATCTTGTCAAATTTTGCACACCGTTTACTCTGCCACCACTTCTTAGGTCAACTGCCATACAGTTAAAACCAAGATCATTCAGTTTCAATGCTATCTCATCATACTCACCCCTGCTCCATCCGGCTTGATGAAAAAGCACGATAAACGGAGTCTTCTTGTCCTGATTTTGCATGTACAGATTTGCCGTTATCTTTACACCGTCAAGCGAAGGGAATGTTATAGTCTCCTTTACATTTGCATACAAAAAAAGAGTAAAAAAGAGTAAAAGAAGAGTTATCTTTTTCATACCGAAGCAACTGCCTCTATCTCTATAAGAGCATTTTTCGGGAGCGTTTTAACCGCAACGGTACTTCGTGCAGGCTTGTGACCACCAAATGCCTTGGCATATATCTCATTTACCTTTAAAAAATCATCCATGTCTGCCAAAAATATGGTAGTTTTTATAACTTTTTGCATGGAACTGCCGGCTTCTTTTAAAACTTCCGAAAGGTTTTCAAGCACTTGTCTTGCCTGAACTTCAACATCGCCGTCTAAAAATTCACCTTTAGGCGTCAAAGCTATCTGACCTGAAGTAAATACCATATCTCCTACTTTGATAGCCTGAGAATACGGCCCTATCGCTGCCGGTGCCTTATCTGTGTGAATATACTCCATCATATCTCCTTGTTTAAATTTTTTATCAAATTTTTAAATACTTCATATAACCTTTCAACTTCACCCAAAGTCGTTCTTTCATTTACAGAGTGAATTGTATCATTTTTTACACCAAATTCCACTGTATCTACCCCAAATTCACCAAAAAATCTCGCATCGCTTGTACCTCCAGCCGTACTTAAAGATGGGGTCATACCAAGGATCTGTCGGATGGATTTAGATATGGCTTTTACGATTTTTGAGTTTCTGTCGGTTACAAAAGGTTTTGAGCTTTGGTTTATCTCAAGATCATAAGGAAGTCCTTTGAATTTTTCTCTTACAAAATGTTCTACCAAATTTGCTGAAGTCATGGTTGAATTTCTAACGTTGAACATCATTTTCAAATCATTTGGAGTCACATTTGTCACTTGCATACCTGATCTTATATCGGTTATGACAAATTGGCTCGGTTCAAAGTCTTCATCTCCCTCATCCAAGTTTACTCCTGCGATTTTTGGAAGTATGGGTGCTATGAGATTGATGGGGTTAGTTGCTTTTTTTGGATATGCCGCATGACCTTGTTTGCCGTAAAGTTCAAGCTTCCCGTTTATAGAGCCTCTTCTTCCTATCTTTATGGTATCTCCAAAGATTCTCTCACATGTAGGTTCAGCCACTACGGCAAAATCAGGTAAAAATTCCCTCTTGTTCAACTCTTTTAAAACTTCGACTGTTCCATACTTTGCATCACCCTCTTCATCACTGGTTAAAAGTATAGATAAAGTTCCATTAAACTCTTTGGTATTTTTACAAGCCTGTAAAAATGCACAAACCCCGCTTTTCATATCCTGCGCGCCTCTTGCATAGATATAACCGTTTTTTTCAGTCGGTACAAATGGATCACTGCTCCATCCGTCCCCCGGAGGCACTACATCAATATGTCCCGCAAAACAAAGATGTTCCCCATCTCCAAACTTTTTATATAAAAAAAGATTTTTAACTCCGTTTTCATCGATTCTTACAGCTTCAAAGCCTTCCATATACTCTCTTATAAAGTCCAAAGCCCCACCATCATCCGGAGTGATGGACTTGAAACTAAGCAACTTAAAAAATAACTCTTTTATATCCATATCCTTCCTTATCATAATTTCACCACAGTTGCCCCATATCCTCCTAAGCTGATTGGCGCATCATCAAAGCTTTTGATCTTTGGGTGAATTTTTAAAAACTCTTTTACCGCATAGGCTAACTTTCCGCTTCCTATGCCGTGACTTATAAGCACTTCATCATATCCCGTTATAAGTGCATCTGAAAGAAATTTATCAAGTTTTTCCAAAGCTTCTTCAGCTCTTAAGCCGTGTAAGTCTATCTTTATGGATGAAGTTGCAGGTTTTTGAACTTGTACTTTTGTTTGTATCTTTTTTTTATTTTTAACTATGGTGGTTTTTTTTAGTTTTGACAACGGTACCCTTAGAGTCATACCGTCACACTCCACAAATGCTTCATCCTTTTTGATGGATTTTACCACTCCTTTTTGTGAACCGTACTTTACACTGTCACCTGCTTGTATATCTTCTTTCTCTTTTATCTCTTTTGGTTTTATCTCTTTTTTTATTTTATGGATTTTGTTTAGTGAGCGGTGTAAAACTTTACTATCTTTCTCTTTTGCGGCTTTCTTTACTTCACTCATCAAATCTCTGTATTTTCTCTCATAAGAGTTTATGATAATATCTATCTCTTGTTGGGATCTCTCTTTTATATTTTTGATTTTATCTTTTTCCTCTTTCGCTTCAAGAAGTTTTTTATCTAACTCCTCAATTTTTCTTTTCATTTCAAGCTCAAGCTCTATATTTTTTTGGATCAAATCATCCAGACTCTCTTTCTCTTCGCCGTAAAACTTTTTTGCACTTTGTACTATACCGACCGGTATCCCATATCTTAAAGCCGTCTCAAAAGCATAACTTTTCCCGATCGTGCCTTTTAAAAATCTGTAAGTAGGGACTCTGTTTTTTTCATCATAAAGTGCGGCATAAAGTTCAACCTCATCGTAAGTGGCAAGCATGGATGAGAGTCTTTTATGGTGGGTTGTTATCACCATCTTTATATCTTTTTTAACAAGCTCATCGAGTATGGCTTTAAAAAGCACCGCTGCTTCATCGCTATCGGTACCAAGTTCTATCTCATCAACTCCTACAAGGGTGTCACGCGTAGTAAAAAGCTTTTTAAATTCCACCATTCTTCCGGCAAATGTGGATATATCATTTTTTACATTTTGAGGATCATCAAGTATGGCTACGATGTGTTTGAAGTTTCCGATTTTAGAACTTTTAGCATCTATCTTCATCGGTATCAAATATTTAGCAAGAAAAACTGCACTGAGTATCGACTTTAGAAGCATCGTTTTACCGCCGGCATTGACTCCCGTGATAAAAAGAATCTTTTTGGTAAACTCCACCGAGATAGCTCTTGGCTCTTTAAGTGCCGGGTGCTTGAAATCTTTTATAATGATATCTTTCTTACTGTTTGGAAGTATAAAATAAAGCTCTTTCTCTTTTGCAAAAGCCGCCCTTGCTTGATAATGATCAAATCTGTCAAACTCTTTGTCGATATATTTTAAAAATTTTAAAAATTTACTGAAAGCTGCAGATATCTTCTTCTCGTATCTGTACTTTATCTGCTCTTTTCTACCAAGCAGTTCCCTCTCTTTATCTTTTATCTTTTTTACCGATTCGGGTACGACATAAAAAAATCCCCCCGAACTTCTACCTATGACCGAGCCTTTTAACACATGATTGAAACCGCCTCGAACAAGCAGACACTCTTCCCCGTTTAGATAATGTATCTGTGTATCGGCAAGATATGGAGCGATTTTGTTACTGTTAGATACTCTCTTAAGAGTGTTTTTCAACTCATCCTTCACTCTTTTTAAAGAGTTATCAACAGATAAAAGCTCATCATCAATATCACTTTTCAACTCTCCTTCTTCATTAAAGTAACTTCTTATCTCATTTATCTCATCAGGTATAGTGATCTTGCTTATCCACTCTGCCAATATCCCTTCAAATTTAACTCTTTTAAGATATGCAAAATAATCAAGTACCTTTATAAAATCATATATTTCATAAAGTTTCAATATTCCCATCTTTTTTAAATGTATGAGGTATTTGTCAAACGGTGGGACTGTCGGGGGAGATTTCAATTCATATTGTGAAAGCTCCTTGATAAAGGAGTAGTGTATCTTTGTATCACCTTCTATGAAAAGTGGCTTTTTTCTTGAGAGATAACCCTGAAATCTATCTATAAATTCGCTTAGATCAAGCTTGGAAATTATCTTTTGCACTATTTCTCCACTTTATCGCATTCATCGATACTGATTATGACATCTACATACTTGCTGTTTGGTTTTGCGGCAAATGTTTGGGTGCCGCTGAAGTAGGAGAAGTGCTTATCATCGACCGTGATGCCGTCTTTGCATTTTAGGGTTTTACCCTGCTTAAAAGCTTCTACTTTCAAGGTAGTATCATTTTGGGCGGATTCTATGTAACTTTCATAAAGATAACCGGCTGCAAATACAAAAACGATCAGTAAACTAAATATGACTTTATTGGCTTTTGAGATTGATTTGTTTGAAAATATTATCAAAAAAAGAAGAATGATAACTAAAAAAAGAACTATTCTCATAAAACTCCCCTTATCTGATAAGTTATATTGCCCGCTCCAAAAGCGACCACCAAACCGTTTTTATACTTTCTCATAACTTCATTTTTATCATTCATCACAAGAACTTCACCATCTTTTTTCGTTACCCTGCTTGCCATAATCGGAGAATATCTGCTAAAAGCACCTTTTAGATCAATATCAACCTTAACTTCACCCGCAGCCCAGATAGGAAGGATAGTAAGCTCATTCACTCCTTCAAAACACTCTACAAAACCATGTAGATTGTCCATAGTTCTACTGTACTTGTGAGGCTGCCATATGGCATATATTTTTTCTAAACCAAGAAGTTTTACATACTCTTTTATAGAGTTTAATGTCGCCCTTATCTCGGTAGGATGATGCCCATAATCATCTATCACTATCATACCGTTTTTTTGTATAATGTCAAAACGCTTTTTAATACCTTTGTATTTGAGCAGATTTTCTTTTATGGTTTTTATATCCAGCCCGGCCTCAAGTGCCGCCATAACAGCCAAGGATGCATCTATAGCTATATGGTAACCTATACCGAAAACATCAAAAATACCATATTTTTTTAGTTTAAACCTGGTATGAGGTTCACCATTTATCAAAAGATACTCAACACCACTTATATCCTTACTTGGATAAAGATAGATGCTTTTTAAATCATCCTGTCTTTTTAAAAATTCATCTTCACCGTTTAAAACCCTAACTTTAGCCAATTCCAAAAAGTCTCGATAAGCTTGATAAAATCTTTTCTCATCATACTCATAATACTCCATATGCTCGGGCTCTACATTTGTCACAATAGCCAGGTAAGGGTTAGAATTTAAAAAACTTGCATCACTCTCGTCCGCCTCAAAAACCACTTGGTTGTTTGGTTTTGTTCTGACATTCGAGCCGAACTCTTTGGAGATAGCTCCTATGAGGGCATTCGTATCTTGAAGTATCGAGGATAGTATCGCCGAAGTGGTACTTTTTCCATGAGCTCCTGCAACCGCATAAACTTTTTTCTCTTTTAATATAAATTTCAAAGCCTCTTTTCTTGAAAGAAGTTTGATGCCAAGCTCTTTTGCTCTTTTATACTCTATATTGTTCGGGCGTATGATAGCTGAGTGTATCACCATATCCGCTCCCTCAACGGCATCTTGGTGATGAGGTATGGTTATATGAGCATTATAGTTGATAGCAAGATCATCCGTTATCTCACTTTTTGATATATCGCTACCGCTTATCTTCACCCCTTGACCCACCAAAAATTTGGCAAGTGCCGAAAGCCCTATACCTCCTATGCCTATAAAATGAATCCTTTTCAATCTACTCCCTTATGTCTCATATAGGTATGATTGTTCTATACCTTTAAAAATTATATCTCTATCATTAATTTTATCTGTTAAGTTATCTTGCAATAAATATCTAAGCTCAAGATCATTGACAGGGCTTCTCTCCATAGCTTGAAGATATAACTTTTTATCAACTTTTCTCCAGTCAACAACTTTATGTAACTCTTTTTTCAAAATCACATCAAGCCAAATCCTCATAGCTCTTCCATTTCCCTCTAAAAAAGGATGGGCAACATTCATCTCGACATATTTTTCTACTATTTTTTCAAAACTATTTTGAGGCATTTGTTCGATCTTTGGTAGTATATCTTTTAGATACAAGCTATTTGCAAATCTGAAGTTACCTTTTGATATATTTACTTCTCTAATTTTTCCGGCAAATTCATACAATCCTTCAAAAAGATAGCGGTGTATATCACATAACCCTTTTAGAGTACCTACCTCAATCTTTTCTATACCACCACTCTCAAAGAGTCTATAAGCATTTTGTAAACTTTTTTTATCTATATCTTTCACTTAATATCTCCCTTTGATCGATTAGCTTAAACCAAAAAAATATAATAAAACTTCAGCAGTAATGCCAAACAAAAATACCCACAGAATATTTATCTTATAATATTTGACAGCTATGAGTGCCCCTATCGCCCAAATATATGCCACAGGTGACACGAGACTGATTTTCCCCATGCTTAAAACAACAAAGAAAAGCATACCGGTAAAAGCGGACAATATGGCTTTAAGTGCTTTACGGATAAACATATAACTCTTAATCTTTGCATAAATTTCCGATATCACCAATGTATAAAAGAATGAAGGAAAAAACATACCCACAGTAGCCAATAAGCTTCCAATCAACCCGCCTACTTTGTATCCTATGAAAGTTGCTGTGATTAAAAATGGGCCTGGTGTAATCTGCCCAAAAGCTATACCGTCCGCAAACTGTTTGAGATTTAACCAGTGATGTGACAAAACAGCCTCTTGTTGAAGTAACGGCATGATTGTCATACCGTTGCCAAACGCTACCGCACCTACTTTGAACATTGATAAAAATAAAGTGCTAAGTTCACTTTTATACAATAAACCTAATGCAATGAATCCAATAAAAATCAAACCTATAAGCACTATATATGCCAAACGCCACTGCCATAAACCAGGTATGTTCGTATCTTGCGCTTGCATATCATTTTTTGTATTTGCATCTGCCTTATCTTTCCAAAAAAGAATGCTTCCCAAAAAAACAGCAAGAAGGATAAGCCAAAATGCATTGACTTTAAAAAGCATTAAAACAAATGCCACACCGGCAATAAATGCGGTTTTACCGTCACTTATATAGCGTTTTGAAAAATCAAGTGAAACATTGATGACAATACCCACAACCATCGCTTCAAGTACGATAAACATCGGGTGTACCCATGCAATATCACCATAAGTGAAATAGAGCCATGAAAGCAACAGCATCAAAACATATGATGGCAATACAAATAAAAATGTTGCTATCAAAGCACCCCAAAATCCCTTGATTTTATAAGCTGCATAAGTTGCGAGGTTGAACATAATGGGTCCGGGATACAACTGCACCATAGCCAAACCATCATCCATCTCTTTTTGAGAAAGCCATTTACGACCGATGATAAGTATTTTTAACTGTTGTAGCATAGCCATACTATAGGCAGTCAGTCCGATGATGAAAAAAGACCAAATCAGTTCTAAAAAAGATGGAGAGACTTGTGATTTCAATGCATTTTTATCTTCCAAGTGCTCCTCCTGAAAAATTAAAATTTTGTATATGCTGTGATATCATATGAAGATAATCATGCATATCAAAGTAGCCTATCATTGTCTCGAACATCATTCTCCAAAATAACTCTGCACATACAAATATAATCCAGAAAACAATCCAGAAAACTCTCTTTTTAGACGTTGGAAACGATATATAAAATTTTTCTATTTTTTTATACAATGTTTTAAACCAGGATATATTGGTGATTAGATAATTTCTAAAAAGATATATCATCACAGGAAATATGACTGCTCCGATATAATAGATGAAAATCAAAATATTTTGTGTTATGAAAGTGTTAAAACTTAAGATATTCCACATAAAAATTCTTTTATATTTATTTTATTCATCTATACCGCTTTTTGATATAACAACAGATATCATCCGAGATATTCCTTTAATCTCACAAGAGCTTCTCTTGTTTTCTCTTCATCTTCAACCAGTGCTATCCTTACATTTTCTCTGCCTTGATCGTCTCTTGAAAGAAAACTTCCTGGTATTACTTTCAAGTTTTTCTCTTTGTAAAGGTTTTTGGTAAATACTATGTCATTTTCCACTTCAAGCCAGATATAAAATGTAGCTTCGGGGATTTTGGTCCCAAGTATCTCTTGTGCAATGTCAAAGTTTTTCTTATATTTTTCTCTAAATACTTTCACGTGCTCTTCATCACTCCAAGCACTCGCTGCAGCATACTGCAAAGGGATAGGCACAGCACAACCTGTATATGTTCTATATTTTAGATAATCTTTGAGTATTTTTCCATCACCAGCGATAAATCCGCTTCTAAGCCCCGGTGCTGAACTTCTTTTTGATACGGAGTTTACTACGAGTATATTTTTAAAGCTATCATTTCCAAACTTTTTTGAAGCTTCAAGAAGTGAGGGCTGGGGCTTGTCAAAGTATATCTCACTATAACACTCATCATTCAATAAAACAAAATCCTCTTCCAAAGCAAGCTCAATCCAAGGCTTATACTCATCTATACTCATAGTTGACGAGGTCGGATTGTTGGGAAAGTTTAGTATCACCAAATCAGCTTCTTTTAACATTTTCCTATCTATTTGAGGCTTGTAATCATTCTCTTTTGTCAAGTTTATATAAAGGCTTTTCGCCCTGGATGCGATTGCGGCACCTTCATATATCTGGTAGAAAGGATTGGTATATGCCATAACGGGTGAGAGTTTGTCATATAAAAAAAATTGAGGAAAATTGAACAACACTTCTCTTGTACCAAAAGTAGGTATCAACTCATCATCTTTTAACTCTATATCAAATCTTTGTTTTACAAATTCCCTCATGCTCTCTTTCAAAAAATCTTCCCCTGAAGTTTTTGCATATTTGTTGAGATATTTTGAATTATCACTCAAGGTATCTTGTATAAACTTTGGAGTTTGAAACTGTGGCTCTCCTATAGTCAGGCTAAGTGGAGTTAAATTATCATTTGGCTTTATGTCTTGTAACAGTTTATTTAGTTTTTCAAACGGATATTCATTGAATTTTATCATAATACTCTCCACAAAATTCTTCTCTTTTTTGCATTTGTTGCACAAATCCCCAGTCTCTTTTCGCAATTCTTGGGATATTTTTATCGATACTAGCTATAAGCATCTCCTCTTTTTGACCTAACATATACTGTAGCTCTCCGCTAGGCGTCGCCAAAAAACTTTCACCGTAAAATTTCCAGGATATTTCTCTATCTGTAAATTCACCTATGCGATTTGCTCTTAGGATATAAGCACTATTTAAAAATGCTCTTATCTTCACAAGCTCCGCCCATCGTTTTTTTGAGCCGAAGGTACTGACTGTAGAAAGCAGTACCAAGTCAACTCTTTTTTTCAAAATTTTTAACCAAATCTCATCGAAATGAAGCTCAAAACCATTTAACGCGGCAACCTTCAAACCGTTATGATGAAATACCATAGGCATATAGTCACACTCCATCTCATTGTCAAAAAATTTCTCTTCATTCCAATGCTTATAGTTGATAAGATACTGCTGTTTTTTAAAGTATGTAGCCCTTGGAGTAAATCTTGCAACGGTTTTGTATATCTTATCTTTTTTGAACTGGACTATCGGGGCTACTATGGTGATACCATACTCACTCGATAACTCTTTTAGTATCCTTATCTTGTGCTTTGACTGCTCTTTTATCATACTTTTTGGCATCTTTTCAAGTTCTTTGAAAAAACTGTTGAGATTGTATTCTCCCAAAAGCACAAGCGATATATCTCGTTTTTTGCAAATCATCAGATAATAATCAAGCTTCGCTTTGCTCATAGGAAGAGTAGAGAGTTGAAGAGCGGCTATATTCAAGATATATCCTCACCATTTTGTGACAATTCTTCAAACTCCAGTTTTGCATTTTGAAGCATTTTTGAAGCCTCTTTTAACTCTTTTATGCCTTCTTTGTATAGTCTCATGCTCTCTTCAAGAGTAATTTCCGGATCCATTAACTTATCAAGTATCTCTTTGGATTTTTCTATCTTTTTTTCAAAATCATTTATCTTCATATCATACCTTTAGAACTCACGGGGACGCTCTATAATTTATACTCTAGATTTTATCGAAAAAGGACTTAAATTCCATTCAAAAATATGATATAATAATTTAGAATATTCAAAAAGGAGGTTTATATGCAAGTACATGAGTATCTGTTTAGATCGCCTTATCCAAACAGGATCCAAGTAGGAACTCCCGAAAACACTACACAAAAAAGTGATACATCCGCAAAAGGAGGCATAGAAGCACAAAATAAAAAAGTTCAAACCGATATAAAAAATGCTGAAGTAAAAGCTACAACAAACGATATCAAAACGACTAAAGGAACGAACAAGTTAGATATATACGCATAATTTTTTAGTTTTTGACCAATAAAAATATCGTAAAATAATGAAAAATAGTTCCTCCCAACACAAACAGATGCCATAATGCATGATTTAATTTTATGGATTGCTTGGCATAAAAGTATATACCCGCTGTATAAATGACGCCGCCTACAAACAAAAATATCATAGGAAGCCACCCCACATGCTCAACAAACGGTTTTATCGCAACCACTATAAGCCACCCCATGACACCATACAAAACTAAAGAAAACAGTTCAAATCTACGAGGATATACAACTTTTAAAAATATTCCCAAAAATGCCATAAACCAGATAACCCCGAAAAGTATCCACCCAAAAACACCTCTAACTCCCAGTATAACTACAGGAGTATATGTCGAAGCTATCAAAATATATATGGAAACATGATCTAGTATCTGTAATATGGACTTTGGTTTTTGTTGGGGAATAGCATGATAAAGAGTAGAAAATCCATACATTACCAAAAGCCCAATTCCAAATACTATGCTTGTAAGGACTTTTGAACTATCACCGCTGTATGCAGCCATAGTTATACCATCCCCAACTAAGGAGTATATATTTTAAACAAACATATTGTGTTATAGTGCGAGGCACGTTTTCGAAGTACTAGCCATAGCTAATTCGAGAAAATGTAACGAAGCAATATGATACAATATGTTTGCCTTTGGTAAAAGATAAGCTATCATCTGACTGCGTTAAAAGTTTTTGAATTACCTACAGGTAGTACTGCAAACTTTTGCCTTGCATATGACAGCTTCTCTTTTATTTAAAATATATACTCCTTAGTCGGGGATGGTATTCAAGCACACCAAATCCAAAAGTACTCAATAGCAGCCCAAATCCATGAGATACAGCATGCCAAATCTCTTCGAACAAAGAGAAATCATTCACACTTTTTTTCACAGGATCACATCTCCTAAAATTATCTTTTAATATTGAACCAGACTTTGTTGATATTATTAATTTACATGATAGTTAGCATATATACTACATTGTCGCTATAAATATATTTTGTGTAATATCAGCTGTTTTTTTATTTTATCAAATATGCGCTTAAATTAATACTCTTAAAACATACGAATATAATTATTATTGTACTTTTATAAAAATATCATACCTATACCCATGATTATAAACAATATACCTGAAATTTTATAAAAAATCTTAAGTTTTTCTTCTTCAAAAAACCAAGCTTTAGCGGTTTTTGATATATATCCGTAACCCATTAATGATAAAAATGATATAGACATGAAAGTTCCAGTCATGATAAAAAATTGTAAGAGCATATTGGCTTTTTGATTTATAAAAAGAGGAAAAACGGCAGTGAAAAATAGTATGGGCTTGGGGTTTGTTACAGCAACCAAAAATCCTTTTTTAAAAACTTCAAAAAGTGTTCTTTTAGTATGTTTTGTTATTTTTTTTAAATGTAAATGAGTATGTCGGTTTCTTATCTGCTTTATGCCTAAATATATCAGATAAATCGCTCCTATAATTTTTAAAATCATATAAAAGATAGGTGAACTTTTTATCAGTATTCCTACTCCAAACATTGCTACACTTGATAGCACAAAAAGCCCCAAGATATTTCCCAAAGTCTGAAAAAATAGTGCTTTTATATCCATTTGCATAGCCGTATTTATTGCAAGAAGTATGGCAGCTCCCGGACTTGTAATCGTAAAAAAAGATATAATCACATAATTGATATAGTCGTTTAATTCCATAATCGTAAGTATAGAATATTATTATAAAAAAAGATTGTAAAAAATTGCTATATCAATTTTGAAGGCGTATGACCGAAAAATTTTTTATAAGTATTGATAAAATGGGCTTGATCAGTAAAACCACACTTTAAAGCAACTTGAGAAAGAGGAAGATTTGATCTTATCAATTTTCTTGCATTGTTTATCTTTATATTTAGTATATATTGATATGGTGTAAGATTGAACTCTTTTTTAAATTCTCTTAGAAAATGATACTTGCTCAATCCCGTAAAAGCTACTATATTATCTAAGTTTATATCTTGATGATTGGCATTTTGATAAATATACATCAAAGCTTTTTTAAATTTTTTTGCATATGTTATTTTATCCTTGTAGCTCATTTTTATATAATTTTTAGATATATACTCTATGATTTTTTCCATACCTTTTTTTGTTTCGTAAACAAATCTGATATCTGAAAAAAGCTCTTCATCTTTTACATAGTTTTCAAAATCAACTATATATCGCAGTATATGTTTCATTTCAAATTTGCTTAAAACTATATTGATATGTTCCCAACTGCTCTTGTATATTTGATGATATTCATATGGATTGACTATCCTTATATCGCCCTTTTTAAAATTATAATTTATTCCTTCTATATCTACATTACACTCACCGCTTAAAACGGCTGATATGGAGTATGTATCATGAAAATGTTTTTTATATGAAATATTTGTAAAACTATTTTGTAAAATATACATTAGCTTTCTAGTGATGCTGATATATATGGTGTAAACTTATCTACTTCAACCAAAAAGGCATCATGCCCGTAGTCACTATCTATGCAGTGGTACTCTACCAACTCCTCTTTTCCTATATTTTTCATACTTTTTAAGATTTGTTCCATCTCTTCTTTAAAAAAGAGCTGATCACTTTTTATGGATAGTAGAGTTATCTTACTTTTTATGTGCGAAAGTGAGTCTTCCAAAGAGTCATAGTTTCTGCTTGCATCAAAGATATTGATAGCTTTTGTTATATAAAGGTAACTTAGAGGATCAAACCATTTGGAAAAATTATATCCGTTATAATCCAGATATCTCTCTACTTGAAATCTTCCAAAAAGCTCATACAAGCCCTCTGTTTCTACATAATTTCTTCCAAACTTCTTTTGCATAGAGTTTTCGCTTAAGTAGCTGATATGCCCGCTCATCCTACCTATCGCCAAACCGTCAAGTCCGTTTTCTCTTATCTCATCCACATCATACATACCGCCGTTAAATCTCGGATCTTTGATGATGGCTTCTCTAGCAACTTTATTAAATGCTATAGCCCAAGGTTGCGTTGCATAAGTGGATGCTATGATGATATTTCTTTTTGTAAAGTGAGGATACTCGACTGCGTAACAAAGTGCTTGCATACCTCCCATAGAGCCGCCTATGACAGCATGGGCTTCATAAATGCCAAGCGAATTTAAAAGACTTATCTGAGCTTTTACCATATCGCTTATAGTGATAACAGGAAATCTCAGTCTGTATGGCTCACTTGAAGGATATTTTGGAGACATAGGACCGGTAGATCCAAAGCAACTCCCTATGACATTTGTACATATCACAAAGTATTTCGTAGTATCGATACATTTGCCATCACCTATCATATCATCCCACCAACCTGGTTTTCTATCTCCCTCGTAAAGCCCGGCAGCATGATGAGAGCCGGTTAAGGCATGGCATACAACGATGACATTACTCTTATCTTCGTTCAATTCTCCGTATGTTTCATACGATATATCGTATGGTTCAAGAATCCTACCGCTTTCAAGATATAAAGGACTGGTAAAATGTTTTGTAGCGGTAGTTATCTTCACTTTTTATTTATCCGGTTTTCAATTGATATGATAATTCGGTGCTTCTCTTGTCACCATTACATCGTGCACATGGCTCTCTTTTAGTCCGGCTGAAGTAATCTCTACAAACTCTGCTTTTTCCTGATAATCTATGATATCTTTTGCACCGACATATCCCATAGAAGATCTCAAGCCTCCTATAAGTTGATGAATGACATCACCCACTTTTCCTCGATATGGCACTCTTCCCTCTATACCTTCAGGTACAAGTTTTTCCTGAGCGGTGCCTTCTTGAAAGTATCTATCACTGCTTCCTTTTTGCATAGCACCGATACTGCCCATACCACGATAATTTTTATACTGCCTTCCCTGGTACATGATAAGATCTCCCGGACTCTCATCGGTTCCGGCTAACAAGCTTCCTATCATCACCGAGCTTGCACCGACTGCCAAAGCTTTTGATATATCTCCGGAGTATCTTATACCACCGTCAGCTATGATAGGAACCCCGAGCTTTCTTCCTGCTTCACTGCACTCATCTATCGCACTTATCTGAGGTACTCCGACTCCGGCGACTATCCTTGTAGTACATATACTTCCTGGTCCGATTCCCACTTTTACCGCATCCGCTCCAGCGTCTACCAAAGCTTCAACTGCCTCTTTTGTTGCTACATTTCCGGCTATGATGTCTATACTAAGCTCTTTTTTTATCATTTTAACGGTATCTATGATACCTTTTGAGTGACCATGAGCTGAGTCAAGCACAAGTACATCAACTCCGGCTTCAACAAGCGCCTTAGCCCTGTCAAGCTGTCCAACCCCTATGGCAGCTCCGACTCTTAGTCTTCCGTCTTCATCTTTGTTTGCATTTGGGTACTCTTTTCTTTTTTTGATGTCTTTTATGGTTATAAGCCCAGCAAGTCTTCCATCTTCATCCACCAAAGGGATCTTTTCGACTTTATTTTTATGAAAAAGCTCTTCAGCCTCATCTATCGTAGTTCCTTTCATGGCAGTTATAAGAGGGGCTTTTGTCATATCCTCTTTTACTTTTTTGTCAAAATCCTTCTCAAATCTCAAATCCCTATTAGTTAAAATCCCTAAAAGCCTGTCATCTTTATCTACTACCGGAACTCCTGATATCTTATACTCCGCCATGATGGCAAGTGCTTCTTTTATCTTAGCATCAGGTCCTATCTTTATGGGATCGGATATAACTCCGCTTTCATTTTTCTTTACTTTTTTTACTTCGTGAACCTGAGAAGCTATATCCATATTTTTATGGATTATACCGATACCCCCTAATCTTGCCATAGCGATAGCCGCTCTATGTTCGGTAACCGTATCCATGGCCGCAGATACAAGAGGGATATTTAGAGGTATATTTTTTGTTAGCATTGTTTTTACATCGACCTCTTTGGGTAAAATTTCAGAGTACTTGGGTACCAACAAAATATCTTCAAAAGTTAGAGCTTTTTTTCTTATCCTCATGCAATTTTCCTTATTTTAGTAATCTCTCTAAAGCATAGGCTCCATCAAATAGAGTCTGCTCATCAAACGCTTTTGCTATAAACTGCCCTCCAACAGGCAAACCTTTACTATCAAATCCCACCGGCATCGAAATCCCGGGAAGTCCGGCAAGATTTACCGCTATGGTATATATATCTTCAAGATACATTTCAAGTGGATCTTTTATGCTTCCAAACTCAAAAGCAGTAGTTGGAGTTACGGGGGCAAAGATTAAATCCGCCTCTTTAAAAATCTCTTCAAACTCCTCTTTTATAAGATGTCTTGCTTTTTGAGCCTTTATATAGTAAGCATCATAGTATCCGCTGCTAAGCACGAAAGTTCCAAGAAGTATCCTTCTTTTTACCTCATCGCCAAACCCTTCGCCTCTTGTTTTTGCATACATCTCTTTTAAGCTTTGAGCTTCGGCTCTGTTTCCGTATCTTACACCATCATATCTACTTAAGTTTGCACTGGCTTCCGCGGTTGCTATGATATAGTAAGTCGCCACATCATACTTGGTATTTAGTCTGTTTTTATATACTATCTTGTGTCCGGCATTTTTTAGTGCTTCTATAGCCTCTTCAAGCTTTTTTCTTACATCTTCAATTGCACCCTCAAGATAATTTTCTATAACGGCTATGGTAAATTTTCTATCACTGTTTAGATTTGATGCGACAGGTTTATACTCTACATTTGCACTAGTGGAGTCTCTTCTGTCATGTCCACTTATGATGTCATAAAGAATTGCACTATCTTCAACATTTTGAGTAAAAGGACCTATCTGATCAAGCGAACTTGAAAATGCACTAAGTCCATATCTGCTTACTCTTCCATAAGTCGGCTTCATTCCCACACATCCACAAAATGCCGCAGGCTGTCTTATACTTCCACCGGTATCACTACCAAGAGCCGCTATGGCTATACCGGCTCCTACTGCCGCTGCACTTCCGCCGCTACTGCCTCCCGGTACCCGATTTGGATCATATGGATTTCTTGTTTTTCCATAAAATGAAGTCTCAGTTGAGCTTCCCATGGCAAATTCATCCATGTTGCATCTACCAAATGGGGAAAGTCCCGCTTTTTTTAAGTTTTCTATGACTCCCGCATCATAAGGAGCTATGTAGCCTTGAAGTATATTGGATGCGCAAGTTACACTCCAGTTTTTTACTTGGATATTATCTTTTATAGCTATAGGCACACCTTCACCACTTGTAGAAATCTCTTCATTTATCAACTGCTCTACATAGGCACCAAGCTCTTTTTTCTCTTTTATTTTTTGTGCTAAATCTTTTCTAACCTCTTTTAACTCTTCCTTATCCAAAGAGAGTGCTTCTTTCAATGTTATCACTTATTTTCTCCTTTTTTTACGAGGTAAATACCAATGCCTATAAATATGAATATAACAACTATAGTTCCAATGATAAAGCTAAATTCAACAGGTTTTGAAAGCATCATGCCTCACAACTTCTTTGCTCTTTTTTTCCGCTGCATCTTGCACAAAGTTCGCCTTCAACCTTGGCTCTTTGTTTCCAACATCTTGGACATTTGTATCTTTTTGCATAGTAGATTTTAAATTCATCTTCGCCTACACTAAAACTTTTTATAGGCTCATCATCTATCTTGCAAATTATATTGCTTACCGTAAACCAATCTTCCCCGTCAGCTCCGCTTAGTTTTGCAAGCTCTTTTGAGTCGCTATAGAGTACCAATTCAAGAGTTGATTTTATCTTCTTATCTTTTTTAAGCTCATCAACTATCTCGAAAAATTTCTCTCTTGCTTCAAGCATATAATCCTCATCAAACACTGGTTCAACTTCAGGCAACTCTTCATAAACAAGATCAAAAACATCTTCCATATCTCCTTTGATGACTTTTGGAGAGTGTTCAAGTATCTCATCTGCGCTATAAGTTAGAACAGGAGCTATCAGTCCAAGCATACTTTTGGCTATCAAAGCCATAGCACTTTGACTGGCCCTTCTTGTATCACTATCTTTTGGATCACAGTAGAGTCTGTCTTTTGAAATATCAAGATAAACACCGCTTAAGTGATTTGTTATAAAGTGGCTTAAAAGTGAAAGACCTTTTGAAAAATCATACTCATCAAATGCCTCTTTAACTTCGCCAAAAACTCTACTTGCTTTATTGACTATCCAACTGTCTATAGGGGAGAATTTATCTGTACTTATGATCTCTTCCAAGTCATCGACATTGGCAAGTAAAAATCTAAAGGTATTTCTTATCTTTCTATACTGCTCTGAAACTTGTTTTAGTATCGTTTCGCTTATCTTAAGGTCTCCACTATAATCACTCATACCAACCCAAAGTCTAAGGATTTCAACTCCATACTTTTTAGCTACATCACTTGGAGCTACGACATTTCCTTTGGATTTACTCATCTTTTCGCCCTTCTCATCGACGGTAAATCCATGAGTTAAGATAGTTTTATAAGGAGCATGTGCATTTATAGCTGTACTTACAAGAAGTGAGCTTTGAAACCAACCTCTGTGCTGATCACTTCCTTCAAGATACATATCAGCCGGATAATCTCCCGCGTCATACTCATCGCTTAGAAGAACGGCTTTCCAAGTCGATCCGCTATCAAACCAAACATCAAGTATATCAAGAACTTTTGTCAAATTTTTTGGATCATATTTGCTGTTTTTGGGTAGCAACTCTTCTATGCTCATATCCCACCAGGCATCAGCACCTTTTGTTTCAAAGATATCTGCAACATGGTCTAAAATCTCACTATCAAATATCGGCTCACCCGTACTTTTATCTCTAAAAAATGCTATCGGCACACCCCAGTCTCTTTGTCTGCTTATACACCAATCAGGTCTGTTTTCTATCATTGAAGAGAGTCTTTTTTCTCCGGCCGGAGGATAAAACTTCACTTTTTTTATCTCACTTGATGCTTGCTCTCTTAAAGAATCGCCCTCTTTGTCCATCGCTATAAACCACTGCTTTGTAGCTCTATAGATAACAGGCTTATGGGTTCTCCAACAGTATGGATAAGAGTGGGTAAATCTTGAGGATTTTAAAAGCGCATCTCCAAGAAGTTCTAAGATCTTATCATTTGCGCTAAAAACATGCATTCCGACAAACTCCTTAGGATTTGGAAGTAACTTTTTCCTTACAACCGTTTCATCATAAAGCCCGTCTTCATCAACCGGCATGATAACATCTATGCCATATCTTAAAGAAACTCTGTAGTCATCTTCTCCATGACCGGGAGCCGTGTGAACGCATCCGCTACCGCCACTCATCTCGACATGCTCACCTAGTATCACTTTTGAGTCTCTACCGTTTAGCGGATTGATAGCGACTTTACCTTCAAGCTCTTTTGAAGTAAAAGTTTTGACAATACTACCTTTTACAACTTCTTGCTCTATAAGTGAGTCAAAAAGTTTCTTTGCGACTATAAAACCGTCACTTGTTAATGCGTACTCTTCTTCAGGATTTAAAGCTATAGCTTGATTTGCAGGAAGTGTCCAAGGAGTAGTCGTCCATATTATGATACTTGCATCACCCTCTATGCCAAGCTCTTTTTTTGACTTATCACTGAGTTTGAAAGCAACAAATATAGAGTAATCCTCTTTATCCTGATACTCCACTTCAGCTTCAGCCAGAGCCGTCTTTGCAGCCCATGACCAAAATATCGGCTTGCTTCTTTCAACCAATAACCCTTTTTTTGCTATATCGCACAATGCTCTGTAGATATCCGCTTCGAAATGAAACTTCATAGTTAAGTATGGATTGTCCCAATCACCTACAACCCCAAGAGCTTTAAACTCCTCTTTTTGGATTTTATAAAATTTAGTAGCATGCTCACGGCACAACTCTCTTATCTTACTTTTTGGAAGAGTATCTTTTTTTGCCTTTCCTATCTTTTTTTCAACTTGCTGCTCTATAGGAAGCCCGTGACAATCCCATCCCGGGACATATCTAACATTTTCACCGAAGAAGTAGTGTTTTTTTACAATGATATCTTTTAGGATTTTATTTAGGGCATGACCTATATGGATATGGCCGTTTGCATAAGGAGGACCGTCATGAAGAGTAAAACTCTTTTTTGCATCTTTTCTGTTTCTTTTCATCTTTTCATAAACATTTTTCTCTTCAAACCAGGATTTGTATCTTTTTGGTTCGTTTTGAGGCAGGTTTCCCCTCATAGAAAAAGTGGTCTTTGGCAAAAGCAAACTATCTTTGTAATCCATAAACTTAACTCCTGTAAAATAATGGAGCTTATTTTATCCAAAAAGGTATTAAAATATGTTAAACCTCATAAATGGTGTGATATAATTAAGTACTTTTATTCAAAGGAAAAAGTATGAAAACAGCTTTAGTCACCATAGGGGAAGAGATAAAATACAATGACGCATTAAATGACTATATACACAGAGAGATAACAGATCGTCTAAAAAAACTTGACATAGTCTACAGACTAGAAGGAAGCGACAAAGATCTTTTTTTACTCATTGAAGATATCCTGCAAAAATGCAGTGATGTCGTGATAGCCACTGATGAAAAAAACTTTAATATAACCGGTAAAATACTTTCAACTTTGCACAGTGACTCTTTGGTTCTTAAAAATGATATGCTTCTACCATCTAAAAGTGTAGTTTATGACGAGGGGAGTTACTTGATGGAAGATGAAAACAACAGGATAAATGTACTTAGAATAAAAGAAGATGAAAAGCTTCCAAAAATTCTTTTAAAAGAGAGAAAAGATATAAAATTTATCAATATTTTTGATATGGATAAAGAATCCTGCGAAATACTTCTCATGCCGATTGCTGAAAATTTTGAAATCAAAGTAAAAATCATCAAGATCATAGAAGGTTGGAATCTTGTAAAACTAGAGAGTTTGAAATATGGACAGATAAACAATTTCATAGATTCCGCCATTCAACTACTCCCGGATAAAGTAATCCCCAAGCAGGATGTCTTTTCTCATATAACTTACAAATTGATTGAAAACGATATCAAGATATCCACTGCCGAGAGTTGTACGGGAGGATTGCTTTCAAGTACACTCATAAGATATAGTGGGGTATCCAACATCATAAACGGCAATCTTGTAACTTATGCGAACGATATCAAAGAAGCATGGCTTGGAGTAAGTAGCCAAACTCTTGAAACCTTTGGAGCGGTCAGCGAAGAGTGTGTGGATGAAATGCTTGAGGGCGCATTAAATGTCAGTAACTCTGACATATCCATAGCCATAAGCGGGATAGCAGGACCAACCGGAGGAGCAAAGGAAAAACCGGTCGGCACTGTTTACATCGGTGTAAAAAGTAAACAAAACGGTCAAATCATAAAAAAAGTTCATTTAAAAGGAGATAGGATATATATACAAAAACAAGCGGTTTTATATGCCGCAAAATTGTTACTCGAGTTAGAAAAAAATATTTTTTTCGTAAACAGATAAAAAACCCTTGACAAATGATATTTTTTTCTCTATAATTTCAACTCCATTTCAAATGGTACGGGTGACTCCTTAGCTCAGCTGGTAGAGCATCTCCCTTTTAAGGAGGTGGCCGTTGGTTCGAATCCAACAGGGGTCACCATTTTTTTTGAAATTGATTTAAATAGACCCCATCGTCTAGTGGCCCAGGACCCCGCCCTTTCACGGCGGTAACAGGGGTTCAAATCCCCTTGGGGTCGCCATCTTTTGATGGTCAAAAGTCCTGGACAATTCTTTGGTCGCTTAGCTCAGTTGGTAGAGCGCCACCCTTACAAGGTGGATGTCAGAAGTTCGAGTCTTCTAGCGACCACCATATCCACAAGGTAGCGGCGGTAGTTCAGCTGGTTAGAATACCGGCCTGTCACGCCGGGGGTCGCGAGTTCGAGTCTCGTCCGCCGCGCCACTTTCAATCAAAATTTTTGGAAATAGTATGTCATATATCTATATAGGTATAATTATCCTCTTTGTCATCGCCTTACTTGCTGTAGGCTTCGTAATGGACAAAGAAGATGTCAACGATCATGACGATAATCAGTGACATCATCAATATGTAACACTGCAATTCTACTTCAATAGTTTTAAAGCTTCCATTTCATCAAAATTTTTATATATCTTAGCAATGTTTTGTATATCTTTTATGATATAGTTTCTGTTTTTAACTTTTTGTTTTAAGAGAGCAAATGCTTTTTGAGCCTCTTTTGGTTTGTTTTCAAGTAAATTTGCCAAACCCAAGTACTCTGCTGCATAATATTGGTGCAAATCAATAGCTTTTTTTGCATTGATTTTTGTATTCTTTATATCTCCTCCCAGCAAAAAGTATTCTGCTGCTTTATCATAAACTTTAGCTTCAGCACTGTTTTTTGCATAAGCCAAACAACTTTTCTGATAGGTTATATCATGTTGTTTATACACATAGTAGTCGCACCTTATCTTCTCTTTGTCAAATTTGCAATTGCAAGCGTACAAAGCCAAACTTGAAACAAAAGCAGTGATAAAAAATTTTTTCATAAGATACCTTTATAGTCAGTAATATCGATATTTTACTATATTCTATATAAAATTGGGATTTAAGGATATGGCGCCATGAAGATATGGCGCCGAAATTTATAATCTCTTGGAGTATTTCCTTTTTGGAAATGCTATAGCTATAGTCAAAATAACTATCGCAACGACCCAATATATCCACTGAGGTATCGGTACAGGCTCGCCCGCAGCGTATGAGTGCATCCCTGAAAGGTAGTAATTTACACCAAGATATGTCATGATAACCGAGGCGTAAGCTATAGTTGAAGCAACCGCAAAGGCAAACTGTCCGTTTAATTTTGGTATGAGTCTCATATGAACTACCGCGGCATATACAAGTATACTAACAAGAGCCCATGTCTCTTTTGGATCCCAGCTCCAGTATTTTCCCCATGATTCGTTTGCCCAAACTCCACCTAAAAAGTTACCCATGGTTAAAAGCATAAGTCCTAGTATCATGGACATTTCATTTACTCTTGTGGCTTCTGTTATGCTTCTTTGTATATGTGCATTTCTTGGATTTTTGGGATCACTACTTAACATGATGAACATGATAAGGGTAAAAAATCCCAAAAGTGCATTTAGCCCTAAAAATCCGTAACTAGCCGTAATGATTGAAACATGCACCATAAGCCAGTATGATTTTAAAACTGGAACCAGGTTGGTTATCTCAGGATCCATCCAGCTTAAATGCGCTACAAACAGAAATACACCGGCAAGTATAGCCGTAAGTGAAAGTGACATGACAGACTGTCTCGAGAAGATAAGACCGGCAAGCATCAATGCCCATGAGATATATATCATAGACTCATATCCGTTACTCCAAGGAGCATGACCACTTACATACCATCTAAGCCCCATATTGAATGTTTGGGCTAAAAATGCCAAAAGTATGACTACAAAGAAAAATCTAACGATTAACTTTATAGAACTTTTCGGTCTTAACATTTTATACATTATAACTAGAAGAAGTAAAAATCCACTAAGTAGATAAACAGATATCAATTTTGGGAATATATTTAAATGATTGTAAAGAATCTCAGCTTTTATATGAGAGTTGTCCTGTATAACTTTTGCACCGTATTTTTCCTGAAAAGCCGCTATCTTGTCGAGAGCTTTGTCGGCATCTTGCCAATCTCCGGTTTTTCTACCTTTATGTATAGCGGTGAAATAATCTGCAAGCATGGATCTTATCTTTTTTGACTGCTCTTTTGGGAAAGTCGTTATAGCGGTTTTGGGGTCATACCATTTGTTGTTCGGATCGCCCGCTTTTGGAAAGATTTTAAAGAGTGAGCCTGTATAAACATAGTAAAGCACATTTAGCCTCTCATCCACTTTTAAAACATCTTTATCGAACTTGTTTCTATCTATCGGAGGCTTTCTGTTTGCAACTTCGGCATACTGGGCTAATTTATATGGATTTTTATCTTTATAGTCAAAAAACTGTTTAAAAGAAGCATATTTGGCAGATTTTGGAATACCAAGTATCTTTTTGAGTTTATCGTGACTTACTTTTACCATAGGTATATTTTGCCAAACTCCAGGAGCTGAAAGCATACCTAGTACGATTTGATCCGCATCGAGTCCGAAAAAACTTCTTTTTCTTGATACTTTATTTAAAACATCATTAGCAAAGGAGTCTATGGGTTTTATCCTGCCTTCTCTATCCTGCAAAAGTAGCAGTCCGAATTTATCCGCATGTTTTTTTTCATATTTTTTAGCTTTTTTTATACTATCTTGAAGAGAGAGAGTCGGCTCTGCCGCTTTTAATGAAGAGGTACCAAATGCCAATGCGAAAAATATCATCAAAGCAGAAAGAGCCATAGCACTTTTGTTTTTTTGAATATCTTGCTGTATTTTTCTGCCAAGTGTTCTAAATCTGCTCTTTGGAGAGAGTATAGTCCATATAAAGCCTATAGCCAAAAGCAAGTAACCAAAATATGTAGGATATTTTCCAGGGTCATGGTTGACTGAAAGTATGGTTCCAAGTTCATCTTTATCATAAGAGGATTGGAAAAATCTGTAATTTTTATAATCAAGTACATGATTCATATATATCCTAAAAGGCATGTTGACTCCATTTTTTTTATCTATCAAAGTAACTTCACTTGCATAAGACGATGGTGACATAGAACCCGGATACCTATCAAGTTGAAAATCCCTGAGTTTCAAAGAAAAAGGTAGAGTCATCACTTTTGAACCCCACTCAAAACTAAAAGGAATACCGCCTATCATAGCAGTTTTTGTAAATCCTTTGGCACCTTTTCCCTGTCCAAAAAATGTGACTTTTTTAGTATCACCGTTATAGTTTACTTTGACGACCAAAGCATTTAAAGCATTGAACTTCATTCCGGCTCTTGTTTTTGCACCCGAGACCAACTTCTCTTTTCCTTTTAGTTTCATAGACTTTGGAGCAAAGTTCAAATCACCCACACTATATAGTCTTTTTCCCAAAAACTCATACTCTTTTGAAGGCTCTAAAGTTTTTTTACTCTGAGTCGCCATATCCATTGCGGTTATGGCTTTGTTGGATTTTATATAGAATTTCCCGTTTTTGGTATAAATACTGACCGAGGGCGACCCCCATAAAGAATTTGCACTTTTTTGCGGTTTATCGAGTGAAAACTTCACTCCGCCTATGGTTTCACTCATCCCGTCTTTTAAAACAAAGTTGCTATTGTCCGGATCCGTGCTCATAAAGGATATCATAGGTTTTCCGTTTGGATCATCGACTATGGATGTTGTAGCATTTGGCACAAAATCTACATATTTGATCTCTGCGGTCTTTCCATCGATGTTCATCTTGAGATCGAAGTTGTTATCCCCTATCTTCGAAAGATATTTTTTCTTTTCGAGATGGTATATTTTGTTGCCTTTTTGTGCATCTATCTGGATATATGGTTCACTTGAAATCATCCTGTTCTCAGTCTGCCCCTCTCTTATGTGGATGATACCTTCATATCCGATATATCTTGTAACGATCGATCCGAGAAGGATAAATAAAAATCCCACATGAAAGGTAAATACCGGCCATTTGTCCTTTCTGTACAGTTTGTATCTTACTATATTGTAAGCCAAATTTATACCAAGCAGTAATTGAATCGCCCCGAACCACAAAGTACCGTAAACGACTCCCCATGCAGTTTCAGTGCCATAGTCATTTTCTATAAATGTAGCGATACCGCTGCTTGCCGCAAATATCAAAAAGAGTACGAAGGCACTCTCCATCGATAAAAAAAACTTTTTGATAAACTTGACCATAAAAATCCTTTGATAGCAAAATTACGAAATTCTACCCAAATAAGGTAAACATTAGATTAATTTATAAATTACAACCATGTTTTAACCTCATATATGTTATCATAGTGTTACAAGATAATAAATCAAAGGTAAAAAAGTGAATTTTTTCAGATACATATCCCACTTTTTTCAATACTATAATTTTAGTGTGATATGTTTTTTGTATGCGCTAAATCCTAAAAACTACAACCCTGCTAGCAGGCAGATTTTAGTACAACAGGTGTATTATGTAGCTTTGGAAATCCTGCCACTTTTTATCTTGCTTTCTATCATTTTTGGAGCGATTGTCATGGGGTTTGTCGTATCAATCGCCTTACAGTACAACTTGAAAGAGTTCATAGGAGAGCTTATCGTGAAATTCATACTGGTTGAAATGCTGCCTTTTACATTGGCTTTGATCATTTCGTTTAGAACGGGTCTTCGCATAGGTGCAAAGACCGCTATCATGAAAGTCAACAATGAACTCAATACTCTAAAAATGTTTGATATAGATATAGTTACTTATCTTGTTATGCCAAGAGCGATCGGAAATCTTTTGGGTTTCTTGTCTCTCATTTTTTTATCTTCTGTTATAATGATCATCAGCGGATATCTTTTTTTATTTTTAGATATTGGAATGGATGTCAAAATCTTTTCATCCACGATCATAAGTGCCATCACACTAAAAGATATATTTTTGTTTGTCATTAAAAGCATGATTTACGGGTTTATCATAGTAACGATTCCAAGTTATGACGGCATAGTCATGAAAAAAAGATATTTTGAGATCCCGATCAGCTTGTCAAAAACTATCACATCACTTTTTGTACTTATCCTAAGTGTGGAGGTTTTATCATTAATCGTCGAATTCCTGTAAAAATTTTTGAAGATTTTGGTACTCTTCAGTCATACATTGTAGAAAATGATTTTGCTATGGTCAGTGAGGATACTCCCTTATTTGTCGATCTGAATATAAATGAAAATATCTCTTTGATCCTAAAGTATCACTATAGGTACAGTGTAAACAAAGCATATGAATATACGAATGAACTTTTAGAAAAATGCGGCTGTATAGATTTGGCGCAAAAAAGACCATTTGAACTAAGCAAAAAAGACAAATTTATCATTCAGTATATAAGAGCATATGTTAGCCCAAAAGAGAAGATAGCCGTCGTAA
Organism: Thiofractor thiocamini; assembly: GCF_055384375.1. Classification (NCBI taxonomy): domain Bacteria; kingdom Pseudomonadati; phylum Campylobacterota; class Epsilonproteobacteria; order Campylobacterales; genus Thiofractor; species Thiofractor thiocamini. The sequence goes on along the minus strand of NZ_AP042389.1, from coordinate 274,114 downwards.
AGCCTTTTTCCATGTTAAACAGAGTGGAGGATTTATCATATCTCGAAGAATTGGTCGATATACTTGATGAAAAAGAAACATATATACTTGATACTATGTTGCAGAACTATTACAAGGAAAACAAATGTCTTACAATAAAATGAGAATAGGTGTAGGAATTTTTACTTTTTTAACTCTTGTCACTCTTTTTACAGCTATATTTTTTATATTGAAAAGCAAGGGATTGTTTGACAAGCATTATGAATACGCTTTTTACGCCAACAGCGCGGATAGTTTCGACATAGGTACCCCCATAAAATACTCAGGATTTAAGATAGGTTACATTGACAAGATAGACTTCACTTATGATGGAAAAGTATTCGTTCACTTCAGAGTTGATGAAAAAAATGCCAAATGGATAAATAAAAGAGCGTATCTTGAGCTCAAAAAACCGTTGCTTGGCGGGGCAGTCATATCAGTTGTTTCAGATCCGAACCATCCTGTTATCACACCTAACGCCATACTTGATTTTGAAGTACAAGATGACATAAACTCTTTAGTGGCAAGGCTTAAACCCATCATGTTAAAAGTAGAGAATATTATAAAAAATACAGATATCATCGTAGCGAAACTGGCTTCAAACAATGGACCTCTTTTTCAAACCATGCAAAATTTTCAAAAACTCTCAGCAAAATTTGCCAATGATAGATCTGTCATAGATACCGTAATGGGCGAAACGAACAGTTCAAAAAATATCACAAAAAGCATAGCTCATTTAAAAGATAGTTTATCTCAAATCAAAAAGATGACTATACAGATAAATTCCATACTAAATGAGGTACAACAAAATATCATAAAACCGAGCGAAGATATACCAAATCATATCAATGACATACTCATAGATATAAAAACCAAACTTAAAGACTTGAACTCCCTTGTTAAAACCATTGGAAAAAGTGACAAAGATATAGTGTTGTTAAAAGAACAGATACTTTTAGGTGTTGACAAAGCTAACAATCTTTTAAACAAAGTCAATTCTCTCATCGAAAACAATGACAAAAAGGTGAAACTGCCATGAAAATCAGATACACTTTAACTCTTATATCCTTTATATTGCTTACCGGCTGTTCATTTAAAACGGACAGTAGGTACAAATACAGAGTGAATGCCTCAAATTCGTTTGACAGTTTTAAAACATACTATCTGCAAGGAAAAACAAGACTTGCTTCCATAGCACTCAAAAGAGCTTTGCAAAGTGCCAAAAGCGGAGCTGACACGAATGCCATAGCCAAGATATATCTTGGAGAATGTGCCCTGCACAATGCCATGCTCATCAAAGATCAATGTCAAGAATACAAAGATATACAAGATATCGTGGATGATAAGACTCTACAAAATTATTACTATCTGATAACCGGTCATTTTGATAAGATAAAAATCGATAAAATTCCTTTATCATATAAAGATTTTGCAAAATATGTGAAAATAAAAAATTATGAAAAAGCCGTAAAGTCCATCCGTGGCATAGATAGCATCGACTCAAAGCTTGTAGCGGCCTCTTTGATAAAAAATCATCTCTCGCGCAAAGAGATCATCTATGTCATCAATGAGTCAGCATCGTTGGGCTATAAAAAAGCCGCTCTTGGATGGTATGGTTTTTTAAAAAGTAAAAGTACACCCTCGCAGATAAAGAAGATAAATCAAAAAATAAAATTGTTCAACTCTTTACAATAACCCGGTTTCTTCCTTCTTTTTTAGCCTTGTAGAGGGCTTCATCCACTCTTTTCATAAGAGTGTCCAAAGTGTCTTCTTTTTTGATTTGCGTTACACCGAAACTACAGGTTATATGACCAACCTTTTCAAAATGACATTTCTCTATCTCTTCTCTTAGTGTTTGGGCTATTAGCTCGGCTTGTTTTATATCGGTTTCAGGCAAAACCAGTATGAACTCCTCTCCACCCCATCTGCCAAATATATCACTTTTTCTTTTTTTATTCTTTACAAGATCTGATAACTTTTTAAGTACCATGTCACCTGCTTTGTGACCGTATATGTCATTGACTTCTTTGAAATGGTCTATATCGAAAAATATAACGGACAAATGTTTGTCATATCTTTTTGCTATTTCGATTTGTTCAGTCAAGCTGTTATCTATCATATATCTGTTGTAGATACATGTAAGCTTATCTATGGTTGCCAACTTTTCAAGTGCCTTTTCAGCCTTTTTTCTTTTTTGAATTTGTACGAACAATGTTATCATCCAAAATAGCAAAAGTATGAAAACGATAATAGCCACTATACTGTATTTTAAAACTTTTTCCCTGGAGTAGCCTTCTTGCATATGAACTGTTACCCACTTTTGATAAATCTTCTCTTTGTCACTATCTTTTATAGAGTCTATTACTCTGTTTATCATGGGCACAAGTATCTTATAATCTTTTCTTATCATAAAACTAACAGGAAATATATACTTGGATGTACCGGATATTTTCAAATTGGTAAACCTTAAATCATTTATCTTATAAGCGATAACGGGAAGTATACCGATAGCTATGTCTGCTTTCCCGCTAGAAACATAATCAAGAGCCTGATCTATATTTTTAACTTCCACATACTTTATGTTTGGATAATCTCGAAGCAAAACTTCACTGAAAGTATAATTTTTTGGCAGAGCAAACAACATCTTATCACTAATTGACTTTATATCAGGTATAAAACCTTCATTGTTGCGTGTTACTATAACGACTGGAAATTTTGCATATGGTTTTGAAAATACGGCATATTTTTCGCGTTCTTTTGTTTTTGCCGTAGAAGCGGTTATATCAGCTTTTTTATCTCTTATAGCATTCAAAACTTGCGTAAAGTTTTTTGCTAACTTGCATTCGCCTTTTATATCCAGTCTTTGTTTGACGATATTCCAATAATCTAAGGCGATACCTGCTAGTTTACCATTTTTTATTAGGTTGAATGGAGCCCAGTTACCGGTGCTTATACATATGATATTATGGGTTTTTATAAAGTTTTTCTCTTTCTCATCTGCAAGGAAAGGATTAAATACAAAATTTGCATAATCAATATTGTTATTGTTTTTAAATATTACTTTATACAATCTTGCCGCTTCCATGATCTTTGACTCATCAAATGTAAAATCTTCACTTATGATATTTTTGAAAACAGTAGCTTGATAACCCAGAGCCTTTGTTGAGAAATTTTGTGAATTGTATTTATCTTTTATGACTTGAATGGTTTCAGGAATATGAGCAAATGCATAATTCCATCCATCTTTTGTAGCATTGATAAAAGCTTGAACCGTGTTTGGTGATTTTACTGTCTTGTTTTTTGAAGTGAACAGTATATCCCCATAAAAATCCAACCCGTACTTACTGGGATCAAATACATTATATGAGATATTTTTTTCTTTTAAATAATAAGGTTGATTGGATAAAAAAACAGTATAAAGATCAGCCTTGTTTTTTAAAATATCATCAACATTAAAAACATTTTCTTTTATATTTATATCATCAGGTTTTATATCTGAAATTTGCAACATAGAAAGCAGTGAAATATTTTGCAGGCTAGTTGGGCTTGCCATGATCGATTTATCTTTGATATCTTCTATAGATAAAATATCTTTATTTGTTGTAAGAAGAACCAATGGGGATTTCTTAAAAACAGGCATAAGGAGTTTCACGGGATTGTCTAGAAGTCTTGAATATATAAGCGAGCTACCTCCTATTCCAAAATCTGCATTTTTATATAAAACCTCATTTACAACATTTTCATTGCTATTTAGCTCTTGAATATCCACATCAAGTCCGGCTTTTTTGTAAAAACCTTTCTCTTTTGCCATGTAATATCCGGCAAATTGAAAAGAGTGTTTCCATCTGAGTTTAAGGACAATATGATCTGTACTTGCAACCATACTGTTTAACAATATCAACAAAAACACTATCGCGATCTTCATTTTTCTACCTGTAAAGCATTATAAAACATTATATCAAATTTTTTTTGATTAGCAAATTTTCTTTTTCGAAATAGTCTCAAGCTCTTTGCAGCAAAATCCAGCCTTAAGTCTTGCTTTTACATTTATATATCTCTCTTTTGCAAGTGCGTTGGGATAGTATTTGGATACTATTTTAAAATATACATCTTTGCTTACTTCCTCTTTTTTGCATGCCCATTCAAACCAATAGTCTCCTTTTTTGACATGGTCAATCTCTTCGGACAGGATAATATCGAGTGCTTTTATGCTTTTTTGCACCATTTCATTGTTTTGATAATTTTTCAATTTCTTCAATATCGCAGGGGTTGCATCAAGACCGTTTGCTTCAAGGTATCTAGGCACTATAGCCATCCTTTCAAGCAGTGTGTTCGTTCTTTGCATAGCTTCAAAAAGTGCATTGTGTACATCAAAATCCCCATACTCATATCCCAATTCATTAAGTATCAATTCCAGCATTAAAAAGTGCCTTATCTCATCATTTGCGACTGCTACCCAGTCATCATAAAACTTATCCGGCATTCCTCTAAACCTGTATGCCGCATCAAGCGCCAGGTCTATGGCACTGTACTCTATATGACAAACCGCATGTATAAGCTTTGCCAAACCTTCTTTGGTATCATATGCTCCTCTTTTAGGAACCTTTTGAGGAGGAACGATATGGCAGATATCTTTATATGACGGATATACCAACTTCATCGGTTCGGTTACATTTTCAAAAGAAATTCGACCATCTTTATAAAGGATATAAAACTTTTTAAAATCATTAATCTTTTCTGCTTTATTTTCACAAAACAATACTTTTTGCAATATTTCATAAAAGTTTAAAGGTGTATCGGAGTTATTTGTCTTTTGTTGTTTCTTCATAATCTTTTTTTGCTTTATAGTATATTTTTTCAGCTTTTTCTTTAGTAAAATATCTTAACAATTTCACAATTTCACCCATACTTCCGGGGGTTTGTTTCATAGAAGCTATGAAGGTATAGTACAATGCTTCTTTTTTATTTTTATCAAAAAGTTTTTTTGCATACAGCAAAAGAAGTCTTCCGTCATCTTTAATATCTATGTCATCACTACTAAGCTTCAAGTATGATTTGGGGTCTATCTTAAACAATATATACTTTGCCGAAGAAAATCTTTGAAGATTATTTTCAAGGATATACTTTCTTACCATTTTATATTTTTCATAAGAAAATAAAAAATTCATATATGATAATTTTATATTGATATCTTTATTGTTTTTCATATATTTTTTATACAATTTATCTATCTTTTTAAATAACATCTTTCCGTCGTCAATATTTTTATATAGCGATATCAGTTTTAAGTATCCCTCATCTATACCGTTCTTTATAGCCAAATTATAAAATTTCTCAGCCTTTTTAGGATCAAAAATGCCGTGTATGTTTTGAAAAAAAAGATCTCCAAGATATACATATGCTTTGGGGTTTTGTTTTGCATACGATACCATTTTCTTTAAAGCTTCTTTTTTATCACCTTTGGCTTTTTCTTCCAGAATGAGTTTTGAATACAAAATATCAGCTTCAAGATTTCCGTCTTTTTTGGCTTTTTCAAGCCAATAGTTAAATTTTCCACACTCTCTTTGCGAATCATATAGTTTTGCCAAAAGGTACTCGGCAACACTATCTCCTTTGTTTGCGTAAAAATAATATACGGCACCTTTTTTATTTGTATCGTTTATACAATTATTTGCTATCTTGATATCAAGTTTTGCATCGGCAGGGGATTTAAAACTGCATATTTTCTTTAGAATTTTACAAGAGAGCTCTTTTTGTTCTTTGGTATATATGGATGCAATATAAGTTAGAGCCAAAATATTGTTTTGAGAGGCAAAAAATTTCAAAGTATGCAAGTCAGAATTGATATAAGCATTTTCTATGATAGCAGGTTCAAACCCCGCTTTAACCAGATAATCAAGATATCGAAATCTCCTTTTAGCTTTGGGATAAAATCTCTTGTACAATTGATACAAATGCCAATAAGCTTGGGGTTTGTTTGTCAAGGCAAATTGATTGTAAATCATCTCTGCTCTATTGATTTGATGCAAAGAGGGAAATTGTTCAAATATTTTTGCCAGCGTCAGTTTGGCCTGCATGTACTCGGATGTCTCTAAAAATTTTATAGCCTGTTTCAAATTCATTTTGCAAAATGTTTTACCGGTAGTAAAATTGCCGTACTTCACATCTAGCTCTATCATTTTGAATTTTGCTTTTACATATCCTCTAGAGTAAGCATATCTAAGCCAGGGCAGTATATTTTCTTTTATATACAAATCCCTGAATTTCAAAGCTTTTATCTTTTTTCTAAAAAACTCCACAGGCTTTGAAAATTGAAAAGTCGTACATTGGGCATTTATCTTTTTGATTTGGTTTCCGATGTCTTTTTCCAGAAAAGCAGCTATCTCATAAGCTGCCGCTCCATTGTCTCTTGAAGCAATACTCCTTAAGAGTTCTATACCTTGCAAAGGTTTGTTCAAATTGTATATATACAAAACCGCCAGTTTTATTCCGGCTGGAATGTAGTCTTTTTTATAAGACTCTTTATAATACCCAATACTCTTTTTATAATTTTTCAAATAAATGTTAAAGTAATCCCCAAGTCGATAAAGAGCATATACATTGCCGGAATTTTCAGCATATTTTATGAAGGGGTTTAAAAATTTTTCTTTCTTGTTTGCATGATAGTACAAATACGCCAGATAAGCTCTATACTCTGAAGAGTTCATTTTATCAAGCAATACTTTTTTAAACCAGAACTTTGCCTTATCGATCTTTCCTGCTTTGTAATAGTTGTAAAATATGATGTTCGCAGCTTCAATGTAGCCCTTTTTATAAGCCAATAAAGCATTTTTTATCACTTCATTCTTGTCATCTGATAGTTTTGACAGTTTTAAATCCGCAAAGCCAAAACCTCTCTTTGCCCACTCTTTATATATCTTTTTGCTTGTATTTATATCACCACTTTGCAAAGCCTTTTTGGCTACATCAAGACTTGAGCATCCAAAAAAAATCAAACTACCAATAATAGATAAAATCAAATTTCGCATTTATTCCGTTCCTGTTGTTTGTAACTACGCTATAAGCATCCCCACCTTTAAAATATGAAAAAACTATACGATAGTTATATCTCAATGCTTCTGTAAACTTATAAAACAGATCGATTTCTCTGCCTATATCCTTACCATTTCCTAAAGGCTGATAAACATATCTTGTCATATCTATATCGGAAGACTCACTATATTTGGAGTAATCATGAAAAGATGCTCCCAATACCTCTTTTTCGCTCAAATCCCTGAACCAGTAAAGTGATAGGACTTTTATATTGTGCAAAACCGGATCTAGATAAAAACCATAATACTTTATATCTATCTTACCATTTAAATATTTTGATTTGTTATTTGCGATAAGTGGCTGAGTATAATCTTTTCCGCCGACTGCATATCCGATACCATAAGAATTTTTGCTATCTTTGGGGATATAAAGTACTCCGGTATCATATGCATAATCATTTATATCTTTCTCATTTTTACCCGATACTTTACCAAGATCCATCCAGTATCTAAATGTGTCACCTTTTATGGTTTTATCGCCGTTTGCTCTCATTCCAAACCAATGCAGATTTCTTTGTGCTTTGTTTTCCCATACATAATATCCTCTTATAAAATTATCTATATAAATCTGATCGTTTATATTAGCTACAAAAAATTTATCATTGTTTATATCCTTGTAAAAATCGCCGTTGTCGATGATGGAATCTATTCTTGTTCCTAAGTACATATTGTAAGTTACAAGATCATGCTCGTTGAAAATTTTTATAACATCGAGATTATTGTTATACCACCAGCTTCTGTTATCTTTTATCTTTTTACGGCCTACAAGTATATTTGCCCTGTTATCGAGGATATTATAACTTCTTAGATACAACTCTTTGACATCGAAATCCAAAGAAGTGTTGTTTTTACTGTCACTGTCAACTTGAGAGAGTACAACTCTACTGTCTGTATAAAATTTCCAATTATCAAAATAGCATCCATACTGCACGCCGACTCTAAAATCGGCATATTCACCTCTTAGTCTATGATCGTTCGTATCTTTTTGGCCGCTGTATAGATTTACTCCTCCACTATAGTAAAACCTGTATAGTGAGTTATAGCAAGTTTTGGTATTGTTATTGTCAATAGTTTCGGTTTTTTGTTTCGGAGATAGGATTTTAAACTTGTTTATATTTACATGTATCTCCTTATATAGTTTCGCCTGATCAATCTCCCATCTGTTTTTCTTCTTAATACATTTTTTACAATTTCCTATACAATTCTTACACGGCGTCAAATACTTTTCATATCCTTCACTGTTTTTTCCGGTGTCAAAACTATTTTGCTTTTTCAATACTTTTCTATCTCTTGGCAAAGGGTTTTTGCAATTAACTATAAAAGCATCTTTATACTCTTTTTTGACTTTAACAAGCATTTTCAAGGCTTCTTTATAATATCCAAAGGCTCCTATCTTTAAAACCTCATATTTTTTTTGTTTCTCTTTTATAGCAAGGCCTTTAAATATTGTATAAAACTTTTTTTCCTGATAAGAGGGTATATTTTTTGCACTATAGGCTATGATACAACTGTTCGGATAAGCATAGAGTATCATGATAAAAAACAGTAGTAAGGTTTTCATTTGAGCAACTCTTTCATCGTTATTTGTTTTTCCCTGTACCTGTTGATCAGTTTTAAATATTTTTTCATTTGTAACTTTATCTTGTCATCTTTATCGAATCTCTCTTTCAAAATCTTTCTTACCTGGTCTGAGGTATATATTTTTTTATCTACGGATTTCTTGCATAGTTTGGAGGTCATCATTTTTTGGTTTTTATATTTTATATAATTAAAATATTTGATTTTCGGCAAATTTGTATCTTCATAAAATTTTTTCATAAAAAAATCCAAATTTATATACATAGTCGAATAATTTCGATTTAAAAATTTGATATATTCGTAAAAATCATCTATCTTCACACTTTTCATCTTATATCTAAATAGATTGAGCATGTATTGCATATATTTTTTTTTGATCTTTGGAAATTTGCATATGGCTTTGCTTGTATCATTTTTTAGAAAAATCATTCCCTCTTGCATATACTTTTGTACTTTTTTATATATAAGATTGATATCTTTTTTGTTAACAGGCAGGATATACTTTATGTAATTCAACGACAAAATCGCATCCTTATCACCAAATACAGCAGCTTCAATGAGATAAAAGAGAAATTTGTCTATCTTTGCTCTGTTTCGTTCAAATACATTTATGTTGTAAAATGCATAAACACTCAAACCTTTTGCGACAAATATGGAAGACTCTCTTTGTAATTCAAGATTTGAAAGTTTTTTTAAATTTAAAAGTTGATATATATTTGCTAAAGCGATTCCGCTTTGTATATTGTAGCTAAACAAATCTTTCATGATATCGGTATATCTATAATCAACTCTGTACGAGTCAGTACTTTTTCTGTGATAACTGCTACCTAATCCATAAAGCTTAAAGGATAAACGATTGTCATATATCTTGGGAGTGAACAAGGAGAGATCGTTACCAAAGAGCATATCAGTATTGTAAAGGAAATTTTTATAAAAATATATTGCCGCATTGTTTTTGACACTGATTTGAAAATTCAAGTTATGTACGATTCTATTTTTGGAAATTACTGCTGAAGTGCCTTTATGATAAGGGTCTCTATGAAAATCCCTATAAAATACACTGTCGATATTTTTTGTTAAAAGCTCTATTCCGTTGCGGCCGTTATCTGATATAAAGTTTTTATACACACCTGTTCTTACACTGTTTCTGATTATCATACCATCAAGTTTGTTATAGTGTATTTTGTTGGAATGGACTAGATTGTCATCACTTTCTTGAAGAGAGATCCCTGAAAGGTCATTTTTTACTATCAAATTATCACTTATGATATTTTTATCGGAGGACCTGTCAAGCATGATGCCGTTACCCTTGTTTTTATATGCTATATTTTGAAAAACAAAACTGCTTTTTACGCCCCTTGACATGACGATACCATGAGCGAATTTCGCATTTTTTACTACATTCCTTGCAATTATCAAATCGGAAGAGTAATCATGAGGGTCTATGTCATATATGATATTATCATAAAAATAGTTTCCCAAAATCAGAACGTTGCGGGCATTGTTCGTATAAAATCCCATCATATTGTCATGGATCGTATTGCCTATGAACACACCTTTTGGCTCATACTTCCTAAGCCAGTAAACAAGACTGTTTCTTTTAAAGTATTGAGTAGGCAATCTTGCCAGCGATATCCCAAAAGTCGCTACACTATCATGAAAACCAAGTCCCGCAAATTCCGAATTTAAAAAAACTGTTTCTGAATTGGCCATAGCCAAAATGTAAGGTCTTGGATTTTGTTTTCCTATCATCAAGACTTCTTCGTGAAAAAAATTCTTTCTTGATGCGATTTTGTTTTTATCTATATCCCATGCAAATATCCCGGAATGATTTACATATAATTTTCCATGATACATGACAAATATCGGTTTTGGTTTTGTCTCCAAAAGTATGGTTTTTTTATCGATGACCAAACTGGCGCTTGGAGAGATATATATGGGTATCTTTATGATATATTTATTTGGAGCGATTTTATCTATTATTTTTTTGTTATGCAGGAATTTATAGAGATATTCGATACTGTAAACTCCGTTATACAAAACAAGTATGGATTTTTTGAAATTATGTTTGCTATAATATCTGTAAAAGGAATATATGCTAGAGACAGGCAAAAACGGTAATTTATCAAACTTAACGATTTCTATGCCATTGCCATAGAATTTATCCGGTATTTGGTATGTTATCCTTTTTACATCGACATTTTTGATGATTTTCAAATACTCTTTTTCTTTCTTTCTTAGATTTGATTTCAGAGTAGATGAAAAATAGGGAAAAACTATATAAGTCATCTTCGCATCAGGTTTCTTTTTGATGATCTTTTCATTTTTAAAATTAAAATGGCTTTTTTTCAAAGATTCATATATTTTAAGAGCTTCTTTTTTTGTTTTATAACATCCTATATATGCGGTTTTATGATTGAAATACAAGTTTTCACCGTCTATTGCACATCTTTTGTTTTGCACAAAAGTGTTTGGCTCATAAACGGGAGTATATGCTCCTATTTGTGTTTTTATCAAAAAACATTCGTTTTTTGCAAACAGGGTGCTAAAAAATATTGAAAATAAAACTATCGCAATTTTTTTCATTGACCACTCCAAGCCTGTTAGCAAGAGTATCTATCTTGACAAAAACACTATCACCTATCATATTTTTATCTCTCAATCCAAACGGTTTTATGTAAACTATGATGTAATTGTAGGGGGTTGTATAAGTATTTTCCAATGGTCTGCTTTTAATCGTATCGATCTTTTGAGGATATATTATCTTGTATATCTTTCCGTGATATACTTTACCGTTTAAAATGATCTTTACTATATAACCGGGTTGTATTTTTATCAAATCTTTTGAGAAAAACGTACTTTTTACAAACAGTGACGAGTTGTCATCAAGAATCGTAACTATAGGTTCAGCTACATTTCTAAAATCATTATCTCTGGCATTTACTTTTATCACTGTGCCGTTAGAGGGTGACAACACAGTACTGATGCCACCGTTCACAAGATGGGCTACCGCTATGAGTTTATCTTTTTTCATCCTCGCACCTTCGGTTATATTGTCCTCAAACTTAATATAAGAAGGATACGGCGATCTAACAACCGTAATATTCGAATCCACATACCCATTCACACTGTCAACTACAAATAATTTTTTATAAATAACAAAAAATAAAAATGAAAGTAAAATCAGGATAGTGATAAATATCAAAGACAGTATTCTTTTTGCTTTTTTTACTTCAATTTTATCTATTTTTGGCTTCTTGGGATACATTTGTACTTTTGTAACAGCTGTTATGATATCATCTTGTGTTACTATATCACCACTTATATAGGCATTTATTATCTGATTTAGGATTGCGAATTGCTGAGGAGTCAAGCTTGTAAATCTACACCCTATGGAGCTTTTGTTTTTATGCAAACACTCTATCATCAAGTCATCGACTATAGTTTCAAACTGATCAAATTTAAAAATCATTTTTACTTTTATGAATTTTCCCATATACTCATCAGGAAGGTCTTTGACGGAACAACCGGTCAGCGACCAGTCATGAAGAGTATAAATTTTACCGTCTATTTCCATTTTGGCAGGAATGTGATATCTTGCCTGCTGTCTTGTGATCTCGGCTTCATGAACAATTTGCGGGGATAAATCCTCTTTCTCGTTTTTTATCTCTTCCTCTTTTTTACTCATTTGATATCCCTTCATACATTTCTAAAATATAAATTCCCACAAGTCATCAAAAGTTATATTTTGAACCAAAAAATTTACTATTATCACAAAAAAGACTATCTTTAAGCCGGTCATCAAATCCGAACTTATCTTTCTATATTTTTGTAAAAACATATCATCTGTTTTCAATTTTGTTTTTTGCCTTGTCCATGACTGTTTATACAAATGATCCCAGATATATATCTTTACAAACGATCCTATCAGTTGATTGAAGTATAGAAAAAACGGCCATGAGGGCAGTATCTCTTTTCTCGATACCCTGTATGCATAGGTCATCAATAGCCTGCTGAAAAAGATCCACCATACATATGCCCACCATATGGCTATACCCCAGTGCATGGCGCTGAAAAATGCTATAAAAAAACCATACGGAGTCGCCCACATGGTAACCCTCTGATCGATAAGCCCATACCATGGATACCAGTTCAGTCTTGCGGGAGTCAAAGACAGCGCTCTTAAATTTGTTCGGTACTGATTGCCAAACCATCTTTGCATCAATACAATCGAGCCTTTCAAAAAATTTTTATCCGGTATCTCCTCTACGGTGTAAACGGTAACATCAGGCACATAAAGCATCTTCCAGCCCTCTTTTACCACATCGAACCAACTTGACTTATCATCACCCGTTAAAAATCTAAAAACCCCCAGTCTTGGGTGATCTATATGATCGTTTTGCACGGTTTGTATGAAAGCTTCGGTAGCTACTATACTGGCTCTGACCATAGACATTCTTCCTGTCAGAGTCAGTACTCTGTCTGATAAAGACATGGACATCATGGCTATATTTCTTTGTGCAAACCTAAGCTTATACCATTGCCTGTATATATTGTGAGCACAGTCATCACCGGCAAGTATGGCATCTTCATCTGTTGTCAAGGCCCCAAGCATATCATCCAGCGCAAAAAGTCTTGAGCATTTTTTTATCAATCCCTCCTGCAAGATTGAATCACCATCTATGACTGCGACTACACTTTTTGACAAATCTATCCCCATACTGTTTGCTACTACCCTAAAACCGACCGACAAGCCATCTCTTTTTCCGGTTCCTTTTATCCTGGAGATAACCAGTTTGACGTTTTGGGGAGGATTGTAAGATAAAAAGATCTTTCTTATGAGATGCTCTTCTGATCTTTCTACGATAGAAGCTATGATGGTTACATCATAGCCTGAAAAAACAGCCTCTTTTATAGCCGCTTTATATACTTTGATAGTTACTTCTGTTCCTATTCTAAATGTTGTCAAAAGCAAAAAGACATGTTCAGGATCTAAAGAATCTGCATTTTTTCTTTCCAATTCTCTGATCTTTTTAAACTTGTAGTTTTTATACAAATAGGCTCTAAAAATATTTATAGCGAACCATCCGTACCTCCATGTACCGACTGCACCGACTAAAAAGATCAGACTTTTCTGATACGGATCAAAATAAATATCCGGCAATGCAAATACTCCGACAAGCAAAAATAAAGAGTAAATGACAAAATACCAGAAGTTTATCACCATCCTACCCCCATATAATTTTTACTGCCGGTTAATCCACTCCTTATCCGGACTAGATCGATAAAACTCTTATCAGGGTATTTTTCAAAATCTATATCTTTAAACTCTTTGGAAGCATTACCGATGACAACTATATCTGAGTGCTTCAAAATTTCATGCCAATCCTTAAACAATCTCTTTTTTATGTGTGACAACTCTCCGTCAAGAAGGAATTTATTGGATCCGTTTTTGTATGATTTTAATATATTTTCATCATATATCCTAACATCGTATCCTTTTCCTATGAGCTTTTCAACCAACTCCAGCACAGGAGACTCTCTCAAATCATCCGTACCGGCTTTGAAACTTATGCCCAAAATCGCAACTTTTCTTTTTTTCAAGGGCTTTATAAAAAAATCATAAATTCTTCCGATCTGATAATCATTACTTCTCATAACAGAATCAAGCATAGGGATATTTTCATCCAGTGATTTGGCTTTATATGTTATAGCTTTGATATCTTTGGGAAGACATGAACCCCCGAATGCAAATCCGGGTTTTAAATAATACGATGATATGTTAAGTTTTCTATCTTCACAGAATATATCCATCACCTTATGCGAATCTATGCCGATTTTTTTACATATCATTCCTATCTCATTTGCAAATGTCACCTTTACGGCATGCCATGAATTGTCTGCGTATTTTATCATTTCGGCAACTTCTATATCCGTTTCAAAATATGGAGCCTCCAGGAATGAGTATAGCTCCTTAAATTTTTTCGCACTTTTTTCATCACTTGTGCCTACGACTGTTTTTGGCGGATTGTAAAAATCATATATAGCCGTACTTTCTCTCAAAAATTCCGGGTTTGAAACATATCCAAAGTCCACTCCTATCTTTTTTTTGGAATATTTTTCTATCAATGGTATAACGATATTTTTAGCAGTTCCCGGCAAAACCGTGCTTCTCATGGATATGATATGAAAATCCTCTTTATCTTTTAAGATTTCTCCTATACTTTGTGCCACATTTTTTATATAACTTAGATCTATATCACCGTTATCCTTGCTAGGTGTCCCTACCGCGACAATAGTTATATCACTGCTTAAGACAGCCTTTTTTATATCAGTAGTCGCTTTTAATTTTCCCGACTCAACTCCTTCTTTTATATAACTTTCCAAATCTTTTTCAACAATCGGGGCTTTTTTATCATTTATCAAATCAACTTTTACCTTGTCTGTATCGATACCGGTAACGTTATGTCCCTCTTTTGCAAAACATGCGGAGCATACGGTACCTACATATCCCAAACCAACTACGCTTATATTCATTTTTCACCTTTGTAGTCTATTTTTATCTCATCAAAGAGTGCTTTTGCACAACCTTCATCCTGAAGATATACACCCGCTTTGAAGTAGTTATAATATCTATCCCAATAACTTACGTCCAAACCGTTTAAAACTTCTTTTTCATCAATCCACAAAGATATCTTTGAGTGCAAAATGCGTATCTTTATCATAAAAAAATCCTGAGGCATCACCCCTAGATCGAACTTTGCGTATTTGCCTTTGATTGTATTATCCATTCTTACAACTGCCCACAGATGGTTCTTTTTACCATGAAGTTCTTTTTTCCAAACGATTCTCAGCAAAGGCTTGTTTATGGAGTTTTTAAGTGTAGAGTCTGCATGAATCTGCAAAAATGTAAATTCTCTTTTTTCGTTAAGAGGAAACAGTTTTACACTTGTTTTCAACGTTATGGCATTTTTAGTATCTACTTTCCAATCTTGCTTAAATCTAAGCTCACTTCTGTTTTTTTTACCACACATAAAAAAGGTCATATATCGCCTGTCTTGAAGATAAAAATACTTGTTTGAATAATATGCAAAATTACCGTATTTTACACTATAAAGCGGATTGTATGAGCTTGAAGGAGCTTGTAGTTTTGATATATCAAGCGTATTTCTAAATTTTTTCAATGAATAAGGAGAGTCATATCCAAAAAGAATGACACTCAAAAACAAGATCAAGTATCTCATAACGCCCTTCCAAAATCATCATCATATCTTTTTATATCATCCTCCTTAAGATACTCACCTACCTGGATTTCGATTATCTCCAGCGGAATTTTTCCGGGATTGCTAAGTCTGTGTTTTTCCCCGATGGGCACGAATGTCGACTGATTTGATCCGAGCAAGAACTCATTTTTCCCGATATTGACCAGCGCAGAGCCTCTAACTACCACCCAATGCTCACTTCTATGGAAATGTTTTTGCAAAGATAATCTTTTGCCCGGGTTTACTATTATGGATTTTACTTTAAAATGTTTACCATCAAGCAGATCTATATATTTTCCCCACGGTTTATAGACCGTTCTTCCGTATTTTATGATCTTGGGATCTCTGTCTTTTAAAATCTCAACGATTTTCTTGACATCCTGAGAATTTTCTTTTTTTCCGACAAGCAGAGCACTTGGGGTGTCAACAACTATCAAATCCTTAACATCAAAAAGTGCTATTTGTTTATATCTTCCAAAAACAAAATTGTCCTTTGCATTGTATGCCGTTAAATTGTCTGATTTTGTGTTATTGTTTTCATCTTTTTCGAATACTTCATCAAGTGCATCGAAACTTCCTATATCATTCCATTTGATATCACTCTTTATCACTTTTATCCTGCTGCTCTTTTCCATTATCGCATAGTCGATACTTATGGAAGGGAGCATATGCATATCTTTCAGTTTCAGTATATTGTCCGTTCTTATCGCATCTTCATATACCTTACTGCAAGAATCGAATATATCAGATGCATACATTTTGAAATCTTCCTGCAATGAGGATATCTTAAACATGAACATTCCGCTGTTCCATAGATACTTTTCAGAAGAGTTTTCGGATTTGTTTGTTTTGAGATACCTTTGCGCTGTTTTACTATCTGGTTTTTCATAAAATCCATCTACATCAACAACCTTTTTCTTATCTGTAAAATTACATTTTATATAGCCATATCCTGTTTCAGCTCTGCTTGGTGTGATGCCAAATGTTATATGATATCCTTTGGTTGCTTCATCATAAGCCGATTTTATAATGTTATCATACTCATCATCTTTTTCTATCAAATGGTCACTTGGAGTAACGAAAACAATATCATCTTTTTTCAAACCTAAAGTCGCAAGACATATGGCTGAGGCTGTATTTTTGGATTCACTTTCTATGACAAAGCTGCATTTAGCAAGTAATTCTGTCTCATCGGCTTGTTGTTGAGCCGTAAAAAACTGTTTTTCATTTACCACTATCACGAATTTTTCTACAAATGTATCATTTCTCAGCAATGTCATTTGAAAAAGTGATTTGCCGTCAAACATTTTCAAAAACTGTTTGGGCATATTCTCTTTGCTTATAGGCCACAGTCTCGTTCCGTTGCCGCCACACAGGATGATATTTTTCATTGTCGTTCTCTAATTATTGAATTTTGTTATATAAAAGTATAAATCTACTTATTATACATAAAAATTAATAAAAAGATTATTTATTCTATTGGGATATATCAAAAGAGTGTATCGATAGGGGAAGTAATGGCGGACAGGGAGGGATTCGAACCCTCGGTACCGTTACCAGTACGCATCCTTAGCAGGGATGTGGTTTCAGCCAGCTCACCCACCTGTCCAAAATAAGTTCCAAACCAAATTGGAGATGTGATTATATTAAAATATATATAATATTTTACTTAAACAAGCCCCAAAAGGGCTTGTTTGATTATTTAACTGACCCGTTATAAAAAACTTTGCAACTGCTTTTTTTAGGAGCCGGGGCACTTTTTGTAAATTGGCCCAACAGTGAAGTTACCGTATTGGCAACAACGCCTGAGGTTAAAGCTTTTGTGCTATATTTTGGCTTGCTGAAAGTTCCGCTTATATCTTCTGCTATTTTGGCACATCCATTTGAGCCTACAACACCCGCTTGCACTTTGATAAATCTTTCTCTTGCGATATCCACTCTGCCTTTAAGAGCTACTCTTGTCTGTCCGACTTTCATAGCTACATCTTTCAAGGTTATTATGCCGTTTTTTACAGGTGCATTTACAACAAGTTTTTTAACCGCTGTAGTTCCACCTTCCAAACCTGCCATCATATTGCCACCGCTCACACCTTTGCTAAGAGCCAATCCAAGCGGTCCGGCGACCAAAAATCCAGCTATATCTTTCTTGTTGATACTTTTTGCATCGTCAAGACTTTTGAACACTTTATTAAGATCCACACCATTTATACCAAAGTTGTCACCGACTACATATATCGTACCGGTAAGTGATCTTTTTATATCTTTTGGAGTTTGTCCTGCCATCGAGAGTTTTACATCAGTTTTAACATAGCCGTCAAGTGAAATCTTTTTGTTTTTTATAAAGACTTTGGATACATTTTTCAAATCAAGCTTCGCTATATGATCTTCAAGATAGATTTTTGGTTTTTTGCCATTCATATTATAAACAAGTTTACCATTTACTTGGGAATTAAACATGGTAAGTTTCATTGGGGATATAGTAGCAATTTTATCTTTAAAACTAAAATTTGCTGAAATATTATCTATATCATATTTGTCATAATGTATATTTGCGATAGTCATCAAACCTTTCAAGGAGAGTGCTTTAAGTATATCTTTATCTCCGTTTAATGCTATATCATTTACCGTTATATTCAAGCCTGTTACCTTCGCTTTGGTTTTAGTCTGCTTGTCATCATATATGATATTGATGTTTGAGAGAATGATTTTATTGACATTTACCATGGGAAGTTTGCCTTGCTCTTCTTTGGCACTGCTTTTTGGTTTTGTTTTTTTGCCTTCTTTCTTTCCTGAAGCCAAATTCATCAAGCCTTTTTTTGACTTCTCTACAAGTACGTTCATGTCCTCAAGTTTTACATAGTTTACTTTTACCTGTTTACTCAAAAGCGGCATTACCTGTAAAGATACCGCTACTCTTTTAAGTTTAAGCATATCATCTTTACTGAAACCCTTTGGATTTTTAATGATTATATCTTTTACGCTTAAACCTAAAGGCGAAAGGGAAAGTCCGATATCACCGTTTATCTTCAACTCTTTACCGGTTGCTTCATATACCTTTTTTTCTATCTGAGGTTTGTATTTGTTCAAATCAAATGTTGCAATTAACACGCCCAAAACCACTATGATGGTAGTCATCACTATAAGTAAAGTGATAAGTATCTTTTTTCCCATGTTTTGTCCTTTTATATTCTTTTTAGTATCTCTTCAACCACACCTCGTGGATCTTGTGCGAGATATATAGGTCTTCCTACTACTATGAAATCCACCGACTGTTCTTTTGCTATCTCCAAATTCGCCACTCTTTTTTGATCATTGCTATCTTCTCCAAATGGTCTTATACCTGGAGTCAGAGTGATAAACTTTTCATCTGTTACATTTTTTATATCTTTGCTCTCATAGGCTGAACATACAACCCCATCTATCTTACATTTGTGTGCTACTTTTGCAAATTCGAGACTTCTTTTTTCTATGGAAGCTCCATATATGGTCTTAAAATCTTTGTTGTTAAAGCTTGTAAGCACTGAAACTCCAAGGACAAGTGGTCTGTCTTTGACATTTGCTATCCTTTGCATGACAGCTTTCATGGCTATCTCACCGCTTGATATATGGATATTGAACATATCAATGCCAAGCAGTGATATCTCACTGGCGGCATCAGCCATGGTGTTTGGGATATCATATAGCTTAAGATCTAAAAAAAGTTTATAGTTTGGATTGATCTGTTTTAACTCTTTTATAAGATTTTTACCGTCTCTTATGTATGATCTCAAGCCGACCTTGAGCCATATATCAAAATCCTTCAGCTTTTTTACCAATTCCAGGTTTTCCTCATTTGTAGGCATATCCAGTGCTACACACAACTTCATGTCAACTCTTCCTTTTATCTTTTTGAATTGAACCCAAAACTCCGTTGATAAATTTTGGGACATTATCGTTGCAAAGTGTTTTAGATAATTCTATCGCTTCATTGATGGCAACCGCCTCGTCTATATCGCTTTTTAAAAGCTCATAAGCTGAAAGTCTGAGTATTGCTCTTTCTATATGTCCTATCTCTTTTATGTTCCACTCTTTTAAATGTTTATCTATCTCTTTATCCAAAATTTCCAAGTTTTCCAGAACACCGTTTAACAAAGAAAGAGCAAACTCTTTTTGCTTGTTTCTTATCTTTTTATCTTCGAGTATCTCATCTTCAAATTTTTCAACTTCACTGTTTCCTATGTCATATGCATAAAGGATAGATACTACAGCTTCTCTGACTTGATGTCTTGTTGCCATTGTTTACCTTATATGTTTTTGTAAAGATCTATAAGCTCTATGAGCCCTGTCATGGCTTCAAAGCCTTTGTTGCCTGACTTACTGCCGGCTCGCTCAATCGCCTGTTCGATGGTATCGGTTGTAAGTATGCCGAAAGTTACAGGGTATTTATACTTTAAAGTAGTATTTGCCACACCTTTTGTAGCTTCAGCCGCCACATAATCAAAATGCGGAGTACTTCCTCTTATAACAGCTCCAAGACAACAAATTCCGTCATATTTTCCGGAAGATAGAAGTTTATCGAGTGCAAAAGGTATCTCAAAAGCACCGGGCACCAAGATAAGATCCAAATTTTTCTCATCTCCTCCGTGTCTTAAAAAAGCATCTTTTGCGCCTTCTGTGAGTCTATCGGTTATGATGTGGTTGAACCTACTGTTTATGATAGCAACATGACTGCTTTTATCTAATTTTAACTTTCCTTCTATAATGTTCATCAATTATCCTTAATTTTTTGGGAAATATTATACTATAAAATCATTTATAGCTTGCTTTGAGATAAAAAAGATAAAAAATAGATCATTTTATTTCGTTGTATCTGCCTTTTAGCAAGTCATATATATCATTGTTTTCTCTTTTTCCTACAATCAAAACCAAGACAGTTATCTCTTTATCTTTTACCTCATAAGCCAAGCGATATCCGAAACTTTTTAATTTGATTTTGTATACACTTTTATAACCACTTAGCAAATCTTTGGGGACTTTTGGATTTTTAAGTCTCTCTTTTAATTTTTTATGAAACTGTTTTTTGATAGCAAAATCAAGCTTTTCCCACTCTTTTAATGCTTTTGATTTGAACTCAAGAGAGTAAGTCATCTATATCAACTTTGATAGATTTGTCGTTATCATTCAATCTTTTATCAACTTCTTTGCTCAAATGATACTCATCAATGATATCTATCAATTTTTCATATAAATCATTTGGCACGAGATAGGCGCTTGTAACATTGTGATTTAGTATAGCTACAGCTTCATTTCCCGCTTGTTCGATTATCTTTGTAGGTGATTTTTTAAGCTCGGTTATACTTGCGGTATATCTTGCCAAAACAGGTTGCATATTTTATCCTTTATCTTTCTTCAATAAGTATCAAATATTGTACTTAATTTGATACTTATTGTCAAGAGACATTTAGATTATACATATTCAATAATTCTACTAAAAATCATTTATAGCTTGCTTTAAGTTTTTTAAAGCTCTTTTTAGCGTGTTTCTTTGTGTTCCAAAATTGAGTCTTGCAAAACCTGATCCCTCTTTACCGTATATCACTCCGTTATTTAGACCTATTTTTGCTTTTGTGATTAAAAATTTCTCTAATTCACTTGGCTTGAGACCCAATTTTCTAAAATCTATCCACAAAAGATATGTGGCTTCCGGCACTATGATATCCACTAATGGCATCTCGTCTTTTATGAAATTTACCGCATAGTCCCTGTTTTTTTGAAGATACTCCACCATTTCATCCATCCAGTATGCACAACTCTCATATGCGGTTTTTAGTGCTAAAGTACCGAATATATTGTTATCCATAAGCTCAAACTTTTTGAGATAATTTTTATATATGGCTTCAAGTTTTTTATCCTCACATATCACATATGATGTCATTAGTCCTGCTATATTGAATGATTTGCTTGGAGCATTCAAAGTGATGGTTTTTCTTGAGATATGTTTTGAGAGTGAAGCTATGGGGATATGTTTTTTACCTTCATACAAAAAATCGCTATGTATCTCATCACTGATGATAAGCAAGTCATTTTCAAGGCAAATTTCAGCCAATTTCAAAAGCTCTTTTTTTGAAAAAACTTTACCGGTCGGGTTGTGAGGGTTGCAAAGTATGAAAGCTTTGGCTTCTTTTGCTCTTTTTTCAAAATCTTTAAAATCTATCTCATACTTTCCTTTCTTTAAAACAAGAGAGTTTCTGCTGACTTTCCTGCCGTTTTCCTTGATAAGTCTTGCAAAAGGTTGATAAACCGGAGTTTGGATGATGATACTATCTCCTGGTTTTGTAAAAGCTTGAACTATAAAAGATATGGAGCTTACAACCCCGCTTGATAGAGAGATTGAGCCTTTTTTTATCTTCCATCCATATCTTTTTTCTTGCCAAGAGCATATGGCATCATATATACTTTTATCATTATATGGGTATCCAAAAACTCCCTCTTTTGCTCTATCTACAAGAGCATTTCTTATCTCTTTGGCTGATTTGAAGTCCATATCTGCCACCCACATAGGTATCACATCACTGCTTCCATATCTCTTATCAAGATTGGCAAACTTCATGCTATCGCTACCGTATCTATCTACTTTTTTATCAAAATTTACCTTTTTTGCCATATAACTACCTCTATATCTTTGTATTTGAAGTTTTTACCATCTTCTCTTGTTACACAAGGTATCGTTTTGCCTTCATCGATTAGCTCAAACTTACTATCAAGCAACTCTTTTAAAGCCTCTTTGGTGTAAAGATTTTCACCGTTTTTTTTGATACCGCCTATCCACATCTCTTTTGGGGTAATTTTCTCATCCCACTCATAGCTTGAAGATATAACAAGCAAAGCTTTTTCATTCATCCTTTTATCTATCTCCAGTAGGAACTTTTTAGGATTGTAACTTCTCGTCAAAGCATCATTTACCACAACCAAATCATACCCCTTGAAGTTTGGCTTTAGATTTGCCATGTCACCCTGCCAAAACTCAACTCTATCTTTAACTCCCGCAAAGTCAAAATCGCTTAAATATATCTCTTTAAAAAGTACTATATCACCCTCATCTTTTAGCATATACTTTAGTTTACCGCTTTTTTTGAGATTGACCGCAAACTGTATGAGTCTTGCCGTAAAGTCAAGTGCATGAACCATTTCATACTCTTTTGCAAGCTCAAACCCGACTCTGCCTGCCAAGGTGCCAAACTCCAAAGCTCTCTCTTTTTTTCTATCTTTTACAAATCCAAGTATATAATCACTAAGCTCTTTGTGATAATTTTTTATCCCAAGATACTCTTTGCCATAACACTGTTCTATATATTTGGTTAACTCCATATCATCTTCATACTTTTCAACATCAGTTTTTACGACTCTATCAGATTCTATATATCTAAATCCTGCATGTTGAAAAAAGTGTCTTCTAAAAGCATATCTTGCACTTTTTAGTGTTTCATTTCCACAACTTATAAAAGAACCTCCTTTTATGAGATTGTGCTTTCCGTCAAATGTCGGGGTTGAAAAATCATCATACAAAGGATGGACTTTAAATCCCTCATATCCATCTATCGGGGTGCAACTCCACTGCCAAACATTGCCTATCACATCATAAAATTCACCAAATTTGAACTTATCCACAGGCATGGAAGAAGTAAAATACTCCAAGTTTATATTTGCCGGTGCTTTTTCACCCCATTTTAAGATACCCGGAACTTTTGCAAACTCATAAAGCCTGTAGTATTCAGCTTCACTTGGCAGTCTTATAGGTTTATTTAACTTTTTACTTAGATAGCTACAAAACGCTTCAGCCTCAAGATAGTTCACATCCACAGGCCAATTCCAAGGCATATCTATGATATTTGCTATCGCTCTATACTTGTAAATTTCTCCATCTTTTACCCAAAAAGTCGGATGTTTAGCCTTTTTAAAAGAGAGCCATCTTTTACCCTCTTCACTCCAATACTCCCCTTTCTCATATCCTCCGTTTTCAACAAATTCTAAAAACTCTTCATTGCTTACAAGATACTTTGAAGCTTTAAAATCCTCTACGAACTCCTCCTTAAAACCATACTCGTTATCCCAACCGTAAAAATCATCACTATCAAAACTTTTACCCATTACTACTTTTGCACCAGGCACTTCAAGAAGTTCATTTTTATGAGATTTACCACTCTCTTTACAGATTGGAAAATCACCATGAGGTTTTACATCCTCTATGGGAAGTTCTCTCATCAAAACCGAAGAAGTTTCTATATGTATATTTTCATGCTCAATCCCCATCAAAATCACCCAAAAAGGAGACCCCCAGTCTATGGGTAACTTTAAAGGCAAAGTATCTATAAGATGCAAAATGATTTTTTTGACCTCATCACGATATGCTCTTACCTCATCTACTTTAGGCCACTCATAGTTTTTATCATCCAAATCATCCCAACTCATCTCATCCACGCCTATGGCAAATATGGACTCGAAAGTCGGGTTGATCCTTTTTTTTATGATTTTTGCAAGTATTAGTTTATTGATAAAAAAAGTAGCGGTATGACCAAAATAAAATATCAAAGGGTGTCTTAGAGGATTTGCCTTTTTATAAAAAACTTCATCACTTTTAAGTATCTCAAAAAGTCTCTCATAAGTTTCATAAACCTGCAAAAAATATCTCTTAATCTCTTCTCTTTTGTTTTCAACACTCTCTCCGCTTAGTGAAACATTTCTTATCTTCATAATTTTGCCTTAATTGTTCAGTGCTTCTTTGATGGCAAATATATCTTTGATGCACTTTTTAAGCTCTTCGAGTTTTAACATATTTGCTCCGTCACTAAGTGCGATAGAGGGATCAAAATGCGTCTCAAAGAAAAATCCATCCACTCCAACTGCGGCTGCTGCTCTACTTAAAGGTGCCACGAACTCTCTTTTGCCACTACTTTTTCCTCCGGCACCTCCAGGCATTTGAACTGAATGAGTGGCATCAAAGATAACAGGAGCGAATTTTCTCATTATTTGCAAACTTCTCATATCAACCACCAAGTTACCGTATCCAAAACTGCTTCCTCTTTCAGTCAACCATACATTTGCCTTTTTTGAAGTATCGTAGTTTACTTTCTCAACCCCTCTAGTCTTTAAAACTTTTCCTACCGAATACTCCATATCTTCAGGATTCATAAATTGACCCTTTTTTATGTTTACAGTCTTGTCGGTTTTAGCTGCACTCACCAAAAGATCAGTCTGGCGACATAAAAATGCAGGTATCTGAAGTACATCCACTACCTTTGCCACCTCTTCAACCTGCCAACTCTCATGAACATCAGTCAAAAGTTTATACCCAAACTCATCTTGCACCTCTTTTAACATTTGCAAACCATCCTGAAGCCCGGGCCCTCTAAAACTATCCAAACTCGTCCTGTTCGCCTTATCAAAAGAGGCTTTAAAGTAAAAATCTATCCTCTCATCTTCATAAAACTCTTTCAACCCTTCAGCGATCTTAAAAAGATTTTCCCTGCTCTCTATGACACAAGGTCCGGCTATAAGTATCATAAATTATCCTTATCATGCTAATATTTTGAAAAATTATATCAAAAAGTTTATTTAGTTTTTGTGAAGTGTTCCAAGAAGAGTTAAAACTATCTCTCTTGAAGTTGGATGGTCTCTGTGTTCATTTAGATATATGCCCTGCCATGTTCCAAGTTCCAAAGAGCCTTCTTTTATGGGAATATTCAAGCTTACTCCAAACATAGAGGATTTGAAGTGTGCGGGCATATCATCTCTGCCCTCAAGTGAGTGACGGTAGTCATATCCATCAGGCGCCAAAGAAGAACTTATCTCCTCCAAGTCAAGCCTAACATCATAAGATACATTTTCATTGATAGTAAGTGAAGCGGAAGTATGTTTTAAAAAAAGATTTAACATTCCGATTTTTATATCGGATATATCGATAGAGGATAGGATTTTATCAGTTATAAGATAAAATCCTCTTTTTGGTGCTTTTATAGTTATAATCTCTTGAAAAAAGTGCATCACTCTATGATTTTACTTATAGGAAGCTCGGCTATGGCTTTTGCTCCCAAAGCTTTTAGTTTTGGTACGACATCTCTTAAGACTTTTTTATCCATTATGGCAACCACATCCACCCAATCACCTTTTGCAAGATGAGAAACTGTAGGATTGAATGAAGGTAAAACTTGCAAAATCTCATCAAGCTTATCTTTTGGAGCATTCATCATCACACAGGTTTTTGGTATGGCATCTATGACTGATTTTAACATAAGGATGATATTTTCCATCTTTTTTCGTTTAAATGGATCTTTATAAGCATCTTTATTTGCTATAAATCTTGTAGTTGTTTCAAGTACGGTATCTATGATCTTAAGGTTGTTTGCTTTTATACTTGATCCTGTTTCAGTTATCTCCACTATGGCATCGGCAAGGTCTGGAACTTTTACTTCAGTCGTTCCCCAGCTAAACTCCACCTTGGCATTTACCCCATGGGATGCAAGATAATCTTTAGTCAAGTTCACTACTTCTGTAGCTATGGTTTTTCCCTCGAGATCTTTTACGCTTTTTATATCTGAGCCCTCTTTTACCGCCAAAACCCACTTTATAGGTCTAAAACTTGTCTTGGCATATACAAGTTCCGTTACATCAATAACATCGGCTCTGTTTTCTTTTATCCAATCAAGCCCGGTAAGTCCGCAGTCAAGCTGACCGCCCTCAACATACCGTGCCATCTCCTGAGCTCGTATGAGCATACATTCTATCTCATCATCATCTATACTTGGATAGTAATTTCTTGATCTCACGGTTATGTCATATCCGGCTTGTTTGAAGATACTTATGGTAGCATCTTGAAGACTACCTTTTGGGATACCGAGTTTTAAAACATTCATACGATTTCGCTTGCAGGTTTTTTCCTAAACAGTTTAATCGCCAATAGATAAAATATAGGTGTATCAAGAAGTGCTATGATAAGTTTTACACTATAATCACCCACTATGAGATGGGCTATCTTGTCAAACGGCATCACAAAACTAAAAGCTAAAGTAAAAAACAAAACTGTATCGAAAAATTGACTTGTCATTGTGCTGGCATTGTTTCTAAGCCACCATAACTTTTCAAGTTTTTCTTTAAGAGTGTGAAATATATGAACATCCATAAGTTGCACTATGCTAAATGTCGCTATGGAAGCAAGGGCTATCCTCCAGTTTGCCATCATAAGTGTCGGCAATATAGCAAACAGTATACCGTACTTAACTACCTTGATAACCTCTTTTTTCTCATATCTTTCGCCAAGTATATCGGTCATCAAAAATGTTATAGGATAAGTTATGGCTCCATAAGTAAGCCATTTGTTGATAGGAAACTGCACTAGATAGTTTGAAGAGACTATTAAAACAACAAACAGTGCTACACTAAATACAAATATACCTTTTGGCATTTTTCAATCCTTGTTTAAATTTTTAAAAAGTTCGCGATTATATCCAAAAACAGCTAAATTTACAATATAAAAAACATAGACTTGATATCGTTCTAAAATTGTTCTTTTTTAAGTAACGATTAACAAAAAATATGTCATACTACTGCACTAATATGGAGAATAAAGTGAATGACAAAATAAAAAAAAGTATCAAAGATATAGAAGAAGAAATTTATAAAAATTTTGAAGATATTGTAAATATCAATAGTTTTTCACAAAATATAGAAGGTTTGGAAAAAGTTGCTTCAAAACTTCAAGACATAGCTTCAAGGCACGATATCGCTTTTGAAAAAGTATATAGCCTAAAAAAAGAGAGACCCCATTTAATATACAACAGGGAACTAAAAGAGGATTTTTACGCTTTTATAGGTCACTTCGATACGGTTCATTCACCAAAGAGCGGATTTTTAACCATTAGTGAAAAAGATGGGCGCTACTACGGACCCGGCACAAATGACATGAAAAGCGGTCTTATGGTAGCTCTTTACTCTTTGATAATCTTACAAAAAATCCATCCGGATAAAAAATTGCCTATAAAGATACTTTTCAACTCCGATGAAGAAATAGGCTCATATGATTCGTGGGATATCATAACAAACGAATTTTGCAAAGCAAAGGCTGGATTTGTTTTTGAACCTGGTAGGATGATAGATGGATACAGCATAGTAACTGCTAGAAAAGGCGGCATATCCATAGATATAGATATAAAAGGCAAAGCAGCTCATGCGGGAGTAGAGCCACAAAACGGTATCAATGCCATTACGGCAGCTGCACAAATCATACTAAAACTGAACAAACTA
This sequence comes from Thiofractor thiocamini, assembly GCF_055384375.1. Lineage (NCBI taxonomy): Bacteria > Pseudomonadati > Campylobacterota > Epsilonproteobacteria > Campylobacterales > Thiofractor > Thiofractor thiocamini. Next base: position 245,889 of record NZ_AP042389.1, on the reverse strand, counting down.
AACGATTTTGAAAATGGCATAACAGTCGGATGCAATGTCATAAATGGAGGAATTGTAAAAAATACCGTAGCTCCTTTTTGTAAAATAGGGGTTGATGTAAGATATGTCAAAAAAGAGCAGTATCAACAAATCATGAAAGATATAGAAAAGATTCTTTTTAAGCCAAACAGTGAAGGTGCAAAGGTATCATATCTCATAGAGCATCAAAGACCTCCTCTTGAAAAAACAGAAGTATCTCAAAAACTATATCAACTTTACAAAGAAGTTGCTGATGAGATAGGCATGGAGTGCAATGAAGTTGCAACGGGAGGAGGAAGCGATGCCAATATACTCTCAAGTTGTGGTGTACCCTGTCTTGACGGGCTGGGAGCCATAGGCAACTTTTCTCACACAAAAAAGGAGTTTACCATAAAAGAGACGATACCAAAAAAGATAGAACATACTGTAAAATTTATGGAAAAACTACTCTAACGACTATCCATGTAAGCTATATAGTGATAGTTTACATGGATAGTTCAAGGTTCTCTTATATTTAATAAGGGTATATGTATTTTACGCGCAAAAGGAGAAAATATGAAAAAAATTTCTATCGCACTTGCCTCACTGGCACTTATCGGCTCACTTGGAATGGCCAAAACACTAAAGGTTGGTATAGCATCAGGTGCATACACCATGGATCCTCAGGCTTTCAATGAAACAGCAACGAACTCTATATTGTCAAATATCTTTGACCCGTTGGTAAGATTTGATGCGAACATCAAAGTTCATCCTGATCTTGCGGTATCCTGGAGTAATCCGGAACCGACAGTTTGGATACTGAAACTTAGAAAAGGCGTCAAGTTTCACAATGGAAGTACATTTAACGCAGATGATGTCATCTTTTCATTTGACAGGATCAAAAACTGGAACAAATCAGGCTTCAAAGGTAAAGTCTCAATGCTTGAGAAAGTTGAAAAGATTGATGACTACACGGTTAAATTCATAACAAAAAAAGCTTTCCCTGTTTTTCTAAGAAAACTTACTTATGTCAACATACTTGACAAAGAGACATTGCAGGGCAAGAGTGACGAATGGATAGGACTTCATCCTATAGGTACCGGTCCATATAAGTTCGTATTTTGGAGAAAGGGTGATCAGATCAAACTCAAAGCCAACAAAGACTACTGGATGGGAAAACCCAAATTCGATGATGTTATCTTTAGAGTTTTATCAAACAATGCAACAAGAACAGCCGCTATACTCAGCGGAGAAGTTGATATCATCAACAGAGTTCCCGTTGTCGATGTAAACAGGATAAAAAACAATTCAAAACTTAACTTTTTTATCAAGCCCGGTCTTAGACTCATCTATCTTCAAATGGATCAGTTCAGAGAAAAATCACCTTATGTAAAAAGTCCTACCGGCAAGAACCCATTCTTGGATGCCAACGTCAGAAGAGCTCTTTATTACGGTATAAACGAAGATGCTATCGTCAAATATATCATGAAAGGATTTGCAAAACCTGCCGGTCAATTTCACCCAAGTGTTGTCGTAGGTTATGACCCGACAATAAAAAGGGTAAAATACGATCCAAAAAAAGCAAAAGAGTTGTTGGCAAAAGCAGGATATCCAAATGGATTTGAAGTTAGACTCGACGCCCCTAACAACAGATATATAAATGATGCTCAAATCGCTCAGGCAGTTGCTTCTTCTTTGGCAAAGATAGGTATAAAAGTCAAAGTAAACGCGACTCCTAAGTCATCTTTCTTCCCAAGAACCGCAAAGCAAGATACCAGCTTTTTCCTTATAGGTTGGGCTAGCAGTGACGGTGACGGAAGCTCCATGCTTGACGGTGTTGTTCACTCAAAAGATGACAAAAAGGGTTATGGAAGATACAACAATGGTAAATTTTCCGATCCTAGAGTTGACAAACTCATTGAAGAGAGCGATGCAAATATGAACCCGAAAGATAGAGTAAAACAGATGAGAGAAGCTCAAAGAATAGCACTTATAGAAGATCAGGGTTTTATACCTTTGCATTTTCAAGTAGATATCTATGCCAGTAGCAAAAAGGTTAAGTTTACTCCAAGAACAGACAGTAAGATCTGGGCATTCGATATCAAATAATTTATAAAAGAGCTGCTTTTTTGCAGCTCTTTCAAGAGGAAAGCAATGTTCAAATACATACTAAACAGACTTTTTCATTCGGCAATAGTTATGTTGGTGATAAGTTTCATAGTGTTTTTTATCATGTTCAAAGCAGGAGACCCTGTTCAGCTTCTTTTGCCTCCTGATGCAACGCAACAGGATGTCATAGCCATGCAGCACGCTTTGGGGCTTGATCAATCTTTCATAAAACAGTATGAAGCTTTTTTAAAAAATGTAGCCCATGGCAATCTTGGAAACTCTTTCGTTTACGGTCAGCCGGCACTTAAAGTAGTTTTTGAAAGATTGCCGGCAACTTTGGAACTATCTATCATCGCCATGATAGTTTCCATATTGCTTGGCATCCCGCTTGGAGTCATAGCCTCCATAAAACCGGAGTCTTGGTATAGTAAACTTATCATGTTTTTATCTCTGACGGGTATATCTGTACCTGTTTTTTGGACGGGTATGGTACTTGTCCTTGTTTTCTCTGTCATCATGGGAGTTCTTCCTTCTTCAGGAAGAGGTGAAGTTGTATGGTTTTCGAGTGTTTTTACATGGGATGGCATAAAGCATCTTATCATGCCGGTACTTACTCTTGCCTTTTTTCAACTTGCATTGATACTTAGACTAACAAGAACGGGAATGATGGAAGTTTTGATGCAAGATTATATAAAGCTAGCTATTGCCAAAGGCGTTCCAAAAAAAGTCGTGGTTTACTATCATGCTCTTAAAAACAGTCTTATTCCTTTGATAACGGTCATAGGTATCCAATTTGGTCAACTCGTAGCCTTTACCATAGTAACTGAGACCATTTTTGCGTGGCCGGGTACGGGAAAACTTATCATCGACTCTATACAAAACCTTGATAGACCCATAGTCGTAGCTTATCTGCTTGTCATTTCATTTATATTCGTTGCAATAAATTTCATAGTTGATGTTTTATATACATTTGTTGATCCAAGAGTGAGGGTGCAATGAGTCTGTTTAAAAATGAATTGGTTCAAGAATTTTTTGAAGATAAGCTGGCTACCATAGGACTTATCATACTTGTTGTGCTGGTTATACTGGCACTATTTCCTTCGCTTTTTTCATACCAAAACCCTTATGATCTTTCACAGCTTTTTTTAGAAAACAGCTTTCAAGCACCGGGTCATCAGTTTTGGCTGGGGACTGACGAACAAGGACGAGATATATATTCAGCTATGTTATACGGTCTTAGAATATCTTTGTATGTAGGAGTTGCAAGCACGGTACTCTCAGTCATCATAGGTTTTTCTTTGGGGCTTATATCAGGATATTACGGTGGATGGATAGATACTTTGATCATGAGGATAGCTGATATACAGTTATCATTTCCAGCTATTCTCATAGCACTTATCATCATGGCTTTATGGGGTGAAGGTGTAGGAAAGATCATCATAGCCATCACTATAGTAAACTGGGTATATTATGCAAGGACGGCAAGAGGAGTGGTGCTTTCGGAAAAAGAGAAAGATTATGCCCAGTCTGCCAAAGCTCTTGGCATGGGAAATATGGGTATAATTTTCGGAGAAATTATGCCAAACACCACAGCACCCATCATAGTCATAGCTACAGTAAGAATCGCCAATGCAATTATACTGGAAGCGACTTTAAGCTTTTTGGGACTTGGAGTGCCTATAACGCAGCCATCTCTTGGTTCACTTATATCAAACGGATATCAAGTACTTTTTAGCGGGTACTGGTGGACTTCAGTATATCCCGGTATCCTTTTAATGGTACTTATCATATCCATAAATCTCATCGGTGACAGGATGAGAGATATCATGAATCCGAGGTTAAAAAGATAATGGCACTACTTGAAGTTAAAAATTTAAAAACACATTTCTTTACTAGAAGCGGGATTGTCAAATCAGTTGACGGCATAAGTTTCTCTATAGAAAAGGGGAGGATTTTGGGTATCGTAGGGGAGTCTGGTGCAGGTAAATCGATCACAGGATTTTCCATCATAAACCTTATAGACAAGCCCGGTAAAATCGTAGAGGGTGAGATACTCTTTGAAGGAAAAGATTTGGTAAATCTACCCGAGAGTGAACTTCAAAAGATACGAGGCAATGAAATAGCCATGATATTTCAAGACCCTCAAACTTCACTCAATCCCGTCATAAGCATAGGTGAACAGCTGATGGAAGCCATACTTTATCATAGAAAAAATGTTTCCAAAAAAGAGGCATATGAAGAGTGTGTGAATATACTAAAAAGAGTAGGACTTCCCGCAGCTGAAAAAAGAATGAAAAGTTACCCCCATCAACTCTCTGGCGGTATGAAACAAAGGGTAGTCATAGCCATGGCACTGCTTAACAATCCAAAACTTCTCATAGCTGATGAGCCTACAACCGCACTTGACGTAACCATACAGGCTCAGATACTTTATCTTATGAAAAAGCTAAGTACAGATTTCGGCTCGTCGCTGATACTCATAACCCATGATATAGCGGTCGTATCACAACTTTGTGACGATATAGCGGTTATGTACGCAGGCAGGATCGTAGAGTACGGAAGCAAAGAAGAGATCATTTTTGATCCCAAGCACCCTTATACCAAAGGATTGATAGCATGCCTTCCAAAACTAAATGATGAAAAAGAGAGACTTTATCAAATCCCGGGAGTTATGCCCTCACTACTAAATCTTCCTAAGGGATGTTACTTTAAAAACAGATGTGAATTGGCTGATAGCGAGTGTGATACTTACCCGGATAAGAAACAGTTTGGAAAAAGGATAGTATTTTGTCACAAGGTTTAAAAACTTTACTTCAGGTAAAAGATGTAGAAAAGGTATTTTCCGTCAAAGTAGGGACTTTTGAAAAAAAAGATTTGCACGCTTTAAACAAGATCAATTTTGACATATACAAAGGCAAAACCCTCTCACTTGTCGGAGAAAGCGGATGTGGGAAAACAACTATCGGTAAAGTGATACTTGGGCTTTATCAGGCAACGAAAGGCGAGATAATCTTCAGAGATAAAGATATAGCCAAACTTCCTCCACACAAAAGAAAAGATATCCAAAAAGATATCCAAATGATATTTCAAGACCCATACTCTTCACTAAATCCAAGAAAAAAGATAAAAACCATACTAGAGCAGCCTTTAAAGATACATACAAGTCTGAACAAACAAGAAAGAGAAGAAAAAATTTTACAAATCTGCGATGATGTAGGGCTTGATAGAAGTTATCTCTCAAGATACCCTCACCAATTCTCAGGCGGACAAAGACAACGTATCGCCATAGCTAGAGCTATCATACTAAATCCTGAACTTGTTTTAGCCGATGAGCCCATATCTGCTCTTGATGTATCCATACAAGCTCAAATCCTAAATCTAATGATGGATTTAAAAGATAAGTACAACTTGACTACTCTTTTTATAACTCATGATATAAGTGTTGTAAAACATATAAGTGACTATGTAGCTGTGATGTATCTCGGTGAGATAGTGGAGTATGCGTCAAAAAAAGAGCTTTTTAAAAATCCTTCCCACCCATATACCAAAATGCTCTTTTCAACCGTTCCGGATATCTATACTCCTTTGGCAACGGACAGTGTCTTAAAAACTGGGGAGATACAAAGCCCCATAGACCTGCCAAGAGGTTGCTTTTTTGCAAAAAGATGTCCATATAAAAAAGAGATATGTGAAGATGCTCATCCTAGTCTTCTTGAGATAAGCAAGGGACATTTTGCAAGATGCCCGCTTATCGGGGAGTTTTGATACTTTTTGGAGTAATTGTCACCATAACACCGGCACAAATGATTAAAAATATACCTATCAATGTATAAAAATCTGGAAAATGATCTCCTATAATCATACCGATTATGATGGAAAATATAATATTGGAGTAACTTATAGCTCCGACGATCCCTGCTTTTGTGGAAGCGTAAGCTTTTGTCATGTAAACTTGAGCTAAAGTAGCACTAAAACCAAGCAAAACTATCCATATCCAATCACTCTGTTTTGGTGCTATAAACTTTGCAAAAAGATAGTCCAAATCTTTTGGCGAAAAAAATGAACCTATCATCATCAGCACAACAGGACCTACTGTTCCTATAATCATAAATGATAAAACTATACTTCTTGTATCATAATACTCTCTAAGCTCTCTGACAGCCGTATAAGCCAAGGCTGCCCCCACTCCACTAAAAATTCCAAGCAAATCATACTTGTCAAAGTCATAAATGCCTTCAGGTCTTGTTATAAATACTATGCCTATAAAACCTACAGCTATACCTATCCAGCCAAGTTTATACAACTTCTCTTTTAAAAATATAAAAGCAAACAAAGCTGTAAATACCGGTGATAGTCTCGAGTAAGTCATGGCTTCGGCAAGTGAGATATGGGCGATATTGTAAAAAAAGGCAAGAAGCGCCAAAAATCCCATAAAACCTCTAAAAAACAGAAGCCAAAACTTTCCTCCTTTTTGAGACAAGGGATACTTCCAAAATGTACCAAGCAAAAACACCACGCCAAATACATTTCTAAAAAACACGACCTCAACTGCACTCATACCATGAGCTAACTCTTTTGCAAATCCACCCATCACCGCAAAACAAAAAGAGGCAAAGAGCATATAGATAGCTCCTTGTTTTACACTTTCACTCATCAATCATTCTCAACTTTCAATTTTACAAGTTCTCCTCTAATGTCTCCAAAAAGTATCACATCTTTTAAAACTGCCTTGGTGCAAATCCCGTCATCATTTATATCCAAAAAAAGCTCTCCCCTTTTGCTTGCAAAGATCTTTTGGTTGATAAAAACCTTTAAAAAATGACCTTTTTTTCTACCTAAATCACTCTTTAATCTCTCAAGCTCTTTTCCAACCGGAGCTATCAAATCCACTCTTCCGTTCTTTTTGTTCGCACCTACTGCATACAAAACTTTTTTACCCTTAAATTTAAAATTATCTAGATATTTTCTTATATTGAAAAAAAGTGATAGTATGTCATTGTCCGCATAATACTTCAAATACTCCTGTGACTTTGCAACTTTACCGTTTTTTATGGTAAATTTGAGCATTTTTATCTTTTTGTTTTGATGCTCAAATATATAGAGCTTTTCTCTTGTTTTAGATGAAGTCTTAGTTATGCCAAGATATTCATGGGGTACTAGCATTCCGCTTACTACCCTACCCTCACTTTTGTACTTTTCAATCCTTCCGCCGCTTAAAACTTTAGCAAATCCCGTAGCTTTTGCTTCTATAGAAACTTTATAGTCTCCTTTTTTACCTATATGCAAAACCGCTTTTGCCGTTCCAATTTTACCAAATATTCCAAAATCCACTTTATAGGTAGCGATAATGGTTTTAGCATTTAAAAAGGTCATAAAAGTTAGTATAATAAATATAAATTTTTTCATGAATATACTCTCATAGAAAATTTGTGTGTAATTGTATCAAAAAAAGAGGATAAAATTGTTACTAAAACCAAAAGTCAAAGCCATAGTGTATGTTTTACTCTGTGTTATGCTGTGGGCACTCATACCGGTTGTCTCAAAAGTGGGTCAAACTAACCTTGACAATCATCAGTTTTTATTTTACTCAAGTTTTGTATCTTTCTTGCTTTTTTTAACTCTCTCATTTTTTACAAAAGAGTATAAAGTTTTTTCCAGGTTAAGAATATATGAATTTCTCAAGGTTGTTTTTTTAGGCTTTTTGGGAACTTATCTATACTATATCCTCTTGTATTTTGGATATAAAAACGCTAAAGGGTTAGAAGTTTTGGTGCTTCAGTACAGTTGGCCTGTTTTTATAGTATTATTATCTTCTATCATATTAAAAGAAAAGATAACAAAAAGAAAAACTATCGCCGTAACTTTAGGGTTTTTAGGAGTTTTTGTCATACTTTCAAAAGGAAATTTTACCCATATTCACCTTGCAAATATCAAGGTAGATATGATAGTACTGTTTGCCGGACTGGTTTTTGCTCTTTTTTCCGTTTTAAGTAAAAAGATAACTTTAGATGCTTTGAGTCTAAACACCATATACTTTTTAATAGCTACAATTTTTTCATTTTTTTCAATGATGATATTTTCAAACTTCAAACTGCCGACTCAAAGTGATATATACCCTATCATCATCAACGGACTTTTGGTAAACGGCATATCATACCTCTTTTGGATAAAAGCGTTAAAAAATGCAAAAGCCTCTTTTTTAGCACCTTTTATATTTTTGACCCCTGTCATCTCAAGTATATATCTTGTTGTATTTTTTGGAGAGATTTTTCTGCCTGTTTACATAGTTGGTTTGGTTTTAGTCATAGCAGGCGGTATCTTGGGTATAGCGTAGCAATTTTATACTATATCCATTTATCACAATTTCGCTATAATAAATCATGCAAAAACTTTTAAAAAATACTCTGTTTGAAAATGCAAAAGAGTTAAATGCCGCTTTTGATAAACATTATCATGATACTTACACCATAGGCATCACTTATGAGGGAATGCTAAAACTAAAAAAGCACAACAACAGCACAAACTATCTCAAATACTCTTGCAGGGTGAACAATCCACATGAAATACACCATGGAGACTCTTTTAAGTGGTCACATACGAACTTTTATCCAAGAGTCGAGCTTTTAAGTAGTATCTATGAGCAGATATTTTTAGAGAAAAAAATCCCTCTCTTTTCTAAGCACATTATAGAGGATATGAGACTTTTTAAAAAGTTGCACAGCTTTTTTTGCATGGTATATTCCAATAAAAGCGATATAGAGGTGCAAACTGCTCTTATAGATGCTCTGTCATACCTCATCATCAACTATACTTCCCACACAAAACTTCATCTTGATATAGCCGATGATAAAAAAGTGGTAAAAAAGAGTATAGAGTTCATAAAGTCAAATATTGATAAAAATATCACTCTTGATATGCTATCAAGTGTTTCAAAGATAAGCAAATATCACTTTTTGAGGATATTTAAAAAAGAGATAGGCTTAACCCCTCATCATTTTATACTCAATGAAAAGATAAATTTTGTAAACAACCTCATCCAAGAAGGAGTACCTATCAGTGAGGCAAGCTTGACGGCAGGTTTTGCCGATCAGTCGCATTTTACAAGAAACTTCAAAAAACAATACGGTCAAACTATAAAAAAAGGCAATTTTATACTATACAAGTAGTTAAAATAGTGATAAACTTCCATAAAAAATCGGATGATCCAAATGGAAGAAAAAGACAAAAATATACTGCACATACTACTCTTTTTTGCTATGATTGGCTGGGGAGCTTCATGGGTAAATGCTAAGGTTTTAAGCCATTATATCAATGCATACGATATGATATTTTTTAGATTTTTCATCACGGCAGTCGGCATGGTGCCTATTATCATATACTTCAAAGAATCTTTCAAGATAGATATAAAAAGCTTTTTAGTAGCACTTGCGGCATCGCTTGTTTTCATAGCTTACATGAAGTACTACTTTATGGGTACAAAATACGGTACGGCTTCGCTTGGTGGGGCATTTGTAACGACTTTGGTCCCTATACTGACATATCTTTTTTTAGCTCTTTTAAAAGAAAAAAAGCTAAAAAAGAAAGATTATACAGCTCTTGCTCTGGGGGCTTTTGGGGTTTTGACTATGCTTAACTTCTGGAGTTTTAACTTAAAAGAGATACTTGTCGTTCAAAATCTCTACTTTTTACTCGCTTCCGCACTTTGGCCGATATTTACCATCATCAGCTCAAAAGCGAAAACAGTGTCTCCTTTGGTATATAGTTTTTGGCTTTATATCATCACTATCACGCTTGATGGTATCTTTTTTGTGGATTTTAAAAGCATACCTTATCATAGTTTTGACTTTTACTTTTGGATAAATTTACTAGTACTTTCCGTAATAAGCTCGGTTTATTCAAATACCATCTACTTCATAGGCATAACAAAACTAGGTGCCGGAAATGTAAGTAGTTTTATATTTTTAGTACCGTTTTCCGCTATCATACTAAGTGCTATATTTTTACACGAGCATATAAGCATCTCCATACTCGTAGGAACCTTCATGACACTATGGGCTATAAAGATACTAAACAATATAACATTCTTTAAATAAGACTTTAATCACTTTTTTGATAGAATATGGGTATATTTGCTACAAGGAAACAGACTTGGAAAAAATCATCGATTTTATCAATTTGACATTTTTTGAAATACCGCTTTACAAGATTGCTTTGGCTATTTTTGTATTTTTGTTTTTTATTTTTTTGAGGAAAGTTTTTACACTTACTCTTTTGAAAACTTTAAAAAAAATAACTGAAAAAACCAAAACTACACTTGATGACAAAGTATTTTCTATCATAAAAGGACCTTTGAGATTTTCTTTTGTAGTTGCGGGTTTTTACTTTTTTGCCGTTATATTAGGTATCGACAATGCACTTGTTTATCATTTCATAAGGACGATGATCACTTTTATCATCTTTTGGATACTTTATGAGCTTGTTGTCGTTTTTGACTCATATATTTATCAATTTTCCAAAAAGTTTGGAAAAGAGCTTTATAAAGAGATAGGCAACTTTTTCATAAAAACCATAAAGATTTTCATAGTCGCCGTAGGTCTTGTGGCGATACTGCAAGACTGGGGGATCAATGTCAGTGCATTTATCGCTTCACTTGGTATCGGCGGTTTGGCCTTTGCTTTGGCGGCAAAAGATACCGCAGCCAATCTTTTTGGAGGATTGACTCTTTTGGCCGATCAATCCCTACAGATAGGACATTGGGTTAAAATAGGAGGAGTTGAAGGCACGGTCGAAGATATAGGACTTAGAACTACAAAGATAAGAACATTTGAAAAAAGCCTTATAGTAGTGCCAAATCAAACCATAGCGAACTCCCCCATAGAAAACTTTTCAAGAAGAGGACAAAGGCGTATCAAGCTTAGGATCGGGCTTACTTATGATACCCCTGGCAATGTTGTACAAAATATAGCAAAAGAGATAGAAGAGATGCTAAAAAACCATCCAAAAATCGCAAAAGATCAAACTTTGCTTGTCAAATTTGATGAGTTTGGGGATAGTGCACTTGGTGTATTTATATACACATTTGTAAATAGCGCCGTATGGAGTGAATATCTCGAAGCAAAAGAGGATATATACTTGAAAATCATGAAAATCGTTGAAGAAAACGGAAGTTCTTTCGCCTTCCCAAGCCAATCGATATATATAGAAAAAATAAACAAAGAAGAAGAAAATTGATGAAAACCATAGCACTCATAGGCAAACCAAATGTCGGCAAAAGTTCACTGTTCAACAGACTCGTCGGTCAAAGGATAGCTATCACTTCAGACATAAGCGGTACGACAAGAGATATAAAAAAAGTAGAATTTGATATAGATGATAAAAAAGCTCTCTTAGTAGATACCGGTGGACTTGATGATAGTAATGAAATGTTTGAAGTGGTTCAGGCAAAATCCCTAAAGAGTGCAAAAGAGGCCGATATAGTTCTTTTTATGGTTGATGGAAAGATGCTGCCAAGTGATGAAGATAAGAGGATATTTTATGAGATATTAAAACTGGGCAAGGAAACGGCACTTGTTATCAACAAGATAGACAATGACAAGATGAATGAAATCGTATGGGAGTATCAAAGTTTCGGGGCTAAAGATATATTTCCTATTTCAGTTTCTCACAACAGAGGCATAACTCCGCTTTTAAACTGGTTGTATAAAAGATTGCCAAATGCCAAAGAGTTGGAATTGGTTGAAGATGAAGATGAATCATTGGAGGATTTTTTACAAGAGAGTGAAGAAAATATAGAAGAAAAACTTTCAAATGATTCAAATGAGATAAAAGTTGCCATAGTCGGAAGAGTCAATGTGGGAAAAAGCTCACTTTTGAACTCTTTGATAGGTGAAGATAGAGCGGTTGTAAGTTCGATTGCCGGAACGACTATAGATCCTGTGGATGAAGTTTTACCTTATAAAGATAAACTTATCACTTTTGTTGATACCGCAGGTATCAGAAAAAGAGGAAAGATTGAAGGTATAGAGAGATATGCACTTAATCGTACACAAAAAATGCTTGAAAATGCCGATATAGCCCTTATAGTCTTGGATGCAAGTGAAGAGTTCAAAGAGCTTGACGAGAGGATAGCAAGCTTGGTTGATAAGTTTTCTTTGGGTTCAATCATCATACTGAATAAATGGGATAAAGCAAGAGATGAGTATAAAAAAGTAGTCGAAGATGTAAGATACAGATTTAAGTTCCTTGGATACTCTCCTATCATCACCGTTTCAGCTCTTTCGAAAAAGAGAGTTCACAAGATAAACGATATGATACTTCAAGTTTATGAAAATTACTCGAGAAGGATACCTACGGGAAAATTAAATGAGCTTATCAAGTTCGCTAACTCCAAACACCATCTACCGTCAGATATGGGAAAAGTTGTAAAGATATATTTTGCCACCCAGTTTGATATAAGACCACCTAAGATAGCACTTGTTATGAATAGACCAAAGTCACTTCATTTTAGCTACAAAAGATACCTTGTAAATACCATAAGAGAACATTTTAACTTCGAGGGCTCACCTATACTGATATTTCCTAGAAAAAGAGGTGAAAAAGATGAAGAACAGTGTGAAGAGTAGCAGTTTTATTATTACGGATTTTCAAGAAAAACCACTTGATACTTTTGATTTTATAAAACCTCTCAAACTTACATACAAAGTAAACGGCAAGCTTAAAACATGGGAAGCTGTCAAAAGTTTTGACAGCGTTGCCGTACTTCTTTATCATAAAGAAAAAGATGCTTTGTTGCTTGTCAAACAGTTTAGAGCTCCTGTGTATCTAAATGATAAAAATGCAAACTTCACTTACGAGCTTTGTGCCGGCATCATAGATAAGGATATCCCCTTAAAAGAGATAGCTAAAGAAGAGATATATGAAGAGTGTGGATATGATATAGATACTAAAGATATAGAAAAAATCACTTCATTTTTTACAAATGTCGGGGTCAGCGGTGCAAAGCAGTATCTTTACTATGCCACTATAGACGAAAGCCAGAAAGTCAGCTCAGGAGGCGGCATAGATGATGAGTTGATACTGCTCGAGTTTATACCGATAAAGGATGCCAAGAAGTTTATGTTCGATGAGTCAAAAGCAAAAACTCCCGGACTTCTTTTTGCATTTAGTTGGTTTTTTGAAGAAATAGGCAACAATACTGAAAGATAAATTTTAGAGATGCCCTTTATATTTTTTTCAGCAACCCTGATTTTTTAAGTGAAAACCAACTATTATCTTTTTTCCAACTATTTTTTCTTATAAGTATTTTATCAAAATCAGGTAATTCGATCCTTTTGATACCTTTTTTGGTTAAAACCAATCTTATCTTATAGAGTGAATCTTTATATCTCGTTTTTAATCTTACTACCAAATTTATATGATATACTTTATCTCCAAATATATTACTGTTATCGATACGGTAAAGTGGAACTTTTTGCGCTTTCATCTTTTTTAGGAATCTAGATATATCAAATCTCATGACATTTCTAAGCCCTTCAATATCATCAACATAATATTTTTTTAAATTTTTATTGTAAATTATGATATTTTTCTCATATTTGATTATATTTTCACCAAGATACCATGTTGAAAGTCTGCTTGTTGTATTTCTCAGTCTTGTATTTATAACTTTATCATCCAGGGCATCTTTTTTTATGAATCTTACCTTCTCTTTTACAAAACCAAATAAGAACTTTTTTGAGGAATCATAAATCTTTTCTTTGAAATCATACACTTTTAATTTTAACTTCTTATCAAAATAGTGTCTATATGCCTCTTTAATCCTATCTTTAAACATATAGCTAACCACCAAAGCCGCAAATAAAGACATAGTTAAATTTCCATATTTTTTTTGAGTAAAAAAAACAATCAATGTGGTAAACACCATTGATATCCCTGCTGCGACAGCATAGTACAACTCTTTCAACCCCGCTCCATCTTCTTTTCTTTTTCTATGAAAAAAAGTACACTTTGAAAGTACTTTTTAAAGACAGAATATCTGTAAATAACCGATTCATTCTCATAATCATCACTTGATATGATAGGAAATTCATTTTCTTTACAAAACATAATTTCCTCGTTAATGGCAATTACGATATAGTTAATAATATCTATATACATATTTTCAAAAGATTTGAGATAAATATTTATCTCAAAAAGATAATGCTGTGTAACAAGGCTGATATATTCTGCGGTAGATTCAAATAAAAATATCAATTTTTCATTATCCGTTTTTTTTGCGTATGAAAGTATCTTTTTCTTCAAGGAGCTAAATTTTTTGATTTTTTCTAAAAAGTTTTTTATGTCTTCGGGTTTTGATTTACCATTTTTTAAAGAGGTCAAGATATCATTTAGATATGTTGTATATGAACAAACATACATTCTGACATCTCTGTCTAACTCTTTTTTACTATTTTTGGATTTGATAGATTCATCAAATGAATCAATCAAATCCTCAAAAATTTCTATAAGCTTATTTATATCTTTTTTTGGGGTGATAAGTCTTATATAACTTATATAATCATTGTAAAAATCACTGTTCGAATATGTATATTCGTTGATACCCAAATTTTTAGGAATAAAAAAATATATATCTATTGCATAATCAATTTTTTTATTGTCATTGTCTGTCAAATATCCTACATTGATTTCGAATTGATTTTGACTTATTATCTTTACGGGTTCTGACTTATTCATTTTACATACAAATCCTCTGACATGGAGGATTATATCATTTTGTCTATAAAATTATGGTAAACATTACCTTGTCGGATTGCCGTCTTGGTCAAATATCGTCGGTGTTCCTTTTATATAGCCTGTCGAGATGAGCTTTGTCATTTTGGTACTCATTTTCTTTGCAAAATTTTTATCGACACTTTTGTATGTATTGTCATTTTTATCTGAAAATTTATGCATAAGTGCAACTATGTCGGCATTTTTATCTTTCTTGGCTTGTTCTATAAGCCAGCTTGATCTCATGGGTGAACTTTCATGACCCGGGATATTCAAATATATCGGTATGACTTTAACCTCTTTTGATTTTGCGATAGTACCTTTTAGTTCATTTTTTTCATACTGTTGACAATATGGACACATAGGATCAGTTATAAGATATACCGTTTTTCCTTTTGGATTACCGCCTTTTATAGTTAAAACCATATCTTTATACTCTTTATCAAACAAAGAAAGTAATTTTTTATTGTTTTTTATCTCTTGCTTTTGCTCGTTTTGTCTTAGTTTTGACAACTCTTTGGATATAACCGCTCTGTTTTTATTGATAAAATTTTTAAATATACTCTGGCCTGTTTTTCTATCTATCAGACTACCCATAATGATGGTATCTTTGTTGTATATCAGTAAGAAAGGTTTAGGGCTTCCTTCTATGGTACCTATAGCCATATGAAGATCTTTTAAATCACCGGTTTTATCATCAGCTAAAATCTTGATAGATTTTACATCTGCTCTGCCTCTTGTAAAAAATTTGCTGATATCCTTTTTTAGATCCGTTTGAGAAGCCGCCTGTAGATATAAAGAAGCACTCAACAACGAGGCCAATACAACTGTTATCTTTTGTTTCATATTGATTCCTTTTTATTATAAATTTTTATATATTATATGTATTTTTGGTAAACAAGGGGTTAACAAGATGAAGGGAAGGAATAAGCGATATAAGGCTATCTATCGATAGCCTTATATCATAAGATTGAGTATATCAGTAGTTTTTTTCAAATCTTCCGAAGAGAGAGATTTGTCTTTTTGGGAAAACTCTTTTGCTATGAGGGCTGTTATATAAAGCAAAGTTCCTGCCATCAATGGCAATCTCTGCTCAAGCTGAACTTCAAGATCATATCTTAAGCTTGGCAAACCGGATAAATGTTCGAGTATCTGTTGCAACTCCAACTCTTCGTCAAGCTCCTCAAATTTGAGCATAGACTCTTTAAAAGCTTTGGTTAACGGCACATCGCTATACCATATCACATCCCTGTTGTTATACTTTGCATTTTCCTGCGCCACTTCCAGCAAATCATAAAGCTTCTCATCTACCAAATCACTCACTTCTTTTACTATAGGGCATCTCTAAAAACCCTATACACCAATAGAAGTCAAAGAAAGGATAAGATTTTGCAAGAGAAATTTGAAGTACTAGCCCGTAGCTAATTCGAAAATTTATCTTGTGAAAGATTGTCCTTTATTTGACTTCCCTTTGGGCTTTATGAGGTTTCCCGTATGCTTCGTTAGACTTTTTTGACTTAACTAGTTAAGCCTGCAAAAGTCTGCCTCGCCTACGAAAAACCTCATAAAGCTATTGGTGCATAGGGTTTTTAGAGATGCCCTTTACTCTTATCCAATCTCAAAGATGATACTTCTTTGAAAAGTTTTTCTATTTTATGTACACCTATTACTGCCATTTTTACTCCTTATTCTCTTCATTAGAATCATTGTTTATCTTTTTAGCCCCTATGGCAAAGGTCAAAAGAGCTACGCCGTCAAAAAAGAGGCTTAATCCCACAAAAAGACCGACTAGCACTATAGAGCTAAAAGGCCAACCCATCAAAAGAATGATAGCCAAGATAATCGAGAAGATGCCGTTTAATATCATCATCCACCATCCACGGTTTGGCTTGTATTCAAAACCAAAAGCTATAGAGCTGTATGCATCAATCAACAGGTATGTAGCTAAAAGTATACCCACTACTGCGATTCCTTGTATAGGAAAAAGCAAGAACAGTATACCTACCGCTAGTGATAGAACAGGCTTAAGCCATGCAACGAATGATTTCCTATAGTTTTTCCATGTATTGTAACCTTGCACCAATGCACTAAATATGAACATCCACGACATAAAGGTAACAACGGCTACAGACATAATCGGAGGCAAGAAAATACCTGCCAATCCTGTAAGCATCATAAGTATACCGGCAATGATACCGTATTTGCTAAACTTTTTTAGGGTTTCTTGATCAAATTGAAATTTTACAAATGCCATCTCAAATCCTTTATCTTAAAATTGTAAAGGAATTTTAGTCAATTTTACTAAATAGTTCTGCAACTAAAGTGACATTTTTTTGTAGTTTATTTGTTTATTTTTGATATTTCATCTTTTATGATTATCCTGGCATAATCCATGATATCTTTCGCTCTGTGAAATTCGTAAAATTCAAAGGAATTTCCGGGAATATTTATAACTATATCCGGTGAGTATCCTGCTATCTTGTACTCGGTAAGTATTTTTTGCATAGCATCTATACTTCTTGTCATGATATTTAGTATCCCCATATCCTGCGAAGAGGTAGTTTTTTTCTTTTCTATAAGGTTATTTATCTTATTTTCAAACTTACTTAAAAGATTTTTATCTTGTTTTTCTATCTTTTTGTGAGAAGTTTTTATATCTACTATATGATTATGTTTGCTTCTAGCATTTACATTGACTGCTATACTCAACTCCGTATCGTCTGAAATCGTTGGAGCTATAGGAAGTGGATTTAAAACAGACCCATCTACAAAATATCTATTCTCTATCTTTTTGGGAGTAAAGATAGTTGGAATCGCTATGGAAGCTCTTATGGCATCAAGAAGTTTTCCTTTTTGAAACCATACCTCTTTTTGATCTATGATATCAGTAGCAACAGCGGTATAAGAGATAGGCAAATCCTCTATCTTCGTATCGGAAATCATTTTTTCAATCACTTCAAATACTTTGCTGCCGCCTATAAAACCATCTCCTTTAAGTGAAAAATCAAGTAGTTTTGCAACATCTAAAAACTTAAGTGTCATAACCCATTTTTTATACTCATCCATTTTACCGCAAGCGTAAAGACCTCCTATCAAAGCTCCCATGGATGAGCCGCTGATAGACTTTATCTCATAACCTGCCTTTGTCAACTCTTCTATGGCTGCGATATGAGCATATCCTCTTGCTCCGCCACTACTTAAGACTAAAGATATCCTGGTTTTTTTCATTTATATATCCCTTCTTTACTGTTTAATCTTATCTATGAGTTTATTGATATTTTCAAGGGTTATCTTTTTTCTTTTTATATTTATAATACCCTCTTTTTTCAACTCCTGAAGTTGTCTGTTCACAACTTGTCTTGCCGTTCCTATCAAGGAGGCTATCTCCTCATGAGAAAGTTTGTGCAAAAGAGGCATATTTTTGCTCGAGTCATTTAGATTTTTCATAAGAAGTTTTATAAGTCTTGTAGAAGTATCGTAGAGTGAAAGATCGGTTGCCAATTCTTCAACTTGACGAAACTGCCTTGAGAGATAAGGAAAAAAAGCTTTGTTAAACACGGGATTGGTGTATATCCACTCTCTTACTTTTTTGATGGGAAGTTCCAAAACCTGAGAGGTCTCCAATACCAAAGTATACACTTCATGAGGTTTTTCATCCAAAACTGTCAATACATCAAAAAAATCCTTTTTTTCAAGCATATAAAGTGTTTGTTCTTTATTGTTATCGGGATTGTATTGGAACACTTTTATGCATCCTTCCAAAACGATATAAAAGTGTTCCATGGTATCATCGCTATCCATAGCCGGTGTATTTTGAGGATAAATTCTTATATTTCCTATACTGTTTATCTCATCGATCAAGCTACTGCCTAAGTCCTCAAATCCTTCTATGGTTTTTAAATGCAACATTACGTCTCTTTTTCGATGTACTCTTCGTAACTTCCTTTAAAGTCAACTACTTCGTTATTTGGCTTTAACTCTATGATCCTGTTTGCATAAGCGTCAATTAGTTCTCTGTCGTGACTGACACATATAACAGTTCCCTCAAATCTTCTAAAAGCTTCACCAAGAGCTATAATCGCCTCAAGGTCAAGGTGATTTGTCGGCTCGTCAAATATCAAAAAGTTACCCTCATCAAGCATAATTTTGCTTATCATCATCCTGTGCTTTTCACCACCGCTTATATCTTTTATACTTTTTTGCTGCTCTTCACCACTAAAAAGCATCCTACCTAGGCAGCTTCTTATCTCACCTCTGTCTCTTTTTCTATCAAAATTTTCAAGCCACTCATAAAGGCTCTCTTCACCTTTTATCCTATCTGTAGTATCTTGAGGGAAGTAGCTGTATTCTACCGTTGCACCCCATTTTACTTTGCCGTTATCAGGTTCAAGTTCACCTGTAAGTATCTTGCAAAGCGTTGTTTTTCCTATACCGTTTCGCCCTATGATAGCAACCTTCTCACCCTTTTCAAACTTCAAGGACAAATCTTTTAAAACTTGCAAATCTCCATAAGATTTTGAGATATTTTCTATCTCCAAAGCTTCGTTTCCTATCTCTCTTCTTTGCTTGAAAACAATACTCGGCTCTCTTCTAGAGCTAGTTTGAAGATCCTCTATGTTTAACTTTTCAAGCTGTTTTTGCCTACTGGTCGCCTGCTTCGCTTTTGAAGCATTTGCTGAAAATCTTCTGATAAAATTTTCAAGCTCTTCTTTTTCTTTTAATTTTTTATTTCTTTCAATTTCAGCTTGTTTTTGTAAAAGCTCAGATGCCATGTACCAGTCATTGTAGTTTCCGCTAAACTCTCTTATCTTTTTATAATCAACATCAAGTATATGAGTTACTACACTGTTTAGAAAATGCCTATCGTGTGAGATAACCACCAAAGTTCCCTCATGTCTTTTTAACTTCTCCTCAAGCCAGGCTATTGCCGGTAAGTCCAGGTTATTGGTAGGCTCATCAAGAAAGAGGATGTCAGGATTTGGGAAAAGGACTTGAGCCAAAAGTATCTTGAACCTATCTCCGCCTTTTAGAGTGCTTACTTTGTTTTCATGAGTTGACTCATCAAAACCAAGCTCTTCAAGTATCTTTTGTATGACTATATCACACTCATACATTGGATCTTCTTCGGCGCAAATAATCTCAAGTTCGCTTAGCCTCTCGTTTACCTTTTCATCTTCAAAATTTCCCTCATTGTAGAGTTTTTCTTTCTCTTTTGTCGCATCATACAGTCTTTTGTTGCCGTAAAGAACGGCATCTTTTAGAGTAAAATCCTCAAATGCAAACTGATTTTGTCCCAAAACTCCCACTTTTAGCCCGTTATCTATGGCTATCTCTCCGCTTGTAGGCTCTATTTCTCCTGAAAGGATTTTCAAAAATGTTGTTTTCCCGGCACCGTTTGCACCAATAAGTCCGTATCTTTTACCTTTTGCAAGTTCCAAAGATACATTTTCAAAAAGAACCCTACTTCCATATCTTTGGGTGATGTTTATGGCTCTAAGCATTAATGAAGCTCTTCATTCAGTTTGACTTCACGGTTACTTTTGAAAGCTTTTATCTTACCGTTGGTGCTGTCTTGTCTAAAATGAAGTCCATTCAGACCAGCCAATTCCACACCTTTAAAGACACTCTTCTTGTCCAGTTTTTTACTATTTATTTCATTTATTTTTTCCACATTTTTATCGTCTATCGATACTTTTGTACCTTCAAGCACTGCGATACCTGCATCCACTATACATCCGTCCCCTAAAGGTATACCCGTTACCGAGTTTGCTCCAAGAAGTGTATTTTCCCCTATGCTTACGGGGTTTCCATTGGTTCCGCTAAGAACTCCAAGGATGCTAGCTCCACCACCAACATCACTGCCACTTCCTACAACCGCACTTGAGCTTATCCTACCTTCTACCATAACAGGACCCAAAGTACCGGCATTGAAGTTGATATAACTAGCTCCCGGCATAACGGTAGTTCCGGCTGCCAATTGTGCTCCCATCCTAACTTTGGAGCTATCAAGTATCCTTGTATTGTCAGTGGGAATGATGTGTTGTAAGTATCTAGGAAATTTATCGACACTATCTATGACGGGGTATTCACCCTCAAGTTTTAAAGCTATCTCATTTTCTCTAAGCCAATCAAGTTCTATAGGAGTGTTACCGCTCCAAGCGACATTATGAAGAACTCCGAAAGCTCCTGCTAAATTTACGCTTCTTAGTTTTGCTTTTCCCAAAGATAAAGCATAAAGCTTAAGATATACGCTTTCTACACTTTTTGGCGCATCATCATCAAATATAAAAACAACTCTATAATCATCTGCATCTATATCTTCATCACTTAGCAGATAGTCAAGATATTTGATAACTTGTACATTTTTATGCTTTTCACCCTCGGCTTCATCCTCATAGGGAGCAAATCCCCCCATAGCTGCTTCAACAAAAGCTTCGGTAACATTAAACAGAAGCTCATTTTGAGAAAAATCCACATCTTCTCCACACTCTTTAAGGGCTGCCAAAAGTATCGCCGCACTTCCAAAGTTTTCTTTCCAGTTTACAACCGGATAAGTAGCTTGCAATATCTTATCTTCGTTTAATTGTCCTCTGTTGACAACAGCGATACCAAAACCGATGGGGTCTCTGTATCCGTTCTCTTTTTGAAAATCCTTAACAAATTTTGCAAAATCATCTTTTGTTTTGATTTGTTCAAGTGTCATTTTTTTCCTTTTAAGTTATATGTAAAGGATTTATTATATCAAAAGTATAGTTCAAAAATGATAAATCCTCTAAAGACCTGGTATTCTTGGTATTTTAGCGAGTTTTGAATTTTTGCAGTACCAGCCCCATCCTTTTTTGATCCAGTGGCCAAATACAGGCATTGGAAACATAATAGCCTTTTCATCATTTCTGTAAACAAAAGAGGCACCGTCACCACTATCCATAATACATAATATATTTATATGACAAGAATAGCTTTTTCTACTTATCTTTTTGTTCTCCATGGCATTTATATTGTAAGCTACATTTCTTGCCATAACTTCAGCTATATGGCCTTGTTTGGCTCTCCAGTCAGGTCCTTGTAAAGCAGCGCTGTCACCTATGGCAAAAACTTTATACTCATCCGGTGTATCATAATAATCATGTTTTACTTCACAATAGTTATTGATATTTACTAAGCCTGCTTGATTTAACGGCAAATCTGAATTTTTAAAAACTTCATGCCCGTTACCTGCAGGTATGAACATGGTTAAGTCACTTTTTAAAAGAGAGTCATCTTCAAACAACACCCCCTCTTGTGTAAACTCTTTTATCTTTTTGCCTGTATATGAATTTATTTGGAGCTTTTTAAAAAATATATTCATTGCCTTTAATGCATTAGGTCCCATTCTAATGCCCGGTTTGGCCATAGGTGCGAAAAAATTTAACTCAAATTTATCCCTGATCCCCAGCTTCTTAAGCTTGTTGTGCACATTAAAAAGAAGTTCGTATGCAGGTCCTCCTCTAACGTTTGAAGCATCTTTAGGATTACCTCCAAACCCCATGGATATAGTACCACCACCTTTTTCAATAAGTTCATCCAACCTGTTTTTCAATTTTACACTGTCTTCCGGGTTTCCACAGATGGATAGGGTATGCTCCAAGCCTTTATGTTTTATCTTTTGATTTCCAAGAGCTATAACAAGATATTCATAACGAAATTCATTTTCTTTACAATAAACTTTTTTTTCAAGTGATTTTATAGAAAGGACTTCATCTATCACAAGTTTGAATCCATGAACTTTTTGGAGTTCTTTGAGTGATATTTTTGCGTCATCAAAACTTATCTCTGAAGTAGGTATCCAGATAGATATAGGAAATATATAAAAATAGTCTCGATTGCTTACAAGCGTAACATCAAAACCATATTTTCTTAAATAGATAGCAGATTCTACCCCTGCAAACCCACCGCCAAGTATCAAAACTTTTCTCATCATCACACCTTATAATAAAAATTAGATGTGATTATACAATAATGATACTAATTATCAATTTGCTACTTTATACTATACTTCTTTTTTAAGCTCATTTAAAGCATTTTGCATAGCTTCAAGTACAAGTTTGGACATCTCCTTGTCATCTCGCTCAGGTATATCCAAACCGCTTGCTTCCATATTGGCATTATATATGAGTTTTAACTCTTTTTTTATCTCGTCTTTAAGTGAATTTATCTCTTTATGTTCCATATCCATTATCTAGTCCTTTTATAACCATTTTTTCTTTTTTAGCCAACTGTATATCCCGATAGCGACACCTACATTTAGAAGTGTAGCAAAGAGATATCCATATTTCCAGTGAAGCTCAGGCATATACTCAAAATTCATACCGTAGTTACCCACTATAAATGTAAGAGGCAAAAATATGATAGTGATCGCCGTTAGTCTTTGCATTGCCGCATTCATCCTGTTTGACATTATACCCATATGAAAGTTCAAAAGATAACCTGTTCTATCAAGCAAAGTTCTGTTCTCTTTCACAAGGAACAAAATATGCTCTTTTAGATCCGATATCTCATACTTCAACTTCTTCTTTTTTGCTATAGAGACCGTGTTAAAAGCTTTGTTTACTACGTCACTTTCCTGAACAAACAGTTTTACAAGCCTGTTCAGTGTTCTTCTTGCATAATATATCTTTTCCTGAACCAATTTTTCATCTATACTTTCATTCATGATTTGATCTTCTAGTTCTTCTAGACTTGTATCGATGATATCAGACATAAAGATAGAGTTATCCATGATAATATCGATAACGGTATATATCTCGAAAATTATATCCGCCTTGTGAAGTTTCATCCTTCTTTCAAATTTTTTGGCTATCTCAACAACGGCTTCATCCTCGTCGCATGCTATGATGAGTTTATTTTTTATCTTAATGATTGCTATATTTGCGGTATCGAAGTCCAGATACTCATCCCCTGAAAAACTCAAATGCTTAAGTATGGTCACATCACCGTTTGGAATGATGTCAAATACCGGAGTTTGATCCTCACTCATTATGTCTTCTATGATTTGTTCCGGAAAGTCATTTTCAAAGAGCCATGTTTTCAACTCGAGATTGGATACGTGGGTAAAAAAAACTTGATGTATAGGTTTATCCAAATCCAACACATCAACTTTTTCTTCGACCAGATACCCGTTTTGAACATTAAACATTTTCATAAAATACTCCTTAAGGGCATCTCTAAAAACCCTATGTTAGTTTTTGGCTAACATAAGCACCAAAAAGGTACTTTAAAGGAGTATTTTACTTCATTGTTGCTTAAAAGCTTATTTTTTCTTTAGTGTGATAATTAAAACACCATTTAAATATTTTGTCTTTAGGGAATTTTCATCAGCATCACTTGGAAGAGTTATCTCTCTTTCAAAATTTCCTATATATCTCTCTTGCTGAATAAAATGTGAATCTTTTTTATCTATTTTATTTGAAGTTTTTGCTTCCACTTTCAGTATATGATTGTTGATACTGACTTTTATATTGTTTTCTTTTGATCCGGGAATATTGACATTTATGACATATTTATCCCCCATATCTTTCATATCCAGTGTTGGCGATACTGTAAAATCTTTGAAAAATTTATCAAAATTCGGGTCGTTTTGAAACTTGGCATTAAATGAACCAAATACTTTGTTCATCTCCTCTTGCATCTTTTGAAATTCTTTGAAAGGGTTTAAGTTTAAATTATTGCTCAATGCAAACTGTTTGAACGGATCTATACTTTGTGGCTGGTTGGCCTGGCTGTTTTGCGTATTAGGTTTGTTGATTTTTTGAGTATTTTTTATACTAACGGGTTTATAATACGCTTCTTTTGAGTTTAACTTATGGTTCATTTCATATAGATAGTATCCTTCTATCGCAACGGCTATAACCAATATAGATGATAATATGATAAGTATCTTATCTCTCATGTGAATCCTCCCTGTTTTTTTTATGGAATTATAAAACAGGGAGGTAAATCAAAAGTAAACTTATCTAATGGTTTTAACACTGCATCCGTTTTTGTTGACCAGGTCTGTTATGGGCGTATTCGGGCATTTGTCATACAAATCTATCACGCCGTCCTTGTCACTGTCCAGAGCACATCCGTATTTGTCTACCAATGCCAAAGTCGGGGTATTTGGGCATACATCCATATAGTTTGCAACACCGTCTTTGTCACTGTCTATAGAACTGTTACCGGGGGTTGCACAGCCGGCTAAAACAATCACCAAAGATATGACAGGAAATACTGCTATAAACATTTTTTTC
This sequence comes from Thiofractor thiocamini, assembly GCF_055384375.1. Classification (NCBI taxonomy): domain Bacteria; kingdom Pseudomonadati; phylum Campylobacterota; class Epsilonproteobacteria; order Campylobacterales; genus Thiofractor; species Thiofractor thiocamini. The sequence goes on along the minus strand of NZ_AP042389.1, from coordinate 220,747 downwards.
ATCTTTTTCACCTTAACGATTCTTACCAGCCACCGGCACCACCGCCTGCTCCACCGCCAGATCCTCCTGCGGACCCTCCGCCTCCGGCACCGCCGCCCATGCCGCCCATGCCGCCATCGTTATCACCTCCGAAGCCTCCACCCATTCCTGCTTCGCCCATACCGCCAAAACCACCTCCTGAACCCATAGCATTTGAGTGTTCTGTCATACCGCTGAAAGAACCATTCATATTGTGAGCCATATCATGCTGTTCATTTTTTGATTTTTCTTCCATTTTTGACTGCATTTGCTCTTTTTTGTTTTCTATGCGTTTTTCAAGTAAACCGATTTTGGCTGCTCTGCTTTTTTCATTCATTTTGCTTAATTTTGCTTTGATTGCATTCATATATTTATATCTTTCTTCTGCTTTTACCTGTTGCATTTTACCGATCAACTCATCGATACTTTGCGCGGATAGCTCTGTGCTTGAAGAGCCGGCTGAAGTTGTATCAGATGACGTATCATCTGAAGTTGCAGAACCGGTTGCGCTGTTGCTGTTGTTTGTTGTTGTATCAGCCGCGTTGGCACCAATGTAACCTAAAACGACCAGTGATAAAAGTATATTTTTTACTTTCATTTCTACTCCTTGTTGTGTTTTTGTAGTGAAAGTATAAAATATAATCGTTAGTTAAGTGTTAGTTTTACTATTGTGCCTTCATATCTTTTACTATTGATTTGGATATCTATGTTCAATGCATCACAAAAATTTTTTACTATGTTCAATCCTATACCGATACCGTTTTCATGTTCTTTGTAAAACCTGCTGAATATCTTCGAAGTATCCTGTATACCTACACCGTTATCTTCTATTATTATATGGTTTTCTTCTATATGGATATCGATTTTTGGATTTGTATCGGATGAATACTTGCAGGCATTTGATATGAGATTGTCCGCAATTCTCACAAAGGCATCTTCATCCGTCTTATGATAACTCTCTTTACCGTAAAGATTGATATCAATATGCGGATAAAGTTCTTCAAAATATTCCACTCTTTTCTTTATGAGATCGCACAGGTTTACATCTTTGAATTCCGGATGAAATTCTTTCGCATCCATTTCAAAATTTTTATAAAGAGACAGTATATTTTTAGCACTTGTCTCTATCCTTTGCAGCTCTTCAAGTTCGTACCTGTTTTTTAAAAATTTTACATTTAACAATATCGTTGTTATCGGGGTATTTATATCATGTATGATATCTTTTAGGAAATTTTCTATTAAGTTGATTGCTCTTTTCATCGGAGCAAGTGCATACAAAGCAAAAAATACGGAAAGTATCAATAAAGCCAGGATTACTACTGAAAATATCGCAAATACCCTGTATCTTATATGATTTATATCTTTTTTATACTTTTTTATGGGATAAATCACTTTTAAAAATCTTTCCTTTACCTGTGGTATTCTAAAAAGTGTAAATACTTCTTTGTTTCCGGTTTGCAGTATATCGATTTTGTCATTGTCTGTGCCGTTAACGATAGTGGCATCAAATTTTTTGCCCTTGAAATTAAAATTATATTCTCTCATCTCATAAAGCAATTTGCTGTGTAGAGATGATACCTCTTCTTTATAGTACAAATATGCAATAACCCCGCTCATGACAAATAAAATGCCAAAAAATATAACAAATATCTTTAAAAATGACTCTTTTTCATATCTCTTCAAGTCTGTACCCCACGCCTCTTATATTTGTTATATTTAGATCAAGTTCTGATTTTATCTTGTTTATCTGCACTCTAAGTGCTACATCGCTTGGCTTTTTCATAACTTCGTAAAATCTATCTTTATGGACTGTTTTACCGATATTCTTCAGTAGCATCAAAAGGATATTTAAAGATACTTCGCCAAAATCAAGCTCTTTTCCTTTATAATATATCCTCTCTTCGTTTGGGTCAAGACTTATATCACCATAAACGACAAAAGGATTGTTCCTTTTAATAATCGCTTCTATCCTCACTGTTAATTCATCAAAATCAAAAGGTTTTTTTATATAATCATCACACCCTGCATCAAATCCTTTTGAGATATCTTTTATATCCCTAAGTGCGGTTATGAAAAATGCAGGTGTTTTATCGCCTGCCTCTCTTAAATCCTTCAATAGATCAATACCGTTTCCAAAGGGTACATTAATATCAAAAAGATACAGATCATATCTTTTTTCATATGTTTTATCGAGTGCTTCATTGATATTTTTTGCAATAGTTACTTTATAATTTTTTTCATGCAAAAGAGATTTTAATGTTTGAGATAACATTTCATCATCTTCCAAAAGCAATATTTTGTACATTTTTACCTCCGTAAATCGAATTATAACATATCAAAAAGTTAACACTCATTTAACATTCTAAATATATAATTACAAAAATTTTTTAAAAGGATGGAAAAGATGATAAGAAGATTATTTCTTGGTGTATTGGTTTTAGGAGCATTGCTTGGCAGCAATATTTTTGCAAAAAGCAAGCATATGATGTATCAGGCGGTACCTGTGAGTAAAGCAACTATACTTCAAAGCGGCAAAGACAAAGCATACTGTCCCAACTGCGGTATGACTTTGAGAATGTTTTACAAAACAAATCACTCCGCAACGGTCAATGGAAAAGTAAGACAATACTGCTCTATGCACTGTCTGGCTGAAGATGCCGTCAAAGGATTAAATCCCAAAGATATCAAAGTTGTTGACAATACAACACTAAAATTTATCCCTGCAAACAAAGCTTACTATGTTGTGGGCAGCAACAAACCTGCTACAATGAGCAAAGTCAGCAAATATGCATTTGGCACTAAAAAAGCCGCTTTAAAATTTGCCGAAAAATTCGGCGGAAAAGTTATGAGCTTCAACGAAGCGTTCGCTATGGCAAAAAAAGCTTATAAAAAAGAAGCTATAATGATAAGCAAAAAGCAGCATATGATGGCGATGAAAGGCAAGATGATGTTTAAGAAAAAATGCCATTTAGAAGGTACTATGCCAAAGTTTGATTCAACGGCCAAAGCTAAAGCTTATATAAAAAAGAGTGGAATTTGTGGGAAAATTATGGGTAAACCTTTGCAAGCTATTGGACTTTATCTGTCAGGTCACTAGAAAAAGAGGGTCTTGCGACCCTCTTGATTGTATTGCTTTAACCTAAAGCTATATTATACTGAACAAGCACTTTTTCCGGCTGTATCAGTTCCGGGAACTCCGATAGTGGGCTGGATCGCTTCATTGTCAACACCACCCTCTTCATTTATCTTCTCTATCATTTCCCAAAGTTTTTCAGCAGCTTCATTATATCTTTTTGCCGTTACGGTATCAGGAAATTCACTGGTTATAGGTTTACCTGCATCTCCGCCTTCTCTAATAGCGGGCTCTATCGGTATTTCTCCCAAAACAACCGTATCAAACTCTTTTGCCAAAGGTTCGGTTGTTCCTTTGCCGAATATATCATACTCTTTGTTTGTCTCAGGACAGATAAATCCACTCATATTTTCTACTATTCCTGCTATCGGGATATGTAATTTTTTAAACATATCCAAACTTCTTGCGGTATCATCGAGTGCTACTTTTTGAGGAGTTGTTACACAAATACCTGCAGTTACAGGAACACTTTGAGCTAGAGTAAGCTGTGCGTCACCGGTTCCAGGAGGCATATCTATAACCAATACATCCAAATCTCCCCACAATATATCTTGAAGAAGTTGCTGTATGGCTTTCATAACCATCGCACCTCTCCATATAAGAGACTGTCCCTCTTCCATCAAACTTCCCATACTCATAACTTCAACGCCGTGTGCGACTATAGGTTTTACTTTGTTTCCTATGATTTCCGGAGTCTCACCAACTATCCCCATCATTCTAGGGATATTCGGTCCGTAGATATCGGCATCCAAAAGACCTACTTTTTTACCCTGTTTTGCCAAAGATATAGCCAGGTTTACTGTGGTAGTTGACTTACCGACTCCGCCCTTACCGCTACTTACCATTACGAAATTCTTGATATGCGGTGCTATATTTTTACCCTTGGAGCTTGACTCTCTTGGCATTTTAGGCTTTTTAAGGTCTAATTCATACTCCTTAACACCAATGCTTTCCAAAGCATCTTTTATATCACCTCTTATCTGCTCTTCAACTTCAGGTGCAGATGAAGTGATCTCGATACTAACTTTAACTTTGTCCCCATCCACTTCAATATTTTTTACAAATCCAAAATCCACAATACTTTTTGTAAATCCCGGATATGTAACTTTTTTCAAAGCTTCAGTAATCATATCATTTGTTATCATATGACTCCTTTTTATTCTATTTGAGATTGGAATTTATCATAAAAAAGATAAAAAAAAGCTTTGAAAGTGTATAATATCGTAACACTTTTAGATAAAAAGGACAAAATTTGCCTGATTTAACTCTTGTATTGTTAGGAGCAGGAAATTCCACCAGATTTGGGGTGGAGGCAAAAAAGCAGTGGCTCTGGATAGAAAACGAACCACTTTGGCTCTTTTTGGCAAATGGATTTAAAAAATTACTAAATATAAACAATATTATAATAGTTGCCAATAAACAAGATATCGATTATATGAAAAATTTTGCGGACTTCACTTTCATAGAAGGAGGTAAAGAGAGACAGAATTCTCTTAAGAATGCTCTGGAATATGTTGAAAGCAAATATGTAATGGTGAGCGATATAGCCAGAGTGTGCCTGGATGAAGACCTTATAAAAAGACTTTTGCAAAAAATGGGTGAAAGCGATATCGTAGTTCCATATCTAAAAGCGGCAGATACCATCCATTATCAAAACAGATCTATAAACAGAGATGATATAAAGATCATTCAAACACCACAACTATCAAAAACAGAGATTTTAAAGAAAGCTTTAAAGAGTGAAAAACTTTTTACCGATGACAGTAGTGCTATACTGGATATGAGTGGAAATGTAACATATGTGAAGGGATCAAAAAAAGCTACAAAATTGACCTATATGGAAGATTTGAGAAAACTTGAATGTTTAAAACCTCCATCAAAAGATATATTTAGCGGTATCGGGTATGATGTACATCCGTTTGAAGACGGCAAAAAGATGCATCTTGGAGGGGTTTTACTTGATGTTTCTTACGGCTTTAAAGCCCATTCGGACGGGGATGTACTCATACATGCTCTCATAGATGCTCTCCTTGGAGCCATAGGATACGGCGATATAGGTGAACTCTACCCGGACAATGACGACAGATACAAAGATGCCGACTCTAAAGTGCTGTTGGAAAATGTTGTCAAGTTTATAAAAAGTTTAGGATTTGATATCATAAATACGGATATAACCATAATGGCACAAAAACCAAAAATAACCCCATATAAAAACCACATAAAATCCACTCTAGCAAACATACTGAAAATCCCAAATCATAAAGTCAACATAAAAGCCACGACAACCGAAAAATTAGGCTTTATCGGAAGAGGTGAAGGAGTCGCGGTACAAGCTATAACGAATGTGAAGTATTTTGACTGGACAGTTCTCCTTAAGGAGGTAAAAATATGAAATGCTCTCAATTTTTAGGCAAAATTTTAAACAAGTATAAAAATCTAGAGTATTTCATTCTTGCCCGAAAGGGCAAAGCTTTAGTGAGGGGATGTAGTGAAGCGGAATTCCGCAACGAAGTGAGGACAATTGCTGAAGCTTGCTTTAGTGGAAAGGAGATGTATAGATGAAAGTACTAATTGTTGAAAATGAGATTTATCTTGCACAAAGTATATCTTCTAAACTATCGGAAGTTGGTTATAACTGCAAGATTGTAGCGACTATCAAAGAAGCTCTCAATGAGGGACATTACGATATCGTTTTGCTTTCAGCCAATATCTCCGGACAAAATTTTTATCCCGCAATTGAAAAATACAAAAACTCCATCATCATACTGCTTATATCCTATATCAGTAATGATACGGTATCAAAACCTTTAAAGATGGGGGTTGACGACTATATGCTAAAGCCTTTTATGATAGAGGAGCTGATAAGAAAAATTGATCATCTTTTCGAATACAAAAAAATCAAAAAAGAGAATAAATTTTTAAAAAACTACATAGAAAACTCTTTCAAAAATAGTTCGTTAAAACAGATGGATGCCAAAAAGATAATCCCTCCTGTTCTTATAAAAAGCAGTTATCAAAAACTTATAGACAAACTTGTTTACGAATACAGTAAAAGCATAAAAGTCACACCGGTTTTCATAACGGTTGATTCTCCGAATGCCATAAGCAAGATAGAAGAGTATGATAACCATACATTATTGTACCTGGTAAATTTTCAAAATCTCAGAAAAAGCGAAAAGGTGAAACTTCTTTCAGTCATAGACAAAAAAAGAGTGATTTTGTGTACAACTGACTCAAATGAAGAATTAGATAACAACTTTAATGTACTTTCTCTTGACAATTACAATAAAATATATGAAAATGGTGATATATTATCTATTGATGATTATGTCAAATACATAATACAAAGTTTTCAAAACAAATTCACCGATACCGAACTTAGCAAAAAGTTGGGAATCTCAAGAAAAAGCTTATGGGAAAAAAGAAAGAAATATGGAATCAATAAGAAAAAATAACACACTTAAAGAGTTACACTTAGACAGGGAAGCCATAGCGACACTGTCTCTTGCAAAAGAGGGTATACTAAAACCTATAGATAAACTGATGGATAAAAACGAATCCGAAGAGATATATAAAACTCACTCATACAAGGGTCAATTTTTGCCTTTTCCTTTTATATTGGCACCATCTGGCAAAAGAAATAAAGAGGTACTGAAAAGTGCCAAAAAAGGTGAAATTCTAAAAATAGTATCGAACGATAAAATAAAAGGCTATATAGAAGTAGGTACTGTATACAGGATCGATATAAACAGAAGGATCAAAGCTATATTTGGAACCGATGACAAAACACATCCGGGAGTTGAAGATACTTTAAAAAGACTTGGCGAATATGCAATAAGCGGAAAATACGATATAGAATTTGATGATATAAAAAAAGTCAAACAACAAATCAATGAAGCAAAAAAACATATAGATGCCCAAAAGACGACTGCTATCATGATGGCTGCCAAACCTTTGCATAGAGCCCATGAGAGACTTTTGAGACTGACACTGGAAAACACTGATCTTTTAGTCATATTTCTTTTAAAACCTTACAAAAAAGATATACTCTCATATGAGATAAGATACAAGACTTTGGAATATTTTGTAGATAATTTTTTACCGAAAAACAGAGTTATAGTAGTTCCATTTGAAAATACTTATATATTTGCCGGGTATAACAATGCGGTTCTTGACTCATTGGCGGCTAAAAACTTTGGATGTACAGATATCATACTTGGACAAAATCACTCGGGCATTGGTATATTTTATGACCATGACAGGATAAATTCCATAATGAATAAAGTCGAAAAAAGCGGTATCAATGTCCAGATAGTCAGCGAATTTGTATACTGTAACCAGTGCAAAACTTTGGTAAGTACAAAAACTTGTCCGCATGGGAAACATCATCATATATCATATCACTCCCCTTCCATTCTTGAAATTTTAAAAGCAGGATTGCTTCCGCCTGCGGTTTTGGTTAGAAAAGAGATATCAGCTATCATACTCAGTGAACTTTTCAAGAATAGATTTAAGGATTTGAGTAAAATTTACGACTCTGTAATGCCGGGCAATGGTCTACTGGAAGAACACAATGAAAAAGACTTTTACATAAAGCTTTTGGAATTGTATCAAACAACTTCTTTGACTTAAGGTAGCACATGAGAAAACTTTTTTTGACTTTTTTTTATACCGGACTTTCCCCTTATGCTCCTGGAACTGTCGGTAGTATAGCGGCTGCTATAGCAGGATACATCATATTATTGTATTTTCCGGTTTCAACACTGGTACTTCTGTGTATTCTCATCACTCTTATCGCCGTAAAAGAGATAGACAAGTATGAAAAAAATTCCGGCAAGCATGATCCAAAAGAGATAGTCATAGATGAAGTAGTTGGAGTTTGGCTTGCATTTGCTCTTAGTGGCACAACTCTTCTTCAAATGATACTCAGTCTTCTTTTTTTCAGACTCTACGATATATGGAAACCTTCGATCATCGGAAGAATAGATAAAAACTACGAAGGCGGTATCGGGGTCATGGGAGATGATATAGTTGCCGGTATCTTGGCGGGTATCTCATCGGCTCTTGTATATCAGTTCTACAACTATCTTATTTCCCAAGGTTATATAACTTTCTAAATGCTTCACAGTCAACTTTTAGATCGGATATTTTACCTTGACAAGCGATTTTTCCATCTTCAAATACAAGTATCCTGTCTGATTTTTCTACTGTTGTTAACCTGTGGGCAACTACAAATACTATCAAATCTTTTTTCAAATTATAGATGGTTTGTATAATAGAGGCTTCACTTTTGTTATCTAATGCACTGGTAGCTTCGTCAAGTATGAGAATATCAGGATTTGTATAGAGAGCTCTTGCTATCGCGATACGCTGTCTTTGACCACCGCTCAGATTTGTCCCGGACTCATCCAAAACAGTATCGATACCGTCTTTGAATGTTTTTACATACTCCCAAAGATTGGCCCTTTTGAGTGTATCAATTATCTTGCTATCATCTCTTTTTTTGCCATACGCGATATTTGCCGCTATCGTATCGTTTACAATATATATCCTCTGGCTTACAACACTTATGTGCTCTCTTAAATTAGTTATATCAAAATTTTTCAAATCTTCACCGTTTATACTTATCAAACCGCGAGACGGGTCGTAAAATCTAAGCAAAAGATTTACCACAGAGCTTTTTCCTCCTCCGCTATCTCCTACAAGCCCTATCACTTCGCCTTTTTTTGCAATAAAACTTATATCTTTCAATGCTTGCTTGTCTCCATAATACAATTCTACATTTTTTGCCTCAACCCGTTCTATCGATTTTACTCTCTTTTTTCCTGAAGTTATCATAACAGGATGGGACATTATCTCTTTTATCCTTTCATTTGCCGCTACGGCTATCTGAAACTTGCTGTAAGAGTTGGATATCCTTTTTAGAGGGTCCAAAAGAAGTGAAAGTGCGGTCAAAAACGAGAAAAATCCACCTGTGGTTAATTCGTGAGTTATCAAAACTTCCCTTCCACCCACAATGATGACTGAAACTATGGATATAGCACCTACTATCTCGAAGATGGGAGCAAGCAGCTGCTGTTGCTTTATGCTTTTCATATTTATCTTGAAGTATTCCAAATTTTGCTTTTCAAATCTCTCCTGTTCATAGTCACCGGCATTGTATGCTTTTACCATTTCATAATTGTTAAATATTTCACTAAGTCTAGAAGTCAATTTTGAATTTTGCTCCTGAGATTTTTTTGACAATATCTTTATCTTTTTGGAGATGATCTTTATCGGGTATATCGCAACCGGTATAATAATAAGTGAAAAAACTGCCAGTTTTGGACTTTGGTAGACGACAACCACCAACAAACCCACAACCGTAAAAGAACCCTTTAGAAAATTTATAGCATCGGACGCTATAGCGCTTTGAATTTTCGATATATCATTTGTAATCCTGCTTATGAGTTCACCGCTATGCTTGTTTAGATGAAAATCCAAATCCAGGCTTACGATGTACTTAAGCATTTTGTTCTTCATTATGCGCACGACATCTTCGCCGATATAAGTCAAATAATATGATGATAAAAATGCCCCTACACCCTTCCCGATGAAAGCAAGTATAACAAAAAGAGGAAGAATGTAGAGCATTTGAATATTTTGCTCAACAAATATCTTGTCCATTACAGGTTTTACCAAGTATGCTACGGCTGCTGTTGAAACAGAAACCAAAATCATTCCAAATATCGCCAAAGCCAGTTTGCCTTTGTAATTTTTTAGATATGGCAGATACTCTTTAAAAAATTCTATCACTCTTCACCCTTTAATTTTTTTGGATATATAAAAAACAATATCTTACCTTTTTTATTTTTTATTTCATTCCATTTGTCTATATCGAGCTCTATAGCAACTACTCCGGAAGTAGGGATATTCGTGATGATGGTATCACTAAGATGTTCGGCTAGTTCGTTTAATGAAGGATTGTGACCTATGATAAACACACTGCCGTATCTATCATCAAGTTTTGATAGCATATCAACAAGATACTGAACATGTGCTTCGTATATGCCTTTGTCAAACTTTATGACATCTTTATCGATATTTAAAATTTCTTCCAAGGTTTTTAGTGTTTTTTTAGCTCTTTTTGCCGGAGATGATATAACGATATCAGGCTTGATGCCTCTCTTTTTTAACCATTTGGATATGACTTTTATATCCTCTTTACCTCTTTTTTTCAAAGGTCTGTCAAAATCATCGAGCGATAAATCACTCCAACTTGATTTTGCGTGTCTAATTATATAAACTTTCTTCATAATTTATTTGCTATTCCTTCTGATTTGTCCCAAACTTTTTCCGGCAAGATAGCCGCTCATCCAGGCAAATGCAAAGTTATACCCGCCTCTTTTACCGACTATATCCAAAGTTTCCCCTGAAAAATATAAATCTTTGATAAGCTTCGATTCCATAGTATACGGATCTATCTCAAGCGTATCTATGCCACCGCCACATACTTCAGCATAATCAAACCCGTGAGTATCCAAAACCGACCACCTAAAATCCTTGATCATATGAACTGCTTTTTTGATATCTTTTGTATTTAAATCATTTACCTTTTTATGCACATAGCCCAATCTCTCAGCCAGCACTTTGGCTATTTTAAACGGCAAAAGACCGTGAAGAGCCATTTCAAAATCATAGTAAGGGTTTTTTTTACAACTGTGTATAAGCTTGGAGTAAAGTTCATTCTTGTCAAATGCAGGCATCATATCCATGCTCAACTCCACCTCTTTTTTTTCAATCAGCATTTTTGAAACATAAAAGGATATATCAAGTATGGCAAATCCGGAAAGTCCGTACTTTGTAAACAAAACATCCCCAAAAACGGATATATTGCCGAACTCTTTACCAAGAAGTGATACTTTTGCTTCAATTTTTGTACCGGATAAAAATGAATTTTCTATTTTTTTTGTTTCAAGCTGAACAAGAGCCGGGAAATTTTCATAGACATTATGCCCAAAACTTTTAGCAATCTTTTGAGAAAATGTTGTACCGCCAAGTTTGCCTGCCGCTTTGCTGCCTGATGAAACAAGTACTCTATCATAAATCTGAGGTTTTTTATCTTTTACATGAATAATGAATTTACCGTCACTTTTTTTTATACTTTCAATTTCATGTGCAAGTTTTATGCCCACTTTTTTTAGCTTCAAATTCTCTTGAAACAGGTTTAAAACAGATGAGGCTTCGTAAGATCTGGGGTAAACTTTGCCGTCACTGTTGATAGAAAGATAAAGCCCCATATCATTACAAAATTTTTCGAATTTTTCATAGCCGAACTCTTTTAAAGGAGTATCTAAAAAGTCAAGATCATTACCGAAATAGTCATATTTTGTGATATTTGCATTTGTGATATTGCATCTTCCGTTGCCTGAAACCGTTATCTTTTTTCCAAGTGTTTGGTTTTTTTCGTACAGGTCTATATGATTGTTACTGTTTTTAGCTGTCAATGCAGCCATCATGCCGCTAGCACCGCCACCTATGATAGCAATCTTTGTCATAACTACTCTTTTTTTATGGAAAAAGTAAAATATTTTGATATAAAGTTACTATCCCCTATCTTGGCAAACTGTATCCCTGCAGCTGCGATATTCTTTACTTCCATATACAAAAGACCCAAAGCAAGTCTACTCTCGAAGTTGTTTGGATCGGTAAGTTTAGCAAGTTCCAAAAGTGCTATCGCGTTGGCATCATGATCTGCTCCGATGGAAGCGACTGAAGCCAAAAAGAGTGTGTTCGTATCTTTTTGTTTATAAGTATCGATTAGTTCATTATACAGAGCATACGCTTCTTCGTAATTGCCTGTAAATATATCGACATATCCCAAAGCCTGCATAATGCCTACCACATCATCGTTTTCATCTTGAAGTTGTCTTTCTAGTATGTCTCGCACATAGTATAGCATTCCTGAAATTTGCAAAGCATCTATATAAATCTCTCTTGCAACAACAGGACCGTAAAAAAGTGATCTAAGTTCCACATCTCTTTTCAAAAAACTTTTTTGAACTTCTTTAGCAAAATTTTCTATACTTTTGCCGTATGTTTTCGCACTGTCATACAAAAGCTCCGCTATCATATCTTTTGGTAGTATGGTTTTCAGTGAAAGTGATTTTTGCAAAAACAGTTTTCTTATCTTTGTATTTTTTGCGACGATTGCATCGAATATAAGATTTAGCGGCTTGTTTGATCTGTCACTTCCTGCAAAATCTGCTGCAGATATATAGTTATTTTTGGAAAAATCGATTAAAGCGTAGTAAAATTTTTTATCTTTTGTCCTATGATCGTTTTCCAAGTCATTTAAAACTTCTTCACTTAGTTTTGAATTGTCCTGATGTATCAACTCTTTTGTCATTATGGCAAATATACCGCTTAGATAATTTCTACTGTTTAAGTGATAACTTTTTACAAAATTTTTATAGGCATTCGTATAATCGCCCATTTGTGCATAAGAAAGTCCCAAATCATAAAACAAAATGGAATGGTTAGGATATTTGTCTTTGATGGATTCAAATATGGCATTGGCTTCATTTATCTTATAATCAAGTGCTTTCTTGATGCCTATGGAGATTTTTTTGTTTATTTTTGATATGTTAGAGCTTTGAGAAAGAAGCATAAGTGCATTTTTAGTTTGATTTAAAGAGAGATCGACTCCGCCTTTTCTTATAAATTCGATGGTTTGATTTGCATTGAAAACTTTATACGGAGCAAAATAAAACAGCAATCCGTACATATTTTCTTTTCTTTGCAAAACTCTTTTTTCAAACTCTTTTTGGGACAATTTTACATTTCTCAAACTTGGTTTTATCTCTATATTTACAGGGTAAATCTCTAAAACATTCTTTTTGGAAAGCCTTTTTGCATCTTTTAGATTTGTAGCGGCACTGCCCAAAAGTCCCATATTGATATATGATAAAACCATGGCCATTTTTGATTTGACGGGCTTTATGCGCATTTGATATGATTTTATGAAATGTTTTAAGGACAAAGGGTATTCGCCGATTCTTGCATATAAAAGTCCAAGGGTAAAGTCATCCTGGAGGTTTTTATTTTTTTCAAGAAAGTTTATAGCAGCCAAATCATCACCAAAAAATGTATCGATTTTAGCAGAAAGGTAATTTTGCTCCTCTTTGTAGTACTTAGAAGATGGATGCTTCATAGGCACAAGTGCTTCAAAATACTCATTTTTATAGTACTTTATAAGTGCCATATAGTATGTATAAAGAGGTGCGTTCGCTTCATAAGGAAGATAAACCTCAGCTAAAGATATATAATATTTAAAAAGCTTTTCATTCTTGAGTTTTAACGCACACACCGCACTGTTGATGGCACTTACGCATCTATTTTGTTTGTTGGCTATCGCTTTTTTGAAGAATTTTATAGCTTCAAGATACTTTTTCTCTTTCATTTTAGCTACACCGATATTGTAGTTTGAAATGGATTCATTATATGATGCTATCTCTTCATAAAGTTTCAAAGCCTCTTTTTTATCACCTTTTTTATATAAAATATTTGCCTTTTGTATCAATTTGTCAAGTTTAATTGAGGGAAATTTTAAAGAGTTCTCTTTTTTTATGATTTTTTGAGTAAGATTTGCGATATTGCCGTTTTCGTCTTTTTTGGTAGTTGCCTTAAGAGCAATGATCAAAACTATGACCACCACTACAAGAAGCAATGCCAGAGATGCGATGATGATGATATTTTTTTTACTTTTTTTGGGCTGTTCCTCTTCTAGGGGTTTATTCTCTTCAGATTTTGTTTCATCACCCTCTTCAAGGATTATTATATCATCTTGCTCTTCAGCCATATTACCTCTATAAATACTCTTTTAAAACTTCGGGTATCTGTATAGTACCGTCTTTTTGCTGATAATTCTCCATGATAGCTATCAGGGTTCGCCCGACTGCCAAAGATGAGCCGTTTAAAGTATGAACTAGTCTGTTCTTTTTGCCATCTTTATATCTTATCTTGGCTCGTCTTGCTTGAAAATCCCTTGTGTTTGAAACGGAACTTATCTCTCTGTATCTACCTTGTCCGGGAAGCCAAACTTCAAGATCTATGGTTTTTGCCGCACTAAATCCAAGATCACCGCCACAAAGCATTACAAGCCTGTGAGGAAGTCCCAAGGATGTAAGAAGGTCACTCGCGCACTCAACCATCTTATCAAAGACCTTGTCGCTTTGTTCCGGTTTTGTTATACTTACCAACTCTACTTTATCAAACTGATGCTGTCTGATGATACCTCTTGTATCTCTTCCCGCACTTCCGGCTTCTTTTCTAAAACATGCTGTATATCCCGTCATCAAAAGAGGCAATTCGTCACTACCTATGATCTCATCTCTATAGAGATTGGTTAGAGGAACTTCAGCCGTAGGTATAAGATACAACTCTTCACCTTCGATCTTAAACAAGTCATCTTCAAACTTTGGAAGCTGACCGGTTGCTTTCATGGACTCTTTGTTGACTATATATGGCACACATACCTCATCAAAGCCTCTTTTTGCATTGAAATCAAGCATATAATTTATCAAGGCTCTTTCTATCTTAGCTGCACCGTTTTTCAAAACGGAAAACCTGCTTTTAGCCAGCTTGACACCTCTTTTAAAGTCGATCCAGTCAAGATCTTCAGCCAATTCCCAATGCTCTTTTGGTTTGAAATCAAACTCTCTTGGAGTTAAAACTTTTTTTATCTCTACATTGTCATCTTCATTTTCACCGACAGGTACGTCATCATCGGGGATATTTGGTATGTTTAAAGCGTAAATTTCCAGTTCACTCTCCAAATCATTCACTATCTTTTGTTCAAAATTTATAGATTCTTTGATTTTATCAAGTTCACTTTTTAGCAAAGCGACATCTTTTCCCTCTTTTTTATATATAGGAAACAGCTTGCTCTTTTCATTTTTTTGCGCCTGCAAACTCTCTAATTTTGCTCTTTGTTCTTTTAAAACCACAAAGAGTCTTTTCAATTCTTTAAGTACTTCTTCTTTTATATTTTTTTTTCTGAGTTTTTGTGATATCTCATCAAAACTGTTTTGTACTGATTTTAAATCCAACATTACAATATCCCTACTTTTTCTCTTATGATTTGCATTTTATCACTGGCTATCTTTCTTGCTTTTTTAGCTCCGTCATTTAAGATATCTCTTACCTCATCTTTATGAGATAGATAATACTCTCTTTTTTCACGCGCATCACTAAAATATTCCCAAATCTTATCTTTCAAAGTTGCTTTGAAGTGACCGTATCCCTCTTTTCCGCTTTTATATCTTGCTTGAAGTTCTAAAAGTTCGTCGTTGTCCATAAAAAGTTTGCACAGTTTATAGACATTGCAATTTTCCCACTCTTTTGGCTCTTCAAGAGGAGTTGAATCCGTTACGATCTTGCCTGTTTGTTTTTTGAGCTCTTTTTGTGTTGTAAAGATATTTATCGTATTACCGTAACTTTTACTCATTTTAGCCCCGTCGATACCTGGAACCGTAGCGACATTTTCATCTATCTTGAATTTTGGAAGAGTCAATATATCTCCGTGAGTATTGTTGAATTTTAAAGCTATATCTCTTGTGATCTCCACATGCTGAACTTGATCTTTGCCAACCGGAACTATGTTTGAATCATAAAGAAGTATATCTGCAGCCATCAAAACCGGATATGAAAAAAGTCCGTGATTTGCCACTATACCTTTGGCAACTTTGTCTTTATAGCTATGAGCTCTCTCAAGAAGCCCCATAGGAGTATATGAAGAAAGTACCCAGTAAAGCTCCAGTACCTCTTTTACATCGGATTGCACCCAAAAAGTAGCCTTTTGGGGGTCTATACCAAGTGATAAAAAACTGATAGCGGCATCTATGGTATTTTCTCTTAAAGCGTTTCCGTCTTTTAGCGAAGTAAGTGCATGGTAGTTTGCTATAAATATAAAAAGATCGCTTTTGCCCTGGTATTCAAGCATTTGTTTGATGGAGCCAAAATAGTTCCCAAGATGCAAAACACCCGAAGGCTGAATGCCTGTTAAAACTCTCATAATAATCCTCTAAAAAAATTTACAGATTATATCAAAAAGAGTCATAAAAGATTTTTAATCATACCGTCAAACAAAGGCAAATCACAAATTATCGTGTAATATCCATGATCAACTTTTTAAATTTCAAAACCTGAGGTTTTGTGCTGCGTCTATCACCTGATAAAAGTATATCGGTGTTTACGACGCTGTTGTAGTACTTGTCATTAGTTTCATCATCTATATAGAGATTGCCGCCTGACAATGAGCCGGCATTTAACTCAAAGCCACTACTTCTTCCAAACAGATATATATCTGCAGATAACTCTCCATCTGTTTTTCTGCTGACATATACTCCTTTTTTACCGAAAACTGCCCCGGCGGTCAAACTTATAGTAGCCTTTCCGTCAGTTATGCCGTCAAGTCCTCTGATATTTTCAAATATCATAATAGCATCAGTTGATCGTAGTCCTGCCTGGAAGCCAAAACTAAAATTTCTAAAAGTTACAAAAGAAGGATCGCTCCAACCGTTATCGTTTTTAATGGTCAATATACCGTGTCCGTAACTTCCTCCAAAAAGAAAGCTACCGTGTTTCAAGTTTGGTATAACGACTATCGCTTTTGCGTTTTGCAGAACTTTTTGAGGAATTTTTATATGAGAATTTTGTATAATATCCATTGTAGTTGAAATCATTCTGTTTTCTTTAAAACCCGCATATAAACTAACTATACAAAATGAAACAATCATAACTAACTTTGACAATCTCTTTGACATAACTATTCCTTTATCATTTATTGGACACATATTATACTGTTTTTTTTAAAATTTAACAAATTTTATCTCATTATAAAAAAATTTATTTGCACTTAAAGACAATAAGTTACAATAAATATATATTTACTCAGGAAACATCATGTATAAAGATTTTGAATATTACAACACACTGCTGGTTCAAGGTGTCGCAAACAAAGTAGGCCCTACGGCTCCAACCATAACCCCTTCCGCATCTTTTGGGTACAAAGATTCGTATCAGGCCGAAGAGATATTTGCCGGGGAGTTAAATCTGCCTTTATATGCAAGAGTGGGAAATCCGACAAATGCGAAACTCGAATCCGTCGTTTCCAAGATAGAGGGCGGTTTTGGAGCCATAGCCACATCTTCAGGCATGGGGGCATTGCATTTGGCGGCTAGTTCATTTTTAAAAAGCGGGGACGAGATACTTTGTGTGGGAGGATTTTTTGGAGGTACCTATACTTTGGCAAACGAGACGCTAAAAAGATTTGGTATCAAAAGCAGTTTCTCTAAAAGCGATGATATAAAATTTATCGAAAACAAACTTGAAAACGGCGTAAAGGTCGTATTGCTTGAGAGTGTTTCAAACCCGACTCTTAGACTTCCCGACATTGACTTTATAGCATCTTTATGCAAAAGGTATGATACTCTTTTGATAGTTGACAATACCGCTACACCGCTTTTGCTAAGACCTCTTGAATTAGGAGTAGATATAGTTGTTCATTCTACCACCAAAAATATGAGTGGTCACAGTGCGGCTTTGGGAGGAATTGCGGTTTTTAGAAAAGTAGATATGAAAAATGATAAACTTTTAAATAAAAAATACAGCGATATCCATCCCATGATAGAAAAATACAAAGAAAAATCTTTCATAGCCATATGTAAAAAAAGAGCTTTGAGGGATATGGGAATGAGTGCAAATGCTTTTGGTTCGTTTTTAACTCTTTTGGGTCTCGAAACTCTCTCCTTGAGGATACAAAGGGTAAATGAAAACGTTGATACCATAGTGAAAGCATTAAGTAAAAATATAGGAAAATCTGCCAAGATAAACCATCCCTCCATGAAAGAACATATCGACCATGAAGTATACAAGAGATATTTTTCAAACGGATGTGGTCCTTTATTTACCATAGATTTTGGAAGCAAACAAAAATCTTTTGAAGTTTTGAACAGATTAAAACTGATAACACTCACGGCAAATATAGGTGACAACAGAACTTTGGCACTTCATATGAACAGTACTATCTACAGGGACTTTGACGATAAAGTAAAAAAATCCATGGGCATAACCGACGGACTTGTCAGAGTATCGGTAGGACTTGAAAATCCGCAAGACATTATAAACGATTTTACCAAAGCGATAAATTTGGTATAATATCAGTATGAAAAAAATAGTCATATTTATCTTCTCTGCACTTTTGCTTTATGCCGCATCTAGCGATATAAATAGTTCGAATATAGATGATATACTAAAAAACATACCGAAAAATTCACCCGAATACTCTTTGGATCTTTTATATGCAAAAAAGATAAAAACCCTTAAGTTCAAAAAAGAGGATATATCCGCTTCAAATGTTAAGAATTATTTAGACTATCTTATTCTCTTTAAAAAAGTATTGGCTCTTCAAGAGTTTATACTCTCATCTGATGATTATTTTGCGGATCTGAATAAAAAATTAAATATACTTTCATCCTCAAAGACCCCTACCCAAAAACTGGAGTACATATATTATAAAAAACTTATACAAATTGGTCAAGAAAAAGAAAAATATATAAAAGAACATATAAAAGAATGGAGAAAAAGATTATATGATAAGCTTTTTACTATAAATTTTTCAAAAAAAACCGCCGAGGAAAATATAGATATATATCAGCAAAAAATAGAAAAAATCGATAAAAAACTTGAGAGTCTGAAGATAGATCTGGAAAAATGGAAAATAGCAGAAGATAAAAAAAATATAAATCTTATTCAAAATTTGATAAAAGAAAATTTGGATATCAAAACTGATTTAAAACGTAAAGTTATAGACAATTACATAGTAGAATTCTTATATTACATTAAAATAAAAGATAAAAAAGCTTTCTCGGTGGAGAAAAAGATAGATACATTGTTATCAAAAGACAAAAAAGCATATATTGCATTATTTAGTTATTTTGAAAAAATGAGTTTTGGCAATGCAGAGCTTATATTGAATAATACCATAGCTGAAGTAAAACTATTTTTTGAAAAAACATGGGGAGTACTTAACTATCCTCTGTTTAACATTGATAGCAAAAATATATCCCTTATAAACTTTTTTATATTTACCATTTTAATACTTGCGGGACTATATATAGGCAAGTATTATAAAAAAAGTATATATGGTCTAAAACAAAAATATGGCATAAACAATTCAACGGCAACTCTTTTGGCAAACATAGGATACTATCTTATACTGACCATCGTTTTTTTATCATCTCTAAAATCCATAGGATTAAACCTTAGCTCATTGACTGTCATAGCCGGAGCATTATCGGTCGGTATCGGTTTTGGTTTGCAAAATGTCGTATCCAACTTTGTCTCAGGTATCATTTTGATGTTTGAAAAGAGTATAAAGATAGGTGACTATATACAACTTGATGAAGATACAAGAGGAACGGTAACCGATATAAGGATGAGATCACTTACCATAAGAACAAATGACAACATAGACCTCATAGTTCCAAATCAAAACTTTATCCAAAATATAGTAACGAACTGGACTCTTAACGACAGTTCAAGAAGGTTTCGCATACCTTTTGGTGTAGCTTACGGCACGGAAGTTGAAACAGTAGAAAAAGTTATATTGGATGCTTTATTAAAAATGGAATTACCCCATTACAAAATCGGAGATAAAAAACCACTCATTACTTTTACATCCATGGGAGACAGCAGCATAAATTTTGAACTTTTTGTATGGGTAAAAGATGAACTGACCCTAAGGCCTAGATATACTACAAGCGAGTTTTTAAAGATGATATATAAAGCGTTAAATGATGCGGGTATCAACATACCGTTCCCTCAGCAGGATATTTATATCAAAGAACTTCCCTCTTTAAAACTCCAAAATGATCAAGCCGGCAGTAAGCAGATCACATCCACTGCCAAATCATAACTACCGTCAATATAATTGTAACTATCATTGCAAAAATAGAAAATATATTTTGAAAGCGAGTAGAAGTGTATTGTCCCATTATATTTTTATTGTTTGCGATCATCAATGCAAACCCTATAAGAACCGGTATGAGAATCCCATCTAAAACCTGCGAATAATAAAGAGCGTCTACTACCGTAATAGTAGGTATCACATCTATCATATCCCCTGTTAGTAATGCACCTATGAATACTATATAAAACCCTTTGGCATCACTAACTTTATAATCCATACCTTCTCTCCAGCCAAATGTATCGGCCACTGCATATGCAGTTGAGCCGGCAAGTACAGGGATGGCCAATAAACCGGAAACTATAATGCCTATTGAAAATAGTGCAAAAGCATAATCACCGGCAACCGGATGAAGAGCTTTTGCTAAAGTTCCGACATCCTCTATACTGTTTTTTGTCCCATAAAGCATAACCGCACCTGTTACAATCATAGCAAGTGCAAGGAGATTGGAGTATACCATACCGACAATAGTATCATATCCGACTTCATCAGCTTGTACGATACTTTTCTTCTCCTCTTTCTCTTCTGAAGCTTGCCAAAACATAAGATATGGGGAAATGGTAGTGCCAAGCATTCCCAGTGCCGCTATAACCCATACCTGACTGAACTCTATGTGCGGTATAAAAGTATTTTTTAAGATCAGCACCAAAGATGGTTTTGCCATAATTGCAGAGATAATATATACAACCAAAGCAACAGTTAGCCAGATAAGTATCTGCTTAATCTTCTTATATTGTCCAAAAGTTATAAGATATGCTATAAGAGCCGTTATGGGTATAAGAAAATGTACTGTTTTATATCCGCTTATCATATGCAGTATCGTTGCTATGGCATTCAAATCGGCTCCTATAGTTAATATATTTGCCAGTGATAATGTCATTATCATGATAACTGTTATCTTTTTAGAGTAGTAAGCTTTTGTAATTTCAGGTAAACTTTTTCCTGTTACTATAGCGATACGCGCTACCATATTTTGTATAGCTATCATCATTGGGGTAGAAAGAAGCAAAAGCCACAACTGGGTAAAACCTGTCGTTGCACCCACAAGAGTATATGTAACGATACCGGCAGGATCATCTCCTGCCCCACCGGTTATGATGCCTGGTCCTAGTTTTTTGATACGCTCTCTGTTTTTTGACACATCTAAACGAATTTTTTCTTTTAGTTTCATATTGATTTCATCCTTTTTCAGGCAAAATTATACCAAAAAAACTAAAGTGTATTTGTCATCATCCTTACTTAGTTTTATATCAAATTTATAGTATAGTGATAAAATAAAATTTTAGAAGGTACAAAGCGATAACACATTATCTTTCCTTACTTATTTATACACGATACAGTAGCACTCATCACCATATTAAATCCACTTGCCGCGGCAAGTATCATGATATCTTTGATAGGGAATGAAGCGACCCTCTATTCAGTACGACCAATAGCATGAAAATACTCTCTAGAATAATGGGGCTTGTCGTAGGTGCCATTGCAGCATAATTTATTATTTCCGGTGTTAAAGGACTTTGGGGCTAAAATATCAAAATTCACTATTTTTTTATGATAAATTTTTTGATAATTTACACACTCGTCATACTCATCATCACTTTTGATATCATCATAATCTATAGTAAAAATTTTATCATAACCAAGTTTTACAAGTTCATTATCTATGTATTGGGGATTCATTTTATATTTTTTTGAGTTTTCCAATATGATCTTTATATCTTCTTGATAAACACCGTTGGCACGCATCTCATACTCTATATCTTTTATAGTCATTTCATACCTCAAAAATAATTTTGCGGTATTATATTCCACTTAAAATAAAAAATATCCCCGATACAAAAATCCAAACAACCCATTATCTATGAAATAGATTTATACAGTAAATATAGTTCAGATAGACATAACTTTAAACTCTTAAAATAGCTTGACCATCAAACCGATAACTCTGCAAATCCTCCGCGATAAAAAACTTTCCTTTGTAATTTTGCCTGATTTCATCTTCTAAAAGCTTGAGTGGATATTTCCCTGCATTATGGTATCTTGGGCTTATATGAGTAACGATAAGATTTTTTACATTTGATTCTTTGGCTATTTTACCCACATCATAAGCTGTTGAATGCAAAACTTTAACAGGAAGATTTTCATAAACTTCTTTTGTATATGTAGCTTCATGGATCAATAGATCTATATCTTTGATATGATCTTTCAATATCTCAGGCTTTGCATTATCACCACATATCACAACCTTCCTTCCTTTTATGGGATCTAAAAAGTAATCTTTTGGTTTATAGCATTTGCCGTTTTGAAAAACCTCTTTTCCTTTTTTTAGCTCCCCATACAAAGGTGAGGGCATAAGACCATCTTTTTTTAATTTTTCTTCATCTAAGGAGTTGCTTTTGTCATACTCTTTGATAAAAAATGCAAAACTATCAACTGAGTGATAAAGAGGCAGGATTTGAATGCTGAATTTTTCAAACTCGAAATCGTCATACTCTTTAAACTCTATAACTTGAAGTTTAAATCCCAGTTTTTCAAAAGATATATCCATAGCGCAGTTTAAAAAATCTTTCAATCCTTTAGGAGCATAGATACTAAGAGACTCTTTTCTGTTATCCATCTTAAAACTATCAATAAGTCCCAAAAGTCCATAGTAGTGATCACCATGAAGATGAGTGATGAATATATCTTTCAAACCTCCGCTTTTTAGAGGGCTTTTTAGTATCTGATGTTGCGTAGCTTCCCCGCAATCAAAAAGATACCACCCATGCTCATTTTCCATGGTAAATGCCAGTGCAGATACATTTCTCTCTTTTGTAGGTCTTCCGGCGCTAGTTCCAAGAAATAAAAAGTTCATACTCTTCTTAGTACTCTATCTATACTTTCACTAAATGTCGGATGAGGGAAAACGGCTTTTTTAAAAGTATTCACATCCAACTCTGCCGCAAGTGCCGTAGAAAATACACCTATCAACTCTTCAGCATTAGGAGTAAACATTTCCGCACCGCATACGAAATCTTCTTTATCCGCATATAGTATAACTTCCCCAAGATTTGCCCCGGTTACTGCACTGCTTATCCCAAGATAAGAGAGAGGAAAACTTGCCTCTTTTACTCCTTTATTTCCTATAAAAGCATAAGAAAGAGGTAAAGTAAAGATAAACCTAGGTATATTTGAAAGATCCAATATACTTTTTTTACCCAGGATATTTTTTACAACATTCAAAACTTCCGCTCTTGCGGCATGGGCTAGTTGTAACTTACCGTTACAATCACCCACGGCAAATACATTTTGCATAGAAGTCTCAAAATATTCATCTGTTACTATCCCTCTATCCACTTCGATGATATCATTTTTTACAACACTTGTGTTTGGCATCCTTCCGGTAGCCACAAGAAGCTTTTTCGTTGTGATTTTTTTACCGTCATCAAAAGATACTTCTACCTTGTCATTTATGTTTTTTGCTTTTGAGATTGTACTATTTGGCATCAAAATAACGCCTATATTTTTCAATTGTTCTTCTATCTTGTCAACCAATCTCGGATGAATCTTTCTTGAAATTTTATCATGTCTGTAAACCAAAGTTGTTTCAACCCCGTTTATGGCAAAGAAAGTGGCAAATTCAAGTCCTATGGCACCGCTTCCATATATCACTATCTCTTTTGGCAAACTTTTTAATGTCAATGCTTCTTTGCTTGTGATAATATTTTCATGGTCTATTTGTATCTCTTTTGGCACGAATGCACTAGAGCCTGTACCTATGACGATGTAGTTAGAAGGTACTGTTTTATCATCAACATAGACTCCTTTATCACCTACAAAGCCTTCAGCTTCAATGAGCTCGACACCCGCACTTTTGCATTGAAGAGTTATGGAATCGGTGGATTTTTTCAAATGCTTTTGGATCTTGTTTTGCAAAAGATCGAACTTCAAAGTATCTTTATGCATGGAGAAAACATCCTCTTTTATTTCATATGCCGTTTTTGCTCTATGAAGCAGGTTTTTAGAAGGTATGCACCCATGATGCAAACAAACTCCGCCTAGTTCTTTCATATCTTTTTCAACCAATGCTACTTTTTTCCCTTTTTTTGCCAAAACTATAGCTCCTGCATAGTTCAATCCTCCGCCTATAAAAACAGCATCATACATTTCATATCCTTATGTATTTTCAAGTTCTTTTTTAAAATCCATCACAAACTGTGCCGCGCTTACTCCGTTTACTATCCTGTGATCAAAAGTAAAAGTTGCTTTTATCTTTCCATTTTCCAAGGCTCCAAATGCTGCTATAGCACTGTCATTTGCATTTATCAATGCGTCAAAAGCATCTATCTCAAACATCCCTAAGTTACTTATACCAAATGTAGAGCCGCTTAAATCATCACTACTCAATTTTTTGATTTTTATCTCTTTTAGCCACTCGTTTATCTCTTTTAAACTCTTATCCTCTACATTTTTAAGTACGACCATATACAAGTCCGTACCTCTGCTGAGTGCTACGGAGATATCCGAAGAAGGGTAAACTTTCAAAGTATCATTTTGCAAAACCGACCTTGAAAAATCATACTTTTGCATAACATTTGCTAAAGCCTTCAGTATGTTTGCCGTTAGCTTGATACCCTCTTTTTTCTTTAGGGTAACTTCTTCATATATATGATAAACAGGTCTTTGCCAACTGCTTGTTACAGTATTTATAACTGATTTTTGGTTTGCGGACAGTTTTTTGATTTGCGGGATATTGTTATCTTTTATATACTTTTTTACTTCACTCTCATCTATCTTGTGATCAAGTTTAAAAGAAGACAATTCCAAACCGTATCCATCAAAAAGTTTTTTTGCTTTTGGAGTGAAGTACTTATTTGCAAGGGCTTTGTCTATATCTTTTTCAAAAGCAGGAACAGGAAGCTTTCCATCATTTTGTAATTTTTCTATATCCATATCATATTTCAAAGCCTTTTGCTTGGCAACAGGAGTTGACGTACCTTTTGGCAACGGTTTTTGCTCTTTTTCACCACCAAAAAGAAAATCAACTATATCTTCCTCTTTTTTTACTACTTCTTTTTGGGGTTTTTCTTTTTTAGGCTTACTATCTTTTTGCTCTATTTCTTTCTTTTTGGCATCTTCTTGCTTTGGCTTAACCTCTTGTTTTATCTCACTTTTTGGCGCTTTCATATCGGTATCTATAACTGCTATGGTTGCACCCACTTTTGCTTCATCTCCCTCTTTTAGCAAAAGTTTTTTGACAATCCCGTCTTTAAAAGTTTGAACTTCTATAACCGCTTTATCAGATTCTATATCCGCTATAACATCTCCTGATTTTACTTTTTGCCCCTCTTTCACTTTCCACTCTACCAACTTTCCCTCGCTCATAGAGTCCGAGAGTTGAGGCATCGTTATATTATAATCCATTGTCTCTCCCCCACTTTACTATCTTGTCGGTTATACTTTTTGGTGTCGGGATACTTGCAAGCTCCAAAGCTCTGTTGTAAGGTATAGGCACATCTTCGCCGGCTATCCTAAGAGGTGCTGCATCAAGTGCGAAAAAAAGCTCTTCAACTACCTTACTTATCACTTGTGCTCCATACCCTCCCATCTTGTGATCCTCTTCTACAACTACTACTCTTTTTGTTTTTGAGATGGATTTTTTTATGGTATCAAAGTCTATGGGATTAAGTGAGCAAAGATCTATCACTTCACAACTAACGGATAACTCTTTTTCGATATCAGGAACCGCTTTTAAAACATCATCCACCATCTTAAGATAGCTGATGATAGTTATATCTTTTCCCTCTTTTGCCACTCTTGCCTTAAAAGGATCTATATCTGCTTCAAAGTCAACCGCTCCTTCTTTGTTATATAAAAGCTCATGCTCTATAAATACAACAGGATCATCCAAAAGTATAGCCTTTTTTAAAGCATGATAAGCATAGTTTACATCTGAAGCAGCTAACACATAGATACCGGGAACAGCACTCAGCATCTGCTCATAACTTTCACTGTGCTGAGCTGCAAGCTGTTTGCTGACACCCTGAGGAAATCTTACCACCATAGGAAGAGTTATCTTTCCGGCACTCATATATCTGTATTTTGACATGTGATTTATGATTTGATCAAAAGCCAAAAGAGAAAAGTTCGCCGTCATGATTTCAGCTATGGGCCTAAGACCTCCTATAGCCATACCTACGGCATTTCCTACGATGCTAAGTTCAGCTATGGGAGTATCTATGGCCCTTTTCTCTCCATATTTGGCAAAAAGCCCCTCACTTACTCTGTAACTTCCGCCATACATCCCCACATCTTCACCGAGTATTACAACACTTTCATCTGTTTGCATACACTCATCTATCGCCTTGTTTAGTGCTTCACGATACAACATTGCCACACTCCTTACAAAAAACATTATCATACAAACTTGCTACTTCCGGCTCTTTTGAGTTAAGCGCAAACTCTACAGCACTATCTACTTCCTCTTTTGCTCTTTTTTCAAGAGATGTTATAAATTCATCATCAAGCCCGAACTCCTCCGTTAGAGTTTTTTTAAGTCTTTTTATCGGGTCTCTTTGCTTGCATATACTCATCTCTTCCTCGCTTCTATAACTGTTAGGATCAGCTATGGAGTGACCTTCGTACCTGCAAGTCATAGCTTCCACAAAACAAGGACCGTTTCCCTCAAGTATGTATCTGTTTGCCTCTTCTATGGCTTCATAAACTGCCATGGCATCCATACCGTCAACTTCTATGGTTCTCATATATGGTTTTGCTTTGTTGCTTTGCTTTTGGAAGTGTGATACTCGCGTGATTTTGGTACCTATGGCATACTCATTGTTTTCACAAAGAAAAAGAAGCGGTAATTGCCATGCTGAAGATATATTGAGTGATTCGAAAAATGCACCGCCGTTGCTTGCTCCATCACCAAATATGACCATTACGGCATTTTCACTCTCTTGATACTTTCTTGCATATGCACAACCTACCGCATTTACGATCTGTCCTCCGACTATAGCATCACCACCGTAAAAATCAAGCTTCGGTTCAAAAAGATGCATAGAACCGCCTCTTCCTTTGCTGATGCCCTCTTCTTTTCCAAAAAGCTCAGCCATCACTTTTTTTGGCTCCATACCTCTTGCAATAGATAGAACATGCTCTCTGTAAGTAGTAAAGACATCACCTTTTTTAAAAGCTTTCATAGCTGCTACGCTAAAACCTTCCTGTCCTATATCAAGATGTAAAAATCCTGATATGTTTCCTTTTAGATAGTACTCTTTGGCAGCATACTCAAACTCTCTGCCAAGATACATCAGATAATATAACTCTTCAGCCGTTGTCTTGTTCATGATCTTTCCTCCTCTTACTATACAGCGGGATTGGCTTAAGTTTCATTTCGGTTTATACCGGTTCTGAAGGTGTCCATTTGTGCATGACGCACAAATAACCTGAAGCCTCAGAAAAATTGCAGGATGCAATTTTGAGAATGAGATAAAAACTGAAATGAAACTTAAGCCATACAACATTTAATTCTCTTCTGCCAAAAACTCCTCTAAAGCATTCTTTACAGGTGTCATATACATCAAAGCCGGGCCACCGTGCATCAATACTGCCTGCATACTAGCATCAATAACCTCTTCTTTGGTTGCTCCAGCATCAAGCGCACTTTTTACATGCAAAGCTATACACCATTCACACTGAGCTGCGACTGCAAGAGCGACATTGATAAGCTCTTTTTGTTTTTTCGAGAGCACATCCTCGGCTTCAACCGCAGACATAAACTCTTCAAAACCCTTGATTTGATTTGGAGTCTCTTTTTGCAAAAACCCGATCAATCTCTTGACGTCTTGTAATTTCTCAGTATATTTGCCCATCTTTACACTCCTTATGTGAAATCTTTTTATAATTATAACTCAATTTTCATTTACTTTTCTGTTACTTTTTAGACTATAAACTGAAACTGAGATTGAGGGGATTTAAGAAGAAATATTTTGCCTGTTGAGGCTACAATTATAACAGTATAACTTTGTATTGCTACAGCAAATACGGCTCCGGTTTGCCGATATAAAAACCTTGCAACATATCAACCTTATCCTGGAGATATTCAAAAAGTTCTTTCGAGCATACAAATTCTGCTATCGTTTGCAATTCTAAAGTTTGGGCAAATTTTACTATCGAATCAACCAATTGCTGCATTTTTTTATCTTCTAGAACCTGTGTTATTATCGTACCATCAATTTTTATAAAATCTACATGTAATTTTGCAAATTGTGCAAAGTTTGAGTATCCGCTACCAAAATCATCAAGCGCAAACGATATGCCTCTTTTTTTGAAGGTAGTTATAAATTCGTTTAAAAGTTCAAATTCTTTTAAAGCTTCGTTTTCAACTATTTCTATGGTCAACCTTTTGGCGACATCAGGATACTTTGAAACTAAAGTTTCAAGTAAAATCCTTATAGTTTTATCTTTTATATCCTTTAGAGTAAAATTCACGCTAAATGTAAAATCACTGTATTTAAAAGTTTCAAAACTTTTTATAAGCATTGATTTGGTAAATTCTGTATAAAAAGGGGCTTCAACTAAAGTTTCTAGAAAGTCTTTCGGCTCAAGTATCTCATCTTCATACTTTAACCTCATCAAAACTTCATATTTTAGTATCTTTTTAATGTCTTTAAGGGTTATATAGATAGGTTGATAGTAAGGAATTATATCATCTCTTATCATTATCTCTTTTAATTTTTGGACAAGTGTTAATTCTTGTTTTATGTTTTCTATAAGATGCTCTATCTCTTTTGAAGCAATCAAATCCTTTTTATCGCCCCTAAACAGCGCAAACTCACAAGACTCGAGTGCTTTATCCTTAAATTTACTATATGCACCATAAAAAAATATATCATATTTTTCATTGTTAGCCATGATAGATATGGATGAATTTAACTCATCAAATAAAACTCTGGCATTTTTTTCACTATCTACCAAAATTGCAAATTCATCCCCATATATTCTATAATTTTTTATTGAAGTTGATGTTTTTAAAAAGCCCGCGACTTTTTTAAGTATTCCATCCCCTATCTCGTAACCATAAAGCATATTAAGTTTTGAAAATGCTTTTATATTGATGATCATGATATATACATCTTTAAATGTATTAATATCTTTTATCAATTGAAATCTGTTAGGAAGTAATGTTATGGGGTCTATATAAACTGAAAGTAACTCCTCTTCTATAAACATACCGCTTAAAAGTGTAACCATCTTTAAAAAGAGTGCTATCATTTCTACATAAATCAATACAAAATAGTAAAAATCACCCCTTTCATAAAAATTTACTGCTTCAGTAGCACACTCATAAAGCTCTTTATTTGTTCTTAAAAAATCATCTTTTACATCTTGATCATCAAAAAATATACCGCTTCTATCCTCAGCAAATTTTATAAACTCACTAATCCTACCATTTATCTTAGGAGGTTTTTCTCCTTTTAAAAAACTATTTATAAGATTTTCCAACCAAACAATAAGCTCATCTATGATAGCAAGATCTTTTTTTGTAACAAAATTCGGGTTATTATTGATACCAAGTTTGAGTGATTTTATCTCTTTTGGCAATCTATACTTTAGATACCCCTTTGCTAAAATATTTTCATTTGTTTGTAACTGTTTTTTCTCTTCAAGGGAGAGGGTATAAGAAAAAGTATCCAAAAAGATAGCCAATTTTGAAAAGCTTATGGTTTTTTTATAGACCTCTTTACCCATCTCTTCAAGTTTATTTTTGTCTATATCTTTTTTAATTAAGTTTGAAAGCATCTCTTTTAAAAATTGTTCATTTTCCATAGTGATCCATTTAAAATAACTTTTTTTATATTCATCATCAAAAAACACGCTCATATTCATTTTTATCCGTTGATTAAAAACTTTATTTAATTTTAATCCAATTAAGCTTTAAGAATTATTAATATATTAATATATATGTAAAATATCTGCAATATACTTTGCACTGCTGAAGCACCATTGGAAGTTATATCCTCCAAGCTCTCCGGTTACATTTACTACCTCACCTATGAAAAAGAGATTTTTTACGAATTTACTCTCAAATCCGTTAAGCTCGCTTGTATCGACTCCGCCTTTTGTCACTTCAGCTTTTTCAAAGCCAAAATTACCTGCCGGTGCAAACTCATAATCTTGAAGTAAATTTATGGTCTCTTTTGATTTATTTATGGGCAAATCCGGCAATTCATGTGCTTTTAAAAATGATATGATAAATCTTTTTGGAAGCGGTAAAGCATTGGATATGGTTTTATTGGATTTTTTATATTTGAAACCGGGCAGAAAATCAACTTTTATCTTTCCTTTTTTCCAGTATAGTGAAGCATTTAGTATAGCGGGGCCTGTGATGCCTCTGTGAGAAAAAAGTATATCGTCTTCAAAAATCTTACCCTCTACTTTCACCTTTACTTTTAAGCTAACACCACTCAACTCCTTCATCCAAAACTGCTCTTTTTGCAAACTAAGCCCTACAAGAGCGGGAGTTGGAGAGACGATAGTATGCCCGAAACTTTTGGCGATTTTATAGCCTATGTCAGTTGCTCCAAGCTTTTTATAACTTATACCACCGGTTGCAATCACCACTTTTTTGGCTCTTATATTACCTTTGGATGTATAAATGATAAAATCTTTATCTTTTTTAACTTCCAAAATTTCAGCTATAAATTTCTTTTTATCAAGCTTTTTTATGATTTCATTTGAAGTTTGAGCAAAGTATTGGTTATTTTTTATCTTTTTATATTTGATACCACTAAAAAAATTCAGTACATCTTTTGGAGTATAGTAACTTAAAACTTCATCGATTAGCTTTTTATCTCCCACATAGTTATCACTACTTACAAACTCGTTTGTGAAGTTACATTTTCCTCCACCACTTACTTTTATCTTTAAAGGCAAAGGATTGTGATCGATAAGGATATAATCTTTCTTATCTAAAAAAGAGGCTAAAAAAAGTCCGCTAGCACCAGATCCCAGTATAGCTACATCGCAACTTTTTATGAACATTTTTTAAAGTAAACCACCCCGAGAGCGGGCATATCAAACTCTATAGAGTCTTCTCTTCCCCATGCCAGAACTTTTTGAGATTTGTAAACTCCTTCATTTTCATAGCTCCACCCCTCATAACTACTGTCTTGAGAATTAAATATCATTTTATAATTCCCTTCCTTTGGGACTGCTATACGGTAGTTCTCTCTTTTATGATCCGCAAAATTACATACTACTATGATAGTTTCATCCATATCATCACTTTTTCTAAAAAATGAGATGGTATTGTGTGAAGCATCCGTTCTTTCAATCCATTCAAAACCTTTATGTTCACCATCATAACGATATAAAGCTTTTTCCTCTTTATAGATTTGATTTAATTTGGCTATCATGTTTAAAAGCCCTCTGTGTCTTGGACTGTCTAAAAGATGCCAATCCAAACTCTCTTTGTAATTCCACTCTTTATACTGGGCAAACTCTCCGCCCATAAAAAGAAGCTTTTTACCCGGATGTGCTATCATATAAGCAAACAATGCTCTTAAGTTTGCAAATTTTTGATTGTCATCGCCTGCCATTTTGTTGATGAGTGAGCCTTTCATATGCACTACTTCATCATGGCTCAAAGGAAGTATGAAATTTTCATCAAATGCATACCATATGCTAAAAGTAAGCCTCTCTTGATGGTGTTGTCTGTATATGGGATCAAGTGAAAAGTACTTCAAAGTATCATGCATCCATCCCATATTCCACTTAAACCCAAAACCAAGTCCCCCGTCACTTACGGGTCTTGTGACTTTTGGATAAGCGGTTGACTCTTCGGCAATCATCACTATACCTTCAAATTCGCTATAAACAGAACTGTTTAACTGCTTCAAAAATTCTATAGCTTCAAGATTTTCATTGCCGCCATACTTGTTTTGTATCCATTCACCGTCTTTTCTTGCATAGTTAAGATAAAGCATACTTGCAACCGCATCCACCCTGATACCGTCTATATGATACTTTTCAAACCAAAAAGATGCACTACTGATGAGAAATGCCCTAACTTCGTTTCTTCCGTAGTTAAATATCGCACTACCCCATTCGGGATGATAACCAAGTCTTGGATCTTTATGTTCATACAAACAAGTTCCGTCAAATGTAGACAGCCCATGACCATCAGTAACAAAATGCGAAGGCACCCAATCAAGTATGACACCTATACCCTCACTATGCATGATATCTACAAACTCCATAAACTCTTTTGGAGTGCCGTATCTTGCAGTCGGAGCAAAGTAACCTGTTACCTGATACCCCCAGGAACCCTCAAAAGGATACTCAGTTATTGGCATAAGCTCTATATGGGTATAATTTAAAGATTTTACATATTTGCTCAGTTCTATAGCGGCTTCTTTGTAAGTTAAAGACCTGTTATCCTCTTCGACTTTTCTTCTCCAAGAGCCTAAATGAACTTCATATATACTGATAGGTTTATCATGAGCATTTACCTTGCTCCTTTTTTTCATCCACTTTTTATCAATCCACTTATAGCCGTTTA
Organism: Thiofractor thiocamini; assembly: GCF_055384375.1. Classification (NCBI taxonomy): domain Bacteria; kingdom Pseudomonadati; phylum Campylobacterota; class Epsilonproteobacteria; order Campylobacterales; genus Thiofractor; species Thiofractor thiocamini. The sequence goes on along the minus strand of NZ_AP042389.1, from coordinate 188,044 downwards.
TATCATAAGTAACAGAAGCTGACTTTGGAGGTTTTTCACAATAAAATGCGTAAGGATCGGTTTTTAAAAGAATTTTATCCTCAATCTTTGATACTATGTGATACTTGTATGTAACATTTTTTTTAACACCCTCTATAAATCCTTCCCAAATGCCGGAGTCATCGTCTCTTGGCTTTAAAGGGTGAGCTAAAGGATCATACCTGTTAAAATCAGCTACAACACTGACCTCTTTTGCATTTGGAGCCCACACCGAAAAATAAACCCCTTTTTTACCCTCTCTTTGCATAAAATGAGAACCGAACTTGTCATATAGTTTTGTATGGGTTCCCTCTTTAAAAAGATAGATGTCAAGTTCACTGAACCTACTTATATCATAATGTACCACTTAAACTCCTTTTATTCGTGAGTCGTGAGACGAAATTTCGAAGTTTTCAAGCCTATAGCTTGAAAACGATTCACGATTCACGATTCACCCACCTATAAACTTTTTGATACTTCTTGGCTGAATCCAACCAACTAAAATGCTCCTCCATAGCTCTTTTTTGCATTTTTTCAAATTGCTCTTTTTCTTCTTCATATACTTCTACCGCCCATCTAACTGTATGATACAGTGCATGTGTACTTGCTTCATAAAATTTAAACCCATTTCCTTTATCTTCAAATCTGTCATAATTGACTATCGTATCATCAAGCCCGCCGGTGGCTCTTACAATTGGCAGAGTTCCGTACTTTAAAGAGTATATCTGGTTTAGACCGCAAGGCTCAAAAATGGAAGGCATCAAAAACATATCGCATCCGGCTTCTATCTTGTGCGCTAACTCATTGTTGTATCCTATATAGCAACCAAATCTTTCAGGATATCTGCTCGCAATTTCACTAAAAAAGCCCTCTGCCCACTTTTCTCCACTTCCAAGCATCACTATCTGAACATTGAGCTGCAAAAGCCCTTCTACACAAGATGATATAAGCTCTACACCCTTTTGTTTGGCAAATCTTCCGACAAATCCTATCAAAGCCGCGCCGTCACTTGGCACAAGATTAAAAATGCGTTGCAAATCTCTTTTGTTTTCTATCTTATCTTCCAAAGTCTCTATAGAGTAATTCCTCAGTATATATCTATCTTTCTCGGGACTCCACTCATCATAATCAACTCCGTTTAAGATACCAAAAAGCTTGTAGGAGTATGCTCTTATATGCTCTTGCAAACCAAATCCATACTCATCTGTTTGTATCTCTTTGGCATACTTTTCACTCACTGTGGTGATGGCATCACAAAAAGTGATACCTCCTTTTAAGAGATTGACTGCACCGAGTGCTTCTATGGCATATGGATTGAAATGTCTCCAGTCAACCCCCATAATATCCATGATACTTTTATCAAAAACTCCTTGATGTTGAAGATTGTGAATGGTCAAAACAGATTTTGTATCTTTAAAAAATAGATCATTTTTATAAACTGTTTTTAAAAGTATCGGCATAGCTGCACTGTGCCAGTCATTGGCATGTACGATATCGGGCTTAAAATCCAGTGCCATAGAAAGTTTCAAAGCCGCTTTTGATAAAAATATAAATCTTTTGTCGTTATCTTGGTAAGCTATGTTGTTTTCATCATAAAGTCCGCTTCGCCCATAAAATCCCTCATGCTCTATGAAATAAATTTCAACACTGCTATTTGGCAGATATCCTTTGTAAACACCGCACCAAATTTCTCCAAGAGTCCCCATATCAACTCCAAGTGCCATAGGCAGTTTCTCCAGGGTATCTCTGTTGATACTGTAGTATCTTGGCATAACGACTTTTACTTCATCACCCAATTCCTTGAGCGCTTTTGGCAAAGCTCCACTTACATCTGCCAATCCACCCGTCTTTGCAAAAGGTGCAACTTCGCTTGCTACAAAAAGTATATTCATAATAATTTCGCTCCCTCTAGTGATGCGTTTTCTAACTTGCTTATAACTATATCTAACCCTTCACAACTCTGCTTCAAGGCAAATTTATCCAAATCTTTTTTTATTATATCCAAAAGAAAAGGATTTGACTTTATGACGCCACCTCCAAGTATCAAAACTTTAGGATTGAAAAGAGTTACCATCGAAGCAGCCGCTCTTAGGATGGCTTCTAAAAAATTCTCATATATCTTTTGTAAATTATTATCTTTTTTTGTTTTCAACTCATCTAACTTCATATAGCCATACCCATAATACTTATACCACTTTTCAAGTCCGGAGCCAGAACCAAATATTTCTATACAATTATCTTTACCACATCCACATAAAAAAGGAGCCTTTTTAAAAGGTATATGACCTATCTCACAAGCTATATTCTTTTCTCCCCTGATAATCCTACCGGACTCCAAAGCCGCACCCCCTACCCCGCTTCCGACATATAAAAGTGCTATATTTTTTTGATTGATATATTTTGTTTCGGCCAACAGTGCACAGTTCAAGTCATTGTCTATCTTAAATGTTATATGATACTTGCTTTCAAAATACTCTTTGATATTTTTAACTTTTATCTTTATGTTGGGAGATGAGAGTATCACACCGTTATAAACCTGTCCGGCAAAAGATACGCTGATAGTTTTTATATCTTTATCTCTCTTTAGTTTCTCTTCCAAAAAAGATACCAACTCTTTTTCTTTGGTTGGATACTCCTCTTTTTTACCATTTAATTCGCATCTTAGTTTAGTCCCGCCGATATCCACAAAAAGCCTATTCATAAAGTTTTAGATACTCCTTTGCACTGTTTTTAAAAGAAAAGTCACACTTCATATCAAATTTGCAAACCTGCTCAAAACATTTTTTATCTTTATAAAGCCCTATAGCTCTCATGACAGCTTTAAAAAATTCTTCTTTCGCATAATCTTTAAAAACAAATCCTTTTGCACATTTATCTTCATCCTCAAAAACAGTATCTTTCAATCCCCCAGTTCGATGGACTATGGGAATAGTTCCGTATCTTGCGGCTATCATTTGATTTAATCCACAAGGCTCAAAAAGCGAGGGCATCAGCAAAAAATCCGCCGAAGCATAAAGCCTGTGGGATAGTTTTTCATCATATCCTTTGATATAAGTTATGTTTTTATATTTTTTACACTGTTTTAAGAGTATCTCTTCACTTTTTTTATCTCCTTCTCCCAAAAAGATAAAACTTGCTTTTAGTGTGGAAAACTCCTCTGAATTTTCCAATATCAAATATATCCCTTTTTGCTCAACCAGTCTGCCTATAAAGATAAAAAGAGGCAAATTCATATCTTTTACAAACTCTTTTTTATTTTTTATCTTGTTTGTCAAACTGTTTTTGTCATAATTGAATGAGATAAATTCATCATTTTTAGGATCAAAGAAAGCCGTATCTATACCATTTAAAATCCCATGAAGTTTATATGAATATTTTTTTAAAAATCCCTCAAGCCCACATCCATACTCTTTGGTCTGTATCTCTTTTGCATAACTTGGACTAACGGTTGTTACTATATCGCTATATGCAATGCCGGCTTTTAAAAGATTGACTTTGCCATAAAATTCCAAAGATTCGATATTGAAGTATTTTTTATCTATACCGACAACTTCCATCACATCTTTATCAAAAACTCCTTGATAAGCAAGATTGTGTATAGTGAAGATAACTTTCAAAGGAGTTTTTTGTTCTTTTAGCCATAAAGCACAAAGTGCCGTATGCCAGTCATTTATATGCACCGTATCGACTTTTAGCAACTTTGCGGTTTTTACTATAGCTTTGGAAAATATGGCAAATCTTAGAAAATCATCTCTGTATCCATACATATTTTTTCTATCACATAAGATTCTGTGATAAACAAAAAGAGTATCTTCATTTTTAAAAAGAGTGATTTTATACTTTTTTGCTCCAAGCTCCACATAAAAGCTTTTATAACAAGTTATATGGTATCTCTTTTTATCTATAAAACTGTATAAAGGAGTGATTTTATAAACTTCTATATAATTTTTCAATTCATTCGTCAAAGAGTAAGCCACATCAGCCAATCCACCGCTCTTGGAGTAGGGATAAATTTCACTTGAAGCATATAGAGGTTTCATTTTAAACTTTCCCTTAAAAGCTCAGCGGCACTCTCAGGACTTAAGGGGTTTATATGCATGCCACTTTGCAACTCGAAACCTCCTGTTTTATAAATACGAGGAGTGATAACGATATGAAATTTGTAAAAATTTGCTATATCGTCAAAAAAATCTTCGCTTTCATAACTTTTTTGAAAAGGAGGATTTTGCAGATATAAGTTATAATCGAACTCTCCTATCTGTGCTTTTAAAGCTTTGAGTATATTTTTAAGCATGATGGAGAGTTTTTTGTATCTATCCTCGTGCAATTCGCAAATGGAGCTTATCTGCATTTTTGGCATCAAAACGACTTCAAAAGCACTCAAGCTCCCATAAGGACAAAACGCTATAAAATCTTCATTTTCATCTACTATACGCACTTTTTGCTCTTTTTCATAATTTATCACATCTTCAAAAACAGATCTTCCGTGATGTTTGTAGTAATTATGATAATGATACATCAAAAAAAGGATATTTTTGGGGATGCTTGGCAGTGCTATAAGCTGAGTATGTATATGAGGCAGTGTTGCACCGGAGTTTTTCCCCTGATTTTTAAATATCGAAAAATACGTAAGCCTTATATCCTTTCTAAGGTCACATACTCTTTGTTTTATGGTTTCTATCCAGTCATTTATCTGTAAAATTTCCAAATTTTCAAAAAACAGTTCATGATTTGGGGTGTCTATGATGATCTCGTGTGCTCCAAATCCATCACTCTTTTCATACAATCCATCCTCTTTAAAACCGTAATCCGCCTCGATCTCTAAAGCTTTGTAAAGATTTGGAACTACTCTTGTCTTCCAACCGTTTTTATCTTTGAGCTCATATATCTCTTTAGGGGTCATATCTTCATGACCTTTACAAAAAGGGCATAAAGTATCTTTTGAAATTTTCTTCTCTTCGGCTGGATATAGGTTTGGTCTAGTCAGCCTGTTCGGAGCTATAATGACATTCTCATTTCTTAAAAGATCATATCTTATCTCAGACATTTTCAAGCCTTAACTTGCCGCTAATATGCAATTTTTTTGAAAAGTCAACAACAAAGGCAAAACTAACTCCCTGTACCATCAAATCATATCCTTTTTCACTTTTTGAAACCGTACAAAGAGGAGTTGATAAAAGCTTAAAAGGTTTATCAAGAGTAAAAATCAGCTTCTTTGAAGTATAAGCATCAAACAGAGAAAATTCTTTGACATTTTCCTTTTCAAACTCTTCTTCAAGACATATATCATCAAAATATACATTTTTTAGTTCTGCAAAATGAAGATTGAACTCAAGTGCATACTTATAACTGTTTTCATTTGTACTGTCAAGGTCTATCATGAAGTCAAAACCGTTATCTTCCATCTTATACTCTTTAGACAATACCGTATCATATTTTTTATCAAAATAAATACCGCCTTCTCTTTTAAAAAGCAATACATTGTCTTTGATATCATACTTAAAAGGCTGATTTGCAAAGTCACCGTACTCCCAAAAAGAGCATTTTTTAAAATTTTCAAGCGTAAAACTATCATTACTTATATGATCTATGAAAGAGTTTTTGATATACCAGTCATAGTCCAAAGAAGATGCCGTTTCTTCACTGACTTTTACATTCAAATTGTGTATAGTTTCTATCTCATCACTTTTTTTATCATTGGTTTCATCGGTTTTTTTTGCTAACTCTTTTATCTCTTCATGATAAGCTTCTTCTCTTCTTGTTATGACATTTTGAAAATTGAACTTTTTATCTCTTAGCAATAACTCGGTCATTTGTCCGCCGTAGTGACTATCAAACATAACTATAAAATCTTTTTTAACGCACTTTATCTCATCATATCCATTCAAATCATTGTCATATACGTAAATGATCTCTTTATCTTTGTATCTTATGTCTTCGCAAATACTTAAGTATTTGTAGGCATTGTCTCGTAAGTTGGGAAGATAAATCCCACCAAAAACCCCATGCCAAAAAACATCATTTGTTTGGAGTCTGTATAAACTGTCCAGATATTTTTTTGTTTTGATATTTGCATGAGAGATTTCAAGCATTCTTTTATGAAGTCTGTTTGACTCTTCATACTTGATGAAGAAATTTTTCCAAGTTCCACCTTTGACGAATTTATCGACGATATTTGGAAATGATTTCTCTACAATATCTCTGATATACTTTAACTTGAGTGCATTTTTTGTCTTTAAACTCCACTCTCCCATCTCATAGTATGAAACATTTTGAAGATAACTTAAAGACAGAGGCTTGTTTGAGTTGTAATAATCCTTAAAGTGCATAGTTTTTATCTCTTTGTCATTTATCAATGATTTAAAAAACTCATCAAGCCATCCCTTTTCATATACCCATTCATAAGTCTTTGGCCACAAGCCGAACTTTTCCAGATCATCAAATATGATAGCTGTTTTATGCTCTTTTATATCCTCAAGAGCTTCTTTTACGCTTTTAAAAGGAAGTGCATATCTCAGATCTTTGCTTATAGGGAAAAGTCCTATTTTTTTTGCATTGAATTCAGTGTAAAAATACCCGTCAAGTTCATTTTTATCAAATCCGGATGTTATCAAGTGATAGTCATCAACCATCACATACTCTATCCCTGCTTTAGAAAAATCATCCACCAACGAATCATCCCATACCCTCTCAGTAAGCCAAGCTCCTTTTGGATGTTGTGAAAATTCCTTAGATATCGTTTTGTTTAATTTTTCTATCTGTGCTCTCCTGTCTTTTAGAGGAATCGAAGGTAAAACCGGTTCATAGAATCCTCCTCCAAAAAACTCGATGACTCCATTATCAGATAACTCTTTTATGATTTTAAAAAGTTTTTTATGATTTTTTTTGATATAGCCCAAAAGCCATCCGCTTGAATGAACAGCGATACGCAATGTCGGATAGTTTTTTAATGTTTTAAAAAAAGGCTCGTAGCATTTCAAAACAGCTTCATCAACGGCTTTTGAAAAATTATCAACAGGCTGATGCATATGTACGCCAAAAAGCAATTCAATTTTATCTTTCAATTTCACTCCTATATAAAAAGCCTTTAAGTTTTATTTTACCTTTTACCGGTTCTAAAGGCGTCCATTTGTGCATGACGAATAAATAGCCTGAAGCCTCAGAGAAATTGCAAGGATGCAATTTTGAGAATGAGGTAAAAGATAGAATGAAACTTAAAAGCACTATACGAACCAATTTTTTTCATATTCGTTATCACAAACTCTGACATCACCGAATATTGGTATAAATTCACTATTTTTATCTTTATCGATTAGCTCTACCTGCATGCTTTGGTTTTTGTATCCACATATTTTTTTATCTATTTGTATCTCTATGAAGTCTTGTATAGACATATTTATAAATCTATCATTAAAATGAGTTTTTATAGGTATAGTTATGATTTTATCCGACTCTTTAAAGTGGATTTTTAACTCATTACAGTCATTTAATATTTTTTTAATATTTCCATCTATTCTTATATACAGATACTTTTCATTCTCTCCATAGTAAAGCTTTTTCATAGCAACTTCACTACCTTGCATAGTTGAAAATATCCTGTTTTCATCAACCATTCCGCTACCAAGCCACTCATAAAAAGAACTTTTTTTACCGTCTATTGTTACATCTATATCAAATTTGGGCTTAACCAAGCTTGATCTTATATCTCTTTCCTTTTGGATTGGCAAAAGCAGGTTCGAAGGAATTTTTAAGTTACATAAATTATAAATATCTATCAAATGTGATCTAAAGAGTATATCAAACTCACTCAAGAAATCACTAAAATGATCTTCTCCGTACCACCAGTACCAGTCAGAACACTCTGCGGCCAAAAAATGCTCTTGAACGACTTCATTGATATCATCACTCAATTTACATCTTTTCATATCTCTTTTTGTCTGATATAGCAATTCCCACGCTCTGTTTTTTTCACTGTGTCCCACCCATGTATCGAAATTGCCATATATCCAGCTTCCAGGATGCAAAGACGATAACTCTTGTGCCTTAAGTGTACTTACCTCATCGAAAGTAGAAGTTTTTATATACTTTGAAGTTGATAAACCTTTATATAGATTTGTAAAAAAATCTTTTGCATTATTTTTGTAAAACTCCCACGCATTTTCGCCGTCAAGTATGACAAACAGCGTGTTTCCATCATTTTTCTCTTCGATCTTTTTTATAAAATCCTCAGATGCGGCTTTTGCTTCTTTATATCTGTACGTAAAACCTATCAAATCACTTAAGGCATGATCTCTAAACCCTATGAAAACACCGTTATGCCTGTATCTTCCGTATTTTAACTCATTATCCGTTTTGTCCAGGGTTTCATAAAGTATGGCTTCATCGGTTGCTATCCATTTTATCTCTCTTTTTTTATAAAATTTTACACTCTTTTCATCAACAGCCCCTTCAGCAGGCCAAAATCCACTTGGCTTTTGATCAAATACTTCCTCATAAAGCTCTATAGCCTTGTCCACCTGTTTTTTGGCATCTTCTTCCAGACTCATATACTCTCTTGGTAAAACAGTTTCCGGATTTGATACCTTAGCATTTTTCATATCAAATAAAAGTGGTAGTATAGGGTGATTATAAGGAGTGGTTGAGAGGGATATTTGCTTGTTTTCAAGTAACTTTTTATAGAAAGGTAAAATTTTTGGTATAAATTCCATAAGCTCCTTTAAAAGCTCTTTTTTATCTTCTTGATTAAAGTCTCTGCCTTTTTTTATGAAATTTTTTATGATTTTACTGTTTTCTCTTAAGTAATTCCCACACCAAGAAAGCAAAAATAAAACTTCCAAATCAACAAACTCATTTTCACTAAAATCATTTAACTTATACAACTCTACAAATCTCTCAAATTCTTTTACCATAGTTTCAAACTGAGGTGATTTGCATATCTTTTGAACATAACTTTTTTCTTTATCATTCAAACTTTCAGGTTTTTTTATCCAAAGAGATAAAAATTTATCCTTTTTAAAACCCTCTTTTTCATACTGTTTTATCTGGGATATCAAAGTAGGCGTTATATTGAATGTCGCTTTTAAAGATGGATAAAGTGATAATATCCAGGGCATATCATAGTAATCCTTTATGCAGTGTAAAAACACCCATGGCATCTGAGATATACCGTTTTTATCCAGGTAGCTTGGCTGATGCATATGCCATAAAAAAACGAGATTTCTCGGCACTACTTTTTTTGCATCCATTCTTTTATCATTTTTTCATATTTTCTATCCAACTCTTCACCCGTTATCTCATCTTTTGCCTGAATGTAGAGATTTAAGTGATCGCCGAATTGATCAGGTATCATCAAAACCCAGTCGGTATCATTTTCCCATATTTTAACTCCATCGACTGTCGAAGATTTTTTATCTTTTGCGACTTGGAGGAATTTTCTCATGATTTTACCCTTCATATCCTGAGTGCATTTTATCTTACACTGATGATAGTAGAACTCTTCAACAATTTTTGATATATTTGAGAGCTTTTGTTCCCATCTTGAAAGCATTTCCATGATCTTTAAAGTCGCATATATGGCATCTCTGTGAAGAGAAAACTCCGTAAAAGCAAAATTACCGTCAATAGTTGCTATAAGGTCATATTGCTTTAGTTTTTTTGCTTTGAAATTGGCATATTTACCTCTTTCTATGATTAGATTATCAAACTTTTTATCCATAAAATCAGGCGCCCAGGTAGGTAAAAACACCGCTTTCTTTTTTCCTTTCGCTTCATAGTTAAACAGATACAAAACAACTAAAAGTGCTTTTAATTTATTTAGTACCTCACCTTCATCCGTAACAAGAGCCAGTCTTTGACCGTTTGGATAAAGAAGGATACCAAGGTTGATACCGAGACTTTTTACAATGGCGGAAACTTCCTCTTTGGATTTTTTTTCAACCTGTTTTATATTTGCCATTTTATGATAATCCGTATAAGCGTTTAAGATGATATTGTCCATTTGGATATCTGCTATGATCTCCGGAAATATATCTTTGGTACCCCCAAACATCAAATCCACGACCACTTTAAAGTTATTTTTTTTGATGATCTTATGATCTATGGTAGTTTCCAAAGCGGCTTTGTATTTGTGGCATTCATCAAGGCGATTTATATAATTTTCCCATATGCGACCTATTCTTTTATACTCGACTCTTCTAAATTTTTGCTGGAAAAAAGCTTTTTCTATCTTTTTTGCCATATCACTATCTATACGCAGCCCCTCTTCGGTAAAAAAAGTGAACTCCACACTTGTAGGATCATCCATATTTTGCCTGAAGTAAACACCGGCACTCAAGTTTTCATCACGTCCCAAATTGTATCTAAGTACCGAAGGCGGCATAGCTTTAAGATCGGTTATATTGATACCGCCTGAAAGAAGTCCTCCAAGAAATGCTCTTTTCAACATTCTGGCACTTTTTGAGTGATCTCTTGCCACTATGACATTAGAGCCTTCAGGAAGTTGTGCGGCAAACGCTTCTGCAAGTTGACAAGACATTTCGCAGGATAGTTCAAGGTTGCTCTTACCGATCACTCTTCCGTTTTCAAAGATAGAGTTTTTGTATTTGCTGCCCCATATGACATTTTTATTGACTATCGCGGCAGGTTCTATGATCTTAAAAGGCCATACGGTTACATCCTGGTCAAATACGGCAAATTTACCCACTTCACAACCCTCAGCAAGTATAAGCCCCGCTTTTGCACTGACATTGTCATCTATCATATTGTCATTGCATATGACTCCGTTATCCAGTATAAATTTTTTACCGACTTTTATATCACTCCAAAATACACTGTTTCTTATATTCGCATCTTTGTCTATCTCTACATTGTTGCCTACGACGATATTTTGCAGCCTGCCGTTTTTTCCTATCTTTACATTGTCACCTATGACAACAGTATCGATGATCTCCACTGTTTTATCTATATGGCTGTTCCCTGTTAGATACAGCACTCCGTTTGGATACTCTATCTTCTCGCCTGGTATTTGAAAGTTGACTTTTTGTTTGAAAATATCATCATATACTTCGCGGTAACTCTCAGGGTTTCCAACATCTCTCCAATAACCATGTGCAGTATAAGACATCAGATCCACTCCCTCTTTCATCAAAAGAGGAAACAAATCTTTGGCAAAATCAAAACTACCTTCTTTAGGGATATATTCCAGTATCTCAGGCTCTATCACATATATGCCTGTATTTATAGTATCGCTGAAAACTTCGCCCCAGCTTGGTTTTTCCAAAAATTTCTCTATCTTACCCTCTTCATTTGCTATAACAACACCAAATTGCAAAGGATTTTCAACAGAAGTCAAAGTGATGGTCAATCTTGAATCAATCGAGTTGTGATGATCTATGATCTTTTTAAAGTCAAAGTCACTTACCAAATCCCCACTGACTATGATAAAAGTGGTATCGAGGAACTCTCTTGCGACTCCTACCGCTCCGGCTGTTCCATAGTCCTCATCAGGAAGCACATACTCTATGTTTGCACCGATACAACTTCCGTCACCAAAATGGTTTTTGATGATATCAGGTTTGAAGTAGAGTAAAATCACTATATCTTTTATGCCAATTTCTACTAATTTTCTTAATGTATGCTCCATCATGGGAAGGTTAAATATCGGAAGCATAGGCTTTGGCATAGAGTTGGTAAGGGGCTGTATCCTTGTACCAAAACCACCGGCCATCATAACCGCTTTTATCTTTTTGCTCATTTTCCATCCTTTTTTATATAAAGCCGGTTTTAAGTTTCATTTCGGCTTTTACCGATTCTGAGGGCGTCCATTTGTGCATGATGCACAAATAGCCCGAAGCCTCGGAAATATTGCACGGATGCAATATTGAGAATGAGGTAAATGCTGAAATGAAATTTAAAATCCAATATCATACACTCAAATCTATCGCCGAATTTGTTCCTCCAAAATTGTTATGAACTTCTATGGCATCTTCATCGTTTACCCATTTTTTTCCGTCCACAAAATATCTAAACTCATAAATCACACCAACGGGCAGGATTTTGGTCAGATAAAAATCACCGTTTTTTTTCTTTTTCATCTTCTCTTCTTTCCACTCGTTCCAAGAACCTACTAAAGACACACTATCTTCCCCACCATTTGGCACATAGGTAAATGTAACCCATGCTTTGTTGTTATTTTTCTTGATCTTTATCATTATTCCTCTCCTTTGTAATTATATAGTTTTTCATAATACTCTCTCACCATCCTAGATGAGTCAAAGTACCTTATGTCACTCATACCGTTCTTTACTATCTCTATCCACTTTTTAGGGTTTTCATAGTAAGTCGGTAGTATCTCATTTTCTAAGATTTTCATCATATTTTCATAATCTTGCCTGTCTTGCTCCTCTATACTCAAGCTTGGATCTGCATGATGTATGGTAAATGAATTTACTCCGTCTTTGTAAAATTCATCGTGCCACCCGTCATCAACGGAAAAATGAACACTTGCATTTGCAACTGCGCTCATCCCGCTTGTCCCACTTGCTTCTCTTGAGTATCTTGGAGTATTTAGCCATATATCACTACCCTGTTTCAAAAGCTTTGACAGTCTCAATTCATACCCTATAAGAACTGCAACATTTTTAAACTCTTTTGAAATATTCACCAAATCGTTAAACATATTGACCGCCCTGTAATCAAGCGGATAAGGTTTTCCTGCCCATATGATTTGAACGGGTCTTTTTGTATCGTTTATCAATTTTCTAAATCTGTCTAGATCATAAGTCAAAAGCCATGGCCTTTTATACTCGGCAAATCTCCTTGCCCAAACGATAGTCAATATATCCGGATCAAAAAGTTTTCCCGTTTGGTCGGCAACTTCTTCAAAAAGTATCCTTTTTAAGTGTTTTTTTCTTCCTGTGAGCTGGTAATCCTCATGCTCTTGAAACCAGCTAACCAACTGCTTATCAGCCCAATATATCATATTTTGTGCATTTGTTATGCCGATTATCTCACATTTTCCTTTGACATCTTTCCACATATCATTGGCAACTTTTTCATGTATCTTCGATACGGCATTCGCTCTTTTTGAAACTTTTAACGCTCCAACGGTAAGTGAAAAACTATCATCATGATAATCAAGTGTCTCTTTAACCTCATCGACACCAAACCCATTGAAAAATCCCATCTCCTGTAGTAGCTTTACATCATGCTCCTCATTCCCTGCCATCTCCGGGGTATGGGTGGTAAAGACAACTCTTTTTTTAACTTCCTCTAAACTTTGGTACTTCTTCAAAAGTTCAAAAGCCAAAGGCAGGGCATGTCCTTCATTTAAATGATATACATCTATCTTCTTGCCCAAGGCTTCAAGTACTTTTACTCCACCGATTCCAAGTACTATCTCTTGAGCTATCCTTGTCTTTTCATTTGCATCATATAGTTTGTGGGTTATTGTCCTTGCAAGATAATCATTTTCAAAAACATCCGTAGAAAGAAGTATCAAAGGGGCTGTATCAAAGCATTTAGCCGGCAGTAAATAAGCTTTTACGGTTATAGGTACTGAATTTATATGAACAGTAACCTTGATATCCAAATCCTCTATAAAGTAGTAAAACTTCCTTAAAAAATCAACCTTTAAAGTTCTATCCTCATGCCTGTGCTGATCATAATATCCATAGCTCCACAAAATTCCTACACCTATGGTATTTTGTCCCAAGTCATTGGCACTTCTTAGATGAGATCCCGCCAAAAATCCCAAACCGCCGCTATAATTTTTAAATGCCTGATCTATGGCGAATTCCATAGAAAAGTATGCTACTTTTGTTTGATATTTTTCGTTTATATTGTATGTTACCAACTTCATGTTTATTTATCATTTCCTTCAAATTTTTTTACAAGTATCTTTTTACCAAACTCCACTCCGGGCTGATCGTAAGTGTTTATATCAAAAAGTGCGCCGGCATATGAAGTTAAAAGTTCAAAGTACATTATAAGTGCACCGATATTTGTTTCGCTTAACTTATCAAGAGTTATCAAATCAACCGGGATATTCTGGGCGATTATACTCTCTTTTGTAGCATCACATTCTGCATTGATCAACTCATTGAAACTGTGAGCGTTGACGAAGTCTGTTTTCTCCAAATTACCAAGCGATATATTAGGTATCATCAAATCATTTTCAAAATCCTTTATCTTTATAAAAGTGACTGTCTTGTCTTTGGGACCTTGCATGATAAGTTGCAAAAAAGAGTGCTGATCGACCGAGCCTATATGTCCTACGGGTGTAAGTCCGACATGTTTGCCGCTCTTATCTATCTTTCCAAGTGATTCAGCCCAAAGCTGCACAAACCATTTGGTAAAATCCTCCATAAAATCAGCATATGAAAAAAGTATATTTATAGGATATCTTTTGTAATTTTCAACTTGAAAAAAAGCTTTTAAGGCTATATGCTCTTCATTTGTATCAAAAAAACTCTCCATAAATTTTTTTGCACCTTCAAGTATATCTTTTACATCATATCCTGCCAATGCCAAAGGAACGACGCCAACGGCACTCAATACGGAAAATCTCCCTCCGACATTACTTGGAATCGTAAAAGCCTTTAGTTCATAGCTGTCTGCAAACCTGCAAAGAGGGGAGCCTTCATCACTTATGGCTATAACTCTTTTTTTATCTACTGTCATCAAATCAATATCAAAAAAAGATATCACGGTTTTAAATATAGACATAGTCTCAACCGTTCCACCTGATTTTGAAACGACAACAAATATCGAATCTTCCTTTTTTATACCTGATAAACCATTTGATATGGTAATGGGGTCAGGATTTTCTAAAAATAGCATATTTTTTATATTTTTGTATTTGTGTCTTAGCATTGAGTGGATCGCTTTTGTTCCCAAGGATGAGCCACCTATACCTATAACCACTATATTTTTTGCACTTTTATAGACCCCGTCTTCGTTGACCATGAAATTCTCGACTTCTTTTAAAAGATTGATAGAATCATAAGGAAGATTGTAGTATCCACTCACTCCTCTCTCTTTTTCATATACCAAAGAGCCAAAAGCATTCATTATGTTTTTATCTGCATCATTATCCAAATCTACTTCAAAGTATTTTTCAAACTCTATCATAACTTATCCTTAAATATTTTTTCTATTATCTCTTGTGCCTCACTTTGTAAACTTTTCAAATGCTCTTTGGATATAAAACTCTCGGCGTAAATCTTGTATATATCCTCTGTTCCTGAAGGTCTTAAAGCGATCCATCCACTTTTTGCAACTATCTTCAATCCCCCGATATCAGCACCGTTCCCACTGGCTTTGGTGTATATATGCTCTATCTCCTCATTACCTAAAGTTTTTTCTTGTATATCTTCAGGTTCAAGATTTTTAAGTATCTCTTTTTGTTTCTTTGAAGCGGGAGCATCGATCCTCTCATAGTATGACCTTCCAAACTCCTTTTCAAGATCGTCATAAATGTCACTAAGATCTTTTTTTGTTTTTGCCAAAATTTCAGCAGATAAAAGAGTCAGTATAATGCCGTCCTTATCGGTAGTCCAAACGCTTCCGTCAAACCTTAGAAAGCTAGCTCCGGCACTCTCTTCACCACCAAAACCAAGCTTACCGTCAAACAGCCCTTCGCTGAACCATTTAAAACCTACAGGCACTTCATATACTTTTCTATCCAAAGATGCTGCTACTCTGTCTATCATAGAGCTTGACACCAGAGTTTTTCCGACTTTCAGGCTCTTATCCCACTCTCTATGTTTAAAAAGATACCATATGGCTACACTTAGATAGTGATTTGGGTTTAAAAGACCGCCTTTTGGAGTTACTATGCCGTGTCTATCAGCATCCACATCATTGCCAAAAGCTATATCGTACTTATCTTTCAAATCCACTAGACCTCTCATCGCATAAGGCGAAGAGCAATCCATCCTAATTTTTCCGTCATGGTCTAAGTGCATAAAAGAGAATGTAGGATCAACATAAGGATCTATGATATCCATATCCAGCCCATATATTTCTTTGATTTTTTTATAAACTCCAAGAGCAGTCCCGCCAAGAGGATTTGCACCTATTTTAAGATTGGCTTGTTTTATAGCATCCATATCTATGATACTTGAGAGTGAGTTTACATAAGGAGTTATAAAGTCATACTCTTTTATATATTTTGAATTTATGGCTTCTTCATAAGAGATACTCTTTACATCTTTAAGTGAATTTTTTAAAATTTCATTCGCTCTGTTTTGTATCTTGGAAGTTATATCCGTATCAGCAGGACCACCGTTTGGCGGATTGTACTTGTACCCACCGTCACTTGGGGGATTGTGTGAAGGGGTTATCACCACTCCGTCACTTTTTTTACTATTTTTTTTATTTTCTTCCAAGATTGCAAAAGATACAAGAGGAGTCGGAGTGTAGCCGTTATCTTTAGCGATGGCAACTTCTACTTCATTTGCCGCAAATACTTCCAAAGCAGTCATTTGAGCCGGAGTCGAGAGAGCGTGAGTATCTTTTCCAAGATACAAAATCCCATCTATGTCCTCTTTTTTTCTATATTCGCAAATTGCCTGAGATATGGCTTTTACATGATCTTCATTGAAGCTTTTTTTGTAGGCGTTTCCTCTGTGACCCGAAGTTCCAAAAGATACCGTCTGGGCTTTTACATCAGGATTTGGCTTAAGAGCAAAATATACACTTATCAAAAAGGGGATATCCTCAAGCATATCCCTTGGCACCGGTTTTCCAGCCATTTTACTTAACATTTTAATCCTTTAAAAAATCTCGTTGGCAACCTCATCGACATGGTCTCTTTTGCCACTTTTTACATGTATCCATGCTATAGGTACGGCTATGAGAGCGGCTATGATGATAAAATATAAAAAGTTATACACCATATCAGCGTAGTAGTCCACCATTCCAAGTAGAGCGACAAAAAGTACAAAATATGTCAAAAAGATCTTTATATATCTTTTCCATGAAAACTTTTTCTTATGTTTTTTATGAGTCAATTTTTATTCCTTAAAATATCTTTTCCAATTATATCAAGAGTTTCATTAAATTCATAAACTATAACTTCACCCGTTGGAATTTCAAACTTAACTATCTCGTTTTTATCCATTTTTTCTATCTGCATTACAAGCGACCTTAGAGAATTTCCATGTGCACTTACAAGAACGGTATGGTTTTTGGCCAAAAAGGGAACTATCTTTTCATAATAGTAATTTATCACTCTTTCTTTCGTATCTTTTAGCGATTCGCTTCTTGGCAGTATGGATTTGTCGACGGTTTTATACTTCCTCTCAAACTCCGGCAGTCTATTGTCTCCATCCTCCAAAGGAGGGGGCGGGGTATCATATCCCCTTCTAATACTTAAAAATATCTCATCCCCCACCTCTTTTTTTATCAAGTCTTTATCTTTTCCCTGCCAGGCTCCGTAGTGTCTTTCATTTAATTTCCAACTTTTATATATATCTATATGTTCCCACTCCATCTGCTTTAAAAGAATTTGTGTGGTATGGATAGCCCTTTTGAGCCATGAAGTAAAAGCGACATCCGGATATAAAGAGTTTTCTTTTAAAAGCTTCCCGGCATTTTTAGCTTCTTTTCTACCTTCTTTGCTTAACTCCACATCAGTCCAGCCGGTAAATATATTTTGTTTGTTATAGACACTTTCACCATGTCTTACAAGGATAAGCTTTGACATTTTTACTCCATTTTCGAAGCTACGAAATCGGCAAGCTCAAGTAGTCTTTGCGAATATCCGTACTCATTATCATACCAAGCCAAAACTTTCACCATTCTATCTCCTACCACCGAAGTCGATAATCCGTCGATGATGCTTGAGTGTAGATTGCCCAGGATATCACTTGATACCACTTCATCCATAGTGATTTCAAGTATCCCTTTTAGCTCACCTTGTGACGCTTTTTTAAACGCTTCATTTACTTCATCTACCGTTACGGTTTTATTCAAGAGAGCTACTATCTCGGTTATTGCGCCATCTGGTACAGGTACTCTTAGTGCCATGGCTTCCATCTTGCCTTTTAGTGCGGGTATGACTTCCGTAGTTGCTATCGCTGCTCCTGTTGTAGTGGGGATGATGTTTACAGCCGCCGCTCTTCCTCTTCTTCTTTTTTTAGCTCTTTTATCTACTGTAGTCTGAGTTGAAGTATATGCATGAGTTGTAGTTATCATCGCATTTTTCACTCCAAAGTTCTCTTCTAAAACCTTCATAGCAGGTGCTAATGAGTTGGTGGTACAGGATGCGTTTGATAAAAGATAATGATTTTTTGGATCGTATTCGTTTTGATTTACCCCTAGAACTATGGTTTTATCTATATTTTTACTGGGAGCCGAGATGATGACTTTTTTCGCTCCCGCCTGTAAATGTTGCTTTGCCAAGTTGCCGTCGGTATAGTGACCCGTACACTCCAAAACTATATCTATATCAAGTTCTTTCCACGGAAGCTCCAAAGCATTGTGTGAACTTACTATGGTGATCTCTTTACCGTCTATGGTAAGCTTTTCATTTCCCTCGGTTTTTATATCGAAATCCGCTCTTCCGTGAACCGAATCATACTTCAAAAGATAAGCGGCATCTTCCACACTTGAAGTGTTTGCCGCAACTATCTCACAATTTTTTGGCAAATTTGCCATATAGTGTCTTAAGACTTGGTTACCTATCCTTCCAAGTCCGTTTATAGCTACTCTTTTCATTTTATAACCTCCTTGGTTTTATTTCCTATCGGTAAGTAGAATTTTTCAAGATATTCATTCATCATTCTTCTTGCGCTAAATTTGGGTGCGATACTTAAAATCGACTCTTTCATCTTTTTTATCCACAAAGGCGATATGCCCTCATCATTAAATCCGTAAAAAAGAGGTATGATCTCATTTGTCAAAGTATCATAGATCGATTTAGCATCAGCTTCATCGTTAGACACATCGCCCCCTATGCTCCATCCGTTTTTTTGGTTATATCCCTCTATCCACCATCCATCCATCGCGGAAAAATGCAAAGTACCGTTTACGGCGGCTTTCATCCCGCTCGTGCCGCATGCTTCAAGAGGAATCCGTGGATTATTGAGCCATACATCTACCCCTTTTACAAGATATTTGGCGACTTCTTCGCCATAATCCTCCACAAAAGCTATCCTTCCTTTAAATCTCGGATTTTGTGCTACCTTAAAAATATTTTGTATCATTTTTTTACCGGGATTATCTGAAGGGTGAGCTTTTCCGGCAAAGATGATCTGGACCGGTTTTTCACTATCACACAGGATTTTTTCCAAAGTGTTCAAATCTTTTAAAATCAAGTCGGGTCTTTTATAGCTTGTCATTCTTCTTGCAAAACCTATAGTTAAAATATCTGGATCAAGCATAACTCCTTCAGCCATTGCCACGAGTGGGTCTATGCCTTCATTTGACCATTTTTGCCTAACTCTTTCTCTTATGAAGTTTACCATCCTCACTTTATTGGCATAATGTATATCCCAAAAAGTTTGATCGTCTATGTCATATATCTTTTCCCAAATGTCTGGATTGTCCTGCAAATTAAGCCAATCCTCGGAAAAAATCTTATCCAGATTATCAAAAAGCTCATCGCCTATCCAAGTCGGTAGATGAACCCCGTTTGTAACATAATCGATAGGCACATCGTCTTTAGTATCTTTTGAAAAAACATTTTTCCATATTTCCTTTGTAACTTCTGAGTGCTTTTTGCTTACGGCATTTCTATGCTCGCACATTTTAAGTCCGAACACCGTCATGTTAAAACCGCTGTTTGGAGCATCGGGATTGATACCGAGATTTAAAAAATCCTCTTTTGAAATTCCAAGTCTCTTCCAATAGTCTGCAAAATAGTTACTCATCATATCAAAACCGTACACATCCGTTGCAGCTTGCAAAGGTGTATGTGTTGTAAATATGGAGCTTTCTCTTACTTTTTGCAAAGCATCTTTAAAACTCATATTATCTTTTTCCATGAAGCTTCTTACTCTTTCAAAAAGAGCAAATGCCGGATGTCCTTCGTTTAAGTGAAGTATAGAGTACTCAACCCCCAACTCTTCAAGCACTTTATATCCACCGATGCCAAGAACTATCTGTTGTCTAAGTCGTTGATTAAGATCTGGGACATACAAATGTGAACTTATCTGCCTATCCCACGGATCATTTTTATCTATATCAGTATCAAGCAGATACAACGTAACTCTTCCAACATTTATCTTCCAAACCGAAGCAAAAATAGGCGGGTCTATAAAAGGTACTTGTATGGTAAAATGATCACCGTTTTTATCCAAAACCCTTTCTATAGGAGCTATATCCTTATCTATCGTTTCGTTTGTCCCGTTTTGCCAACCGTCACTTCCTATAACTTGTCTTATATAACCTTTTGGATACATAAAACCTATACCGACCATCGGGATATTCATATCGCTTGACTCTTTTAGTATGTCTCCCGCTAAAAATCCCAAACCGCCCGAGTATATGGGAACGGAGTGATGCAAACCGTACTCCGCGCAAAAGTATGCAACAGGCAAAGATTTTTCCTCTTTGACTTCACTCATATAACTTTCAAAAAGAGCGAGAACGAACTTATACTCTTTCATAAAATGCCTACTTTTAACCAGGGATTGAAGGTCATTTTCACTCAAACTTTTTAAAAGTTTTATGGGATTGTGACCGCTTTCTTTCCATAGATACGGACTTATAAGTCTAAAAAGATCTTTTCCCCTTGGGTTCCATGTCCACCAAATGTTTAGTGATATTTTTTCAAGTCCCTCTATCTCTTTTGGAAGTTTCGGAAGGGCTATATTTTTTGAAGGGTCTTTGCCTAACATCTTTATTTCCAGTAGTATTTAGCTCTGTCACCGAGCTTGTCTTCTATCTCAAGAAGCCTGTTGTATTTTGCAAGCCTCTCACTTCTTGAAGCTGAGCCGGTTTTTAAGTGTCCCGTACCCATAGCTACCGTAAAATCTGCTAAAAATGTGTCACAAGTTTCACCTGATCTGTGAGAAACAAAAGCTCTCCAGTTGTGTTCATAACAAAGTCTTACCGCATCTATGGTTTCACTTACTGTCCCGATTTGGTTTAGTTTTATAAGTGAAGCGTTTGCGGTGTGTTCTTTGATACCTCTTTCGATAAACTTGGTATTGGTTACAAATATATCATCACCTACCACTTCTATCTTATCACCTAATTCTTTGGTAAATTTTTTGAATCCGGCCCAATCCTCTTCAGCCAAAGGATCTTCCCATAAAATGATAGGATACTTTTTAATCCACTCTTTTGCCATCTCTATGAGATCATCACTGCTTTTTTTACCAAGCCCTGACCACTTCAAATCATAATTGTCTTTCTTTCCTATGGCAAAAGATGTAGCCGCACTGTCAAGCGCTATGGATATATCGACTCCCGGTTTATAGCCTGCTTTTTCTATGGCTTCTATAATGATCTCTATGGCTTCTTCGTTACTTTTTAAATTTGGTGCAAAACCACCCTCGTCTCCGACTGAAGTTGCCAAGCCTCTTATCTTTAGGATCTTTTTTAAAGTATGAAAAGTCTCAGCCACATATCTCAAACCCTCTTTGAAAGTCGGTGCTCCAAAAGGTACCGCCATGAACTCTTGTATATCCACACTGTTATCGGCATGCTCTCCTCCGTTTAGGATATTCATACAAGGAACCGGGATTCTGTTGGCGTTTGAGCCTCCGAGGTATTCATATATCTCAAGATCATGACTAACAGCAGCCGCTTTTACAGCAGCCATGGAAACTCCAAGTATGGCATTCGCTCCAAGTTTTTCTTTGTTTGCGGTACCGTCAAGCTCTATCAATCTTTTATCTATCTCAAGCTGATTTGTTGCATCCATGCCTTTTAAAGCGGGAGCTATGATCTCGTTGACATTTTCAACCGCCCTTAAAACTCCTTTGCCGCCGTATCTTGTCTTATCTTCATCTCTAAGTTCACAAGCTTCATACTCTCCGGTACTTGCTCCGCTTGGAACGGATGATCTTACTTTCGTTCCATCCTCGAGCTCCATAAAGACTCTAACAGTAGGATTTCCTCTGCTGTCAAGTATCTCCAAACCTCTTATACTTTTGATTTTACTGCCCATGATCTTCTCCTTATCGTTTCATCATCATTTTAAAAAATACCTGCTGAGCTAATTTGCCAAAACTCTCCGTCAAAGTCGGATGAGGATGTATGACACCCAGTAAATCCATCACGCTCATCTTCTTTGCAACCATCAAAGAGGCTTCTCCTATCAATGAAGCGGCATCTTCACTTAGTATCTCTATGCCTATAATTATACCTTGTTTATCCATTATAAACTTTAAGAAACCAAGCTCTTCTTTATCGATTTGAGCTTTTGCATCTATCTTGTAATCATATTTTTCTATATCAACTTCCAATCCCTCTTTTTTGGCTTCAACTTCACTGATACCGACCGATGCTATCTGGGGAGAAGTGAAAAGCACCCATGAGTTTTTACTAAAATCCACAAAATGTGGATGAGGAGCATACATGTTGTGTACAACTATACTCGCTTCATACGATGCGGTATGAGCAAATTTGGGTGCATTGATGCAATCCCCGCAAGCATATATATGTTCTTTTGTGGTTTTTAGGGTTTTATCTACTTTTACTCCGTGTCTGTCATACTCTACACCCGCACTCTCAAGGTTCAATCCATCCACATTTGCCACTCTTCCGGTTGCTAAAAGGACTCTTTGTGAAGTTATGGCTTTTTCTTTACCTTCTTGTTTGAATTTGACACTAAATTTCTCATTTTCAAAATCAATACTTTCTATATCGACATTAAAGTCCATTGTGACCCCGTTTTCCATCATCCTTTCTTGTACCGCAAGTGCGGCATCTTCATCAACTCTTTTTAGGATTCTCTCTCCTCTTTCAAGAATATGTGTTTTTACACCAAGCTCGTTGAACATCCCTGCTAACTCACAGCTTATAGCTCCGGCACCTATAAAGAGTATCTCTTTTGGTAACTCTTTTTCAAAAAAGACATCTCTGTTTGTCCAAGCTTTATCGACCCCGTTTCCTTTAAAAGGAGGTAAGTTTACTTTGCCGCCTGTTGCTATGAGAGCCTTTTGAAAGCTTATATTTTTGCCACCTACATTTAAAGTATGCTCATCCTCGAACTTTGCCTCACCCTGTACATACTCTAAGTTAGGATTCTTATCCATTTGTATAAAAACCGCTTCGCTTCTTCTTTTTAAGATCGCTTCTTTATCTTTTAAAACTTCTTCCCAGTGTATCTGAGGCTCACTTTTAAGTGCTACATGAAATTTGGAAGCATCTTTTAGCATTTTATATCTGTTTGCCGCATTTTCCAAAACTTTTGACGGAATACACCCTTCAAACAGACACTCACCACCCGGTCTTTCTCTTTTGTCTACAAGCAACACTTTTTTCCCAAACATTGAGGCCGCCGTTGCCGCCGGAGTCCCGGCAGGTCCCGCTCCAATCACAACCAAATCGTACTGCATCACTTATCCTTTAAAATTTTTAAAGCTTCTTTTACTGTTTTATTCTCTACCGTTATGGCAAATATAGCATTTGCCATTTTAACAGCTTCTTTTAACTCTCTTTGATGGATATTTCTTCCTGTTCCGTTGCCTCTGCTTTTTCCTGTATGGATTTGTGCATAAAGCTCATCTAAAAACTCTTTTTCGTCTATCTTGTTTCCACCCTCACAAAGCACACCGCTTCTGCCTGCCGCGGTTGTTACCTCTTTTAAAAGTTCGGGTTTGAATTTGCCATTCTCATAAGGGACTTTAAGCTTTATAAAATCAGCTCCCAAACATGCTCCTACTCCGGCAGCTCCGGCTATAAGATGTCCATCATGCTCATCTTTTACATAATTTCCTTTAGGATATATCCAAAGTACGGCAATAAGTCCATTTTGATGAGCTTGATGGATTATCTCGGCAGCTTCTTTTAACATATTATGTTCATACTCACTTCCAAGATATACAGTATATCCCACACCAAGTATATTTAATTTGCTCTCTTTTTTAAACTTGATTATCTCATCCACGCCAAGCCACTGTTTTGAGTATGGGTCTTTGTCACTATAAGGTATGAGATTGGTTTTGGAGTTTAACTTTACTAGATAGGATATATCCTCATAATCCCTTGCATACCTGCTTATAAGCCCAAATTGGGTAGCGAATACTCCTATCTTTGCCTTTGAAGCTATTTTAAAAAGATGCTCCGGATCGTTATCTTCTTTGGGTATACCTTTACCGTAAAAGTCATTGTTCAAGTGTTCAACTTTTTGATCTCCGGCAAATAGCATAAGCCTACCGCTTCCACCTGTTGCTTTTTTAAAATTTTTCAAAAACTCTTTCTCTTTTTTTACC
Source organism: Thiofractor thiocamini (assembly GCF_055384375.1). Classification (NCBI taxonomy): domain Bacteria; kingdom Pseudomonadati; phylum Campylobacterota; class Epsilonproteobacteria; order Campylobacterales; genus Thiofractor; species Thiofractor thiocamini. The sequence goes on along the minus strand of NZ_AP042389.1, from coordinate 163,637 downwards.
GGAACATCAGCCGGAAGATAATCTGTCAATTTCATTTTTCCATCTCCTTTTCAATCTTATCTATATGCTCTATGGTCTTTAAGACACTATCTGGATTTAAACTGATGGAGTCTATGCCAAGTTTTACAAGATACTCTGCAACTTCTGGATAGTCTGAGGGTGCTTGACCGCAGATGCCGCTGTGTCTTTGATTTCTTTGGCATCCTTTGACCGCAAGCTCTATCATTTTCATGACCCCAGGATCTCTTTCATCATAATCAAACGCAACTATCTCACTATCTCTGTCAACCCCGAGAGTTAGTTGGGTCAGATCATTGCTTCCTATGCTAAAACCGTCATAAATCTTGCTAAATTCATCAATTTGTATGACATTATTCGGTATTTCGCACATTACATATATCTTTAAGCCATTTTCACCTTTTTTGAGACCATATTTTGCCATAGTCTGTAACACTTTCTCGCCCTCACCCACTCTTCTACAAAATGGTATCATAAGTATGACATTATCAAAACCCATCTCATCCCTTACTCTTTTCATGGCTTTACACTCCAACGCAAAACCGTCTTCGTAAGCAGGATGGGAGTATCTTGCCGCACCTCTGAAACCTATCATAGGGTTATCCTCTTTGGGCTCAAAAAATTTACCTCCAAGTAAAGTCGCATATTCGTTTGATTTGAAGTCACTCATCCTAACTACACAAGTGTTTGGATATACACAAGATGCTATGGTAGCTACACCCTCGCTAAGAGTTTTTACAAAAAATTCTTCATAATTCTCATAAGCTTGGCTTAGCTCATCGAGTTTTTTTCTTGTTTCATCATCAACCTTATCAGGATGTCTTAGTGCCATCGGGTGAGCTTTGATGTATTCGTTTATGATAAACTCCATCCTTGCCAAACCTATACCTTGAACAGGCAGTGAACTTAAGCTAAAAGCTTGGTCAGGATTACCAAGGTTCATCATCACTTCTGTTTTTGGTGTAGGAAGTGTGCTTAAGTCAGTTTTATCTATCTTGTATCGCATTTTGCCCTCGTAAACATAGCCTGTTTCACCCTCGGCACAACTAACAGTTACCATAGTCCTGTCTTTTAAAACTTCCGTAGCATCATCGCAACCTACGACTGCAGGGATACCAAGCTCTCTACTAACTATTGCCGCGTGGCATGTCCTGCCGCCTTTGTTAGTTATAATCGCAGAAGCAGTTTTCATGATAGGTTCCCAATCAGGAGTAGTAGTGTCCGCTACCAAAACTTCACCTGCTTTAAAATCGCTTAAATGTTTTACATCCTTTATCACATGCACAGCACCCTCACCTATCTTGGTTCCTACGGCTCTTCCTTTAACAAGTACTTTGCCTCGCTCCAAAAGATGATAAATCTTTAAGATAGTACCTTTCTTTTGAGACTGCACGGTCTCAGGTCTAGCCTGCACCATATAAAGATGGCCGTCTATACCGTCTTTTGCCCACTCCATATCCATTGGTTTTCTAAAGCCGGCTTTTTTTGAGTAGTGATTTTCCACTTTTATGGCATAATCAGCCAACACCATTACATCATCATCACTTATGGCAAATTTTGATCTCTCTTCTTCGGTAGTGGGGATATTTTTGGTGTATTCTACGGCTATATTTTGTGTATTTAACTTATCGGTAAATATCATCTTTAACTTTTTGCTACCAAGTCTTCTTTTTAAAACCGCTCTAAAACCTTTGTTGAAAGTCGGTTTGTGAACATAAAAACTATCTGGATCTATAGTACCTTGTACGACATTTTCCCCAAGCCCCAAAGCAGCATTGATAAATACAACATCCCTAAAACCTGTCTCAGTATCAAGACTGAACATCACCCCGCTTGCACCCTTGTCACTTCTGACCATTTTCATGACAACCACACTAAGATATACTTTAAAGTAGTCAAAATGATTGTCAAATTTGTAGTGGATGGAGCGGTCTGTAAAGTTTGAAGCAAGACATCTTTTGTAGGCATCAAGAAGTTCATCTTCTGTTTCGATATTTAAGTAAGTATCGTTTTGTCCAGCAAAAGAAGCCTCAGGCGAATCCTCCGCAGTCGCAGAAGATCTTACCGCCATGGACAAATCATCTCCGTACTCTTCTTTTAATTTTTCATAACCATGCAATATCTCATCTTTTAAATCACTTGGCAATTCACACTCCCAGATAATTTCTCTGCAAGCCTTTCCTCTTTTTTGCAACTCTTTTAAGTTATTTGGATCCAAGTCATCCAACTCTTTGTGAAGTTTTTTCCAGGCATCATTAAAATCAAGTATATACCTATAAGCACTAGCCGTCACGGCAAACCCGTTTGGCACTCTAACACCTTCACTTGTTAAATTTTGATACATCTCTCCCAAAGAAGCATTTTTGCCTCCGACTTCAGGAACATCTTCTATACCTATCTCATTGAACCATTTTATATACTCACTCATTTGACATCCTTTAATTATTTCTCTACTGAAATTATACTCCAAATTCTGTTTACTATTGATTTAATTTTTAAAAATTACTTAATTTTTTATCTAATTTTATTTGTAACTTATGTAATTTTATCATAAATTCAAAGGTTAAATTTGTTTCTTAGTTAACAAATGTTAAACTTGTGACTATTTCTTTCTGCAAAAGGATATAAATGGAGAAAAGAGAGATTTTCAATATTTTACAAAAAAGTTATATTTTCGAAGATACAAATGATGATATACTTGATGCCATTATGATAAATTGTCAAATCACAACTTGGACAAAAAATCAATCCATAGATAATTCCGATAGCCTAAAATACTCCTATATCATTTTGCGAGGACACTTAAAGATCACAAAAGTAGATCCTAAAACCGGAAGAAGTATCACTACATATATACTTGAATATGGAGATATATATGACTTTTTTACTCTGCTTGACGGTAAGGAGCATATAGTATTTCCTGTGCCTATGGAAAATACCACAGCTATAAAAATCCCCATAAACGACTTGAGGGAAATTATAGAAAAAAATGAGGATTTAAATGCCAGATTTTTGTCATATTTGGGAGAAAAGATAAGAGAGCTTGAAAATTTTGGGGAGTCCATGGTATTTGACGATACGGCAACAAGACTCTCAAAACTTATACTTAGACATGCTTTACCACATCAAGATGACAATGATCATCATCCTGTTAAACTCATAAGCAAACTTTCACATGAATCCTTAGCTGAAATGGTAGGCTCGGTAAGATCAGTCATAACAACCCAAATCCAAAAACTAAAAAAAGAGGATATCATTATCAATAAAAGAGGTTATCTAGCTGTAAAAGACTTGGAGAAACTTATAAAAAAATGTGATGATTTTTTCAAAAGCTAAATTACCCTGTATTTTTCACAATAATGATAAAAATGATAAAAAACACTATCACACTGAAATATTTGGATATGAGATTGATAAGCTCTATGATACTGTGTCCAAAATGATACCCCAAAGTTACAAAAACCAAAGCCCATAAAGTTACCGCCAATAAATCCAAAAAAAGAAACTTTATCCACGAATATCCTGAAGCTCCTACAACCAACAGCGAGGGGATATGCGAACCATATATATACCTCTCAAAAACTATAACCCAAGAGCCGTACTTTTTAAAAAGTGATTTGATTTTTACAATGTTATCTCTATAATTTTTAAACCAGATATCGGATTTGTTTTTATAATACCTACCTATAAAAAATACCGTAACATCGCTTATATATGCTCCACAAACCGCAGTCAATACAACATATAAAAAGTTCATTTGACCTATTTTGGCAAAAGTACCTCCAAGGGCAAGTCCAACCTCACCCTCCAAGATACTCCATCCAAAAAGAACATAGTAGTTAAAATAGTGCTCTAAGAAGTTATATATCATTATACTTTTTGTAACTCCTCTTAAATAATTGCCCTCTAACGTATCTGCCATATATCAATTCAAACAGAGTAGAGATGATGATAAAGGCCATAAATATCATGATAGCTTTTGGATTTGAAGTGTAAGTATGATATAAAAGGGTGGATAATGCAAAAAAACTTAAAAGTATAGATGTTATCAAAATTTTTGGATTGGCCTTTATCTCATCTTTAAGTTTATAAGCAGAAATATTTACAAGAAAAAATATAAGTAAAAAACTTGCACTCCCTATGATAGCTATCTGGGTTAAGTTAATACTATTTGCCAGTATCAAACTTAATATCGTAGTGTAAAGCACACCATTTAAAGGAACATTATTTTTTGCATACTGCAATTCTTTTGGCAAATCTCCCTCTTTTGCTATGATATAACCAAGTCTTGCATTGCCATATATGGTTGCATTAATGGCAGAAAAAGTAGATAAAAGCGCCGCTGAGGCAACAAGAACAAATCCTACGTGCCCCAAAGAAGGCTCTGCTGCAATAGCAAGAGCATAATCTTTTGCTTGCAACAATTTATCCTCAGGCACACCACCGACTGTTATGATAGCTATCAAAACATAAAGAGCTATAACTATGATAACAGAAGCATAAAAGGCGATAGGCAGATTTTTATCCGGGTTTTTTATATCTTCACTGGCATTTGCTATAAGTTCAAACCCCTCATAGGCAACAAATATAATCATAGCAGCAGATATAATCGATATAGGTGAAGACCAATCTGCAGGACTCATTCTCGATGGTTCTATATAAAAAAATCCTGCGACTATAACCAAAATAAGTATGGAAACTTTTATAAAAACTATCACGCTTTCACTCTTTCCGACAAACGAGGCACTGATAAAATTGATAATAGCAGGAATGATGATAGCTACACTTATAAGTATATGATGCAAAAGTATCGAATCTTTGGAGAAAAATGTCTCACCGTAAAATGCAAACGCGGTTGCATATAAAGATATAGTAACCAAGTAGCTTAGCCACATCATCAAGTTCAAACTTCCTGATAAAATATTGTCTTTAAAAGCATTATCTATAAAAGTGACAGTTCCTCCTTCGCTTTGATATTTTAAGGAGAGTTTGACATAAGAGTAAGTTGTAAGCAATGCAACCAAACCTCCTATAGCAAAAGCAACAGCAGTTGCGCCATGAGCCAGAGAAACAGCTTCACCCAAAACGGCGAATATCCCTCCACCTACCATTCCACCTATACCTATGGATATAGCACCGAAAATTCCAATACTTCTCATATTATTCCTTACAAATACAACTTTTTATGATTATACCATTTTTTTAATTGATTTTTTGTCACTTTAGTGATACTATTTGTTTACTTTTTTAGAGTATAATTCCACTCAAGAAATTTTATTGACAAAAGGAGTCAAAAATGTGGGATTTTAAATCGTTTCCAAAAGAACAGGATATACTAGCAAAATTTGGCAAATACTCAACAATTGCCGGTATCATAATGACAATATTGGGTATAGTAGCATTCGTGTACCCTATGTATGCATCGCTTGTCACAGTTGCATTCGTTGCATGGGTCATGATATTTGCCGGTATTTCCACCGGTTACTTTACATTTATAAGCAACAAGGAGGATTGGCTTGGATGGCTTAAAACTCTTTTACTTGTAGGTACCGGACTTTTCGTACTGTTCGATCCGGTTAGTGGTATAGCTGCCGTTGGTCTACTTTTTGCCATATACTTTTTTCTTGACGGTTTTGCGGGATTTGCTCTTGGCTCATCCATGAGACCTAACAAAGGGTGGTGGCTTTGGTCGCTTAACGGTTTCATTTCCATAGGTCTTGGTGTTATATTTTTAATCTCTTGGCCATCTATCGCAGAAGAAGCTTGGCTTATAGGTATATATGTAGGCATCAGTCTCTTTTTTGACGGCTTTACACTACTTTTTATGGGAAGTAATATCAAGAAAATAGGACAGTAGATGGGTGAATGGATAGATGAGTAGATGGGTGGACGAGTGAATGGGTGTACAAGATAAAAAAGCTTTTGGAGTCGCAAGTGCAGTGATGCTTGGTATAGGCTCTATGGTAGGGGCCGGTATATTTATCATCATCGGTCAAGCCGGAGCGATTGCGGGCAATATCGTGTGGATATCTTTTGTATTTGGCGGTATCGCTGCACTTCTTAGCGGATACTCTTTGGCGAAATTATCTCTTAGATACCCTTCTCGTGGCGGTATAGTGGAATTTTTGGTGCAATGTTACGGTGAGGGGGTATTCTCCGGTTCCATGGGGGTTTTGTTTTATATCTCAGGTCTTATCGCCATAGCCGCAGTTGCCAAATCATTTGGAGTATATGCAGCAACTTTCATGCATGGCTACTCCGGGTTTTGGACCAATATATATGCTATAGGCATAGTAGTGCTTTTTGGTATCATAAACCTTATCGGAGCTTCCCTTGTGGCAAAGTCAGAAAATCTCATAGTAGTTATAAAGCTGACTATCCTTGTAGCTTTTACCATAGCTGCACTTTTTAACATAAACCCCACCCTTTTAAGTGTAAAGGATATGCCACCCGTTAAAGATATGCTTTTTGCCATAGGTTTGACATTTTTTGCATATCAAGGATTTAGTGTCATAACAAATACGGTAGAAGATATGAAAAATCCTGCTAAAAATATGCTAAAAGCAATGGTCATAGCCATATCTTTGGTAGCTATTCTTTATATACTTGTCAGTCTTGCCGTGCTTGGCAATCTACCGTTAAGTGAAGTTATAAAAACAAAAGATTATGCTTTGGCCCAAGCGGCAAAGCCTGTATTTGGTGAGTATGGCTTCAAGATCATAGCGGCTACTGCACTTTTGGCGACTGCTTCAGCCATAAACGCATCACTGTATGCAACGACTGAGATAGGCTACACCATGGCAAAAGAAGGTAATCTTCCAAAGATTTATGAGTACAATATATTTCACTCAAACGAAGGACTTATCGTTAGTACTCTTCTAATCATACCTATGATTATATTTTTTAACTTAACTGAAATCACAACCGTAGCGACTTTGGTAGTTTTGATAGTCCAGGGTTTTACACATATAGGCCATTTTTTAAAGATAAAACAAACCGGGGCTAACAGTTTTATAATTATATTATCCATCATAGCAATTTTTAGCATCATAGCTCTTACGCTTTTTTATACATACAAACATGACCCACAGATAGGATACTATATGATGGGAGCTTTTGCTCTCGCGATTTTTATAGAACTTGGCTTGAGGATAACAACACACAGAACGATAAGCAAACAGATAATAGATCTATTTGACGATACAAGGAGAAAATTATGAGCTACAAAGAACACGGACTTAGCGTCAATGTCACAAAAAACGGCGACGAGGTACTTTTGACACTAAAAGCTGTCGGAAAACTAACCCATGAAGATTATGAGTTGATGGTACCCATGGTGGACAATGCGATACAAGGCATAAAACATCCCAAGATAAAAGTCTTGTTTGACGCAAGAGAGTTTGAAGGTTGGGAAGCAAGAGCCGCTTGGGATGATTTGAAATTTGGCATCACACATATGGGCAAATTTACCAAAATCGCTTTTGTCGGCAATAAAAAATGGGAAGAATATATGGTAAAGGTAAGCAACTGGTTTTACCTCATTTCGGATATGAAATTTTTTGAGGATATAAATAATGCCTTAGAGTGGCTGAAAAATGAGGAAAAAGATATAGTCCACAAAGACTTGTATGAAAGAAAAGAGGATATCCAAAAGGAAGTAGAAAAAATATTTAAAAAAAATATAAGAATATCAGACTACAACATCCCCGAAGCCAACGACAAAGAAGCGGCAAATATAGTGCTAAATTTCATGCAGGAAAAACTTGATCTTATAAAAAAAGATATACAAGAGGGCAAATTTGACAATTACTAATGAGTCATTTAAGACTCATTAGTATACTAAACTTATTTTGCTTTTCTATGAGTTAAATACAGTGCCAAACCGGTAAATACCATCCCACCAAATATATTTCCCAAAGTTACAGGGATTTCATTCCATAACCACCAATCACTGAAGCTTACATTTGCTCCAAGCATCATACCGGCAGGTATAACAAACATATTTACCACGGCGTGCTCGAACCCTTGTGCAAAAAATGTAAGTATAGGAAGCCACATAGCAAATATCTTTCCTATGGTTGTTGTTGCGGTCAGTGCCATGACAACTCCCAAAGTCACCATCCAGTTACAAAGTATCGCTTTTGTAAACACTACAATTAGACCGCTGCCTCCAAGTTTTTCATAACCCAAAGTCTTAGCTTCGGCAACTTTTTTTATGATATTTATAACAGGTGAACTATCTATATGTCCCATTTTGGTTATAGCCACATAAAAAAGGATGGCATATATCAAACTTCCTATAAGGTTGCCAACAAACACCCAACTCCAATTTACAAACATCTTTGAAAAATTTATCTTACCTTCTGCCAAAGATGTAGGCAAAAGCGCAAAACTTCCAGTGACCAACTCGAGACCTAAAAGAACTATCATCACAAATCCGACGGGAAATATCAAAGCCCCGACAATAGGTGTATGCGTTTGGGCTGCCGCCGTTATAGCCAAAGTAGTGGCAAATCCCAAAAGTGCTCCTGAAAGTGAACCTCTTATAAGTAAATCTTTTACTCCAAGGCTTGCTTTATATGTACCTGCTGTTATCATTTGATCCACTACAGCTTCAGGTTTTACATAACTCATTTAAACTCCTCAAATTAATAAATTTAATGAAATTATAGCAAGTAAAAAATATTTATTGACTATTTTATTGATTAATTTTTCATCAATTATTTGATTATTTTATAAAATTTTATTGATATAATTTCACATCAACCAATAAAAGGATATGATGATGAAACTATTAGAACAAGCTAAAACCAAAAGAAGTGCAAAATTAAATAAAATAGAAAAGATAAAAGAGTTAAAAGATCCGCAAGAGGCTTATGAAAAACTTGAAGAGTATGCGAAAAACGGTTATGAAAGTATCCCAAAAGAGGATAAAGGGTTTTTTTTAAAATGTTTTGGTATATTTGATAAGCCTGCCACTCCAAATCAATTTATGATGAGACTAAGAGTAAGAGGCGGTCAGTTAAACTATGATCAAGCTATAGCAGTCGGCGAGGTAGCAAGAGACTTTGGTAAAGATTATATGGATTTTACAACCAGATCTCAGATAGAGCTTAGATATATAAGAGTTGAGAATTTGCCGACAATTCTAAAAAAGCTTGAGAGTGTCGGCTTGACATCTTATCAAACCGGAGTTGATAACTTTAGAGGTATAGTAGCTGATCCGGTTGATAGTTTGGGATATGACAATGTACTACCTTCAAATAATCTTCTCAAAAAGATAGAAGATAAATTTTTAAAAAATCCTGATTTTATAGGTTCTCTTCCAAGAAAATTCAATACTTCCATAACAGGCTCTATCTCAAATAGATGCAATGCTTACGGTCATGACTGCTGTTTTGTACTTGCTCAAAAAGACGGTTTGTACGGATATAACCTCTATCTTGGTGGAAAAGTCGGCAAAATCGCTCAAAGTGCAGATATATTTTTACAAAATGAGAGCGAAGTTTTAAGTGCCTATGAAGCCATCATGAAACTTTTTGTAAAGTATGGTTTTAGAGACAATAGAAATAAAAACAGATTTTACTTTCTTATCGAAAGTGTCGGTATGGATACTATAACTGATGCCATCAGAAAAGAAGCAGGCATAAACTTTCAAACTGCGGGTACTACTTTAACCAAGATGGATTCTATAGATAGCGATCAGGGTAAAAGCCAACTTAAAGACGGGACTTTTGCTTTGCATGCAGTTGTAATGGCAGGGGTATTTAGTGGAAGTGATATGATAGAAGCTGCTAATGTATGTAAAAGATATGGAAGCGGAGATATCAGGATAGACATAGAACAAAACCTCTACCTTTTAAATATCAAAAAAGAGAGTTTGAATGATGCTTTAAAAGAGAAATTCTTTAATAAATATAAAAGCCTGGCTTCACCATATGCCAATCACCTAATAGCTTGCGCCGGGTTAGAGCATTGTCAATTTGGTGTCATACCAAACAAACCTGATGCTATAGAGCTTGCAAAATATCTTGAGGAGAAAGTGCCTCTTGAAAATGATGCAAAAGTAAGGCTTTACTGGTCAGCTTGCGTAAAAGGGTGCGGTTTGCATGATTTAGGTGATGTGGGATTTGAGGGATGCAAAACAAAATATAACGGACAAAATGAGTATGGAGTTCATATATTTTTAGGAGGTAGAAACACAAGAGATGCAACCATAGCAAAAAGTATCTTAAAATCCATTCCATTAAGATTTGCCAAGCACTTTGTAGAGTCATTGATGTTAGAATATAAAAGGTTGAGAAACAAAGGTGAGAGTTTTGAGCATTTTTACTCAAGAGTCATAGACAATTACTCAAAAGCCGGTATCGGCTTTATGCTTATGCTTTTAACTTACATTAGAGTTTTGAGACTTGATATTGAGATCGGCTTCAAAGAAAATATAAAAACCGGAAAAAATGAAATCTTTGAAATCTTTGAGATAGGTAGAGTTTTATATAAAAATATAGCAGGATATGAACCATATGAGATTTACACTCACTTCACACCTGCTTTTCCTACAAAACTAAATGAGCTAAAAGATATAAACGGGCATGATAAAGAGTTTATACAAATGATAAATGATATGCTAAGAGTTGAAAAAAGAGTTGAAACTTTCAGTGAATTTCACTTTGAACAGATGGTCTTTGATATTTTGGACTAAAAGGTATTTGTGCATAAAAACTAATAATACAGTCAAATCTCTTGACAAATCGTACGTAATCAAGTACAATATGATAAAAAAGAGGGATTTATTATGCCAAAAGTTATACCGGTAAGCAAAGCAAGAGCAGATATTTATAACCTTATGGATGAAGCTTCACAAACACATGAGCCCATACTTATCACAGGCAAGAGAAACAATGTCGTTATGATTTCACAAGAAGATTGGAAGGCGATAGAAGAAACGCTTTATCTTAACTCTATTGCTGGAATGGTATCATCAATTAAAGAGGCAATGAATGCACCAGATAGTGAGTTCAGTGAAAATATCGAATGGTAAAATATAAGATACTTTATAGTAAAAATGCCTTAAAAGATGCAAAAAATTTATCAAGTGCAGGCTTGGCAAAAAAAGCACAAAAACTTATAGAAATTTTGAAGGACAATCCTTTTCAAGTCCCTCCACCATATGAAAAGTTAGTTGGAAATTTGCAAGGAGCATATTCAAGACGCATAAATATACAGCATAGAATAGTTTATGAAGTAAGGCAAAAAGATAAAGTAGTTAGAATATTAAGAATGTGGTCACATTACGGTGAATAACATGTGTTAGATAGACTAAAATGTCTATATCTCTTCCTATTTGATTTTAAAAAAAGCTAAAAAGTCAAAACCTAACGCCCATATGTATTGATATTTTGGACTAAACTTTTTCGATTTTTACCGCACAGTGATTGTAATCCGGTTCAAATGACTCTTTATCGAGCAAATCATTTGTAAGATAGTTTACATCCCTATTGCTTATAGGTATAAAGAGAGTTTTTCTTTTTATATTTTTTGTAACAAGTGCAGTTGTATGAATCTCACCTCTTTTTGATGTCACTCTTATCTTATCACCGCTTTTTATCCCAAGCTCTTTTGCATCTTCGCTATTTATCTCACAAAAATCAAGTGGTTTATACTTTAAAAGTGTATGAGGGAGATTGGTTTTTGTTCCACTGTGCCATTGGTCTCTTGTTCTACCGGTGAGCAATAAAAATGGGTATTTGAGCGATCGTTTTTCGCTTAAAAGTCTATTTTCTACAAAGAAAAGATTACCCTTTTTATCTAATGTTAAAAAACTATTTATCTCTTCTCCCCAAATATAAGAAGAGTTATACAACTTCTCATAATCAACTTTGTACATATCCATATATCCGTTTAATTTTGTCATCTCTTTATACTCATCAAATATCTCTTTGGGGCTATTATAAGAAAAACTCTCTTTAAATCCCAACTTTTGAGCCAAAAGAGTAAATATCTGCCAATCAGGTTTTGAATCGATAGAGCGTCTGGTTAATTTTTCCTGCCTTGTGATAGTTCTATCCAAATTTGTCTGTGTTCCCTCTTTTTCTCCCCAAGGAGATGCCGGCAATCTTATATGAGCAAATTTTGAAGTTTCAGAATTTTCATAAGCATTTATCTCCACAACTAACGGGATCTTTTTTATCATCTCTTCAACTTTGTTTCTATTTGGCAAATGATAAACAGGATCAGTGTGGCAGATAATCAGTACTTCAAGATTTGCATCTATCATTTGGGTAGCACAAAGTCCGGGCTTGGTTGCAACATTTTCACTCTTCCAAAATTTTTTTACTTTTTTTATACTCTCTTTAGAAAAATCAAGATGAACTGCCAAAGTAGTAGAAAGTCCACCGACTTCTCTGCCACCCATAGCATTTGGCTGACCGGTTAAACTAAGAGGTCCGTTTCCTTTTTTAAATATTTTGCCGGTTAGTAGGTGTAGATTGATAAGAGCTAAATTTTTATCAACTCCCTGAGAGGATTGATTTAGCCCCATAGTCCAAGTGGATATGATGTTATCTGACTCTATAAAAAGCTTAAAAAAAGTTTCAAACTCTTCATTTGACAAACCAGTTCTTTTTAGCATCTTTTTTACAGGAACTCTTTTAAGCTTGTTTTTAAGCAATTCAAAATTATTTACATTTTTTTCTACAAAATCCTCATCATACAAACCCTCGTCAATCAATCTTTTGCTAACAAGATTGAAAAAGTCTATATCGCTTCCGGGATTGATTGGAAGATACAAGTCTGCTATCTTAGAGGTTTCAGTAAATCTTGGATCTATTACTACAACTTGCAATCCCCTCTTCTTTGCTTTTTTAATTTTATTGTGAAAGACCACATGAGCTTCAGCTGTATTTGATCCTGCAAGTATGAGCAAATCAGCATGATATATATCATCCATTCTAAGAGGAACAAAGTCTGCACCTATTGATTTTTTATAAGCAACAACAGCACTTGACATACAAGTTCTTGAATTTGTATCTACATTTGATGTTCCCACAAAACCCTTACCAAGTTTATTTGCCACATAATAATCTTCTGTAAGCATTTGACCTGATAAGTAAAACCCAACCTTTTGGGCAGAACTGTTTTTGATAGCATTGGCAATAACTTCCAATGCTTTGTCCCATTTTACTATCTTATACTCACTATCTATACTTACACGAAACATAGGTCTTAAAAGCCTTGTATCACTTTGCATACTCACTAACTCTGAAATACCTTTTGAACAAACATTTCCATAATTTATAGGGTAAGTTACATCTCCTATAAGTTTTTTTTCATCATATTCAAGTCCACATCCTACACCGCAGTAACCACATACTGACTTTATCATATCTATACCTTTCTACATTAAATACGAAATTATAGTATTATTTTATGAAATATTAAGCTATAAATTGTCTAATATTTAATCATTTTATTGATTAAAAAGATAATATTATATGATATACTTTCATCGTAAATGAAATTTTAAGGAGTAAATATGATTAAGCAACTGCCAAAGATGGTATTGGGATTATCTGTATTGGCTACTCTTCTTGTAGCAAAACCTGAAAAGACCCATCTTAACATCGGTTTTATCGCTCTTACAGATTGTGCACCAATCGTAATAGCAAAAGAGAAAGGTTTTTTTAAAAAAGAGGGGCTTAAAGTCCATGTTATAAAAGAGGGTGGCGGATGGCCAGGAATTCAGCAAAAAGTGATAAATGGTCAATATGACTTTTCACACGCACTTGCCGGCATGCCAATAGCTGCAACTCTTGGCATAAACGGTAATGCACACTTAGTAGCACTACTTTCACTTGACTTTAACGGAAACGGTATCACATTCGGCAATAAAATCATTAAAAAAATGGTGAAATTTGGTCTTGATAAGAAAAAAAGACCGGTTGGTTCAGAATCACTTAAAAAATATATAGATTATAAGCATAAAACTGAGGGGAAAAAATATAAACCATTGGTATTTGGAATGGTACATCCTGTATCAACGCATAACTATGAGTTAAGGTATTGGATGGGAACTTCAGGGATTAAGCCTGATGAAGACTGTACTATCAAACCATTCCCACCTCCTACAATGCCTCAAAATCTAATCGCCGGAAATATTGAAGGGTATTGTGTTGGTGAGCCTTGGAATGAGAGAATTGTTATGAAGAAAAAGGGCTCAACCCTTGTTACAAACTATGATATTTGGAACAACAACCCAGAAAAAGTGCTTCAAACAAGAGCTGATTTTGTAAAAAAATATCCAGAAACTACAAAAGCTGTAATGAGAGCTATCATAAAAGCTCAAATGTGGCTTGATGAGAGTTGGAAGCATAGAAAAGAAGCAGCTAAAATCTTAAGCAAAAGACAGTATGTAAATGCTCCGGTAAAAGTGCTTGAAAAGTCTATGACTGGAACATTTCAATACTTAAAAGGTCAAAAATCTGAGCCAAATCCGATGTTTAATGTATTTGCAAACTACTATGCATCATATCCGTTTTACAGTCATGGCATGTGGTTTATCACTCAAATGTACAGATGGGGACAAATCGATCATCCGGTTGATATGAAAAAAGTAATCGAATCTGTTTATCAACCAAAACTTTACGAAGAAGTTGCAAAAGAGGTTGGATATAGCTTACCTCCAAGCCCTTGGAAGATAGATGGAATCGATAAATACAACAAATTTATGGATGGAAAAGTGTATGATCCAAACAAAGCAGTCGAATATATATACAGTTTCAAATCAGGTCATCCAAAAGTAAGTGAAGCGGCATTAAAAGCAGCAAATAAATGGGAAGGTAGTTTAAAAACTGCTCAACCAAAATATATTTGCCCATATGGACCGGCAGGATGTGCTGATCCCAAATATGTAATAAAATAAAAACATAAACACAAAGTCAAAAAATGGCTTTGTGTTTAAATGTGCATACGACTACCTTTCAAATACCTCCTTCCTGTCACAACAGATTTGTCAAGTCTATGCACATTTAAACACAACTAAGGAGAAATTGTGAATAACGAACTTTTAAAAAAGATTGTCTTACCTCTTTTGGTATTGATAGGAGTAATGATAGTTTGGGTTGAAATATCTCGCCATATTGAAGATTTTCCAACACCAAAAGATGTTTATATATCAGCTTTTGGAGGCGTAAATAAAGATGGAGATGAAGTCAAAGGCGTTTTAAGTGATCCTTTTTATGTAGCAAATGAGGATGACAAAGGGATATTTTGGCAAATCGTCAACTCATTGGAGAGGGTATTTGCAGGTTTTTTACTTGCGGCTCTTGTGGGAATTCCTCTTGGATTGTTAATCGGTATGAGCAAAAATGCCGGCTATGCTTTTGATCCATTTATACAAATTTTCAAACCGGTTTCACCACTTGCTTGGCTACCGCTGCTTCTTTATATATTTCAAGATATCAATATGACGGCAATATCAACTATATTTGTTACATCTATTTGGCCAATTATCATCAACACTTCTCTTGGAGTAAAAAGTGTAAGTCAAGATTATATCAATGTAGCAAGGGTTTTACGGTTTTCACCTCTTGAAAATGTAACAAAAATCATTTTACCGGTTGCAATTCCTTATATATTTACCGGGATGAGACTCTCTCTTGGTATAGCATGGCTTGTTATAGTTGCAGCTGAAATGTTAACAGGAGGAATTGGCATAGGCTTTTGGATTTGGGATGAATACAACAACCTAAACTATCCAAATATCATCATAGGTATCATAATAGTTGGTATCATAGGATATATTTTAGATTTGATTATGGGAAAAATTGCGGATTATTTTGATTATAGAAAAAGGGGAAGAGCATAATGAGTAAAAAATTTTTATTGCTTGAAGGTATAGAAAAAAGATTTAAAGTACCCAAAAAAGAGGATTACATAGCGGTAACAGACATAAATCTCGATATAAAAAAAGATGAAATCATCTCTATCATAGGACATAGCGGATGTGGAAAAAGTACACTTCTTAACATCATTTCTGGACTTGATATGCAAACATCCGGTCATGTTATACTTAAAGAAAAAGAGGTAACAGGTCCGGGACCTGATAGAGCCGTTGTTTTTCAAAACCACTCACTGCTTCCTTGGCTTAGTGTTTATCAAAATATAGAGATGGCTGTAAAAAAAGTTATGCCTGAACTCTCCTCAACAGAGCTTAAAGCAAGAGTTGAAAAATTTATCAACATGGTAAATCTTGAACAGGCAAAGGATAAATACCCGGGAGAAATCTCCGGCGGAATGAAGCAAAGAGTCGGAATTGCAAGAGCATTGGCTGTCAAGCCTGATGTTTTACTGATGGATGAGCCTTTTGGAGCACTTGATAGCTTAACCAGAGCAAATCTGCAAAACCATTTGATGAGAATCCAGCAAAATGTCAAAAATACAGTTGTCATCATTACTCACGATGTGGATGAAGCCGTACTTCTTAGCGATAGAGTTATCATGATGACAAACGGACCTGCTGCAACCATAGGAGAAATACTTGAAGTAAATCTTGAAAGACCAAGAGACAGAGTCGCTCTCCAAGAAGATCCCGAGTATATCAGATGTCGTGAAGCAATACTGGAGTTTTTATATAAAAAGTTTGCCAAGGATGACGAATAGTATCAATACTCTTTTAAAAGCTCCATTACATCATGTTCATTTAAAATCCTGCCGCGTGATTTTACTTCACCGTTTATGACGATGGCAGGAGTACTCATGACTCCGTATTTCATAACTTCCATCATATCCTCTATCTTTTCAAGATTGGCACTTTGACCGGTTTTTTCTAAAGCACTTTTTACTATCTGCATTTGTGCATCACAGTTTGCACAGCACTCGCTTCCTAAAATTTTGATATCCATTTTTTCTCCTTGGTATTTAAGATAATATTGTATTAAAAAGGTAACCGTCTATGACTATACCGGTACCGACTATACTGAAAAACAGTATGATAAGTCTCCAACTTAGCACTTTTTTAAGTATCATAGCTTCAGGAAGAGACAAAGCCACTATCGCCATCATAAAAGACAAAGCCGTTCCCATTTGCATACCTTTTTCAACAAGCGGTTCTATAAGAGGTGCTACCGTAGAAGCTCCCGCATACATAGGTATACCTGCCACAACAGCTACCAATACCGCAAAAGGGTTGTCTTTACCGGTATATTTCGTGATAAGATCAGCCGGGACAAAACCATGTATCAACGCTCCGACCGCAATACCCAAAAATACATAAAGATATATCTCTTTCATAACTTCCATAGCATTTTTCCAGGCATTGTATAATCTTTTTTTAAATATCATTTTAACAAAATGTGCTTCGTGTAACTGCTCCATATACGGTATCTTTATAAGTATATCATCGTCTTTGCTGACTTTATCTACTATAAATCCTCCAATGACCGCCGTAAACAGACCGAATGCGGTATATAAAAGAGCTATTTTCCATCCAAAAGTAGCCAAAAGTATAGCTATAGCTATCTCATTGTTCATGGGGCTACTTATAAGATAAGAAAAAGTTGCACTTCTTGGTATCCTAGCTTGAGTAAATCCCAAAAAAAGAGGAATGGAAGAACAAGAACAAAATGGGGTCAATACACCAAACACGGCAGCCAAAAAATTGCCTACCAATTTTGACTTACCCTGTATAAAGCCCCTGATGGTTTCAGAACTTATATAAGTCTGTATAAATGATATGACATATACTATAAAAAGCACCAGTGCCAGTATCTTAACCGAATCATATATAAAAAAATGTATCGCATCCCCTATCTTTCCGCTAAGTCCAAACAGGTTATACACAAGATAATCAACACTCTCTTTCCACATAATAACTCCTCAAATCAAATCGTTCCAAGAAGTATATCATAAAATATATAATATATCAAGATATTTAGATATATTTATCAAAAAAGTCAATTTTTTACTATACTATTTTTTTACTTTTTAGTAAAATATCACCATGAAAAACAAAGAGATATTCTTCAAAGATGAAACGTTACCATATATCGAGTGTCGATACTCTAACAATAGCTCCAAACATTACAAAAAGCATTTACACGATACTTTTAGCATCGGTGCTATCAACAAAGGGAAAGTTTCATACACAGTAGGCAACGAAAAAGCTTTACTCAAAAAGGATGAACTTGCCATCATACCGGCTCATACACTACACTCGTGCAACCCTGTAAACTGTGATAAAAGAAGTTATTATATGCTCTATATAGATATGAAATTTTTATCAAATTTCCATAGTGCGCTTTTTGACAATGATGATTTTGTACAAATAGATACTATACATTTACAAGACAAATCTATCTATAAAGAGTATATACAAATGATGGATTTGTTTTTTCAAGATAACTTTTTGCTTGAAAAAGAGCAAAGGTTTATCGAATTTTTAGAAAAACTGTTTTTGAGAATTACTCCAAAAAATTTAAAAGCCAAAACACTTTCAAAAGATATATCTTTAGCCAAAGAGATGCTCTCAAATAATCTTGAAGATGAGATAACACTAAGTCAAATATCTAAAACATTATCTCTAAACCCATATACTCTCATAAGAAATTTTAAAAAAGAGATCGGTATCACACCATTTTCTTTCAGATTAAATTTAAAGATAGAACTCTCAAAAAAACTCCTCCAAGAGGGACTTGATATAAGTGAAGTTGCTTTAAAATGTGGGTTTTATGATCAGAGTCATTTTCAAAAGCAGTTTAAAGCCGTCGTTTTAATCACTCCAAAAGAGTATCAGGAAAACTTTTATGCTTAAAACCGCTGCTTTCAAAGGTCATTTGCTGGTATTTATAACTATCTTTATATGGAGTGTGGCATTTGTAGGAAACAAAGTTTTGCTCTTTTATATAACTCCTATCGAAGTAATGCTGTATAGATTTATACTGGCTTACATAGTACTTTGTCTGCTGTATCCTCATTTTAATACCGTAAAATCCATAAAAGATGAAATTTACTTCTTTACCATAGGATTTCTTGGTATCTTTTTGTACTTTTTGCTTGAAAATTTTGCTTTAAAATACACTCAAGCTACCAATGTAGGTCTTTACATGGGTGCCATTCCTATCTTTACGGCAATTCTGGCTCACTTTATACTCAAAGATGAAAAACTGACCCTCAATGTAATCATAGGGTTTTGTTTGGCGATCGTAGGTATGGCATTGATACTTTTGGATGGAAAAGGATTTTCTATAAGAGTAAAAGGTGATATCATAGCGATCTTGGCTGCCGCTACTTTTGCACTATATTCCACTATATTAAAGCTTGCCCCAAAAGGTTACCATTTTATAGCGATAACCAGAAAAAGTTTCTTTTACGCTATAATTTTAATGCTTTTATATCATGTGATTTTTAAAGAGCCTCTTCACTTAAAAGCTCTTCTTTTGCCGAAAGTTTATCTAAATATCATATTTCTAGGGCTTTTTGCCTCTTCGTTAGCATTTGTTTTTTACAAAAGAGGAGTAGAGATCATAGGCTCGGTAAAATCAACAAATTATATCTACCTTGTACCCCTTCTCACTGCCTTGACCGGGATCATAGTACTAAACGAAAAGTTGACTTTTAAAATGATGATCGGGGGAGTTTTGATACTTATAGGCTTGTATACCGCCAATAAGAAAAATTTTTAGCATTTAGTTTAAAACATACTTCAAATCTATTTTACTGCTATTATGATCCAACTCAAATATTGTTTTATAACTCTTGTAACTTGAACTTTTAGGAGCGATTTTGATTATATCGCTATAAATACTCAATTTATAATTTACTTTTATACTTTTCCTGATGTTTTTAGGCAAAACAGTATATCTGCCAAATGACACTGTTTTGTTTTTCAAATTATTTTCAACGACAAAATGCAGGGTGCCTTTATCTATATCGGCGGTAAAAATGGTATAAATTTTTTGCAGTTCATCACTTTTTGGCACATATATATCTATAGGGTCACTTCCCATAAGATGTAGGTTGTATTTTGCTTCCAATATCCCTGCATCTATAAGATCATTTTTAGAAAATTTACCCGTTTCAACACAACTTTTTTTATCAATATCACACATAAAAAAGTATAAAATCTGATTGTTTACTTTTTGTACTCCTCCGTTGGGAAAAGTGCTTATGCCTGTTGGCCTTTGATAGATTTTCTTATAGACAATCACATAAAAACGTGTATTGTCTATATATGAAAAACCTGGAAGGATTTTTAGCCTTTCTTCTTGCTTGGAGTAGGTGCATCCACTTAAAAGTATGATTGAAAACCATAAAAATACCCAAAATACTTTTTTCACCCGCATATCTCCTTTTGTACATACCTTTAGACTTATCCTTTTTTGGTAAAGATGCAGCTATCAAACCTTTTGTCTTTATGTATGGTTTTAGACAAAACCATACATAAGGGTTTCACAGTAAAAAAGTATAGCATAATTTTTTATTTGTTTTGTGTAGGGTTATATCTCCAAAGTTTTATAAAAGCTTTCACTCATTGTAGGATGAGCGAATATCATGGATTTGATATCGTTTATATTTAGCTTGGAATTTATGCAAATCGCCACTTGATTTATGATCTCGGTCATATCGTATCCTACCATCGAAGCTCCAATGAGTCTCTCATCTGAATCAAACAAAAGCTTTACAAAACCACTGTCATCTCCTTTTATCTTAGGCATTCCAAGGGATTTTAAAAAAAGCTTTTTTGTACTGTATGGCATATCTTTCTTTTTCAGGCTTTTTTCATTCTCTCCTACACTGCCGACCTGAGGGGTGGTAAAAACAACGTTTGGCACGACAGAATCTTTTAAAGGTGTGAGTCCTAGTATATCAAAAGCTACTTTTTTAGCCTCATAGGAAGCCACATGTGCCAATGCCGGAGTTGTTATGGTATCGCCAATGGCATATATATGTTCATTTGTTGTCTGGTATTTAGAGTCTATGTCTATAAAACCTCTCTCATTGGTTTTGACTCCTGCTTTTTCCAATCCTATCTCTTTTGTATTTGGTGCTCTTCCTATGGAGATAAGAACTTTATCGTAAGCTTGATCGAAAGTTTTACCGTTTTTTTCAAATGTTACGGTTATCTTTCCATCTTTTATCTCATAAGCCTTGGCATTTATACTTACATCTACTTTGATGCCCTGTTTTCTATACTCTCTTTGGACGGTATTTGATACATCACTATCCTCAAGCGGTAAAATCGAAGGTGTAAATTCACAAAGATGTACGTTTGAGCCTGAAAAATTAAAAAAGTTTGCAAATTCGCACCCAATGGCTCCCGCTCCTATGATAAGTATATCTTTAGGAATGCTCTCCAACTCAAAAACCTCTTTGCTTGATACAACATACTTACCATCGACTTTCAAAACAGGATGCTCTTTGTGAATAGAGCCGGTTGCTATGATAAATTTATCCGCTTGTATGATTTTGTCATTTACTTTTACCTCATCTTTAGAGATAAAGGAAGCTTTGCCATACTCAAAACTTACACCTTTTGAGGATAATTTTTTTTGAAGTCCGCTCCTTAGGGTATCAAGAAGTTCATCTGTTTTTGTTTTTAAAGCGGATATTTCAAAACTCTCGATACTTCCTTTTAAACCTCTTTTGGTAAAATATGAAAATTTTCCCATATAATTCGCACTCTCAAGATAATTTTTAGCTGGAATACACCCCTCATTTAGACAAGTTCCACCTACTCTTCTTTCATCCTTATCTATCAAGAGTACATTTTTTCCATTTTTGGCAAGTATCAATGCAGCCTTATACCCCGCAGGTCCCGCCCCTATGATGCAAATATCAAATCTATCCATACCTATATCCTAAACTTTTAAATACTCATGAGCCATATATGAACTCCTTGTATATGGTGAACTCATTACAAAATCAAATCCAAGATTTAGAGCCAACTCTTTGTATCTGTCAAACTGATTTGGATGAATATACTCCAAAACAGGTGTATGCTTTTTTGAAGGTGAGAGATACTGCCCGAGGCTTAGAAAATCACACCCTACCTCCCTTAAATCTTTAAAAACTTCAACCACCTCATCTTCTTTTTCCCCAAGACCAAGCATGATGGCGCTTTTGGTTTTTATGGAGGGGTTGGTTTCTTTTATAAGCTTTAAAACCCTTAAGGACTTTTGATAATCCGACCCGCCTCTTACATCATATCTTCTTGGGATTGTTTCTATATTGTGCCCTACTATCTCGGCTCCACAGTTGGATACTTTAGATATGGCATTTTTATCTTCATTAAGATCAGGTATTAGAAGCTCTATCTTGATATCCGGCTTCATATCTTTTAAAGCTTTTACACACTTTACAAAATGCTCAGCCCCGCCGTCATCAAGGTCATCTCTTGTAACACTTGTTATAACTACATTTTCAAGCCCCATTCTCCTGACTGCCTCTACAACTCTTTGTATCTCAGCTTCATCGACGGGCTTTGGCTTGCCTCTACTGACATCACAAAATGTACAGGCTCTTGTACAGATAGTTCCAAGGATCAAAAAAGTTGCCTGCTTTTTACTGAAACATTCCGAGATATTGGGGCAACTTGCCTCTTGACATATGGTTGCAATGCCAATATCTTTCAAAAGCTCATCTGTATCTCTTTTTGCCTGAAAAGAGACTTTCTTTCTAAGCCACTCGGGCTTTCTTGTCAACATATATTCTCCTAAAACTATCAATCAATCCGTCAATTACTTCTTTTTCACTCAATCTTATACCAAAGTCATCCAAAGAATAACCTCCTTTTGGATGTTCAAGTTTTTTATACGGGATGGAGCCGTGCTGAAGTATCTTGTCTCTACTTCTTTTTTGTGCATTGCCGCCTATCTTTTTACCCTCTATGATGATATCATACGGCTCAAAGCCCACTTGACAAAATGAACTTTTACTAAGCTTTATATCTTCCAAGTCTTTGGCAAAAGCAGGCTTTAGCCCCAAACTTCTGTAAAACTCAAGTATAAACCCGCAAAGAAGTTCATAACTTTTTTTGACACTTACACTTTTTAAAGTTTTTGAAGGCGTTATGATGCAGTATGATATATCATTACCATGAAGAAGTATACCGCCTCCGGTAATCCTTTTTGCACTGCTTTTTCCGTACTCAAAATCAAGCTCTTCCAATTTTTGGGAAACTCCGTAGGTAAAGGAATCTTCCCAATTATAAATCCTAAGTATGGTTTTATCATCTTTTTTAAAATTGAAAAAAAGCTCTTTGTCTATATCCATATTTTCTTTGGCACTTAAATACTCTGTATCAACAATAAGTTCAAACTTATTTATTTCTGGCATATATCAAGTTCTCTTGCCGCTTTTGTTTCATCGGGTCTGCTAACCGGTGTTGTTTTTGGAAAATTATGAAAACTTTCAGGGTCTTCTTTTGCCAATATCGCGGCATCTATCATCTTTTTGCAAAAGTAATCGATACTCTCTTTACTTTCTGTTTCGGTAGGCTCTATCATCATGGCTTCCTTAACTATCAACGGAAAGTAGATAGTTGGTGCATGAAGATCAAAATCAAGCAGATATTTTGCGATATCAAGCGCTCTTACACCATACTCTTTTGCCAAAGTCTTGGCACTTAGTACGCACTCATGCATACAGGGCTTGTCATAAGGCACATCATAATACTCTTTTAACTTCACTCTTATATAATTTGCGTTCAAAACAGCTTTTTTACTGACATTTTCAAGCCCCTCTTGCCCCTCTATAAGGATATAAGCAAGAGCTCTTAGAGTTACCATATAATTTCCAAAAAAGGGAGAAATTCTACCTATGGATGTCTTTAAAGGCTCTTTTAGCCTGTAAGCTCCATCTTTTTTTTCTACTTGAAGGTTTGGTAAAAACGGTTTTAAGAACTCTTTTACCCCGACCGGACCGCTTCCCGGACCTCCACCGCCATGAGGAGTAGCAAAAGTTTTATGTAGATTTAAATGAGTCACATCAAATCCCAAATCTCCGGGTCTTACAACTCCAAGTATAGCATTTAGATTTGCCCCGTCATAATACATCAACGCATCATAAGAGTGTGCTATGTTGCAGACTTCTTTTATATATGGATTGAAAATCCCCAAAGTATTCGGTACTGTCAGCATCACGGCAGCTACCTCATCATTCATGGCTTTTTTAAACTCTTCAAGATTCATAACCCCCTCTTCATCACTTTTTATGGTTATGACTTCATACCCTACCATGGCTGCTGTTGCGGGATTGGTACCGTGAGAAGAGTCAGGAACTATGACATATCTTTTTTTGTTGCCTTTGTTTTTATGATAAGCATTTATGAGCATGATACCTGTCATCTCTCCGTGAGCTCCGGCTTGTGGCATGAGGGTAAAAGCATCCATGCCTGTTATCTCACAAAGAAGCTTTTCACTCATATCAACTACTTCCAAAGAGCCTTGTATATCTTTTACGGTCTCTTCGTTTAAAAGAGTCATAGGATGAACATCGGCAAATTTTTCAAGTGAGGCTACTTTTTCTTCTATTTTTGGGTTGTACTTCATCGTACATGAGCCTAGAGGATAAAAGTTTTTATCGATAGAGAAGTTTTTAGAAGATAGTCTTGTAAAATGCCTTACCGTATCAAGCTCACTAAGTTCCGGCATCCTGGCATCATTTTTTCTTTTTAAATTATCCGGGATTTGTACTTTTTTATTTATATCGTTTTTTGGAAGTCTTACTCCTTTTCTTCCCTCTTTTGACATATCAAATATAGTCATATTATCTCTCCTAAAAGCTTTACAAACTCATCCATCTCTTCTTTTGTTCTCTTTTCGGTAACTGCAATGAGCAAATGATTTTCATATCTTTTATCTATATTGCCAAGTTCAATCCCCGCATAGACACCTTGTTGTTTGAATTTTTTCACTATTTCCAAACTGTTTTTGGGAAGTTTTATAACAAATTCGTTGAAAGTAAAAGCGTCATTTACCACTTTTATACCATCAATACCGAACAATTTCTCTTTTAGGTAGTTTGCTTTTTGCAAATTCAATTCTGCCAACTCTTTTAAGCCTTCTTTTCCTATAGAAGTTAAAAATATAGTGGCTCTTAGTGCCATTAGGTTTTGGTTTGAGCAGATATTGGAAGTCGCTTTTTCTCTTCTTATGTGCTGCTCTCTTGCTTGTAAAGTCAAAACGAATGCTTCTTTGCCGTTTCTATCAACTGTCTTTCCGACGATTCTTCCGGGCAATTGCCTGATGAACTCTTTTTTTGCAGTCATTATCCCAAATGACGGTCCGCCAAAACCAAGATAATTGCCAAGACTCTGCCCGTCTGCACATGCGATATCCACATCCATTTCGCCCGGAGTTTTCAAAACTCCCAAAGATATAGGATAAAAAAGCCCGATAGCAAGTGCTTTTTTATCGTGCAAAGCCTGGATGATCTCTTCATAGTCCTCAACCGAACCAAAAAAGTTAGGATTTTGAAAGATATATGAAGCTGTTTTTTCATCTATCTCGTTTAAAATGGACTCTTTATCGAACTCCACTCCCTCTTTTTCTACTTCAACTACTTCAAATCCCCGTGTTTTCAGATATGTTTTTACGATATCTTTATATATTGGATTGACTCTGTAATCAAGGAGGACTTTGTTCCTTCTTCTAACTCTTATACTCATCAAAGCAGCTTCAGCCAAAGCGGTACCGCCGTCATACATGGAAGCGTTGGTTACATCCATTTCAAAAAGTCTGCAAATGAGTGTCTGATACTCATAAAGTGCCTGCAGAGTACCCTGAGAAGCTTCGGCTTGATAAGGGGTATAAGCCGTATAAAACTCACTTCTTGTAGATAAAGCATCCACGCAGGCAGGTATCACATGGTCATAGTAACCCCCGCCCATAAACAGAACTTTATCGGTGTTGTTTTTTGAAGCGATACTCTTTAGCTTTTCATATGCTTCAAATTCACTCATACCCTCAGGCAAATCAAAACTTTTTGCTCTTAACTCTTTTGGTATAGCGTCAAAAAGCTTCTCTTCATTCTTTAAACCTATCTCTTTTAGCATCAAAGAGATATCCTCTTTTGTATGCGGAGTATAAGGCATCACTCTTCACCTAGATATTTTTCATACTCTTCGTAACTCATAAGTTTATCGAGTTCACTTTTGTCTTTTAATTTTATCTTGCATATCCAGCCTTCACCCATAGGGTCTTTGTTGACGATCTCAGGCTCTTCTTCAAGAGCACTATTTACAGCTATAACTTCTCCGCTTGCAGGAGCGTAGATATCGCTTGCCGCTTTTACAGACTCGACAAATCCTATGGCATCACCCGCTTTAAACTCAACTCCGACTTCCGGAGTTTCTATATAAGTTATATCACCAAGCTCACTGACAGCATGCTCAGAAATACCAACATTTGCCTCATCACCCACAATCTTGATCCATTCATGATCTTTTGTATATCTTACCATCATATCCTCCTTATTATTTTTATTTTTATTTTTGTTCGAAGTCGGACTTCGAAGTTATCTTTTTAAAAAAGGAAGTGTATCATTTTCTACTTTTAAACTTCCCCTTTTGTCTCTTACTTCATATTCTCTGTTTTTGTCAAAAACTTCCAAGTCAAAAAGCCCGAGCCCTATACCGTACCCAAGAGAAGGCGAGTATGCCCCACTTGTGACTTCACCTACAAGTTTGTTATCTTGATAAATTTTATCGCCATGCTTCGGGGCTCTTCTGTTTTTGCTTTTAAAAGGAAGTATCAACCTTTTTATACCCTCTTCTTTTTGTTTTAAAAGTGCATCTTTTCCGATAAAATCCGTATCGAACTTTACGAACATGGAAAGATTGGCTTCAAGAGGGGTTGTATCTTCATTTAGTTCATTGCCATATAAACTGTATCCCATCTCAAGTCTTAAAAGATCCCTTGCGCCAAGCCCCGCGGGAGTTGCACCTTTATCCATAAGTTTTTTCCAAACTACAGGGGCTTTGTCATTTGACATATATAGCTCATATCCAAGTTCACCGGTATATCCTGTTCTACTTACCAAGCACTCAAAATCATCAAAACTGCTTTGCTCAAATGAAAAATATCCTAAACCGTCCAAATCAACCCCGACAAACTCTCTTAGCTTCTCTTTTGAGTTTGGTCCCTGGATATCTATCTTTGAAATTTCCTTGGATTTGTTTACAAAATCCCCCTCTTTGATACGGCTTTTTATAGTTTTAAAGTCTATATCGCTCCTGGCGGCATTTACCACGAACATCAACTCATCCTCACCAAGCTTGTAAATGATAAGATCATCTATAATGCCGCCTTTTTCATTTAACAAAAAGCCATACTTGCATTTGCCTACTGGAAGTTTTATGAGATCATGGGTTACACTTTCATTGACACCGCTGTTTTTTATATCACCCTTGAAGAAAAATTCTCCCATATGGGATATATCAAATAGTGCCGCATCGTTTCTACAAGCATCATGCTCTTTTATGATACTTTCATACTGCACAGGCATTTCCCAACCGCAGAAACTGACATTTCTTGCATTTAACTCTTTATGTACATCATAAAGTGATGTTCTTTGTAAATCGCTCATGGTTATCCTTTTCTATTTTACGATCAATGATATAATTATACCTTACAAAAGTGGCAAAAAAGTATCAATTTTTAAATAAGACAATTTAAGTCCTATTTAATATTTTAGTGCTATAATTGCGATTAATTATATCCGAAAGGAAAAATATATGTCACAACAAGAACTTGACAAAGCAGTTTCGGGTGAGTATGCACTCGGATTTGAGATAGATATAGACCAAGATACCGTCCCGCCGGGGCTTAATGAAGATGTCATAGCTTATATCTCTAAGAAAAAAGATGAACCAAAATGGATGCTTGATCTTAGACTCAAAGCTTTTAAAAAGTGGAAAAGCATGAAAGAGCCTCATTGGGGGCATTTGGAGTATAAGCCTATAGATTATCAATCCATATCTTACTTTTCAGCTCCGAAAAAAGGAGCAGACTCTCTTGATGAAGTCGATCCTAAGATTTTAGAGGCTTACAAAAAGCTTGGTATCCCTCTTGAAGAGCAAAAACAGCTTCAGGGCATTGCGGTGGATGCGGTAGTGGACTCTGTTTCGGTTAAGACCACATTTTCCGAGGAGCTTAAAAAACAAGGCATTATATTTTGTTCGATTTCTGAAGCTATAAGAGATTATCCTGAACTGGTTAAAAAGTATATGTTCAGCGTAGTTCCCATGAATGACAACTTTTTTGCCGCACTAAATTCGGCAGTATTTACAGATGGAACTTTTGCTTATATACCAAAAGGCGTGAAATGTCCTATGGAGCTTAGCACTTACTTTCGTATCAATGCTCTAAATACAGGTCAATTTGAAAGAACTTTGATAGTAGCCGATGAAGGAAGTTATGTCAGCTATAATGAGGGGTGTTCGGCTCCAATGAGGGATGAAAATCAACTTCATGCAGCGGTTGTAGAGCTTGTCATCTTAAAGAACGCTCAGATAAAGTACTCAACCATCCAAAACTGGTATCCAGGAGATGAAAACGGTAAAGGCGGTATTTATAACTTTGTAACAAAAAGAGCTATATGTAAAGGTAAAAATGCAAAAGTATCATGGGCTCAAGTTGAAACCGGCTCATCTATAACTTGGAAGTATCCAAGCTGTATATTAGAAGGCGATAACAGTGTAGGAGAATTTTACTCAGTAGCAGTTACCACTTTGGCTCAACAGGCAGATACCGGAACAAAGATGATACATCTGGGCAAAAATACACGCTCCACTATTATCTCAAAAGGTATATCTGCCATGAAAGGGCAAAACACATACAGAGGCTTGGTCAAAATCGCTTCAAAAGCAAAAAATGCACACAATTACAGCGAATGTGACTCTTTGCTTATAGGAAACAGGTGTGGTGCTCATACTTTTCCATATCTAGAGAGCAAAAACAAAGAAGCAAAAGTCGAACATGAAGCGACCACTACAAAGATAAGTGATGAGCAGCTTTTTTACCTTAGACAAAGAGGTATAGATGAAGAAAATGCAGTCGGCATGATAGTTCATGGATTTTGCAAGGAAGTATTTAACAAACTTCCCATGGAGTATGCCGTAGAAGCGAAAGCATTATTAGATTTAACATTGGAAGGAAGTGTAGGATGAGTAAAAATATAATTTTGGATATAAAAGATTTGCATGCAAGCATAGGTGAAAAAAATATACTAAAAGGGTTGAACCTTCAAATCGAAGAGGGAAAAGTACATGTCATAATGGGACCAAACGGTGCCGGTAAATCAACTCTGTCAAAAACGATAGTAGGTCACTATGATACGAACATTCAAAGCGGTGATATACTCTACAAGGATGAAAGTATCATAGAGTTAACTCCCGAAGAGAGAGCTTTAAGAGGTATATTTATGAGTTTTCAAAATCCTGTTGAAGTTCCCGGGGTCAATAACGCTTACTTTTTAAGAACGGCACTAAATGCAAAAAGAAGATATGAAGGACTTGATGAGCTTAATGCAGCTGAATTTTTAAGAGAAGTGAAAAAACTCATAAAAGAGCTTGGGATGAAGCCTGAAATGATACAAAGATCACTCAACCAAGGCTTTAGCGGCGGTGAGAAAAAAAGAAACGAGATACTTCAAATGATGGTTTTAAAACCTGACTTTGTTATCTTGGATGAGATAGACTCAGGACTTGATATAGATGCTTTAAGAGATGTAAGTGAAGGTATAAACAAGATGAAAGATGGCAAAAGAAGCTTTTTGGTCATCACTCACTACAGCAGAATCCTTGATTATATCAAGCCTGATATCATCCATGTATTAAAAGACGGTAAAGTTATCAAAACCGGTGATCCAAGCCTGGTCAAAGAGCTTGAAGAGTCAGGATATGAAGCTATCGAGGAAGAGTAATGAAACATTTAATAAAAACTGGCAAACTTAGCAGTACCCGACAGATAGCTCTTGAAAAACTTGAAACCATGGGACTGCCCACAAAAAAAACCGAAGAGTACAGATACTTCGATACAAGGGATTTGCTGAAAAAAGAGTGGGATCTTGTTGAAGATAATGATATAAAACCTACACAAAGTAAAGAGATCATCATCGTAGATGGAAAACTCTACTCATATCCAAGCGATTTGGGCTTCGAGATTTTTTACAGCGAAGAAGCGGTAATAGATGAAGAACATTTTGATTCTATGTATTATCTAGGGCATACATTAAGTGAAAAAAATCTCCATATCAACTTCAAAAGTGACTGCAGTGTTACTTTAAGACATGTTTTTAGCACAGAAGAAAAAATGATACCATACAGGATATCTTTAAATATCGCAGAAAATATCTATGTAAAGCTGTTTGATATACTTGAAGATATGGATACAAAAGGTATATTTGTTAGTTCTGGCTATGATATATCAGTTGGCAAAGATGCGACTTTTACTCTCATCCAGGAAAAAACCACTTATGAAAACGGCTCAACTTATATATTTTCCCATGATGCAAATGTAGAGCCTTTTGGCACTTTCAATCTACATACATTTGACTTTGGAGAGGGAAGAAGCCTTCAACTTATAAATGCAAAAGCCAAAGAAGAGGCAAACATCAACTCTTATCATTTACTTTTTGCCAAAGAAGAGGCAAACATCGGTACGATTTCAAAGATAGTACATCAGGGAAAAAACTCAAAAAGTACCCAAAAAGCTAAAAATATACTTCAA
Source organism: Thiofractor thiocamini (assembly GCF_055384375.1). NCBI lineage: Bacteria > Pseudomonadati > Campylobacterota > Epsilonproteobacteria > Campylobacterales > Thiofractor > Thiofractor thiocamini. The sequence goes on along the minus strand of NZ_AP042389.1, from coordinate 132,894 downwards.
GACAAAGCAAAAGGTATATTTGACGCACTTATAAATATACAAAACAGTGCAAAAGGAAGTATCACTCATCAAAACTCTCAAGCAATCTTGCTAAATGACGGGGCTTTCATGGCAAGCAAACCTCAGCTTGAGATATATATAGATGATGTTGAGGCAAGTCATGGCTCAACCATAGGAGAACTTGACAAAGACCAGTTGTTTTATCTAAGAAGCAGAGGCATCCAGGAGACCGAAGCAAAAAAACTTCTCATCTTGGCATTTGCCAATGAAATGATAGACAATCTGGAGAATGACAAGATAAAAGAGTACCTTCACCAATCGTTTGACAGGGCTTATTATGATGAAATCCAGTTAGAGTGTTTATCAACCTGTCACAATTGTGAAGAGATGGTATTTAAGGAGAAATAATGTCAATACAGGAAACACTAAAAGAATATAAAGAGGATTTTGACCTTTTTGAAGGTGCAAATGAAAAGTTGGAGTATATATTTGACCTTGGCAAAAAACATACTACTTTGCCCGAAGAGAGAAAAAATGACGATACTTTCATAGAGGGGTGTGCATCTCCGGCATGGCTGGATTATGAGTGTAAAGACGGCAAACTCATACTTAAGGGTGAGGGAACTTCAGAGATGGCAAAAGGTATGCTAACACTGCTGTTGGATATATTTAGCAATAGAACTCCTGATGAGATTTTAAACTTCAATCCTCAAGAACTGCATCAACTTGGTATCGTTGAACTTTTATCTCCTGTTAGACAAAAAAGTCTTGAAGCATTTTTGGAAAAAGTTTATACCTACGCTAAAAAATGCAAGGAAGCTAAATGAGTAAAGATCCAAGAGAAGTAACACCAAAAGAGAGTGAAGAGAGAATCATAGAAGAGTTGAAAAACATATATGACCCCGAGATTCCCGTTGACATATACAATCTCGGACTTATATACGGGGTTAAATGTGAAAAAGATGAAATAAGCAAGTTAAATAATTGCAAAGTTACGATGACTTTGACTTCCCCGACTTGTTCTATGTCTGAAACTTTAGTAGATCTTGTTAGAACCATCCCAAGCAGGATACAAGACAACTCCATAGAATCGGTAGATGTTGAAGTTGTTTTCGATCCGCCCTGGACTCAGGAGAAGATGAGTGATGAAGCAAAGTTACAAATGGGACTACTGTAATCTCTACTTAAATACCGTCCCCAAAAGACCTTTTATAGAGGCTTGTATATCGGCTGGATAAATGACAAATTTTGAATTGTTTGAACTGCTTAGTTTTTCAATGGAATTTATATATCTATCACCGAGTAAAAACATAGCAGGCAACTCTTTATCTTGAATTTGCCTACTTATCATCTCAATGGCTTCAGATGAAGCTTTTGCCAAAGCAACTTGGGCCTGCGCTTCTTTTTTTGCGGCTTCAAGTTTTCCTTCAGCCTTCAAAATCGTCGCATTTTTATTGCCCTCGGCTGTTGTCTCTATAGCCCTTCTTTCCCGTTCTGCCGCTGCTTGCCTTTCCATGGAAGCTTGCATTGATTTGCTCGGACTGATATCTTGAATTTCGACTGATTTTACGGTAACTCCCCAGTCAGCTACATCATCAAGTATCTGCTCTTTTAGTTTTGCTTTTATACTCTCTCTGTTTGAAAGTGCTTCATCAAGCTTCATCTCTCCTATGATGGAACGAAGGGTGGTCATGACAAGATTGATGATAGCCAACTTAAAATCCTCCACTCCATAAAGAGCATTTGCAGGATTTGTAACTCTTATAAATGTTATGGCATTTGTAAGAATCACAGCATTGTCTCTTGTGATCACCTCTTGCTGAGGAACATCCAAAATGATATCTCTGGTAGAGATCTTCGCTCTTACTTTTTCTATATAGGGTATGATTATATTAAGTCCGGGAGTTAAAACTTTTTTATACTTTCCAAGTCTTTCGACAACCCACTCTTCACCCTGCGGAACTATATTGATACCTTTATATAAAGTTACAAGTACCAATACCGCAAGAATTATAAGGATATTAAGTGCTGCGTATTCACCTACCATGTTGATCCTCCTTTATCTTTTGCACCTCTACAAGTTCGCCGTCCACTTGGACTATTTTTACTTTTTCGCCTTTTTTTATCGGCTCTTTTGATAGCGCTTTCCATTTCGTATTGCCAAGTACAGGGAATTCAAAAAGTACTTCTCCCATGTTGCCAGGCTCTATATCTTTTGTAACTACGCCCAAAGTATCCAACCTGTAGTTTGACTGGCCGGCATGAGATACGGTTTTGTCTTTTACGTATTTGAACCATAAAAAGATAGCAACAATACATAAAATAATCCATAAAAAAAATGCCGTATTGAAAGTAATGACAAACAGTAAGCTGATAATACCCACTAAAAGTGCGGCAACTCCAAGACCAAGTATGAAAAAAGTACCCGTAAGAAGTTCACCCAATAATAGCAATATACCAAAAATTATCCAGTGCCACCATAAAATTAGATTATCCATTTATTCAACCCTTTTATATATTATATCACAACAATCCTATAGCCTTGTGAATATATATTTTCTATACAGTTGACTGGAAGCTTCTTTCTTACTCTTTTGACCAAATCTTTTAATTTTGTGGGATTATAATCAAGCAAAGCATCTTCTCCCCACACATAAGTTATGATCTCTTCCTGTCCAAAGGTATGGTTTGGTCTGCTTGTTAAAAGTTTAAAAAATACCGTCTCATATCTGGTCAGTTTTATTCTTTTATCTTTATAAAATAGTTCAAAACCGAGCATATCCCACCATAAATCTTTTGAGATAAGGATTTTTCTTGATACCCGCTCATACTCCCCAAGCTGATTTTGTGCCAAAGATAACGCCTCTTTGAGCTCTTTTCTGTTTATGGGTTTTGGTAGGTACTTTGTAAGATTTAGCTCTGTTGCCGTTATAAGTTTATCCACATCTTTTATGGCTGTAAGCATTATAATGCGGCATCTTTTATCTTTGTTTCTTATCTTTTTGGCTACTTCAAGCCCGTCAACACAAGGCATATCTATATCAAGCAACAAAATATCCGGTTTTTTGGCTTCATAAACTTCCAAAGCCTCTTTTCCATCTTTTGCTTCATATACATTATCAAAAAACCTGCTTAGATAATTGGCGTAGTTTTTCCTGGTTACCTCTTCGTCTTCAGCGTAAAGTATATCCATCTTATATCTCTATCTCGAAACAGACACCGTCTTTTGTATTTTTAGCTTCTATACTGCCTTTAAAACTCTCTTCGATGATCATTTTTGCCATAGAAAGACCATGCCCGGTACCTTTGCTTTTTTGTTTTGTCGTGAAATAGGGATCAAATATCCTGTCCATTATCTTTGCATCTATCCCTCCACCGTTATCACAAACGGATATAACCGTATGTGCATCTTTTTTATATGAACTGATTTTTATAAAAGGCTCTTTGACACTGTTTTCAAGCAGAGCATCTTTTGAATTGTTCAAAAGCACTAAAAGTGTTTGAACGAACTCTTTTTTATACCCCTTTATCGTTTCATTATCTTTTATATCTACATTGCACTCTATCTTTTTATGTTTTAAAAGAGGTTTTATCAAAGAGAGTGTTTCATTCGTCACCTCTTTTATGCTAAAAGTCGTTTTTTCTTTATCGGGGTGCAGATAATTTCTAAAACTCTCTATGGTTTGAGACATGAAAAGAGTCAAATTTTCTATCTGCGATAACTCATCATCGAGTATTTTTCTACTCAACTTGCCATCTTCATAGTTTGATTCGATATTTAAAACTACAGAATTTATCTGTGCCAGGGGCTGCTTCCACTGATGAGCTATATGTTCAAGCATTTCTCCGATAGAAGCCAGTTTTGCCTGGCGTATGAGAAGCTTGTCTTTGTTGGCAACAACTTTTTTCAAACCGGTATACTTTAAAAAAAAGTATACTGCCGCAGTTATAGCTACGGCGATAATGATATAGCACAACGTCATTGAAAAAGAGGATTGCCTTTTTGTTTGTGCCATGAGAGTATATGCTCCCACGCCTCAGCCGCATTGTCGGCAAATTTGAATATATCTGTATCGTTTGGAGCTATCACTCCCTCATCTTTTAAAAAGTCAAAGTCTATGGCTTTTTCCCAGTAACTTTTTCCAACCAATACTACTGGGATATCATCTGATTTGCCGGTTTGAATGAGAGTCAATGTCTCAAAAAGTTCATCAAATGTTCCAAAACCTCCCGGATATACCACCAAAGCCTTTGCCTTGCTTAAAAAGTGCATCTTTCTTATAGCGAAGTAATGAAACTGAAAACAAAGATCAGGTGTTATATAAGGATTTGGATACTGTTCGTGGGGAAGCTTTATATTGAGCCCTATGGTTTTTGCTCCCACATCATACGCTCCTCTGTTTGCAGCCTCCATGATACCGGGACCTCCGCCTGTCATAAGTGTGACTTTACAGTCATCCACTCCTTTTCCACTTTTTCCAACCAATTGTCCGAACCTTCTGGCATCTTCATAGTATATACTTTTTCCAACCATCCTCTCAGCCACATACAATTCTCTTAAAAGCTCTCTGTCATCCGGTTTTTTCTCAACCATTTCCTGGATATTTTTCAACCTTTTAAGGGCAGTTTTCCTCTCAACTATCCTGGCACTTCCAAAAACTACTATAGTATGCTCTATACCGTACTTTCTCATAGCAACATCAGCTTTTAGATAATCAAGCTCAAGTCTTATGGCTCTTGCATCATCACCGTATATAAAATCCTCATCCTCTTCGGCAAGTTTGTAACTTGGATTACTCATTATCTTTTTGATGAGCTTTAAAGCATTCGGGTCTTCGTCTTTTAGTTTTGGATGCTCCCAAGGAAGCTCTGAATTGTTAGTCATAAGTCGTAAGTCGCGAGTGGAATTATTGTCTTTTTCTTGTGATTTATTTTGCATTTTTTATCCTTTTTTCTGTTTATATAAAGCTCCATGTTATCGTTCCGATACCAAGAAGTGATATCCAAAGAGCAGCCTTATGGGTATTTCTCCAGCCTCCAAACCATAGAGCATATGCAGCTTTTAAAAGATTGTTGCTGCCTGCGGCTATGAGTATGGCATTGAATACTTCATGCGAAGTTATGGCATATTTTCCTGTTAACAGTGACAAGATAAAAGGATCTATATCTGTAAAACCGGCAACGAAAGAAAATATCTGAAGCCCAATGGAGCCAAACTCACTCGTGATATACTTTGTCAAAGCCATCATGGCTATAAAGAGTATGGCAAAGATAAATGCCGTTCTAAGTTCTAAAGGGTTATCATCTACAAAGTCGTGTGTTACATCTCTACTTTTTTTTGCATATAGATAAAAAATTGATATAGCGGTACCTATAACAGAAAAAACCAAAAAAGGTATCATGATAGACTTTGCCATTTGTGCATTGAAGATAAATGCCACGACTATCAGTCTTAGATACATAACGGAAGTAGAGATGATAATGGCTCCATTTATAACCGGATTATACTCTGATAGTTTCGCTTTTCTTGCCAACACTACCGTAGTTGCCGTAGAAGAGTAAACTCCTCCGATGAGTCCTGTTAAAAAGTAGCCTTTTGATGGGAAAAAATACTTTTGAGCGATATATCCGCCGTAACTTATAGCTGAAACAACGACCACTACCAGCCATATTTTAAAAGGCGATATCGGTATATAAGGTATCACATCTTTATTTGGCAATAAAGGAAGTATGACAGCGGAAAGCAAAACCATCTTTCCAAAAGTTTCAAATTCCTGTTTATTTACATAACTGCTGAAGTTTTGGATACCGACTTTCGCATTTAGTATAAAGATCACCAAAACAAAAACAAGCGATGTCATCCATATGGGATTGTTTATACTGATGGGTCCAAAACTGTAAACTATCAACAAAACAAGAAAAAGTATGATACTTTGTTTGTTTTTTAAAAGTCTTTGATAGTAAAACATAGCATACAAAACACTCAAAGACGCCAAAACCATGAGATACGCATATATACTTACATGATAAAATAAAAAACCAAGTATTCCCACAAATGCAAAAGTCCTGGCACTTCCAAAAAAGTAATTGGATGATTTTTCATGAAAATGAAGTTTATAGGTTTTTACTTCCAAACCTATCAAAAAGCTAAATACGATAGTTATAGCAAAGTCTATCAAACTTTTTTCAATATGCATATTTTCCCTTCTTACGACGCCGTATTTTTTATCTTTTTGCTTCTATAGTGTCCTATGAGTGGCTGCACCAAAAGTACGATAATGATAACCCATAGTATTTTAGCCGGCACCGAAGCAAAAAATATCCCGTACCCGCCTCCTGAGATAGTAAGAGCCTGGGCAAATCCCGACTCAGCGATAGGTCCCAAGATCATACCGAGTATGATAGCACTCAGAGAAAAGTTCAGTTTGTTCAAAAAGAAACCGCCTATAGCAAAAACAAGCATAATACCCACATCAAACATACTGTTGTTGATGGCATATGAGCCTACAACTGAAAAAACACTGATAGCAGCTATGAGAATGGGTGCCGGTATAAGAGCGATCCTTGCAAAATATGGAGCGAAAAACAGACCTACGATCAAAAAGACGATATTCGCTATAAAAAGTGATAGTATAAATCCGTAAGTTATCTGTCCATATTTTGTAAAAAGCTCCGGACCTGGTATGAGACCTTGTATCATCAAGCCTCCCATGAGTGCTGCTGAAACTGTATTGCCGGGGATTCCAAGAGTCAAAAGAGGTACGAGTGAGCCTCCCACACAGGCGTTATTCCCGCTTTCTGCCGCTGCTATGCCCTCAGGGTTTCCTTTTCCGAAAAGGTGTTTTAGTTTTGATTTTTGTTTTGCCATGTTATAAGATACGAATGCCGCTATGGTAGCACCTTCACCGGGTATGATACCCACAAGCGTACCTACTGCCGTTCCCAAAGCTATGAAAGGAGCCATCCCTTTTGGCATCTTTTCTCTTTTTATAGTAGAGAGATCTATGTCATCATTGGCTATCCTTTTTTCACCTGTAAGCTCTAGCATTTGGGCTATGGAAAACATACCTATAAGTGCCGGCATAAAAGATACACCCTCATAAAGTTCTACCTGACCGAAAGTGTATCTGAGCATCCCACTCATGGCATCTGTGCCTATCAATGCTATGATAAGCCCTATAAGTCCGGAAATGATACCCTTCACTAGTCCTCCGCTTGAAACAGATACAACACCCGTCAAACCCATCAAAGCAAGCAAAAAATACTCAGGTGGTCCGAACTTCAAAGCAAATTTGGCAAGAAGAGGTGACACTAAAAGTAAAACTATGACAGAAAATGTTCCGCCTATAAAACTTGCTACAACTGAGACCTTAAGAGCCAAACCTCCTTTTCCCTGTTTTGTAAGAGGATATCCTTCTATAGCGGTTGCTGCTGCTGCCGGAGTTCCTGGAGTAGAGAGAAGTATGGCCGCGATGGAGCCTCCATACATTGCCCCGGCATACACTCCACCCATCAAGGAAAGCCCTATAAGAGGAGAGAAAGAAAAGGTTATAGGTATCAAAAGTGCAACAGCCATAGTAGCCGTAAGTCCAGGCATACCGCCTATGATGATACCGGCAATGGAGCCGATAGTAACCGCGCTTAAAACATCAAATGTAAATACCGCATGCAAAGCATCAAGCAATATCATAACGAAGCTCCAAAAAATATAGTGGCTTCAGGAAGTTGTATCTCGAACATTTTAACGAATAGTATATAAACAAAAAGGGTGACACCTACCGAGATGATGATCGATTTTATCACTTTCTTATATCCCATGAATCTCATAGTATAAGGTAAAAATATCAAAGTTGAAATGATAAATCCGATATATCTCATTATCCATACATATAATATCAGCAATACTATAAGTATGAAGAATTTTTTAGGTTCTTTTGCAAATATTATTTTTTGATTGGAGTCTATGGAAAAAGAAAAAAAGAGTTGAATAGTTGCGGCAATACCCAAAGCATAAGCTAAAAATTTAACGTAAACGGCTGTTGTAAAAAGTGCCGATTTTGGAAATGTGGCGGTACTCCTGTAAAGAAGTACCGCTAAAACGATAAAAAATATACTGATCGATATATCTATATATTTTTTACTCATATTGTTTCTTTATCCCTTCTCTTACCATGGAGAAGAGTCATATACCTTTTGTGTATCTTTTTGCAACTGCTCAAGATACGCTCTGTACTCTTTTGAATACATAGGTTTCAAAAAGATAAAAGCTTTTTTACATTTTGCTTTAAAGTCTTTGTCGTTTACGACTTTTTTAAATAGATCCTCGATCTTGTCAAAGATAGGTTTTTTTACCTTTGCACTGACTATCATACCTCTTGTTGCGGTCATATAGGTTTTATAACCCTGCTCTGCCGCAGTTTTGATATCTTGTGCCACATCCGCTCTTTTATCAGCCATTATGGCGATGATCCTCGCTTTTCCAGCTTTATGCTGGGCTAACATTTGAGAGAGGTTCATAAAAGCTACTTCTATGTGGTTTCCAAGAATCGCAGCTTTTTCTTCGGTTGATCCTTTTGTAGGCATAAGGTTGAACTTGACACCGGTTAGCGCTTCAAAATTCTTTGCTGCTAAAAAGTCATCACTTCCTATACCGTTTACCGCAGCGGTTATCTTTTTTGATTTTGCCAATTTTACCAAATCATCAAGATTTTTTACACTGCTTTGTGCGGGAACTACAACGATCTCGGGATCTTCGGCTATGTTGCCTACTATCTTGAAACTGTCAAGTGTGTAGTGAGCTCTTTTAGCTACTATGTGAGCTACTATCTGAGGGGTGAACATCAAGCCAAGAGTATAACCGTCAGCTCTGCTCCTTGCTTCCGCTTCAAAGCCCATAAGACCGCCTGAACCTGGTTTGTCAACTATGATAAAGTCTATGCCTTTCCAGTATTTTTTTGCGGTTTGCGCAAAAAGTCTGGCTGTGGTATCGGTTGATCCACCGGCTTTTGAAGGAACGATAAGCTTCACGGTTCTTGAGGGATAAGCCGCAAAACTACTGGCTGCCATGACTGTCACTATAAACAGTACAACTGAGATAAGTTTTCTCATATTTTCTCCTTTGGGGAAAGTTTTTATTATGTTACCATAAATACTATAAAACTTTATCAAAAATAAATGTAAAAAAAATAAAATGTTTGTTTTAATATTATGGAAATATCAATCCCCTCTTATAACAACTTGAATCAAACCTACACAATATATCATGGTCATAGACTAACAAATCCTCTTTTTTATCGGGATAATCCACTGATGAGAGAAAATGTTTCATCGCATTTATCCTTGCCTCTTTTTTTTCATCGGTATGAACTATACACCATGGGGCAAAGGCAAAGGATGTCTTATCGAACATATCATTTCTCGCTTTCGAGTAGGCATCCCAGTACTTTTGGGCTTGTTCATCTATGGGGCTTATCTTCCACTGTTTTAGCGGGTCGGTTTTTCTAGCTTTAAGTCTTTCTTGCTGCTCATCTTTACTGATATCAAGATAGTATTTTATGAAAATGATGCCTGAATGAACCAGTAAATGCTCAAAACTTTCAACTTCAGCCATAAAGTCTTTATACTCTTTTTTTGTACAAAAGCCCATCACTTTTTCAACTCCTGCCCTGTTATACCAGCTTCGGTTAAAAAATACTATCTCACCTCCTCTTGGCAAATGTGGTACATATCTCTGAAAATACCAAGACTTTTTATCTTCATCGCTTGGTTTTCCAAGAGCTACAACTCTTGCTTCTCTTGGACTTAAATGCTCGGTAAATCTTTTGATAGTCCCATCCTTGCCTGCGGTATCACGTCCCTCAAAGACAACACAGACTTTCAAGTCTTTCTTTATAACTTCCTTCTGAAACTTCACAAGCTCCACTTGAAGCTCATAAAGCTCTTTTTTATACTCTTTTTTCTTCATAATAAAACCTTTTATAAAGCGTCTTCGCCATAACGTTTTTTATAGTATTTGATAACAGCCATCTTAACAACATCATTAAAAATAAACCAAGATGTAACATATCCCCATAAGAAGAGTGCCCATTGCCAGTTGATTCTTGGAATTAAACCAAAACTATATAATCCAATAGCAGTTCCTGCCAAAGCAGTTACAAGTGATGCCGTGACAAGCGGCCATGACGGATATGGTTTTTTGAAGAACCAGTCTGCAATACGTGTATTAAAAATCGTATAGTGCCCTGCAATAATCAACTTCACAAAAAAGAGTGTCTGCACAAAACCTAAAAATGATTTGTCATCTTTCATATCTACCCATGCAGGCACTTGCGGTAAAAACATTGCCGTATCGGGATGTGATTTTAAATAGATCATAACGATATAGAAAATAGTAAACGAACTTAAAACTCCGGCAACACCTAACCATGTAGAGAGGACGAAAACAACTTTCATATCCCAACGAACCGGCTTTTTCTCCACTTTTGTATTGTCATACGCAATCGTCATGATTGGGATATCATTTAACAGTGCCAAAAGGATAATCATAATAGCCGTAATCGGATAGAAGTCAAAAATTACAATAGAGAGCGTCATAAAGATAATAATTCTTACGGTTTCAGCGATTCTGTAAACAACATAGCTTTTCATTCTCTCAAAAACAATTCTGGCCTGCTTGATTGCATCGACGATAACACGTAGTCCCGGAGCCATAAGAACAATATCTGCAGCCGCACGAGCCGCATCTGTTGCACCACTAACGGCGATTCCACAGTCCGCTTTTTTAAGTGCCGGTGCATCATTAACACCGTCACCTGTCATACCGACGATATGGTTTGCTTTTTGCAATTTATCGACAATGAAATACTTATCTTCAGGGAAAACCTGTGCAAAACCATTTGCTTTTTCTATGATCTTAATGATCTCAGATTCATGCTGTCTGACACTGCCTTCAGGTAGAGGTTTTGATTCTAGCTCTTTTTGTACACTGTTTACGATCTGCTCTACATCTCTTTTTATCTGTGCTTCATCTGCATCTTTTTCAACTGTTTTTACAATTGCACGGGAGATGACATCAGCAAGATAGACATACTCTTTTGTGCTTTGCCCTTTTAACTCTTTAATATTTTCTATATCCTGACCAATATTTAAGATTCCTGCAATATATTTAGCAACAGCAATGTTATCACCTGTAACCATCTTAACTGCAACGCCTTTTGCATTTGCCTCTTCAATAGCCTCTTTAGAATCTTCACGTGGAGGGTCAAATAGAGGTATCAATCCAACAAAATGATACTTATCTTCGCCCTCTTTTTTATAGCCTACACCAAGAGCCCTAAAACCTTTGTTGGCAAAATCTTCAACCGTTGCATAGGCCTCTTTTTTGTCAAACTCATTTTCATCACACAGTTCAATGATGACCTGAGGTGCGCCTTTTGTATAAATCAGATCATCTTCAAAAATACCCTCTGTTTTTTTACTTACAGGGTCAAAAGGCACATATTTTTTCATTTTCTTTGCTGTTAATTTATCTGTAAGCTTATGTGCATCAAGATAATCAAATATAGGCTTTTCTATAGGATCTTGATTTTCCTTTTTACTTGCAAACGCAGCATAGAGCATAAGCTCATCTTCTGTATGATTGGCTGCAAGATAAGGGTCTGAAAGGCTCATTATATTTTGCGTAAGTGTTCCCGTTTTATCTGAACACAAAATGTCCATACCCGCAGCTTCTTCAATAGCTGAAAGTTTGGTGACAATTGCCTCTTTTTTAGCAAGAACCCTGGCGCCTAAAGCCATAGTAACCGTTAAGACTGCCGGCATAGCTACCGGAATGGCAGAAACAGTTAAGATAAGTGCAAATATGAGTAAATCTACAAGAGGTTCATGATATGCCACTCCATGTAAAACTATTATTGCGATAAAAAAGAGTGTCATAATAATGAGGTAATCCCCTACTTTTATGACCATCTTCTGAAAATGTCCATTTTCTTCTTTTTCTGCTTTTGCAACAAGTCCTACTGTTTTTCCAAAGTAAGTATTGAGTGCTGTTGCAGTAACACGGGCTATCATTTCACCCTGTTTTACAATTGCATTCGCATAAAGCGTTTCTCCGGCTTGTTTATCTACAGGAAGGGATTCTCCTGTTAATGCAGACTGGTCGACTTGTAAGAAATCCCCACCGCCGAGTAAAATACAATCTGCAGAAACAACATCTCCGATTTTGACCTTTATAATATCATCAGGAACAATTTCTCTTGCGTCAATAGTTTTCCATTCTCCATCACGCAGTACAATGGCTTTTCTTGCAAGCTTTTTTTTCAGTACTGCTATGGCACTCAAAGCTTTTGACTCCTGATAAAAATCAACAAAAGCATTAACTAAAAGCATAAACACAATAACGGAAAAATCTTCCCATCTCTGTGCTGCTGCAGAAAGAATAGCTGCTATCTCAATCATCCAGGGAATCGGACCCCAAAACTTTTTAAAGAGACGATGCAGCCATGTTTCTTCTTTTTCATTTATTTCGTTATATCCAAACTTTTGAAGCCTCTCTTTGACCTCTTTTTCACTTAAACCTTTTAAATTATCCACATCTTGAGTTTCACTCTTTTTTTCATCACTCATTGCATCTCCTCCTATATTCTCATATCCATATCTTTTCAGCCTGTTTTACTATATGGGCTTTTTTGCCAAGTTTCTCTTTTATCACATCTTTAAAAACAAGTTGCTTATCTTTTTCTCCATGGATAAGATAAACTTTACCCAATTTTTCATAACTTTTCATCCACTCTATCAAGTCATTTTGATCCGCATGAGCTGAAAAACCGTTTATCGTATATATGCTTGCCTTTACCGCTATCTCTTCATGATATACTTTTATAGTTCTTGCCCCGTCAACTATCTTTCTACCAAGTGTTCCTTCCGCCTGATAGCCGACAAACAATAGTGCATTTCTATCATTCCAAAGTCTGTGTTTGAAGTGGTGAAGTATCCGTCCTCCCGTACACATCCCACTTCCTGCTATGATGATACAACCGCTTCTTTTTTCATTGATCTTTTTTGATTCATCAGGATTTAGAGTATATCTTACATAAGAAAATTCAAAGATATTGCCGTCTCTTTTTAGGTAGTCATTGCAGGTTTTACTAAGCTCTTCATGGTAGAGGTCATAAAGTTTAGTTGCCCTTATAGCCATAGGAGAGTCTATATATATCTCACAAAGAGGCAACTCTTTTTTGTCATACATTTGTTTCAATATACAAAGAATTTCCTGGGTTCGCTCTATCGCAAAAGAGGGGATAAGAACATTACCCTCATTTAAAAGAGTGCTTGTTATAACTTGCTTGAACTCTTCGAGGCTGTCTTTGATACCTTTGTGATTTCTATCGCCATAGGTTGATTCGATATAGAGTGTATCGGCATCTTTTATCTTTACAGGGTCCGGCATCACGAGGTCATTGTGATTGCCAAGGTCTCCACTAAATACTATCTTTTTATCCGCATCGTTTTCTTTGTAATTTATCTCTATGATGGCAGAATCGAGTATGTGACCCGCGTTTCTAAAAATTGCCGTGATACTGGGGGAGAGTTTTATCTCTTCATCATAACTTATATACTCTATAGGAAGGCTTAAAGCATCCTCTACATCCTCAACGGTATATAAAGGTTTTCTAACCTTCTCCTCTTCACCTCTTCTTTGAGCCTTTTTGTATCTAGTTTTAAACTCTTCTTCCATCAAATGAGCACTGTCCAAAAGAACGACTTCAGCCAAGTCTATGGTAGAACGCAAAGATATAATACGACCTTTAAACCCCTCTTTTACAAGTTTAGGAATCCTCCCAACATGATCCAAATGAGCATGAGTTATAAGAAGTATATCAACATCTCTTGGCTCAAACCCAAACGGCTCGAAATTTTTCTCTTCATTTCTTCCTTGAAACATCCCGCAGTCAACCATAATCTTTGGTTCATTTTCTATCTGCAAAAGATGACAAGACCCTGTAACTACTTCCGCCGCCCCAAATGATTGGACAAGTGCCATGGTATATCCTTTTTAACTTATATTATCCAATAACTCTCCTGAATTTGTCTGTTAGTCAACTGACCTTCACGGCATTATACCACTTTATCACTTAGAGGATATAAACCCTCTAAGTGTTTCACATTAAAATGCGTCAAGTCTTTCTTTGTTTACAAAGTTGACTACATCTTGATTTTCCTCTTTTTTGGCACTTCTGTGCTCTTTTGCCAAAGAACTGCCTATACTTTTTTTATTTTTTCTGTTTTTGTGTAAAAGTGAGTCAAATTTATGTTTTATATCTTCATACAGTGCTTCAACTCTGTTTTTACCTTTGATTTCTGTTTCAATGTTGTTTATCTTGCTTCTTAACTCTTTATATGCAGTTTCATAACCTTTTGTATAGCCAAGATATTTTGCTTTTAAGAGTTCATCTTTTGCTTCTTCAAGTAAAGCTCTTGCCTCTTTTTTATTTTTCTTGTTAAGTTTAGAAGCCTTTATAACCAAATCTTGAGCGGAAATAAGAGGTATAGGCACTACAACCTCATCTGCGACCACAGTACTAAATCCCAAAATCAGCTCTCTTGCAGCTTCTTTTATCTTTCCTTGTTTTAACAATCTTTGAGCGATTTTAGTAGAACTTGGGTATAAATCCATAGGCAAGTAGTGAACAGTGATATCCACTTCATCTTTTAAAGGCGCCAACATATCAACAGCAAGTTGAACATCATATTTTTTTATGGCACTTCTAGCGATATCTTCCGCTACCAAAACACTTTTGGCTGAACCCAAGAACTCATAAGCAACCACATCTTGCTCTATCGGAACAAGTCCTAAATTAGGATCAGCTTTTAAAGCTTTATCAAAATATTTTGTAGCTTTTTGCAAAGCTTTTGCTGCTGTTTTAGTATCCTTATGCCCCAAAGCTTCCAATGCCACAACTGTTTGAGCCAAACCCTCGGTTACCTCTTTTGGAGCCTTTTTAAACATGGCTCTGCTATGAGCAGCTTCTTTGTTTATGACATTTCTGATTCTTTGGGCTTCATCTTTTGAAACTTCACTATTGAAAGCATTGGTTTTTAATTTTGCCATAAACTCATCTTTAGATATGGTTTCTTCAACTTTTGCATCCGCTTTTTTATGCCCTTGTACATAACTTGGGTTTGATAAAGCTTGTTGTTCTTGCTTAGAAACACTGTCTTTCATTCCACTACTTGCATAAAGCCCGCTCGCACCAAACAATAATCCCGCCAAAACTGTAGATAGTATATATCTTTTTTTCATCTTCTACTCCTTAAAAATTTATATGTTGTAATTATAAAATATATAAGGTAAACAAAAGTAAACTCAAACTTAGTTTAGTATGAAATTTTATGATTTTTAACTTATTTTATAAGCTATCTTGATAGTTATAAGCTAAAGTATATTGATATTTTATTTTTGTTTTATATTTCTATATACATAGATGGTTGAAATCAGTATGACCAAGCATAACAGCCCAAGTGTGACATAGACGACTTTTTGATGATTGTCGTTGGTATTGCCGAAGATGTATCCTATAAGAAGCATGAAGTTTACCCATATAAGATTTGCTGAAAATGTCAAGGGTATGAAGTACTTTAGTTTAAGTCTCGAAAGACCGGCGGGTATGGAGATGTACTGCCCCATTCCGGGGGTCAAAGGTGCTAAAAAAACAGATATCTTACCATGTTTTCTAAAAAACCTCGTTACTTTACCAAGTACTCTTTTGCCTTTTAAGAATTTTTTAGCGACATACAAAGCAAAATAGTAATTGAACATTGCACCGCTTAAACTGCCTAGTGATCCTACCATCAAAAGAGATAAGTAATTTTTATCCCCGATAGATGCGAGATAACCGTTTGGTATCAGTACCAGTTCACTTGGAACCGGTACGAAAGTTCCGACAAGGAACATATATACATACAAACCCGTATACCCTATCTTGTCGACAAATTGAAGCAGCAGGTTTAAAAGTATATCCATGAAAGTATCTATATCTTTTTAGTGTTGATGCTACATCAAACCCAATTCTTCCAAGATGGGAGATAGTTCACTTGAAATCTTCAAAAGTTCTTTACTTATGACACCTTTTGCTTCCGCCTGGTCTTCCAAATACCACTCATGTATCTTGCTAAGAGCCTGTTCTTTTTCTTCCTCTTTTATCTTGTCGCTTTTTTTGACTTCTTCTTTTAATCTTTCAAGTTTTGCTTTCATTTAAATCACCTCCAATAATTTTAAACAACATTTTATCACATTTTAACTGATGTTAACTCAAAAACAGGTATAAAAGTTAAAAAGTGGTATAATTAGTGAGTGGTGAAGAGCGAGTGATGAGTGGTGAAGAGTGAAAAGGAGAATAATTACCCTATCCTCTAACTACTCACTACTCACTACTCACGAAATATAGATTTAGGAGATATGCAGATGAATGAGCTTTTATATGCTTTAATGGAAGGTTTTAAAACCATAATAAAATGGAATGTTGCAAAATTTGCACTTTTAAGCGGTATAGGTCTTATGGTTGTTTGGTTCGGTATAGGATATATACTTTGGCACCCACTTGTTAGCTTCACTGCTTCACTTTTAGACTTCGTTCCTTTTGCTCTTATCAAGTCAAACGGAGCATGGATGCTCTCTTCTGTTATATTTATACAAGCTATATTTATATCGTTTGCATTTATCATCATAGTTTTTGGTATTTTTATCATGGAAGAATCAAAGGTCAAAAAGTATCCACTTTATATCATAACTACGGCATTTGCCGTCATACTTTTTTGGACTTTAATATGGTATCTTAACCATACTGCCATTCATAACGCACTTGCAAGACTTTTGACATGGCTTCCTTTTGAAACGGTTGAACAGTCGATGGCATACCTTTTTGCTATATATCTTTTGTACAGTCTTTTTATAGTTTCACTTTTACTTTTTGTCGGTATGTTTAGTGAAAATATCCTTGATAGCGCCCTTGGCTACTCTTTAAAAAAAGTTTCCGAGATAAAAATCATAACCTATACACTAAAAGACGGCGCTATATATCTGATACTTTCGCTACTGTTTTTTCCTCTGCTTTTTATCCCTATTTTAAACTTTTTTATACAGATAGGTGTTTGGATGTGGCTTGGTAAAAATACTTTTTCTTATGATATGGGCACTATTTTTTATGATAAAGATGAATTGAAAGAGATGCAAAAAGAGCACAGATTTCCCATATGGACGATAACTTTCGTAGCATCACTGTTCAACCTTGTGCCGGTACTAAATATCTTTGGTCCATATTTTGGAGAATTTGCAACATATTATTATCTGGAGGCTTATAAAAATAAAGGGCATCTCTAAAATGTAAACTTCCTAACCAAAAGGATTTTTATGAATGATCAACTCCTTGGAGAATTTTTACTCCTTATAGCGTTACTTTTCGGCTTGAGTTACTTTTTAACTGGATTTCTAGAGAGAGTAAAAATCCCAGGGATCATATCTGCTTTATTTGTCGCTATGGGCATATACTATACCCCCGTAGGTGATATGCTCACAAAAGGCACGAACGGAGAAATCTTTTCGGTTCTCTCAGATCTTGGAGTGCTTTTTCTACTTTTTTTCATAGGCTTGCAGATAGATGTAAAAGAGATGAAAAGCCAAAGCGGCAATATAGTACTTGCTACCGTTTTAAATACCATAGTACCTTTTATCCTTGGATTTGGCATCATGATATGGCTAGGATATGGATGGATCATAGCTTTTGTCATAGGATTGACCCGTATGCCCACAGCCGAAGCGGTCATAGTTCCCATACTTGATGAATTCAACCTCATAAAAACAAAAGTCGGAAACTACATCATAGGGGCAGGAGTACTCGATGATGTCATAGAAGTCTTTTTGGTAGCATTCGTATCGGTTTGGATAAGTATAAGAACCGGTCATCATATAAATGATACCAAAGAGATAACGGATATATTCTTACATGTGGGGATATTTATAGTAGCTGCTTGGTTTATCTACAAATTCGTTTTAAAAAGAGTTGCAAAATGGACTCAAAACAAAGTAAGCAATCTTATCGTTCTAACGATAGTGGTTTTATTTATCCTCGGGGGTTTTGCGGAGTATTCTGATCTTGGGCTGGTAGTGGGCGCTATAACCGCGGGTATACTCATGCGTCCCATTTTCAACAATGCAAAAGAGATGGGAGTGCAAGCTACCAAATCCGTAAGAGCCATAAGCTACGGTTTTTTTGGAGTAATGTTTTTCTTGTGGGTGGGCATGAGTGCCGATCTAAACGGCATGATAAAAGCTCCCGAACTTGCCGTCTTGCTTTTTATAGCGGCTTTTGCCGGAAAACTGATAGGTATCTTTTTGATGGTGCCTATGAAAAAGATAACCGTAAAAGAAGCTTGGACCATCGGTATAGGATTAAACGCAAGATTAACTACTGAAATCATAGTGGCAAAACTGCTTTTGGATGCACATCTCATAGATGTTCAACTTTTTACCGCACTTGTTGCGGCTTCTTCACTCTCGACCATCATAGTTCCTTTGACTTTTTCCGTTTTGGTGGCAAAATGGAAAAAAGAGTTGATGAAAACCTCTGCTAAAATTTCAAAATCCATCGAGTGGTGGGTGCTTAAAAAGGGGGTATCAAATGGATAACGAGATCATAAAATCCATCATAACCGTTTTGGTTTTGGGGTTTGCCATAGGCATGCAGCGTTCACTGGTACATATATACAAAAACGAAACGGACTATTTTGCAGGAAGCAGGACATTTTCTTTTATAGCGCTTTTAGGATATCTCTCAGGATGGATAAACAAACAAATCCCGGGATTTGCCATAACTGTGGTCATCATACTCTCGACTATGATACTCGCTTCGTACATCTTTAAAGTTTTAGACAACAAGCACTGGGGGATGACAACTCAGATCGCGGCTCTTATAACATATTTTTTAGGTCTAATGATATGGCTTGGACTGAAAAATTACGCTATATTCATAGCTGTTGTCGTTATCATAGTTTTAGAGATAAAACCAAGACTGAAAGAGCTTGAAAAACATATAAGTCAAACAGATATACATGCCGTTACTCTTTTACTTGCCATGAGTTTCATAGTTTTACCTATACTTCCAGATAAAATGATAGGACCTTATCATCTTTTCAATCCTTACAAAACTTGGCTTATGGCGGTTATCATCGCTGGAATTTCATTTGTAGGGTATGTGGCTATCAAAGTTTTGGGGCAAAAACACGGTGTATTTTTAACCGGAGCCGCAGGAGGTCTTATCTCATCCACGGCAGTTTCCATCTCTTTATCCCAGCTTTTTCAAAAACAGTTCACTCTCATAAACAATTATGCCGGAGGAGTTGCCATAGCTTGTACCATCATGTATCTTAGAGTACTTTTCGAAGCTTTTGTTATATATCCTTCACTTGCATGGAAGCTTACTCTTGCTTATATGGCTGCAGCCATAAGTGGACTGTTATATAGCTACTATCTTTACAAACACTCCGTCTCGGCAGAGATAAACTTTGACAATCCGGCAATGTCGAAAAATCCGCTTCAATTAAAAGAGGCTATAAATTTTGGTATCCTTTTTGGTGTCATATACGGTGCCATAGCACTTGTTCAGACCCACTATGGCAATCTTGGGGTGTATGTAGTATCATTTTTTTCGGGGCTTACTGATGTAGATGCCATAACACTCTCTTTAAGTCAGCTTGCAAAAGACGGAAAATTAGTTGAAAGTGCTTCAATGTACGGTATAGTCATAGCTTCGGTAACAAATTCCATAGTAAAACTCGGCATCGTACTTTACCTGGGTGGTTTCAAACTCGGATGGAAAGTAGCACAGTTCTTCATAGTGACTTTGGGCTTTATGATAGCGGGATTGTATATAACCCGGTTTTTAGGCTAATGATACTTTAACGAATTTTAATGAGATAAAGTATATAATATAAATAAAAAAGGATAAAATAAATATATGTATGCTGTAAGATTGTTGATAACTTCATGGATACTGGTATCTACCGTTCTTTTTGCTGATAATTTATCCATAGACAATCTTTTGGGTCATTATGAGCAGGCTGCTGATCTTTCAAACCAGACGAAAAAAGAGAGTGCGGGATTTTTGATAGTTTATACCAGAAAAGATCTTGATAGGATGCAGATAAAAAGCCTAAAAGAGATCATAGATAAGATCCCTTTTATAAGATACAATGAAGATAACGGAGGACTTACTTCTCCGTTTTATTATCCTTATCAACCTGAGCAAGCTAACGGTATCAAAGTGTATATCAACGACAGAGAACTAGTAACTCCTTACAATGGAAATGCCCTGAAGCTTTTTGGACAAATGAGCATAGGCTTCATAGATCACATAGAAGTTTACATGGGGGTGCCTTCTCAGGAATTCGGGATACAGCCGGCATGGTTTACCATAAAATGCTATACTAAAGAGCCAAGCAGAGAAGAGACAAGTCTCATCGGAGGAGCCCTGGGAAGTTACGGAACAAAAGAGATATACGGATTTTCCGCTAAAAGCCGGGAAAATTTCTCGTACATGGTTTATATAAATAACAGGGATTTAAAAAGAGCGAGTATAAACTACAACGATACTTCACTCTCTAAAAATAAAAATATGACCAACCTCTACGGGATTGTTAAAAAAGACGACCTTAGGTTCGAGATGCAAGCAAGCAGTGGAAGCATGGATAATTTCATGGGCAATAGTTTAAATATAGACCCAAAGCAAAACGGTACTGATTTTGACTATTTTTACGCCGGTCTTTACTATAAAAAGAGCTCCTTAAAGGCATATATAAACTTTTCTCAGGATCAAACCGACCATACCGATATCTCCAAAACCATACTGGGTTTTATGCCTCTTCCGTTTCCGTCTCCGCCTTATCTTTATGATTCACTTCATATCAAAATGAAAGAGAGAGTAAGTGATGCCGCATTGTTCAAGAGCTTTTCCAAAGAAAAAAACAAATTTACCATAGGTTTGCAAAGCCGTTATAAATCCTTTGACTTTTCAAACTTTGATCTTGGAAACATAAGCTTGAAAGATGCTCTGCAGTACAACAAAGAGTTAACACTATCTTTGATGGCGGAAAACAGATATCAATTTGACAAATCAAATCTTTTGACACTATCTTTGAAATATGACAAAAAGTATGAAAACAAAGAGATAAGCAATTACAATCTTCTGTCCGGTCGTATCGGATATATATATCACAATAAGCATTGGACAAGTAAAAGTTTTATCTTCATAGGATCATCGAGTCCCACCATGCAGACCCTGTGGCAAAACAGAGTCTTTTATCATCAAACAAGTGATCCAAAAAAAGAAAAAGATATAGCACTTGCTACGCAGCTCTCGTATAAAAATGAAAACAATCTAGTCTCATTGCTTCTTAGCCATACTCATGCAAAAGATAAACTGCTGTTTGACGGTACAAGTTTTAAAAACAGTGATAAAAAAGTGTATTTCGATGCATTTTCTTTGAGGGATATATATAATTTTGATATAGAAAACAAACTTATCTTCAACTACTGGAGCGATATAACGCATCATCAGGGAGAAAGCATGAGTAACGGATCAAAATACTATGGTGTTTCCGTTGCATCATCCAATACTTACGGAAAATTTGACTTTTATAATGAACTTTTATATAAGCATTGGAGCAGTATCGAACAAAACGGCTGGAATCTAAACAGTACGGTAACGTACAGATATTCCAGAAAGTTGAACTTTTACATCAAAGGTGAAAATTTACTAAATGAAGCTTTAAAATCAGACTATATCTCTATAAATCCTCTTATGGGTGTTACAAATACCATAAACAATGTAAACGTCATAGATAGAAGAGTTTGGATAGGTGTGGAGTATCAGTTTTGAAAAAGTTAATAGTATTTTTTTTAGCTGCCATATCTTTGTACAGCATTACTCTCTCTGAGATAAAAGCACAGATCATACTCAGTATCGCTCATCTTCTAACAAATAAGAAAAGTATAAAGATATACATAGATGATCCTTCTTTTTTGGATATTCTAAAAACGGCAAAAAATATACACAGAGTCGATAAATGTTATAAAGCTGATATCATCATCACCAAAAATTCAAGAAAGATAAAAAAAATGTGTAAAGATAAAGAAGCCAATATAATCAGCACAAGATACAAGGATTACAAACAAAACAGCGATATTGATTTTGGTGCCTTTTTTTGGCAAAAAGGAAGACCCAATATGCTTATAAATTCTAAAATTATACAAAAAAGAAATATGCGCTTACCAAAGTCTTATCTAAAATATCTGGATTAGAGTTGAAATGTTTATTGTTTTCAGCTAAAATCACAAAAACAGATGAACAATATAGAGGTTTCACTTATGTCCATAAGGACAAAAGCTTAGGTGAGAGGAATTTTTACCGGAGTTTTTTTCGGTAAAAAGGAGATTTTTCAGTGAAAAGAAAAAACTATATAAAATTTTATCTTTTGGTTCTGACCGGACTTGCCATAATCATAACAGGACTCTACTATCTTTCAAACAAGATCATACAAAACGAGACCAAAGAGATAAAAAAGATAGAGATAAACCATGTAAGAAGTTTTGCAAAAAATATCCGAAACAGGGTCCTAAAGCTTACAAAAAACGATATCATCCAAAATGCCGAGCGCAATCCGGATTTGAGAAAAAAACTAAACAGTACACTTTCACTCTTTTCCAACAAAAGATACAGATATGTATATATGGTCTATACAGACAAAAAAGGCTTGCCGAGATATTTGGCGGACGGATCTCAAAATATATCACAAAGAGGAGAGTTCAAGCAGAGATTTGTACCAATGTCCAGCATCTGGAACAAGGCATTAAAAACCCAAAAACCAGTTTATACCATACAAAATAAAGTTACGGGACTGTGGCTTACATATATCTACCCCGTAAAATATTCATCCAAAGAAAAAGTTATACTTGTTTTTGATATCTCCATTGGCGAATACGATACACTCTTTTCAGTTATAAAACCTCTCCAAAAAACTCTGCTTATTACTTCCATGATTTTAGTGCTTATACTACTTTTTAGTTTTTTTCAGGCATATTTGTACTTCAGACAAAAAGACAAAAGTAACATAGATCCTCTTACTCATCTTTACAACAGGAGATATTTAAAACAGATATCACCCAAACTCGATCTCAAACAGTGTGCCATCCTCATGGTAGATGTGGATTTTTTTAAAAAGATAAATGACACATATGGTCATAAAACAGGGGATATAGTTTTGGAATCGATATCCAAAAGACTGCTTAGTGTTACAAGAACTTTTGATGAAGTCATAAGATACGGTGGAGAAGAGTTTTTGATCGTTTTAAACAAGCAAAACAGCATAAGAACTACAAAAGAGATATGCCAAAGGATCTTAAAAACCATCTCATCAATGCCCATAAGAGTCGGGGATATAAATATATCGGTTTCGGTTTCCATAGGAGTGAACCCCACCCCTTTTAGAAACAAATCCATCGAGGATGCCATCAAAAGTGCCGATGAAATGCTCTATGAAGCTAAAAGAACAGGCAGGAACAAAGTCGTAATCCTCAACGAAAAAAATGAAGAGGACAATATCCTTCTTTTAAACCAAATACTAAAAGCTTTGAAGGAGGGAAGACTGAAAGCTTTTTTCCAGCCTATTCTCGATATAAAAACAGGAAAGATCATAGAGTATGAAGCTTTGGCAAGAATCATAGATGAGGAGGGAAGCATGTATCTGCCTGCACAGTTCCTGCCTATCATACAAAGAACACCTTCATACATAGAATTAACGAAAAATATCCTTTCTCAATCTTTTCAAATGATAAAAATACACAATGTTAAAGTAAGTATCAATCTAAACATAGATGATTTTTTAAATGATACTCTTTTTGACCTTGTGGAGCATATCATAAAACTAAACAGAGAAAATGCCGACAAACTGACTATAGAGATATATGAAAACAGATATATAGATGATTTTAAAACCCTAAGCGCCAGGATAAGAAAATTGAAACTGTACGGCATAAAGATAGCAGTTGATAGCTTCGGCAACGGAAGCGCAGGGCTTGATTATATAGTCAACATGAAGCCGGATTATATAAAGATAGATGGCTCCATCATCTCTAAAATCTCATCCGACAAAGACATTCCACCCATCGTTCACGATATTATACAGATTTGCAAATCACTGAAGATAAAAACCATTGCGGAATTTGTCGAAAACAAAGAGATACTTGCCATTTTGAAAAACAGCGGCATAGATATGGCTCAGGGATATTATATAGGAAAACCTCTCAATCTGCTATCTAGAAAATGGGCTCCGAAGGTTCTGTTTTTTGAATAAGCCCGCCAAATGACGGACTTATTCACTGTTTGGCTTATGTAGCTATTTTTGAAATTCCTGCAAAGCCCTCATATAGTTGGCTCTTTCATAAGCGGCAGGATTTGGTGTATTTTTCAAAGAAAGACTTCCTCTCATCTGTCTTATGGATTCATACTCCTCTTCTCTCATCCAAAGAGTCAAATCCTCTAAGAGTTTTGATACATACTCTTCGCCGTTTTTTATGATGGCTGATACCATTTGTACCGCATCGGCTCCACTCATGACGGATTTGAGTACATCTTGATAAGTATGGACTCCCCCGGAAGTACAAAGGTAGGTATCGACCCTGTCGAACATGATACCAGTCCACCTCAACGCTTCACTCAAAGCCGAAGAATCGGTAAGGGTGATCTTCCTTTTTGTTTCAAGATTTTCTATATCTATATCTACACTTGCCTGTCTGTCAAAAAGTACCAGAGCGTTCACTCCGGCTTCCACAAATTTTTGAGCCATATTTAAAGGGGCTGAGAAAAACGGACTCATTTTAAGTGAAATCGGTATCTTGACATTTTCTCTTACTGTTTTTACATCAT
The DNA here is from genome assembly GCF_055384375.1 of Thiofractor thiocamini. Lineage (NCBI taxonomy): Bacteria > Pseudomonadati > Campylobacterota > Epsilonproteobacteria > Campylobacterales > Thiofractor > Thiofractor thiocamini. Next base: position 107,920 of record NZ_AP042389.1, on the reverse strand, counting down.
CAAGATATATCTGCTCTATATCTCTTCCGTCAAGTTTCGGATCGGTTGGGATATATATGATATTTAATTCCAGTGCATCAGCTCCTGCTTCTTCAAGTTTTGATGCAAACTTCATCCATCCGCCACTGCTGACTCCGTTTAAACTGGCGATAACAGGGATATCCACACTCTTTTTTATCTCACTTATCTCTTTTAGGTAATCTTCACTCTCGATATTGTCAAAATTATCCAAATCCGCAAAATATTCCATAGCTTCGGCGTAACTTGCACTTCCTTGAAAAAGAAAGAAGTCAAGTTCATGAGCTTCGTGATTTATCTGCTCTTCAAATATAGAGTGCATCACTACCGCACCTATGCCATTATCCTCTAGTTTTTTTATCCTGTCAATGGAGCCGGTGATATATGATGCACCGGCAATGATAGGATTTTTTAAAGTTAGTCCTAAGTATGTAGTTTCAAGTGACATTTTACTCCCCCTCTTTTATAAATTCTGTATTGGCGATGGCTTGATACTTTTTATACATTTGTTCAGCATGGTACTGTGCGGTATGTAGATATTCTTTTGCATGTTCACTGCTTATCTTTTCAACCATTTTAAATCTCGTTTCAGTGTACATGAAGTCTTTTACAGGGATTTTAGGACCCTTATAGTCAAGAGTCATAGGATTTTTGCCCTCTTTTAAAGCTTCGGGGTTATATCTAAAAGTAGGCCACAAACCACTGTCTACCGCTAACTTTTGATGTTGCATACCATATCTTAGATCATATCCATGGGCTACACAGTGAGAATAAGCTATGATGATAGAAGGTCCGTCATATTTTTCAGCTTCCATAAATGCTTTGACCACTTGTTTATCGTTCGCTCCCATAGCCACTCTTGCAACATATACATTTTCATAAGCTATAGCCATCAAGGCTAAATCTTTTGGCATAGCAGCCTTTCCGCTTGCTGCAAACTTAGCGGTTGCTCCTGTTAGTGTAGCTTTTGACTGCTGGCCTCCTGTATTGGAGTAAACCTGAGTATCAAGGACAAGTATATTGACATTTTTACCGGTTGAAAGAACATGATCAAGTCCACCGTATCCTATATCATAAGCCCATCCGTCACCACCTATGATCCATACTGATTTTTTAACAAGATAATCAGCAAGTCCAAGCAAAGTTTTGGCTTCTTCACTTCCTATTATTTCCAACTCTTTTTTAAGCTCACCAACTCTATCCCTTTGGGCGTATATCTCCTCTTCTTCTACTTGCCTTGCATTTAATATATCAGCTACCAAGTCTCCATCAAGCTTGTCTGCCATACTTTTTAAAAGATCTCTTGCCTGTTCTTGGTGCTTATCGACTGTAAGTCTAAGTCCCAAGCCAAACTCGGCATTGTCTTCAAAAAGTGAATTGACCCAGGCGGGACCTCTGCCGTCTTTGTTTTTTGTCCACGGAGTTGTAGGCAAGTTTCCACCGTATATAGAGGAGCATCCTGTAGCATTGGCTACTAACATCCTATCACCAAAAAGTTGACTTGCAAGTTTTATATATGGTGTTTCACCACATCCGGGACATGCACCGCTAAATTCGAACAATGGCTGAAGAAGCTGAGAATCTTTCATCTTAGAGTGATTTAACTTGCTTCTGTCAAACTCGGGAAGTTTCAAAAATGCATCCCAGTTTTTGGCACCCTCTTCTCTTAGAGGAAGTTGCTCATGCATATTGATAGCTTTCAAACTTGCGTTTGATTTGTTTTTGGCAGGACATACTTCAACACAAAGTGTACATCCGGTACAATCCTCAACAGCAACTTGTATAGTAAATTTTTTACTATCATCAAAATCCCTACCTTTTGCTTTTGCAACTTTAAAGCCCTCAGGAGCATCTTTAAGATCACTCTCATCAACTATCTTGGATCTTATAACCGCATGCGGACAAACCAAAACACACTCATTACACTGGATACAAGTATTTGGATCCCATACGGGAACTTCAAGCCCGACATTTCTTTTTTCATACTGGGTTGTACCGCTTGGCCATGTTCCATCAGCCGGTATGGCACTGACCGGCAGTTCGTCACCTTTGCCTTCTATCAGTTTTCTGGTGATCTTCTGAACGAATTCAGGCATATTGTCACCTTTTATAACAGGCTGCAACGGAATATCGCTTGTAACCTTGTCTGGTACTTTCAACTCATAAAGATTTGCCAAAGTATTGTCAACTGCCTGGAAATTCATCTGTACGATTTTTTCGCCTTTTTTACCGTATGTTTTTTGGATGGCATCTTTTATCTTGGCTATGGCATCATCTTTTGGAAGGATTCCGGAAATCGCAAAGAAGCAAGTTTGCATAACGGTATTGATCCTTGCACCCATGTTGCTCTTTCTTGCGACACTGTATCCGTCTATGATATAAACTTTCAACTCTTTATCAAGTATCTCTTCTTGGACTTTTTTAGGAAGTCTGTCCCAGGCTTCATCTACACCAAAAGGCGTATTCAAAAGGAATGTCGCTCCTTTTTTGGCATATTTTAGTATCTCAAACTTTTCCAAAAACACTGCCTGATGACAAGCTACAAAATCAGCCTCTTTGATAAGATATGTCGATTTTATCGGTTTTGGACCAAATCTCAAAAATGAAGTTGTTACAGAGCCCGCTTTTTTAGAGTCATATACAAAGTAACCCTGAGCGTAATTGTCGGTTTCAGTTCCTATGATCTTGATGGAGTTTTTATTGGCGCCTACCGTTCCGTCACTTCCAAGACCGAAAAATACAGCTTTAAAAGTTTCTTTGTCATCAAGTTCGAAATCATCGTCCCATTTGATACTGGTTTTGGTCACATCATCGTTTATACCGACTGTAAAGTGATTTTTCGGTTTATCTTTTTTCAACTCGTCAAAAACCGCTTTTATCATGGAAGGGGTGAACTCTTTTGAAGAAAGGCCGTATCTTCCACCGACAATTTTTGGTACTTCAAAACCGAGTTCATCCATCTCGTTCATTTCGCTAAGGGCTGTTATAACACTCATATAAAGAGGTTCTCCAACAGCTCCGGGCTCTTTTGTTCTATCTAAAACTGCGATTTTTTTAACGGTTTTTGGAAGTGATGCGGCAAAAAGTTTTGCATCAAAAGGAGAAAAGAGTCTTACTTTCAAAACTCCGACTTTTTCGCCTTGGCTTACAAGATACTCTACCGTCTCTTCCGTAGCTTCAGCAGCTGAACCCATAAGTACTATGACCTCGGTAGCGTCTTTTGCACCGTGATACTCGTAAACTTTATACTCTCTTCCTGTTAACTTGGCAAACCTATCCATCTCATCCTGTACAATAGAAGGAACTTTTTGATAGTATGGATTGACCGTCTCTCTTCCCTGGAAGTAAACATCGGGGTTTTGAGAAGTTCCTCTTATGAAAGGATTGTCAGGTTTTAAAGCTCTCTCTCTGTTTGCTCTAACCAAATCCATATCGATCATCTTCTTCATGGTCTCTTCATCGATTAGCTCTATCTTATTTACTTCATGTGAAGTTCTAAATCCGTCAAAAAAGTGTACAAAAGGTACTCTGGATCTTAAAGTTGAGGCTTGAGCTATAAGAGCGAAGTCATGAGCCTCTTGAACTGAATTTGAACTAAGAAGTGCAAAACCCGTCTGCCTAACAGCCATGACATCTTGGTGATCTCCAAAGATAGAGAGTGCCTGGGCTGCCAAAGATCTTGCGGCAACATTAAAAACTGTAGGAGTCAATTCTCCTGCGATTTTGTACATGGTGGGGATCATAAGCAAGAGACCTTGAGAAGATGTAAAAGTAGTAGTTAGTGAACCGGCCTGTATAGCTCCGTGAGCTGTAGCACTGGCACCTCCCTCACTTTGCATCTCCATTATAAGTGGAACCGTACCAAAGATATTTTTTTCACCTTTGGAGCTGTATACATCACTAAGCTCTGCCATAGGTGAAGAAGGAGTGATAGGATATATAGATATAACCTCGTTAACCTTGTGGGCGACTCTTGCAACCGCTTCATTTCCGTCAATCGTTGCAAATTTTTTACTCATAGATAACCCCTTTAAGAATTTTATTTATCATCATTTTACAACTTTAAGCTTTTAAATTTAATAATTTATAAGTTTAATGTTAAACAAAAGGGGTCAGGTTATCAACTATTAGTTTTTTTGACTCCTCTTCTTTTAAGCAAGGGTCTCAATGCATTTTCTTGCCCAAGATACAAACTAAATCCAAAACTTGTTATATAACTGGTTATAACGGCCGAAGTCATTGGTATGACAACATCGGCATGACTCATCTCTGTTATCATCACTATCGCAGCCAAAGGAGTTTTTGCCGCAGCCGACAAGGCTGAACCCATACCTGCAAGTGTGAACATAACCATTTCATCCGGGAACATATGGCCAAAGATATTGCCGGTTGCCGCACCTATGATCAGATTTGGCAAAACCAGGCCTCCCGGTATCCCAAACCCTATGGTGAGACTTGTTATCATAAGTGTAAAAATGATGATACTTATATCTACATATATAGGAAACGGAACCTGTGCCAGTTTTGATACTATACTCATATGTGCCGGGGCTGAGAGCATATCTATATCACTTGTTACAAGGTAAAGTCCTACCAAAAAAGGTATAGCTACAAGTGTACCTATGATAGGTCTTTTAAATGTACTGATTATCTTGGATATATCGATACTGAAATGAAATAAAAAGGTATATACATATGTTATAAGTGATATAACGAATCCCATTATGATGATATAAGGTATGCTCATCAATGTCCATTCGGGTTTATCACTTAGCAAGATAAACGGATGTGTCCCTCTGAAAAATGAAAATGTAAGATAACTGATGATCGAAGCAACTATCATGGGAGCAAAAGGACGATAGTCAAAGTCATACATATTTTCCAATTCCATCGCGAAGATACTGCTACCTAGGGGAGCTTTTAGAAGAGCACCTGTAAATGCACCTCCACCTATAAGGCCAAGTACATTTTTATAGCCTTTCCCAAGACCATATGACTTGCCTACCCATTCACCTATACCGACTCCAAGGAAAAATGAAGGTCCTTCACGGCCGGCTATAAAACCGCCTGAAAGTGTAAATACCGCAAGGATAAATTTATACAAAATGGATTTCAATTTTAGATACGTTTTTGATTTTAAATGCAAAACCGAATACCCTATGCCGGCTCCTGCAATGGAGTTGTCTTTTGAAGCCAAAAAACCGACCATAACTGAAACCAGCAAAGGATAAATGAGTATCAGTATGATATTTGTAGTAAGAAATCTGTTTATATTGATGATCAATACATCCATAAGAGCGGCGATAGAACCCGTTATGAGACCGACGGCTATAGCAAATGGTATCCACCTGCCAAAGAAATGCGAGATAACCAAAAGGTCGAATTTTAACTGTATATTGCTGTTTAGGCACCTCTTTATATATCCTTTGTAGTCGATCTTCTCTTCTATCGAACATCCTCCTGTCTTTTCATCAACTATACTCTCTTCATCTATCTTCGCGGTATCATCTTCTTTGGACATGCCTTTCTCCTAGTTACATTTCTTTTTCTCTTTTTATCAACTCTTTAACACCGTCGTACAAATCTCTCACGCACTCTACTTCGCCGATACCTAATCTTCTTTTGTTGCTTATATCATAAATACCGCCTTCACTTTTTGAGTGTTCACCATGCACTCCTCTTATCTGCAGATGATTTTTGTCCGTTATGGCTTTGAAACTTTCCATATCTTTCGATAACTTTGGAAGTTTTATATGCACACTTGCTCTCATGGCAGTTCCCAGGTTGGTCGGACAGGATGTTATATATCCCAAATGATCGCTTTTCAAAAATCTCATACTCTTTTCAAGCAGTTTTACACCTTTGAAAAGTCTGGTAAAAACCTTTTTTATATCCCCGCCTTTTTGCATGGAGATGATCCTAAGCTCATCCTCCTCATTTATCCATACTAGAAATGTTTTATCAATATTATGAAAAATCCCTCTGCCTTCAGGCCAATCCCGATTAAGTCCGGCAGCTTCCAAAAACCTGTCACCCTCTTTAAATAAAAAGTGATCTTTTATAAGAGTATTTTGTATCTCTTTTGACATTCCTTTTAAAGGATAATAGTGCCCCTCCAAATCATCTTTAAAAGATTTTAAAGAAGTTGAAACGATATATTCCACTTCATCTCTTTGCTTTTTTGTGATGATTGTCCCCAAAGGAAAGCCATCTAGGTTTCGACCTACTCTTATCCTGGTAGAAAGGATGTATTCATTTGCCGGATCAGGATCGGTGATGTCAAGTTTGTCCGGATCAAAATCACTTGTATGTTTTGCATCCTTGTCAAATCCGTGATACTCTTTGATGATTGGATCAAAAAGAGGAGCAAAAACTTGATAAGACTCTTTGTCTCCCGCATAAACCCCTATGGAGCTATCTATATTTTGCAATCCTGAGTTGATAGCTTTTTGCAGGGTAAAACCCTCTGGTGTCACTTTATCTTTTAATTCTTCAAAAACATCTCTTGTTAAATATTTGCAAAGCATTGACCGGCAATCTTTCGGAAAATCGGGATATTTCATATTTTTTCCTTTTTTTAAAACTATTATAAGTATAGAGCAATTTTTTTAAAAAATAGATAAATAATGTTATAATTAACTGATGTTACGCACCATATATAATTTTAGACAAGACAAGAAGGCGTTATATGCAAGGCAGATTTTCGAAAGCCTAACCGTAGTTAAGGTGAGAAAATCTAACACAGCAGATAATGCCTTATTGTCTTGCCCTTTGGGTGCTTTTTGTAACACTCCCTTACGGCGTTAGAAAGTTTCAAGTTACAGGAAGTGGCTCTTCAACTTTCTGCCTCGTAATGAAATGTTGCAAAAAACATCTAAAACTATATATGGTGCGTAACATCAGTTATAAATTCAAAAAAGATAGGATAACCATGAATACCCAAAGAGTTTTAAAAATCCTAAAAGAAGAGATAGTTCCCGCTCAAGGGTGCACTGAGCCCATAGCACTTGCTTATGTATGTGCAAAAGCCGTTCAAGTTTTAGGTGCTATTCCTGAGAAGATAGATATATATGTTTCAGGCAATATGATAAAAAATGTCAAATCTGTATCAATCCCGAACAGTAACGCAATGGTTGGCATAGAAGCCGCATGTGCCATGGGAGCGTTAAAAGGTGATGCTTCAAAGGAGTTGATGGTCATATCCAATGTCAAAGAGGATGAACTTGATGATGTATCGCAATACTTGAAACAAAACCGTATAAAAGTCATACATGAAAAAACAGATATCCCGCTTTATGCAAAAGCTGTAGTTTATGCTAAAAACCAATCCGCCATGGTAGAGATAAAACATTTGCATACAAACATAACAAAGATAGAAAAAAACGGGAAAAGCCTGCTTTTGCAAACTTGTAACGATATAGAGTTCAGCTCCGATGAAGAAGACAGGGAAAAATTAAGCATCAAAGGCATATATGAAATGGCAAACTCCATAGATTTACACCTTATAGAAGACCTGTTCGAGCAAGTCATAGAAAAAAACAGTACCATCGCACAAGCAGGGCTTGACGGAGAGTATGGAGTAAATATAGGCTGCATGATCAACAAAAATATCCAAAAAGGTTTGTATGGCAATGATCAAAGAAACAGATGTGCCAGTTTCGCATCAGCAGGAGGAGATGCCAGGATGAGCGGTTGTTCACTTCCGGTGATGACAACAAGCGGGAGTGGCAACCAGGGCATGGCGGCTTCTTTGCCTGTGATAAGATACTGCAAAGATCAAAATATCCAGAAAGAAAAACTCATAAGAGCACTTTTCTTTTCTCATCTTGCCACCATTCACTTAAAGTCAAGCATAGGAAGACTCTCTGCTTTTTGCGGGGTTATTTGCGCGACAAGTGCGGTAAGTGGGGCATTGGCTTATCTTCAAGGAGGTGACTATAAAACCGTTGCCATGGCTATAACAAACTCTTTGGGGAATATTTCAGGCGTTATTTGTGACGGAGCCAAGGCATCATGCGCTATGAAAATCGCCACGGGGGTTTACAGTGCTTTTGATTCGGCAATGCTCGCACTATCAAACAAAGCTCTACACGGAGGAGAAGGAATAGTAGCAGATGATATAGAAGAGACTATAAAAAATATAGGCTTACTTGCCAGTAGTGGAATGAAGGAGACAGATCAAGTTATACTAAAGATCATGACTCCTTCAGATTAGATTACTTTTTCATGGATAGATAACTGTTTAATGCTCCGACATAAGCTTTTGCACTGGCTTTCATGGTATCTATACTAAGACCGTGCCCCATAACTGGCATCTTACTGTCTTCAAATTTTACTTTTACCACAACTCTTGCAAGCGCATCTTTTCCTTTGGTAACGGCATCGACTTTATAATCAACCAATTCACCGGCAATCCCGCTTATCCTGTCAACTGTTTTAAACAGTGCATCTATGGTTCCATCACCTATGGCTGCATCTTTTATGATCTCGTCTTTATATCTTATAGATATGGCTGCGGTTGGAACGCCACCGCTACAGTCGCTAAGCTGCATACCCACAAGCTCATAAATCTCTTCTATTTTTGTGATTTCACTTGTAACTATGGCTCTAATATCATCATCGAACATCTCTTTTTTCTTGTCTGCCAAATCTTTAAACTTGATAAACGCTTCATCAAGCTCTTTGTCGCTGATGCTGTATCCTAGCTCCTCAACCCTCTTTTTAAAGGCATGTCTGCCGGAGTGTTTACCAAGTATCAAAGAGTTGTGGTTCAAGCCTATATCTTCTGATCTCATTATCTCATATGTCTCTTTATGTTTTAAAACACCGTCTTGATGAATGCCACTTTCATGAGCAAAGGCATTTTTACCGACTATCGCTTTGTTAGGTTGAGGAATGATACCTGTGATATTTGCAACGAGTCTACTTGTAGGATATATCTCTTTTGTATTGATATTGGTTTTGTACTCCGAGAAGATATCGTTTCTAGTTTTTAAAACCATGACTATCTCTTCAAGTGCGGCATTTCCGGCTCTTTCGCCTAGACCGTTTATGGTGCACTCTACCTGCCCGGCTCCATTTTCTATAGAAGCCAAAGAGTTTGCAAGAGCAAGTCCCAAGTCGTTATGACAATGAACCGAAAGTATAGCTTTATCTCCAACAAAATCATACAACTCTTTTATCATAGCGCCCATTTCGTTTGGCATTCTGTATCCTACGGTATCAGGTATATTTAGAGTGCTAGCTCCTGCTTTTATAACGGCATCAAGTATCTCTTTTAAAAAACCTATATCACTTCTTCCGGCATCTTCACAACTAAACTCAACATCATCTACAAAAGTTTTGGCATACTCTACTGCTTCAACTGCTTTTTGTATAACTTTATCCGGAGTCATTTTAAGTTTGTACTCCATATGAATTGGGCTGGTTGCTATGAAAGTATGTATTCTCTTATGCTTTGCGGGCTCTATCGACTTTGCCGCCGCTTCTATATCTTTTGGCAAAGCTCTGGCAAGCGAACAAACAGTGCTTTTTTCTATCTGTTCACTTATTCTTCTTATAGCATCACTATCCCCACTACTGGCTGCCGCAAATCCCGCTTCAATGATATCGACTCCAAGTTTTTGAAGTTGAAGTGCTATTTGTATCTTCTCCTCGGTATTCATCGAAGCTCCTGGGCTTTGCTCTCCGTCTCTCAAAGTGGTATCAAATATTTTTATAATTTTTGTTTTCATTGTATATCCTTATCTATTTTGTTTTAATTTATTGATTGGAAAAAGTGTGAAGTATTAGAGTTAAAGCAGCAGGAGAGAGTTTTTTATCTCGATTTTAGGTAAAAATTTTATGGCTTTTACCGTGCCAATGACACTGTCATTCATCAACTCTCCTTTGAATATTTTTATGATTATACTAAATTTTATCTTTTTTTGCAATTTTTTTTCGTTTGATAAAATTTTTATATCCTCTAGCTAAACCATAAAGTATATAAGCAGTAAATAAAAATGTCAAAGATTCTATAAGATAGAGATATATAAAAGAGAATAGGATTATCAAAATTATTAAAACTCTTTTTATATCAGTTTTTGGTAAATTTATCTTTTTGAAACTAGGATATCTGATGTTACTGACCATAAGTACCGATACTATGGCTATAAAAACCAACAAAACAAAGGAAAATCGATCTTTTAAGATATGGTATTTTTCAAAAAAAAGTATCCAAATACTTATAAACACGGCTGCGGTTGGGATGGGAACCCCTATGAAAACTGATGGCTCGCTTGAAGGACTCGTTACATTAAACCTTGCTAGTCTTAAAGCACCGAAAAGTACATACAAAGAGGTCAAAAGCGAACCCACTTTTGCATAGTGCATACCTATGTCAAAGTAAAACAGCATCGCGGGAGCCATTCCAAATGCCACCAAATCAGCCAACGAATCAAACTCGGCACCAAACTTAGAAGTAGTTTTTGTTAGCCTTGCCACCCTTCCGTCAAGTCCGTCGAATATCAAAGACAAAAGTATAAGATAAACCGCTTTTTCAAACTCTCCCCTGGAAGATGCTATGATACTTAGAACTCCTACAAATGCACTAGCTGCCGTAAAAAGATTGGGGATTATATAGACCAGGTGATGCTTACTGCTGTTTTTCATCTAAAAAGTATCCTAAAACCGTCTCTACGGCTTTGACTTTTTCACCTTCAACTACTTTTATCCTGCATTCAAGAGGTAGATAAAGATCGATCAATCCTTCGTTTAAAAAAAGATATCTATCACCTTTTCTAACCTTTTTGAAATTCTCGCAAAATCTGTAGATTTTCTTTGAACATTTACCAAGTATGGATGTAAGTAAAATATCACCTTTTAAAGAACTTCCTATGATCTCAACCCTCTCATTGAGTAATTTTGCTTTTTCATTTTTTACATCAAGAGTCAATCCGTGAATGGTATGGACTTTTTTGATATCAAGATCGAGTGGGTTTCTTAAGATGCTTACATCACAAAGTGAACTTTTTATGGAAACAAGAAGCATATCTTTTTTGAAGTATTTATCCTCTTTTACCTTACCTATATAAATGACTTTACCGTCTATGGGAGAAAAGATGGAAAGTTCATCAACTTCATACGGTATCCTTTCAGGATTTCTAAAAACAAAAGAGACAAAAAGTATAGCTATAAAAAATAGAAACGACAAAAAAGTAAGATCCAAAAGAAGAGACAGGATAAATAAAAATATCAAAAATCCTATATATCCCCATCCTTCTTTTGCGATGATCTCTGTTTTTCTACACAGCATTATCGTTACTCTTTTTTATCCTCATCGTCCTGCTTGCCATTTGGCTCTTTTTTATCTTCTTCACTCTTTTTTTCTTTATTTTCTTTCAAGCCGTTTTCAGCCGCTTGGATATCACTTTTTTCATCTTCTTCTCTTACTATACCGTTTTTCTCTTCAAACTCTTTTATGATCTTTCTTACAACTTCACCCTCAATAGTTTCTTTTTCAAAAAGTTCTTTAACGATATTTTCTATAGCTTCACTATACTCTTCAAGTGTTCCTACTACTTTTTTATATCTTTCATCTAGCATGGTTTTTACATATTCATCCAAATGCTCTGCCATCTTTTCACTGTAGTCTTTACTTGAAGCCCCCGGGATAAATCTGTTTTGCTGTTTTTCAAGCACCATAAGACCAGCTACTTCACTCATTCCATACATGCTTACCATAGCCTTTATGATATCGGTTGCTCTTTCCAGGTCATTACCGGCTCCGGTTGAAATCTCCTTGATAAATACCTGTTCAGCCGCTCTTCCGCCAAGTAGCGTATCTACCTCGGCTATAAGTTCATGCTTTTGCATAAGGTATTTGTTCTCTTCAGGTGTATTTAGCGTATAACCAAGTGCAGCCAAACCTCTTGGTATGATAGAAACTTTGGAGACTTTTTTTGCTCCTTTTGTAGTTTCAGCTATAAGTGCATGTCCACTTTCATGATAAGCTACTATCTTTTTCTCTTTTGCATTTATGCGTCTGCTTTTCTTTTCAAGTCCGGCTATAGCTCTTTCAACAGCTTCGATCAAATCTTTCTGTTTTACTTCGTTTTGGTTGTTCCTACCGGCTAACAGTGCAGCTTCGTTAATGATATTTGCCAAGTCTGCTCCGGCAAGCCCTGCTGTAAGTCTGCCTATCTCTTCAAGGTCTATATCTTTTGATAGTTTTATACCTTTTATATGTACTTTTAGTATAGCAACTCTACCTTTGAAGTCGGGTTTATCGACAAGTACTTGCCTGTCAAATCTACCGGGTCTTAAAAGCGCAGGGTCCAAAACTTCGGGTCTGTTAGTTGCCGCAAGTACGATAACCGGGGCATTATCACTGTCAAAACCGTCCATTTCGGCTAAAAGTTGATTTAGAGTTTGCTCTCTTTCATCATTTCCTCCAAGGTTTCCAGCGGCTGCTCTACTTTTTCCTATAGCATCTATCTCATCTATAAATACTATAGAAGGAGCTTCTTTTTTAGCTCCCTCAAAAAGGTCTCTTACCCTACTGGCACCCACTCCAACGAACATTTCTATAAAAGAAGAGCCTGAAACCGAGAAAAATGGAACATTCGCTTCGCCTGCAACCGCTTTGGCCAAAAGTGTTTTACCCGTACCTGGAGGTCCTACTAAAAGTACACCTTTTGGGATTTTGGCGCCAAGCCTAAGGTAACGATCCGGATGCATTAAAAAATCAACTATCTCTTTTACTTCATCTTTTGCCTCTTCAACTCCGGCAACATCGGAAAATTTTGTATTTGGTTTTTCTGAATTGACAAGTTTTTTGCTGCTTCCCATGCCAAGTATACCACCGCCGATATTTTTTTGCATTCTATTTGCCAAAAACATCCATATACCAAAAAATATAAATATAGGAAGTATCCATGAAAACAGTAGTTCGCTAAACCAGTTTGTTTCGTTAAAAGCCGTATAGGCAACTTTGTTTTTTTCCAAAAGAGGTATCAAAGTAGGATCATCTCCGACTTTTTTGGCGATATATATAACTTTTTCACCGCCATTTTTTGATATCGCTTTTATGATTGTCTGTCCTATAGCTACTTGCTGTACTTCTTTTGATTTTATCAATTCTTTGATTTGAGAGTAATTCACATTTTTAGTAATCACTCTTTGAGAAGTAGCAAAAGCACCTTCTTGCATCCCATTCATTCCGTTTGAGGGATTTACAAAACTTTTAAATACAAGTATGATCACGATAGAAAATATCGCAAATACCAACAATGGATTGTCACTGAAAAAATTATTGTTTTTTTTGTTCTTATTATCTTTTTTTGCCACTGATTACCTCTTTCTTAGTTGTAGAGTTCTCCACTCTTTCTTTTTTATTACTTCTATCAATTCAAATTCGTCAAATTTGGCTAAAACACTATCCAAATATTTATCTAAAATACCTGAAAGTATCAAACTACCCTCTTTTTTTACTCTCTTTTTCAAGTCTTTGTTTATCATTATCAAAACATCCGCAACGATATTGGCTACTACGATCTCATAGGTTTTATCCGTATTGTTTGCCGAGCCAATCCAGATATCATTATATCCGGTTTTATTTAGCTCAAAATTTCTCTTGGCGCTATCAACGCTCAACTCGTCACTGTCACAAAGATCCACCTTTGCACCAAGTTTGGATGCAGCGATGGAAAGTATCCCACTACCACATCCGACATCCAAAAATTCATCACCCTGACTAACTGTTTTATCCATAAGTTCCAAACAGGAACTTGTAGTTTCATGATGACCGGTACCAAAGCTTAGTGCCGGATCTATGAGTATGTTGATCAAGCCTTCTTTCTCTTTTTCCCACGCGGGATGTATATAAAACTTTCCTACTTTTACAGGAGTGATAGAGTTTTTATATTTGCTTATCCAGTCTTCATTCTCTCTTCTTGTAAGTTCTGATTTGACTTCTATTTTTTCGTTAAAAATTTCGGATAATTTTTTTGCAAATTCAAAAACACCCCATTCCAGCTCTTCAAGCGGCTCCTCACTTCGTATTATAAGCGTATCTTTCTTTGTCTCTATGGCTTCTATACCAAACTCAAAAATAAAATCGGTAAATATATCTATCTTGTCAGTAGGAATTACCTGAAGTTCATAATACTCTTGTTGCATACATCAGCCCAGTACATCTTCAAGCTTCTCTTTTAAAACTTGCGGTGTAAAAGGTTTTACTATATAATTGTTGACTCCGGCTTTAAGTGCGGTTATAACCTCTTTTTTTCCACCTTCAGTCGTTACCATGATGATAGGCATATCTTCATACTTACTCTCAGACCTTACTTTCTTGACAAGTTCAAGGCCGTTCATTTCAGGCATATTCCAGTCAGTTATCAATACATCAATATCACTGTTTTCCTGCATAACCTGCCAAGCTTCCTTGCCGTTTTCAGCTTCCAATACATCCTTGTGGCCAATTCTTGCAAGAGTATTTTTGATAATTCTTCTCATAGTCGAACTGTCATCTACTACTAAAAGTTTCAATTTTTTTCCTTTTCATTATATTACTTGTTGCAGTAAAATTTTACTAATTTTATCTTTTTTTAGTTTTAGATTACTTTAAATGCCTCTTTTAAATCAACCTTACCCTCGTAATACGCCTTTCCGACTATGACTCCGGCTATCTTACCGCTTTGTTTACATTTTTTTATATCTTTTATATCTTTCACTCCACCGCTGGCGATAGTATCTATGCCACAAGAGTCGGCGATCTCCTCGGTAAAAGATATGTTCACCCCGCTTAACATCCCGTCTTTACTGATATCGGTGCAAATTATGGCCTTAACTCCGGCTTTGGCAAACTCTTTTGCCAAATCGGTCGCTTTTATGGAGCTGACTTCTGCCCACCCCTCAACGGCGACCATGCCGTCTTTTGCATCGATACCTACAACTATGGGATACATTTTTGCCATCTCTTTTACAAAAGCAGGGTCTTTTAGAGCGATAGAGCCTAGTATCACCCTCTCAACTCCCAAATCCATATACATTTTTATAGTCTCTTCATCTCTTATGCCGCCGCCCACTTCTATAGAAAGATCACAATTTTCTCTTATCTTTTTAATTTGTTCCAAGTTTGCAGGCTCACCTTTGAAAGCACCGTTCAAGTCAACCAAATGGACCCACTTGCTTCCTAACTTTTCAAACTCTTTTGCCACCATCCACGGCTCATCACTGTAAATCTTGGCACTATCCATCAATCCTTTTTTAAGTCTAACGGCTTTGCCGTCTTTTAGATCAATCGCCGGTAATATATCCATCTCTACAACCTTATAAAATTTTGTATGATCTTAAGTCCGTCATCGTGACTTTTTTCAGGGTGTGGCTGAAATCCATAAACATTCTCTTTTTGTACAGCACTTGCAAACTCATACCCGTAAAGAGTCTTTCCTATGATATACTTCTCATCCGCAACAGCATGGTAAGAGTGAACAAAATAAAGATAAAACGACTCATCAAGCCCCTCAAAAAGAGGAGTTTGCTTTTGGATAAAGAGTTTATTCCATCCCATATGAGGAATTTTAAGTCTTTTTTCAAACTTGCTACTGTCAAAATACTTTATATCTCCGGGGATCAAACCCAAACCTATATGTGATCCAAACTCTTCACTCCTGTCAAACAAAAGCTGCATACCAAGACAAATCCCAAGAAGAGGCTTTCCGCTCTTTGCAAACTCTTTTATGGCAAGGTCCATTTCAAATTCTTTCAAATGAATCATTGCATCCCCAAAAGCACCTACTCCGGGAAGTATGATCTTGTCATAATTTTTTAGGACATCAGGAGTGTTTATGATATCCGCTTCACATCCCAACTTCAAAAAAGCATTTTTTACGCTGCTTAGGTTACCCATGTTGTAGTCTATGATGGCTATCTTTTGCATTTAAGCGACTCCGATTTGATGATATTCAAAACCAAACTCCTTCAATGTTTCCTTGTTATACTGATTTCTTCCGTCAAATATCACCGGATTGTTAAGTCTTTTTTTCATCTCTTCAAAATCAGGACTTCTAAACTCTTTCCATTCTGTTATCAACAACGCCGCATCTGCATCATTTAAAGCGTCATATTTGCTTTTGACATACTCTATCTCCATACCTTTAAGCCAAAAATTCTTGGCATCGTTCATAGCCTGTGGGTCATAAGCTTTTATCTTCGCCCCTCTTTTTAAAAGCTCTTTTATCACCACTATGGACGGTGCTTCTCTCATATCATCGGTTTCCGGTTTGAAACTAAGCCCCCATATGCCAAAAGTCATATCCCTCAAATCTTTTCCATATCTTTTTTCTATCATATCCACCAAAAGCATTTTTTGTGTTTTATTTACTTCTTCAACTGCGGGTATGATCTTTGGCTCATAGCCTACATCCAAAGCTATCTTGTTGAGCGCATTTACATCTTTTGGGAAACAACTTCCTCCATATCCGCACCCTGGATAAATGAAACTGTATCCTATCCTGCTGTCACTTCCTATGCCGTGACGGACCATATTTATATCGGCTCCTACTCTATAGGCTATCTGGCTCATTTCATTCATGAAAGATATCTTGGTTGCAAGCATGGCATTTGCGGCATACTTCGTAAGTTCCGCACTTTTGGTATCCATAGCGATAAATCTTTCATGATTTAGAGTGAATGGTCTGTATAACTCTTTTAGTAGATCCATAGCCTTTTTAGAATCCGCCCCGACAACCACGCGATCGGGCTTCATAAAGTCAGCGATTGCCGCTCCCTCTTTCAAAAACTCAGGGTTACTGACCACATCAAAAGATATATCCGCCCCTCTTTCTTTCAACTCATTTTTTATGACATTTTTTACTTTATCTGCGGTTCCGACCGGTACGGTTGACTTATCTACAATGACAAGGTAATTTTCCATATATTTTCCGATATCTTTCGCAACCGCCAAGACATACTGAAGATCCGCACTTCCATCTTCACTCATGGGCGTACCGACTGCTATAAAAACGATCTGTGCATTTTTTAAGGCATCTTTTATATCAGTTGTAAATTTCAAGGATTCGTTATCATGATTTTTAAGCACCATCCTCTCAAGACCCGGTTCATATATGGGGATAATACCTTTTTTCAATCCTTCTATCTTATCCTTGTCGATATCCACGCATACCACACTGTTGCCCATTTCCGCAAAACAGGTACCCGTAACCAACCCGACATATCCGGTGCCAACTACTGTTATATTCATTTACCCAATCCTTCCATCTCATTTTTTATATAATCTTTAAATATTTTCGTATATGATTTATCGGCATCTAATCTCTCTTGAAAATTATCAAGGTTCATCACATAGTCATCTTGAGTAAGATTGCCTTTTAAAAGTTCATATTTTAGATACAGCCAGTAAGTATTTAAAACATCACTTTCACAATACTCTTTTATCTTTTTGATCTCTTGGTTATAGTATAGCTCGGTTACTTCATCCCCATGTACATCGTACTTCCCGGGAAGTCCCGCCATCTTACAAAGCGTATCTAGTTTCAAACCTCTTACAGCTCCAAACTCTCCTATATGATCCATCAAATCCACGTGAAATCTGTCACTATAACGAGAGCGGTAATTGTCCCATTTGCTTTTGTTCAACTCTCTATTTTCTTTTTCAAAATAAGCAGGGCATGAAAGATTATATTTCATCGCTCTAACCATCAGCATAGGGATATCGAAAGATCTTCCGTTAAAGCTGACGAGTTTGGGCTCTTTTTTGTTTATAAAGTTTAAAAAGTTTTCTATCATCTCTTTTTCATTTTCACCGTGAATGGAGCTGACTTTGTCAAACTTACCAAAATCATCCGCTATAACGGCGGAAATAGCGACAACTTGATGAAAAGGAAGAGGCAAAAAAGAGTATCCGCTTTTTTCTTCTTGAATTTCAAAAGCCTTTTTGCTTACTTCAAAATCATCCCCGTCAATTCCAAATTTGCTTCTAGCCAAAACGACATCAGGTATCGTTTCGCAGTCAAATATACATATCATGTTTTACTCTTTTAATTTTTTTATATTATCAACCATTTGATCTAACTCATATATGGTCAAATCCCAGACTATTTTAGCATCAACTCCAAAATATTCATGAACAATAAAATTTCTAAAATCTTTTATATTTCTCCAAGGATAGTCAGGTATTTTTTCTTCAAGGAGTGTCAATATGGAAGAGATGGCCTCCCCTATTACAATATACTCTCTTATTGTAGCACTATAAGTTTTTCTATCTTTTAAAAAATCATCATATGTTAAATCTTTTATAAAACTTTTTATAGCATCTGCACTATCTAATATATCAAAAATATATAAATCTAGTGTTCTTTTAGACATATATGATTTCTTTGTCTATATATTTTTTGGCTATCGGTTTTAAACTACTTTCTATACCCATATCTACTTTTTTGCCAAATTTTTTTTCCAATCTATTTTTAAGAGCAAAAAAACTTCTAAAACTGTTTTTGCATCTTAACTCAATAGCTAAATCTATATCACTGTTTTCTCTCTCTTCTCCTCTTGCATAGCTTCCAAATAGCCCTATTTTAACCAATCCATACTCATTTTTCATCTCTTTTTTATGCTCTTTTAAATAATTTAAAATGAATTGTTTAGTCATAGATTCTGCCTTTGATTATTTGGTTTTAAACTACTGTTCGATATAATTATATCTAAAAAAGGGTAAAGGTGAGATTAGCCATAGTAAAACTCTCTGCACTCGGTGATATCATCCATGCTTCTTTTTTACCCCAACTCATAAAAGATCATACAAAAAGTATGAGTATAGATTGGTTTATCGATGAAAGGTTTAGTGAAATTTTACAATTCAACCCATATATTGACAACATAATTTCCCTAAAATTGAAAGAAAAACAGAAATTAAAAGAGATAAAAAAGATATTTGTGTATAAAAACGGTTATGATATGGTCATAGACTTGCAGGGGCTTATAAAAAGTGCCTTGATATCTAAAATTCTGGGTAAAAGTTACGGGTTCGATAAAAATTCCATAAGAGAAAGAGCTGCTTCTTTTTTGTATTATAAGAAATATTTCATACCATATGAAGAAAATGTCATATTTAGGAACTTCGAACTTGTAAAAAAATCTCTTAAAATAAATGTGGATAAAGATATGCTCTTTACCAAAAAACCTTCACTGTACTACTCAAAAAAGAGTGAAGAAAGCATAAATCCCTACATTAGCGATACCAAAAAAAATATAGTTTTGATAATGGGCTCAAGCTGGCAAAGTAAAATCTACCCCAAAGAGAAATTTTTAAATATTGCAAAAAATATAGATGCAAATTTTCTACTCTCCTGGGGAAACGAGAAGGAAAAAGAGAGTGCCATTTTTATAAAAGAAAATTCTTCAAATACTACAATCCTACCCAAAATGAGTTTGGATGAACTGAAGGCTCTTATATCAAAAAGTGATCTTACCATAGGAAGCGACAGCGGCCCTACTCATATGGCATGGGCACTAAATAAACCAAGTATTACCATATTTGGACCTACTCCAAGCTTTAGAAACACTCTTAAAACCGATATAAACCTTACAATTGACTGCAATAAAAAGATCAATCCTTTGAAACTTGACAAAGAAGATACATGCATCAAGTCCATAGATGAAAAGAAGATCATACAAAAAGCGAAAAGGCTTTTGAATGGATAGAATCTATCTGTATGCATTTTATATGTTTCAATTTATAGTCAAGTATACGCCTGATCTGGTACTTCATCCTCTGCTTGATTTTACAGCCTGGGTCATTTATATATTTGATACGAAACATAGAAAGATCATAAAAACGAATCTTGACTTTGCGTATGGCAAAACGATGGATGAAGAAGAAAAAAACAGAATCGTTAAAAAATGTTATAAAAACCTTGTCTATTTTTTGGCTGATTTTATAGAAAATCAAGGAATATCAAGAGAAAAGTTGAAAAAGAAAGTAACCTTTGAGAATGAAGAGGTACTAGAAGATGCCCTAAAAAAGAAAGAGAGAGTCATACTCATAACGGCACACTATGGGAACTGGGAGCTTATAGCACTTAGTATCGGAGCATTTTTCGGGAGTGCTACTGCCATAGGAAGAACATTGGACGGTAAATACCTAAACAAAATACTCAAAAAGAACCGAGAACAGTTCGATATAGAGCTTTTAGATAAAAACGGCGCTATGAAGGGGATGATAAAAGCTCTTTTAAAAGGCAGGATACTAGGCCTCTTGGTAGATCAGAACACAGCGGAAAGCGAAGGAGTGCTTGTGAACTTTTTCGGTAAAAAAGCTAGACAAACTCACAGCACCGCACTGCTTGCAAGAAAATTCAATGCCGTAATCATACCTCTTTTTATAACTACGGATGACTACAAAAATTACAAGATAACCTTTTATGATAAAATATCACCCGTAAAAAGCGATGATATACAAAAGGATATAGTAGAATTGACCCAAAAACAATCAGATGCCATAGAAAAAGCCGTGAAAAAGAAGCCTGATGAGTGGTTTTGGTTTCATAAAAAATGGAAAAATCAGTATGAAGAGATATACAAATGAGTAAGTTATCCATAGCTATGATCACCAAAGATGCACAAAAAACCATAGAAACATCCATAAAATCCGCTTTATTTGCCGATGAGGTGGTAGTGATCGACAGCGGCTCAAATGATAGCACCGTGGACATCTGCAAGAGTCTTGGATGCAAAGTGATACAAAAAGAGTGGATGGGATTTGGAAAGCAAAAGCAGTTTGCCATAAAAGAGTGTAAAAACGAGTGGATATTTGTACTTGACAGTGATGAAGTGATAACAAAAGAATTACAGGATGAAATCTTATCTACGGTGGATAGTAAAACTTCTATCAACGGATATAAAGTTGCAAGACTAAACTACTTTTTTGGAAAACCGATAAAGCATTGCGGATTGTACCCCGACTATACTATAAGACTTTTTAAAAAAGGTTATGGAACATTCAGTGATGATGAGGTACATGAGAAATTAGTCATAAAAGGTAATGTAGGAATCTTGAAAAATCATATGATCCACTATGCTTATGACAATATAGATGATTTCATAGCAAAACAAAACAGATACTCTTCTCTTAATGCAAAACAAAACAGACTAAAAGCCGTTATAAACCCATACTGGACATTTTTCAAGATCTACTTTTTAAAAAGAGGATTTTTGGATGGTTGGAGAGGTTTTGTTATAGCAAAGCTGTATGGGCAGTATACATTTTGGAAGTATATCAAATGAAAATTTTGGTAATGAAATTTAGAAATATTGGGGATGTGCTTTTGATAACTCCTCTTTTATCGAATCTAAAAAGAGCGTATCCGGATGCTTTGATAGATGTTGCGTTGAACAAGGGTACTGAGGAAATGATAACACTAAATCCAAATATCAACGACATCATCATATACGATAGAGAACGGGTCAAATCCCAAAAAGGCATCAAAAGGGTCTTTAGTGAGATAAAATTTGCTCTAAGCATAAGAAAACAAAGATATGACCTCATCATCAATCTCACAGAAGGTGACAGAGGAGCACAACTCTCCATGATAAGCAAAGCGAAGAAAAAAATCGGATATAAAACTTCCAAGAACAAACTCTTGAAAAATGTATTTGATATAAACCTTCCTCCACAAGGGCTCAGACACACTATAGAGACAAATCTTGATGTTTTAAGAGTGCTTGATATCCCTATACGAGATAAAAAGGTTGAGCTTTTCTGGAGTAAAAACGATGAAAAAAAAGTAGATGCCCTACTTCCAAAAAAAGAGTTTATACATGTCCATCCCGTTTCAAGATGGCTTTTTAAATGCCTCGACGATGCTACTGTAGCGAAGATAATAGACTATTGCAAAAATGAGTTAGAATATGAAGTTGTATTGACTTCTGCTCCCGTTAAGCAGGAATTGGATAAAATATCATCTATCATAAGTTTATGCAAAAGCACACCTTTGAATCTTTCGGGCAAATTAAGTCTCAAAGAGACAGCGTATCTAAACTCTAAAGCAAAGTTTTTCATAGGAGTCGATACCGCCATCATGCATATAAGTGCCGCAAACGATACTCCTGTTTTGGCATTTTTCGGACCAAGCGGTGCCGATCACTGGGGACCTTGGGATAATGATATGCTTGAAAGCGGATATAAAACAAGAAGAGGCATAAGAAGTATGGGCAAACATACAGTCATACAAAGAGATTGGGAGTGCGTACCGTGCGGGAAAGACGGATGTAACGGTACGAAGATAAGTGACTGTTTGATAAACTTGGAAATGGAAAATATAAAAAAATATATTAATAACTTATGTTACGCAAAGCACAACATAAGTTAAAAAGTTGGGAAATGGATAATATAAAGGTTTTACATACAGAGTGGAGCGACGGCTGGGGTGGACAAGAGATAAGAATCATAAATGAAATGCTCTCAGTCAGAGAAAAAGGAGTTGAGGTATTTTTGGCTTGCAGAGAACATGCAAAGATAAAAGAAAAAGCTTTGGAAAATAATATAAAAGTTTTCACTCTTCCTTTTAACGGAAGTTTTGATATAAAAACCATACTCTCACTTAAAAAAATAATCAAAGACAATCACATAGACATCATCAATACCCATAGCGGAAAAGATAGTTGGACAGGCGGTTTTGCCGCCAAATTGTCAGGGATAAAATTTATAAGAACAAGGCATCTTTCCAATCCCATAAACCCCTCGAGACTTAACTTTGTAAATGAAATGGCTGATTTTGTCATAACGACCGGAGAAAGTGTAAAAGAAGATATGATCGAAAACAACAGGATAAACCCTGAGAGGATCATGTCCGTTCCCACCGGAATAGATGAGGATCTGTTCAATCCTGACAAATATGATAGTAATGAGTGTAAAAGAGAATTTTCAATAGACAAAGATAAAATTGCCATCGGTATCATTGCCGTCATAAGAAGATTTAAAAGGCATGATATTTTTATACAAACGGCAAAAAAACTGCTGCAAAAACATAATGATTTAAAATTTTATATAGCTGGAGACGGGCCTAAAAAAAGGCAAATGGAAGAGCTGGCTAGAAGCTTGGGGCTGGAACAAAGCATCATTTTTTTAGGGCATGTCAACAATCCGGAAAAACTACTTTGCGCACTGGACATAGTCGTCTCGACATCCGACTCAAATGAGGGTGTATCTCAAACCATCATGCAAGCACTTATGATGAATAAAAAGGTAGTGGCCACAAATGCCGGCAGCATAAAAGATCTGCACAGGGACGATAACTTTAAACTGGTGAAAGTTAACGATATCTATAAGATTGCCGAAGCGATAGAATACTATCTCTCAAACGAACTTAAAAGTATGCCTAGAGACTACATGGTAAATAATTTTTCAAAAAGAGTCATGGCAGAAAAGATAATAAAAATCTACGATAAAGTTTTACATAATGATTGATGCTACGGGCAAAAAGATACTACTGGTAAGAAATGACAACCTGGGTGATCTGGTTTGCACAACTCCCGCTATCGAAGCGCTTAGGAAAAAATACCCTAACAACCAGATAGATATAGTAGTGAACAGTTACAATTACAGCGCCATATACAAAAATCCTTTTGTCGATAAAATATACTGCTACACAAAGCCAAAGCATAAAAAGAAAATATCCGAAAAAATAAAAGCAGCCCTTGGAAAACTAAAAATCCTATGGCAAATCAAAAAAGAAAATTATGATATAGTCATAGTTTTCAGAAGCGGTTACAGCAAATCTGCCGAACTGTTCAGCAACATCACTAATGCAAAATACAAAATAGGAGTCAAAAACAAAAAAGGAAATGATAATTTCAATATTTATGTGCCTTTTCATTCAAATATGCATGAGGTAGAATTTTGTTTTGAATGCGTAAAAGCCCTTAATGTATTTCACAATGAAGAAAAAACGATATATTTTTTGGATAATAAAAAAACAGATAATTTCAAGAGTTACAATGATATAGTTTTGTTTCACATATCCGCAAGAATGAAAAATAATAAAATGAGCTTAAAAAAATTAAAGACTGTTTTTGATAATATAAATATAGATTTTTATATTACGGCTGAGCCCCAGGATATAGAGATGGCAAAAGAGTTATCAAGAAAGAAAAACATCAAATACATACCCACAAGTTCTATGGATGACTTGGCACAAGTCATCTCCAAATCAAGAATGTTTATAACTCTTGAAGGCGGAGCGATGCATATAGCACCCGCCCTTGGAGTAAAAACCATAGCCTTGTTTGGTGTTTCCAATATAAACAGATGGCATCCGTGGGGTTACAAAGATCTTGTTTTACAACATGATAGTCATATCGCTGAAGATATAGATAACAGCAAGATAGCTAAAAAAATTTTGGAGAACATATGAGGATAAAAATCAATGATCTGTTTTACAAAATATATCTAAAATATTATCTTGCAAATCACCCAAAACAGTTGAAAAATATAGATGAATTGAAAAATATCCCTTCAACTTTTTTAGTTATTTCTAATACAGCTTTAGGAGATCTTCTACTTTCAACCCCGGCTATAAAGTCTCTTAAAAAATCATTTCCCGATTCAAAGATAATAGCACTTATACATAAAAACTATATTCCTATGGTTGAAGATTTTAAATACATAGATCAAATCATACCTTTTTATGGGGGTTGGAAAAAGTTTTTTCACACAATTGGAAAAATCAAAAAGTTCAAACCTCAAATAGCTCTTATATTTCATGGTAACGGACCGCAAGATGTACAACTTGCCATATACAGCGGATGTGAATACATACTCAAGCATACAAACAATTCACCGTTAAAAAAATATCTTTCTTATGATTTTAAAAAAGAAGAAAAGCACATCATAGAAGAGAGGGTTGATTTGGTAAGAAAAATCGGAGGTCAACATATAGATACGACAATGGAACTACCGACATATGAAAATCCAAAATTGATAAAAAAATTTCAATTTTTAAAAGATTATATCGGATTTCAAGTTGGAGCATCAGAGTTATACAGAGCATGGCCTACAGACAGGTTTGTACAGCTTGCCAAACTACTTTTAAAAGATGGCAAAAATATCGCTATCATAGGGATTGAAGAGGAAAGTTTCATAGCAGAAAAAATTATAAAAGAATGTAAGAGCAATGATATAGTCAATCTATGTGGAAAAACCACAATTGAAGAATTACCTTATGCTGTAAAAAATTTAAAGTATGTCATAACACCGGATACGGGAACCATGCATTTGGCTATCGCACTTAAAATACCCACCATTTGTCTATATTCACCTTCCAATCCAAACTATACCGGACCATACCAAGATCGACATTTACACCATGTTATTAAGAAAAACGGGGAATTTGTAAATAATAAGCCAAAAAAACAAAGAAGCAACAAGGCAATGGAAATGATAAGCGTAAATGATGTTTATAAGCAGTGTTTATCTATCGAGGAGCAAAAATGATAAATGAAATTGGATACCTTTTATATTTGTTGTCTTCAAAACTCCCTGATAAACTAATAATAAGCAGTTGGTTCAAATTTATAACAAAATTGAGAGCCAAATTATTGAATATAATGCCAAATATGCATATAGAAAAAGATATAAGAATATACAGAAATGTAAAAACAAATAAAAAATCTCAGCTATTTATAAAGTCAGGGACTACAATAAAAGAAAATTGTATATTGATTGGAAATATCCAAATAGGTTCAAATAGCAATATACTGAACAACTCAAAAATAGACGGAAGCGGAGAGGTTATTATAGGCAATGATACGCATATAGGAAGGGAGAATGATATCTTTTCTCACTACCATGATATTTCTAAAAAAGATATACTGGTAAATCATTCAAAAGAAATATTTCAAAAAACAGTTATAGGTGATAATGTTATGCTTTTTAGCAGAGTTGGGGTTATGAGTGGTGTACAAATCCATAACGGTGCAGTAATCGCATACGGTAGCGTTGTAACCAAAAACTGTAAAGCATACGGGATATATGCCGGTATCCCTGCTGTATTTATCAAAGAGAGATTATGAAACAGATTTTTAAGGAAAATATCGATCTGTTTTTTTTAACCGTATATTTCTTTTCTTTGCCTATATCTCACTTTGCTGCCGTCCAATCAATATCTCTCTCGCTTTTTATATTATTCTTTCTTATAAAGTATTACAGGAAAATTGATTTTAGTGCTATCAAAAAGTATAAAAAAATTATATTTGTTTTTGCATCAATATTTATTTTAGCCATTATTTCATTGTTTAATACTCCCGATATCAAGGAGAGTTTGAAAGAGATAAAAAGTGAGATAATTGTTAGTTTTTTTATGCTGTTTATATTTTTTTATTATACACTTTTTATCAAAGTAGAAAAGTTTAAAAAAATTATCTTTATAATCTTCACTATTTTATTTGTCCACTCTATGATAAATATATTTATATGGTACACTCATGGGGGATGGCCATATAGAACAGGTGGACTCTTGGACTCGGGTGGCGGGGAAAGATTTGGAATCTGGGCTTCATACATGTTATCCTCCGGCATTGCATTATTTTTTTCTAAATACAAAAAGATAGCTTTTGTTTTTCTTGTTATTTCTATCACATCCATCATTGCAAACCAAACAAGGGCAACTTTCGTAGCAACTATTTTTATATTATTAACAAATTTTTTATTTTTTACAAATAGTAGAAAATTAAAACTCTCTGCCATATCTATTGTTTTAGTGATACTTGGCTTATTTTATTGGCAGTCATCAAATCTTTCACAAAGGTACAATATTCAGCATATTGTTAAAAATGTTGAAAATATTATGAAATATCCACCGAGTGAGTTTAAAAAGATAAATATGGAATATAGTACATATACAAGACTAAGCATGTGGAAATCAGCCATACTTTACAGGTTGGAAGATCCTTTTGTACCACAGGAATACGGTAGGTTCTTATTTGGTAAAAGTATAAAAATCAATTTCAAAAACCAGCCGCAAAATATACCGGTAGTCGTGTATGCCCAGACACATAATGAATTCATCGGGATCTTATATGCCTTGGGTATTTTTGGATTATTGTTGTTTTTATATTTGTTATACTTTCAACTTAAAATTTCCTACAATGTTTTTAAATTTGCACATATAACTACATATAAAGTTTTTGCTGTTTTTACTTTGCTGGGCACTGTCGGTTTTATCAGCTCTATGATGTTTGGAAGTTTTTTCGGAGATAGCGAAACAAAACTTTTTTTTCCACTATATGGGATAATATTAGGCTTACACTATAAATTGCACTATGAAAAAAATATATCTAATTAGAGCCAATAAAACCAAATTTGGCGGGGCGGAAAACTACCTTGGAAGACTTTATCAGGAATTGCTTTCAAAAAATATAAATACCGTTATGATAAATTCAATTTTTCCAAAATTTTTACCTTCTTGGGCAAGAGCTTTGCTTTTTAATATCCAAGTATGTATCTTTAAAAAAGATAAATTCTACTTTTCTTTAGAGAGGGTAACTTGTCCGGATATCTATAGAGCCGGCGATGGTGTACACAAAGTATATATGAAGATATCCGGTAGAAAAAAAGAGAGACTTTTAGATAGGATGTATCTTCATATAGAAAAAAAAATGTTTGAAACTTCTAAAAAAATCATAGCTATTTCCAATATGGTAAAAAATGATATAATCTCAACATATCATATCAATCCAGATAAAATAAAAGTTATATACAACGGTATAAAATTACAAAAATATAACTATGAATCATCATATCTTAAAATTTCCAAAGAGTTTGATATAAAGCCAAATACACCTCTTTTTTTATTTGTGGGAAGCGGATATGAAAGGAAGGGTGTAAAAGAGTTTTTATATATTTTATCTAAATTACCAAAACAAAATTATCAAGCCTTTATAGTCGGAAAAGAAAAAAAAATGGCATATTACAAAAAATTAGCCATGGATTTAAATATCTTTGATAAAGTTATATTTACAGGTCCAAGGACAGATGTTAAAGATTTTTACACCATAAGTGATATTTTTTTGTTTCCTACAAAATATGAACCTTTCGGAAATGTGATCTTGGAAGCTATGAATTTTAAAAATGCTGTGATCACAACAAAGTATTGTGGTGGGGGTGAAATATTGGACAGTAAATTCATAATGAAATCATCAAATGATTTTTCAATAATTGACAAGATAGATGAGTTGATAAACAATAAAGAAAAACTAGAATTTGAAAAAGAGAGAAATTATCAAATCGTTCAGGACTTTACTATCGAAAAAAATGCAAAAGAGACTATGAAGGTTATAAATGAATATCTTCATTGAGTTACCTACTTGGTTAGGTGATACTATCATGACCACTCCGGCTATAGAAGGGCTTATAGAAAGATATCCTAATGCAAAACTGACTTTGTTTGGATCGAAGGTATCTCTTGAAGCTTTAAAAACTCATCCTAATTGCATAAAAACTATATATGATGAAAGCAAAAAGTCATATTCAAGAATATATTGGCTTTATAAAAATACCGGGGCTTTAGAACATTTCGATATGGCTGTAAGTTTTCGCAGTTCATCTATGAGTAAGATTTTGCTTTATTTTTTAAAAGCCGATAAAAAAATCCAATATGATAAAAAACTATATACCGGACATCAAGTCGAAAAGTATGCAAAATTTTTAAATGTTGAGCCAAAAGACCTGAAACTTTATCATAAACCGTTTGATTTTCCCGATAAAACAGTAGGACTCAACCCTGGTGCTACATATGGAAGTGCAAAAAGATGGTATCCAAAAGAGTTTGCAAAAGTTGCAAATGAACTCTCTAAAAAATATGGATTTAAAGTTATCATTTTCGGCGGTCCAAATGAAATCGACATCGCAAAAGAGATAGAAGACAATCTCAATACGAAAAATTACATAAACCTTGCCGGAAAAACAGACATAAATGAACTCATACAAAAAGTTGCGGGGGTAGATCTTTTTATCACAAATGACAGCGGCCCCATGCACATAGCTGCAGCTTATAAAGTCCCCACGGTTGCAATATTCGGACCTACAAATTATAAAGAAACATCTCCATGGAAACATCCAAAAGCCATAATACTGTCTAAAGATTTGAAATGCAGTCCTTGCATGAAAAGAGTATGCCCTCTAAAACATCACAACTGTATGAAAGAGATAACTTACAAAGATGTCTTATCTACGATAAAGCATCATCGATTGCTTGGCAAATGATGTGTCCTATCATAATGTGCATCTCTTGAATCCTTGGGGTATCATTTGAAGGTATTATGATGTTTACATCACAAAATTTACTCATATTGCCACCATCTTTTCCACTTAAGCCTATGGTTTTGCAACCCATCTTTCTGCCAAGAAACAGACCTCTTAAAACATTGTCACTGTTACCGCTTGTAGAGATGCCAAGTAGTACATCCCCTTCATTTGCCAAAGCTTCGACCTGCCTTTCAAAAATCTTCTCATAGCCAAAATCATTCCCTATGGCAGTGAGAGCTGAAGTGTCGGTTGTCAGAGCAATCCCTGGAAGTCCTCTTCTTTCGCTTTTATACCTGCCAGATAGTTCAGCTGCTATATGCTGGGCATCCGCCGCACTTCCACCATTTCCAAATATCAGCATCTTGTTGCCTCTTTGAAGTGCTTCGGTAGCTATGATGCAGGCGGTATAGATATAACTTTGTAAATTTTCCACCGTTTTTTGTACTGTTTTTATATGTCCGTCTATCTCACTGTTTATCATCTGTATCATTTTTCGTTTCCTATCTTTTTTATAATCCCTGTAGTACTTTTTCCTTCAACAAAATCAACAAATCTCACCTCTTTTGCTATATCGCTTCCTACTACATTTTTATACCTGTAGTCCCCGCCTTTTACGAGAATATCCGGTTTTACTATCTTGATAAGCTCATATGGTGTATCTTCTTCAAATATCACTACATAATCCACACATTCAAGTGCCGCAAGAAGATATGCTCTGTCAAACTGCTGATTTATCGGTCTCTCTTCGCCTTTTAGTCTTTTTACCGATTCGTCACTGTTTAGCCCGACTATCAAAACATCACCCATTTTTTTGGCGACTTCAAGGTATTTGACATGACCTAAGTGCAAGATATCAAAACATCCGTTTGTAAAAACTATCTTTTTGCCTTTTTCTTTTAGGGAGTTTACCAGGTTTTCTATCGATTTGAAATCTTTTATGAAGTCTTCGGTACTCTCTTGATGGAGTGACTTTTTATACTCTTCTATTTCACTCAAGGTTGCGGTAGCACTTCCAACTTTTCCCACAACCACTCCGGCTGCATAATTGGCAAATCTTGCAGCTTCTTGCAGAGTGTTTCCTTTAGTCAGGGCATATCCCAAAGATGCCAGCACCGTATCTCCCGCACCTGTTACATCATATACCTCTTTTGCTACAGTTGGAATCTTGCTCATATCTTCTTCAAATATAGCCATACCATTTTCACTGAGAGTTATGATGACACTTTTCAAGTCATATTTCTCTTTTAGCATAAACCCTGTTTTTTTGAGTGATTCATCATCGTTTATCTTTATACCGGTTGCTAATTCAGCTTCTTTTTTGTTCGGTGTTATAAGTGTAGCGCCTGAGTATTTGGAGTAGTTACTGCCTTTTGGATCTATAAAAACAGGTATATTTTTTATGCTAGCATATGCTATGATCTTTTTTGTCAGGGAGTCACTCAAAACCCCTTTTGCATAATCGGACAATAAAATCAAGTCATAATCATCCCTCAAAGATGAAAGCAATTTCTCTTCACTCTCTTTTGATATATCATTTTTACTCTCTTTGTCAAACCTTATCATTTGTTGATTTGAAGATATGATCCTCGTTTTTTTTGAAGTATGTCTGCCTGATTCAGTTATCAAAAGATCAAGGTTAACATCTTTACTCTCAAGCCTCTGTTTAACCCATTTTCCGTTTTCATCATCGCCTATGACACTTCCGACACTTACTTTTGCGCCAAGAGATAGCAGATTGTTTATGACATTACCGGCACCACCGAGAAGCTTTTTTTCACTCTCGATTTCTACAACTTGCACTGGAGCTTCAGGGGAAATCCTCTCAACTTTTCCAAACAGATAGTGATCACACATCAAATCACCGACAACCAATATATGTGGTATTCCTACTGACATTACAACTCTTTTTCAAATATTCTTTTAATTTCGGGGATGTATGACCTTATACCCTCTTCAAGAGAAAATCTGGGCTCATACTCTAAAAGTTCACGACTTAAACTTATATCAGCCTCGGTAAAAAACTGATACTGTTTTTCGTAAGGATTTGGTATGTATATATCTTCTCTTCTTATGTCAAGCTCTTTTTTTAGGATGTCAACTATATCCTGAAAACTTCTTGCTTTACCGGTTCCTACATTGTAAATACCGCTTTTTTTAGGCTTGCAGGCTTTTATATTTGCCTGAATAACATCTTCTATGTATATAAAGTCTCTTTTTATCTCGTCACTTTTTACAAAAAGCTTGGCATTTTCACCTTTTAGAAGCTGTAAGCCAAACTGAAGCACCATGGATGCGGTTTTATTTTTGAAAAATTCTCTTTCACCATAAACATTGAAGTATCTCAGCCCGACTATGGATATATCATTATTTTTCATGTACTCTTTTGCTATATTGTCCATCATAAGTTTGCTAAAACCATATACATTGTTTGGTTTTTCATAGCCTATGCTAAACTTATCACTGTCACCGTAAGTAGCGGCAGAACTTGCATAGACCATAACAGCTTTCATCTCTTTTGCCATTTCAAGCAAATCAACAAAAGCGTTTACATTGGTATCTATCATGATCTTTTGATTGGCTACTGTTGTGTCACTTATGGCAGCTTCATGAAAAATATAATCAAATTTAAAATCTCTCAACTTTGCCATATCATCTTTATCCGTTATATCACCACTTATAACCGTGCCTTTAAAACCAAGCAGGTTTTTAAAATGACCGAAGCTTTTGAGGTTGCCGTTACCAAAAGTCTCTTCGTTTCTGAATTTATCAAAAACAATTACATTGGCTTTTGGAAAGTTTTCTTGAAAATAAAATGCAAGGTTGCTTCCTATGAAGCCCGCACCTCCGGTTATAAGTATAAATTTGTCATTAAAATCCACATCATTGTATATCATCGAAATACCTTAAATACTAGTCTATTATAATTTTTATTATATCATAAAGTGACTTGACACTGTATTTGGCTTGTAGGTTTTTCTTATTTTTAGGTGAAAAAAAGATAGTATTTTCTATACCTGCATTGTTAGCTGCTTGCATATCAGAAAGTTTGTCTCCTATCATCCATGAAGATACCGGATCTATATCATAAGAATTTATAGCATCTTTTATCATCTTTGGCTTTGGTTTTCTACATTCACACTTATCTTCAGGTGCATGAGGGCAGTAGTAAACTTTTTCTATATTGATATCTCTTTTTTCAAATTCTTTTAGCATCCAGGAAGTTAACTTTTCAAAATCCTCTTTAGCATAATAACCTCTTGAAATACCCGACTGATTGGTTACCACAAAAAGTTTATATCCAAGGCTCTGAAGGTGTTTCATGAGATCAAGCACACCTTCACAAAACTCAAAATCCTCTATCTTGTAAAGGTAGGATTTGTCTATATTTATCACACCGTCTCTGTCAAAAAAAACAGCTTTACTTTTTTGTTTCACTTTCCAAATCTTTTATATACTCTTTATATATGTTTTTGCCAAAACTCTCTTTTTGTTCTTTGCACAATGCTTTTGCTTTTTGCAGATATCTGTTGGCTTTTTTTGTATCTTTTATCTGGTATTTCAGTATTTTTCCGGCATAATAGTATGCATAAAAGTTATCTTTATCCAAGGATATGACTTTGTTCAATTCTTCCAACGCCCTGTAAGCCTGATTAGTTCTAGAAAGATCTAGAGCCAAAGTAAGTCTAGGAGATATTTGGTTTGGATCTATTTTCAAACTTTTACCGTATGCTTTTATGGATTCACTAAAAACACCCATTTTATAGTATGCTGTACCGAGGGCATTCCATGATGTTGTAGTATTGTTCTTTATGGCTTTCTTTTTCAAGTTAGTCATATAAAGGGCTATTCCGAGTATCTGATGTATTTTTCTTTGTTTTATGTAGTCTGGATCTATGAGGTTCGCTTTAACTAAAAGCTCGAAACCTTTATCAATTTTTCCTTTTTTTAAGTATATATTTACAAGTTTTACAAGACACTCCATATCTTTCGGATTTTTTTTGATAATTTCAAGAAGAGCTGATTCACTTATGTTTTTATCGTTTTGAAAGTCCAAATAACCCGGTTCTTTACAGTAACTCTCTTTCGCATTCAAGGAGACAAAACCCAGTACTACTATCATAAAAAGAGTATTTAAAATTTTCATAAAGCTCCTAGAGAAAAAAGTTTTGTTATTATAGTAAAAAAATATATCTACTACCATTAAGATATAAAAGCTTACTTTAAAAATAAGCTTTTATAAAGAAAAAATAGATATAATAACGAGACAAAATTTAAGGAGAGTATATGAAAAAATTAGTAATTGCTACACTAGTAACTGCAGGTGCACTATCTTTGATGGCTGCTGACGGAAAAGCTTTGACTGCAAAATGCGCAGGTTGTCACGGTGCGGATTTTAGTAAAAAAGCACTTGGCGTATCTAAAGTTGTAAAAGGCATGAAAGCTGACGAGATAGTTAAAGCACTTGAGGGTTACAAAGCCGGAACATTCGGTGGTCCTATGAAAGGTGTTATGAAAGGTCAAGTAGCTTCTTACAGCGCTGATCAAATCAAAGCTGTAGCTGATTATATAGCAGGTCTTAAGTAATCAATCTGGAGGAGCATATCTTTTTTGCTCCTTTTCTTTCTTTATCTTCTTTTTTCTTTTTTCTAGATTAACAGCATCATTTAACTCATCTTCACCATCGAACTTGGCTCCATCCAAAAATTTTTTTTGATCGTCAAACTGCCCTGTTCTTAATCCCCACAAAAGT
This sequence comes from Thiofractor thiocamini, assembly GCF_055384375.1. Classification (NCBI taxonomy): domain Bacteria; kingdom Pseudomonadati; phylum Campylobacterota; class Epsilonproteobacteria; order Campylobacterales; genus Thiofractor; species Thiofractor thiocamini. Next base: position 73,853 of record NZ_AP042389.1, on the reverse strand, counting down.
GCCCACAGACCAAGAGCTCCCAAAAAAGTCGAAACCCCTATCATTATAGCTACTATACCGCTACTCACTTTATACCCCTTTTTATCCTGTATGAATTGCCTACAACCAATAGAGAACTAAGTGACATACTAAGTGCTGCCACGAGCGGTATCACATACCCTGCCATCGCCAAAGGTATGGTTATGGCATTGTACAAGACCGACAACATCAAGTTTTCTTTGATACTAAGATAAACTCTTTTACTGATTTTTATGGCATCACTTAATGCTCTTATATCATCATTGAGCAAAACCACATCACTCACTTCCACACTCACTTCAGCTCCGCTTCCCATGCTAACAGCTATATCGCTGAGACCAAGAGCTAACACATCGTTGATACCGTCCCCCGCCATTATGACGATCTTGCCCTCTTTGTGAAGTTTTTCTATGATATCAGCTTTATCTTTTGGAAAAAGAGAGTGATACACTTCATCTATGCCCATTTCATGAGCTATTTTTTTTGCTACTTTTTCATTGTCGCCCGTTAGCATGATAGTTTTGATACCTCTTTTTCTTATCTCTTTCAAAGCTTCTTTAGCGCCCTCTTTTGGTGTATCTTTTAGCTCAAACACAGCTTTTATATGGTCATTGACAGCAAAAACAAATACAGTGTTCTCGTAATTTTTTTCATATTTTATCTCATTTTCTATCATTAGTCGCTTGTTTCCGCCTATAAGTTTTTGATCTTGATAAAATGCACTTATGCCTCTTGCTTCGATATTTTTTCTCTCTTTTAAATCCAACTCTTTTAGATCATCATATCTGTTTTCTAAAAAACGGGCTATGGCTTTACTTACAGGGTGTTTTGAAGTCTTAACCAAAGAGTAGAGTAAATTCAGATCGAACTCTTCAATCTTTTCATAGTTTACAACTTTTGGTTTGCCTTCGGTTATAGTACCGGTTTTATCAAGTACCAGTGTATTACTTTTTGCCATACTCTCTAAAAAACCGGCTTCTTTGAAAAGTATCCCTTTTTTGGTTGCCACACCTATACCTATAAGTGTAGCCATAGGAGTAGCAAGTCCCAAAGCACACGGACATGCTATGACTATGACTGATATGGATACTATCAAAGCCCTCTCAAAGCCGCTTCCAAGAAAAAGATACCAAAATACAAAAGTAAGTACGGAAAAAGATAAAATAGCGAGTGAAAAATACCCTGAAATTTTATCAGCCAATTTTTCTATATGCGGTTTTTTGGATATCGACTCTTCAAGTAAAGTCGCAATGCTTGAAAGCATTGATTTACTGTACTCTTTCGTAACTTTATATCTTATAACACTATCGAGACTGACCGAGCCGCTTATGATCTCATCACCCTCTTTTTTATAAACAGGTACACTTTCACCGGTTAAACTCGAAAGATCGAAGCTTCCCTCACCTGAAACTATGATACCGTCAAGGACTATCTTATCTCCCGGTTTTACTTCCACTATATCATTTGGTTTTACCTCTTCAACAGCTACTAAAACTTTTTCATTATCCTTTACGATTAGCACTTCAGTCGGAATAGTGCCAAGCATACTATCCATGCTGTCTATCGCACTTTTTTTACTTAAGACTTCTAAGTATTTGCCGACAAATACAAAAGTGATGATCATAGTAACCGAATCAAAGTAAACTTCACCGTTTTTGGTTATCATGGCATAAATAGAGTAGATATAAGCCAAACTAGCTCCGGTCGCGACAAGTACATCCATATTGACAAATCTGTTTTTAAGTCCGAAGTAAGCACCTTTGAAATAAACCCATCCTGTGTAAAAAAGCGTAGGTGTTGCAAGTATGAATTCTGCAATATTCAAGACATTTTTCATGTCACTTCTCATACCGGTAAAATAACCGGTATATTGGGCTATAGCTATCCACATGATATTCATGGTCGCAAACACAGCCACCAAAAGCCTTGAGTAGTAATCCCTTCTTGCTTTATTTGCCTGCTCTTCTTGGATCTTTGGATCATAAGGATAGGCGTTATATCCTATGCTGCGTATCTTAGCTATGATGTGGGAAAGTTTTATGGTATCAGGATCCCACACGATTTTGGCTTTATTGTTTGTATAGTTTATGCTCGCTTCTATAATACCTTCTGTTTGGTGCAAAACTTTTTCATTCAGCCACACACAGGCCGAGCAGTGGATACCCTCTATGATAAGATTTATCTCGCAAAGTCCATTTTTATCTGTGATATACTTTTTCTTAAAACCCTCTAGATCAAACCTGTGCAAATCATCATGGATATCTTTAGGAGGTTCGAGCTTGTTGTTGCCGACTTTATCATAAAAATCATCCAAACCTTCACTTCTTAAAAGATGATAAATCCCCTGGCAGCCTTTGCAGCAAAAGTATTTTACTTCACCGTTTACTTCATCTTTTATCATAACTTTTTCATCAAATTCAAGCTTGCAGTGATCACAGACAACTTTGGCCAAAATATTCCTTAAACAGATAATTGAGCTTTGCATTATAGGATATTTTTGCTGAAATTAAGCAAACATAGTCATAATAAAGTCATAACAAAGTAATTTAAGAATTAAAATAGTATACTATGTAATAAAAATTTGAGAAGGAGTTTTTACAGTGAGTTTTTTAAAAAAAATTTTTGGAAAAACTGATACTAATGATAAAAATGCCGATACTGTACATTTATCGAAAAATGTAGGAGTTCCTTACAATGAAGACCTTATGAAGAATTTACACAAAGATCATGAAAACTTGATAAATGAATTCAGTAAAATTGCAAAAGCGGCACAAAGCAAAAAATATAAAACTCTAAAGCAGTACCTGAAAGCTTTTAAGGTAAATCTTGAAATTCACAATTACAGTGAAAAAATACAACTCTATCTTTATCTGAAAAATTATTATAAAGACAGCGAGCACGAGGAATTTATAGAAGATATGTCAAAATCAGCCGAAGAGATATATAAAGATGTATTTGCTTTTTTGAAAAAATATGAAAATATAGAATTTAACGATCAATATCTAGGACTGTTTAAAAGTGAGCTTGAAGCGATAGGCAGAATTCTCAAATCGAGAATAGAGGTTGAAGAATCGGAACTGTACCCGCTTTATAAAAAATAACGGGATTTGACAAAATCTCCAACTTATTATAAAATACACTCATCAAAATTTTAGCACCAGTACTTACCGCTTAAAACTACACAAATCCAAATAAACAAAAGAAGGTAGAATGAACACTTCAGACAATTCTAAACAAAATACGCAGACAAAATCTGCAAACAGTGCCAACAATAATGGCAAAAAATATAATGGCAAAAGAACCCACATACCCGTTGAAGGCTACAGGATAGAGGAGCTTCGTAAAAAAAATATAGAAGAACTTATAGAAATCGCACAAAATCTGGGCATAGAAAATCCAAATCAGTTCAAAAGACAGGATTTGATGTTCGAAATACTAAAATCCCAGACAAGCAAAGGAGGATACATACTCTTTACCGGGATTCTTGAAATCACACATGAAGGATACGGTTTTTTAAGAGCGGTCGATGAAAATCTAAGCGACAGCCAAAATGATGCTTATGTCAGTGCCACTCAAGTTAAAAAGTTCGCTCTTAGAACAGGAGATGTGGTAACAGGACAGGTTAGACCGCCAAAAGACCAAGAAAGATACTATGCACTTTTAAAGATAGAAGCCATAAACTATCTTCCTATGAAAGAGAGTAGAAACAGACCTCTTTTTGAAAATCTAACCCCTCTTTATCCAACCCAAAAGTTAAAACTCGAGTATGACCCGCTAAAACTTACCGGCAGAGTGCTTGATCTTTTTATCCCTATAGGAAAAGGTCAAAGAGCTCTTGTAGTAGCACCTCCAAGAAGTGGCAAGACGGAACTTTTAAAAGAACTAGCCCACGGCATCACATACAATCATCCTGAAGTTGAACTGATAGTCCTTTTGGTTGATGAAAGACCCGAAGAAGTTACCGATATGAAAAGAAGTGTAAAAGGTGATGTTTACAGCTCTACCTTCGATCTTTCAGCAAATAACCATGTAAGAGTAGCCGAACTTGTTATAGAAAAAGCAAAAAGAAGAGTGGAGATAGGAAAAGATGTAGTTATTTTACTTGATTCCATCACAAGACTTGCAAGAGCTTACAATACCGTCACTCCAAGCAGTGGTAAAGTTTTAAGCGGTGGAGTTGATGCAAATGCTCTTCATAAACCAAAAAGATTTTTTGGAGCTGCCAGGAACATAGAGGGCGGAGGAAGTCTTACCATCATATCAACCGCACTCATAGATACCGGCTCAAGAATGGATGAAGTTATCTTTGAAGAGTTCAAAGGTACTGGAAACAGTGAAATCATCCTTGACAGACATATCTCAGATAGAAGAATTTACCCTGCCATTGACATAGTCAAATCAGGTACTAGAAAAGAAGAACTTTTGGTTGACAAAGATGATCTTCCAAAGATTTGGGCACTAAGAACGGCTATAAGCCAAATGGAAGAGATAGAAGCTTTAAAATTTCTTTACTCAAAACTTTTAAAAACAAAGGACAACAAAGAGTTTCTATCCATAATGAACGACTGATTAGATAATGAGTAAAATTACAAGGTAATTTTTTGAAAAAAGTCGGAGTTTTTGACAGCGGCGTTGGAGGACTTAGCGTCGTTAAAAGTATTTTACAAGAAAATCTTTTCAAAGAGATCATTTACTATGGTGATACCGCTCGTGTTCCATACGGTCCAAAAGATAAAAATACCATCATAAGATATGCGCTTGAAGCACTTGAATTTTTCAAAAACTTTGACATAGACCTTCTTATCGTGGCATGCAACAGTGTAAGCGCTTATGCGATAGCGGACTTAAAAGAAGTTGCACCTTTTCCTGTTGTAGGTGTCATCGAGCCTGGAGTAAAAGCTCTTCAAAACAGACTAAAAGATAAAAACAGCTCCATCTTGATAACAGGAACAAAAGCTACCATAAACAGTAAAAAATATAAAAATTTACTTCAAAATTTGGGATATAAAAATATCATAGAAAAAGCCACTCCTCTTTTTGTACCGATCGTTGAAGAAAAGATTTACAGCGGTGAGATAGTTGATGTAACTATGAAACACTACTTTAAAGAATTGAAACAAATCGATGCTCTTATCATGGGATGTACTCACTTCCCGCTTTTAAAAAAAGAGTACAAAAAGAATTTTCCAAAGACTCTGCTTATACACTCAGGAGAAGCTATAGTAGAGTATCTAAAAGAGAATTTTAAACTGCAAAAAACATATAAAAATACCAACATATCTTACTATGCCACAGAAAATCCTGCTCACTTGAAAGAAGTTGCCAAAGAGTGGTTAAGTTTTTAAGTAACATTAGGATAAAATAGTAAAAATATTATCAAGAGGTCATATGTCAGAAGTTTTAGCACTTAAATATCGTCCGAAATCTTTCGAAGAATTAATCGGTCAAGACTCTATAACACAAGTATTGACAGGGGCTTTAACTTCCAAAAGATTATCCCATGCTTATCTTTTTTCGGGACTTAGAGGAAGCGGAAAAACTTCAACTGCAAGAATCTTTGCTAAAGCTTTGGTGTGCGATGAGGGACCAACAGCCGTCCCTTGCGAAACTTGCGAAAACTGCATAGCTACCAATGAAAACAGACATATCGATATCATAGAGATGGATGCTGCAAGCAGCAGAAAAATTGATGATATAAGAGACTTGATAGAGCAAACCAAATACAAGCCGAATATGGCAAGATACAAGATATTTATCATAGATGAAGTTCATATGCTGACCCGTGAGGCATTTAATGCTCTTTTAAAAACACTTGAGGAGCCACCGGAGTATATAAAATTTATACTTGCTACAACAGATCCTTTGAAACTTCCTGCAACCATACTCTCAAGAACTCAGCATTTCAGGTTTAAAAGGATCGCTACCAAAGATATAAAGCATCACTTGGAATTTATCTTAAATAACGAAAACATAAAATACGAAAGCGAAGCACTTGATATGCTAAGTCGATCAGGAAACGGATCTTTAAGAGATACTTTAACCCTTTTGGATCAAGCTATCATTTATGCGAAAGGTTATATAGATACCAAGAGTGTAGCGGATATGTTGGGACTCATCGATCCTCAGTTTCTTGACAATCTTTTTGAGATAATTTTTAAAAATGATAAAAAAGAGCTGTTATCCGTTATAAAAGAACTTGAAAATTATGAAAGTGAAGTTGTCATAGATGAGATGATAGCATACTTGAAAAACTCGTTTTTTGAAAACGATGTAAGGTTTTCCACCATTTTATATGATAGATTTTTTAGGATATTAAGTGATGCGAAAAATCTTCTCTTTTTAAATGCAGACAGCGGTTTCGTTTTGTCTTTGCTCTTTTTCAAACTGCTTGAAGCTACAAAGATTAAAACCATAGACGAGCTTATAAATACAATCGAAAAAGATATGAATATATCTGAAATATCTCCTCAAAAAGAGGAGGTTAAACAGCCAGAATTTGAAGATTCAAACAAAAAAACAGAAGATAAAACCATTCAAAAAGAAGAAAAAATCACAAAAGATGACAAATGGCAAAGGCTCATCTCATCTTTGTATGATAGAAATTATGATACCGGAAAATGTTTTGAAGAGAGTGTTAGTTTTATAAATTACGAAAGTGATAAATTGATACTTGAAAGCTGTGCGGAAGGTGAATGTAAAAAAACTCTAAGAGTTGCTTCAGGGGTCATAAAACACTTTGTCAAAGAGATATACGGCATAAACTGTACTATCTCCATGCAACCCTGCTCAAAAAAAAACGATGAATTAAACACAGAAGTAAAACAATCGGCTCCAAAAGAGGAAGGAGTTCCCTCCTCCTGTGTAGCATCTCATCTTGAAAATAAAGATAACGAATCAAAAGAGGAAAATATCCTCGAAGACCCGTTCATCAAAAAAGCAACCGAACTATTTACTCCAAAAAAGATAACAGTTAGAAGAAAGGTTTAATCCTTACCAAGTATATAGTAAGTCTCTTTTCCGTCAACTTTTTTCAAACTGATCTTATATTTTTTTGCCCACTCTTTTATCATTTCATCAACTTTTTTCAAACTCTCTCCTGGAGATTCGTTTTTGATTTTTAAGTAACTGTTAGAGTTTGACATAGCGATATAAGCCTGAAAAGGCTTTAGTGCATCATTTAGCTGAATGATATGTTTTTGAATATCCATAAAATTCTTGGTATTTTCTATGATATTTTTCATTTGAGCTTTGACACTCTCATTGATACTGTACCCAAGCTGAGTCAGCACCGCATCTATAGTGTACTGCATGATTCTCCTTTAGTTTATTTAGCTTTTAGTTGATATAAGTACATCTTCCATGACTTTTGTGATATCCCCGTCAAGTATGGCATCTACATTTGAGTAGGCTTTGTTGCTTCTGTTATCTTTTACCTGTCTGTAAGGAGCTAAAACATAACTTCTTATCTGGTGTCCCCACCCTATCTCACTCTTTTCCACTCCGTTTTTCTCGGCTTCCTGTTTCATCAACTCCAACTCATAAAGTCTTGATTTTAGCATTTTTTCCGCAGTTGCTCTGTTTTTGTGCTGGCTTCTATCATTTTGGCATTGTACTACTATACCGGTTGGTATGTGTGTGATTCTTATAGCCGAGTCTGTTTTGTTGACATGCTGACCGCCTGCTCCGCTGGCTCTGTATGTATCCACTCTTATATCTTTATCTTCTATGGTTATATTGATATCATCATCTATCTCCGGGCTTACCATAACAGAACAAAACGAAGTATGTCTTTTTGCGTTACTGTCAAACGGGCTTATACGGACAAGTCTATGTATGCCGTTTTCTACTTTCAGATACCCGTAAGCATTTTCACCCTTGATGATAAAACTTACATCCTTTATGCCGGCTTCATCGGCTTCTTGGTAGTCAAGTAGTTCTACTTTGTACCCTTCTCTCTCAGCCCATCTTAGATACATCCTGTATATCATACTTGCCCAATCTTGACTCTCAGTCCCACCGGCACCCGGGTGTATGGAGATGATGGCATTTTTCTCATCATCTTTGCCGCTTAACATCATGGTTATCTCAAGTTTGGTTATAAGCTCCTCAAGTTTTGGCGCATCTTCAAAAAGCATCTCTTTTGTCTCTTCATCACCCTCTTCATCTGCCATCTGTAACAGATCTTTTGCATCATCAAGTGCATTTTTGGCATTTTGAAATTTTTCAAGGATTGATTTTTTGCTGTTCTTCTCCTTTTGAAGTTCTCCGGCTTTTTTCGCATCACTCCAAAACTCGGGGGATTTTTCCAGGGATTCTATCTCTTTTATTCTTTTTTGTAATTTTTCGGGTTCTATTATCTTCTGGATATTTTCTATCTTGATTTGTAGTTTTTTTAAAAGTTCATTGTATTCATAATTGTCCAAAAATACTCCTGTCTCAGTTTATTTTGGTATAATAATAACTAATATTTTACAAAAAAACGGCTTAAGGAATTGTATATCGATGCAAATATTTACAAAAACTAATAATTTGATAAAATATATAGATACTATAAATGATAAAACCATCGGTTTTGTACCCACTATGGGTGCATTGCATGAGGGTCATTTATCTTTGATACAAAGAAGTGTAAAAGAAAACGACATGACCATAGTTTCCATATTTGTTAACCCTACCCAGTTCTTAGAAGGTGAGGACTTTGAAAAATATCCCAAAAAAACTGAAGCGGATAAAAAGATATGTCAAACGGCCGGAGTGGATATACTTTTTTTACCGACGGTTAATGAGATATACTTTGAAGATGAGCCGCTCATATCGGCACCGAAGATCAAAGGCTATATTTTGGAAGGGTACCACAGACCTGGCCACTTCAACGGTGTCTTGCAAGTGGTTTTAAAACTTTTAAATATCACCAAAGCCGACAATGCCTACTTTGGCAAAAAAGATGCACAACAACTTTATCTTATAAAAAAAATGGTTAAAGAACTGTTTTTAAGGGTTGATATAAAAGAGTGTGACATAGTTCGTGAAGATAACGGCTTGGCTCTTAGTAGCAGAAATGCCTACCTTGATGACAAAGAACATAGTGACGCCCTGCTTATCTCATATGCACTTAAAAAAGCCGCGAAACTTATAGCAAAAGGTGAGCGAAATTGCGATGAGATAAAATCCCTCATAGAAAAAACATTGGACAAATTAAAAATCGAATATATCGAGATAACAGATAGAGAATTTAATAAAATCGATACTGTAGAACCGGGAAACAGCAGGATTTTAGTTGCCGCATATGTAGGGCTTACAAGACTTATAGACAATATAGAAGTTTAATGATAAATTAAAAGTAAAAAATTAAAAATTAAGGCAAATATTATGTTGATCGATTATGAAAAAATAGAACCTAAAGATAGGTATAAACTTATGGCCGGGGGTATCATACCAAGACCGATCGCTTGGATAGTCACAGAGGGTAACAATGGTGTGTTGAACATCGCTCCTTTTAGTTACTTTACAGGATTATCTTCAAACCCTCCCACAGTGATAGTATCCATAGGGCACAAAAGTGACGGCTCGCCAAAAGATACCCTCAAAAATATAAGAGAGAGTAAAAAATGTACTCTTTGTATAGCCGATGAAACTCTTCTTGAACCTATGCATTTTAGCTCCAAAGAATTACCCTCTTCTCAGAGTGAAGCAAAAATCTTTGATATAGAAACCAAAAGCATAGTTGATGATTTTCCACCTATCATCAAGAATACCCCTTTGGCTTTTTTTTGTGAACTTTACAAAGAAGTTAACTTGAAAGGGAGCAAAACCATCCCTTTGATACTTGAGATCAAAAAAGAGTATGTAGATGATAACTGTATAGATGAGAGCTTGAGGACAACATACAAACCCATCGCAAGACTTGGCGGAGAGTATGCCTTTTTGGGCAGGATCATCAAACCTCCGAAAATAAAGTAGAAATATGAGAAAAAAATTACATTTAGTTAGTCTTGGGTGTACCAAGAACCTAGTTGACAGTGAAGTTATGCTTGGAAAGTTAAAAGATTATGAGATAACTGATGATGCATCTGTAGCCGATGTCTTGATAGTCAACACTTGTGGCTTTATAGATGCGGCAAAAGAGGAGAGTTTGGATACAATCTTTGAGCTGCATTCAAAAAGAAAAGAGGATTCTCTTTTGGTTGTCAGCGGATGTTTAACCCAAAGATACAAAGATGAACTTCAAAAGGAGTTAAAAGAGGTAGATCTTTTTACTGGAGTCGGAGACTATGACAAAATCGATGAAATCATAAAAGAGAAACACTCTAAATTTTCAAGTGAAACATACCTTATCACTACTGAAGAGAGAGTAGTAACAGGAAGTAAAGCCCATGCTTATATCAAACTAAGCGAAGGATGCAATCAAAGCTGTAGCTTTTGTGCGATACCAGGGTTTAAAGGAAAACTCAAATCAAGACCTTTGCAAAGTATCATAGATGAAGTTGAAAAATTGACCAAAGATGGTTTTTTCGACTTTAGCTTTATATCTCAAGACAGCAGCTCTTACCTAAGAGATTTTGGAGAAAAAGAGGGGCTTATCAAGCTCATAGATGAAGTTGAAAAGATCAAGGGTGTTAAAAGTGCAAGGATACTTTACCTATATCCAACTACCACAAGCGATGATCTTATCCAAAGGATAATCGACTCAAAAGTTTTCCATAACTATTTCGAAATGCCTATCCAACATATAAGTGATAGAATGCTAAAGATTATGAAAAGAGGAGCAAATGCCAAAAGGATAAAAGAGCAGCTTTATAAGATGAGAGAAGCCAAAGATAGCTTTCTAAGAACTTCCATCATAGTCGGACATCCAGGAGAAAGCGAAGAAGATTTTTTAGAGTTAAAAGAGTTCTTAAAAGAGTTTGATTTTGACAGGGTTACACTTTTTAGCTACTCTGATGAAGAGGATACATTTGCATTTAAAATGAAAGATAAAATATCTCAAGATATTATAGATAAAAGAATTGAAGAATTAAATAAAATCGTAGAAGAAAAAACCATAAAAAGTCTTAAACAAAAAGCAGGGAAAGATATAGAAGTCATAACAACAGGCGAAAGTAGTGAAGGAGAGTTTTTCTTTGGAGCAAGGGAACTTGTTTGGGCACCGGAAATAGATGGAGAAATACTCATAAATGACAGCGAAGTAAGCTTACAAAGTGACAAACTCTATATTGCATATGTAAATGAATTGGTAGGAGACAAACTGCTTGCAACCGTTAAAAAACCTGCCTGATATATCAAAAGAGAGTTTAGAAGAGTTAAAAAAAGGGAAAAATCTTCTTGCATTTTCCGGCGGAGTTGACTCATCTGCTCTCTTTTTTATACTTTTATCATATAAGATAGAGTTCGATATGATAATGGTTGACTATCAGTTAAGAGAGCAGTCAAAGCAAGAAGAAAAATATGCCAAAGAGTTGGCAAAAAGGTATAAAAAAAAGCTTTATCACAAAAAAGCCAAACTTCCTCAAAATAACTTTGAGCATAACGCAAGAGTTTTTAGATATGATTTTTTTAAAGAAATCATAAAAAAAGAGCATTACACTCACCTCATCACTGCCCACCAGTTAAATGATAAACTAGAGTGGTTTTTGATGCAATTTACCAAAGGTGCCGGATTAGTTGAGCTTTTGGGATTTGATGAGATAAGAGAGAGAAAAGATTATACACTCATAAGACCTCTTATAAACATATCAAGAGATGAAATTTTAAATTTTTTAAATTACAATGACATAGCGTATTTCATAGATGAAACAAATATTGATACAAGATATAGAAGAAACTATTTTAGGAAAAACTTCAGCAATACTCTTTTAAGAGAGTACAAAAGTGGAATCTTAAAAAGCTTTCAATATCTTCAAACCGATAAAAATCAACTTTTTACTATGAAAATATATAAAAATTTTAAGGAACTTTATATAGTTGAAGATATGAAAAATGATATAAAAAACATAAGAAGCATAGACAATGTTTTAAAAGAGCTTGGATATCTTCTTTCAAAAAAACAAAAAGATGAAATCATCGAAAAAAAAGATGTGGTCATCAGCGACAGATTTGCCATAGTTTTTAAAAACGGTTTTATCTACATATCGCCATACATACAAATTACTATGGATAAAAAATTTAAAGAAAAATGCAGGGTAAAAAAAATCCCTCCCAAAATAAGAGGATATATCTATAAAAATCAGTTTGATTTGGAACTTTTTAGTTTATAAACTTTGAGTTTGAAAGTTGTATTGATATCATCCTGTACTGCTTGCATCTGTATAGGAAAATCTGTTTGGATGATGTTGTCATATCTGTTGATATCGGTTAAGAATTTATAAAAAACCGTTGGCTCAGTTATCTTTGAAACCGTATGAAAATCATAAACAACGAAGTCTTTTTTATAAACTTTACTTTTTTCTTTACTCAATGAAACCTGCTTGAAGTATTTTTTCGAAAATTTTAAAAAATCACCCTCTTTGAATTTTGCTTCAAATGCTCTTATGATCTTCAGGTTGTCATGTTTTAGCTTTTTTAATTCTCTCTCTTTTGATCTTTGCTCATTTATGGCATAGCTGTATCTGTTGTACGCTTTTGCATTTGTTATCTTTGCATTTCTTAACTCTTTGATGCTTGGTACTATAAACACAAAAACTACCAAAAAAACCACAAAGACAAATATAAACAAAAAAGTCAAAAGTTTCAAAATTCCTATATTTTTCACTTTTAAAGCCTATCCTCTTCGTTTATTATCTTGTTGCTGCTTACAAATCTATACCAACCGTCACTGTTTAGATAAAATATAGTATTGCTGCTTTGAAATATCGACTTCAAAGGTGAGCCAAGCAGAAAATTGAATGTATCTTTGGATGGCGAGATGCCGTAAAGAGTAAGAGAATCTTTTTTCATGATAACTTTTTTTAGAGTTATCTGATCAGGCACTAGATCAAAAAGATTTTTTATGCTATCTTTAAGTATGGTATTTGAAGCGTAAATCTCCTCGGCAACTGATTTTTCTTTGGTAAGAAAAACTATATTGGATTGAAGTTTTTTTGAAATTGTACGGGACTGTTTTGTTTTTGTTATATAACTGTTAGTTTGGTTTTTAAGTGAATGGATCTTTAATTTTATAAGCAGATCAAAACCAGAGAGTATGACCACGACCACAACTATAAAAGCAAGCCACATTTTTGATATATTGTCTATAAGCTCTTTTTTTCTAGGCGCTATAAAACTGTAACTCAAAGATTTGCCTCTTTAATCGACATATTGATCATCTCCTCTTTAACATCTATCGAATGTAGTTCCACATCCAAAAACAAATCGTTCTCTATCATAGTTATTATATCATTACTTATATTAGAATCATTATAAATGATAATTTCTTCCAAAAATTCACTCTCGTATATATCATTTTTATAGTACTCTTCTATAGCGGAACTGATAAACTTGAATATAACGACTTCTCTTCCATAAAGCTCGAGGTCTTCGAGTGTAGATGATGCAACCTCTTCTTTTGCGCTTTCTAGGATATCATCTTCTGGTTCACTGTCATCTTCTAGCTTTGTAATATCTACAAATCCATCAAACTCTTCATCTTCACTTTCTATATTGTCAAGTTCTATGCCTTCTATAACGGTATCGCTCTCTTCGGGTTTTGGTTCATCTTCTTCACTGGAAAATTCAAACTCTTTGTAAGGTATTTTAAAAAATGCACTAAATACCACTTTATCACCGTCAAATATCATAAGAGTGATGAAATTTTCCGTATATAAAAGAAACAGATTATTTTTTGTTTTTTGTTTTTTGTTGTGTATAAAGTTATTTAGCACCAAAAACGGCGAATATATAAAATCCACCCCACTCTCTTCAAACAACTCTTTTATCCATTTTATATCACTTTTTAAAGCGTATATCATCCATTTTTCTTCAATACAGACTTTTATGATTTTGTTTTTATCTATATTGTATTTTGTAAACTCTTCTTCTTTACAAGTCGGCAGACAGTTTTGCCCTGAAGCATCCAAGAGATAGGCGATATATACGAATTTATAATTTTTTTCAAGCGAAGTTAGGAACTCTTTTATATCTGAAGAGAGTCTTTTATCCTCATCCATAGGAAATCTTTTATCTTCATTTATCAGGATTTTTTCATTTTTAACTACGATATACCTAAGGACATACTCATTTTTCTCAGCCAAAACCGCTATGAAGACATTGGAAAATCTTTTTTGTATCACTTTTGACATATTCATCAAACAGTCTCCTTCATTGACAGCGGGTGAGCCATTTTGTAATTTTTTAACTTATACTCACTATCTAATTTTGTATATATTTCGGTTGTTGAAAGTGAACTATGCCCTAAAAGCCTGCTGACATCCGTTATCCTCCCGCCGGAGTTGAGTATATCGCTGGCATATGAGTGACGTAACTGATGTGGGGTCACTTTCAATCCCACTCTTTTAAAAATTTTATTTATCTTATATCTTAAACTATTTTCGCTTAATCTTTTTCCATTTTTTTCAAATATATAGATATTTCTTCTATTTTTTTCCAAAAATGAGTTGATTTTACTTTTTACAATCGGCAGAACAGGTATATTTCTGGTTTTATCTCCTTTACCGACAACTCTTATCCACTCATTTTTGATATCTTTTATCTTCAAATTTGAAAGTTCTGAAATCCTAAGACCAAACCCATACAGTAAAAGCACGATAAGTTCCTCTTCTTCATCGGCAAATTTCAAAGCCTCCTTTATATGTATAAAATCGACCGGTTTGGGAAGCGTTTTTGGAGTTTTTACACTCTCATCATTTAAGAGCTTTATTTTATATCCACTCTCTTTTAAAAATTTTACAAAACTTCTTACTATGCTTATCTTTTTCGCTATGGTTTTTTTATTGTTATTTGCGATTTTTATCCTGTATGGCATCATTTGCAAAATCATCTCATCATTTATATTTTCAATTTCCATTATCTCTACAGCTTCTAGAAGATTCAACCTGTAGGTTGTTAACGAGTGCTCACTAAAGCCTTTTATCTTTTTTTTGTACCGTAAAAATTTCTCGATATTATTTTTTAAAAAGCTCTTCATATATTTTCTTAAATTTTTTATACTCTTTGGTGGAATGCTCTACAAGATCACCGTCATCTATCACTATAGGTTTTAATTTTTCATACTGACCCATCATAACTTCACATATGAGTTTTATCTTTGCAAGTTCACCCGGTGTTATACTTTTTTTACTACTGATTTTTTTGATATCCGAAAGATACTTTTTTGCCTCTTTTATGTATTTTTCATATTTTAAGGATGCTTTACTTGCATTTAGTATGGTTAGAGCCATTCTGTTGTAAGGATCTTTGAGATAAGCCTCATTGGAGAGAGTGTAAGCTTTGTCATATTCTCCCAAACCAAAGTAAACTCTTGCCTGAAGCGATTTTTTATATGAGTCATTGAATAAGAAGAAATAAATAATCAAAAAAGAAAAAATGACAAAAAGCACGATATATAAAACTTTTTTCAGCATAAACTCTCCTCTTTTGCCATCAAGGCTGATTTTATCCTCTCTTTGGCATCTTCTTTTTCCAACCCTTCTATAGAAAACGGCTCCTGCGCATAAAGACAAATTTTTGAAAAAGGTTTAGGTATCAAAAAACCATCCCAACTCTTAAGTCTCCAAAACTTATCCGCATAAAAGTTGCATGCCACTATCTTCATATCTTTTTTTTGTGCAATGGCGACTATACCGTCAGCTATACTATACCTTGGACCTCTTGGACCATCAGGTGTGATAGCTATGTCATACCCTTCGTTTACCTTTTTAAATGCCTCTTTTAAAACTTTTACGGCACCTTTTTTACTGCTTCCCCTGATGGATTCAAAATGAAAATAACTTATGACTTTTGCTATGATCTCTCCATCGAAGTGTTCACTTATCATAGTTGCAACTTTAGGCTTATCTCTTAATTTATTGTAGATAAACGGCTGCATCAAAAGTTTTCCGTGCCAAAAGGCTATGATATACGGCTTGTTTTCCAGTCTGTTTTTTGGTAAAGAGTACTTTTTTGTACATGTTAAATATATCAATCTTATCAGGATATACCCTATTGGCGGCAAAAGCAAAGAGATAAGCTTTCTTTTGCTCTCTTTACTCAACTATATCTCCGTAAAGCACCATTCTTTTTGGGTTGGTTATAACTACATCGGCAAATTTGCCAAGATACTCTTCACTTCCTTTTGCCTGTATCATAAAGTTATTGTCACTTCTGCCGGCTATCATACCGTTTGGTTTTAACTCTTCAAAAAGTACACTAAACTTCTTTCCGTTTTGTTTTTCACTTATTTCGTCTATGATGGAAGTATGCAAATCCTGCAGTGTTTTAAGCCTCATGCTTGCTATATCGCTTGGGATTTGGTTCTTATACTCGGCTGCTTTTGTAAAAGGTCTAGGAGAATACTTAAAAGAGAACATTTGCTCAAATCTTACCTGTCTTACCACATCCAAAGTATCTTCAAAGTCTTTGTCGCTCTCTCCGGGAAACGCCACGATGATATCTGTGCTGATATGTACATCTTTTATCATATCTCTTAGTTTTAAAGCCCTATCTAAAAACCACTCTTTTGTGTAGCCTCTTTTCATCTCTTTTAAAACTTGAGTTGAGCCGCTTTGAAGTGGCATATGCATGGATTTGCATATTTTTGGATTGGTTGCGAATACTTTTAAAAATTTATCATCCATATGCAAAGGATGTGGCGAAGTAAAACGAATCCTTTCTACTCCCTCAACTTCACTCACCATCTCCAAAAGATCGCTAAAATCCATCTTTGGCTGAGCTTTATCCCCAAACCTGGCTCCATAATTATTGACATTTTGACCAAGTAAAAATATCTCTTTAGCTCCGGTTTTAACAGCTTTTTTTACTTCATTTACTATGATGGAAGGAGGTATGGATATCTCTTCTCCTCTTGTATGAGGCACGATACAGTAAGTACACTTTTTATCACATCCTATGGAGATATTGATATATGCTTTGTAAAGTGAACTTCTAAAATCCCCGAAAGCATACTCACTCTCGTCATAGTTGATATCCACATCGACAAACTTATCCTCTTTTACGGCTTTTGTTATCTTTGATACATTCCTAGCCCCCAAAACAAAACTCACACTCGGTGCTTTTTTGATGATCTCATCGCCTAGATGGCTTGCCGTACAGCCACATACTCCTATCTTAGCATCCTCTTTTTTTATCTTGTTATATGCTCCTATTTCAGAAAAAAGCTTATGAACGGGTTTTTCCCTGACACTGCATGTATTGATAAGTATAAGATCAGCCTCTTTTGCATCTTCGGTTAAATCATATCTCTCTTTTTGGGTCAACTCAGCTATCATATGCTCGCTGTCACGGACATTCATAGCACACCCGAGAGTTTCTATGTAGAGTTTTTTACGACTATTTTGCACATTAAACCTTAGAGTATATGTATCTCGTATATATAGTCATTTTCATCAAGAGTATATTTTATCTCTCTTAGGTAAACACTATATCCCATCTCTTCGAAATGCTCCACCAAAGCAACCAAGTCTTTATGAGAATTGTCTTTGTCAAAATAAAATATCTTTTGTCCCTCGTTTTTGACTATCTCTTCGATTTTTTCAAGTTTTATCTTTTTCGGTTTAGCGCCAAGTTCGGTTCTAGCCAGTTTTAATTCCATGTCTTCCTCTTTTGTTTAAGTTATAATCGAATATTTTAGCAAAAATATCATAAATTTGTGCTTTTGTTAAATTCAGCCAAAAGTCAAGCCCTGACCCAGCTATGTGCATAAGTTCAGAAACATATGGCACTCTTTAAAAAGAAATAAAGAGTGATAGATGCAAACAGATTATTTATTTAATGGAATAAAAGGTTATGTATATTTAAAGAGATTTAGCTATCTTTTTAATATGAAAACAGATGAAGCAAACAAAAGATATAAAATATTACAGTTTTATAATAAATACGGACTAGAGGCTACCAAAGATGCATTTGGTATAAGCAGGAGAACAATCTATCGATGGAAAGCAAAATTAAAAGAGAATCAAGGAAATATTCGTTCCTTAAATTCAAAATCAACCAAACTAAACAATACCAGGATGCCAACTACACCTAAAGTTATTGTTAATAAGATAAAGAAACTAAGAGAAAAATATCCAAACATGGGCAAAGCAAAATTACATGTAATGTTACAACCATGGTGTAAAGAAAACAATATTCCAGTACCTTCAGAATCTACCATCGGTAGAATCATTGCAAGAGATAAAGATAAAATGAGAATGTTCCCATATCGTATAAATTATCAAGGCAAAGTCAAACCTAAAAAAAGAGAAATTAAAACACGTAAACCCAAAGGGCTTAAAACCAAACCTATGCACATGTGGGCAGTTGATACAATTCAAAGAACATCTTTGGGAATAAAAAGATATATCATGACAATGATTGATCCCAATAGTCGTATCGCTTATGCAGTTGCAATTCCTACTAAAAATACACGCTATACCTCTAAAGTTCTTGCGGCTTTAATTGATGGATTATCATATAATGCAAAAGATATTAAAAATAAATATGCAATACTGTCTGATAACGGCTCTGAATTTAAAAAAGACTTTGATGCTCTTTTGCAAGATAAACAATTAACTCATTATTGGACATACCCAAGAAGCCCTAAAATGAACGCTCACAATGAAAGGTTTAACAGAACTCTACAAGAACAGTTTGTAGATTACTATGATGATTTACTATTTACTGATATAGATGAATTTAACAAAGAAATGGCAAATTGGCTAATTGATTATAATACGAAAAATAGCACATCATAGTTTATTTATGAAAACTCCTGTAAAATACCTTTTAGAAAATAATCCTGAGTGCCATATGTTGTGGACTAATACAATCTATTGACATTTTATACATTTTATCATATAATCATTCATATAATTATATGAAAGGTAGCTTATGCATAAGATAAGGAGTACATTTACTATTTCAGATTTTATCATTGATGAATTAAATGAAATATCAAAAGAGTTAAATGAAAAGAAAAGTCATATTGTAGAAAAAGCATTAAATATGTATTTTGATCATATAGATGAAAAAATTGCGGATAAAAGATTGGATGATTTAAAATCAGGCAAAGAAAAACTTATACCTGCTGATACAGTTTTTAAAGAACTTGGCATCTGATGTATCAATTAGTATTTTTAACTTCTGCTGAGAAAGAGTTTAAAAAACTTGATGTTGTTGCTCAAAAAATAATAAAAGAAAAACTGATCTCTTTTGCACAAAATCCAGATAATTTTAAAAACAATATCAAAGCTCTACAAGGCACATACAAAGGTAAATTTAGATTTAGAATTGCTAATTATAGAGTAATACTCAAAAAAGAGGATAAAAAACTTTTAATTACAGTAATATCTGTTGGGCATAGAAAGAGCATTTATAGATAAAAGCAAAGTAAAAAGGGGACTGTTTCTTTTTTACTTTTGAAATTCAAGAATAAGTTGACCCCAAATATCTTGTAACTTCACTACTTGTAAAACTATCTTTTAAAGCTTCTATATTCTTCCATATTGTGTTTTAAGTTATTTTTAAAATTTTACCGGATTTGGATAGCAAAGTAGAGTTTATCATGCTTTTGTTGAGTTTAAGTGATTTTTATGTATAATAACTATCTGCAATATTAAAATCACAATCACTATATTTTAATCTATTGCAAAAATCAAATGAAGAGAAAAGTATGGAAAAGATAGTTGACATAATGGAATCCATAGCCCATGAAAAAGGGCTGAACAAAGAAAATGTAAGAGATGTGGTTATAAGATCCCTTTTAAATACAGCCAAAAAAGTATATGGTGACGAATACGAGTACGAAGTAAACATAGATGACAAGACAAAAGATTTAAAACTATATCAAAAAGTCATAGTTGTCGCGGATGATGATGAGAGAGCCAAAGCCGACAATGAAAACCATATGACACTCTCAAAAGCCAAAGAGATAGATCCCGATATCGAAGTCGGGGATGAACTGACTTATGAACTTCCGCTTGACAATCTTGGAAGAACAGCTTCGGCCGTGCTTCAAAGAGAGCTTGAATTTCACATTCAAAGACTTCTTGAAGATAAAATATTTGAAAAATACCAAAAAAAGATAGGAAAACTTATATCAGGAACTGTCGTAAGAGTGGATTTTGAAGAAAATACCTTTATAGAGATAGATGAGGTAAGGGCAATCCTCCCAAGAAAAAACAGGATCAAAGGTGAAGTTTTTAAAGTCGGAAATGTTGTTAAAAGTGTTATAAGAAAAGTTTACATCGATGCGAACAAAGGTATGATAGTAGAACTCTCAAGAACGACTCCAAAATTTTTGGAAAAACTTCTTGAACTTGAAGTACCCGAGATAAAAGACGGGAATGTCATAGTGCATGATGTTGCCAGGATCCCGGGTGAGAGAGCAAAAGTATCACTAAGCTCCCACCACCCAAATATAGACCCAGTAGGTGCCACGGTAGGAACCAGAGGAGTAAGGATCATGGCTGTTAGCAAAGAACTTAAAAATGAAAATATAGATTGCATAGAGTACTCCAGCATCCCCGAGATATATATAACGAAAGCTTTGAGCCCCGCTATCGTCTCAAGTGTAAAGATAGAGGGCAAAAAAGCCATAGTCACGCTCCCGAGCGACCAAAAATCAAAAGCCATAGGCAAAAGCGGTATAAATATAAGACTCGCTTCCATGCTAACAGGTTATGAGATAGAATTGGTCGAGAGAGAAGGCGTAACCACTCCTGCAGAAGGAGACAAAAAAGAAGAAAAAACCACAGATATAAATGCATTAAAATCTCTCTTTGGTGAATAACATATGATGAACGATGCTCAGATAGAAAGATATGCAAGACATATCATCTTGCAGGATATCGGTATCGATGGACAGCTAAAACTTTTAAACTCAAAAGTACTTATCATAGGTGCCGGCGGTCTTGGAAGTCCGGTTGCTTTATATCTTGCGGCGGCAGGTGTGGGGACAATCGGCATAGCAGATGCGGATGAAGTGGATCTTAGTAACTTGCAAAGACAAGTCATACACACGACAAATGACATAGGCACACCAAAAGTCATATCCGCCAAAGAAAAAATGCTTGCTATCAATCCCGATATAACCGTAAAAACATATGAGACTTTTATAAACAAATCGAACATACTAAATATCATCGAAGAGTATGACTTTATCATAGACGGATGTGATAATTTCGCTACCAAATTTCTTATAAACGATGCTTGTATTCTTGCAAATAAACCGTTTTCTCATGGAGGGATTTTGAGATTTAGTGGGCAAACCATGACTGTACTTCCTCATAAATCAGCCTGTTATGCCTGCGTTTTTCATGAACCTCCCCCGCTTGAAAGCACTCCTACATGCTCAAGCGCAGGAGTTCTAGGGACAATTGCCGGGATGCTTGGAACCATCCAAGCTACCGAAGCAGTCAAGTACATAACCGGTTGTGGTGAACTTTTAAGCGATAAACTTCTCATATTTGACGCATTGAGTATGGATTTTGATAAAATCAACTTCAAAAAAAATGATGAATGCAGGGTATGCGGGAAAAACGGTATAAAAGAGTTGCAAGATTATGAAATGCAAGAATGTGATATAAAAGGATGAAAAATGAGCAATGTCGTTAAGGATTTTAGAGGCATAAAGTGCCCGGTAAATTTCGCAAAAACCAAAATGGTACTTAGCACTATGGATGAAGGCGATATTCTTGAATTATACATAGATGACGGATCGGCAATCAAAAACCTACCGGGTTCGGTTGAAAAAGAGGGTCACAAGGTTTTGTCAAAAGAGGAGGAAACAACAGGCGGATGGAAGATAACCATCCAAAAATGCTAATTTTCCATTTAAATTAGCAATGCTCACAAACTTTGCACAACATCAGTCTATATGATAGTTTACCAATTTTCCCTCAAGAGTTTTTAAAAAATCATATATCAAGTTTATCTCCTTTGTTGTCAAAATTACTCCTGATTGGTATCTTGCCATTATATCGATGGTTTTTTTCAACTCTTTTACACTTCCATTGTGAAAGTACGGGGCAGTTTTAGTGATATTTCTTAGTATGGGGGTTTTAAATATATACTTTTTATCTCTGCCTAAAAAATCTCCTATATTTTCAAATGGTATTTGATAGTTACTGCCTAATTTTTTTCTAAGAGGAAATCTAGCAAGGACATTTCCTCCAAGCGCGATAGAATTGTGACATCTTATACAACCTGCTTGTATAAATAGAGAAAAACCCTCCTTCTCTTTTTTACTAAGCACCCTATCATCTCCCTCTAAAAATTTATCAAATCTACTTCTGGTTAAAAGAGTCTTTTCAAAAACAGCTATGGCATATCTGATATTTTTAAAAGAGAGGGGTTTGCTATCTTTTGGGAAAACTTCTTTAAACTTGGTTTCATAGTACTCTATCTTTTGTAGATTTTTAACTGCTTCTTTTGGTGATATACTCATCTCAAAAGGAGATGTCAAAGGTCCTTTTGCTTGATCTTCTAGTGTTTTTGCCCTTGCATCCCAAAACTGACTGCTTTGCAAAGCGGCGTTTAGTACAGTAGGAGCATTTATGTGATGAGGGTTTTTCTTTCCCTCTATACCAACTGCAGCAGGTTTGTTGTCATCCCCTCCTTCAGCTATCATGTGGCAGTTACCACAAGAGACGGTATCATCTTTTGAAAGTTTGGTTTCAAAAAAGAGTCTTCTTCCAAGCCTTGCTTTTGTCTTCGTTATAGGATTTTCTTTACTGTCAAGTAATTTTTTCAAATCTTCGAAGCTTTCAGGAACAGGCTCGATGCCGTATGATGTTGCAATATCTCTAAGCAACGGTTCATTATACTTTTCAAAATGCATCACATAGATATCTTTTGCGCTTAAAAAAACTACTACAAATATTATAAGCATATACCTCATCATTGTCCTTTTGCTCTTGCGAAGTGCGGATTTAGTTTTAAAAGCAAAAGATCAGCTACGATATTTCCAAAAAGAGTTAAAAAAGTAGAGATGATGAGTATCCCCATGATAACAGGATAGTCTCTACTCATAGCACTTTGAAAAAACAGAAGTCCCATACCGTTTATGGAAAAAATGGACTCCAATATAACACTTCCTCCTATCATGCCTGGGAGTGAAAGTCCAAGTATGGTGATAATGGGCGGGTAGAGATTTGGCACTATGAATCTTTTGAAGATTATCTTATCCTCAAGCCCTCTACTTTTTGCAAAAAATATATAATCACTTTTTAGTATATCAAGGCTCAAGCTTCTAACATACATACTTAAAGTCCCCACTCCGCCAAAAACCATGACAAATATGGGAAGCACCAAATGCCATGCATAATCAGCATACCAACCGATACCGCTTTTAGGCTCTAAAGAGTGAAGTCCCGATATAGGAAACCAGTTTAGATAAACCGCAAAAAACGATACAAGCAAAAGTGCTAGATAAAATGATGGCATAGCATAGCTTATCAAAGAGAGTTGCTTTATGGATTTATCAAAAATACTCCCCTGTTTTAAAGCCGACTTTATACCAAAATAGACTGAAAACATAAATACAAGCACAAGTGAGATAAAATTCATCAGTAAAGTTATGCCGATACGGCTTAGTATCTCATCCTTCACCATTTTGCCGCTTGCAAAAGATACTCCAAAGTCAAGATGAACCATAGCCCATATCCATGAAAAATACTGCATTATCAAAGGCTTGTCCAAACCATATATCTTTTTTAAATGCTCTATCGATTCTTTTGTAATATTCGGATTTAACTCACCGCTTGCAAAAAAGGAGTTTGGTGCCAAATGAATAGCGACAAAAGATATGAGTGATATGATAAACATCATCAGCAGAATATAACCCATCTTTTTTATAAAAATTCTCATTTTAGCCTTCACATGACAAAAAGAAATATATAAGTTGCAAAACCCATTAAAGAGCTGATGCAAAGACCTAGAAAAACAGCCACTCCCAGCACTTTGTGCTTTTTTTCAAAAAAAGTTTTATCATTTTTAAAAGCAAAGTATGATTTTATAACCAGATATATCCAACCAAAAAGTGTTATAGCGGCTATAAAAACATGAATTATCAAAAATTTGCTCAAAAAGGTATATGGAACTATGGAATTTTTGGAAAATTCCGCAAAACCTCCGCTGCTTCGTACTCCCCATTCAAATATAAAAACGACTATCAAACTTATAACAAATATAGATATCTGAAGGTTTTTATGTTTTACAAACTCTTTTTTTCTTGCATACCTGATAGCGATATACAATAGCACTGGAAGAAGTAGGAAATATATCGTAACCAAAGTCATAAATAACGGTGCTTTATCCAATGAAAATACCATGTAATCATCCCTGTATTATTCTATATGATTTATTATAACATTAATAGACTAATTTACTATTTAATTTATTTGGAGTAAAATACAAGCCGATGTATCTCATTTAGTTAAATGGAGAAATAATATGAAAATCTTGAAAAAATATTGGCTGGCTGTTGTCATAGCTATTTTACTTATCATAGCAGGTGGGATGATTTATCAAAAGTTACATCCCAAAGCACTTCCATCAAACTTGATCGAGGGTACGGGGCGTATGGATGGAGATATCATCAATCTCAACACAAAGTATCCAGGTAGATTGCAAAAAGTATTTGTTGATGATGGGGTACCGGTTAAAAAAGGTATGGTTATAGGTATTTTAAAAAGCAAAGAATTTGAAGCACAACTTGCCGGATTGAATGCACAGATAAAAGCAAAACAGATGCAGCTTGATGCGCAAAAAATAGAAGAAAATATATCCAAAACTTCGATCCCTCTTTTGCTTAAAAAAGCAAAAGTTCAGTTAAATTCCACCACAGCATCTAAAAAAGCCCTGGAAGATAAAATCTTTATACAAAAAGATGTGGTTACACAGGCAAAAAAAGACTATAAACGTTCTTTAAATCTTTATAGAACCAAAAACATAGATAAGCACTCCTTCGAGCTTGCAAAGCTAAAACTTGATACCGAAAGCAAAAAATTATCCGCGTTAAATCAACAGTTGAAAAAAGTAAATTCAGGCATACAGTTAGCCAAGATAAACTTAACAAACGCAAAAGCGACACAAAAAAAGCTTCTTTTTATAAAAGCAAATATTAAAGCACTAAATGAAGGCATAAAAGCACTTCAAGCTTCAAAAGCCGAAGTGAAAGCTATGATAGATGAAATGACACTGCATTCACCCATTGACGGAATAACGATAGAAAAGATCGCTAACGCCGGTGAAGTCATAGGTGCCGGCATGCCTGTGGCTACACTTTTAGATCCGCACTCTTTATATCTCAAGATATTTGTCGATACCATTAAAAACGGTAAAATCAAACTCGGCGATAAAGCAGTCATCTTCCTTGATGCTTATCCAAACCACCCTATAAAAGCCAAAGTGGTACGAATCGCCGCAAAGGCGGAATTTACTCCGAAAGAAGTCAGTGTGAGAAGTGATAGGATCCAAAGGGTTTTTGCTGTACATCTTAAACCTCTTAAAGTTGATCCTCTTTTAAAATTGGGTATCCCTGCTATCGGCATCGTATCCATAGATGGCAAAAGCTTACCGAAATCACTTGAAAATATACCGGTATTGTAAAATATCATGTCCATTTTAGAGGTTAAAGATATAACCGTTTCTTACAAAAAAAGAGTAGGTATAAAGAATGCCTCTTTCGAAGCTGACAGCGGAGAAATCATCGGTTTCATCGGTGCTGATGGAGCAGGGAAAAGTTCACTTATGCATGCTATTGCCGGCGTGAAAAGTTTTAAGGGGGAGATAGTCTATGACGGTTTTTCATACCATATGCCAAAAGAAGCTGAAACTATAAAACCTTTTTTGGGACTGATGCCACAAGGCATAGGACTTGTACTGTATGATACTTTAACGGTGGGTGAACATTTGGAATTTTTTGCAGATTTAAGAGGCATTAAAAAGAATGAAAGATTTTTTGCATATAGAGAAAAACTGCTGCATATGGCGGGTTTAAGTGATTTTACCGATAGACAAGCCGGGCACTTAAGCGGAGGAATGATGCAAAAACTCTCTCTTATATGTACTCTTTTACATCGCCCTAAACTTCTCATCTTGGATGAGCCTACCACCGGGGTTGATCCTTTAAGTCGTATGGAATTATGGGGTATACTCGATAGCATCAGAAAAGAAGAAGGTACTGTCATGCTTGTAAGTACCGCTTATATGCAAGAAGCCTCGAAGATGGATAAAATCCTTCTTTTCGATGATGGTGAGATCATAGCCAGAGGAAGTAGCGAAGAACTTATAGATTCTATCCGAGACTACGTATATGAACAAACCGAGTGCAAACAAAACTGTCTTACTTTTAATAAAAGAACATACTCTTTGGAAAATCTTCAGGCAAAAAAAGCCAAACCTTCTCTTGAGGGGCTGTTTTTTATAAACGCATTGCAAAAGAAAAAAGAGTTGCCAAGGATCAGTATAACCAAAAGAGAGAAACCTCTTGAAATACCGCCGGTTGTTATGCGATCTTCAGGCATCACGAAAAGATTTGGCAAGTTTGTAGCGGATGACCATATAGATATGGAGCTTAAACGAGGTGAGATATTGGGACTTCTTGGAGCAAACGGAGCTGGGAAGACCACCTTTATAAAGATGCTTTTGGGACTTTATCCTATAGATGAGGGGGAGCTTACACTGCTTGGAAAGGTCATCCGAAGTGGAGAGGACCGCCAGACACTCAAGTCACAAATAGGCTATGTCAGTCAGCATTTTGCACTATATAACGATATGACCGTAAGAGAAAACTTGATCTACTTTGCCAATATGCACAGACTACCCATGGATACTACTCTAAAAAGGATTGAACAGTATGCAAATCAACTGGGATTTAAGCAATACTTAGATGAACTTCCTACTTCTTTGCCTCTTGGGGTCAATCAGAGATTTTCCATCGCTGCGGCACTTTTGCACGAACCGCTTGTTCTCTTTTTGGATGAACCTACAAGCGGAGTTGACACCATAGCGAGAGCACAATTTTGGCAAATACTGAAAAAACTAAAAGAGAAGTGGGATATCTCCATACTCATCACGACACACTATATGAGTGAGGCGGAATACTGCGACAGGGTCGTACTTCTCAAACAGGGTAAAAAGATAGCGGATGATACTATAGATAATTTTTACAAAAAGCACCCTGATGCCAAAACTTTTGAAGATATTTTCTTGACATACTACAAGGATGTCGCATGAGGATAACCACCATAAAAGCATACATTCTCAAAGAGTTTATGGAACTTTACAGGACCCGTCTTATCGTAATGGTCTATCTTTTGCCTACGATGATCCTTCTGCTTTTTGGTTATGGTATCCGTCTTGATGTAACACATGCAAGGATACTCATCATAGATAATGACGCAAGCAAGTACTCCCAAATGCTTATATCCAAATTTGAACATACAAAATACTTCAATGCCCAAATAACACAGATGAACGAACAAAATGCACTAAGACTCATCAAGCAGGCTAAAAAGGATGCCATTATGATCATCCCGGCCTTATTTGAAAAACGACTCTTACATGGTCAAAAAAGCGAGATAGGGGTTTTTGTGGATGCATCGTTTCCTACAAGGGCTACAACTATAGAAAGCTATATAAAAGGAACTATACTAAGTGCGGCGGAGGAAGTAGCCAAGAGAAGCAATCTTCATACAAAAGGTCTTATCACTATCAATCAGCGTGTTTTGTTCAATCAAGCAATGCGTGATGAAGATGCCATAGTTCCCGGTCTCATAGGACTTGTTCTTTTGGTTGCACCGGCGATTTTATCCGCACTTTTGATAGTGAAAGAAAAAGAGAAGGGAACTATCTTCAACTTTTATGCTTCACCTTTGGGCAAGGGTGAGTTTTTATTTGCCAAACTTTTTCCTGCATTTTTACTCCATTCGCTCAATATCTTTATACTCTTCTTGTTGGCGGTTTATGTTTTTGGGGTACCTTTTAGGGGCAATTTTACACTCTACTGGTTTAGCAGTGAGCTTTATGTCCTTGTTAGTCTTTCGATCGGTATGCTTATCTCCATCGTTACAAGCAGGCAGGTTGTGGCTGTAGTTTTGACGGTCATCATCACTATCATACCAGGATTTTTGTATTCGGGTATTCTTATGCCTATATCTTCCATGGTAGGAGAATCATATGTAGAGGCCCACAGTTTTCCCGTGATGTACTACAATCATATAGTTTATGATACTTTTTTGATAGGACAAGGGTTAAGTTCTCAAAAAAATATAATATATCTGCTTATCCTTACAGGATTTGCTTTTGTACTTTTTAGTATCGGCACGATGCTGCTTAAGAAGGAGATGAAGTAATGCGTGTATTTGCCATGATACTTAGCAAAGAATTACTTGGTTTCTTGCGTTCAACGATGCTTGTGCTGCTTGTTATATACTTTTTTACGGCTGATGTTTATATCGCGGGTGCCGGAATCCAGATAAAACCGCGCAATGTAGTTGTAGGATATGTAGATGAAACAGGTGGCGGAATAAGTCAAAAAATACTATCTAAACTTCATATGCCCGAATTCAAACCGCCTGTCGCTTTTCTTTCGCAAAAAGCACTCTCAAAGGCGATATTCAATAAAGAAGTGATGGTCGGTATCATATTTGACAGCAATTTTGCAAAAAACTACAGAAGTGGTAAAAAAGCTCGTATCAATCTACTATTGGATGCTACAGCGGCGTCACAAAGCTTAACTACGCTTAATTATCTTCAAAATATCATACTTGATTTTCAATCACATAATTTTCCGCTTCAGATAAAATCACACAAACTTTTCAACCAAAATGCAAACAATCATACTTTTATGGCTCTAACGGAACTTTTATCTGTCATAACACTACTTGTTGTGATTTTAACAGCCGTGGTATTCGTAAAAGAAAAAGAAGAAGGAACGTGGGATATTATGCTTCTTATGCCGATAGATCCGAAGATAACCATCCTTGCAAAAAGCTTATCTCAAGTTATTATCATCATGATAGGAACCATCTTAACTGTCGGCTTTGTACTGTTTGGAGCGTTTGACATACCTTTGAACGGATCATTTTGGGCATTTATACTGCTTACTTTTTTTTACTCATTCTCAAGTGCGGGTATAGGACTTTTCGTTGCGGCAGTATCGAAAAATGTGATGCAAGTAGCCCAGCTTTCCATCGTTATCATGATGCCGCTTATATTTTTAAGCGGAGCTTGGACTCCTATATATGCTATGCATCCTGTATTTCAAGAACTCTCACTCTTTTCACCACTTAGGTACTATATAGAAGGAGCTGAAAGTATCTTTTTTAGAGGCACATCTTTTGTTGATCTTTGGCCATATTTTAGTGGAGTTTTTCTTTTAGGGATTGTTCTTTACCGGTATGGCTTTAGAAAAATAGGCAAGCTATTCTGATGTGATTTGAACTAAATCAGGTTGACACCTTTTCTATACACCGTCCCGATAAAAGTTGCAATTGGATTGTCTTCGCTGTCATGTATCTTTACCTCATATGAAGCTATATGTCTTCCATCTTTTATCTCTTTGGCTATGGCGTAAACATTACCGCTTGATACAGCCTTGTGGAATGTTATATTTACATTTATGGCAAGCGAAAGATTATTTTTGGAGTTTGAAGCAAGAGCAAAAGCATAATCAGCCAAAGAAAACAAAAACCCGCCATGCACGGCATCAGCCGCATTTAAATGCTCATCTTTGATATTTGCTTTTACCTTTGCATAGCCTTCTTGCAATTCTACTATCTCAAAATTTAAAAGTTTTGAAAATCTGTCTTTTTTTTCAATGAAGGATTTTAATTTATTTAACATCTGTTTTTCCTGGTTTGACTATATAATTATAACTTTTGACTTTTGCCATAATTTTCTCTTTTTATAAACATGTAAAATTTTTAGCTGGAGGATATCTTTAAAATTATATTTTTCTTAGCAATCTATCTTTAAAAGAGATATCAATCCTTTATCAATAAGAATTTTTTCTCGACTCGTTAAGGTGGAGAGTTTTTCCAATACTCTATTTTTTGAAATAGACCTTATATTTTCTATCATCACATCACTATCACTATTTAATTTTTCTCTTTTTAAGATTCTTACTCTTAGGGGCAATGCATCGTTTATGAGATTGGTTGTCAATGGAGCAACTGTAATCAAGTCCAGAATATCATTTAACACATCATCGGAAACTACAACGGCAGGTCTTATTTTGCCTACTTCTTCTTTTTGTCTTTGTGGATTGAAATTGGCGAGTATAATATCTCCCTTTTTATATTCCATCACTCAGACTACCTTCTAAAATAGCATTTTCCTTGGTACTATTTTCTTTTATTTTATGTGCACATTTTGATAGCTTTTTATTTTTTATATATTCAAGAAACTCATCTGCGAGACTATTGCCTATATAAAGACCTAAAAATTTCTTTCTCTTTTTATCTTCAATAGCCAAATAACTATCTTTATCTATACGAAGCAATGAAGGATTTCTAAGTATGTCTCTTGTACCATATGTTTTCATCACAATCCTTTTTGACTTTATTGTCAAATATTATATCAAATATAAATTTTAAAAGTCAACTGTTAAAGAAAAAAGAGAGATAAAGACATTAGGCATGGCATTATAGGTCGCGTGATAGTAATAGTACTAAGTATTTTTATCAATTAGCCTAGTTTGCTAACTTGCTCGTATATGCTGCACAGCCTCCTCTTTTAATCTTTCTGCAATCCATACTTTTATGATGGATTGTCTTGTAACTCCAACTTTTTTAGCTTCTTTATCTAAAGATTCTATTATCCATTCTGGAAAATCCACATTTACCTTTTTGGTATTTGTTTTAAGTTTTTTCATATCTTTTAGTTTCACTGCTGAGTTAAAGTCTAAATATTCGCTTATATCTTCACCACTATCAAATTTATCATCAAACTCTTTAGCTACTATATTTTTCATAATTTTTCTCCTCTTTTCTTCTGCATCTTCTTACGCTTATAATTCTGTAAACTTTATCTCTTAATGTAAAAATAGCTACATAACATTTATCATTATATGTAGCTATCAAAGCATACCTAACTTCTTCATCTATGATATTAGCTGGAATTATTAGAGCATTTTCATTTTTCCATAAGTTTTGTGCTTCTATAAAATCAATCCCGTGTTTTTCTTTATTGATTTTGCTCTTATTTTCATCATATTCAAATTGCATATAATTCCTTTTAAGGATATAATAATTATACTTTAATTATATCTTATTTGTCAAGTTTGAAATATTTATGATGAGTTTGTTAAGAAATATTTAGATTAAAAGGAGACAGTCCCTTACCAATAGGACTTATATACAAAAAAGTCACAAAATGCGAAAAAGGCAAAGCAGTTTGCCTTTTTTATCGCAAGTATTTTTTATTGTGTTTGCTTTGCAAACCACTTTTCACCTTTGGTGGAATTTCTTTATTTTCACCTTCGGTGAAAGAACCGTAAATCTACCTCATTTCATTCGCCACGATTTACTCTAAGGTACTCGGACTTTTTAGATGTTCGTCACTAAAATCCTTGATTTTAGGACTTACATACAAAAAAGTCACAAAATGCGAAAAAGGCAAAGCAGTTTGCCTTTTTTATCGCATTTTGTCCCATTTCATGATAGTTTTTCCCTCTTCGTCTTTGTCTATGGCTCCCATGCCCATTATGTTGTAGCCGGCGTCTACATAGTGGACTTCTCCGGTTACTCCGCTGCTAAGATCGCTTAGCAGGTACATTCCACTGTTGCCTACTTCATCTATGGTGACATTTTTACCTAATGGAGAGTTTATCTCATTCCATTTTAGGATGGCTCTAAAGTCGCCTATGCCGCTTGCGGCTAGGGTTTTTATAGGACCTGCGCTGATGGCGTTTACTCTTATGCCTCTGTTTCCAAGATCAACTGCAAGGTATCTTACGCTTGATTCAAGAGCGGCTTTTGCTACTCCCATTACGTTGTAGTGAGGAATGTATTTTGGACCTCCAAGGTATGTTAAAGTTAAAACCGAACCATTGTCATTTAGCACACTTTCACAGGCATTACAAAGTGCTATCAAAGAGTAAACAGAAGTTTGCATAGCTATATCAAAAGCTTTTCTATCTGTATCTATAAATCTCCCATCAAGTGCGGACCTTGGTGCAAAGGCGACAGAGTGCACTATGAAGTCAATCTTCCCAAAATCATTTTTTATAGACTCGGTCAAATTTGCAAGTTCTCCATCGCTATTTACATCAAGTTTGTACACTTTATCACTTCCAAACTCTTCGGCTATGGGTCTTACTCTTTTTTCAAGCTGTTCGTTCAAGTAGGTAAAAGCAAGTTCCGCCCCCTCTCTTGCAGCAGCTTTTGCTATACCGTAAGCTATGGATTTGTTATTGGCTATTCCTACAACCAGCCCTTTTTTTCCCTTCATAAACATATCTATCCTTTTTATTAATTTTGTCCGTTTTTTATAATTTCACAAAAACTTTTTATATCCCAACTTGCACTTCCTATAAGTACACCGTTACAATCTTTTATAGATGCTATCTCCTTTATGTTTGTGCTTTTAACACTACCACCATAAAGAAGGGGTGCTTTTATCTTGAGCTTTAAAGCAGATAAAACTTCATCTATATCCTCTTTTTTTGCACTCACTCCGGTTCCTATAGCCCATATAGGCTCATATGCCACTATCAGGTTTTCATACTCTATATCTATACCGTCAAATTCACTCCAAAGATATTCCATAGTTTTATCTTCATCTCTTATCTCTTTTGATTCTCCTATGCAGTATATGATCTTATAACCCAAGTTTTTAAAAAAATCAAACTTTTTAGCTATGAACTCCTGACTTTCACCAAGTATCATTCGTCTTTCACTGTGCCCTATGAGTATGGTTTTGATATCAAACTCATCCAATTGCTCAAGTCCGATTTCTCCGGTAAATGAGCCTTTCTCGGCAGGATATGCATTTTGAGCTCCTACTGTTATACTTGAAGGAAGATCGAAACTGTTCAGTGCGGTTGAAGGAGGAAAAACATATATATCCTCTTTTACATTATCACTCTTTACAAATCGAACCAATTCGTCAATATAGTTTTTTGTTGAAGCTCTGGTATGATTTGTTTTGAAGTTAGTTGCGTAGATCATCTTTTTTTACCTCCAGTACTTCTATGCCGGGTAGTTTTTTACCCTCCATCAATTCCAGTGATGCCCCGCCTCCGGTGGAGACAAAAGTCATCTCATCTATATCACCCGCTCTTTTGGTAACATCGGCAGTATCACCTCCACCGACGATGGTAGTAGCGTTTGATTCTGCTATATGATGACTCATCATGATGCTTCCTTTGGCAAATTTATCTATCTCATAAACCCCCATAGGACCGTTCCATACGATAACTTGCACGTCATTGATAACTTCTCTAAAAAGCCTTGAACTTGCAGGTCCTATATCCAGTCCCATCCAATCTTTTGGGATCTCCTGGGATGGAAGATACTTGATGGTAGCATGTTCATCGATCTTTGGAGCTACAACCAGATCAACCGGCAGGTAAAATTTGACATCGTTTTCAAGAGCCTTTTGCATGATCTCTTTTGCTCTTTCTATCAAATCCTCTTCAACTAATGACTTACCCACCTCATAACCTTGTGCTTTTAAAAATGTAAATGCCATACCACCGCCTATGATGATCTTGTCCACTTTATTGATAAGGTTATATAGGGCTTGAAGTTTTCCCGATACTTTGCTTCCTCCAACTACCGCCAAGAAAGGTCTATCTGGGTTCTGTAAAGTTTTACTGAAAAAGTTAACCTCTTTGGTGAGTAAAAACCCGGCTGCTCTGGCACTTGGGGGAAATTGTAAAGCCAAAGCATATATGGAAGCGTGTTTTCTATGGCATGCACCAAAAGCATCGTTGATGTAAACATCCGCAAACTGTGCCAACTCTTTGGCAAATTTTTCATCATTGGTAGTCTCACCCGGATGAAATCTCAAATTTGCTAAAAGTAGGATATCACCGTTTTTAAGCTGTTTTGCTTTGGCTTTGGCATCTTCACCTACTACATCTTTTGCTTTTAGTATCTCTTTTTTCAAAAGTGTATGAAGCCTTTTTGCAACGGGATTGAGTGAGTATTTCTCTTCGTAAACTCCGGGTGTAGGTCTTTCGAAGTGGCTTCCGAGTATGATTTTACAGTCATGGTCTATGCAGTATCTTATGGTTGGTAGTGCCGCCCTTATCCTTCTGTCATCGGTTATGTTGCCAAATTCATCTTTGGGAACGTTAAAATCACATCTTATAAAAACCCTCTTTCCCTCTATATCTATATCTTTGATAGTTTGCAACATATTTTATCCTTTTACAACATGTACTGCCATATCGACAAGTCTTTCGGAGTATCCCCACTCATTGTCATACCAACTCATTACTTTTATCATATTGCCCTCTATCACTTGCAAAAGATCAAGAGGAACTATAGTGCTTATACTCTCCCCGTTGAAATCACTTGAAACAAGTTTGTCATTGTCTATGCCTATAAGCCCTTTATACTCATTTTGCGAGGCATTTGCTATAAGATCTTTCAATTCATCCAAGGAGATACTTTTATTTACCATGACACTCAAGTCAATCATAGAAACATTAGGAGTCGGTACTCTAACAGCAAGTCCTTGCAATTTTCCTTGAAGCTCAGGCAAAACCAAGCCTATGGCTTTTGCGGCTCCTGTTGTAGTAGGTATGATATTTACCGCTGCGGCTCTTGCTCTTCTTAAATCTTTTTTGTGTTTAACATCGAGTAGATTTTGATCGTTTGTATAAGAGTGTATAGTAGTCATCAAGCCTTTTTGCACACCAAGGTTATCATTTAAAAGTTTTACGATAGGTGCCAAAGCATTGGTGGTGCAACTTGCATTTGAGACTATACTCTCACCATTGTATCTATCACTGTTTACTCCCATAACAAATGTCGGAGTATCATCTTTTGCAGGAGCGGAAAAGACTACCTTTTTTACCCCGTTTTGTATATGAGGCATCGCTTTTTCCTGAGTTAAAAGTGCTCCGGTACACTCCAAGACTACATCAGCACCGTATTTGGCAAATTCAAGATTGTTGGGATCTCTGTCACTGAAAAATTTTACTTTTTGAGAGCCGATTTGCATAAAGTCATCTTCAAGTATTTCAACAACTTCATCAAATTTACCATGGACTGAGTCATACTTTAAAAGATTTTTTGTCATATCCCTTGAGCTCGTATCGTTTACCGCAACAAGCTCTACGCCTTCTCTTTTGGTAATGATCCTAGCAGCGCATCTACCAATCCTTCCAAAACCATTGATCGCAACCCTAATGGCCATTTTGAATTCCTTTAAAAAAAATATTGAGATATTTTAGTATAATTTGGTTTAAAGATGGTTTTAAAGGATATTTTTGAAAAATCAAAAAAAGCTAAATATAGCACTTTTTGGAGGAAGTTTCGATCCTCCACATATTGGTCATCAAATGATAGTGAATACGGCACTTAAAGAACTTGATATAGACAAACTATTTATAGTACCGGCATATTTAAATCCTTTTAAAAAGAGTTATTTTGCGCCTCCAAAAAAAAGATACAAATGGGTAAAAAAACTTTTCAAAGATAACGAAAAAGTCGAAGTACTGGATTTTGAGATAAAAAAAGAGAGATCAGTCCCAACCATAGAAACAGTCAAATATCTTTACAACACATACGATATAGATAAATTCTATCTTATCATAGGAGATGACAACCTCAAAAGTTTACACAAATGGAAAGATTATGAAAAACTAAAACAGATGGTCACTTTTGTAGTTGTTACAAGATATGAAAGTTTTAAAATTTTTAATAAAATTATAGATAAAAATGAAAATTTTGAAAATTTTATCTCTTGCCCAAATGGGCAAAGCTTTAGTGAGAGGAATTTTAGGTGGAATTCATTTCCAACTAAAAGGAGAATTACAAATGGCAAAGAGTACCCGAAAAACTTGAAAATTTTGAAAATTTCAGCTAATATTAGCTCCACAAAACTAAGAATCAATTTGGATGCAAAATTTCTGCCAAATTCCATTTCAAAAGATATCATAAATTACTATAACTGATGTTACGCACCATATATAGTTTTAGATGTTTTTTGCAACATTTCATTACAAGGCAGAAAGTTGAAAAGCTACTTCCTGTAACTTGAGACTTTCTAACGAAGTAAGGGAGTGTTGCAAAAAGCACCCGAAGGGCAAGACAATAAGGCATTATCTGACATCGTTAGATTTTCTCACCTTAACTACGGTTAGGCTTTCGAAAATCTGCCTTGCATATAACGCCTTCTTGTCTTGTCTAAAATTATATATGGTGCGTAACATCAGTTACTATAAGGAAAAAAATGACAAACAAACTTGATACAATAGCTCAAACCATAGATGAAAAAAAGGGTGAAAATATACAGATCTTCGATATGAAAGATAAAGATTATTTCGTCGATAGCGTTATCATAGCTTCGACATTGGGCGATAGACACGGATATGCTCTTCTTGATACCTTAAAAACGAAACTAAAAGAGGAAAACGAAGAGATACTTGCCGTTGAAGAGGGCGACAACTGGATAGTCATAGACTTGGGAGATACGCTCATACACTTAATGACTCCTGAGTATAGAGCAAAGTACAATATAGAAGAATTTTTAGACAGTTACAAACCAGAAGTTACCAGGGATCAGTAATCTACATCTTATCCTTTGCTGTTATACCCATTAGTTTCAAACCTACTCTGATACTCAGGGCTGCCAAGGCAAAGACTTTTAAAAGCTTCTCTTCATCACTTGATCCTATGATTTTTTGTTCATTGTAAAATTTGTGTAAAAAGCCTGCTAAGTTTTTAAGATATTCACTAAGTTTTTGTAAAGCTCTCTGAGTTAAAGCATCCTCAAGAACTTCAGGAAGTAAAAGTGCATAAAAAAGAAGGTTTTTCGCATTTTCATTTATGCCTTCAATGCTGACATTTACTACATCTTCGACTTTTTTTCCGCTTTTTTCAAAGAGTTGGTTGACCCTAGCATGAGCATAGTTTATGTAGTATATGGGGTTTGAACTATCATTTGCTTTTAGAGTTTCTATATCAAATTCAAGATGAGTGTCACTTTTTTTGGTTAAAAAGACAAACCTCAAAGCATCACTTCCTATCTCTTTTACGATATCACTCATCAATATAAAATTACCCGCTCTTTTACTCATTTTATATGGCTCTCCTCCTTTTAAAAGAGAAACCATTTGAGAAAGGATTACTTCAAGTCTGCTTTCATCATATCCCAAAAATTTTACAGCGGCTTTTACTCTTGCAATATATCCGTGGTGATCTGCTCCCCAGATATTTATATATCTGTCATATCCTCTTTCAAACTTGTCATTGTGGTATATGATATCGCCTGCAAGATATGTGGCTCTTCCGTCTTCTCTAACTACAACTCTGTCTTTTTCATCACCAAACTGGGTTGACCTTAGCCACCATTTACCATCTTTTTCATACAGTGCATCATGTGATTTTAACTTGTCAAAAACTTTATCCCATTTTGCATAAAGCTCTTTTTCACTGACGAAGTTGTCAAACTCTATGCCGCACTCTTTAAGGTTTGACTTGATAAGCTCAAGCATTTTATCCTTTGCCCAAGATGAGAGTTTTTCTATATTTTGCTCACCATCAAATATACTTTTACCAAAATGCTCATATGCCTCTCTTGCCAAGTCGTTTATATACTCGCCTCTGTAGTACTCATCAGGCCAAGTAACTTCTTCATCACCAAATTGGTCTCTTCCACTTAAATAAACCGAAAGTCCCAAAAGATATATCTGATTACCTGCATCATTGACATAATACTCCGTATCTATATCATATCCGAGATGTTTTGCTATCCTGTAAAGCGTATCCCCGAACACGGCACCTCTGGCATGTCCTATATGAAGTGGGCCGGTTGGATTGGCACTTACATATTCCAAAAGAATTTTTTCATTTTTCTTATCTTTTGCAAAGTTATTTTCGTTTTTTAGTGCATTGGTAGCTTCGTTATCCAAAAAAATATCGCTCAATTTTAGATTGATATATCCTTTTACAGCTTCTACATCGCAAAATATCTCTTCGCCGTTTAACTTTTTACTTAGATCTTCAGCTATTATCATAGGTGATTTTCTAAGTGTTTTAGCAAGAGAAAAGGCTACCGGAGTTGAGTAGTGACCAAATCTTATCTCTTTTGGTTTTTCCAGGATAAAATCAGCATCAATATAGCTTTTTAAAGAATTATAAACTTTTTTTTTCAAGATGGAAAACCTATGCTTTGTCTGTTTCGTTAACAGTCTCTTTGTGACTTTCTTTCTCTTTTTCCTCTATCTTTTCATTGGTAGTAGATACTTCTTCATCCTCTTCCTTGACAGCTTTTTTAAAGTCTTTTATACCTTTTCCAAGCCCTTTGGCAAGATCAGGTATCTTTTTAGCTCCAAAAAGTATGATAACAATTGCAAGTATTATCAGTAATTCTTGTGTTCCAAAACCCATAAAAATCTCCTTTGTAAAAATTGATTGTATTATACAAATAAAAAACTTAATACACTATTTTATTATGCTGTTTTCCACTCTTTAATAAAATTATCAAGGTCAAAGTTTGGAGTTTTGACTCTTGAGGCTATCGCTATGCTTAAAAGCTCTTTTTTTGCCCTCTCTAGTTCATCATTTATGATAAAAAAGTCATACTCTTTAGCCATCTCCAACTCTTCTATGGCATTTTTAACTCTTTTTTCTATGACCTCTTTGGTATCCGTCGCTCTTTTTAAGAGTCTGATTTGTAGTTCTTTTAGTGAAGGAGTCGTTATAAAAACAGAAGTTATCAAGTTTTGAAGTTTTTTTCTTGCTTGCAAAAAACCTTGAACATCTATATCAAAAAGTACGAGTTTTCCTTCTTCTATGGCTTTTAAAGTATGTTTAAAGGAAGTTCCATAGTAATTGCCGTGTACTTTTGCCCACTCAAGAAAAAAACCCTCTTTTATATCTTTTTCAAACTCCTCAACGGTGGCGAAATGATAATCCACCCCCTCTTTTTCACCTTCTCTTTTTTTTCTTGTAGTAACAGAAACAGAAAAGTATATATCGTTTATCTCTTTTTCAAGCTCACTTACCAAAGAGCTCTTTCCGGCACCGCTTGGGCCTGATATAAGAAGAATGGAACCTTTACGTTTCAAGAATGTCCTTTTATTTTTTATTTTTGTTGTAGAATTTGATCCTTATCTCCATACCGTCTAAGACTTCTCTAAGTGTATCAATATCGAGCAATTTGTCAGCTATCTCTTCTTGAAGTTTGACTAGGTCTTCCCCTTTTATTTTTTTCTTCTTATCTTTTTTCTTTTTACTTTTATCTTTGGCAGGCTTACTCTCTTCTAGTGATTCTATATACATATCTTCCTCTTTATCGCTGTTGTCTTCTTCTGCGGGACTTGCTTCTTCAAACAATTCTTTCAAACTCTCTTCATCTATCAAATCCAACTCTTCTTGGACATCACTGCTTTGCTCTTGGATATCACTTTCTTGTAGCTCGTTTTGGTCTTCCGAAGGCAGTTCATTATCTGATATATCTTCATCTTCAGCTTCGTCGACGCTCAAGTCATCCTCTTCTTTGTCCTCATTTTTATCTTCATCATTCGATAGCTCTATATCCTCGATTTCATTGATTTCTTCAGGCTCATTTGGTATTTCTTCGGCTTCATTTATCTTCTCATCCTCTTTATCATTAACCTCTGCCGTTTCTTCTTCATTTTCAACAGCTTCTTCATCTATGACATCGCTAAAATCATCTTTCAAGTCTGAGATATCAAAATTCTCCTGCATAGGCTCTACGGTGTCATTCTCATCAACTATTTGACTATCAATATCCAAGTCATTTACTTCACTCTCTTCCTCATTTTCATCTAACAGTTCCTTTACTTCCAAGATATCTTCTTTATCCAGTATGGAGCCACTGCTCTCTTCTTTATCTTCATCCAAAGAAATCTCATCATTTGAATCTTCACTTTCCTCTTCATCTAATTTGATACTCTCTTCATCATCTATAAACAAGTCTTCATCTACTGATAATTCTTCATCAGCTATCTCTTCTTCTAAATTCACATAATCTTTTTCTTCTTTTTTTGGCACTTCATCGGTTTTTTCATCATCATCTTCTTCCAGGTTCTCCATAACCAAATCATCCATCAAAAACTCTTCTTTATCACTATCATCCAACTCATCTTCTATGCTATCAGTTATCTCTTCATCGGTTGTTTCTTCATCAAGTACTTTTTGCATACTTGAAATGTTATCCACTATATCTTGGAAATCACTGGGTAGGAACGGTTTTGTCAGCATATATTTATAACCATCTGGTTTTTGAGAACCTTTGGAGCCGATATATACTATCTCGTCACATTTCGTTTTTGCTTTAAGTAGCTCTATATCTATCTCTTTAGCTATTTCATCATCAACAAAAACCAAATCTTTCGGCCCATCACCCAATTCAGTTATATCATTTGTCTCTTCGACTGCATAGTCATATTTTTTGGCTGTCAAATGTATGAGTTTCGAAACGGAAGAGTTTGTGTTGATAAGTAAAATTTGCATTTTTTTCTCCAAATTTTTAATTTGGTAACTATTTTATAATAAAATCTTTTTAATACAGTTTAAAAGAGTATGGTTAAGTGATTTATAGCTTCCAAAAACTCTCTTTTAAAGATATACATAATCGATCCAAGTATGACTGTAAGCACCATAAAAGATATGGCTATCTTTATAGGAAACCCAACTACCAAAAGGTTGAACTGAGGCATAGTCTTCATGAGCATACCAAAAATCACATCACTTAAAAGAGAAAGCGCAATAATGGGAAAAGAGATAACAAAGCCCAGTACAAACATATTTGATACTGCTTTTGATATGTAGTGCCATACAGATATATCAGGATAAAATCCACCAAGATTTATATAGCCTATAGACTTGCTTAAAAACATAAGTATCAAATGATGTCCGTTGAAAGCCAAAAGAACAAGAAGTGCCAAAAGCATGATAAATCTTCCTATAACCGGCGAATTTACTCCGGTCATAGGATCTATACTACTAGCGAGTGAAAAGCCCATCACAAACGATATCTGTTCTCCTGCCAAGCCAAGTGCACCAAATACGATCTGAAGTATGGTACCGCCCACAAGACCTAAAAAAAGTTCACTGACAGCCGCCAATGCCAATGTCGTTATATCAAAGTTTTGTATATCCAAGATAGCATTTGGAAATAAAAAAACAGTGATAAAAAAAGCAAAAAGCGCCTTCATGCCAATCGGTATGGAACCGTATGAGTAAAAAGGGAAAAAAGCCATAACTCCGCTAACCCTGGTAAACAAAAGTAAAAAGATGATTGCATTGTCACCACTTATCAAATGCAAAAATTCCATTTACTTCTCCCTTATAAGATTTGCCTCTTTGAGTCTGTATATTTTATCACATTTTTTTGCCAAATCCTCATCGTGAGTTACTAAAAAGAGTGCGGATTCTTTATCATATATATAGTCAAATATCGCTTCTATGACATTTCTGGCAGTTTGTCTATCGAGATTTCCCGTCGGCTCATCGGCAAAAACTATCTTTGGTTTTTTTGTAAGCACCCTGGCTATCGATACCCGCTGTTGCTGACCTCCTGAGAGTTCGGTCACTTTTTTGTTTAAAGCATTGTCGATACTCAAAAGTTTTATCAGGCTATTGTCTATGGGCTGATTTGTAAGAACCGAGGATAATTCTATATTTTCAAAAGCACTAAAACCGTTGAAAAGATAGTGTGATTGAAAAATGATACCGATATCTTCTCTTCTTAAACTTAAAAGTTTATCCTGAGAGAGAGCATATATATCTTTACCCTCGATAAATACTTTACCGTCATTTGGTTTTAAAAGGGTCGAGAGTATATGAAGGAGCGAAGATTTACCACTTCCGCTGATACCGAGTATTGCTATGCTTTCTTTTTTATCGAGTGAGAGATTTACGTCATTGAAAAGAGGATATTCAAAAGAGTGAGAAATACCCTCACATCTTAGGAGGATATCTTCACTCTTTTTGGTTTGTGGGTTACTAAACAAAGCCTTTCCCTTCTTTGTTCGTTTTCAAGTTTCCCACAACCGTATTATACTACATTATTTTAATTGTTCGGCAACTTCCGAAGCAAAATCACAACCTTTTTTCTCCAAGCCTTCTCCAAGCTCAAATCTAACATACTCTACTATCTCTATCTTTCCGCCAAATTCTTTTGACTTTTCTTCAAGTACCTGCTCTACAGTTTTTTTATCATCCATTACATAAAACTGGCTAAGAAGCGTTAACTCTTGATCCAAA
Organism: Thiofractor thiocamini; assembly: GCF_055384375.1. Taxonomy (NCBI): domain Bacteria; kingdom Pseudomonadati; phylum Campylobacterota; class Epsilonproteobacteria; order Campylobacterales; genus Thiofractor; species Thiofractor thiocamini. Next base: position 31,290 of record NZ_AP042389.1, on the reverse strand, counting down.
AGGGTATTGTCAGCTATAAATCTTTCCATTTGTCCAGGTATGATCCTGTCCCATATCTTTTCTGGTTTTCCTTGAGCTTTTAGTGCCTCTTCAAGCTCTTTTTTGGCTTCAGCCAAAACTTCATCAGTTAGTTGAAGTCTGCTTGCATATTTTGGAACATGTTTTAAAGTCTTTCCAAGTCTTTTTAGTTCTTCATTTTGTTTTTCAACTTCAGCTTTTAGTGCCGCAGTCTCTTTTTCAACAAATTCAGGGTCCAACTCTTTGTAACTTATATATTTTGGTTTCATTGCCGCAGCATGCATCGCTATATTTTTCAAAAGTCCAGCTGCTTTTTTAGCTACTTCTTCATTTTCACATTTTGCGCCCACTAGAACCCCGACTCTTCCGTTAGAGTGAGCATAACCGTTTACTACACCGGCATATCCCGCTTTTATGGTTGCAACTCTTCTAAGTACCAGGTTTTCACCTATAGTTGCTATCTGGGTATTGAAAAACTCTTCAAAAGTCTCACCCTCTATATCTCTTTTTTTGATTTCGTCTATGTCAACACTGTCAACTGATTGAACAAAATCTGTTACTTTTTTCGTAAGATTTATAAAGTTTTCATTTTTTGCTACAAAGTCTGTTTCAGAGTTTATCTCAGTCATGGTTGCAACTTTAAAATCATCACTTACCTTAACTGTTATTAAACCTTCACTTGCAAGTCTGTCTGATTTTTTGGCCGCTTTTCCAAGACCTTTTTCTCTTAAAATATCCATAGCTTTTTGGATATCTCCGTCAGTTTCACTAAGAGCTTTTTTGCAGTCCATCATACCTGCTCCGCTCATTTGTCTCAATTCTTTTACTAATGCCGCGCTGATTGCTGCCATTGTTATTCTCCTTCTTTCTCGGGCTCTACCGGACTCTCTTCGGCTGCTTTTGGTGTTTCTTCGTTATCTTGTGTTTTAGGGGTCTCTTCTTCACCCTCTTTCTCTTCAATCACAGGAGCTTCCTCATCACTTTCTTGATCTTGGGCCAATATCTCTTTTCCTTCTATGATAGCTTCACACATCTCTTTACAGAAAAGCTGTATGCTTCTGATAGCATCGTCATTGCCTGGAATCGGATAGTCTATCACATCAGGGTCACAGTTCGTATCTATCGGTGCAACTACGGGGATGCCCAGTCTGTTTGCTTCTTTTACGGCGATTCTCTCTTTTACGGTATCTATAACAAAGATCATATCAGGTGCACCTTTCATATCTTTGATACCGCCAAGATAATCCATCAACTTATCTTTTTTTCTTCTAAGAACCAATGCCTCTTTTTTTGTAAGTAGATCCAGCTGTCCTTCTTCTTCCATTTTTTGAATGATTTCAAGCTTTCTTATGGATTGTTTGATAGTTTGAAAGTTTGTAAGCATACCGCCAAGCCATCTGTGATCGACATAAGGCATACCACATTTTGTAGCATACTCTTTTATGGCTGCATTTGCCTGTTTTTTAGTTCCTACAAAAAGGATAGTCTTTCCCTCTGCTGCCGCATCTCTTACTACATTGTAAGTATATCTGAAATATCTCAAAGTCTTTTGTAAGTCAATGATATAGATATTTTTTCTTTCACCAAAGATGTATTTTTTCATCTTTGGATTCCATCTTCTTGTTTGGTGTCCAAAGTGAACGCCGCACTCCAATAGGTCCTTCATAGTAACCATAGTGTCTCCTTGTAATTTTGGTTTTAGGGCATATTTAAACCCTACATCCTCCACACCCATCAACGATTTACTCGCAACCTTTAAGGATTGGTGTGTGTGAGATTAAGGATTGGATTATACCCGTTTTTTCATTAAAATTTATTTAAACTGTATATGTATATATTTAGTTCATAAAATTAACCTTTCATGTTAAGATTATCATCGAATATGTCGATATATCGTCAACAGTTATTTTCAAAAAAATACAGCCGATAATATTGCAAATTCATTGCAATATTATCGGTATGGTATATAAAAATATAATAGCAATTTAAGAAAGTTTCAGATAAAGTTTTACGAATTTTTAAGAAAGGTTTTTTTGCGTAGTTTTACATTCTTTATAATTATTATATTGGCAATATCAAATATCATTGCAGTAAATTATAACAATAAAACTTTTACCATAACCACTTCTGTTATTATCGGCATTACTGCCTTATGCCTTTTGTGTTATAATTATTTTAAAAATGCCCGCAAAGGAGAGGCTTTACACTTTTCGACCCTGCCGGGCAGGGATTTACTCTTGAAAAAACTAGAGCATCATCAAGGTAAAAGACCAAAAGCTTTGATACTCATAAACATAGACTCTTTTGAAGATATAAACGATTTTTTCGGATATGACTTCGGAGATAAAGTCTTACAGGAGATTTCCAAATGGCTTATGAAACATTTACCTGATGAATATTCCGAGCTTTACAAACTTGAAGCCGACAACTTTGCAATTTTTACCGAAAAATATGATAACGACAAAGAGTTAAATGAGTATCTTAGCAAACTATCAAGCGATATTATAAATAGGAATTTTCTCATCTCAGACAATGAACTAGACATCGGTTTTACCATAGGAGCAGCCATAAACAGCGACAATCTCTTGAAACTTACTCATAGTGCATTTAAAAAATCGAAACTTAAAAAAACACAATTTGAGATTTACCATGATGATAAAAATGGCGATGATATACATGAAAAAAACATAAAAGTAAACAAGATCATAAAAAGATCGATACAAAAACACAACGTCATTCCTTTTTTTCAACCCATTTACAATATAAAGCTTCACAAAATAGATAAATACGAATCCCTGATGAGACTTAAGCTTGAAGACGGTACCTTTATGGAACCTTCAGAGTTTTTACAAATCTCAAAACACTCAAAACTCTATCCGAGACTGACAAAAGAGATGTTCAACAAAGTAGTTGATGGGATAAACTCTTCCAAAGTGGAATATTCGATAAATTTATCCGTCGATGATATACTTGACTATCAAACAAGAAATTATATACTTGACAAACTTGAAAAAAGTGATGTAGGTTCTTGGCTTGTTTTTGAAATCCTTGAAAGTGAGGGCATAAAAAACTATAAAGAAGTTACCCGTTTTTTACGTGAAATCAAAGCTTTGGGTGCAAAGATAGCCATAGATGATTTTGGCAGCGGCTACTCAAACTTTGAATACATCTTGAAACTCGATGTGGATTTTTTAAAAGTTGACGGTTCGCTCATAAGAAATATAGATATCAACGAGGATACCCAGATCATAGCCGGAACTATCGTCAACTTTGCAAAAAAACTAAATATCAAAACCATCGCCGAATTCGTACACAACAAAGATATATATGACAGGATAAAAGCGATGGGATTTGACTATGCTCAGGGGTATTACATAGGCAAGCCAGATCCTCATCTGGCAACCTCAAAGGATTTGAACTACTTAAATGGCAAAGATGAGATAAATCTTTTTACTGTTTAGTATCTCATGCCATCCTCAGTCATTGCTGTATCATATCGGCATTTGAAAGTATCTGTTTATTTATACGATCTATATCAAGTCCACTTTGATCATCAAGCTCTCCGATCAAATCTTTTCTTATGTATATGGTAAGCCTGGCCAATGCTCTGTTTAAATGATTTGCATCATCGACACTTACTATGCCGTCTTCTGTTTCATGATTGAAAACTTCCAAGAAGAGTTGATACTCATCCAAAACCGCTGGTGAAGCGACCAGTGCAAGCCTGTGAGTATTGAAAGTGAGTCTGTTTTTATCATCTTTACTCAATACTTTTTTTTGAACTATCTCTTCCATTAGATCGATGATCTTTTGATAAGTTTCGCTTTTTAGTTCCAAAAATTTTATACTTTGTTCTTTTTGGAGTTCAACTTCAGTTTGTTTGTTTAATAACATTGCAGTTATAAGTACTGTTGCCAATGTTCCTAATATTATAAGCACGATTTCTTGAGTAAAAGGCATTTTATCACTCATATGATATGCCAATCTAAGAAAAAAGTAACCTCCCACAAATACAAAAGCACTCAATATCATTAAGATTATATTGTTTTTATACCATTTTTTTATTTTTATCCTTTACTTCAGCATTATAATGCCGCAAAACCTTCCACATTTTCCATCTCTTCGATACGAAAAGTACTTTTTGTTGCAACATGTACAAGTAGTTGAAATTTTGATATTTTCTTCATTTAAACCCATACTTAAGAGTTGGTCATAGAGCATACTTTTGATATCCAGATAGTAACTGTTGTCTTTTATTTTGATATATTTTTTATCTATTTCATCAGCTATCTCTTTTCCTACTTCATAGCAACAAACTCCTATGGAAGGTCCGATTGCGACAACTATATCTTCAACATTTGAGTCAAATTCTCTCAAGAACAAACCGATAGCACTTTTTACTATCTCTTTTTTTGTTCCGACTCTACCGCTGTGAAGTGCAGTAACGACTTTTTTTGCCCTGTCATACAAAAGTACCGGCGCACAATCAGCCGCCATGGTCATGAGTGGGATTTTTCTTTTGGCGGTTATAAGTCCGTCATACTCTTTTATCTCATTGATAAAACTGTTTTGTATGATTTTTATATGATTTGAGTGCACTTGTTTCATACAAACTAAATTTTCAAGCAAAAAGCCGTTATCATCTGCTATAATCTGTCTATTTTGAACGATATTTCGTATGTTATTACCAACATTACTACTTACATTTAAACTCTCATAAACACCTTTTGAAACTCCGCCATACCTGTCAGTAAAAAACGCCAAAACATCATCATCTTCAAACCAAGCTCTTGCATAACTCATGGTATTCCTTCACATCCGCCCATCAACTCATTCACCAAACCGCCATTATCTTATCCACTTCATCCCAGCTTACTTTTTTCTCTTTTTTAAATATATGATAAATATATCTAGCAAACATATCTGTTTCTATATTGACTCTTCTTCCTGGCTTATACTCTTTTATGAGTGTATTTTGTACCGTTATAGGGATAATAGTGAGCCTAAAGCTATCTTCATACACATCGTTGATAGTCAAACTGACTCCGTCTATGGCGATACTGCCTTTGGGTACTATGAATTTCATAAACTCTTTTTTTACTTTGATGAAAATATCGAGATTTTTCCCTTGTGAGCTGATTTGCTCAATAGCCCCAAGAGTATCTATATGACCTTGTAGTATATGCCCTTCAATCCTGTCTTGAAGTCTCATGGCGGGCTCGATATGAACTTTACCGTTGTAATTTTCAAGTGCAACTATGCTTTTACTCTCATGAGAAAGCTCCACTTCAAAACCGCCCTCATATACTCTAACGACACTCAAACATGCACCGTTTACCGCGATAGAATCCCCCAATGCCGGTCTATAGGTCGCATCTATGATAAGTTTGTCATTTTGAACTCTGCTTTTAGCTATCTCTCTAATCAATCCGGTAAACAATTTCATCCTTTACAACATCAGTTATGAAATAAGTTCTTTATTATAGCTAAAATGTTATAATTTTTATACTAAAATAGTGGAGAAGTATATGAAATTTGACATTATCGTCATCGGCGGCGGCCATGCCGGTATCGAAGCGGCTTTAAGTGCGGCAAGGATGGGCAAAAAAACTCTTTTGATAACCATACTTGCCGAGCAGATTGGAGCAGCAAGTTGTAACCCCGCTATCGGAGGCTTGGCAAAAGGTCATCTTGTAAAAGAGATAGACGCACTTGGCGGTCAAATGGGCATCACAACAGATAATACAGCCATACAGTTTAGAACTCTAAATATATCAAAAGGTCCGGCAGTTAGAGGAAGCAGAGCTCAAATTGATATGGATAGATACAGGATGTTCATGAGAAATATCTGCCTAAATACACCCAACCTTTTTATAAAACAAGAAACAGTAGATGAGCTCACGGTAAGAGAAGATGAAGTCACGGGAGTCATAACCAATCTTAAAAACCGCTATATCGCAAAAAAAGTTATCATAACCACCGGAACTTTCATGAAAGGTCTTATCCACATAGGAGAATTCAAGCAAAGTGCCGGCAGATTTGGAGAATTTCCTTCAACCAAGTTAAGCGACTCTTTAAGAAAACTTGGTTTAAATATCCAAAGACTAAAAACGGGAACTTGTCCCAGGATAGATGCAAAAACCATCGACTTCAGTAAAATGGAACTTCAAGACGGAGACACGCCTCCTGTGCCTTTTAGTTTTAGAACGGATAAGTCAAACTTCAATCCAAAGCAACTTCCTTGCTATATCACTTATACAAACGAATCAACCCATCAGATCATAGAAGGCAATTTTCATAGAGCACCTCTTTTTACCGGTCAGATCGAAGGCATTGGACCTAGATACTGCCCAAGCATTGAAGATAAGATTAACCGTTTTAGAGAAAAAGAGAGACACCATCTTTTTATCGAGCCCCAAACCCTTGAAGCTACCGAATACTATATAAACGGTCTTACAACTTCACTACCGGTCGATACCCAACTTGAAATGCTTCACTCCATCAGAGGCTTGGAAGATGCAAGGATCGTTAGATACGGATATGCCATAGAGTATGATTTTGTCGATCCAACCGAGCTTAAACATTCACTTGAAACAAAAAAGATCAAAGGGCTTTACTGTGCCGGTCAGATAAACGGAACAACCGGATACGAAGAAGCTGCCGCTCAAGGATTGATGGCAGGCATAAACGCGAGTTTGAGCTGCGATGAAAAAGAGCCTGTAGTCTTTAGAAGAGATGAGGCTTATATAGGAGTGCTTATAGATGACTTGGTTACTAAAGGAACGAAAGAGCCGTATAGAATGTTTACAAGCAGAGCCGAATACAGACTGCTTTTAAGAGAAGACAATGCAGATCTTAGACTTATGAAGTATGGATATAAACTCGGTCTTATAGATGAAAAAACTTATGAAAAAATGCTTTATAAAAAAGAACAGGCCAAAAAAGGAATCGAGTTACTTAACAGCAGATACCTAACTCCCTCAAAAGAGAATAATACTTTTTTAAATGAGATGGATGAAGATAGCATTTCAGATAAGATGGAGCTAAAAAAGATAGTTGCAAGAAAAAGTTTCACACTTGATAAGCTTGATAAGTTAGTTGAGGATTTCAAAGAGTTGGATAAAGAGATAAAAGAGCAGATATTGGTTGAAGCAAAATACCACAACTATATCCAAAAGCAAAAAGAACAGATAGACAAGATGAAAAATTTGATGGATTTGAAGATACCGGATGATTTGGATATAGACTCTATCTCAGGTCTTAGCAACGAAGTAAAAGAGAAGCTGAAAAAGATAAAACCCCCTACTCTTTTTGCGGCAAGCGAAATCAGCGGAGTTACACCTGCAGCTGTGGACATACTTCAGATATATATAAAGATTCAAAGCAAAACTTAAAAAGATGAAAAAAAAACTGATTTTATTTTTAGTAAGTATTTTTCTTTTTATAGTTTTTTTCTTTTTATATGTTAAGTATCCTGGGATTTTCATTCGTTTTGAAAACAGGGTCAATGATATGTTCTTTTTGGCAAGAGGTGAAAAAAAGGCCGATCCGGGTATAATCATAGTGGATATAGACGAAAAAAGCCTCAAAGAGCTCGGACAGTGGCCATGGAGCAGAAACAAAGTAGCAAAAATCATAACAAATATCAGCAATGCCGGTGCGGGTATCATCGGTCTTGATATCCTCTTTGCGGAGCCTGATAACAGTTCGCCAAAACGAGTCTTAAAAAAGCTAGGCATAAAGAAAAAAGATGTGAAAGATTATGATGCTATCCTGGCTAAGACTATCGCCACGACCCCTACAGTGGCAGGGTATGTTTTCAGTCTGAAAAACGACGGTATCAAGCCAACCACTGCTCCTAATTTGGATGCCATAGTCATAGAAAAAAACAAACCCAAGCACTCATACATCATTAAAGCGTACAGAGCCATACTAAATATACCGATCATCCAAAAAAATGCAAATGCAAACGGATATTTCAATACCATACCGGATGATGACGGCGTAGTAAGAAGCATACCTATGCTCATAAGTTATAAAGGCAATCTCTACCCCTCTTTGAGCCTTGAAATGATACGAAATGCCATGCAGACAAAAATTATCACGGTAAATTATGAAAATAACGGTGTAAACTCCATAACCATAGGAAGTATAACCATTCCTACCGATATATACGGAAGAATGACCATCAACTACAGAGGAGGACAAAAAAAGTACAGATATGTATCTGCTTCAGATGTGTATCTTAACAAGATAGACAAATCTATCTTTCAAAACAAATTCGTTCTTATTGGAACTTCGGCTGCAGGGCTTCTGGATCTAAGAAGTACACCTTTTGACTCAGCATATCCAGGCGTGGAAGTACATGCAAACGCACTTGACAATATGATAAATCAAAACTTCATATCAACTCCTATGTGGGCAAGCAGTGCAGATCTTTTGAGTATGATTGTCATAACATTCGTAGTTTTTGGTTTGCTTCTCATCCCAAATATCTTTTTATCCGTCATATCTCTTATCATACTAAATGCCGCTTTTATGTATATGCACTATTATCTTATGTTTTCAAAAGGTATCATACTAAATACACTTTTTCCTTTGCTTTATATGAATTTGCTGTTTTTTACAGGAATGGCTGTCAATCTTTTTTATGAAAACAGGCAAAAAAAGTTTATAAGATCTAAATTTGCCAAAAAAGTTTCTCCGGCTGTGGTGGATGAATTGCTTAAAGAAAACAGATCAGCTCTGGAAGAAGAGAGAGAGATCACTATATTTTTCAGTGATATCAGAGACTTTACACGCATTTCAGAACAAATCGGCTCGGCAAAAGAGTTGATAAATCTTTTAAACGACTATATGACACCTATGGTGGATATCATCACCAGATACAACGGTACGGTGGATAAGTTTATAGGTGATGCTATCATGGCATACTGGAACGCACCCGTGGATGTAAAGCTGCATGCCGATATAGCGCTTGAAGCATCCATAGAGCAGATATTTGCCTTACAAAAGTTAAACGACCGATTTGTTTTACAAAACAAACCACGTATAGATATAGGCATAGGTTTAAATTCGGGTAAAAGTGTCGTAGGAGAAATGGGCTCCTTTGGTAGAAGCGATTATACATGTATCGGCGATGCGGTCAACCTTGCTTCAAGAGCGGAAGGGTTATGTAAAATCTACGGGGCAAAGATAGTGTTGACAGAGTTTTCCAAAGATTTACTGACTAAAGATAAGTATGTATTGAGAGAATTGGACATAGTAAAAGTCAAAGGCAAAGAAAAACCTGTGAAAGTATATGAATGTGCGGGGACTTTTGATAATCACTGGGTAGATGTAACTACAGATGAGATACAAAAATATGATAAAGCGATAGAGTTATACAGAAACTCAAATTTCCAAGAAGCTTTATCGATTTTTGAAAATTTATATAAAAGCAGGGAAGAAAAACTATATACCCTTTATATAGACAGGTGTAACTATCTCATAAAAAATCCGCCGGTTGATTTTGACGGTATTTGGACATTGACTATAAAATAAGGGAAAAATCATGAAAACGATAGGACTTTTAGGAGGAATGAGTTGGGAGAGTACCGCTGATTACTATGCTATCATAAATCAAGAGGTCAAAAGAAAGCTTGGCAAACTTCATTCGGGTAAAATAGTCATCTATAGTGTTGATTTTGAACCGATTGAACAGCTTCAACATCAAAACAGATGGGAAGAAGCCGCAGATATACTCTCAAATGCCGCTAAAAATATACAAAAAGGTGGTGCTGACTTTTTGCTAATATGCACCAACACTATGCATAAGCTTTACTCACAAATTCAAAACAGTATAGATATACCTATCTTGCACATCGCCGATGCTACCGCTGAAGAGTTAGTAAAAAACGGTATAAAAAAAGTCGGGCTGTTTGGTACTGCTTTTACGATGGAGCAGGATTTTTACAAAGATAGACTGATACAAAAATATGGACTTGAAGTTTTGATACCAAAAAAGCATGATAGAGAAATTATCCACAAAGTCATTTATAATGAATTGTGTCTTGGTATCGTTAAAGAAAATTCCAAAAAAGAGTACTTGAGAATCATAGATGGATTATCAAAGGAAGGCGCTGAAGGAGTGATACTGGGATGTACCGAAATTGCAATGCTCGTAAAGCAAAGTGATACCAAAGTAAAACTCTTTGATACCACCGCTATCCATGCAAAAAAAGCCGTCGAATACGCGCTATCTAGTAACTAACTGAAACATGAAGCCTTATCCTTCTTAATGGATGATTGCTGTATTTGATGATAGTTTTTCCTTTGTAGTTTCCTATATTTTTATAGCCTATGAACTTTTCTTCTTCTGTTTCATTGTATTTAGTTACACATTTTCTTTGAGTTTGGTATGTTGTTGTTGCACCACCGTTGTTGCCCTTTTCGGCTAGACTTTTTCCTACCAGTGTACCTATGATGGCTCCACCTACGGTTGCAGCGGTTTTTCCGCTTCCTCCGCCTACTTGATGACCCAATATGCCTCCGGCTACTCCCCCTATAAGCGCACCGACAGTCCCATCACTTGGACCTCCTGAGCTCACAGGCACCTGCTCATCCCAACACTCCTGGTATGGAGTTCTTTTTGTAACTATTTTATAAACCGGTTCGCTTTTTATAACAGGTATCGAATCGGAGAAGTTTATGCTCTCACCAAAAAGAGATACCAACCCTAAAGATAATATCGCCAAAGTTAATTTTTTCATACTTAACCCCTTTTATATTTTTTATTTGTTATTATATCGTAAAAAGTTAAACGGTAAGGAAATAGGTTGAAACATCTTATAAACACTACTGACTTTACAGTTGATGAGATAGAATCACTTTTTAAAAGAGCGGCTGAATTTTTAGACGAAAAACCAAGAGACATACTTCAGGGCAAAAGCATCATAACTATATTTTTTGAAAATTCAACAAGAACGAGAAGCAGTTTTGAAGTGGCGGCTAAAAGGATGGGAGCGAATGTCATAAGCCTGGATGTTTCAAAGAGCTCTTCAAGCAAGGGTGAAACTCTCTTTGATACGGCTGCAAACCTCGATGCTATGGGACCAAATGCCATAGTGGTAAGACATAAAAACTCAGGTGTTCCAAAAATACTCTCAAACTATGTACACTGCCCTATCGTAAACGGAGGTGACGGCAGTCATGCTCATCCTACTCAAGCTCTCCTTGATCTTTTTACCATAAAACAGTATATAAAAGATGTAAAAGGCAAGAAAATCTCCATAGTAGGCGATATAAAAAATTCAAGAGTAGCAAATTCTAACATAGAACTTCTTGGAAGATTCGGACTTGATATCACACTGGTCGCACCTCCTCATTTTATGCCTAAAACCCACCTGAAAAAATGCTATAACTTAAAAGAGGGCGTAAAAGATGCCGATATCATCATGAGTTTAAGAACACAAGTTGAAAGACACACCAATCAAATATATGCTTCATTGAAAGATTATGCCAATGACTTTTGTATAACAAAAGAGATACTTGGCAACAGAGACTTGCTTCTTTTGCATCCGGGCCCTGTCAATAGAAATATCGACATAGAAGATGCCTGCATGAAAGATAAAAGATGCAAGATACTAGAACAAGTAAAAAACGGTGTCGCCGTTCGTATGGCAGTATTGGAAAAGCTTATCGTTTAACTGATATTATGTAAGATTTGTGAGCATTGCTAATTTAAACGGAAAATTAGCGTTAAGAAAATCACACCAAACCCGAAGGGCGCTCCTGCGTTTGTGATTTTTAGCTAATTTGGAGTGTCCGTAAGGTAAATTAGTACCGTGAATAAATCTTACATAATATCGTCAGCAACTTTTTGAAAAAGTCCTATTTTTCTGTTTTTATAAACTTTATCAAACGGTTCTACCATACCCTGCATAGATATGAAAACACCTTTTTGAAAACTGTTTAGAGAAAAACCGACTGCAAGAGCGAAGTTCGTAGCAGCACCTGTTTGTCTTATGCTAAAAGGCACCATAGCACCGGTTAAAACTATCATCTTGTCTTTTATATTCATACTTAAAAATTCAGCGGTTTTATCCATCGTATCGGTTCCATGTACAATGATGATCTTATCATGTCGGCTATCTTCTATATGCTTCAAAATGTTTTGTCTATCTTCGTCGTTTATGTCCAAACTATCTTTGTGGATGATATTTTTTAGTTCATATTTTAAGTTATTTTGATATTTAAGCACCTCTTTGATAGCTTCACCGTTTTGTGAAACTTCAAGTTTACCTTTTATGGGATTGTAAACTTTATTGAAAGTTCCGCCTGTATTTAGAATCAGTATCGTTTCCATTTTTTTATCCATTTCATAAAAAATTTTATATTTTGGTATAATATAATATCAAAAGATTTAATAAGGTAACTTTATGGATAGTTGGAAACTTGAAGATTTGTATAAAAATGATAAAGAGTTGGAAAAAAATGTAAAAAACGTAGAAAAAGATGCCAAAAAATTTGAACGAGAATATAAAGGAAAATTGGATAAATTAAAACCAAAAGAGTTCCTAAAAGCTTTAAAAAGGTATGAAAATATACTCAATTCCATATCAAGAGCCGGTACTTATGCTTTTTTGAAGTTTGCCAAAGACTCAGATAACGGTGGATTTTACGCCAAATATTCCCAAAAATTCACTGACTTGCAAGAATACTTGCTATTTTTCGAATTGGAGTTTAATAAACTCTCAAAAGAGAAACAAAAAGATATATTAAAAATCAGCGGAATTTATAAATTTTATCTAAAGAACCTCATAAAAGAGAAAAAACATCAACTCTCTTCAGGTGAAGAAAAAATCCTACTTAAAAAAAGCCTTACAAGCTCAAGAGCATTTAGCAGACTTTTTGACGAGCACTACAGTAGACTGAAGTTTGACCTTGATGATAAGAAACTAAGCGAGGAAGAGGTACTTTCAAAATTATACTCTCCCGATAGAGAGACAAGAAAAAAAGCGGCACTCTCACTATCAAACAAGCTTGAAAAAAACTTACATTTAACTTCATATATTTACAATATGATAAAAACGGATCTAAAAATCGAGTGCGATATCAGGAGATACTCTTCAGTGGAAGAGCCAAGACACCTTGACAATAAAATAACACAAAAAAGTGTAGATGCGCTTATCAATACAACTTCCAAAAATTTTCAACTAGTGAGCGACTACTATGATATAAAAAAAGAGATACTAGGATATGAAAAGCTGTATGATTACGACAGATACGCGCCATACCAAAATGAAGAGAGCGAGATACCTTTTGAAGAAGCGAAAGATATGGTGCTTAAGAGTTTTAAAAATTTTGATATTAGATTTTACAATATTGCAAAAAAAGCTTTTGATGATGGATGGTGTGATGTTTTTCCAAAAGATAAAAAAAGAGGAGGAGCTTTTTCTCATCCGGCTTCAGTGGATACCCATCCTTATGTCATGCTAAATTATACAAAAAAAAGAAGGGATATCTTTACAGTAGCTCATGAACTAGGACATGCCATACATCAGTATCTTTCACGAGATGTAGGCTATCTTGGAAGTGATACTCCGCTTACAACTTCTGAAACAGCTTCAGTTTTTGCCGAAATGCTGTTGTTTGATGATATGAAGAAAATAACTCCAAAAGATGAGCTTTTGGCACTTTATGGTGGAAAACTCGAAGATATATTTGCCACACTTTTTAGACAAATCATTTTCACTACATTCGAAAGAAAAGTGCACTCAAAACCTGAAGAGTTGAGTATAGATGAATTCAATGAATTTTGGATGGAAGAAAACCGTAAAATGTTTCAAGATAGTGTTGAGCTTAGCGAAGGCTATAAACAGTGGTGGAGTTACATACCTCACTTCATCCATACACCGTTTTACTGCTATGCTTACAGTTACGGTCAACTTCTTGTGATGGCGCTTTACGGACTTTACAAAAAAGAGGGCGAAAGTTTTAAGAAAAAATATATCAAATTTCTCTCAAGCGGTGGCAGCAAAAGCCCTAAAAGCTTGATAAAAACTTTTGGATTTGATATAGAAGATGAGGAATTTTGGCAGATAGGCATAAACGAGGTAAAAAGAATGTTAAATGAATTTAAGGAGTTAAGGAGTCAAAATGCTTCTTCATGACATAGTTGGCAATGATAAATTTAGAGAGATGATGACTGAACATATCTCAGATGTTATACAGTATTTTTTCAATGAAAATATAGAGTTTTCCATCCTTACCTCTTTGGCTAACATTACATTTGACCCGCCTTTACCGGAGTATATAACTGCTGATTTTAAACCTATCACACTGTTTACGCTTGCGGGCTATACTTATGAAAGTGCTAGGATGGAAGATGATATACTTTCATTTGAAGCTGGATTTGGAAGGGAAAATTTCGGTAGTTTGGTTAGTGTACCTTTGTATGCGATACTTCAAATCATAGTGGAAAATACACCTGTTCTTATAAACCTTGCAACCCCTCCTGAAATCAAGGAAGATATAAAAGAGGATAACAAAAGCGGCATCAAAAAATCGATGGATATATTTTTATCAAATCCGAACAATAAAAAATTGCTGAAAAAGAAGAAGAAGTTGCATTGATAGTGTTTGTTTTGTAGATTATTTTTATTGCATTTACTTTGTAAACTACTTTCACCTTCAGAAATAAAATCTACTTTCACATTAGGTGAAATAACCGAAAATCTACCTCATATTTCTATATGTTTAACTTCGTTAAACTAAACGAAAATCTACCTCGCTTCACTCGCTACGATTTTCTTCAAGGTTACAATGCTTTTTGGATTTCGTCACTAAAACTCTTAGTTTTAGGACTCAAACACTAAAAAGCATAGTAAAACCTAAAAACGACAAGCAGTTGTCGTTTTCTTTACGGTTTTACACTTCGGTGAAATAACCGAAAATCTACCTCGCTTCACTCGCTACGATTTTCTTCAAGGTTACAGTTCACTTTCGTGTTCACCACTAAAATCCTTGATTTTAGGGCTTACACATGAAAGTTCACAATAAAACCTAAAAACGACAAGCAGTTGTCGTTTTATTTACGGTTTTACACTTTCTTTATGTTCATTAGGAAATCGATCATGCCGTCTATATACGCATCATGCCTTCTCTCTTTTAGATATGCGATATACAGATACCTTCTAAACTTGTATCCTCTTATCTTCGCACTATAAAGTGTTCCGTTTTGTACTTCATCTTCTATGACGAATTTTGATATGATGGAAACTGTAGGTCTTTCATCTTTTGGAGCTTTCAAGATAGACTGTTTTACCGCAGTCGAACTTGAAACTATGCTTTTTACATTGAAACTTTTACAATCAACTCCCATCTCTTCAAAAACTGAAGATACTATTTGCCTCGTATGGGATGTCTCTTCTCTGCATACCCAGTCAAAATTGTGCAAATCCTCTTTTTTTACATATTTGGGTATGGGTGAATTGCTAAAAAGCACGAGTTCATCCTCCATCCATTCTCTATAAAGCATACTATCATCAAATCCCGGAGCTTCAACCATGGCAATGTCGATCTTTTTATCTCGCAGTTGGTCAAGTATATACTTGGAAAGATCAATTTTTACCAAAATATCGTTTTCAACTTTTTCTTTTATCCTGTTCAAGTAGTTGGGAAGTATATAGTTTCCTATAGTAAATGAGGCACCTATAACGAATGTCAACTGTTTGTTGATGACTTTCAGTATCTCTTTTTCGGTATTGAAGATACACTTTTCAAGTTTTAGCATAATTGCATATATCTCTTCACCCTCTTTGGTAAGTCTTATACCGTTTTTCTTTCTATCAACTATCTTTGTCTCCACATAATCTTCAAAAAGCTTTATCTGTTGAGTGACTGCGGGCTGAGAAATACCCAATTTTTTTGAAGCTTTGGAAAAACTCTTTTCTCTTACTACCGTCAAAAAAGTTTGAATTTTTGAGAAATCTTTTAGCACTATAACTTCCTTTTATAATAATATTAGTATGATTATAACTTAATTAAATACTTTTTTCAATAACCAAATAAGAAGAAGTTATAATTTTGTGATTTTTAAAACAGAAATAGAACAAAAAGTAACATATAAAAAATTTTTGGGTATAATAGTTAAGTAAATATATAGCAAAAAGAGAAATTGATGAATGATATTTTAGACGGATTGAATGACGAACAAAAAAGAGCTGCCACCATAGTGGACGGTCCCATCCTCATCTTGGCAGGTGCTGGAAGTGGAAAAACAAAAACTATCACTTCAAGACTTGCTTATCTTCTATCCATTGGGATAGACCCTGCAAACACACTGACTCTTACTTTTACCAACAAAGCCGCAAATGAGATGAGAGAAAGGGCTCTTGGTATGATAGAAAGTACGGTATATCCACCTTTGCTTTGCACTTTTCATAAATTTGGTCTTCTTTTTTTAAAATTTAATATAGATAAAATTAACAGGACCAACAACTTCGTGGTCATAGACAGTGACGATAAAAAAAGGATTATAAAAAATCTAGGAAGTGAACTTCCCGTCGCACTTGTGGCAAATGAAATCTCAAAATACAAAAACTCCCTCATATCTCCTGAAGTTGCTGTCTCAAAAGCACAACTTCCAAATTATAAAATCATCGCAAATCTATATAAAGAGTATGAAGAGTATATTAGTAAAAACAACCTGGTTGATTTTGATGATCTTCTTTCATTGACTTACAAAATACTTGATGAAAATGAAGAACTTTGCACCCGAACAAGTCAAAGATATAGATACATCATGATAGATGAGTACCAAGATACCAATGAACTTCAGTACAAATTACTCAAAAAACTATGCTCTACCCACAACAATCTTTGCGTAGTAGGTGATGATGATCAGAGTATATACGGATGGAGGGGAGCAAATATAAAAAATATCCTTGAATTTCCAGATGAATTTGAAAATACTTCCATCATAAAACTTGAAAAAAATTACCGCTCTACCAAGCAAATCCTAAAAATCGCAAACAACCTCATAGAGCACAACCGCGGAAGACTGGGTAAAAAACTTGAAAGTGTAAACGGTGATGGAAAAGATATAACATTTTTAGAATCAGACAATGAAACCATGGAAGCCAACATACTCGCAAACAGGATAACAAAGCTTATAAACAGCGGTGTACCGGCGGACAGCATAGCCGTACTGTACAGGATAAATGCCCTAAGCCGATCCATCGAAGAGGGACTTAACAGAGCAAATATACCATACAAGATGGTAGGTGGTATAAAGTTTTATGAAAGAGCCGAGATAAAAGATCTTATAAGTTATCTAAGGATCATAGCAAATCCCCATGATGACTTTTCTTTTAAAAGAGTTATAAACAGACCAAAAAGAGGTATAGGAAAAGTCACCATAGACAAAATCACAAAAGCGGCCTATGAAAACAGGAGTTCAATTTTTCAGTTTTTATCCAAAAATTTAAAAGAGGCTGAAGAGATTTGCAGCAAAAAAAGTTTTGCTGAGATTAAAAAATTTATAAGAAACTTAAAAAAACTTAAAAAAAGCCTTGACGATTCGACTTATGATTTTATAGATATCTTAGAAGATACTTTTCATATAAAAGAGTATTATCAAAAACTGCCCGATTCCATGGAAAAAGTAGCAAATATAGATGAATTTTACGGAATGTTCAGAGACTACATGATATCCCATCCAGAAGCCAACATAGATGACTTTCTAAACGAGATAACACTCCAAAGCGACCAAGACCAGATAGATAACCAAAGCATATCGGTTATGAATATCCACGCAAGCAAAGGTTTGGAGTTCGAATATCTGTTCGTGATAGGACTTGAAGAGGGATTTTTTCCTATAACTGGTGAAGGAAGCGATATAGAGGAAGAAAGAAGACTGGGTTATGTAGCGATAACCAGAGCGAAAAAAGAACTGACTTTAAGCTGTGTGGGAAGCAGGTTTTACAAAGGACGAAGAGCACACTTGAACAAAAGCAGGTTTTTAACTGAGTGTGGAGTATGCAAAGGAAGTTTAACTTTGGAGAAAACCACCGCCTTTAAAAAAGGTGACCTTGTAAAACACAAGATATTTGGCATGGGAAGAGTTCTTGAAGTCAACAAAATCAAAAGAGAGTTCAAACTAAAGATAAATTTTGGCGGCACAAAAAGAGATATACTTGCTTCTTTCGTAGAAAAGATATAGAGCAAATTGAAAATTAACAATGAAAAATGAAAAATTCAATAGTGATTTACCTTTTGTTAATAAGCTGTTTGTGGCATTTAAAAGAAAAGGGGTTAGTTCTAACTTTTTCTTAAAAGATATAAAAAGAAAATACAAAGTAAAAAAAGCCGGTTACAGCGGTACTTTGGATCCTTTTGCTGACGGGGTTTTGATAGTAGCTTTTGGACAATACACGAAACTTTTCAACTATCTTGACAAAAGCCCGAAAACTTACAAAGCGACTTTATATCTTGGAGCATATAGCCCGACTCTCGATAATGAACAGATAGAAAAGATAGATGAGATAGATGAGATAGAAAAAAATATACTTGAGAAAACATTGCAGGATTTAAAGGGTGAGATAGAATATCTTCCACCAAAATATTCGGCAAAAAATATAAATGGCAAAAGAGCCTATGAGTTGGCTAGAGAGGGTAAAGAGTTTGAGCTTAAAAGGATAAAAAGCAGGATTTTCGATATAAAACTCCTCACATATGAGCATCCTTACGTAGAGTTTGAGATAAGCATAAGTGAGGGTGGATACATAAGAAGTATAGGAGATATCATAGCAAACAGACTTGGAACGGTTGGATCTTTGACAGCCCTGACAAGGATCAAAGAAGGAAATTTTTACTTCGATGATGAAAAAAGTTTGAATCCTTTGGATTTTTTAAAAACGGAGAAAAATTCATATACAGGTGATTATGATGATATCCTTCTTGGAAAAAAGTTGGATATCGACTCTTTTGAAAAGAAAAAAGATAGTGTTTATCATTTGACAAATGATGAATTTCTTACTATCATAGAGATAAAAAACGGTGAAGTTCACTACAAATTAAACAGGATAAGGATGCAAGGATGCTAGTACTATCTAGAAAACCGGGTGAGAGTGTATATATAGGCAACAATATAGAAGTAAAAGTTGTCTCCATTTCCAAAGACAGAGTAAAACTTGGCTTTGAAGCTCCAAAAGACATATCTTTGATACGAGGAGAGCTCAGGGTTGCCGTCATAGGAGCAAACATAGAAGCAAGCAAAAGTTCCAAAGATATAACACTTCTTAAAAATCTATCTTTAAAAAAACAGGGTTGATATGACTTACAAGTCATTTGCCAAAGTCAATATCTATCTTAAAATCACAGGTATAAAAGATAACTATCATCTGCTCTCTTCAAGATTTATGATAGTAAACTCTCTGTACGATAGCATAAGTTTTGATAAAAAAGGGAAAGAGAGCAGTGATTTTGAGCTTATCGGAAAGTTCTCCTGCGATACCAAGCAAAATCTCATCTACAAAGCTTATAAAAAACTGCTTCTTATAGAGAATATATCAAAAAAAGTAGAATATTTTTTCAGCACATATAAAGTCATAGTTGACAAACATATACCGGAGTTTGCAGGACTTGGCGGAGGTAGTTCAAATGCCGCGACTTTCTTGAAAATGTGTAATGACATACTCAATTTGAGACTTGATAAAAATACTCTTTTATCTATCTCGCAATCACTCGGAGCGGATGTGGCTTTTTTCTTGGAAGATCATGAGAGTGCAAATGTGGAGGGTTTTGGAGAAGTAGTAAAAAGATATGACGAAAAGAGCCTTGATCTTCATGTTATCACTCCGCCGATAAAATGTGAAACTGCCAAAGTATATAAAAAATATAGAGAAAATCTTTTGAAAAATTATGATAAAATTATAAAAAACAATGTAGCCTTAAGCAAAAAGCTTAAAAAAATGGATAGTTTGGATATACTAAAAAACTACTCAAAAGATGAATTGAACGATTTATTTATACCGGCACTCGAACTTTATCCGAAGTTAAAAGAGTATGCCAAAAAAGATAACTTTTTCAGCGGAAGCGGAAGTAGTTTTTTTAGGAGAAAAAATTGGGCAAAGTAATAGCGAGAAACAAAAAGGCTTTTCATGATTATGAAATACTTGAAAAGTATGAAGCGGGGATTTCTCTAAAGGGTAGCGAAGTTAAGGCTATAAGGCTTGGTAGAGTTAATCTCAAGGAGAGTTTTGTGAAAATCATAAAAGGGGAAGCTTATCTTTTAAATGCTCATATATCCCACCTTGATACAGCCAATCCTCACTATAGACCCGATGAAAGAAGAGATAGAAAACTCTTACTTCATAGAAAAGAGATAGACAAACTTCTTGGAAAAGTTTCAAGAGAAGGGCTTACACTTGTGCCTCTTAGCATCTATCTAAATGATAAAAACCTCATAAAAGTTCAAATAGCTCTTGCAAAAGGTAAAAATGTACATGACAAAAGAGAAACTCTAAAAAGAAAAGAAGCTGATAGAGCTGCAAGAGCTGCTATAAAAAAGTATCTATAAAACGGCACTGACCGAATAAAACTTTTACACTCATTCTCAAAATTGCATCCTGCAATTTCTCCGAGGCTAAAATTTGGATTTGCATCCTTGCAAATCCTTTTAAATTTTAGAACCGTTAGAAAGTTTTATTCGGTCAGTGTCTATAAAACGTTTAATCATACAATAAGTTTATATATTGTATGATTAAACATATAATTTAAAGGTTTTTCTTTTGAACAAAACAGAAATATTGCAAATATTAAATGATTGGAACTATTGGAATAAGGATCTTCCACAAACACATGCAAGAGAATTTTATGACAAAAAGATAGCATCTTTTATCAAATATGATGAGATAGCTGTCATAAAGGGTATCCGCCGTAGTGGCAAATCAACTCTTATGATAAATGCAATAAAAGGATTACTTAAAAATGGTGTCAAGATCAAAGATATACTATTTGTAAATCTTGAAGACCCCCGTTTTATAAATCATCTTTCTATTGAACTTTTACAATCCATAAAAGAGGTATATCTGGAGTACCTAAGTCCCGAAGCTAAGCCATATATCTTTTTGGATGAAATTCAAAATATCCATGGATGGGAAAAATGGGTCAACAAAGAGTATGAGTTAAAACTCTCTCACATCATTATCAGCGGCTCTAACTCCTCCTTGTTAAGTAGCGAAATAGCATCTTCTCTTAGTGGAAGATATATACAAATTGATGTTTATCCACTAAGTTTTAAAGAGTATCTAAACTTTAAAGATATAAAAGTTAACGATAAACTTACACTTATAGAGAAAAAAATCGATCTAAATCGTGCATTTGAAGAGTTTATAAATTTTGGGGGTTTTCCAAAAGTTTTAGAGTATAAAAAAATAGAAAAACAAGATTTACTTATCTCATATAAAGACTCTATTTTACTCAAAGATATAGTTGCAAGATATAGCCTTAAAGAGTTTAGAGTGTTAGAAGAGATAGCTGCATTTTTACTTGCCAACAGCGGTATAACACAAAGTATAAATAAATTAAAAAACAGTTTTCACATCTCTTATGACATGGCAAATGCTTATCTTGAATATCTCATAAAAGCATATCTAATTTTTGATGTCAATAAATTTGATTACTCTCTAAAAAAACAAAATGTCAATGACAAAAAATATTATTCAGTTGATTTGGGTCTTTCAAATATCTTAAGAGTTCCAAATCTACAAACTCGTGGACATGACTTGGAAACTATAGTTTTTTTAGAACTTCTTAGAAGAGGATATAAAGTGTATTATTATAAAACTTCAAACAATTTAGAGTGTGATTTTATAGTAGAATCGAAAAATCAAATTGTAAAACTC
This sequence comes from Thiofractor thiocamini, assembly GCF_055384375.1. Lineage (NCBI taxonomy): Bacteria > Pseudomonadati > Campylobacterota > Epsilonproteobacteria > Campylobacterales > Thiofractor > Thiofractor thiocamini. Next base: position 9,382 of record NZ_AP042389.1, on the reverse strand, counting down.
ATACAAGTAACAACATCATTAAAAGATGAAAAAACAAAAAAGAGAGAGTTAAGAGCCTTTTCTAAGACAATAGATGAACTTAAATTAAAAAATGTAGAAACAATTTTAATATATGAAGAAAATAGCTCAAACATATCACATAATGGCTTAACTATAAAAGCTATCAATATTCAAGAGTGGCTTTTGGACATATATTTTTGATATTTTTCATCAAGCAACTTTTCAGCAGTTTTATATTTCTCACTTAGATCAGATACAACCGTACTTATAAGAGGCTTATACTTAAGATAAGTTTCCCAAACCATATAAGCACCCTTCTCTTTTCCTTTAAGTTTAAGAGCTATAGCAGTTGTGCCGTTTATAAGACCTTTTTGCAGATTTGCTTCATCTTTGTTTATCTTTTTTAACTCTTTCCATGATATTTCAAGCTCTTCATGAGCCTCTATAAATCTTTCGTTTTTAACATCTTCTATGAACTTATCTATAGGCAGCAATATAATCCTTTTGTATATTTGTGCCATTATGATATAATTTACATTATGAAACACTTAGAGATAGAAAATAAATATCTTTTGTCATATGAAAAAGCTTTGGACTTTATAAATTCTTTAAGCAAATATAGTGTTAAAAAAATGGAGCAGGCATACTTTTCCTATACTCCAAAATCCACAAAAAGAGTTAGAAAATCAGATAACAGATATATCTTAACCGTAAAAAAAGGAAGTGGCAGGATAAGAGAAGAGTTCGAGAAAAACATAAGCCAAAAAAAGTACAAAAAACTCAAAAAAAAGAAAATCGGCAAAACTATCAAGAAAAACAGATATATCTTCGATATTGATGGTCATAAATATGAACTCGATATCTTTAAAGGCGCTTTAAAAGGGCTTGCTTTTTTAGAGATAGAGTTTAAAAATGAAGAAGAGTTAAAAAGTTTTACTCTACCAAGCCCCTTAAAAAATATCATCATAAAAGATGTAAGCGAAGATAGAAGTTATACAAATGCTTTTCTTGCAGTAGCGGTACACAGTATCAAAGATACGGGTGAGGTATTTGAAAAGATAGAAAACAACCCTGTAGGTTATGAATTCAAGCCTAAAAAAAAGATAAATATCCATGACTATCTAAGGATCAAACTTTTTGGATATCTAATGCTTATAAAATACTATACAGATAGATTTTTAGAGAGTGGTGACGATGAGGATTTGCACCAATTTAGAGTAAATATCAGAAAAACAAGATCGATCTTATGGTCATTTAGAGAAATTTTTGATGAAGATATATATCAAAATTTATCCTCTTCTTTAAAAGCGGCGGCAAATAGGACAAATCAAAAAAGAGACACAGATGTTTTTTTAAATTTCCTGGAAAAATACAAAAAAAACCACGAAGGGTTTTATGAATATTTAAAACATTTGCAGGATATTCAAAAAGAAGAGATAGGAGTCTTTTTCAATTCAAAAGAGCTTATAAAAACACTCTTCGATCTTGAACTGTTTTTAAAAGATGAAGAAGGTTTTTTCATAAACAGTTACGGATATATGCCTTCATATACCCTCGGTAAACAAAAGATAAAAAAGCTAAGTAAAGATGTGAAACATTTGACGAAAAAACTTTCACCTGTCGATCCTATAGAAAAATATCACAAGATAAGGATAAAGATAAAAAAACTGAGATATTTATTGGAAACTTTTTCCTTTTATGCAGATAACAAAAAGATAAGAAAAACAGTTAAAAAACTTCAAGACTCTTTTGGGGCACTAAATGATACTTACAACCATATCATGATACTAAACGGATACATATCCGAACACCAAAGCGACTCAAAAAATTTGGAATTACTTTTAAGTATTTTGGAGACCAGGCTCCAGGATAACAAAACATCCATCATAAGAAAAATCAGAGCTTAATTTCGATATAATCACTCAAAATTTGGGATTATAGGACTTCATTTTGGATAAACAGAAAAAAATCGTATCTATGTTTGATGAGATAGCGCCTACTTATGATGTTGCAAATAGAGTACTCAGTTTTGGGGTAGATAAAAGCTGGAGAAAGAAAGCCTGCGATAAAACTTACAAATTTTACGGAAAAGAGGATGTATCACTTATCGTGGATGTTGCCTGCGGAACAGGAGATATGTGCGAATACTGGCTAAAAAGAGCAAGCCATAACGATATAAGACTACACAATGTTTTAGGTATAGACCCATCCACTCAGATGCTAAAAGTGGCAAAAACGAAAAAAATAGACGCATCTTTCAAAGAGGGAGAAGCTAAAGATCTACCTTTGGAAAATGAAGAAGCCGATATACTAAGTATCTCTTACGGTCTTAGAAATGTCGTTGACAGAATCGAAGGCTTAAAAGAGTTCAACAGAGTTTTGAAAAAGAACGGATTGCTTGTGATACTTGAGTTTACAAAACTTGAAAATGCCACCGCTATGAGCAAGATAAGAGATTTTTATATGAAAAAAGTTTTACCGGTGGTCGGTGGAGTAGTATCAAAAAATTATGAAGCATACAGTTATCTTCCAAACTCCATAGAAAATTTCCTTACAAGAGAAAAACTTGTAAGCGAACTTAAAGAGTGTGGTTTTGAGCCCCTTTTCGTAAAAGGTTTCTCTATGGATATATCCACTCTTTTTATAGCCAAAAAGGTTTAAATGCAAACTCCCGTAAGTGTAAGTGAGCTTAACAATCAAATAAAATCACTCCTTGAAAGCACCTTTGTATCGGTTTATGTCGAAGGGGAAGTCTCAAGAGTTACATATCATACTTCCGGTCATCTTTACTTCACACTAAAAGATAAAAACTCTTCCATATCGTGTGTAATGTTCAGAGGCAACAACCAAAGACTGAAATTTCGCGTCGAAGAGGGACTCAAGGTCATCATCCAAGGAGCTATATCGGTTTACACTCCTAGAGGAAGCTATCAGATAAACTGCATCTCTATGGAGCCTTCGGGCAGTGGGGCTTTGGCTTTGGCTTATGAACAGCTCAAAAAAAGACTTGAAGCTAAGGGATACTTTAAGCCGGAGGTAAAAAAACCCATACCAAAATACCCAAAAACCATAGCTCTTGTTACTTCTAAAACAGGTGCGGCTTTACAGGATATGCTAAGAGTCGCCAAAAAAAGATGGCCTTTGGCAAAGATCATACTCATAGATACTCTCGTTCAAGGCGATGAAGCAAAGTACAGTATAGTTCAGGCTTTAAAAAAAGCGGATAATCTCAAAGCAGATACCATAGTCCTTTCAAGAGGAGGCGGAAGCCTTGAGGATCTTTGGGCATTCAACGAAGAGATGGTGGCTGATGCCATATATGAAGCAAAAACCCCTGTCGTATCAGCCGTGGGTCACGAGATAGACTTTATGATAAGTGACTTTGTAGCAGATATGAGAGCTCCTACTCCATCGGCTGCCATGGAGATGATACTGCCAGATCAAAATGAAATGCTCATATATCTTGATAATTTAGAAGATAATTTCCACTCTATCACAAAAAGAGTCCTTTTGAAAAAAAATGAAGAGTTGAAAAACCTATACTATGCTTATAAGCAAAACTCCATCATGCAAAAACTAACTCTTTTTCAAAACGAGATAGCATCACTTCACTTAAGATACAAAGAGACAATGAGTTTTCAATTTGAAAAAAAAGAGCAAAATCTCTCGGTCTTATACCGATACATAACAGAAAAAGAAAAACAGATCATAAGTAAAAAAGAGCAAAACCTTATGGTTGCTTTGCAAACCATAGAAGCCAACGATCCAAAAAAAAGAGTCAAAGAAAGCTTCGCTCAAGTAGTAAAAGAGAACAAACCTGTCTCCATAGATACGCTAAAACAAGATGACATCTTCGAACTTATCTCAACAAAAACCAAAGTAAAAGCCAAAGCTTTGCAAATAGAAAATTTATATAAATAATAATTTTTATTACAAAATGTAACATTTTTAAAATATTTACTACCCCCCGCCCGCTAAATTTAATCAATTCTTAAGTTAAGTGTATATATTATACTTTTTAAGTTTTTTTATAAAACTATATTAATATTTTAAAAGATAAAGTTATAATGTTATTTGTTATGTCAAATCATCTTTTGCAAACTTATATCTTTGGAAAGGAAGGCAGGTGAAAGATATGAGTATAAGGGCTATACTTCTTAGCTCTTTTGGTATAGTTATAGCAGGTTTATTGCTGGTAGTCAGTGTAGGTTTTCTTGCAACAAGTACAGGAGCAGACGGCATAACGGAGATCAAAAGGACAGACAGTCTCGTAGCAAAAACTATGGAGGTTGAAAAATCGGTTTTAAAAGCTATCAATTTGATAAATAGATATTTTTCTTCAAAAGATACGAAAGATTTCGATATATATCAACTTGAGGATAAAAAAACTGATAAATCCATAAAAACATTAGAAAATATGGTAAAAGATGCAGACTTACTCTCAAATATAAAAGATATACATGCAAAATTAAAAAATCTTGATGAAATGGTAAATTTAAAAGATATACCTTTTTTGAAAGTCAAAGATATACAAAATGCTATCTTGAGTGACTTAGATAAAATCCATCATGATATTTTGAATCTACAGGAAAAAACCATAAAGAGTAACAGTTCAAAATTTTTCTGGTATAAAACTTTGATGAGCTTCATAGCTATCATATCGGTAATACTTGCTGTTATCATAGCTTTTGTCGTTTCAAAATTTTTATCGAAAAATTTACTTGTTATCCAGGATGCTGCAACCGACTTAGCTTCAAGTGAAGGTGACTTGACCAAAAGAATGCCTGTTATCGGGAAAAACGAGATAGGACAACTTGCAACAGAGATAAATAATTTCATTCAAAAAGTTCAAGAAACAGTTCATCAGGCAAAAGACGGAGGCAATGAAAACGCTTCTGTTTCAGCCGAACTTTCCGCTACTGCTCTTGAGATAGGAAAAAGAGCCGAAAAAGAGGCTGAACTTGTAAACAATACTTCAAACAGAGCAAAAAAAGCTTATGAAAAACTTGAAAATGCCGTTGAAAGTGTAAACTCAAGTAAAGAAGAGATGCATATCGCTTTAAAAACCCTTGAAGACACAAACACAAGCATACAGAGACTTTTAGACAGTATAGAGAAAATGAATGATAAAGAGATGGATCTTTCAGAAAATATGAAAAATTTGCAGAATGAAACGGACTCTGTCAAAGAGATACTCTCTATCATTGCCGATATCGCCGATCAAACCAATCTTTTAGCCCTTAATGCAGCCATAGAAGCGGCAAGAGCTGGAGAACATGGAAGGGGATTTGCAGTTGTAGCCGATGAAGTCAGGAACCTGGCTGAGAGAACTCAAAAAAGCCTTGCAGAGATAACAAGTACCATAAATGTAGTAACACAGTCAGTTAATGATGCAAGTATGCAAATGACAGAAAATACAAAAGAGTTTGAAGATGCCATAACAAATGCTGACAATGTAAGTACACAAATAAAAAGCGTAAATTCAGCCCTTAAAAATGCTACTACAATAAGTGAAGAGTCGGCTAAAAGTTCAAATGACATAGCCGATGAAATGAAAGATGTTATAGAAAATATGACAAATATCACATCCATTTCAACAGAAAATGCCAGAAGTGTTGAAGAGATAGCAGCTGCCGCGGAGCATCTTTCAAAACTAACCCAAGAATTAAGCGTACTACTTGATAGATTCAAGTCATAAGATAGTGCTCATAGGGGCTTCCACAGGAGGCCCCGGACTTATAGAAAAGATCATAACTGCCCTACCCGATAATATCAATGGCAGTATCATCATAGCTCAACATATGCAAAAAGCTCTTCTAAAATCATTTGCCAACAGACTCGATAGACTTCATAATACAACAGCTTTTTTAGTACAAGAGAGTGTTTACATAGAGACAAATCACCTCTATATACTTGAAGATACTTCAAAGGTTTTTGAAAAAAACGGTATATTATTTTTAAAAAAAGAGTTAAATTATAAAGATCTTTATCATCCAAGTATAGATACCCTTTTTTTATCATTTGCTAAGATAAAAAATACAGATATAAGTGCTTATCTCTTAAGTGGCATTGGAGATGATGGAGCAAAAGGATTACTTGAGCTTAAAAAATGTGGATACAAAACCACTGCACAAGATGAAAAAACAAGTATAGTTTATGGTATGCCAAAGGTCGCAAAAGAGATAAATGGTTGTGATTATGTAAAATCCATAGATGAAATCATAAATGATATAAAAAGAGAAGTTCATGCTTAGATTTTTTAAAAAAAGGAAAAAAACCACTGAAAAAGAGAAGCATTCATATTTGATAAAAAAAGAGTTCTCTTTTGATGAAATTGAAGCAAAAGATCTGCTTGATGACATAAAAAAAGAGTTTGGTTTAGATTATAAAAAACAGAAATTTGTAACTCTAAAAAAGATAGAGAAGTTTGCTCTGCAAAATGAGATATATAGCTTTAAAGAGTTGCTTTTTAATATAGAAAACTCTACCACAATGAAACAAAAACTCATCAATATGCTAACAGTAGGCGAAACTTACTTTTACAGAGAAACTGCTCATTTTGAGATACTTTCAAGCTTAATAAAAAAGAAAACGATAAAAGATATACTCGTTTCACCCTGCTCTACCGGTGAAGAAGCATACTCCATACTTTTATATCTTTTAGATAATGATATAGATATATCCGAAGTATTCATAACGGGAATTGATCTAAACAGTGATGCGATTTTATCTGCAAGAGAGGGAATTTACTCAAAAAGGTCTATCTCACAACTACCTCATCACCTTTTAACTTCATATTTTACAAAACAAGATAACAATAGATACAAAATCTCAAAAACTCTCAAAGATAAAACCCTTTTTATCTATCACAATATCTTTGCAAAAGATTTTATAGATATAGGCAAATTTGATGCTGTATTTTGCAGAAATATGCTTATATACTTTGAAGATGAAAAGAAAAAAGAGGTGCTTGATATACTTTATCAAATGCTAAATCATCAAGGAGTTCTCTTTTTAGGCCATGCTGATATATCGTTTATACCTGAAAACTTTAAAAAAATACTTGATGATAATGGAATTTATTATATAAAAATTTAAAAGTATTTCTAAACCAATAGAAGCCAAAGAAAGGATAAGATTTTACATAGAGTTTTAAAGATGCCTTTATTTTTTTGTATTGTCAAATTGTAAAAAAGATCCATTGTAATTATCAACTAAATCTTTAAAACAAGATGCCAACTCTTCTATGATCTTGGGGTTAGGCTGAATGTATATCTTGTTTGATTTTTTTGTCATGATGATTATATCTGCGTTTTTCAACTCTTTTAAATGCCTTGATATCGTGGGAAGGGCGAAGTCAAAATGCTCGGCTATAGTTGTTACGCAAGTTGCCTGGGCTATGATATCATTTTTTGGCTTGGTTTTATCGATAGAACACGCATAACCTCCGGTAAAAACATTTTTAAATATTTTAAATCTCGTTTCGTTTCCAAGTGCTTTAAAAATCTTTACTTTCTGTTTCATATCCAACATGTTTCTACCTATACTTATAATAGCCATATTATATCAGAATAAAACTATTTTGCAAATTAGCTAAATACTTGACAAAGTATTATAAATTATTGTAATATTTCAAAATTATTTAGCAATTTAGCTAAATATAAAATAAATCAAAGGGAAAAATATGAAAAAAATAGTACTTTTACTGTTAAGTTTGGCTGCGAGTTGCACTATGCTTTTTGCTTTAAATATACCAAAGAATCACATAGTTTCAACCGATTGGTTACAAAAACATTTAAATGATAAAGATATAGTTGTCATAGATACCAGAAAAGCCAAACTCTTTAAACAAGACCATATAATAAATGCTATAAGTCTGCCAAAAAAAGTTTGGTTTCAAGGCAAGATTGGCTCTGTTGAAAAACTATATGACACACCGGAACAAATACAGGAAATTTTTTCAAAAGCCGGTGTAACAAACGACAAAGTTTTGGTTTTTTATAGCGGAGGGGTTAAAAACAAAGACTTCGCCGATGCGGCAAGCGGAGTTTTTAGTGCTTGGATATACGGCCTTGAAAAAAGTGTGATACTAAACGGCGGATATGCAAAATGGAAAAGTGAAAGCAAAAAAATAACTTCCAAAATAACCCATATCACTCCAAGTGACTTCGAAGTAGAGAGCTTTAAAAGCTCAAACATAGCTTCACTAAACGATGTCATAAAAGCCATATATGATGAAGATATACAGATAACTGATGCGAGAACGGCAAAGTTTTATAGAGGTGAGGATAAAAAAGAGGAGTTAAAAAAACATGGCAGGATACCAACGGCAAAATTGACTCCTGTTATAAGGCAGGTTAAAAAAGTTGGTAATCATTATGAATTTTTATCGAAAAAAGAATCACAAAAGGTACTCCAAAACGGTGGATTTGGCATAGATTTGAAAAAACCTCTCATTGTTTACTGCAACACAGGCCACAAAGCAAGGGGGATCTGGTTTGTAGCAAAATTTTTAGACGGTATGAAAAATGTAAAAGTTTATGACGGCTCCATGGTAGAATACTCAAGAACACTAATGCCTGTAGAATCAGGTGAACCGATGGATTGAACTATAAACATTTGACTTTAGTATATTTTTTATATATAATTAAATATAGATTTATATATAAGGATAGATATGTCAACAGTTAAAAAACTTTTTACTCTTGATGAGGGATTGGCAAGGGAATTGGAAGTCGTTGCCTCGGTTTTAAAAAAATCTCAAAAAGAGATAGTTGAAAATGCACTTGATTTTTACTTTGATTATACTGATGGTATAGTTGCGGATAAGATAACCAAAGAGATCAAAGATGGTAAAATGAAAGTTTATGACAGCAAGGAAGTATATAAAGAGTTAGGGATAGAGGTTTGATTTTAAAATACTCTGAAAAAACACTAAAGGATATGAGAACTTTCAACAGTGCAGATCAACAGCTCATAGCAAAAAAGTTAGAGTACCTTTGTCAAAACTTTAATGAATTAAAAAAAAGTAAAAAAGTTACTGAACTTAAAGGAACGAAGTTCAAAGATCAATACCGTTTTATTGTAGCTAGGAAGATAAGAGTTTTGTTTAGGTTAGAAGATAACTATATCATCCTACTAATCTTAAGAGTTGGCAATAGAAAAAGTATCTATGATTAGAGGTTCAGGGTATATAGCTTTGCAAACCTCCGAAGTATGAACTTACTTTGGAGATTGTACCACTAAGTAATTTGTCAAGATATTTTTCATATTTGTCTCTTTTTTTCCATCTTGGCTCAACAACTCCACTTAATTTTATGAGATCTTGTTCAGCATTATATATGGTTCCTACTTCATCCACAAGCCCCACCAATTTTGCTCT